>CAWADY010000014.1:0-238648 GCA_963781135.1 uncultured Actinomycetota bacterium | reverse complement strand
TTGCGATCCTGCGGTATAACCACGCACGATCGCCTTCCGGCGCCGCGGGAAGACCCTGGACGGCGCGCGGCTGATTCTCCACAATGGGCGGATGGGGGACCCTTTCCGCGCGCGCACGTCGCCGATCCGCACACCCGATCAGCGGCTGCGCATCTTCGTCTCGTCGACCCTGCGCGAGCTTGAGGAGGAGCGCCGGGCGGTGCGGGGAGCGATCGAGCGGCTGCGCCTGGCGCCGGTGATGTTCGAGCTGGGCGCGCGGCCGCACCCGCCGCGGGATCTGTATCGTGCGTACCTCGAGCAGAGCGATGTCTTCATCGGCATCTACGCCGAACGCTACGGCTGGATCGCTCCGGGCGAGGACATCTCCGGCCTCGAGGACGAGTATCGGCTCGCACCGCGCGCGATGCCGAAGCTCATCTACGTGCGCGAGAACGCCGACCGCGATGAGCGGCTCGTCGAGCTGATCGGGCGTATCCGCACCGATGACACCGCGTCGTACAAGTCGTACTCCTCGGTCGACGATCTCGCCGATCTCGTCGAGGCCGATCTGGCCACGCTCCTCGCCGAGCGGTTCGACGCGTCTCGGGCGCCGGCCGCGCACACGTCCGAGGTCATCGCGCCGCAGGTGCCTTCGGCCTACACGCGGCTCATCGGCCGCGAGAGCGAGCTCGCGGCGGTGTCGACCCTGCTCGAGGACGACGCGACGCGGCTGGTCACCCTGCTGGGCCCTGGAGGGGTCGGCAAGAGTCGACTGGCGATCGAGATCGCGTCGGCCACGACCGCAGGCTTTCCCGATGGCGCAGCCTTCATCGCGCTCGAGAACGTGACCGAGCCCGCGCTGCTGATTCCGAGCATCGCGTACGGCCTCGGCATCCGCGACACGGGCGAGCAGTCGCTCGAGGAGCGCCTGGCGGTGGCTCTGGACGGTCGGCGCATGCTGATCGTCCTCGACAACTTCGAGCAGCTCGTCGAGGCGGCGCCCACCCTCGTGCGTCTGTACTCCCTCGCACCGACCGTCACGTTCCTGGTGACCAGCCGGGTGGTGCTGCGCATCCGCGGCGAGCGGGTCTTCGAGGTGCCGCCCCTCCTGAGCTCCGACCCGACCTCCCCCGACTCCCTGACGCGGGCGGCAGACTCCCCCGCCGTGCGGCTGTTCGTCGAGCGCGCGAGAGCCATGCGGCCGGACTTCGAGCTGACCGAGGCGAACCTGCCCGCCGTGGTCGGGATCTGCCGCATCTTGGAGGGGCTGCCTCTGGCGATCGAGCTCGCGGCAGCCTGCATCCGCGTACTGCCCCCTGCCGGCATCCTCCAGCGGCTGGGCGGATCGCTCATGGCCCTGGTGGAGTCGTCACGGGATCTGCCGACCCGGCAGCGCACGCTCCGCTCGACGATCGAGTGGTCGACCGAGCTGCTGGACGCGCGGGTCCGCGACCTGCTGTTCGACCTCGGCGTCTTCGCGGCGGGCTTCACACTCGAGGCGGTCGAAGCGCTGGGGCGGGGCCGCTCGTGGGACGGCCACGCGATCGACCGGCTCGGCGAGCTCATCGACAGCTCGCTCGTTCGGCAGGAGGACGTCGACGGCGAACCGGTGTTCTCGCTGCTGGCGACCGTGCGTGAGTACGGGCTCGAACAGCTCACCGCGCGCGGTGAGCTCGATACGGTCCGCGACGCGCACGCCGCGTTCTACGCCGGGCTGATCCGCCGAATCGCGCCCGGTCTGACCGGGCCCGGTCAGCGGGACGCGGCCCGGCGCCTCACCCTCGAACGGGCCAATCTGCGCGCGGCGATCCGCCACCTCGTCGCGGTGCGCGACGCCGAGACGGCGACCGAACTCGCGTTCCCCCTGTACTTGTACTGGTGGCTGCGCGGATACTTCGCCGAGCTGCGCGTCTGGATGACGGAGCTTCTCGACCGCGCGCCGGACGCCTCGGTCCACGCGCGGGCGGTCGCCCGGTTCTTCATCGTGTGGGCCGAGATGTGGGACACCTCGGGCGCCGATGCGGTCGCGCGCTTCGAAGAGGTCCAGCGTCTGTTCGCGGAGTCCGAGGACCCCCTCGGAGTCGCGATGTCGGAGGCGGCATCGGGCCTGTCGCGGGTCGGTCGACCCGACGGCGACGTGCGCGCCGCGGTCGAAGAGCTGACCAGGAGCGTCGCGGCGTTCCGGGCGGGAGGCCATCGCTGGGGCGAGGCCCTCTCGCTCGTCGCGCTCGGACGCGTGTCGCTGGCGATGGGGCAGCTCGAGCAGGCGGTGAGCCTGTTCGACCAGTCCCTGGCCGCGGCGACCGCCGGCGGCGACGGCTTCACCGAGTCGATCGCGATGCACCACATCGGGCGCATGCAGCTGTTCGCCGGGCAGACGGATGCCGCCGCCGCGACGTTCCGCGACTCGCTGCGTCTGTCGATCGGGCTCGACCACGACGAAGGTGTGGCTTATGCGATCGAGGGTTTGAGTGCGATCGCCGCTCTCGGCGGAGACCTCGACCGCGCGGGAGTACTCGCAGGAGCCGCCGAGACGATCCGCCAGCGGGTGACCATGTTCGACTACCCGGCATTCGTCTACCACTCGGGGTACCTCGAGCGGGCGGCAGAGGACGAGGCGTCGCGGAGCACGCTCGCGAAAGCCATCGAGCGCGGCCACGACTACTCGGCGGCCGACGTCGCCGACTACGCGCTCGGCGAGCCGGCGAACGCGCGCGCGACGGCGCTCGGAGGCTGAGGCGCCGAGGGGGGTGCGAGCGCAGATCCATCGGGCCATGATGTGTTCATGACTGGGGTGCGAGACCCCGTGATCCGCACGCCCGACCAGCGGATCCGGGTGTTCGTGAGTTCTACCCTGCGCGAACTCGCTGCAGAGCGCAGTGCCGTCCGCGCCGCGATCGAGGCCATGAACCTGGCGCCGGTGATGTTCGAGCTCGGCGCGAGGCCCCACCCGCCCCGCGATCTCTATCGCTCCTACCTCGCCCAGAGCGACGTGTTCGTCGGCATCTATGCCGACAGCTACGGCTGGGTCGCGCCCGGTGAGGAGGTGTCCGGCCTGGAGGACGAGTACAACCTCGCACCGGACGACATGCCCAAGCTCATCTATCTGAAGGACGCCGCCGATCGCGAGCCGAAGCTCGCGGCCCTGGTCCAGCGCATCAAAGCGGATGACACGGTCTCGTACGTCTCGTTCTCGACACCCGAGCAGCTCGCCGAGCGGGTGGCCGCCGACATGGCGACTCTGCTGGCCGAGCGCTTCGACGGCGCGCGCGGGACGGTCGCCGCATCCGTCCCGGCTGCTCGAGGCGTGCCCGTCCCGTACACCGAGACGATCGGGCGGCAGACCGAGGTCGCCGAGGTGCTCGCGCTCCTGGATCGCGAGGATGTGCGCCTGGTGAGCCTGGTCGGGCCCGGTGGGATCGGCAAGAGCCGCCTCGCCATCGAAATCGCCCACCGGATCGCGGATCGGGGCGATGAGGAAGTGTCGTTCGTGCTGCTCGAGCACGTCACGGATCCCGACCCGGGTCGCTGCGGCGATCGCGGACGCCCTCGGGGTGCGGGATTCAGGATCCCGAGACGCGGTCGCCGATCTCGCGCGAGCGGTCGGAGACCGGCGGATGCTGCTGGTGCTCGACAACTTCGAGCAGATCCTGGATGCCGCTCCCCTCCTCGTTCAGCTGTTCACCGAGCTGCCGAAGACGACCTTCCTCGTGACGAGCCGCGCACTGCTCAGACTCCGCGGCGAGCGCGTCTTCGACGTGCAGCCGCTCGCGCTGCCCGATCCGTCGCCCGCCGTGCGCGTCGACGTCGCGCTGGAATCCCCGGCCGTGCGGCTGTTCCGGGACCGCGCTCGAGCGGCATCCCCGCTGTTCGAGGTGACGGAAGAGAACGTCGACGCGGTGGTGCGCATCTGCGCGACGCTGGAAGGCGTTCCCCTCGCCCTCGAACTGGCCGCCGCCCGCATCCGCGTGCTCACGCCGAACATGCTGCTGGACCGGCTCGACCAGCGGCTTCCTGTGCTGGTCGCCTCGTCGCGCGACCTGCCCGACCGCCAGCGCACGATCGCGGCGACGATCGAGTGGAGCGTCGGGCTTCTGGATGCGCAGGCCCGCGAGCTGCTGATGCGGCTCGGCGTCTTCGCCGGCGACTTCAGCCTGGACGCGGTGGAGGCGATCGGTGCCGATGCGACGGGAACGGGCGACACCCTCACCGCACTGTCGGATCTGATCGACAACAGCCTCGTTCGCTCTCTGGACAGCCGAGCGCGGCCGATGTTCGGCATGCTCGCGACGGTGCGGGAGTTCGCTCTCGCCGAGCTGGAGCGCAGCGGCAGGGCGGGTGAGGTGCGCAGACTCCATGCCGCCTTCTACATCGGGCTCGCCGAGGAGACCGCGCCGCTGCTGCAGGGCCGCACGCAGCTGGCGGCGATCACCCGGCTGGCGGCGGAGCGCGAGAATCTGCGGGCCGCCGGGCGCTACCTGCTCGAGATGGGCGAGGTCGACACCCTCTCGAAGGTCGTGTGGGATCTCTTCCTGTATTGGTGGATCCGCGGACTCATGCCGGACGCGCGCCGGTGGATGGATGTGATCCTCGCCACGGGAATCGAGGTCTCCGACCGCACGCGTGCGATCGCCCTCGGCTTCTCGTCGTGGGTGAGCCTCTGGCAGGAGCGCGGCGGGGTCGGACCCGGCCCCTTCGAGGAGAGCGTCCGCCTGTTCCGTTCTGTCGACGACCGCATGAGCGAGGCGATCGCGCTGGGGTCGCTGGCACTGGCCTACCTCGCCGCGATGCCCCCGCTCCTCGACCGCGCCGAGGAGTCCGCGCGCGGTGCGCTCGCCCTGGTCGAGGGACAGGCGCCGTCCGTCGAGTCGCTGTCGAAGGTGGCGATCGGACGGGTGCTCATGGTGCGGCGCGACATTCCGGGCGCGGTCGCGCTCTTCGACGAGGCTCTCGCGCAGGCGGAGCGATCGGGTGACATGTTCGCGACGACCCTCGCGATCCAGAACCGCGCCTGGGCGGGGATCGCGCTGGGAGAGCCCCACCCCGAGATGTTCGAGCGGTTTCTGCGTCTCGCGACGCGTCTGGGCAATGCCGACGGTGCGGGGTACGCGTTCGACGGCCTGATCGCGATCGCGGTCCTGCACGGCGACCCGGAGCGGGCCGGCGTGCTCGCGGGCGCCGCCGCGGCGGTGCGTCAGCTCACCGGCACGCAGGGCCAGCCGACGATCGAGACCTATCAGCCGTTCGTCGCGTCGGTCCTCCAGTCCGCGGCCGCGCCGATCTTCGAGGCGGGTCGAGCCCGCGGCAGCGCCATGACCGTGCGGGAGGCGACGGAGTTCGCGCTCGGGGGCGATCTCACGCACGACGACGACATGCCCGGGGGAATCATCGAGTAGGTAGTGCGCCGCGCAGGTAGTGCGCAGAACCGCCGCATTCGCCATGATGTGTTCATGACTGGGGGGCGACAGCCCTTGATTCGCACGCCCGACCAGCGGATCAGGGTTTTCGTGAGTTCGACCCTGCGCGAACTCGCAGACGAGCGGGCGGCCGTGCGCGCTGCCATCGAGCGCATGCGCCTCGCGCCCGTCATGTTCGAGCTCGGCGCGCGGCCGCACCCGCCCCGCGAGGTATACCGCTCCTACCTCGCGCAGAGCGACGTGTTCGTCGGCATCTACGCCGACAGCTACGGGTGGGTCGCGCCCGGCGAGCAGATCTCGGGCTTGGAGGACGAGTACAACCTCGCCCCGCGCGAGATGCCCAAGCTCATCTACATCAAGAAGAGCGCCCAGCGCGAAGAACGGCTGAAGGAGATGATCGCGCGCATCCAGAGCGATGACACCGCCGCGTATCTTCCGTTCGAGTCGGCCTCCGATCTCCAGGAGCGGGTGGCCGGCGATCTCGCCACCCTGCTGGCCGAGCGCTTCGACCAGTCGCGCGCCGGCGATGCCTCCGACGGCGAGGGCGCCGCGTCACTTGTCGCCCGGGTTCCGGCGCCGTACACGACCACGATCGGCCGCGAGCACGATCTCGCGCAGGTGCGGCAGCTGCTCGAACGCGGAGACAACCGCGTCGTGAGCCTCATCGGGCCGGGCGGAATCGGCAAGAGCCGCCTCGCGATCGAGGTGGCGCACGCCACGGAGGACCTCTTCCCCGACGGGACGTACTTCGTGCTGCTCGAGGGAGTGCTCGAGCACGGCCTGCTGCTGCCGACGATCGCGTACACCCTCGGCATCCGCGACAACGGCGAAGCCGGACTCGAGGATCGCATCGCCCGCGCGCTCGAAGGCCGGAAGGTCTTGATCGTGCTCGACAACTTCGAGCAGATCGTGGATGCCGCCCCCCAGCTCGTGCGGCTGTACACCGTGGCGCCCCTGGCGAGCTTCCTGGTGACGAGCCGGGTCGTGCTGCGCATCCGCGGCGAGCAGGTCTACGAGGTCGGGACGCTGCGGACACCCGACGGCGCCGGGCCCGTCAGCGTGGAGCGCGCGCGGCGGTTCACCGCCGTCCAGCTGTTCGTCGATCGCGCCCAGGCGGCCAAGCCGGAGTTCAGCCTCACCGCCGAGAACGCGGACGCCGTCGCGGACATCTGCCGACGGCTCGACGGCCTGCCGCTGGCGATCGAGCTGGCCGCCGCGAAAGTGCGCCTGCTCACCCCGCAGAGCATCGCTCAGCGCCTCGAGAACATCCTTCCGCTGCTGACCGCGTCGGTGCGCGACCTTCCCGACCGGCATCGGACGATGCAGGCGACGATCGAGTGGAGCGTCGGCCTGCTCCCCGACGAGCGACGCGCGATGCTCGAGGATCTCGGCGTGTTCGCGACGCGCTTCACCCTCGACGCCGTCGAGGCGATCGGTCGCGGACGCGTGTGGGACGGATCGGCGCTGGACGGCATGTCGGACCTGGTGGATGCGTCGCTCGTCCGGCAGGAGGAGCTCGACGGGCGGTCGACGTTCTCGCTCCTGGCCATCATGCGCGGCTACGCGATCGGGCGACTCAAGCAGCGCGGCGAGGCCGATCTCGTGCGCGTCGCGCACGCCGACTACTACCTCGGCCTGGTGCATCTGCTCGCCCCCGAACTGCGCGGACCCGGGCAGCCCGACGCCGTCGCGCAGCTCGGGCTGGAGCTGCCGAACCTCCGCGCTGCCGCGCGGCACCTGGTCTACACCGACAGGCTCGACGAAGCCGGCGACTTCGCCTGGACCCTGCTGGTCTACTGGTGGATCTCAGGATTCTTCAGCGAAGTGCGGCTGTGGATGCTCGAGCTCCTCGAGAAGGATCAGCCGATCTCGGCGCACACCCGCGCCGCCGCCCTGTTCTTCACCGTATGGGGCGAGATGTGGCAGCGGCCCTCCGGCGAGGTCGTCGACGGACTGGGCGAATCCGAACGCCTCTTCACCGAGAGCGGCGACGAGGATGCCGCGGCCATGGCGCTGGCCGCGAAGGCGTCGACGCGCCTGCGCTTTCCCGGGCTGGATGCCGCCACAGCCGAAGCCGAGTTGAACGAAGCCGTGGCGAAGCTGCACGAACTCGGCAACGGGTGGGCCGAGTCGATGAGCGAAGTGGGCCTCGGCCTGCTCGCGCTGATGGGCGGCGCGATTCGCGGACTCCATCGCTCACTTCGATCGCGCGGCCGCCGTCGCCGAGGCGAACCAGGATCTGTTCATGCGCGTCGTGTCGGGCAACAACCGCGCGCGGATGGCGTTCATGCTGGGCGACGTGGAAGCCGCCGAGCAGGAGTGGGCACTCGTACTCGCCGGGTGTGCGCGTCTGCATTTCGACGAGGGCGTGGCGTATGCGCTCGAAGGCATGTGCGCGTTGGCGGCGTCCCGAGGGGACGGGTGGCGGGCCGGCGCGCTCACCGTCGTCGCGGCGACGATACGCCAGACCACGGGCATCTTCGACGTCGCGGGTGTGGCGGTGTACGAAGCACCGCTGCAGGCACTCCGCGAGAGCAATCCCGACCAGGTCGTCGCCGGGGAGCGCGCCGGCGCCGAGATGAGCGTCGCCGAGGCCATCGCACTGGCCCTCCCCGACGCCGATGCGACGGTCAAGCACGCGCTCGAGAGGTGGTGAGCGCGCTGTGGTCATGACGGGGGGACGAGAGTCGGTGATCCGCACTCCCGACCAGCGCCTGCGGGTGTTCGTCAGTTCGACGCTGCACGAACTCGCCGCGGAGCGGGCGGCCGTGCGCGCCGCCATCGAGCGCCTGCGCCTCGCCCCGGTCATGTTCGAGCTCGGCGCGCGCCCGCACCCGCCACGCGAGCTGTACCGCGCCTACCTCGCGCAGAGCGACGTGTTCGTGGGCATCTACGCCGACAGTTACGGGTGGGTCGCGCCCGGCGAGCAGATCTCGGGCTTGGAGGACGAGTACAACCTCGCGCCGCCCGATATGCCCAAGCTCATCTACATCAAGAAGAGCGAGCACCGTGAAGCTCGCCTCGACGAACTCATCGCGCGCATCCGGACCGATGACACCGCCGCGTACCTGCCGTTCGAGGATGCCGACGAACTCGGCCAGCGGGTCGCCGGCGATCTCGCGAGCCTTCTCGCGGAGCGCTTCGACGAGACTCGTGACGCTGCGGGGTCCGTGCCGATCGAGGATCGGAGCGCCGTCGCTGCGCGACTGCCCGTCCCCTACACCAGCACGATCGGCCGCGAAGGCGACCTCGCGCTCCTGCGCGACATCCTCGCCCGTGGAACGGACCGGGTCGTGAGCCTGATCGGCCCCGGCGGGATCGGCAAGAGCCGGCTCGCGATCGAGGTGGCGCTCGCGACAGAGGATCTGTTCCCCGACGGCACGTATTTCGTGCCGCTGGAGGCGGTGCTGGAGCCCGGAATGCTGCTGCCGACGATCGCGCACGCGCTCGGCATCCGCGACAACGGCGAAGCGGGCCTCGAAGAGCGCATCTCGCGCGCGCTCGAGGGGCAGAAGGTTCTGATCGTCCTGGACAACTTCGAGCAGATCGTCGAGGCGGCACCGCTCGTCGTCCGGCTCTACGACGTCGCCCCCGGCGCGGTCTTCCTCGTGACCAGTCGCGTGGTGCTGCGCATCCGCGGCGAGCAGGTCTACGAAGTGGACTCGCTGTCCACACCCGATGCCTCGCTGCCGGCCTCGCCCGAGCGCACCCGCCGCTCCTCGGCATGCGCCCTGTTCATCGATCGCGCCGAGGCGGCCAAACCCGGATTCGTCGTCACGGAGGACAACGCCGCCGACATCGCCGACATCTGTCGGCGCCTGGAGGGACTCCCGCTGGCCATCGAGCTCGCGGCGGCGAAGGTGCGCATCCTCAGCCCATCGGGAATCGCACAGCGACTGGGCAGCAGCCTCCCCCTGCTGACCGCCGCCGCACGGGACCTGCCCGAGCGGCACCGGACCATGCGCGCGACGATCGACTGGAGCGTGAGCCTCCTTCCCGACGAGCAGCGCCGACTGCTGTACGACCTCGGCGTGTTCGTCACCCGGTTCACGCTCGACGCCGTTGAGGCGATCGGTGCGGACAGATCCTGGGGCCCAGACAGCCTCGAAGCCCTCACTGGCCTCGTGGATGCTTCGCTGGTCAGGCAGAGCGAGGTGCGCGGGCGATCGGTTTTCGCGCTGCTGGCGATCGTGCGCGAATACGCGCTCGACGAGCTGAAGCAGCGCGGAGACGTCGCCGCTGTGCGCCGCGCGCACGCCGATCACTATCTCGCGCTCGTGCTGTCGGTGGCGCCGGCACTGCGTGGGCATGGACAGGCGGAGGCGGTCAGCAGGCTCAGCCTCGAACTGCCCAACCTTCGCGCCGCGGCGCGTCATCTCGTCTTCACCGACCGTCTGGATGAAGCCGGAGACTTCGCGTGGAGCCTTCTGCCGTACTGGTGGATCTCCGGCTACTTCGCCGAGGTGCGGCTGTGGATGCTGGAACTGCTGGACAAGCCCGGACCGCTCTCGGACAGGACCAGGGCGATCGGGCGGTTCTTCTCGCTCTGGGGTGAGATGTGGCAGCGACCGAGCGCGCAGATGGTGGCGGGCCTCGGCGAGTGCGTCGAGCTGTTCACGGCAAGCGGAGACGAGGATGCGGCGGCCATGGCCCTGGCCGCGCGGGGCACGGCGCGCCTGCAGTTTCCCGACGTCGACGTGAGGGCCGCGCAATCCGAACTGACGGAGGCCATCGGGCGTCTTCACGCTGTGGGCAACGGTTGGGGGGAGGCGCTCGCGGAGGTCGCCCTCGGGCGAATGGCATGGGTGCTCGGCGGGGGCGACGAGGCGTTCGAGCGGTTCAGCCGGTCGATCGAGATCGCCGACGCCGGCGGCGATCTGTTCACGAGCGTGATCGCCGGAGTGCTGCGTGCGCGGATGAAGTTCATGGCCGGCGACATCGACGAGTCCGAGAGCGAGTGCATCCGCAACCTCGTCCGGTCCGTGCAGCTTCACTACGCCGAGGGCGTGGCGTACGGCCTGGAAGGGCTGTGCGCCGTCGCGGCCGCCCGCGGTCAACCGAGGCGCGCCGGAGCGCTCGCCGCCGCCGCCGCGATCATCCGCAGGCGGATCGGCGTCTTCGACATCGAATCCTTCGGCGTGCACACCCAATACCTCGAGGCACTCCGCGAGCGCGAACCCGACGCGGTGGCCGCGGGCGAAGCCGAGGGTGAGGAGCTGAGTGTTCCCGAGGCCGTCCGGCTCGCGCTCCCGGAGCCGGATCTCGGCACCGTGCAGGAGGAACTCCGGCAATGGTGACCGCGCGGACCCACACCAGCATCCGGACGCCCGATCAGCGGATCCGGGTCTTCGTCAGCTCGACGCTCCGGGAGCTGGCCGACGAACGCCGCGCGGTGCGCTCGGCGATCGAGCAGCTGCAGCTGGCTCCGGTCATGTTCGAGCTCGGCGCGAGACCGCACGCGCCCCGCGAGCTCTACCGGTCCTACCTCGCGCAGAGCGATGTGTTCGTCGGGATCTACGGCGACAGCTATGGATGGGTCGCACCAGAGGAGCAGATCTCGGGGCTCGAGGACGAGTACGACCTCGCCCCGCGATCCATGCCGAAGCTCATCTACATCAAGAGGAGCACCACCCGCGAGGATCGCCTCAAAGAGCTCATCGCGCGGATCCAGACCGACGACACCGCCGCGTACCTTCCGTTCGAGACCGCCGACGAACTGGAGAACCAGGTGGCGGCCGACCTCGCCACCCTGCTGGCCGAGCGCTTCGAGGAGTCGCGCTCGTACGCCGAGGTGCCCGACGAATCCCCACTCGTCGCGCGGGTGCCGGTCCCGTACACGACCACGATCGGCCGCGAGCGCGAGATCGCCGACGTGCTTCAGCTGCTCGCCCGCGGCAACGACCGGGTGGTCAGCCTGATCGGCCCGGGCGGGATCGGCAAGAGCCGCCTCGCGATCGAGGTCGCGATCGCGGCACGCGACGTGTTCCCCGACGGCACCTACTTCGTCGGCCTGGAGAACGTGCTCGAACCCGCGCTGCTGCTCCCCACGATCGCCTACGCCCTCGGCATCCGCGACAACGGCGAAGCGGCGCTCGAGGAGCGCATCTCGCACGCCCTCGCCGGCCGTCACGTGCTGCTCGTGCTCGACAACTTCGAGCAGATCGTCGACGTCGCACCGGTGCTCGTCCGGCTCTACACGGTCGCACCGACTGCGAGCTTCCTGGTGACCAGCCGCATCGTGCTGCGAATCAGGGGCGAGCAGGTCTACGACGTGCCTGCGCTGACGACGCCGGCGCACGGCGCCCCCGGAACGCTGGAGCGCGCTCAGCAGTCCGCCGCAGTGACCCTGTTCGTCGACCGGGCCAAGGCGGCCAAGCCCTCGTTCGAGCTCACGCAAGAGAACGCCGGCGCGGTCATGGACATCTGCCGCCGCCTCGAAGGGCTTCCCCTGGCCGTCGAACTTGCGGCCGCGAAGCTGCGGATGCTCACGCCGGCCGACATCGCGGAGCGGCTCAAGCGCAGCCTGCCACTGCTCACCGCCGCCGTGCGGGATCTCCCCGACCGGCACCGCACGATGCGCGCGACGCTCGATTGGAGCGTCGGCCTGCTGTCACCGCAGGACCGCGATCTGCTCGAGGACCTCGGCGTGTTCGCCGAGCGGTTCTCGCTCGAGGCGGTGGAAGCCATCGGGGCCGGGCGGTCGTGGGACGGGCGCGCGATCGACGGGATCACGGCGCTCATCGACGGCTCGCTGGTGAAGCAGACCGAGGTCGGTGGCCGCTCGGTGCTGTCGCTTCTGGCGATCGTGCGCGAGTACGCGCTCGGGCGCCTCAAGGAGCGGGGCGAGGCCGATCTCATGCGCGCCGCGCACGCCGACTACTACACGGCGCTCGTACGGCGCGACGCCGGCGAGCTGCGCGGGCGGAGCCAGGCATCGATGCTCGCCGCGCTCCGCCTCGAGCTCGCGAACCTCCGGGCCGCGGTCCGCCACCTCGTCTACACCGATCGCCTCGACGACGCCGCCGACTTCGCCTGGGGTCTGCTCATCTATTGGTGGACGCTGGGGCTCTTCGGCGGCGTTCGGGTGTGGATGCTCGAGCTGCTCGGCAAGGACCAGCCGATCCGCCCGCACTCGCGTGCGATCGCGTGGTTCTTCGCGCTGTGGGGCGAGATGTGGCAGCGCCCCTCCCTAGAGGTCGTCGCGGGCCTCGGCGAGTGCGTGCGGCTGTTCACCGAGAGCGGGGACGAGGATGCCGCGGCCATGGCGCTGGCCGCGCGGGCGACCGCGCGCGTGCAGCTGCCGGACCCCGACATCGCCACCGCCACGCGCGAACTGGAAGATGCGGTGGAACGGCTGCACCGGCTCGGCAACGGCTGGGGCGAGGCGATCACCCGCGTCTCTCTCGGCCGTGTGTCGTGGCTGCGTGGCGCGCGCGATGACGCGCTCGCGCATTTCGAGCGGGCCAGCGAGCTGGCCGACGCCGGCGGCGACCTCTTCACGCGTTCGACGGCGGGCAATCAGATCGGTCGTCTGCTGCTGGTCGGCGGCAAGGTCGACGAGGCCGAGATCGTGTTCCGGCGCACTCTGCTGGACTCGGTGACGCTGCACCACGAGGGGGGCATCGCATTCGGGCTGGAGGGAATGTGCGCGGTCGCCGCCGCCCACGGTGAGGCGCGTCGCGCCGGCGCGCTGTCGGCCGCGGCCGCGGCGATCCGCCGTCGGATCGGCGTGTTCGACGTCGAGGCGTTCACGGTCCACTCGATCTCGCTCGACGCGGTCCGCAAGATCGACCCCGAGGGCGTGGCTGCGGGCGAGCTCGAGGGTGCACAGCTGACTGTGGCGGAGGCGGTGGCGCTGGCGCTCCCCGACGAGGAGCGCGCGGTCGCGACCGAGTCGCTCTCGCACTGGTAGCCCGTACGATCCACGCCGTGCACGGCGTTGCACTGCTATCCGGCTCTGCTATCCGGCTCGCGTGGCGAAACCGGATGCGGGTTCCGGGCCTGGCCTGCGCGAGCAGGTCGAGCGCGGCATCCGTCGCCACCGCGATCACCGGGTAGCCGCCCGTGACCGGACCGTCGGCGAGCAGGATCGTCGGCCGCCCGCTCGGCGGCACCTGCAGCGCGCCGGGCACCATGCCCTCGCTCGGCAGCTCGTCGTCGCGCACACGTTCCAACTGCGGGCCGTCCAGGCGCATCCCGACCCGGTCCGTGTCGTTCGTGACCGTCCAGACCGCCTCGAACAGGGCCCGGTGAGCGGATGCCGCGAACCAGTCGGCGCGCGGGCCGGGGCCGAGTTCGATCTCGAGCTCGTCGTCGTGCGGCGCTCCCCACGGCGCCAGGTCGGCGACCGGGATCGGGTCGTGGTCGTCGTGCGCGACCGCGAGCTCATCGCCTCGGGCCAGCCGCGCCGGGCCGAGTCCGGCGAGCACGTCGGTCGCGCGCGACCCCAGCACCCGCGGCGCCTCGAACCCGCCGCGCACCGCGAGGCAGGCGCGTGCGCCGTGCGCGAACCAGTCGAGGTGCAGCTCTGCTCCCGCGGGCCACGCGTGGGCCTCGTACGGATCGACCTCGTGACCCGCGAGCCGGATCGGACCCCACGCACCGGTGACCGCGAACCACAGGTCGCGCCGCGCGACCGCGCGGAATCCACCCATCGTGACCTCCACCACGGCCGCGCCTTCGGGGTTGCCGACGAGCCGGTTCGCCGTGCGCGCCGAGCCGCGGTCGAGTGCGCCCGACGGCGCGACGCCGAGCGCGGCGGCGCCGGGCCGCCCGAGGTCCTGGATCGTCGCGAGCAGCCCGGGCTCGAGCACGCGCAGGTCGCCGGGTTCTGGCGTTTGCTTCTGCGCGAGATCACCCCCTGCTCGCGAGTCCACCCCCTGCGCACCTGTGCGCGGGGTGATGTCGCGAGCAGCGGGTGATCTCGGGACGAGGCGACGGCGCGGAATTGCACGCGCGTGCCGGGGGCGAGCAGGGCAGGGGATGCCGCATCCGGATCGAACAGCGCCGCTGCGGTCGTGCCGATCAGGCGCCACCCGCCCGGGGTCTCGCGCGGATACGCGCCGGTGAACTCACCCGCAAGACCCACGGCGCCGCGCGGGACGCGCGTGCGCGGGCTCGGCAGCCGCGGCACGTCGAAGGGCCAGTCCGCGCTCACGAGGTACCCGAACCCCGGCGCGAAGCCGGTGAACGCGACCGTCCACTCCGCCGCGGTGTGCCGGCGCACGAGCTCGTCGGCGCCGACCCCGAGCAGCGCGGCGGTCTCGTCGAGGTCGGCCCCGTCGTAGGCGACCTCGAGCTCGACGACCGCCGGCGTCGCGGAGGGGGCGGATGCGGCATCCGTCGTCGCCGCGGCGATCCAGGCCCGCGCCGCCGCGAGGGTCAGCCGAGCCGGGTCGACGCGCACGAGCACGGTGCGCGCAGCCGGGACGAGGTCGAGCACCCCGGGAATGCGGCCGGTGTCGAGCCGGCGGTGCAGCGCGACGGCGGCCTCGAGCGAGTCGACCTCGAGCAGCAGAGCTCGCTCGCCCATCGGCAGGATGCGCGGGGTGTCACCCTCGCTCACCATGGCGCGCGCACCTCGATGCCGTCCGCGTCGAGCGCGGCGCGCACGGCCCGGGCCATCGCGACCGCGTCGGGCGAGTCGCCGTGGACGCAGAGGGATGCCGCGTCCACGCGCACCGGGGTGCCGTCGGCCGCCTCCACCACACCCTCGCGGGCGAGGCGGAGCGCGCGATCGGCGACCTGCGCGGGGTCGTGCAGCAGGGCGCCGGTGGCGCCGCGCGGAACGAGCGAGCCATCGGCAAGGTACCCGCGGTCGAGGAAGGCCTCGAGCACGAAGGGCAGACCGGCGGCGCGCGCGGCACGCTCGATCTCGCCGCGCATGCCGAGCACGGGCAGCGGGCGACCGAGCCGCTCGGCGAGGGCCGCGATCGCGGCGACGACCGCGTCCGCCTGATCGGCGTCGGCGGTGACCGCGTGGTACAGCGCGCCGTGCGGCTTGACGTAGCGCACGTCGGCGCCGGCATCGGCGAGCGCGTGCAGCTGCGCGGTGACGGTCGCGGTGAGCTCCGCTGACGCCATGGCCATAGGCACGCGCCCGAAGTTCGCGGGATCGGGATACGACGGATGCGCCCCCACCGCGACACCGAAGCGCGCCGCCCGGTCCACGGCGGTGCGGAGCGAGGCGGCATCCCCCGCGTGCCCGCCGCAGGCGATGCTCGCGCTCGAGATCACCGCGAACATCGCCTCGTCGTCGGCCGTGGGCACGCCCGCGACCGTCTCGCCGAGGTCGGCGTTCAGATCGATCGAGGCCATCGCCATGCTCAACGGTAACGCCGTGTCCCGAGCCCCGGGCAGGCGCGGTTACGACTGAGTAAAGGCACGAGCCCGGCGGATGCGCCCGGCGCCCGTGCCAGGCAGGATGGACCCATGCCCCGATCCTCCGAGCGCGTCGCCGCCGGCACCCCCCTGTTGCAAGTCCGCGACGTCGCCGTGGAGTTCCGAACCGTCGACGGCACCGTCCACGCCGTCGAAGGCGTCGACCTCGACCTGGCGGCGGGCGAGACGCTCGCGATCGTCGGCGAGTCCGGCTCGGGCAAGTCCACGACCGCGATGGCCGTCATCGGGCTGCTGCCCGGCAACGGCAGAGTGACCAACGGCAGCATCCTCTTCGAGGGCGAGGACCTGGTCGGCGCCCCGGAG
This sequence comes from uncultured Actinomycetota bacterium, assembly GCA_963781135.1. Lineage (GTDB taxonomy): Bacteria > Actinomycetota > Actinomycetes > Actinomycetales > Microbacteriaceae > Microbacterium. Next base: position 222,548 of record CAWADY010000014.1, on the reverse strand, counting down.
AGCGTGATGCGCAGCATCCGCGGCGCGTCAATCGGTCTCGTGCCGCAGGACCCGATGTCGAACCTGAATCCGGTCGCCAAGATCGGTACGCAGGTGGCCGAAACGCTGCTCGCCCACGGTCTGGCCACGCGCAAGAACGTGGACCGCAGGGTGGTCGAGACGCTCGCGGCGGCCGGCCTCCCGGATGCTGCGGAACGGGCCAAGCAGTACCCGCACGAGTTCTCCGGCGGCATGCGCCAGCGCGCGCTCATCGCGATCGGACTCGCGTGCAACCCCAAGCTGCTGATCGCCGACGAGCCGACCTCCGCGCTGGATGTCACCGTGCAGCGGACGATCCTCGACCAGCTCGAGCGCATGACCGGCGAGCTCGGCACCGCCCTCATGCTCATCACCCATGACCTCGGCCTGGCCGCCGAGCGGGCGTCGCGAGTGGTGGTGATGCACCGCGGACGTATCGTCGAGCAGGGCCCGGCCCGCCAGATCCTCGAGGACCCGCAGCAGCCGTACACCCAGGCGCTCGTGAAGGCCGCCCCGTCTGTGGCCGCCGTGCGGTTGCGCCCCGAGGCGTTCCGCAAGCTCACGTCGGAAGAGCCGACGGATGCCGCGCCCTCCGTTCCCGCGACGCCTGACGGCACGCCGGCGGCGGACGTCGTCGAGCCCGCGAAGCCGGCGGACACCGCCCCTGTCGCGCCGCCGGACTACATCGTCGAGGTCGAGGGCCTCACGAAGGTGTTCAAGATCCGCGGCAGCAAAGAGGACTTCACCGCGGTCGATGGGGTGTCGTTCGCGATCCCCCGCGGCGAAACGGTCGCCATCGTCGGCGAGTCGGGATCGGGCAAGACCACGACGGCTCGAATGGTGCTGAAGGTCGTCGACCCGACTGCCGGCGTGATCCGGTTCGACGGAGTGGACGTCGCGAGCCTGAAGGGCAAGCAGCTGAGTTCGTTCCGCCAGCGGGTGCAGCCGATCTTCCAGGACCCGTACTCGTCGCTCAATCCGATGTTCTCGATCGAGCGCCTGATCCAGGAACCGCTCGACTTCTACAAGCGCGGCTCGTCCAAGGAACGGCAGGCCCGGGTGCGGCAGCTGCTCGACGACGTGGCGCTGCCGCAGTCGATGCTGCGGCGGTATCCGTCCGAGCTCTCGGGGGGCCAGCGGCAGCGGGTCGCCATCGCCCGCGCCCTCGCCCTCTCCCCCGACCTGATCGTGTGCGACGAGCCCGTGTCGGCCCTCGATGTGCTCGTCCAGGATCAGATCCTGCGCCTCCTGGGTGACCTGCAGCGCGAGTACGGCCTGAGCTACCTGTTCATCTCGCACGACCTCGCGGTGGTGCGGCTCATCAGCGACTACGTGTGCGTCATGAAGGACGGCGTCCTGGTCGAGGCCGCCACATCCGAGGAGATCTTCACCAACCCGCGCGACCCCTACACACGCCGGCTGCTCGCCTCGATCCCCGGCAACGAGCTCGACATCGCCGTCTGAGCGGTCAGCGCATGCGGGTGCGCGGATCCATCGCCTCTCGGAGCGCCTCGCCGAGGAGCGTGAAGCCCAGCGCCGTGATCATGATGCACACGCCCGGGAGGAACGCGAGCCAGGGTGCGATCGCCAGTTCGGCCTGCGCGTAGGTGAGCATCCGGCCCCACTCCGCAGTCTCCGGGCGGCCGCCACCGAGACCGAGGTAAGACAGCGCCGCGGCGTCGATCACGGCAGTGGCCAGGCTCAGGGTGCCCTGCACGATGACCGGCCCCACCGAGTTCGGCAGCACGTGGCTCATCGTGATCTTGCCGCGGCCGAGACCGAGCGTCTGGGCCGAGAGCACGTAATCCGCACTGCGTTGCTGAAGCATCGACGAGCGCAGCAGTCGCGCGAAGATCGGCACCTGCGCGACACCGATCGCGATCATCACAGAGAACGGGGTCTGGCCGAGCAGGGCCGCGATCGACACCGCGAGCAGCAGGCTCGGCACCGAGAGCAGGATGTCGACGAAGCGCATCAGGATGTTGTCGACCGTCCCACCGAACATGCCGGCGATCAGGCCGATCAGCATGCCGCCGACCAGGCCGAAGGCGGTCGAGACGATTCCGATGATCAGCGAGGCCTGCGCGCCCCAGATGAGCTTTGACAGCACGTCCCCGCCGAAACGGTCGAGCCCGAGCGGGAACTGCGGCAGTTCACCCGGGCCGGGGATGTAGGTCGGGGTGATGTACTCCTGACCGGGAAGGGCATTCGGCGGGTAGGGCGCGAGCCAGGGGGCGAAGACCGCGACGAGCACGAAGATCCCCACGATGATCGCGCCGAACCACGCCGAGGGGTTGCGGCGCAGACGTGTCCACACATCCCGCCAGAAGCCGCCACGCGTGCGCGCGGCGAGCAGTTCGTGATCGACGATCACATTGTCGTCGACCGGGCCGCCCGCGGGTGCGGGGCCGAGCATGGCAGAGGTCATGCGCCGCCTCCTGTCGCAGCATCCTTCGGATTGTTCATGAGACCCTCACTCTCGGGTCGATGAAGCTGTACGACACGTCCACGGCGAGGTTGATGAAGGCGTAGCCGATCGCGATGAAGATGATGAAGCCCTGCAGGACGGCATAGTCCCGCTCGAAGATCGCGTCGGCCATGAACTGACCGACCCCGGGGTAGGCGAACACCTTCTCGGTGAGCACCGCCCCGGAGATCAGCAGACCGGTCTGCAGACCGACGGTGGTGACGACCGGGAGCATCGCGTTGCGGAGGATGAAGCGGTTGCGGATCGTGCCCTGCGACACCCCCTTGGCGCGCCCGGTGCGCACGTAGTCGGCGTTCTGCACCTCCAGGACGGACGCGCGCGTGATGCGGACGATGATCGCGAGCGGAATCGTGCCGAGGGCGATCGCCGGAAGGATGAGGTGCAGGATCGCATCCCACGCCGCGTCGAACTCGCCGGTGAGGATGCCGTCCAGGACGTAGAAGCCGGTGGGATGGGTCGCATCGATCCGCGGGTCCTGGCGGCCGTCCGAAGGCAGCCAGCCCAACTGCACCGCGAAGACGTACTTGAGGATGAACGCGAGGAAGAACACCGGGATCGTGATGCCGATGAGGCTCGAGGAGACCGCGAAATGGTCGGCGAACTTGCCGTGACGGCGGGCGGCCCAGTACCCCAGCGGGATGCCGAAGCCGACCGCGAAGATGAGCGCCGCGATCGCGAGTTCGAGGGTTGCCGGGAACCGGCGGGCGAACTCCTCCAGCACGTCACGGCTGGTCATGATCGACGCGCCGAAGTTCCCCTGCAGCAGCGAGAGCATCCACGTGAAGTACTGCTCGATGATCGGGCGGTTGAAGCCGTAGAGCTCGTTGATCCGCTCGACCGCCTCGGGTGTCGCCTTCTCACCGAGGATGGCGACCGCGGGCCCGCCGGGCAGCGAGCGCACCCAGATGAACAGCAGGATCGACAAACCGATCAGGGTGGGGATCAGGTAGAGGATCCGCTTGCCGATGACGCGCAGCACTGAGAAGAACTCCGGGGGATCGAGGGTGACAAGACGTGCCGCGGGGCCGCGGCGACCAGAGGTGCGGATGCCGCGGGAGGGCCGTCTGGCCGACCCGCGGCATCCGCTCTATCTTTACTCGCTGAGCTCGATCAGGTTGAACACCTCGTCGTTGACCGGGCTGGCCGGGTACGACGTGACGCGCGCGTCGAACGCCAGGGACGGCGCCGGGTGCGCGAGCGGGATGCCCGGGTTGAACTCGGCGATCAGCTCGTTGATCGCCTTGTACTGAGCCGTCTGCTCCTCGATGTCCGCGGTGCCACGCGCCTCGGTCAGGGCGGAGAACAGCTCCGGGTTGTCGAAGCCCCACTCGTTCGACGCCTGGCCGAAGAACACACCCACGAAGTTGTCGGTGTCGTTGTAGTCACCGGTCCAGCCGAGGAGGTGCAGACCGTGGTCGGCGCCGCCCTGGATGCGGTCGAGGTAGGCCGGGTTCCACTCGTTGCCCGTCGGGGTGACGGTGATCCCCACTGCCTCCAGCTGCGAGGCCAGGTTCGTGAAGATCTGCTCCGGGTTGGGCATGTACGGCCGCGACACGTTCGTCGGGTAGTTGAACATGAGCGTGAGACCGTCCGGGTAGCCCGCCTCGGTCAGCAGCTGCTTGGCCAGCTCGGGGTCGTACTCGTACGTCGTGACGTCCTCGTTCCAGCCGGTGACGACCGGCGGGATGAACTGCGACGCGACCTCGGTGCCCTCGGGGAGCACCTGCGTGACCAGGGCCTCCTTGTCGATCGCGTGCGCGATCGCCTCACGGACCAGCGGGTTCGCAAGCTCGGGAACGGCCTGGTTCATGCCGAGGTACAGGATCGTGAACGGGTCGCGCTGCATCACGTTGTAGCCGGCCTCTTCCAGCTGTGCGGTGTCGGCGGGCGCGACCAGGTCGTAGCCGTCGATGTCGCCTGCTTCCAAAGCCTGACGGCGCGCAGTCGGATCGGTGATCACCCGGAAGATGATCTCCTGCACCTGGCCCTGCTCGCCCCAGTAGTCGGGGTTTGCCTGAAGCGTGACCTGCTCACCGGGCTGCCATGAGTCGAACGTGAAGGGTCCGGTGCCCGTGGGGTGCTCGTTCGCGTACTCGCTGAGGGTGGGCGCCTCCTCGCTGCCGCCGACGCCGTCGGCGTCGTACTCGGCCAGAGCGGTGGGGCTCTGCATCGAGAACGCGGGCAGCGACAGCGCCGCGATGAAGCCGGCGAACGGCTGCGTCAACGTGACGGTTGCGTGGCTGGCGTCGTCTGCCGTGCACGAGTCGTAGACCGCGGTGTCGGGAGTGTCGGCGAAGCCCTTGAAAAGCGACCCGTAGTAGTACGAGAGGCTCTCGGACTGCGCAAGGCCGGTCCAGTTGTACCAGCGCTCGAAGTTCGCGCAGACGGCTTCCGCGTTGAACTCGGTGCCGTCGTGGAAGGTGACGCCCTCCTTCAGCGTGAAGGTGTACGACAGACCGTCCTCGGACTGCTCCCAGCTCTCGGCGAGGAGCGGCGCGGGGTCGGCCGTTCCCGCCTCGACGCCGACGAGACCCTCGAAGATCTGACGCGAGACGCGGAACGTCTCGCCATCGCTCGCGAAGGCCGGGTCGAGCCCGGAGGGGTCGTTCGACGCACCGAAGACGAACGTGCTGTCGACATCGGATGACTCGTCGTTGCCGCCGCCGTCTTCGCGTTCGCTCGCGCACGCGGTGAGAGCGATCGCGCCGATCGCGACGATCGCGACGCCGGACAACCAGCGCTTTCTCGAATTGTGGAGCATGTGCTGTGCACCTTCCATGACAATGCGGACGAACGAGCGCGCGGGATTCACGCTTTCCTCGCCCGCGAGGGTGTGATGCTTCGACGCTACCCGCGCGCAGGGGCGACGGCCATTACGCCTCGGTCTCGATTGTGTTTCGGCTCAGCGCCGCGGAACTCGGTCCCACGAGCGGAGGAACGCGTTCGGGATACCGTGGACCCATGGCCCGCGCCCGATTCGAGGAGTCCCCCGCGTCCGTGCGGCTCTCCGACGGCACGCTCGCGCACGTGGTGCGCTCCGAGTACGCCGGCGGGTGGGAGCTCCAGGTCGACGGCACCCCGCAGTCGCACGTCGACCTCGACGATCCGACGCACCTGCACTTCGAGTACGTCGCCCGCATGGGCGCGGTGATCGACCTGCTGCGGATGCCGCGCCAGCCGCTCACCGCCGTGCACCTCGGCGCCGGCGCCCTCACCCTTCCCCGCTACGTCGATGCGACCCGCCCGGGCTCGCGCCAGCAGGTCATCGAGCTCGAGCCGGCGCTGGTCGAGCTCGTGCGCAACGAGCTGCCGCTCCCCCGCGGCGCATCGATCCGCATCCGCATCGGCGACGCCCGCGAGGGACTCGGACGCCTGCCCGCGGCGATGGTCGGCAACGTCGACCTGCTCATCTCGGACGTCTACGCGGGTTCGCAGACGCCCGCGCACCTGACCACCGTCGAGTTCTACTCGGCCGCCGAGAAGCTGCTGGCCCCCGAGGGCGTGCTGCTGGTCAACGTCGCCGACGGCGCGGGGCTCGCGTTCGCGCGTCGCCAGGTCGCGACCGTGCGCGCGGTTTTCCCGCATGTGATCGTGCTCGCCGAGGTGCAGGTGCTGAAGGGCCGTCGGTTCGGCAACCTGGTGATCGCCGCGTCCCGCGCGCCGCTGCCCTCCGAGTGGCTGCCGCGGCTCATGGCCGCCGGCCCGCACCCGGCCAAGGTCGCGCAGGGCGCGGAGCTCGAGGAGTTCGCGCTCGGCGCGCGCGTGGCGACGGATGCCGATTCCACGCCGTCGCCGCGGCCCGCCTCATCCGTCTTCGAACGCCGCCCCTGACCCGGCTGCGCGTGCGTGCGCGACGAACCACGCCGATCGCCCGGCGCGTCCGATCCGTCAGCGGCGCGTCAGCCTCGGCCTTCGCGAACCGCGGGGCACACTGGAGAAAGGGACCAGGTCGGAGCGGCGAGGAGTCGAAGGTGAGCTACATCCACGGGTATGACCCCGACACCCTGCGCGAGCAGGTCGATCCGCGCGCGTGCAAGGACCGGCTCGACGAGATCGGCGAGCAGCGCAGTCTGCCGGCTCTGCTCGAGCGGGTCTGGCTGCTGAAGGTGCTCGGCCGGCTCGAGGACTCGCTCGTGCTGTCGGAGCAGTCGGTGCGCGTCGCCCGCATGGCCGGGACCCGCAAGGACCTGCTGCGGGCCCGCATCCTGCACGCGTCGGTGCTGCAGTTCCGCGGCGCGTATGCCGCCGCCGAGCACGAGCTCACCTCGTGCGCCTACGAGGCCGAGGGCCAGGACTGGAATGCGATCGCCGCGTTCGCCTACACCCATCGCGGCAAAGTGTTCTACGACGCCGAGGACTTCGTCTCGGCGCGGTCGGACTTCAAGCGCGCGCTCTTCCTGCGCCAGGAATCGGGCGCTTCCGACGACCAGCTCGAGGCTGCTCTGCTCGCGATCGACGCCGCCGACCGACGCCGCACCGGCGCTTCGGTCGCCAGCTGATCCGCCCCGCTCCGTCAGTGTCGTAGGTACGTTCTACTCTCGCCGCCATGTCGGATCTTCACCGTGTGCGCGTCTGGGCTGACGCGCTGATCGCCCATCACCTCGACGACTCGTGGTCGTTCGGGTTCGACAACGCCAAGCGCCGTGCCGGACTGTGCGATTACACGTCCAAGCGCATCAGCGTCTCGCGTTACCTCGCCGCGCGCTACGACGACGACACCAACCATCAGACGCTGCTGCACGAGGTCGCGCACGCGCTGGCGGGCGCCAAGGCAGGGCACGGCGCCAAGTGGAAGGCCGTCGCGCGCGAGCTGGGCTATGTCGGCGGCACGACCCACCACGGTGAGACCGCCACCGAGCTCGCCCCGTGGATCGGCGTCTGCCCCGCCGGGCACCTCGCCTACCGGCACCGCCGCGTGACGCGCCCCACGTCGTGCGCGAAGTGCGCGCCACGGTTCGATGACCGCTTCGTGTTCACCTGGTCGCGCCGCGAGATCAGTCCGGCGGCGCGGCTCGCGGCGATGACTCCGCGGTAGCGACCACGTCAGAGCGCGGGTCAGAGCGGGGCGTCGGGTCAGAGCGCCCTGAAGACGCCGTCGCGCAGAACCGGGACGACGGATGCCGCATCCACAGCCGCGGCCGCGATCACCTCGTCGCGCCTCCCTCGTTCGATGAGCTCGAGCCCCGATCCGCTCGCGGTCAGCAGGTGCTTCACCGCACGGCGCAGGGCACGGAACGACTCCGACGCGACGGCCGCGTCGGGCGATGTGTGATCGATGCCGAGCGCGCCGAGCGCGTCGATGATCGCGCCCGCGCCGAGCTGGTCTTCGACGGCGAAGCGCACCGTGGCGCCGGCATCCGTTCCGGTCAGCTCGCCCGCCGCGATCACGGCGATGCTCGTTCGTCCGCCGCGGCGCTGCTGCTCGGCGAGGACGGCGTCTGCGACCGCTGAGGCGTTGCGCAGCGCACCGAGCAAGACCAGCGCGCCGCGTGCGGCCGCGGCTTCGGCGACGGCGACACCGTTGATCGAGGTCGCCCGGGCGGCGGCATCCACGGGGAAGTCCGCCCCGCGCTCGACCGCCTCGATCACGGTCGTCGAGAACCGCAGCACGTCGACCACCACCACGATGTCGGCCGGGGCGAGCCGTGCGAGGCCGTCGACGCCCCACTCCAGGCGCACCTGGTACGTGGACTGGTCGAAGGGTCCGTCGGGCATCCGACCAGCGTAGAGCCGGGGTCGCCGAGTTGCGCCGAACGGCTGTCACCGAGCCCGCCGAAGCCGCCGATCGGCGCAAGTGAACCGCGCGTCTCGCCCACGCACCGGGTGCGAGACTGGAACGATGCGCATCCTGCTGAAGCTCGTCATCGACTGCGACGCGGATGCCGCGTGGCGGGCCGTGCACTCCCCCCGCGCCGTCGCCGAGCTGTACGGGCCGCTGATGGACCTGTCGCCGCTCGATCCGGACGGGATGCCGACCAGCTGGGAGCCCGGCGGCGACGTGCCCGTGCAGCTTGCGCTCGCCGGCATCGTGCCGATGGGCCGCCAGCTGATCCACGTCAGCGAGCGCACGGTGCAGGACTCGAACGGGTCGGTGCGCATCTTCCGCGACAGCGGCATTCCGCTCACGGGTCCGCTTGCGAGCCTCGACGTGTGGGATCACCAGATGGCGATCTCGCCCGCGCCCGGCGACCCGACGAAGACCCTGTGGCGCGACCGGCTCACGATCGGCGGACCGACGGCGTTGGCCCTGTGGCCGGTGCTGTGGACCACCTGGCAGTGGCGCGCGGCGCGCATCAAGGCGATGGCGCCGACGTGGGCGCACGACCCCGAGCTCGCCCGCGAGGCCGAACCCGCCTGACGCGGGGCCGAGGGCTCCCGCGCGGTCGAGTCCACACGGCGCTGTGTGAGTCCACACATCCGTGATGCCCCGACGTGTGGACTCGCGACCGGATGCGTGGGTTCACCCGCGCCGACCTATTCGGCGAGCGCCTCGACCGGCGCGACGCGGGTCGCCAGGCGCGTGGGCACCACGGCCGCGACGAGGGTGAGCACGGTCGTCGCTCCCACGATCGCGACGATCGGCCAGAACGGCACGGCCGGCCAGACGAACGACGATGCCGACGCGACATCGGGGTTCACCGGAATCGAGCCGAGCAGCGACTGCGCGCCCGGCCCACCCGTAGACGACGCCGAGCACCAGGCCCGTCGCGAGCGCCGCGATCGTGACGTGGGCCGCCTCGAACAGCACCATGCGCCGCACCTGGCCGTTCGACACCCCGAGCGCGCGCAGCAGTCCGAGTTCGCGGCGGCGCTGCACGACGCCGATCGTCAGCAGATTCACCAGCCCGACCCCGGCGATCACGGCCGACACCCCGACCAGCCCCATCATGATCGCTGCGAACGAGTCGAGCACCGCGGCGATCTCGGGCGGCAGCGAGCCTCCGGCGGCCGCGGTCATCACCGCCTTCACCGACTCGATCGCGACGGCGAACATCGTGACGAGCGTGACGCCCATCACGACTCCGATCGCCATGCGCGACGAGCGCTCCGGGTAGCGAAGCGCGTTCTCGGCCGCCAGTCGCGCAGTCGCCGAGCGACCGAACAGACGCCCGACGAGCCGCAGCACCGGTGGCATGACCAGCGTGGCGCCCAGCGCGAGTCCGGTGAACGACAGGATGCCGCCGACGAAGGCCACGACCACGCCGAGCGGCGACAGAAGCCCGAGCGCCACGCCGGCAGCCAGCAGCGCCCCGCCCGCGACGAAGAGCGCGATCGCCCCGACGTTGCGCCCCGTGCGTGCGGACACCTGGTCGTGGGAGGCCTCGACCGAACCGCCCAGTGCCTGCAGAGGCGTCACCGCGAGCACGCGGCGCGATCCCGCCCACGCTGCCGCCCAGGTGGTGAGCGCGACGATCACGGCGGGGATCAGCAGCAGCGGCTGTACCAGGGTGAAGTCGATCTCGCCGAGCTCCAGCATCCGCCCGGCGAACCAGACGCCGGCTGCCGCGACCGCCGTGCCGGCGACCAGTCCCAGGAACGCGCCGATCACACCGACGACGAGTCCCTGACGCGCGACCTCGGCACGCTGCGTGCGCGCCGAGGCGCCGATCAGCCGCAGCAGCGCGATGCGCCGGGTGCGTCCGGCGATGACCGTCGAGAATGTGTTGGCGGTGACGATCGCCGCGACATAGACCGCGACGCCGACCAGCAGCACGGTCATGAAGCTCAGCACGAACGCCAGCATCTCGCTGTCGCCGACGTACGGGTCGGCGCGCAGCATCGCGGCGATGAAGCCGGTTGCCGAGATCAGCAGCACCCCGAAGGCGCTCGAGATCGCCGCGACCAGAATGCTCGCGCCCATCCCCCGCTCGCGCAGCCAGGCCAGGGGGGCGGATGCCGCGGCCCGGCGCACCTCCACCCCGGGAGCCGCCGTCATCACGGCGCTCACGCGACGACCGCCGTCGCGACAGCTTCCGCGGGGACGACGCCGATCGGAGCGGCCAGCTCGGAAGCGAGCATGTACGCCGCGATCTCCTCGGCGCTCTGCCGGGGCTTGTCGGCCACGATCCTGCCGTCACCGAGCAGGATCACGCGGTCGGCGTGGCTCGCCGCGATCGGGTCGTGGGTCACCATCGCGATCGACTGACCGTGCTCGCGGCTCGCGGTCTGCAGGAGCCCCAGCACTTCGCGCCCGCTCCGCGAATCGAGGTTGCCGGTCGGCTCATCGGCGAAGACCAGGTCGGGGGCGGTGGCGAGTGCGCGGGCGATCGCCACGCGCTGCTGCTGGCCCCCGCTCAGCTGGTGCGGGCGGTGCCGCAGCCGCGGTCCGAGCCCGAGCGTGTCGACCAGACCGTCGATGCGGGCGCGCTCGAGCGCGCTCGGGCGCCGGCCGTCCAGATCGAACGGCAGCAGGATGTTGCCCAGTGCGTCGAGGGTCGGCACCAGGTTGAACGCCTGGAAGACGAAGCCGACGCGCCGGCGGCGCAGGATCGTGAGCTCGAGGTCGGAGAGGGTCGTGATGTCGGTGTCGCCGATCCACGCGCGGCCGGAGGTCGCGGCATCCAGCCCGGCCATGATGTGCATGAGCGTGGACTTCCCCGACCCGGACGGACCCATGATCGCGGTGAACTGCCCGCGCCGGATGCCGACGCTCACGTCGTCGAGCGCGCGCACCGCACCCTCGCCGTGGCCGTAGGTCTTGGTGAGGCTGTGCACCCGGGCGGCGAGCCCGAGGTCTGTCGATGAGAGGTTCATGCGTTCGACGCTACGAATCGGATGCCGGTCGCCGCGTCGGCCGCAAGGGCCATCCGCATACATCGCAAGGATGACCCGGTGGGTCACCGCGTGGTCGACTCGAGCACGTCCTGCTGGCGCGAGGGAGCAGGAGCGTAGACGCGCAACGCCTTCGGCATGATCCGGCACGTCAACGTGTAGCGGCCGTCCTCGCCGACCGCCGGTCGCCGCGTCAGCTCCCCGTCGTGCGCGTAGAAGGTTGCCTCGCCGGATCGGGGCCGCACCGAGATCGCGATGTCGGTCGCGGTGATGTGCTCGATGTCGGATGCCGGCGGCAGCAGGCGCAGCGCACGCAGGACGGCTCGCGTCACGGCTCCGAAAGAGAGCGCCGCTACCGCCTGCAGGCGCGAGCCCCGCGCGTGCAGCACCCGCACATCGAGCACGTCGTCCGACATGGTCCGCCGCTGGAAGGTCGCGACCTGACCGGGCGTGTTGCGCCCGACGCTCGCGAACACCGACCAGACCCGCGCCCGCCGGCCGCGGATCATGATGTCGATCGGCTCGGCGTCGCGGAGCCCGCGCCACGTGGCCGCGACCCCGCCGATCCACTTGCCGAGCCGCGCCTTGCGTTTGGTGCGCTCTGCCACGAACTCGGGGTAGATGCCGATCGAAGCCGCGTTCATCACGGTCGTGGTGCGCCCGCCCGCGGTGAGCTCGCCGACGGTCGCGGCGATCCCTGATCCGGCCTGCAGGGCATCGATCGCGAGGTCGACGCTCTCGATTCCCGCCGAGCGGGAGAAATGGTTGAAGGTGCCACCCGGCAGCGGCATGAACGGCCGGTCGAACTCGAGGGCCAGATGGGCCATGCGCGCAACCGACCCGTCGCCGCCGTACACACTGAGCACCTGCGGGGGGTCATCGCCCGCCATGATCTCGCGAACGACGTCGTCCATGGTCTCATCGGGCTCGAGCTCCCGCACCACGGCGGCGGGCAGGCGCTCGGCGATCTTCGGCCGGGGATCGATTCGGATGACCGCGGTGCCGGCGCCCTGGTTCATGACGATCAGCACCCCGGCGCCGTCCGGGGAGGGCGGCAGGTCGATCAGCTCGACCACCTGCTCGACCTCGGGCTCGGGCGTGGTCCCGCCGCTGCGTGCGGGAAAGACCAGCCGGCCGACCAGGGCGATGCCCGCGCCGATCGCCACACCGCCCACGACGTCCGAGAGCCAGTGCGCGCCGACATGCAGGCGCGAGTACGCCACCGCCGCGGCCAGCGGGGCGACGATGATCCCCGCCTTTCCGGACTCGAGCGCGACCCCCGTGGCGAATCCAGCGGCACTCGCTGAGTGACCCGACGGGAAGGACGGGGTCGTGGGGTAGGCGCGCAGCCGCCGGATCGTGGGTACCTCGTCGAAGACGGGTCGCCGGCCGTCGAAGAAGCTCTTCACGATCACGTCCGAGACCACGCTCGCGACGGCCATCGACCCCACCCCGCGGATCGCCGCGCGATGCCGGCCCACCGCCACCAGCGTCGCCGCGACCGAGTACCACAGCAGCCCTTGATCGGCCGCACGACTCAGTCGGGCGTACGCCCGATCGTGCACGTGCCACGAGCGCGAGGCATTGATGCGCAGGCCCGCCGCTCGGTCGAGGCGGCGCACCCAGCGCGGCATGATCCGGGCGCGGCGGACGGACACGATCGGATGCCGCAGGCTGCTCGGGTGCATATGCCGAGGTTAGTTGCGTCACCGGCTTCACCGAGGCCCATTGCCGTCGGGCTCCGGAGTCGTTAGCTTCGAACCGCCGTACCCTCCGCGTCGAATGGAGCCACCATGGCTGCGACTCCCCTTCCCTCGGGCGGCGAGCGCCCCGAGGCCGGAACCGCCAAGACCTGCGATGCGAGCGGGATGATCGAGATCCACCGCATGTTCCGCCGCAGTTTCGGGGAGGGCCCGGCCCTCGTGCGCGCCGTCCCGGGCGGCGACCTCGGCCGCGCGGATGCTGTGGCGACACAGCTGGCGACGACCTCGCTCGGCCTGCATGCGCACCACGATGGCGAGGACGAGAAGCTGTGGGGGGCGCTCGAGGAGCGCGCCCCGTCGTGCACCGAGCACGTCGAGCGCATGAAGGAGCAGCACGCCGTCATGCTCGTGCACCTGCGCGAGCTCGACCGGGCGCTTCCCGCATGGCGTGCGAGTGCCTCTGCCCTGGATGCCGTCCCCGTGCTCGCCGCGCTGGACGGCATCAATGCGGCGCTGGGCGTGCACCTGCCCGATGAGGAGACCAACATCGTCCCGGTGATGGAAACCACCATCACCCAGAAAGAGGTCGAGTGGTACTCCGAGCACGGTCGCAAGTCGATCCCCAAGGGACAGACCTGGGCGCAGCTCGGCGAGATCCTCGCGGCACAGCCCGACGGCGGCGACGAGTGGCTGCACAAGCACATGCCGCCGCCGGCGCGGCTGATGTGGCGATGGATCGGCAAGCCGAAGTACGCGAAGCATCGCGCAGCCCTCGAAGGACGCTGACCGCTACGCGAGGCCGTGCTCGAAGGCGAACACCACGAGCTGCACCCGGTCGCGCAGGGCGAGCTTCGACAGGATGCGACTGATGTGCGTCTTCACGGTCGCTTCCGAGAGGAACTCGCGGCCGGCGATCTCGGCGTTGGACAGTCCGCGTGCCGCGAGCGCGAAGATCTCCCTCTCGCGCTCGGTCAGCTCCGCATAGGCGGGTGGCGCGGGCTGAGGCGCGGCATCGGCGAAGTGCGCGAACAGATCGCGAGTGGCGGATGCCGCGATCACCGCGGATCCGGCGTGCACGGTGCGGATCGCGGCGAGCAGGAACTCGGGGTCGGCATCCTTCAGCAAGAAGCCGCTGGCTCCCTGGCGGATCGCCCGGGCGGCCGCCTCGTCGAGGTCGAACGTGGTCAGCATCACCACGCGCGGAGGGTCGTCGTCGCGGAGCAGCTCGGCCGTGGCCTGCAGGCCGTCCATGACCGGCATCCTGATGTCCATGAGTACGACGTCCGGGCGGGTAGCCCGCACGACGGCGACCCCCTCGCGGCCGTCGGAGGCTTCGCCCACGACTTCGAGGTCGGCCTGCGAGTCGATCAGCATGCGGATGCCGGCACGGAAGAGCGCCTGGTCGTCGACCAGCGCGACGCGGACCGCACTCACGCCGGCACCCCGGTGGGCAGGACGCCCGACACCACGAACGCGCCGTCGGAATCACCGGCGCTGAGCCATCCGCCGACGAGGCTCGCGCGCTCGCCCATGCCGATCATCCCGTGCCCGGACTCGCTCGGCCGGTCACCGGGCTTCAGCCGGTTGCGCACCTCGAACTCGACGCCGGGCTGCCCCTTCCACACCGTGGGCAGCCAAGACAGACGCACCGCGACCGCGCCGCCGTCGCCGTGACGGAGGGCGTTCGTGAGGGCCTCCTGCAGGATGCGGTACAGCGCGAGCTGCACCGCAGCCGTGGGCTGGGCGGCCGGCGCGGGATCGACGTCGACGCGCAGCTCGACGCCCGCCGCGCGCACCTGCGAATAGAGCTCCTCGAGGTCGGCGAGGGTCGGCTGCGGGCCGGGCGACTGATTATGGCGCAGCTGGGTCAGCAGCAGCCGGACGTCGGCGAGCGCCGCCCGGGCGGTCGTCGAGATCGTCTCGAGCGCTCCGGTCGCGACGGCCGGGTCTGCGGATGCCGCATACCGGGCCCCGTCCGCCTGGGCGATCACGACCGAGAGCGAGTGCGCGACGACATCGTGCATGTCGCGCGCGATGCGGACGCGCTCCTGCTCGGCGGCCGCCTCGCCCTCGGCGCGCCGCTGCGCCTCGCGATTCGCCGTCGCACGGACGGCCGTGCGCACCAGCGCGCCCACAGTCCACGCGAGCAGAAGCGCGAACGCCGCCGCGACCAGCACCGCGACGGCCAGCGGGAGGGTGCGCAGCGAGAGTCCACCGGAGGCGAAGGTCGGGCCGAGGAACAGGTAGACCGTGATCACGACGGCCCCGAACACCGCGGATCCGAAGCCGATCCAGTACACGCGGGCGCTGCCGTACGCCGCAGTGGCGTAGAGGACGCCGAAGATCGCGAGATCGGCCGCGGTCGGCGGGCGCCCGAGCGACATCTGCAGAACCGCCCCCGCCCACGCGAGCGCGAGCGCGATCGCGGGCGACCATCGGCGAATCGCCAGCGCCCCGCTGAAGATCAGCGCAATCGTCGTCGCCGCGAACACGCCGACCGGAGCACCGAGAAGACTGACCGTTCCGGTCGCGTTGACCATGAGCTCGACCGGCAGCGCGAGCGCGAAGAACGCCGCCGCGACCGAGACGTCGACGACCAGCTGGGAGGTCTTCATCGGGCGGAACACGGTTTCACGCTACGGGCAACCGAGTTCCGCGGCATCCGTCTGCAGATGTATCCGGCCAACCCCTTGCCGCAGGTCGCCATGAGCGTTTACTGTCCGGACACAGGCTGAAATCGACGGGAAACGTCGAAGGACCAAGATCGAACAGCGGGGGACGATCCCACCGGCACCCGAACCGGTCCCCGTCGAAGGCAGCACCAAGAGGATCAGTCGAGGACGGACGGAGACCGGCATGACGACGGTACGCGCGGCAATCACCCAGACCACCTGGACAGGCGACAAGGACTCGATGCTCGACAAGCACGAGCAGTTCGCGAGGGATGCCGCCGCCCAGGGGGCGGAGGTGATCTGCTTCCAGGAGCTCTTCTACGGGCCGTACTTCGGCATCACCGAAGACAAGAAGTACTACCGCTATGCGGAACCCGCCGACGGACCGATCGTGCAGCGATTCGCGAAGCTGGCCGCCGAACTGAACCTGGTCATGATCCTCCCGATCTACGAGGAGGACATCACCGGCGTGTACTACAACACGGCCGTCGTCGTCGATGCCGACGGCACGATCCTCGGCAAGTACCGCAAGCACCACCTGCCTCACCTGGACCGGTTCTGGGAGAAGTTCTACTTCCGCCCCGGCAACCTCGGCTACCCGGTGTTCGACACGGCCGTCGGCAAGATCGGCGTCTACATCTGCTACGACCGGCACTTCCCCGAAGGCTGGCGCGAGCTCGGTCTGAACGGCGCGCACATGGTGTTCAACCCGAACGCGACCAAGCCCGGTCTGTCGAACCGCCTCTGGGAGGTCGAGGGGCCGTGCGCCGCGGTCGCGAACGGGTACTTCGTGCTGCAGCCGAACCGGGTCGGACTCGAGGACAACGAATACGGCGAGCTTGCGGTCGACTTCTACGGCACCAGTCAGGTGATCGACCCTCGCGGCAACTTCGTCGGCGAGCGCGGCTCGGGAACCTCAGAGGAGGTGCTCATCCGCGACCTCGACATGGACATGGTGCAGCAGATGCGCGACGACTGGCAGTTCTACCGCGACCGCCGGCCCGACTCGTACACGATGATCGCGAAGCCGTAAGCCATGGGCACCACACTCATCACCGGCGGGACCGTCGTCTCGGCGACCGGTCGCTCGCAGGCCGACGTCCTGATCGACGGCGAGACGATCGTCGCCGTGCTGCAGCCCGGCTCCGAGCTTCTCGGCACCGATGTCGCGGCATCCGTCGACTGCCGTCATCGACGCGACCGGAAAGTACGTGATCCCCGGCGGGATCGACGCGCACACGCACATGGAGCTGCCGTTCGGCGGCACCGCGGCGATCGACACGTTCGAGACCGGCACGCGTGCGGCGGCGTGGGGCGGCACGACGAGCATCATCGACTTCGCCGTGCAGAAGTACGGCGAGCGCGTGCAGGACGGCCTGGCCGCCTGGCACGCGAAGGCGGCGGGCAACTGCGCGATCGACTATGGATTCCACCAGATCATCGGGGGCGTGGACGAGGGCGCGCTCGCGGCGATGCCCGGCCTGATCGACGAGGGCGTCACGAGCTTCAAGCTCTTCATGGCTTACCCGGGCGTCTTCTACTCCGACGACGCGCAGGTGCTCAAGGCCATGCAGGTCTCGCGCGAGACCGGGCTGCTCACGATGATGCACGCCGAGAACGGGCCCGTGATCGACGTGCTCGCCGCGCAGCTGATCGAGGAGGGCAAGACCGACCCGTACTTCCACGGCATCGCCCGCGCCTGGCAGATGGAGGAGGAGGCGACCCACCGCGCGATCATGATCGCGAACCTCACCGGCGCCCCGCTGTACGTCGTGCACGTGAGCGCGAAGCAGGCCGTCGAGCAGCTCGCCGCCGCCCGCGACAAGGGCCAGAACGTGTTCGGCGAGACCTGCCCGCAGTACCTGTACCTCTCGCTCGAAGAGCAGCTGGGCGCCTCGAGCGAGGAGTGGGGCCGCTTCGAGGGCGCGAAATGGGTGTGCTCCACTCCTCTGCGCTCGCGCGCGGAGGGCCACCAGGACCACATGTGGCAGGCGCTGCGTACGAACGACCTGCAGATGGTCTCGACAGACCACTGCCCGTTCTGCATGAAGGACCAGAAAGAGCTCGGCCGCGGCGACTTCCGGGCGATCCCGAACGGGATCGGCTCGATCGAGCACCGCATGGACCTCATGTACCAGGGGGTCGTGACCGGCAAGATCACGCTCGAGCGGTGGGTCGAGCTGACCTCGACCACACCGGCGCGCATGTTCGGCCTCTACGGCCGCAAGGGCGTGATCCAGCCGGGAGCGGATGCCGACATCGTCGTCTACGACCCGAACGGGCACACCTCGATCGGGGTGGGCAAGACCCATCACATGAACATGGATCACTCGGCCTGGGAGGGCTTCGAGATCGACGGTCACGTCGACACCGTGCTCTCGCGCGGGAAGGTCGTCGTCGATCACGGCGAGTACCTGGGCTCCAAGGGCGACGGCCGCTTCCTCAAGCGCGGCCTCAGCCAGTACCTGACATAAGGATCACCATGGACTTCGGCGTCGTTCTGCAGACCAACCCCCCCGCCGCGCGTACGGTTCAGCTCGCCAAGCTGGCCGAGGCGCACGGGTTCAACCACGTGTGGACCTTCGACTCGCACCTGCTCTGGCAGGAGCCGTACGTGATCCACTCGGCGATCCTCGCCGAGACCAATCGGGTCACCGTCGGCCCGTTCGTCACGAACCCGGCGACGCGGGACTGGACGGTGACGGCATCCGTCTTCGCCACGCTCAACGAGATGTACGGCAACCGCACGATCTGCGGAATCGGCCGCGGCGACTCGGCCGTGCGGGTCACCAACGGCAAGCCGGTCACGATGCGCGAGCTGCGCGAGTCGATCCACGTGATCCGGGAGCTCGCGAACTCCCGGCCGGTCGAGTACAACGGCGCCACGATCCAGTTTCCGTGGAGCCGCGGCTCCGAGCTCGACGTATGGGTGGCCGCCTACGGCCCGCTCGCGCTCAAGCTCACCGGCGAGGTGGGCGACGGGTTCATCCTTCAGCTTGCCGACCTCGACATCGCGGCCTGGATGATCAAGACCGTGCGGGATGCCGCCGCCAACGTCGGTCGTGACCCGGACTCGATCGCGTTCTGCGTCGCCGCTCCGATGTACATCGGCGAGGACTGGCAGCACATGCGCGACCAGTGCCGGTGGTTCGGCGGGATGGTCGGCAATCACGTCGCCGACATCGTCGCGAAGTACGGCCACCACGGCGAGGTGCCCGAGGCGCTCACCGACTACATCTCCGGACGCACCGGGTACGACTACAACACCCACGGCAAGTCCGACAACGACCACGTCGACTTCGTGCCCGACGAGATCATCGACCGCTTCTGCATCCTCGGCACCGCCGACGAGCACATCGCCAAGCTCAAGCAGCTGCATGCGATCGGCGTGACGCAGTTCGCCGGGTACCTCCAGCACGACAACAAGGAGGAGACGATGCGCGTCTACGGCGAGACCGTCATCCCCGCCCTCACCGAGCACGTGACCGCCAAGAGATGACGAACCCCGACACCGCGAAACTGCAACCGGAACGCGAGACCGAGGGGATCGCCCTCAGTCTCGCCGACCCGTTGCAGTCTCGCGGCAGGCTGTCCCGGTTCCGGCGGGGCGACAGCCCGCAGCGCTGGTTCGCGATCGGCTGGGGCGTGGTCGGCATCGTCGCGGTGCTGCTCATCTGGGAGCTGTACAAGTTCCTCGGGCCGGCGGAGGGCGTGGTCGTCGGCGGCACCGCCGGGGAGTCCGGCTCGGGTTTCATGATCCTGCCGCGCACCCACGACCGCGCGATGCCGCACATCTGGGACATGGTGGCCCGGCTGTTCGCGCCGACCAGCGGCGGCGACACCCCGCCGCTGTGGGTGTCGGTGGCCTCGGCCGCGCTGGTCACCCTCGGCATCGCCGCCGTGGGCTGGCTGATCGGCGTCGCGGTCGGAGCGATCCTGGGCCTCGCGATGCAGCGGTGGCGCCTGGTCGAGTGGGGCCTGCTGCCCTGGATCGTGCTGAGCCAGATCGTTCCGCTCATCGCCTTCGCCCCGGTCATCAACGCGATCGGCAACCAGATCGATCGCGGCGGCACGCCCTGGCCGCAGTGGCTCTCGGTCGCGGTCATCGCGTCGTACCTCGCGTTCTTCCCGGTGGCGATCGGAGTGCTCCGCGGACTCGCGGCGCCCGACCGCATCCACGTCGACCTCATGCGCACCTACGCCGCCGGGTACTGGCCCACGATCATGCGCCTGCGGCTGCCGGCCGCCGTCCCGTACCTGCTGCCGGCGCTGCGGCTCGCCGCGGCCAACGCGGTGCTGGGCGCGGTCGTCGCCGAGGTGTCGATCGGAATGCGCGGCGGCATCGGCCGGATGCTGATCCAGCTCGCAGGTCAAGCCTCCAGCGACCCCGCCGCACCGTGGGGCCCGACGTTCGGCTCGATCGCCCTCGGACTGATCGCGGCCGGCTCGGTCGCGCTCATCGGCCTGTGGCTTCGGAACTATCGACGAGGAGAGGCGACGGCATGACCGTTCCCGTGACAGAGGACACCACCACCGCGAAAGACCTCGCGGTGCGCGCCGTCGGCGTCGGCAAGATCTTCCCGACCAAGGGCGGCGAGGTGATCGCGCTCGCCGGCGCCGAACTCGAGGTCGCCGCGGGAGAGTTCGTCTCGCTGATCGGACCGTCGGGATGCGGCAAATCCACGCTCCTGCGCCTGATCGCCGATCTCGACCAGGCCTCGAGCGGCTCACTCGAGATCTTCGGCAAGCCCGCTCGCCGCGCGCGGATCGACCAGGACTACGGCATCGCGTTCCAGCAGTCCGGGCTCCTCCCCTGGCGCACCGTCGCGGCGAACATCTCCCTCCCGCTCGAACTGCACGGCACCTCCCGCCCGGAGCGCACCGCCCGGGTCGCCGAGCTCGCCGAGCTCGTGGGACTGTCGGACTTCGTCGACCGCTACCCCGACCAGCTCTCCGGCGGCATGCAGCAGCGCGTCGCGATCGCCCGCGCGCTGGCCACCCGACCCCGGCTGCTGCTCATGGACGAGCCCTTCGGCGCGCTCGACGAGATGACGCGCGAATACCTGCAGACCGAGCTCACCCGCATCACCGCCGAGACCGGCGCCGCGGTCGTGTTCGTGACCCACTCGATTCCCGAGGCGGTGTTCCTGTCCGATCGCGTCGTCGTGATGAGCCCGCGCCCCGGCCGCATCACCGACGTCATCACGACCGACCTCGGCGACGAGCGCGACGAGAGCCTGCGGGAGTCGCCTGCGTACTTCGAGCGGGTCACCGCGGTGCGCGAGGCGCTGCACGGCACCCCGATCGAGAGGGCGAACGAGCGATGACCGCCGCGGATTCCCGGGTGCCTGTCGGCGAGCGCGCTCTGCCGAACTGGCTGCGGTTCGTCGCACCGGTCGTGGTCGGCGTGCTCATGCTCGCGCTGTGGATCCTCTACGTCGACGTCTTCGCGGCCGCCCCGCGCATGCTCCCGAGCCCGACCGCGATCGGCGCCGAGCTCGTGCTGCGCTGGGACATCATCTTCGAAGACATGCTGGTGACCGCGACCAACGCCCTCATCGGACTCGTCGTCGGCTCTCTGCTCGCGATCCTCCTGGCCGGGCTCGCCGCGACCGCGCGCCCGATCGACGGGATGCTGACGCCTCTGGTGGCAGCCCTGGCCGTGATCCCGATCGTGGCGATCACCCCCATCTTGAACACGATGTTCGGGGCGTCGAGCCAGTTCGGGCGCATCGCGGTGGCGACGATCGCCGCGTTCATCCCGGTGTTCGTCAACGTGCTGCGGGGCCTGCGCCAGACCCGGCCCGTGCACCGTGACGTGCTGCGCGCATCGGCGGCCACGAGCGCGCAGACCTTCCGGCTTCTGACTCTGCCCACCGCCCTGCCCTACCTGATGACGGGACTGCGGATCGCGGCATCCCTCGCGGTGATCGCCGCGCTCGTCGCGGAGTATTTCGGAGGACCGGCCGACGGGATCGGCACCGCGATCGCCACGTATGCGAAGTCGGGGCGCGCCGCCCTGGCCTGGGCGTACGTGGTGGGCGGCATCCTGATCGGCCTCGTCTTCTTCCTTGTGACCTCGCTGCTGGAGAGGCTGGTGACGAGGCACTCGTCGGTCTGACCGGCACCCCTGCACGACCTGCATCACCGAACCCGAAAGGAACAGCATGAGAACCAGCACCAGACGCGGCCTCGCGGTCGCATCAACCGCTGTCATCACAGCCCTCGCGCTCGCCGCGTGCTCGGCCCCCGCCACACCCGATGCCAGCGACGGCGGGTCGGAGGACTTCGAACCGCTCACCTCGGTCAAGCTGCAGCTGCAGTGGCTGCCGCAGGCGCAGTTCGCCGGATACTACGTGGCCCTCGACCAGGGCTACTTCGAGGAGGAGGGCTTCGACGACGTCGAGATCATCCCCTCGGGCGGCGACATCGTGCCGCAGGACGCGCTCGTCGCGGGCGACGTCGACTTCGCGATCGCCTGGGTGCCGAAGGTGCTCGGCACCCTCGAGGCCACCGGCGTCGAGCTGACCGACATCGCCCAGGTGTTCCAGAAGTCGGGAACCCTGCAGGTGTCATGGGCCGGTGACGGCCTCGATACCGTCGCGGGCTTCGAGGGCAAGCGCATCGGCTCGTGGGGCTTCGGCAACGAGTGGGAGATCTTCGCCGCGATGGCGGCCGAGGACCTCGACGCGAGCACCGTCTCGATCACCACGCAGGACTTCAGCATGAACGCGCTGCTGGACCGCGACGTCGACGCCGCTCAGGCGATGACGTACAACGAGTGGGCGCAGATCCTCGAGGTCGTCAACCCCGAGACCGGCGAGCTGTACCAGCCGGAAGACTTCGATGTCGTCAGCTATGAAGACACCGAAGGCGCCATGCTGCAGGACGCGATCTGGGCCGACACCGCGCGCCTGGCCGACGACCCGGCGTACGCCGACGCCGCCGTCCGCTTCCTCAAGGCCGTCACGAAGGGCTGGATCTTCGCGCGGGACAACCCGGAGGAGGCGGCGACGATCACGTACGACGCCGCGATCAACGCCGAGGCAGCCTTCCCGGTCGGCCCCGTGCACCAGCTCTGGCAGATGAACGAGGTCAACAAGCTCATCTGGGCCGGCGGCGACTTCGGTCTGGTCGACCAGGGCGCCTGGGACAAGACGGTCGCGGGTGCGCTCTCGGCCAAGAACCAGGACGGCATCGAGCTGATCACCGCGGAGCCCGCCGAGTCGGCGTACTCGAACGAGTACATCGAGCAGGCGCTCGCGGCGCTCGAAGAAGAGGGCGTCGAGGTGGGTGGCGAGTACACCCCGATCGACGTCGTGCTCACCGAGGGCGGCCAGTAGCAGCCACGCGGTTACAGCACACGGTGAGGGTCGGGCGGCGAAAGCGGCCCGGCCCTCACCCGTCTCTGCGGGGCGCTCACCGGACGCTTCGACGGAGTCGGCGGCACGTTCAGCACACTCCGTGGGTTGACCGGGAGTCCGCGACCGGCCAGCGTTGAGCCATGACCGAAGATCTCGACGCGCAGGCGAAGTCGCTCGACCGCGATTACGTGTTCCACTCCTGGCTCGCGCAGGCGAACCTCGACCTTCCCGTCATCGCCGGCGGCTCCGGGGCGACGGTGTGGGACCACGCCGGAAACCGCATGCTCGACTTCTCGAGCCAGCTCGTGAACGTCAACATCGGGCATCAGCATCCGGCCGTCGTCGCGGCGATCCAGGAACAGGCCGGCACGCTCGCCACGATCGGCCCCGCCACCGCCAACCTGGTGCGCGGACAGGCCGCCGAGCGCATCATCGACAAGGCGCCCGACGGCTTCGCGAAGGTGTTCTTCACGAACGGCGGCGCCGACGCGAACGAGAACGCGATCCGCATGGCGCGCCTGCACACCGGCCGCGACACCGTGCTGTCGACCTATCGCTCGTATCACGGCAACACCGGTGCGGCCATCGTCGCGACCGGCGACTGGCGACGGATGCCGAACCAGTACGCCCGCGGACACGCGCACTTCTTCGGACCCTTCCTGTACCGCAGCGAATTCTGGGCGACCACGCCCGAGGAGGAGTCCGCACGGGCCCTGCACCACCTCGAGCGCGTGATCCAGTCCGAGGGACCGAGCACGATCGCCGCGATCCTGCTCGAGTCGATTCCGGGCACCGCCGGCATCCTGCTTCCGCCGCCCGGGTACCTCGCGGGCGTGCGCGCACTGTGCGACCGGTACGGCATCATCCTGATCCTCGACGAGGTCATGGCGGGCTTCGGCCGCACGGGCCGCTGGTTCGCGTTCGAGGGCTACGACGTCGTGCCCGACCTGATCACGTTCGCGAAGGGCGTGAACTCCGGCTACGTTCCGGTCGGAGGCGTGATCATCTCCGAGGAGATCTCGGCGACCTTCGATGACCGCGTCTTCCCCGGCGGGCTGACCTACAGCGGCCACCCCCTGGCCGCGGCATCCATCGTCGCGTCGATCGACGCGATGACCGAGGAGGGCATCATCGAGAACGCCCGCCGCATCGGCGCGGAGGCGATCGCGCCGGGCCTGGCGGCACTCGCCGAGAAGCATCCGCTCATCGGCGAGGTGCGCGGCGAAGGCGTCTTCTGGGCGCTCGACCTCGTGACCGACCGCGAGACCCGCGAGCCGGTGCCGGCAGGTGTCATCGCGCAGCTGAAGAAAGAGCTGTCGACGCGGGGGCTGGTGCCCTTCAGCGCCGAAAACCGCATCCACGTGGTGCCCCCGTGCGTGGTGACCGACGACGAGGTCGCCCAGGCGATGGCGATCTACGACGAGGCGTTCACCGCCGTCGAGGCGTAGACCCCCTATGCGGGGCAGGATCACCGACCTACCCTGGAAAGACACGTGCCCACGAGGCCTCCCCTGAGAAAGAAGACATCATGACCGATTCGGCCACGCTCGAGCAGACGAAGCAGTCCGCCACCACGATCCTCGACCACTGGGTCGACGGAGCCGCCTGGAGCGGCGCGTCGACCCGTACGGCTCCCGTCTACAACCCCGCTCTCGGCACCGTCCAGCGCGAGGTCCGCCTCGCCTCCACGGCCGACGTCGACGAGGCGGTCGCCTCAGCCACCGCCGCATGGGCGCAGTGGCGCGACTCCTCGATCGCGAAGCGCCAGACGGTGCTGTTCGCGTTCCGCGAGCTGCTGAACGCCCGCAAGCAGGAGCTCGCCGAGATCCTGACCTCCGAGCACGGCAAGGTCATCTCCGACGCGCTCGGCGAGATCGCCCGCGGCATGGAGGTCGTCGAGTTCGCCTGCGGACTCGGGCACCTCACGAAGGGCGCGTACTCCGAGAACGTCTCGACCGGCGTCGACGTCTACACGGTCAAGCAGCCGATCGGCGTCGTCGGCATCATCAGCCCGTTCAACTTCCCCGCGATGGTGCCGCTCTGGTTCTTCTCGATCGCGCTCGCCGCCGGCAACGCCGTGATCCTCAAGCCCTCCGAGAAGGACCCGAGCGCCGCGATCTGGATGGCCTCGCTCCTGAAGGAGGCGGGCCTGCCCGACGGCGTGCTCAACGTGGTGCACGGCGACAAGGAGTCCGTCGACGCGCTGCTGGAGCACCCCGATGTGCGGGCGATCTCGTTCGTCGGCTCGACCCCGATCGCCCGCTACGTCTATGAGACGGCGACCGGCCACGGCAAGCGCGTGCAGGCGCTCGGCGGCGCGAAGAACCACATGCTGATTCTTCCGGATGCCGACCTCGACCTCGCCGCAGACGCCGCGGTCAACGCCGGCTTCGGCTCGGCCGGCGAGCGCTGCATGGCGATCTCGGTCGTGCTCGCGGTCGACACGATCGCCGACGAGTTCGTCGAGAAGGTCAGCCAGCGCATGGGAACCCTCCGCACCGGAGACGGCACCCGCGGCTGCGACATGGGCCCGCTCATCACCGAGGTGCACCGCGACAAGGTCGCCTCGTACATCGATGTGGCGGCATCCGACGGCGCCTCCGTGGTCGTCGACGGACGCGACGTCGAGATCGACGGCGACCCCGACGGCTTCTGGCTCGGACCCACGCTGATCGACAAGGTGCCGACCTCGTCGTCGGTGTACAAGGACGAGATCTTCGGACCGGTGCTCTCGGTCGTGCGCGTCGACGGCTACGAAGAGGGCCTCGGCATCATCAACGGCAGCCAGTACGGCAACGGCACGGCGATCTTCACGAACGACGGCGGCGCTGCGCGGCGGTTCCAGCGTGAGGTGCACGTCGGCATGATCGGCATCAACGTGCCGATCCCCGTGCCGGTCGCGTACCACTCGTTCGGCGGCTGGAAGGCCTCGCTGTTCGGTGACGCGAAGGCGTACGGCCCGCACGGGTTCGACTTCTTCACCCAGGAGAAGGCCGTCACCTCGCGGTGGCTCGACCCGTCGCACGGCGGCCTGAACCTGGGCTTCCCCCAGCACGATTGAGCCCGCTCGAAACAGGAGAAATCACCGAGGCAGGGCCGCTTGCCGCCCTGGGTCGGTGGGATCCCCTGTTTCGGCGTGCACCGACACGGTCACTCGCGGTCTACAGGGCGATCGGGCGGTTCTCGTAGAACGTCTGCAGCACCACCGTGGTGCGCGTCGTCACGGATGCCGCCAAGCGGATGTCGCGGATGAGGGCCTCGAGATCGCGCGGGGTGCCGACCCGGACGAACAGGATGTAGGCCGCGTCGCCGGCGATCGAGTGGCACGCCTCGATGGCCGTCAGGTGCTCGAGCAGCTCGGGCGCGTTGTCGGGCTGCGAGGGGTCGAGCGGCGTGATCTCGATGAACGCCGAGAGCGATCTGCCCACCGCCTCGGGGTCGAGACTCACGCGGTAGCCGGCGATCACGCCGGTGCTCTCCAGGCGGCGCAGCCGCGCCTGCACGGCCGACACCCCGAGCCCGACGCGCTCGGAGAGCTGGGCGAGGGTGGCGCGCGGGTCGCGAGAGACCTCGGCGAGGATCGACAAGTCGACAGGATCGTCCATGACATGGAAGAATATCGGTTGATCACCCTGTTCGCCGGAATGTTTCCGCCTCATCCTCACGATCGGAGGTTTCCATGTCCCTCAGCCAGACCCACCAGACCGGTGCGCTCCAGGCCGTCGTCGGCGAACCCGAGGTCGTCGAGGACGGCCGGGCGCGCGGCGTCGAGGACACCTCCGCGTGGCTCGCGCTGAAGGATGCGGCGATCGCGCTCCAGGGCATCCAGGCCCAGGACGGATCGATCCCGGATGCCGCCGACCACGGCGACGCGCGCGTCCATGTCGAGACGATCGTCGAGTCGATCCGGGCACTCGCGCCCTGGTTCCCGCACGATGCGGAGTACCTCGCCGCGAACGTGCAGGACTTCGACCGGTGGGCTGACGGCGGCTTCGGCGTGCCCGACTTCTACGATTCGCTCGTGGCGTTCCAGCCGCAGCTGCACCGGGAGGACGGCATCCGTCATCTCGTCGTGTTCCCGATGTACACGCAGAACGGGTCGCGCGAGCGGCACGTCGAGGCGCTGCTGGTCGAGGTCATCTGGCCGGAGTTCATCGCGCAGCTCGAGACCGAGTACGTCAACCGCCTCTTCGTGTCGCTGCGCCTGATCGATTTCACCCCCGGCTACGACACGAACTCGGCCGTGCTGTTCCCCGAGACGGTCGCCATGCGCGAGATCCCGACCTTCACGTGGGGCGCGATCTTCCAGGACCGCGAAGCGGCGCGCTACCGGCGCGTGGTGCGTGCGGCGTCCGAGATCACCAAGCTCGAGCTGCCCGAAGAGGCCGCCCGCATGCTGAACGATCAGGCGCTCGCCGAGAAGACGTTCGTGATGTGGGACATCATCCACGACCGCACCCACATGCGCGGCGACCTGCCGTTCGACCCCTTCATGATCAAGCAGCGGATGCCGTTCTTCCTGTACTCGCTCGAAGAGCTGCGCTGCGACCTGACGGCGTTCCGTGAGTGCGTGGCCATCACGAAGCGACTGCGAGAGCGCTCCGCCTCCGGCGCGACGCTCAGCGCCGTCGAAGCCGAGATGCTCGAGCACGCGGTGCTCGTTCAGTACGCCGTGATCTTCGACCGGATCTTCCGGTTCTCGATCACCGGCACTCGCGTGCGCAACTACGACGCGGTCGGCGGCCAGCTGCTGTTCGCGTGGCTGCACCAACGGGGCGTGCTGCACTGGACCGACACGTCTCTCGCGTTCGACTGGGACGGCGTACCGGAGGCGGTCGTCGCGCTGGGTGATGCGATCGACGAGCTCTACTGGCGCTCGATCGACCGACCGAAGATGGCGCACTGGCTCGCCGCGTACGAGCTGGTGCGGGGCACGCTCACACCGCACCCCGCCTCCAAGTGGGCCCGCGGCCTGCCCGACGAGGTGCTCGCCGGCCTCGCGAAGGGCTACACCGACGAGGTGCTCGACGACGAGTTCCCGCTGTCGATGTTCTTCGAGGCCCTCGAGAAGAAGATGCGCCCGGTGATCACCTCCACCGCGGGCATCCGGGCAACCGATGACTGAGAACCCGCTCGCGGGCCGCGTCGTGCTGATCGCCGGCGCGACGAGTGCCAGCGGACTCGCAGCTGCCCGCGCCCTGGCTTCGGCCGGGGCGCGGGTGGTCGCCGTCGGGCACGACTCCGACAAGCTCGACGCGCTCGCCGGCGAAGTGCCGGGCATTCGCGCGGAAGTGTGCGACCTGACCGACGAGTTCGCGGTGCACACGCTCGCCGAGCACGTCCACAGCGCGGTCGGCCCGATCGACGGCCTCCTTCACCTCGTCGGGGGCTGGCGCGGCGGCGGCGGCCTGGCCGGCCAGACCGAGGCGGACTTCCGGTTCCTCGAGCGGTCGCTCACCGCGCTTCGCGTCCTCAGCCGTGCGTTCGACGACGACCTGCGGGCGTCGCCGGCGGGTCGTCTCGCGATCGTGTCGTCCACCGCCGTCGATCGTCCGCTCGCCGGAGGCGCGAATTACGCCGCGGTCAAGGCCGCGAGCGAAGCCTGGGTGCGCGCGGTCGCGCAGGGTTTCGCGAAGGCCGCGAGGGATGCCGGCACCTCACTGTCGGCGGCGGCCGTGATCTTCCGCGTCAAGAGCCTCGAAGGGCTGGAGGAAACCCTCGCGCAGCGCGTCGTGGGGCTCTGGGCCGAGGATGCGGCATCCGTCAACGGCACGATCGTGACGCTGGCATCCTGACGGCCCCAGCCACAACTTCGCGCGCGCGTCAAGCCGTATCCGCCCGGGGATCCGCGGGCATACGCTTCGCCTATGACAGGTCCCCAGTCCGCCGCCCGAGCGGCACAAGATTCCACTGTTTTCCGCACGATCGCACGCATCGGCTATGTCGTGCTCGGCATCCTGCACATCGTGATCGGCGTGATCGCCATCTCCATCGCGACCGGCGGCGGCGGCGAGGCCGACCAGGGCGGAGCGCTGGAGCAGATCCGCAGCGCTCCGATGGGCGTGGTGCTCCTGTGGGTCATCGCGCTCGGCCTCTTCGCGCTGGCGATCTGGCAGATCGCCGAGGCGTTCCTCGAGCGCAATCCCGACAACAAGAAGAAATGGGGATACCGGGTCAAGTACATCGGCACCGCGGCGGTGTACATCGCGATCGCCATCACCGCGGTCGTGTACGCGGTGGGCGGCCAGTCCGACTCGTCGGAGTCAACGCAGAGCTTCAGCGCACAGCTGCTCGTCCACCCCGGGGGGCGTGTTCCTCCTGGTGCTCGTCGGCTTGATCGTCGCGGGCATCGGGATCGCGTTCATCGTGCGCGGGATCACGAAAGCCTTCAAGAAGTACCTCGACCTTCCGCCCGACCCCGCAGGCAAGGGCATCGTGACGTTCGGCGTCGTCGGCTACATCGCGAAGGGCATCGCGATCGGGGTCGCCGGCGTGCTCTTCATCGTTGCGGCGGTCACAGCTAACCCCGAGCAGGCGGGCGGGCTGGACGCCGCCCTCCACACCCTTGCCGGTCTGCCGTTCGGCCCGGTCATCCTGTGGATCGTCGGGGCCGGACTGGTCATCTACGGCCTCTTCTGCTTCGCTCGCGCACGCTACGCCAGGATGTGAGTTCCCCGGAGATCCGCAGCACCGACGGAGTGCTGCTGAATCACCTCGAGTCCGGCGACCCGCGGGGGCGCCCGGTGGTGCTGGTCGCCGGGTTCAAAGCTCCGGCGACCAGTTGGAAGCCGCAGCTCGCAGCCCTTGAGAATGCCGGATACCGCGTGATCGCCGTCGACCGGCGCGGCCACGGCGCTTCCGAGGTCGGGCCGGATGGCGCGCACACCATGGAGCGCCACGGCGCCGACATCGGCGACGTGATCGACGCGCTCGGACTGCAGGACGCGACCGTCGTCGGCCAGTCGATGGGCGGCAACGCGATCTGGGCGCTCCTCGCGGCGGGCAGGGTCGGCGGCATCCGCGACATCGTGATCGTCGACCAGACCCCGAAGATGCTGAACTCCGAGGACTGGGCGTACGGCTTCTACGACTACGACGCGGCGAACGCCGACGACGTACTTCGCGACCGGCATCCCCGACCCGAAGCGGCACTCGATCGGCTCGAAGGGACCTGCGCGCATCGCGCGGCTGCTGACGGCGATGGACCTCAAGGCGGCGAAGGCGGGGTTCACGCCGGCCGAGCTCACCCTGCTGAACGACCATGCCCGGCGTGACTGGCGCCCGACGATCGCTGCGGCACAGCTGCCGGTGCTGTTCGTCGCAGGTCGCGAGAGCGAGTTCTGGCCGTGCGAGCATGCGGCCGCGGCGGCCTCGCTCACCGCGCTCGGCGAGTCGGCGGTGGTCGAGAAGGCGGGTCACGCGACGAACATCGAGCAGCCGAAGGCGTTCAACACCGGCCTGCTGCGCTGGCTCGCGCGCTAGAAGGCCTTGCCGGGGTTGAGCGTGCCCCGCGGGTCGAGCGCGAGCTTGATGTCGCGGTGCATCGCCAGCACCCGCTCCCCCAGTTCGGCACGCGCGCCGGGCAGCTTCAGCAGGCCGACGCCGTGCTCACCGGTCACCGTGCCACCGAGTGCGCGGCAGTCCTCGACGATGCGGTCGAAGGCGCGCTTCGCGCGCTCCTTCGCGGCGGCGTCGCCCTCCGGCGCGATGATCAGCGGATGCAGATTGCCGTCACCGGCGTGGGCGATCGTGGCGATCACCACGTCGTGGGCTGCCGCGGTGTCGCGGATGCGGCCCAGCATCTCGGGCACCGCCGTCCGCGGCACGCAGATGTCTTCGGTGAGCACGGGTCCGAGTCGCTCGAGCGCGGGGTAGGCGAGTCGGCGCGCGAGGAACAGCCGGTCGATCCCGGCCGGGTCGATCGCCTGGTCGACGGCGAGGGCGCCGGCATCCGTCATGAGGCGGGCGATGGATGCCGCGGCCGCCGCGCCGGCCTCGCCGGGCTCGTCGACCGTGGACAGGAGCAGGGCGGCGACACCGTGGGGCAGGCCGAGCCCTTGCCAGTCCTCGACCGCGCGGACGCACATCTCGTCGATGAGCTCGAGGGCTGAGGGAACGATGCCCGCCGCGCTGATCGCGGCCACGGCGACCCCGGCCGCCTCGAGCGAGGCGAAAGAGCCGACGACGGCGCGCTCCTGCCGGCCGCCGAGCGGCCGAAGCGACAGGGTCAGCTCGGTGATGATGCCGAGCGTGCCCTCGGAGCCGACCATCAGCGCGGTCAGGTCGTAGCCGGTCGCCCCTTTCGCGGTGCGGCGGCCGAGGCGCACGACCTCTCCGTCCGCGAGCACCACGGTCATGCCGAGCACATAGTCGCGCGTCACGCCGTACTTCACGCAGCAGATGCCGCCCGCATTCGTGGCGGCATTGCCGCCGATCGTCGAGATCCGGTAGCTCGCCGGGTCGGGCGGATACCAGAGTCCGTGAGCGGCGACCGCCTGCCGGAGGTCGTCGTTGATCACCCCGGCCTCGGCGACGGCGTACCGCTCTGCGACGTTGACCTCGAGCACGCGCGTCATGCGCTCGAGCGAGACGACGATCGCGTTCGCGAGCGCGTTCGCGCCGCCCGAGAGGCCGGTTCCCGCCCCGCGTGCGACGACGCTCAGTCCTTCGTCGGCGGCGAATCGCACGGCGGCTGCGACGTCATCGGTCGTCTCCGCCAGGACGACGGCGAGCGGACGGTGGTACTCGGCCCACTCCGCGTCGTCGTGCGCGTAGCCGTCGAGTCGCGCCGGGTCGGAGATGACCTGATCGTGCGTGAGGAGCTGGCGCAGAGCCGAAGCGACAGGGTCGGCGAGGGCGGCGGAAGGATCAGCGCGCATGAGCCGACTCTAGCCACCCGCCCGCATCACGGGCCGGTGGTGCCCTCAGCGATGGCGTCCGGGCTCCTCGGCATCGGCGCGAGCGCCGTCGCCTCCCTCAGCGGGAGCGCCGTCCGCGGTTGAGATCCCGGGCGCGGCATCTCCGCCATCGACCGGGGCACCGTCGCCTCCGTCTGTCTCCGGAGCCCTCTCGTATTCCTCGGAGAGCGTGCGATAGCTGCGCGAGGTGAACGCCAGCAGGGCGACAACCACCATGATGAGGCCGCTCACGAGGAAGACCAGGGCGATGCCGCGCGCCTCTCCGTCGCCGAGGAGCCATCCCCAGGTCTGCTGGCCGGCATCCGACTTCATGTAGGGGATGATCCAGAACTGTGCGATAGGCGCGATCAGGAATGCGGTGATCGGCGCGGCGGCCGACTCGAGCGCGGCGGCGAGGCCGAAGACACGACCCTGGGTCGCGAAGGGCACGACCTTCTGGATCACGGTCTGCTCCGAGGCCTCCACGGCCGGCACGAGCGCCATGTACAGCCAGATGCCCACGGCGTAGAGCCACCACCACTCTCGGATCGTGAACAGCGCGCCGAGGATTCCCATCGCGACGACGACGAGCAGCATCGTGCGGATCGGGTTGCGCCCGAGCCCGCGCGTCGCGATCACGATGCCGCCGATGATGAACCCCGTCGAGGCCACGCCGAGCACCACGCCCCACCATTCCACGGGGAACAGAGTCAGGCCGTAGGGGTCCATCAGCGCGATGTAGACGCCGCCGATCAGATTGTTGAAGGTCGCGAAGATGATGAGCGCGAAGAGGCCTGGCGCCAACCTGAGCGCCCGCACGCTGCCGCGGAAGTCGATGATCGGCTGCCGGTCCCCGTCGCGCACGGGCTTGTCTTCGGGGATGCGCAGGAGCGCGATGTGCACCAGCGCCAGGAGCGTGAAGGCGATGGCGATCACGAGGGTCCAGCCCATGCCGAGCAGGCCGATCGCGAGCCCGCTGAGCACGCTCGTGACGGCGAAGGCGATGCCCTGCACAGTGCCGACCATGCCGTTCGCGTTCGCGTGCCGCTCGACCGGCACGAGCAGGGTGACCGTCGTGGACAGCGCGATGTTGCGCATGTTCTCGATCACGCCGCCGAAGAGGATGATGCCGGAGAAGAGCCAGAACCACGGCCCGCCGATGTCGAGCAGGGCGGACTCCGGCTGCGCGAGGTAGATCGCGCCGGCGATCACGAAGGCCGTCAGGGTGACGAGGCTCGAGAACACCATCACCACGTGCTTGCGGTAGCGGTCGACGATCGTTCCGAACACCATCGAGAAGAGCGCCACGAACAGCATGTACGCGCCGCCGATGATGCCGGTCGCGAGCACCGACTGCGTCTCGATGTAGACCCAGAACGTGAGCGCGAACCACAGGAAGCTCGTCGTGATGTTCGCGAGTGCGGTGTTGACGAGCACCTGGATGAACGTGCGCATGCCGTCGGGCGGCGGCACGACCTGAGGGTGGGGCGCCGGATGCTGATGCTCCGTCGATCCGCCGCCGGAGGCCGCGATCGCGCCCGAATCTTCGCCGGGGGAGGTCATTTCGCGAGGATACCCAGAGGTCCGGACATCCGAAACCCCTGGCCGGCCGGGCCGGTCATCAGCCGGCGCCGATCCGTGCCGGCCGTAGGCTGGAAGGCGTGACTCCGCTCCATGACACCGCCCTGCGCGGCTTCGCCTCCGACAACTACTCCGGCATCCACCCCGACGTGCTCGCCGCGATCGCGACCGCGAACGACGGGCACCAGGTCGCCTACGGCGAGGACGACTACACCGCGCGTCTGCAGGAGGTCTTCGCCCATCACTTCGGTGAGGGCGTCGAGGCGTTCCCGGTGTTCAACGGCACAGGTGCCAACGTCGTGGGGCTGCAGTCGATGCTCCCCCGCTGGGGCGCGGTGATCGCGGCATCCACCGCCCACATCAATGTCGACGAGGGCGGGGCACCCGAGCGGGTCGCGGGCATCAAGCTGCTCACGGTGCCCACCGACGACGGCAAGCTGACCCCCGAGCTCATCGACCGCGAGGCGTGGGGCTGGGGCGACGAGCACCGCGCGCAGCCGCTGGTCGTCTCGGTGACGCAGTCCACCGAGCTGGGCACCCTGTACTCGCTCGACGAGCTGCGCGCGATCGCCGACCACGCGCACGCGCTCGGCATGAAGCTGCACCTCGACGGCGCGCGCATCTCCAACGCCGCGGCATCCCTCGGCGTGCCCCTTCGCGCCTTCACGCGCGACATCGGCGTGGACGTGCTCAGCTTCGGCGGCACCAAGAACGGCGCCATGCTCGGCGAGGCGATCGTCGTGCTCGACCCCGCGGCATCCGCCGGACTCACGTTCCTGCGCAAGCTCAACATGCAGCTGTCGTCGAAGATGCGGTTCGTCTCGGCGCAGCTGATCGCGCTTCTGGAGGGCGACCTGTGGCTGCGCAACGCGTCGCACTCCAACGCGATGGCCGCACGCCTGCGCTCAGGCGTCGAATCGGGCCTGGCCGACGGGTCGATCACCGGCGTCGCGTTCACGCAGCCCACGCAATCGAACGGGGTCTTCGCGACCCTGCCCGCCGGGGTCGCCGACCGACTGCGCGAATCCTTCCGCTTCTACGACTGGGATGCCGCGAAGAACGAAGTGCGCTGGATGTGCTCGTTCGACACGACCGAGGCAGACATCGACGCGTTCATCGCCGCGATCGCCCGCGAGACCTCTGCTCGCTGAACGCTCCGGGCCCGCGGGCTCGGCGAGTGCACGACTTCTCGCCGAATGCACGGACTGCGGGCGTGATCAAGCCGTGCGGTCGGCGGGATGCCGTGCACTCGCGCTCAGCTGCTGCCAGTGCATTGCTACGAGAGGACGTCTTTCGTGACGAACCGCGCGATCGCGGCCGCCCCGAACACGACGATGTAGGCGCACTGCAGCATCGCGTTGCCGACGAACGAATCCCAGACGATCGGCGCGCGCAGCAGGTCGGCGAAATCGAGCCAGCGGTCGGTGAACAGCCACGGATGCACCGCCTCCAGCTGCGGGATCGCACCGACGATCTGCGCGGTCACCGCCAGCAGCGCGGTCGCGGCCATCGCCCCGATCGGCACGGTGGTGAGGGTCGAGAAGAACAGCCCGATCGCCGTGAGGCCCAGAAGCGAGACCGCGACATACGCCGCGATGGCCAGCAGCCGCACGAGCCCCTCGCCGACCGTCACCTGCGCGCCCGAGAGCAGCGTGACCGGTCCGACCGGGAACAGCACGAGTCCCACGAGCGTGCCGACCACCACGACCGTGAGCGTGCCGACGATGCAGAACGCGGCCGCGCCGAGGTATTTGACCACCAGCAGACGCACCCGGCCGGCGGGGGCGATCAACAGGTAGCGCAGCGTGCCGTGACTCGCCTCGCCGGCGATCGCGTCCCCCGCCGCGACGCTGACGGTCAGCGGCAGGAAGAGCGGGATCGCGACGGTCATCGCCGCCAGCCCGACGAACAGGCCGTTGTTCGTGATCTGGTCGATGAAGGCGGGGCCTCGGCCCGGGTCCGACCCGCCCAGGAGCCGGATCGCGATGCCGATGAGGATCGGAATGAGCGCCAGCGCGGCGAGCATCGCCCACGTGCGCCATCGTCGGAACTGCGTCGACAGCTCGTTGCCGAGCAGCTGCAGCGTGCCCGACCCGCCGCGGTCGGCGGCGGTCGCAGCCTCAGCGACGCCGACCTCAGGCGATGACATCGAAGCCCTCGCCGGTGAGCTCGACGAAACGCTGCTCGAGACTCTCGCCGACGACCTCGAAGCCGCGCACGCGCACGCCGCCCGCCACGAGCGCCGCGACGACCGTCTCGGGCGCGGCGTCGTCGGTCAACACCCCGGTGACGACGTCGAGATCGGATGCCGCATCCCGCCCCTCTGCTTCGATGCCGAGCGCCGCGAGCACCGCCCTGGCCGCGTCGAGGTCGGGCGTGCGCACCTGCACGCGCGTCCGCGCACCGGCGCGACGGAACTCGTCGAGCGTGCCCTGCGCGACCAGACGCCCGCCGCTCATGACGCCCACGTGCGTGCACAGCTGCTCGACCTCGGCGAGCAGGTGGCTCGAGACGAACACCGTGGTGCCGTCCGCCGTGAACGAGCGGATGAGTGCGCGGACCTCGCGGGTGCCCTGCGGGTCGAGGCCGTTCGTGGGCTCGTCGAGCACCAGCAGCTCGCGCGGCATCAGCAGCGCGTTCGCGAGTCCGAGTCGCTGCTTCATGCCGAGCGAGTAGGCGTGCGCCTTCTTCTTGGCGGCATGGGTCAGCCCGACCCGGTCCAGCGCCACGGCCACCCGCGCATCTCGGGTGCGACCGGTCGAGTGCCGGTCGGCGGCATCGAAGCGGCGCAGGTTCTGCTCGCCGGTCAGGAACGGCGAGAACGCCGGTCCTTCGACGAGCGCCCCGACGCGCGGCAGCACCGCGTCGAGCGATTGCGGCATGGGCGCGCCGAGCACGCGCGACTCGCCGCGCGTCGCCCGGAGCAGCCCGAGCAGCATCCTGATCGTGGTCGTCTTGCCCGACCCATTGGGTCCGAGAAAGCCGAAGACCGCGCCGCGCGGCACCGCGAGGTCGACCCCGTCGACGGCCGTCTGCGCGCCGAATCGCTTGGTCAGCCCGGTCGTCTCGATCGCGAGCGTCAAGCTCAGCGCCCGGTCTGCGCGGCCTCGACCAGACGCGCGGCCGGCACAGCGCCCGCGAGCACGCGCCCGTCGTCGGTGATCAGCACAGTGACGAGCGAAGTCTGCAGCACTCGACCGCCGTCGACGGCCGACGTGAGGCTGTCGAGCAGCTGGAGCTGCTCGGGATCCAGCCCCGAGAAGACGTCCGCACTGCCCGCCTCGCTGGTGTTGGGCAGTTCGATCACGGCCGACCAGCCCTCGCCGTAGACGACGGGGGATGCGGCATCCGTGGTGCGTCGTCGTGGTCGGGTGCCCCGGTGGGCAGCGCGATGTCCTGCTGGGTGACGGTCATGTCATCACCGGGAGTGAACGCGAAGACTGCGGGGTCGGGAACGGAGAAGTCCACCTGCGTGAAGCCGGTCTGGAACGCCGGCTCGGATGCGCCACGGGCCGTGACGGATGCCGCGAGCGCGACACCGTTCTCGCCGTCGATCGCGAACCGGATCTCGCCCACGAGCGTGTCTTCGGTGCGCGGGGTGAGAACCAGCTCGTACACGTCGCGCCCGGCGACGCGGGCGTCGGTGCCGACGGTCACCTCGGTGGTCTCGTCGAGGTCCGCGAGCGCCTGGTCGAGCATCTGGTCGGGGGTCAGCGCGGAGTCCGGCGGCACGGGGGCATCCGAGTGCAGCTGGTCGATCTCGGCATCCGACGGCAGCGTGAGCTGCGTCGCGGTCTGCGTCTCACTGTCGACGTACCAGACCTGGTTCGCGTCGCCGTCGACATAGACGTTGCGCTCACCGAGCTGGTCGAGCACCTGCAGACGGGCGCTCTCGCCGTCGAGGTAGACCTTCGCCGTGTGCGATCCGGTCACGAGCGCGATCAGGTCGTCGATGTCGGCGGCAGTCGGTGCGCCCTCGGACGACTCATCGCCCATCGCGCCGGTGAGCGCGCCGAGGTCGGGAAGACCGAGGTCGGAGCTCTGCTCGATCGTGCCGCTGAGCGCATCCACCTCACTCGCGGCCGCGAACGCGATCAGCTCGGCGGGGGTCTTGTCGGGCAGGTCGACCGCACCGCTCGCCGCGATCGGCACCAGGATCGCGGCACCCACCAGCACCGGCACCCCGACCGCGGCGGTCCAGGTCAGGACGCGGCGGCGGGTGGCACGACGGGCAGGGCTCATGAGCCCAGGCTACGCCGGTGTCGCCACCGCGTCCCGGGTCTCAGTCAACACTCAGCGAGGCGGGAGTCCGTGTGCTCAGCGGAGCGCGCCGACGCTCGCGAGCGCGAGGCGGATCAGACTCCCCCGCCCGCCCTCCATCTCGGCCGAGAGGGCATCGGATGCTGCTTCGGCAGGTGCCATCCACGTCACCTCGAGCGCGTCCTGACGCGGCTGGCACGTGCCGGTCACCGGCACGACGAACGCGAGCGAGACCGCGTGCTGCCGATCGTCGTGGAACGCCGAGACGCCGGGCATCGGGAAGTACTCCGCGACCGTGAACGGCACCGGCTGGGGCGGAAGCAGCGGAAAGGCCATCGGCCCGAGGTCGTTCTCGAGATGACGGAACAGCGCGTCGCGCACGGCCTCGCCGTAGCGGACGCGGCCGCTGACGATCGTGCGCGTCATCTCACCGAGGGGCGTCGCGCGCAGCAGGATGCCGACCTCCGTCACCGCGCCGACGCCGTCGGTGCGCACCGGAACCGCCTCGACGTAGAGGATCGGCATCCGTCGCCGGATCTCGGCCAGTTCGATGTCGGACAGCCAGCCCGGATTGGACGCGCTGTCGGGCGTCGGCGAGCCGAACGATCCGTCGCCGAGCGGGCGGCCGTCCCGGCCGCTGCGGCCGTCCTGACCGCCGGGGCCGAAACCGGCGCCGCCGAGCGGATCGCGGGGGATTCCCTCGTCGTCGCGATCGTTCGGGTCTGGGTCAGGGGTGCGGACCGGCATGTCTCCTGTATACCTCAGGCGCCGCGAGATGACGCACGTCGGCGCGGGCTGGGAGGATGGACGCATGGCCGAGATCCCCGCCCTCGACTCCGCTGCCGCGCTGTGGTCGGTCGCTGCCGCCGAGCGCGGGGAGCGGCCTCTGCTTCTGCTGCTGCACGGGTATGGGGCTGACGAGCGCGACCTGTTCGGCCTGACGCCGTACCTGCCGCCCGAATACGTCGTCGCGTCGGTGCGGGCTCCGCTCACCCCGCCCTTCCCGGCGCCCGGGTACTCCTGGTACCCGATCGAAGGGCTCGACGGCCGAGATCCCGTCCACGTGACGGATGCCGCATCCCTCGTGCTGGACTGGCTCGATGTCGCCGCACCCGACGCGGTCGTGGGGCTGCTGGGCTTCTCGCAGGGCGCGGCCGTCGCGCTGCAGGCGCTGCGACTGCGGCCGGAGCGTTTTGCCTTCGCCGTGAACCTCAGCGGATACGTGACACCCGGCTCGCTGCCCGACGACGCTGCGCTGGCCGAGCGCCGGCCGCCGGTGTTCTGGGGGCGCGGAACGCGGGACGACGTCATTCCGCCGTTCCTGGTGGAGCACACGATCTCGTGGCTTCCCGAGCACGTCGAACTCAGCGGCCGCGTCTACCCCGGCCTCACCCACAGCGTCTCCGAGAACGAGCTCGACGATGTGCGCGTGTTCCTCGAGAAGCAGCTGGAGCAGCTCGACTGAGAACCGAAAGGATGCGGCGGCGGCGGCATCCGGCTATTCTGGTGGTTCCTGTTCCCCACGTGAGGACCCTCCGGTGAAGATGATCGACGCTTCCGCGCCCGCATCCGCGCGCTGACCCGTCGACCGCTCTCGCTGTTGAGCACCGCCTGCCCCTGACCGGGCCGGGCGACCGGTGTCAGTGCTGTACCCGTCTGGGCTCCGCCCCAGGCCCCCGGCGCTTCGCGCGCCCCCTGACACCCGGGAGGCCTCATGCCTGCTCACACTCTCACCCCCACCGTCCTGCTCGAGCGCGTCTCGTACGCGTGGCCGGACGGCTCCGTCGCGCTCAGCGACGTGTCGGGCGCCTTCGGCGCCGGACGGACCGGACTGGTCGGCCGCAACGGCTCGGGCAAGTCCACGCTGCTGCGGCTGATCGCCGGCGAGCTCACCCCGACTGCGGGACAGGTCGCGGCGATCGGCGACGTCGCGTACCTGCCCCAGCGGCTCACGCTCGACGTCGCGCGGCCGGTCGCCGAGCTGCTCGGCGTGGCCGCACCGCTGACGGCGCTGCGCGCGATCGAGGCCGGCGACCCCGACCCCGCGCACTTCGACGCGGTCGGCAACGACTGGGACATCGAGGCCCGGTCGCATGCCGCGCTCGCCGAGGCCGGACTGCAACCCGAGATGCTCGACCGACGCGTCGGCGAGCTGTCGGGCGGCGAGTCTGTGCTGACCGCGATCGCCGGCATCCGCCTGCGCGGTGCGGGCGTGACGCTGCTCGACGAACCCACGAACAACCTGG
Organism: uncultured Actinomycetota bacterium; assembly: GCA_963781135.1. Classification (GTDB taxonomy): domain Bacteria; phylum Actinomycetota; class Actinomycetes; order Actinomycetales; family Microbacteriaceae; genus Microbacterium. Next base: position 182,547 of record CAWADY010000014.1, on the reverse strand, counting down.
ACCGCCTCGCGCGCGCCCGGCTCGCCGAGATGGTGCGCGGGTGGCGCGGAGCGCTGATCGTCGTCAGTCACGACCTGAGCCTGCTCGAGCTCATGGACGACACCGCCGAGCTGTACGAGAACGAGCTGTCGGTGTTCGGCGGACCGTACTCGCAGTGGCGGGACCGGCTGGATGCCGAGCAGGACGCCGCCCGGCAGGCCGAGCGCGCCGCGGCGCAGGTCGTGAAGCGCGAGAAGCGCGACCGGATCGAGGCCGAGGTCAAGATCGCCAAGCGCAAGGCGATGGGGCACAAGGCGCAGATCGAGAAGCGCGTTCCAGGGATCGTCGCGGGCGCTCGCAAGCGCTCCGCCCAGGTGTCGGCGGGCAAGATGCGCACCGAGATGCGCGATCGCGAGAGCGACCGCGCGGACGGCGCTGGATGCGGCGGAGCGGCGCGTGCGCGACGACGACGCGATCCGGATCGATCTGCCCGACCCGGGGGTTCCGGCCGGGCGCCGCATCGCGACGATCGGCGACGGCGCGCACACGTGGACGATCCAGGGTCCCGAGCGCGTCGCGCTCATCGGGCCCAACGGGGTCGGCAAGACCACCCTGCTGGAGAGGCTGGTTCGGTACAGCGACATGCCGAATTCAGGCTGGTTGCGCGAGACCGAGGTGAATTCCGCGGAAACCTCAGGGAGTCCAGACCAGGCGGCGACTTTCAGCCTGAATTCGGCATCCGCGCGGGCGCACACCGACCGCATCGGCTACCTGCCGCAGCGCGTCGACGGCCTGGATGAGACGGCTTCGGTGCTCGAGAACGTGCGGGAGGCGGCATCCGCCGTGCCCGACCGCGAACTGCGCAACCGGCTCGCGCGCTTCCTGATCCGCGGCAGCGCGGTGGATCGGGCCGTGGCGACGCTGTCGGGCGGCGAGCGCTTCCGGGTCGCGCTGGCGCAGCTGCTGCTGGCCGAACCCCCGCCGCAGCTGCTCGTGCTCGATGAGCCGACGAACAACCTCGACATCGACACCGTCGACCGGTTCGTCGAGGCGCTCGCCGCCTACCGGGGTGCCGTGCTCGTCGTGAGTCACGACGACGCGTTCCTGGCGCGGCTCGGGATCGACCTCACCATCGAGCTGAGCGAGGACGGCACGATGAGCCGGCGTTAGAGAGCAGCCTCTGTCGCCGGCGCTGGAACACCGGTACCTTTCAGGGGCCGGTCAGCTCGGCGCCGGCTCGAGACGGGATACCCATGCACGCGCAGCCGAACGTCCCGACCGAACGCCGGTTCCCGCTCCTCATCGTCGTCGGGATCGCCGTGGTCCTCGCGGTGATCGTGGCGGTCCTGCTCACCGGATGCGGCGGCGCCGGCACTGCGGCGCCCGTGGAGTCGGACACGCCTGCCGCCACCGCACCTTCGCCCGAGGGGACAGCGACACTCGACCCGCAGCTGGTCGCCCAGCTCGACGCTGCCCTCGACGAGTCGTTCGAGGCCTCCGGGCTGCCCGGTGTGATCGTCGGTCTCTGGGTGCCCGGACAGGGCGAGTGGGTGGCCGCGCGGGGCACGGCGGAGCTCGAGACCGACGACCCGATGACGACCGACAGCCAGCAGAAGATCGGCAGCATCACGAAGACGATCACGACCACGGTCGCGCTGCAGGTCATCGGCGAGGGCGAGTACGACCTCACCCTCGACGACACGATCGACCGGTGGTACCCCGACTTCCCCGAGGCATCGCGGATCACTGTGCGGATGCTGATGAACATGTCCAGCGGCATCGGCGAGTCCGGCATCGCGCAGGTGCAGCGGATCTGCGCAGACCCGCACGCCGTCGCCGACCCCGAGGCCACCATCGCGATCGGCGCCCAGACTCCGCGCACCGGATTCGCCCCGGGCGAAGGTTTCACCTACGCCAACACCAACACGTTCCTGCTCGGGCGCATCCTCGAGCAGGTCACCGGCGAGAGCCTCGGAGATCTGATCGAGCAGCGGATCACCGAGCCGTTCGAGATGACGCGCAGCCGTTTCGCCCCGGACGGCCAGCTGGACGGCGCCGCTCACGCACGGCTACACGCTGTTCTGCCCCGACATGCCGCAGCCGACCGACACCGTCGACTGGTCGAACGCGGAGAGCTGGGCCGCCGGAGGCATGGTCTCGACCCTCGACGACATCCACAAGTGGGGTTCCGCCATCGGTGCCGGCGCCGGGCTCTCACCCGAGATGCTGGCCGCGCGCTACGACGACACCGCGCAGCCGCTCAGCGCCGACGGGATCGGCTACGGTCTCGGGCTCAGCGTGCACCGCGACCCGGCGACCGGCTGCCTGCTCGATCTCGGCCACACCGGCGCAGAGCCCGGCTACGGCACCAACCTGAACTGGTTCGCGACCACCGACTCCGTCTTCGTGGTCTTCGCCAACGGTGACGGCGGCACCGGGGAGCAGGTCTTCGACGTGGTGAGGGCCCTCTACCCCGTCTTCCAGTCCACGGTCACGGTCGTGCCGACCGAGCCGTGCACCAGCTGATTCTCCGTGCCTCTGGCGCCGGAATGGAGAGGGCGACATGATGGGCGGCATGGGTCAACTCGTCCGCCCCCATCAGGGTCGCCTGCTCGCCGGAGTGTGCCGCGGCCTCGCAGATCGCTTCGGCTGCAGCGTGATCCCCGTCCGCATCCTCATGCTCGCGGGGGCAGTGTTCTTCGGCCTCTCCGCTCTGGATCTACGTCGTGCTGTGGATCCTGATGCCGTCCGCACCCTGATCGAACCCGCCCGGATGTCGCACCGAGCGACGAAGATGGACGGATGAGTGATGTGCTCGAGCGGTTCGGTCCTGCCACGCAGGACTGGTTCCGCGGCGCATTCGCCGGGCCGACCGCCGCTCAGCTCGGCGCGTGGGACGCGATCTCGCACGGCAAGCACGCGCTCGTGGTCGCCCCGACCGGATCGGGCAAGACACTCTCGGCCTTCCTCTGGGCGATCGACCGCATCTTCCACGAGAAGGATGCCGCCCCCGCAGAACCGCAGAAGCGGCGCCGAGCCGCGGAGGCCCCGGCATCCCCCACCCGCGTCCTCTACATCTCGCCGCTGAAAGCGCTCGGGGTCGATGTGGAGCGCAACCTGCGTTCGCCGCTGGTCGGCATCGGCCAGTCCGCGCGCCGCCTCGGCGTCACCGTGCCGGGCGTGAGCGTGGGGGTCCGCTCCGGCGACACGACCTCATCCGATCGCCGCAAGCTCGTGACCGCCCCACCCGACATCCTCATCACGACACCCGAGTCGCTGTACCTCATGCTCACGAGCCAGGCCGGCGAGACGCTCAAGAACGTGCACACGGTGATCGTCGACGAGGTGCACGCCGTTGCGGCGACCAAGCGCGGCGCCCACCTCGCGGTCAGCCTCGAGCGGCTCGACGCGCTGCTCGAGCGGCCCGCCCAGCGCATCGGACTCTCGGCCACGGTGCGGCCGATCGACGAGGTCGCCCGGTTCCTCGGCGGCTCGGCGCCGGTCGAGATCGTGGCGCCGCGCTCGACCAAGGCATTCGACCTCACGGTCGTGGTGCCCGTCGACGACATGCTGAACCCCCCGCCCCCGCCCGGAGCCGATGCCCCCGCCGACGTTCGGAAGCCGGATGCGGCAGCCGACGCCCCGATCGACGAGGACTGGTTCGGCGACGGGGGCGGCAAGAGGGCTCCCGAGCCGCCCGACCAGACAGGGTCGCTGTGGCCGCACGTCGAAGAGGCCATCGTCGACCGCATCCTGCAGCATCGCTCCACGATCGTCTTCTCGAACTCCCGCCGCCTCGCCGAGCGGCTGACCGGCCGCCTCAACGAGATCTACGCCGAGCGGCTCGGGCTCGACCTTCCGGATGCCGCGATCCCCGCGGCGATGATGGCGCAGGCCGGCATCTCGGCCGGAGCAGACCCGGTGCTCGCGAAGGCGCACCACGGGTCGGTGTCGAAGGAGCAGCGCGCGCAGGTCGAGGAGGAGCTCAAGTCCGGCACCCTCCGGTGCGTCGTCGCGACCAGCAGCCTCGAGCTCGGAATCGACATGGGGGCCGTGGATCTGGTCATCCAGGTCGAGGCGCCGCCGAGCGCGGCGTCCGGTCTGCAGCGCATCGGCCGCGCCGGACACCAGGTGGGCGAGGTCAGCCGAGCGGCGCTGTTCCCCAAGCACCGCGGCGACGTGCTGCACACCGCGATCGTCACCGAGCGGATGCTGGCGGGTCAGATCGAGGCGATCTCGGTGCCGCAGAATCCGCTCGACATCCTCGCCCAGCAGACCGTCGCGGCGTGCGCGCTCGGCCCGATCGACGTCGAGGGCTGGTTCGAGACGGTCAAGCGCAGCGCGCCGTTTCGCACCCTGCCGCGATCGGCGTACGAGGCGACGCTCGATCTGCTCGCCGGACGCTTTCCGTCGGACGAGTTCGCCGAACTGCGGCCGCGGCTCGTCTGGGATCGCGACACGGGCACGCTCACCGGGCGGCCCGGCGCGCAGCGGATCGCGGTCACGAGCGGCGGCACGATCCCCGATCGAGGACTGTTCGGCGTGTTCGTCGCGGGCGAATCGCAGAACGCCCGGGTGGGTGAACTCGACGAGGAGATGGTCTACGAGTCCCGGATCAACGACGTCTTCACGCTCGGAACCACCAGTTGGCGCATCGTCGAGATCACCCACGACCGCGTGAACGTGCTGCCCGCCTACGGTCAGCCGGGCAAGCTGCCGTTCTGGCACGGCGACGGCCTCGGGCGTCCTGCCGAGCTGGGCGAGGCGCTCGGCAAGTTCTCGCGCGAGGTGTCGGCCGCGACCCCCGAGAAAGCCCGCGATCGCCTGCGCGAAGCGGGCCTGGACGACAACGCATCGGTCAACCTGCTCTCGTACCTCGCCGAGCAGCGCGAGGCGACCGGCACGCTTCCGACCGACAGATCGCTCACGGTCGAGCGCGGTCGTGATGAGGTCGGCGACTGGCGCGTGATCCTTCATTCCCCGTACGGCATGAAGGTGCACGGACCGTGGGCGCTGGCCGTCAATGCGCGCATCCGCGAGCGCCTGGGCGTCGAAGGCTCGGCGGTCGCGAGCGACGACGGCATCATCGCCCGCGTGCCGGACGCGACCGCCGAGCCGCCGGGCGCGGAGCTGTTCGTGTTCGAGCCCGACGAGCTCGAACAGATCGTGATCGACGAGGTGGGCGGCTCGGCTCTGTTCGCCTCGCGCTTCCGCGAGTGCGCCGCCCGCGCGCTGCTCATGCCGCGGATGAATCCCAACCGCCGCTCGCCCCTCTGGCAGCAGCGTCAGCGGTCGGCGGCGCTGCTCGAAGTCGCGCGCCGGTACCCGACGTTCCCGATCATCCTCGAGACCCTCCGTGAAGTGCTGCAGGACGTCTACGACGTTCCCGCGCTGCTGCGCATCTCCCGCAGCATCGGGGATCGCAGCATCCGCCTGGTCGAGACCACGACGACCTCGCCCTCGCCGTACGCGCGCGACCTGCTGTTCGGGTACGTGGGCGCCTTCATGTACGAAGGTGATTCGCCGCTGGCCGAACGCCGTGCCGCGGCGCTGTCGGTCGACCCCGCGCTGCTGAGCGAACTGCTCGGCAAGGTCGAGATGCGCGAGCTGCTCGACCCCGAGATCATGGCGCAGTTCGAGCGCGAGGCGCAGCGCCTCGACCCCGATCGCCGAGCCCGGGGGCTCGAGGGCGTGGCCGACCTGCTGCGCATGCTGGGGCCGCTCGATGCCGCCGAGGTCGCGGCGCGGCTCGAACCCTCCGCGGATTCCGAGGAGATCGCCGATTCCGAGGGCGATTCGGGCGACATCGATCCTCAGGACGCTCGATCGCCGCGGGATGCCGCCGCCGTGCGTACCGCGACCCCCGCCGAAGCCGCCGCGCACCTCGCCGAACTCATCGACACCCGGCGCGCGATCCCGGTCACGATCGCGGGCGTCGCGCGGGTCGCGGCCATCGAAGACGCCGGTCGCCTGCGCGATGCGCTCGGCGCGGCGCTGCCGGTCGGCATCCCGAACGCGTTCCTCGAGCCGCTCGCCGACCCGCTCGGCGATCTCGTCGCCCGCTATGCCCGCACCCACGGACCGTTCGCGAGCACCGCGGTCGCCGAGCGGCTCGGCGTCGGCATCGCGGTCGCGCGCCTCACGCTGCAGCGGCTCGAGGCGCAGGGCCGCCTCTCGAGCGGCTTCTTCCTGCCCACCTCCACGAGCACCTCCGACGAGACCGAATGGTGCGACGCCGAGGTGCTGCGGCGGCTGCGCATGCGGTCGCTCGCGGCGATCCGCGGCAGCGTCGAGCCCGTCTCGCCCGAGGCCTTCGCGCGCTTCCTGCCGGTGTGGCAGCACGTCTCCCGCCCCCTGGACGGCATCGACGGCGTCGCCGCCGTGATCGAGCAGCTCGCCGGCGTGCCGATCCCGGCGAGCGCGTGGGAGTCGCTCGTGCTCCCGGCGCGCGTGCACGACTACACCCCGGCGATGCTCGACGAGCTCACCGCGACCGGCGAGGTCATCTGGTCGGGTCACGGCGCGCTGCCCGGTCGCGACGGGTGGATCGCGCTGCACCCGGCCGATGCGGCCCCTCTCACTCTGCTGCCACCCGAAGACGAGATCGCCTCGGGCTCGCTCGAGGAGCGCATCGTCGAGGCGCTCGCGAACGGCGGCGCGTACTTCGCCGCACAGCTGCGCCAACTCGCGGAGGCCGAGAACGAAGTCTCCGTCGTGGAGGCGCTGTGGAGCCTCACGTGGGCCGGGCGGGTCACGAACGACACGTTCGCCCCGGTGCGGATGCTGCTCGGAGGCGGCTCGCAGGCGCATCGCACCGCGCGCAAGGCGCCGCGGGCCCGGATGTATCGCGGAGCCTCGGTCGCACGGGTGAGCACCCCGCCGCGGCCGCCCGCGATCGGCGGACGCTGGTCGCTGCTCGCGACCCCCGAACCGGAGCCGACCCTGCGCGCGACAGCGGCCGCGAGTCTTCTGCTCGATCGGTACGGGGTCGTCACGCGGGGTTCCGTGCAGGCCGAGGGCCTGCCGGGCGGCTTCGCCCAGGCGTACCGCGTGCTCGCGGGCTTCGAGCAGGCCGGGCACTGCCGTCGCGGCTACGTGATCGAGAAGCTCGGGGCGGCGCAGTTCGCGGCATCCGCCACCGTCGACCGGCTGCGCGAGTTCGCCGGCCTCGCCGACCCGCCGCCGCTGCGCACCCACACGCTCGCCGCGACCGATCCGGCCAACCCGTACGGCGCCGCGCTCGCCTGGCCCGCGATCGAGGGCGTCACCCACCGGCCGGGGCGCAAGGCCGGTGGCCTCGTCGCGATCGTCGACGGGTCGCTCGCCCTCTACCTCGAGCGCGGGGGCAAGTCCGCCCTCGCGTTCACCGACGATGAGGCCGTGCTCGCCGCCGCGGCGCAGGACCTCGCCGCGACCGCGCGCGCCCGGCGCCTGGCCACCCTCACGATCGAGCAGGTCAACGGTCAGTTCGTCTACGGCACGGCCGTCGGGCGTGCGCTGCGGGATGCCGGGTTCGTCGAGTCTCCGCGCGGCCTCACCCTGCGACGCTTGACTGCGGGTGACGCACTGCGGGAGTCCGCGCGTGCCTGAGATCACACCGCCCACCCATGCCTGAAGGCGACACGGTCTACCGCGCGGCTCAGCGGCTGAACGATGCGCTCGCCGGCACCGAACTCACGCGCTTCGAGCTGCGCGTTCCGCAGGCGGCGACGATCGACCTGAGCGGCATGACCGTGCGCGAGGTCGTCTCGCGCGGCAAGCACCTGCTGCACCACATCGGCGAGTGGACGCTGCACACCCATCTCAAGATGGAGGGCGAGTGGCACGTCTACCCGCACGGGGGCCGGTGGCGGCAGCCGGGCTTCAAGGCACGGGCGGTGGTGTGCAACGCCGACTGGGACACGGTCGGCTTCGACCTCGCCGACATCAAGGTCGTTCCGACGCGCGATGAGGAGCAGCTCGTCGGCCACCTGGGGCCCGACCCGCTGAGCGAGCACTGGGACGCGGCTGAGGCCGCCCGCCGCCTCGGTGCCGACGAACGCGCCGTGCACGTCGCACTCCTCGACCAGCGCAACGTGGCCGGCTTCGGAAACGAGTACGCGAACGAGATCCTGTTCGTCCGCGGCATCCTTCCGACCAGACCTGCCACAGAGACGGACGCCGCCGCGATCGTCGACCTCGGCGCACGGATGATCCGCGCGAACCGCGACCGCTCGGGTCGCACGTTCACCGGTGACGACCGTCCCGGCCGCTCGACCTGGGTGTACCGGCGGGAGGGCCGGCCGTGCCGCCGGTGCGGCACGCTCATCCGAGAGGGCTCGCTCGGCGCCGATCCGACCCGGGAGCGCAACACGTTCTGGTGCCCGACCTGCCAGACCTGACCCGGACGTCGCAGGGCCGAAATCAGGTGCACGCCGCCGCCACGCCTGACTTCTTTCGCGAGATCACCCCGTGCTCGCGAGGTCACCCGCCGCAATGCGAGAGGCGGGTGATCTCGCGAGCGGCGGGTGATCTCGCGAAGGCAGCGGCCGGACAGGGTGTCCGGAAGAGGCCCGGTTCGCGACAAGGAGATCTGTCCGTGACCGGTCCGTCCGGGCGAGGATGGATACACCGAGCGACAGGGAAGTGATACCCGTGGGCACGACCGTCTTCGAACGACAGCGGCCGGCAGCATCCGTCATCCAGCACAGCCTCTCCGACACGCGCCAGAGCGTGTTCTGGCTCGACGACCTGCCGGATCAGCCTCGCCGACCCGCGCTCCGCGGAGATCACCACGCCGACCTGGTGATCGTCGGCGGCGGGTACACCGGGCTGTGGACGGCGCTGCTCGCCCGCAGGCGCGACCCCGACGCCCGCATCGCCCTCGTCGAGGCGCGCACGGTCGGATGGGCGGCATCCGGTCGCAACGGCGGATTCTGCGAAGCAAGCCTCACCCACGGCCGCGACAACGGCCTGAGCCGCTGGCCCGACGAGATCGATCGGCTCGACCACCTGGGCTTGGCGAACCTCGACGCGATGGGCTCCGATATCGCCGAGTGGGGCATCGACGCCGAGTGGGAGCGCGTCGGAGCCCTCGCAGTGGCGACTGAGCCGCACCAGCTCGAGTGGCTCGATGAGTGGGCGCAGGATTCCGCCGCTCGGGGCGAGGAGGGCGTCGTGCGCCTCGACCAAGCCCAGGTGCGGGCGTCGGTCGCATCGCCGGCGTATCTCGGCGCCGTGTTCGACACGCACTCGAACGCCCTCGTCCACCCCGGCAAGCTCGCCGTCGGCCTCGCTCGCGCGGCTGAGGAGCGCGGCATCGAGATCTTCGAGCACTCGCCGGTACGTCGCCTCGACACCGCCGGTGACGGCGTGGCGGTCGTGACCGACGGCGGGCGCATCACCGCGCGCAAGGCCGTGCTCGCGACGAACGTGTTCCCCTCCCTGCTGCGCCGCAACACGCTCATGACGGTGCCGGTGTACGACTACGTGCTGATGACCGAGCCGCTCTCGACCGAGCAGCGCGAGGCGATCGGCTGGAACGACCGGCAGGGTCTCAGCGACCTCGCCAACCAGTTCCACTACTTCCGGCAGACCGCCGACGGCCGCATCCTGTTCGGCGGCTACGACGCGGTCTATCACTACGGCGGGCGCATCCGCACCGAGTACGAGAACCGTCCCGAATCGTTCGAGCGGCTCGCGAGCCACTTCTTCACGATGTTCCCGCAGCTCGAGGGCCTGAGGTTCACCCATCGCTGGGCCGGTGCGATCGACACGTGCTCGCGGTTCTGCGCGTTCTACGGCAGCGCCCGCGAGAACAAGGTCGCGTACGCGGCCGGTTTCACCGGTCTCGGTGTCGCCGCGACCCGCTTCGCCGGCGAGGTGATGCTCGACCTGCTGGACGGCATCCCGACCGAGCGCACGTCGCTGCGCATGGTGCGCGAGCGGCCGCTGCCCTTCCCGCCCGAGCCCGTCGCGGCGATGGGCATCAACATGACCCGCTGGTCGCTCGACCGCGCCGACCACAACCGCGGGCGCCGCAACGTGCTGCTCAAGACCCTCGATGCCCTCGGGCTCGGTTTCGACTCATGATCGCCGGTGTGACGACGGATGCCGCGGCCCTGGCGCTCGCGCACGAACCGGTGGCCGCGTCGCAGGTCGTCGCCGGGTCGCCGACCACCGGCATCCACGAGATCGATGAGACGACCGGCGTGTGGGAGATGACCCCCGGCGCGATGGCCGACGTCGAGGTCGACGAGCTGTTCGTCGTGGTGTCGGGAGACGCGACGGTCGAGTTCATCGAGCCGGCGCTGCCGTCGGTCGACCTGCGCCCGGGGTCGGTCGTGCGTCTCGAGGCCGGCATGCGGACCGTGTGGACCGTGCGCGAGACGCTGCGCAAGGTGTACGTCGCGCTCTGACGGTCGTGCTGTCACGGCCGGGCGGCGTGCCGAATTCAGGCTGGTTGCGCAGCGGCGCGGCCGTGCGCACTGGGAATTCCGGGCTTTCGCGCCGCGGACGCACCATCCAGCCTGAGTACGGCACTCGCACGGCCGCGGCTGCGCAGTCCAGCGGCGCGTCGGCTACCGCCCCGCCGACCGCCGCACGAGCAGCGCGAGGTGCAGGGCCGTCTGAGTCTCACCGTCGTCGAGGTCGACGCCCAGCAGGTCCTCGATGAGCGCGATGCGCTGGTAGAACACCGATCGCGAGAGGTGTGAAGCGGATGCCGCGGCGGTGCGATTGCCGGGATGGGCGAGCATCGCCTCCAAGACGTCGAGCAGGTCGCCGCCGCGCTCCAGATCGTGGACGATCAGCGGTGTGAGCACGCGCTCGCCGTGATCGAGCAGTCGGTAGTCGTCGCGAAGTGACGTGACCAGCTGCACGAGCGGGCGGTCTTCCACGCGGCGCACGAGGGGCCCGCGAGCGGCGCGGCGCCGTCGCCCGCGCGACAGATCGACCGCCTCCTGCAGCGACACCAGGGCCTCGTCGAGTCCCCGTCCCGGGCCGCCGATGGCGACGATCGCGCGATCCGCGTCATCGCCGGCCAGCGCGCGCACGAGCCGGAGCGCGGTCTCGTCGTCGAGCCGCACCTCGTCCGGAAGTGACAGCAGCACGGTCGCCGCCGGCGCGGAGAGCCCCTCCGGCCCCGACCCGGCGAGTGCGCGACCGTTCAGAAGTCGGGCGGCGGCGTCGGCCGAGCCGGCCGTGACCGGCGCGCCCGAGATGACCAGTCCGTACAGAAGAGCGCCCTGCACCGGCAGCCCCGCCGCCTCGAGGCGGGCCGCGGCGCCCGCGATCCCGGCGAAGCGTCCCGCGAGCAGGCCATCGAGCAGCCTGCGCCGACCGATGCGCGACCACTCGTCGGCGTCACCGTCGGCGAGCCGGCCGATCGCAAGCGCGATCGCCCCCTGCTCGAGCACGGCGGCGCGGCCCGCGGGGTGCGGCGGTCCGGGCAGTGCGATGAGGCTTCCCCACCGGATGCCGCGCGCCTCGACCGGGACGATGAGCCAGTCGCGCGCCACCTCGCCCGGGCGCGGCGGCCGCTGCGCAGCCCGCGACCGCAGCTCCCACCCGGTGAACAGCTCCTCCTCGAGGGCGGGAGGCACTTCGCCGGCCACGATCTCGTGCGCGAGGTTCTCGAGGATCACGGGAGCGCCGAGGGTCTGCGCGAGCTGATGGACGATGAAGTCGGCCGGCGCACCGCGCAGAGAAAGGGCGGTGAACCGCTCGCGGACCTCGTCGCGGGCGCGCAGCGCCTCGGTCTGCGCCGAGATGATACGCCCGTGCACTGCCTCCGTCAACGACACGAACTTCACTTCTCGATGCAGCACGATGAGCGCGAGCCCCCGGTCTCGGGCGGCGTCGATCACGACTGCAGGAGCGGAGGGGTGATGCGCGCCGAGCTCGAGAACCAGACCGGAGAGCCCCGCATCGACGAGCTCATCCACGAATCGGCGCAGCTCCGACGCCTCGGTCGGCCAGGCCGACCCGGTGGACAGCAGCAGCTCGCCGCCGTTGAGCAGGCGGGCGACCCCGGCACTGTCGGAGACATGCACCCACCTCACACGGCCCTCGAGCGCAGGACCGCCGACCAGCACATCCGGGCCGCCCGCAGCGACGGCATCCAGCGCGATCACCTCGCGCACCGTGGGCAGCGTCTCGTGGCCGTCGACCGCTACCGGACGATCCGTCCGGATCGCGTCCGCTTCCCCGGGCCGCACAGACATCAGACACGCTCCTGCTCGCAAACGACGGGTTCCGCACAGCCTAAACGATGGCCGGTCGATCCGTCCGGGCGCCCCGAGCCGACACCTGGAGGCACCCGGGAATCCGATTCGCCTTCGGTCACGAATATTGCTTGCACGCGCATGCATCCAAAAGGACCGATGCGCGGGAATGAATTAGTGACGGAACAGGTTGTTTCTGTACTCGGCACTAATGGGCCGCTGGAGGGGATCGTGGGTAAGAACTACGTCGACATCGAGAACGACCGTGGTGAGTCGCTGCGCTATCGCAAGCACACGAACGGTCGAGGACTGATCGCGCACGGCGCGAAGGTCCACCCCAGCGCGGTCGTGGAGGCGGGCGCGTACGTCGAGCCCGGTGTCCAGATCGCGGCAGGTGCACACGTCGGACGAGGCGTGTGGGTCGAATCGGATGCGGTGATCGGCCCCGAGGCCGACATCGCGCCGCACGCCCACATCGGGTCCGGCGCGGCGATCGGGGCGGGAGCGAAGATCGGCGTACGGACCTACATCGGCACCGGTGCTCGCGTTGCCGTCGGTTCGCTGATCGGCGATGACGAGACCGTCGGCGACGGCGAGCGCGTCGCGACCGACCGCCGCGGGCTGCGTCTGGCTGCCTGACCCGGAGTCGCGCGCGCGAGTGCGCGACTTCACACCGAGTGCACGGGCTTCGTGCGCTGCCACGTCGTGCACTCGACGGGAACCCGTGCGGTCGGCGCGGGAGCGTCGCCCCCGCCGCCTAGGCTCGCAGGGTGATCAGACGCGCGGCGATCGGCATCCTCTGCCTTGCCGTCATCGCGATCGCGATCTGGTGGTTCGTCCCGCGGGATGCCGCCACCACGGCCCCGCCCACGGTCGCTCCATCGGCCTCGATGCCCGGCATCCCTGCCGATGCGTTCGAGATGACCGTCGAGAGCGTGCACGACGGCGACACCCTCCGCGCCCGCGTCGCGGCACCGAATGCGGTGGTCACCGACACGGAGTCGACCCGGGTGCGCCTCATCGGGCTGGATACCCCCGAGATCCAACCCGCCGTCGACTGCTGGGGCGCGGAGGCGACCGCGAGCCTGACCGCGCTGCTGCCGCCGGGCTCGACGCTGTGGGCAGTCGCCGACCGCGAGGTGCTCGACCAGTACGGCCGGCACCTGCTCTACCTCTGGACGCCCGACGGCCGTTTCGTCAACGCCGCGCTCGTCGCCCAGGGCGACGGCACGGTGATGGTCTTCGCGCCCAACACCCTCCACGAGCAGCTCTTCCGGTCGCTCGAAGCCGAGGCGGCCGCCGCGGGGCGCGGGCTGTGGGGCGCGTGCTGAGCTGTTCTCAGGCGAACAGGAACAGCACGAAGCCGATGAGCGGCAGTGTGCCCTGGATCAGCGCGGGCCTCAGGTACTTTCCGCCGCTCGTGAGCAGCACGAGGGATGCCGCGAGCATCGAGCCGAGGCTGAACAGCACGAGGGTCAGCCCGGCGATCCGCAGCGGCGTATCCTCCGCGCCGGCCCAGTAGAGCACCAGGCCGAGCCCCGCGCCGATCGCCAGGAACAGGTTGTAGAAGCCCTGGTTGTAGGCCATCGGCCTGGTCGTGTCGGCGGCCGCCTGGTCGGCGACGCCGAAGCGCTTCCACACGCGCGGCTGAGTCCACTGCACGCTCTCCATGACGAAGATGTACACGTGCAGCAGCGCCGCGAGCGCGGCGACCACGGTGGCGAGGATGGCGATCATGAGCGAACCATATCGCCCCGACTACGCTGGCGGAATGGCGAAGAGCGGCGGTTCACGGGGTCGGCCGCGTCGCCCGTCCGGCGGCCAGGCTCGTCCGAAACGGGATGCCGCTCCCCGGCGCACCGGCACGCCGCCGTCCGCGAAGAAGCGAAGCCCGCCGTGGTCGCTCCCCCGGTCGAGCCCCCGCCCGCGGTGTTCGTGCTCGGCGTGATTCCCGGCGCGACGCCCGGCGGCTGGATCGATGCCTGGAAGGAGCGGATGCCGCAGACCGAGCTCGAGCTGCGACCCATCGCGGTGTCCGCTCAGCGCTCTGCCCTGCTCGACGAGGGGCCTGGATGCCGCGATCGTCCGGCTTCCGATCGACCGGGACGAGCTCAGTGTCATCGCGCTCTATGACGAGATCGCGGTCGTGGTGAGCTCGGCCGATTCCCACCTGACCGCCGTCGAGGAGCTCGGCCTGGAAGACCTCGAGGGCGAGGTCCTGCTCGTGCCGCAGGACGACGTGCTCGGGCTGGACGTACCGGGCACGGTTGCGGCATCCTTCGCTCCCCCCGAAGACACCGAACAGGCGATCGCCACCGTCGCGGCGGGGGTCGGAATCGTGATCGTGCCGATGTCGCTCGCCCGGCTGCATCGCCGGAAGGATGCCGCATACCGGCCCCTGCGCGGTGTACCGGAGTCGAGCGTCGCTCTGGCCTGGCCATCGGAGCGCACGACCCCCGCGGTCGAGGCGTTCGTCGGAATCGTGCGCGGTCGCACGGCCAACTCGTCGCGGATCTGAGCTCTCCGGCCCGCCGGTCGACGTGTCCGTGACCTGCCGGCAGCGTGCACGCGACGGGGGTTGACCGCTTCCAGACCCTGGTCCAGGATGAGGATCGTTCGGCTGTCAAGCAGGCAGTCTGCGCCGATTTCGCGTCGAGGGATCGCCTCGATCGGACACGTCACCTACAAGGGAGTAGAGATGTTCCGCAAGCTTGCCATCGCCACTGTCGCGGCCCTCGTCTTCACCGGCCTGGCTGCCGCGCCCAGCGTCGCGAGTCCGCCGACGCCGAGCGGCGACGATCGACTCGCGGTCTATTCGGGAACCGTGGATGCCGAGGGCTTCGCCGCGATCGTCGAACTCGGCGTCGACCGCAGCGAGATCGTCTCGGCGCCGAGCGCCGACGGGTCCGGCCGCGTCGACGTGCAGGTCATCCTGAGCGGCGGCCAGGTCGACGCGCTCGCCGCGCAGGGCACCGAACTAGCAGCTCCAGGCCGACCCGTCCGCGCAGCGCCGCACGATGCAGAAGACCGAGCGGCGTGTTCCGGATGTACAGCGGCGACGGCGGCATCCTGGAGGAGCTCATGGCACAGGCCGCCGAGCACCCCGAGATCGCCGAGTTCCGCGTGATCGGCGAGACCGTCCAGGGCCAGGAGATCGGCGCGGTGCGCGTGACGAAGGACGTCGCAGAAGGCCAAGGACGGGAAGAAGCCGACAACCGTGTACGTCGCGAGCCCAGCACGCCCGCGAGTGGATCACGCCCGAGATGGTGCGGAGGCTGCTCGACCTCTATCTGACCGACGTACGGCACCGACGATCGCATCACCGACCTCGTCGATGACACCGAGCTGTGGTTCGTTCCCGTCGCGAACCCGGATGGCTACGACTACACCTTCCCGGACGGTCAGCGGCTCTGGCGCAAGAACCTCCGCGACAACGACGGCGACGGTGAGATCGCGGTCGGCGACGGCGTCGATCTGAACCGCAACTCCGAGACACGCTGGGGCTACGACAACGAGGGCTCCTCGCCGAACCCCGCAAGCGACACCTACCGTGGGCCCTCGCCGGCATCCGAGCCCGAGACGCAGGCACTCGACGAGCTGTTCGGCGACATCACGCCGCAGTTCATGATCAACTACCACTCCGCCGCCGAGCTGCTGCTGTACGGCATCGGCTGGCAGGTTGCGACGCCGTCTCCGGACGACGTGATCTACGAGGCCATGGTGGGCGACGACGAGAACCCCGCGGTCGCGGGCTACGACCCCGACATCTCGGCGGAGCTCTACACCACGAACGGCGACCTCGACTCGCACATGCAGGAGGCGCACGGCACGCTGGGCTTCACGCCCGAGATGTCGACCTGCGAGGCGGCGGTGGCCTCGGTGCCCGACGACGACTGGACCGCAGACGACTGTCAGTACTCTGGGCTTCGACTTCCCCGATGACGAGAGCCTGATCCAGGCCGAGTTCGAGAAGAACATCCCCTTCGCGCTGGCCGTCGCCGAGTCGGCGATCGACCCGGACGACCCGGTCTCCGTCGTGGATCGGGACGCAGAGGACTTCCGCGTCGACTCCTTCACCGTGTCGTACGGTGACCCGCAGACCGTCGCAGTCTGGGCGAAGCGGGCGCTGAAGGCGAAGACGATGTACTACTCGATCAACGGCGGAAAGGCCGTGAAGACCGACCGTCTCCGAGTGGGCGGGCGGCGAACGCTACGGATTCGAGAACGTCGACTACTACGCCGAGTACCGCGGCGTGGTGACGGGTGCGAGTCCGGGCGACAGCGTCGAGGTGTGGTTCACGGGCACTGCGACCGGCAAGGATCTGCCGAAGGGTCAGAAGCCGGGACCGGTCGAGAGCGAGCACTTCACCTACGAGGTCGCGCAAGACACCGGCAACTCCGTCCTCATCGTCGCGAACGAGGACTACACGGGTGTGAACCCGGACGATCCGTGCCGACCAATGCCGGCCTGAAGTACCTCGATGAGCACGTGGCGGCCTTCGAGGCGAACGGCGTCACCCCGGATGTGTGGGACGTCGACGCGCAGGGTGTGCCGCACGACCTCGGCGTGCTGGGTCACTACGACGCGGTGCTGTGGTACCTCGGTGACAACAGGCTGACGCAGGATCCCGAGGATGAGCTCACGCAGTACGGCGTCGCAGGAGTACCCCGACCTCGCGGTCGCCGAGCGCCAGCAGTACCTGACCATCGCCATGAGGGACTACCTCAACGCAGGGCGGCAAGGTCGCCCTACGCCGGCGAGACGACCGCCTATTACGGTCAGCTCGGAAGCGACCTGTTCGGCGGCATCTACTACGGTCTCGATGGCCACCCCGAGCAGGAATGCGCGGTCACCGTCGATCCGCTTCGCGGACTGCCTGCTGCTTGCCGATGACTTCACCCAGTACTGGATGGGCGCTTACGATCGGGCGCGCGCTCACCGCCGAGGGCGTGTCCGGCACCGCCGAGCCGCTCGAGGATTTCGAGTCTCTCTTCGGCGGCCCGGCAACGGCCGACAACCCGATCGACGAGGTCGGTTCATTCACGCCGACGAGTGAACGTCTGCCGGTTGCCGACTTCCCGCAATTCGAGAGCTGGGCAGCCGCGGACTACACAGGCGTGTCAGGCAGGATCGTCGCGGTGGATGGCGAGGTCGCTGCGGCGGCCACGCACGTCGATGACAGCTACCAGCGCATCGGTCGCACGTTCGACCTGACGGGCGTCTCAGCCGCCGATACCCCGACGTTCGAGGCTCAGTTCGCCTACGACGCGGAAGAGGCATACGACCACGTCATCGTCGAGGTGCACCCGGTGACCCGGTGCACTCGGATGAATGGACGACGCTCCCCGACCTCAACGGCGGCACGTCGACCGCGGTTCCGGCCGACTGCGACCAGGGCTTCTACATCGGCGCCCATCCGCAGCTCGAGCACTACCTCACTCTCGGCGATCCGTGCCTGAACACCGGCACGACGGGCGAGTGGAACGCCTTCACCGGCTCGTCCGGGGGCTGGGTTCCCGTGGCGTTCGATCTCAGCGCCTACGCCGGAAGCGAGGTCGAGGTGGTCGTGAGCTACGTCAGCGATCCGGCGTTCGCAGGCGCCGGCCTGATCGTCGACGACACCAGGCTCGTCATCGCGGAAGTGCCCACCGAGCAGGACGGCTTCGAGGAGGGCTTCGTCACCTGGACGGTCCTGGGACCCCCTGAGGGAAGCGCAGCCAACGCGAGCGACTTCGAGATCGCAGACGGGCTCGGCGAGGTCGTGGCCGTCACGGCGACACCCGACACGCTGCTGTTCGGATTCGGCCTCGAGCAGCTCGAATCGGATGCGGCACGAGCCGACGTGGTGGCGCGGATGCTCGCCCACTTCGCGGGTTAGTCGTTCGCAACCGCCGACGAACAAGAAGCCGGGGGATGTCGCCGACCTGGGTCTCTGCGACATCCCCCGAGGAACAACCCGGTGAGATCCTCGCGCCCCCGAATCGCGCCCCTGGATCTCATTGCCCCCAGTGTTCGGCACCCCCCGGTGCCGACCTGCGAACTGTTCCAGGTGTGAAGAGCAGGTTCGCGCCTGCCTGATACACGGCGGCGCGAAGTCCTTTCAGAACCCTGATCCGTGCGCCTGGAACGGCGCGACGATACCCGTGCGATCGGATGCCGCCGCCAGCGCCACACTGGGGGGCTCACCCGCCGCGAGCCCCTCGTGCATCGCCCCCAGCAGCTCGGCTGCGTCGTCGTCCGCGACGACCACGGGCGCGGCGATGACGCACCGAGTTCCGGCGTGCAGCCACGCGCGTGCCATGCCGACGGCCTCCTCACCCCACCGCACCGACGAGCGACCGGCCTCGCAGGCCGACAGCACCACGGTGGACGGCACGCGCGGCATCCGATCGATGTCGTATCCGAACAGCGGCCCATCGGCCAGCTCGAGTCCGGAGAACATCGGGTTGTCGGAGGAGTGCCTGCCGTGTGCGGCGATGTGCAGCACATCCACATCCGCGGACAGAGACATGACATCGTCGACCGTCGCCGCCGGGACGATCACGGGGTGCAACCACGCTGCGGCCGCGGCGTCGACTTCCTCGTCGGCGCGGGCGACATCGGGACCGGCCGCGAATCCTGCTGAGCGCGGCGGCACTGCGTCGCCCCGCTGCCGCACCCACCGCGAGGCTGACGCGGGCAGGGTGAAGGTCCTTTCGCGAAGCGCCGGCAGCATGGCCCAGGGGATGCCTCCCAGCAGACCCGGGACCGTGATCGCGAACCGCCGCGCGCCGGCCACCTCGACCGCGCGGTCGAGAAGCTCGCGCGAGAAGGACGACAACCGATCATCGAGCGCTCGACGCACGACCTCGCCCATGCGGCCGCGGATCATCGCCGTCATGTCGAGATCCGAGCGCAGCGCGGGAAGGGCATCGCGGATGCCGCGCCATCCGTCGATGGGAAGCATGCTCACACTCTCACTCGTGACGACGAGCACGATCAGCGTATCTCCGGAGAACACGTACGACAGCAGTGCCGTCTCGTCCTCGAGCGCCGCCTGCACCTCGTCGAGCGTCGCGCGGGGCTGGATCGCGGCAGACCCGGTCATCGACCACTGTCGTTCGCGCATGCGCTCGCGCAGGTCACGGGCGCGCGGGTCGGACTGCCAGTCGCCGCCCTCCCTTCGCAGCATCCGGAGCTCGGCGAGGTCCTCGGCCAAACCGCACGTCGGGGGGCGGCCGCAGCGGGAGGACCTGCATGCTCATATGACGCGCCCACTCCGACCATTCGAAGACGACCTCGGGCCGCCCCGACTTCACTGCGGAGTCCAGCCCGACACGGATCAGCCCGTTGCCCTGCATGACCGCGGAGGTCTGCAGATCGAGGCTCCCGAAGTCGCTCAGCCATGCCGAAAGCTCGGCCAGGCCTGCCGCTGCCTGCGTGCGAGCCTCACGGTGGCGACCTCGCGCGGAGGCGCGTGCGGCACGCACTTCGTAGGCGAGGAGACGCACCTCCATCGACGCGGTCTCCGGAACCCTGATGACCCGAGCCGGCCCGGCATCCACCTCGTGCTGGCGTGCGCGCCACAGTTCGTGCGTCATGCGAAGCGCCGCCGCATCGCTGCCGAAGCCGAAGCGCTCGAGCTCGCCGGAGGCCCCCTCCACGTCGCTGCGGGCGGGGACGCGCCGGGGAGCGGGGACATGATGGCCGGTCCGCATGATCTGACCGCCGCTGAGCTCGGCGCGCATGCGCACCGCGTCTGCTCTGGCCGCCCACGAATCGTTGCCCACCGTCCGAAAACGTCGAGCTGCACGGGTCGCGACGGGGCGCGCACGAACGGGATCGTGAGCGAGGAGGGATCTGGCCAGGTGGTATTCGGCCTCGCCGCGGGATTGAGGCATTCTCTGGCGTCCGAAGACCGTCGCCGCATGAGCGAGGATCCTCTCGGCCTCGATCGTGTGTCCGGCGTCCCGGAGCACCTCGGCACGGTCGACATCGCAGACCGCCGCGAAGACCGGCGAGACGTCCACGAGGGTGTTCCGCGCCGATGACATGATCCGCATCGCGGTGATGAGATCGCCGCCGAGCAGTGCCATGTATCCCTCGTTGTGCAGCGACTGCGCCTGGTCGATCGGCCGTTCGAGCGCGCCGAAGATCTGCGAGGCACGCGCGGCGTCGTCGGCAGCAGCAGCGAGTCGGAGTCTGCGCATGTTGACCAGGCTTCGGTTGACCAGGAGGTTGGCGAGCTCCTCGGAGTCGCCGTTCAGCGCATCGATCCCCTGGGTGAGCCACCGTTCGGAGTCGTCGTAGCGACCGGCCTGCTCGGCGAGAGCGCCCAGCTGCCCGGCCAGGACGGCATACGTGTGTGCGTCGATCCCGGGCAGAGCCATCGCATCGAGGCACATCTGCGCGCCCTCGGCCGGTGATCCGGTTCTCGACTTGATGTACCCGAGGGTGCCCGCGATGCGCGCCCGAAGGTTCACGTCCTCCGCGACCTCCTGGGCGGCCAGGAGCGTCCGCATGGCCGCGGCGTGGTGCCCCTGGTTGGCGAGGCGCACCGCGGCCGCATGAAGTTCCCCGCTCGAGCGCGCCATTGCCCCATCATGGCGCGGCTCTGCTCTCATCCGCTCACCGCGCGTGTCACCCGGCGTCGAGCACCTGCAGGGAGAGTTCGTCCAGCACCTCGTCGCGCGCCCTGTTCAGTGCCCGTGCGCAGTCGTCGGTCACCGAGCTGCGCCTCTGCGAGCGGATCCACCAGCGCCAGCGCGAGCCGGCCCGCCACGTAGGGTGCTGCGAAGGATGTGCCGCTCCACAGCGCGAATCCGCCCGTGAAGTCGTCGGGGTCGATCGTCTCACGCCGCATGCCGAGGCGGTCGGCCCGGGTGCCCGCCTGCACACCGCCGTTCAGCGGCGGAGACGTGCTGAGCACGGCGGCACCTGGCGCATATGTGTGCACCCAGGCGCCGATGTTGCTGAACAGCGCCACGCTGCCGTTCGGGTTGAGCGCACCCACCGAGACGTGCGGTGCGGCGTCCGACGGATCGTCGACGCGGAAGTCCGAGCCTGCCCAGTTCCAGAGCGCGGCGGGGAAGGTGGGCCGGTCGGTCGCCTCGTTGCCGGCCGAGCACACGACCGCGCACCCATGCCGTCGAGCGATGGCAAGCAGCTCGCTGAGCGTACGGTCGAAGAGCTCGTCCTCGGGAGTCTCGTGGTAGTAGCCGAGCGACAGGCTCATCACGTCGATCCGGCGACCACCGTCTTCCGAAGGTGTCGCCATCCACTTCACGAGCGTTCGCACGGCGTACATGAAGTGGCCCTCGAGGAGCGTCCCCTGACTGTCGGCGACGCGGACGGAGACGATGTCTGCCTCGGGGCACACCTGCCGGACGATACCGGCGATGAAGGTGCCATGCCCCGCGGACGCGTCCAGTTCGCCGTCGAACTGCCCGGAGACATCCCCCACCGCTTCAGGATCGGTGTCCTGATCGGCGATGCCGAGAACGGTTCCGTCCACGACAGGGCTTCTGGTCACGATGCTCTCCGGAAGCCACGGATGATCGCCGCAGCCGGTGTCGAGGACCGCGACGACGGGCCGCCTGCCCTCCGGCCCGATGGTCGCTCGACGCTCCGGTCCGGGTCCGACGTACCCGATCACCTGACGTCCGCCGCCACCTGCATCCGCGTAGCTGTCGACGCCGGGAGCGTTCGTCTTCCCGAACGGATTGGTCTTCCCGAACGGATTGGTCTTCCCGAACGGATTCGTCTTGCCGAACGGATTGGTCTTGCCGAACGGATCGACGGACAGGACGTGATCCAGGCTCACCCCGGGGATGACCCTGCCGCTCCTGGCACGGGCGCGCTGGATCAGCCGCCAGGCGTCGATAGGCGGCACCGGCTGGTCGTCTCGGTCGGGGCTCGGCTCGGGAAAGATCGAGACACGATAGATCGTCGGCAGGTCGAACTGGGCGCGACCGCGTCGCGCGCGCTCGTCGGCGGTCGCCGCGTCCAGCTCCGATCCGTCGAGATTCTGCAGTTCGAGACCCCACCCGAAGTCGGCAGCCGCCGGACGCAGGATCTCGAGCACCTGTTGGACGTTGTCACCGGAGGTCAGCAGCACATGGTCGGGGGCATACGCGGTGGGGTAGGCGCTCACGCCTCTCACCGGTTCGCTCGTCGGGTCCAGCGGCACTCCCTGAGCACGGGCCGCGTCGTAGCGCCGCCGCCAGCCTGGCGCGCCACTCGGGCCGGGGGCAGAGCCGCGTGCGGGATCGTCGGGGGGCAGGTCGCTCATCTGTTCTCCTCGTCCTGGTCGCGCCGCAGCGACCGGTCGTGTGAATCGCCGTCAGGAGTCTGCGCATCCGTCACAGCCGGCTCGCTCTGGTGCGCTTCCGGCCGGATGCAGGATGCCGACCCCCGTGTCGCGGCATCACCTGTGAATCTAGCGTCCCCATCGTTTCGTCAAAAGCCTGCACCGTGGGCCTGGAACGGCGCGATGATCCCCGTGCGCTCTGATGCCGCAGCGAGCGCCTCGCTCGGAGGCCGGCCCGCCGCGAGCCCGACGTGCATCGCCCCGAGCAGTTCGCAGGCGATGTCGTCGGCGACGACCACGGGAGCCGCGATCACGCAGCGGGTGCCCGCGTGGAGCCACACCCGCGTCATGCCGATCGCCTCCTCCCCCCACCGCACCGACGACCGGCCCACCTCGCAGGCCGAGAGGACGACGGTGCCCGGAAGCCGCGGAATGAGATCGATGTCGTAACCGAAAAGCGTCCCGTCTGCGAGCTCGAGACCCGAGAAGAGCGGATTCTCGGCCGCGTGCCTTCCGTGCGCAGCGATGTGCAGCACGTCCACCTGCGAAGCGAGCTCCGTCACCGCGACGGCCGTGACCCCCTCGCCGTCCAGGATGGCGGCCTCCGGCCACGCCGCCGAGCCGCGGGCGACCTCTTCGCGGCCGCGATCGACTCGGGGGCCGACGGCGAATCCAGCGGTCGCCGGCGCCGCGGTACGCGCCGCCTCTCGGAGACTCGCCCACCGCGTGGCCGACACCGCGATCGTGAACGGCCTGCCGTTCAGCGCGGGCAGCATCCCCCACGGGATCCCGTTCAGCACGCCCGGCGCGGTGATGAGGAAGCGTCTGGTGCCGGCCGCCGAGACCGCAGGTGCGAGGAGCGTGTCGGAGAGAATCTGCAGTCGATCGTGGAGCGACTGGCGCACGACGTCGGCGAGCGGACCGGCGCGCACCGACGCCGACATGTCGAGGTCGGAGCGCAGACCCGTGAGGACGGACCGGGCCGCGTGCCACGAGGGGATGCTGATCACCTGCGCTCTGTTCGCGGTGACCACCAGGCAGACCACTCGGCCTTCGCTCCAGACGAACGAGAGCAGCGACGTGTCCGCGTCCAGCGTTTCCTGCAGCTGTGCCATGGTGACGGGCGACTCCACCCCTGCCACGCCGGTCTCGCTCCATTGACGCCTGCGGACGTGGTCGTGCAGCTCGGCCGCGCGCGGTGTCGCCAGCCAATCCCCGGAGGCCTCCGACCGCAGAGCCCGCAGCTCCGCCAGATCGGCGGCCACACCCGGGTCAGGAGGCGGCCGCAGGGGCACCATCCGCTGATTGAAATGTCGCGCCCGCTCCGACCACTCGAACAGCACATCGGGCTTCGCCGAGCGCATCGCTGAGCTCAGCCCGTCCATGAGCAGCGGCTGGCCGTGCATGCGCACTGCGCTCTGGAGGTCGAGGCTGGCGAAGGCGGATTGCCACCGCGCCAGCTCCTCGATCCCCGCCGCCGCATGTCGTCGCGCCTCGGCCTCACGCCCCGCCGCGAGCGCACGGCGGGAACGCACGCGATGCGCCAGCAGTCGAACGTCTATCGTCGCGCCTGCGGGCAGTCGCGGTCCTCGACCCGGCGCTCTTCGTCCGACATCGTGCAGCAGGGCGGAGAGGTCGACGGCGGTGGCGTCGACAAGGTGATGCGTGGCGCGCAGGGCGGCCGAAACGCGGGCGACCTCACCCGCCTCCGGCGTCTGCAGCGACCGCGGCGCAGGCATCCCGTTCGGGTCGTACACGCCATCGGTCAATCCGGCGCGAATCCGGATCCCGTCCGCCTGAGCCGCCCAGGCGGCGCTGTCGACGGTCCGGAACCGCTTGGCGGCATCTGCCGCCGTGTGCACAGCGGTGGCCGGATCATGCGCGAGCTGCGAACGGGCGAGGTGCAGTTCGGCCTCCGCGCGCGCCTGCAGCATCCGATGCGCTCCGAAGACTCGCGCCACGCGCTCGAGCGCGCGTTCGGCTTCTGACGTCAGCCCGGCCTCGCGGAGCACCTCGGCGCGATCGAGATCGCAGATGGCCGCGTTGACCGCCGACGCCTGCTCCATCACCGGGCGGGCTTCGGACATCGAGTCCAGCGCCTGCACGAGGTTGCCTTCGAGCAAGGCCACGTATCCGGCATTGTGAACGGCCATGGCCCGCTCGACGTCGTCGCCGGATGCCGCGTAGTCGGCTGCGGCGCGCTCCAGATCTCCGCGCGCCTCGGCGTAATTGCCGGCCCGCATGTGGGCGACGCTGCGATTGATCAGCATGGGCGTGCGGTGCTCGCGATCCTCCCCGATGTGCGCGATCCCCCAGTCCAGCCGCGAGATCGCCGTCGCGAGATCACCGCGTTCCAGCGCCAGCAGGCCGAGCTGCCCGTTGAGCATCGCCGACGTCTGCGGCCTCAATCCCGGCTGTTCCAGGGCATCGCTGCACAGCTGCTCTGCCGTCGCCGGGTCGCCCTGACGCGTCACGACTGCCGCGAGCGAACCCGCGATCCGGGCACGCAGGTCAGGGTCCTCCGTGCGCTGGGCCGCCTGAGCCAGAACGCGGCGCGCCGCCGCGTTCTGGCCGGCATTCAGATGCGCTCTGCCTCGCCGGTACAGCTCTGCCGCCGTGAGGGTCATGTGCCCATGATGGCGGGCGCTTCACCTCACCGCGAGTGGTCTCGCGAGTCGAAATCTTCGATGACCGAGATCACCGCGTCGGTCGAGGTGTCTCCCTCCGCGATCCGCGCGGCGATTCGTCCCGCGACGACCGGAGCCGCGAAGGACGTGCCGCTCCACACACCGTATCCTCCGCGGAAGTCGTCGACATCGAGCGTCTCGCGTCGGCGTCCGTTCTTGTCGTCGCGTGTGCCCGCCTGGACGCCGCCGTCGAAGTCGACCGGAACCGTCGAGACGAGCGAGACGCCCGGGGCATACATATCGACCCAGTCTCCGATGTTCGAGAAGAGGGCGACGGAGTGGTCTGCCGGATTCAGTGCGCCCACGGAGAGGTGCCTCTCGCCCGTGTTCGGCAGCGCAGCCGGGTAAGTCGGCCGGTCGGTCGCCTCGTTTCCGGCCGAGCAGACCACGACGACGTCGTGGTCGTCCCGCAGTCTCCTGAGCAGCTCCGCGATATCCGAGATCGCAGTCGGGTCGTCCGGGGTCTCGTGATAGAAGCTGAAAGAGAGGTTGAGGACGTGTACGCGCTGGACTTGTTCGATGTAGAGGATCAGCCGCTTCAATGCTCCGATGAGCGTGTTCTCGAGGATGATGCCTTCGCCGTCCGCGACGCGGACGGGCAGGATGCGCGCCTGCCAGCACTCCTGGCGGATCACGCCGGCGATGAACGTCCCGTGACCAGACGCGTCGTCGAAGATGCCGTCCAAGGGCACCGAGAGGGAGGGGTGGACCTCCGGATCGGTAGCGGGATCCAGGATGCCGATGGGCTCTCCTCCCGGAAGCACGGGGTCCAGACGCACACTCGACGGGAACCACGAATGCGAGCCCAAGCCGGTGTCGAACACCGCGACGACAGGGCCTTGCGGATCGGAGTCCGGTACAGGGTCGGGGCCGCGATAGGTGACGGGCTGGCGGCCGCCGAAACCGAGTGCCCCATAGCTGCCGATGCCGACACCGGGTGCGTTCGCCGTGAACGGATTCGCGGTGAACGGATTGGCGGTGAACGGGTTGGCGGTGAAGGGATTCGCGGTGAAGGGATTCAGTCCGTAGGAGTCGGTCGTCAGGACGTGATTGAGGCTGACGCCCTCCGCCGAGCCGTCGTTGTCGGCCCGCGCCTGACGGAGGATCTCCCACGCGTCGGGTGTCTGGGCGGTCACCCCGCTGCCGGCGGACCCGGTGCTGGGAGCAACGCTGAGACGGGCACGTATCGGGGCAGCCGGATCCACGGGGCGTCCGTCTTCGAGGTTCAACGGATCGATGCTCCATCCGGCGCGCCTGGCGATCTCAACGAATGCCGCCCTCCCGATTGCGGACCGCATCCCGGTTCGAGCCCGCGACGATCAACTCATCAGAGACGTAGACGCTCGAGTAGACGCGGGACGCCCGGCTCCTCGTGGTAGTTGTCGTCCACAGGGTCCTCCCCCCGGGGCTGGCCGGCGGGGTCGAGGACCTTCCACCGAAGGCTTCCGCTTCGGCGCCACTCTTCGCTGTGCTCTCCCGGGCTTGCGTGCGGATTCACGATCTCTCCTCATCTTCGTACAGCGCGCCAGACATCGGTGTCCGCGCGTCGCTGATCACACTTCGAATTGCGGTGTCTGGAAGTCGTGCATGTCACCGTCGGCGTCGCGCACGACCAGGCGCAGTCGCGAGACGCCTGCCGGCACGCTGTCGAAGGCGAACCGGCCATGCTCGCCGGAATCTGTGCTCCACTCGCGCTCGCCCTGGACGAGCCGGATCGCGAGAGCCGTCGCGTCCACCCATCCGTCGATGCGCCGCGCGCCGTCCTCCGTCACCGTGACGTGCACGAGCACGCTGGTCGTGCCGTCGCTGAACTGCAGGGTCGCGGTGTCGGTATCGCCGCGGACTGCGGCCAGATCACCGGTGACCAGCGTCAGCAGCGCGTACTCGCGGGACAGGTCCTCGACCGCCACGGCCGCGACCATCCGATCGACCAGCTCGGCCGGCATCGGGTCGACGTCCTGCCACATCGCGCGAATCCGCGCGAAGAGTGCCGCATCCGCGGCGAAGTCTTCAGTCTCCATGGGTATCCCCTCCCCAGCCGTCACCCTCGAGCAGGGCGCGGAGTTTGCCGAGACAGCGCTGACGCGTCGGCCCGATCGAGCCGATCGGCATCGCCATGTCCTGCGCGATGCGGGCGTAGTCGGGCCGCTCCTCGAATGCGACGATGCGCAGCAGGCGCTGGCACCGATCGTTGAGCTGCGCCACCGCGAGCCAGAGACGACGGGACTCGTCGTCGGTCGCGGCGGTCTGCTCTGCGGACTCCTGAGCGGGAAGATGAGGTTCGAGGCTTTCGGCTTCGGTCGGGTCGGCTCTGCGCTGCAGCTTGCCCACCCGCCACGCTTCGCGTCGTGCGACCATCGTCAGCCAGCCCGACACCGCCTGAGGCTCTGCGATCGACTCGTGCCGGCGCACGAGCGTGAGCCACGTCGTCTGCACGACGTCCTCCGCGAGCGCACGGTCCAGGCCGTACGCGCGCACCACATGCCACAGCAGCGGTGTCATCAGCCGCACGAGATCGTCCATCGCCCGTGCGTCACCGTCACGCCACCTCAGGAACAGCGCCGCGGCGCGCTCCCAGCGTGTCGGCTCGGCAGAGTCGACTGAAGTCTCGGCGCCCCCATGCGTCATGGTGCCCATTGTGTCCACATCTGGAGGAGTGCGAAAGAACCTGTCTGATACATCCGCGTCGGCACGAATTTCCCACCGTGATCCGCACCCCGGTTGACGCCTAAACTCGCACCATGACGACGGCGCCGCTCCTGTATGTCTGCGTGCGGCCGCAGCAGGGGGCGGCGGCGGCCGAGTTCGAGTCCTTTCGTGCCGCCGCCCATCTCGACCAGACCCAGCTGTTCTCGCTCGATCTGGTGCGCGACCCCCTCCCGCCCGATGTCTTCGAGCGCTACAGCGGGTTCTTCATCGGGGGCAGTCCGTTCAACGTGACCGATCCCGAATCGACCAAGACCGAGGTGCAGCGGCGGCTCGAAGCCGACGTCGAGCGGATCGCCGCGGGAGTGATGGCGGCACCCTCGTCGAGCTCGCCGGCGGCCCTGTTCACGTGCTACAGCATCGGCATCCTGACGCGGCTGCTCGGGGGCGAGGTCAGCAGGGGCTACCCCGAAGACACCGGTCCGGTGAGCGTCGACCTCACGACCGACGGTGAGCGCGACCCGCTGCTGGGCACGCTCGCTCACCGGTTCACCGCACTGACGGCGCACAAAGAAGGGTCCGCGCGCGTGCCCGACGGTGCGACGCTCCTGGCGACGAACGACGCCTGCCCGGTGCAGGCCTACCGGGTCGGCGAGCGCCTCTACGCGACGCAGTTCCACCCCGAGCCGACCCCCCGGGCCTTCACCGAGCGGATGGCCGTGTACCGAGACGACGGGTACTTCCCGGCGAACGACTACGACACGGTCGCCGGTCGCGTGCTCGCGGCATCGGTCACCGAACCCGTCCGGATGATCCGCGCGTTCGCGCGCGCCTTCGGACCGGCCTGACCTCAGGCGCCGGCCGGCGGGTGCCGCAGCAGCTCGACCCGCTCAGCGAGGTATGCGGCAAGGGGCATGAATCCGCCCGCGGCGCTCCAGCGCACGCTCGGCACGCCGTCGCGAAGTGCGAGCGGGCCGGATGCCGAGCCCCGGTCGACCGCGTCGACGTCGAGTTCGACCCAGGAGATGTGCACGGTCTCGCCCTCCGCGAGCCCGCCGCGCCGCGCGGCGGCGGCGAGCTCGGCGCGCTGCCGCTGCGACTCGGCGGCGAAGCCCCGCCGCACCTCCTGGCGGGCGCGCACGATGTCTCCCGTCGCGAGCACGGCGTCGTCGGTGAGCAGCAGCACACCCAGATGCCACGCGGCCCCACGGCGGACGATGCGCGGCGAGCGCCCGATACCGAGCACCTGACGCGGCACGATGAGCTCGCCGATCGCTTCACGTGGCGCCTCAGTCAGACGGGTGCGCGCGTCATCGAGCAGCGCGCGGGTGCTCACGCGCGGTCGTCTTCGATCGGCGCGCTCACGCGCATCTTCCGTTCGCCGCGCAGGGTCATCGCGATGAGCGGGAACAGCAGGACCGAGAGCATGCCCGCGCCGACGAGCAGTGCGGCATCGGAGGTCTGCAGCACGCCCTCGTCCACCCCGATCGCGGTGACCGCGACGATGATCGGCAGCCCGGTCGCGCCGAAGAACGCCATCGAGAGGCGCTCCTTGCGGCTGGAGTCCTTCGGCGCGGCGAGCGTCGACGGCAGGCCCCGCACGACGAACAGGACGACCAGGACCAGCGGGAGGATCACGAACTGGACCGGGTCCGCCAGGAGGGCGGCGAGGTCGAATGTCACCCCCGTGTAGATGAAGAAGACCGGAACGAGGAACCCGAAGGCGACGGCCTCCACCTTGCTCTCCACCGCCTCCCGATCGGCCTCCTTGGCGTCGCGCATGAGCAGCCGCCAGACGATGCCGGCGGCGAACGCACCCAGCAGCATGTCGAGGTCGAGCACGATGCTGAGCGCGACGAGGGCCGAGAGGATCAGGAAGACGACCCGGATCGCGAACTGGCCCGAGGTGTGCAGGGTCGAGTTGACCACTCGGTGCATCGCACCCCGGGGCATCTTGAACGCGAGCCAGATCGCGAGGCCCGCGACGAGCGCGAACAGCACGAGCACAATGGCCTCGATGCCGGGGTTGCTCGCGCCGAGGAAGATCGAGATCGCGATCAGCGGCCCGAACTCGCCGACCGCCCCGACCGCACCCACGGCCTGCCCGAACGGCGTGTGCAGCTCGCCCGTGTCGCGCAGGATCGGCAGGAGCGTGCCGAGGGCCGTGGAGCACAGCGCGATGCCGATCACGATCGCGATCTCGCCCGGTGCGATGAGCCAGGCGACACCGACACCGACCGTCAGGCTGATGAGCCATCCGATGATCGCCGCCCGCCCGGTGCGGCCGCGGAATGCTGTGAACTCGATCTCGGAGCCGGCGACGAAGAACAGCATCGCGAGGCCGAATTGCGACAGCGCCTCCACGAATTCGGACGGCACCGCCCAGCCCAGCAGGGAGGGGCCGACCAGGATGCCGAGCATCAGCTCGAACACCACGATCGGGATGCGGACCACCCGACGCAGGCTGCGGGCGATCAGCGGAGCCAGCACCGCGAGCAGCGGGATGATCAGAAGCGTCGGCTCGAGCTGGTCCACGCCCTCACCGTATCGACAGATCGCGTGCCGGGGTATCAGGCGAACACGGTCGCCCAGCGATAGCCGGGCTTCACGGCGCGATGACCCGTTCGGAGGTCACTCGAGGGCCTTCCGCGCCTTCTCTGCGTCGCGCTCCGCGCTGTGGGCGCGCGCGGCAGCATCCGTTCGATCGTCGTCGAGGCGCTGCGTCTCGCGCTCGGCCTTCTCGGCATCCGCCTCGAACCGGGCGAGCTCCGCGCGCAGGTCGTCGATGCGCTCGCGGAGGTGGTCGGACCGCTCGCGCGCCTTCGTGAGCTTCGCGTCGATCTTCGCCAGTTCGCGGTCCGCCTCTCCGGCGGCCCGTTCGGCGTCGCGCACCGCGCGTTCGGCTTCTTTGCGTGCGCGACGCTCGGCCAGGTCGTCACGCGTGGGCGGGGGCGCATCGGGCACGCCGGGCAGCGACCCGCCGACCGCGTCCGAGACGTCGACCGCGTCGAAACCCGACGCCTCGAGCGGGCGCACCAGGCGCGCCGTCATGACCGCGGCCGCGGCTGCGGCATCCATCACCGCCGCGTTGATCGTCTTCTCGACGTCGGCGCGCGCGGCCGCACTGACGGCGACGCCGCGCTCGGCCGCAAGGTCGACGGCCTGCGTCGCGAGCGCAGCGACCAAAGCCCTGCGCTGGCGGCTGAGGCGGGCGAGTTCGGCGCCGTCCAGATCGTCCTGCGCCTCGCGCAGTGCGCCGGCGAGCTCGAGCGCTTCGGCGAGCTGTCCGTCGCGCGCCAGCAGATCCACGGCCCACGCCGCGGCGGTCGGCTTGCGGAGGGTCTTCACCCGCGCGGCGAGCGAGCGGTCCGCTGCCGCGGCCCGCGCATTCCGCGCCGAGGTGAAGTCGTCGGGCGGGAGCGCATACAGCTCCACCGCGATCGCATCCAGCTGCGCGGCATCGTCTGCCGCGGGCTCGTCGACGGGAGGAGGCACCTGCCCATTCTGTCGGGCGGGCCGCCTACACCGCGACCGTGCGCGCCGATCCGGCCGCGGGACCGTGCAGTTCGCGGTGCAGGCGCTGCATGCGCTCGTCGAGTTCGGCGGCCGTATCGGCGGCATCCTTCAGGGTCGTGAGGAGCTCCTGCGGAACCTGCCGCTCGTACTTGTAATAGATCTTGTGCTCGAGGCTCGCCCAGAAGTCCATGGCGATCGTGCGGAACTGCACCTCGACCGGCACGGCGACCCGACCGGTCGAGAGGAAGACCGGCACCTCCACGATCGCGTGCAGGCTCTTGTAGCCGTTCGCCTTCGGCTCGGAGATGTAGTCCTTCACGGAGACCACCGTGACGTCGTCCTGCGCCGTGAGCAGGTCGAACAGGCGGTACGCATCGGTCGTGAAGCTGCATGTGATCCGCACGCCGGCGATGTCGGTGATCGACTCGCGGATCGAGGCGAAGTCCGGCTCGATGCCCTTGCGCACGACCTTGTCGACCAGGCTGTCGGGCGACTTCACGCGGCTCGAGACGTGCTCGATCGGGTTGTAGTCGTGCATGTACAGGAACTCGTCGCGCAGGATCGCGACCTTGGTCTCGATCTCCTGCATGCCGAAGCGGTACTCCAGCAGGAACCGCTGCATCTCATCGCGCATCACGCGCAGCTGGTTGGTCGAGAAGGTGACCTGGTCGTCGTCGGTGGCATCGAGCGAGGCATGCCTCTCGACGCTATGGCCCGGGGCTACGAGATCTCTGTGAGACCCGCGCCGACGACGTGCCAGTCGTCGGGAGCGGTGAGGCGAGTGAGCCGGAAGCGCCCCGTGTGAAGGGATGTCGGCGGACTCTCCCTGCAACTGGAACCGAATCCACGCGTACTTACGAGGCGAGGACGGATGCCGCCTGCCGCGCGGCGCCCAGCGCGACGTACTCGCCGGGCGCGGGAACCTCGACCGGAACCCCGAGCACGAGCGGCGCGATCACGCGCACCGCCTCGGACTGCGCACCGCCGCCGATCAGCAGCGCCCGCTCGATCGGCACGCCGAGGGCGCGAAGCGCCTCGAGGCCGGCGCCGAGTCCGCTGAGCATCCCCTCGACGGCAGCCCGGGCGAGGTTCTCGCGGGTGGTCGAGGCCAGGGTCATGCCGGTGAGGGATGCCGTCGCATCGGGCAGATTCGGGGTGCGCTCGCCCTCGAAGTAGGGCACGAGCGCGAGCCCGTGCGCCCCGGGTTCGGCGGCGAGGGCGAGCCGGCTCAGCTCGGCGTGGTCGACCCCCAGCAGTCCGGCGATCGCATCGAGCACCCGGGCGGCGTTGAGGGTGGCCACGAGCGGCAGGAACCTGCCGGTGCAGTCCGCGAAGCCCGCGACCGTCCCGGTCGGGTCGATCGTGCGCTGCTCGCTGACCGCGAAGACCGTGCCGCTCGTGCCGATCGAGACCACGACGTCGCCGGGCCCGGCTCCCAGCCCCAGCGCGGCACCGGCGTTGTCGCCGGCCCCGCCGCCCACGTGGCGTCCGGCCTCGTCCTGGACCCACTCGTCGGGCCCGAGCACGCGGGGCAGGATCGCGTCGTGCCCCAGCGCCGCGGCGAGCAGGTCGCGGTCGTAGCCGCCGGATGCGGGGTCCCAGTATCCGGTGCCCGAGGCGTCCGACCGGTCGGTGACGAGCTCGTCGAGCACCGGGCCGAGCGCGGAGTCGCCCTCCGGCCCGAAGCCGCGCAGCCGCCAGGTGAGCCAGTCGTGCGGGAGCGCGACGGCCGCGACGCGCGCGGCGTTCTCGGGCTCGTGGTCGCGCAGCCAGCGGAGCTTGGTGATCGTGAACGAGGCCACCGGCACGAGCCCGGTGCGCTGCGCGAGCGCCTCCGCGCCGAACTCCGCGATCAGGTCCGTTGCGGCGCCGGCCGATCGGGTGTCGTTCCACAGCAGCGCATCGCGGATGACGTGTCCTTCGGCATCCAGCACCACCATGCCGTGCTGCTGCCCGCCGATCGCCCAGGCCTCGACGTCGCCCAGGCCCCCGGCATCCGCGATCGATGCGCGCAGCGCGGACCACCAGCCTCCGGGATGCACCTCGGTGCCGTGCGGGTGAGCGGCCCGCCCTTCGCGGACGATCGCGCCGGTGGCGGCATCCGTGATCACGACCTTGCAGGACTGCGTCGACGAGTCGACCCCCATGACCAGTGTCATGCTCTCACCCTCTCCTTCAAGCCGTGATGGCCGCGAGACTGCAACCGGGCGTCGAGACTGCGGGGAATCCCCTGGGTCTCGACGTCCCTGTGCAGTCTCGCGGCCGGGAGTGCAGGTCAGCGCGCGCCGAGCAGGTGCTCGGTCGCGAGCTGCTGCAGGCGGACGAAGCCGAACCCCTTGCCGCCGAGGTACACCGACGGGTCGAAGTCCTCGTACGCGGAGCGGTCCGCGAGGAAGTCGTCGTACGTCTCGCCCTCGTTCAGCGTCGGCTCTGAGAGCTCGTGCACGCGCGACGCCTCGAGCGCCTCCTGCACCTCGGGGTCGGCGCGGAAGGCCGCGGCGCGCTCCTTGAGCAGGAGGTAGGTGCGCATGTTGGCGGATGCCGAATCCCACACGCCCTTCTCGTCTTCGGTGCGACTGGGCTTGTAGTCGAAGTGACGCGGGCCGTCGTAGGCCGGGACGCCGCCCGGGCCGCCGTTCTCGAGCAGATCGACGAGGGCGAACGCGTTGTGCAGGTCGCCGTGGCCGAACACGAGGTCCTGGTCGTACTTGATGCCGCGCTGGCCGTTGAGGTCGATGTGGAAGAGCTTGCCGTGGTACAGCGCCTGGGCGATGCCGGCCGCGAAGTTCAGGCCCGCCATCTGCTCGTGGCCGACCTCGGGGTTCAGCCCCACGAGCTCGGGACGCGCGAGCGAGTCGATGAACGCGATCGCATGGCCGAGCGTCGGCAGCAGGATGTCGCCGCGCGGCTCGTTGGGCTTGGGCTCGATCGCGAACCGGATGTCGTAGCCCTTGTCGGTGACGTAGTCGCCGAGCAGGTTCACGGCCTCGCGGTAGCGCTCGAGGGCCTGGCGGATGTCCTTCGCCGAGTCGTACTCGGCGCCCTCGCGGCCGCCCCACATCACGAACGTCTTCGCGCCGAGCTCGGCACCGAGGTCGAGCTGGCGGAACACCTTGCGCAGCGCGAAGCGGCGCACGTCGCGGTCGTTCGAGGTGAAGCCGCCGTCCTTGAAGACCGGCGCGCTGAAGAGGTTGGTGGTCACCATCGGGATGATCATCCCGGTGTCGGCCAGTGCGCCCTTGAGGCGGTCGATCTGCTTCTGGCGCTCGGCGTCGGTCGATCCGAAGGCGAACAGGTCATCGTCGTGGAACGTGAGGCCGTACGCCCCGAGTTCGGTGAGCTTCTCGACGGCGTGCACGACATCGAGCGGATGACGGGTGGGGCCACCGAACGGGTCGGTGCCGTTGTAGCCGACGGTCCAGAGTCCGAACGAGAATTTGTCGGCGGTTGTGGGGGTGGGCATGACGCTCCTTCGCGGGAATTGTTGCGGTCAACAACCTATAACATGTCCGGTGCCGTGTCCAGCGCGACAAACCGAGGCCGGCATTCGTGGTCGGTGCCGACAAATGCCGGTGGCGACCCACCCGCTCTCATAGGGTGGACGCGTGAGTGAACCGACCGCCGAGGGCGTGCGCCAGCGCAACCTCGCGCGCGTCCTCCGGCTGGTTCACCTGGACGGCCCGCTGCCCCGAGCGACTCTGACCGAGACGACAGGTCTGAACAGGTCTACGATCGCCGACCTCGTGGGCGAGCTCGTGAACGAGGGGCTGGTGAAGGAGCGCGCACCGGATCCCTCGCGTCGAGTGGGGCGTCCCTCGCCCCTCGTCTCGGCGGCATCGGATGTCGTGGCGATCGCCGTCAACCCCGAAGTGGATGCCGTCACGATCGCGGCCGTCGGTCTCGACCGCAGCATTGCACTGCGCGCCCGGATCGAAGTCGACCGACTGGTCACGCCCGCCGACACAACCGCGATCGTCGCCGCTCAGCTGGCGGCGTGGAAGAACGGCGGACTGGCCACTGCCCGGATCGTCGGGGTGGGACTCGCTGTACCGGGCCTCGTACGCGCGGCCGACGGCCTCGTGCGCAACGCTCCCCACCTGCGGTGGATCGACGAGCCGTTGCGCGACCTGGTCGCCGCCGCGACGGGCACTCCGACCGTTGTCGGCAACGACGCGATGCTCGGTGCGATCGCCGAGCATCTGTTCGGCGCTGCGCGCGGCGTCGATGACGTCGTCTACCTCAACGGCGGGGCGAGCGGCATCGGCGGCGGGCTGATCATCGGCGGGGTGCCCGTGCCGGGCGCCGGCGGATATGCGGGCGAATTCGGCCAGAACCGGCCCGGGATCGCCTCGGCATCCGACCGACGTGCGGGCGACGGCGTCCTCGAGGACGAAGTGAGTCGCGCGCGACTGCTGGCGGCCGTCGAGCTGATGACGGCGGATGAACCGACCCTCGCAGAAGCGCTGCGTGCTTCCCGCTCCGTGACCGTGGCCGAGGAGCTCGCCCGCCAGCGCCGCATCCTCGCGACCGCCCTGGCCAATGCCGTGAACGTGCTCAATCCCTCTGTCGTCGTGCTGGGGGGGTTCCTCGCGATACTCGCCGATCACGATCTGGATGCACTGACGGATGCCGTCGCCGCGCAAGCCATGCCGGCCAGCACGGAGGGCCTCAGCATCCGCACTGCTGTCCTCGCTGAAGACCGGCTGCTGATCGGCGCGGCAGAGCTCGCGTTCGCCGAGCTGCTGCGGGATCCGGCGGCATCCGCTCCCTGACGTCGTCTGTCAGCGAAACGGCGGCGCGGTGGTCGCGCGCGGAGCCAGCCGGGTGGGCAGGCGCACGTGCGTCTGCGCGGGAGTCTCGCCGTTCATCAGCGCGATCAGCAGCTTCGTGGCCACTTCGCCGAGCCGCTGCATCGGCTGCCGCACGGTGCTGAGCGGCGGCGAGTGCCGCGCGGCTTCGGGAATGTCGTCGAAGCCGATCACCGACAGCTCGTCGGGAACCGTGATCCCCAGTTCAGTGGCGACGCCCAGCACCGCGATCGCCGAAAGATCGTTTGCGGCGAAGATCGCAGTCGGTCGGTCCACGAGCGAGAGCAGGTCGTGCGCGATCTCGCGCGAGGCGTCCTCCTGGTAGCGGCCGACCACCACCAGCGCCGGATCGAACGCGATCCCCGCCTCGAGCAGGGCGCTGCGGTAGCCGGCATCGCGCAGCACGGACGAACGCAGGTCGGGCCGGCCGGAGACGAATCCGATGCGCGTGTGCCCGAGCTCGATCAGGTAGCGGGTCGCCAGTTGAGCGCCGTGGAAGCTGTCCGATTCCACCGTGGGCAGGTCGGCGGGACCGGTATGCGGATCGATCGCGACGATCGGCACCTCCCCCGAGACGTTGACCACCGACGGAGTGACCATGATGACGCCGTCGATGAGAGTGCCGCTCAAGCGGCTGACCGACCGGCGCTCCCACCCCTCCCCCGTGCCGTCCTGCGATCCGCTGTAGGCGAGGAGGTCGAATCCGGTGCCGCGCACCGCGGCGCCGACGCCCTTGAGGATCTCGGCACTGAACGGCTCGAACGCCGGCACGAGCACCCCGATCACGCCCGTACGGTGCGAGCGCATGCTGCTCGCGCCGAGGCTCGACTGGTAACCGAGTCTCTCGACGACATCGAGCACACGGCGCATCGTGTCGGGCGAGACCCCGTAGCGACCGTGCACGGCTTTGGAGACCGTCGAGACCGAAACGCCCGCTGCGGCCGCGACGTCGTTGATCGTTGCCCGGCGTCCCATGAGGCCGATGATAACGAATGGAAAAGGTTTTCGAAAACGTTTGACACAATATGTTGCCGCTTGCGACACTGAACGCCAGCCTGGCTGATGAAGATTCAGGCTCAATGCACAGCGGTCCCGAAACACGCCGACGGTGCGGGTTTCACGCCACCTCCGCGAGCGAGGGGCGACTCAAAGAAGAGAACGGAAATCACATGAATGGCAAGAGAATCCTGGCGGGTTCTGCCGTCCTGGTCGCAGGTGCACTCGTCCTGAGTGCGTGCGCCGGGGGCGGGAGCGATGGCGGATCCGGCGACGGCGACGTCACGATGACGTTCTGGCACAACTCCACCACCGGCGCCGGCAAGGCGTACTGGGACGACACCGTCGCGGCCTTCGAGGAGGCCAACCCCGGCGTCACGATCGACGTGCAGTCCGTCCAGAACGAGGAGATGGACGGCAAGCTCCAGACGGCGCTGAACTCCGGCGACGCACCCGACATCTTCATGGCGCGCGGCGGCGGCAAGCTCGCCGATGTCGTGTCCGCCGGTCAGGCCATGGATCTGACGAGCGGGATCACCGACGCCACCGAGTCGGCTCTGGGCGGCGTGCTGTCGGCGTTCGAGGTCGACGGCAAGGTCTACGGCGTCCCGACGGCCGTGCTGCCCTCCGGCATCTTCTACTCGGGCGACGCGTTCGAGGCCGCGGGCGTCGCGCCTCCGGCCACGATCGACGAGCTCGAGACCGTGGATGAGGCCCTCGCAGCGAGCGGGATCGCACCCATCGCCGTCGGCGCGAAGGATGCCTGGCCGGCCGCTCACTGGTACTACAACTTCGCCCTGCGCGCCTGCGCGAAGGAGACGATGGACGAAGCAGCCGTGAGCCGCGAGTTCAACGACCCGTGCTGGCTCGAAGCCGGCGAGAACCTGCAGGCGTTCCTTGACACGGAGCCGTTCAACGACGGGTTCCTCACGACCGCCGCTCAGCAGGGCGCAGGCTCGTCCGCGGGTCTGGTGGCCAACCGCCAGGCGGCGATGGAGCTGATGGGCGCCTGGGACCCGGGCGTGATCGCATCGCTGACCCCCGACGAGAAGCCGCTGCCCGACCTGCTCTGGTTCCCGTTCCCCGAGGTCGACGGCGGAGCCGGCGAGCCGGGCGCGATGATGGGCGGCGTAGACGGGTACTCCTGCTGGGTCAACGCTCCTGAAGAGTGCGTGGACTTCCTCAACTTCATGGTCGAGAAGGAGAACCAGGAGGCCTACGCTGAGGCGTTCGTGACCCTTCCCGCCTCGCAGGAGGCCCAGGGAGTCGTCACCGACCCGGCCCTCCAGGAGGTCCTGAAGGCATACAACGAGGCACCATACGTCTCGGTGTGGCTCGACACCCTCTACGGCCAGAACATCGGCAACGCACTGAACGTCGCCGTGGTCGACATGTTCGCCGGTCAGGGTGACGCGCAGGGCATCGTGGATGCCGTGAACGACGCGGCAGCGAAGTCCTAGAGAAGGGCATCTGATGGCAACCGTGCGCGACTCTTCGCAGATCGCCGAAGACGTGCCCGGGACGCCGGTCGCCGATGGGGGCAGCGCACAGACGCTGCCCCCATCGGGCCGACCGCCCGTCGGCCGGCGCACCGCCGGCCGGCGTTCCCGCGGCGCAGGATGGGGACCCCGGCTCGAGCTCGCGATCCTGATCGGACCCGCTCTGCTCGTCTTCATCGCCTTCGTCATCTTCCCGGTGGTGCTTGCGGCGTACTACGGATTCTTCAGCTGGAACGGGTACGGACCCGCCGTCGACTTCGTCGGCCTGCGCAATTACGTGGTGATCCTCACCGACCCGGCCTTCCACGAGGCCCTCGGTCACAACGTCTTCATCGCCGTGATGTCGCTCGTGATGCAAGGCCCCATCGCCCTGGGCCTTGCCCTGCTGCTGAACCGCAAGATGCGCTACCAGTCGGTGATCCGGGTGCTCATCTTCGTGCCGTATGTCATCTCCGAGGTCGTCGTCGGCATCGGGTGGAGCCTCATGCTCCAATCCAACGGAGCGCTCAACGGACTCCTGGAGAAGATGGGGCTCGGCGCCCTCGCCACCGACTGGCTGTCCGACCCGTCGATCGCGATCTGGACGCTGATGGTGATCATCACCTGGAAGTACATCGGCTTCGCCGTGATCCTGTTCCTCGCAGGGCTCCAGGGCATCCCCGACGAACTCACCGAGGCCGCCGCGATCGATGGCGCCTCCTACTGGCAGATCCAGCGCCACATCGTGCTGCCGCTGCTCGGACCCACGATCCGCATCTGGGCGTTCCTGTCGATCATCGGCTCTCTCCAGCTGTTCGATCTGGTGTGGATCATCTGGGGGCAGTACGTGGCCTCCACCGCCGGCACGTCCACGATGGCCACCTACATGGTGGCCAACGGCCGCAACGCCGCCAGCTACGGCTACGGCAATGCCGTCGCCGTCGTGATGTTCCTCATCTCACTCGTCGTCGCGCTGCTCTATCAGCGCTTCCTGCTCCGCCGTGACA
The DNA here is from genome assembly GCA_963781135.1 of uncultured Actinomycetota bacterium. Taxonomy (GTDB): domain Bacteria; phylum Actinomycetota; class Actinomycetes; order Actinomycetales; family Microbacteriaceae; genus Microbacterium. Next base: position 142,938 of record CAWADY010000014.1, on the reverse strand, counting down.
CGGCCGGCGCCATCACAGGAGGGAAGGTCTGATGGCCGCGACCATCATCGAGGTGCCGCCCGCCCGGCAGCGCCCGGCACCCCTGCAGAAGAGCTCCGGCGGCGGTCTGCTCATCTACTTCGTCGCGCTGGTGCTGATCGGGCTCATGCTCGCACCGGTCGCGTACATCATCCTCGGCGGCTTCCGCTCGAACTCGGAGATCACGGTCGACCCGTCGGGCTTCCCGACGACATGGAACTGGCAGAACTACGCCGACGTGCTGGCGAGCCCCGTCTTCTGGACCCAGGTGGGCAACTCGATGATCGCGGCGGTCGTGACCACCGTGCTGGCGGTCGCGCTGGGACTCATGGCCGCCTTCGCCCTGTCTCGATACTCCTTCCGCGGGCGGGGGCTGATCTACGCGGTCTTCGCCGCTGGGCTGATGTTCCCCATGACCGTGGCGATCACACCGCTGTACATCGTCGTGCGAAACCTCGGCCTGATGAACTCGCTCGCCGGGGTCATCGTCCCCCAGATCGCGTTCGCGCTGCCGATCACGATCATCATCCTGGTCCCGTTCCTTGCGGCGATCCCGAACGAGCTCCAGGAGGCCGCGGCGATCGACGGATGCAGCCGGCTCGGCTTCTTCTGGCGCATGGTGATCCCCCTGGCGATTCCGGGAGTCATCACGGTCGGCATCCTCGCGTTCATCGGCAGTTGGAACAGCTACCTGCTCCCGCTGTTCATCCTCAACAACGAGGCGTCGTTCACACTCCCGTTGGGAACGCAGGCGTTCGCGTCGCAGTACTCCGTCGACACCGCGAAGGTGCTCGCCTTCACGTCGCTGTCGATGATCCCGGCGCTGGTGTTCTTCAGCCTGTTCGAGCGACGCATCGTCGGCGGGCTGACCGGAGCGGTGAAGGGCTGAGTCTGCGAATGGATGCATCGAACGGTTCGGCGCGCGTCCGCGCGCTCGTCGCGCAGATGACGCTGGAGGAGAAGACCGCCCAGCTGGGCGGCTTCTGGGTCGATCAGGGCGACGAGCTGGTCGCGCCGATGGCGGGCGAACTCGCCTCCTCGACGCGGTACGAAGACGCGTCGCGCGTCGGCATCGGCCACCTGACGCGGGTGTACGGCACCCGCCCGGTCGAGCCGGTCGAGCGCGCCGCATGGCTCTGGGGCGAGCAGCGACGCCTCCGCACGCAGACCCGCCTCGGCATCCCGGCGATCGTCCACGAGGAATGCCTGACGGGCCTGGCGGCATGGAAGGCGGCGACCTTTCCCACGCCGCTCGCCTGGGGGGCGTCGTTCGATCCCGACACTGTCGAGGAGATGGCGCGACTGATCGGCGAATCGATGCGCACCCTCGGTGTGCACCAGGGTCTGGCTCCGGTGCTCGACGTGATCCGCGACCCCCGGTGGGGGCGCGTGGACGAGTGCATCGCCGAAGACCCCTATGTCGTCGGAACGATCGGCACCGCCTACGTGCGCGGACTGCAGGACGCCGGCGTCGATGCGACGCTCAAGCACTTCGTCGGGTACTCGGCCTCGCGATCCGGCCGCAACCACGCGCCGGTGTCGGCGGGTCCGCGCGAAGTGGCCGACGTGCTGCTGCCGCCGTTCGAGATGGCCGTGCGCGACGGCGGGGCGCGCAGCGTCATGAATTCCTACGCCGAGATCGACGGGATGCCGGTCGCCGCGTCGACCGGCTACCTGACGGAGCTGCTCCGCGACACGTGGGGCTTCGAGGGGGTCGTGGTCGCGGACTACTTCTCCGTCCTGTTCCTGCACACGATGCACGCGATCGCCGAGGACGCGGGGGATGCGGCCCGGCTCGCCCTGACCGCGGGAATCGACGTCGAGCTGCCGAGCACCGAGGCATACGGCGCTCCGCTGCGCGATCGGGTGGAGTCGGGCGAGGTGGACGAAGCCCTCGTCGATCGCGCCGTCACCCGGGTGCTCGCGCAGAAGGAGCGCCTCGGCCTGCTCGATGACACGTTCGACCAGCCCCCGACCTCGGTGGACCTCGACTCGCCGGCCCACCGCGCGCTCGCCCGGCGGCTGGCCGAGGAGTCGGTGATCCTCCTGTCCAACGACGGCACGCTCCCGCTCGACAGACCGCGCCGGATCGCCGTGATCGGCCCCAACGCCGCGCATGCGGAGGCGCTGATGGGCTGCTACTCGTTCGCGAACCACGTTCTGGCGCACCACCCCGAAGTGGAGATGGGGTTCGACATCCCGAGCCTGTTCGATGCTCTCGGAGCGCAGTTCTCCGACGCACAGGTGCTGTTCGCGCCGGGCTGCTCCGTCGAGGACCTCGATCGCTCCGGCATCGCCGAGGCGGTGGAGGCCGCCGCCGAGGCGGATGTGGCGATCGTGGTCGTCGGCGACCGCGCGGGGCTGTTCGGCCGCGGCACGGTGGGCGAGGGCAACGACGTCGAGAGCCTCGAGCTGCCGGGCGTGCAGCGCGAGCTGGTCGAGGCCGTCGTGGCGACGGGGACCCCGGTGGTGATGGTCCTCCTCACCGGCCGGCCGTATGCGATCGACTGGGCGCTGGATGCCGAGACCGCACCCCGTGCGGTGCTGCAGGCGTTCTTCCCCGGCGAAGAGGGCGCTCCGGCGATCGCGTCGATCCTCGCGGGCGAGATCGCCCCGAGCGGACGACTGCCGGTCTCGCTCCCCCGCTCCGCCGGATCGCAGCCGTTCTCGTACCTGCATCCGATCCTGGGCGGCCCGAACGAGATCACGAGCGCGAGCAGCGCACCGGTCCGCCCCTTCGGCTTCGGGCTCTCGTACACCTCGTTCTCGCACAGCGACCTCGGGGTCCAGAGCCACGCCCGCACGGACGACGCGTTCACCGTGTCGGTCCGCGTGCGCAACGAAGGCTCCCGCGCGGGCACCGACGTCGTGCAGCTGTACGCGCGCGACGTCTACGCGTCCGTCACGCGCCCCGTCGCTCAGCTGCTGGGCTACGCACGCGTTTCCCTCGACGCGGGCCAGGAGGCCGTCGTCGAGTTCGACGTGCCGGCGGCGCGGCTCGCGTTCACGTCGCGCGGCGGAGAGCGCATCGTCGAGCCCGGGGCGATCCGGCTGTGGGTCGGAGCCTCGTGCGCCGATGCCGAGACGACCGGCGAGGTCGGACTCACCGGACCCGATTCACGTCGTGACGGCCGCCGATCGCCGGCTGACCGGGGTGAGCGTGCGGACGGTGGTGCCGGCGAACTGATCGGTGCGGCCGAGGCGGCATTCGCGGACACTCTGTCCGACCCTCTGGGGCATCCCGCGGTGGGGTGACCCGAGTATCGTCGGGGTCAACCGGCAGGAAGGCCCGACCGATGTCGATCTCGACCGAACCCACCTCGCGCACTGCGCGCACCGAGGCAGAACTGCAGGCCATGGCGCGCGACCACCTCTGGATGCACTTCTCCCGGCAGTCGGTGATGACCGAGGGCCCGGGCGTCCCGATCATCGTCAAGGGCGAGGGCCACCGCATCTGGGACTCCGCGGGCAAGGAGTACATCGACGGCCTCGCCGGCCTGTTCGTCGTCAACGCCGGTCACGGTCGGCGCCGGCTCGCCGAGGCGGGCGCGCGCCAGGCCGAGCAGCTCGCGTTCTTCCCGATCTGGTCGTACGCGCACCCGGCCGCGATCGAGCTCGCCGACCGCATCGCAGACCTCGCGCCCGGCGACCTGAACCATGTGTTCTTCTCCACGGGCGGCGGCGAGGCGGTCGAGACCGCGTTCAAGCTGGCCAAGCACTACTGGAAGCTGGCCGGCCAGCCCACCAAGCACAAGGTGATCTCGCGCTACATCGCCTACCACGGCACTCCGCAGGGGGCGCTGGCGATCACGGGGCTGCCGGGAATGAAGTCGATGTTCGAGCCCGTGGTGCCCGGCGGCTTCCGCGTGCCCAACACGAACTTCTACCGCGCGGGTGAGATGGGCTTCGCCGGCGGCACGCAAGAGGAGTTCGGCGTCTGGGCGGCCGACCGCATCGAGGAGATGATCAACTTCGAGGGAGCCGACACCGTGGCCGCCGTCTTCCTCGAGCCGGTCCAGAACTCGGGTGGCTGCTTCCCGCCACCCCCCGGCTATTTCCAGCGCGTGCGCGAGATCTGCGACAAGTACGACGTGCTGCTCGTCTCGGACGAGGTCATCTGCGCGTTCGGGCGACTCGGCCACTACTTCGGCGCAGACGCATACGGCTACCAGCCCGACATGATCACGTTCGCGAAGGCGGTCACGAGCGGCTACTCGCCGCTCGGCGGCACGATCGTGAGCGACCGCGTGTACGAGCCGTTCGCCCACGGTCCGGTCTCGTTCCCGCACGGCTACACGTTCGGCGGCCACCCGGTCTCGGCCGCGGTCGCGCTCGAGAACCTCGACATCTTCGAGGAGGAGGGCCTGCTCGCGAACGTGCGCGAGAACTCGCCCGTGTTCCGCTCGACCCTCGAGAAGCTGACCGACCTGCCGATCGTCGGCGACGTCCGCGGCGACGGGTACTTCTTCGGGATCGAACTGGTCAAGGACAAGGCGACGAAAGAGACCTTCGACGACGACGAGTCCGAGCGACTGCTGCGCGGCTTCCTCTCGAAGGCGCTGTTCGATGCGGGCCTGTACTGCCGCGCCGACGACCGCGGCGACCCCGTCATCCAGCTCGCGCCACCCTTGACGATCGGCCCCTCGGAGTTCGACGAGATCGAGCAGATCCTGCGCGGAGTGCTCACGGAGGCGTGGTCGCGCCTGTGACGCTCACGGCGTAACCGGGGAATAGCGGGACGGATGCCGTGTTCCACCCCGCATGACACGTATCGGAATCATCGGCGCAGGACACATCGGATCGACTCTCGCTCGGGGACTGGTCGACCACGGCTACGACGTGGTGATCAGCAACTCCCGCGGCCCCGAGTCGCTCGCGCCCCTCGTCGCCGAACTCGGCGAGAAGGCGAAGGCAGGCACCGTGGCGGATGCCGCGGACTTCGGCGACGTGGTCATCGTGACCGTCCCCTTGAAGGCCTACAAGGAGGTTCCGGTCGCCCCGCTCGCCGGCAAGATCGTGCTCGACACGAACAACTACTACTGGGAGCGCGACGGCCGCATCCCCGCCCTGGACGACAAGATCGCGACCACGAGCGGGCTGCTGCAGGAGCACCTGCCCGAATCGAAGGTCGCGAAGGCGTTCAACCACATCGGCTCCGAGGACATCCTCACGGCCGGAAAGCCTGCGGGGGCGCCGGACCGCCGCGCTCTCGCGACCGCGGGTGACAGCGCGGAGGCGGTGGCATTCGTCACCGGTCTGTACGACCAGTTCGGCTACGACACGGTGAACGTCGGCCCGCTCGCGGAGAGCTGGCGCGTCGAGCGCGACCAGCCGGCGTACGTCGTGCGGCAGACCCGGGACGAGCTCGTCGAGAACCTCACCAAGGCCACGCGCTGACCTGGAGGAACCACTTTCCACAGGGATGCAGAAGCGAGGCGGGATAGGGCTTATGGTGGCCCGGTGGGCACCATCTATTACGGCGGGTCGGCAACTCCGATCCACATCGACGATCGCGCTCTCGCGCACCTGAAAGTCGTCATCGCGACCAAGCTGCGCCGCAGCGAGAGCTTCACCGTCACGTGGCGGCATCCCGAGGACCAGCCCCGTGGCCGGAGCACGATCTGGCTGCACCCGTCGATCCCGCTGCGGTTCGTGTTCGATGATCCCGAGCCCACGGAACTCAGCCGCGACTGGATCGAGGAGCTCGCGAGCTCGGCGAACTCGTCGGGCGGCATCACGCTGGTCGCCGAGCACTTCGACACCGGACCCATCGACGTCATCGAGTCCGAGGAGCCGCACCTGACGGTGGGCAAGGTCGATGTCGACGAGCTCTCGATCGACAAGCTCACCGTCGCCGGCACCGAGATGATCCCCGGCGAACCACCCGCCGCGCCGAACGTGCTCGAGACCTCGGAAGTGCCGATTCAGTCAGAAGACTGATCACTCCTCGGCGGGGGTGTCCTCGGCCGGCTCGGGGGTGATCGTGAGCCCGTTCGGACCGCTCGCGGCCTGCATGAGGTCCTCGACCCACGCCCGGTTGATGCGCGGGTTGCGACTGCCGAAGAAGTGGAACTGGATCGGCACCGAGGGGTGCATCCAGAAGCTGCGGCGACCGCTGCCGTCGCCCACTTCGACGTCGAACATGAACGCTTCGGTGCGGCGCAGCTTGTTCATCACGACGATCCGCAGATGTGCCAGCGTCCGGTCGTCGATGTCGACCGAGTTCGCCATGGTGTCGTAGATGAACCTGCCCATCCTCTGAGCCTACCGGCGAGCGGGCCCGCGCGTCAGCGCGGCGCGAACGCCGCGCGGAAGAGTGCGCGTGCGCGGCGCGCGACCTCTACCCTCTGGTCCGGTGCGGTCCGCGCGAGTTCGGTCGCCAGCATCCCGGTCGCCATCATGACGTCTTCGACCTCGATGTGCTCGCCCACGTGACCGAGCAGGCGTTCGCGCTCGAGCAGACGTGCGGTCAGCGCGCGGAACCGGATGCCGAGCGGGGCGACGAGCGGATCGTAGATGTCGGCTGCGATCAGGTCGATGAAGGCCGTCGAGACCATCGCCTGCGCGACGACCCGGTCGAGCAGGTCATCGATCGTGCGATCCGCGGGCGCGGTGAACTCCTCGATGTCGACGAGGTTCTCCTCGAAAACGGCGACGGCGAGGGCCTTGCGGTCCGGAAAGTGACGGTACAGGCTCCCCTGCCCCACACCGGCGCGCTTCGCGACCGCGCTGAACGGCGCATTCAGTCCGTCTGTCGCGTACACCTCTCGGGCGGCGGCGATGAGTGCTCGGCGATTTTCCGGCCCCGCGGCGGGGCCGCGATTGGCCTTCCGGGTTTCTTCCTCAGCGTTCGCCACGGGTGTATCCTAGTACCGGACATAGCTGTCCGGTAGAAAGGAACACACAATGGGCAACACGCCTCTCACCGCCGACTCGTCGATCGCCGCCTGGCTGGACGACCCGACCGGCAACGCGATTCTCACCGAGATGCTCGCCCAAGGCGGACAGACTCCCGACGTCTTCAAGCCCATCAAGCGCTTGGCGATCAAACGCCTCGTGAAGATGAGCCGCGGCGCGTTCACGCAGGAGATGCTCGACGATCTCGTCCGCCGCGCAGCGGCCGGCGACGCGCCCGCAGCGGCGACCGAAGCCGCACCCGCCCCAGCCGCGGCGGCATCGGACGCGGCGGCATCCGCTCCCGAGCTGCGCGAGTGGATCGAGCGCATCGACCAGGGCCGCTTCACCGGTCAGACCGTGATCGTGACGGGTGCCGGTTCGGGCATCGGCCGAGCGACCGCCTCGCGGATCGCCCGCGAAGGCGGCCGGGTGATCGCGGTGGATGTCAGCCAGGAGCGCCTCGACGAGTTCGTCGCCGATCACTCCGGCGCTGAGATCGTCTCGCTCACCGCCGACATCACCGATGACGCCGGGGTCGCGCGCATCATCGCCGCCGCGGGCGAGCAGATCGACGGCCTGGCGAACATCGCCGGGATCATGGACGACATGACCCCGATCGGCGATGTGTCCGATGCCGTGTGGGATCGCGTCTTCCGGGTGAACGTGAACGGCACCATGAAGCTCATGCGCGCGGTCATTCCCGCGATGCTCGCCCAGGGCGGCGGGTCGATCGTGAACACGGCATCCGAGGCCGCTCTCCGCGGCTCGGCCGCCGGAGTGGCCTACACCGCCTCCAAGCACGCGGTGGCGGGCCTCACCAAGAGCAGCGCGTTCATGTACGGACCGAGCGGCATCCGCGTCAACGCCGTCGCGCCCGGGCCGACGATCACCAACATCGAGGCGAGCTTCGGCTCACCGCTGGGCGCCGACCGCATTCAGAACGCGATGGCGATCATGCCCGACCCCGTCGAGGCCGATGCCCTTGCGGCATCCATCACGTTCCTGCTGAGCAACGACGGCGTGAATGTGAACGGGATCATCATGGCCAGCGACGGCGGGTGGTCCGCGGCGTAGGTCGCGTACCAGCGGGAGGAGATGTGCGAATGGGAGGACGGGTTGATCCGATCCGGCCCTCCGGATCGCGCATCTCCTCCGGGTCGGTCATGAGGCCGGAGCACGGCGGCGCATGATCAGCCCCGCCGACACAGTCGCGGCGAGCACCAGCACGATGAATACGAGCAGCACGGCGAGCGGCGGGGCGAACGCCAGCCCGATGCCGACCGCGAGCACCGGGATGACCGGGCCCGCGTAGGCGATCAGGAACAGCAGCGCCACCGTCTCGCCGGCGTGCCCGGGCTCCGCGATCGCCAGCGCGGTGCCGATCGCCCCCCGGAACAGCACGCCGACGCCCAGCCCGGCGATCACGCCGCCGCCGATGAACAATGCGATCTGCGGCAGCAGCGCCCCGACGCCGACGCACACGAGCCCCACGGCGCACGCGGTCACCGCGATCGTCAGCTGGGTGCGCAGCCGCGTGCGCACCAGCGCCAGCTGCCCGGCTGCGGAGGCGCCGAAGATCGCGAACACCGTGACGCCGGCCAGAAGGTGGTCCCGCTCGCCGAACTCGCCCGCGAGGAAGGTCGGCACCAAGGAGCTGAACAGTCCGAAGACCGCGAAGCCGGCGAACGCGCCGAAGGCCGCCACGATGAAGATCGAGCGTCCCGCCCGCGGCACCGAGAGCTTCTGCGGCCGGTACCGGGGAAGGGGCGTGGGCCGCACGACCGTCTCGGGCACGATGAGCAGGGCGGCGCCCGCGACCACGAGCAGCACGAGGAAGAGCACGTGCGGAAGCACGAGCGGGTCGGGGAGCACCTCCGCGAGCAGGCCGCCGATGAGCGAGCCGAGCGCGAGCCCGCCGAGGTTGGCCGCTCCGGCGACGGATGTCGCGAACACCGGGCTCTCCTGCGGGCGGGCGATCGCGCGCAGTTCTCCGAGGTGGGCGGTCGCCGTCGCCGACAGGATGCCGATGCTCACGCCGTTGACCGCCCGGGCCGCGATGAGCCCCGCCGTCTCGGGCCACAGCAGGAACATTCCGGCCGAGACGATCGAGATGCCGACCGCGATGACGAGCATCGTGCGACGGCCGAGCCAGTCGCTGACGTGGCCGAACAGATACAGGCTGAGCATGACCCCGACCGCGAACGCCGAGTAGATCACGGTCACCAGGCTCACCGGAAAGTCGTCGCGCTGCTCGTAGAGCGGGTACAGCGGCGTCGGCACGGTCGAGTAGGCCATCGTCACCACGAAGACGACCGCCACGATCCAGAAGCCCGAGCCGGGGCCGACACCGCGCATGCGGCTCAGCATGCCATGCCCGATCGAGCGCGTCAGGCGGGCTCGACGATTTCGCGCTCGCCCGGCACGCCGTGGTGAACGATCGCGCCCGTGCCGACGCTCCGATACGCACGGAAGAGGATCGGGATGCCGCGCGCCGTGCGCCAGTCGATCGAATCGGTGACCTGCACGTGCACGCACGGCTCGGTGCTGTTCCCGGAGTTGCCGCACTCGGCGAGGGGATCGCCGACCGACACGGCATCGCCGATGCCGACGCGCAGGCTCCCCTGTCGCAGATGCACGAGACCGACGAACGGACCGGTCGGCGAGACGGCGATGATCACATGGTTGCCCGCGATCGCATCGACGCCCGCCCGCACACGGCCTGCCTGCCCGAGCAGGTACGGGATCAGGGTGAAGGCGGATCGGCGGCCGACGTGGTCGGGCTCGCCGTCGTGGATCGAGACGACTCTGCCCGCAATCGGTGCGGTGATCGGCCGGCCGAAGCCGACGAAGGTCTGCGCGGGCTCCGTCAGGAGCGTCTGCCAGGTGCGCGGGGCCGAGCGCCCGCGGTCGTCGACGCCGACGAAGTCGATCGCGTACGTGATCCCGAACAGATCGGTGCCGTGACTGGGAACTCTGCGCGCCGGACTCATCTCTGCGCGCCATCGTCCGCGGAACGGCAGATCGAGCGTCAGCGGCGTCATCTTCGTCAGCCGCGCAGGGTGGCCATGCCCGCGATGTCGTAGGCGAGCTCGACAGCCTCGAAGATCGCGGCGTCGATCGTGCGGGGCGCGAACGCGTCGCCGATCGTGACGATCCGGGTGGGTCCGCGCACGTCGTCGAGTCCGGGCACGATCACGGACGACCGCGGCTCGATCGCCACGACAGCATCAAGCCCCTCGAACACGACGCGCCTGCCGGTGACCACGTCACTCGTCTCGAGCTGCGCCGAGCCGACCCGCTCAACCCGCTGCGAGACCAGACGCTCGAAGCCCGGGTGCGCCGCGAGCCGCTCGAACAGCAGCGGGCGGTCGTATCCGGCGCCGACGTGGGGGAACGCGGTCTCGAACGGCGTGATCAGCGTGAGCTCGTCGACCGCCTCGAGCAGGCTGAGCACGATTCCCGACGCGTACGCGGTGCCGTCGGCGTCGACCACGGCGATCCGCCGGCCGAGTGCCGCCGGATCCGCGACCGCGGAGAACGCGTCGACGGTGCCGGTGACGGGGAACCCTTCGGCATACGCCCCGCCGATCGCGAGCGACGTGCCGCGCGGCGCGACCGCGCCGGTCGCAAGGACGATCCCGTCCGGCCGCTCCTCGCGCACGAGCGCACCCGTCGCCTCGACGCCGAGCCGCACGTCCACCCCCGCGCGGATGAGGTCGCGGCGCAGATCGCCGACCAGCAGGTCGATGCTCTCGCGACCCGGAACCGCGCGCGCGAGCCGCAGCTGACCGCCGAGCTCGCGATCCCGCTCGAACAGGGTCACCTCGTGTCCGTCGGTCGCGAGCTCGACGGCCGCCCGCATCCCCGCCGGTCCGCCGCCCACCACGACCCATCGCTGCGCGGTCGCCGCGATGGATCGTTCCGGTCGCTCCCGCTCGCGGCCGGCCTGCGGATTGACCGTGCACGACATCGCGAGTCCGCGGCTGCCCCGGCCGAGGCATCCCTGATTCAGACGGATGCAGTGGCGGATGCCGTCCGCTCGCCCCTCGTGCAGCTTGATCGCCAGGTCGGGGTCGGCGATCTGCGCCCGGGTGAGGGCCACCATGTCGGCGACGCCCTCACGGATGACCTCCTCGGCCTGCTCGGGGCTGAGGGCGGCCCCCACGCCGAACACGGGGATGTCGGCGTTCGCCGTCTTCACCGCGGCGACCTCGTCCCGCAGCCAGGCGTACGGCATCGCCGCGGACGGGAACACGTAGTGCACGTTGTGATAGCCCCCGGCGGCGAGGTCGAGGAAGTCGAGCCGGGTCGAGCCGCGAATCATCGAGATGGCCTCGCGGAGGGCTGCGGCATCCATCCCCTGCGGGTGGAACTCGTTCGCCACGACGCGGATGCCGACCACGAAGTCATCGCCGACCCGCTCGCGCACCGATGCGAGCACCTCCCGTGCGAAACGGGTGCGTCCGGACAGGTCTCCGCCGTAGCCGTCGGTGCGGGCGTTGTAGAGGGGCGAGAGGAACTGGTGCAGCAGGTACCCGTGGGCGATGTGGATCTCGACCCCGTCGAACCCGCCCTGCTGTGCGATCTCGGCCGACCTCGCCCACGCGTCGGTCACCTCTCGGATGTCGGCCACGCTCATCTCGCGCGTCGCGTGCGCGGTCGATGGCGAGAGTATGCGTGATGGCGCATACACCGCGCGCGGGCCGTCCGGACCATCGGGCGACCCCTGCGCCCCGTGATGGTTCAGCTGGACGAACACCTTCGATCCGGCGTCGTGGATCGCGTCGGTCATGCGACGGTCGGCGCCGACCGCCTCAGGGCGGAAGGCGTCCTGGAAGCCGCGGATCGAGCCGGTCGGATGCACGAACTGGTTGCCGGCGATGAACAGGCCGCACCCGCCCCGTGCGCGGCGCACGAAGTAGGCCGTCTCACGATCGGACTCGACGCGGTCGGAGTACTGCTTCGAGTGCGCCGTCTGCATGATCCGATTGGGCACCGTGACGTTGCCGATCCGCAGCGGTGCGAACAGCGGCGACAGCGTAGGCGGGTCGATCATCACCGCTCATCCTGCCGCGCCACGGCTCCGCGCGCACCCGGCGCGCCCGTGCGGCGACGCTCTACAGACCGACCAGTTCCGCGCTGCGGTCCCAGAGGCCGCGCGCGAGCTCTGCGTCGGCAGCCTGCGCGTGGGTCTTCGTGATCTGCAGCTTCTCGTAGAACTCCCCAGAGACCCAGTCGACACCCGGCGTCGTCTCCGCGAGCCACAGCAGCGTCTGGGCGCCCTCGTCGGGCGAGATCAGACCGGCGATGTGCCGAAGGGGTGTCTGATACACCCAGCGCATCAGACTCGTCGAGTCGCTCGCGAAGCCGGTCGCGACCGGCCCGGGGTGGAAGGCCGCGGCCGACAGACCCTCGGGGTGGAACCGGCGGTGGAGCTCCTTGGTGAACAGCACGTTGGCGAGCTTCGAGTCGCCGTATGCCTTGTTCGCCGAGAATCTGCGGTCGTTGTTCAGGTCATCGAGGTCGATGTCGCCGAACAGCCGCGCCGCCACACTCGACGTGGTGATCACGGAGGCATCGCTCGCGAGGAGCGTCGGCAGCAGCAGGTTCGTCAGCAGGAAGGGTGCGAGGTGGTTGACCTGGAAGGTCTTCTCGAACCCGTCCGCCGTGCGCGTGCGGTCGCCGAAGATACCGCCGGCGTTGTTGACCAGCACGTCGATCGTCGCGTATTCGCCCGCGAGCCGCGCGGCGAGCTCCCGCACCTGCGCGAGGTCTGCGAAGTCGGCCGTGAGGTACGCAGAGTCCAGCTCCTCGCCGATCCTCCGCGTCTTCTCGGGCGACCGGCCGACGAGCACGAGCGCGTGGCCGTCGCGCCCCAGTCGTCGGCTCGCCGCAGCGCCGATGCCGTCGCTCGCGCCGGTGATCACGATCGTCTTGGGCACTCCGACGCTGCTCATCTCCTCGACTCTCGCACGAGTTGAGCGGGTCGGGGCCGCGCGGGTGGGATAGGACCTTCGGCCCTTCGGGCAGCAGCATCCGCCGTCTACCGTGCGAAGTGACGACCCGCTCGTGGGCCGCGGGAATGAGAGGGGCGCGCGGTGGAGACGATCGTTTTGGGATTCGACGGCAGCGAGGCCTCGACCGTCGCGCTGGACTGGGTCGCCGAACGCGCTGCGGGCCGGCCGACGCACGTCGAGATCGTCAAGATCGGCGGCACCCTGCTGCAGGATGACGACGGACGAGACATCGGGCTCGTGGAAGCCGAACACCGGGTGCGCGATCGGGCGCCCGATGCCGAGGTCGAATCGCATCGGCTGGTCGGAAAGATGCCCGACGCGCTGCTCGATCGGGCACGCGGCGCCGATCTCGTGGTCGTCGGAGCGCGCCGCGGACGCGCGATCTGGTCGACCCCCCGATGGATGCCGCTGAGGGTCGCGTCCCGGTCGCGCACCCCGGTCGTGGTGGTGCCTGACGACTGGGACCCCTCGACCGGCAGGGTGGTCGTGGGTCTGGACGACGACGACTCATCAGGGGCCGCGGAGGTCTTCGCTGCGCGGGAGGCCGCGCAGGCGCGGACGCCGCTGGCCCTCGTGCACACGTGGACGATGCCGCACCCGCAGATGGAGGGCTCCGTTGCGCTGCTGGCCTCGCCGATCGAAGCGAGAGCGGTGCAGCGCAGGATCCTTCGCGACGCTGCGGCGCGTGCACAGGCAGTGCATCCCGATCTCGTCATCGAACAGATCCTGGAGCAGAGCAATCCCGCCTCGGCGCTGCTGCGCGCCGCGCACGGCGCATCTCTGCTCGTGCTGGGCACGCACCATCGGGGGCCGCTGACGGGCGCGGTGCTCGGATCGATCGGCCACGACGTGCTCTCGCAGTGCCGCACCCCGGTCTGCGTCGTACCGGGAGACGAGCCGACCTGACATCCGCCGCTTCACTAGACTCGCGTCGACGGGAGGCGTCGATGCCCCGGGACCCTGAATCGCGACCGCAGACCGCTGTCGCTGACGCCGATGACGCGGCTCGCGCCCAGCGGCGGCTGCGCGACCTTCTTCGCGCAACCACCACGGTCGTCGAGCGCCTGGACCTCGAGGTGGTGCTGCGCCGCATCGTCGAAGCCGCGATGGCTCTCGTCGACGCCCGCTACGGTGCCCTCGGCGTCATCGCCCCCGACGGCAACGGGCTGGAGCGCTTCATCCACGTCGGCGTCGACCCGCAGACTGTCGCGCACATCGGGCACCTGCCGGCCGGCAAGGGACTGCTCGGCGCCGTGATCGCCGACCACGCGCCGATCCGGCTCGAGCACCTGACGGCCGACCCGCGCTCGGTGGGCTTCCCCGCGCACCACCCCGACATGGATTCGTTCTTGGGAGTTCCGATCCGCGTGGGCGATCAGGTGTACGGCAACCTCTATCTGACACAGGGCGCCCGCGCGGCGTTCACCGCCGACGATGAAGAGCTGGTGGTGGCCCTCGCCGCCACCGCCGGAATCGCGATCGAGAACGCGCGTCTGTACGACATCACCCGCGCCCGCGAAGCGTGGAGCGCGACGACGGCCGACGTCATGGCCGCGATGCTGGAGGCCACCGGTGAGGATGTGCTCGAAGTGATCGCGGAGCACGTCGGCTCGCTGATCGATGTGGATCTCGTCGCCGTCGTCGTCCCCCACGGCGACGACGAGTTCCGCGTCACGACCGTGCGCGGAAACAGCGCAGGTCAGTGGCGCGGGCAGGTGATTCCCGCGGCGGGCACGCTCGCGTCGCGGGCGCTGGCAACCCGTCGCGCGGCGAGCGTGGACGGGCAGACGGGGCTCTTCGAGGGGCAGCGCGACCTCGGACCCACCGTCGCGATCCCGCTCTTCGCCGGCGAGGAGCCGCTGGGCGTCCTGACCGTGTCGCGGCGCCCGCACGCCCCCGCGTTCACCGCCGTCGACCTCGACATGGCCTTCGCCTTCGCGGGGCAGGCCGGCGTCGCGATCGAGGTCGTGCGGGCTCGTGAGGACCGCCGACGACTCGATCTGGCACGCGACCGCGCACGGATCGCCCGCGATCTGCACGATCACGTCATCCAGCGCCTGTTCGGTGCAGGGCTGTCGCTTCAGGCGGTATCGGCTACCGCGGATGCCGAGACATCGGCCGCGATCGAGACCCAGGTCGACGCCGTAGATGCCGCGATCAAAGACATCCGCACTGTCATCTTCGCGCTCGGATCGGGCGATCGTGCCCAGAGCCGGAGGCCGCGCGACAGGATGCTGGATGTCGTGTCGGAGCTGTCGACCGGCATGCCGGTCACCCCCCGCATCACCTTCGCCGGCCCGCTCGACTCGCTCGTGTCCGCTGCACTCGCCGACGAGCTGGCCGCGGTGCTGCGCGAGTGCCTGACGAACGTCGCGAAGCACGCGCACGCGCAGACGGTCGAGATCGACCTGAGCATCGCCGCGGGAGTCGTGACTCTGAGGGTCGAAGACGACGGGACCGGCATCCCCCCGTCGGTGCCGTTGAGCGGACTGGCCAACCTGACCGAGCGCGCGACGCTTCTCGGCGGGACGTGCACGATCGCCCAGCGGACCGGCGGCGGCACCCGGATCACGTGGGCGGTGCCGGCGGAGTTCGGCGCGGAAGGACGATCATCATGATCCGCGTCTTCCTCGTGGATGACCACGAGATCGTCCGGCGCGGGATCGCCCAGCTGGTGGACGCCGAACCCGATCTGACGGTGGTCGGCGAAGCGGGCTCGTTCCACGAGGCGGGCCGGCGCATCGATGCCACCCTCCCCGACGTCGCCGTGCTCGACGTGCGGCTGCCCGACGGCAACGGCATCGATCTGTGCCGCGACGTGCGGTCGGCGCATCCCGGCGTCGCCTGCCTGATACTGACCGCGTACGACGACGACGACGCGCTGCGATCCGCGGTGCTCGCCGGGGCGAGCGGGTACGTGCTGAAGGACATCCGCAGCCGCGCGCTCATCGACGCGATCCGCCAGGTGGCTTCGGGCCGCACGATCCAGTCCGCCGCCGTGCTCCGCCAGGCGGCGACCGCCCTGCACCCCGACGCTCGTGCCGAGTCGCCGGGACCCGAGCTCTCGCTGCGCGAGAGCCAGGTGCTCGGCCTCATCGCCGAGGGGCTCACCAATCGCGAGATCGGCGCACGGCTCGGCCTGGCCGAGAAGACGGTGAAGAACTATGTGAGCGGACTGCTCGCCAAGCTCGGCATGGAGCGGCGCACGCAGGCCGCCGTGTACGGCGCGGAGCACCGGCGCGATCGCGCGTAAAGCGCAGCGGGACTTTCGGCCCTGGCCGGTCAGAGCGCGTCGCGATTCACTGAACTCATCCCGGGCGGGTGCTCGGGACCGACGCGAGGAGCCAACATGGAGGATTTCGCAGACGAGGTCGTCACCGAGATGACGGCCGACGAGAACTGGAACCTCCTCGAGCACGCGCAGATCGGCAGGCTGGCGCTGAGCGTGCGAGACGACGTGGACATCTTCCCGATCAACTTCACGGTCTTCGAGGGAGCGCTCTACTTCCGCACTTCGCCCGGGTCGAAGCTCGCCGAGTTGACCGCGAATCCCCGGGTCGCTCTCGAGGTGGATCGCTACGACGACGAGGTCGCCGCGAGCGTCATCGTGAAGGGCGTCGCCGAGAGGCTCGAGCTGCAGGCCGACATCGACGCCGCCGACCGACTCGAGCTTCATCCGTGGATCCCCACTCTCAAGTACCGGTGGGTGCGGATCACGCCCACGCGCATCAGCGGGCGGCGGTTTCGGCGCACGCCAGAACCGGACCGCTACGACGTCGTCGACGGGGGTCCGACCAGCTAGTGCGTCGGTCGCGGGGGGAAGTGCGGGATCTCGATCGGCTTCGTGGTCGACGGGCGCTCGGACCCCGGCCACCCCTGCTCGCCCTCGGGCGGGCGCACGGGCTCATGGGCACCGGTCGAGGTCGCGGGCGTGGGCTGCTGCGTCGACGGTGCCGCGTCCTTGCGGAAGCGGCGCCCCGTGACCGAGTCCGGAGTGATGCGGATGAAGTCGTGTTTGCTCGTGGGGCTCGCCGAGACGAGGTTCTGCACTCCGGACTCGAGGATCTCGGCATCCGAGTCCAGGCGGCGCGCGGTGCCCTTCAGCACGACGCTCCAGTGCGAGAGCGGGTCCTGCCCATCGGTCTCGAAAGCCACCCCCGGGCGTGCGGCGATGTCCATCAGCTTCGAGCCCGGAGCCGATCGCAGGTAGACCGATCCGCTGTGCACCGTGAAGTTGACCGGGAAGACGTCCGGAATCCCCTCCGGGCCTTCGACCGCGAGGCGGCCGAGCGAAACGCTCTCCAGGAGGCGCCAGCACTCCGTGGTCGTGAGGTGCTCGACTCCCTGACGGGCATCGCCCTTCTTGTCGGTCATGGCATGATCCTCTCTCTCCCGAGCCAGTCCATCCCGACAGGGCGCCCCCGTACAGAGCCGAAGGTCCCGCCGGGCCGATCCTGCGTCAGCCCAGCGTGTCGAGGATGTCGGTGAGGGTTTCGAACGTCGTGAGCGGGCTGATGATCGCGAACCGCAGCACGGTCTCGCCCGCGTGCGAACTGGGAACCACGAACGCCCTCTGCTCCTCGAGCAGCCGCTGAGACCACGCCTGGTAATCGGCCGGGGTCCAGCCATCGCGTCGGAACACGACCACCGACAGCTGCGGATCGCGCACGAGCGACAGTCCGTCGCGTGCGGTGATCTCGTCGGCGATGCGCTGCGCGAGGAGGATGCCGCTGTCGACGGCAGCCCGGTAGTGCTCGGTGCCGTGCGTGGCCAGCGAGAACCACAGCGGAAGGCCCCGCGCGCGCCGCGTGAGCTGGATCGCGAGGTCGGACGGATTCCAGTCCGCCGACTCGGTGAGGGTGTCGAGGTACTCGGCCTTCTGGGTGTGCGCGGCGAGCGCGACGGAAGGGTCGCGGTAGATCAGCGCGCACGCGTCGAACGGGGCGAACAGCCACTTGTGCGGATCGACGATGACCGAGTCCGCTTCGCCGACCCCCGCGAACACCGGGCGCATGCGCTCGACCAGCATGGCGGCCAGTCCGTAGGCGCCGTCGATGTGCAGCCACACGTCGCGGCCGCGGGTCGCGGCGGCGACCGAGGCGATGTCGTCCACGATGCCGAAGTTGGTCGTGCCGCCGGTCGCGACCACCGCGAACACAGCGCCGCCGTGCTCGTCCAGCGCCGCGGTCACCGCGTCGCCGTGCAGGCGGCCGCCCGCATCGGGCCGCGCGGTCACCACGTCGACGTCCATCACTGACGCCGCCGAAGCGATCGACGAGTGCGCCTCGGCGCTGCAGACGATGATCCAGCGCGACGGGTCGGCGACGCCGGCGGCGCGGTTGCGGCGGCGCGCGACATCCCGAGCCGCGACGAGGGCGGAGAGGTTGCCGATCGTGCCGCCCTGCACGAAGACGCCGCCGGCGCCCGCGGGGAGCCCGAACTCGCCGGCGAGCCAGTGCAGCACCTCGTTCTCGGCGTACACGGCGCCGGCGCCCTCCATCCACGAGCCGGCGTAGATGGCCGATGCCGAGACCACGACATCGAACGCCAGGGCGGCCTTGGTGGGGGCTGACGGGATGAACGAAAGATAGCCGGGGTGGTCGGTCGAGATGCAGGCGGGGGCCAGCACGTTCTCGAACAGGCCGATCGCGCGCCGTGCACCGATGCCGTCGGCGGTGATCGAGCCCGACGCCAGTCGTGCGAGATCTCGCGGCGACATCGCCTTGTCGAGCGGCACGTTCTCGAACAGCGCCCGTCGCCGCGCGTAATGCAGCACCTCGTCGACCGTGTCGCGGGTGTCGTCCGAGATCGCGTGCATGTGCTCGGGCTCGTAGGCGTGGGTCATGGTGTGCTCCTGTTCGTGATCGCGCGGGCTCGGCGGCGCACGATCGACCCCTGACAGTCTGGTCGTCTGTGGGCCTGACGGCGAGCCCCGGGGGGATGCCGCGGTCAGCGTTCGAGCACGCGGGTGAGCCAGCCGTCGCGTGCCGCCGCCGACGCGCGCGAGATCGAGGCGCCCGGCGCGAAGTTCTCGAAGCCGTGGAAGCCGCCCGGCCAGACGTGCAGTTCGGCGACGCCGCCGCCTGCCCAGATGCGGGAGGCGTAGGCGACCGTCTCGTCGCGGAACACCTCGGCGCTGCCCACGGACAGGAAAGCCGGCGGAAGACCGCTGAGGTCCACGGCGCGGCCGGGCGCCGACGCGTCGGTCACATCGTCGCCACCTCGGCGCTCACCGAGGAGGGCCGTCCAGCCGGTGTCGTTGCTCGTGCGGTCCCACACCCCGACACCGTCGATCTGGTGGGCCGACACCGTGTCGTTGCGGTCATCGAGCATGGGACTGACGAGCACCTGCGCGAGGATGCCGGGGCCGCCGCGCTCCCGCGCGAGCAGGCTGACGCCGGCCGCGAGCCCCGCGCCGGCGCTCTGACCTGCGATCACCAGTCGACCCGGATCGATGCCGAGCTCTCGCGCGTTCACCGCCATCCAGGCGAGCGCCGCGAAGCAGTCCTCGACCGGGATCGGGTCGGGATGCTCGGGGGCAAGGCGGTAGTCGACCGCGACCACGACGGCACCATGGCTCGCGACGAAGGGCAGGTACGCCCCGACCCCGCCGAACCTGTTGCCGAAGATCATCCCGCCGCCGTGCAGATACAGGATGCCGGGCCCGGCTCCCTGCTGCCGCTCGCGGTGGAAGACGGACACGTCGATGTCGGCATCCGCGAAACCGACGATCGTGCGCCGGTCATGCGCTGCGCCGAGCTGCTCCACGAGACCGCCGACGGTCGGGTCGGGCGGGATCGCACGGAACCGCTCGATCATCGCGGGGGTGATGGTGGGCGGAACGTTCGCCGCCAGCGCCGTCAGCACTCCGTCGAGTTCAGGATCGAAGGGCGGGCCGGCGGAGGTCGGCATCGTTACTGGCCGTCGGACTCCGCGGGCGCTTCGGCAGCGGGGCCCTTCGCATTGGAATTCGCGTTCTCGTTGGGTCCGGCGTTCGCGTTCGGGTTCGCGTTGCCGTTGGCCGCTGCGTCGGCGTTCGCGTTGCCGTTGCCGTTCGCATCGGGATTCGCGTCCTCGTTGGGTCCGGCGTTCGCGTTCGGGTTCGCGTTGCCGTTGGCCGCTCCGTCGGCGTTCGCGTTGCCCTTGGCGTTCGCACTGGGATTCGCGTTCTCGTCGAGTCCGGCGTTCGCGTTCGCGTTGCCGTTGGCCGCTCCGTCGGCGTTCGCGGTGCCCTTGGCGTTCGCATTGGGATTCGCGTTCTCGTTGGGTCCGGCGTTCGCGTTCGGTTCGGTTCGCGTTGCCGTTGGCCGCTCCGTCGGCGTTCGCGGTGCCCTTCGCGTTCGCATTGGGATTCGCGTTCTCGTCGGGTCCGGCGTTCGCGTTCGGCTTCGCGTTGCCGTTGGCCGCTCCGTCGGCGTTCGCGGTGCCCTTCGCGTTCGCATTGGGATTCGCGTTCTCGTTCGGGCCGGCGTTCGCGTTTCGCGTTGCCGTTGGCCGCTCCGTCGGCGTTCGCGGTGCCCTTCGCGTTCGCATTGGGATTCGCGTTCTCGTTCGGGCCGGCGTTCGCGTTCGCGTTGCCGCTGGCGTTCGCATTGCCGTTCGCGGCACCGCCCGCGTTCGCGTTCGCGTTGCCGTTCGCCGCACCGTTGCCGCTGGCGTTGGGGTTCGCGTTTCCGCTCGCCTCAGGCATGCCTCCCTGAGGCCCCCGCGCCTCAGCGGTCGTTTCCGTGTCGGCGTCCACTGAGTCTTCGGGCGCGTCGGCATCCGCTTCCGCGGCGTGCGCGGGCGCGTGTACTCGCGCCGTGTCGATCCGGAGCAGTGCACCGAGGTCGAGCTCGGTGTCGGATGACGAGGCTTCCGAGTGACTGACCTTCGGAGCGTGCTGCGAGGCGACGATGAGCATCTGGGTGGGCGGGACGACCATCGTCGCGACCAGGGCGCAGGCAGCGACCTTGCCGACGACCGACAGCGCGGCCGCTCCGCCGGCGGCAGCGGAGGTGCCGCCGACCGAGGCGAGGATCGCGGTCGGAGGCGCGATGGCCGAAGCCGACGCAACGGCTGCGGAACCTCCGCCGAACTTCGCAGCGAACGCCGCGTAGCCGCCTCCGGTCACGACCACGGGCAGGAGGATGAGCGCGAGGCGGCCCGGCGTCAGCAGCTCGGAAAGCTCGCCCACGACCGACGTGCAGTGCGCGCAGCCGTTCACGTGATGTTCGACCCGGAGACGGTCGCGACGCGCGAGCCCCTGACGCGAGTAGGCGCCGAGAAGCGGCGTGATGGCCTCGCACCCCCGGTCGAGATCGGAGTGCGCGCTGATGTGCTGCTGGAGCCACGCGGTGCGCAGTGCCTCGCGGGCACGGAACGACAGCGCCGACACGGCGTTCGCGTTCATGCCGAGCAGCGTCGCGGTGTGCTCGCGGGTGAAGCCCTCGACCTCGGTGTACCAGAGCACTTCCTGCCAGCGCGACGGGAGCGAGAGGAACGCGCGCGCCGTCGCCGACCCGTCGAAGCTGCGCAGAGAGGCGACGTCTGCTCCGCGGTCGCCGACCACGTCTTCGATCGAATCACCCGCCGGCACGGTACGGCGGGCACGAACCATGGAGACATAGGTGTTGCGGACGGCGGAGCGGATGTAATACCGGAAGTCCTCTTCGGGCCCGCGGCCGGCCTTGATGGCGGCGTAGACCTTGAGGAACGCCTCAGAGACGACGTCATCGGCATCCGCGCTCGTGAGCGTCTTGGCATATTTGAGCGCGCTGACGGAGTGCCGCGCGTACAGCGCGGCATACGCACGCCGCGAACCGTCTCGGGTCGCGCGAACCAACTCGGCGTCGCTCAATTCCCCAAAATCGGTGCGAACATGCGACGATCCCACATCGCCTGCCATTGTGCATGTGTATCACGCGCGCGACCGCAAAGGAAGCAGTCGATACCCAATGGCAACGGAACACGGCCGGAGACGAAGTAAGGGCCGCCGCTGACTTCTGGGGATGAAACCAAGCAGCGACGGCCCAGGCGCTGTTGGGGCAGCACCACGAAGCAGCAAGTTCTCTACTTCACACACCTAGGACGCCGCATCCCCGAATCCATTACGCGGTTTTCGAGAAAGTTTTCTCGGGCTCTCGACCCGCTACGGCTCGAGGATCCGCTCGAGCAGTTCGAGGCTCTTCGCGATGTCGACCGTCGGCTCGAGCAGCCATTGGGTCTGCAGGCCATCGGATGCCGCGATCACGAGGGCTGCCATCGCCTCGGGCTCGACGCCGCGACGGATGCTGCCCTCTTCCTGGCCGATGCTGATCAGTTCGGCCAGGCGCTCGCGGAGGCGCGCGAAGCGCGCCGAGAAGAACTCGCGGGAGTACTGCTTGTCGGGTTCCAGAGAGCCGGCGAGCAACGAGGTGTAGAGCGAGACGAAGCCGGGAATCGTGACATTGCGCTCGGCGGCACGCACCATCCCGCCGACGACCTGGTCCTTGACGCGCGCATCGTCGCGCCCATACGTGCTGTGGCGCCGCTCCCCCTCGCGGAGAACCTCGACGAGCAGCTCCTCGCGAGAGCCGAAGTAGTGCAGCAGCGCGGCGTGCGAGACGCCGATCTTCTCGGCGATCGCCCGCAGCGACGTGCCCTCCGCGCCCTTGTCGGCGAAGACCTCGATCGCACGATCCAGGATCTCCTGACGTCGCGCGACGCCTTTCGCGTAGGACCGCGGCCTGTTCGGCGCGGGCTCGTCCTCGGGGAGGTCGGGAGGAGGTGAGGCCATATCCGGAGCCTAGCAAGATAAAACCTCCACGTGGTGGTTTCTTGTGGTACCGTTCCCATGACGCAAACGTGCCCCTGACGGAGTGGCCACGCAGAAAGCAGGAAGACAATGACCAACCCGGCGATCTCCATCCAGCTGTGGACAGTGAGAGACGAGCTGACGGCCGACCTGGATGGCACGCTCGCCCAGCTGAGCTCCATCGGATTCACGAACGTCGAGGCCTTCGGCTTCGTCACCCGCGCCGACGAGCTGGGTGCGGCCTTCGCCCGGCACGGCATCTCGTCCCCCACCGGGCACGCATCGCTCGCCTCGGGCACCGAGAACCCGTTCGACTCCTCGATCGCGGTCCCGACCCCCGACGAGGTCTTCGCCGCCGCGCAGAAGCTCGGCATGAACACGGTCTTCGACCCGTTCGTCGCGCCGGACCGCTGGGAGAGCATCGAAGAGATCACCAAGACGGCCGAAGCTCTCAACTCCGCCGCCGCGATCGGTGCCGGCTACGGCATCTCGGTCGGCTACCACAACCACAACCAGGAGTTCCTGAAGAAGATCGACGGGCGCTTCCCGCTCGAGATCTTCGCCGAGCTGCTCGATGACGGTGTCTCGCTCGAGCTCGACCTGTACTGGGCCTCGGCCGGCGGCGCCGATGTCGTCGCGCTCCTGGAGCGCCTCGGCGACAAGGTCACCGCGCTGCACGTGAAGGACGGCACGCTCGAGCCGCTGCCCAGCCTCGGCGCGATCCCGACCGACCAGGTGCCCGCGGGCGAGGGCGTCGTCGCCCTGTCGGCCGCACTGGATGCCGCGAAGAGCGCTCGGTACGCGATCGTCGAGTTCGACGCGTACCCGGGCGACATCTGGCAGGGCGTCAAGACCGGCTACGAGTTCCTCGCGGCGCGGGGCCTCGCCTGATGGCCGCCTTCGCACCGGTCGGCTCCGGGCCGGTCGGCGTCGGCTTCGTGGGCGTCGGCGTCATCAGCGACACCTACATCGAGAATCTGAAGAGCTTCCCCGACATCGAGGTGCTGATCCTCGGCGACATCCTCACCGACCGGGCCGCCTCGCAGGCCGAGAAGCACGGCATCCCGGCATCCGGCACGACCGCCGACGTGCTCGCCCACCCGGGTGTCGAGCTGGTCATCAACCTGACCGTCCCGGCGGTGCACGTCGAGATCTCGGCGCAGGCGATCGCCGCCGGAAAGCACGTGTGGAGCGAGAAGCCCATCGGCATCGACCGCGAGAGCGCGCTCGCGCTGCTGCAGCAGGCCGACGCCGCCGGCCTGCGCGTGGGCATCGCGCCCGACACGGTGCTCGGCCCCGGCATCCAGTCGGCGAAGCGTGCGATCGAACGCGGCGACATCGGCCGGCCGCTGTTCGCGCAGACGAGCATGCAGTACCAGGGTCCTGAGGTGTTCCACCCGAACCCCGCGTTCCTCTATGCGCACGGAGCGGGCCCGCTCTTCGACATGGGTCCGTACTACCTGACGAGCCTCGTCAGCATCCTCGGTCCGGTCGCGGCCGTCGCCGCCCTCGGGCTCAAGCCGGTCGAGCAGCGCGAGATCCTCGTCGGCCCCGACGCCGGCAAGACCTTCCCTGTCGAGGTTCCGTCGACGATCAACGTGCTCGCGACCTTCGAGCAGGGCGCCCAGTCGCAGTCCCTGCTGAGCTTCGACTCACCGCTGCGCCGGCAGGGCTTCTTCGAGATCTCGGGCACCGAGGGCACGATCGTGCTCCCCGACCCGAACATGTTCACCGGGCGCACGGCGATCACCCGCCCGTTCAGCCACCGGGGTTCCGACCCCGGCGTCGCTGCCGCAGCCGAGCAGCCGTTCACGGAGGTGCCCGAGGAGGGCGTCGTGGTCGGTCGCGGCCTGGGAGCGCTCGACATGGCGCGCGCGATCCGCACGGGTCGCCCGCACCGCGCGACCGGCGAGCTCGGCTACCACGTGCTCGACACGATGGTGTCGGCGCAGGAATCCGCCGCGCGCGGCGAGTTCGTGACCGTCGAGAGCACGGTCGAGCCGATCGAGGCCGTGCCGGTGGACTTCGACCCGTTCGCCCGCACGCTCTAGCCGCCCCGGGCGCCGAGACGACGCGGAGTGCTCTGACAGGCGCCCGCCGACAGCACTTCGAGTCGTCTCGCCACGACGAAACGGCCGGACCCCACTCGGGGTCCGGCCGTTCTCGTTCGCTCGGGCCTAGACGGTCGCGTCGCGCTTGGGCAGCACCCAGCCCGGACGCACGAAGTGGCACGTGTAGCCGTGCGGGATTCGCACGAGGTAGTCCTGGTGCTCGGGCTCGGCCTCCCAGAACGGGGCGGCGGGCTCGATCGTGGTCACCGCCTTCTTGGGCCACAGACCCGAGGCGTCGACGTCGGCGATCGTGTCGCGGGCGACCTGCTCCTGCTCGGGCGTGAGCGGGAAGATCGCCGAGCGATAGCTCGTGCCGATGTCGTTGCCCTGACGGTTCAGCGTCGAGGGGTCGTGGATCTGGAAGAAGAACGCGAGGATGTCGCGGTACGTCGTCTTCGAGGGGTCGAAGACGATCTCGACGGCCTCGGCGTGACCGGGGTGCTTGCGGTAGGTCGCGTGGTCGTTGCTGCCGCCGGTGTAGCCCACGCGCGTGTCGAGCACGCCCGGCTGGCGGCGGATCAGGTCCTCGACGCCCCAGAAGCAGCCGCCCGCGAGGACCGCGGTCTCGGTGCCCGGGGTGCGGGTGATCTCGCCCTTGTCGAAGGGTCCACTGGTCATGATGCGTTCTCCTGGTTCTGACGGGCGTCGTCGATCGGGGTGGTCTCGAAGAGCCTGCGGTAGTCACCGTAGCCCTGCTCCTCGAGCTGTGCGACGGGAATGAAGCGCAGCGCCGCGGAATTCATGCAGTACCGCAGGCCACCGGCATCCCGAGGTCCGTCGTCGAAGACGTGACCCAGATGACTGTCGGCGCCCGATGAACGCACCTCGGTGCGCTTCATCCAGAGCATGCCGTCGACCTTCTCGGTGACGGCGTCAGCCTCGAGGGGCTTGGTGAAGCTCGGCCATCCGGTGCCGCTGTCGTACTTGTCGGTGGATGAGAAGAGCGGCTGCCCCGAGACGACGTCGACGTAGATGCCGGGCTCGTGGTTGTTCCAGTACTCGTTGCGGAACGGCGGCTCGGTGCCGTCGTCCTGGGTGACGCGGTACTGGGCGGGTGTGAGGCGACTGAGTGCGTCGGCAGTCGCGCGGTAGTCCTGTGACACTTTTCCTCCTTGGAAGACGCGGCTGGCTGCAGCGTCAATACAGGAGAACGGATGCCGCACCCGTTTTGGTCCCGCGAAGCTGGGAGCGGGCCGTGAGTTCGCGTACACCACCGCTCACGGCTATGAGCTGCTGATCACTTCGGACGCTGCGATCTTGAGCACACCGGCTTCCTCCACCAGCCGGTACGCGGTGACCTCCTGGACGACGCTTCCATCCCAGTAGTGGTAGATCAGGGTCGCCTGCACCTGATCCGGCGCGGGCGCACTCACCTCGGCGACCTCCACACTCTCGACCGCCGCCCAGAACGCGTTGTACGCGTCGCGTCCGCCGGCGTGGTTCTCCTGGTAGTCGGCGGTCATCAGCGGCCAGGCGGCATCGAGATCACTGGGAAGCAGCGCGTAATAGTTCGAGACCGTCTCCGCAGGGCCTTGCTCCGTTGCCGGAGGCACGGGCTCCGCCTCTTCGGCGGGCGGAGTGGTCGCGGCCGGCTCCGCCGGAGCGGGCGTCGCGGCCGGGGTTTCGACCGCGGGGGAGGGAATCGCGCTGGCGCTGGGTTCTGGCTGTGCCGCCTCGTCGAGGGTCGAACGCCACGGGTTCCAGAGCAGGAGCGCAACCACCACGAGGACGCCCACGATGCTCAGGATGCCGAGGGTGATGGCAGCGCGTCGTCCTCGGCGACTCGGCTCGGGGGTCGGAGCCGGCATCCGCTCGGTCGGCCCCGGTCGGTATGGAGCGCTCCCCGCGAGCGGCTCGGTCTCGGCCGTGGGAGATTCACGAGCCGGCGACGGGTCGACGCGAACCGTCTCAGCGGTAGGTTCCGGCGCCGGTCGTGTCTCTGCGGCCGCCACCACCGTCGAAACGGCGAGAGTCTCCGAGCGGGGTGATCTGCCGGCAAGCGGCTCGGTCGCGACTTCGTCGGCGTTCTCCTCGAGCTCGTCGAAGGGCCACGGCAGGGCGGCGGCAGCCGCGACCGCCCCGTGCCCGCCATCAGCCGTCTTCAGCGACTCGACGACGGACTCCATGCTCGGCCGCCGCTTCGGGTCGGCCGACAGCATCGAACGCAGCAGCGGCGTCAGCGGGCCGGCGTGCCGCGGCGCCGGATAGCCGCCCCGCGCGACCTTGTGCAGCAGCGCGATCGCGTTGTTCTCCGTCCCGAATGGCGGGGTGCCCTCGAGCATCGCGTACAGGGTCGAGCCGAGCGAGAAGACGTCCGATGCGAAGCTCGTCGGCAGTCCCCGCGCCACTTCGGGAGCCAGATACGCCGGGGTGCCGTGGATCATTCCGGTCGCGGTGATCGTGGTGTCGCCGAGCGCGTGCGAGATTCCGAAGTCGCTGATCAGCGCCGACCCGTCCTCGGCGATGAGGATGTTCCCCGGTTTGACGTCGCGGTGCACGATCCGCATCTTGTGCGCCGCGGCCAACGCCGAGCCGACCTGGGCACCGATGCGCGCCGTCTCGGACGGCGTGAGCGTGCCGTGCTCGCTGAGCAGATCGGACAGCGGGGTGGATTCGATCAGCTGCATCACGATGCACGGCTGGCCCTCGTGCTCGACGACGTCGAACACCGTGACCGCGTGGGGGTGGTGCAGGCCCGCGGTGATACGGGCCTCACGCATGGCCCGGGCTGTCGCCTGGTCTCGTTGGGCGTCAGAGAGCTCGGGCTGCGTCCGCAGCAGCTTCAGGGCCACCGGCCGGTGCAGGCGCTCGTCCCACGCCTGCCAGACGACCCCCATTCCGCCCGCGCCAAGCATCTTGACCAACCTGTACCGGTCGGCGACAAGTGTCGTCGGCGTACTCATTCAGCGCTCTCCTTCGGAAGGCTCTGAAGAACGCTACGCGCGCCGGATCGATTGCTCAGGGGCCTTGCGCGAACCGTCGCGGTGTGAATGCCGCGCACCCGCCGTCAGAGGGCGGGGCGGCGCATCCTGTTCGACAGGCTCGAGCCGGCGAGCACCCCGAGGGCGATCGCGACCATCGTCGTCAGGGTCGCGACGAGGGATGCCCCCGCCGCGGTGTCGCCGCCCAGCACGTCGGCGACACCGACCAGGCCCAGGGCTCCAGGCACGAGCAGCCAGAACGCCGGCGTGAAACTCACGAGCGCCGCGGGCCCGGTCGGCTGACGCGCGACCAGCGCCGTGACCGGCGTCACGACCAGGGCGCCGATGAACGCCGAGAACACTCCACCGAGCAGCAGGTCGCCGAGCACCTGCGCGGAGTAGGCGACGTACAGGACGAGCAGGATCCACGGGATCGAGCGCGCCGGGGCACAGCGGTGCACCGAGATGGCCACGCCGTAGACGGCGACGGCGATCCACGGTGCGATGGGTCCGAGCAGCTCGGGATGCTCGCTGAAGTCGAAGTCGGGCACGCCGACCAGCGCGCCGGCCGTCACGATGCCGGCCCCCAGCAGCACGAGCTGCATTCCTCCGGCGGCGAGTCGTCCGGCGCCGGAGATCATCTGCCCGGTGGACAGCTCCAGCGCCGCGGTGGTCAGCAGAGCGCCGGGCAGCAGAACGACCAGCGGCGCGAGCAGCGCTGCCAAGATGCCGGACCCGGCCCCGTTTCGCAGCAGCAGGAATACAACCACAGCGACGCTGAACGCGATCGCCACGGTGATCAGCGCCCCGTAGCGGCGCGGGAGACGCTCGCTGATGAGCAGAGCCGTGCCGGTCATCAGGCCCAGAGCGGCCGCGAGCGAGACCCCGGCCCACGACGCGCCGAGCAGCACCGAGAGCGCACCGCTGAGGAACGCGTACCCCACGACGCGCACGACCCGGCCGTAGATCGGCTTCATGTCGCGGATGCGCGCGATCTTCTCGACCGTCGACCGCGGATCGAGCAGCCCGGTGCGCGCGGCGTCCACGGTGTGCTGCACTTCGTCGATCTGAGAGAACAGCAGCTGCCCGTCACCGCTGGCGACCGCCCCGGTCTGATGCTGACCCTGCCCGCGCGCCGAGACCAGCAGCGCGTTGGGGAAGACCAGCACCTCGCTCTCGGGCAGTCCGTTCACGCGGGCGATGTCGCCGAGCACGTCCTGCACCGTCTCGACGGAGTACCCCGCCTGGATCATCGCGCTGCCGACCGCCTCCGCCGCCGCGAGCGCGGCAGCGGCATCGGGAGCATCCGCTGACGAGACCGGCAGGGATCCGGTGATCCGCGCGGCACGCGCGCTCACCGCGATGTCGCGCTCGGCGCGACTGCGCAGCGAGATGAGCACCACGGCCGCCGCCGCGAGCACGGCGATCGCCACGAATATCGGGAGCACAGGGCACCATCTCTGCCGGAGGAACGACTGATCCTCCCACGCGGCGGGCGGCGCGGTCAGGGGGTTGCGGGAATGCCGGCGGCCCCGTTCCACTTGTCGCTCCTATGCAGGCCGAGGACAATGCTGAGCAATGACTGAACTGACGATCATCCAGCGGTCTCCTGATCCCGAGCAGGTCGCCGCGCAGTCGCGCACGCGCCGTTCGATCGCCGAGAAGATCCGCGCCATGGGTCAGAACCGGATCGGCGCCCTCATCCTCCTGATCGCGACCGCCGCGGCGATCATCTGGGCGAACGTGTCCATCGGCTCCTACGAGACCTTCTGGGAGACCCACCTCACCGTCGGAGTCGGCGACCTGCAACTCGACTTCACGCTGCATGCCCTCGTCAACGACGCCCTCATGGCGATCTTCTTCTTCACCGTCGGCCTCGAGGTGCGGCGCGAATTCGCGATCGGCGAGCTCACGAGCTGGTCGCGGGCGATGGTGCCGGTGATCGCCGCCGTGGCGGGGCTCGCCATCCCCGCGCTGCTGTTCGTGTGGATCGCCGCCGACTCGGGTCACGCGTATGCGTGGGGGATCGTGATCTCGACCGACACGGCGTTCCTGGTCGGCGCACTCGCGCTGATCGGCCCCCGTGTGCCCGGCCGGCTTCGGGTGTTCCTCCTCGCCCTCGCCGTGGTCGACGACATCGGCGCGCTCAGCATCATCGCGCTGGTCTACACCGAGAACTTCAACCCCATGCCGCTGCTCATCGCCGCCGTCGGCCTGGTGGGCGTCTACTTCACGCGGTACCTGCGCGGCGGGCGCGGACCGGTCTACGCGACCCTCGCGGTGATCGTGTGGCTGGCGTTCCTGGCCTCGGGCGTGCACCCGACGCTCGCCGGCGTCGCGATCGCGCTGCTGGTGCCGGTGTACCGGCCCGACCGCCGCGACGTGGAGCACGCGCTCGACCTCGCGCGCACCTTCCGGCAGTCGCCGAACACCGAGTACGCCCGCGCGGCGGCCAACAGCCTGCGCGAGTCGATCTCGATCAACGAGCGACTGCAGTCCGCCTACGCCCCGTACGTCGCGTACGTGATCCTCCCCCTGTTCGCCCTCGCCAACGCGGGCGTGGTGATCAACCCCGAGATCCTGGCCGGCGCGATGACGTCGGCGCTCACCTGGGGAATCGTCGTCGGCCTGGTGGTCGGCAAGTTCATCGGCGTCTTCGGCTCCGCGGCCGTTCTGCGGCTGCTGCGGGTGGGCGAGTTCGGTCCGGGTCTCACGCTCGACCGCATCGCAGGGGGCGCAGCGCTGTGCGGCATCGGCTTCACGATCTCGCTGTTCATCGTCGACCTCGCGATCGACGATCCCGCGGCGCAGAACCAGGCGCGGGTCGGCGTGCTCGCGGCATCCGTCATCGCGTTCCTGATCGCGACCGTGATCTTCCGCGTCTCCGATGCGATCCGCCCCGACCTCGATTCGGGCCAGACGCTCGCTCGTCCGGTCGACGCGAAGCGCGATCACGTGTTCGGCAGTTCGGACGCGCCGTACACGATCGTCGAGTACGGCGACTTCCAGTGCGGATTCTGCCTCAAGGCCTCAGGCTCGATCCAGGAGGTGAAGAACGAGCTGGGCGATGACCTGCGGTACGTCTGGCGGCATGCGCCGCTGACGGCCTTCCACCCCAACGCCCTGGCGGGAGCCGAGGCCGCAGAGGCGGCATCCTTGCAGGGGAAGTTCTTCGAGTTCGAGCGCGGACTGTTCGCCGACCAGGAGAACCAGCGCCCGTCCGACATCGTCCGCCTGGCACGCGAGCTCGGCCTCGACGTCGAGAAGTTCGAGCGCGACCTGACCTCGCCCGAGGTCACCGGTCGCGTCCGCGACGACATGCTGGATGCCGAGGCGATGGGCATCACGTCGGTGCCGACGCTCTTCATCAACGGGCGCCGGCACACGGGTCCGTACGATTCGCAATCGCTGATCCGTGCGCTCTCGCAGTCCGACCAGGGCCCGCAGCCCGTCGACCCCACCACCGCTCCCACTCGTTAGCCTGACTCCGTGGGAAACAACGATCCGATTCAGTCGCCGCCCCTGACCGACGCCCAGTGGTCGCGTCTGCTCGCATTCGGCGGCGAGCCCGAAGACGTCGCGGCGGGTGAGCACATCTTCCGCTCCGGAGACCGCGACTACGACCTGATCCTCGTCGAATCCGGTGAGGTGGAAGTGGTTCGCGACGCCCTGCGCTGGATGGGCGAGGAGGTTCTCGCACACATGGGTCCTCGGCGCTTCGTCGGCGAGCTGGGCCTGCTGAACGGGCAGGGCGCGTTCCTGTCGACGCGTGCGACGCAGGACAGTCGCATCCGGCGGGTCACGCGCACCGATCTGCGCAGACTGATGTCCGAAGACGACGAGCTGTCCGACATCGTCCTGCACGCGCTGTGGGCGCGTCGAGAAGCCCTTCGCAAAGGTCCTGCGGCCATGACGCTCAAATTCGTCGGCTCGACGAACTCGAGCGACATGCTCGCCCTCCGGCGCTTCGCGGAACGACTCGATCTCGTGCACAAGGCCGTCGAGTTCGACCCGAGCCAGGCGGCATCCATCCCCGGACACGACTACACGATCGAGGACCTGCCGATCGCCTACATCCAGGGCGAGCCGATCCTGCGCGCGACACCGGGCATCGTCGCCGAGCGGCTGGGCCTGAGCTACGAGGCGCAGGCCGACGAGGTCGTCGACCTCGTCGTGGTGGGCGGAGGACCGGCCGGGCTCGCTGCCGCGATCTACGGCGCCTCCGAGGGCCTCAGCACCGTCCTGCTGGATGCGGTGGCCCCCGGCGGGCAGGCAGCGGCCACATCGCGCATCGAGAACTTCCTGGGGTTCCCCTTCGGCGTCACCGGCGGCGACCTCATCGGGCAGGCCTCGCTGCAGGCGCTCAAGTTCGGCGTGCGCGTGTATGCCCCGTGCGAAGCCGCCGCGCTCGAGCAGTTCGGCGATGAGCTCGGTGTCACACTCACCGACGGGCGCATCATCCGCACCCGCACCGCCATCGTGACCTCCGGTGCGGCCTACCGGCGGCTCGACCTGGATCGCTGGAGCGACTTCGAGCGCGCGGGCATCTACTACGCCGCGACGCAGCTCGAGCTGCGCCAGGTCAGGGAGTCTCCGGTCGTCGTGGTCGGCGGGGCGAACTCCGCGGGTCAGGCTTCGCTGTACCTCGCGGCCAACGGATGCCCTGTGCGGCTCGTCGTGCGCGGCAGTGACCTGGGCAGCCGCATGTCGTCGTACCTCGTCGACCGTCTGCGCGAAGAGCCGCGCGTCGAGATCCACACCGGCTCGCGCGTCACCGGCCTCGATGGGGCAACCGCGCTCGAGCGCGTCCGCATCGACAGCGTCGGCGAGGTGGATGCCCGGGGGCTGTTCTGCTTCATCGGCGCCGAGCCCGCGACGTCCTGGCTCACCTCGCTGGACCGCGACACCGACGGCTTCCTGCTGACCGGATCCGACATCGAGGTGCAGTCGCTCCAGCAGTGGCAGGGCCTCGGGCGCGAACCTCTGCCGTTCGAGACATCGACCCCGCGCGTGTTCGCCGCCGGCGACGTGCGCCGCGGCTCGATGAAGCGCGTCGCGGCGGCTGTGGGCGAAGGGTCGAGTGCGGTCGCGTCGGTGCATCGCGTACTCGCCGGCTGACGGCATCCGTCGTCACGTCCGCCGGCGCGGGCCCGCATGTTTCCGCGCGTAACGGACGATGTGAAGCGGATGCCGCCGCGGCCGTAGTCTCCGTGCATGCCCGTATCATCCGACGACCTGGGGTTCGCGACCCGGCAGATCCACGCGGGCGCCGAGCTCGACGACTCGCACCGCCCGCGCGCGACGCCGATCTATCTCACGGCCGGCTTCGTCTTCGACGACTTCGAGCAGGCGAACGAGCGGTTCGTGCAGTCCGACGACGGCTACAGCTACACGCGCGTCGGCAACCCCACCAACACCGCCGTCGAGCGCCGCATCGCCGACCTCGAGGGCGGCATCGGCGCGCTGCTGGTCGGCAGCGGACAAGCGGCGGTGTCGACCGCCGTACTCGCCCTCGCCGGCGCCGGCGACCACCTGGTCTCGGCCACGAGCATCTACGAGGGCTCGCGTGAGCTGTTCCGCGACAACCTCGCCCGCCTCGGCATCACCACCTCGTTCGTGGGCGACGCCAACGATCCGGCGGCGTGGGAGGCCGCGATCCGGCCCGAGACGCGCGCGCTCTTCGCCGAATCGATCCCGAATCCCAAGAACGACCTCCTCGACATTCGAGCGGTCGCCGCCGTCGCCCGCCGCCACGGCATCCCGCTCATCATCGACAACACGCTCGCGACGCCGTATCTGCTCCGCCCGATCGAGCACGGGGCCGACATCGTCGTGCACTCCGCGAGCAAGTTCCTCGCCGGCCACGGCACCGTGCTCGGCGGCGTGATCGTGGATGCCGGGCGCATCGACTGGGCGGCCGCCCCCGCCCGCTACCCGCATCTCGCGATCAACGCGGGTTCGGACGGACGCACGTTCGCCGAGCGCTCCGGACGCGCGGCGTTCCTCGACTACGCACGATCGGTCATCGCGCTCCGCCAGGGCCCCTCGCCGTCCCCGTTCAATGCGTTCTTCATCCTGCAGGGGATCGAGACCCTGTCTCTCCGGGTGCAGCGCCACTCCGAGTCCGCCCAGCGGATCGCCGCCTGGCTCGAGGCTCACCCCGCGGTCGAGTCCGTCGACTACAGCGGGCTGGCATCGAGCCCGTATCACGCGCTGGCTCAGCAGTACCTGCCGCGCGGTCAGGGTTCGGTCTTCGCGTTCACGCTGCGCGGCGGACGGGATGCCGCTCGCACGTTCACGAACGCCGTCCAGCTGTTCACCCGCATGACCCACCTCGGCGACGTGCGCTCGCTCGTGCTGCATCCGGCATCGACCACGCACGTCAACCGCTCCGAAGACGAGCGGGTCGCGGCAGGCATCGGGCAGGGGCTCCTGCGCGTGTCGATCGGGCTCGAAGACGCCGACGACCTGATCGCCGACCTCGATCGCGCACTCGCGGCGGTGCAGGCCGCCGAACTCCTCGAGCGGGCAGGCATCGTATGAGCAAGCAGCAGCACTTCGGCTGGTTCCTCTCGCGCGGCTTCGGCCCGCACGGCTGGGCGCGGCCGTACTGGGAGTGGAACTACGACTGGCGCAAGCCCGGCCTCTACCAGGAGGGCGCGCGCACGCTCGAGCAGGCGGGCTTCGACTTCGTGCTGATCG
This sequence comes from uncultured Actinomycetota bacterium, assembly GCA_963781135.1. Taxonomy (GTDB): domain Bacteria; phylum Actinomycetota; class Actinomycetes; order Actinomycetales; family Microbacteriaceae; genus Microbacterium. Next base: position 108,497 of record CAWADY010000014.1, on the reverse strand, counting down.
AAGACGCGCTCTCGGTCGGCATCAGTCCAGAGACGCTCGACCTGCGGGTGCGCAAGGCGTATGGCGGACCGAAGCACGATCCGTGGACGCTCGCGCCGTACCTGTTCGCCGCGACCGAGCACCTGGGCGTCATACCGACCGCGAATCCCGCGGGATGGCACCCGTACACCGCCGCCCGACAGTTCGCGTCGCTGCAGCACCTGTCCAGCGGCCGCCTCGGCCTCAACGTCGTGACCGACGTCGGCTCGGCGCACCACTTCGGCCAGGAGCGCCTGCCGCACGACCGGGCCTACGACCGCGCACAGGAGTGGCTGGACGCGCTGCGGCTGCTGTGGCGCAGCTGGGACGAAGGCGCGCTCATCGCCGACCCCGAGACCCAGATCTACGCCGACGGCTCGAAGATCCGCGCGGTCGAGCATCGCGGCGAATACTGGTCGTTCGACGGCCCCCTGAACGCCGAGCCGCTGCCCTCCGAGCCGGTCATCGCCTCTCCCGGCGGCTCACCCCGCGGCATCCGCTTCGCCGGAGAGAACTCGCAGATCCAGCTCGCACTGTCGAACCTCGACGTCGACGCGGTGCGCGCGTACCGCGAGCGCGTCCGCGCCGACGCGGTCGAGCACGGGCGCGATCCCGAGGCGATCAAGACGATGTTCGTCTTCAAGCCGATCGTGGCGGCATCCGTCGATGAGGCCGACCGCATCGTGGCCGCATCCGCCGACCCCGACGACGCGGCCCTCGTCGCGGTCGCCGAAGCGTGGTCGAGCGATCTCGAGACCGACCTCACCGTGCTCGACCTCGACCGCCCGCTCGATCCCGCGATCTTCGGCGAGCACGTCTCGCAGGGCACGATCAAGGGACTGCGGGGCCGGTTCGACTCGTTCGCCGACGTGCCTTTCCGGCAGATCCTGGCCGGCAAAGCACGTCTCGGGCGAATCGGAGACGGCATCAGCGGCACGGTCGGCACGGCCGAAGAGCTCGCCGACCTCGTTCAGGCGCTCGGAGACGATGCCGACAACGACGGGCTGATCTTCTCGGGCGATCTGCACCCCGTGACGCTGCACCGCGCGCTCGACGAACTCGTTCCGATCCTGCGCCGTCGCGGCATCCTGCGGTCGGAGTTCGTTCCCGGCGGCCTGCAGGCCAACCTGTCGTCGTTCTGACCTAGGCGCCCGCTTCGACCCAGCTGACCGGGAGGAACGGGCTGTACACGTACACGACCGTGTCGCCCTTCTTCTCGAGCTCGATCGTTCCTCTGCCGGCGTTCATCGCCGCGATGATCTGCGCCCGGACGCCTTCCCACTCGGCGGGGTCGGTGTACCGGAATTTCGCATAGTTGGGCGGGATGCCGATGTAGAGCGTGACGTCTGTGGCCATGTGCTGCACTCTACCGACGGCCCGGATCGTCGAAGCCGGGCCGGTCAGCCGAGCGGTTCGGGGGTCCACCTGCCGGGAGTGGTCAGCGGAGTGTCGCGCACATCGAGGGAACCCTCGCCGACGGTCGCGACGCAGATCACGAGTGAGTACGACGGGATGCCCTCGAAGCTCTGGCGGCGGATGATCGCCGCTTCGTCGTCGCCCGCGAGCTTCGCGCTGCGCTCGACGATCTCCAGCCAGGGACCCCACCACTCGGGTGCGTCCGGTGCGAACAGTTCGGACGCGGCGCGGAAGTCCGGCAGCCACCGGGTGATGCGCACCGTCTGGGGATCGTCGACGTCGTCGTGCGCGATCATGTGCGTGCCCGGAGACAACTCGACCGTGCGCGACTCCAGCCCGTTCCAGTACACGACCCGAGCGGTGTGCGCCGTGACCTCGACGAGGTTGAACCCCCGCGTCGGCGGGCGGTCGACGGGCGAGCGGCCGACCACCGAATCCAGGGCCACCGACCCGCGGGTGCGGACCACGTCGTCGGGCCGGTCGGACAGGTCGTGTCGATTCAGCAGCACGGCAAGGCGTCGCTCGTCGGGGTTCGCCGCCAGCCAGGCACCGCCCGCGCGGACGTCGCGGATGCCGACCACGCCCGGGTAGAGGTCGGGCCACCATGCCCCCAGCCGGTCCCAGGGCCTGCCCGGATCCTCGTCACGCACGGCGAGAAGCCGAACGGGCTGCGTGTCGTCGTCGGGGACCGTGATGATCACTGTGCACATGGGGCGGATCCCCTCCATGGAAGAATCGACGCGTGTACGTCATCGTCGGAGTGACGGGCGGGATCGCCGCCTACAAGACCGTGCAGCTCGTGCGGCTGCTCGTGCTGGACGGTCATGAGGTCCACGTGATCCCGACCGAAGACGCCGTACGGTTCGTCGGCATCCCCACGTGGGAGGCGATCAGCCGCCATCCGGTCACCACCTCTGTGCACGACGATGTCGCGAAGGTCAGGCACGTCGCCCTGGGGCAGGCTGCCGATCTGGTGATCGTCGCGCCGGCCACGGCGAACTTCCTCGCGAAGATGGCCGCCGGACTGGCCGACGACCTGCTCGGAACGAGCCTACTGGCCACCACCGCACCGGTCGTCGTGGCCCCCGCGATGCACACCGAGATGTGGCGGCATCCGGCGACCGTCCACAACGTCGAGGTGCTCCGCGGCCGTGGCGTGCACATCGTCGGTCCCGAGGACGGCCCGCTGACCGGTGGCGACGTCGGCCCGGGACGCATGACCGAGCCCGAGCAGCTGCACGCGTTCGTCACGGCGCTGCTCGCCCCGCGCGATGATCTGGCCGGTCTGCGCGTGCTGATCACCGCGGGCGGCACACGCGAGCCCATCGACCCCGTGCGGTACATCGGCAATCGGTCGAGCGGACGGCAGGGAGTGGCCGTCGCGCTCGCGGCCGCCGATCGCGGAGCGCGCGTGAGCCTGATCGCCGCGCACACCGACAGCGACGTCCTGGCCGAGGCGCGCGCGCACCCTCACGTCGAAGTCGCCCTCGCCGGCAGCGCGGCCGAACTGGCAGCGGAAGTCGCCGCACGCGCGGTCGATGCCGACATCGTGGTGATGGCCGCTGCCGTCGCCGACTACCGGGTCGCCGAGGCCTCCGAGCGCAAGCTCGCGAAGGAAGAGACCGGCGGCGAGCTGACCCTGCGGCTCGTTGAGACCGACGACATCCTCGCCGCGCTCGTGCGCGACCGGCGGCCGGGCCAGACGATCGTCGGCTTCGCCGCCGAGACCGAGACGGATGCCGCGGCCCTGCTCGACCGTGCGCGCCGCAAGCGCCGCCGCAAGGGCGTGGACCTGCTCGCCGTCAACGAGGTCGGGTGGCAGAAGGGCTTCGAGACCGCCGACAACACCGTCACCCTTCTCGGCGCCGACGACGCGGTGATCGCGACCGTGAGCGGCACGAAGCGCGAGGTCGCCGACGCACTGTGGGACGCGGTGCTCTCCCAGCGCTGACGCGCGGGTCGCGGCATCCGCCCGTCGCGAAGTTCGCCGAACTGAGGAGATCTGCCGATATGAGGAGCGATCCTCGGCGAACGGTCCTCGATTCGGCAGATCCCCATCTCGGAACGCAACCGGGGCAACCGAGACCCGCCATCCTCGCTGACGCGCGGGTCGCGGCATCCGCCCGGAGCGACTATCGTGGACGGGTGCTGACCTGTCGTTGTTGTCGCTGAGTGCCCCGCACTCTCTTCGACGACCCCCGACAGCCGCCGCGCTTCTGATGCGCGGCCTTTCCTACAGGACATCATCGTGCGATACGCGCAAAGCGTGACCGACCTCGTCGGCAACACCCCCCTCGTCCGGCTGAACCACGTCACGGCCGGCATCCGTGCCACCGTGCTCGCCAAGGTCGAGTACTTCAATCCCGGCGGTTCGGCAAAAGACCGCATCGCGAAGAACATCATCGACGCCGCGGAGCGCGACGGCCTGCTGCGTCCCGGCGGCACGATCGTCGAGCCGACCAGCGGCAACACCGGCGTGGGCCTGGCCCTGGTCGCGCTGCAGCGCGGGTACCGCATGATCTTCGTCGTGCCCGACAAGTTCGCCGGCGAGAAGGTCGACGTGCTCAAGGCCTACGGCGCCGAGGTCGTCATCACCGAGACCAGCGTCGAGCCGGACGATCCGCGCTCGTACTACAGCGTCTCGGACCGACTCGCCCGCGAGATCCCCGGCGCGTTCAAGCCGAACCAGTTCGCGAACCAGAACGGCCCGCGCGGGCACTTCGAGACGACCGGACCCGAGATCTGGCGCGACACCGACGGGCTCGTGACGCACTTCGTGGCCGGCATCGGCACGGGCGGCACGATCACAGGCACCGGCCGCTACCTGCGCGAGCTGTCGCAGGGCGGCGTGCGCGTGGTCGGCGTCGACCCCGAGGGCTCGATCTATTCGGGCGGCCCGATCCACGGCTACGCGGTCGAGGGCGTGGGCGAGGACTTCTGGCCCGAGGCGTTCGACCCGACCGTCGTCGACGAATACCAGCGCGTGGGTGACGCCGAGTCGTTCGCCATGACCCGCCGCCTCGCCCGCGAAGAGGGTCTGCTCGTGGGCGGGTCGAGCGGCATGGCCGTCGTCGGAGCCCTCCGCACGGCACGCGATCTGCCCGAAGACGCGGTGGTCGTCGTACTGCTGCCCGACCACGGACGCGCCTACGTCAGCAAGATCTTCAACGACGAATGGATGCAGGCACGCGGGTTCGAGGTCGACGCCCCCGCCGCGGCATCCGTCCTCGAACCCGAAGCCGCACCCGCTGGGGCTCCGCCCCAGACCCCCGGCCCGCTGACGCACGCCAAAGGCTCGAGGAGCAACGCATGACCGATCCGACCCCCGCCCGCGGATTCGACAGCCTCGCGGTGCACGCCGGCCAGGCGTTCGACCCGACCACCGGCGCGGTCATCCCGCCGGTGCATTTCTCGACGACGTACGCGCAGGACGGCATCGGCGGACTCCGCCAGGGTTACGAGTACGGCCGCAGCGGCAACCCCACGCGCACCGCGCTCGAGACGCAGATCGCCGCGCTCGAGGGCGGTGAGCACGGCCTGTCGTTCTCGTCCGGCCTCGCCGCCGAAGACGCGCTGCTGCGCGCCGTTCTGAAGCCGGGTGATGAAGTCCTGCTCGGCGACGACGTGTACGGCGGAACGTACCGGCTGATCGCCCGCATCCTGGGGCCCTGGGGCATCGGCCTGCGCATCGTCGACATGAGCGACCTGCGTGCGGTCGCGGCCGCCCTCGAAGAGAAGCCGGCGCGCATCCTGTGGGTCGAGACCCCGAGCAACCCGCTGCTGCGCATCACCGACATCGCCGGCCTGGCGAAGCTCGGACGGGATGCCGGCGCCCTCGTCGTGGTCGACAACACGTTCGCCACCCCGGCGCTGCAGCAGCCGCTGAGCCTGGGCGCAGACGTCGTGGTTCACTCAGCCACCAAGTACCTCGGCGGGCACTCCGATGTGGTCGGCGGCGCGCTCGTGATGAACGACGATGCGGTCGCCGAGAGCACGAAGTTCCTGCAGTTCGCCGCGGGCGCCGTGTCAGGGCCGATGGACGCGTTCCTCACGACGCGCGGGATCAAGACGCTCGGCATCCGCATGCAGCGGCACAGCGAGAACGCCGCCGCGATCGCCGCCTTCCTCGAGGGCCACGATCGGGTCGCGCGGGTCTACTACCCCGGACTCGCCTCGCACCCCGGTCACGAACTGGCCGCACGCCAGATGTCGGCGTTCGGCGGGATCGTCTCGGTCGCCCTCGCAGACGGGCCGACCGCACGACGGTTCGCCGAGTCGACCCGGCTCTTCCAGCTCGCCGAGTCTCTCGGCGGGGTGGAGTCGCTCATGAACTACCCCGACGAGATGACCCACGCCTCGGTGCGCGGCACCGAGCTCGCCGTGCCCGAAGACGTCGTGCGGCTGTCGGTCGGCATCGAGAGCGTCGACGACCTGCTCGCCGACGTGGAGCAGGCGCTCAACAGTCTGTAGCCGAGTTGCGGCATCTGGCCGCCTCGATGAGCAGCATGGCGGCCGTCTGCCGCAACTCAGCGCTGATCAGGCGGGCAGCGGCCGCTCCTGGCCCGCCGCGCGCGCCTCGTCGAGCAGGACGCGCCGGCCCCGTTCGTACAGCTCCATCGCCGCCGCGGGGGTGTCGCCGACCGCCGTCATGCCGACTCGCCCCATCTCCGTGAGCGAGCTGATCATGTGGAACACGATGCCCGCCTGCCGGGACTGGTCGTAGTGCAGTCCGTGCCGCGCGACCGCGTCGAACAGATCGCCGGTCGACAGAGCGCGCAGATCGTCGGACTCGAGGTGGTCCGTCGCGACGAGGTGCTTCTCCTGACCATCGCGGGTCATGAATCGCCCAGACGCCCCGTCATATCTCCCGTCGGTCAGGAACTGCAGCGTGAGGAACGGATGCGTCGTGCCCCCTTTTCGGAGGTTCAGCTCGATCGCGTAGGCCGACCAGTCGCCCGCGGCATCCTTCACGACGACGAAGTCGACCGCGAACCGGCCGATCACCCCTTCGCGTGCCAGACGCTCGCCGATGGCCATGGCCGGTTCGCTGATCAGTCGCGAGTACGCGGGATCGGCGGGGAACGTGCAGCCCAGGTAGCTCTGCCCGCTCGCGCCGCCGAGCAGCTGGTCGTGGGTCGACAGCAGCTCCACCCGGCCGTCGGGAAGCGCGCGCAGCTGAACGCTGGGGCTCAGCAGGTCTTCGCCGACGATGCGCTCCTCGACGATGCCGCCGTCCGACCCGAGCTTCGCGACGTAGGCATCGAACCGGACGTGGGGGGACTCCAGCTGCATCTGCCGGACGCGCTCGAGGATCGCGCTGCGACGTTCCGGCGGCGACAGCGCGGTGACTCCGGCGAGTTCGACGAGCGCGTTGCCGGTGCCTGATACGCCGTCGTTGAGCTTGACGATCACCTGGCCCATCGACGGGCGGGCCTCGAGCATGTCGGAGATCGCCGCTGCCACGTCCTCGAGGCTGTGCAGGTCTTCGGCGCCGAGCGGGTACGGCACCCCGACCTCGCCGAACAGCCGCCGACAGCCGGTCTTGGTGCCGAGGGGCGCAAGGCGCGGATCGGCGCCGTACATCGGGATGCCGAGGGTCACGGCGATGTCGCGTTCCAACTCGGTGGTGTTGTAGGGGATCAGGTGACTGCGTTCGCGATTCGGGATGCGGTCGGCGATGCGGGCGAGCAGCTGGGGACGCTCGAGCAGCTTCGCACTGAGCGGCCGGATCGAGGCGTCGCCCACCGAGAGCAGCGTCAGGCGCGCGAGGGCGTGGCTCGGGATGACTCCCGGCAGGAGAGCCAGGTAGTACTCGACGATCCGCGGGTCGATCGGCATCGACGTCACGTAGATCATGCGCAGGCGGGGCTGACGCAGGAGGAGCAGCAGGAACAGGAAGCGCTCTTCGTAGGCCTGCGTCATGGTGCCGCTGCTGGCGGCACCGCTCGGGGTGACGGACGGGATGATGACGACGGACTCGTCGTCGTGATCGTGCTTCATCGCGTCCCACACCGACGGCATCCGGCTCTGCAGCAGCTGATAGCGGGCGTTGCGGGCCGTCTCGTCGAGGCTCGCGAGCGTTTCGACAGTGCTCGGCGTCGCCGTCTCGAGTGTCGTCATGGGATGACCTTCACCTTCGATTCGTCGATGCCGGTCACATCGAATGCCCGTACGGGCCTGCTGAACCCGCGCAGATCGAGATCGTCGACCGGGGCTCCGATGGCGAGCCCTTCGGTCGCCGAGAACACGCGCTGCGCGACGAGCACCTGCCCTGAGGCCGCCTCACCGCACAGCCGGGCCGCCAGGTTCGTGACGCTGCCGATCGCCGCATAGTCGAAGCGGCCGTCGAAGCCGATCCGGCCGAGCGTCGCGAATCCCTGGGCGATTCCGATCCCGAAGCCGAGATCGTGACCGCGCCGGTGCCAGCCGGCCGCGAGCTCGGCGACGCGGTCGCGCATCGCGACCGCCATGGTGACGGCCCGTTCGGCGGCGTCGTCGACCGGCAGCGGGTCGTTGAAGAAGACCATCAGCCCGTCGCCGGTGAACCGCTCGAGGGTGCCCTCGAACCGGTAGATCAATTCGCCCAGGGCCCGGTGGTACTCCGACAGCACGCCCATCACCTCTTCGGGCTCGCTCGACTCCGCGAAAGGGGTGAAGCCGCGAAGGTCGCAGAAGAGCACCACGATCTCGCGCCGGTGGCTGGCGAGGAAGGCCTCGTCACCGGAGTCGATGATCACGTCGACCAGCTGCGGAGACAGGAACCTGCGCAGTCGATTGACCCGCTGCAGCTCGTCGACCTGCGCCTGCACTCTCGCCTCGAGCTCGCTGTTCCACTGCGCCAGCTCGGCGGACTGGCGCTCGATGGTGTCCTGGTAGCGCTTCACCCGCGCGAGGGAGGCGACCCGGGCGAGCAGCTCGCCCTGGTTGAGCGGCTTGCTCACGAAGTCGTCCGCGCCCGCCTCGATCGCGCGGACCTTCTCCTGATCACCGCTGGCCGTGATCATCACCACGGGCAGGAACTCGAAGCCGGGGGTGCTGCGGATGCGGCGGCACACCTCGTAGCCGTCCATGCCCGGCATCAGGATGTCGAGCAGCACCAGATCGGCGCCGGAGGTCGGCAGAACGCCCAGTGCCTCCTCGCCGGAGGTGGCCGTCAGCACGCGGTAGCCGCGCGGCGAGAGGATCGCATCGAGCAGCCGGAGGTTCTGGGGCAGGTCATCGACCGCGAGGATCGTGACGGCTTCGGCCGGCACGGCGTCAGGAGACATCGGCTCGCCCGTTGTTCAGGTATTCGTGGACCTGCGAGGGCAGCGACCGCACGCTGATGGGCTTGCTCAGGTAGCCGTCGAAACCCGCGCGCGAGGCGCGTTCCCGATCCTCGCGCATCGCGAACGCGGTGACCGCGACCACCGGCACGGAGTCCAGCTGGGGGTTCTGCCGCAGCATCCGCAGCGCCTCGTATCCGTCGATGCCGGGCAGCTGGATGTCCATGAGCACCAGATCGGGCGCACAGGTCTGCGCGAGCGTGACGCCCTCTTCACCCGACGGCGCGGCGACGACGTCGTAGCCCGAGACGGTCAGCACGTCGCGGACGAGCTTCAGGTTGAGAGGGTTGTCCTCGACGATCAGAATGCGCGCGGTCGCCATCACGCCGCTCCCCTCGACGGAGTCGATTCACGCTGGGCCGGCACCGCGCCGATGCGCCGCAGCGCGCCGACGAGGGCATCTCGGGCGACCGGCTTGATCAGATAGTCCGCCGCGCCGAGCGACATGCCGCGGGGCTTCTCGTCGAGGATCGACACGATGACGACGGGAACCGCGCGCGTGGCGTCGTCGGCACGCACGCGGTCGAGGATCTCCCAGCCGTCCAGACCGGGAAGTCGGATGTCGAGCACGACCGCAGCGGGCGTCAGCGTGCGGATCAGCTCGAGCCCGTCGGTGCCGTTGCGTGCCAGGACGACCCGCACCCCGAGCCCGTCGAGGTAGGCGGTCATCAGGTCGAGCGAGGCGCGGTCGTCATCGACGACGACGACGACCGGAAGATCGGCATCCGCGCTCGGCGCATCGCGCGCGGTGTCGGCCACGCCGTCGATGGGCACGACGAAGCCGAACGTGCTGCCCGCACCCAGCTCGGTCTCGAGCCACATCGTGCCACCGAGCAGAGCCACGATCCGCCGGCAGAGGGTCAGCCCGAGACCGGTGCCCTCTTCGCTCTGCGCGCCGCGCCGGCCCTGCTGGAACGATTCGAAGATCCGCTCGCGATCTTCGGGGCGGATGCCGACCCCGTCGTCCGTCACGGTCACGGCGACCCGATCCCCCTTGCGGCGGGCGGCCACGCGCACGTGCCCCCCGTCGGGAGTGAATTTCACCGCGTTGCTGAGCAGGTTCAGCAGCACCTGCTTGAACCGCAGCTCGTCGGAGTCGAGCGTGTCCAGCTCGGCATCGACGTCGAGGCTCACCTCGATGGCGTGCGCCGAGGCGCGCTCCCGCACCATCGAGATCGCGTACTCGAGGGCGCCCCGCAGCGGGAAGATCGACGGCTCGAGCTCCATGCGCCCTGCCTCGACCTTCGAGAGGTCGAGGATGTCGTTCAGCAGCTGCAGGAGGTGCCTGCCCGAGCTCAGGATGTCGTGGAGGTATTCGTCCTGGCGGTCGTTCAGCTCGCCGAACATGCGCTCCAGCAGCACCTCCGAGAAGCCGATCACGGCGTTCAGGGGCGTGCGCAGCTCGTGCGACATGCTCGCGAGGAACTCGGACTTGTGCTGACTGGCCACCTGCAGCTCGGCGGACTTGGTCTCGAGCTCGCGGAACAGCTGCGCGTTCCACACGGCGAGCGCCGACTGGCCCGCGAACGTCTCGAGGAACTCGACGGTCTCGTCGGGAAAGTCACCCGTCGTCTTCCGGCGCACCACCAGAGCCCCGATGATCCGCTCGCCGCGCAGCACCGGCACGGCGATCATCGACCGCCAGCCGTCGTCGTAGAGCAGTCGCAGGTGCGGATCGAGCTCGACCGCGCCGAGGTCCGGCCACCGCGATCGGGTGTCCCTCGAGCGCCGACCGGCCCACGAGCGTGGTCTCGAGTTCGACGCGGATCGTGCGCAGCTTCGCCAGCAGCTCGGGACTGCTCGCGTACGCGGCTGCGCACCGAGAAGCAGCGCTCGTCTTCGACGTACTCCATGATCGATCCGCCGTCGCAGCCCGAGAAGCGCACGGCGTTCATGATGATGTTCGAGAGCACCTCGTCGAGCACGAGGCTCGAGCTGACCAGCCCCCCGACCTCGCTGAGCGCCTCGAGCTGCTCGACCTTGCGCCCGAGTTCCTGCCCGCGCTCCTCGAGCTCGCGCACGAGGTGCACATTGCGCACGACGATCGGCGGCCTGCGCGGCGAACGCGCTCGAGCAGCGCGAGGGCGCGATCGTCGAACGGATCGACCTCCGTGCGGACGAGCGAGATCGCGCCGACGACCTCGTCGTCCAGCAGCATCGGCGCGGCCACCGACGTTCGGAACTGCACGATCCGCTGGACGTCCTGCCGTCCGTACTCCGGGTCCTCGAGGACGTCCGGGACCTGCTGGATCTTCCGATCGGTCGTCGGCCACGCTGCCGATCAGCGTCGCGCGATCCAGCCGGAAGGGGTGCTCGCTGATATGGCTGACGTAGTCGCTCGAGAAGCCGACGGACGAGGACAGGACGAACTGGTCCCGCCTCGATCAGCATGATGGCCGCCGCCTGGCACCGGCACAGTCGCCGCGCACTCTCCACGATCGTGTCGAGCACCGCATCCGGGATCGGACGAGGATCGCCCGAGCGCGATCAGCACCTCGTTCATCGCGGCGAACTGGTCGGTGGCGTCGATGTAGTCGCGCTGGAGGCTCTGATAGTCCTCCTGGTCGACCTGACTCACCCCGCCCGCTGATGATGGCCTCCCTCTCTCGAGACCGTTCGCCGGCACCCCATTCAACGCCGCATCCGGCGAATTCAGCCCTCATTGTCCTCGCGCGAATTTCGGGGCGCAATAGGCCCGCGAACCGTCTGGACCCTCCGCTCAGCGGGTGCGCAGGCCGTCCAGTGCGATGCGCAGCACGTCGTCGGCGAGTTCGGCCGCACCCTCCGGGCCGGTGGGTCGGTACCACTCGACGATCGAGTTCACCATCCCGAACACGAGTCGCGTCGCGACCGACGGGTCGACGTCCGCGCGCACGGTTCCCTCGGCCTGCGCGTCGCGCACCATGCCCGTGATCCTGTGGTCGAACGCCCGGCGCCGCTCGAGCGCCTGCCGCTCGACGTCGCTGTTGCCGCGCACGCGCAGCAGCAGGGTGACGTAGGGCAGCCGATCCACCAGCACCCGCACCGCACCGCGCAGAACGTACTCGAGCCGCGCCCCTGCCGCACCCGCTCGGGCGCCCGGCTCGTCGAGGACGCCTTCGAGCCCGCCGAGCGCCTCATCGAGCGCGACGCTCAGCAGGTGCTCCTTCGACTCGTAGTGGTGGTACAGGGCCGACTTCGTCAGCCCGAGTCGCTCCGCAACCGCGGCCACGGAGGTCGCGTCGTAGCCGTGCGTGATGAACAGGTCGACCGCCGCGGCGAGGATCTGCTGCGAGTCGTAGCCCGGCCGACCGCGGCGCGCCGGCGTCGGATCGGGGGTCGGCGCGCGGTCGGTCACGCCCCCAGTCTGACATCGCCATCCGGGTTTGCCCGTGCGGCATCCGCTTGGCATACTGATTTCCTGAACGCTCGGTTGGTAAATCAGGTGAGACGCGCACTCGACGCCGTGGTCAGGAGGAAGCGAATGGATGCCGGTCCCCTCCTCGTCGAGTGGCGTTCCGACCGCGTCGTGGCCACGCTCAACCGCCCCGAGAAGCGAAACGCGATCGACCAGTCGATGATCGATGCGCTGCATGCGCTGTGCAATGAACTCGAGACCGAGCCGCGGACCCTGATCCTCACCGGAGCAGGCGGCGCGTTCGCCGCGGGCGCCGACATCGCTCAGCTCCGCGACCGCCGCGCTGAAGACGCGCTGCGCGGCATCAACGCGAGAGCGTTCATCCGCATCAGCGAGCTGCCCATGCCGGTGATCGCGGCGATCGACGGCTACGCACTCGGCGGAGGTGCGGAGCTCGCCTACGCTGCGGACATCCGGATCGGTTCGGTCACCCTGAAGATCGGCAACCCCGAGACCGGCCTCGGCATCATCGCCGCCGCGGGAGCGACCTGGCGGTTACGCGAGATCGTGGGCGAGGCGCGAGCGAGCGAACTCCTGCTGACCGGCCGGATCCTCGACGCCGACGAAGCCCTGGCCGCGGGACTGATCTCGAGCGTGCATCCGTCGGGCGAGCTTCTCGCCGCCGCCCACGCGATCGCCGACCGCATCGCGGCCAACGATCCGGTGGCGACGCAGCACACCAAACGCGCGCTGCAGGCCCCGCGCGACCGGCATCCGGCGATCGACGGCGAGCTGCAGGCTGAGCTGTTCGAAAGCCCCGAGAAGCAGCGCCGCATGACCGCGTTCCTCGAGAAGCGGGCGAGCCGATGAGCGCGCCGAGCCGTGTCGGCGTGCTCGGCGGGGGCCGCATGGGAGCCGGCATCGCACACGCGTTCCTGCTCGCGGGAGCCGAGGTCGTCGTCGTCGAGCGCGACGAGACCGAAGCGGATGCCGCCGCCGAACGCGTTCGCGACAGCGTGGTCCGCGCGATCGAGCGCGGCACGACCACGCGCACGGTTGCTCAGTGCGAAGCGGCCTTCTCCACCGCCACGGATGCCGCCGCCTTCGTCGACTGCGAGCTCGTGGTCGAGGCCGTCCCCGAGGATCGGGCGCTGAAGACCGAGGCGCTCGCCCGCGCCGAGCGCGCGATGCCCTCGGCCGCCGTGCTCGCGACGAACACGTCATCCATCTCGATCGACGACCTCGCCGCCACCCTGGCGCGGCCCGAGAGATTTCTCGGCCTCCACTTCTTCAACCCGGTGCCGGTCTCGACGCTCGTCGAGGTCGTGACCGGCGCGGCCACGGCCCCCGAGGTCGTCAGCGCGGCGCGCGCATGGATCGACGCCCTCGGCAAGACCGCGATCGTCGTGCGCGACTCTCCGGGCTTCGCCTCGAGCCGGCTGGGCCTGGCTCTCGGCCTCGAGGCGATCCGGATGCTGGAGGAGGGCGTGGCGAGCGCCGAAGACATCGACGCCGCGATGACGCTGGGGTACCGGCATCCGGTCAGGTCCGCTGCGCACCACCGACATCGTCGGACTCGACGTCCGGCTCGGAATCGCCGAAGAGCTGCAGGCGAGCCTCGGCGCACGATTCGAACCGCCCGCGCTGCTGCGGCGCATGGTGGCCGATGGCAGGCTCGGCCGCAAGAGCGGCGAGGGCTTCTACGTATGGGAGAACGACCGATGATCGACATCCTGCCCAGCTACGTCCAGGGCGCATGGTGGACTCCGGCCGCCGGGTCGGTGGCCGCGGAGGTGCGCGACGCATCGACCGGCGAACCCGTCGCCCGGGTCAGCACCGACGGCCTCGACCTCGGGGGCGCGCTGCAGTACGCGCGCACCGTGGGCCAGCGGAGCCTCGGCGCGCTGACCTTCCACCAGCGCGCGATGCTGCTCAAGCAGTTCGCCCTCGCCCTCACCGAGCGCAAAGACGAGCTCTACGCGATCTCGGCGCGCACCGGCGCGACCAAGGCCGACTCGTGGGTCGACATCGACGGCGGCATCGGCGTGCTGTTCTCGTACTCGGGCAAGGGTCGACGCGAGATGCCGAACGCCCACGTGTACGTCGACGGCCCCGTCGAGCCGCTCTCGAAGGACGGCTCATTCCTCGGACGGCATATCTACACGCGGCTGCCCGGGGTGGCCGTGCAGATCAACGCGTTCAACTTTCCGGTGTGGGGGTCGCTCGAGAAATTCGCTCCCGCGTTCCTCGCCGGCATGCCCACGCTCGTCAAGCCGGCCACGCCGACGGGCTACCTCGCGGAGGCGTACGTGCGCATCCTCGTCGAATCGGGTCTGCTGCCCGAGGGCTCTCTCCAGATCGTGAGCGGCAGCGTGCCGACCCTGTTCGACCACCTGCGCCTCGGCGACCTCGTGGGCTTCACCGGCAGCGCCTCCACCGCCGAGACGCTGCGCGCCCACGACTGCGTGCAGACCGGCGGGGTGCGCTTCACGAGCGAGACCGACTCGATCAACGCCTCGATCCTCGGCGCCGACGCGACCGAGGGAACGCCGGAGTTCGACGCGTTCGTCCGCCAGCTCGTGACCGAGATGACCTCGAAGGCCGGGCAGAAGTGCACCGCGATCCGGCGGGCGCTCGTGCCCGCGGCATCCGTCGACGCCCTCGTCGGCAGCCGTGCGAACGCGCATCGACGAGCGCGTGATCGTCGGCGACCCGCGCGCCGAGGGGGTCACGATGGGCCCGCTCGCCTCGATCGCCCAGCGCGACGAGGTTCTGCGGCAGGTCGCGAAGCTCGAAGCGGCCGGCGGCGAGGTCGTGATCGGCTCCACAGACGCGCCTCAGGTGACGCGCGCAGACGGTTCGGTGGGCGCATCCCCCGACGGCGCGTTCGTCACACCCCTCATGCTTCGGTTCGCGGATGCCGGATCAGACGCCGTGCACGAGGTCGAGGCGTTCGGCCCGGTGACCTCGGTGCTGACCTACGGCTCGACCGCCGAAGCGGCCGACCTCGTCGCGCGCGGCGGAGGGTCGCTCGTGACGAGCATCGCGACGCACGATCCCGCGATCGCGGTGGAGCTCATCGGGCGCATCTCGGCCTTCAACGGCCGTGTGCTGCTGCTGGACCGCGATGACGCCCGCTCCTCGACCGGGCACGGCTCGCCGCTTGCCGAACCTCGTGCACGGCGGCCCGGGTCGCGCCGGCGGCGGCGAAGAGCTCGGCGGCATCCGCGCGGTGCTCCACCACATGCAGCGCACGGCGATCCAGGGCTCGCCCGACATGCTCACCGCGCTGACCGGCGTGTGGCACGCCGGGTCGGTGTCGCAGCCCGGAGGCGTGCACCCGTTCCGCAAATCGCTGGCCGAGCTGCGGATCGGCGACCAGATCGTCTCGGCGTCGCGCGAGGTCACGCTCGCCGACATCGAGACCTTCGCGCACTTCACGGGCGACACCTTCTACGCCCACATGGACGAGGCGGCGGCATCCGCGAATCCGTTCTTCCCCGGGCGGGTCGCGCACGGATATCTGCTCGTCTCGTGGGCGGCCGGGCTGTTCGTCGACCCCGCGCCGGGTCCGGTGCTGGCCAACTACGGCCTGGAGAACCTGCGCTTCCTCACCCCGGTCTCGCCGGGCGACGAGATCCGCGTCGAACTCACGGCGAAGCAGATCACCCCGCGCGAGAGCGACGAGTACGGCGAGGTGCGCTGGGATGCCGTGATCCGCAACCAGAAGGACGAGATCGTGGCGCAGTACGACGTGCTCACCCTGGTGGAGAAGGAGCTGGCCGCGGTGTAGCGGTCAGCCGGGCGGGAGTGTGCGGTCGGTCGTGAGGGAGCGGCCCCTCACTTCGGCCACCACATCTCCCGACTCGTCCGTCACCGTGACGTCGTACAGTCCCGACCGCCCGTTCCGGGCACGCCGCACGGCCGTCGCCGTGAGAGTCTGACCGGTCGTCGTCGACTTCAGAAAAGTGATGTCGGCGCCCTGGGCGACCGTGATGCGCTCGTCCTCGTTGCACGCGATCGCGAAGGCGGTGTCGGCGAGCGCGAACACCAGACCCCCGTGCGTGATGTGGAAGCCGTTCGTCATGTCGTCGCGCACACGCATCGACACCACCGCACGGCCGGGTTCGTCGTGCTCCACGACCATGCCGAGGGCCGCGGAGGCGAGGTCGCGCTCCATCATCGCTTTCGTCGGGCGTTCCATGTCTGCCATAATAACTAAACGATCGTTCTGTAAAACATCTCGCTGTCAAAGGGAGTCGAAGATGACCACCGCGTTCCCCACCGAAATCTCCGAGCAGGAGCTCTTCGACGAGATCATCGCGGCCGATTCGCGCATCGAGCCCCGCGACTGGATGCCCGAGGCTTACCGCAAGACGCTGATCCGCCAGATCTCGCAGCACGCGCACTCCGAGATCATCGGGATGCAGCCCGAGGGCAACTGGATCACCCGGGCGCCGAGTCTCAAGCGCAAGGCGATCCTGATGGCGAAGGTGCAGGACGAAGCGGGCCACGGGCTCTACCTGTACTCCGCCGCGCAGACCCTCGGCATCACACGCGACGAGATGATGCAGCAGCTCATCGACGGCAAGGCGAAGTACTCGTCGATCTTCAATTACCCGACGCCGACATGGGCCGACATGGGCGCGATCGGCTGGCTGGTCGACGGCGCCGCGATCTGCAACCAGGTGCCGCTGTGCCGCGCATCGTACGGACCGTACGGCCGGGCGATGGTGCGCATCTGCAAAGAGGAGTCCTTCCACCAGCGCCAGGGCTTCGAGATCCTCCTCGCCCTCATGCAGGGCTCGCCGGCGCAGCAGCAGATGGCGCAGGATGCGGTGAACCGCTGGTACTGGCCGAGCCTGATGATGTTCGGACCTCCCGACGAGCAGTCGCCGAACTCGGCGCAGTCGATGGCGTGGAAGATCAAGCGCTTCTCGAACGACGACCTGCGTCAGCGTTTCGTGGCGATGCTGGTGCCGCAGGCCGAGGCGCTGGGGGTGACGCTGCCCGATCCGAATCTGATGTGGAACGAGCAGACCCAGCAGTACGACATGAGCGAGATCGACTGGACCGAGTTCTTCGAGGTGCTGGCCGGCCGCGGCCCCCTGAACTCCGAGCGCATCCGTGCGCGGCGCGCGGCGCACGAAGAGGGCGCCTGGGTGCGCGAAGCGGCTGCCGAGTACGCGCGAAAGCGCGCCGACCGCGACGCGAAGGCGGCGGCGTGATGGCCACCCCCGGCGGCTCCCCCGCAGAGACCTGGCCCCTCTGGGAGGTCTTCGTCCGCGCGAACCGCGGCCTCAGCCACGTGCACGTGGGCTCGCTGCACGCTCCCGATGCGGAGATGGCGGTGCGCAACGGTCGCGACCTCTACACGCGACGGGGCGAGGGGGTCTCGATCTGGGTCGTACCCGCCGACGCGATCACCACGAGCGATCCCGACGCGAAGGGCGCGTTCTTCGAGAGCCCCGCGGGCAAGAACTACCGGCATGCGGTGTACTACACCGCCTCGGAGGGGGTGCCGCACCTGTGAGCGACCCGCACGGCGACGTCACCGTCGACGAACTCCGGCTCGCCGACGAGCTCACCGGGGCGGATGCCGCTGCCACGGCATCCGCCGACGTCGCCGAGTACGCGCTCTGGCTGGGAGATGACGCCCTGATCCTCGCGCAGCAGCTCGGCGGGTGGATCGCGCGCGCCCCCGAACTCGAAGAGGACGTCGCGCTGGGCAACATCGCCCTCGACCTGCTCGGCCACGCCCGCTCGCTCCTGCACTACGCGGGCACGACGGACGGGCGCAGCGAGGACGACCTCGCCTACTTCCGCGACGAGCCCGAGTTCCGCTCGGCATGGATCGTCGAGCAGCCCAACGGCGACTTCGCTCAGACGATCGCCCGCCAGCTCATCGCCGCGACCTACATGTTCGAGCTCTACTCCGCGCTGCGCCACTCGGGCGACGCGACCCTCGCCGCGATCGCCGAGAAGTCTCTGAAGGAGGTCGACTACCACCGCGACCACGCGATCCAGTGGACGCTGCGGCTCGCGGGCGGCACCGACGAGTCGCGCACGCGCATGATCCGCGCGATCGGCGATGTGTGGCCCTACGTCGACGAGCTCTTCCGCGACGAACCGCTCATCGACCGCCTCGACGGTGTCGCCGCCCGCCCCTCCGCGCTGCGCGAGGGCTTCGACGCCGTGGTCGCCGTCGTGTTCGCCGAGGCGGACCTCGAGGTGCCGAACGGCTTCATCTCATCGGGCGGCGGGCGGCGCGGCATCCACTCTCCGCACCTCGGCTTCGTGCTCGCAGAGATGCAGGTGCTCGCGCGGCAGCATCCGGGGGCGACATGGTGACCATCACGCACACCCCCCACCTCTCCCGCGAGCACGCGTGGGCGGTCGCAGCGACGGTCACCGACCCCGAGGTGCCGGTGCTGACGATCGAGGATCTCGGCGTCCTTCGCTCGGTCGAGGTCCACGGCGACAGCGCGACCGTCACCCTCACACCGACCTACAGCGGCTGCCCCGCGATGGATGCGATGCGCGACGACGTGATCCTCGCGCTCAATGCCGCCGGCTACGGCCACGTCGAGGTGCGCATGGCCCTCGCGCCGGCGTGGACCACGGACTGGATGACCGATGCCGGCAAGCGCAAGCTCACCGCGTACGGCATCGCCCCTCCCACGGGCCGGGCGGCGCTGCAGCAGGGAATCATCCGCCTGCAGCTCACGGTCAAGTGCCCGCGCTGCGGATCTCTCCACACGCGCGAAGTCGCGCGGTTCGGGTCCACATCGTGCAAGGCGCTGTTCGAGTGCCTCGACTGCCTCGAGCCGTTCGATCACTTCAAGGTGATCTGACGTGACCACCTCCACGCGCCGCCGCGCGCGATTCCACCAGCTCGAGGTCGCCGAAGTGCGCCCCCTCACCGCCGACAGCGTCGAGGTCACCTTCGCGGTGCCCGCGGAGCTGCAGGGCGAGTACGACTACCTGCCCGGACAGTACGTCGCCCTGCGCGCGAACGTCGACGGGCACGAGGTGCGCCGCAGCTACTCGATCTGCCGCGCACCGTCGCCGGGCCGCATCAGCGTCGGCATCAAACGCGACCTGGGCGGACTCTTCTCGGTCTGGGCCCACGAGAACCTCACTCCCGGCGACCGGCTCGACGTGATGAGCCCGGAGGGCACGTTCACCTCCAACCTGCCCGATCTGGATCACGCGCACCTCGCCGCCATTGCGGCCGGCTCCGGCATCACTCCGATGATGGCGCTCGCCTCGCACGTGCTCGCGGCATCCGACACCTCCCGATTCACGCTGGTCTACACGAACCGCGCCACGCAGGACGTCATGTTCCTCGAGGAGCTCGCCGACCTCAAAGACCGCTACCCCGCGCGGCTGGCCCTTCACCACGTGCTCTCGCGGGAGCAGCGGGCCGCACCCCTGCTGTCGGGCCGCATCGATGCCGAGAAGCTCGACGCGATCCTCGATCGGCTGGTGCCCCCGGCGACGGTGACCGAGTGGTTCCTCTGCGGGCCGTTCGAGCTCGTCGCGCTCTGCCGCGAGGCGCTTGCGCATCGCGGTGTGCCGGCGTCCGGCATCCGCTTCGAGCTCTTCACGACGGATGCCGACACCCCGCGCGCCGATCGGGGGCGGCCGATCGTGACCCGAGAGGGCGACAAGACCGTTGCGATCGAGTTCACTCTGGACGGACTCTCGTCGCGTGTGGAGTCGCCGGTCGCGGCGAACGAGGCGATCCTCGATGCCGCGCTGCGCGTGCGCCCCGACGTCCCGTTCGCGTGCGCAGGAGGCGTGTGCGGCACCTGCCGTGCCCGGCTCGTCGAAGGCAGTGTGCACATGACCGAGAACTACGCGCTCGAGCCCGACGAGCTCGAGCGCGGATACGTGCTGACGTGTCAGTCGCACCCCACGAGCGACCGGGTCGTCGTCGACTACGACGTCTAGCCAGAGAGGGAGACAGCCATGATCGAGCTGACGATCGACGGCGCTGTGGCGCAGGTGGTGCTCAACGCCCCGGCCAAGCGCAACGCCCTCGACGAGACGGCGATCGGCGAGTTGTCTCGTGCCTACGACGACGCCGAGGCAGCCGGCGTCCGCGCGCTGGTACTGCGAGGCGAGGGCCCGGCCTTCTGCGCAGGGCGCGACATCTCGGCCGTCGACCCGCGCGACGACGATGTCATGGGCTACCTCGATGGACTGGTCACGCCGCTGCTGCAGCGGATGTCGCGGTTTCCGGCCCCGACGTTCGCCGAGGCCCACGGCGCCTGCCTCGGGGTCGGCCTGGGCCTGCTGATCGCCACAGACGTCGTGTACGTCGCCGACTCGGCGCGCATCGGCTCGCCCTTCGCGGCGCTCGGCGCGACGCTGGACTCCGGCGGCCACGCCCTGTTCTACGAGCGGCTCGGAGCCCACAAGACGCTCGACCTCATCTACACCGCGCGGCTGATGAGCGGCACCGAGGCGGTGCAGTCGGGCCTGTTCTCGCGCGAGATGCCCGCCGACGAGCTGCACGGGCGCACCCTCGAAGCGGCCGAACGCGCCGCCGCGGGTGCGACCGAGGCATTCCTGGCGAGCAAGGCGCTGATCGCCCGACTGCGCGACGAGCGCATGGGCCTGTGGGAGTCGGTGGCGATCGAGAACGCCGCGCAGGCGGCGCTGTGCGACACCGACGACTACCGCGAGGGCTTCGAGGCGTTCCAGCAGAAGCGCGCGCCACGCTTCACCGGCGGGCGCGCGTAGCGCACCGTCAGAATCTCTCGACCCACGCGGCTCGCCAGTCCGGCGGCTCGAACGCCTCACTCCAGTACGCGGTCTCTTTGCTGATCCTGCCGTCGCGGAGCTCGAAGATGAACACCGTCTCGTACGTCGGGCCACCGTAATCGAGCGTCGCCTCGGCGACGACGAGGTCGCCGGCGCTCAGCATCCGCCGCGGGGTGATCGTGGGCAGCTGCGGAAACGAGCTGTAGATGGCCCGTCGATTCGCGGCGCCTCGGACGCGCTCCCGCGACTGCGGCCAGTCCATCGTGGCGTCGTCGTGGAAGAGCTCGTCCATGACCGCGATGTCGCGGTCGTTGATGCAGTCGATCAGCCGTTGGATGACGGCCTCATTCGTCGTTGACATGTCAGCCTCGCTCGCGTGCTCCATCTCGGCGATCACAGGGTAGACCCGAATGGGTGTCGCGGAAAGATGCCTGACGCGTCACGGCATTCGCTCGTGGTGCATGCTCGAGGGATGACGCATCGCGCTGTGGTCTCGCTCGGAGTGGCAGCATCCATCGGTCCCGATGTGGCCGCTCAGCTCGCGCCGCTCGTCGAGGAGGCGGGATTCCACGCGCTGTGGGTCAATGACACCCCGGGCGCCGATGCGCTCGCCGTGCTCGAGGCCGCAGCGCACACCACCCGGCGACTGACGCTCGCCACCGGCGTGCTGCCGGTCGATCGTCGGAGTGCGGCCGAGATCGCCGCCCACGTGGAGGCCGCGCGCCTGCCGCAGGATCGGCTCGTGCTGGGCATCGGCTCGGGGCAGGCGAAGAACGGCGTGCTCGACCTGGTGCGCGATGCCGGGGGCGAGCTGCGCGCCGCCCTCGCCGCCCCGGTCCTGGTCGGTGCGCTCGGCCCGAAGATGCGCCGTCTCGCGGTCGAAGAGACGGACGGCGTGCTGCTGAGCTGGCTCACTCCCGACGCCGGACGCGCGCAGGCTGCGCAGGCCCGCAGACTCAGACCCGACACCCACGTCGCGCTGTACGTGCGCACCGCCGTCGATCCGGCGGCCCACGAGCGTCTGCGTGCCGAGACCGCGCGCTACGCGGGCTTTCCGTCGTACGCCGCGAACTTCGCCCGTCTCGGCATCGACCCAGACGACACGGTGCTGGATGCCGCGACCCACGACCTCGCGACGCGCCTGAGCGAATATCGCCGTGGAGTCGACGAGGTCGTGCTGCGCGCGATCACCGTGGGTGACGGGTTCGAGGACTACAGGCGCTTCATCGAAGGCGCACGACAGCTTCTGGACTAGGCGGCAGGCGCCGACTCCACGGCCTGATGACGCCGGGCTCGGCGGTCGCGCACGGCCTCCATCGCGTACCAGACGAGGGTCGCGACCGCGATGCCCTCCAGCAGCCCGGCGACGACGTCGCTCAGCCAGTGGGCGTGAAGATATGTCCTGCCCCACATCATCCACAGCACCCACACGGCGCCCAAGGTCCAGATGTACCAGCGGCGGAAGATCAGCGCCAGCGTGATGAAGAACGTCGTCGCGACAGCCGTGTGACCGGAGGGAAACGACGTGGCGATGGTCTCGGCCAGCGAATCATCCGGACGGATGCGAGCGACGAGGTACGACATCGGGGCTCCGATGGCCACGACGATCGCGATGGCGATGGCGAGATTCGCCGCATCCCATCGCCGTTTGAGCAGGAAGAGCACGACCACCGTGGCAAGCGTGATCGCGAACATCGGGATGGTGTTGCCGACATGCGCGGGGATCCACGCGAGGACCAGCCCGGTATCGGTCTCGGTGCTGACCATCAGGTCGTTCCACCACGCGTCGACTTCCAGGGGCTTGTTCGGATCAAGCGCCACGACGATCCGGACGATCGCGAACGCCACGGTCGCCGAAATGCCGACGATCAGCGCGACGGTGCGGCGGGCGTCGGGGTCTGCGGCGACCGCCGGGGGCATCGGTTCGACGGGAGTCACATCGGAGGTCATCCCGCACCTCCTCATCGTCGTGGAGCCGTGCGTCGGGGATCACGCGTGCTCGTCAGCGCAACCCTACGACACGTCGAGACCTCCGCACCGGGCGGACCGACCCCCTTCCGTCCGGGGTGGCACGGGTGTAACGTGCACGGTCGCCCGCGGCTCGATTCCTCGTTTGTGCAACCTTTTGATTGCACTTCTGGGATAGTTATGCAACCATGTAGTTGCAGATCAGACGAAAGGACATCGATCATGAGCATGATCAGCAACGAAGCATCCGTCATCGACGCAGGCACCTTCACGGTGCGGCGCACGATCCAGATCGCCGCTCCGGTGGAGAAGGTGTGGTCGGCCGTCACCGAGCCCGAGCACATCTCGCGCTGGTTCGGGCGGGCTGCGTTCGACGGGATGGGCGTGGGTGCGCGTGGCACGCTGACCTTCCCCGACTACGGCGCCGTGCCGGTGCGCATCGAAGCGATCGACGCACCGCGGACGGTCTCGTACCGGTGGGGCAACGACGACGCGAGCGGCCACCTGCCCGACGAAGTGGACGACGACCACTCGACGGTCTTCACATTCACGCTCGAATCAGTGCCCGGCGGCACCCGGCTCACCGTGGTCGAGACCGGATTCGAGACCACATCCGACCCCGCCGCGAACCTCGAGAGCCACCGCACGGGCTGGAACGACGAGCTCGACAAGCTCGTCGCCCTGCTCGAGAGCGGCTCGTGAGCACAGCGACGCTGGTTCCGGTGTTCGCCGCACTCGGCGACGAGACCCGGTGGAGCATCCTGTCGGCACTCGGCGAGGGCGATGCCTCGGCATCCGCCCTCGCCGGGCGCCTGCCGGTCAGCCGTCAGGCGATCGCGAAGCATCTCGCGGTGCTCGAGGAGGTGGGCGTCGTCGAGTCCGTCCGCGTCGGCCGCGAGGTGCAGTACCGGGTGATCGGATCTCAGCTCAGCAGCACGGCGCACCGCCTGGACGCCATCGGCGCCGAGTGGGACCGCCGCCTCGCCGCCATCAAGCAGATCGCAGAGGGCCTCTAGCCCTCCCCCGCCGTTGATGTCCCACTTGTTGTTGCTTCAGGCCTCCCAGACCAACAACAAGTGGGACATCGAAGCGGGCAGCGCCGGGCACCCGAACGCCACGTAGGCTTCGGGCATGAGCGCGAGGGCAGTGTGAACGACTTCGGGCACCGCATGCTCAACCGCTTCCACCGCGGTCTGCTGGCCATATCGGGCGGGCGCATCGGCTCGACGCTCGGCTCGATGCCGGTCGTCGAGCTGCACACGGTCGGCCGCGAGTCCGGCAAACCCCGCAGCGCGATGCTCACCGCACCGGTGCACGACGGCGATCGCTATGTGCTGGTCGCATCAAAGGCCGGCGGCCCCCGGCATCCGTTCTGGTATCTCAACCTCGTCGCGAACCCCGATGTCGAGCTGACCGTCCGCGGTCGGACGCTCCCGATGCACGCCCGCACCGCCACGGCGGCCGAACGCGCCGAGCTCTGGCCGCGGATCACCCGCGAGTACGGCGGCTACGCGGGATACCAGCGCAAGACGAAGCGCGAGATCCCGGTCATCATCTGCGAACCGCGCCCCGACGCCGCTCTCTAGCGCGACCCTCCGGGCGGGTCAACCCCGCTCCGCACGCGGTCGCGCGCACCTACGTTTGTCGGCGACGGGGCGTCGCCCCGCCGTGATTCGACGACGGAGGCGCAGACCGTGACCGACACCATGAACGACCCGCGATCAAAGCACCCCGCTGAGGAGTTCCCCGCGCAGCAGCAGGATCAGCCGGGACTCACCGAGCGGACCGACCCGACACCCGACCACGGCGAAGACAGCTACGTCGGCCATGACCGGCTTCGCGGCCGCCGCGCCCTGATCACCGGCGGCGACTCCGGCATCGGCCGCGCCGTGGCGATCGCGTTCGCCCGCGAGGGGGCGGACGTCGCGATCGCGCACCTGCCGGAGGAGGCGAAGGATGCCGAGGCCACAGTCGCGATCGTCGAGGCGGCCGGCCGCAGGGGGATCGCCTTCGCGGGAGACGTGCGCGACGAGGACTTCGCCGGGTCGATCGTCACCGACACCGTGTCGGAGTTCGGCGGCATCGACATCGTGGTGCTCAACGCGGCCTATCAGAAGGACCGCGAGGGGCTGGATTCGCTCGAGACCGCCGAGCTCGACCGGGTGTTCAAGACGAACCTCTACGGCTTGATCTTCACCGCCCGCGCCGCGGTGCCGCACCTGAAGCCGGGCGCCTCCATCATCGTGACCTCCTCGATCCAGGCGTTCAACCCGTCGCCGGGACTGCTCGATTACGCGATGACCAAAGCCGCGCAGGTCGCGTTCGTGAAGGCGCTCGCCGAGGAGCTCGGACCGAAGGGCATCCGCGTGAACGCGGTGGCGCCCGGGCCGATCTGGACACCCCTCATCCCGGCGACCGGGTGGGACAGCGAGCGCCTGGCGACGTTCGGTCAGGACACCCCACTCGGCCGTGCCGGCCAGCCGGCGGAGCTCGCCGGCGCCTATGTGTATCTGGCGTCCGAAGACGCGTCGTACGTATCGGGTGCCGTGCTGCCGGTGACCGGAGGAAAGGGTCTGTGAAACCCCGCGCCCTGAGTGGCCGGCGCGTCCTCACGGTCGCGGCTCGGAGAGGCGCTTGCGCAGATAGACCTCTTCGACTCCGCCGCCCTTGTCGACCCGCTCCGTCTCGACATAGCCGCAGTGCTCGTAGAGGCGGATGTTCGCCTCGCTCAGGCTGCCGGTGAACAGCTCGGCCTCCTCCGAGCGGGAGTGCTGCTCCGCGGCCTCGAGGAGCGCCCGGCCGATGCCGAATCCCTGCATGTCGGGCGCGATGGCGATCCGGCCGATCAGGAGCAGGCCGTCGCGTTCGCGCGTACGGATGGCGCCGACCAGACGGCCCTCCAGCCGCGCCACCCAGCCGTCGCTCCCGCCCAGCTCTGCCTCGAGCTCGGCGAGCGTCTGGACGAGCGGCGGCATGTCGACCGAACCGTAGATGATCGCCTCCGACACGAACGCGGCTCGCTGGATCGTCAGCACCTCGCCCGCGTCGGCGACCGAGATCGGCGAGATCGCGATGTCTTCCGCACCGCGCTCGGCTTCCGCTGCGCTCATCGTCCGTCTCCCTGCGAGATGAGATCGGCTGCTTCGAGGGGCAGCGACCGCTCCTGGTCGCGGAGGTACCCGGCATAGCCGCCAGGGGTGCGCCCGATGAAGCGCCCCGATGTGCTGACCTCGGCCGCATCGCTCGCGACCACCGTCGCCCCGAAGAGGCGGCACGCGTCGACCAGGCGGACGTCCTCGTGCTCGGTCAGTGCGCTGAAGCCGCCGACGGCGGCATAGGTGCTCGCGCGGACGCCGAGATTCGCGCCGTGCGTGTGGCCGTTCGGAGCGCCGGGATGGTGCGTCTCGAGCCACAGCCGCTGATGGGCGGGCGACAGGTCACCGAAGTCGGGCCGCACCGTGCCGACGACGAGGTCCGCGCCCGAGGCGGCGAGCTCGAGCTGCGATGTGATCCAGTGGGCCGGCACCGTGGAGTCGGCATCCGTGTTCGCGATCCAGACGCGCTCCGCGGGCAGTTCGCGCAGCGCCGTCAGACCCGACGCGATGCCCTGGGCGCGCGCCGCGCCGACAGCCCCGGCGTCGGTGCGCACGACGGCGAACGGATGCCGGGCCGCGATCTCGTCGGAGTCATCGGTGCACGCGTCGAGCACGACGCGGACTTCGCAGGGAACGGGTGCCCGCGCGATCGCGGCGGCCAGTGACGACAGGCATGAATCCAGCAGCTCGGCCTCGTCGTGAACCGGGACGACGACCACGAGCGCCTCGATGGACCACGCGCTCACCGCAGACCCTCGCGGTGGGCGACCGACAGCGCGGGTGGACGGCAGAACACTTCGAGCACGAAGTCCTCCTCCTCGTGAATCAGCAGGGTCTCCCACGAGGCGCACGACCGCAGCGCGCGATGGACCTCGTCGCCCGACAGCGGGTACTCCGACACAGGATGCCGCCAGTGGCATGCGACGAGGCATCCGTCCGCCGTCATCGCCGCGTCGATCAGCGCGATCGTGCGCTCGAGGTCGGGAGAAGACAGGTAGTAGCCGACCTCCGACAGCACGATCGTGTCGAACGCCCCCTCGGGCCAGTCGCCCGGCACGGCTCCCTGGCGCAGGGTCACCGCGTCATGGCCGCCGACCCGCCCACGCGCCGCGTCGAGCGCGGCCACCGAGACGTCCAAACCCAGGACGCGGTCGGCGCGATCGGCGAGGTCGGCGGTGATCAGCCCGGTCGAGCAGCCGATCTCGAGCACGTCGCCGAGCCGGCGGGAGGGCAGGCTGGCCAGCAGGATCGCGCGCTTGCGCTCCTCATACCATCGGGACTCGAAGCCCCACGGATCGTCGTTGCGGGCATAGAAATCGTCGAAGAACGACGTGGGAGCGTCTCGGCCGGCGGCCGCGAACCGCCGTCGAACACCTCGCCGCCCTCGACGAAGTAGAGCTCCGTGTCACGCGCGAAGTGCGCCTGCATGGACTCCGGCACGACCGCTTCGTCGCCCGGCGCACTCGAGAGGGGTTGCATCTGCGACGCGTGGGTCCGCAGTGCTCGCGCCTTGATCGATCGCTCACCCGGCGTGAGCGACAGTGCGACGGCGGCATCCCACGGCACGTCGGCCGGTCGTCCCCAGTGCCACAGCCAGATCGGGTACCCCAGGTGCGGCAGTCCGCGCGGCCCCGCGAGACGCGCGACAGATTCGGCGGTGACCCGGTGATCGCGGTGCCCGTCCCCCGACCAGGGCGCGAGGATCAGCGTTCGCCCGACGGCCGCCGGCACCGCATCGAGAAGAGCGGCGAGCGCTTCATCGAGCGCACCCGCGTTCTCGCGGAGCGCGCCGTCGGGGAGGCCGAGGAAGTGGATGCCGGCACCCGGCGCGAGCGCGTGGACCGCGCGCACCACCTCGCTGCGTCGGAGGGAGCTCAGATCGGCGCGCGTGTGCGACATCGAGTTCGGGTGCGACGCCTCGCCGTCGGTCGCGACGATGACGGTGACACCACCGCCGCTCTCGTGCACCCGCCGCATCAGCCCGGCCGCCCCGAGCGTCTCGTCGTCGGGATGAGCGGCGACCACAACCAGCTCATCCAGGTCGACATGCAGGAGGGGCGCTGCGGCGATGCGCTCATCGGATCGCCAGACCTCCTCCGACGTGCCCTCGTCCAGGTGGCTGAAGCTGACCATCAGTCCCCCACCGCGGCGGCCAGTTCGCGACCGATCCTCGCGGTGTCGCGCGGGCCGTGATGCTGGCGCAGGTACAGGTGCAGGTCGGCGACCCGGCGGGCGTGCGTCTCGTCGGTGACGAGAGGTGCCGGTCCGAGTGCGGCATCGGTCTCGGACAGCACCAGGCGTCGCGGCGTCGACGACGACGGCACGCACCCGTTCGGCCAGAAGCCGATCGCCGACCTCCGCTGCTGCGCCCGCGTCGACGAGATCGGCCGCTTCGCCGAGCACGGCGCGCGCTGCCCAGAGTGCGGCATCCACGCGTCCGAGATGCACGAGCGCCAGCTGGTCGGCGCGCTCGGAGCGGGCGGCGGCCAGCAGCGGCTCCGCGATGCCCCGCGCGGCGCCCCACCAGCAGGCGGCGACCGACATGCCGCCCCACGCGAAGCCCGGCCGAGTCAGGTACCAGCCGACATCGCCGACGGCCACCGCGGGCACACCCTCGAAGTCGACGTCGGTGCTCACGACGTCCTTCAGTCCGCGCGCGAACCAGGGGCCTTCGTGCGCACGCACACGGGAGTCGCGCAGATCGACGGCGAACAGCCCGCGCTCGCCTCCGTCGACGGATGCCGTCACCAGCGCGTGCGTCAGGTGAGCGGCCAAAGAACACCAGGGCTTCGTGCCGCGCAGTCTCCAGCCGTCACCGTCCGGAACCGCGTCGAGTCGCTTGCCGGCGCCCTCGGCGGCGAACACCCCCCACGTGGAGCCGGCGCGTGCGCGCACGCGCTCGAGGTCGGAGTCATCGTGATCGGTGCCCAGGCCGAGCCCCGCCTGGCCCAGGATGCTCAGCGCGTCGAGGTGCGGTTCGAGCATGCGCGCGGCCGAGACGTCGAGAGCGGCGATCTCAGCCAGCAGCTCCCAGAGTTCCCGGGTACGACCGGTGCCCACGTGCGGCGCACGCTTGCCGACCTCGACGCACCACGAGAGGGTGGCGTCGACATCGATGCCGAAGCCGACGGTGCGCCGAGCGGTCTCGAGCGCCCATTCGGTCAGCGCGCTCCGCGTGCCGAGCGGACCGAGTGGGGCGTTCGGCTCCTTCCCGCCGGCGGCCGCGTGAGCGCGCGTGAGCGCCTTCGGCGTCGGGGATGTCGTCGTCATGGCTGGGCCTCCTCGTGGAGGCTATGACGCGGTGCGACCGGCAGAGCCAGCCTTGACAAACGCCGCGGGGACGTGCACAGCGGGAGCACGCGGCCGGGCAGTGCCGGATGGCATCGGTGAGGGGGTCCCGCAACGCGGACCGGGCGGACCTCTCCTCACTTCCAGGATAAGGCGGGGATGGGGGCTTGCCGCAAGGCCCCCTCGCGGGCGCATACTGGTCGGCCGTGAACGATCGCCCGCCGCGACGGTCACGATCCTCGAATCGGAGCTGACCCACGTGAATCCTCTGACCACACGCGTGTTCGACCTGCCTCCACGGCTCGCGGCGAAAGCCGACCCCGCGCTGATCGCCGCCGACGAGCAGCATTTCTCGCGCATCGCCGAGACCCTCGAGCAGTCGATCCTCGACCTTGAAACACGGAGGGATGCCGAGCGCAGGCAACCCGGCGGCACCGGCGAGCAGGCGCTGAACCGCGACCTCGAGATTCATCGCCTCACCGCTCGGCTGAACACCCTGCGCCGCTTCGGTCTCGACCTGTGCCTCGGCCACATCGTGCACACCGATGAGTCCGAGCCCGTCTACATCGGCCGGCTCGGCCTCACCGACGACGCCGGCCGGCGTCTCCTGATCGACTGGCGATCCCCCGCCGCCGCACCGTTCTTCGGCGCCACGCACGGCGACCCGATGGGGCTGGCGAGCCGGCGCCGGTACCGCTGGACGGGCGCGCGGATCACCGACTACTGGGACGAGGTGTTCGCCTACGACGGGCTCGAGGGGCGTGTGGCACTCGACGACCAGTCCGCGTTCATCGCGAGCCTCGGCGGCAACCGGACCAGCCGCATGCGGGACGTGCTCGCCACGATCCAGGCCGATCAGGATGCGATCATCCGCGCGCCGTCTCACGGCGCCCTCGTCGTCGACGGCGGACCGGGCACGGGCAAGACCGTGGTCGCGCTTCATCGCGCCGCGTACCTGCTCTACGCGGACCCGCGACTGGGCCGCGCGCACGGCGGTGTGCTGATCGTGGGTCCGCACGAGCCGTATCTCGCCTACGTCCAAGACGTGCTGCCAGGGCTCGGCGAAGAGGGCGTCGAGACCTGCACCCTCCGCGACCTGGTGCCGGAGGGCGCGATCGCGGGGCCCGAAACGGATGCGGGCGTCGCGCAGCTGAAGGCCACCGCGCAGATGGTCGCCGCGATCGAGCCGGCCGTCGCGCTCTACGAGGAACCGCCGGCCACCGCGATGCGCGTCGAGACGCCGTGGGGCGGCATCCCGCTGACCGCCGATGACTGGGCGGAAGCGTTCGAGGCGCCCGAGCCGGGCATCCCGCACAACGAAGCGCGCGACGACGTCTGGGAGGCGCTGCTGGCGATCCTCCTGGACAAAGTGGACGACGGCGTCGCACCGCACGCGATGCTCCGGCGCGCGCTCGCCCGCAACACCGAGCTGACGCGCACCTTCAACAAAGCCTGGCCGCTGCTGGAGGCCGACTACGTGGTCGCGAACCTGTGGTCGGTGCCCGCGTACCTGCGCCGGTGCGCGCCCTGGCTCGAACCCGACGAGGTGCGGATGCTGCAGCGCCGGCATCCGTCCGCCTGGACGACCGCCGACCTCCCTCTCCTGGACGCCGCACGCCAGCGCCTCGGAGACCCGGAGGCGTCGCTGCGACGTCGGCGCCGCGAAGCGGCCCTGGCGGCCGAGCGCGAGCGCCGGGCCGATGTGATCGACGACCTGATCGCCGCCGACGATTCCGAGCTGATGCTGATGTCGATGCTGCGTGGGCAGGATGCGCAGAACAGCCTGGATGACGTCGGCGGCCTCCCGACCGCCGAGCCTGATCCGCTGGCCGGGCCGTTCGCCCACATCGTCATCGACGAGGCGCAGGAGCTGACGGACGCCGAATGGCAGATGCTGCTGCTGCGCTGCCCGTCGCGGAGCTTCACGATCGTCGGGGATCGCGCCCAGGCGCGACACGGCTTCACCGAGTCATGGCAGCAGCGCCTGAGTCGTGTCGGCATCGACCGGGCGACGATCGCCGGACTGACCATCAACTACCGCACACCGCAGGAGGTGATGGCCGCAGCCGAGCCCGTCATCCGCGCGGCGATCCCCGACGCCAATGTGCCGACCTCGATCCGCCGGAGCGGCATTCCCGTCGCATACGGCGCGACCTCGGAGCTGTCCACGATCGTCGCGGCCTGGCTGGGCGATCATCCCGAGGGCGTCGCGTGTGTGATCGGCGACCCGACCTTCGAGGCGACATCACGGGTCAGCTCCCTCACGCCGGAACTGGCGAAGGGGCTCGAGTTCGACCTCGTCGTGCTCGTCGAGCCCGAGTCGTTCGGCGTGGGGATCGAAGGCGCCGTCGATCGCTACGTCGCGATGACGCGTGCCACTCAGCAGCTCGTGATCCTCAGCCCGCCGCTTCATGCACGTCGCGGGCCTTGAGAGTCCGGAACGTGGTGACCATGTGCGTACCGATCAGCACCTTGCCGCGCGAATGCAGCTTCTGCAGATCGAGGTACGCATCGGAGATCTCTTCCAGCGGGTAGAGCCCCGAGATCAGGAGCGTGAAGGCGCGGTCCTGCGCGAGCTGCGCGAGTCGCTCGAGCAGCTTCGTGCCGTAGGCGAGCGATTCCGGGTCGTCCCGCAGGAGGCGCAGTTCCGTGTGACGGCGATCTGCGCTCGAGCGATGGCGACCCTCCGGCAGCCCCAGCTCAGCCGCGATCGAGTGACCGTCCTGGCCGAAGTTGTCGATCAGCGCAGTGACCGGTCCGCCGGCGGCTTGCCGGATCCGGTCGACGATTCCGTCGCCGTAACGCACGGGTTTGATGCCGAGCTGACGCAGGTAGTCGAAGTTGCGGTCGCCGCACGTGCCGATCACCTTCGCTCCGCGATGCTTGGCGAGCTGCGCCTCGACGCTGCCCACGGCACCCGCCGCGGCCGAGATCACGACTGTGTCGCTCGGGCCGATCTTGAGCTCGTCCAGGGTGTCGAGCGCGGTCGCGCCTGCGAGGAACAGTCCGCCCGCGGCTTCCCACGTCACTCCCTTCGGCTTCGCGACGAGCGCGCCGACCGGAACGGTGAGGTACGTCGAGTGGGCCCCCGCGCGGACGTGACCGATCACCTCGGTGCCGGGCGGAAAGCGGGATGCGCGATCGCCCGAGACGACTATGCCGGCGAAGTCACTGCCGGAGCGGCGCGGCCACGGCTCATCGATCCACTCCGACTCCCGGCCCCCGCGGATGAAGCCGTCGATGTGGCTGATGCCCGCGCAGATCACCTCGACGGTGACCTGACCGGGTACCTCGCCGGGCAGCGGATGCGGCCTCAACTCGAGCACGTCGGTGTCGCCGGTGCGGTCGTACTCGACGACCATCGTCTGCTCAGGCCTGCGTGTCATGATCCGGGCGCCTCTCGGTCGTGAGCCTTCGCCTCGGCCGGTCGCGGAGTACCGCCGCATCGCGCGCTCACCAGGTGATTCCGGACGAGAGGCCGTTCTGGATGCAGCGACGTGCGAACTGGTCGCGGAATGTCAGCGCACGTGGATCGCAGCCGGCTGGATCGACACCGTGAACGACTTGGTCTCGCCGACCTCTTCGCCGTCGATCTCGAACGCCCGCGCCTCGGGGAGGGTCACTGCAAGCTTCTTCGCCCGACCGTGGTTCACGTCATCCGTGCTGGTGACCTCATCGGAATCGGTGATGAGACGCTTGAGCCCGTTGTCCCACATCATCGTCTTGAGCGTGCCCGCCCACTGTGCGATCCCCTCGGCACTGAGCACGAGGTAGTCGAGTTCGCCGTCGTCGGGCACCGCATCCGGAAGCAGCGTGATGCCGCCCTGCAGGCTGCCGCAGTTGGCGATCAGAAGGGTGTGACCCTCTTCATCACGAGCCGGCTCGTCGTCCTTGGTGATGTGGAAGGGAACGACCTCGCTGGCGGCGAGCGCGCGACCGAGCGACTCGACGTAGGCGAGCCAACCGGCTTTGTCCTTCAGGTCGTCATTGGTCTCGGCGATCATGTGGGCGTCGATCCCGAATCCGACCATCACCGCGAACGCGTGGCGCTCGGTGCCGCTCGCGAGCTCGACCTCGACCCAGCCGACGTCGATGGGGTGCGCGTCACCGTCCAGCGCCCGCACGAAGGCCGCCGGCAGGTCGTTGATCGGCACCTCCAGGTTGCGTGCGAGCAGGTTGCCCGTGCCCAGCGGGATGATGCCCAGCTGCGCATCGGAAGAGACGTCGGCCAGGTGCTCGGCTGCAGCTCGGACGGTGCCGTCACCGCCGGCCACGATGATCAGATCCGCCCCCGCGGCGAGCGCGTCCTTCGTGGGCCCCTGACCCGGGTCTTCCTCCGTGGTCTCCCACCAGCTGATCTCGGGAGTGGCGCCCTCGCCGATGGCCTCGGTGAGCCCGGCTTCGAGCGTCTCCTTCTCGGTCTTGGAGGGGTTCCAGACGACGGCGATGTGCGATGTCATCAAACGGCTCTTCTCACTCGGGTGGGCGCGCGCGAACGGCGCTGATAGCGACGATAGAGGGTCGCCGCTCCCGCCGTGATGGGTTGACAGCGCGGTACAGCGCGTGCCCGCGGGAATCGATCTCGGCTTCTCACGGTTTCATACTTTTGAATACAACAATCTGGAGCAGCCATGGACCCGATCAATCCCGACACGACGATGGATGCCGTGACCCTGCGGGTCGGCGACCTCGAGGGCATGTCCTCCTACTACGCGCAGGCACTCGCGCTCACCCCGCTCGAAGAGCGCGTGCGCGGACGCGAGGTGCATCGCGTGCTGGGTCGCGGCGCCACGCCCATGGTGCGTCTCATCGACACTCCCGACCTGCCGGGCGTCGATCCTCGCCAGGCCGGGCTGTACCACACGGCCTTTCTGTTCGACGATCCGGCCAGCCTCTCGGCGACCGTCTATCGGGCCGGGCAGAACCCGCGCAGCAGGTTCGTCGGCTCGAGCGATCACCTGGTGAGCGAGGCGTTCTACTTCACCGACCCCGAGGGCAACGGCATCGAGCTGTACACCGACCGTCCGCGCGCACAGTGGGGCTTCGTGAACGGCGAGATCCAGATGGCGACCCAGTACCTCGACCCGAATGCGTATCTGCAGCGCCACCTCACCCAGGAGGTGCTCGACGCGGCACCCGGCCAGGCCGGGCGTGTCGGACACGTCCATCTTCAGGTCGGTGACGTGGCGGCGGCACGCTCGTTCTACATCGATGCGCTGGGCTTCGAGCCGACCGCCACGAGCTACCCGGGCGCGCTCTTCGCGTCGGCAGGCGGCTACCACCATCACATCGCGATGAACGTCTGGCACTCGGCCGGCGCCGGCCCCCGTGCGGCGAGCCTCGGCCTCGGCGACGTCGCGGTGTCGGTGCCGACGCGCGAGGATCTCGACGCGCTCACCGCACGCCTTCGCGACATGAAGCTCGCGTTCGCCGATGACGGACGCACGGTGCGCGTCGACGACCCGTGGGGCACGCAGGTCTCGGTCGCGGTGGCCGGCGGTAAGGCCGACGACCTTCTGGCCTGATCGCGAGCGGATCTCTCTTGCATGGAGTGCCGGTTCGCACAACCCCCTCGATCCGGCCGCGTGCAGGATCGCACCATGGACTCATGATGACTTTGCACTACACCGGGGGCTCGGTAGTGATGGCGGATGATGTGGCCGAGGCGGTGCTGCGATATGCGCGCGAACTCGCCGTCACTCAGGCGTCGGACGTCCTCATCGTCCCCGTGGTCGGCGAGGACGGCCAGATGGCCAGCGCCGAGTTCCTGATCGGACCCGCGAGCCAGCTGCTCGCCGTGCCCGCTGCGGGAACCGAGAGCGGTCGCGACCAGTCCGTGATCGACGAGATCGACCGCCGGGCCCGCCTTCTTCGTCCACCGACAGCGGTTCTGCACGTGGAGGAAGACGACCGGCCCCCGATCGATCTGGACAGCTCGGCTCCCTAATCGGACTGGGCCCGGCGCTCACACCGGTTATGCGCCGGTGACCTCCGCGAGCGCATCGGTCAGCTCGCCCGCGAGGTCGCGTGCGAGGAAGCCGATTCCCGGTCGATCCGTCAGGCGATCACCCGCCCGAGCGTGCACCCAGCTGCCCCAGACCGCCGCGCGGGACTCCGGAACACCCCGCGCCGCGAACCCGGCGATCGCCCCCGCCAGCACATCGCCGCTGCCGGACGTGCCGAGCCCCGGTCCGCCGTCAGGAACCTGCCACGTGCGCCCGCTGGGCTCGGCGATCGTGCCGTAGCAGTTGACCACCGCGTCGAAGCGTCGGCGCGATCTCGACCACATCGGCGGCGCGGTCCTCCGTGAGATCGCGATCGAGCAGAATCGCGGCCTCTTCGGTGTTCGGGTTCAGGATCAGCGACGAGGGAAGGGCGCCGCGCGGGATGTCGGTCAACACCCCCAAAGCGAAGGCGTCCAGCACCAGGCAGCGCAGGCCGACGGCCGCCACCGACAGAATCGTCGCCCGGGTCTCTTCGGCGTCGTCGAATCCGGGGCCGATCAAGACGGCATCCGCTGATTCGAGTTCCGCGCGGGCGGGGTCGGGCATCGCGTCCGTCGCGTTGGCGGGGAGGGTGAAGACGGCCGCCTCCGGCAGCGCGACACCGAGCGCGAGCTGGATCGGCGCCGGCACCACCAGGCCGAGTCGGCCGGCGCCCACGCGCAGGGCGGCTTCGCCGGCGAGCAGCACTCCGCCGGGCGAACGGGTCGAACCGCCCACGACCATCACACGCCCGCGGGACTTCTTCGAGTCCCCGGGATCGGGAAGGCCCCACTCCCGCAGCAGCGCGGGAGTGACGAGCTCACTCGGGCTCGACATCGGGATTGCCCGGGTGGACCGTGACCGGAGCACCCTCGGCGGTCAGGTGCTCGACGCCGGCGAACTCGACGAGCCGCCAGCCGTCGCCTGCCCGGACCAGGTGGGTGACCGACGCATTGAGGACGGTGTGTGATGCCGCGAACTCGAGCAGCTCCTCTTCTTCGAGCGGAAGCAGGAGCGCGAGGATCAGCATGACGACCGCATCGTGCGCGACGATCATCACGGTCTCGGCGGGTGCGTTCGCCGCGTCACCGAGGAACGAGCGCAGGCGCAGCGCGACATCGGCCCACGACTCTCCGCCGGGAGGCCGGTGATAGAACTTGCCGAGATGGCGACGTCGCTCGGCCTCCTCGGGATGCAAACGCGCGACGCCGCGGCTCGTCAACAGGTCGAGGATGCCGAGCTCGCGGTCGCGCAGACGCTCGTCCACGGCGACAGCGGCGGGCGGCCCAGACTCCCCGAGTGCGATGGCGAGGGTCTGCCGGGCGCGCCGATACGGCGACACCCAGAACGCGTCGATCGCCGAGCGATGCTCGGCCACCCACCTGCCCAGGGCCGCGGCCTGCTCCTCGCCCGTGGCCGAGAGCACCACATCGGCGTCGCGCGCATCGACGGCGATGCGCTCGAGCCCCTCGAGTTCCGCGCGGGTCGCTGCGACGTTCGCGACGCTCTCACCGTGTCGCGAAAGCCACAGCTCCTTCACCGCCATCGGCCCTGCTCCCGGAATCAGGCCGGGACGTCGCCGCGCCAGGCGCCGGTCTCGACGCCCTGCGCCTCGATGAACTCCTTGAAGTTCTTGAGGTCCTTCTTCACCGCGTGCGAACCGGCTCCGACGAGAGCGCCGACCTTCTCGACCAGTCCCTCAGGCGTCCAGTCCAGCTGAACGGTCACCCGGCTCGACGTGTCGGTGAGCTTGTGGAACGTGACGACGCCGGCGTGCTCGGTGTCGCCGCCGATGCTGTTCCACGCGACCCGCTCGTCGGGGTGCTGCTCGGTGATCTCAGCGTCGAATTCGCGCTCCACCGGGCCGACTTTGACCTTCCAGTGGGTGTGCTTGTCGTCGAGCTGCGTGATCGACTCGACCTCGTCGAGGAACTTGGGGAACGTCTCGAACTGCGTCCACTGGTCGTAGGCCGTGCGGACGGGGACGTCGACGTCGATGGTTTCGATGATCTGCACCATGGGATGCTCCTTGCTCGTGGTTCGACTGGGTACCTGACCATTCAGCAGGACGAGCCTCCACCCCGAAGGGGGCTTGACAGATTCGATCCGAAGCGATGCGAAGAACTTGAGCCCGTTCGTCCGTCGCTACCCCATAATTGCTTTGTCGACGGAAGGGTCCGTCCAGATCACGAGTGGGGAGTCCGTGATGCCGTTCCGGAGCATGAGCACGCTGCAGTCATGGCTCGACGAGTTCGAAGAGCTCGGGTATCCCATCGCCGGCTCGGCGAAAGTGATCCCTCAAGACGGCGACGACGGCGCTGACACTGGTCTGGTCGTGTTCCAGCTGACCAACGCGCCGACACTCGCCTACCTGCAGCCGGAGATGTCAGCGCTCGAGTGGCGCGTGACGATGGAAGCTCGCGAGGCACCCGCGACGATGAACCCGGCCACCGTGCTCAGTCTCGCCTACGAGCTGTCGGTCGTGTCTGCGCTGGGCGCCTTCCTGCAATCGAAGTCGCGCGCATTCATGGGCCAGCAGTCGAGCTGACTCGAGGCCGCACTCAGGAGGCGGCGCTGGTCGCTGATGCGGTGTACGCGTCGAGAGCACCGGCAAGGCGCTCTGCGTCGCCCAGATCGCCCTCCGCGATGGCCGCCGAGAACGCGTCGTCGAAGCGAGTCAGGACCGACCAGGGTTCGGCGCGCAGATCGGCGACGGCCGTGAGCCGGCTGACACGTCGATCTGCGGCGTCGACGTCGCGACGGACGGCACCGCGCTCCACGAGGCGGTCGATCAGGGTGGTCACGCCGGCAGAGGTGATCCCGAGGTAGTCGCGCAGATCGCCCGGGCGAGTACCGGCGTGCGCGTCGATGTGAAGCAGCGCGCGAGCGTCGAGCTCATTGACACCCAGAGCGTGTCGCGCCGCATTGAGGGCGGAGGTGCGGGCTTCGACGTATCTGAGCAGCGCGGCGGTGAGCGGCGGGGGTTGCGCAGCGGAGAACACGGCCATTGTCTTCATCTCCTCCCCTCGCACTCAGCCAGATACACGGTACCAGACTGGTTAGAGATTCTTAATGTTCGATTATTTATCTAAGTTTGCTTACTACATGCTAGAGTGAAGAAGTCGATTGGGGTCGGCATCCCCACGACCGAGAGAAGGAACTCCGATGGGCTACTTGTTTTACGGAAACACCGCTGAGCCGATCGAGATTCCGGACCGGCTGCTCGCTCACCTCAAGGTCGTCGTGGCGACCAAGCTTCGGCGCAGCGAGAGCTTCACCCTGTCGTGGCGTCACACGGAAGACATTCCCGGGGGCCGCTCCACCATCTGGCTGCAGCCTTCGATCCCGCTGCGATTCGTCTTCCACTCCGAATCTGAGGCACTCGACCCTGAGCTGCTCGTCCGTTTCGCACAGGCCTCGAACTCCTCGCAGGGTCTGACGATCGAACTCGACATGCTCGAGGAGCGCGAACTTTCCGACGCCGCCTTGCAGCGGGAGATGGCGCAGCTCGTCGCCTGACCCTGGGATCTGACGCCTCCGGCACCGCGCCTAGAGCGCCCGCAGCCTCTCGAGGAGGGGACCCGCGGCCTCGTCGAGGAACCGCGCCTGGCCCTCATCGCCCACCTGCACGAGCGCGACGTCGGTGAAGCCCGCGTCGATGTACTCCTTGACCCCCTCGACGATCTTGTCGAGATCCGGGCCGCAGGGGATGGCCGAGGAGACGTCCTCGGGCCGCACGAACTGACTCGCTCCCTCGAACCCCGCGGGGGTCGGCAGATCGGCGTTGACCGCCCATCCACCGCCGAACCAGCGGAACTGATCGTGTGCACGAGCGACGGCCGTCTTCTGGTCGGGGTCCCAGCTGATGGGCATCTGACCGATCTTGCGCGACCGCGCGCCGTGAGACTCGTCCCAGGCCTTGATCAGGTCGGCCGCGGGCTGGACGGCGATCAGGTGGTCCGCGAGATCGCCGAACTTCTCGATGGAACTGTCGCCCGACACGGCGACCGCGATCGGCACGCCCCCGTCCGGAGTGTCCCAGATTCGGGCGGAGTCGACGCGGAAGTAGTCGCCCTCCCAGGTGATCAGGTCACCAGTATGCAGGGCTCGGATGAGATGGATCGCCTCCTGCAGCATCACCTGGCGCACTTGGACGGACGGCCACCCTTCGCCGATGACATGCTCGTTGAGGTTCTCGCCGGATCCGAGACCGAGGGTGAACCGACCCTCGGCGAGGATCTGCAGGGTCGCAGCCTGCTGCGCGACCACCGCGGGGTGGTACCGCATCGTCGGGCAGGTGACGTAGGTCATCAGCTCCACCGACGAGGTCGCGTGCGCGACGGCGCCCAGCACCGTCCATGCGTGCGGCGAATGGCCCTGGCTGGTCAGCCACGGCGTGAAGTGATCGCTGGAGACCTCGAAGTCGAAGCCGGCATCCTCCGCGGCGACCGCGTACCGCACAAGCTCTCGTGGTCCGCTCTGCTCGGTCATCAGCGTGTACCCGAATCGTGTCATGACCCTCACGGTACGAGCGGGCGATGGACGCTCCGAGGGGCTTGACATCGCCGGCATCGACCACGATGGGTACCCTCCCGCGTCGCCGGGCGTTGAAGGTTAGTCCACGACGCGCCGCCCCGCCAATACCTATCGCCGGCCGCGGGGTTCTGATCGAGTTGACGGACGCACGGACGACGAGGAGTGGGATGACTCAGGTGCACACCCGATCGGATGCCGCCGGCGCGCGGGCGCGGATCGAGCCGGCGCTGACCGTGAGCGTCGTCATTCCCGTCAGGGATGACGCCGACCTTCTGCGCCGGTGCCTGCGGTCTCTCGCGCAGCAGACCCTTGCCCCGTTCGAGATCATCGTGGTCGACAACGGCTCGCACGACGAGACCGCCGCTGTGGCCCGCGCAGCGGGCGCGGTGCTGGTGCGCCAGTCCGAGCCGGGGGTCCTTGCGGCGAGCGCAGCCGGATATGACGCGGCGGCCGGTGACATCCTCGCTCGACTCGACGCGGATTGCGTGCCCGGTGCCGACTGGGTGCAGAAGGTCGTCGATGAATTCGCCGATCCCGCCGTGGCTGCGGTGACCGGGGGCGCTCACCTGGTGGAGGGACCAGCTCGCATGCGGAGGCTCGTACCGGCCGCGTATCTGGCTGCGTACTTCGCCGTGCTCACCGTGACGCTGGGACACGTTCCCCTCTTCGGCTCCAACATGGCGATGCGCCGGGATGCCTGGGCCGACGTGTCCGCCGAGGTCCACAGACATGACGAGCTGGTGCACGATGACCTCGACATCGCGTTCCATCTCGGCGAGATGCATACGATCCGCTACGCGCCCGACCTGTCCATGGGCATCTCGGCGCGACCGTTCGGCGACCTCCGCTCATTCGCACATCGCGTCCGCCGGGGCTTCCACTCGGTGATCATCCACTGGCCCCGCCAATTTCCCCCGTTCCGCTGGACGAGACTCGCGCTGCACGCGGCGCGGAGGACGGGTGCCACAACACCGAGGTGAAGTCAAGCCCCCCGTTTTCTCAGAGCCGGTGGGCCTACGTTGAGCCCGATCCCGCCAGCTCCTCGCGCGCACGGGACGACACCCCGCAGACCACCCGTTCGACACCACAAAGTGCCGCGGCGACCCCCCGGAGTACACCGTGACATCCATCGGATTCCTCTCCACTTTTCCGCCTACGCGATGCGGACTGGCGACGTTCACCGCTTCGCTGTGCGAGGCGATGACCCAGACCGCAGACGTGACCGCGTCGATCGTCCGCGTCATGGCGGTCGATGAGCCCTCGATCGCCCCTCCCCGGGGCGCCCGAGCCTGTCGCCGGCCACCTGATGAACGGGGACGCGCAGTCGATTCGGGAGTCTGCGGCGATCCTGAACCGGTCGGCGGCCGCCATCATCCAGCACGAGTACGGCATCTACGGCGGGCGGGACGGCGCCGAAGTCATCGGACTGCTCGACCAGCTCACAGTTCCGACGATCGTCGTGCTCCATACGGTGCTCGCGGCGCCGAGCCCCCACCAGCGGGCGGTGCTCGAAGCCGTCTGCTCGCACGCGAGCTTCGTGGTCGTCATGACTCAACATGCCCGCGAGACGCTGCTGGCCAGCGCGTCGGTGCCATCCGGCAAGATCCGCGTGATCCCCCACGGCGCACGCACGCCCGACGCGGCGGCGCGCACCGTGCGAGATCACGCGCGGCCGGCGCTGCTCACCTGGGGACTGATCTCGCCGGGCAAGGGTCTCGAATGGTCGATCCGCGCCGTCGCCGATCTTGCGGCATCCGGCACGCTCGTCGACTACGTGATCGCGGGTCAGACGCATCCCAAACTGGTGGCCGAGCACGGCGAGGCATACCGGGACTCGCTCGTGGCGCTCGTGCACCGATTGGGGCTCGGTGACCAGGTCAGGTTCGTCGACCGCTACCTGTCCCCCGCCACCCTCGACACGCTGATCGGCGGCGCCGATGCGGTCGTGCTGCCCTACGAGTCGGCGGACCAGGCGACCTCCGGGGTGCTGGCCGAAGCGGTCGCCGCCGGGATTCCCGTGGTGGCGACCGGATTCCCGCACGCGATCGAGCTGCTCGCCGAGGGGGCCGGCGTCGTGGTGCCGCATCGTGACCCCGCGGCGATTGCGGCCGGGGTCCTGCAGATCCTGAGCCGCAAGGGCAGTGTCTCGCCGGCCGCGGCGCCCAGCGACACGATGTCGTGGACGACGGTTGCCCGCGCCTACCTGCAGCTCGTCGGCAGCCTGCGCGCGGCCCAGGCGGCATGATCTCGACGACGACCCCGGCGCCGTCGTTTGCTCACCTCGGTGCGCTCACCGACGACAGGGGCGTCTTCGAGCACGCCGAGTTCGACCGTGCACGGCGCGAGCACGGCTACTGCGTGGACGATGTCGCACGCGCGCTGATCGTCGTCTCGAGAGAACCCGATCAGACCCCGGAGCTGGCTGAACTTGCTGAGACGTACCTGAGGTTCTTGGAGGACGCGCTCGAGAGCGACGGCAGATTCCACAACCGCATGGCGGTGTCGGGAGCTCTGACCGATGCGCCGGGCACGGGCGATTGGTGGGGTCGCGGCATCTGGGCCCTCGGAGAGGTGTACTCGCTCGCGAGATCGACCGATCATCGGCGCCGCGCAGCTCGCGCGTTCGCCCTGGCCTCCGCGCCGCGCAGCGCCGACCTGCGGGCAATGGCCTTCGCGGGCCTCGGCGCGGCCGCCGTCCTGCAGAGCGGCGG
Source organism: uncultured Actinomycetota bacterium (assembly GCA_963781135.1). Taxonomy (GTDB): domain Bacteria; phylum Actinomycetota; class Actinomycetes; order Actinomycetales; family Microbacteriaceae; genus Microbacterium. The sequence continues at coordinate 66,047 of CAWADY010000014.1, read as the reverse complement.
GGTCAACCACTCTGCGCGCGCGCTGTTGGAAGACGCATCGGCTGCCGTCGGCGACGCGCGTTCCGCCGTGTGGAGCTGGCCCGAAGACCGGCTGCGGTACGCCAACGCGGCGCTCGCGCAGGTGATGATCGTCGCCGGTTCGCAGCTCGGTCGTCGAGACCACCTCGAACGAGGGCTCGGGATGCTGCGCTTCCTGCTGACGGTCGAGACCGCAGGCGAGCACCTGTCGGTCACCGGCACCGCCGGTCGCGGACCCGACGAGCTCGGACGGCGGCAGTTCGACCAGCAGCCCATCGAACCCGCCGCGATCGCCGAAGCCTGCGCGTGCGCGTTCGAGGTCACGGCCGACCGGGCCTGGCTGGTCGGGCTCAGGCGCTCCTGGGGCTGGTTCGTCGGCCGCAACGATGTCGGGGTGAGCCTGTTCGACCCATCAACGGGGGCGGGCTTCGACGGGCTCAGCGCTGCGGGTCGCAATGAGAACCGGGGGGCCGAGTCGACGATCGCCGCCCTCACGACCTACCAGCTCGCTCGTCGCTTCGGCGTCCTGGACTGATCCGGCCACGCGCGACGGCGCCCGATCACTCGATGCGGTGGTCGTGGATCGTCGTGCTCACGCTCGTGCCGTTGAGGTCGAGGTACAGCTCGCGCTCGGTGATCGACACGGTCATGGTGTTGCGGCGTTCGAGCGCCACGACCGCGGCGTCGACGAAGCCGGGGTCGAAGCTGTGCAGCACGATCGCGTCCGAGCGATGGATGCGCTTCCCTGCCCACGGCGCCATCACCTTGGCCGGGTCTCGGTGGGTGTACACCACAGTGCGCTCAGCCAGCTTGCTGCCGTGGTGCAGCCGGTCGGCGTCCGGCGCCCCCACCTCGATCCAGGCGATCAGCGCGCCTGTGAGGTCGCGCACGAGAACCGCGGGCTCATCGGTCGACGAGATGCCCTCGCTGAAGGCGATGCCCTCTTCGTACTCGAGGCAGTACGCGAGCACGCGGGTCATCATGTATGACTCGGTCTCGGACGGGTGACGCGCGACGCGCAGCGCGAGCTCTTCGTACACGCCACGGTCCACGTCGGCCAGTTGCACCGCGAAGGTGTGGATCGTTGCGCCGAGGGCCATAGCGCTCGAGCCTACGACGTGCGGCGATGCAGAGCCCGACCAGCCTCTGCAAGCTCGTGCATTCGAACCGCTTTCGCGCCTTCGTAGCGACCCCACCACCGCGAATGCGGATCTAGGATGGATCTCATGTCGCAGATTCGTGTGAAGGATGCCGCGATCTATCTGGGCGTCAGTGACGACACCCTGCGCCGATGGATCGAGAACGGCGTGCTCGCGAGCAGCCAGGACGGGTCGGGGCGCACCGTGGTGGACGGCCTCGAGCTGGCCCAGCTGGCACGCAAGAACGCCGTACTGCCGGCTGATCCGTCCGAGGTCGGGCGGTCGGCCCGCAACAGGTTCGTCGGGCTGGTGACAGAGATCATCTCCGACACCGTGATGTCGCAGGTCGAGCTGCAGTGCGGACCGCATCGGGTCGTGTCGCTCATGAGCACCGAGGCGGTGCGAGAACTCGGCCTCGAGCCCGGCTCGGTCGCCATCGCGGTCGTGAAAGCCACGACGGTCATCGTCGAAACCCCCTGAGAGAGGCATCTTCTTGATGTACACGCACACCGCGCGGGCCGTCGGTGTTCTGATCGCTGCGACGGTCGCCCTCGGCCTGGCGGGCTGCGCGAGCGCCGCCCCCGAGGCACCCACGGCCACGCAAGAAGGCCTCGAAGGCTCGATCACGGTGTTCGCAGCGGCATCGTTGAAGGGCACCTTCACCGAACTGGCCGAGCAATTCGAAGCGGCCAACCCGGAAACGACCGTCGAGCTGAACTTCGCGGGCTCGGCCGACCTGGTCACCCAGATCACCGAAGGCGCGCCCGCCGACGTGTTCGCCTCGGCGGACGAGAAGAACATGGCCAAGCTCACCGACGCCGACCTCGTGGACGGCGAGCCGGTCGACTTCGCCACGAACGTGCTCGAGATCGCGGTACCACCCGCCAACCCGGCGGCCATCGAGACTTTCGACGACCTCGCCGCACCCGGCGTGAAGCTCGTGATCTGCGCACCAGAGGTTCCGTGCGGCGCAGCGACCGTCAAGGTCGAGCAGGCGAGCGGCGTCACGCTGTCGCCGGTCAGCGAGGAGTCGTCGGTCACGGACGTGCTCGGCAAGGTGCTTTCGGGCGAAGCGGACGCCGGCCTGGTCTACGTCACCGACGTGATCGCCGCAGGCGACGCCGTCGACGGGATCGAGTTCGACGAATCCGCCGAAGCGGTCAACACCTACCCGATCGCCGCCCTGACGGATGCCGACGCCTCGGACGTCGCGGCGGCGTTCGTCGCCTTCGTCACCGGCGAGGCCGGTCGGGCCGTGCTCACCGCCGCCGGTTTCGGTCTGCCCTAGCTCCGCATGTCCGAACAGGCAGCGTACGCAGGCGTCCCCCGCTGGGTGGTGGGGGTCGCCGCGATCGGCGCGCTGTTCGTGCTCCTTCCCCTGGTGGCGATGCTCACGCGCGTGAACTGGGGCGAGTTCATCCCGCTGGTCACCTCGGAGTCCTCGCTCGCCGCTCTCTGGCTCAGCCTGCGCACATCGATCGCCGCCACTCTGCTGTGCATCGTGTTCGGCATCCCGATGGCCCTCGTCCTCGCGCGGTCGCGCTTTCCCGGCCAGAGGCTGCTGCGCTCACTCGTGCTGCTGCCGCTCGTGCTGCCGCCCGTCGTCGGCGGGATCGCGCTGCTGTACACGTTCGGTCGACGCGGCCTGCTCGGGTCCACGCTCGAGTTCTTCGGGATCGACATCGCGTTCTCGACGACGGCGGTCGTCATGGCGCAGACCTTCGTCGCCCTGCCGTTTCTGGTGCTGAGTCTCGAGGGCGCATTGCGCACCGTCGGCACCCGATTCGAGGCGATCGGAGCGACCCTCGGCGCCCGCCCCACCACCGTGCTGCGGCGGATCACCCTGCCGCTCGTGCTGCCCGCGCTGATCTCGGGGGCCGTGCTGTCGTTCGCACGGGCGCTGGGCGAATTCGGTGCGACACTCACGTTCGCCGGCAGTCTTCAGGGCACGACCCGCACACTGCCCCTGGAGATCTATCTGCAGCGCGAAGTCGACCCCGACGCGGCGGTCGCCCTCTCGCTCGTGCTGATCGTCGTCGCCGTGATCGTCGTCGGCCTGGCCCACCAAGCGGGCACCGCCTCGACGCTCACGCGGAGCGTGCGCACATGACCCTCACGTTCTCGGCCGCGGTCGCCGCGCGGGGCTTCGCCGTCGATCTGCGCATCGAGACCGGTGAGACCGTCGCCGTCCTCGGGCCCAACGGGGCCGGCAAGTCCACGCTCCTGAGCATCATCGCAGGGTTGGTGCACCCCGACTCGGGGAGTGCGGACCTCGACCGGACGCCGCTGTTCGACCTGAACGACGGCGCGCGGCTCTGGACCCCGCCGCACGCACGCGGCGTCTCGACGCTCGCACAGGATGCCGACCTCTTCCCACATCTCAGCGTGCTCGAGAACGTCGCGTTCGGCGCGCGCAGCAAGGGCATCCGCAAAGCCCGGGCGCACGAGATCGCCCTGCATTGGCTGGGTGAAGTGGATGCCGTCGCCCTGGCCTCCCGCCGACCCGCCGAACTGTCGGGCGGCCAGGCGCAGCGCATCGCGATCGCCCGAGCGCTCGCCTCCGACCCGAAGCTGCTGCTCCTGGACGAGCCCCTCGCGGCTCTCGACATCGCGGTGGCCCCGGCCATCCGGCGCACGCTGCTGCGCGTGCTGCAGGACCGCACCGCGATCATCGTGACGCACGACATCCTCGATGCCCTGACCCTGGCCGACCGGGTCATCATCCTCGCTCACGGTCACATCATCGAGCAGGGCCCCACGCGCGAGACGCTGGAGCGGCCTCGAACCGTCTTCACGGCGGACCTGGCCGCGCTGAACCTGCTCACAGGTATCCGCACACCCGGCGGCATGACGACCGATGCGGGCGTAGAGATCGCGAGCACCGTTGCCACGTCTGCGCCCCCCGGATCGCGCGTGGCGGCCACCATCCGGCCCACCGCCGTGCGCGTCTCGTTCGCGCCGACGGCGGGCAGCGCCGTGAACCGGTTCACGGCGCCGATCCTGGACCTCGAACCGCGCGGCGACATCATCCGCGTGCGGTCCGACACCATCTCGGCCGACCTCACCCCGACCGCCGTCGCGGACGCCCAGATCACCACCGGCATGAACGTGGAGTTCGCTTTCGACCCCGACGCGGTGACGATCTACGAAGCGGATGCTCCGCGCATCTCACGCAGCGACGCGGGCACCGCCTCGGCGTGACCGCTCAGGCCACCGACGGGAGGATCTCGGCGAGCAGCGCCTCGACGCGACCCCTGATGTCGTCGCGCACCCCGCCATGGGAGCCATAGTACGAGCGTCTTCGTGATCCGAGGCTCTTCAGCGACACGTTCGCCGGCATCGCCCCCGCTTCGGCGCCCGGCTTCATCACGGCGCAGGTCATCGGGGCCGCCGTCGGCCTCGCGCTCGTCGTCTGGTTCACGCCCGTGCGTGAGCCACGAAATTCCGCGACGAAGACGCCCTCGGCCATGTAGCGTGAGCGCATTGCCGCCCCCCGGGAGATCCACATATGACACACGAGCCCCCCGCCCCGGAACAGACGATCGATGAGATCGTCGTTCGACTGCAGCCGCGGTTTCCCGCGCTGCCGGAAGCCACGATCCGGGATGCCGTCACCCGGGCCTACGACGAGCTGAAAGATGCGCGCGTGCGTGACTTCGTCGAGGTGCTCGTGGAGAAGCAGGCGAAGAAGAATCTGAAGCAGCTCGCCGGCTGAGCCGCAGCCGCCGGTGGCGGCTGAATCACGACCTTCCCGCGCTGTCAACCCCCGTTCGGTGCGCCCGAGCCCGGATGAGAATCTCCTCATAGCGAACCCTCGCCGGGCGATTCGAGGGATGACGAAGATGCAGCGCGCGCACACGGGCGGAGACGGATCCAGCAGTGACCGGGTGGTCTCTGGGCGGTTCGCTCTGAGACGAACCGCGGAGCAGACCTGGATCATCGTGCACGCGCGAGCGCCGGAAGTCGACCTGCGCCCGCTCGCGCACATCACGGTTGACGACGACGACGTCGCCGAGGTCATCTGGACCGCGCCGCTGCCCCTGCCGGTGATCTATGCGACGCCGCAAGACGCTCTCGAGAGCCTCGAGGCGTGGGAGCGCGGCCGGGAGGGCGCGACCAAGCCCATACCCATCCCGCATTTCCCGCCGCTCGGCCGGGTCAGTTGAGCATCTGCTTGATCTGGGCCATCTTCGCCTCGGACTCCGCGAGGAGCGTGCGCAGGGTCTCGACCGATGCCGCCGAGAGCTTCTCTCCGGTCGCGTCGCCCGCGGCGGCGGCATCCTCTTTCCGGGGGCTGAGGAACACGGTCGCCAGGTAGCCGGTGAAGGTGCCGAAGATGCCCACGCCGACGACGATGATCGCGGTGCCGCACAGGCGACCCGCCTCCGTGACCGGATACTGGTCGCCGTAGCCCACGGTCGAGATCGTGACGATCGTGTACCAGAGCGCGTCGGACGCGGTGGTGATGTTGGCGCCTTCCGCGTTCTGCTCGAGCGCCAGTATCGCGAGGCTGCCGAACTGCAGCACGAAGATGCCCATGAGCAGCAGCACATACAGCGCGCTGCCGGCCCGATCCTTGATCAGGGTCTGCGAGATCGCACGGATGCCGACCTCGCGCAGCAGACGGAAGACGCGGATGAGCCGGAAGATGCGCAGGACCTTCAGCTGCGGGAACGGCAGGCTGGCCAGCAGATCGGCCCAGCCGAAGTGGCGGAAGAAGTATGCCGTCGCCGACGGTGCGGTGAAGATGCGATAGGTGAAGTCGATCAGGAAGATGAGGCTGAACAGGGCGTTCATCACGCCCAGCACCGTCTCGAGCGACTTCTCCTGCACGAAGATCATCAGCACCAGATTGAAGATCGAAAGGAGCGACAGGATGCCGATGAAGATCTCGTATCCGGTGCTCTTCAGCTCGCTGCGACGCTTCGCCTTCCGTCCGCGTGGCTTGCTTTCTCATTGCTGGCTCAGACACGGCCGTCCCTGCTTTCCGGCGCCGCAGCTCGAGTCGTGTGCGGACACCCGAAGGTTAGGCCCGTGACCGCGCTCGAGGGCTCACCCCGCGTGGGTGAATCCGAGGGGTGGCGGCGCCGGCTACTCCTCCAGCGGCCCGAGGATCGGCGCCGCGACGAAGTCGACTGTCGCGGTCGCGGTGTGGTCCAGCTCGAGGATCAGCAGGTCGTTCCCCCCGGCCTTCGTGACCGGACCCGGCACATACAGCGTGCGCTGGGGGCCGCTCTGCGAGTACCGGCCGAGCAGGAACCCGTTCACGAGGGCGTAGCCGTCTCCGAGGGCGGCGGTGTCGAGGAAGAGGTCCGACGGAGCTTCAAGGTCGAATCGGCCGTGCAGCGCGACCGGTCCGACCTCGTACGCCGACGCCGGAGAGCTGTCGACTGCCGGCCCGCTTCCCGCGATCTCGATGGGAGTGGCCGTCCACCCGGTCAGTTCGGTGCCACCGAGACGTGCCGCCCCGATCAGGCCCTTGGTCTCTCCGATCCGGTCCGCGTAATTGACGCGGCCCTGATCCTCCACGAGCACATCGAGCCTGCTGCCCGACGGCACCACCAGCGATGCCTGGTGCTCCGCCCGCGACAGGCGACCGACCAGCACGTCGTCCACGCGCACCCAGGCCCTGTCGCGCACTTCGCCGAAGCTCAGCACGGCGGACCCCCTGCCGCCGAACGCGCTCTCAGGCAGGTCCGTCGAATAGCGGACGAGTGCGCCGTCGTGGCCGATGTCCTCGAAGGTCGGCGGTGCGGCCGTCTCCGTCGCGGCGCCGCCGCTTGAGCGCACCCAGTCGCCGCTCGAAGTAAGCCTCACGCGAAGCTCCGGCCGAGCTTCCCCCCGCTCGCGGGGCGCGTCGGGCACCTCGGCATACCGTGCGATGACGTCGCGGAACGCGAAGTACTTCTCGGTCGGATCCCCCGCCTCATCCAGCGGCGCGTGGTAGTCGTACGACGTGGTGATCGGACGGTAGCGGCCCTTGTCGTTGGCGCCCGCAGTGAGGCCGAAGTTCGTGCCTCCGTGGAACATGTAGAAGTTGACCGAGGCACCGGCGGCCAGGAGCGCCTCCAGCTCAGCCGCGGCAGCCGAGGGCTCGGTGGTGTGGTGGTGGCCGCCCCACCAGTCGAACCATCCATCCCAGAACTCCATCGACATGAGCGGCCCGGTGCTCTGGTGCTCGCGCAGAGTCGCGAGACGCTCCGTCGCGTGCGACCCGAACGATGCCGTGAGGTGCACGCCCGGCAGGCTTCCGTCCCGGAGCATCGCCGGCTGCGGCTGATCGACGGTCGTGAGCGGCACCGTGATTCCGGCATCCCGCGTCAGCTGAACGAGCTGGGCGAGATACTCCTTGTCGGAGCCGTACGCCCCGTACTCGTTCTCGATCTGCACCAGGATCACGTTGCCGCCGCGGTCGATCTGCCGCGGCCCGACGATCTCGTAGACATTCGCGAGGAAGCGGGCGACCTCGGCCATGTAGTGGGGTTCGGACCGGCGGAGACCCACGAGGGGGTCGCCGGTGAGCCAGGTGGGCAGTCCTCCATTGGTCCATTCCGCGCAGATGTACGGTCCGGGTCGCACGATCGCGTGCATTCCTTCGGCCGCGACGGCGTCGAGGAACGCGCCGAGGTCGTTCGCGCCCGTCGCATTCCACTCGCCCTTGTGCGGCTCGTGAGCGTTCCACGCCACGTACGTCTCGATGGCGTTCAAGCCCATGAGCCGCGCCTTGCGGATGCGGTCGGCCCACTGCTCGGGATGGACCCGGAAATAGTGGATCGCCCCCGAGAGGATGCGGTGCGGCTTCCCGTCGAGCAGGAAGTCCTCTGCACCGATCTCGAAGGTGCCGGCCCCGGTGGTCGTTGCGTCTGCCATGTGGGTCAACCCTTCACACTGCCGGTGGCCAGGCCCGACTGCCAATAGCGCTGCAGGAACAGGAACGCGATGATCAGCGGCAGGATCGAGACGAACGAGCCGGTGATCACGGTGGAGAACAGCGCCTGCGTTCCACCCCCGGCGGATGCCGCAGCCTGCAGTTGCGCGAGACCCACGGTGATCGGATAGAGATCGGAGGAGTTCAGCATGATCAACGGCAGGAAGTAGTTGTTCCACGTCGCGACCAGCGAGAACAGGAAGACCGTGACCAGACCTGGCCCGAGAAGGCGGAGTCCGACCTGCCAGAAGATGCGGAACTCTCCCGCACCGTCGACGCGGGCGGCCTCGATGAGCGTGTCTGGAATCGCATCGGCCGCATAGACACGCATGAGGTAGACGCCGAACGGACTCACGAGCGACGGGACGATGACCGCCCACGGGGTATCGGTCAGGCCCGCCTGCGAGAACAGCAGGTACGTGGGCAGCGCGAGCGCGGTGAGCGGGATCATCACGGCGCCGAGGGTGGCGCTGAAGAGCACCTTCTTGCCGGGGAAGTCGTACTTCGCGAACGCGTAGCCGGCCATTGTCGCCAGCAGCGTGGCGCCGGCGGCCGAGACCGTCGAGTAGACCACGGTGTTCAGCATCCATCGCACGAAGATGCCGTCGCGGATCGTGAACAGCGTCTGCAGGTTGTCCCACAGCGAGAACCCGCCGCCGAACCACATGCCGAACGTGGAGAACAGTGCCGAGTTGTCTTTCGTCGACGAGACGAACAGCCACCACAGCGGAAGGAAGAAATAGAGCACGCACAGCCACAGCAGCACCGTCAGAAGCCAGCTGCGTCGCCGCGAGGGGTCGTAGTGCCGTGCCGTGCCGCGCGTTGCCCTTGGCCGGCGAGCCGGTGACGAGCGTGCGGGTTTCGGTGGCGGTCATCACAGCCCCCTCGCCTCTCGGCGGGCGCTTCGCTCGGAGCCGAGCTGCACGAAGTACGAGATCACCGCGATGACCAAGCCCAGCAGGAACGCGATCGCCGCCGCGTAGTTGAGCTCCTGATTGATGAAAGCGAGGTTGTACGCGTAGTAGTTCGGCGTGAAGGCGTTCGTGATCGCGTCCGGCGCGATCGCATTGAGCAGGCTGGGCTCGGCGAACAGCTGGAACGTGCCGATGATCGAGAAGATCACGGTCAGCAGGATCGCGGGGCGGATCGCAGGGATCTTGACGCTCCAGGCGAGCCGGAACTGCCCGGCGCCGTCGATCTCGGCCGCCTCGTACAGTTCCGACGGGATCGACCGGAGGGCCGCGTACATGATGATCATGTTGTAGCCGACGAACTCCCACGTGACGATGTTCATCATCGAGCCGAGGATGTTCTCGGGCGAGAGGAAGTCGGGCGTGCCGAAGCCGACCGACCGCGCGATCTGGGCGAGGGGGCCGAAGTCGGCGCCGTAGAGGTAGCCCCACATGAGGGTTGCGACCACGGCGGGCACGGCGTACGGCATGAAGATGAGCAACCGGATGGCCTTGGACCCGCGGGCGCGCATCGTGTCGAGGGCGAGCGCGAAGAAGAGTGAAAGGCCCAGCATGATGGGCACCTGGATCACGAAGAACAGGGCGACCCGGCCGAGGCTCGCGAGGAACTGCGGATCGGTGAGTGCGCGGCCGTAGTTCGCGAGGCCCGCGAACACCTCGCCGCCGATGAGCTTGCTCTCGAACAGGCTGAGGTAGCCCGCGTAGACCAGGGGGATGACGAGCATCGTGATGAAGACGATGAAGAACGGCAGCAGGAAGAGGTAGGCGGCGAGGTGCTGCTTGCGCTTGGTCGGACTGGTGTGCCGTTTCGGTGCGGCCTGTTTCGTGGCGCGGTCTGCGTTGACCGCTGTGGCGTGCGACACGATGGCTCCTTTCAATCGACTGCTGAAGGATGCCGGGACCAGCCCGGCGCGTGGGGTGGGGCGCCCGCCGCGAGAGCGGCGGACGCCCCACGGCTCACTCGACGGTGAAGCCCTGGTCTTCCGCGTACGTGACGAGCTGGTCCTGCCAGACGTCGAGGGCGGCGGAGATGTCGCCCTTGTCGGCGATGACCGTGCCCATGGTCTCCTCGTAGGTGGAGTACACGTAGTCCATGAACGGCACCCACTGGAAGTCGGTGTCGACCGTCGTGGAGATGTCGGCGAACAGGGCGTTGACCTTCTGGCCGCCGTAGAACTCCGACTCCTGATCGATGAACGCGGGGTCCTCGAGAACGGAGACCTGCGGCGGGTACAGGAACTGCTCGGTGGCGAGCTTCATCGCGGACTCTTCGTCGTTGTTGATGAACTTCGCCAGCTCGTAGGCCGCGATCGGGTTCTCACTCGATGCCAGCACGGCGTCGGACGAACCGCCCCAGTTGCCCGAGACCTCTTCGCCCGCGGTCCACTGCGGCAGCGGCGCAGCGCGCCACAGGCCCGAGGTGCCCTCGGCCGTGCCCTGCAGGAACACCGGAGCCCACGCTGCAGTCAGCCAACCGGCGTACTTTCCGTTGGCGAGGCCCTGGTACCACTCGTCGTTGAAGTCGACGTCGGTCGAGATGAGGTCGGCCTGGATCAGCTCGGTCCAGTAGTCCGCGACCTGCTTGGCCTCATCACTGTTGACGTCGATCGAGACCGTCTCCTTGCCGTCGTAGCCGAACGGCTTGATGCCGGCCTGCCAGAAGAAGCCGATCATCTGCCCGGCCTGGGTGGCGCCCAGGTTGGAGATGTACGAACCGGTCGTCTCCTTGACGGCCTTGGCCGCGGTGGCGTAGTCCTCGTAGGTCGCGGGCGGCTCGGTGATGCCGGCGGCCGTGAGGATGTCTTCGCGGTACAGGTTGCCCATGGGTCCGACGTCCTGCGGGATCGCCCAGACCTCGTCACCGGGTGAGACCTGGTTCCAGGCCCACTCGACGTAGTCGTCGGCGAGTTCGTCTCCGCCGTACGGGGTGAGATCCAGGAGCGATTCGGGCAGGACGAAGGACGGGATGTACTGGTACTCGATCTGCGCGACGTCGGGTGCGCCCTCGCCGGCCTCGATCGCGCTGCGCAGCTTCTGATAGTGCGGGAGTCCCTGGCCGACGTTCTCCACCTTGACCTTGATGTCGGGATACTTCGCCTCGAACAGGTCGACTTCGTTCTGGATGTCGGGAACCCACGTCCAGAAGGTGAGCTCGGTGGGGGTGGTCATCGCCTTGTCGATGTCGTCCTGCGAGACGGTGCCCGAGTCGCTGCCGCCGCCGTCGGATCCGCCGGAGCAGCCTGAGAGGACCAGTGCTGCAGCGACGGTGGCGGAGCCCAGCACGAGTGCTGTTCTTGGTGCTTTCCTCATGTCGTTTCCTTCTTCTTGTGATGAGGCCGGGGGTCCCGGCGATCTCACTCGTCGATCAAGGTCAGCGTCGACCAGGGGGCGAGGGAGAGTTCGGTGGCTGCCGCGTGCTTCTCGGCAGTGATGGGGTCGGTGACGGCGCGGGCGAGCGTGACCGCGGCCTCGTCTCCGCTCCAGTTGAAGACGAACCACGCGCGGCGGCCGTCGGGCAGCGCGCCCGACGAGATCGTGATCGAGGGTGCGCGGCCGGTCGTCAGCTCGTCGGCGATCGGTGCGGGGACGAGCCAGCGGACGAGATCGGCGGCCAGCGCCGGAGACGGCACCGTCCCGACGACCGTGATCCGCCCGTCGACGTGCGCGTGCGTCGTGACCGCCGCGAAATCCGAGAACCGCGGATGCCGGTACCGGACGAGCACGTCGGCGCCGTCGGTGATCAGGCCGTCGGCCCAGCGCGTCGCGACCGCGGACTCCGACAGGGTGAGCGCCGCGTCAGCGTCGACCTCGACGTCGTGGTGCAGATTGGAGAACTCTTCATAGTGCACTCCCGCAGCAGCATGCAGCCGGTCGGGCGCGACCGCCACGCGGGCGCGAGCCTCCTCGTCGCCGTAGCCGGTGCGGATGCCGATCACCAGGTGCCCGCCGGCCGCCGCGTAGTCGCGCAGCAGATCGAGGTCGGCATCCGTCGCGACGTAGAGCGCCGGGGCGACGAGCACCGGGTACCGCTCCGCGAGCGCGACGGCTCCGAGCTCGCGAGCCTGAGCCGGTGTGCAGGATCCGCGCCTGCGCGCCCGCGTCGATGACGCCCGCGGTGGAACGCGTCGAAGATCCGCAGGTAGGACGCGCGATCGGGTGTGCCGTCGGCGGCGGGGAAGGTCGGACTGAATTCCAGCGCGAACCGGCTGTCGGTCGACCAGAGGATCGCGACGTCCGCATCGGGCTCGTACCCGTCCAGTCGGTCGCCGATGACGCCCAAGCTCGGCGCCGACCTCCGAGAGCTCCGCATAGACGCGACCGGGAACCAGGCTGTGCGGAAGCACTCCGCCCCAGTAGGTCTCGGTGCCGTAGGGAAGCGAGTGCCAGTGCCAGTACTCGATCAAGGAGGCGCCACGCGAGATGAGCGCGAAGGCCGCCTGACGAAGCTGCCCGGGGTAGGGCGGCAGGTTGAACTCCGGACCGCCGATGGACTGCGCGTCTGTCTCGGTGACGAAGAACCGCGACTGGTTCGACGAGAAGAGCCGGTCGGCCTGACGGAACAGCCCCGGCACTCCGGAGGTGGTCCAGGGCGTGACGCTGTCGAGCGACTTCGTGAGATCGAGATGGTCCTGCATCGCGTAGTACGGGTTTCCCGAGGTCACTTCGAGTGCCGCGACGAGCGCCTCGTCGTCGATCGCCGGCCGCGGGTAGGCGATGCACGTCGTGACGAACTGGCCCGGTCGTGCGTACTCACGGACGATGCCGGCCTGCCAGGCGATGAACTCGGTGGTGAGGTCGGCCTGGAAGCGTCGCCAGGCGAGGTCGTACTGAGGCAGCGTGTTGCCGTCGGGCGTCCACAGATCCGACCAGTCGCTCAGTCGGTGCGACCAGTACGTGAGCCCCCACTCCCGGTTCAGGGTCTCGACGTCGCCGTACTGGGCCTTGAGCCGGCCGACGAAGCGCCGGAATGCTCCCCGGTTGTGGAACAGCAGCATCCCGGGCTCGTTGTCGACCTGATATCCGATGACGGCGGGGTGGTCGGCGTACCGGGAGATCACCGCACGGATGACCCGCTCGGCGTGGAACAGGAACGCCGGGTGGGAGTAGTCGACCTCCTGGCGCGCCCCCCACGGCGTCGGTTCTCCGGTGCGCTGTTCGGCGGCGATCTCGGGGTACGCCGCCTGCAGCCACGGCGGCACGGCGTAGGTCGGCGTGCCGAGGATGACCGAGATGCCCCGCTCGTGCGCGCCGTCGAGCACCGGCTGCAGCCAGTCGAGGTCGAACTCGTTGTCGCGCGGCTCCCACGTCGACCACACCGACTCGCCGACGCGGATGACCGTGAATCCGGCCTGCTGCATCAGATCGAGGTCGGTGACCGTGCGGTCATCGCGGTGATACTCGGCGTAATAGGCCGCTCCGAAGAGGATGCGGCTGGGGACCGTGAAGGGGGGCGCTTCCATGGGGTGCGTGAACTCCGTCGTTTCGCTCCACCCGCCAACTTCGGCGGCTGCGAGGAAACTTACGCCCGTCTGTTACCGGTAACAAGGACAGTTACCGTTCCGTTATGAAGAAATGTTACCGGTAATATTCAGAGTCGCCCGAGGAGTGCGAGATCGTCGGCTGCCGTCGCGGCAGATTCACGACCGAGCGGGACCGGTGGACTCCCGCACGATCAATCGCACGGGTGCGTCGGTGCGGGCGATCCTCGATCCGCCCTCGATGAGGCCGAGCAGTCGGCGGAACGCCGCACGTCCCGTGCGGTCGAAGTCCGCCTCGACCGTTGTCAGCGGCGGGTGATAGAACGCCGATTCGGGAGTGTCGTCGAACCCTGTGACACTCATGTCGGCCGGCACTCGCACTCCACTTCGCTCGAGTGCGAGCAGTGCGCCCAAAGCCATCTGGTCGTTCGAGACGACGAGCGCTGTGACGCCCAGGTCTGCGGGGATGCGGCTCGCGCACTCGAACCCCGAGCCGGCAGACCAGTCCCCGTACGAGGTGCCCAGCGACGTCAAGCCGTGGGCCTGCAGTGCGCGCTCGTACGACAGTTCACGGTTGCGAGCTGAGACCCACCCCTGCGGACCGGCGATGTGGAAGAAGCGCCGATGCCCCAGTCCCACCAGGTGATCGACGACCGCGGCCAATCCGCGGTCGGGGTCGAGGGAGAGCGGGTCCAGCAGTCCTTCGTCGTCCTCGATGTCGATGACGGTGGGCACCCGGATGGACGCGCTGCGCAGCACCTGCGTCATCGCATCGGTCGAAGTGAAGACCAGCAGTCCGGCGATGTCCTGCTGCGTGATCAGATTGAGCGCCTGCTGAACAGCCGCGGGGTCCTCGACGTCGAGTGAGACGATGTCGAGCAGGTAGCCCGCCTCACGCGCCCCCGCGCTGGCCCCCTGCAGGATCTTGCTCGGGCCGACCTGGCCGATCTCATGGGTCAGCGCACCGACACGGTGCGACCGACTGGTCGCGAGATTGCGGGCGGTCAGGTTCGGCCGGTAGTCGAGCGTCTCCAGCGCCCGCGTGACTCTTTCCCTCGTGGCGGGACGGATGCCGTCGAGGCCGCGAAGATGCCGGCTGACCGTCTGATGCGAGACTCCGGCCAGGCGCGCGACGTCATAGATCGTGGGCGACTTCTGAGGTGCGCCGTCTCTAAGCGCAGGGGAATCGGGCAGATCGCCATCGTTGATCATCGAGGTCCCCTCCTCCACGTTCCTGTCCGTGCGCGTCGTACGGACTCTATCGCCGTACCGCGCCCGCTCTCAGCGTGGCTCGTCGTGCGCCGTGCGTGCAACCGGAGCGCCCGTGCGAACGCGACTGGTCAGGGCTGAACGAGGTCGGCGTCGCCGGGCGCGGCATCCTCCGGGGCGAGACCGGGTTCGATCTGCGTATGCCAGTGGATGGCACCGGAATCCGGCGCGTCCCGCACCTCCGGCTCCGGCATCGGCACCATCGATGAATCCGCGGGCGGAACCGCCGACAGCACGACGCGGTCGGCATCCGTATCGCGCGTTTCCATCGCGGGTTGCCGCAGGTTTTCAGGCGTCAGGTCGGCGACCATGGCGGGCGTCCTTTCGCTGTGCGTTGAGTAAGGTCCCCCGAGAATCCGCCGGCCCCAGGCCGGATCTCGGGGGACCGGCCGAGCGCGCCCGCCGCTCCCCCAATGTGCTCGGCGCGAGCCGAGCACACCGACCGACGGTCGCGTCGACACCGATGCGCGGGACCACAGCGGGCGGCGGTGAGTTCGCTTCGCACCATGGGTCGGGCCTCCGCTTCACGCGCAGCAGCGCGCATCACGTTCGAAGTGGTCGGCCCCAACCGATCCTGACGGCGTCTTTCGACGCGACCAGTGTGACCCCGCTCCCCGCGGTGCCCGTGGGGCTTGACATCCGCGTCACGAAGGAATAGCTCTGCATCGGCAACCCGCCATGTGCCGTTCGAGAGCCGTTCATTTCGCGCGTCTACGGTGCACCGGAGCATCTGGTGCCGGGAAGGGGCCTCATGAAGGAGATCACCGAACTCACCGGCGACGACGCCGACTGGGTCGAGTCCCTGGTCAAGACGCTCGACACGCTCGGGGTCTCCACAGAGCCCACCGAGCTGGACGAGTACCTCGAGCACGCGCGCCGCACCTGGACGCTCGCCGGCTCCGACCCGCTGCCCTTGATCAACCTCGTCGGCGCGGGCATCGGCCACCATCTCGCCACGCATCTCGGCCTGAGATGGGTGTACGTGACCGACGAGCGCGGCCCGCGCCTCGCGTTGTACGGCGACTCCAAGAAGACGCTGGCCTTTCCTCTTGATGCGGTGGCCCGCAGGTGGGCGGGTGAACCCGGCTCATTGCCGCAGTACGTTTATGCGACCAGCGCGGCGATCACTCAGCTCCGGGCGGGAATGGCCGGCTGAGTCATCCGTGCGCGCAATCATCCCGGATCCGTCCCCGTTGGCCATGTACCCTTTCCCCGCAGGGAGCGGCCGTTTTGCTGCGCGCTCCGATTCTGAGGATTGAGAAGGTGTGACGATGGCGAAGACCACCAAAGCGACGAAGGCGGCCCAGGCCGCACTGGATGCCGCAGCCGCTGCCGCGAAGGATGCGAAGCGACTGATCAAGACATTGCCGAAGAAGGACGCGAAGAAGGTGCGGTCGCGCGCGGACGATGCGAAGGATGCCGCGCACGCGTCGAAGAAGAAGATCACGCGCAAGCCGCGCAAGGTCGAGAAGGAGGCCGTCGCCGCGATCGCCCGACTCGACAAGGCCGTCGACAAGGCCGAGGCGAAGCTCGCCGCCGCGAGGAAGTCGGCCGCGAAGAAGCGCGCCAGCGATGCGAAGAAGGCCGCCAAGAAGCGGGACGACGCAGCGAAGGCCGAGGCGGCGCGCGCGAAGGCATCGGCTCGGAAGCCGGCGAAGACGTCGGCCGCCTCGAAGTCGGATGAGGTCGCCGACCCGGGCCTGTATGAGACCCCGTCGCCGGAGCTGGCCACCAGCCCGGAGCCGGCGGCACTGCCCGCGACGGAGGATCTGTCGACGCTCACGGTTCCTCAGCTGCGTGCGCGCGCGCGCGATACCGGCCACGCCGGATTCTCGCGCTACACCAAGGCGCAGCTCATGGCGCTGCTGTCGTCCTGACGCCGTCTATGCAGGAGTATCTCGATCTGTCGTCCGCGGCCCCCGCGCCGCGGACGCTCATCGACATCCTGCGTGAGACGGCAGCGCGGCACCCGGAGGCGTCCGCCCTCGAAGACGCGGGAGGCGCTCTGAGCTATGCGGAGCTCCTCGCGCACGTAAGTCGCACTGCTGCGCGGCTGCACGGCCGCGGGGTGCGTCGAGGAGACCGGGTCGGCGTGCGGATGCCCTCCGGCAGCCGCGACCTGTACGTGGCGATCCTCGGGATCCTGGCGGCGGGCGCCGCCTACGTGCCGGTCGACGCAGACGATCCGCCGGAGCGGGCCGACCTGGTCTTCGGCGAGGCCGACGTCAAGGGTGTGATCACGGGTGCCGGGGTCTTCCAACCCACCGACCCGACCACCGCCCTGTCGGCGGCTGACGATCTGTTCGTCGGTGACGCCCCGCACCCGAGTTCGCGGGTGATCCCGACGCTGCCCCCGCCGACCGTCGACGACGACGCGTGGATCATCTTCACCTCAGGCTCCACCGGGGTGCCGAAGGGCGTCGCCGTCTCGCACCGCTCGGCAGCGGCGTTCGTCGATGCCGAAGCGCGCTTGTTCCTGCGATCCGCCCCCCTGGGTCCGGGCGACCGCGTGCTGGCCGGTCTCTCGGTCGCGTTCGACGCGTCGTGCGAGGAGATGTGGCTTGCGTGGCGCCACGGTGCGTGTCTGGTCCCCGCGCCGCGCGCGCTCGTGCGCTCGGGCGAGGACCTCGGGCCGTGGCTCGTCGGCCACGGCATCACGGTCGTCTCGACCGTGCCGACGCTCGCCGCCCTCTGGCCGCAGGACGCGATCGAGAACGTCCGGCTGCTGATCTTCGGCGGCGAGGCCTGCCCTCCCGAACTCGTCACACGGCTCGTCGCCGACGGGCGCGAGCTGTGGAACACCTACGGCCCGACCGAGGCGACGGTCGTCGCCTGCGCAGCGCTGCTCGACGGCGAGGGGCCGGTCCGCATCGGCCTGCCGCTCGAGGGCTGGGCGCTCGCGGTCGTCGACGCGACCGGCAACCGGGTGGCCGACGGCGCCGTGGGCGAGCTCATCATCGGCGGCGTCGGCCTCGCCCGCTACCTCGATCCGGTGAAGGATGCCGAGAAGTACGCCCCCATGCCGAGCCTCGGCTGGGACCGGGCTTATCGCTCGGGCGACCTCGTGCGGCTCGATCCGGTCGGCCTGCTGTTCCAGGGCCGCGCCGACGATCAGGTGAAGGTCGGCGGTCGCCGGATCGAGCTCGGCGAGGTCGAGACCGCACTGCAGTCGCTTTCCGCGGTGTCGGCCGCGGCCGTGGTGGTTCAGCGCTCCGAGGCAGGGATTCCGCTGCTCGTCGGCTACGTCGTGCCGGCCGAAGGCTTCGACCGGCAGAGCGCGCGTGCCGAGCTCGCGCACACTCTGCCCGCTCCGCTGATCCCGCTGCTGGCGGTGGTGGACGACCTGCCCGTGCGCACGTCGGGCAAAGTCGACAAGGCGTCGCTCCCGTGGCCGCTGACCGATACGGATGCCGCGCACTCCAACCTGTCGGGCACCGCGGCGTGGCTCGCCGAGCAGTGGGTCGCCGTCCTCGGCATCCGCCCTGCGGACGAGGACGCCGACTTCTTCCAGCTCGGCGGGGGCTCGCTCGCCGCCGCGCAGCTCGTCTCGCGCATCCGCGCACGTGCTCCCGAGTTCACGATGACCGACGTCTACGATCTTCCGCGGCTGCGGCAGATGGCGGATGCCGTGGAATCAGAGGCGTCGGAACTCGACGATCTTCCCAACACGTTCAGCGTGGCGCGGCCGACTCCGCGGATCATGCAGTGGGTGCAGACCGTGGCCGGGGTGCCGCTGTTCATCTTCGCCGGGCTGCGGTGGACCGCGTGGCTGCTCACGGCGAGCTGGATCCTGCGGCTGTTCCCGGGATTCGGCTTCCTCCCCGAGGCGCCCCTGTGGCTCATCGTGATCGGTCTCATCCTGTTCGTCACACCGTTCGGCCGGATGGCGACCTCGGCCGTGATCGCCCGTCTGCTGCTGGGCGGACTGAAGCCGGGCGACTACCCCCGGGGCGGCGGGGTGCACCTGCGGCTCTGGCTGGCCGAGCAGGTCGCTCACCAGGTCGACCCGGTGGGGCTCGCCGGAGCGCCCTGGGTCAGCTACTACGCCCGCGCCCTCGGCGCGAAGCTCGGTGCGAACATCGACCTGCACTCGCTTCCCCCGGTCACCGGCATGCTCGAGATCGCCGACGGCGCCGCGATCGAACCCGAAGTCGACCTGTCGGGCTACTGGATCGACGGCGACACGGTGCGCATCGGCGGCATCAGCATCGGCGCGGGCGCGACCATCGGCACCCGCAGCACGCTCGCTCCCGGCACGCGGATCGGCCGCAACGCCGAGATCGCCCCCGGATCCGCCGTCTTCGGACGCGTGCGCGCCGGGCAGCGCTGGGCCGGATCACCCGCCGTCCGCGTCGGCGGCACATCGAGCCCGCTCGCGCCCGAGCGTCCGCCCACGCCGAAGCGCTGGCTCTGGGCATACGGCGCGTCTTCGGCCGTGCTCGGCCTGCTCCCGTTCCTCGCGATCGCGGCGGGCGGCATCCTGCTCGCGTACGGCATTCGCGGAGCGAGTTCGATCGCGGACGCCGTCCCGGCGGCGCTGGTGTGGCTCGTGCCGTCGACGCTGGTCGTCGGGCTCTCGTTCGCCGGGGCCGTCGTGGTGCTCGTGAGGCTGCTGTCGATCGGGCTGGTCGAGGGCGTGCATCCGGTGCGCGGCCGGGTGGCCTGGCAGGCCTGGACGACCGAACGGCTGCTCGACTCGGCCCGGACGATGCTGTTCCCCCTGTACTCCAGCCTGTTCACGCCGATCTGGCTGCGCATGCTCGGCGCCGAGGTCGGCCGCGACGTCGAGGCCTCGACGGTGCTGCTCATCCCGTCGCTCACCACGATCGACGACGGAGCGTTCCTCGCCGACGACACGATGGTCGCCACGTACGAGCTGAAGGGCGGCTGGATGCACCTGGGCACCGCCCGCATCGGCAAGCGTGCGTTCCTCGGCAACTCCGGCATGGCGGGCGCCGGCCATCGGGTGCCGCGCGACGGCCTGGTCGCGGTGCTCTCGGTGGCCCCCGAGAAGTCGAAGCCGGGGTCGTCGTGGCTCGGCTCACCCGCCGTCCGGCTGCGCCGTGTCGTCAACGACGCCGACCTGGAGCGCACCTATCGACCGCGGCCGGGGTTGCGAGTCGCCCGGGCGCTCTGGGAGACGTGCCGTGTCATCCCTGTGTTCGTCACGTGCGCGATCGCGCTGGCGGTCCTGTTCTGCCTCGCCTGGCTGATCGAGACGTGGGACCTCGCCGTCGCGATCCTGGCGTCCGGTGTCGTGCTGCTGCTGGCCGGGGCGATCGCTGCGGCCATCACCACGCTCGCGAAGTGGCTGTTCGTCGGCCCGATCCGCGCGGGCGAGCATCCGCTGTGGTCGAGCTTCGTGTGGCGCACGGAGGTCTCCGACACGTTCACCGAGATGGTCGCCGCGCCCTGGTTCGCGAACGCGGCCGCCGGCACCCCCGCGCTCGCGATGTGGCTGCGCTCGCTGGGAGCGAAGGTCGGCCGAGGAGTGTGGACCGACAGCTACTGGCTGCCCGAGCCGGATCTCGTCACGCTCGGCGACGGGGCGACCGTCAATCGCGGATGTGTGGTTCAGACCCATCTGTTCCATGATCGGGTGATGAGCATCGACACGGTCACCATCGAGGCAGGAGCGACGCTCGGTCCGCACAGCGTGATCCTTCCGGCGGCGAACATCGGTGCCAACGCGACGGTGGGGCCTGCATCGCTCGTCATGCGCGGCGAGTCGGTGCCGGTGGGCAGTCGGTGGAGCGGCAATCCGATCGGACCCTGGCGCGCGGTGAAAGTGCGGGCGTACCAGTCTGCCGACGCATGAGCGCCGATGCGTACACTCCGCAGAGCGGCGATCCCGGCATCCGCGTCGACCATTACGACCTGACGCTCGACTACAAAGTCAGCACGAATCGTCTCAGCGGAACCGCGGTGATCCGCGGTCGGTCGCTGATCGCCACGCGGACGCTGTCTTTCGACCTGATCGGTGTGCGGGCGACCAGGGTCAGTGTGAGCTCGCGCACCACGGCCTTCCAGCAGAGCGACCGCAAGCTCCGGGTCATGCTGCCGTCGCCGCTCGGGGCGGGGCAGAGCTTCGAAATCACCGTTGCCTACGCCGGCGCACCGCGGCCGCGACGCTCGCGCTGGGGCACGATCGGCTGGGAGGAGCTCGACGACGGCGCCCTGGTCGCGTCGCAGCCCACCGGCGCACCGACGTGGTTCCCGTGCAATGACGTGCCGTCCGACAAGCCGACCTCCCGCGTTTCCTTCACGACCGATCGCTCCTACACGGTCATCGCCGGCGGACAGCGGACGTCGCGTGTCACGAGCGGCGGCAGGACGACCTGGACGTTCGAGCAGAACGTGCCCACGCCGACGTATCTCATGACGGTGCACGTCGGCCGGTACGTCGAGGAGACCGTCGCGCTGGGCGGACCGGTCGGTCGGCTGTTCTACCCACCGGCCCTCACTGCCCGCGTGCGCGCCGACTTCGCGGACCTTCGTCGCATGGTCGCCGTCTTCGTGAGCTCGTTCGGGCCCTACCCGCTCGACGAGTATGCGGTGGTGGTCACCGCCGACGACCTCGAGATCCCGCTCGAAGCACAGGGGATCGGCGTCTTCGGCGCGAACCACATCGACGGCGCGGGCGGCCTGGAGCGGCTCGTCGCGCACGAGCTCGCCCACCAGTGGTTCGGAAACAGCGTCGGCGTCTCGAAGTGGCAGGACATCTGGCTCAACGAAGGTTTCGCCTGCTACTCGGAGTGGATCTGGTCGGAGCACTCCGGCGGCCCCACCGCCCACCAGAAGGCGCTCGCCCACCACGCGCGGCTCGCGTCGCTGCCCCAGGATCTCGTGGTGAGCGACCCCGGCCCGGCTCTGATGTTCGACGACCGGGTCTACAAGCGCGGCGCGCTCACGCTGCACGCGCTGCGGCTGACGCTCGGTGACGTCGCGTTCTTCGGACTGCTGCGCACCTGGACGCGGACGTATCGCGCTTCCACCGCGACGACCGCGGACTTCGTCGCGCTCGCTGAAGACGTGGCGCAGGCTTCCCTCGCGGGCCTCTTGCACGCGTGGCTCGACCTCCCGCAGCTTCCGCCGCTGCCGGGTGCGGGCTTCACCCCGGCGGTTCTCCCGCCGCCGGAACCATCGCTGCGCTGAGCACGAAGCCGGAAGGGCCCGCGACCACCCGGGCATCGACGGTGTCGACCCGGCCGGGGACGCGGATGGCCCGCGATCCCGCCCGCAGCCCGCTGCCGGTCTCGCCGACCCGTACTTCGGCGAGGTCGACGGTGATTCCTCGCCCGTCGGCCTTGAGCGCGGCTTCGATGAGGGTCCAGCCCTGAATGTCGGGTGCCGGCGCGGGCGCGAACAGCAGACCCAGATCTCGCATCGGCACACGCGGCCCGGCGGCCGGCACGCGTTCGATGTCGACGCCCACCGCCGCGGCATCCGCGGTGCTCGCCGCGGCCACCGCGACGACGCTGCCCGCATAGCTGACGCTGACGGCCACCGGGGCGCGTTCGAACCGCGGTCTGCCGTGGTCGGCACCGCACCGCGCGCAGGTCGTCGTGAGCGCGAGGTCGGTGACGGCGGTGAGCTGCTCGGCCAGCTCGACCAGGAGCGCCCGCCCGGCGAGGAACCGCTGCGCGGCGACCCCGTCCAGCAAGGCATGACGACGAACCTGCTGCGCGCCGAGTCGCTCGAGGATGCTCGGTGGCGACGGTACGGATGCCGCGGCGTCGGTCCATGCGACGCGGACGGGGCCGAACTCTGCTCGTCCTGACGCCGCCATGGCCCCAGGATAGGCGCGATCAGAAGGGCGCTTCGTCGGCTCCGGGTGGTGGTCCGGTGAACTGCCCCAGCCGGGACGGCACGAATTGAACGAGCGAGGGCGGTCGGTCGATATAGCGGCGGCCGGTGAGGCTGGTCCATTCCAGGGTGCCGTGATCGAGTTGTCTGACCTTCCAGCCGGTGGCGTGTTTGACGGTGTGGTGGCGCCGGCAGAAATGCGCCAGGTTGCACTCACGTGTTTCGCCCCCCAGGGCATGGTCGAGCGTATGGTCGAGATCGCACCGCCACGGTCTCTGGGTGCAGCCGGGAAAACGGCAGCGTTCGTCACGGACGCGAAGGAACCTGCGAAGTTCGGCGCTGGGACGATACCTGTCGACGGCGAGGGTGGCGCCGCTGTGGGGGTGGAACATCACGCGATCCCAACCGGGCGCACCCGCGGCGAGGCGCTGGGCGGTCTCGGTGTCGATGGGTCCGTACCCGGCGAGGAGTGCGGGCTCGTCGCTCTGACCGGCGGCGGTCAGGACCGGAACCGTGATCTGCACGTGCGCGCGGATCGCCGAGAGCGCGTCCCCCTCGCCGTGCGCACTGGGGGTGCTGGTCAGCACGAGGTCAGCGAGGATGTCGGCGCGCAGTTCGTCCATCGTGCGTTCGTCGCGTCGCGACTCCGAGCCGGCTTGCTGCGCCGTGAATCGCCTGGTCCGGTCACAACCACGACCCGACCGTCGGCACTCCCCGTCTCGACACTCTCGACGGTCTGCGGTCTCACCACTTCGACTTCCGCGACTCTCGGCTCTCGCTCGCGGCTGCGCGAACCTCGTGAGCCATCTGAGTCAACAGATCGTGGATCGCGTGCGCGAGCACGGCCGGCAGATCGGCCAGAAGCCGGGCCATGCCGTCGCCGATGTCGATGACCCGTACGCTGCGGGTGCCGCGGGCGCGCGATTGGAGTTCCGCGACCATCGCGGGGTCGATCCTCGCGGCGACGACCCGGGCTATCGCTCGCAATCTGTACGGAGTCTCGAACTCTGGCGCATCCGAGCACGATGCGTTCGTACTCGGCGCGGAGGGTCGGATCAGCCAAGCCCGCGCCGGCGTCGATGATGGCCGTGGCATGCGCCAGATCGATGCGGCCCTCGCGAAGCGACACGAAGGTCGCCGGAAACGACTCGAGCAGAGTACTGGCGGTCGAGATGCGCTCCTGCACCGCGCGGTCGCTGAGGCGCATCGCGGCACCCAGTTCGCTGGTCACTTCACGCAGGGGAAGATCGTGCGGCGCACGCTTGCCCGCGTCTCGGCGGTGCTTCTCGCGCCGCAGAACGAGTTCACCGGCCTCGGCAAGCAGGGCCGCCTCATCCGCCTGCATCCGCGCGATCTCAGCGCGTGTCTGCACCACCCGCGACACCAGATGATCGAGCGCGAACTCTGCCGCGTCTCCGCCGTCGTGCCCCATTCTTCCTCCGTCGAGAATCACCCCTGAAGGTGAACGGATGATCGAAAGAAAGTTGGGCACTGCTCCGATCTGACTTCCACAATAGCAGATTCAACCGCGACAAATCAGGGTCACGGTCGGATTGTGTAGTATTTTTCTTCGCACGCGCGGTCGCCGAGCCGGGCCCAGTCGGCATGCTCGGCTCACGCCCGTCCCCGCTGCCTGCACCGGGCAGTGATCCAAACGGCCGAAATCCCACCCCGCAGGCCTGTCGTCCGCCTTCGCCGCGGGATACGCTTCGTCTGTCCTGCCCGCGGAACGATGGAGCCCCGATGACTCGCGAGACTGAGGACGATGGTGCGGTGTCGGTCGATCTAGACAGGCGATCGGCCCTGCGATCCGCTGCTGAATCGACATACGCGTGAAAGTCGTCGCGGTGTACAGCACCAAGGGCGGCGTCGGCAAGACCACGACCGCGGTGAACCTGGCGTGGGAGGCGGCGAAGGAGTTCCGCGTGCTGCTGTGGGATCTCGACCCGCAAGGCGCGACGACCTTTCTGCTGCAGGTCAAACCCAAGGTCAAGGGAGGTGTCAGCCGACTCGTGGCGGGCCGGAGCAAGGTGACCGGCGTGATCCGGTCCACCGACTTCGACAACCTCGACGTGCTGCCGGCCGATGCGAGCTACCGCGATCTCGACCTCGTGCTCGACCACGCGAAGAAGTCGGAGCACAGGGTCGCGAAGATCCTCGAGCACGTCGACGGTGATTACGACGTCGTGATCCTCGACTGCCCACCCGGAGCAGGGCTGGTCGCCGAGAACGCCGTGTACTCGGCCCACGCGGTGGTGGTGCCGCTGGTCCCATCGCCGCTGTCGATGCGGTCACTCGATCAGGTCGAGGAGATCGTCGCGGAATCCGCCTCGAAGGCGCGCGTGGTGGGGTTCCTCTCGATGGTCGACCGCCGCAAGACCCTGCATCGCGACGCCGTCGAACAGCTGCATCGGAGGCACGCGTCGGTGACCGATGTGGTCGTACCGGCGACGGTCACGATCGAGCGGATGGGCACTGAGCGGGCGCCGATCGGCACCTACGCGCCCAGCGCGGAGGCGGCGCGGGCCTACGGCGAGCTCTGGGCTCGGGTGCAGGCGACCGTGAAGCTCAGGGCGCGCAAGCGCAAGCGCTGAGCCTGCTGCACTGACCCCCGGGCCGCTTATGCCCCGACGAGCATATGCATAGCTGCGGGCGAGAGCGCATGCTCGATGGCGAGCATGCTCGCCCCCCGCACACCGGCGTCCTCGGCTGCCGACGACTGCACGATCGACAGGTGCTCGGTCGCGAGGGGCGTGGAGCGCGTGTAGACCACCTCGCGCACCCCTGCAATCAGGTGCTCGCCCACCCGTGCCATGGAGCCGCCGATCGCGATGACCGAGGGATTCATCAGGCTCACGCACGCGGTCAGCACTTCGCCGATGTCGCGACCGGCCTGGCGCACCGCCTGGATCGCATCGATGTTCCCGTGCTTGACGAGATCGACGACGTCGTTGCCGTTCGCCGCGTTCACGCCCTGCGCGCGAAGCTCACGCGCGATGGCCGGACCCGAAGCCAGGGCCTCGAGGCATCCGCGGTTGCCGCAGCTGCAGGGCACGTCCGATCCGCGCGCGACGCGCACGTGCCCGATGTCGCCCGCGACACCCTGCGCGCCGCGCAGCAGCTGGCCGCCCGAGATCACCCCGGCCCCGATGCCCGTGGCGATCTTCACGAACATCAGATGCTCGATCGTCGGCCACCCGGTGGCGCGCTCACCCAGCGCCATGATGTTGACGTCGTTGTCCACGAGCACCGGCGCATCGAAATGCTGACGCATCCACCCCGGGATGTCGAAACGATCCCAACCCGGCATGATCGGCGGGTTGACCGGGCGACCCGTGGAGAACTCGACAGGTCCCGGCACGCCGATTCCGATCGCGGCGATGTCGCGTGGTGCGCGACCGGTCTCGGCGAGCAGGGCGAGCGCCGTCTCGAGCGTCCAGGTGAGCACCGGCACCGGGCCGAGCGTGATGTCGAGCGGCTCGGTGCGCTCGGCCAGCACCGTCGCTCCCAGGTCGGTGATCGCCACGGTCGCGTGCGATGCGCCGATGTCGGCCGCCACCACGAGTCGGGCACCGGGATTCAGTGCGAACTGCGATGGTGGCCGACCGCCGGTCGAGACGGCCTCGGCGACCGGGGTCACCAGGCCCATCCGCATCAGCTCATCGACCCGCATGGCGATGGTCGACCGAGCGAGTCCGGTCGACTTCGCGAGCTGCGCACGGGTGCGCGGGACTCCGTCACGGAGCAGTTGAAACAGTTCCGAAACGCCCGTTCCGGCGGAAGCGGTATCCAGACCCATTGCACGTTCCACTCACTCAGGCGGCCGAGCCGGCCGATGTCCGCTCAGTTGCGGCGAGGTGCCGGCTTCGGCCTCGAGGCTGTCGTCGCGCACCGCACCGAGCTGGAGCGCAGCGCGACGAGGTCACTAGTCTCGACCGCCGGGCTTGGCGAAGCGCTGCTGGAGCAGTACCGCGACCACGATGATGATGCCCTTGGCCACAGCCTGCACGGAGGATGTCAGGTTGTTCTGGACGAACACGTTCGTCAGGGTGGCGAAGATCAGCACCCCGAAGACGGTCCCGGTGATCGTGCCCCGCCCGCCGACCAGCAGCGTGCCGCCGACGACGACCGCGGCGATCACGTCGAGCTCCAACAGCTGACCATGCGTCGAGCTGCCGGCCGTCGTGCGCCCGAGGATCATGACGGCGCCGATGCCCGCGCACAGGCCGGCGATCGCGTACAGCCACATCGTGTGGCGCTTGACGTTGATGCCCGCGAGCCGGGCGGCCTCGCGATTGCCGCCGATGGCGACCGTGCGGCGACCGAACGTCGTGCGGTTGAGAATCACCCAGCCGAGCGCGGCGACGATCGCGAAGATCCAGATCAAGGACGTCGACGCCGATGAGGTCGGAATTCATGAAGCTGACGAATCCGCGGTCTTCGACGATGAGCGTGCGCCGCTCGGCGAGGATCTCGGCGAGCCCGCGGGCGGCGACCAGCATCGCAAGGGTGGCCATGAACGCGACGACATTGCCGTAGGCGATCACGACGCCGTTGATCAAGCCCGCACCGAGCCCGACCGCGAGCGCGATCACGATCATCACGATCCAGTGCGTCTGGTCGGCGAGGTCCTGGATCGCCGCCAGGGTCGCCACGATCGAGGCGAGACCCAAGACCGAGCCGACCGACAGGTCGATGCCGCCCGCGATGATGACCAGGGTCATGCCGATGCTGACGACACCGATGATCGATGCCTGGCGGAGGATCACCAGCGCGTTGCTGAAGGTGGTGAAGCTCTCACCGGCGGTGACGGCGCCCACGACCACGAGCAGCAGCAGCGCGAGGACGAGTCCGAGGTTGCGCCCGACCGAGCCGGACATGATCTTCTGCAGACCCGTCTTCTCGCTGTCGCGGCCCGAAGGGGCGTTCACGGAGGTGGGCGGTCCGCCCAGGTCCGGAGTGGTCAGTGGCTCGCTCATGCGGCGGTTCCTTTCATGACGAGGTCGAGCACACCGTGCTCGTCGATCTGGGAGGCGGGAAGGGTTTGGAGAACGCGCCCGTCCGAGATGATCAGGACGGTGTCGGCGAGACCGAGCACTTCTTCGATCTCGCTCGAGACGATCACGACGGCATTGCCTGCCGCGGCGAGGCGCCGGATGAGCGTGTAGATTTCGGCACGAGCGCCGACGTCGACGCCGCGGGTAGGTTCGTCCAGCAGCAGCACACGCGTGCCGTGCACGAGCCAGCGGGCGAGAAGGATCTTCTGCTGGTTGCCGCCCGACAGCGTCCGGGCCGCGCGATCGGGGTTGGCCGGTCGAAGCTCGAGCGCCTCGATCTGCTCGCTCGCGACCTTGCGCTCGGCGCGCTCGTCGAGGAAGCCGGCCTTTGCGAACCGGGAGACCGATGACAGGGTCACGTTGACGAAGATCGGCTCATCGAGCACCAGGCCCTGGCTCTTGCGTTCCTCCGGCGACAGCCCGATCCCGGCTTCCACAGCTGACACGACCGAACCGCGCCGCAGCTTCTTGCCGCCCACCGAAACCGTGCCGGCCGTGGCTCTGCGCGCTCCGTAGAGGGTCTCGATGATCTCGGAGCGCCCGGAGCCGACCAGCCCCGCGAGACCGACGATCTCGCCCGCGCGCACCGTGAACGACACGTCGGAGAACACCCCGGCGAGCCCGAGCCCGTCGACGTCCAGGACGAGCGGAGCATCGGCGGGGATGGGAACGGCAGGCGGGAAGACGTTCGCGACCTCGCGGCCGGTCATCAGACGGATCAGGTCCGCGGTCGGAGTGTCGGCGACAGGGATGCCGGAGGCCATCGAGCGGCCGTCCTTCAGCACGGTGATCCGGTCGCCGATCTGGCGGATCTCCTCGAGGCGGTGCGTGATGTAGACCACCGCGATGCCCTCGGAGGTGAGCTCCTTCACCACGTGGAAGAGGTTCTTCACCTCTTCGGTGTCGAGGACCGCGGAAGGCTCGTCCATGATGATCAGCTTGATGTCGTGCGACAGGGCACGCGCCATGCTGACGATCTGCTTGTTGGCCGCGCTCAGCCGCCCCACCTCGGTGTGCGGAGACAGATTCGTGTGTCCCAGTCGACGCAGCAGCTCGGTGGTCTGCCGGGCCGCCTCCGAGCGCTTCGTGAACCCGCCGCGCGCCAGTTCGTGGCCGAGGAAGATGTTCTCGGCGATCGTGAGTCCGTCGACGACGTCCAGCTCCTGGTACATGGTCGCGATGCCGAGCTCGAGCGCGGCTTCGGGCGTGGGAATCTCGACGACTTCGCCCTGCCAGGCGATGGATCCCTGATCAGGGCGATGGACGCCCGCGAGCGTCTTGATCAGCGTGGACTTGCCCGCGCCGTTCTGTCCGAGCACGCAATGCACTTCGCCCGGGCGCACGTCGAGGTCGACTCCACGCAGGGCATGGACGCCGGCGAAGCTCTTCGTGATGCCGCGGACTTCGAGTAACGCCGAAACTTGGTCACCTTTGATCACACGCCGACCATAACATGCCTGCTTTCATCGGATCGAGCCCTCCTGTGCTCCCTACACAAATGTGGTTTAACCGGACAAATACCGAAATCATTCGGAAAAGCGGCATTCGTCACCTTCTGCTAACGGTCACTCAAAAGCTGTCGCATCGTGAAGGCGTTCTGCTACGTTGTTCACGGTCGGCCGGGGAACCCACCGCTATCGAAGCCAATCGAGCAGTTGCAAATCCCCAGCGCCGACCCCTGCATTCACATTCAAGGAGGAATACATGCGTTCAACACGAACCGCGCGCATCCGCACGATCGGCGCCGGCCTCGCCGCGATGACCGCCATCGCACTGCTCGCCGGCTGCACCGCCGGCGCGCCCGAAGAGGAGGACGTCGTCGACCAGGGCACGACCTCGGAGGAGAACGAGGCCACCGGCGACACCGTCGTCCTCGGCTTCTCGGGTCCGGCCGCCGACCACGGCTGGCTCGGCGCGATCAACTCGGGCGCGATCGCCGCGGCCGAGAGCTTCCCCGATGTCGAGCTGCAGCTCGCCGAGGGAACGAACGACGTCAACGCGCAGATCGCCGCGGTCGAGACCTTCATCAACGACGGTGTCGACGCGATCGTGCTGCTGCCGAGCGACGGCGCCGCGCTGACCGAGGTCGCGATCAAGGCGATGGAGGCCGGCATCCCGGTCATCAACGTCGACCGCGAGTTCTCCAGCCCGTTCGCCGCCCGCGCCACCGTGCTCGGCGACAACTACGGAATGGGCGTCAGCGCCGGAACGTACATCTGCGAGCAGGTGGGCGACAACCCCGACGCGATCATCGCCGAGATCCCCGGCATCGACTCGCTGCCGCTCACGCAGGACCGCTCGGCGGGCTTCGCCGATGCGCTCGAGGACTGCGGACTCGAGGTCTCGGCTCCGCGTGGCCGCCGACTTCACGGTCCAGGGCGGCGAGGCCGCGGCATCCCAGCTGCTGTCGGCCAACCCGCAGATCGACGCGCTGTGGAACCACGACGACGACCAGGGCGTCGGCGTCCTCGCGGCGATCGAGGCAGCCGGTCGTGACGAGTTCTTCATGGTCGGCGGCGCCGGCTCGAAGAACGCGATGGAAGCGATCGAGGCCGACGACACCGTGCTGAAGGCGACGATCATCTACCCGTCGACGCAGGCCGCTGACGGCATCGCACTGGCGCGACTCATCGCCCAGGGCAAGACGATGAGCGACCTGATCACGCCGGGTGTGGCGAACCGCATCGTGCTCGATGCACCTGTGGTGACCAAGGAGAACGTCGACCAGTACATCGGTCTGGCCTTCGAGTCCTGATCCGCCCATACTGAACACCGAGAAGGGGGCGTCCGCCGCTCGCGGGCGCCCCTTCCTCGGCTTCAGTGCCCTCCCTACCCATGGAGTTCCTGTGACCGAGAACCTTCGCGTCGCCATGATCGGCTACGGCTTCATGGGCGCCGCACACTCGCAAGGGTGGCGCGTCGCGCCCCGCTTCTTCGACCTCCCCGCGCAGCCGTCGATGTCGGTCGTCGTCGGGCGCAACCACGCCGCCGTCACCGCCGCCGCTGAGAAGTGGGGCTGGCAGGAGGCGGCCACAGACTGGCGCGACGTGATCGCGCGCGACGACATCGATGTCGTCGACATCGTCACCCCGGGTGACACCCACGCCGAGATCGCGATCGCCGCCCTCGAGGCCGGCAAGCATGTTCTGTGCGAAAAGCCCCTCGCGAACTCGGTCGCCGAGGCGGAGGCGATGACGGATGCCGCAGCCCGCGCCGCCGAGCGCGGTGTGCGCTCGATGGTCGGCTTCACCTACCGCCGCGTCCCCGCGGCGACGTTCGCCCGCGATCTGGTCGCCGCCGGTCGCATCGGCGAGATCCGACAGGTGCGCGCGTCGTATCGCCAGGACTGGCTGATGGACGCCGAGGCACCGCTCACGTGGCGCATGCAGAAGGATCGCGCCGGCTCCGGCGCACTGGGCGACATCGGCGCCCACGCCGTGGACCTGTCCGAATACATCACCGGCCTGCGCCTGCAGAGTGTCTCGGGCGTGATCGACACCATCGTCGCCGAGCGACCCGCTGCTCGCCGAGGGTGCGGGTCTGTCGGGCACCGCTTCGACCGAGCGCGGCGCCGTCACCGTCGATGACATCGCCCTCTTCTCCGGTCGCTACGGCGCCTCCGACGGCGGCTACGCGCCCCTGGGCATCTTCGAGGCCACGCGCTTCGCCACCGGACGCAAGAACGCGCTGACGATCGAGGTCTCGGGCTCGCTCGGCGCGGTGTCGTTCGATCTCGAGCGCATGAACGAACTCGACTTCTACGATGCGACGCTTCCCTCCACCGAGCAGGGCTTCCGCAAGATCCTCGTGACCGAGCACGACCACCCGTATCTCGCACCCTGGTGGCCGGCCGGCCACATGCTCGGGTATGAGCACGGGTTCTCGCACCAGGTCGTCGATTTCGTCACCGCGATCGCCGAGGGCACACAGCCGCGGCCGTCGTTCGAGGACGGCCTGCACGTGCAGCGCGTGCTGGATGCCGTGGAGCGAAGCTCCGCCGCGGGAAGCTCCTGGATCTCCACCGACTGAGCGGCAATCGACCGCGAACACCGAAGGGAATTGTGCAATGGCGCGACCGATCACCCTCTTCACCGGCCAGTGGGCCGACCTGCCCCTCGAGGAGGTCGCACGCCTCGCGTCCGAGTGGGGCTACGACGGACTCGAGATCGCCTGCTGGGGCGATCACCTCGACCCGTGGCGCTGGGATGACGACGATTATGTGCAGGGCAAGCTCGATCTGCTCGAGAAGTACGGCCTGAAGGTCTGGGCGATCTCGAACCACCTCAAGGGTCAGGCCGTCTGCGACGACCCGATCGATCAGCGCCACCGCGACATCCTCCCCGACGTGGTGTGGGGCGACGGCGACCCCGAGGGCGTGCGTCAGCGCGCCGCAGAAGAGATGAAGAACACCGCCCGCATCGCAGCCAAGCTCGGTGTGAAGACCGTCGTCGGCTTCACCGGATCGAGCATCTGGAAGTACGTCGCGATGTTCCCGCCGGTCTCGCAGGAGATGGTGGATGCCGGCTACCAGGACTTCGCCGACCGCTGGAACCCGATCCTCGACGTGTTCGACGAGGTCGGCGTGCGGTTCGCCCACGAAGTGCACCCCAGCGAGATCGCGTACGACTACTGGACGACCGTTCGCACGCTCGAGGCGATCGGGCATCGCCCTGCCTTCGGTCTCAATTGGGACCCGTCCCACTTCATGTGGCAGGACCTGAACCCGGTGGACTTCATCCTCGAGTTCAAGGACCTGATCTATCACGTCGACTGCAAGGACGTGAAGCTCAACCTCGGCAACGGCCGAAACGGCCGGCTCGGCTCGCACCTCGCCTGGGCCGATCTGCACCGGGGATGGGACTTCGTCTCGACCGGGCGCGGGGACGTGCCGTGGGAGGCCGCGTTCCGCGCCCTGAACAGCATCGGCTACGACGGCCCTATCTCCGTCGAGTGGGAAGACGCGGGCATGGACCGCCTGCTCGGCGCACCCGAGGCCCTCGAGTTCGTCACGCACAACGCGTTCGCCGCCCCGGAGGCAGCTTTCGACGCGGCCTTCAGCTCCCGCTGAGCCGGCCGACCTGCGTCGCGCTGCTCTCAGGCTTTTGAGCTCAAGCTTCTGATCGCACCGAGAAGTCCGGCAGTCGCGGCAGGTCGGCCCGCGTCGGCACGGCGCGGTAACCGTCGTGCGCGACCTGTACCAGGGTGGCGATGACGGCGGCGAGGACGACAGCGGCGATTGCGATGAGCAGGAAGATTGCCATGATGGCCTCCAATGACGGGTTCTTTCGATAAACCCGACGCTCGTCTCTGAGGTGGCGGGTGCGCATGAGGCATCCGCCGTATGTTTCACATGGGCGGCGACGGCGCCCCTGAGGGGGATCGCAGGGAGGTCAGCGCGCCGAGTTGGTGAACACGTAGGCCGCCTCGGTGCGGGTCGTCGCACCCGTCTTGCGGAGGATGTTCGACACGTGCACGCTGGCCGTCTTGGTGCTGATGAAGAGCTTCTCGGCGATCTGCCCATTGCTCAGCCCGCGCGCAACCAGATCGAGAACCTGTCGCTCGCGCTCGGTGAGAAGGGCCTCGAGCGATGCGGCATCCCCCGATGTGTCGCGGTGTTCCCCGCCCACCGCGCCGACGCGACGCTCGAGCTCTGTCACGTTGTCGACGATGAGCCCCATGCCGATCGCCTCCGCCCACTCTCGCGCCGTCTGTGCCGCAGTCCGCGCGCCGGCGCGATCGCCGGCGTTGGCGAGCGCCTCGGCGAGTCGGAATGCGGCATACGGCGCGAGCTGGGCCGGGGCGACACCATCGCGACATGCGTCGACCGCCGACTGCCAGCGCGCGGGATCGGTGCCCGTGGCACGCGGGCCCGCCAGTTCGGCGTCGACGATCGCCGAATAGGCGGATGCGGTCGGCCAGCCGCTCGCGGCGGCGAGCGCCAGCCGCACTTCGGCTTCGAGCTCGTCGATCGGGCGCGGCTCTCCGTCGGCTCCCGACAGGGTCATGCCCGTGACCCGCGCGGCACCGAGCACGCGCGCTGCGAGAGCGATGAGCGGCAGGTCGTAGGCGGGGAACGAGCGGTGATGGGGATCGATCAGCACACTGACCTCTTGCCACGCCTCTCGTGTCTCGCCGCGGGCGAGCGCGAGCTCACCGCTGACGAGGGCGAGGCCCAGCACCGCCTGCGTATCCAATCTGCCGTGCTGCTGGAGCGAGCCGCGCCAGCCGCGAAGCAGTCGCTCGGCGAGCGGGCGATCGCCGGACCACAGCACCGCCTGCACTTTGAGGCGTCGCAACGGCGCGCTGAATCCGATCGGCGCGTCGAGCTCGAGGGCGCGATCGAGCATCTCGTCGGCCCGACCCGTCTGACCGAGGGCGTAGAGCGGACTGATCACGTTCGAGAGCAGCACCGCGCCCGAGGTGCGTTCCACTCCGCGCTGCCGCGCGCGCTCCGCGCCTTCTTCTGCGGTGCGCACGGCCTCTTCGTAGCGGCCGAGCAGGTTCAGGGCGTCCGACTGGTTGACCCAGTACCGAAGCCGCGCGGAATCGTTGCCGACGGCGAACTCGCGGGCGAGCGCGAGGTCGGCGAGGCCGGCCTCGATGTCACCGCCGGCCAATCGTGAGAAGCCCCGGATGTTGGATGCCACCGACATGCGCGCCCGGTTGTCGACGGCGGTCGCTTCGGCGAATGCACCGTCCGCCATCTCGATCGCCTCATCGAAGAGCGCGATGAGCATGAGGCGAGCGGCCAGTTCACCGAGCACATTCGCGCGAAGCACGCTGCGCGGCTGTCCGTCGAGCACCTCGAGCGCCTGACGCAGCAGTTCGATCGATCCGATCTGACCGATGTTGGCGAGGTACGACGCCTTGTTGCGCAGCAGGAGCGCGTAGGCCGCCGCATCGGTCTGGTCGCAGAGTGAGATCGCCTCGTCGATCAAAGCGATCGCCCGCTCACTCTCCCCCGCGTTCCGCAGCACATAGGAGGTATCGCCGAGCAGCTCCACCTTCGTTCGCCCCGCGAGGGCGCCCGCGTCGGGCACCTGATCCCACAGTTCGATCGCGCGCTCGCCCATGGTCGCGGCGGTGGCGAATGCGAACGAGGACCTGGCCTGCTGGAAGGCGGCGATCGAGGCGATGAAGGCTTCGCGCACGTTGTGAGCCGCCATCCAGTGATACGAGATCGCCGTGGCGTCGCCCGTACCCGACTGCGCCACCAGCGATTGGGCGTACCGCGTGTGGAACCGCACGCGCTCCCCCGGGAGCAGCTGGTCGTGGACGGCCTCCCGCACCAGAGCGTGACGAAAGGCGTAGGCGGTGCCGTCGACGACCAGCACGCTGGCCGCGATGGCCTCGCTCGCCGCAGCGTCGATGGCCTCGGGAGACTCGTCGCACACGGCGACGAGCAGCTCGTGCTCCACTCGTACGCCGCCGGCGGCGATCAGCCGGAGCATGCGCTGGGTGGGCTCGGTGAGCTGCTCGTAACGAGCAAGCAGGATGTCGCGGAGGGTGTCGGGGAAGCTGTCGAGGCTGCGCACCCCGCTGCAGCACACCAGTTCCTCCACGAAGAAGGGCACGCCCTCGGTCCTCAGATAGACCTGCGCCAGCTCGTCTTCGTCGGGAGGCTGATCGAGGATCGCCGTGGCCATCTCCCGAACCTGTCGACGGTCGAGGCGTGCCAGTTCGACCCGCGCGACACGGCGATTGCGGTCGAGTTCGGGCAGCAGGGCGCGCAGAGCGCTGCCGCGGCCGAGCTCATCGCTTCGGAAGGTGAGCACGATGAGCAGACGTGCGTCTTCGATGACCCTGATCAGAAAGCGCAGCAGGCCCAGACTCTGCTGATCGACCCAGTGCACGTCTTCGATCACCATCACGACGGGCCGAATCGCGCTGACGTTCTCGAGCACCTCAGCGACGGCGTCGTACAGCCGGTCGGCGCCGCCCCGCACAGGGGGCTCGGCGGTGGCAGCACTGCCGCTCAGCTCGGGCAGAAGCAGTGAGAGCGCGTCGCCCGTCGGACCCGACGCGTCGAAGAGCGCCTCCTCGCCCACCTCCTGTGCCAGCGAACGGAGTGCGGAGACGATCGGAGCGTACGGAGGAGCGTCGCGGTCGAAGTCGACCGACTGACCGCGCAGCACGATCGCCTCCGCGGGAAGCGAACGAAGGAACTCGCCGACGAGGCGGGTCTTGCCGATGCCCGCCTCACCACCGATGAGCACCGCTCTGGTCGAGCCTGCGACGCTCTCGGCAAAGGCGTCGCGGAGGGCGTCGAGGTCGGCATCCCGACCGACCAGCGAGGGGCTGACCGTGGCACGCATATGCCCATCGTCCCACGGCCCCCCGACAGTCGCACCGGCAGATCGCGGCTCGACCAGCGTGTGGATCGCTTCCGCGACCAGCGTCGTCACGTGTGCGAAAGCCGCTGCTGCGGCCGGTACTCCGCGTGACGGAACCGTTGCACGAACGCCCGCAGGCCTCGCGTCGTGGCCGGCTTCGTCACGGCTGCGCGCTCCCGCGCGATCCGACGGTATTCCAGCTCACGGTCCCGTCGCTCGTCGGCAGCCTGGCGCAGGTGGATGAACGTGTTCTCGCTGACGTACATGGTGTCTCCTCAGGTGTTTCGTCCTGAGTGACTCTGCGCTCTAAGGCAACCCCCCTCCATCGGGCGGATGCCTTATTTCCCCGCGGGCTGACTACGGTGCGATGTTCTGGTTGACGTGAAACACATTCTCCGGGTCGTAAGCGCGCTTCACCGCGCGCAGCCGGTCATAGTTCGCGCCATAGTTGGTGGGCGCCTGGGGCTGATCGTCCTGGGAGAGGAAGTTGACGTAGCCACCGCCTTGCGAGAACGGCTCGATCGCCGCGTGGTAGTTCTTCACCCACGCGGTGTTCGCCGCATTCTGCGTCGGATCCGGCCACATCCCCGCGATCACCAGAGCGAAGTTGGCGTCTCTGTGGCCGAAGGCCGTGGCATCGGGGGCCACATCGTGACAGGCGCCGTTGATCGGATAGAAGTGCACCGTCGAGTTGACCGTCGGAACCAGCGGTCCGTGCTGCATGCTGGCGTCGATCGCCTCAGGGGTGAGCTCATCGAGAAAGGCGGCCTTCCAATAGTGCTGAAGGCCCGGGGGCACGAGCGCGTCGAACGCACTGTTCAGCGCGGGATAGGGCATGAGTCCGACCGCCTCGGCCACGGGCTTCGCGACGTCACGGAAGCCTTGGACGATCTTCTCCCCCTCGGACGCGGGGCCGTTGTAGCAGAAGATGACCGCCAAGAACGGCTCGCCGGCTCGATCCTCAGGCACGAAAGGCAGTGGCGGCGCGATCTGGAACGCGGGGAACCCGCCGAACTCGCGTGGAGCGGTTCGAACGTACCTGTCGAAGTGCTCCAGGATGGCGGGAGCGTCGGAGAGCTCGAAGAAAGTCGGGCCGCCGTAGATCTCGGCGACGGGGTGCAGCTGAAAGCGGAACTTCGTGACGACCCCGAAGTTCCCTCCGCCGCCGCGCAGAGCCCAGAACAGGTCGGGCTCTTCGTCCGCGCTCGCAGTGACCACCCTGCCGTCAGCGAGGACCACCTCCGCCGAGAGCATGTTGTCGCACGACAGGCCGTAACCTCGAGCGAGATAGCCGATTCCACCCCCGAGCGTCAGTCCGCCGACGCCCGTGGTCGAGATGATCCCGCCGGTCGTGGCGAGACCGTGCGCCCCCGCCGCCTCGTTGAACATTCCCCACGTCGTGCCGCCTCCGACCTCCGCGGTGGAGGATGCGGGGTCGACATCCACCGAAGTGAGGTCTCCGAGGTCGACCACGAGAGCGCCATCGGCGGTGCCGAATCCCGGCACGCTGTGGCCCCCGCCACGGATCGCCAGGTCGGTCCTCGATTCCGCGGCTGCACGCACGACAGCAACCACATCGTCGGTGCCCTGACACCGCACGATCGCCGTCGGCCGTCGATCGATCATCGCGTTGTACACGACCCGTGCCTCGTCGTACCCGGAGTCACCTTCGGCGACGAGGGGACCACCCAAACTGCTCCGCAGCGACTCAATGACGCTCGTGGACATGGCCGTACTCCCCCATTGTCTCAACGGGCACAGCGCAACCGCACGATGCGCGCGGGGCATCAGTACCAGTTGGCCCACACGCTCCTCGGCTTTTCGGACACTGTCAAGGCGTCCGCACTTCGCTGCGATGATCCATGACCTCGACCGAACGCGCCGCCGCTGAATGCAGGGAGGGTCTGTCAGTACCGGGAAGGCTGGTCACTGTCGCGCGCACGCGAAGAGCGATGAAATGGTTACGCGACCAACGACAAGCCCGACGCCATCGAAAGGACCTGTGATGTCCGAACGCACTCCCATCCATCGCACGATCGACGACTTCGCCTCCAGACTCGTCCTGCTCACCGACGTGCCCTGCGGCGTGGACGTGGCCGCATGAGCGCCTGGAGAGGCGATGAACTCGACCGGGTCGGCCGAGCCGAGGAACTGGGCATCTCCTCACAACGCGCCAACGGAACCGACCGACCGTTCGTCACCATCTGGGCCGTCCGCGTCGGCGATCACATCTACGTCCGCTCCGCGTACGGCACGGGCAACCCCTGGTACCGGCGAGCGCTGCGCTCCGGAATCGGACGCATCCACGCCGGAGGCGTGGACCGGGCAGTCACCCTCACTCCGGTCGGCGCTGCCGAGAGCGACGTCCAAGAAGCGGTGGATGCCGCCTACCACGCCAAATACGACCGATACGGGCCCCGCATCGTCGGATCCGTCGTCGGCAAGATCGCCCACCAGGGCACCCTGCGCATCGACCCGCGATGACCTCCCGGGAAGGAATCATCACGCAGCTCACCCTGAATAACGGCGTGGCCAAGAACCCGCCTGAGCAGTTCTTCGGCGATGTATGGCTGGATCCGATCGCGCTTCCGCATGAGGCCGACCAGCGCTGGTCGTCGCCACCGTCCGGTTCGCACCTGGCGCCCGCACCGCCTGGCATTCCCACGCCTGCGGCCAGTACCTCCGCGTCACTTCGGGCGGCGGACGGTTCGGCACCCGGGACGGCGAGATCCTCGAAGTGCACCCAGGACAGACCATCTACACGCCTCCCGGGCAAGAGCACTTCCACGCTGCGCACGAAGACACGTTCATGGAACACATCGCGATGATCGAACCGGCCGACGACCCCGCCGCCACGACGACATGGTTCGAGCACATCATCGACGAGGAGTACCGCGGCACCGCCGCATAAGCGGGCCTGCGCACGTTCGCTCCGAACAGGAATGCACCGCTCGGCTTACTGGGTGGAACGCCCTTTGCGGCGAGGGTTGGACGCCACCTAGATTCGCCCCAGACCGGCTGTCGATCCGAGTTCCACCGCTCGCGGCGAAGACTCGGCGCCCCCCATCGGCCCACGCCGTTGCGCGCGTTTCGGCACGTTCCGGGCATGCATCAAAGATCAAAGGAGATCACGTGAGATCGATACTTCGCTCCGGCATCGCCCTCGTCGCCGCTGCGGCGCTCGGCGCCGGAATCGTGGCGGGGGGAGCTGCCCTGGCCCCTGGCAACGGCAACGGGAATGGGAACGGCAACGGACTCGGCGGGCAGCCGGCGACAGCCAGCGAGATCTACCTCGACGAGATCAAGGACTATGGCGTCTGCCGTGGGGTCGACCCGAGCTGCTACAACGAGTTCGGCAATGGCTTCACCGAGGGCGAGCCGAAGCGCATCCTCATCTGGAGCCGCACAGCGGGTCCCCGCCACGGCCACCTCGGCACACCGCTCGCACCCGGGCTGAACCCCGCTCTGAACCCCGACAACATCGCCCAAGCAGCGCTCATCGCATGGGCCGCGGAGCGCGGGATCGCGGCGGACTACACCGAGGACCTCTCGCAGTTCCGTCTCAACAACTACCAGGCCGTCGTCTTCCTCAGCTCGAACCGCGACACGCTCGACGACTCCACCCAGACCACCCTCATGCAGTACATCCGCGGCGGTGGCGGTTTCGTCGGCATCCACAACGCGTTCGGCGCGGAGTACCACTGGCCCTACTACGAGGGGCTTCTCGGCGGGGCGAACTTCTACAACCACGGTCCGAACCGCGAGGGCACGGTCGAGACGATCAACAGCAATGATGTGTCGACCTCGTTCATGCCCGAGACCTGGGCGTTCAAGGATGAGTGGTACAACCTGATCCCGTATCCGAGCTTCGTCAACGTGCTCCTCGAGGTCGACCAGGCCACCAGCGAGGCGACGGTGGCCGGCCACGGCGAATCCCACCCCGTGAGCTGGTGCCAGTACTACGACGGCGGGCGAGCGTGGCTGACCACTCTCGGCCACGACGCGGCCGCCTGGACGGACGCCCCCCTCGCCGGCGACGAGTTCTTCAAGCAGCACGTGATGGAGGGTCTCGAAAGCGCCATGGGGATCAAGCCCTTCTGCGCGGCATGACGA
Organism: uncultured Actinomycetota bacterium; assembly: GCA_963781135.1. Taxonomy (GTDB): domain Bacteria; phylum Actinomycetota; class Actinomycetes; order Actinomycetales; family Microbacteriaceae; genus Microbacterium. The sequence continues at coordinate 25,935 of CAWADY010000014.1, read as the reverse complement.
CATCGCGCTGAAGGATCCCCGAGTCCTGAGCAGGGAGGCCTGAGTCCAGATCATTTCGGACTCAGGCCTTCCACATTCAGAATCCAAACCGGGGCCGGCGACGATCCGTCCCAGTGAGTGGAACCGACGAGTCGATCGGACGCTCGAACGCTTGCCGGTCGGAGAAAGGCGACGGATACTGCAACCATGCGATGCGCTCAAGGAAGAGAGCCGGTGTCGGTGCTGGATCGGATCATCGCCATTCTCGAGGTCGTGCGCGAGTCCCACGGCTCGACGACGATCACGCAGCTCGCCCTGGCGACCGACATCCCCAAGTCGACCGTCTCTCGCCTCGTCGGCGACCTCGTACGACGCCGCTACCTGGTGCGAACGGATGGTGGTGTGGCCATCGGGCTCCGACTCTTCGAACTCGGAGCCCGGGCGAGCACTCCGCGCCGCCTCGGAGTCGCAGCGCTCCCCGTGCTCGCGGAGCTGTTCAACGCAACCGGCGAGCACCTCAACGTCGCGGTCCAGGAGGGCAACGACATGCTCTCGGTGATCTCGGTGCGAGGTCGCCTGCGACCTGCACCGTCACGGGCGGGCGTGAGGGTGCCATCGGTGACGACGGCACTCGGCAAGGCGGTGCTCGCCTTCACCGATGACCAGTCCGTCCTCCGTGGCATCTTGACGGACCTGGATCCCGGATCCCGCCGCCTGTTCGAGCAGGAGCTCGCAGGCGTGCGCAGCTCCGAGGTGGCGATCGATCGCTGCGAGACGTTCCCTGGAGTGATCGGCGTCGCCAGTCCGGTCCTGTCACCCGAACGTTTCCCCCTCGCCGCGATCTCGGTCGCCGGGCCGGCGGCCGATATGGACCCGGCCCGGATCGGACCGCTCGTGCGGCACGCAGCGCTGGCCCTCACCCACCGGCTGGCACTGCAGGTGGCCTGAACGATGCGAGCCGCAGCCGACGCCGACTCGTTCGGCGTACTCGACCGCATGACCGCCATCTTCGAAGCCTTCGACCAGGATGACCGGGGTCTGCGCATCTCCGAACTCGCCGCGCGAGCCGGCCTGCCGAAGTCCACCGTGTCGCGGCTCGTGTCCACGCTCGTGCGGCAGGGATATCTGGAGCGCGATGGACCCGTGATACATCTCGGGCTTCGGCTGTTCGAACTCGGGCAGCTCGCCGAGGAACCCCGCGAACTCAGGGCCATCGCCCTGCCGGCGATCGCCGACCTTCGCAACGGGACGGGTGAGACGGCGTACCTTGCGATCCGCGATTCAGACGAGATGGTGTGCATCGCGATCATGCGTGGTCACGCGGCGACCCCCCTCACCGCACGGATCGGTGGAAGGGTACCCGTCCATGCGACCGCGCTGGGCAAGGCGATGCTCGCATACACGGGGGCCGCCGAGGTCGAGGCAATCCTTGCCGGGGGCCTCGCGGCCCGCACGCCCCGGACGATCGTCGAACCCGAACGGCTCCTGCGTCAGCTCTCCGACATCCGGCGTGATCGGCTCGCGGTCGAACGGGCCGAGTTCGCCGAGGACATCTCCGGCGTCGCGAGCGCCGTGTTCTCGCCGACGGGGGCTCCGGTCGCTTCGATCGGGGTATCGGCACGCGCGGACGCCTTCGACTTCGCCCTGTGCGCGTCGTCCGTGCGCACGGCCGCCGAAGCACTCACGCGACGACTCTGCGCGCGCGGCGCATCACCGACCTGACCTCGCCTCACGGCGTATCGCGCTGCGTACCGCGATCCGTCATCATCGCCACCACCATGTCGCCGATGAGCCGCCGATGCGAGTCCTGCAGCGCAGGGTCGAGCATGTCTCGATCGAAGATGGCGGCGAAGGTGTGCCGGTTGGCCACGTGGAAGCATGCGTAGGCGCTGATCACCATGTGCACGTCGACCGCGTCGACATCATCACGGAAGATCCCATCCCGTACTCCTCGCACGATCACCTCCTCGAGAAGGGTGATGGCGGTCACGTTCTCGCGCAGGATCGTCTCGGACTGACGCAGGTGCTCTGCTCGATGGATGTTCTCGATGCTGACGAGCTGGATGAACGCCTCGTGCGTCGTGTGGTGATCGTAGGTCGCCTCTGCGATCTTTCGCAGCGCCTCGTCCGCTGACAGTTCGTCGATCCGGATGCCGCGCTCGACGCGGCGGATCTGCGCGTACACGCGCTCCAGGACCGCCAGATACAGGCCTTCCTTGGAGCCGAAGTAGTAGTAGATCATCCGCTTCGTGGTTCGCGTCCGCGCGGCGATCTCGTCGACGCGCGCGCCCGCGTAGCCGTTCGCCGCGAACTCGGAGGTGGCGACATCCAGGATGTCTCCCTGGGTCCGCACCGCACGATCGGTCATCCCGCTGTCGCGGACTTCGCTCAGCCGACCGGTCATCAAGAGCCCCCTCCCGCGCCGGACTGCTCCTCGGCGCCGATGAGCGCACGGAAATGCCGCTGCATCCGGTCACGATCGGGCAACGCGCCCGTGATGATCTGGAGACTAGCGTATGCCTGGCCTACAGCCATCCGGCCGCCGTCGAGCACCGGATGGCCGCGCTCGGCCGCCTGCCGGAGGAGCTCGGTCTCGAGCGGCCGGTAGACGACATCCGAAACCCAGGCGCCGTCCATGAGCAGATCGAGATCGAATGCGACCCCAGGGTGGTGGAGCATTCCCATCGGCGTCGCATGGACGACACCGGTCGCGCGCGCGATCGCAGCGGAGAGATCCTTCTGATCTACGGCTGCGACCGTCTGGTCGGGAAAGCCGGCCTGCATGCGAACGGCGAGCCCCTCCGCGCGAGCGGGGTCGACATCGGACAGTTCGAGGCGCGCGGCCCCGCGCGAGAGGAGCGCGTAGGCGGTCGCCGCCCCGGCGCCACCGCACCCGATCTGCACCACGCGCTCGAACGATGCACCCGGCAGCCCGGCGATGAGCCCGTCGCGGTATCCCATCCAATCCGTGTTGTATCCGATGAGACGGCCGCGCTCGAACACCACGAGATTCACGGCCTGCAGATGCGCGGCATCCGCATCGAGCTCGTCGACGATGTCGACCACGAGCTGTTTGCAGGGGTGGGTGATGTTCATCGCCGCGAAGCCTGATCTCCTCGCCTCGGCGAGGAGCGCGCCGACGTCCTCCGCGGGCCGGCCGAGTTCGATGAGATCGAAGATGCGGTACTCGTACTGAAGTCCCAGCGCGGCCGCCTCCGCCTCGTGCATCGGAGGCGTGAGGGACGCCATGATGCCCTCACCGATGAGGCCGACGAGATAGTGGGCGCGAGGCGCAGGCGAGGGGGCGTTCTGCCCCTGCGGTGTCACGAGATGTCCGTGACTTCGAAGTCGACAGTGGCGAGCGACACCTTGACGGGAGCAGAGATCCGGAGCACTTCGGCGTGCGCCGGGTGGCGGTTGTACGCGTCGAGGCCGGCGAGGTCGTCGAAGTCCGCGACGATCGCGAGCTCGTGCGAGGAAGGTCCGCCGAGGACGTCAGTGCCGACGCTCATGCTCCGAAGCTCAGGGATCTGTGCGGGCAGCGCGCGCAGGAGCGTCATCCAACGCTCGCGCTCGGCCTCGGAGAACGTGGGCACGAACCGGAATACCGCGACATGGCGGATCACGCCGACGCTCCTGCCTTCGCCTCATGGCGCTGCTGGTATTGGGCGGCGAGGCGGACGGGCGCGTTGAGAGCGCCGTAGCCGTCGTAGCCGCCACGGCGCTCGACGACTTCGAGGAAGACCGTTCCGACCGGCGGCGTGTAGAAGTGCAGGAACTCGCCGGATTCGTCGCGGTCGTACATGACATTGAGGTCCTTGAGCTCGTCGAGCAGCGCGGAGTCGATGTCGAACCGCGCCTCGACGTCGTCGTAGTAGTTGGCCGGAATGTCGAGAGGGCGAAAGCCTCGATCGCGGGCCGCTCGAGCCAGTGCGAGAACATCGGATGCTGCGAACGCGAGGTGCTGCGGAAGGATGGCGTCTTTGTCTGCGGCCGGCGGCACCAGGTTCAGCGCGATGCGGACGATGCCGTCGGCGCTTCTGAGCACCTGGCTGCGCACGAGCCCCACGGGCGCGGCGACCTCCATCGACGGCTGCGTGTGCAGGTCGAGCACGGCATGGAAGAAGAGGACGCCGGCATCGAAGTGCTGCCAGGGCTGCGCGAGGTTGATGTGGTCCACCCGGGCGATGTGGTCGCTGCCGTCACCCGAAGGCGCTCCGAACTCGCGTACCCACGCGGGCTCCGCACCTCCTGCAGCGCCGAAGAAGAGCTCCGATCCGTCGGGCGCGCGAACGCCCACGAGCGGCTCGTCGCCTGCGCCTTCATCGCGATGGACTTCCGGCGCGAACAGACCGACCGCGCGCCGCAGGGCGGCATCCGGGTCGCGCACCGAGAGTCCGATGCCGGCCACGGTCGGCTGAGGCCGGTCCGACTCGGGACGACCGAGCACGATGCGCGCGTCGCCCTGCGACCAGAGTTCGACGCTCTTCGTCCGGTGCAGACCGTGCGAACGGAAGCCGAGCTGCGCCAGCAGCACCCGCATGTCGTCCATGGCCTCTGTCCGCAACTCCACGTAGTTGACGTCGGCGGGCGGCTCGACGGCCGGCAGCGTCGCGACCGACATGCGGGAGGCGCGACCGCCCGCTGACGCACCGAGCCAGGATGCTGTCTCGTGCTCCAGCCACCGCAGCGAGCGCCGCGCGCTGACGGCGGTCTCGCGTGTGTCCGACTGGCGGAACGTGTCGTTGAAGATCTCCAGCGAGATGGGTCCGTCATAGCCCGTGCGCACCAGATGACCCATGAATGCTCCGAGGTCGAACCCGCCTTCACCGGGGAAGAGGCGGTGGTGCCGACTCCACGAGAGCACATCCATGGAGAGGAGAGGTGCGTCCGCCAGCTGGACGAAGAAGATCTTGTCGGCCGCGATCGTCTCGATCGCTTCCGGGTTGTGACCCTTGGACAGGATGTGGAAGCTGTCGAGGCACAAACCGACTCGTGCATGACCGGCGAGCCGCACGACGCGAGCGGCAGCCTCGTAGCTGTCGACGAATCTGCCCCACGCAAGCGCCTCGTACGCGATGCGCACGCCGAACTGCTCGGCGAGGTCGCCGAGCTCACGCAGTTGCGCGGCCGCGAGCTGCTCATCGCCGCTGCGCGCCGTCGCCACATTGCTGCACAGGAGCATGGTCTCGATGCCGAGACGGTTCATGAGGGCGAACTTCGCCGCTGCCCGTCGCAGATTCTGTTCGAGAAGGTCTGGCCCCACGCCTTCGAAGTCCCGGAACGGCTGGTACAGATCGAGCGACAGCCCGAGCTCGTGGGCGCGCGCTCGGATCACCTCGGGCGAGTCCGGCGAGGCGACGAGGTCGGGCTCGAAGATCTCCACGCCATCGAACCCTGCCTCGCGCGCTGCCACGAGCTTCTCATCCAGCGTGCCGCTGAGGCAGACGGTGGCGATCGACGTGCGCATGGCACCTTTCTGCGGGTACCGGCGCTGGTGCCCGCTCAATTCTGAGAACAGCATTGCACGAATACGTACTAACTAGTACGTTCGATCACAGAGGGCGATCGATGACGATTCAACCCGTTGAGAGGGGATACTCGATGACGAGTCTCGCCGAATGGAACACGGCCCCCGCGCGAGCAGGCCGGCCCGTCGCCGTGCTCGATCGCATCATCGCTATCCTCGATGCCGTCAAGGATTCCGGCGGCTCTACGACGATCACCGAGCTCGCGGCGTGCACCGGCATGCCGAAGTCCACCGTGTCACGACTCGTCGCCGAGTTGACGGCGCAGCGCTATCTGGAACGCACAGAGGAAGGGGTCACGCTCGGGCTGCGCCTGTTCGAACTCGGCGCGCGCGCGAGCCTGCCGCGCCGACTTCTCGCCGCGGCGGCGCCGGTGATCAGAAACCTCCGCGACGTCACGGGTGAGCGCGTCGGACTGTGGGTGCAGCAGGGCACCGACATGGTGTCGATCGCCACGGTTGCCGGCCGGCTCCCGATGCTCCCGACTCGCGCGGGCATGCGCTCCCCCGCACTGACGACGGCCAGTGGCAAGGCCTACCTCGCATTCTGCGCGGATCAGGGCGTGGTCAACAGGGTCAGCGCGTCGCTCATCGACGACGCGGCCGAGAACTTCCGTGACGAGTTGAGCCACGTGCGCGCTGCGGTCGTGGCGATGGACCGTGAGGTCTCGTATCCCGGGATCCTGGCCGTCGCGAGCCCGGTGCTCTCTGCTTCGCATGTCGTGCTCGGCGCCATTTCCATCGCGGGCCCGAGTGGAGCCATGGACGCCGAGCGGGTCGCACCGCTGGTCCGTGCCGCCGGCACGACCGTCACACGCCGGCTCACGGCCGCGTAGTCGAATGCGCACCGCGGACTGGACCGAATCGGTCAGCGTACTCGATCGGGTGACGGCCGTCTTCGAGGCGTTCGGAGAACACGACGAAGGCCTGGGTGTCTCGGAGTTGGCCAGACGCGCAAACCTGCCGAAGTCGACGGTCTCGAGGATCGCGGCCGAGCTCGTCGAGCAGCGCTTCCTCGACCGCGACGGCGACATGCTCTATCTCGGCGTGCGCCTGTTCGAGCTCGGGCAGACCGTGGAGCAGCCACGGCGGCTCCGCCGGCTCGCGCTCCCCGTGATGACCGACCTGCGCGACACGACCGGGCAGACCGTTCATCTTGCGGTGCTCGAAGGCATCGACGTCGTCTTCATCGCGATCGTCAGGGGCGGCCCCATGCCGACCCCGCTGGCCAGGGTCGGCGGGCGTCTGCCCGCACACGCGACAGCGCTCGGCAAGGCCATTCTGGCGTTCTCACCGCAAGACGTCGTCGACCGCATCACCTCCGGACGGCTCGAGCGGCGCACGGTGCACACTCTGGTCGAACCGTCGGCGCTCCTGCGCGAACTGGCGGGGATCCACCGGACCGGGACGGCCACCGAACTCCAGGAGTGCGCGCTCGGCCGCACGTGCACAGCCAGTCCCATCCTCGGCCACGGCGGAGTGCCCATCGGTGCGATCTCCGTGACCGGGTCGATCGACGAGGTCGTATCCGACCGCATAGCTCCGGCAGTCCGTGCCGCAGCGCTCGCCCTGAGCCATCGGATCGGCACAGGCAGCCGGACGACACTGATCCGGGCAGACAAAGAACGGGGTGGGTGCGAAATCGCACCCACCCCGTTCCTTTGTCGTTGAGGTCAGCCCGCCATCTCGCGGATGGCCTGGTAGGCCTCCAGGTTCTCGCCGGTGAAGTACGTTCCGAAGAACTCCTCCGACTGGCTGATGAAGGCATCCATGTCGATGTCTTCGGTCTCGATCACCGTCATCGCGTCGTTCGCACGGTACTCGTCGAGGATCTCCTCAGTGGCCTCGTCGACGCAGTCGCGGTTCTCGGGGCGGATCTCGTGGATCGTCTCCTCGAGCAGGGCGGCCTGCTCTTCGCTCATCTTCTCGTACGTCTTGTCACTGACGAGGATCCAGTGGATGCCGACGTTGTGGTTGTTGAGGATCGCAGTGTTGAGCACCTCGTCGAAGCTCTGCGAGTGGGTCGCGACGATCGGGTTCTCCTGGCCTACGGCGATGCCCTGCTGCAGCGCGGAGTAGACCTCTTCGACCGCGACGGAGACCGGGTTGGTCACACCGAGCGCCTCGGCGTTGGCCAGGAACTGCGGCGAGTTCGGGAACCGGATCGGCACGCCGGCGAGGTCGTCGGGGCTGGTGACCTCGATGTCCTTCGTCGTGAACGTGCGGGAACCGAAGAACCAGCCGTCGACGACGTTGACGCCGGTGGATTCATGGAAGGCGCTGAAGAGGTCCTCTGAGCCTTCGTCGATCCACTGGAAGGCGTGCTCGACATCGTCGAACGCATAGGTCGCGTCCACGACGCCGATGGGCTCGAACGTCGAGCTCAGCGCAGAGGCGCCCTGCAGGTCGATGTCGATGTCGCCTGCCTGGACGAGCGGGAACCGGTCGGCGTCAGGGCCGAGCTGGCTTGCCGGATACAGCTCGACGGTGAAGCCGATGTCGGCCTCTTCAAGGCGTTCCTTGAGGAGTTCGACGCCGCAGTAGTAGTTCGGCGTCTCCTCCGGCTGGCTGGTTGCGACAGTGAGCGTGACGGGCTCGCTCGGCGCGGCGGATTCGGTGGCTGTGCTCTCCGGCGTGCCGCCGCCGGCGCAGCCGGTGACGACAAGTGCGGTTGCTGCGAGCACCGACGCGGCGATTTTGCCTCGGCGCATCGATCGGGCTGTGCCCATGGGACTCTCCTCTTGTGTGCGCACGTCTTCGTGCTTGCGGAACGTGATATTCGACCGCCGCATCGCGACATCCGGCCGTGAGGTCTTCGCACGGGGCGAGATCGTCATCGACCACGCTGTCAAGTTGCGGCTTGGTGGCAGTGCTGACTCTTACCGAGTTCGTTCGGTTCGCAAAGCGATGTCCCGTCGAATGGAACATCCGTCCGCGAGCGCCTTCTCGGCGGCTTCAGCCGCTGAATGGAACGTGTCCCGCCTGAGGCTCCATCGTCACATACGCTCAGTCCCGGACCATCGCGACCGCACCGACGCAGGGAGGCTCCGTGACCGCATCCGAGGCCCCGGACGTTCGTATCGGCGTGATCGGAGCCGGCTTCATGGGGCGACAGCACATCGACTTCATTCGAGCGCAGCAGGGCGCAGCGCTGGCGGCTGTCGCCGATCCCGCTGCAGCCGCGAGCGCATTCGACTGCCCGATCTACGACAGCGCCGCAGCGATGATCGATGCCGAAGAGCTCGACGCGGTCATCATCGCCAACCCGAACCCGCTCCATGTCGAGACGGCGATCGAGTGCCTCGAGGCCGGTGTCGCGGTGCTCCTCGAGAAGCCGGTCGCCGTGGACTATGCAGAGTCGCTTCGACTTGTCGACGCCGTCGCACGTCTGGATGGACGGCTGCTGGTCGGACACCATCGACGGCATCACCCCGCGATCGCCCGCGCGCGCTCGGCGATCCACGACGGCGAGTTCGGCGAGCTCATCGCGGTCAGCGGACTCTGGTCGGCACGCAAAGAAGACGCCTACTTCACCGATACGCCCTGGCACCGCGAGCAGGGCGCAGGTGTGATGCTGATCAACGTCGTGCACGATCTCGATCTGCTCCGCCACCTGTGCGGAGAGGTCGCAGAGGTCCAGGCGATCACGAGCTCGCACGCGCGCGGGCTGGAGGTCGAAGACACGGTGTCACTGAGCCTCAGGTTCGAAAGCGGCGCGGTCGGGAGCTTCCTCGCCTCCGACGCCGGTGTCTCGCCCTGGGGCTGGGACCAGTCCACCGAGGAGACACTCGCGTTCCCGTTCCTTCCGGACGGCGTCGCCTATCGGCTCGTCGGCACCCGCGGAGCGCTGTCGGTGCCCAACCTCGCCAAGTACACCTACGACCCGTCGGTGTCCGCCGACTGGCATTCCCCCCTGTCGCGCACCTACCTCGCGATCGCTCCGCGCGGATCGTTCCAGGCACAGCTCGCGCACTTCGTCGAGGTCGCGAGAAGTGAGACGGAGCCCCTCGTCTCGGCCGAGGATGCATCGCGTACGCTCGCGCTCGTCGAGGCGGCGGCACTGGCCGCGCGCACCGGAACGACGGTCGACGTCGCTCGATACCGCGCGCGACGCCGCAGCGAGGGCGCACTCGTGACCCGCACCCATAGCAGTGCGTCCGAGCGATGACGCAGCCGCGCGAGGTAGACGCGATCGTCGTCGGTGGTGGGCTCGCCGGTCTGGCGGCGACCCAGCGGCTCGCCGCGAACGGTCTGAGCGTCGTCCTGGTCGAAAAGCAGCAGCGGCTGGGCGGGAGTTCGGCACTGAGCGGCGGGTGGTTCGCGCTGTCGGGCACGGCGCTCCAGCGTCGTGCCGGTGTGCGGGATTCCGCTGAGCTCTTCGTCGCGGACATGGTCGAGACCGGCGGCGGTTTCGCCGACGAGGCGCTGCTGCGCCGCCTCGTCGAACGCCAAGCGCACGCGGTCGCCGCGATCGAACGGGCCGCCGCGTGGACGGACGAGCTCAAGGTGAGCGCGGGAATGACGGTGGCACGCGCGCACCTGATCCGCATCCGCGAACTGCTCGCGCTCCTGGAGCACGAGGCGGTGGCCGCCGGCGCGGAAATCCTCCCCTCGCATGCCGCCGATGATCTTGTCTGGGACGGATCCCGGGTGACCGGCATCCGATCAGCGGGCAGGGATCTGCACGCGCGCGCCGGCGTCGTCCTCACCAGCGGGGGCTTCTCGCGCTCGCGCTCGCTTCTCGATCTCTTCGTGCCCGACCAGGCCGCTGCCATGCCCTACGGCGGGGTCGGCAACACCGGCGATGGGCTTCGGATGGCATGGATGCTGGGAGCCGGCCTGTCAGACATCGGCCATGTCTCGGGCACCTACGGGCAGCATGCCGACACGACCGACGACGAGCACGAGCTCCTGACCGCGAACTACCTGGGTGCCATTCTCGTGAACTCCCGCGGCGAGCGCTTCACTGATGAGTCGGAGTCCTACAAGGTCCTCGGCTCCGCTGTCCTCGGCCAGCCGGGGCACATGGCCTACCAGGTCTTCGACTCCGCGGTGCGCGCCCTGTCTCGGCCGGGCGTGCCGCTCTCCGACATGGATCGGATCGAGGAACTGGGTCATCTGGTGAGTGCGCCGACGATCGCGGCACTCGAGACCACACTCGGAATCCCCGCCGGACAGCTCGAACGCAGCATCCGGCAGTACAACGAGAGCGTGAGCGGTCGTCGTGCGGACGGGTTCGGGCGGACCGGTCTCGTGAACGGCGTCGGGATGCTCGTGCCCATCGAAGCTGCGCCGTTCTATGCGTACCCCGCGGTGACGGCGATGACCTCGACCTACGGCGGCCTCAGCGTCGCGCCCGACGCCTCGGTCACGCGCATCGACGGAACCCGCATCGAGGGTCTGTACGCCGCCGGCGAGGTCGCCGGAGGCTTCCACGGCGCGTCGTACATGACCGGCACGGCGCTGACGAAGGCGCTGGTCTTCGGCATCGAGGCAGCCGACACGATCGCCGGCGGCTGACCCGCGGCACTCCCTGCGTCAGAACTCTTCGTACGTATCCGAGTCGCGGATGCCGCGCTCTCCCTCGTCGCGAGGGTCGAGGTCGTCAAGCAGGGCGACGAGCTCGGGCGCCAACGGGGGCATCGCGAGGGCCGCGAGGTTGTCGGCCTGACGTTCCGGGCTTGCGGACTTCACGATGGGGACGATCCCGTTCGCCCGATGCCAGCGCAGGATCACCTGACCCGGCGTGCACCCGGCGTCGTCGGCTGCGCGCAGGACGACCGGGTCTGACAGCAGCGGTCCGCCGCGGCCGAGCGGGCTCCACGCCTGAGCGACGATGCCCCTCGCCTGCAGCTCTCGGCGCAGGGATCGGCGCTGAATCAGAGGATCGCATTCGATCTGATCCACAACCGGAGAAAGCCCTGTCTCTGCGATGAGCTGCGCGACGTGCGTGGCCTGGAAGTTGGACACCCCGATCGAGCGGATCCGCCCTTCCGCGGCCAGCTCGGCCATGGCGAGGAACGCTCTCGGGGCTTGCCCCAGCCGGGGCAGCGGCCAGTGGATCAGGTACAGATCCACGTAGTCCGTATCGAGTTCGGCGAGGCTGCGTTCCAGGGCGGCCCGCGTCGCGCCGGCCGCCATGTCCGACCCTCGGAGCTTGGTCGTGATGAACAGCTCGCGCCGCGGCACGGTCGACGCGCGGATGCCCCGGCCGACGGCATCCTCGTTCTCGTACTTTGCTGCGGTGTCGATGTGCCGATATCCGAGCGCGATGCCCGACTCGACCGCACGTTCGGCCTCCTCGCCTCGCAGCGGCCATGTCCCCAGCCCGATCGCGGGCATCTCCGCGCCCGAACGCAGCCGCACCGTGGGCGCGAGGGTCATCGGTCAGCTCGCCGATTCGGGCGTCAACCTGTCCGCGGCGCGGATCGCCAGGTCGTAGCCGTACACGCCCGCGCCGGCGATGACGACGCGCGCCACCGACGAGACAAGCGAGTGGTGGTAGACGGCATCCCGGGCGTGGATGTTCGTGATGTGGATCTCGACAATGGGAGTGGTCAGCATGCGCAGCGCGTCCAGCAGCGGCACCGACTGGAAGCTGAAGCCGGCGGGATTGATCACGACCGTCGCCCCCTCGCGAAAGGCATCGTGCACCCATTCGACGATCTCGTGCTCCGCGTTCGACTGTGCGAAGAAGAGCTCGAAGCCGAGTTCTTCGGCGACCCGTTCGCAAAGTATGCGCACGTCATCGAGCGTCTCGGTGCCGTACAGCTCGGGCTGACGCTGCCCGAGCATGTTCAGGTTGGAGCCGTTCAGCACGAAGAGCTTCCGTGTCACCGACCACTCCTCGCTGCTATGGCCGCCGTCATTACATCAACCCGAGCAAGGTCGGCACGATCGTGACGATGATCGGGAACAGCGTCAGGAGAAGCAGAACCACTCCGAGCGGGATGAGGAAGGGAAGGATTCCTCGGAACAGCTCCCCCATCGGTCTGCGCGTGATGGAACCTATGACGAACAGCACCGCGCCGACAGGTGGTGTCAATGATCCGATCATCAGGTTGAGGATCATGATGACGCCGAGCTGGACGGGATCGATCCCGTACTGGGCGATGATCGGCATCAGGATCGGCACGAGCACGAGGATCACCGGCGGAGCCTCGAGGAAGATGCCCAGGAGGATCAGCAGCACGTTCAGCAGCAGGAGGAAGACGATCGGGTTGGACGTCAGACTCGCGAGCCACTCGCCGAGGTTGCGTGACACCTGCTCGCGTGCGAGCACCAGTCCCATCAGGTTCGACGCGCCGAGGATCAGCAGGATGCCGCCGGAGATGACGACCGTCTCCTTCGCGGCCCTCCAGAAGACCCGCCAGGTCAGGGTGCGGTAGATCACACCGAGGATGAGCATGTACACCGCGGCTATTCCCGCGCTCTCGGTCGGAGTGAACCAGCCGCTGAAGATGCCGCCGAGGATGATCACCGGGAGGAAGGCCGGTCCGATGACCCGCGCGACCGCCTTGCCGAGCATTGAGCCGACGAAAGGACGCGTCGTCGCGATCTTCGGGTGCAGCCGCACCCACACGAAGACATACACGGCCAGGCCAAGCGCCATCAGCATGGCCGGCAGGATCGAGCCGGCGAACAGCGCACCGGTGGAGATGGATGCCGTGGCGGCGAACAGGACGGCGGGGATGCTCGGCGGCATGACCGTGCTCATCAGCGAGCCCGACGCGGTGAGTCCCGCCGAGAAGCCGTACGGGTAGCCCGCCTTGAGCATCTGCGGGATCTGCACCTTGCTCGTGGACGCGGCGTCGGCGAGTGCCGAACCGCTGATCCACGAGAAGCCGATCGCGGTGCCGAGGTTCACGTAGGCCAGGTTGCCCGGAAGCCTCGGAAGCAGCGCCCGAGCGAAGTCGTAGAGGCGCGTCGCGATGCCGAGATGGTTGGCGATCGTGCCGACGAAGATGAACAGCGGAACGGCCAGCAGCGGGAAGCTGTTGATGCCGTTCACGATCGAAGAGATCGCGTAACCCGCGGACAGGTTGTGGCTGTAGAAGTACAGCATGCTCGATGCGATCATCGCGAACGCGACGGGCACCCGAAGCAGCAGGAAGACGACGAGCAGCAGGATGTAGAGCCAGAGATCCAAAGCTCAGCCTTCCATTTCGCCGATGTCGAGCTTGTGCTCGGGGCGGTTCGCATAGGGGATCTTGAAGACGGAGTGGACGGCGGCCGAGAGGAAGCCGATCAGAGCGAAGATGTACAGGATGCCGAGGGGCAGGTGCATCGCGGCGCTCAGTCGACCCCACTCGGCTTCGATCTTCACGAATGCCTCATACGCGAGGGCGAGGCTCGTCGCGGCCATGATGACGGCGGAGGTCACCCGCAGTGCGACGAAGAGCTTCGTCCCGGCGAGCAGCTCGTCGAAGATCTCGAGCACGATGTGGCCGTTGCGGCCGACGAGGTAACCGGTCGTGATGAACGTCATCGCGACCATCGACATGAGCGCGAGTTCGCCAGCCCCTACCCAGCTGACCGAGGGGAAGTACCGACCGAGCACCTGATACATGACGCCGATGACGATGAAGGCGAACAGCACGACGCCGATCGCGATCTCGACCGCGGAGAGGATCTTGATGAACCTCGGGTCCGCGGGGACGCCCTGGTTGAGCTTGGGGGTCGTGAAGAAGGTGCTGGTTTCTCCGTAGATGGAGTCCCCGAGCGCCTTGGGCGCTTCGGGCGTCGCGTCGGGCTCTGCGGGCCGCTCGGGCTTTGCGGGCTGCCCGGGCTCTGCGGGCTGCTCGGGCCCGTTCCCGCTCACGGCGCCACCGCCATGGTGTCAGGATGCATTGCCAACCTCTCTGTTGATGCAGGGTCGCGCGTGCGCACGCGCACGGCCGCCTCTGCGACTCTGCGTCTTCGAGCCGCCCTCTGCATAGTCGAGTCTCGCCGAATGGGACACTACGCCGATCCGCCCCCGTCGATGGCGACGGGGGCGGATCGGTGGTGCGGCGGAGGCGCTGCTTGAGGCGCTACTTCACCACGGTCACGCTCGCCGTCGAAGAGAGCTGCTTCTGCACTCCCTCGTGCAAGACGTTCACGCGAAGGGCGAGTGTCACCTCCCCCTCGGGCACGTTGTTGTCCAGCACGTCCTTCTCGAACTGCACGATGATCCGGTTCTTGTTGGCCGTGACCTTCTCAGCCGGAATCGGAGTCGCCGAAAGCGGGGTCACCAGCACGGCACCGCTCTCGTACGTGTAGCCCGCAGGGAGCTCGAAGTGCGCCGAGACCTTGCCGTCGACGCCCGTGAAGAGCCCGGTGTCGGAGGCGAGGTCGAACGTGCCCGGCGTGAACTTCAGAGCGCCCGGCTGGTCCTGCGGAACGAGGTAGACCTCGATCTTGCCGGTCGGCCGCGGATCGGTGCAGTCGTTGAAGTAGTACTCACCGGCACGGTCGAACGTGTGCTGGTAGGTCTCTCCTGGCTGGAGCTTGACGTTGAACTCGCCCTCGAAGAACTGCGTCGCGCAGTGCGGCTGCACGTTCGGGAAGCCCGGGAACGTCTCGGCCCCGGGGTTGCGGAACGTCACCGTCGCACCGACCGGCACCCGCAGGTGCGTCGGCTGCATGCCGTTCGCCGCAACGCTGTCGCGCGCGGCGGCAGTATCGGCGGTCCGGCTGCCTCGGGCGAGCAGGACGGTGTTGCCGACCGTTGCACCCTCGACTGCAGCACCGCTCACGGGCCGGCGGATGGTCAGCGGTGCAGGAGCCGGCCCCTCCTGACTGCCGGACTCGGTCGCGTAGGTGCCGCCGAGTTTGAAGGCCCAGAGCGAGTCGCCCTGCGTGACCGATCCGCCGTAGGGGTTGGTCGACCCCGCGGCGATCACGGCGACGTACTGCTCGCCGTCGACCTCGTAGGTGACCGGCGCGCCCGCGATTCCAGAGCCGGTCTGGAACTCCCAGAGCACGTCGCCGGTGGCGGCATCCATCGCCAGCGTCCTGCCGTCGATCTGACCGACGAACAGCAGATCGGATGCTGTCGTCAGCGGTCCCTGGCCGTGCGACATGTCGGTGCCGAGGTGGTTCTGCCACGCGACCTCACCGGTGGAGGCGTCATAGGCGAGGATTCCGCCGGTCTGGTACTGCCCGATCGCACGCTGGCCGTTCGCCGAGGCTCCGTTCCAGTGCGCCACGGGGTTCGTGCCGTACGGGTAGTAGACGAGGTTCGTGCTGTGGCTGTACGAGTTGTTCGACCAGTCCGCCCCACCGTTCTGGCTGGTGGTCGAGAGGATCGGCAGGTCCCACTGCGGGTCGTACATGCATCCCTCGCGGTGACCCGACGGGTGCCCCTCGGGGTAGGTGAGGAACGGCTCGTCGGCTGCGACATAGCTGTCGGGGTTGAAGATGAGGTTGCCGTCCGCGTCGGGCTGGTACCCGTTGTAGTTGGGCACCGCGCGCCACGGGTCGCCCGGGATGTTGTCCGGATCCAGCTTCTCCCACACGACGCACTCCGGCAGCAGCCGGGTCTCGGGGAAGGGCTGGGTCGCGGAGTGGTTCTGACGCGAGTCGGTGATCATCGGCTTCTCGACGACGGGAAGCACGGGCTCGCCGTTCGTGCGGTCCAGCACGAACTGGTGACCCGACTTGCTGCCGTAGAAGATGACCTGGCGCGGCGCTCCGTCGACCTCGATGTCCGCGAGAGTCGGCGGGTGCACGTTGTCCATGTCCCACACGTCGTGGTGGATCGACTGGTAGTGCCACTTGTACTGGCCGGTTGCGGCATCAACGGCGACCATCGTGCTCGAGAAGAGGTTGTCACCGGGTCGCAGCGAGCCGTCCTGCGACGACGTGCAGCTGCGGGCGTTGCCGAAGGTCATGTAATAGGTGCCGAGCTCGGGGTCGACGGCGCCCTGCATCCATGACGTCGCACCGCCCTCCTCGGCGCAGTCCGTTCCGTCGGGCAGCACGGGCCCCCAGGTCTCGGACGCATCGAAGGTCACGCCGTCGAGACCGGTGAACAGCTCACCGCGCTGCGGCCCGCCGAAGAAGTGCCAGAGGTACGATCCGTCGCTCGCGTCGAGTGCGACGACAGCGCCGCGGTCGCCATCCGCCGCGTGCGCGTACACGATTCCGTCGGAGTACACCGTCGCGACCTTTCCGACGCGACCGAGGTCCTCGCCGTTCGGCCCGGTCGGCTGCACGGCCCACACTTCCGCGCCGGTGGCCTGATCGAGCGCCACGACGCGGTTGCCGCCCGCGAGCGTGAAGATCCTGCCGTCGCCGGCCGAAACCCCGCGGCGCGTGCCGGACAGCCCGAACTCCGTGTTCTCCCACTTCCAGATGGGCTCACCCGACGCGCCGTCGACGGCGATCACGCCGCCGCTCGGCGTGTCGACGTAGATGACGCCGTCCACGACGATCGGCGTCGTCTGCTGCCCGACGTCGTCGCTCGCGGGCTCGACGGCCGAGACATGCGTGCGCCACGCGGGCGCGAGCTGGTCGAGATTGCTCTTATCGATCTGCGTCAACCCCGAGTAGTGCTGGTTGCCGAGGTTGCCGCCGACGGTCGGCATGTCGGCGCCCGTCGGCTCCAGGCCGGTGAGCCCTGCCGGCGGCATCGGCTCGGCCGGCCGTGCGAGTCCGTAAGCGGGCGGGACGGCGAGAGCGAGCACGACCAGTGCCCCGATTCCCGCTGTTCCCAGCCTCGTGGTCAGACGTCTACGCATGCGTGAACTCCTTGATCGTCTTTGATCCGACGTCGATGCGCAGGCGCGCCGAACGTCGCTCTGGGGGAAGCCGCCTGGACCGCCAGTCCCTGGGGGGATCGGTGACATCGGCCGGCGTTCGGACGCTAACCCCGGCGGCATGCGGGGGCAACCGTGCGATCCATCGAGTGGTACAACTCCGCTTCTTCGTTTCGCGGTCCGGTCGTGCGGATGCTGCGGCTTTCCTGCCCAGTGAGACACGCTTTGTCGTCGGGGGCCGCACGTGCGTACCATGCGGCAGTCGGCACACATGCCCATGGACGGAGTCGTCATGGCTGCTTCAGCAACCAAATCCCTCTCACTCGAGCAGGAACAGGAACTCGACGATGTGTTCGCACGAGCGCGCGCGGCACTCGCGATCATCGAAAACTACGATCAGCAACGCGTCGACCGTCTCATCCAGGCGGTCGCGTGGGCGGTCGCGAATCGTTCGTCCTTCCACCGCTTGGTGGGGATGGGGATCGAGGAGTCCGGTCTCGGAGATTTCGACAGCCGGATGAACAAGCGGATGAAGATCCGCGGCGTGCTCCGCGACGCGCTGCGCAGCCCCTCGGTGGGCGTCATCGAAGAGGACCCCGAGAAGGGTCTGGTCAAATACGGCAAGCCGGTCGGCGTGATCGGCTGCATCGTTCCGACGACGAACCCCGACCTGACGCCGGCGGGCAACGCGATCTACGCGATCAAGGCGCGCGATGTCGTCGTCTTCTCCCCGCATCCGCGCTCCCAGCACACGACCTTCGAGACCGTTCGCCTGATGCGCGAGGCGCTGGAGGCGGAGGGCGCTCCGGCCGACATCCTGCAGTGCATCACCCTGCCCAGCCTCGCCGCCTCCCAGGAGATCATGCGCCGCTCCGATCTCGTGATCGCGACGGGCGGCCAAGGGCTCGTTCGCGCCGCCTACAGTTCCGGAACGCCGGCATACGGCGTCGGCGCGGGCAATGCGACGGAGTTTCTGGACGAGACCGCCGACATTGCCGAGACAGCGCGCAACTGCATGCTGTCCAAGACGTCGGATTTCGGCTCCGGGTGCTCAGCGGACGGAAATGTGCTCGTTCCGTCGAGCCGCTATCAGGAGATGATCGAGGCGCTCCAGGCCGAGGGCGCCTACCTCGCGACCTCCGACGAGCGTGCCGCGCTGCAGTCCGTCATGTGGGACGACGAGGGTCACCGCCTGCCCGACACCGTCGCGGTTTCACCCCAGGTGCTCGCGCGTGCCGCGGGCTTCGACATCCCTTCGGATCGCCGGTTCATCCTGGTCGAAGGCGACGGCATCGCCGACGACAAGCAGTTCTGCAAAGAGAAGCTCACGACGCTGATGGCGATCCATGAGTACGAGGGCAGCTTCGAGGATGGCGTCGAGCTGGCCAAGCGCCTCTACGACATCGGCGGGAAGGGCCATTCCTGCGGCATCGCCTCGACCGACGACGCGCATATCGACTACTTCGCGCAGCACATGCCCGTCTCTCGGATCATGGTGCGCCAGCCGAACTCGAAGGCGAACGCGGGTTCGTTCACCAACGGAATGCCGATGACGTCGTCGATGGGATGCGGCACCTGGGGCGGCAACATCACGTCCGAGAACGTGTCGCTTCGCCACTACCTGAACACGACGTGGGTCTCACGCTCGATCCCGGAGGATCGACCGTCCGACGAGCAGCTGTTCGGCGACTTCTACGACGCCGCACTCGAAGATATGGAACTGAGCCGATGACCGAGGAATCTCCCGAGGACGTGCTCGACGCGGCCCGTCGGTGGTGGAGTACGGACATCATCGATGTGCGCCCGGGCGAAATCGACCTGCGCGGCTACCCGGTTCAGGAACTGATCGGCACCGTGAGCTTCGTCGACACCATCTGGCTGATGCTCCGCGGCGAGCTGCCCTCCCACGCGCAGGCGGCCCTGCTCGAAGCGGCGCTGGTGGCATCGGTCGATCACGGGCCCCAGGCTCCTTCGATCGCCATTGCACGGATGGCGGTCACCTGCGGCGCTCGAATCAACGGGGCGATGGCATCGGCCATCAACGTCCTCGACGACATCCACGGCGGTCCGGGGCAGCAGTGCATGGAGCTCTACTTCGAGATCGACGCCGAGGCGGAGCGGACGGGCGACCTCGGCGAGGCTGTCCGCCTCGTCTTGCAGCGCCATCGCGACGCCGGCGTCGCGTACTTCCCCGGCTTCGGGCATCGCTTCCATCCGCTCGACCCTCGCACCCCGCGTCTGCTGTCGCTCGTCGACACCGCCGCGGCGGGGGGCTCGGTGGACGGGCGGTTCGCGGCGATCGGCCGCGCGGTCGAGGACGCCATCAGTGAGGGCAAACCCAAGCGCGTGCCGATGAACATCGACGGCGTCACCGCGGTGATCTACTGCGAGCTCGGCTTCACGCCCGAACTCGGGCGGGGCGTCTTCATCCTGTCGCGCTCGGTCGGGATCCTCGCCCACGCCAACGAGCAGATGCAGCAAGGGGGCCGGATCAAGGGCCCCGTGCCGAAGTCGATCGGCTACACGTACACCGGTCCGGCGCGACGATCCGTGCCCGACGAGAGCGACACACGAAGGAGAACGTCATGAAGGACCTGGTGTCGAACCAGATCGTCCGCTATCTGGAGGCGCGCGATGTCGAGCACATCTTCGGGCTGTGCGGTCACACGAACATCGCCCTGCTCGCGGCGCTCGAGAAGAGCGAGAGCATCTCCTTCGTCAATGTGCGGCACGAGCAGATCGCGGCGCACGCCGCCGATGGGTACGCGCGTGTGACCGGCCGGGCGGGGGTCGTGCTGACCCATCTGGGCCCCGGCCTGACGAACGCGACCACGGCGGTCGCCAACGCGGCACTCGACTCGATTCCGATGGTTGTCATCGCCGGTGACGTGCCCAGCCACTATTTCGGCAAGCACCCCCATCAGGAGATCAACCTCCACGCCGACGCCGCGCAGTGGGAAATCTACCGGCCCTTCGTCAAGCGCGCGTGGCGCGTCGACCAGCCGCACCTCATCGCCGAGGTGCTCGACAAGGCCTTCACCCTCGCTGAGAGCGGCCGACCGGGGCCTGTTCTGGTCGATGTGCCGATGGACGTGTTCTCGGCGGAGATCGACGTCGCGCTGTTCGACAAGGTGCTCAGCAACACCCGCTCCCTCGCCAAGCCCAGCATCGACGAGGAGGTCGCCGAACGGATCGTGCGCAACCTGCTCGAGGCCGACCGGCCCGTGCTCTACGTGGGCGGCGGGATCGTCGCCGCGGACGCCGCGGCCCAGCTCAAGGAGTTCGCGGAGCTGCTGTCGCTACCCGTCGCGCACAGCCTCATGGGCAAGGGCGCGCTCCCCGATGACAGTCCCCTCGTGCTGGGGATGACGGGTTTCTGGGGTACGGCATTCGTCAACGAGACGACCAGGAACGCGGACTGGATCCTCGCACTCGGCACGCGATTCGCGGAAGCGGACTCGAGCTCTTGGTACGCCGAGTACACCTTCGACATTCCGGCGACGAAGCTCATGCAGATCGACATCGATCCCGCCGAACTGGGTCGGAACTATCCGCTCGAGATCGGTGCGCTCGCCGATCTCAAGTCCGCATTGAACGTGCTGATCCGGGTTGCCCGCCGGCTGGCTCCTTCGGGAGTGCAGCGCGACGAACTGATCGCGCAGATCGCGGCGAGCCGCAGGACTCTGAAGCTCCAGAACTCAGATGCGCAGGTGTCCGAGGACTGGCCGATGCGCCCCGAGCGCATCCTGTCCGAGACGCGTGAGGTCCTGCCGCCCGATGCGATCATCACGACCGACGTCGGCTGGAACAAGAACGGCGTCGGGCAGCAATTCGACATCCTCACCCCGGGCACGTTCCTCACCCCGGGCGGCTTCGCCACGATGGGCTTCGGTGCGCCTGCCGCGGTCGGCGCCAAGATCGCCCACCCGGATCGTGTCGTCGTCTCCCTCGTCGGCGACGGCGGCTTCGGGCAGAACCCGGCCGTACTCGCCACGGCGCGCGAAGAGAACGTCGCGGTCGTCTGGGTCGTGATGAACAACAACGCGTTCGGCACGATCGCCGGTCTCGAGAAGGCAGCGTTC
This sequence comes from uncultured Actinomycetota bacterium, assembly GCA_963781135.1. GTDB lineage: Bacteria > Actinomycetota > Actinomycetes > Actinomycetales > Microbacteriaceae > Microbacterium. The sequence continues at coordinate 4,606 of CAWADY010000014.1, read as the reverse complement.
GACACGACCTACGGCACCGTCTTCGGCAAAGCGGGCGATCCGATGTACACGGACTACGCGGCGATCGCGGAAGCCTACGGCGTGCGAGGGATCAAGGTGGATTCGGCAGCGGAGTTCAAGCCCGCTCTGGAGCGGGCCATCGCGCTCGGCGCGCCTGTCGTGATCGATGTCTCCATGGTGAACGTGCCCACACCCACCACGGGCCACTGGAACATCATGGACATCTACTCGCCCGGCGAGACCGTCGAACACGTCGCGACGCACTGACCGGAAGGCGCACTGACCGCCTCAGGACCGCCGGCCGCTCGGGGTCTGTTGATGCCATTCCTCAGAGTCGTTGCCCCGGGCGCGGGGACCACGCGATGCCGTCCGGGTTCCGTCCCGTCGGGATCAACCGGCTGACGGACGGTTCCAGGAGGTCGACCTCGACGACCACATCGCTGTCGTCGCACGCGGAGTACGCATGCCTTCCGTCGGGGTGCACCACGATCGCCTGCGGATGCGGCGGCACATCGATGGCTGCGACGAGCTCGCGCGTGGCGCGATCGATGATCCCGATCTGGCACGTCGAGCGGAGCGCCACGACGAGACGGCGGCCGTCGATCGTGAGGGCAGTCCCGAACGCCGTTCCGGGAAGCTCGATCCACCCGTCAACGCGAAGTGCTCGAGTGTCGACGACTGCGATGCGCGGGCTCTCCTGGTCTGCGGTGAAGGCCAGCCTGCTGCGAGCGTCGAAGCTGATGCGGTTGATGGTTGCGGTGACCTCGACGATTCCTCGGAGAGCGCCGGTGCCGCGGTCTATGACGCTCACGGACCCCGGGCCGACATTCGCGACGGCGATCGTTCGCCCGTCCGGAGAGAACGCGAACATGTGCGATTGTGCGGCGCCCGTCGCCAGCCGTCTGACGAGTCGCATCGTCCTCGGGTCGAAGACGCTGATCGACTCGTCCAGTTCCGTGCTCACGTAGAGCAATCCGCCCGGCCCCAGCAGCGGGAGGTGCGGGCGTGAGGCGAATGGAAGCTGTTTCGTTGCGATCCGCCTCGCCCGGACGAGATCGACGATGTCGATTGCTCGACCGTCGGAGCCCGGCACCCCGACACCGGCATCGCTGTACACCGGCACGTAGCCGACGGCGCCGTCGCGGGAGGCGGCCACCTCGTGCGGGCGGTCTCCGGACGAGACCACGCCTCCGATGGATCGCCCTCGTTCGAGGTCGATGATCTCGAGCGACCGATCGCCTTTGCAGACCACGAGAATTCGACCGGCATCCATCGTGATCACCTCCTTGACGACCCTCGATGACCTCAAGTCTGCGACTCGATCGCGGAGTTTCGATCGCGCCGGCCTGCTGAGTGGAACGACCCTTGGTGAGTGCGGAGCCGGTGGCTAAATTCACTCGAACCGGAGTCGGTGAAGCCGTGCACGACGTCACCACGCACCGACATCAGGCACGGGACCGACCGATCCGTTAGGCGATCGACACATGGGCGACGAACTTGCCGCGTCGAGGCTCGCAATCTCGACGGTGTGCCTCTCCGGCACCCTCGAAGACAAATTGCGCGCGGCTGCGGCAGCCGGCTTCGCCGGTCTCGAGCTGTTGGAGTACGACCTCGTCATGTCGTCCTGGTCACCCGCCCGGCTGGCCGAGGAGGCGACGGCCCTCGGACTATCGATCGAGGCCTATCAGCCGCTCCATGTCGAGGCGGTTTCTCCCGATCACTTCGGCGCGACCCTGCGTCATGCCGAGCGGAAGTTCGACGTGCTCTCCGAACTGGGGGCGAGCGTACTGGTGTGCTGCTCGTCGAGCACCACGAGCGGGATCGACGACGATGACCTGGCAGCGGAGCAGCTTCACGCGTTGGCCGGCCGCGCCGAGCAGCGCGGCATCCGCCTCGCGTACGAAGCCGTGCCCTGGGGAAGGCTGCGTACGCTCGAGGATGCCTGGCGAGTGGTGCGCCGAGCCGACCACTCGGCGCTCGGGCTGTGTCTGGACAGCTTCCATGTGCTGTCCATGGGCAACGATGCTGACGCTGTGTCGCGCATAGCCGGCGACAAGGTGTTCCACGTACAACTCGCGGATGCACCACGGCTGAACATGGACGTGCGCGAATGGAGCCTCCACCACCGGAAGTTCCCCGGTCAGGGCTCCCTCGACGTGGCAGGATTCGTCCGCCGCATCCTGGCTATGGGGTACCGCGGCCCATTCGCTCTCGAGGTGTTCAACGACGTCTACCAACAGGAGGACCCGCGGCACGCCGCCACCGACGCGATGCGCTCCCTCCTCGCGCTCGGAGAGGCGGTGGGCGGGCTCAGTTCGGCGAGAGTCGCCGTGCCATTCCCCGCCGCCGACCTGCCCCCCGCCCCCGATCTCAGCGGGTTCGCGTTCACCGAGCTCGCCGTCGACACCGTGTCGGCTCCCCTCGTCTCGCGCGCTCTCGCGAACCTCGGTTTCTCCCATGTCGGGCAGCATCGCTCCAAGCCGGTGCAGCTGTGGGAACAGGGCCGCGCCCGGATCCTGCTCAATCTCGCGCCACAACGATCGATCACTCCGGCCACCGCTTCGATCTGTTCGCTGGCCGTCGAAAGCTCCGACCCGGCCGGGTCGATGCGCAGAGCTGATCGGCTCCTGGCACCGAAGCTTCCCCGGCCTCGCAGTGCCGATGAGACCGACCTGAATTCGGTCGCCACGCCGGACGGCACAGCTCTCTTCTTCTGCGACTCCGACGACGATGAGGGCTGGCTCAAGGACTTCGGCCCGACCGGCGCGTCGGCCGATCCCTCCCCGCTGCTCACGATGATCGATCATGTGTCGATCACCGAGTCGATCGACGACTTCGACCAATCTGCGCTGTTCTTCCGGTCGGTGCTCGGCCTCATTCCGGGCCAGTCGAGCGAGATCACCGCGCCCTTCGGGCTCATCCGCAGCTGGTCCGCGAGCGATCCGAGCGATCGCGTGCGAATCACGTTCAGCACCACTCCGCTGCGTCGCGGCGATTGGGCGCCCGGCGTGTCGAGCCCTCAGCTCGTCGCCTTCGCCACCGACGATGCGGTCGCGTGCGCGAAGGTCATGCGTGAGCGCGGCGCACCGATTCTGCAGATGCCCGGCAACTACTACGACGACCTCGATGCCCGCCTTTCGCTGCCGGCCGAACTGATCGAGAGCCTGCGCGAGCACTCGATCTTGTACGACCGTGACGAGCAGGGCGAGTTCCTGCACTTCTTCACCGAGATGCTGGGCTCACGAGTCTTCTTCGAGGTCGTTCAGCGCATCAACGGCTACAGCGGCTTCGGCGACCCCCGCAGGTTCCGCTGCGCATGGCCGCGCACCGCCGTCAACGTCTGCGCATGTTGGGCAGCGCGCCCGTCGAGTACTCGGGCGAGCATCGGCACAACTACTCGCTGGCCCATCTCACGGCGCTGAGCCTCTCCCCGCCCGAGCTGGTGGATGCCGCTGCCGCGGCCGGCTACCGATACGTCGGCCTGCGGATGACCAAGGTCACCGCGGAGGAGCCCCACTACCCGCTCACCTACGACCCTGCGCTGATGCGGGCGACGAAGACCCACCTCGCGGCGACCGGCATCGAGGTCCTCGACATCGAGCTCGCGCGTTTCACATCGGGAGACAGCCCGCGGGACTACCTGCGATTCCTCGAGGCGGGCGCCGAACTCGGAGCTCGCCACGTCATCACACAGCTGCCCGATTCGGACTTCTCACGCAAGACCGATCGATTCGCCGAACTGTGCCAATTGGCCCTGCCTCTCGGCCTGACCGTCGACCTCGAGTTTCCGTCGTGGACGGAGACGCCGAACCTGACCGAAGCCACGCGGGTCCTGCGGGCAGCGGACCAGTCCAATGCGGGGCTGCTCATCGACGTGCTGCATTTCGCCCGCTCGAGATCCAGCATCGACGATCTGCGCGAGCTTCCGCCGGAGTGGTTCCACTACGCCCATGTGTGTGACGCCCCGGGAAAGATCCCCACGACGACCGCCGGACTGATCCACACCGCTCGGTTCGAGCGGCTCTTCCCGGGCGAGGGCGACCTGGACATCCTCGGCATCCTCTCGGCGCTCCCCGCGGACATTCCCTACGCGCTGGAGATTCCGCGGGCAGAGCTCGTCGCGCAGGTCGGCCCGAAGGAGCACACCCGCCTCGCGATCAGCGCCAGCCGCCGCCACCTCGACGCGGTCGCGGCGGTTGCCGGCGAGTAGGCCGTCGCCGGATCACTCGCACCGCACGAAACCCGCACGCCCGGTTGAGGAATTGTGCGACGAAGTGCATCCAAAACCGCGCCGCGAGGAGAAGGAGATGGTGTCGGGTGAACTCGCACCCGCCGTCAGAAGGGAAAGTCCAATGAAGCGCATTCTCGCCATCGGGTCCATCGTCGCTCTCTCCGTCTTCGGATTCGCCGGCGCCGCCAACGCCGCGCCCGCCGACGCCGCCTGCTTCGGGGGATCCACAAGGCCATCAACACGCAAGACGCCCTCGGATTGGCGAACGTCGGCGAGGCCGTCAAGGCGCTCGGCGGCCAGGGCAAGAACGACGACCGCGCGGAGGCTCTGCGGCGGCTGAGCGCCCGACGCCTTTCGGCACTCTCGTCGGCGGCT
>CAWADY010000013.1:0-189669 GCA_963781135.1 uncultured Actinomycetota bacterium | reverse complement strand
GCGAGCTGGAGGGCTGGCTTTGGGCTGGTCTGAGCGAATCCAATCCAGGTCGACATCATCGTCGTGACACGATGAGTGCGTGACCGAGTCCACACCCTACGAAGCGCTGCATTAGGACGGCAGTATCCGCGCACGCGGACACATGCGCGATGACGAGATGGACGGCCACTGGGACGGTTCGACCCGACGGGACCATTATGCGCAGCGGCTCATTGACCGCGGTCGCCAGATCGGAACGTGGACGACGTACGACAGATCAGGTGCGCCACACAAGGAAACACAGTTCGGCGACTGACTGCCAACAATGCGGAGTCGTCGGCCGATTTCGGAATCGGCGCGCGTCCGATCAGTGCGTCGCGCACGCCGCTGATTTGTCGGTCCTGGCGAGGTCTGTCAACGGACGCCCGCAAGGTGTCCCTCAGCGTTCGGTGCCCAGCGCGCTTCGTGGTCGTCCGCGAGCCGGTAGTCGCTCTGAGCGAGCCCCGCAGCGGCCGCGAGGAGTCCGGCCGCCGCGAGGGTGTTCACGGACAGCCCGGGCTGCAGGGCCGTGGCGACGAGGAGTCCCGCGGCAGCCACAGCGAACAGAATGCGGGCGGCGGCACCTCGCGCGAAGACCCCGACCAGCGCCGGCAGGAACGCTACTACAGACGCGATCGCTGCCGGTAACACCGCCGCGTACCAGTAGTCGACGCTGAGCGTGTCTGGCGGAACCGCCCACACGAGTTCGCTGGACGCGTGCCACGTCCAGCCGAGGATCCAGACTGTCATGGCAGCCGCCAGCAGAGCGAGAATCAGACACGCCGCGCGAGCCGGTCGCACCAGCCCCGCGCGGTCAAGGCTCCCGCCAGGACGCCGAAGGCAAGCATCGCCCCGAGAACGACAGCAACCCAAAGTAGCTATGCCGTCCGCACACATCCATGTGCCGTCGCCCTCAGAGCCTGGCTGGCCGACGCCGCAGGAGATGTGCAGCTGGTCTCGTATCAGCCAAATCGCTGCCGCACCGCAGGCGATGGACGCGATACCGCCGCCGAGGACTGTCCATACCGCCGCGCCGCGCACATCACGTTGAAGCGCCAGACGATCGGAGTCACGCTGCTCGGCGACACCAGTCATGCGATAACGCTACCGACGGCTTAGCCGTCGGTCGGTAGGGGGAGCGTCGGAGCCGATGTCCGCTAGGACCGAGCAATGCCTATACCCGCTCTACGGGGAGCCACAGTTCGCAGGTGGCGGTGCTGAAGTCGGCCGCGCGGTCGAGGATCGCCACGATCGACGGGCCGGGCCGCAGCCGCCAGGGGTTGGAGGGGAACCACTCGGTCGCGGTCGCCGCCCACGTGGACTGCAGGGCCGCCGGGTAGCGGTCCGGCGGTGCGGAACACCGCCCAGGTGCCGGCCGGGACCTCGATGGCGTCGAGGTCGTCGGGCACCGGCGTGTCCTCGGTGACGGCGACGCCGTGCAGGTAGGTCAGCTCGCTGCCCTCGGTGTAGTCGGGGTCGACGTCGGCGCTCACCTGCAGCAGGCCGGCCGGCTCGGTGTTGCTCAGCTCCTTGAGGCGGGGGTGCTCCTCGGCGGGCAGCGAGGCGATGTGCGCCTGGATGTGCGGGTTGACGCCCTGGTGGATGAGCGGCACGCGGGCGGCGTGGCCGACGAGCCGGAACGCCGGGCGGTCGGCGATGCGGGTGTCCATGGGGATGCTCCCTTCGACGGTCAGGCGGAACCTGAGCTGCGGTTGTGTGCGAAGGGGGCCCCGTCGCGGCGCACGTCGCCAGGGCCGACGCCGTGCACCGCCCGGAACGCGCGGCCGAACGCCTCGGTCGAGCCGTAGCCGTACCGCACCGCGATGCCCAGCAGGTCGCCCTCCCCGAGGACGTCGGCGGCGGCGACGGTCATGCGCCGCCGCCGCATGTACTCCGACAGCGGCATGCCGGCCAGCGACGAGAACATCCGGCGCAGGTGGTACTCCGTCGTGCCGAGCCGCTCGCCAGGCCGGCGACGTCGATCTCCTCGGTGAGGTGCTCCTCGACGAGTCGACGAGTCGGTTCAGTGCTGCGATCACGGCTCTCCCTTCGACATCAAGCCTTCCGGCGCATCTCGATCCGCACCCGACTATCGCGGTCCGATCCGATCGGACCCACCCCGCAAGTCACGCCTACACGACGAATCCGGAGACGTACGGGCTGAGCGAACAGCTTGTGGCCAAGCGCGGCGGGCACTTGTGGGGTCAAGCCGGCAATGGCATCATGCAGTCATCCAGGCCGGCGATGTCTTTGCTTGGGACCGATTCGTTGCCGGGATTGATTCGCGTGGTGCTGATTTGTCGGTGGGATCTGTGGTCGAGTGATGATGGCCGATCTCCGAAGCCGTGAGTTGGCACGGGGTTGTCGATAGAGACGGCCCGCTCCTCGCCAGATCCTCGCGGAGTACATCTATGACCAATGATTCGACTACTCCGTCGACGCCCGTCGCGGCCGGGTGGTATCCCGACGCGGCCCTGCCGGCGACGGAGCGCTATCACGACGGAACGACGTGGACCGAGCACACACGGCCCTTCGAGGACGATGTCGTCGCGAAGAAGTCCTCCAAGAAGGGCTGGATCATTGGCGGATCGATCGCCGCGGGTGCCGTGCTTGTCGCGGTGATCGCGGGTGTCACGGTGAGCGCGAGTTCGGGGTCTGCGGTGAGAGCTGCGTCCAGCCCTCAAGCCAGCGCGGCCGATCTGGACCTCGTCGCGGTTCCCAATCTCATAGGAATGACGGTCGCTGATGCGCGCTCCGAGATGAACAAGGTCGGACTTACTCTTTACGTTCCTGACGGAACCGACGACCAGGCGATCATCGCAACGCAAGCATTTACTGGCTGGTCGGGAGGTGCGCCGACGATACGGAGGTGGTCGTCACGGTAGAGACGACCCCCGAACCCGAGGGGGACTCACTGAGCTTTGCTGACGGCGCCGCGCTGGACCCGCTGGCATTGTCGGCTGGCAGCTCTCGTTGGGATCGGACGATGGGTACTGGACACCCAGCCCGACGCCGAGTCTGGCGATGTGATCTTCGTGAACACCGACGGCACTTGCACGGCCCAGTACTGGCAGGACACTTCGAATCGGCAGCCGCTGACGACCTCTGCCGCCTCCGATGAATTCCTCGAGCACTTGTCCGGTGCCACGCGAAGAGATGGCCACGTATGCGTTCGATGGGCATTTCGCTCTCAGCAACGGGCCCGACGGACCAGCCGACGGAAGGGAAGGTGGCCACCCGAACGCTCCTCTTGGGATAAGACGAAGGTCACTTCTCCTGACCGCACGTGTCTTCAAAACCTCGACTACGCGACATCCACAATGAACAACGCGTACTCCCTGAAATCCAGTGTGACGCCGGCGTCGATCCGAGACTGTCGTGGACTCCCTCGACGAAATCGCAAAGGTCACCGTCAGTCAGTAAGACCACAACAGTGATACGGAGGTCGGTGGTGGCTCGCGGTCGCTGCGAGGTTCGTGCGTCGGACCGGCACGCGCCCGGGGTCGGATTCAGGAGGGGAGGAGGCCGCGCTCCATTGCCAGTGTGACGGCGCGGGTACGGTCGGCGACGCCGAGCTTTTCGAAGATCTTGAGCAGGTGCGTCTTCACGGTCGATTCGCCGATGCCGAGTGCGACGGCGATCTGTTTGTTGCTGTTGCCTCGGGCCACGAGTTGCAGCACTTCTGTCTCGCGCGCGGTGAGTATCGCTTCGGGCGCCGGTGCCCGCATGCGCTCGACGAGACGCGCAGCGACATGCGGCGAGAGGGCGGTCTGGCCGGCTGCCACTGAGCGGATGCCCGCGACGATCTCCGCTTGTGGCGACGCCTTCAGGAGGTAGCCGCTGGCGCCCGCCTCGATCGCAGCGAGGATCTGGTCATCTGTCTCGTATGTCGTGAGGATCAGCACTTTCGACTTGCCCGCGGCGGTGATCTGCGCGGTGGCCCCGACGCCGCCAACGCCCGGCATCCGCAGATCCATGAGAACCACATCGGGGCGGGTCGCCGCCGCGATGCGCACCGCCTGTTCTCCGTCGGAGGCCTCGCCGACCACCTCGAACCCGGGCTCGTCCGAGAGGATTCCCACCAGGCCCGCCCGTACGACGGGATGGTCGTCGACGATGAGGAGCCGGATCATCACGCGATCACCCTGCCCTCGGGTGTTGCGGGCAGCCGCACGACCAGTGTCGTGCCCCCCGTGGCTCGACGACACGTCGAGTTCGCCTCCGGCCAGCGCAACACGCTCCGTCATCCCGTCGAGCCCGAACCCGTCGCGCCGGGCGGCGACATCGAATCCGCGGCCGTCGTCGGTGACGGCGAGCTGCGCCGCCCCGTCGGGTGTGGACGACACTCGCACGCCGATCCGCGTGGCGGCCGCGTGCTTGCGAACGTTGGCGAGCGCCTCCTGCAGGCACCGCAGCAGCACCAGCTGCGACTCGCGGGGGAGTACCCCGGCGGAATCGAGCCTCAGGTCGAGGTCGATCGTGAGCCCCGTTTCGGCGCGGAAGCGGCTGACGAGGCGGTCGACGGCGTCGCCGAGGGCGACATCGGGGGGCACTGCGGCCATGCGCGACACGATCGCGCGCGCCTCGTCGAGGGCGTCGCGGGAGAGTCGCTCGACCGTCGCGATACTGTCGGCCGCGGCATCCACTCGTCCCTCGTCGAGCTGCCGTCCGGCGCGTTCGGACAGGATCGCCAACCCGCGAGAGTCTGCGCAAGGGTGTCGTGCACATCGCGGGCCAGCCGCTCGCGCTCCATCGCGGCACCGCGGTCGCGGCTGAGCGCTTCGACCTCGGCCTGCGCCGCGGTGAGTTCGCCCACCAGGCGCGCGCGCTCCTGACCGTATTCGACGACGCCGGCCATCCAGAGGCCGAACGCGATGGCGAACGCGAGCCCGAGACCTGCGACCGCGGCGGCGACGGCCAGAGCGGGCAGCACCGCATCCGCGCCGTCGAGGACGCCCGAGAACACGGCGAAACCCACGAATGTGCCGACAGCGATAACGGCCGATCCGACGATTGCCCGGCGTCTGTCCACCGCCAGCACCCAGGTCAGCGGGTAGGCGATCGCCTGCAAGACCGCGAAGAAGGGCTCGCCCGCGCACCCGCCCGCCAGCGACACCGCGGCGCCGGTGACGAAGACCGGCAAGTGCCACGGCCGAGGCGAGGTCAGTGCGGGCCGTGCCACGAGCAGATAGCTCAGTGCGAACAGCACGAGCGCGCTCCCGGCGACGATGGTGTCGGCAGACGATGCGCCGCTCGATCCGACGGTCAGGGCCACGACGACCATGAGGGACGCGGCGAGCACCGCCGCGTCCCACCATCGTCGATTCTGCATGGTCTCGTCCTCGGCTCAGGCTACGCGTCGCGCCTGTTCCAGCGGAAGGTCACGCGGGCGAGCACGAGCCCGACGACCAGCCAGATTGTCAACGCGATCGCGACCCCCGCGATGTTCCATTCGCCGTTCTGCTCTAGTGCGGAGTACTCGTCGGGGAGGAAGACATAGCGCATCCCCTGCGCCATCCACTTCACCGGCAGCGCGCTGGCCACCGTCTGCAACCACTCGGGGAGCATATAGAACTGGAAGTACACGCCCGAGATGAACTGCACCACCAGCCCGATGGGGATGACCAGCGCCACGGCACCGCGCGTCGAGCGGGGGACCGCAGACAGCGCCACGCCCAGCAGCGCCGACCCGGTGATGCCGAGGACGAAGACCCACCCGAACGTGAACCACTTCGCGGGGTCGGTCGGCAGCGGCACCTGCAGCGCGACAGCCGCGAATCCTATGAGCACCGCCGCCTGCGCGACGCCGGTGACGCCCACTTGCACGATCTTGCCGAGGAAGTAGCTCATCGGCGAGAGCGGCGTCGCGCCGAGGCGCTTCAGCACCCCCTCGGACCGATCAACCGCGATGTCTATCGCCAGATTCTGGAACCCCGAGAGCAGCAGACCCGCGGCGAGCATGGCGGGCAGATACATCTGCGCGACCGGCACCGGAGGCAGACCCGGCGCGGGCTGCATGTCACCACCCGCGCCGAAGGCGACGCTGAACAGGCCCAGCATGAGGATCGGGAAGAGAAAGGTGAACATGACGGTATCGCCCGACCGGACGTACTGAGCGATCTCGAAGCGGCCTCGCCAGAGGCCCATGCTGACGCGGCTGCGCCCAGCGGTACTGCGGGTTGGGGCGGTCTGTTGCGTGATGACGCTCATGATTCATGCCTCCGTGACGAGGGCGCTCGCGGGTTCCGCGGCGCCGGTGTGCTCGGCCACCAGGCCGAGATAGATGTCTTCCAGTGACGGGCGGACGACCTCCACGGCCGTCGGCTCCGCGCCGGTGCGGGCGACGAGGTCGGCGACGAAGCGTCCCGGTTCGGCGGTGCGCGCCTCACGCGGGTGCCGATCTCCTGGCTCGCTCCACCGCACGATGGGAATGCGGGCATCCTCGCCGCCGACAGTGCCGACAGGTCCGATCGCCCGCAGCCGACCCGCCACGAGGATGCCGACGCGATCTGCCAGCTGCTCCGCCTCGTCGAGATAGTGGGTGGTCAGCAGGATCGTCGTCCCCCCGGCGGAAAGTCCTCGGATCATCGTCCAGAAGTCCCGCCGGGCCTGCGGGTCGAAACCGGTCGTCGGCTCATCGAGGAACAACAGTTCGGGGTTGCCGACAACGCCGAGCGCGACATCCACACGTCGCTGTTGACCGCCCGAGAGCTTGCTCACCCGCATGCCCGCCTGCTCCTCCAACCCGACGGCCGCGAGCACCTCATCGACGCCGCGCGGGTTTGGGAAGAAGCCGGCGAACTGTGTGAGGTACTCCCGCACCGTGAGCGCACCGAGTACACCGGTTCCTTGCAGCACGACGCCGATACGCGCCTTCCACGCCAGCCCAGCGGTCGCGGGATCCGCTCCCAGCACCCTGACCTCGCCCCTCGTGCGGTGGCGATACCCCTCGAGGATCTCCACCGTGGTCGATTTGCCCGCGCCGTTGGGACCCAACAGCGCGAATGTCTCACCCCGCGCTATGTCGAACGACAGATCGTCGACGACCACACGGCCCGAATACTCTTTCCGCAGGTTCCGCACCCGCACCACGTTCTCGTTCATGCCATCCACGATTCCGCGCGGCAGACCCGCGAGGCACGGCCGTTCCTCCGATTCGGCATCCTCCATTCGGTGGATGCCGCACCTGAACCCACCGGTGTCAGCGGCCCTTCGCACCCGTCCCGCGTTAGCGCAGGCGCGCGAGGGCGTGTTCGTGGACGGTGGGGTCGGAGCCTAGTCCCGCGGAGGATGGGGGAGCGTAGACGACCATCTCGTCGAAGCCCAGCGCTTCCGCGCGTGCCGCGGCATCCAGGAATGCGCCCACACTGCTCGTGGGACGGACGCGACCGAAGCCGAGCAGCACGGAACGGCGCACTGTCGCCGGGTCCCGACTTGCCTTCCCGCACTCCGCGTCGAACCGTGCGGCCTGCGCGGCGAGGAGGTCCCAGTACTCATCGTCGTCGAGATGCGTCGAGGCAGGTCCGCCATACGTGTTCCACGTGTCGGCGACCGCCACGGCCAGCGCGAGCGCGCGCGGCCCGTGCGCGGCAACGAGCAGCTCGGGCGGCACGACGCCCTCAGGGGCTGGCGCGGACTGCAGCCCAGAGAACGACATCGTCGCGCCCTGCCACTCAGTCGCACCACCTGCCGCCGCGAGGTAGCCGTGCACGACATCGGCGAACCGGTCTGCCATCGTCCCCAGCGTGCTCAACGCGCCGCGGTCCGCTCGCTCGCAGTCCGGGGCGCCGAGTCCGACTCCGAGCACCAGGCGGCCGCCGGATATGTCTTGCACCGTCATCGCGATACGGGCGAGCGCGACCGGGCGACGGAAAACCGCGGACGCGACGAGCGTGCCTAAGCGAATATGCTCCGTGCACCCTGCGGCCGCCGTCAGCGTTGTGAACGCTTCGCCCAACCACAGGTTCTCCGCGGTCCGGTGTGTGAGGTGATCATAGGTGTAGGCGACGTCGTAGCCGATTGCCTCCGCCCATTGATACCACGTTGACTCGCCCTGCCACGGTCCCATCGGAGGAATGACGACGCTGATCCGCGTGAGTGCCATGGGTGGAAGACTGCCACGACGAGGCGTTCACGACGAGAGGGAGGGCGCGCGGAGAGCGGCCGCGGCTGGATTCCGAGAAGCTGGCTGGCGAAGGGCCCGAGGGGACTTCCGGCCCGCGCCAACTCCGCGAGGTTGCTGGGGATGCGCTACCGCACGATCAGCCTCCCAAGGGGTCGTGCACGACACCCTCAAGCCGGTTGCAGGGAGCCTCCGACCCCCGAGATCTCGGCGGTGCACGCTGACCAGGACCTGCCGAGTCTCCGCGGCGCTGGTCACTTCAGACAGCCGTCCACCCAAGTGACCATGTTCGCGGCGCCACCGCCGCTACCTCAGAGTCGCGGGCGATGTCTCGTACAGGAAGCGGTTTGCTTGCCCTATGGCTCACGCTCGTCGTCGATCAGCCGGTAGCCCATTCCTGGTTCCGTGAGAAGGTACCGCGGGCGACTGGGATCGGCCTCGAGCTTCTTGCGCAGTTGAGACATGTAGAGGCGCAGGTATCCGGAGTCAGTGACGTGCTCGCTCGACCAGAGTTCCCGCAGAAGCGTCTGACGAGTGACGAGTGAACCGGCGTTGCGGGCGAGGTAATCGAGCATGCGCCACTCGGTCGGGGTCAGATGCACGTGCGCGCCCGCGCGGGTCACGGACTTCGCGGCAAGGTCCACCGCCACGTCACCGAACGACACGACGGGTGGGGTTGCGTTCGCGCCGACGCGTCGGGTCAGCGCTCGCAGGCGCGCAAGCAGCTCATCGATCTGAAACGGCTTGGTGACGTAGTCGTCGGCTCCGGCGTCGAGGGCTTCGACCTTGTCGGCGGAGCCGGTGCGTCCTGACACGACGATGATCGGCACAGCCGTCCAGCCCCGGAGGGCGTGGATCACTCCGACGCCACCGAGCCGGGGCATGCCGAGGTCCAGCAGCACGACATCCGGGTGCGCCTGGGCCGCAGTCGAGACAGCGGTGACGCCGTCCTGCGCAGCCACGACTTCGTAGCCGTGCGCGGCGAGAGTGATCCGCAACGCCCGCACGAGCTGCGGATCGTCATCGGCGATGAGGACCTTCATGAATCCTGGGCCTGATCTTCATCCGCGAAGGCCTCCTCGGCGATCGGCAGCGAGATCACCATCGTGAGGCCCCCGCCCGGAGTGTCCTCGGCGGTGAGCGTGCCGCCCATGCCCTGAGTGAATCCCAGCGAGAGCGCAAGACCGAGGCCGAGTCCTGTCGTGTTGTCGTCGTCGCCGAGGCGTTGGAACGGGGCGAAGATGTCGTCTCGGCGCTCGGCGGGGATGCCGACGCCGTGGTCGATGATGCGGATTTCTGCAGTGCCGAGCAGTCGGCTCGTAGCGATCCGGACGCGAGTGCCCTCCGGAGCATGGCGCATCGCGTTGGCGAGCACGTTGACGAGCACGCGCTGCAGCAGGACCGAGTCGGCAAGGATTGGCGGAAATTCGGGGTCGATTGCGATGTCGGCCTCGTCCGGACCGAGGTCGAGTTCGTCGACGGCCGCCGCCACGACGTCGGCGGAGTCGACCGGTGCCAGAGACACCGCGAGCACGCCCGCCTGTACACGGCTTACGTCGAGCAGATCGGTGACAAGGGTCGACAGCGCCTGCAGGCTCTCGTCGGCCGTCGCAAGCAGCTCGGAACGATCCTCGGCAGTCAGGGTGCCGCCGGCAGCCCGGAGCCCGCCGATCGACGCCATTGCGGCTGCGAGTGGGCGCCGCAGATCATGGCTGACGGCCGACAGAAGCGCACTGCGCACCTGATCGGTCGAGGCGAGCACGTCGGCTTCCCTCGCAGACTGTGTCAGGTCCGAGTGCTCGAGCGCTGCGCCGAGCTGCGCGATTACCACTTCGAGCAGGCGGCGCTCACCCGAGTCGAGTTCGCCGCCATGCAGCTCGAGTGTCGCGCGCGGAGCGTCCGCAGGGCCAACCGGGATGAAGACCGCGCGATTGTCGGGCACCGGCTCGCCGTCGGTGGCGAGGACCGTGCCGTCGAGAGCTACAAGCCTCACACCCGTCATCCCGAACGCCTCCCTGGCGCGACTCACAAGAGCGGGCACCGCACTTTCGCCGCGGACGATGCTGCCGGCGACCGTGGCGAGCAGCTCGGACTCGGCGGCGGATCGACGAGCCGCCCTGGTGCGCCGCGCGGCTTGGTCGACAATGTAGCTCACGAGAATCGCGATGACGACGTAGAGAACGAGCGCGAGCGCGTGCAGTGGGTCAGCAATGGTGATCGTGAACACGGGCGCTACGAACAGGAAGTCGAGAGTAAGACCAGACAGGACCGCGGCGAACAGAGCCGGCCAGATTCCCCCGATCAGCGCTACGACCACGACCAGCAACTGGTACGCGAGCACGTCCGATGTGATGCTCTCCGCGCTTCCGGTCGTATAGAGCAGCCACGACAGCAGAGGACCGACGATCAGGGCGACCGCGAATCCCGACAGCTGGCGACGGATGCTGAGGGCACCGCCGGTGACTCGGGGGAGCGCGAACCGGCCACCGGCCGCGGCATGGGTGACGATGTGAACGTCGATATCGCCTGACTCGCGCACGACTGTCGCGCCGATGCCGGGCCCGGTCAGGGCCGCGGCGATGCGGCCGCGCCGGCTCACACCGATGACGAGCTGGCTCGCATTCACCGATCGGGCGAAGTCGACGAGCGCACGGGGCACGTCTTCGCCGACGACCTGGTGGTATGAGCCGCCGAGGGATTCGACCAGACCCCGCTGCGCGGCCAAGGCCCCAGGTGTGGCGATCCGGATTCCGTCCTGACTTGACACGTGAACCGCCAGCAACTCACCGCCCGCCGAGCGGGCAGCAATACGGGCGCCACGGCGGATCAGCGTCTCTCCTTCTGAGCCTCCCGTCAGCGCCACGACCACGCGCTCGCGGGCTTGCCAGGTGCCTTCGATGCCATGTTCGGCGCGGTAGCGGTTGAGTGCACTGTCGACCTCATCGGCAAGCCACAGGAGGGCCAGCTCACGCAATGCCGTGAGGTTGCCGAGGCGGAAGTAGTTCGACAATGCGGCGTCGATGCGTTCAGCGGGGTAGACCACGCCGGCAAGAGGCGGTCCCGCAGCGATTGGGGTGCGAGATCCACCACTTCGATCTGGTCGGCGCTTCTCACGACCTCGTCCGGGACCGTTTCACGCTGAGCCACCCCGGTGATGCCCTCGACGACGTCATTGAGGGACTCGATGTGCTGGACGTTCACCGTCGTGATCACGTCGAGGCCGGCATCCAGCAGTTCGTTCACATCCTGCCAGCGCTTCGGGTTGGGCGAGCCTGGCGCGTTGGTGTGGCGAGTTCGTCGACAAGAACGATGTCGGGATGATGCGCGAGGACCGCAGCTACGTCGAGTTCGGTGAGGACGACATCGCGATGGGCGATCTCGCGGCGGGGGATCACGGGGAGACCTTCCGCCTGCGCAGCCGTTGCGGCGCGACCGTGTGTCTCGAGGATTCCGATGACGACATCGCGGCCGTCGGCTCGGAGTCGACGCCCCTCTTCGAGCATCTCGTAAGTCTTGCCGACGCCGGGGGCGGCGCCGAGCAGGACCCGCAGGCGCCCACGCTTCATCAGTCGCCCCCTCCATCGGCCGGCTGGATCGTCAGGGCGTCGAGTGCGAGGTTGAGCTCCAGAACGTTGACCCGCGGTTCGCCGAGATATCCCACGTCTTGTGCCTGGATCCTGGACTCCACCAGTTCACGTACGGCCCGCTTGTCGAGGCCACGCGCTTCGGCGATCCTGTCGACCTGCAGGAGCGCGTACGCGGGGCTCACGTGCGGGTCCAGCCCCGAACCGGAAGCCGTGACGGCATCGGCGGGGATGTCGGTCGGGTCGACCTTCTCGAATGCCGCGATCGCGGCACGGCGCTGCGTGATGGCGTCGATCAGATCGGAGTTCTCGGGACCCCAGTTGCTTCCGCTCGAGGCTCCGCCGTCGTATCCGTCGCCCGCCGCTGACGGCCGCGACCTGGAAGCACTCTTCGGCGGGATTGCCATCGGCGTCGGTGAACGACTGGCCGATGAGGGCGGAGCCGGCAGGCTCCCCGCCGGGTGCGGTGACGATCGAGCCGTTCGCCTGCCAGGGCAGGGCGAGCTGGCCGATCGCGGTGATCAGCAGTGTGTAGCCGACACCGAGGATGAGTGTGAATACGAGCATCGCGCGAAGCGCGACGTTCGCCTGGCGCAGGGTGCTGCGTGCCATGGACATGAGATTTCTCCTTCGGGCTCAGAAGCCGGGGATCAGGCGCACGACGAGGTCGATGAGCCAGATGCCGATGAACGGGGCGACGACGCCGCCGAGTCCGTAGATGAGCAGGTTGCGGCTGAGGATCTTCGAGGCGCTGGCCGGGCGGTATTTGACTCCGCGCAGAGCGAGCGGAATCAACACCACGATGACGAGCGCGTTGAAGATGATCGCACTGGTTATCGCTGAGGCCGGTGAGCTCAGCTGCATGATGTTGAGTGCAGCGAGCCCCGGGAAGATGCCCATGAACATGGCCGGGATGATCGCGAAGTATTTCGCGATGTCGTTTGCGAGGGAGAACGTGGTCAGCGAGCCGCGGGTGATCAACAGCTGCTTGCCGATGCGGACGATGTCGATGAGCTTGGTGGGATCCGAATCCAGATCGACCATGTTGCCGGCCTCCTTCGCTGCGGATGTGCCCGTGTTCATCGCCACGCCGACGTCCGCCTGCGCGAGTGCAGGGGCGTCGTTGGTGCCGTCCCCGGTCATCGCGACGAGGTTTCCGCCTTCCTGCTCGCGTTTGATGAGGGCGAGCTTGTCCTCCGGCGTGGCTTCCGCGAGGAAGTCGTCGACCCCGGCCTCAGCCGCGATGGCCTTGGCTGTCAAGGGGTTGTCGCCGGTGATCATGACCGTGCGGATCCCCATGCTGCGCAGCTCGGCGAACCGCTCACGCAGGCCGTCCTTCACGATGTCTTTGAGGTGGATGACGCCCAGCACAGCGCCGACGCCGGCCGGCGTCTTTGTCGCGACGACGAGTGGCGTTCCGCCGGACTGACCGATCGCGTCCGTTTCATCGGTGAGTTTCGCGCGCGTCGAGTCGTCGACCTCTTGTCCGTCCTCCGCGAGCCAGGCGAGCACCGCGGAGCCGGCGCCCTTGCGGATCTGCGATCCGTCAGCCAGGTCCAGCCCGCTCATCCGCGTCTGGGCGGTGAAAGGCACGACGACGGCACCCTCGGGAAGCTCGACGCGAACTCCGCGGTTCGCTGCCAATTCGACGATCGACGTGCCTTCGGGAGTGGGGTCCGCCAGCGATGAAAGCGCGGCTGTGCGCGCCAGCTCATCCATGTCGATGCGAGGCATCGGCACGAAGTCACTTGCACGGCGGTTGCCGTACGTGATGGTGCCGGTCTTGTCCAGGAGAAGGGTCGTGACATCGCCGGCCGCCTCCACGGCACGACCCGACATCGCCAGCACGTTGCGCTGTACGAGCCGATCCATGCCCGCGATGCCGATCGCCGACAGCAGCGCTCCGATCGTGGTGGGGATGAGGCAGATCAGCAGCGCGACAAGCACAGTGATGCTGACGGGAGCCGCTGCGTAGGAGGCGATCGGGTTCAGGGTGAGCACGACAACCACGAAGACGATCGAGAGAGCCGCGAGAAGGATGTTCAGCGCGATCTCGTTGGGGGTCTTCTGTCTGCTGGCCCCCTCGACCAGAGCGATCATGCGATCGACGAATGTCTCTCCGGGCTTGGAGGTGATTCGAACCACGATGCGGTCGGAGAGCACTCGAGTCCCACCCGTCACGGCGCTGCGGTCACCTCCCGACTCGCGGACGACCGGTGCAGACTCGCCGGTGATGGCCGACTCGTCGACCGTCGCGATGCCCCAGACGATGTCACCGTCGCCGGGGATCAGCTCTCCCGCGCTGACCACCACGATGTCACCCAAGCGGAGCTCGGACGAGGCGACCTCCTCACTCGGCGTCCGTTCGGCGGCGGCATCCGTCACCTCGTCGTAGGTGCCGATGCGGAGTGCCGGCGTGCTCGTGCGGGTCTTGCGGAGGCTTGCCGCCTGCGCTTTTCCGCGGCCCTCGGCAACCGACTCGGCGAGGTTCGCGAACAGCACGGTGAGCCAGAGCCAGATCGCGATTCCCGCGGTGAACGCGGGTGGAACGGCGGTCCCACCTGATTCCGCGGCACCGCCGAGAAGAGGCTCTGCGATGGCGATCGCGGTGGTCAGGGCAGCGCCGACCCAGACGAGGAACATCACCGGGTTGCGCCACAGAGCGGCAGGGTTGAGTTTTCGTACAGCACCGGGCAGCGCGTGGACGAGCTGGACCCATCCGAACGCGCCCGGCCGCTGCTTGCGCGATTCGATCGCGCGCGGAGTCGGTTCGGGGACCGGCGTGAGTGTGGCTGTGGACATGGTCAAGCGAGCCCTTCCGCCAGGGGACCCAGCGTCAATACGGGGAAATAGGTGAGTGCGGTGACGATGATCGCGACGCCGACGAGGAGCCCAACGAACTGGGGCCGGTGCGTCGGAAGCGTCCCGACCGTCGCGGGAACCGCGTCCTGCGCGGCGAGCGAACCTGCCAGCGCGAGGACGAGGACCATCGGGATGAATCTGCCGAGCAGCATCGCCACACCCAACGCGGCGTTCAGCCACGGAGTGTTCGCGGTGAGCCCGGCGAAGGCGGAGCCGTTGTTGTTCGCGGCCGAGGTGAATGCGTACAGCACTTCGCTGAGGCCGTGCACCCCGGGGTTCCATATCGAAACGGTCTCGACTTCCTCGCTGATGCCCGGGAGCGCGAAGCTCAGTGCTGTGCCGGCGAGCACCAACATCGGCGTGACGAGAATGTACAGGCTGGCGAGCTTGATCTCTCGTGGACCGATCTTCTTGCCGAGATACTCGGGCGATCGCCCGACGAGCAGACCCCCCACGAAGACGGCGATCACGGCGAGGACGAGCATGCCGTACAGTCCCGAGCCGACGCCGCCGGGGGCGACCTCGCCGAGCATCATGTTGATCATCGGCATCATTCCGCCGAGCGCGGTGTAGGAGTCGTGCATCGAGTTGACCGCACCGGTCGAGGTCAAAGTTGTCGCGCCGGCGAACAGGGTTGACCCGAGGATGCCGTAACGCTGCTCCTTGCCCTCCATGGCGCCGCCCGCGAGCTGCGGCGCGGTGCCCTGCCCGGATGCTTCCAGCCAGGACAGGATCGCGATGCTCACCACGAAAATGGTGCTCATGACGGCGAGGATCGCGTAGCCCTGGCGGTTGTCGCCCACGATCTTCCCGAATGCGCGTGGCATGGCGAAGGGGATCGCCAGCAGGAGCAGGATCTCGAGCACGCTCGACCAGGGTGCCGGGTTCTCGAAGGGGTGCGCCGAGTTCGCGTTGAAGAATCCGCCGCCGTTCGTGCCCAGCTCCTTGATCGCCTCCTGAGACGCGACCGGGCCGCCGGGCAGCACTTGCGAGCCACCCGTGATGGTGGGGACCTCGATGAACCCGTTGAAGTTCTGGATGACCCCGGCGAGCAGCAGCGCAACCGCCGCGACGATCGAGAGGGGCAGCAGCAGCCGGAATGTGCCGCGCACCAGATCGACCCAGAAGTTCCCGAGCGTTCCCGAGCGACGAGACGCAAACGCTCGAACCAGGGCGATCGCAACCGCGATGCCCACCGCGGCGGAGACGAAGTTCTGAACGGCCAGCCCCGCGAGTTGCACGGTGTAGCCGAGCGTCAGCTCGGGGGAGTACGACTGCCAGTTCGTGTTCGTCACGAACGAGATCGCCGTGTTGAACGAAAGGCCTTCCGGAACCGGTGGGAGGCCGAGGGAGTACGGCAGCACCGCCTGGAAACGCTGCAGCGCGTAAACGAACAGCACGCCGATCGCGGAGAAGACGAGAACTCCTCTGGTGTACGCCTGCCATGTCTGCGCGGATCCCGGGTCGACACCGATCACGCGGTACAGCCCCCGCTCGATCCGCAGATCTCTCGAGCTCTGGTACACGCGGGCGATGTAGTCGCCGAGCGGACGGTAGAGCAGAGCAAGGATGAGGACCACCGTGGCGAACTGAAGCACGCCGAGCCAGATGGTCTCGGCTGTCACGGCGGTCATCAGAATCGCTCCGGCTTCAGCAGTGCCGCCAGCAGATAGCCGACCGCGGCGATCGCCAGGACGGTCGCGAGGATCTCGAAGACCATCACAGCTTCTCAACCCCCTTCGCGATGAGGCCGACGAGGGCGAAGAGCGCCACCGTAGCCACGAGGTAGATCACGTCGAGCACAAGAACTCCTGTCGGATCCCGGGATGCCCGGGGAGCGCATGCCGCGCGACTGCTGTGGCGCGGGTGCCGTCTGCGGGCACAGAACCGATGCAACACCTGCGCCCGCGGCGCTGGCCGCATCCTTACGGAACGCATACGGCGGCGCGGCCGATCCTCACGACTCCCGCACGTCGGAACCGTGACGGACATCATCGGCCGCCGGAGCGAGCACGATCGACGCGAGCGATACAGTGCACCGGTGAGAAGGTTGCGGCCGAGATCCAGCGCGGCACGGCGACAACGCCGCATAGCGAGGTTCAGGCTGCATCCCGCGCAAGCCGTTGTGACAGGCTTCGGCGGCGCAGTGGCAGTGGGAACCGCGTTGCTGATGCTTCCGATCTCAAAGGTCGGCCCGGGTGGCGCGGGCTTCATCGATGCCCTGTTCACAGCGACGAGCGCCGTGTGCGTAACCGGCCTGACCGTCGTCGACACTCCGACCTACTGGACCGGCTTCGGACTTGTCGTCATCATGTTGCTCATTCAGCTCGGCGGGCTCGGGATCATGATCTTCGCGTCGCTGATCGGACTCGTTCTCGCGCGCAAGCTGACCGTGCGCTCTCGGCTCAACGCCGCAGCCGAGGCCAAGGCGGTCGGGATGGACGACGTCCGGGGCATGGTACGCGGGATCGTCCTGATCTCGCTTGCGATCGAATCGGCCGTGTTCCTCATGCTCATGCCCCGATTCGTCTTCTTCTACGGGTACGAGTTCGGTGAGGCGGCATGGCAGTCCGTTTTCCATGCGGTCTCGTCCTTCAACAACGCCGGCTTCGCGCTGTACACGGACAATCTGATCGGATTTGCCGAGGACCCCTTCATCTGCTTGCCCCTGTGCGCCGCCATCATTCTCGGTGGGCTCGGATTTCCCGTGATCATGCAATTGCGCAAGGAGTTCCGGCGCCCCCTGCATTGGACGATGAACACGAAGCTGGTGCTCTGGGGCACGGCTGTCCTGCTCGTCCTCGGCACGGTTTACATCACCGTCATCGAGTGGAACAACCCCGACACTCTCGGACGGCTCAGTCCCGGGGGGCGCATCCTCGCCGGCTTCTTCCAGTCCGTCCAGACTCGCACCGCCGGGTTCAACTCGGTCGACATCGGGGCGATGCACGACGAGACCTGGCTCGGCATGGACATCCTGATGTTCATCGGCGGCGGGCCGGCGGGCACCGCAGGCGGCATCAAGGTGACGACATTCGCCGTGCTGTTCTTCATCATGATGACCGAATTGCGCGGCGAGGGTGCCGTCAACATCTTCGGGAAGCGCCTCTCCCGCGCTGTCCACCGGCAGGCGATCACCGTCGTCCTGATCGCCGTCGCGGCTGTGCTCGTCGGGGCGGGCCTGCTGATGCTCCTCACGGGGGAGAACCTCGACCGAGCTCTCTTCGAGACGGTGTCGGCCTTCGCCACAGTCGGGCTGTCCACCGGCATCACGGCTGATCTCTCGGATCCCGCCCGGATCGTTCTTGTCGTACTGATGTTCCTCGGCAGACTGGGTCCGCTCACGCTGGGCTCGGCGATAGCATTGCGCGAGCGGCGGATCCTGTACGAGCTCCCCAAGGAAAGGCCCGCCATTGGCTAGATTTCCATTCTTCGGCGCAGCCGAGACCTCGCGCCGGATCGCGGAGGCCGACTCGGTCGCGGTGATCGGGCTCGGACGATTCGGCAGTTCACTCGCCCTCGAACTCATGAGCGGTGGAACCGAAGTCCTCGGCATCGATGTCGATGAGGAACTCGTCCAGTCGCTGAACGGCATCCTCACTCAGGTCGTCCGCACGGATTCCACCAAGCGAGAAGCGCTCGAGCAGCTCGCTATCAACGAATTCGATCGAGTCGTGGTGGCGATCGGCAACAACATCTCCGCGTCGATCCTGACTTGCTCCGTGCTCATGAGCATGGAGATCCCGGTCATCTGGGCGAAGGCCGTGGACGATCAGCACGGGCTGATCCTCGAACAGCTCGGCGTGCACCATGTCATCTATCCCGAGAAGGACATGGGCCGACGTGTGGCGCACCTCGTCCGTGGCGCGGCCCTCGATTTCATCGAGATCGCGCCGGGCTATGCGATGGTCAAGGCCCCGGTCCCCGCATCGATTCAGGGCAGACCGCTGGGAGAGACCGGGCTGCGCAAGACCCACGGTGTGACCATCGCGGCGTTTCACCACGACGGGGTGTGGAACAACGCCGACAACGAAACCGTGCTCCATCCGGATGACACGATCCTCGTCGTCGGTAGAACACGTGACGCAGAAGGCTTCGCCCAGCTGCGCTGATCAATTCGAGACACAACGAGATGTTGCTACGCGCTTGGATGTCATGAATCGCCTGGGTCGCGCCTTGGCCGACCCGACGCGCTCCCGCATCCTGATGGCGCTCTTGAACGGGCCGAGCTACCCGGCGGTGTTGTCGCGGGACCTCGACTTGACGCGCTCCAACGTCTCTAATCATCTGACGTGCCTTCGGGAGTGCGGCATCGTCGTGGCGGAGCCTCAGGGCCGACAGACTCGGTATGAGATCGCCGATCCACATCTCGCGGCCGCGTTGACCGCCTTGGTCGACGTCACACTTGCCGTCGATGAACACGCACCTTGTCTTGACGACACGTCGCCAGGTGCACCCGTTGCTGTGAGGTCGCGCCGTGACCGCACTGACGCCCGAGAGGCGCGAGCGGCTGCACCGACGAGTCCGATTCATCGTCGCATTCACAATCACCTACAACGTCCTCGAAGCGATCGTCGCAATCACGGCCGGCGTTCTCGCATCCTCCGCGGCGCTCATCGGATTCGGTCTGGACTCTGTGGTCGAAGTCCTCTCTGCCGTCGCGGTGGCATGGCAGTTCACGCGCAAGGATCCCGAGCGGTGGGAAAAGGTCACCGTCCGAGCGATTGCGATCGCGTTCTTCGCGCTCGCCGCCTACGTGAGCGTCGACGCGGTCCTCGGCCTGATTTCGCAGGAGGGCCCCGAGCACAGTCCGCTCGGCATCGGGATCACCGCGCTCAGTCTGCTCGTGATGCCGCTGCTCGCCTGGTACGAGTCTCGCACCGGCCGGGAGCTGGGATCCAAGAGCGTTGTGGCCGATGCAAAGCAGCTGCTCCTCTGTGTCTACCTGTCCGGAGCGGTGTTCCTGGGTCTGATCATGAACAGCCTGTTCGGCTGGTGGTGGGCGGACTCTGTGGCTGCTCTCGTCGTCGCGGGACTGGCAATCCGAGAAGGAGTCGAAGCATGGCGCGGCGAGGTGGAGTCGCCGTTCGGCGCACTCGATGACGATGAGGATGAAACGACGTGACCGATCCCACCCCACGTTCCCAGCGCTGACGGCTGGACCCTCACAGGATGCCCGTGCGCTGGTCTACCTTGCGGAGCGACTGCGCGTTCGCTTCCCCGAGGTCGAGGTGAGCCAGTCGCGCATCGCTGGCTCTGCCCTTCGTCGCTCTGGCTGGAGTCGCGCTCGAAGCGTCGGTCGAATTCGATGGCGCACGAGACACTTCAACGATTAGTGCCCGGGAGGCGGACATCAATCACGACGGTGTGGCCGATACGGACCAGGGACGGATCGGCGATCGTCCCCGCACCTCAACAGCGGAGTGATCTCGGTGGCGGTCATGTGTACTCGTCGAGAGCGATGTCCGAGATCGAGCGGTCTCGGATTTCCGGCCAGTCGAGCGCGATGTCGGTGTGCATCCCTGCCCGCTCGCGGACGCGGTCGGCGATCCTGTCGGCGAGCCGGAGGCTGTCCCCGCATCCGCTGGCATTGATGAGCGCGACGTCCACGTACTGCCCGCTCTCCCGCTCGAGTGCGGCATGCAGTCGGGAGGCGATACCCGCGGCGGCGCTGGAGAGGCGATCGGCGCGGATTGCCGTCGGGAACGAGGTAGATCACGAAGATGTGGACAAGGTCCGGATAGGCGCGGACATCTCGCGCCGCGCGGTGGGTGACTTCGCGCAGCCGCTTGCTTCACTTCGCGCAATGATGTCGCGTCGCGCAGATCCAAGCCGATCACCGCAGCTCTCGCGGACGAAGGCGACGGGGATACGCCGGGAGGTTGCTCGCCCGCCTCTCGGTCTATGGACGCGGCGAGCGGTGTCAACACGGCCAGCTGGTCGCCCAAGATCACTGTGGGTCTGGGCATTACATGACTTCCTGTAGTCGGAGCGCTCTCGTGACCGCTGCCGACCAGACTCCCCGGCTCACCATGGCGTCCCTCAGGACGGTGCCCACACTACCCGTCGAAAAACGTCAGGAGCCCTCAACTCGCGTTTCTCGTAGGGTTGATTGTGGTTCAGAATGTTAGTGACTAACATTCTGCCTGTGAGCAAGACGCAGAAGACACGCGCCGCTCTGACTCGGGCCGCCCTGGAGCTGTTCGAGGAACGGGGCTATGAAGCGACGTCTACTGCGGCGATTGCAGAGCGGGCGGGCGTGAGCGCGATGACGTTCTTCCGCTACTTTCCCTCCAAGGACGCCGTCCTGATGGACGATCCGTACGACCCGCTGATCGCCGAGGCGATCGCCAAGCAGCCGCGGCACAAGAGTGCGCTCGCCGCGACGCTCGGCGGGGTGGCCGACGCGTGGCACTCAGTGCCACCCCCGGCCGAAGGCGAGGTTCGGGAGCGGCTTCGCATCGTGGCGCGCACACCATCCCTACGGGGCGGGATGGCGCGCAACAGCGCCGTGAGCGAAGAAGCGATCGCGGACGCGCTCCGCGCTCGGGGAGTAGCTGACCGGGAGGCACGCATCGCCGCCTCGGCCACGATCGCCGCCCTCAACGCTGCTCTGTTGCACTGGGCGGAAAACAGTTCGGATGATTTGGGCTCGGCGATCGCGGCCGCGCTCGATGTGTTGGAAGGCGTTGCAGGATGAGTGCGACACTCATCGCCGCGGGTGCGACTCGCGTGTTCCGCAACGGCGCCGGAGTATTCGATCTGAATCTTCGCCTCGATCCTGGCGTGATCACCGCACTCGTGGGGTTGAACGGCGCAGGAAAGTCGACCCTGATGCGTGTGCTCCTCGGCATGCTCAAGGTCGATAGCGGTGAAGTGCGGGTGGAAGATCACCTCGTGGCCGAGGCACCCCCCCATGGTATGGGCGGGAGTTGGCCACCTCGTGGAGTACCCGCTGGCTTACCCCGAACTGTCCGGGCGACGCAATATCGAGCTGAGCGCACGACTCCGTGGCGTCGCTCGGCCCGAGCGGGCCGTAGAGAGAATCATCGCCGAGATGGGAGTACTCGAATATGCTGACCGGCGGATGCGCCAGCTGTCACTCGGCAACAAGCAACGGATCGGACTGGCGGCCGCGCTTGTTCACGACCCGCGCCTCATCGTGCTTGACGAGCCCACCAATTCACTCGACCCGGCCGGTGTGATACGGCTCCGCGAAAGTCTGATCCACCGTGCGGGAGCTGGCGCGGCGATACTCGTCAGCAGTCATCACCTCGACGAGGTGGCCCGAATCGCGGACCGCATCGTGGTCATGAACGCCGGTCGCCTCATCGGGACACTCGATGTGAAGACGCCGGACATCGAGCATGCATTCTTCGAAGCCGTTCGCCTGGACGACGAAAGGGCAGCGACATGAGGGCGGCGGTGTGGGCCGAGGCGGTGAAACTTTCCGGATCGACCGTCGGCAGGGTGGGATCGCTCGCGATCGTCGTAGGAATCTCCGTCCTGAGCGGGACGATGTTGGTTGCCGCCTCCACGGACGACCCGCAGTTGCTGGCGAAGCTCGGACCGGTGGCTGACGGAGACTGGAACGGATTCCTGCTCGGGGCGGCGCAGATCACCGGTGCCGGCGGGCTCGGCGGCTTCGCGGTCGTCCTGGCGTGGATGTTCGGGCGGGAGTTCGGCGACGGCACGATCACCGGGTTGTTCGCCCTGCCTGTGCGTCGCTCGACGATCGCGATGGCGAAGCTGCTGGTGTACGGGGTGTGGGCGGCCGCCATGAGCGTCCTGCTCGCGGTCGTCCTGCTCGCGGTCGGGACGGTCGCCGGGCTGGGCCCGATCGATTCGCAGACGTGGGACACGGTTTCTCGTCAGATCGCACTGGGCATCATGTCGGCTGCGATCACCGTGCCCGTGGCCTGGGCCGCCACACTCAGTCGATCGGTGCTCGGCGGGGTGAGCGTGGCCATCGGCTTGGTCGTCGTGGCGCAGGTGTCGGTACTCGTCGGGATCGGGGGCTGGATGCCGCTCGCCGCGCCCGCGCTATGGGCGCTTTCGGCCGGTTCCGCGGTCAGCCCCGTCCAGCTGCTCCTGGTCCTTCCGTACGTGATGGCTGCCGTGCTCCTGACGGCGGCGTCCTGGCGCGCGATGCAGCTCGACAGGTGACAACGAACGACAGGGTCATTCTTCGGGCTTCGAGGACCCGGCCTCCCACCTCTCTATGCGTAGCGCTCTTCCGCTCCTCCGTCCTCGTCATCCGAGCACGTCCTTGCGGGCGAGACCAATGGTGGCCACAGCGATCAGCGCCGCCGATCCACCCCAGAGCAGGGCCAGACCGGGCCAATCCGCGCCGTTGGTCAGTGGTGCGTCGCCGAACGCCCAATCAAACGGGGAGAACACGTTGAGCCATTCGAGGTCCTCGCTATTGTTCGAGATCGCCTGCAGCACGTACCCGACCACGGCCACGCCGGCTCCGACGCCGACGCCCCACACGCGGCGCCCCATGACGGCACCGGCGGCGAGGGCGGCCGTAGCCGCAAGCACTCCGACTCCCACCCATGCTGCGGTGACGGACAGCAGGTTACCCGCGTCCAGTTCCAGTTCCCCAGGTCCGTTCACTGCCCACACCAGCCCCCACGCAACCACCCCGAGGACGAGCAGTTTCACAACGAGAGCGGCGGCGCTCTCCAACGCGTACTGCACTCGTCCGACCGCGTGCGCGAGGGTCAATTCGAGCCGACCCGACTCTTCGGCGCCGCCGATGAACGCGGCCCCCCAACCGACGCCGGCGATCGTGATCAAGACGAACCCGATCAGTCCGAAGATTGTTGCCTGCGCGTAGCCTGCCCCTGAGGTGATGTCGCCGTAGCCGAGGGTTCGAACCAGTTCCGGAGGCAGCGAGTCGATCATCCCCGCGAGTTCAGGGGTCTTCATCGACGGGAACAGCGGCAAGTACACAAGGATCGCGGCCGCAATCCCCACGCACCAGCCGATAAGTCCACGCCACCCCTCCGCGAGCCACCGCCGGAACACAGGCAGCGGGAGCCTGACCACCCGTGGCCGGGGCTCCTTGACCACGCTCACGATGCAGCCCCCGTTCGGGCGTACAGATCGAGCACGGACTCTTCGAGATCCGGCTCCTCAACTGTCAAGTCGCGGATGGTCGAGGTCGCGAGCGCGCGCATGACGGGGTCGATCTCACCTCGCGCCGTTGCGGAGACCCGCACGAGGTCGCCTGGCGCGTCGACGACATCCAGGTCGTCCAGATCGGCGACCTTTGTCAGGGCGGCCCGCACTGCGTCAGCGGAAGAGCCGGTGAGCGTCGCGCGCACTCGGCGGACGCTGGCAATGCGCAGTGCCGATACCGCACCCTCGGCGACGATCACCCCACCGGCGAGCACCGCCACATCATCGGCAGCCTGCTGAACCTCGCTGAGTACGTGCGAGCTGAGGAGGACGGTCTGGCCCGCTTGCTGGGCTTCCCGGAGCAACGCCAAGAATTCTCGCTGCACCAGCGGGTCAAGCCCGCTGGTCGGCTCGTCCAGCACGAGCAACTCGGGCTGATGCATGAAGGCCTGCACCAGCCCGAGCTTCTGCTTATTGCCCTTCGACAGAGCCCGAACGGGCCTGCTGAGGTCGAGATCGAGACGCTCGGCCAGTCGCTCGATGGATCCAGGGGCAACCGGTCCGCTGATCTCTGCGAGATGACGAAGGAGTACACCGCCCTTGACGCGTCCTTCGAGGCGGAGTTCGCCTGGCACGTAGCCGATCCGCCGCCTCATCGGCGCGCCAGCGCTTCGCGGACGCTCGCCCAGTACTTCGATCTCGCCAGAGGTGGGCCGGATGATGTCGAGCAGCATCCGCAGAGTCGTGGTCTTGCCGGCGCCGTTCGGACCGATGAGGCCGAAAACGGAGCCCCGTTCAACCTTGAGGTCGAGATCATGCAATGCGGTGTGCGAGCCGTAGCGCTTCGTCAGCGCGTGTGTGTGAATTGCCAACGTCATGGCAGGTTTCCTTTCAAGTCAGGATGTGGGATCGGATGGCGTCAGTGCCATCGGGGGATCCGGATCCTGATTCGGGTCACCGTCACCTTTGTCGCTGCTGGGTCCCATGCCCCGATCAGACGCCTCCGTCGCCGCGGCCAGGTGCGACTCGACGCCGTACAACCCGCGCGTGAACGACTCCAGACCAGGGGCTCGAGCGCTCTCCGGCGGAACCGGGTCCACTCCGTGACTAGGGCCGGACTGGAATTGGAGCGGCCAGCTGCCGGATGCGTTAGGTCTGCCGCTTCCGGTAGGCCCACGTCCGCACAACGGTCGAGAGCTTCGGGGACGAGGAGGTGATCGCCGATAATCGACCGAGGCGCCGACCATGGCTCTCCGCCTTCCGTCAGTCCGCGCGCTCTGAGAGCGCTGCCGACCAGACTTCCCGGCTCACCATGTCAGTCCCCGTGGGACTTGGGGCCACCATACCCCCCATGGGTCCAGTGACGGGTGCTAACGCTCAGCCGGCCGGGCCGGGGCGCTGCTCGCGACCCCACATTCATGCGAAGACGAATCCCGCTGCTCGTGCTCCTCCTGTTGCTGTCATCGATCAAGGTCTGGCATCACAACTAGCGCGAAATTGTCGGGTCGCGATCCTCGTAAACACTGGGATCGGGGGAGCGGAGGATAGGGGATTCGAACTCCGATTTTCTGGGGTGCAATACCCCATTCTGCCGCGTAATTACGCGGTTTTCGCTAGACCGAAATCGTGGCACACCAGCATCCCCCTGCCTTTGAATGCACGGCGTGTCGCGCCTAACTGTGCCACAACTGTGCCACGGGGCGGTCCGCGTGAGCCGGTTGTGCATTACTGGCTCCGGCTCAGCGTGCCCGATGATCTGCGTCGAGAAGGTCCGCGTTGAATTCGACGAAATCAGCGTTGACGAACACTGATCCCTGATCGCCGATGCACTTTCGGCCGTCGTGCCTTCGCGATTGACTGGCACTCGACTAGGTTCCAGGACGAGAGGCGGAACATGCCCAAGTCTCTAGACGTGGACGTGGTCATTATCGGAGCCGGCCCGACGGGGCTCATGCTCGCCAACTGCCTGTTGAAGCTCGGTGTCAGTTCAGTCCTTCTCGACGGGAAGAGCGAGCCGACCCTCGAGTCGCGTGCACTTGTCCATCAGGCCCGCACGATGGAAATCTACGACCAATTGGGCATGGTCGACCGCGTTCTTGCCCAAGCCGAAGTCGCGAGCGAGATCGTTCCAGGCTTCGAGGATCGACGGTTCGGATCGATCAATCTGCAACGGCTCGCCACCGGCGTGACACCGTATCCGCATCTTTACATCCTCGAGCAGAGCAAGACGGAGCGGCTCCTTGTCGAAAACCTCGAGCACCTCGGCGGGCAGGTGTACTGGTCTCATCCGTTGCGCCAGCTGAGAGTCACCGAAGATGGTCGGATCGAGTGCGATGACCGGCGGTGCGCGAGATCGGCATGGTGCGTGCGCGGTACTGCGTGGGAGCAGATGGCAGTTCCTCGATCGTGCGGGAGTCGACCGGGATCCCGTTCGAAGGCAAGACAAATGACCACACCTTCTACGTCGCCGACGCCACGCATGTCCGGGGACTACCCGCGAAAGTCGATCAACCTTCGATTCGGCGTGAGGGACTTCCTCCTGGCGTTCCCGATGGGCAATGAAGCTGATCAGCGCCTTCTGGGCGTGGTGCGTGGCAGCGCGGATGCGGTCACCGAGACGTCCACGAAGCAGACACTTCAACGCGTTTTCGGTGTGACCTACCCGGAGTCGCGCTGGTTCTCGACCTATCACGTGCACCACCGGGTCGCGGCCCAGTTCCGCAGGGGGCCGGTCTTCCTGGCGGGGGACGCTGCTCACGTGCACTCGCCAGTCGGAGCTCAGGGGATGAACACCGGGCTGCAGGACGCGCATAACCTCGCATGCAAAATCAACGATGTTCTCACCGGCGTTGCTGCTGAGAACTATCTCGATCGGTACGGCGCCGAGCGCAGACCCGTCGCCCAGAGACTCGTCTCGACCACGGATGCGATGTTCGGGGTGATCACATCTGACCGCACGGTACCGCGCCTGATCAGAAGCTCGGTGGTTCGCTATCTCGCGCCGTTCGTCGCTTCATTCGTGCCGCGGCTCGTACGGTCATCCCGGATCTTCGAGTACCTTTCGCAGACACGCATCCACTACTGGATGAGCGAGGGAGCGCGCCGCGCATCCCACGGTCGGAGGGGCAAGGTGGTGGGCCGCCGGCTTCCGTGGAACGGCGACAACTACGACTCGCTTCGCGCTATGACCTGGCAGCTGCATGCGTATGGGCGCCTCGACCGTCGAAGGGTCAAACGGCTCGCACGGCAGCTCGATCTTCCCTTCCAGGTCTTTCCACTCTTACGCAATCGCAAGATACGAGCAGGCATCTGTTATCTCGTCAGGCCGGATGGTTTCGTCGCAGTTGAATCTCCGTTGGACGCCGCGGCCGAGAATTTCTCAGCGCATCTCAGGATGATCGCCGACGGGTGATGTGCAGCCCGCCGAGAACGGCGCCGCCCTTGCCGATGGCAAGGCTCGCGTGCGAGACGCGGCAGCCTCTGGCGATCGAGGAGGACCTACACTCGCTTGCTGAGCGCTTGACGGCTGAGTCCGGGGCGCGAGGCGAGAGTGTTCCATGAGTGACCGGCGTCGCGCAACAGCGTGATGAGACGGTCGCGTTCTGAGAGCAGCGCACCCTGACGGCGACGAAGGGACTCGAACTCTGCCGTGATCACTAACGCTCGAGAGAGTGCTTCGCGTTCGCCGCCCCACGATTCCCTCAACTGCTTTTGAATCAGGTCTCGGTGGATTTGATCCGCCTGTTCAGCGCTCCGACGCTCGGCCTCGAGCGCGGCTCGTTCGAGATCGGCTCGCTGTCGTGCGTAGGCTGCCCGGCGGTGCGCGTTGCGCTTGCCCGCAGACCTGTTCGGCATGCAGCCAGGTTTACACGCGACCCCAGACAGAGAGCGGAATGCGAGCCCGTTCACTCAAAGTGCCTGCGTGCATTGCGGTTCTGTCGGTTGCGGTGTGGGAACGATATTGGTCGCTGTTCCGGGGAGACGGCTTTCGGGGCGAGGGACCTTCGGCCTGGGGCGTTGGGAGGGTTCCGAGGATGATGGTCTGTGAGATGAGATTCCTCGAGAACGCGCCACGATTCCTGTTCTTCACCGGCAAGGGCGGCGTCGGCAAAACCTCGGTCGCATGCGCCACAGCGGTCCGCCTCGCGGCCCTTGAGCGGCGCGTGCTGCTCGTGAGCACCGACCCGGCATCCAACCTGGGCCAGGTGTTCGGCCTCACGATCGGTAACCACGTCACTGCGATCCCTGCTGTGCCGGGACTGGCTGCGTTGGAGATCGACCCCGAGCAGGCGGTCGAGGCGTACCGGGAGCGCATCATCGGGCCCGTGCGCGGCATGGTGCCAGAGGAGGAACTCGCAAGCATCACCGAAGGGCTCTCAGGCTCGTGCACGACAGAGATCGCGTCCTTCGACGAGTTCACCCAGCTCCTGACCGACGACAGTGCGTACGGGCATTACGACCACGTCCTCTTCGACACCGCACCCACCGGGCACACCATCCGGCTTCTTCAGTTGCCGGGGTCGTGGACCGAGTTCCTCTCCACCGGTGGCGATGCGTCCTGTCTCGGCCCGCTCGCCGGACTCGACAAGCACCGCGCGACATACGCAGCCGCGGTGGAAGCCCTCATCGACCCCGCCCGCACCAGGCTCATTCTGGTCGCGCGCCCGCAGTCCTCCGCGTTGAAGGAGATCGAGCGCACGTTCTCGGAGTTGACGGCGATCGGCATGACGAACGGATTCGTCGTGATCAACGGTGTTCTGCCCAAGAGTGCCGGTGAGGAGCCGATCGCTTCCGCGTTGCGCCGGCGGGAGGCGTCCGCTATGGAGGACATGCCCGCCGTCGTTGCCGATCTGCCGCGCGACGTGCTGGAGCTCAAGGCAGACAACGTGGTTGGTCTCGATGCCCTCCGTTCGTTCTTCGGGTCGGGCTCTGCCGAAACGACGGCCCCCCGCGTGACGGATCTCGCGGATGTGCCAGATGCGCCCCTGGTGGCGCTGGTAGATGAGATCGAGCGTGATGGGCACGGGCTCGTGATGTGCATGGGCAAGGGTGGAGTCGGCAAGACGACGATCGCTGCCGCCGTCGCACTCGCCCTGGCAGAGCGCGGCCATGAGGTGCTCCTCACGACGACCGATCCGGCCGCCCACCTCACGGACACGCTCGGCGCAGCGGTCGACGGCCTCACGGTCACCCGCATAGATCCGGACAGCGCCCTCGAGCAGTACAGAGCTCACGTCATGGCGACGAAGGGAAAGGGTCTGGACGAGCAGGGGCGTGCGGCCCTTGCCGAGGATCTCATGTCGCCGTGCACAGCCGAGGTTGCCGTCTTCCAGCAATTTTCTCGGGCAGTGCACGACTCCCGTCGGAAATTCGTCGTCATGGACACGGCCCCCACCGGTCACACGCTTCTGCTGCTGGATGCTGCCGGCTCGTACCACCGCGAGATCGCACGACAGATGGGTGCCGCGAACATGGCGTACTCGACGCCCTTGATGCGCCTCCAAGATCCCGCGCAGACGAAGATCATTCTCGTGACGCTCGCCGAGACGACGCCTGTGCTCGAAGCGGCCGCTCTCCAGGAGGATCTGCAACGGGCCGGCATCCATCCCTGGGCGTGGGTGGTGAACAACTCGATCGCCGCAGCGCATCCCCAGTCGGCGTTCCTGCGTACACGTGCGCACAACGAAGTCACGCAGATCGGCCGGGTACGCGAGTTGTCGGATCGGGTGGCGATCGTCCCGCTGCTGGCGGAGGAGCCGATCGGAGTAAGCCGGCTTTCTGCCTTGACCGGCGGCATTCCTCAGCTCGCGTGAGTCCTACCGCCGAATGACAAGCAAGCCGCCGACGGCGCATACGGCCGCCATGACGAAGCCCATCGCCGAGTACGAACCGAGGGATGCCGCCAATATCGCGGCCGCGCCAGGCGCGAGTGCGGTGAGCGCGGCCACGGGTCCCGCGAGCATCCCATTGAGCCGGCCATAGGACCGCGATCCCCAGCGGTCCGCGATGGCGGAGGCCTGCACGAGCGTGAGCGCGCCACGCACCGCTCCGGCGACGATCGCGGTTGAGAAGATCCAGATCGGGTGACCTGCCGCAGCAAACCCCACAAGGACGGTGGCTCCCAGCAGGCCGACCACCGCCGGAGCGATCCAGGGGGCCGTGGTGTGCGGCAATGCGAGGTAGAGGAGTCGGCCGAGGACTTGGCCCGCGCCGATGAGGCCGAGCACCCACGATGCCGTCTGAAGGTCCATGCCCTTCTCGACCGACGCCGGCACCGCGGACAGGGTGACCGCGTACAGCGAGAAAGACATCAAAGCGAGTGAGCTGGCCAACACCCAGAATCGGACGGTGCGAAGCACCTGACGAGCCTCTGCGGCGTTGCCTGGCTGGCTGCCGAGGTGAGCCCAGTTGCGCTCCACCGTGAGGGCGTACGTCGGGATGAGTACGGCGGCGAGGACGACGGCAAGAACCACGAATGCCACCCGCCAGCCGGTCAGTTCCACCAGCCATGCGGTGGTCGGAGCGAAGATCGTGGAAGCCAGGCCGCCGGCGAGCGTGACGAGGGTCAGGGGGCCGCGGCGGCCTTCCTGGTGTCGGTGCGTGATGATCGTGAACGCGGCTTGGTAGAGGACGGCGGCTTGGGCGGCACCGCAAACGATCCAGGCGGCTGCGAAGGACCAGATGCTCGGTGATGCTGATGCGCCCAGCAGCGCGAGGGTGGCGATGATCGCACCGCAGACCATCACGCGCCGAGGGTGACTGTCCAGCCACCGGCCAACGGGGATCGCACACACCGCGGATGTCAACAGACCTGCGGTGATTGCGATGAATATGGACTGTTCGTCCCAGCCGGTGTCAACCGCGATCGCGGGCGCGGCGACCAGGACGGCGTAGTAGAGAACGCCCCAGGCGACGATCTGCGCGATCGCGAGGGCGGCCAGTCCCGTGCGCGGTCGCGGGAGTACGGTCATCAGCCGCCAGACGCCGCCGGTGCGGCGGTCGCGACGGGGAAGAAGGCGCGAACCAGTAACCAGCCGAGGGCGGCGCCGACCAGCTGCGCTCCGATGAATGGCAGGACTGAGGTGGGTGCAATGCCGGCGAATGTGTCGCTGAAGGCGCGGCCGACCGTGATCGCGGGGTTGGCGAAGCTCGTGGAGGAGGTGAAGAAGTACGCGGCGCCGATGTAGGCGCCGACGGCTGGAGCGGCCAGGTGCGACCGTCCGGTGCGGACGAGAGCGAAAATCACCAGGACGAGACCGGCAGTCGCGACGACCTCCGCGAGAAGATGCGGCCACGTGGCTCGGTCGTTCGTGCTCCATGCGACGGCGGGCTCGGCGAACATCAGGTTCGCAAGAATCGCGCCGGCGATGCAGCCGAGCACCTGCGCAGGGATGTACGCCGCCGTAATGGCCCACCCCTTGCGGTGCAGCAGTGCGTCGACGATGGAGACCACCGGGTTGAAGTGGGCTCCGGACACCGTCTGAAAGACCAGGATCAGAACGGCCAGACCGAGCGCTGTCGCAAACGCGTTCTCGAAGAGTGCTAGACCGGTATCGGATGGCGACAATGTCTGCGCAGCAATGCCGGAGCCGACGACGACCGCAGCGAGGAGCGCGCTGCCGAGGAACTCGCCGGCGAGGGCGCGCGTGGTGTCCGGACTCACGACGCGATGAGCAGCTGCGAGACGCGGTCGAGAGCGCCGGGGACGAGCTTGAAGTACGCCCACGTGCCGCGCTTGCTTCGCGTGAGGAAGCCCGCCGCCGTCAGCACCTTCAGATGATGCGACACCGTCGGCTGGCTCAGCCCAACCGGCTCGATCAGGTCGCACACGCACGCCTCAGAGCCTTCCGATGCCGCGAC
The DNA here is from genome assembly GCA_963781135.1 of uncultured Actinomycetota bacterium. Classification (GTDB taxonomy): domain Bacteria; phylum Actinomycetota; class Actinomycetes; order Actinomycetales; family Microbacteriaceae; genus Microbacterium. The sequence continues at coordinate 158,097 of CAWADY010000013.1, read as the reverse complement.
AATGGACAGCAGCCGAAGGCGGGTCGGGTCGGCGAGGGCTTTCATCGTCGTGGCGAGCTGCTCCGCCTCCTCAGCCGACAGCGGCTCCCGCTGCAGAGGAGTGCAGCAGCACGCCGGCGGTGATGTCCGTCACCTCGAGCATCGTGGTCATACATCGACAATAGTCGATATTGACAGATGTCGATAGACCGGTGCAGAATCGGGTATCGACGTTCATCGATATTCTGTGGAGGATGCTGTGACCCTGCTCGACCTGACGCCCCGTGTTGTAGAGAACGACCGACTCGCGACGCTACCCGTCGCGATCATCGGTGCCGGCCCGATCGGGCTGGCCGCAGCGGCGCATCTGCTGGAGCGCGGCATCGACTTCGTGATCTTCGAGGCCGGAGACCAGGCGGCAGCCAGCGTCCGCGCATGGGGCCACACGCGGCTGTTCTCGCCTTGGAAGCACCTGGTCGACCCGGCCTCGCGGCGACTGCTCGAGGCGCAGGGATGGGAGCTGCCGGATCCCGAGCGCGCTCCGACCGGCACCGAGCTGGTGGAGAAGTACGTTGCCCCGCTGGCTGCGCTCGAGCCGATCGCCTCGCGCACGCGCACCGGGGTCGAGGTCATCGGGGTGACCCGTGAGGGAATGGACCGCACCCGCACGAGGGCACGCTTCGCGACGCCGTTCTCGCTCCGCATCCGCACCGCAGACGGGGAGATCGAGGACGTCGCCGCTCGCGCGGTGATCGACGCCTCCGGCACGTATCGGTCGCCGAACTCGCTGTCGTCGGGCGGGCTTGAGTTGCTCGGCATGACGGAGATCGCCGATCGGGTGACGGCCGCGCTGCCGGATGTGCTCGGCCGGGACCGTGCCATGTTTGCCGGGCGGCACACGACCGTTGTCGGCGCCGGCCACTCCGCCGCCAACACCCTGCTCGGTCTTGTGGAACTCGCCCGCCAAGAGCCCGGCACGACCGTGACCTGGCTGATCCGCAACGCGCAGGCGGTGCGAGTCTCCTCCTCGGCCGATGACGAACTCGCCGACCGTGCACGGCTCGGCAGCCGTGTCGACCAGGCGGTCGCCGACGGGCGCATCACTGTCCTCGATGGGTTCGAGATCATCCGCGCCCACCGCACAGGCGACAGGGTCGAGCTCGTCGGCCACCGCCGCGGCGAAGTCGTCACGCACCTCACCGACGTCGTCGTGAACGCCACCGGCTACCGTCCCGATCTCGACATGCTGCGCGAGATCCGCCTCGAGCTCGACGACATCGTCGAGGCTCCCAAGCGGCTCGCGCCGCTGATCGACCCGAATGTGCACTCCTGCGGCACCGTCGAGCCGCACGGGTTCCGCGAACTCACCCACCCGGAGAAGGGCTTCTTCGTCGTCGGGATGAAGTCCTACGGACGCGCACCCACCTTCCTCCTCGCCACCGGCTACGAGCAGGTCCGGTCCGTGACCGCGTGGCTGGCCGGAGACACAGCCTCGGCATCCAACGTGGAACTCGTCCTGCCCGCCACCGGGGTCTGCTCCACCGACGCGAGTGACGGAGGCGGATGCTGCTCGTGACGACAATCCGCAGCATGATCCGCGTCGGACTGGCCGGCTGTCGAGGAGATCTACCGCCACGGCATCGAAGACGGCGAAGCGACCTTCGAAACCCAGACGCCCGACCTGGGAGGCATTCGACGCCGGCAAGCTCACCGAGCCGCGCCTGGTCGCGCTCGACGAGCGGCGGACGCGTGCTCGGTTGGGCGGCCGCATCACGGGTCTCGACACGTGCCGCATACCGCGGCGTGATCGAGCACTCGGTCTACATCCACCGCGACGCGCGCGGCCAAGGACTGGGCCGACTCTTGCTGGATGCTTTCGTCACCGCGTCCGACGCGGCGGGATTCTGGACGATCCAGTCGAGCATCTTCCCTGAGAACACCGCGAGCCTCCGCGTGCACCAAGTCGGCTGGATTCCGCTCGATCGGGCACGCGCGAACGGATCGCCCGGTCGGCCCTCGGCGCGCACGCCGGACAGTGGCGTGACACCGTGCTGATCGAACGCCGCAGCAGGCGTGAACGGGACGGAGTGAAACGGCGATGGATGACGCGCAACTGAGGCGGCACCTCAGCGCTCCGCGGGCCTTGGTCTTGGACATCCTCGGCGCGGAGGGTCACGCGGATAGCACTCAGATCCTGCACGCCTGGATCGACCGCAGGCCGGCGATGACCGAGGCCCATCGGCGCCGACTGCCGCGGATGGTCGGGGAAATCGTGTGGCGATTGAAGAACCTCGAGTGGATCCGCGATACCGCCGGCACATACTCGCTCACCGAGCTCGGTGAGCGTGCTCACGCCCACGCCCGCGCTCCGCGGTGACAGGCCCGCTACCGCAATCAGCAAATAGACTGCGGTCTATGAGTACTGGCACGGGCCCGCGTGAGCTGACGATTCTCGGAGACCCGACCCGTGCACGGATCGTGCGGCTGATCCGCGACTCGCCCGACGGGCGCGCCCTTGTCGGTCGCCTTGCGGACTCGCTCGGCCTCCGCCAGCCGACCGTCAGCCACCACATGAAGGCCCTCGCCGCCGACGGCATCGTCCTACGACACCCGGAGGGGCGCGTCGTCTGGTATTCACTGGACCCACGCAACGCCGAGCGCGTCGATGCACTCCTGGGAGACGACGCAGCCAAACCGGAAACAGAACTGGATCTGCCGCGAATCGTCGAAGACCTTGCCGAGCGATATCGCGGCATATTCAGTGCGGAGACCGTCGAACGCTATGTGGCCGAGAGCCACGAGCTCCTGTCCTCGGATAGTCCCACCCCGCTGCTCGGGTCCCGAATCGCTGCGTTCGCCACCCTCCGCCTTGACGCGCTCGCCCGGTCCGAAACGACTCATCACGCCGTGCCCGAAGTGCTCTTCGTCTGCGTAGAGAACGCCGGGCGATCGCAACTCGCCGCCGGCATCCTGCGACAACTTGCCGGTGATCGCGTGCTCGTCCGCACCGCGGGCTCCGCGCCCGCTGATGCTGTGCGAGCGACGATCGTCACCGCACTTGACGAGATCGGCGTCCCACTCGGGGGCGAGTTCCCCAAGCCGCTCACCGACGAAGCCGTCCGCGCTGCCGATGTGGTTGTGACGATGGGATGCGGCGACGCGTGCCCCGTCTATCCCGGTCGTCGCTATCTTGACTGGGATATCGAGGATCCTGTAGGCAAGCCCGCTGGCAGTCATCCGCGCGATCCGTGACGATATCGACGCGCGTGTTCGCGCGCTCCTGGCCGAGCTGCTCCCGGCCTGATCGTTCACCGAACTGGTAACCAGCAACCTATAGATCGTGGTCTATGCTTTCACTGAGGAAAGCGAGACACGATGACCGACAAGCCCACCGTCCTTTTCGTCTGCGTCCACAACGCGGGACGCTCCCAGATGGCTGCAGGATTCCTGCGCGAGCTCGGCGGCGGCGACATCGACGTGCTGTCTGCGGGGTCCGCGCCGAAGAACGAGATCAACCCGGTCGCAATCGAGGCGATGGCCGAAGAGGGCATCGACATCGCGAACAACACCCCGAAGGTGCTGACGGTGGACGCGGTCAAAGAGTCCGATGTCGTCATCACGATGGGCTGCGGCGACGTGTGCCCGATCTTCCCCGGAAAGCGCTACGAGGACTGGGTGCTCGATGACCCGGCCGGTCAGGGCATCGAGGCCGTCCGCCCGATCCGCGACGAGATTCGACGTCGCGTCGAGGCGCTGCTCGTCGACCTCGCACCCACTCGGGGTGCATCGTGATCAGCACCGGAGGCGCTGGGCGTCAGGAAGACAGCAAAGGCGTCGCCTCGGCGGCCTCGCTGCTCGCAGTCGCTCTTCTGCTCAGCGCGTGCGCCGGGGCATCGGCGGGCGGCGACAGCTCGGGTGGACAGCTCGAGCGGCATGGTGCTTGCGGACGGCTCCTCAACGGTCGAACCGCTGACGGATGCCGCGCGTCAGCTGTTCGTCGGCGAGCACCCAGACGTGGAATCAAGATCACCACGACCGGCACGACCGCAGGATTCCGCGCGTTCTGTGCGGCATCACGGACATTTCCAACGCGTCGCGTCCCATCTCGATGAAGAGGTCGCGAAGTGCGCGGAGGCGGGCATCGAGTTCACCGAGATCATCGTCGCCAATGACGGCCTGTCGGTCGTTCTGAATCCCGAGAACGACTGGGCGACCGAGCTCACGGTCGAGCAGCTTCACACCATCTGGGCGCCGGAATCTGAGGGCGAGATCACCAATTGGAACCAGGTGGACTCCGACTTCCCCGACCAGCCGCTGGTCTTGTTCGGTCCGGGCCGCGACTCGGGAACTCTCGACTTCTTCACCGCTGCGATCAATGGCGAAGAAGACGCGATCCGGGCGGACTACCGAGCATCCGAGGACGACAACGTCACTGTCGAGGGTGTCGCGAAGAACCTCGGAGCCATCGGCTTTCTCGGCTTGAGTTACGTCAACGCGAACGAGGGCGCGATCGTCGCGGCATCCATCGACGGTGTTGCGCCCAGCGCCGAGACCGTCCAGGACGGCAGCTACACACCGCTCAGTCGTCCCCTGTTCATCTACGTCAAGAACACTTCCTACGCGGACCAGCCCCAGGTGAAGGCATTCGTCGACTTCTACGTCGACAACGCGCTGGAGATCGCTGAACGCGCACTTGTGGTGCCGCTCACAAGCGCCCAGATCACGACCGCTCAGGAAGAGCTCAAGTCACTCGACTGAGCGACAGCCCCAAGCCCTCAAGGAACCCAATCATGCACATCGTCGCTATCGGCGGCAGCGACGCGGGCATCTCCGCTGCGCTGCGCGCCAGAGAACTCGACCCCAGCGTCGACGTGACCGTCGTCGTCGCCGACGCGTACCCGAACTACTCCATCTGCGGCATCCCGTACTACTTCTCGGGTGATGTCCAGCCCTGGCAGTCTCTCGCCCACCGCACCCACGCGGACCTCGAAGCGACGGGCATGCGACTGCGACTGGATACGCTCGCAACCCGAATCGATGTCGCTGGCCGGCAACTGACCGTGCAGGACGAACACGGCGAGTCCGTCATCGACTACGACGAGCTGATCGTCGGAACCGGCGCGCTTCCCGCCTACGCCGGCATCGCCGGTCTCGACCAGCTCGGACCCGACGACGGCGTACACGTCATCCATTCCATGGGGGACACCTTCGCGCTCGATACCCACCTCACCGAACGCGACCCCCGCACCGCAATCATCATCGGCGCCGGTTACGTCGGGCTCGAGATGGCGGAGGGCTTCACCGCCCGTGGCATCCAGGTGACCCAGCTGCAGCGCGGCCCCGAGGTACTTTCCACGCTCGACCCGGAACTGGCGGTCCTCGTGCACGCGGAGCTGGTCGAGCACGGCGTGGCCGTCCACACGAACACCACCGTGCGCGCCGTGGAGAAGACGGCTACGGGGCTCACGGTGCGAGCAGAGCGGGATGGTCAGCCCGTCACCTACACCGCCGACCTGGTCCTGGCCGTCGTGGGAGTTCGCCCCAACACGAGCCTGCTCGAGCAAGCGGGTGCGACGCTCGGCGCAGGAAAGGCGGTAGTCGTCGACGAACAGATGCGCACCGGCGTGCCGCACGTGTTCGCGGCCGGCGACGGTGTCGTCACCCATCACCGCCTTCTCGGCGTGACCTATCTCCCTCTGGTACGACAGCTCACAAGCAGGGCCGTATCGCGGGGGAGAACGCGCTGGGCGGATCAGCCCGATTCGCCGGCTCCGTTGGCACTCAGGTCGTCAAGGTCTTCGACGTCGTCGCCGCCCGCACCGGCCTTCGCGATCACGAGGCGGCCGCCGCCGGATACTCAGCCGAGAGCACGCAGACCGTCGCGGACGACCACAAGCGCTACTACCCGGGAGCGCAGCCGATCAGCATCCGCATCACCGGCGACACCGACACCGGCCTTCTCCTGGGCGCTCAACTGGTCGGCCGACTCGGCACCGAGACTGCGAAACGCGTCGACACCTATGCGACGGCCCTGTTCGCCGGCCTGACGGTCGACCAGATCAGCGACCTCGACCTTTCGTACACCCCACCGCTGGGTTCTCCGTGGGATGCCGTTCAAGCCGCGACACAAGCATGGTCGCGAGCGACTCCCCGATCGGAGTTCTCGCATGACTACCCCGCCGACCGTCCTGTTCATCTGCCAGCACAACGCGGGTCGGTCGCAACTCGGAGCACACATGCTCAGAGTCGTCGCGCCAGACCAGTTCATCGCCACGAGCGCGCGGCCTGCAATCCAGCGGATGAAATCAACCCGGTCGTTGCCGAGGCACTTCACGAAGTCGGCGCTGACGCGTCGGCGGCGCGCCCGCGCCTCGTCACTCGCGACGGATCTTGCGACCGCCGATGTCGTGGTGACCATGAAGCCCGGCCTCCGACTGCCAGGCCCGGTGCGAGGTCGGCTTGTCGAGTGGGAGTTTCCCAACCCGGAGGAGTGGGACCTCGACGGTGTCCGAGGCATGCGCGACGCCGTGGGCGCAGAGGTCCACGGGCTGGTTGCGGAACTGAACTCGTCGCAGTAGTCGTCTATCATCTCGCCGTCGGACGGGGCATCGGTCCTCGCACACGGTCTCGGCGCCTCGGCCTTTGTCCGCCCGAATTCAAGAGGTCACGCAGGCCTGTCACGATAGGAGCATGCAGACACTTCGTCGGGTCGTGCTGGTCGTCGCGACGTTGAACCTCGCCTACTTCTTCGTCGAGTTCACGGTTGCACTCACCATCGGATCGGTGTCGCTGTTCGCCGACAGTGTGGACTTCCTCGAAGACGCCCTCATTAATCTGCTGATATTCGCCGCCCTCCCGTGGACGGCGAGCCGTCGCCGCGCAGTCGGATCGGTCCTCGCATTCGTCATCCTGATCCCCGCGATCGCCACTGTCTGGACCGCGATCGCGAAGGTCTTCGACCCATACCCACCAGAGCCGCTCCCTCTTACCCTGACGGCCCTTGGTGCACTGGCTGTCAATCTCACGGCCGCACTCCTGCTCGCGCGTCACCGTCACCACAGTGGCAGCCTGACGAAAGCTGCATGGCTCTCGGCGCGCAACGACGCTCTCGCCAATATCGCGATCATCGGCGTCGGTATCCTCACCATCTGGTTCGCGACAGGCTGGCTCGACATCATCGTGGGCATCGGCATCGCCGTGCTGAACGCCGACCGCCGCCCGTGCCGTCTCGGAAGGCGGCACGACAGGAAACCGACCCGACTCCGTAGTCTGCGTGTCCGAAATCCGCCAGCACCAGATGTGACATGACGACGCCACGTCGTGACGGGCTCATGTCAGCGCTGAGCCGATTCGCGCGAAATCGCGGCCCTTCGAGCACCGAAATCGGCGTTAACTGTGCCACCAACTGTGCCACGGGAAAAAAATCGGGTCGCGATCCCTTGTAAACACTGGGATCGGGGGAGCGGAGGATAGGGGATTCGAACCCCTGAGAGCTTTCACTCAACACGCTTTCCAAGCGTGCGCCATAGGCCACTAGGCGAATCCTCCGTGGCCCTCGCGGGCCGCGGACTATCCTACCTTGCGCGCGCGGTCGCTCCCGAACCCGCGTAGACGCTGCCCGGCCGAACGATCAGCGAGCGTGGCACGAGAAGCGCCAGCAGGCGGTGCGGGGTGTCGACCGAGGCGAGCAGCGCAGCGCGCACGGTGACAGCCGCATCGGCGATCGCATCGCCCTGCCAGAACGCATGCTTGCCCCCGGGAGCGTAGCTCGCCCGTTCGATCGAGCTGATCAGAAGACTCATCTCCGCGGCGGGCGCACCGTGCATCGCGACCAACCGGGTGCCGAGTGCACGCGGCGTGTCGCTCGCCGGCACCTCGATGCCGAGGTCGATCGCGGCATCCTGCACCGCGAGCCATGCGGCCGCCGCGTCTCCGCTGCGGGCGGCGGTCAGCATCTGACGCCGGCGGAGCTCGCGCAGCAGGCCGGGGATCGCCAGTGCGAACAGGATGCCGAGCATGATCGTCAGGGCGGGCAGCGGGTTGACGGTGCCTCCGGTCGCGCCGGCCTCGCCGCCGTTCTGGCCTGCCTCCAGCTCCTCGCGTGAGAGGCCGGGGCCGGCCGAGGCCGAGGAGGTGGGAGCAGGCGTGGCGGCCGCAGGATCGTCCGCGCCGCCGGGCGCCGATCCGGCGGCCGAGAAGCTCGTCGGAACGCCGAGACCGTTGGTCGGCTCGAACGGCACCCAGCCGATGCCCTCGAACATCACCTCCGGCCACGCGTGCAGCTGCCCGCTCGAGACCGTGTACACGGTTTCGCGATCGATGGCGTCGCTGGTCGCGCTGCCCGGAAGGTAGCCGACGACGATGCGGCTCGGCATCCCGAGCGTACGAGCCATCAGCGCGAACGCGGACGCGAAGTGAATGCAGTAGCCCTCGCGCACTTCGAGGAACGTGGCCACCGCGTCGGTCCCCGATCCGTCGAACCCCTCCTCGACGGGCGCGTCGAGCGAGTAGGCGAAGTCCGCCCCGCGGAACCAGGACTGCAATGCGACGAGTGCGTCATAGTCGTTGGTGGTGCCGGCCGTCACCTCGGCGGCGAGCTCTCCGACGATCGGTGCGATCTCCGCAGGCAGGGCTGTCGTGCCATCCCGCTGATCGAGGCCGCCCGCAGGGTGAGCGCGGATCTGCTCGAGCGTCGGCCGGGGCACGTTCGTCACGACCTCGTAGTTCTGGCCCTGGGTCGATGAGGCCTGGGTGAGGACGGTCCGGTTGTACGGAGCGGCCACCCACCGTCCCTGCAGTCCGCTCACCTCGATCGCAGGGTAGGCGACCGGCAGCCACGGTGAGGCGAGACTGAGCACCTCGACGTTGGTGACGTATTCGCTGATCCGGATGTCTTCGTCCACCTCCACAGTGCCCAGCGCGAGCTCGTTCTCGAGCGGCACCGTGCGCACCTTGTCGGGTTCCCACACGCTGCCCTCGAGCTGCGACAGCGTCGTGGCGCGCAGATAGGGTGCCGTCGGCGCATCGCTGCGGAGCTTCAGGACCTCGACCTCGCGAGGTCGCCGCAGGTCGTCGCCGAGCTGGAGGGTCGCGTCGATCCCGGGGCCGGAGCCCATCGTGCCCGAACCGGCGCGCAGGACCGGCTGGGGGAGCATCGGAGCCGCCACCAGAGCGACGACGACGGCGATCGCGCCGATCCCGAGCGCGGTCGCGGGCACCCCCGCCGTTCGTGTGGCTTCCCGATCGGTCGGCTCTTCGCGGGAGCGCGTGTCGGTGCGCATCAGGAACAGGATGGCGGCGGCGAGAAGCACGAACGCCATGACGTCGACCTCGCCGGGCACCGCGATCGACGGGATCAGCGAGACGGCGATGAGTCCGATGGCGGCCAGGAGCGGCATCCGCGCGGTGAGGACGACGTGGTCCACGACGATCGTCAGCAGCCCCGTGCCGCCGACGATCAGCATCGAGAGCGCGAGGCTGGCATCCAGGGGAGCGGCCCCGAGGGCGATCTCCTCGCCGGCGAGACTCAGCAGTCCCGGCAGCGCACGGACCGTCTCCGGGGTGGGGATCACCCACAGCAGGGCCGTGTCGCGGAGGAACACGAGCATCATGAACGCGACCCAGACGGATGCCTCGATCAGTGTCACCGCGAGTGCGGGGAGCCGATAACGGCGCGCGATGAAGCCGGCCGCCAGTATGGCGACCGACAGCACGATCGCACCGAGCAGCCAGCTGCTGGGGCGCACGACGCGCATCAGGGGGAGGAGTGACGCGAAGACAGCGACGAGCACGCCGGCCGTGAGGGTCAGATCGGCGCCGCGTCGTGCCGGACGCTCATCGGAGGGCATGGCTCACCCCCCGCTCGGCGGCGCTCGACCAGGCGGCGGCGAGGTCGCCCTCAGGATCGACCGCAGCGGTGTGCCAGCCGAGGTCGGCGGCGCGCTCGAGCGAATCGCCGACCGGTGCGACCGCAAGCAGCAGAGCGAGCGTGCTGTGATGGGCCACCGGCGCGACGATCTCGGCATCCGCAGGGTCGAACCGACCGACGATGAGCACGACAGGACCGGTCATCACGCCGGCGAAGACACGTACGAGCTTGCCGAGGTGGTCGTCGCGACGGGCAGTGAGGCTGGCGAACTGATTGACGAGGCCTTCGACTTCGGTCATGTCGCCGCCGTCGATGCGCTCCGCCAGCACGGTTCCGTCTGAGTCGATCACCTCGACCGCGTAGCCGTCGTGGACCAGGCGCGTCACGACCGACACGCACGCCGAGACGGCGGCCTCGAATCCGGGATCTGCGCCGGGCGCCTGCATCGCTTCGGGCGAGAACCGCAGCACGCCTCGGTCCATCACGACCGTCGCCTCGGGCGTGGACTCCTGCTCCTCCTGGCGCACCATGAGCTCGTCGCGGTGCGCGGTCGCCCGCCAGTGGATGCGGCGCATCGAGTCGCCCGGCACGTAGGGACGGGCGATCAGGTTGTCGGCGCCCTGGCCGAGCTGGTTGTTCGTGGTGTGCAGGGTGCCACCGGCCTCGCCGGCGAAGTTGTTGAGCGGCGGCAGGTCGATGACCGCCGGGGCGACCGTCACCGGCGTGCGCTCGCCGAAGACCGTCGTGCGTCGCGCCAGACCGAACGGGTCGGTCGAGGTCACCTGCAGCGGGCCGATGGGGTGGATGCCGCGCCGCTCGCCCTCGACCGTGTACGAGAGCTGCACGACGCGCTCCGCGCCGCGCAGCCCCGACCCCAGCGCCGGAAAGACCCCTTGCGCGCGGGCCGAGAGGCCCTTCGGCATCGTGTCGCGCCAGGTGCCGGGAGCGGTGGGCAGCGCGGTGCGCACCCCGACCCGCACGGTGACGAGCGATTCGCGTCCGACCGTCGCCACGTCGGGCGACAGCGATCGGATCACGGTGTCGGATCGCCGGGTCAGATACAGCGACGCCACGCTCGCGGCCAGGACCGCGACCAGCAGGATGCCGAAGTACATCAGCTCCACGATGCCGACCTCGTTCGCGATGACGAAGCACGCCACGGCCAGCGCGACAGCACCCGTTCCACGGGCGGTCAGCGGCCAGAGGCGTCTCATCGGGGTCTCACTGGCGAGCGGCGATGGGAACGCGCACGCTCGCGGCGATGCGTTCCAGGATCGACGCGATCGCGTCGGCGGTGGTGCGGGCGCGTGCGCCGCCGGCTGACCGCGTGGGGATCAGCCGGTGCGAGAACACCGGGATGAGCAGGGCGGTGATGTCGTCGGGGATCACGAAGCCCCGGCCGTCGAGCGCCGCCCAGACCTTCGCGGCCCGCACCAGCTGCAGCGTCGCGCGCGGGCTCGCCCCCAGGCGCAGATCGGAGTGGGTTCGGGTCGCACCCGCGAGTGCGACCGCGTAGTCCTCGATCGTCGGGGCGACGTGGACGGCGCGGGCCCACGCGATCAGCTGCGAGATCTTCGTCGAGGTGGCCACCGGCGAGATCGCGTCCAGCGGGTTCACCGTGTCGCGCTGGCGGAGCATCAGGGCTTCGCTGCGCGGATCGGGATAGCCCATCGAGATGCGCATCATGAAGCGGTCGCGCTGCGCTTCGGGAAGGGCGTAGGTGCCTTCCATCTCGAGCGGGTTCTGCGTCGCGACGACGAGGAAGGGCTCGGGCAGCATGTGCGTGCGGCCGTCGACGGTCACCTGACCCTCTTCCATCGCCTCGAGCAGTGCGGATTGGGTCTTGGGAGAGGAGCGGTTGATCTCGTCGGCGATCACGATGTGGGCGAAGATCGCGCCGGGCTTGAACTCGAACTCCCGGTCCACCGGATTGAACACGCTCACGCCGGTCACGTCGCCGGGGAGCAGGTCGGGCGTGAACTGGATGCGGCGCACGGTCGCGTCGACGGATGCCGCCAGCGCGCGCGCCAGCATGGTCTTGCCGACGCCCGGGACGTCCTCGATCAGCAGATGACCCTCGGCCAGCAGGCACACCAGCGCGCTCCGAACAGCCTCGGGCTTGCCGTCGATCACTCGCCCGACCGAGGCGAGGATGCCATCGGTGACGCGGGCGAATCCTTCGGCCGTGAGCTCTCCGGTCGCACCGGTCGCAGTCTCCGTCATCGCCGTCTCAGCCAAGAGCGACCCCCCATGGATTGGCGTCTGCGGGCGTCATCGCCCTCTGTCGATCGTAACCCTCGCGTGCGCGCGGCGGGTCTGAGAGATCGCTGTCCATCCCGCGACGCGCAGGCGGCGACCACAGCGCCGCGCGTCCTGGTGATCGCGCGCGACACCGGTGGTGTGGCGGCCATCCCGCTCGCCGATTGAGCGGGTCTGCGATCGGGTTAGACTTGTCTCAGCTCTCCGCGAGGCGGCATCCAGGCCAACTCCCCCAGGACGGAAACGTAGCAAGGGTAACCAGGCTCTGCCGGGTTCGCGGAGAGTCTTAATTTTCCCCGGCGCCCGCGTCACCGGGCGAAGGGCCCGTCGATCGCCGCCCAGTGCAGCAGCATGATCGCCTTCGCATCCTGGATGCGACCGTCGCGGATCATCGCGAGCGACTCGTCGAAGTCGACCTCGAGGACGTCGATCTCCTCGCCTTCGTGCGCGAGTCCTCCGCCCACTCCGGTTCGCGAAGCGGCGTCGTACGGCGCCGCGAAGAAGTGGATGCGTTCGGTCACCGAGCCGGGACTCATGTAGACGTCGTAGACATGCTCGAGCTCGCCGATCTGCACGCCCGTCTCCTCCGATGCCTCCCGCCGGATCGCCGTCGCCGGGTCGTCGTCGTCGAGCAGCCCGGCCGCGGTCTCGATGAGCATCCCGTCCGGGTGGTCGTTGACGTAGACCGGGTAGCGGAACTGCCGCGTCAGCAAGACGGTGCGCAGATCCCGGTTGTACAGCAGCACGGTCGCTCCGTTGCCGCGATCGTACGTCTCGCGCTGCTGACGCGACCAGACGCCGTCGGCACCCCGATACTCGAGCGTCGTGCGGCGCAGCACGTGCCAGCCCGCCGCGAGCAGCTCGACATCGATCACGCGCACGTCCGGGTTGCCGGTCAGGTCCAGACCGGTGCGATCGAGGCCGGTTCGCCCGCGGTGATCGGGCACGTCGACGCCGGGTGTGGGGGAGGAGGATGCCGCGCCGATCATGACTCGGAGCCTAACGCCGACTCATCGCGGCAATCGGGGCGCAACCTGTCGACTGCCTGATCAGGCCCGTAGGCTTGCCCGCGTGGCGCAGAGCATCTTCATCACTTCGGCAGAGGGCCACTCGGGCAAGTCGACCGTTGCGCTGGGGGTGCTGGACGCACTCAGCCACGCGACCCCCCGGGTCGGCGTGTTCCGCGCGATCGCCCGCTCCACGGTGGAGCGCGACTACGTCCTCGAGATGCTGCTCGCGCACGACGGGGTCGACCTCGACTACGACGAGTGCATCGGCGTGACGTATGACGACGTGCGCAGCGACCCGGAGGCGGCGCTCGGGGCGATCGTCGAGCGCTTCAAGGCCGTCGAAGCCCAGTGCGACGCCGTCGTCGTGGTCGGCAGTGACTACACCGACGTCGGGAGCCCCGCCGAGCTCGCCTACAACGCGCGGATCGCGGCGAACCTCGGCGCGCCGGTCCTGCTCGTGCTCGGCGGTCGGTCCACGCAGGACGAGACCCAGCCCGAGCTTCTCGGCTCTTCGCTGCCGCGCACCGCCGCCGAGATGGGCCAGATCGCCGACCTCGCCCTCGCCGAGCTGGCGCATGGGCGAGCGGAGCTCTTCGCGGTCGTGGCGAACCGCGCCGACCCCGACAGCGCGCCCGATGCGATCGCGGCGATCGAGCGGTCGCTCGCGGCCTCGCTCGGCGCGACGCACGCGAAGGTGCCGGTCTGGGCGATTCCCGAGGACCGATACCTGGTGGCGCCGTCCATCCGCGGCATCATGCGCTCAGTCGACGGCGAGTTGCTGGCGGGTGATCCCGACCGCCTCACCCGCGAGGCCCTCGGGGTCGTCGTCGCGGGCATGTCGATGGTGAACGTGCTGCCGCGCCTGCTCGAAGGCTCCGTCGTGGTGATCCCGGCCGACCGGTCGGAGGTGCTGCTGGCGACCCTGCTCGCGAACGCCTCGGGCACCTTCCCGTCCATCTCGGGAATCGTCCTGAACGGCGGCTTCGAGCTGCCCGAGCCGGTCATGCGGCTGCTCGAAGGACTCGGGTCCAACGTGCCGATCATCACGACCGACCTCGGCACGTACGAGACGGCCGTGCGCATCATGAGCACGCGCGGACGACTGGCCGCGGATTCGCAGCGCCGGTACGACACGGCGCTCACCCTTTTCGAGACGAACGTCGACACCGACGAGCTTCTTCGGGCCTTCGGTGTGGCTCGTGCGACCGTCGTGACGCCGCTCATGTTCGAGTTCCAGCTCATCGAGCGCGCCCGGGCGATGCGCAAGAAGATCGTGCTGCCCGAAGGTGGCGACGACCGTGTACTGCGAGCTGCCGGCACGGTCCTCAAGCGCGGCATCGCCGACCTGGTGATCCTCGGCGAGCCCTTCGAGGTGCGCGCGCGGGCGATCGAGCTGGGGATCGACATCCAGCGGGCCGAGGTGCTCTCGCCGTTCGATCCCGTCCACGTCGCCCGATTCGCCCAGGAGTACGAGCGCCTGCGCGCGCACAAGGGCGTCACGTACGCGCAAGCCGCAGACACGGTGACCGACGTGTCGTACTTCGGCACGCTCATGGTGCATCTCGGGCTCGCCGACGGCATGGTCTCCGGAGCAGTGCACACGACGGCCCACACGATCCGGCCGGCCTTCGAGATCATCAAGACCAAGCCCGGGGTGTCGGTCGTCTCGTCGGTGTTCCTGATGGCCCTCGCCGATCGCGTGCTGGTCTACGGCGACTGCGCCGTGATCCCCGACCCGACATCGGAGCAGCTGGCCGACATCGCGATCTCGTCCGCGGCGACGGCCGCGCAGTTCGGCATCGACCCGCGCATCGCGATGCTGTCGTACTCGACGGGCGAGTCGGGCTCGGGCGCTGAGGTCGAGAAGGTCCGCGCGGCGACCGCACTCGTGCGCGAACGCGCGCCGGAGCTGCTCGTGGAGGGCCCGATCCAGTACGACGCCGCGGCCGACATCGCCGTCGCGGCCGCGAAGATGCCCGGTTCGGAGGTCGCCGGCCGCGCGACGGTGTTCATCTTCCCCGACCTCAACACCGGCAACAACACCTACAAGGCCGTGCAGCGCTCGGCCGGCGCCGTCGCGATCGGCCCGGTGCTGCAGGGTCTGAACAAGCCGATCAACGACCTGTCGCGAGGTGCGCTGGTGGACGACATCGTCAACACGATCGCCATCACAGCGATCCAGGCTCAGGGCGAAGTCTCCCCGGCGGCTCAAGGCGAGGTTTCGGCGTGAGCGTCGTCCTGGTCGTCAACAGCGGATCCTCGTCGTTCAAATACCAGCTGATCGACATGGATGCCGAGACGGTCCTGGCGTCTGGACTGGTCGAGCGCATCGGCGAAGCCGTCGGCCGTTCCACGCACACGGTCTTCTCGGCGCCCACCGACGGGCCGGCGCCGACGATGCTCGACGCGACCTACGACCGCGAACTCCCGATCGCCGACCACACCGCGGGCTTCGCGGTCATGCTCGATGCGTTCGAGACGAACGGCCCGGCGCTCAGCGAGAACCCGCCGACCGCGGTCGGGCATCGCGTGGTCCACGGGGGTGCGCGCTTCTTCGAGCCCACGGTGATCACCCCCCTCGTCGAGATCAACATCGATGAGCTCTCGGTGCTCGCCCCGCTGCACAATCCGGCGAACCTCGCCGGGATCATCGCCGCGAAGAAGGCGTTCCCCGACGTGCCCCACGTCGCGGTCTTCGACACGGCATTCCACCAGACCCTTCCGCGGGCGGCCTATACCTACGCGATCGACGCCGAGCTCGCGGCATCCCATCGCATCCGTCGGTACGGCTTCCACGGCACGTCCCACAAGTTCGTGAGCGAGGCAGCCGCGGCCTATCTCGGCAGACCGCTCGGCGAACTGCGACAGATCGTGTTCCACCTCGGCAACGGCGCGTCGGTCACCGCGATCGACGGCGGCCGCTCGGTCGAGACGTCGATGGGGCTCACGCCGCTCGAAGGACTGGTGATGGGCACGCGCTCGGGTGACATCGATCCGGCGGTGCTGTTCCATCTCGCCCGGCGGGCGAACCTGTCGATCGACGACCTCGACGACCTCCTGAACAAGCGCAGCGGACTGATGGGACTCGCCGGATCCTCCGACTACCGCGACATCCGCGCCGCCATCGAGCGCGGCGATGACAGCGCGATGCTCGCGTTCGAGGTGTACGTCCACCGGCTCCGCGCGTATGCGGGTGCCTACCTCGCCCAGCTCGGCGGCGTCGATGTGATCTCCTTCACCGCCGGCGTCGGCGAGAACACTCCGGGCGTGCGCGCCGCGGCACTCGAGACGCTGGGCTTCGCCGGTGTCGAGGTCGACCCCGAGCGCAACGAGAGCCCGGGGCGCGGCATCCGCGTCATCTCCACCGATGAATCCCGCGTGACCGTGCTGGTCGTCCCGACCAACGAGGAGCTCGAGATCGCCCGACAGACCCTCCAGGCGGCCGGAGTCTGACCCGCCTCGCCCGCCCACTGGTTACCGCCTCGGAGCCCGTCCCACTACGCTTGCATGACGGCACGAAGAGGCGCCCAGCCCTCACATTCGCCCTCGCCCGGAGGTTCCTGCGTGGCTCACGACTCCCTGCCTGACTTGACTTCGTACGACGCCGTCCTGTTCGATCTGGACGGCGTGCTGACGCCCACCGCCGAAGTGCACATGCATGCCTGGCAGACGATGTTCGAAGAGCTCTTCGCGGCGTGGGACATCGAGCCGCCCTACTCCGAACGGGACTACTTCGACTACCTCGACGGCAAGAAGCGCTACGACGGGGTGGCGAGCCTGCTGCGCAGCCGCGACGTCGAAGTGCCGTGGGGCGATCCGTCCGATGACCCGTCGGCCGACACGGTCTGCGGCATCGGCAACCGCAAGAACGAGGTGTTCTCCCGCGTGCTGCGTGGCGAGGGCATCGTCGCGTACCCCGGCTCTGTCGCCCTGCTCGACGAGCTCGAGGCGGCCGGCATCCCCACCGCGGTCGTGTCGAGTTCGAAGAACGCCGAGGAGGTGCTGCGGTCCGCGGGCATCCGCGAGCGCTTCACCGTCGTCATGGACGGCGTGATCGCCGAACGCGACCACCTCGCTTCCAAGCCCGCGCCGGACGTCTTCGTCGAGGGCGCGCGGATGCTGGGGGTCGACCCTGCCCGCAGCGTCGCGGTCGAAGACGCGATCAGCGGAGTGCAGTCGGCCGCGGCCGGAGGTTTCGCGCTCGTGATCGGCGTCGATCGCGGCACCGGCCCGGATGAGCTGCGCAACGCCGGAGCCCACCTCGTCGTGGACGACCTCGCAGAACTGGTCACCCATCCCTCACCCCGCCCCGACGCCGACGGTTCCGACAACGAGGAGAAGCCTGCATGATCGATCGCGACCGGTTCCCCGTCGACCCGTGGAGCCTCGTCGAGAACACCTTCTCGATCGATGACGTCGGCGTGACCGAGACGCTCTTCTCGGTCGGCAACGGGTACCTGGGCCTGCGCGGCAACCACATCGAGGGTCGGTTCGCGCAGGAGCACGGCACGTTCATCAACGGGTTCCACGAGACCTTCCCGATCCGTCACGCCGAGCAGGCCTATGGCTTCGCGGAAGTCGGGCAGACGATCATCAACTCTCCGGACGCGAAGATCATGCGCGTCTACGTCGATGACGAGCCGCTGTCGCTGGATGTCGCCGACGTCCGCGAGTACGAGCGCGTGCTCGACATGCGCGCCGGGGTCCTGCGCCGACGTGTGCGGTGGACCACTCCCTCGGGCAAGGAGGTGCTCATCGAAGACGACCGGCTGGTCTCGTTCGAAGAGAAGCACCTCGCGATCCTCCGCCTCGAGGTCACGGTCCTCAACGCCGATGCCCCGGTCACGATCAACTGCCAGGTGCTGAATCGCCAGGACGGCGAGAACGTCTACGGCGGCACGCCGAGCGCGACCAAGAAGGCCGGTTTCGACCCGCGCAAGGCCGAGCGCATCCAGGAGCGGGTGCTGCAGCCCGAGGAGTACTGGCAGGACGGCGGCCGTTCCGCACTGTCGTACCGCGTGACCGAATCCGGCATGACCCTCGCCGTGGTCGCCGACCACATCATCGAGACCGAGAACGAATACAACGCCCGCACGCTCGTCGAGCCCGACATCGCCAAGAACGTGTTCCGGGTGCAGGCCAAGGCCGGTGTGCCGATCCGGGTGACCAAGCTCGTGAGCTACCACTCCTCCCGCGGGGTGCCGGCGCGCGAACTCGTCGACCGCTGCCGTCGCACGCTCGATCGCGTCGAGATCGAGGGCGTCGAGCGTCAGTACGAGCGCCAGCGCGTCTGGCTCGACGGGTTCTGGGAACGCTCCGACGTGTGCATCGGCGGGCACGATGACCTGCAGCAGGCCACCCGGTGGTGCCTGTTCCAGCTGGCGCAGGCCGCCGCCCGCGCCGACGGCCAGGGTGTTCCGGCCAAGGGCGTCACGGGCTCCGGCTACAGCGGGCACTACTTCTGGGACACCGAGATCTACGTCCTGCCGTTCCTCGCGTACACGACGCCGCTGTGGGCGCGGAACGCGATCCGGATGCGGTACCTCATGCTTCCGGCGGCCCGACGCCGCGCGCATCAGCTCAACGAGCACGGCGTGCTCTTCCCGTGGCGCACGATCAACGGAGAAGAGGCCTCGGCGTACTACGCGGCGGGTACCGCGCAGTACCACATCAACGCCGACGTGAGCTTCGCGCTCGCGAAGTACATCCGCGCCACGGGGGATGTCGAGTTCCTCCACCGCGAGGGCGTGGACATCGCGGTCGAGACCGCCCGCCTGTGGGCCACGCTCGGCTTCTGGCGCACGAACGACAGCGACGGCGAGGAGTCCTTCCACATCCACGGTGTGACCGGACCCGACGAGTACACGACGGTCGTGAACGACAACCTGTTCACGAACGTCATGGCGCGATTCAACCTGCGCTTCGCCGCCCGCACCGTCCGCGAGATGGCCGAGGACGAGCCCGAGGCGTACCGGCTGATGGCCGACCGGCTGCGGCTCGACCCCTCCGAGGCCGAGGCATGGGACCGTGCCGCGGAGGCGATGCACATCCCGTTCAGCCCGGCCCTCGGCATCCACCCGCAGGATGCGGTGTTCCTCGAACGCGAAGTGTGGGACCTCGAGCACACCCCGGCCGACCAGCGCCCGCTGCTGCTGCACTTCCACCCCCTGGTGATCTACCGCTACCAGGTGCTCAAGCAGGCCGATGTCGTGCTCGCGCTGTTCCTGCAGGGCAACCACTTCTCCGACGAGGACAAGCTCGCCGACTTCGAGTACTACGACCCGCTGACCACGGGCGACTCGACGCTGTCGGCCGTGGTGCAGGCGATTCTGGCTGCGGAGGTCGGGTACCAGGATCTCGCGCTCGAATACTTCCGCGAGTCGATCTTCGTCGACCTGGGCGATCTGCATCACAACGCCTCCGACGGCGTGCACGTGGCCTCGGCGGGCGGGGTGTGGACCGCGCTCGTGTGCGGCTTCGGCGGAATGCGCGATCACTTCGGCGAGCTGTCGTTCGACCCGCGGCTGCCTTCTGACTGGCCGGAGCTGTCGTACACGCTGCACTGGCACGGCACGCCGCTGCGGGTCACCCTGACGCGCGACGCGCTGAAGGTGGTGGCCGGCGAGGGTGAGCCGCTCGTGTTCAGCGTGCGCGGCGCCGCCTACGCCCTCGGCCCGGGCGAGGAGGTGGTCGTGCCGCTCGCAGGTCAGGGTCCGGTCATCACCGGCCGGCCGTCGCTCAAGCAGTTCGCCGATGTGCGACGCGAGGACGGCACGCTGCTGTCGGCCTCGGTGCCGACCGTGACCACGACGATCCCGATCATCGGAGCGGGCGCCGACCTGGAGCACGGCGCGGACGCGTGATCGGAGTCCCGTTGCACAGCGGGGTGACCGCTCACGGCGGCATGTCGCACCCACGCCGTAGGCTGGGTTCGTGACGACCGCTCTGTACCGCCGATACCGTCCTGAGACGTTCGGCGAGATGATCGGCCAGTCCCAGGTGACCGAGCCGATCATGACCGCGCTGCGCGGCGACCGCGTCGGTCACGCCTACCTGTTCTCAGGCCCGCGCGGATGCGGCAAGACGACTTCGGCGCGCGTACTCGCGCGCTGCCTGAACTGCGCCGAAGGCCCGACCGACGTGCCGTGCGGCGTCTGCGACAGCTGCGTCGAGCTCGGGCGCAACGGCGGCGGCTCGCTCGACGTCGTCGAGATCGACGCGGCAAGCCACAACGGCGTCGACGACGCGCGCGATCTGCGCGAGCGCGCGGTGTTCGCCCCCGCACGCGATCGGTTCAAGATCTTCATCCTCGACGAGGCGCACATGGTGACCCCGCAGGGCTTCAACGCCCTGCTCAAGCTCGTCGAGGAGCCGCCCGATCACGTGAAGTTCATCTTCGCCACGACCGAGCCCGAGAAGGTCATCGGCACGATCCGGTCGCGCACGCACCACTATCCGTTCCGCCTCGTTCCGCCCGCCCCGATGCTCGAGTACGTCCAGAACCTGTGCGAGACCGAGGGCGTCACGGCAGAGCCGGGCGTGCTGTCGCTGGTCGTGCGGGCGGGGGGCGGCTCACCTCGAGACACCCTGTCGCTCCTGGACCAGCTGATCGCCGGCTCCGAAGGCACCGTCGTGACGTACGCCCGGGCCGTGGCGCTGCTCGGCTACACGCACGCCGAACTGCTCGACGAGGTCGTCGACGCGTTCGGCGCGGGCGATGCCGCCGCCGCCTTCGCCGCGGTCGACCGGGTGGTGCAGACCGGTCAGGACCCGCGCCGCTTCGTCGACGACCTGCTCGAACGCCTGCGCGACCTCATCGTGATCGCGGCGACGGGCCAGGGTGCGGCCGACGTGCTGCGCGGCGTGCCGGCCGAAGAACTCGCGCGCATGATGCGCCAGGCCGACGTCTACGGGTCGCTCCGGCTGTCGCGCACCGCCGATCTGGTCATCGCGACGCTCGACGAGATGACCGGCGCGACGTCGCCGCGGCTTCAGCTCGAACTCATGGTCGCCCGTGTGCTCGCGCAGACCGGCGCCGCGGCATCCGGCTCTGCCGCTGCCGTCGGGGCGTCTGCGGCTGTCGTTCCGCCCGCACCCGCTGCTCCGTGCCTCCGCTCCTGCCGCCTGCGGCGCCCGCCGCGGCTCCACTCCGCTCCGGCCGCTCCTGCGAGCGACCGCACGCCGGCAGCCGAGCCCGCCGCGGCAGCACCGGTGCGCACGCCGACGGTCCCGGTCGCCGAGCCCGAGAGTGCGCCGCCGGCCCCGAGCGGTCCGATCACGCTGCAGCACATGCGCGATGCGTGGCCCGAGGTGCTCGGCAGCCTCGAGACGACGAGCCGATCGTCGTGGCTGCTCGCCTCCGGCGCGCGTGTCGTCGACCTCGATGGCGACGTGCTGACCCTCGCGTTCCAGAGCCAGTCCGACGTGGCGAAGTTCAAGAAGCTGTCCGCGGGCGCCGGCCCCAGCGAAGACCTTCGCCAGGCGATCCTGGCCGTGCTCGGCATCCGGGTGAAGTACCTGGCCAAGCACGACGGCGAGCGCGGGCCCGACCCCGCCCGCGCCGCCGGCGGCCCCGCCCGCCGCATCCGTCCCCGAGCCGACGCCATCGCGCCCCGCCGCAGTCGGCACGCCCCGCGCTGCAGCGGCACCGGTGACCGAATGGGTGGTCGCGGCGATTCCGAGCGACGCCGACGCGCCGCCGGTCGACGCGCCCGAGCCGCCGACCGCGGTGGCCCAGTTCGCCGTCGACGACGAGCCCGAAGACGCGGCCGACCCTGCGCGCGCCCACGTCGCCACGATCGCGCCGCCGCGCGAGGGCGATGTGCTGCCGGCGCGCGACGTCGAGCCGTCCGTCGACTTCGACGACGATGACGACACCGACGAGATGGATGCCGCTCCCGACGCGCCCGTGCCGCCGGTCGTCGCTCCGCCGATGCCGAACGTGGCGGGCCGCCCCACCGCCGCCGGCGCCCAGCGCTACGGCGAAGCCGTCGTGCGACAGGTGCTCGGTGCGCGCTTCGTGCGCGAAGAGCCGTACGAGCCGCCTACGAGGTTCAGCTAGACCATGTACGACGGCATCGTCCAAGACCTGATCGACGAGTTCGGCCGGCTTCCCGGCATCGGGCCGAAATCTGCGCAGCGCATCACGTTCCACATCCTCCAGTCACCGTCGTTCGACGTCTCCCGGCTTGCGACCCTGCTCGCCGAAGTGCGCGAGAAGGTGCGCTTCTGCGAGATCTGCGGCAACGTCTCCGAGCAGGACCGCTGCGGAATCTGCCGTGACCCGCGCCGCAACCCTGCGGTCATCTGCGTCGTCGAAGACGCGAAGGACGTCGCGGCGATCGAGCGCACGCGCGAGTTCCGCGGGCTGTATCACGTGCTCGGCGGTGTGATCAGCCCGATCGCCGGCATCGGGCCCGAAGACCTGCGCATCACTCAGCTCATGCAGCGCCTCGCCGACGGCACCGTGCAAGAAGTGATCCTCGCGACCAACCCGAACCTCGAGGGCGAGGCGACGGCCACCTATCTCAGCCGCCTGCTGCACACTCTCGAGATCGCGGTGACCCGTCTCGCCTCGGGACTGCCCGTCGGCGGCGACCTCGAGTACGCCGACGAGGTCACCCTCGGCCGCGCCTTCGAGGGCCGCCGCGCGGTCTGAGCAGCCCGATGACCCCCACGCTCCAACGGTTCGATGCTCGCGCCTGGATCCTCTTCGCCGCGATGGCCGTGCTCTGGGGCATGCCGTACCTCTTCATCAAGCAGGCCGTCGACTCCTACTCGCCGGCATCCATCGTCGCCGGCCGCACTCTGCTGGGTGCGCTCCTCCTGCTTCCCTTCGCGATGCGGCAGAAATCCCTGCGACCCGCGTTCCGCAAGATCGGCTGGGTGCTCGCGTTCGGCGCGATCGAGATGGCCGGGCCGTTCCTGCTGCTCGGGCATGCCGAGCAGACGCTCCCGTCGGGGCTGACCGGACTGCTCGTGGCGACCGTGCCGCTGTTCGCCGCGGTGATCGCCTTCACCGGCGGCGATCGCACGGTTCTGAAGCCCGTGCGCATGATCGGTCTCGTGGTCGGCTTCGTCGGGGTCGGCATCATCGTGGTGGGTCCCGGTCTCGCGGCCGGTGGAACGGCGGGCCTGATCGCGATCGGCGAGGTGCTGCTCGTCGCGGTCTGCTACGCGATCGCACCGTTCATCGTCGCGCGTCAGCTCAAAGACGTGCCCGCCCTCGGCACCATCACCCTCTCGCTCGCGGCGGTGGGTCTCTTCTACCTGCCGATCGCCTTCCTCACGCAGCACGAGGTGCCCACGACCCAGAGCACGGTCTCGCTCATCGCGCTTGCGGTGCTGTGCACGGCGGTGGCCTTCATCGTCTTCTTCGCGCTGATCGATCGCGTCGGACCCGCCCGGGCGCCCCTGTTCACCTACGTCAACCCGGTCGTCGCGATCCTGCTCGGCGTGATCGTGCTCGGCGAGCAGGTCACGCTCGGGCTGCTGATCGGCTTCCCGCTCGTGATCCTGGGATGCTGGCTGGCTGCGACCGGGGGCACCGTCCGCACGCGAGAATCGCCGGGCGACCTGCCGCCGGTGGCCGCGGGCTGACCCGTCAGCGGAGCACTTCGACCAGCGCCACCCACGACACGACGATCCCGGTGACGATCGCGAGGATGCATCCCGCCGCGATCAGGAACAGGCCTGCCGGGTGGCCGCCGATCACGGCGACCGCGCCGGCGATGTACGCCGCGATCGGGAGGAAGCCGAAGATCGACTTCACCAGCTTCGCCTGCGCTGCCGGGTCGCGATCGGCGAAGATCGCCCGGGTCGCCTGCACCTGGAACACCCCCGCCCCCGCGGCGGCCACGATCAGCAGCGCGCCGAACCACACCGGCGAGATACCCGGAATCAGGCCCAGTCCGGAGGCGACGATCGCGAGCACGAGCGCGGCGATTCCCGCGGCGAGTCGCGCCGTCAATGACCGGGTCTTGACGATCTCGGAGATGTTCACGCTCGACGCGACGATCACCAGACCCGCCAGCGCGGCCGTCGCGCCGACCATCGCGACGTTGAACTCCGACCAGAGCTCGAGATCTTCGATCATGGTCGGGATGCTATCGCGACCCGTCGCCGATTCAGCGGCATCCGCGCGACAGCGGATCGGGCATCGTGCCGTGCATCCCCTGGCGGGCCGGCCGGTGACACGGCACGATGGTGGGGAGCTCACACCGGCGTGGGAGGCCAGCATGGACGCGACCCCGAGTCCGACGCACCGGACGGTCGCGATCGTGGGCGGCGCGGGTTCGGGCAAGACGACGCTCGCGGAGGCTCTTCTGTTCCGTGCCGGTGCCGTCCAGCGCCGGGGCT
This sequence comes from uncultured Actinomycetota bacterium, assembly GCA_963781135.1. Taxonomy (GTDB): domain Bacteria; phylum Actinomycetota; class Actinomycetes; order Actinomycetales; family Microbacteriaceae; genus Microbacterium. The sequence goes on along the minus strand of CAWADY010000013.1, from coordinate 133,623 downwards.
CGGTCGAGCAGGGGACGACGGTATGCGATCACGATCCTGAGGAGATCGCGCGGCAGACCACCCTCGGCATCTCTCTCGCATATCTGACCTGGAACGGGGAAGACGGGATCGATCGCGGGATCACGCTCATCGACACCCCGGGCAACCCTGATTTCGTGGGCGGAGTAGACACCGCGCTCGCCGTCGCGGATGTCGCCGTGATCGTCGTCAGCGCGGTGGACGGTGTCAGCACGGGCACGCGAGCGGTGTGGTCGGCAGCCGTTGCGGCCGGGGTGCCCCGCATCGTCGTCGTCACGCAGGAAGACCGTGCGCGAGCCGACTTCCGCCGCGTGCTGGCCGACCTGCGCGCCGTGTTCGGCGCACATCTGTGGCCCCTCGAGCTGCCGCTGGGGGAGGAGCAGGACTTCCACGGCGTCGCCGACGTGCTCGGCGAGCAGGCACTGGTCTACGACGACACCGGGCATCACCACGAAGAGCGGCTCCCCGCATCGGCCGAGGCCGAGGAGCACGACCTGCACGTGAGCGTCACCGAAGAGATCGTCTCGCACGACGATGCCCAGCTCGAGGCGTATCTCGAGGGCAACGAGCCGTCCGTCGACGAGCTCGCGCGCACGCTCTCGCACGAGGTCGCCTCGGGCGAGGCGGTGCCCGTCCTGCTCTGCTCGGGAGTCACCGGGACGGGCGTGGATCGCGTGGCGGATCTGATCTGCGCGCTGTCGCCGGCCGCCCGCGACCACGACAGCCGGATCATGGTCGGCGGCACGGTGGACGGCGAGGGTGGCGCCGAGGTGAGTGTGGCGCCGAACCCCGATGGCGAGACCGTCGTGCACGTCTTCCGCACGGTGGCAGACCCGTTCGTCGGCCAGATCGCGATGCTCAAGGTGCTGTCGGGAACGCTGCGTCCGAGCGACCGGATGCGCAATGCCACCACCGGAGCCGAAGAGCGGATGCCGGCACTGTTCCGTCTGCGCGGGTCTGCGCATCTGCCCGCCGATGCGCTGCGCACCGGCGAGGTCGGAGCGGTCGCGAAGCTCGTCGGATCACCGTCGGGGTCGGTGCTCTGGTCGAGGCCCCAGGGCGCCGCGCGGCCCGTTCCGCTGCCGCACCGCCATCCGGTCTTCGCGGTCAGCCTCGCGCCTGCGACGCAGTCCGACGATGCCAAGCTGTCGACGGCGCTGGCACGGCTGCTCGCCGAGGACCAGACGCTCCTGATCGATCGGGCCGGAGGTGAGACCGTCCTGCGCGGACTCGGCGAGACCCACGTCGCCGTCGCCGTCGAGCGGCTCGCGCGTGTTCTCGGGGTGAATGTGACGACGGGCCCCGCGCCCGTCGCCTACCGCGAGACGATCGCGCGATCGGCCCAGGCCGAGGGCAAGCTCAAGAAGCAGTCCGGTGGGCACGGCCAGTTCGCGGTCGTGCAGCTGCGGCTGAGCCCGCTCCCGGCCGGCAGCGGGTTCGAGTTCGTCGACGCGGTCGTCGGCGGTGCGGTGCCGCGGTCGTACATCTCGGCCGTCGAGAAGGGGGCCCGCGACGCCCTTGCGGCGGGCGGCCCACAGGGTCATCCGGTCGTCGACGTGCGCGTCGAGCTCTACGACGGCAAGGCGCACGCGGTCGACTCATCCGAGATGGCGTTCCGCACCGCGGCTTCGCTCGGCGTGAAGGCCGCGCTGGCCGATGCCGGATCGATCGTGCTCGAGCCGGTCTCGATCGTGACCGTCACGGTGCCCGCCGAGCTGCAGGGGCCGGTCCTGACCGATCTGTCGTCCCGTCGCGCGCACGTCAACGCCACGGAATCCACCGACGACGGCGGCACCCGCATCGTGGCGAGCGTTCCGGAGGCCGAACTCGGCCGCTACGTCCTCGACCTGCGCTCGCTCACCGGCGGGCAGGCGCAGCTGATGATCACGCCCGACCGCTACGAGCGCGCGCCCTCGCCGGCGAAGAGTCACCAGTGAAGGGTGCGACTCATGGCTGAGGCGGAATAACCGCGTCCGTAAGATGGTGCGTTGGGGCGCGGCATCCGTTCGCCCGTCCGTCATCACACGCGCGTCACCCGAGTGACGCCCCCAGGAGTCTCATCGTGGCGTTGTTCGTGCAGAAGTACGGCGGGTCGTCGGTCGCCGACGCGGAGAGCATCAAGCGCGTCGCCAAGCGCATCGTCGACACGCGCCGCGCCGGGCACGACGTCGTCGTCGCGGTCAGCGCGATGGGCGACACCACCGATGAGCTTCTCGACCTCGCCGCTCAGGTCGCCCCGATCCCGGCGCCTCGCGAACTCGACATGCTGCTCTCGAGTGGAGAGCGCATCTCGATGGCGCTGCTGGCGATGGCGATCCACTCGATGGGCTTCGAGGCGCGCTCGTTCACCGGCTCGCAGGCGGGCATGATCACGGATGCCACGCACGGCGCCGCGCGGATCGTCGATGTCACGCCGGTTCGGCTGCGCGAAGCGCTCGACGAGGGCGCGATCGTGATCGTCGCCGGCTTCCAGGGCTTCAATCGCGACACCCGCGACATCACCACCCTCGGACGAGGCGGGTCCGACACCACCGCTGTGGCCCTCGCAGCAGCGCTCGAGGCCGACGTCTGCGAGATCTACAGCGACGTGGACGGCATCTTCACGGCCGACCCGCGCGTCGTGCCGAAAGCGCAGAAGCTGACGCACGTCTCGAGCGAGGAGATGCTCGAACTCGCCGCGAACGGCGCAAAGGTCCTGTACATCCGCGCGGTCGAGTACGCGCGCCGCCATGGCGTGCTGATCCACGCACGGTCCACGTTCAGTTCGAGCGAGGGCACCTGGGTGCTCGGCCAGGGAATGACTTTGCCGAAGGGCGTCACGCTGCCTGACGCACGTGAAGGAGAAGAGATGGAAGAGCCGATCGTCGCCGGAGTCGCGACCGATCTCAGCCAGGCGAAGATCACCGTCACCGGTGTGCCCGACGTGCCCGGCAAGGCCGCCGAGATCTTCAAGATCGTCGCCAAGTCCGGCGCGAACGTCGACATGATCGTGCAGAACGTGTCGGCCGCCTCGACGGGCCGCACCGACATCTCCTTCACCCTGCCGAAAGAGGATGCCGCGACCGCCCTGCGCGCCCTCGCGGCCGAGCAGGCCGAGGTCGGGTTCGAGAACCTCGTGCACGACGACCAGATCGGCAAGCTCTCGGTCGTCGGCGCCGGCATGCGCACGAACTCGGGAGTCTCGGCGACGCTGTTCGAGGCGCTGAGCGTCTCGGGCATCAACATCGAGATGATCTCGACCAGTGAGATCCGCATCTCGGTCGTCGTGCGCGGTGATGACCTCGCCGAGGCGGCGCGCATGGTGCACACGGCCTACGGCCTGGACGGCGACGGCGACGCCGTCGTCCACGCCGGCACCGGCCGCTGACACCCGGCGCCTCAGCACGGAGACTCGCATCGCTCCCAGTCCGACTTCAGCATCCGGCGCTACCCTCAGCGCGTCGAAGGGATCCACGTGGCGCGAAAGAGGCTCTCTGCTCGCGGCCGGTGGCTGTGGGGGATCGGCGCCGCGCTTGCGGTGTCTGCCGCCGTCGTGGCTGCCCTCGTCTTCCAGCCGTGGCTGCTGTTCATCGACGTCGAGGTGAACGACGCGATCCCGTCCACCGTCGCCACGACCGTTCCGGATGCCGATCCCACGGCGTCTGCGACGGTCGAGCCGGCCGAGGAGATCTCGCCCGCACCCCCGGCCGGCCCGGTCGACCTGCTGGCGGGAACGTTCGTCAGTCATGAGCACACGACGACGGGTTCGGTCCGGGTGATCGAGCACCCGGACGGCACCCGGCAGCTCGCGATCGTCGGCCTCGAGACCTCGAACGGTCCGGATGTGCACGTCTGGCTCAGCGCGGGGCCTGTCATCGAAGGCTTCGACGGCTGGTTCACGGCCGCAGGCTACGAGCACATCGATCTCGGACTGATCAAGGGGAATATCGGCGACCAGCTCTACGACATCCCGGCCGATGTCGATCTGGCGGCATTCCGCGCGGTCGACCTGTGGTGCGAGCAGTTCGCCGTCTCGTTCGGGGCCGCCGCTCTGGCGTAGGCCGGAGCCGGCATTCGGCAGGAATCATGCGCGCACCGGCGGTCCGCGGAAGGTAACAGCGGCGGTCCGTCCCCAGCGGGGCCGGTAGAATCGGCCTTCTACCCCCACGACATTCGAGGACAGCAGCCATGACCCGCATCTCCGATTCCGGACTCTCCGTCGCCGTGGTCGGCGCCACCGGCCAGGTCGGCACCGTCATGCGCGAGATCCTCGCCGAGCGGGCCTTCCCGATCCGCGAGCTGCGCCTGTTCGCGACCGCGCGATCCGCCGGCACCTCCGTCGAGTTCGCCGGGCAGACCGTCATCATCGAGGACGTCGAGACCGCGGACCCGGCGGGGATCGACATCGCGCTGTTCTCGGCCGGAGCGACCGGCAGCCGCGCCCACGCACCGCGCTTCGCCGAGGCCGGGGCGACCGTGATCGACAATTCGAGCGCCTGGCGCATGGACCCCGAGGTTCCCCTCGTCGTCAGCGAGGTCAATCCGCACGCGATCCGCGAGGCGCACAAGGGCATCATCGCCAACCCGAACTGCACCACGATGGCCGCGATGCCGGTGCTGAAGGTGCTGGATGCCGAAGCCGGGCTCGAGCGCCTCATCGTGAGCACCTATCAGGCCGTGAGCGGCTCGGGCATCGCCGGCGCCGAAGAGCTGCTCGGACAGGTCGAGGGAGTGCTCGCCCAGGGCGACACGCTGCGCCTCGTGCACGACGGCTCATCGATCGACTTCCCGCAGCCCGAGAAGTACATCGCACCGATCGCGTTCGACGTCATCCCGTTCGCCGGCAACCTCGTCGACGACGGTGACAATGAGACCGATGAGGAGAAGAAGCTCCGCAACGAGAGCCGCAAGATCCTCGAGCTGCCCGAGCTCCGCGTCGCCGGCACGTGCGTGCGGGTGCCCGTCTTCACCGGGCACTCGCTGAGCATCAACGTCGAGTTCGCTCGCGACATCACCCCGCAGCGTGCGCGTGAGGTGCTCTCGAGCGCACCCGGCGTGCTGCTCGAGGAGGTCCCCACGCCGCTGCAGGCCGCCGGCAAGGACCCGAGCTTCGTCGGCCGCATCCGCGCCGACCAGTCCGCACCCGAGGGCAAGGGCCTCGTGCTGTTCATCAGCAACGACAACCTGCGCAAGGGCGCCGCGCTGAACGCGGTGCAGATCGCCGAGCTCGTCGCGGCGGGCATCGGCGTCTCGGCCTGACTCGTCCGCGGCGACTTGCTCTCCGCGTAAGAACCGCGGAGTTTGATCGCTCGGCGATCGCCCCGCGGAGATTCGGCCCTCGGGCGAGAACTAGACTCGACGGGTGACAGATACCGTCGATGTCGTGCTCATCGGTGGTGGCATCATGAGTGCCACCCTGGGCACCCTTCTCTCCGAATTGCAGCCCGACTGGAAGATCGTCGTCTACGAACGACTCCACGACGTCGGCCTGGAGAGTTCGAACGCCTGGAACAACGCCGGCACCGGCCACGCGGCGCTGTGCGAGCTGAACTACACGCCCGAGGCGTCCGACGGCACGGTCGACCCCGCCAAGGCCATCGCGATCAACGAGCAGTTCCAGCAGAGCCGTCAGTTCTGGTCGTCCCTCGTCGATGAGGGCGCGCTGGATGCCCCGACGACGTTCATCAACTCGACCCCGCACATGACCTTCGTGCGCGGAGAGAAGGATGTCGCGTTCCTCAAGACGCGCTACGAGGCGCTCAAGGACCAGCCGCTGTTCGCCGGCATCCAGTACAGCGAAGACTCCCGGGTCATCAACACCTGGGCGCCGCTGCTCATGCAGAAGCGTCGCGCGGGCGAGCCCTTCGCGGCCACGCGCGTTCCGGCCGGCACCGACGTCGATTTCGGCGCGCTCACGCATCAGCTCTTCGACAATCTGCGCGAACGCGGTGCCGAGGTCGTCATGAACCGCGAGGTACGGGGGCTGAAGCGTCAGTCCGACGGCACCTGGCTGATCAAGTGGCGCAACTCGATCGGTCGCACGCCCGGCCAGACCCGGGCGCGCTTCGTGTTCGTGGGTGCGGGTGGCTGGGCGATCAAGCTGCTGCAGCGCTCCGGCATCCCCGAGATCAAGGGCTACGGGGTCTTTCCGATCGGCGGACAGTGGCTCAAGACGAGCAATCCCGCGCTGGTCGCCAAGCACCAGGCGAAGGTCTACTCGCAGGCGTCGGTCGGCGCGCCGCCGATGTCGGTTCCGCACCTCGACACGCGCGTGGTCGACGGCGAGACCTCCCTGCTGTTCGGACCGTTCGCGACGTTCAGCCCGAAGTTCCTCAAGAACGGCTCGATCTTCGATCTTGTCGCGCAGGTGCGACCGAGCAACCTGTGGCCGATGATGAAGGTCGCGATCGACAACCCGTCGCTGATCACCTACCTCGTCGGCGAGCTGCTGAAGAACCACAAGAAGAAGGTCGACAGCCTCCGCACCTTCGTGCCCACTGCCAAGGACGAGGACTGGGAGCTGCTCAACGCCGGCCAGCGCGCCCAGGTCATGAAGAAGGACGCCAAGAAGGGCGGCGTCCTCCAGTTCGGCACCGAGGTCGTGACGGGTGCGGACGGCTCGATCGCCGGCCTGCTCGGCGCATCCCCGGGCGCGTCGACCGCCGTGTCGATCATGCTCGGTCTGCTCCAGACCTGCTTCCCCGATCGCGTCGAGGAGTGGGAGCCGCGACTGCGCGAGCTCATCCCGAGCTATGGCGAGCAGTTGAATCCCCGGCCCGAACTGGCCGAGGAAGTCCTGTCGGAGACCGCGGACACCCTGGCCCTCACCGCCTGAGCCGGACTCGGCGCCTGCCCTAGTGTGGGGGCATGCGGGGAGCCTGGGGACGGCGATCGCGGCACGCGTTCGCGCTGACGATCGCGTTCGCGTTCGCGGTGCTGACGGTGGCGACGCCCGCCTCGGCGGCGGTGACCGTCGCGCGGCAGGCGGCTGCGGTGCCGGCATCCGTCCAGGACTTCACCTACGACTCGTTCGAGGCCGATTACTACCTGGTGCGCGGTGCCGGCGGCAAGAGCCACCTCTTCACGACCGAGACGATCGTCGCCCGCTTTCCCGATTTCGACCAGAACAGGGGGATCGTCCGCTCGATCCCCAAGGCGGATTCGGGAGTGCCGCACGACACGGAGGTCGTGGCGGTCTCCGGGGCCGGCGGGGCGCCGATCCCCTGGTGGATCGAAGAGGACGAGGACTTCGTCTACGTTCTCACCGGCGACGACTCCTACGTGCGCGGACCGCAGACGTACGTGATCTCGTACACGATGAGCGACGTCGTGCTCCGCTTCGAGGACACCGCCGCCGACGAGTTCTACTGGGACACCGTCGGCACCGACCACCCGCAGCCGTTCGGCTCGGTGACCGCCCATGTCCACGTGGCGGGGGATGCCGCATCCGGCATCCTTCCCCAGCGGACGTTCTGCTACTCCGGCCCGGAGGGTTCCACCGACACCTGCGAGATCGGCCCCGCGACGGTCGAGCCCTGGCCCGACGGGGTGGCAGCGTGGGCGGCCGCGATGGGCGCCGGCGACATCGCGAGCCGATCGGTCTCGTTCACCGCCGGTGATGTCGACCTCGGGCCAGACGAGAACGTCACGGTGGCGATCGGCTTCACGCAGGGCACGTTCGCCGCGATCACCCCGCCGCCTCCGCCGCCCTACCCCTGGTGGGACTGGATCCTGCCGGGGCTGGCGCTGCTGGCGGGCGTCGGCGGGCTCATCTTCCTCCTGGTGATGCGCGTGGTGCTGCGGCGGAACCCCGACGACTCGCCGGTGATCGTCCAGTACACGGCGCCGAAAGACGAGTCGCTCACGCTGTCGGCTGGAGTTCTCGACGTGCCCGAACGAGCGATGGCCGCGCACCTCGTCGATCTGGCGGTGCGCGACGCCGTCGAGTTGCGCGCATCGGGCGACCGCAAGGACGCCGATGACTTCGAGGTCGTCCTGCGCAGCAAAGAGGGGCTGCAGCACGACGACCTGCGGGTGCTCGCCACCCTCTTCGAGAAGAACGCCAAGCCCGGAGCCGACGTCGACCTGGGCACGTTCGCAAAGCGTCCGCCGCCTCGCTCGGTGACCTACGTGCGGCGCATCGACGAGTACACCGTGCAGCGGGGGTACCGCAGCAAGCTTCCCGCCTGGGTCGGGCTGGTGCGCGGTGTGTCCTCGCTCGGCGGGTTCTTCCTCGCGATGGGTCTCATCTTCTTCGCCGACACGGCGTACGACGCGCTCGAATCGCTCGTCCCGGGAGGCGGCCTGATCTACATCGCCTCGATCGTGAGCGGCTTCTTCGCGTTCATCTTCCTTCCGTTCGTGCAGCTGCCGAAATCGACGCTCACGCTCGCGGGCGGGATGCACAAGACCTACCTCGAGGGCATCCGCGAGTACCTGCGACTGGCGGAGGAAGACCGCCTCCGCGCGGCGCAGTCTCCGCGCACCGCGGATCTCGTCTCCTCCGGCCGGCGCGCGTACGGGGACGCGCCGAACGCGCCGGGGGACAGCATCGTCAACGTGTACGAGCGGCTCCTGCCGTATGCGGTGCTGTTCGGCATGGAGCGCGAGTGGGCAGAGGTGATCCGAAGCGCCGGCACTGCGGAGGTCGTCGAGCGCGTGTCGCTGCTGGACGCCGTGTCGTCCCGCTCGCTCTCCGACGCATCGTCGTCGATCGGCCGCCTCGCGGCGACGCCGGTCTCGAGCGGACGATCGTCGAGCAGCTCATCGAGCTCGAGCTGGTCGTCTTCGGGAGGATCGTCCGGCGGCGGCTCGTCGGGCGGAGGAGGCGGCGGAGGCGGTTTCGGAGGTCGCTGACGGGGCGACTACGCTCGGCACGTGGCCAAACTGTACTTCCGCTACGGTGCGATGAATTCGGGGAAGTCGTCGTCCCTGCTGCAGGCCGCCTACAACTACGAGGAGCGCGGGCAGCACGTCCTTCTGGCCAAGCCCGCGATCGACACCAAGGAGTCCGACCGGATCTCGAGCCGGCTCGGCATGTCGCGGCCGGTGGACTTCCTCATCGGGCCGGATGCCGACCTCCGTGCGCTGTTCAGCGAGCATCGCGCGCGGGTGCAGGAGTCCAACGCCGAGGCCCTCATCGATGAGCAGACGTCGTTCGGCGGGCCCGTCGATGTCGCGTGCCTGATGATCGACGAGGCGCAGTTCCTGACGCCCGCCCAGGTCGACGATCTGCTCCGGATCGTGGTGCTGGACGGTGTGCCGGTGCTGGCGTACGGCATCCGCACCGACTTCCGCACCGAGGCGTTCCCCGGGTCGCGACGGCTGCTGGAGCTGGCGCACAGCCTCGAGGAGCTCAAGACGATCTGCCGATGCGGACGCAAGGCCATCTTCAACGCGCGGCTCGTCGGAGGCCGCTTCGTCTTCGACGGCGACCAGGTCGCGATCGACGAGCTTTCGACCGACCGCGTCACCTACGAGTCGATGTGCGCCGAGTGCTATCTGCGCGAGTCGGGCGGCCGTCTCGACGGACGATGAGGCGCATGGGTCGCTCGATAGGCTGATCGCATGCGAGTACTCCTTGCCGGCGGGGCCGGTTACATCGGCGCGCACACGGCCGTCTCCCTGCTGGATGCCGGCCATCAGGTCGTCCTCCTCGACGATCTCTCGGGCACGAGCGCGATCGCCGCCGAGCGGGTCGAGACGATCACCGGCAAGAGCGCACCACTCGTGGTGGGGGATGCCGCCGATGACGACGTCGTCGAGCGGGTGTTCGCCGACCACGGGCCGATCGACGCGATCATCCACCTCGCCGCTTTCAAGGCCGTGGGGGAGTCGACTCAGAAGCCGCTGGAGTACTACTCGAACAACGTCGACACCACGTTCGCCCTGCTGCGCGTCGGGCTGCGGCACGGCATCCGCTCGTTCGTCTTCTCGAGCACGGGGACCGTGTACTCCGATCCCGCCGACCTGCCGTTCACGGAGGAGTCGACGACCAGCATCGACCTCTCCAACGCCTACTCCAAGTCCAAGCGCATCAACGAGGTGGTGCTCGCCGACGTCGCGCGCGTCAATCCCGAACTCAACGTCACGGTGCTGCGCTACTTCAACCCGGTGGGCGCGCACCCGAGCGGCCTCATCGGCGAGGATCCGGCCGGCATCCCGAACAACCTCATGCCGTTCGTCGCCCGCGTCGCCGTCGGCAAGCTCGAGAAGATCGGCGTGTTCGGCGACGACTACGACACACCGGACGGCACCGGCCTGCGTGACTACATCCACGTGGTCGACCTCGCTGAGGGCCACGTCACCGCTCTCGAGCAGGCGCAGCCGGGCTACGTCGTCTACAACCTCGGCACCGGACAGCCCGTCAGCGTGCTCGAGCTCATCGCGTCGTTCGAGAAGGCGGCGGGCCACGAGCTGCCGAAGCAGATCCTCGATCGCCGCCCCGGCGATGTGGCCGCGACGTACTGCGACCCGTCGAAGTCCGAGCGCGAGCTCGGATGGAAGGCACGGCTCACTATCGACGACTCGTGCCGCGACTACTGGAACTGGCAATCGCGCAACCCGGACGGGTACCAGACCGCCTGAGCCCTCCGCGGGCGTCCAGCACCGATGGGGATCTCTGCCCATCAAGGCCGGACGCGCGCGAGGTTAGGATGAATTTCTGCCCTGGACCGTCCCGCGTGGGCGCGGTGCGGATCGCAGGCGGCACTTATACGAATCTGAGACAGGGCGCGAAGCCGAGGGGGAGACCACCGGATGAAGGCTTTGTCGTGGATGCGCGCGCGCCCCAAGGCGCTCGCGTCGGCGGCCGGCGTCACCGTCGGGGTCGTCGCCATCACCACGATGGCCTTCAGCTACGAGGGCTTCCCGACCACCAAGGTCGATCTGAACGACGGCGGCGTCTGGATCACCAAGACGTCGAGCCTGATGGTCGGGCACTTCAACCACGAGTCGACCGTGCTCGACGGGGGCCTGCGCACCACCGGCGAGAACTACGACATCCTGCAGGACGCCACGAACGTGCTCGTCGTCGACGAGGGCAGCTCCACCGTCACCGCGGTCGACCCCGCCCGGGTCTCGCTGGGCGATTCCGCCGGCATCCCCGGAGCCTCGAAGGTCGCCCTGGGAAACAAGACCGCCGCGATCCTCGACGACAAGTCCGGCGCTCTGTGGGTCGTTCCGGTGCGTGGGATCGCCTCGTTCGAGATCGAGGCGACGGAACCGGTCGCCGAGCTCGGGCCGAACGCGGATGTCGCGGTCGCACAGGACGGCACCGTCTTCGCCCTCTCCAGCGAGCGCGGTGAGGTCGTCACCGTGCCCGTCGACAACGAGGGCGAGGCGCTGGAGCCCACGACGGCGTCGCTCGGCGAGGTCGACGCGTCCGCGCAGACGACCATCACCGTCGTCGGCCGCACCCCCGTGGTGCTCGACGCCGCTGCCGGTGCCGTGATGACGCCCGGCGGATTCCGGACCGAGATTCCGAACGCCGACGGCGCCGTGCTCCAGCAGGCCTCGGCCGAGACGGATGCGGTCGCCGTCGCGACCGGGTCGGAGCTGGTGCGCGTGCCCCTCGACGGCGCAGAACCCTCGATCACGGATGCCGGCGGCGAAGGCGCCCCCGCGGCGCCGGTGTGGCTGCGCGGCTGCACGTACGGAGCCTGGGCGGGATCCGGGGCATTCGTTCGAGAGTGCGCCGGAACGACGAACGACGTCGCCGCGGCGATCGAGGAGGCCCAGGACTCCGCCAGCCTCGTGTTCCGCGTGAACCGCGATGTGATCATCCTGAACGACGCCGTCGGCGGCGCCGCCTGGATGGCGAACGAGAGTCTGCAGCGTGTCGACAACTGGAACGATCTGACTCCTCCCGAGGGCGAGACCGAGAACGAGGAGGACTCGACGCAGGAGACGGTGGAGTCGACCCTCCCCGAGCGCAGCGACGTGAACACGCCGCCGATCGCGGAGGACGACGCCTTCGGCGTGCGACCGGGCGGCTCCGCCCTGCTGCCGGTGATCGACAACGACAACGACCCGGACGGCGATGTCCTGGTCGCCGCGATGCCGCAGCAGCAGCCCTCGATCGGCACCGTCCAGCCGATCTTCAACGGCGGCTCTCTGCAGATCGCCGTCGCCGAGGACGCCACCGGTACGGCCACCTTCGAGTACGAGATCGACGACGGTCGCGGCGGCAAGGACACGGCATCCGTCACGCTCGAGGTGCACGAGGAAGACGTGAACGGGGCGCCGACGCCGAAGCGGAAGACCTCGCTCACGGTCGAGACAGGCGGCACGGTCTCGTACAACATCCTTCCGGACTGGATCGATCCCGACGGCGATGACATCTACCTGAAGTCGGTCGTGGCAGCCCCCGGTGACGAGGTCGATTTCAGCACGGACGGTCAGCTCACCTACAAGGCGACCGCGAGCTTGCAGGGACGCAAAGACGTGCAGGTCACGGTGGCCGACGGCCTCGGCGAGCTGACGACGGCCACGATCGCGCTCGATGTCCGGCCGCAGGGCACGACCAAGCCGAAGACGAACGCGGATCACGTGGTCACCCGTGTCGGCGAGCAGATCACCGTCGCCCCCCTCGCGAACGACACCAGCTCGGGTCGAGAGCCACTGCGCCTCGGCCGCGTGGACGAGGTGCCCGGCGCCACCGTGCTGCCCGACTTCACCAACAAGACCTTCTCGTTCACCGCTTCGACCGTCGGCGTCTACTACGTGCAGTACCTCGCGACCGCGGGACCGGAGAACGGCGAGGGGCTCGTCCGCATCGACGTGACCGAGGCCGCCGAGGTCGATCTGCCCCCCGTCGCGGTGCGCGACGTCGCTCTGCTGCCGACCGGCGGCGACGTTCTCATCGGCGTGCTCAACAATGACGCCGATCCGGCCGGGGGCATCCTGGTCGTCCAGTCCGTGTCCATCGACCCGGGCACCACCGGTATCTCGGTCTCCGTGCTGAACCACGAGACACTCCGCATCACCGACCAGGGCACGCTGGCCGCGCAGGTGCGCATCTCGTACCGGATATCCAACGGCAAGCAGTCCGCCGAGGGTGAGGTCGTGGTGGTCCCGATCCCGGCGCCGGAGGAGATCCTGCAGCCGGTCACCGCACCCGATACCGCCTACGTCCGGGCGGGCGACGTCGTGACGATTCCGGTGCTCGCGAACGACACCCATCCCAGTGACGATGCGCTGCACCTCGCTCCGAAGCTCATCGAGCCGTTCGTCGACCCGGAGGACGGTGAGGCGTTCGTCTCGCAGGACGCCGTGCGTTTCAAGGCCGGCCCCGAGGCCAAGACCGTCTATCTGACCTATGAGGCCGTCGACTCCCGTCAGCAGAAGGCCGCGGGCTACGTGACCGTTCAGATCCTGCCGGTCGACGAAGAGACGAACGCCGCTCCACGGCCGCGTGATCTCGTCGCCCGCACGCTGTCGGGCACCGAGATCGACATCGCCGTACCTCTGGACGGCATCGACGCGGACGGCGACTCGGTCGAGCTGCTCGACATCTCGTCGAGTCCGACCAAGGGTCGCATCCTCGAGGTCGCGCAGAACTACTTCACCTATGAGGCGTTCGACGACTCGACAGGTGTGGACGTCTTCAAGTACCTCGTGCGCGATCGCCTCGGCAAGGAGGGCACGGCCACCGTCCGCGTCGGCATCGCTCCGGCGGAACAGGTGAATCAGGCGCCCTATGCGGTCAAGGACGCCGTCGTGGTGCGTCCGGGGCGCGAGATCGCCGTACCGGTCATGCTCAACGACTCCGACCCGGAAGGCGATGACGTCTCACTCGTGAAGAACGGGCTCGAGGTGCCGGCGATCGAAGGGCTGTCGGCACGGGTCTCCGGCGATCGGGTCCTCGTGCAGGCGCCGAACAGCGCGGTGGAGACCTCGCTGCAGTACACGATCACTGACGCGCGCGGAGCGACGGCGACCGCCGTGCTGCAGATCACGGTCGATGAGGACGTGCCGCTCCAGGCTCCGGTTTCGCGTGATGACCGTCTGCGACCGGTAGACCTCGAGGAGGGGAGCCTGTCGGCTGACCTCGACATCCTCGAGAACGACGAGGATCCCGACGGCACGACCGACCGCCTCGACGTGGAGCTCGGCAGAGGGGCGACCCTGCTCGAGAACGGCAAGGTCAGGGTCACGGTGACCGACGAGCTGCAGCTGATCCGGTACACGCTCACCGACCAGGACGACCTGCAGTCGTCCGCGTTCATCTTCGTCCCCTCCGTCGAGGGCCTCCGTCCGACGCTGACCTCCACCAAACCGCTCGAAGTCGTCAGCGGCGAGACGAAGGAAGTGCCGCTCTCGAAGTACGTCACGGTCGCCGGTGGCGGCGAGGTCGTCATCACCGAGCACGCGAAGGTGAGCGCGGTCAACGCCGACGGCTCGGACCTCGTGAAGGATGAGACGACGCTGGTCTACACCTCGGCGCCCGGCTACTTCGGCCAGGACGCGCTGACGTTCGAGGTCACCGACGGAACCGGCCCGGATGACCCCGAGGGCCGGAAGGCGACGCTCAGCATCCCGATCAACGTGCTTCCGCCCGACAACCAGCCGCCGGAGTTCGTCGGCAGCCAGATCAACGTCGCCCCGGGTGAACCTGCGACGGTCGTAGGCCTCGCCGCGCTGACCAACGACCCCGATCCGGAAGACAAGGGCAAGCACGCCTACTCGCTCGTGGACGGCGAGGGCAAGGGGATCAGCGCACGGATCGACGGCGACAAGCTCCTGGTGGAGGCCTCCTCGAGCGCGAAGAAGGGCGCTGCGACGACGCTCACCCTGCGGGTCACCGACGGCGAGACCGAACCGGTGGAAGGTGCGGTCCTCGTGCAGGTCACCGCGTCGAACCGTGCCATGCCCGCCGCGAACACCGACACGATCGCGGAAGCCGACCAGGGCAAGACCGTCACGGTGCCCGTGCTCGCGAACGACTTCAACCCCTTCCCGGAGACGCCTCTCAAGCTCCTGTCGGCGAACGCCGAGACCGGCGCCGGCCGGGTGAGCGTGGAGGGTGACAATGTCGTGGTCACGCCGTCCGCCGACTTCGTCGGCACCCTGGTGGTGAGGTACACGATCCAGGATGCGACGGGGGATCCCGACCGCGAGGCGACCGGTCAGGTCGTGCTCACGGTTCAGGGCGTTCCCGCGGCGCCCGGTGCGCCGACGGTGACGAGCGTGCAGGATCGCACGGTGGTGGTCTCGTACGGGGCCCCGTCGAACAACGGCGCCGAGATCACGAAGTACACCGTGAGATCGGTTCAGGGGAGTGCGTACTCGAAGGAGTGCCAGTCGACCACCTGCACCCTGAACGGGCTGACGAACAACGTCGAGTACGTGTTCCAGGTGACGGCCACCAACCGGGTGGGAGAGTCGGAGCCGTCGGGTTCGTCGGCGGTCGCTCGTCCGGACGCGCGGCCCGACACCCCGAACCCGCCGACGCTGGCTTTCGGTGACAGGTCGCTGCAGGTGGCCTGGACGACGCCGACGACTCCGGGCTCGCCCGTCGAGCGGTACACGTTGGAGATCTCTCCTGCGCCGCCGTCGGGGATCACCCAGAAAGAGGTCACCGGCAACTCCCTCACGTGGGAGGGCTTGGAGAACGGCGGCAATTACCAGGTGCGGGTGCAGGCGCACAATCGCGCTCCTGAGCCGTCGAGCTGGAGCAACTGGTCGTCGTCCGAAGTGCCGGCAGGGCCTCCGCTGGCAGGGTCGGCACCGACCACCGCCGAGCTGGCGCCCGTCGGCGCCCAGGCGCAGATGCAGGTCAACTGGGCGACGCCCCCCGCGAACGGCGACGCGATCGACAGCTATCAGCTGGAGGTGTGGGAAGGATCCACCCTGCAGAGGACGTTGACGCCGCCACCCGGAACCAACAGCCAGGCGGTGGTGGTGCCGACCTCGGAGGCGCCGTACACGTACCGGATCCGCGGTCACAACAAGGCGGGCTGGGGCGAGTTCAGCGCGATGTCGGCGCCGCGACGCGGTGTTGTCGCGCCCTCTGCTCCCCAGATCACCGGCGTCTCGGCCGGTGACCGGCAGCTGACGGTGACCTACACCCCGGGCTCCCGCGGCGGCGCGAGCACGGGCGAAGTGGCGTACCAGCACCGGCTGAACGGCGGCGGCTGGGCGGCGTTCCCGGGTAACGGCGTGATCACCGGACTCAGCAACGGCACGTCGTACACGGTCGAGATGCGAGCCGTCTCGACGGTTTCCGGGACGACGTATGCCGGTGGCGTGTCCAACAGCGTTCGCGAGGTCCCGTACGGGCTGCCGACGGCTCCCATCGCGAGAGCGAGAAACCTCGGGCAGAGCATCGAGCTCAGCTGGGACTCCACCGGGTCGTACAACGGGCGCCCGATCGAACTGACGCAGATCAAGATCGACGGCGGCAACTGGCAGGACGTCGGGAGCCAGACCGGATCGCGAACGGTGGGCAACGGGTACCAGGAGACCCACAGCATCGACGTCCGAGCTCGGGACTCCGTGGGCAACTGGACTCCGGTGGCTTCGGATTCGGCCCGCACCAACGACCCGCCCCCGCCGCAGGTGTGGGTCACGCAGGGTGACACACCCCCCGAGAGCTGCGTGAACGGATGCCGTCGATACGTCGTCCATTGGGAGAATCTGAACATCGGCAGCCAGCAGGTCGGGTGCTACTCGAGCAACTCGGGCTGGATCGCCAACCACAACTACACCGTCAACTTCAACGGCAGCGGCAGCGTGCAGCTCAGTTGCTATGTGGGTCGCGACGACCAGGACGTCTGGGTCGACATCCGGGGCTGGGGCGGCGCCGTCGACACCGAGAAGCGATTCTGGGCGCGGCCTTAGCCGAGCCCATCTATTCGCATGAGACAGGGAGCAGTAACGAGATGAGCATGACCCCCGAGCAGGCCGCGTGGTTCCACACGACCTTCCAGCGCCTGGTGCACAACATCGACAAAGCAGTTCAGGGCAAGCGCGAGATCGTCGGTCTCGTGCTGGCGTCCATGCTGGCAGAGGGTCATGTCCTCCTCGAAGACGCGCCCGGAACAGGCAAGACCAGCCTTGCGAAGGCGCTCGCCGCGACCGTGCAGGGAACGAGCGCGCGCATCCAGTTCACGCCCGACCTGCTGCCCTCGGATGTCACCGGCGTCACGATCTACGACCAGCAGTCGCACCGCTTCGAGTTCCACAAGGGACCGATCTTCGCGTCGATCGTGCTCGCGGACGAGATCAACCGCGCCTCGCCGAAGACGCAGTCGGCCCTCCTCGAGGTGATGGAGGAGTCCCGCGTCACCGTCGACGGCGTGACGCACGAGACGGGTCGTCCGTTCCTCGTGATCGCCACCCAGAACCCGATCGAGCAGGCGGGAACATACAAGCTGCCGGAGGCACAGCTCGACCGGTTCCTGATCAAGACGTCGATCGGCTACCCCGACCTCGAGGTGACCGAGAGAATCCTGGCCGGGGCCTCCGACCGCAACCCGTCCGCAGGGCTGTCCCCGATCATCACGACCGGCGCCGTCGCGGATATGGCCGACCTGGCAGCATCCGTGCACGTCGAGCCTGCCGTGCTCCGGTACGTCGCCGAGCTCGCCGAGGCGACCCGCAACGATCCTGCGACCCGTCTCGGTGTCTCCGTGCGTGGCGCGATCGCGATGATCCGCATCGCCAAGGTGTGGGCGGCCGCCCATGGGCGTCACTTCGTCCTCCCCGACGACATCAAGACCCTCGCGCGTCCCACGTGGCAGCACCGCCTCCTCCTCGACGCCGAGGCCGAGTTCGCCGGCACCAGCAGCCAGACCGTCATCGCGCGCGTGCTCGACGGGATTGCGGCTCCTCAGGCGCGAACGGCGGCCTGATGGCGGCGGAGGCATTCTCGACGCCGTCGGCGCAGACGGACCGCGACGCCGGATGGCGTGACGTCGCGGCCGTCATCGGCGCGCGCGTGCTGGAGCGCCTCCGCATCATCGCCTCGGCGATCCGGCCCCTCGCATGGGTCCTCATGGCAATCGCCGTCGGCTTCTGGATCCTCGGCCAGATCGCCGGATGGTGGGAGTTCACCGTCGCGGCGATCGTCATCGCGATCGCGATCGCCCTGTGCGCGCTCTTCCTCATCGGCCGCACCGCGTACGACGTGTCGCTCGACCTCGCGCGCACCCGGGTGGTGGTGGGCGAGCGGGCCGTCGGCGCGCTGACGCTCGCAAACCGCGGATCGCGGGCCATCCTTCCCTCGCGCATCGTGCTGCCCGTCGGTTCGGGGCGCGGCGAGTTCGGCATCCAGCGGCTCGCAGCCGGCGAGGAGGCCGAAGAGCTCTTCGCCATTCCGACGCAGAAGCGCGGCGTCGTCAAGGTCGGCCCGGTGAGCGTCGTGCGCGGCGACCCGCTCGGCCTGTTCGAGAGAGCGCACCGGCGCGACGATCCAGTCGACCTGTTCGTGCACCCGCGCACCGTGCTGTTCGACGGACAGTCGCTCGGCTATCTGCGCGACCTCGAAGGGCTGCCGGCCTCGGATCTCTCCCGCGACGACGTCTCGTTCCACGCCCTCCTCGAATATCAGCCCGGCGACGACCTGCGCCACGTGCACTGGCGTTCCACGGCGCGCACGGGCACCATGATGGTCCGGCAGTACGAAGAGACCCGCCGATCGCACTTCGTGATCGGTCTGTCCCGTTCCAGCGCCGACTACTCCACCGCAGAGGACTTCGAGCTCGCCATCTCAGCCGCCGGCTCCATCGGTCTGCGTGCGCTCCGCGATTCGCAACGTGTGGACATGCGCGTGCAGGGGCGAGAGCTGCCCGCCGGCACCGGCAAGCAGCTGCTCGATTCGCTCTCCGCCGTCGAGAACAGCAAGCCGCGCGACGGCGGAATCGCGGAGCTCGCCGGCGCCGTGTCGGCCACGATGCCGCTCGCGAGCGTCGTGGTGCTCGTGTGCGGGTCGAAAGTGCGATCCGACGACCTGCGACTGGCCTGCTCGCGGCTTCCCTTCGGCGCACGTGCGCTCGCGATCGTGGCCGACACGACAGCGCCGGCTCCGGCTCTTCGCCGCATCGGCGACGCCGACGTGATCACGATCGGTGCGCTCGATCAGATCCCGCTCGCTCTGCAGAAGGTCCTCGCATGACCGCGCCCCAATCGACGGCGATCTCGGTGCGCCGCTGGTGCCTCGACCTCACGGCGAGTGCCGTGCTGGTCGCGGTCGCGCTCGTCGGGTTCTGGCCCACTTTCGCCGGTCCGTCGTTCCTTCCCGCGGTCATCGGCGGCATCGTGATCGGGCTCGTCATCGCGGCCATCGCCGCGTGGCGACACTGGGGCATCCTCATCATCACGGGCCTCGTCATCGCGGCCTACTTCGTCTTCGGCGGTGCCCTCGCGCTCCCGCACACCGCGCTCTTCGGCGTGGTCCCCACCCTCGAGACGCTGCAGAGGCTCGCGCTGGGCACGGTGACCAGCTGGAAGCAGATGCTCACCACCGTCGCCCCCCTTGCAGCAGCCGATGGGCACCTCATCGTGCCGTTCCTTCTGGCGCTCGTGGCTACGACGCTCACCGCCTCCCTCGCCCTTCGTCTGGCGCATGTCGCGTGGGCGCTGCTGCCCGCCGGTACCCTGCTGATGCTCGTCATCGCGCTCGGCACCCCGCAACCGGCTTTCCCGATCGGACAGGGCCTGGTCTTCGCGGTCGTCAGCATCGCGTGGCTCGCGCTGCGGCAGATCTGGGCCCCGAAGAACATGGCGGTGTCGGTCAGCGAGGTCGACCCGTCGCGCGCGTCGCACATGCGCATGCGGCGGCTGCTGGCCGGCGTCGCCGTCCTGGCCGTCGCGGCCGGAGCGGGCATCGCGACGAGTGCGATCGCCGCCCCGGCCGAACCTCGGCACGTCTTCCGCGACGTGATCATCCCCCCGTTCAACATCCGCGACTACCCCAGTCCACTCCAGGCGTTCCGCAAGAACGTGCGCGATGAGGTCGACGAGACGCTGTTCACCGTGCAGGGTCTGCCCAAGGGCGCACGCATCCGCACCGCGGTCATGGACGAGTACGACGGGATGGTCTACAACGTCACCGATGGCGGCCCCACCTCGTCGAGCGCGTTCTCGCCGCTGCGCTCCAACATGTCCCCGGACGCCGAGGGAGTGCCGGTCACGCTGAACATCGCCGTGGACCAATATTCGGGGGTGTGGATGCCGACGGCCGGAGCGCTGTCCGAGATCCGCTTCGACGGCGATCGTGCGGACGAGCTGCGTCGCGGAACGTACGTCAACACCGCGACCGGCACGGCGGTGGCAACGGCGAAGCTCCGGCAGGGCGACCAGTACTCGGTCGACGCGGTGATGCCGGCCGCTCTCGATGACGACCAGCTGGCTGAGGTGGAGTTCGGGGCGGTCGCCGCCCCCAAGCAGAGCAACGTGCCGGAGGAGCTCACCTCCCTCGCGGCAGAGACCGTCGCAAACGCCGAGTCTCCGATCGAGCAGGTGCGAGCCCTGGAGACCTTCCTCGCCGAGGGCGGATTCTTCAGCCACGGGCTCGAGGGGGAGGTGCTGTCCCGTGCGGGCCACACTTCCGAGCGCATCACGACGCTCATCGGCGGCGATCAGATGATCGGCGACGACGAGCAGTATGCGGTGGCGATGGCGCTTCTGGCCGGCGAGCTCGGCATCCCCGTCCGCGTCGTCATGGGCTACTACCCCGATGAGGAGCAGGAGGGTGAAGCCGTCTTCACTGCCACCGGTGACAACGTGCACGCCTGGGTCGAGGTCAACTTCGAGGGGGTCGGATGGCTCCCGTTCAACCCGACGCCTCCCGAGGACCAGGTGCCGAACGACCAGAACACCAAGCCGCGGGTCGACCCGAAGCCACAGGTTCTGCAGCCTCCGCCCCCGCCGCAGGAGCCCGTCGACCTGCCTCCGACGCTCCCCGACGACCGCGAGTCCGAAGATGAGACCCTCAACATCGCCGGCATCATCGGCGCGATCCTGCTCATCGGCGGGATCTCGCTCGCGATCATCGCTCTGCTGATGTCTCCGTTCATCGTGATCGGCGCCTGGAAGGCAGCCAAGCGACGGTCGCGCCGCACGGCCGCGCGCACCGCCGACCGCATCAGCGGCGGCTGGGACGAGCTCACCGATCGCGCCGTCGACTACGGCGCCCGGCTGCCCCAGGGTCGGACGCGGCCCGAAGAGGCCGCGGCCGTCGTCGCGACGCTCTCCGTTCCGCGTGTCGCGGATCTCGCCGAACGCGCCGACGCCGACGTCTTCGGGCCTTCAGACCCGACCCCGGCGGACGTCGAGGCGTTCTGGAGCGAGGTCGACACGATCGTGGGCGGTCTGGGGGAGGATGCCGGATTCTGGAAGCGCCTCAAGGCCCGTCTGAGCCTGCGGTCGCTGCTGGGCGGCACGGCGATCTCGAGCGGTCTTCGCGGGCTCCGCGAGGCGGCCACCGCGCGCGTGCGGCGCGAATCCGCCACGACCTCGAACAGCACGAGCACACCCGCCGCACCCGAGAGCGAGACCCCATGACGCAGTCCGCGTCCGCGCAGATCGCGCCGATCTCCCGCCGCGCGATCGGCTTCCTGATCGACGCCTTCATCGCGGCCGGTCTCGCGATCGTCCTCGGCGGCGGGCTGGTGGTCGCCGCCACGCTCGCGGGCCCGGAGGGGATGCTGACCACCCTGCTGATCGGCGGGCTGATCGTCCTGCTCCTGCTGCTCGGGTGGTTCGTCGTGTACACGCTGATGCAGGCGGGTGCCGGCTCGATCGGAATGCGCGCCCAGGGACTGCGTCTGGTGTCGGCTCGCGAACAGGGGCCGCTGGGATTCGGGCGGGCGCTCCTGCGGAACATCATCTTCGGGCTGGCCTGCTCGATCGTGGTGGGCTACTTCACGCCGCTGTTCGACGGCTCGGGTCGTTTCCAGGGCTGGCATGACAAGGTCGCCGGTTCGCTGATGGTGGATGCGCGGGCGACGGCTTCCGGGGCGCTCGCCCCGACTGCTGCTCCCGCGACGTCAGCGGTCATCGCACCAGGGCGACCGGTCGAGTCCGCGTCCCTCTCGGTCACTGACACCGCGCAACCGACCGCCCAGCCCGCGATTCCGACTCCCGTGCCATCCGCCGCGCAGTCGGCCAGTGTCGGCGCCGCAGGTGAGCCCGGCCGCTCCGTCACGTCCCGGGCTGACCACGCCCGCCGCTGAGGGTTCGCTCATCGCGTTCGTCCCCGGCATCACCCAGGAATCTTCGGCGTCGCGCGCGACTCCGGCGCCGGCACTTCAGCCGGAGTGCCGAATCCGATCTCGACGCGACGGTGCTCGGCTACCGCGCCGCTCGGCCCGTCGCCCCGAGCACGCCCCCCGTGCCGGCGCTTGCGGTCGCTGACGTCGACATCGACGCAGGCGATGGGGACACCGCCGCGGACGTCCCGGAGGACACGAGGATCAGCATCCCGGGTCACCGGCTCGTCTTCACCTGGGACGACGGCACGCGCGTCTCCGTGTCACGGCGCACGATCTTCGGCCGCAACCCGGCGCCGGAGGACGGCGCGGTGGTCGTGCCGGTGCGCGACGAGACCCTCTCGCTCTCCAAGACGCATTTCGAGGCCGCGGCGGAGTCGTCCGGCGGCTGGGTGCTGGACCGTCACTCGACCAACGGCATGACCCTCGTCCGTGAAGGACAGCGGATCGCCTGCCCCGCGGGCCAGCGAGTCCCGGTGCGACTCGGGGATGCGATCGAGATCGGCGACCGCATCGTCACCATCGGAGGATACGCGTGAGGCCGGCGCTGCTCGTCTCGACGGGTGCGGCGACGCACCCGGGGCTGCGGCGAGCCCTCAACGAGGACGCGCATCTCGCGAGCGCTCCGGTGTTCGTCGTCGCCGACGGCATGGGAGGGCACGAGGCGGGCGAGCGGGCGAGCGCGGCGGTCATCGCGGAGTTCTCGAGCTCCATCGGGCGGGCATCGCTCGAACTCGACGACGTCCGCCTCGCGCTCTCGCGAGCACGCGCGAGCGTCGAGGAGCTGTCGACATCGGGAAACGGTCGCGCCGGGACGACCCTGAGCGGTGTCGTCATCGCCTCGGTCGACGGCATGGGCTACTGGCTCGCGGTCAACATCGGCGACTCGCGCACGTACCGGCTCGCCGACGGCGAGCTGGAGCAGATCAGCGTGGACCACTCGGTGGTCCAGGAGCTGATCGAAGCCGGCGAGCTCACGG
Source organism: uncultured Actinomycetota bacterium (assembly GCA_963781135.1). Classification (GTDB taxonomy): domain Bacteria; phylum Actinomycetota; class Actinomycetes; order Actinomycetales; family Microbacteriaceae; genus Microbacterium. Next base: position 110,432 of record CAWADY010000013.1, on the reverse strand, counting down.
TGGAAGATGCGACGACCGATCGGCGCCGCAACATCATCACGCGGGCGATCGGCGCCAGCAGCACGGGAGACGCGGACTACTGGCTGTTCCCTGCCGAGCTCGGCGACCGGATCATGGTGTGCTCGGACGGCCTGACCTCCGAAGTGCCCGACGCGCGGATCCTCGAGGTGCTTCTGAGCACGCCTGACCCGCAGAAGGCGGCCGACGTGCTGGTCGACGAAGCGGTCGGCGCCGGTGGCAGGGACAACATCACCGTGGTCATCGTGGATGCCGTCACGGTCGCCTCACGGCCGGGAACGCTCCTGGAGACGGACTCGGACATGGATAGTGACACGCGTCCGCGTGAAGCCGCAGCAGGAGGGGTTCGCTGATGCAGACGATCTACCGACCGGGACAGTGGTACGTGATCGTCCTCCCGGGCGCCCTCGTGGCGCTGCCGCCCGATGTGTCCGCAGACGCCGTTGCGCAGCTGTGGGAGCGGATGCCGGGCGAGAGGACGCTCACGACCGTGGTCGACGTCCTCACCTCGGAGGCGGGCGGGGTCTTCGCTTCGCTGCCGTCCTTCGTCGCGGCCGTGGCCGACGGGGCCGACATCCGCATCGCTCTGCGCGGCGAGGTCTCCGCGCGTGTGACCACCGCGACCGGGACGCAGGATCTCTCCGGCGCCGAGGTGACCACGTGGAGCGAGCGATTCGTGGTCGGCGCAACACACGTCGAGATCACCGTCGAAGCGGTCGAGGGCGCGGCCGCGCTTCCCGTGCAGAGCGGAGTCGTCCGTGCGGCGGCGGTGAGTGCCGATCTCGAGTCCGGCGACGGGTACCCGGCCACTCCTGCCGCGGTGCTCGACGGTGCCACGATGGCGCCGACCGAGGTGACTCTGGCTCCCTCGACCGAGGACTTCGACCAGCTGTGGGGCGCCACGGTCCACTCCGTCCCCGGAGTCGTCGAAGAGCCCGGCGCCCCGGTGCCCGCGGACGATCTTCAGGGCGACCACGACGGCGCGACGATCTCGGCCGCTGAGCTGCGCGCGCAGCGCCAGCAGACTCCGCTTGCGAACGAAGCGCCGACCGCGGTGCTGCCCGTGACGGCCGGCGCGGTCGGACGCGTCCGGGTCTCCACCGGCCAGGTCGTCACGCTCGATCGCACGGTGATCATCGGTCGACGGCCGCGCTCGACGAGGGCCAGCGGCGCGAACCTGCCACACCTGATCGCCGTCGACAGCCCGCAGCAGGACATCTCCCGCAGCCACCTCGAGATCAGGCCGGAAGGCGACACCGTCGTGGTGATCGATCTGCACACGACGAACGGCTCGACGCTGCTGCGCCCCGGCGCGGACCCGATGCGGCTGCATCCCGGCGAGCAGACGCTCGTCCTCTCCGGAGATGTGGTGGATCTCGGCGACGGGGTGAAGGTCGCGTTCGAGGACCTGCCGTGAGCCGACCTCCCTCCCCGCCGCCGCAGCTCCCCGGCTTCCGCTACCTCCATCCCCTCGGCGTCGGCGGTTTCGCGGACGTGTTCCTGTACGAGCAGGAGATGCCGCGCCGCGAGGTCGCGGTCAAGGTGCTGCTGGCCGACCGCATCTCCAGCACGGCCGCCCAGGAGTTCGCCGACGAGGCGAACGTGATGGCGATGCTGTCGACGCATCCCGCAATCGTCACCATCTATCAGGCCGGCGTCGCCGGCGACGGCCGGCCATATCTGGTGATGGAGTACTGCCCGCGCCCGAACCTGCAGCTGCGTGCGCGCAATGAGACGTTCTCGATCGCGGAGGCGCTGCGCGTCGGCGTGCAGGTCGCCGGAGCGGTCGAGACGGCCCACCGGGCGGGCGTCCTGCACCGCGACATCAAGCCGGCCAACATCCTCGTCACGGCGTACAACCGGCCGGCCCTGACCGACTTCGGCATCGCCTCGACGACCGGCGCGACCGGCGAGGCATCCGGGATGTCGATCCCGTGGTCGCCGCCGGAGTCGTTCGCCGACCCGCCGAAAAGCGGCCCGCGCACCGATGTCTGGGCGCTGGGCGCGACGCTCTACACGCTGCTCGCCGGGCGTTCGCCCTTCGAAAGACCGGGGGAGCGCAACTCCAGCGCCGATCTCATCGAGCGGATCGAGCGCGCTGCCCTCACCTCGCTGGGCCGTCCGGACTCCCCGGAGAGCCTCCAGCGCGTCCTCGAGCGCGCGATGGCGAAGAATCCCGATGACCGCTACCCCAGCGCCGTCGCGTTCGCGCGAGCGCTGCAGAAGGTGCAGATCGAGCTCGCGCACTCCGTGACGCCCATCGACATCGTCGACGACCACCCGCCCGCGGAAGACCTCGACGACGATGGGGCCGGACTCACCCGCGTGCGGGAGATCGTCAGCATCGATCCGGATGTCGCTGCGTTCACGCGTCCGTCTGCCACCACCGAGCGCAAGAGTGCCGCGCCGCTGCCCGATGTACCGCGCTTCGACTCGCCCGAGCGCGCGGACGCCGTCGACGAGGCGACCCAGATGCGCGTGCCCGCCGCGAGCGCGCCACCCGCGGCCGACGACCGGACGATCGTCCGGCCCCCGATGGTGGTCGCGCCGCACGCCCCGGCATCCGTCGCGCCAGCTGTCGCCGCACCTCCCGGCGCGGGCGCCACCCTCTCGGAGTCCACGGCGGCGTCCGAGCCTCCGACGCCCCGTCATCGGACGGGTCTGTGGATCGCCCTCTCGGCCGTCGCCGCCGTCGTGGTCATCGTGGCGGCGATCGTGGGGCTGAACGTTCTGGTCGCCGGGATCCAGGCCCCGCCCGAGGCGACGGAGACGTCCGAGCCTCAGGACGTGGTGTCGGACTTCGTTCCGAAGGTCGTGGAACTGAGCGGCTCCCGTCAGGGGGAACTGATCGTGTTCACCTGGGTGAACAAGGACCCGCAGGAGGGTGACAAGTTCATCTGGAGCGTCGTCGACGTCACCGGCCAGGTCGATCCGCAGCAGGCCGAGGCGGCTGTGGCGCAGGTGGCCGCCAGCCCCGGGACCGTCTGCATCGACGTGATGCTGCGACGAGATGACGGACGAGTCTCCGAGCCCGTCCGGGGGTGCGTCGACTGATGATCTGGGAAGTCGACGAGAAGAAGCCGACGATCGAGGGGCTCGACGCGCAGGGTCGCCCCGACCCCGCGTACGCCGCCGCGCTCGGGCTGCTGCGGGCTCCCTTCGGTCGACGTGCTCTCGCGGTGATGACCGACGTGACGATCTGGGTGATCCTGCTGCTGCCCTTCTTGGTCGGCGCGACACCGCTGCTGCTCAAGCTCGCGACCGGGGCGATCTCGCCGTACGGCTTCCTCAACCATCCCGATTTCCTCTTGGCTGTCGTGATGGCCTCGATCTCGACGCTGCTCGGCCTCGTATACCTCGTCGTGCAGCTGGTCCTGCACGGAACCAAAGGGGTGACGATCGGCAAAGCGGTCACCGGTATCCGCAGCGTCAACGTGCGGACGCTGGCACGGCCGCGGGTCGGCGCGGTGCTGCTGCGCTTCCTGATCGTCGTCGCCGCGGGGGTCGTCCCGCTTCTGGGACCGGCGTTCATCCTCATCTCGCCGACGTTCGATCCGGAGGGTCGCGGGCGTGGACTGCACGACAAGGCGACCGGGATCTGGCTCGTCGATGTGCGGAAGGGGCTGAACCCCTACGAGGAGAAGCGGATGCGCGTCGCGCGCAAGGTCGTGAAGGCCGAACCGAACCTCGGGCGATCGGCGCTGCCCTCGCTCGCCACGCCCACCGACCCGGAGGCGCAGCCCGAGTACCGCCCGGGCAGCCGGGTCAGCGCGGGTGTGCTGGGAATGGCGCGACCGCACGAGGCGCACGAGCGCCCGGCAGTCGGCCCGTCGCTGGCGACCTCGACAGCGCAGACGCCGGTCGAGGCCGGAAGGCCGGTGCTCGGCGGGTACCGCATCGCCGGCGGCGAGAATGCCACCCCACCGGTTGTCGCTCCTCCCGCATCCGTGCGGTCTGCATCTGCGCCGCCTGCTGTTTCACCGCCTCCCGCGCCGCAGCCCGTGCCCGTGCCCGCGCCGCGCCGCCACCCGCACCTGTGCAGCCCGAATCCGAGGCGCGTTTCGGCCTGCGCTTCGACTCGGGCGAGAGCATCCCGATCTCCGCACCGGTCCTCCTCGGGCGCAATCCCGATGCCACGGACTACCCGGGGGCGAGCGCCATCGCGCTGGCCGATGACAGCAGGTCGCTCTCGAAGACCCACATGCTGGTGCGCCCGGTCGACGGAGGGCTCGAGATCGTCGACTGCCGCTCCACGAATGGATCGGGCGTGATCCGCGGCGGCACCGAGTACGGGGTCGCTGCCGGAACACCGACCATGGCGACCGACGGCGACATGATCCGGCTGGGTGACCGCGTCGCGGCGGTGGTCCGCGTATGACCGCGCGTGAACGAATGATGATCGCTGGCGAGTCCAGCAGGACCGGGGGAGACGCGTGAGGCTCAAGCTGACGATGCATCGTCAGGCAGGCGACCCTGTCGACATCGTCATCACGACGGACTCCACCGCCACCGCGGGCGATGTGGCGCGTCACATCGCAGCGTCCGATCCGACCCGGTCGATCCCGGTCGCGGAGGGCGACGTGCTCACCCTCGCGGTCGCGCCGCCGACCGGCGACCGGCTGGTCCCGCTTCAGCCCGACGTCCCGATCGGCGAGGCGCCGATCGGATCCGGATTCGCGGCATCCATCGTCAATTACGGGCCCGACTACGCCGTCGCGGGGCAGCGCGAGATCGTGGGCGTGCTCGTGGCCACCTCGGGCGCCCTGGCCGGCCAGGAGTTCCCGATTGCGGCGGGCCACGTCTTCCTGGGTCGGGAGGCGGGCAACGACGTCGTCCTCACCGACCCCATGGTCTCGAAGCGTCATGCGCGGCTCGAAGTCGGCACGCACATCGAGGTGGTCGACCTGAACTCCGCGAACGGCGTACTGGTGGACGGTGTCGCGGTGCAGCGCGTCCGGGTCGAGGAGGGCGAGCCGTTCGTGATCGGCGGCACCACGCTCGTGCTCCGCCTCGCGCGCTCGTTCGACGGCTCGGCGACCGAGGAGCCGATCATGGAGCGCGGCGGCGGTCTGCTGTTCAACCGCAGCCCTCGTGTGGAGGTGCGCTACCCGGGGACCCTGTTCAAGATCCCGCGTCTGCCCACGGAGAAGATCGGCAGGATGTTCCCCTGGCCGATCCTGATCGCACCGATCCTGGCGGGGATGGCGCTGTACGCCCTGAACGGCAATCCCCGTTCGCTCCTGATCATCGTGATGACGCCGCTGATGGCATTCGGGAACATCATCAACCAGGCGGCGCAGAGCAAGAAGGGCGAGAACCACGAGATCGTCCTCTTCGAGCGGCAGTACGAGCAGCTCGAAGAGGACTTCTTCCACGGCAAGCCCGAGGAGGAGCGCGCGCGCAACGCCGAGGCGCCGCCCGTCGCGGAGATCTTCGATCATGCGATGCGGCTCGGCCCGATGCTGTGGACGCGACGACCGGAGCACTGGAACTTCCTCGGCCTCCGACTCGGCAGCTGCCGGCTGCCGGCGCGCAACAGCATCGACGACGCCGAGACACCCGACGGCCTCCCGGACTTCATCGACCGTGTGGACCGGCTCCGCGATCGCTACGCGTTCGTCGACGACGTCCCGGTGTTCGAGACCCTCGTGGATGCCGGGTCGATCGGCATCGCCGGGCCACAAGGTCCGGTGGCCGACACGATGCGCGGCCTCGCTGTGCAGCTGTTCGGCCTGCACGCCCCGAACGACGTCGTCGTCGTGGCCTTCGCGGATTCCGCCTGGACGCCCGAGCTGGACTGGCTCAAGTGGATGCCGCACACCTCCAGTGACAAGAGCCCGTTCCGCGACCTGGCGCTCGCGGATTCCGCGCCGACGAGCGCCTCGCTGCTGAGCACCCTCGAGGAGTACGTGCTGCGCGCCGCCGCGGCGGGCGGCGGCGGCGAGCCCCGCGGGCCGTTCAAGGAGGACTGGAATCCCCTGCTGTACGGCACGGACGTGGCTCGCGCAGCATCCGAGCACAAGAGCACGCCCGCCCTGTCGGTGATCGTCTTCGTGTCCAGCGACGCGCCCGTCGACCGTGGCCGCCTGACGGACGTGCTGGAGCGCGGGGCGGATCATGGCGTGCACGCTGTGTTCGTCTCGCCCACGGTCGAGTCGCTGCCCGCCGTGTGCCGCAGCTACGTCGATGTCACGGCGGGCCTCGAGGACGCGCAGGTGGGTCTGGTCCGCAACGGCGAGAACTACGAGCACGTGCGCGTGGAGGGTGTGTCGAACGCGTACATGGAGATGCTGGCGCGACGCCTCGCTCCGGTGGTGGATGCGAGCACCGGGGTGCACGACTCGTCCGACATCCCGACGTCGGTGATGTTCCTGCAGCTGGTCGACCCCGCCATCGCGGAGGATCCTCAGGTCGTCATCGAGCGCTGGCGGCAGAACAACACCATCGTCGACCGATCGTCGGATCCGCGGCCCCGCCTGAAGAAGGCGGGAACGCTTCGGGCGATCATCGGACAGGGACCGAGCAACGCGATGGTCCTCGACCTGCGCACGCAGGGGCCGCACGCCCTCGTCGGCGGCACCACCGGAGCGGGCAAGTCGGAGTTCCTCCAGGCGTGGGTGCTCGGCATGGCAGCGGCGCACAGTCCCGACCGCGTGACGTTCCTCTTCGTCGACTACAAGGGCGGTTCCGCGTTCGCGGACTGCGTCGAGCTGCCGCACTGCGTCGGGCTCGTGACGGACCTCAGCCCGCACCTGGTGCGCCGCGCGCTGACCAGCCTGCGAGCCGAACTGCAGAACCGGGAGCATCTGCTCAACCGCAAGAAGGCGAAGGACCTGCTCGAACTCGAGAAGCGTCAGGATCCGGAGTGCCCGCCGGCCCTCGTCCTCGTGATCGACGAGTTCGCCGCGCTGGCATCCGAGATGCCGGAGTTCGTCGACGGCGTCGTGGACATCGCCCAGCGCGGCCGTTCGCTCGGCATCCACTTGATCATGGCCACCCAGCGCCCCGCGGGCGTCATCAAAGACAATCTGCGCGCGAACACGAATCTGCGCATCGCGCTGCGCATGGCGGACGAGTCCGACTCGCGCGACGTGGTCGACGACGGGATCGCGGCGACCTTCCCGGCGACGGTCCCCGGCCGGGCGATCGCCAAGACCGGTCCCGGGCGACTCGTGCCGTTCCAGTCCGCCTATGCGGGCGGCTGGACCACCGAGGATGACTCCGCCGCCGCCGAGGTGCGCGTCGCGGAACTGCGCTTCGGTGCCAGCGGCGAGTGGGAGCCCGACCGTCCCGCCGACGCCGACGCGCATCTGGAGGATCTGGGGCCGAACGACCAGAAGCGCATCGTCTCGACGCTCATCGACGCCGCCGACAAGGCGCGACTCATGCGACCTCGACGCCCGTGGCTCGACGACCTCTCACCGCTCGTGGATCTGCGCGACCTGCCCAATGAGGGCGATACGCGCATCCCCCTCGCCCTGGTGGACGTGCCGGAGAAGCAGCTGCAGCAGGCGGCGGTGTTCGTCCCCGATCGCGACGGCTCGCTGGTGATCTACGGGACCTCGGGTTCGGGGAAGTCGACCCTGCTCAAGACGATCGGCACGGCGGCCGGCATGCGGCCCGACCTCGGGCGCGTGCAGGTCTACTGCCTCGACTTCGCCTCGGGGGCGCTGGGCGCGCTGGCGTCGCTTCCCCATGTCGGCTCGGTCGTGGACGGTGCGGACGTCGAGCGCATCCAGCGGCTCCTGCGCACGCTGGACGGCGAGATGGATCGCCGCGCCGCGGCCTTCTCGGCGGCCAGCGCGGCTTCTGTCCAGGAGTACCGGGAGCTGAGGGATCCGCGGATGCCGCGCATCCTGATCCTGATCGACAACTACCCCGAGTTCAAGAAGGACTGGGAGGTGGCGGCGGGTCGCGGACCGTTCTACCGCATCTTCATGCGCATCCTCGGCGAGGGGCGAACGCTCGGGCTGCACACGGTGATCACCGCCGACCGCGGCAACGCGGTGCCCAGTGCCGTGGCGGCGAACATATCGCGCCGTGTCGTGCTTCGCATGGGCGATCCCAGCCAGTACATGCTGCTGGGGGTTCCGCGCGACGTGCTCGACGAGCACTCCGCGCCGGGGCGTGCAGTCGTCGATGGTCATGAGGCGCAGATCGCGGTCCTGGGCGGCACGATGAACGTGGTCGAGCAGACGAAGGCTCTCACAGCTCTCGGCGATCGGCTGCGCAAAGAGGGCGTCCGGGACCTGCCGGAGATCGGCGCGCTTCCGACCATGGTCGAGGTGAACGAGATGCCGGCGCAGGTCGGCGGGATGCCGGTGTTCGGCGTCGCCGATGACACGCTTGCGCCGCATGCCTTCGAGCCCGTCGGATCCTTCGTGATCTCCGGTCCTCCGGCATCCGGAAGGACGAATGCCCTGAAGGCACTCGTCGTGGCCATGGAGCGCTTCGATCCGAATGTGAAGATGTATCACCTCGGCAGCCGCCGCTCGGAGCTGAAGGACTTCCGGCCGTGGGTGCGCAGCGCCACCCGCCCCGAGGACGAAAAGGATCTCGCCGCCGATCTCGCCGAGCTGGTCGTCAGCGACTCGCCGAGCGGTCGCATCATGATCGTCGTGGAGGACATGCCGCACCTGGCCGATGGTCCGGCGGATCGACCGATGCGCGCGCTGCTGCAGGCGATGAACAACAGCGACCATCTGCTCATCGGCGAAGCGGAGATCACCCGTGCCAGCGGCAGCATCGGCGTGCTCGGCGAGTGGAAGACCGGTCGGCAGGGCATCGTTCTCAAGCCGGACACCTATGACGGCGAGGCGATCTTCAAGATCCCGTTCGGCCGTGTCAAGCGCTCGGACTTCCCGGTCGGCCGAGGCATCTTCGTGCAGGCTGGCCGCGCGGTGACGATGCAGATGCCATTCGTGCCGGGCCCGGCAGCGGATGGGCAGAGGTGACATGGGTACCACTCCCCGTGTGCCGATTCGGCATCTTCGCCTAGCCTCGAATCAAGAGAGGCCGCAGGGCCTGAACACGACGAATGCGGGAGGCGGTTCTCATGGCCGGACATGATTTCGGGGCAACGTACAGCGAGATGGAGAGCGCAGCGGCGCGACTGCGTGATGGACGCAGCACCGTCACTGACACCCTGAAGGAACTCCAGGGCGTCATCGACGACCTGGTGCAGGACGGATTCAAGACGGAGAACGCGTCCGAGGCATACTCCACCGCCTACTCGGAGCTCACCGCGTCGCTGGATGACGCAGCCGAGGCCGTGAACGACATGGCCCAGGCCCTCGACCGGATGGCCGACTCCATCCGCGACAAGGATGCGGAGCTCGCCGGCGGCTGAGCCATCGCGCTTCCAGAGGTCGTGGTGCTGGTCTTCGGACGGGCACCGCGACCTCTGTCTGTGCGGCGCGACGCCAGGACGTGCGCAATAGAATCGGAAAGATGAACGGAGCATGGGGCCGGTGAGCGACTCGCAGAGCTATTGGTACAACCTGACGGCCCAGACGGTGGAACGCGCGGACACGCGCCCATCGGAGGACACGATCGGGCCGTTCGCCACCGCAGAAGAGGCGGAGGAATCGCCCGCGCTGCTGGTGGAGTATGCCCGTGCATGGCTGGAGAGCGAAGAGAGCGAGCCCTTTCGCGCGTTGGCTGAAGGCGAAGCCGGCACCGACCTCGTATGACCGCGAAGTCATGAGGCGGCGCCGTTTCGGAGCACCTCTCGCACTCCTGCTCGCGGCGGGCCTGACGGCGTGCGCTCCCGCGCAGCTCGAAACCGTTGTGCCGGGCACCGAGGTCACCGTGGGGTGGACGGGCGCGTTCACATCGGCGAACGCCGCCGCCTCCCCGACGTCGGGGAACATCGCCATCGCCGAGACGACCCGAGGCGGATTCGGAGACGTGATCGACGGCGAGTTCGTCGCGGACGAATCGTTCGGCGTCGTGACGATCGTGGAGGACGATCCGTTCACGGTGCGGTACGACCTCGCCGAGCCGGTCTGGTCGGACGGCATCCCACTCGATGCGGCCGACCTCCTGCTGGGGTGGGCCGGAGCATCCGGCTACTTCGATTCGGAGGACGAGTCCGATTCCGGCGAGGCCGAGGTGGATGCAGCGCCGACTGTTCCCGTCGTCGATGAGTTCGCCCGGGCGATCGACGTGACCTTCGAGCGACCCGACATCGGCTGGCAGCAGGCCGTCACGGTGCCGGTCCCCGCCCATGTGATCGGCCGCAGCGTTTTCGGCACCGACGATGCCATGGAGGCGAAGCAGGCGGTCATCCGGGCGATCCAGGACGATGACCGCTCGGCGCTCGAGGAGATCTCCGAGGTGTGGCGTGAGGGCTTCGAGATCTCCGGTGACGACGAGATCGGCGCCGACCTGCTGCTCTCGAGCGGACCGTTCCTCGTCGACGAGGTCGGTGACGAGGAGGGGCAGAGCGTCACGCTCGTACCCAATCCCTCTTTCCGCGGAACCCCGACGCCGAAGGTCGCCCGAATCGACCTCGTGCCGCCCGGAGACCAGCCGATCGCGGAGGTCGGCACTCGGCTGGACGTCGTGGTTCTGGCGCCGACGACGGCAGATCGCGGCCCCATCCGGCAACTCGAGCGCAAGGACTTCACCGTGAACACATCGCCCGACGGGACCGCATGGGCATTGCTGCTCAACCCCGCCGGCACGTTCGCGTCGCAGTCGGCGCGCGTTGCGTTCATCCGCGCCGCGTCGCCGGCGGCGATGGTGGAGCGCGGCTCCGGCCTGTGGGCGTCGGCCTATACGGGCACCACATCGATGCTGTCGGCGCCGGGATCCCGGGGCTACGACATCGTGAACGAGGATTCGGGTTTCGCGGTGGCACTCGGCACACCGTCCGATGATCCGGCGCGGGAACGCGAGGCCGCCGGAGTGCCGGCAGGGTCCGCGGTCTGCGTGCTTTACGACCGGGCCAGCGAGTTCGCGGCCGGCGCCTTCGGCGCTCTTCGGGACTCGGCCGCGGAGGCGGGCTGGAACGTCGTCGACTGCAGCGGTGACGACTACGAGACCGCGCTGAGCCAGCGCACCTGGGATGCCGTGATCGCCCGCGCGCCGATACCGCAGACGCCGGAGCAGATCGCCGCGCAATGGGGCAGCGCAGGCGCGGCGTCGCTCACAGGGAACGCCGATGCCGAACGCGACGAGCTGATCGCGCAGTACGCGCAGACCACCGACGTCTACGAGGCCCGTGAGGTTCTCGCGCAGATCGAGGCCACGATCGTGCAGGCCGCGGTCGCTCTTCCCCTTGCCGTGAACCCGCTGGTGACCGTCATCGATCGCGGCGTGACCGGCGTCGCGACGCCGGACGGCGACGCGGCTCTGCTGATCGGCAGCGCCGCGCAATGGGAAGCCACACCTTGAGCGCGGGTGTGTGGGTTGTTCTCCCCATCGCGACCGGTCGGTCGCGACTCATACAGTCTTTTGTGGAGGTGTGGCCGTGGGGATGATGTTGCCGAATGAGCTTGTCTGGGTGATGGAGAAGCTCGGTTTCGAGTGGCCGGACATCGATGAGGACGAGGTCCGTAAGGGCGCGGTGCTGGTCCGCAATCTGGGGACGGATCTGGAGGATGTGATCCAGGCGGTCGATCGGAAGGTCAACGGGGACATCTCGGGTGCGATGCGGGGTCAGACGGGCCCGGCGACGTTGGGCGCGTGGAACACCAATCGGTCGCAGAATCTGCAGAAGCTGGTGGACATCATGCCGCCGGCGGCGATTGCGATGGATGTCGGGGCTGAGGCGATCTTCGCGTTGAAGATGAAGGTCATCGTCGATGTGTCCTCGACGCTGATCACGCTGGTCGCGATGCTGACGAATCCGTTCACGGCGGCCGGTGCGGGTCCGATGCTGCTGATCAAGAAGAAGCTGCTGAACGCGGCGGTGGACATCGCTGTTGAGCAGCTGCTCAATCAGCTTCTGCCGATGGCGATCGAGCCGATGTCGGAGCAGCTGCCCGCGGTGATCGATGCGGTCCTGGACGCGCCGATGGTGGAGGCGACGGCGGGTGATTCGGATGAGTTCTACGCGGATCTGGCGGCGTTGGAGGATGCGCAGTCGGCGATGAAGCTGCATGGCGCGGATCTTCAGTCGGTGACCTCGACGTTCTTCGCGGAGTTCTCCGCACTCGACTTCGGAGGAGACGACTGATGAGTGCGATCAAGCCGGTCATCCGGGAGCTGCGTGAAGCGGTCCTGAAGGGGATGGCGCACGGCAAGGACAGGCTCCACCAGCTCACCGACAACATGAATGACCACCTCGACAACGTGGTCAGACAAGTCCGCGACCAAGACACCTTCGATGCTCCGCCCGCGCTCACGGGCAACAGCACTGATCGAGTGGATCGCTCCACGACGGAACTGCTGTATCGGTCCGACAACCGGCCACCGAGCGAGATCTTCGAGCACGGTTTCCAGGTCCGCGACGACTCCAACAACGACCTGGAGACCTTCGTCCGCACGAACGGCCCGTCCAACTTCGTCAGCACGACACGCGACGAGAACCTCTACCGGCGCTGGGGCTCGGCATACCGCTACACCGTTGATGCTCCGGGCGGGATCGACGTCGACGCCACGATGCCGAACGGTCCGTACGCGCCGCACATGCCGAATCCGGAGTCGGAGATCGCCTTCCAGGGCGGAATACCCACCGACAACGTCGTCGGCGCTCACCCCGTCCTGCCCGGCGGAAACCTGGGTGGATGGGTCCCGAATCCGAACTACGGTGGTTCTACGTGACCGTTTCGCACGATGAAAGGCCGAACATGACCGGGTCTGAGGCGAAGCCACCCGTGACGGATGCACTCCGAGCCGAAGCTCGCGCGAACCCCGGATCGTGGATCTACGCCGTTGACCCCGGCTTCGACGGGCAGGCAGAGGTTCCCCCAGAGGGCATCGTGGGAGCATGGCGGGCAGACGAGAAGGGCGAGCTGACCGACGAATTCACCCCGAACGCGCGGTACCTCCCGACACCGCAGGCCCGCGGATGGGAGGAGCCGCTTTCGATTCTCGAGCGCGTTCTGCAGCTGGTGCTGTCGGGGTACCTTCCTGAGGCTCAGCTGCCTCAGGAGTTTGCGGCGGCAGAGGTCTTCGTCTTCGACGGTCCGAACGGTGCGCTCTTCTTCGCCCCCGCGCAGGATGCGGGACGACTCGTCTACGCCTATACCGATGCGCAGAAGGCTGCAGCCTCCGGCTACGCCGAGCACCGCACGACCACCGGATCCGAGCTCGCCGCGGCGCTCCCCGATGATGTGCGGATCGCGCTCAATCCCGGTTCGCTCGTCTCGGCGATCATCCAGCCGGCGGACGTCCCCCGCGCATGATCCAGAGTCCGCAGCCGATCCAGGTCGTTCTCGATGGCGTCGTGAGCGATGCGACGGTGGCGTGGCGGTACGAGCAGGGGATGTGGGTGGTCGAGATCGCCTCCGCCGCGTTCGAAACGCTCGCGGCGCGCGAGAACGACGCCTTCGAAGCGCTTTGTGTGATTCGCGAGAGGCTCGAGCCGCTCGGCTGGCGAGTCGGCGTCGCGGGAGCGCAGGTCAACGTCTGGCCGAGCGGCATGGCTCGTGATCAGGGTGGCGGGCTGAGTGCATACAGGATCACCGCGCGCGGCGGTGAGGATGTCGTCGACACATTCGCGCCCGTGGACCCCGCCACGGTCACCACACTCTCAGACCAGAAGGCCGAGATCGACCGACTCATGAGTCGATGATCGGTGCCGTCGCGGAACCCCTGACACCCGGCGAGGAGCCGACACCGGCATCTGAGCTCAGCGCTGACCGAAAGGCATCGTCATGACCGCCCAGCATCTGGACATCAGCGAGGCCGTTGTCGTGTTCCTCAAGAACTACCCGGGAAAGAACGAAGACGAGTTCGAGACCTCGTACGGCACGGCGGCTGATCGTGAGGCCGTCCGCGCGATTCTGGACGAGACCTCGAGGATCCGGATCGACGGGGGCGACAAGTCGCTCGTCGACATCGGAGATGAGGTCGAGAAGGTGATGCGCGAACGGCACCCGGAGTTGTCCGCCGCCGCGCTGGAGAAGCTCTCGAACTACTTCACCTTTCTGGTGAAGTAGCGGCTGCAGTGACGTGCACACCGGAGGGTAGTGATGATGGACGTCAGTGAGCTCATGCGAATCGTGCATGCAGAAGCGCTCGACAGGCCGGTCCTCTACGGCGAGGGACGTCTCCACGATGACGCGGTCGTGCTTGAACGTGACGGCGATGCCTGGAGGGTGTACCTCGTCGACGAGCGCGAAGCCGTGATCGAGTCCACGCTCCGAGCGTTCGACAACGAGCCCGACGCCCTCGAGCGCGTGCTGCTCAAGCTTCGTCAGTCAGCAGACACGCCCCGCTGACGGAGCTGGTGGGAAGTGCTACCCATGTTCACTTCGAGACCCGAAACGTAGATTCGAGTCAGGAGGTGTGGCCGTGGGGATGATGTTGCCGAATGAGCTTGTCTGGGTGATGGAGAAGCTCGGTTTCGAGTGGCCGGACATCGATGAGGACGAGGTCCGTAAGGGCGCGGTGCTGGTCCGCAATCTGGGGACGGATCTGGAGGATGTGATCCAGGCGGTCGATCGGAAGGTCAACGGGGACATCTCGGGTGCGATGCGGGGTCAGACGGGTCCGGCGACGTTGGGCGCGTGGAACACCAATCGGTCGCAGAATCTGCAGAAGCTGGTGGACATCATGCCGCCGGCGGCGATTGCGATGGATGTCGGGGCTGAGGCGATCTTCGCGTTGAAGATGAAGGTCATCGTCGATGTGTCCTCGACGCTGATCACGCTGGTCGCGATGCTGACGAATCCGTTCACGGCGGCCGGTGCGGGTCCGATGCTGCTGATCAAGAAGAAGCTGCTGAACGCGGCGGTGGACATCGCTGTTGAGCAGCTGCTCAATCAGCTTCTGCCGATGGCGATCGAGCCGATGTCGGAGCAGCTGCCCGCGGTGATCGATGCGGTCCTGGACGCGCCGATGGTGGAGGCGACGGCGGGTGATTCGGATGAGTTCTACGCGGATCTGGCGGCGTTGGAGGACGCGCAGTCGGCGATGAAGCTGCATGGCGCGGATCTTCAGTCGGTGACCTCGACGTTCTTCGCGGAGTTCTCCGCACTCGACTTCGGAGGAGACGACTGATGAGCGGAGCCGCACGCGCAGTGATGCGCGAGTTGAAGCAGGCGGTCGCCGACGCGGGTCGGCAGCTGAACGACAGACTTCCCCAGCTCGCCGACAACATCACCGACCACCTCGACAACGTCGTGAGGCAGGTGCGCGACACGGACCACTACGACAATGTCGTCACCACACGCGGCCTCAACACCAAGACGACCTACTTCGATCCCGACACCGGACGGCCGGTTCAAGAGGATGGGTCGATCCTCGTGGACTTCGGCGGCTCTCCGCGCGGCGACAACGCCACGGCCATCGGTCACCTCGGAAATCCGGGCGACGACGGCGGGCACCTGGGCGCCCACCGGTTCTTCGGGGACACCCCGGATCAGGGGATCGTGCCGCAGATCGCGAACCTCAACCGCGGCGCGTGGAAGAAGATGGAGAGTGAATGGGCCGACTGGATCGCCGAAGGCGCTCGAGTCGACTACCGCATCGCGGTCGACCCGCCCGGTTCGGTCCGACCTGATAACTTCCAGGTTGTGTACGTGGTGTCCGATCCATCGACAGGTGACATCATCGACGTCCGCAGTCCGAAGTTCGCCAATGTCAATGGCGAGACCTTCCCCCGCATCGACCAGCGATGAACCGCCCCGAGAGGAACTCCATGGCAGGCAATGTCACCGCCGATCTCATCCGCTCCCTCATCGACAACGCGGGGGGTCCGACCGTCGACTGGGACGGCTGGGAGTCGCTGGCGATCATTCTGGAGTTTCCCGACGGCGAATTCAACGAGGCGCACGGTTACCTGTACTCGCCTGATGGTGTGATCTCTCCGGTGGCCTCGAACGCGTGGGCGGTCGAGCCAGCTGTGAAGGCATACACCGACAGCTATTACAAGCCTGATGAGGCACTGCCACGGAAGATCCTCGTTCAGTTCGACCGCACGACGGGCAAGTACACCACGACGTTCGAGGAGACGGACGAGGCCCGCTGGAAGGTCACTCCGCGCAACTTCAGGGAACTCCGAGAGGAGTTGCGCCCGAAGTTGGATTGACGTGATCGACGCGTCGATCGGGCAGCGCGGCGAGCCCGCGGCCCCGTCTTCCTGGCAGGATGGCGGGTGGGGGTCGATACGTGACAGATGTGAATCCGGCAACGCAGCTCGAGAGCGTCGAGGGGACGGGTGTCGTCGCAGTCGCGCCGCTTCGACTGGAGTTCGCCGGCGAGTGGCACGATCTCCCCACGGACAGGCCCTTCATCATCGGTCGCGAGGGCGACCTCGAGATCGACGACAACCCGTACCTGCACCGGCACTTCCTCGAGCTGCGACATCGCGATGGGCTGTGGTGGATCGCGAACGTCGGAGTGCGACTGGCGGCCACGATCTCCAGCGCCGGCGGGAGCCGTGCAGTCCTGGCTCTCACCGGGAGCGCGGATGCCGCTCGTCTTCGAGAACAGCGTCATCGTGTTCACCGCCGGCCCCGTGACGTATGAGCTTAGTCTGCACACCGAGCAGGCGCCGTATGAGGTCTCCCGCCAGGTGCAGGCGTCGATGAGCGGCGAGACCACCGTGATGCCCGCGAGTTTCACACCCCTTCAGAAGCAGCTCATGGTCGCGCTCGCAGAGCCGATGCTGCGCCGCGAAGGCGTGAGCATCAACGAGCTGCCCTCGTCCAGTGCCGCCGCCCAGCGCCTGGGGTGGACGATGAGCAAGTTCAACCGCAAGCTCGACAACGTCTGCGACAAGCTGGACCGTATGGGAGTGCAGGGTCTTCGCGGTGGTGCCGGCAAGCTCGCGACCAACCGGCGCGCCCGCCTCGTCGAGTATGCGGTGACCTCGCAGGTCGTCACGCGCGCCGACCTGCCACTCCTTGATGATCACACGCTGCGAAACCACGCCGACTCCGACAGCGACTGACCCCGACATCTCCGGGCTTTGCGTGGTCTGACCACACGCGCTAGTGTGGTCAGACCACAATCCCGAGGAGTCCCGTGCCCGAAGCAGCGCGCGCCTGGCAGGTCGTGCTCGAGAAGATCGAGTCCGATCTCCTGGAGGGCGCTCTCGCTCCCGGCGACCGCCTGCCGCCCGAACGCGAACTCGCCACCTCGCTCGGTGTGGGCCGCTCCAGCGTCCGTGAGGCGCTGCGCGTCCTCGAGGTGATGGGGCTGATCCGCACCGGCACGGGCTCCGGTCCGAACGCGGGAGCCATCATCATCGCCACCCCGCAGGGCGGCATGGCCGCACTGCTGCGGCTTCAGGTCGCCGCGCGGGGATTTCCCTTCGACGACGTCGTGCGCACGCGCCTCGTTCTGGAGTCCGCCGTGGCGGACGCGCTCGCCTCGGACCCGGCAACGCGACACCGCACCCGCCCGGGTGATCGTGAACGCGATGGATGCCGAGGGCCTCACGCCAGCGGAATTCCTCTCTCTGGACGCGCAGCTGCACCTGGCGCTCGCGGAGGCATCCGGCAATGTCGTCATCGCGGCCATGATGGGCGGCCTCCGCACCGCGATCGAGTCGTACGTCCTCGCCGGCGCGCAGCGGATTCCCGACTGGGACTCGGCCGCGACCCGGTTGCGAGCCGAGCACCACGCGATCCTCGACGCGATCGACTCCGGCGATGCGATCGCCGCCCGAACCCTGATCCATGACCACATCACCGGCTACTACGCCGAAGCGGGCCTGGCCCGCACCTGACGAAAGGACCGACGATGGTGAAGCGCCAGCTCCCCAACCCCGCCGAGCTTCTCGAGCTCATGCAGTTCAAGAAGCCCGAGCTGAACGGCAAGAAGCGCCGCCTCGACTCCGCGCTCACGATCTACGACCTGCGCGCGATCGCCAAACGTCGAACGCCGAAGGCGGCCTTCGACTACACCGACGGAGCGGCGGAGGGAGAGCTGTCTCTCTCCCGCGCGCGCCAGGCCTTCGAGGACATTGAGTTCCACCCCGGCGTCCTGCGGCCGGCGCCGGATGTCGACACGTCCGTCGAGATCCTGGGCGGCCGATCGGCCCTGCCCTTCGGCATCGCACCCACCGGCTTCACCCGCCTGATGCAGACCGAGGGCGAGGTCGCCGGCGCATCCGCAGCCGGGGCCGCCGGCATCCCGTTCACGCTGTCGACGCTCGGAACCACGACGATCGAGGACGTGAAGGCGGCGAACCCCTACGGTCGCAATTGGTTCCAGCTGTATGTCATGCGCGATCGCGACATCTCGTACGGGCTGGTCCGCCGCGCCGCCGCGGCGGGATTCGACACACTGCAGTTCACTGTCGACACCCCGGTCGCCGGAGCGCGCCTGCGCGACAAGCGCAACGGCTTCGCGATCCCGCCGCAGCTCACCGTCGGAACGATCGTCAACGCGATCCCCCGCCCCTGGTGGTGGTACGACTTCCTCACGACGCCCAAGCTCGAGTTCGCGTCACTGTCGACCACCGGCGGCACGGTGGGGGAGATGCTCAACGCCGCGATGGACCCGACTATCAGCTACGACGACCTGGCGGTCATCCGCGACCTCTGGCCCGGCAAGATCGTGGTCAAGGGCGTGCAGAACGTCGAGGACTCCAAGCGACTGATCGACGCCGGAGTCGACGGCATCATCCTGTCCAACCACGGCGGCCGCCAGCTCGACCGCGCGCCGATCCCGTTCCACCTGCTTCCCACGGTCGTGCGCGAGGTCGGCAAGGACGCGACGGTGATGGTCGACACGGGCATCATGAACGGCGCCGACATCGTGGCCTCGATCGCACTCGGCGCGAAGTTCACGCTCATCGGGCGTGCCTACCTGTACGGACTGATGGCAGGGGGGCGTGAAGGCGTCGATCGCACGATCGCGATCCTGCGCGACGAGATCGAGCGGACCATGAAGCTGCTGGGTGTCTCTTCGATCGCCGAGCTCGAGCCCAAGCACGTGACCCAGCTGACGCGGCTCGTGCCGGTCGCTCAGCCTGCGCCGCGCGCGGTCCGTCCGCGCACCGCGTACCGCGTCGAAAGCCTGACCGCGCTCGCTCTTCCCGCGCGGGGTCAGCTCCGCGCGGGAAGAGTCGGCAGGAGCATGTCGAGGTACTCCGCCGTGTCTTCCCAGCCCGTGACGGCGTGGCACGGCACGCCGATCGCGAGGACGGGGATAATCGTTGCCGTCAGGGTCGAGTCGGTCTCCGACGAACAGCATGTCCTCCAGCGCGATGCCGGTCTGCTCGGCGAGTTGCCGCATGCCGTAGGCCTTGTCGATGCCGCGATGGGTGATGTCGACGGACGTCGAACCGCCCGAGCGCACCTCGAGGTCGGGGATCTGCGCTGCGACCGCCTCGCGCAGCCGGTTCTTCTTCGCGCCGGTCGGATCCCACGCGGTCTTCGCCTCCAGCGGCGCCCGCTGGCCGAGCGCCGAGAAGGTGATCTGCGAGCCCCGGTCCTCGAGGATGTCGCCCCACGTCTCGGATTCCCACAGTCCCAGTCGGCGAGCCTCGCCCTCGACCGCGCTCATGGCGCGGGTCTTCTCATCGTCGGTGAGCGCGTGGGCATAGACAGTCACGATGCCGCCGTCTTCGATCCGGTAGTACTGCGTTCCGCAGGTGGGGAGCAGGTGGATGTGCGACAGCACGTCAGCCGCGGCCTTCGGCAGACGGTCGACCACCTGGGCGCGGAACTGCTCGAGCTGACCGCCCGAGATGATCGCGACCTCCACGCGCTCCGCGAGAGCGATCAGCTGGGCCCCGATGCGCGGATCGATCGCGCTCTTGGACGGTGCCAGGGTGTCGTCGAGGTCGAACGCGACGAGGCGGGGAGTCGGCATGCAATGCTCCTGTCGTACGGACGCGAAAGGCCCCGCCGCTCCTCGGTATCGAAGCGGGCGGAGCCTCTCTGCTGTCGGGGTGACAGGATTTGAACCTGCGGCCTCGTCGTCCCGAACGACGCGCGCTACCAAGCTGCGCCACACCCCGTGGCAACCACACGAGTCTACCCCGAAGCGAACGATGCTCCGAATCGCGGCGACCTCAGGCGCGGGCGGTGAGCGAGGCCGAGCGGCGGCGCCGTGCCAGCCCGACGAGCGTTCCGCCCCCGGTCAGCAGCGCGATCGCCCCGCCGGTGATGGCTCGCGCAGAAGCGCCCGCGGGTCCGGTGGCGGCAAGCGCCGGGGTGGCATCCGGGTTCGACGGTGGACTGGTGGGGGCCACGACGCGCGTCGTCTCGTGAGCGACGCCGCACACTCCCAGGTGGACGAGCGCGCCGGCGGCATCGACTGCGCGCTCCTGCCAGTAGTACGTCCCGGGCTCGGACACCGCCGGCGCGGTCACGACGTGTTCGCCGGGCGTGAGCATGATGTGCGGGGTGCTCGTCCAGACGAGCGTCTGGTCGGTGCACGCGTCACTCGGCTCGACGCCGTCAGCCGCACGATAGACCGAAGAGCTGACCGTCAGGCCGTCGGTCGGTAGCGGGCCGGACACGATGATCTTGTCGCTGAGGGTGTCTCCTGTCGTCACGATCACTTCCGCGAGCGAGGACACCTCCGCCCACAGGGTGATCTGCGTCGGCTCGCCGAACGGCTCGATCCAGACGTATCCGGGCGGCAGGGCCGCGGCGACTTCCGCAGACTGCGCTTCCCGGCGGATGCTCCACACGGCCGTGTAGAAGCCCGGCTTCATGAGCTCCCACATGGAGATCACCCGATACGGCCCCGTCGGCCCGGATGCAGGGTCGGTCGTGAGCCCCAATGATCCGACGTGCTCCGCACCTTCGGGGGCCCCGGCATCGCTCAGCGTCGGCTGCTCATCCGTCCGATACACCTCGGCGCTCGCGGTCACTGGCAGATACGCACCGTCGGCCCCGCGCGGCCAGTCTTCGATCGAGCCGCCGAACACCACGTCGTCCACGAACGGCCCTCCGTTCGCGTAGGCCGACTGAACCTGGGTGGTGATCGTGGGCGAGAAGACGGGAACCCGGGGTGCGGCATCCGACCCGGCGACATCGAACCCGACCTCGCCGGCCGGGCCGGCGGTGTCCTGTCCGCCTGCCGTCGTGAAGTGGCGGACGGCGGCGACCGCGGTGAGGCGCAGGAGCCCGGTGCCGCTGACGGTGAACGGCCTGCCCGCATCCGGTGGGTCCGCGAGGATCGGATACTCGACGCCGGGGACGGCGTCCGTCAGCGTCGAGGTTCCCGTGGCGACGAAGGTCGCACCGGCGAGGGAGAGGGTGCCTGCCGCTGCGGCCGTGGATGCGTCGACGCGAACACTGCCGTGGCGAGGCTCGGCGGCATCCGTTGTGAACACCATCGAGCCGGAGGCCCCGGCGACGCCGGCCGGAGCGGCGCGTGCCTCGTCGTAGTACATGACCGCCAGCCGCTGGACCTGCGCGCTGTGCTCCGGCGCGAGCGCCGAGAACGTCCAGTGGATCGCCTCTGCGAGGGAGTCGCCCTGATAGCCGAAGTGGTGAAGAGTCTCGTCCAGATCCACCACGGCTTTGACCGCCCAGCCGACCGCCGCAGCCTGGACCGGATCGTTCGTCTGACCGTACTTCGTGACCAGGAGGTTGATGCCCGTGAGCTGCTGTGCGGACAGGCCCGCCGCGGTTCCGGTCACCCCCTGATCCACGCTCTGACCGGCGGGGGCAGGTGCCCCGGGCAGGATGCAATAGGTGTGCACCCCGTCGACCAGCATCGATCCATGCCACCCGTACGTCGAGATCGGAGCCCACGTCCCGAAGCCGGTGCCCCGCGACGCGGCGTGCGCGCCGGGAGCAGCGACCACCGCGCCCGCGCAGGTGACGATCAGCGCGGCGAGCAGAGCGGCCAGCAGGCGAGCGCGGTGTGGCATCGTCCGGGCATAGGGTGTCGCAGGCATGGGTTCTCCGATCGGATTCGCTCCGATCGTGCCTGCCCCGGGGCGCCGCGCATCGGCGGGAACTGCGCTCTGTGGACACCCGCCCAGCGAGACGCTCTGGGGAGGAACGCGAGTCCTGGATCGCCCTTAGTCGCGGGGCAGCAGGGTGATCAGCGACACCTCGGGACGGCACGCGAACCGTACGGGCGCGTAGATCGAGTGCCCGATCCCTGCGCTCACGTTGAGCGGCACAGTCCGGCCGGCGTGGCTCCAGTCGCTGAGTCCGCGGGCCTGCGAGAGGGGGATGTCGCAGTTCGCGACCAGAGCGCCGAAGCCCGGAACGCGCACCTGTCCGCCATGCGTGTGACCGGCGAAGATCATGTCGGAACCCAGGTCGATGAACGCGTCGAGAACCCGTCTGTACGGCGCATGCGTCACGCCCAGCGTCGCCGCGGCGGGTGCGACGTCGGCCTGGAGATCCTCGAGGAGGTCCGGAAGGACATCGAGATCGTCCCATCCGCGGTGTGCGTCGCTGACTCCGAACGCGTCGATGCGGAGACCGGGCAGATCGAGCGAACCGACGGCGTTGTTGAGGTCGAGCCAGCCGAGTTCTTCGGTGAGGTAGCCGTCGAGCGCCTGGGCGTCCAGCGGCTCGCTGGTCACCCTGACCTTCGACGGACCGCTGAAGTAGCGGAGCGGATTGCGCGGGCTCGGCGCGGCGTGGTCGTTGGAGCCGTGGACGAACACCCCGGGGATGCCGCGAAGCGGGTCGAGCGCGGCGCGGAGTCCGCGGAGTCCATGCTCGTGGCCGAGGTTGTCGCCCGTGTTCACGACGAGGTCGGGCCGCCAGGACTCCGCAAGCGCCGCCATCCACCGCTGCTTGCGATGCTGCCAGGGGGCCATATGAGCGTCGGAGAGGTGGAGCACCCGCACGGGCGCGGAGCCGGTCGGCAGGATGCGCGCGTCGTGCTCACGGACCGTGAACAGGTAGCGCTCTATGCCGATGCCCCAGATCGCAGCGCTCGCGCCGACCGCCCCCACCGCTCCGAGAGCGGTGAGGGCGGTCTTGGCGTACGGGTTCGGCACTAGGTGCACTTCGTGCGGCTGTAGTTCACCGAGATGGCCGAGTTGCGGTTCACGACCGTCCCGGCTCCCGGGGCGGTACTCGTGGCCTTGCCCTGCTGTCCTGCGGTGGTGTCCTCGGTACATGTCCCCGGTTGGACGTTGCCGAAGCCCGCACCGCGCAGGTCGCTGATCGCCTTGTCGAGCTGCTTGCCGCCGACATCCGGCACCGCGATGCCCTGCCCGTTGCTGGGGTTGATCGTCACGGTGGTGCCGCCGCTCACGCGCCCGGCGCCGGGGTTCTGCGCGGCGACGATTCCCTCGGCGTCGGCGGAGTCGACCGCTTCGCCGACGTTCACTTCGAAACCAGCCGCGTTCAGCGTGCTCGTCGCCTGGTCCACGCTCATGCCGATCACGCTGGGCAGATCGCGCAGGATCACGCGGGTCAGGTTCGAGTCCGGCTGGGCGAACGCGTCACCGCCGTACGTGGCGTCCGCAGCCTCTTGGGTCTGTCGCGCGAGTGTGTAACGCAGGGTGCCGAAGGGCTCGAAGACGTCGTTCAAACCGTCGTAGTTGCCGACCCACGCCGCGGTCGTCACCTTCGTGCTCGACTCGATCATCCAGGTGTGGTACGCCTCGTGCGTGCCGGTCTTGCCGATGAGCGGAGTGCCGTCGTAAGGGTTGGCCCGCGATCCCGTGCCGCCGGAGTTCATGACGCCCTCGAGGGCGTAAGCAGCCGTCGCCGCGACCTTCGGGTCGATCACCTGGGTGCACGCGCGTGCGGGTGGCGCCATCTCCGCGCCGTCCGAGTCGACGACTCGGTCGATCGCCTTCGGCTGGCAGTAGATGCCGTTGTTCGCGACCGTGGCATAGGCGCCAGCCATGGCGAGCGGCGAGACATTGCTCGAGCCGATGATGGAGAACTGGTTGTTGACCTCGACCGGTTCGCCCGTGTTCGCGTTGGTCACGCCCATCCTGGTGGCGACGTTCTCGATGTCGCACAGGTCGAGCTGCTCGGCCATCGCGAAGAAGCCGGAGTTCAGTGACTGCGCGGTGAACTGCATGGGGGTGCCGGTGTACCCGCCGCCACCGCCGAAGTTTGCGACGCGTGTACCCTCTGTGTTGACCCAGTCGCCCTCGCACGAGTTGGTCATGCGCTTGATGACGCGCACCTGGCCGTTGAGGGATTCGTTGACCGAGTGACCCTTCTCGAGCCAGTCGATGAGCGTGAACAGCTTGAAGGTCGATCCGGGGTTGAAGCCGCCCGAGGATCCGTAGGTGGAGTCGCCGGCGAACACGAGCGCACTCTTGTTCGGATCGGCTGCGGCGGCCGCATCTTCGCTGAACTGGGTGTTCTGCGCGATGGCGAGGATGCGACCGGTCGTCGCCTCGATGCTGACGACCGTCGAGCCGAGCTGCATGAAGTCCACGGACGAGGGAACGTTTCCGACCATGGCAGCCTCGGCAGCTGACTGGATGCGAAAATCGAGCGTCGTGTAGATGCTCAACCCACCCCGCTTGAGCGCTTTCTCGCGCTCCGCGGCCGTGGCGCCGAAGGCGGGATCGTTCTCGATGATGTCGCGGACGTACTGGCAGAAGTACGCCGACCCGCCTGCCGTCGTGCAGCCTGTCGTCGCCGGGCTGATCACGGGGGTGATCGGCTCGATCGCCGCGGCGACGTACTGATCCCGCGTGATCTTTCCGTCATCCAGCATCCGGCTGAGGACGTAGAGCTGTCGGCCCTTGGTCGAGGTGTAGCCATCGGCCGCAGCAAGGAACTGCTCCTGGGTGATCGTGCCCTCCGAGAGCAGCGTGTCGAGCGCGGCGAGCTGCCCGGGCCGGACATCATCGATCAGTCCGTCGGGAGCCTTGTTGTAGGCCACTCCGTCGCCGTCGTAGATCGATCCTTCGGATTGGTCGATCCGATAAGTGTTGGGGTTCTGCACGACACCGGCGAGCGTCGCGGCCTGTGAAACGGACAAGTCCTTGGCTGCCACGCCGAAGTAGTACCTTGCGGCGGCATCGATGCCGTAGGTGCGGCCGCCGAAGTTCGAGATGTTGAGGTAGCCCAAAAGGATGTCGTTCTTGGAATACTTCTGCTCGAGGGCGATTGCGTAGCGCATCTCCTGCAGTTTGCGCTCGATGCCGTCGTTTCCGTTCGCCGTCGTCGCTTCGGTCCAGCAGTTCCCGAGCACCTCTTCCTGGGTCAGCTCCGCTGTGGCGACGGCGTCGCGCTCGCAGCGCTGGATGAGGACGTTCTTGACGTACTGCTGGCTGATGGAGGACCCACCCTGGGTCTCCCCGCCGCCCTGAAGGTTCTGCAGGAGGGCGCGCGAGGTTCCGATCAGGTCGACCCCACCGTGCTGGTAGAAGCGCGGGTCCTCGCTGGAGAGGATGGCGTCGTAGACGACCGGGTTGACCTCGTCGAAGTTGACGGGTGACCGATTCTGGTCGTAGAAGGTGGCCAGCTGGACGTCGCCCCCGGTGCTCGGGTCCTTCGCGTAGATCGTGGTCGGCAGCATGAGCTTGTCGATGTCGAGCACGCTCGGGAGGTTGTCGAACATCGTGATCGCACTCGTCGCCGCTGAACCCGTGAGGGCGATCGCGGGGGTGACGGTCGCGGTGATGAGGACACCCGCGGCAACGCTGAGACCGACGAGACCAAAGAGGCCGCCGAACACACCGCTAGCCGTCCGTTTCTTATCAGGCATAGGCTTGATCGTAGGGGAGCTACCTGGGCGAACCCTTTACGGACGCGCCCTCTGACGGTGCCGCGCCCGCATCCGCACCCGACTTTTCGGAGACTCGATGACCACGTGGGAGTACCTCACCACCCCCCTCCTCATCCACAACACGGCAGCGATCCTCAACAACTGGGGAAAGCAGGGCTGGGAACTCGTTCAGGTCGTCCCCGGCCCCGAGGGCGGCCTCGTGGCCTACCTCAAGCGGCCCTCCGGCGGAGGCTCGGCAAACGCGGGGCTGGATGCCGCGGCGCAGGCCGCGCAGCAGTTCGAGGCGCCGCAGCCATGAGCGTCTCGGAACGGCTCGCGGAGCTCGGCATCGACCTGCCCGCGGTCGTGCCGCCGGTCGCGGCCTACGTGCCGGCCAAGGCGCACGGCGACCTGGTCTACACCGCCGGACAGCTGCCCATGGTCTCAGGCGCGCTCCCGGCGACGGGCAAGGTGGGCGAGGGCCCAGGGCTGGTCTCCGCGGTCGACGCTCAGTCCTTCGCACGCCAGTGCGCGCTCAACGCGGTCGCGGCCGCCGCCGCGGCCGTCGGCGGCGTCGATCGGCTGACGGGTGTCGTCAAGGTCGTCGGGTTCGTGGCATCCGTTCCCGACTTCACCGGTCAGCCCGGCGTCGTCAACGGCGCCAGCGAGGTGCTCGGCGAGATCTTCGGTGAGGCGGGTCGCCATGCCCGTTCCGCCGTGGGCGTCACGGTCCTTCCCCTCGACAGTCCCGTCGAGGTGGAAGTCGTCTTCAGCTACCTCTAGCGGACCTGAGCCGAGATCACCGACATCACCGCGGTGTCGGCGAGCGTGGTGGTGTCGCCGACCTCGCGGCCTTCCGCGACATCGCGCAGCAGGCGGCGCATGATCTTGCCGGACCGTGTCTTGGGGAGTTCCTCGACGATGTAGACGTCGCGAGGACGCGCGATCGGGCCGATCTGCTCGCCGACCCACGCGCGCAGCGACTGCGCGAGCCCGTCGGGGGAGTGCGCGGCGAGGTAGCTCTGCTTGATGATCACGAAGGCCGCGACCGCCTGCCCGGTCGTCTCATCCGACGCGCCGACCACCGCCGCCTCGGCCACCGCTTCGTTCGCAACGAGCGCGGACTCGATCTCGGTCGTCGACAGGCGATGGCCTGACACGTTCATGACATCGTCGACCCTGCCGAGAAGCCACACGTCGCCGTCCTCGTCGAGCCTCGCGCCATCGCCGGCGAAGTAGTAGCCCTGCCCGGCGAACTTGTCCCAGTACGTCTCCTTGTAGCGCTCCGGGTCGCCCCAGATGCCGCGGAGCATGCTCGGCCAGGGTTCGGTGACCACGAGCAGTCCGCCGTTTCCGTTGCCGACGTGCGCGCCGTCATCGTCGACCACTTCGATCGAGACGCCGGGGAGCGGAACCTGCGCGCTGCCGGGCTTGGTCTCGGTCACGCCCGGCAGAGCGGAGATCATGATCGCGCCGGTCTCGGTCTGCCACCACGTGTCGACGATCGGTGCGACCTTGCCTCCGATGATCTTGCGGTACCACATCCATGCCTCGGGGTTGATGGGTTCACCGACCGAACCGAGCAGCCGCAGCGACGACAGGTTGTACTGCTCGGGGATCGCGCGGCCCAGCTTCATGAACGACCGGATCGCGGTGGGCGCGGTGTAGAGGATCGTCACCGAGTACTTCTGGATGATCTCCCACCAGCGACCCGGGTGAGGAGTGTCGGGCGTGCCCTCGTAGAGCACCTGCGTGGCTCCGTTGGCGAGCGGACCGTACGTCACGTAGCTGTGGCCCGTGATCCAGCCGATGTCGGCCGTGCACCAGAACACATCGGATTCGGGATGCAGGTCGTGGACGACCTTGTTGCTGAAGGTGGCCTGGGTGAGGTAGCCACCCGAGGTGTGCATGATGCCTTTCGGCTTGCCCGTGGTGCCCGACGTATAGAGGATGAACAGCGGCGTCTCGGCGCCGAACGCCTGCGCCTCGTGTTCGGCGGAGGCCTGGGGCACGACATCGTGCCACCAGATGTCGCGTCCCTCCGTCCACTCGACGTCATTGCCCCCGCGACGCACGACCAGCACGTGCTCCACGGTCTCCTGCGCGCCGGAGCCGTTGCGATCGGCCAGGGCCATGTCGACGGCGGGCTTGAGCGGACTGACCTTGCCCTTGCGGTAGCCGCCGTCGGCCGTGATGACGAGCTTTGCGCCGGCGTCGTCGATGCGGGCCCGCAGACTGTCGGCCGAGAATCCGCCGAAGACCACGGAGTGGATCGCGCCCAGCCTGGCGACGGCGAGCATCGCGGCGATCGCCTCGGGGATCATCGGCATGTAGATCGCGACGCGGTCGCCCTCGACGATGCCGAGACCCTCGAGCACGTTCGCGAGGCGCTTCACCTCGTCGGTGAGTTCGGCGTAGGTCACGTGACGGGAGTCGCCCGGCTCGCCCTCCCACAGCAGAGCGACACGGTCGCCGTTGCCGGCGGCGACATGTCGATCGAGGCAGTTGTACGCCACGTTGAGCTCACCGTCGGCGAACCAGGTCGCGAACGGCGGGTTCGACCAATCGAGCACCTGCGTGAATGGGGTGTGCCAGTGCAGCGCGCGCGCCTGATCTGCCCAGAACGTTTGCGTGTCTGCTGCCGCGCTCGTATAGAGGTCCGCAGTCGCCACCGCGTCGGCCGCGAATGGCGCGGGCGGCGCGAACCGCCGGCTCTCGGTGAGGAGGTGATCGATCTGGCTGCTCATGCTCGCTCCTTCGCGGGCCGCTACGGGCGAGGGTCTGACAGACCCGTCGCTACGACACCGCAAATCTATCCAGACCCCTGCGAGGTCACTACCTCCGATAGTGGGGGGCGGACACCGATATCCGGACTCGATCGATATATCGGTCACGGCCTGATGAGTTTGTTTGGACGGTCGCGTGAAATTGCGTATGCTCTTGCCCGGCCGAACATTCGATTCTGGCATTGCGGCACCCGACCCACCCCCGAACTGCGGTGTCGCTCGTGGCGGCATCCCATTCCCCCCATGGGATGCCGCCCTCTTTTCGCCGCGACGGCTCCTCCCCAGGGCCTCCGACTCGGACGGCCTCCACCGGACCGTGCAGCCGCCGCATCGGCGGATGACCGCGCGCCTAGTTTCGACGCATGCCCGAACGTTTCGTCGTCCAGCCGCGGCCGGTCGCGGTGCCGGACGGCTCGGATCGTCGCACGCGCCGATCGGCGCCCGGCGGCACGGCTCCCGCCGTTCCCGCGCGGGCCGATTCTGCGCGTTCGGTGCACGAACGGCATCCCGTCCTCGAGCCGCTCGCACGCTACCTGGACGACGCCGAGGTGACCGACCTGTTCGTCAACGGATCGAGCGGACTCTTCGTCGATCGGGGCCGCGGCGCGAGTCCCGCGCCAGAGTGGCGCGCTCGTGAGGAGGATGTGCGCGACCTCGCGATCGCGCTCATCGGCCTGGGTGGTCGCCACATCGACGACGCGACGCCCTGCGTGGACGTCAGGCTCGAGGGTGGCATCCGCGTTCACGCCATCCTGCCTCCGGTCGCTGCGGAGGGCACCGCGATCTCGATCCGCGTGCCGCGCCTGGACAGTCCCGACCTCGCCGACCTCGAATCGCGGGGCATGTTCGATGCGGAGACCCGGGTGCGGTTGGAGGATGCCGTCGCCCGGCGCGAGAACCTGCTCATCACCGGCGCCGGCGGCGCGGGAAAGACCACGCTGCTCGCGGCGATGCTCGACTGCGCACCGGGGTCTGATCGCATCGTCACGATCGAGGACGTCGCGGAGCTGCGCCTGCGGCACCCGCATCACGTCCGGCTCGAGGCGCGCCAGGCCAACCTCGAGGGGGCGGGGGCGATCGGCCTCGCACGACTCGTGAGGGAGGCGCTGCGCATGCGCCCCGACCGGCTCGTTGTGGGGGAGTGCCGCGGTGAAGAGGTGCGCGAGCTGCTCTCGGCCCTCAACACGGGCCACGACGGCGGCGCGGGCACCCTGCACGCGAACGGGCTGCACGACGTGCCCGCACGCCTCGAGGCACTGGGCGCGCTCGCCGGGCTCGATGATCGGGCGTTGGCGCGGCAGGTGGCCAGCGCGATCGGGTGCGTGCTGCACATCGATCGCGACGAGAACGGCTCTCGGCGACTCGCCGCCGCCGGTCGGCCCGTGATCGGTTCCGAGGGGCGTCTCCAGATCGAGGAGCTCGCGTGGCCCGCGGTGTGACGGCGGCGGCGATCGCCGATTCGGTGCTGCGGCTGGCCGTGCTGCTGCAGGCGGGCGTCGCGCCCTCCCGCGCGTGGGTGTACCTCGCCGAGGCGGGTGACGAACATGCCGCGCGCGTGTGCGCCGCCTCGGCCACCGGGATGCCGCTGCCCGCGGCGATCGCGCGGTCCGACACCGCACCGGCACGTCGACGCCGGCTCTCGCTTCAGCCCGCGGATGAGGGCGCGGCGGGGACCAGGTGGCGCGATGTGGCGGCGGCCTGGCAGGTCGCGACGGCCGTGGGTGCGCCACTGGCCGAGAGTCTGCGCGCGCTGTCGATCGCACTGCGCGACGCGCAGGAGGCCGCCGACGACGTCCGGGTCGCGCTCGCCGAGCCCGCCGCGACGGCCAGACTCATGGCCTGGCTGCCCCTGGTCGCGGTGCTGCTGGGCGTCGCGCTCGGCTTCGACACGCTCGGAACGCTCATCGGCAGCCCGATCGGCATCGCGTGCCTGCTGCTCGGTGCGGCGCTCATCTTCGCTGCGCAGAAGTGGAACGCCGCCCTGGTGAAGCGGTCCCGCGCGGCCGGTGGAATCCCCGGCCTCGACGCGGAGCTGCTCGCGATCGCCCTGAGCGGCGGCGTCTCGATCGAGCGCGCACGTCGGCTGGTGCACGATGCCACGGGATCGACGACGGATGCCGCGACCGACGCGGTGCTCGATCTCTCGCGCAGCGCGGGAGTGCCCGCCGTCGAGCTGCTGCGCGCATCGTCGACACTCGCGCGGCACCGTGCGCGCGTGGACGGACGGCTGCGAGCGGCACGGCTTTCGACGCGGCTGCTGCTGCCGCTGGGGATCTGCACCCTCCCGGCGTTCCTCCTGCTCGGGGTCGCGCCGATGCTCCTGAGTGTGATGACCTCCGTACCCCTGCCTCTCTGATCATGTCCAGAACCGTGCCCACCAGCCGTGCCCACCACCGTGCCCACCGACCGTGGAAGGAACACCATGTCATTGACCCCGCTCACCCGCCGCCGCGCCGCCCGTCTCTTCGGTGACGACACCGGCGCTGCCACCGCCGAGTACGCGATCGCCACGATGGCGGCCGTCGCGTTCGCCGGACTCCTTGTCGTCATCATGCGCAGCGACGAGGTGCGCGGCATCCTGACGGATCTCATCCGCCGCGCATTGACGGTCGCATGACCCGCCGCGGGCTCGGCGACGACCGCGGATCGGTCGTCGCCGAGTTCGCCGTCGCGTTGCCCGCTGTCGCACTCGTGCTCCTGCTCGGCGCCGGAAGCCTCGGGGCGTGTGCGCGACAGGTGCGCCTGCAGGACGCCGCAGCCGACGCCGCCCGCCTCGTCGCCCGCGGCGAAGCGGAGGCCCGGGCATGGGCGGCGATCGACGCGGCTGTGCCGGGCGCATCGGCGACGACCGAGCGGCGTGGAGACCTCGTCTGCGTCACCGCCACGTCGTCGGCGAGTCTGCTCCCGCTCGCGCTCAGCGCCACCAGCTGCGCGCTCGATGGCGGCCTCTGATGGCGGGCACGATCCTTTCGGTCGGCATCGTCGGGTGCGCTGCGACGCTCGCGATCGCCTTCACGACGGTGGGGGCCGCCGCCGTCTTCTCGCAGCGACTGGCCGGCGCCGCCGACGCTGCCGCCCTCGCGGCCGCGGATGCGGCATCCGGTGTCGTCGAAGGCGCTCCGTGCGAGCGCGCGGCCGAAATCGCGCTCGCGGCGGGGTCGGAACTGGCCGCGTGCGAACTCGACGGTGTCATCGCGACCGTTACTGTCGCGGGCACGTTCGGACGGTTCACCGCGACGGCTTCGGCGCGAGCCGGCCCGCCGGGCTGATCGTGACCTCACAGCGCTCATGTGTCAACTGGTGTGTATGGTGTGCTTCGACGAAAGGACGCCCCCGTTGGCAACAGGCAAGAAGCTCGTCATCGTCGAGTCACCGACGAAGATGAAGTCGATCCAGGGCTACCTCGGCGACGATTACGAGGTGCTGAGCTCGGTCGGGCACATCCGCGATCTCGCGAGTAAGAAGGACATCCCGGCCGACAAGAAGACGGCGTACGGCAAGTACTCGATCGACATCGACAACGACTTCGACCCCTATTACGTCGTCAACGACCGCAAGACGAAGACGGTCGCCGAACTCAAGCGAGCGCTCAAGACCGCCGACGAAGTCCTGCTGGCCACAGATGAGGACCGCGAGGGCGAGGCGATCGCCTGGCATCTGCTCGAGGTGCTCAAGCCGAAGGTTCCCGTCCACCGCATGGTGTTCCACGAGATCACCAAGGACGCGATCCGCGCCGCGGTCGACAACACGCGTGAACTCGACCTCGCGCTCGTCGATGCCCAGGAGACCCGACGCGTGCTCGACCGTCTCTACGGCTGGGACGTTTCTCCGGTGCTGTGGCGCAAGGTCGGCAGCGGTCGGGAGGGCGCTGCCCTGAGCGCCGGTCGCGTGCAGTCCGCCGCGACCCGCATGGTCGTCGACCGCGAGCGTGAGCGCATGGCGTTCGTCACCGCAGGCTATTGGGACGTCGAGGCGCTTGCCGTCAAGGCGGCCGAGTCCTTCACGACTCGCCTGGCCCGTGTCGACGGCGCGCCCCTCGCGCGAGGCACCGACTTCGACGACCGCGGTCAGCTGAAGAAGGTCGTCGTCGTCCTGGACGAAGCCAAGGCCCGTGCTCTGGCCGCAGCGATCGAGGGCGTCGGCGAGGCATCCGTCACCGCGCTCGAGTCCAAGCCGGGAACCCGCAGTCCGAAGGCGCCCTTCACGACGTCGACTCTGCAGCAGGAGGCAGGTCGCAAGCTCTCGATGAGCGCCAAGCACGCGATGAGCGTCGCCCAGCGCCTGTACGAGAAGGGCTTCATCACTTATATGCGCACCGACTCGGTCGCGCTGAGCACTCAGGCGATCACGGCGGCGCGCGAGCAGGCGGTGGCGCTGTACGGCGAGAAGGCCGTGCCCCTGAACCCCCGCGTCTATCGCAGCAACAGCAAGAACGCGCAGGAGGCGCACGAGGCGATCCGTCCGTCGGGCGAGCAGTTCCGCACACCCTCGTCGGTCTCGGGCGAGCTCGATCGCGACGAGCAGCGCATGTACGACCTGATCTGGAAGCGCACGATCGCCAGTCAGATGTCCGACGCGAAGTACGAGACCACCACGGTCACCCTCGCGGTCACCGCGGCAGGGCAGCTCGCCGAGTTCACCGCATCCGGCACCGTCTACACCTTCAAGGGATTCCTCGAGGCGTACGAAGAGGGCCGCGACGAGAAGCGCGGCGACGCCGACAAGGCCGACGACCAGTCCCTGCCGGTGCTCGCCGTCGGCGACTCCCTGCGACTCAAGGAGATCGAGCCCAAGGGGCACGCGACCACCCCGAAGCCGCGCTACACCGAGGCGAGCCTCGTCAAGGCGCTCGAAGAGAAGGGCATCGGGCGCCCGTCGACGTTCGCGAGCATCATCGATGTGATCCTCGATCGCGGCTACGTGACCAAACGCGGTCAGGCCCTCGTGCCGAGCTGGCTCGCGTTCAGCGTGATTCGTCTGCTCGAAGAGCATTTCGCCGATCTGGTCGATTACGACTTCACCGCCGCGCTCGAGGACGACCTCGACGCGATCGCACGTGGCGAGCAGCAGCGCACGGCCTGGCTCAAGGAGTTCTACTTCGGCTCCGATGCTCAGCCGGGTCTGCGCAACATCGTCGAGAACCTCGGCGAGATCGACGCGCGCGAGCTCAACGCGACGCGCATCAGCGACACGACCACGCTGCGGTTCGGCAAGTACGGGCCGTACCTCGACGTGATCGACCCCGCCGATCTCGAGGCTCCGCCGCGACGTGTCAACATCCCCGAAGAGCTCGCACCCGACGAGTTGACCCCCGAGAAGGCGCAGGAGCTCATCGACGCGCCCGTGGCGGGCAACCGCGTGCTCGGCGAGAATCCCGACAACGGCAAGCTCATCGTCGTCAAGGACGGCCGCTTCGGGCCGTACATCGAAGAGAGCGAGCCCGAGGACCCCACCGCCGTCGACGAGACGACCGGTGAGATCGTCGCAGAGACTCCGAAGAAGAAGCCCGCCGCCAAGACGGCGCGAGGCTCGCGAAGAAGGATGCCGCACCCAAGCCGCGCACCGCTTCGCTGTTCAAGTCGATGTCGGTCGACACGATCGACCTCGACACCGCGCTGCGGCTCCTGGAGCTGCCCCGCACGGTCGGCACCGATCCTGAGTCGGGGGAGCCCATCACCGCGCAGAACGGCCGGTACGGTCCTTACC
The DNA here is from genome assembly GCA_963781135.1 of uncultured Actinomycetota bacterium. Taxonomy (GTDB): domain Bacteria; phylum Actinomycetota; class Actinomycetes; order Actinomycetales; family Microbacteriaceae; genus Microbacterium. The sequence continues at coordinate 76,185 of CAWADY010000013.1, read as the reverse complement.
TGAAGAAGGGTGCGGACTCGCGGACGCTGGATTCCGAGCAGCTGATCTTCGACATCGACCTCGCGCAGGCGCTCGCGATCTATGCCCTCCCGAAGTACGGCGCGCGTCGCGCCTCCAGCGCGCTGGCCGAGTTCGACAACGATCCGGTCAGCGGCAAGCCGATCCGCGTGCGCGACGGTCGCTTCGGGGCGTACGTGACCGACGGCGAGACGAACGTGACGATCCCGCGTGGTCAGACCGTCGCCGACATCACCTACGAGATCGCCGTGCAGATGATCGCCGACAAGCGGGCCAAGGGTCCGGCGCCCAAGCGCACGCCCGCGCGGAAGGCCACGACCGCCCGCAAGGCGCCGGCCAAGAAGTGAGTGGCCTCTTCGTCACGTTCGAGGGCGGCGACGGCGTCGGCAAGACCACGCAGGCGGCACTCCTCGAGGAGTGGCTCGCCGCGCGCGGGCACACCGTCGTGCGCACCCGCGAGCCCGGCGGCACCGAGGTCGGGGTCCTGATCCGCGACATCGTGCTGCACCACCGCGGCGAGGTCGCGCCGCGCGCGGAGGCACTGCTGTACGCCGCCGACCGGGCGCACCACATCGAGCACGTCGTGCGCCCGGCGCTCGAGCGCGGAGACGTCGTCATCCAGGACCGCTACCTCGACTCCTCCGTCGCCTACCAGGGCGCCGGCCGCGTCCTCGGGCGCGACGAGGTGCGCGATCTGTCGCTGTGGGCCACGGCGGGCCTGCTTCCCGACCTCACCGTCCTCCTGGACCTCGACCCGTCGCTCGCCCGCGACCGCCTCGACGCCGACGACAAGCCGTTCGATCGGCTCGAGGCGGAGCAGTCCGCGTTCCACGACAGTGTGCGGGAGGAGTTCCTCGCGCTCGCCGCCGCGGAGCCGAACCGCTTCCTCGTGCTCGACGCCTCGCGCGTACCGGCCGACCTGGCCACCGACATCCAAGGGCGGGTCGAGCGACTCCTGCACACGGACGCTCCCGCCGGCGCCGTCGGCGCCGCCGATTAGGCTGGGCGAATGGACAGCGCGGCGGTTGCGGATGCTCCCGCGGTGCCCGCCCTCGTGACGGCAGCGGCAGATGTGCCGTGGGGTGCGGTCTGGGGGCAGGACGACGCCGTCGCGACGCTGCGGGCGGCGGCATCCGATCCCGACTCGATGACGCACGCCTGGCTCATCACGGGGCCGCCCGGGTCGGGTCGCTCGACGCTCGCGTATGCGTTCGCCGCGGCGCTCATCGCCGAACCCGGCGACGAGCAGGCGATGCGCCAGGTGCTCGCCGGAACCCACCCCGACATGACCGCGCTGCGCACCGAGGGCGTGATCATCTCCATCAAAGACGCCCGGTCGCTCGTGGAGCGGTCCTACTTCAGTCCGTCGCTCGGCCGCTATCGCGTGATCGTGATGGAGGATGCCGACCGCATGGTCGAGCGCACCTCCAACGTGCTGCTCAAGGCGCTCGAGGAGCCGCCCGAGCGCACCGTCTGGGTGCTGTGCGCGCCGAGCGATGCCGACCTGCTGCCGACGATCCGGTCACGCGTGCGCACCCTGCGGCTGCGTGAGCCCGATATCGAGGACGTCGCGCGGCTCATCTCGCAGCGCACCGGCGCCGACATCGCGGTCGCCGAGCAATCCGCACGCCACGCTCAGCGACACATCGGCATGGCGCAGCGACTCGCCACCGATGCCGCCGCCCGGACCCGCCGCGAGGACATGCTGCGCGGTGTGCTCGCGGTGCGCGGCGTCGGCGACGCCGTCGAGGTCGCGGGCCGGGTCGTGGCGGCAGCCACCGACGATGCGAAGGCGCTGACCGCCGAGCGGGACGAGGCCGAGCGCTCCAGCCTGCTGCGCACACTCGGCCTCGCCGAAGGCTCCGCCGTGCCGCCGGCCGTCCGATCCCAGTTGAGCGCGCTCGAGGACGACCAGAAGCGCCGCGCCACGCGCAGCCTTCGCGACGGCATCGACCGCGTCCTCACCGACCTGCAGTCGATGTTCCGCGATGTGATCATGCTGCAGTTCGGTCGCGGCGGCCGCGCCGAGGGAGACTTGATCAACCGGGAACTCGAGCCTGAGCTGAGCGCCCTGGCAGCCGCATGGACGGTGGAGCGCACGCTCATCGTCCTTGATCGGATCGCCGAGACCCGACGCAATCTCGAGCAGAACGTCGCCCCCACCCTCGCCCTCGAAAGCATGCTCGTGACCGTTGCGAGCGGGAGGACCCCGTGAATCCCACCTCACCCCGCCGGGCTCGCCGGCTCGTCGCGATCATCGCCGGACTGGCCGCGGCAGCTGTCGTGCTGTCGGGATGCCTGTATTCGATCATCCCCGAGTCGAAGCCGTCGTCGACCGCGAGCCTCGCGCCCGACACCGACGGCGTCGCCGCCGCACTGCTGCCGTTCTACCAGCAGACGCTCTCCTGGTCGGACTGCGGGGGTTTCGAGTGCGCGATGGTGACCGCTCCGCTGGACTGGGCGGACCCGTCGGCGGGCGAGATCGAACTCTCGGTGATCCGGCAGCGCGCCGAGTCCGGAACATCGATCGGGTCGCTGCTGACCAACCCCGGCGGCCCCGGTGCCAGCGGCGTCGGTCTGATCCGCGACAGCATCGATTTCGCCGTCGGCTCAGCGTTGCAGCAGCAGTTCGACGTGATCGGCTTCGATCCCCGCGGCGTGGGGGAGTCGACCGCGGTCACCTGCCTGGACGACGCGGGAATGGACTCCTACCTCTTCGACATCCCGTCCGACCCCCGCGGGTCCGACGGATGGACCGCGGAGCGCGAGCAGTGGAACGCGGACTTCTCCGACGCGTGCCAGGCGAACAGCGGCGGCATCCTGGAGTTCATCACGACGGAGAACTCCGCTCGCGACATGGACCTCATGCGCGCGGTGCTGGGCGACAGGCAGCTGAACTACCTGGGCTACTCGTACGGGACGTTCCTCGGCGCGACCTACGCGAAGCTCTATCCCGAGCGGGTCGGGCGATTGGTGCTGGACGGCGCGATCGATCCGGCGGTGTCGGGTGTCGACGTCAGCACGATCCAGGCGATCGGCTTCGAGTCGGCCCTGCGCGCCTACATGGCCGACTGCCTGAATCAGTCCGACTGCCCGTTCAGCGGCACGGTCGATGAGGGCATGGCCGATCTCGGGACGATGCTCGCGAGCGTGGAGCAGTCCCCCCTGCCGGCGGCCGACGGGCGCCGGCTCGGCGCCGATTCGCTGCTGACCGGCATCATCGCCGCGCTCTACTCCCAGGAGAGCTGGCCTTATCTGTCGGCCGCATTGAACGACGTTCTCCAGGGCGATCCCGAAATCGCCTTCCAGCTCGCGGACTTCTACTACAACCGCGAGAACGGCACCTACCTCGACAACTCGACCGAGGCTTTCCGGGCGTACAACTGCATGGACTACCCGCTGGATGTCACCGACGAGGCGAAAGCGGCCAGCGAGGCGCGGATCGCCGCCGAGGCTCCCACCGTCGCCCCCTACTGGTCGGGACCGGACGCGTGCGAGACCTGGCCGTACCCCCCGAGCGGAACCCGTGGCGAGATCACGGCAGACGGGGCGGCGCCGATCGTGGTGGTCGGCACGACCAACGATCCGGCGACGCCGTACGAGTGGTCGGTGGCGCTGGCCGATCAGCTTTCCTCGGGAGTGCTCATCACGCGCGTCGGCGAAGGACACACCGGCTACAACAAGGGCAACGCCTGCGTGGACTCCGCGGTCGAGGCGTATCTGCTGCAGGGGACCGTGCCCGAGGACGGACTTCGTTGCGAGTAGAGCGGATGCCGCATCCCCGCGCGTTCGCGGGTGCCTCGGCAACCCTGTAAGATCGATGATCGTGCATCGCGCAAGCGGCGCGCGCCACCTTAGCTCAGTCGGCAGAGCATCTCACTCGTAATGAGAAGGTCGAGAGTTCGATTCTCTCAGGTGGCTCATACGGAATTCAGGGGCCGCTTCTGCGGCCCCTGACTCATCTGGGTCGCCGATGGACAGGGGTGGATCAGCGACATGGACGCAGCGGTCGACGCGGTCATCGAGATCTTCACCTGGGTGGGGTTGGGCGCCGGCGCGCTGCTGGCCGTTATCGCGCTGATCGCGTATCTCGCCGACGGCACCTGGGTGCCGGTGCGGGCCGTCGTCGAGACGACCGAGCACGGCAAGGTGGTGCGGTGGTTCGACGAAGAGGGCGGCGTCAACGAGGCGTCACTCAACCACGAGCAGGTCGCGGTCGTGGGTGACGCGGGGATGTACGACATCTTCGCCCGACGCGGCTGGAACAATCGCATGCGGCTCACCCAGCGATCGCCGCTGGTGCGCGCCCTCGCGCTGCTGGCCGCGGGTCTGCTCGGCCTCGGCGTGATCGCGCTCGTCGTGTCGTCGGTCCTGCTGTTCGTGCGCGGCTGAGAACTCACGCGAGCGCGAGCATGCCCCCCGCGATCAGCGCGAGGGCGAGGCCCGCCCACTGCACGGCGCCGACGCGTTCCTTCAGCACGACCGCCGCGAGGATGATGGTTCCGGCCGGGTAGAGCGCGGTCAGGGCCGAGACGATCGACAGATCTCCGATCCGCAGCGCCAGCAGCATGATCGCGTTCGCCGCGGCATCCACGACGCCGCAGATGATCGCGAGCAGCCATGCCCGGTTGCGGGATGCCGGAACGCCGGCGCCGCTCGAGACGCCCGCGTGCTCCAGATCTGCGTGGCCGCTCGGGGTGGCCCCGATCACGACACCCGACACGTCCAGCACGCTCGCCGCGCGGCGGCCGGCGCTCAGCGCTCTGATGACGAGCGCTCCGATGATGATCGCCGTGATCGCCATGTTCGTCGCCCGGGTCATGACGAGAGGCACGAGTCCGCTCTCGGAGCTCGTCTGGTCGATCGCGATGAGGAACGCGCCGATCGCGAGGCCCGCGCCGACGGCCATGATGAGCCCCCGCGCGCTGGGTCGCACCACCCGCTCACCGGGGATGAAGCCCACCAGCACGACTGCGACGAGCGCGACCCCCAGTCCGAGATAGCCGATGGCCGACAGGGTCTCGCCGTTCACGAAGAGCCCCCACAGCATCGGTGCGATAGCCGACACCACGGCGGTGAGGGGCGAAAGGATGCTCATCGGCCCGATCGCCAGGCATGCGTACAGCAGCGCGATCGCGATCACACCGAACGCGCCCGCCACCGCACCCCACGCGACATCGGCCGGCGCCCATACACCGCCGGCGAAGGGGAGCAGCAGCGCCAGGAACACCAGACCGGATGCCGCGCTCGCCGCCGTGACCACGATCGAGCGCAGGCGCTTGGCCGCGAGTCCGCCGAAGAAGTCCGCTGCGCCGTAGACGACGGCACCGAAGAGCGCGAGTCCGGCAGAGAGCATGGTCGCTCCAGCTTACGGATTTGCCCCGAACCCGATTTCGCTAGATAAGCTAGCGATATGAAGCAGCTTCGCCGATCCGACCGACAACCCTCCCGTTGGCTGAGGATCGGCATCCCGGTCGTGCTCGTGCTCGTCTGGCTCATCGGAGGCTCGGTGGGCGGTCCGTATTTCGGCAAGGTCGACGAGGTCGCGACGAACGACCAGTCCTCGTTCCTGCCGGAGAGTGCCGACGCGACGCAGGTGAGCGAGCGGCTGCCCGACTTCCTCGGGAGCGACACCATCCCGGCCGTCGTGGTCGTGACGGGCGAGAGCGCGCTCACCGATGATGACGTCGCGGCGATTCAAACCCTGAGCGACGAGATCGCCGGCATCGACGGTGTGCAGGAAGGGGTCTCGCCGCCGATCGTGTCGGAAGACGGCGAGGCTGCGCAGATCTTCGTGCCGATCGACTCGTCCGGCGAAGTGCGGGTCGTCGTGGAGGAGATCCGCACCATGGTCTCCGAGCAGCTGCCGAGCAATCTCGAGGGCTGGGTGACCGGGCCTGCCGGTTTCACGGCCGACCTCGTCAAGGGCTTCCTGGGCATCGACGGACTGCTGCTCATCGTCGCGCTGCTGGCGGTGTTCATCATCCTCGTGATCGTCTATCGATCCCCTCTCCTGCCGATCCTCGTCCTGCTCACGTCCGTGTTCGCCCTGTGCGTGGCTCTGCTGACGGTCTGGTGGCTGGCGTACGCGGGCATCTTCGTGCTGAACGGGCAGGTGCAGGGCATCCTGTTCATCCTGGTGATCGGTGCCGCCACCGACTACGCCCTCCTCTACGTCGCGCGCTTCCGCGAGGCGATCGGCACCGGCGCCCGTCGGTGGGAGGCCACCACGCAGGCCTGGCGCGGCGCGTTCGAGCCGATCATCGCGTCGGGTGGCACGGTCATCGCCGGACTGCTGTGCCTGCTGCTCTCCGACCTCGCCACGAACCGTGCGCTCGGCCCGATCGCCTCGATCGGCATCGCGTTCTCGGTGCTGTCGGCGCTGACCTTCCTGCCCGCATTGCTCGCCCTGGTCGGCAAGGCGGCCTTCTGGCCGTTCATCCCGAAGCACGGGATGGTGTCGCTCCCCGAAGACCTGACCCAGCCGGTCAAGGGTTTCTGGCCGCGCCAGGCGCGTTTCGTCGCGCGCCATGCCCGCCCGGTGTGGATCGTCAGCACGATCGTGCTGCTGGTCGCCGCTGCGGGGCTGCTGCAGCTGAAAGCGGACGGGGTCCCCTCGAGTGATCTCGTGCTCGGCGCATCTGAGGCGCGAGACGGTCAGGATGTGCTCGGCGAGCACTTCCCCGCCGGTTCCGGCAGCCCGGTGTACGTGATCGTCCCCGAGGAGGACGTGGTCGACGCGGTCGCGATCCTCGACGACAGCGATGGCATCGAATCGGTGGCGGCGGCGTCCGAGGACTCGCCGACAGGGCAGGCGTCGGTCTCGGTGGAGGACGGCGAAGCCGTCTACGCGGTCGAAGGACCCCCCGGAGCTGCGGCGCCCACGCCCACCGTCTCGGATGGCGACGTGCTGCTGATCGGCACGCTGACGGATGCCGCGGATTCCGTTGCCGCGGAGGAGACCGTACGTGATCTTCGGGCGAGCCTCGATGAGGCGCTCGGAACGGGCACGGCTCTGGTCGGGGGAGTCACCGCGACCGACATCGACTCGAACGACACCTCGATCCGCGATCGGACGACCATCATCCCGGTCGTGCTGCTCGTGATCCTGCTGATCCTGATGCTCCTGCTTCGCGCGATCCTCGCGCCGGTGCTGCTGATCCTCAGCGTGATCCTCTCGTTCGGTGCAGCGCTGGGGGTGAGCGCGATCGTCTTCAACCACGTGCTCGGCTTCCCCGGTGCGGACCCCTCCGTGCCTCTGTACGGCTTCGTGTTCCTCGTGGCTCTCGGCGTGGACTACAACATCTTCCTGATGTCGCGAGTGCGGGAGGAGTCGCTGGGGCACGGCACGCGGTCCGGCATCCTGCGCGGACTGGTGGCGACGGGAGGCGTCATCACCTCAGCGGGCCTGGTGCTGGCCGCGACGTTCGCGGCCCTCGGGGTGATCCCGATCCTGTTCCTCGCTCAGCTCGCCTTCATCGTCGCGTTCGGAGTGCTGCTGGACACGTTCGTGGTCCGATCGCTCCTCGTCCCCGCGGTGACCTACGACATCGGGCGGGCGATCTGGTGGCCGTCGAAGCTGTGGCGCAGGGGCGTGGAGGCCGCTTCTCCCGCCGTCGAGGCGGACACCGTGCCGTCGGCCGGTCCCGAACTCGTCGCGCACGACGGTCATCCCCTGACACGCGAGGAGTACCGCCGTACGCTCGACTCATGAGCAGAGCACTGTTCGTCGTCGACGTGCAGAACGACTTCACCGAGGAGGGCGCGCTCGCCGTGGTGGGCGGCGACGCTGTCGCCCTGCGGATCAACCGCTTCCTGAGCGAGCATGCCGGTGACTACGAGATCGTCGTCGCCTCGCGCGACTGGCACGACGCCGACAACGACAACGGCGGCCACTTCTCCGCCGAACCGGACTTCATCGACACCTGGCCGCCTCACTGCGTCGCGGGCACGTTCGGGGCGGAGTACGAGGAGGTGTTCGACACGTCGCCCGTGACCCATCACCTGAAGAAGGGCCAGGGCAAACCCGCGTACTCCCTCTTCGAAGGCGTGGGCGACGACGGGACGACCGCCGCTCAGCTTCTCGAACAGCACGGCATCATCGACATCGATGTCGTGGGCCTGGCGACCGACTACTGCGTGCGCGCATCCGCGCTCGACGCGATCGAGCACGGACGGCACGTGCGGGTCTTCACCGATCTGGTGGCGGGTGTGCACCCCGACTCGAGCGCGAAGGCGCTGGCTGAGATCGCGCACGCGGGTGCCCAGCTGATCGAGTCGGATGACTGAGACGCCCGCTGTCCGCCGGGTGCGGCTGAGCGACGCCGCCCGGGTGCGCAGCATCCGCCTGGAGGCTCTGGCCGACCCGGTCGCGGATATCGCTTACCTCGAGACGCGCGCGCAGGCCGAGGCCCGACCGGATGAGTACTGGCAGGAGCGCACGGCCGGCGCTGCACTCAGCGGATCCGCCGCGCAGTTCATCGCCGAGGCGGGCCGCGACTGGGTGGGCACGGTGACGGTGCTCATCCCCGAGGTCGGATCGGAGGACTACTTCGGCCGCGTCGCCGTCAAGGGTCGCGCCCTGGTCGTCGCGGTGTACGTCCGTGCGTCGCATCGCGGCCGCGGCACCCTCGATGCGCTGATGGATGCCGCGGCGGAGTGGGCGACCGCCTCGGGCCAGAGCGAGATCGCGCTGGATGTGCACGAGGACAACGCGCGTGCCCAGCGCGCCTATGCCCGGATCGGCTTCACCGCGACCGGCGTCACCTCCGACGGTCCCCACGGCGCCGAGCTCGAGATGGTGCGCGTCCTGTGACTGCGACGGCTGAGGATGTGCGCGCGGCGCTCGAGGCTGAAGCAGCCGTCGATCAGCGCGACAAGATCCGCAAGCGCATGACAGACGAGTCGATTCGGGTGATCGGTGTGCGGATGGGAACCGTGTTCGCCATCGCGAAGGCGAACACGGGGATGCCGCTGACCGAGGTCGACCGGCTGCTCGAGGCCGACACGTATGAGGAGCGGATGGTCGCCGTCAGCATCCTCGATTTCAAGGCGCGCGCGAAGAACGCGGACCGCGCGGCGCTCTACGACCTGTGGATGCGGCGCCTCGACCGGATCGACACGTGGGACTACATCGACCGGTCGGCACCGCGGGTGGTCGGCGGGTACCTGCTCGATAAGCCCAGGGACGTGCTGTTCGAGCTCGCGCGATCCGACAACCGCTGGCACCGTCGCACGGCGATCACCGCAGCGTTCTGGATCATCCGCTCGGGGGACCTTGACGATCCGCTTGCGCTGTGCGAGATCCTCGCGGCCGATCCTGAGCATCTGGTGCAGACGAACGTCGGTGTCGCGCTGCGCGAGATCGGGCGGGTCGACCGTGAGCGACTCGAGGAGTTCCTCGCAAGGCGCAGTGCTGATCTGTCGGCTCACGCGCGGCGGACCGCGCGCACCGCGCTGTGAGACCGGGATGCAGTGAAGGGACGCCGCTTATGCGACGTCCCTTCACGCTTGTGGGCCCCGTGGGGCTCGAACCCACGACCCGCGGATTAAAAGTCCGATGCTCTACCGACTGAGCTAGAGGCCCTCCAGATCCAGCCTACTTCGCGGTGGCGGACCGGCCGGCAGCCTCCACGCTCGTGAACGGGAAAGGACGCCACCGAAGTGACGTCCTTCCCCTCCCAAATCAGCACGACCGCCGACGCCACCTCGCAGGCATCGGCGGTCGCACCGCCCCCAGGAATCCCGGCTTTCGCCGGGAGACTGGAATTACTGAGCCGGCGGCATCAGCACCGTGTCGATGAGGTACACGGTTGCGTTGGCCGTCTGGACGCCACCGCAGATGACCGCGGCCTCTCCGTTGACCATGATGTCGTCTCCGCTGCCGGTGACCTCGAGGTCGGCGCCCTGCACCGTGGTGTGGGTGCCTTCGATGTCGGCAGGAAGAACCTGGCCGGGAACCACGTGGTACGTCAGGATCGAGGTCAGCAGCGCGGCGTCGGTCTTGAGCACCTCGATCGTGGCGGGGTCGATCTTCGCGAACGCGTCATCGACCGGCGCGAAGACGGTGTACTCGTCGCCGTTGAGCGTGTCGACCAGGTTGACGTCCGGGTTCACTCCACCCGAGACCGCGGCGGTCAGGGTGGTGAGGATCGGGTTGTTCGACGCGGCGGTGGCCACCGGGTCCTCCGCCATGCCGGCAACCGAGCCTTCGCCCTCCGGCACAGCCTCGGCGTAACCGGCGCAGCCGGCACCGACGAGGTTGGCCGCGGGGTCCATCTCCGTCTCGGGCGCCATCGTCTCTTCGGCGGCCGGCGGGGCGGCGGTCTCTTCGGTCGTGGTCGAGCCGCTCGACATGGGCGAACATGCGCTCAGTGCGATGGCTGCGGCGACTGCCAGGGGTCCGAGCAGATACAGCTTCTTGCGGGACATCTTGTCCTCCTAGGTTTCGCGACTCCGGGGCGGTGTCGCAGTGCCAGTGGTGCTGTGGCCACTCGAAGCGGCCTACACGGTGTCTTCGGCGCCCTCGTCGGATCGGATGGGACATTCCTCGAATCAGTTCGGATGCCGCATCACAATGCGACTGTCAACCATCGCGTCGCGTGCGCTCGCGCGCGCGGTACTAGGGCATGCTGGGTGACGTGGTGATCGATGGCGTGGACGTGCCCGAGGACGGGGCGGACGCGGTCGACCATGCAGGCCAGCTGCTGCTCCGTGTCGCGGACGGCGATCAGGCCGCGTTCGCCCGCCTCTACGACATGCTCTCGCCCCGGGCGTTCGGCCTGATCCTGCGGGTTCTGGTCGATCGGTCGCAGAGCGAGGAGGTCCTTCAGGAGGTGTTCCTCGAGATCTGGCAATCCGCCGCGCGATTCGCTCCGAACAAGGGTCAGGGGAGATCGTGGGTACTCACAATCGCACATCGCCGGGCGGTGGACCGCGTGCGGTCCGCACAGGCGAGTACCGATCGTGATGTGCGGGCGGGCTTCCGTGACATGGACGTCGCCCATGACGGCGTCGCTGAAGAAGTGGAACTGCGGATCGAAGGGCAGCGCGTCTCCGAGGCGCTCGCAACTCTGCCCGATCCGCAGCGGGAAGCAATCACCCTTGCGTATTTCGGGGGTTACAGTCAGAGCGAGATCGCGGCGCTCGTCGGAGCTCCGCTGGGAACGATCAAGACGAGGATGCGGGACGGCTTGTCCCGCCTCCGGGCGGAGATGGGGGTGACATCGTGAACGAGCAGGAGTTCGCCGAACTGGCGGCCGGTCACGCGCTGTACGCCCTGTCGCCCGATGACGAGAGAGCTTTCGAGACCGCGCGTCGACAGCATCCGGAGTGGGAGCGTCTCGTGACAGCGGATGCCGAAACAGCCGCGGTGCTGGCCGAGAGCGTCTCCGACGTGGCGCCGCCCCCGGGTCTTCGCAGCGCACTGCTCGCACAGATCGCCGGTGACGCGCAGGCAGCGACCGCGCAGCAGGCGGACGAGGCCGAGAACATCCCGACACCAGAGCCCGTGAAGCCCCGGCGCTGGGGCGCGCGGTCCTGGTTCGCCCTTGCGGCATCCCTCGCTCTGCTGGTGGGAGTCGGTTGGGGTGCGGTCACCGTCGGCGAGCGTCTCAATACGCCCGCATCCGTCGTGGCCCTCGACCAGATCGAGTCGGCGTCCGATGCCCAGTCCGAGACGGTCACCCTCTCGGACGGCGGCGAGGTCACCGCCCACTGGTCGGAATCGCTCGGCAAGGCCGTGCTCGTCTCGGACGGACTGCCGACGATCGCCGACGATGAGATTTTCGAGCTGTGGTTCGTCCGCGATGGGGCGGCGATTTCGGCGGGAACGTTCACGAGCGAGGACGGCACCGCGACCGCCCTGCTCGAGGGTGGGATCGAGTCCGGCGACGTCATCGCGGTCACGGTCGAGCCGGCCGGTGGGTCGCCGACGGGTCAGCCGACGTCCGATCCGATCATCGCCATCGAGACAGCCTGAGCCGCACCGCGCACGTCTCGACGTGGATGCCGCAGCGCTCCTGGACGCGGCGGAACGGGCTCTCGGCGAGGTTCCGCGGGTAGCCTGGAATGGTGAGCGACGATTCGAGGGAGTTCCACAAACCTGTCCGCCGGCCCGCCGAGCTCTTCGACCGGCGCTTCGCGGCGGAAGATCCCGCCGAAGTCTCGCGTGTCGCCCACTCGACCGCACACGCTCTGCTCGCTCGCGCTCGGGAGGACCCGGATGGCGAGGTCGTCGAACGGCTGGTCGCCTTCACTGCCGAGCACGGAATCGACGACATCGCTGAACTCTGGTCGCGTTCTCCGTCCCGATCGCTGCCGGGGACACTGTGGCGGCTGTACCTGATCCAGCTCATGATCCACGACGATCCGCACACCGCTGCGCTGCTGTACGAGCGCGGCAGAGTCGAGATCGCCTCAGCAGACCCCGTCGTCGCCGGCGCGCCGACCCCCGCCGGACCGGACGAGCTGGTCGACCTCGTCGACACGATTCTGCGCGGGCTCTTCCAGGGTGATTTCGCGGTTGCGCTCGACCGTGCAGCCGCCTTCTGTCGCGTGGAGGCATCGGGTGCCAGTCATCTCGCCGATGACTACGAGGCGACAGAGCCCGACCGCGCCTCGGCGCTCACGACCCGCGCGCTGCGGCTCGCGGACTACGCGTCCGACCTCACTGCCTGCGCGGCGCTGTGGCGGCGCGAGTCGCTGACCTGAGTCCGCACCAAGGGGCGGAAAGTGGTGCCGGGCCGCAGAACGCCTCTCGGCGCGGAGCCGCTCGCAGCGGCAGAAGATGGAGCCCGGGGTTACTGCGGCCCGGCTGTTCCAGTGTAACCGAGGGCTCGGCGCGGGCATTCCCGTGATCAGCCGTCGGTAGGCTCGGTGCATGGCTTGGCGCTTCGCCCTCATGATCGATCCGGCAGCATCCGATGACCCTCGCACCGACTTCTCCGATACGTTCACGGCCGTCGACCCCGCCGCTCCCGCCCTCAGCGTCGGCGAGTTGAGCACCCAACGCGGCGACGGCATCTTCGAGTCCGTCGGGGTCGTCGACGGCCATGCGCAAGAGGTGCAGGCGCACCTCGATCGGCTCGTGCACTCGGCCGAGATCTGCGATCTGCCGATCCCGAACCTCGACCAGTGGCGCGAGGCCGTCTCGCGCGCCGCCGAGCACTGCGGGCCGGGCGAGAACGTCATCAAGCTCATCCTCAGCCGCGGTGTCGAGCACGGGCCGGCGCCGACCGCGTGGGTCACCGCCGCCCCCGCTGCAGATTTCACGCGTCCGCGGACCGAGGGCGTGCGAGTCGTCACGCTCGACCGCGGTTACGACAGCGGCGTTCCGGCCCGCGCACCCTGGCTGCTCCTCGGCGCGAAGACCCTCTCGTACGCGGTGAACATGGCCGCGATCCGCGAGGCGAAGAGGCGCGGCGCGGACGACGCCATCTTCGTCACGACGGACGGCTTCGTGCTCGAGGCGCCGACCGCCTCGCTCATCCTCCGCCTCGGCGACACCTACGTCACGCCGGCCCCCACCGGCGGCATCCTGCAGGGAACGACCCAGGTGAGCGCTTTCACGTGGTTCGAAGGTGCGGGCCTCTCCACCGCGTATCGCGAGATCGCGACCGCGGAACTGGTGCGAGCGGATGCCGCCTGGCTGGTGTCTTCGGTGCGCCTGGCCGCGCCGATCAGCGAGATCGACGGCATCCCGATTCCCGTCGACGCCGACTTCACGGCGCGTCTGAACGGCTACCTGCTGAGTCCGCGCGACTGACCGCCGCTATGCCCGCGTCACGCCGGACAGCGTGCGTCGAGAGCGCCCGATCATCCCTCGCATCACGAAGGGCAGCGCCGCGCGGACCGGCCACGACCAGCGCTGTACGTGTGCGCCCTTGAAGCGCACCGCGGTGACGACTCGGACCAGCGCTGCGTCCTCGTCCACCCCGATGCCCACCCGCAGGTCGAGGAGCCGCCCGTCCATCGCGACGAGTGCTTCGTCGCCGGCGACCTGACCGACCTGGAACGCCTCGCACCAGCGCGGTGGACCGAGGCGGGCATTCAGGAGGAGCCGCGCCTTCAGCGCCCACCGAGCGTACGGGGGAGAGACTTCAGTGAGAAGAGGTGGCGCGCCCACGCCGACGGGTCAGCGGTCGCGTGGGCAGGCAGCACGTCCACCGCGATGTGCGTGTAGTCGGGATCGGTGATCTCAGCCAGGGCGAGTGACCAGAACACGGGCTGCCTCATCGTCGTTCCTCCGATTGTTCGGTGACATACGCCACCGTACGGTGATGGAACAGAGACTATACGCTACCGTATGTTCATGGCAAGGCTTGCGCGTGAGGACTGGGTCGACGCTGCGTATGCGCGATTCAGCGATGGCGGAATCGGCGCCGTCAGTGTCGAGGCGGTCGCAAGAGATCTGGGCGCCACGAAGGGCTCCTTCTACTGGCACTTCACCGACCGCGGCGCTCTGATCGACGACGTGCTCACGCGCTGGGAAGAGCTCGAGACCGAGCGCCTCATCGATCTCGTCGAGCGGGTGGAAGACCCTGCCGAGCGACTCGCGAAGCTGCTCGAGGTGATCGCCCACCGCACCACTGAGCGCAGCGGTGAGCGCACGCTCTTCGCCGAAGCGGCGGCGCTCGGCATCACCGACGTCGTCGCGCGTGCGACCGAACGTCGCGTGTCGTACACGGCTCGGCTGCTCGAGGCTGTGGGCATCGAGCCGGCCGACGCGCGGCGACGCGCGGTGATCGTGGTCGCCGCGGTCGTCGGCTATCAGCAGCTGGTGGCGGGCGGATGGGATCCGGGTGGTGAAGCCGAGCCGCGCGCCCTCATCGAGACGCTGTTCGCCGCGGTGACCGCGGATCACGCGGTTGTGCGGGTACTACCCGAAGCGACCTGAGACGTAGTCCTCGGTGGCCTGCACGGTCGGGGTCGTGAAGATCGACCGCGTGTCGTCGTACTCGATGAGCTTGCCGGGCTTGCCGGTGCCCGCGATGTTGAAGAACGCGGTGCGGTCGGAGACGCGCGACGCCTGCTGCATGTTGTGCGTCACGATCACGATCGTGTACTCGTTCTTCAGCTCGCCGATCAGCTCCTCGATCGCATAGGTCGAGATCGGGTCGAGGGCCGAGCACGGCTCGTCCATCAGCAGGACCTGCGGCGAGACCGCGATCGCCCGGGCGATGCAGAGGCGCTGCTGCTGTCCGCCGGACAGGCCCGAGCCCGGCCTGTCCAGGCGGTCCTTGACCTCATTCCAGAGGTTCGCTCCGGTGAGCGACCTCTCGACGAGGGCATCGGAGTCCGACCTCGAGATGCGCTTGTTGTTGAGTTTGACGCCGGCCAGCACGTTCTCCCGGATCGACATCGTCGGGAAGGGGTTCGGCCGCTGGAACACCATGCCCACCTGACGGCGCACGAGCACGGGATCCACAGTGGATCCGTACAGGTTGTCGCCGTCCAGGAGGACCTCGCCCTCGACGCGCGCCTTCGGGATGACCTCGTGCATGCGGTTGAGCGTGCGCAGGAACGTCGACTTGCCGCAGCCGGACGGGCCGATGAAGGCGGTCACCGTGCGCGGCTCGATCGAGAGCGATACGCCCTCGACGGCCAGGAATTCGTCGTAGTAGACGTTCAGATCTTTGACTTCGATGCTCTTCGACACTGCGTTCCTCTGAGATTCGGATTCGGGTTGCCGCTGAGTCAGCGCGCGAGTTTGGGGGCGAAGATCTTGGCGACCAGGCGTGCCACCAAGTTCAGGACCATCACGATGACGATCAGAACGAACGCCGCCGCCCACGCACGGTCGATGTAGGCCTGCGCAGGTATGCCTTGATTCATATACTGCGAGTACGCGAACACCGGCAGGGTCATCATGCGGCCCTCGAACAGGTTGTAGTTCATGGATGCCGTCACGCCTGCGGTCAACAGCAGCGGGGCGGTCTCTCCGATGACTCGTGAGATCGACAGCATGATGCCCGTCGTGATGCCGGCAATCGAAGTCGGAAGCACCACCTTCACGATCGTCAGCCACTTCGGCACGCCCAGCGCGTATGCGGCCTCGCGCAGCTCGTTCGGCACCAGTCGCAGCATCTCCTCGCTGGAGCGGACGACCACGGGGATCATCAGGACCGCGAGTGCGACCGAGCCCATGATGCCCATGCGGATGCCGGGGCCGAGGAACAGCGCGAACAGGGCGTATGCGAACAGGCCGGCGACGATCGACGGGATGCCGGTCATCACGTCCACGAGGAAGGTGATGCCCTGAGCCAGACGCTTGCCCGCGCCGTATTCGACCAGGTAGATCGCGGTGAACAGGCCGATCGGGATCGAGATCACCGCGGCGGCCAGGGTGATCAGCAGGGTGCCGACGATCGCGTGCAGCGCGCCGCCGCCCTCGCCGACGACGTTGCGCATCGATGAGGTGAAGAACTCGGCCGAGAGGCCGGCGATGCCGTTGACCAGGACGGTCCACGCGACAGAGATCAGGGGCACCATCGCCAAGAGGAACGCGGACGCGACGACCCCGGTGACGAGGCGGTCGACGCCCTTGCGGCGCCCCTCGACGACGCTGGAGATCACCGTGATGAGCACCAGATAGGTCAGGACCGTGACGATTCCGATACCGGCCAAGCTCAGCTCCGAGCCGGAGGCCGCGGCCATGACGCCGAAGAAGACCAGGCTGACGGCGAGACTGCCGACCAGGATCGCCCAGGGCGCCCACTTGGGAAGGCGGCCGTTCGTGATCCTCAGCGCCGGGGAAACCGACGGTGGTGAGGTGCTCGGGGGAGCTGCGGTGATTGTCATGTCAGTTGGCTCCCGAGAATTCCTTGCGGCGGCTGACGATCCAGCGGGCCAGCGCGTTGACGGCGAACGTGACGATGAAGAGGATGAGGCCCGTGGCGATCAGCACGTTGATGTTCGTGCCGTAGGCCTCGGGGAACGTCAGCGCGATGTTCGCCGGGATCGTGCTGGGGTTCGTCGAGGTGAACAGCTGGAAAGTGATCACACCGCTCGCCGACAGCACGAGCGCGACGGCCATCGTCTCGCCGAGGGCGCGGCCGAGACCGAGCATCGCCGCGGAGACGATGCCGCTGCGACCGAAGGGGAACACCGCCATCGTGATCATCTCCCAGCGTGTCGCTCCCAGCGCGAGCGCGGCCTCTTCGTGCAGCACGGGCGTCTGCAGGAAGATCTCGCGGCAGATCGCGGTGATGATCGGCACGACCATGACGGCGAGCACGATGGCTGCGGTGAAGATCGTCCGACCGGTGGCGGACACCTCCCCGGAGAAGAGCGGGAACCAGCCCATGTTCTCGGTGAACCAGGCATAGACAGGCTGCACCGCCGGCGCGAGCACCATGATTCCCCAGAGGCCGAAGACGACCGACGGGACGGCGGCCAGCAGATCGACGACATAACCCAGGCTCTGCGCGAGACGGCGTGGAGCGTAGTGCGAGATGAACAGAGCGACGGCGACGGAGAGGGGCACGGCCATCAGGAGCGCGAGAAGCGACGCCCAGATCGTGCCGAACGCGAGCGGCCAGACGTAGTCCCAGAAGTTGGTGGTGAGGATGGAGGCATCCTCACTGGTGGCGCTGAGGCCGGGGATCGACTGGATGATCAGGAAGATCGCCACCGCGGCGAGCGTCACGAGGATCATCGATCCCGCGGCCAGGGCGGTGCCCGAGAACCAGCGGTCGCCGGGCCGCTGCTTGACCTTGACGGTCGGGGGAGCGGTGGTGGTCATCTCATCCTGTCTCGGGTAGAGCGAGTAGTGCAGTGAGTGCCCGGCCCGCAGTCGCCTGCGGGCCGGGCACGGGTACTACGGGACGACGATCAGGTCCACGGCGGCCTGCATGGCCTCGCGCTGGGTGTCGGAGATCGGCGCGCTGCCTGCTGCAGCGGCCGATGCCTCCTGGCCCTCGGCGCTGATCGCGTAGTTCAGGAAGCCCTTGACGAGCGGCGCGAGCTCGGCGTTGACGTACTCTTCGCACGCGATGCTGTAGGCAACGAGGACGATCGGGTACGCGGCTTCGTCGGGCGTGCGGTCCAGAGCGACGGCGAGGTCACCCTCGGTGCGGCCTTCTTCGAGCGGGGAGGCGTCGACGATCGCCGCAGCGGCCTCGGGAGAGAACGTCACGAACTCGTCGCCGATCTGCACTGCGACTGTGCCGAAGCCCTCGGCGCGCGACGCGTCGGCGTAGCCGATCGTGCCCTGGCCGCCCTCGACGGCGGCGACGACACCGGAGGTGCCCTGTGCGGCCTCACCGGACTGCAGCGGCCATTCGCCGTCGGCCTCGTAGGTCCACACCTCGGGGGCGGCCTGCGCGAGGTAGTCGGTGAAGTTCTCGGTCGTGCCCGAGTCGTCGGCGCGGTGCACCGGCGTGACCGCCAGGTCGGGCAGGGTGACGTCCTCGTTGAGAGCGGCGATCGCGGGGTCGTTCCAGTTCGTGATCGTGCCCGCGAACAGGCCCGCGATGGTGGCGGCATCCATGTTCAGGGAGTCGACGCCCTCGATGTTGAAGATCACCGCGATCGGGGAGATGTAGGCGGGGAGCTGGAGGATGCCGGTGCCTTCGACGCAGCCGTCGAACGGCCCTTCGGCGATCTCCTCGGCCGTGAACGCGCGGTCGGAGCCGGCGTAGCCCACGGCGCCAGCCTGGAACGACTCGCGTCCCGCGCCGGAGCCGGCGGGGTCGTAGGTGACGGTGACGTCGGGGTTGGCGGTCTGGAACCCGGCGGCCCACGCCTGGACGCCGACCTCCTGAGCGGACGAGCCGATGCCGGCGAGCTCACCCGAGAGAGTGGGGCCCTCCGAGGTGGCGCTGGACTCGCCGCCGGTGCCCTCGTTGGAGGCGCAGGCGGAGAGTGTGAGAGCCGCGATTGCGGCGACAGCGCCCAGCTGGGCGATGCGGGAGATCTTCACTGTGTGAATCCTTCACGGGTCAGGGTACGAGTCCGGTGCAGGACTCGTTCTGAAACGTAGACAGCGACTCTTAAGCAGTTGGGCTCGAATGGTGAACGGCAGGTGAACGGCGCAAGGTCACCCGCCTCTGTTCAGCCGGATCGCGTCAGATCTTCGGAGCGTGTGTTTCGATCGCGACGATCCCGGAACCGGGGTTGTCGATCGAGAGGTGCACCACCGAGAAAGCGCCCGCTTCGAGCGCCGAAGCGCTGCCCAGGTATGACCCTCGGAGCGTGCCGGTCGCCAGGGCGATCTCGGTCAGGATCTCGGGGAGCACCGGGCCGTGGGTGCACAGGACGGCAGGTTTGCGCGTCCGCACGCGCTCGCCGACGATCGTGCGGGCATCCGACTTGCCGTCCTCCCACGCGTCCTGACTGATCAGCGCGGTCTTGTCGATCTTGCGGCCGAGTGCCGCCGACAGAGGGGCGACGGTCTTGACACAGCGTGTGGCGGGGCTGGAGATGATCTTGCGCGCACCGAACGCGAGGAGCGGACCCACGATCGAGTTCGCCTGCTTCTTGCCCCGGGGGGCGAGGGGACGGGAGGCGTCCTTGCCGTCCCACTCCTCGCGCGGCAGCGCTTTCGCGTGGCGCAGCGCGATGATCGGGAAGGTGCGCAGCACGCCTTCGTCGACGAGCTTGGCGAAGTGCTCGAGGATCTCGACGTCCACCGGGTAGCTCAGCCGGCCGAACGCCTTCTTGAGCGCGACCCATTCCAGGGCCGCGATCTCCTTGTTCGGGACGAAGGCCGACGCCCGGATGGCGGCATCCGTCGCCTCGGCGGCCCAGTAGTGCACGATCTTCTGCCGCTTGTTGGGCATGTGATAGCGCGAGACACCCACCGGCACGCCCAGGCTCACCCGGATGCCGGTCTCTTCGAAGATCTCGCGGCTGGCCGTCTCGGCGAGCATCTCGCCGGGGTCCACCTTGCCCTTGGGCAGCGTGACGTCGCGGTACCGCGTTCGGTGGATGAGCAGCACGAGGAGCTTCTCGTCGACGATGCGCCACAGCACACCGCCCGCCGCATAGACGGCGGTCTCGGTCATCGCGCCGTCCGCGATCGACGCCGGCGCTGCACGCCCGTCATGGTCCGGTCCTGGATGTCGACCAGCGGTTTGCCGTCGGCATCCAGGCTGTGTCGCGTCCAGTCGCCCTCTGATCCGAGCCACCACGAGCTCGTCGTGTCGCTCATCGCCAGTTCGAACAGGTCGGTGAGCTCCTTCAGGTGCGCCGGAGCGATCACCCGGACCAGCGCCTCGACGCGTCGGTCGAGGTTGCGGTGCATCATGTCGGCGCTGCCGATGTAGACCTGCGGGTCGCCGTCGTTGTGGAACATGAAGATGCGCGAGTGCTCCAGGTACCGTCCGAGGATGCTGCGGACCTTGATGTTCTCGCTCACCCCGGCAACGCCCGGCTTGAGCGAGCAGATGCCGCGCACCCACACCTCGACGGGAACCCCCGCCTGACCGGCTCGATAGAGCGCATCGATGATCTGCTCGTCGACCATCGAGTTGACCTTGATGCGGATGCTGGACGGCTTGCCGTCGAGGGCGTTACGGCGCTCCTTCTCGATGAGCCGGAGGAGACCCTTGCGCAGGTGCAGCGGGGCCACCAGCAGTCGCTTGAACTTCTTCTCGATCGCGTAGCCGGAGAGCTCGTTGAAGAGGCGAGTGAGGTCGCGCCCTACCTGGTCGTCGACGGTGAACAGGCCGAAGTCCTCGTAGATGCGGCTGGTCTTGGGGTTGTAGTTGCCGGTGCCGACGTGGCTGTAGTGGCGCAGCCGGCCGTCCTCTTCGCGGATCACGAGGGCGAGCTTGCAGTGCGTCTTGAGCCCGACCAGTCCGTACACGACGTGCACGCCGGCCTTCTCGAGCTTGCGTGCCCAGACGATGTTCGCGGCCTCGTCGAATCTGGCCTTCACCTCGACCAGCGCGAGCACCTGCTTGCCCGACTCGGCGGCGTCGATGAGCGCCTGCACGATGGGGCTGTCGCCCGAGGTGCGATACAGCGTCTGCTTGATCGCGAGCACGTGCGGGTCTTTCGCCGCCTGCTCGAGGAACGCCTGGACGCTCGTGGCGAACGACTCGTACGGGTGGTGGACGAGCACGTCCGCCCGACGGATCGCCGCGAAGATGTCGGAGCGTCCGTTCTGCTCGCGCGGCTGGAAGGCCAGCGCCGTCGTGGGAACGTGCGCGGGGTAGTGCAGCTCGGGCCGATCGATCTTGGCGAGGTCGAACAGGCCGCGCAGATCGAGCGAACCGGGCAGGCGATAGACCTCCTGCGCGGTGATGTCGAGCTCGCTGATCAGCAGGTCGAGCGTGAGGTCGTCCATGTCATCGCCGACCTCGAGACGGATCGGCGGGCCGAACCGGCGCCGCAGGAGCTCCGCCTCGAGTGCCTGGATGAGGTTCTCGGTCTCGTCCTCCTCGATCACGACGTCCTCGTTGCGCGTGAGGCGGAACGCGTGGTG
The DNA here is from genome assembly GCA_963781135.1 of uncultured Actinomycetota bacterium. Lineage (GTDB taxonomy): Bacteria > Actinomycetota > Actinomycetes > Actinomycetales > Microbacteriaceae > Microbacterium. The sequence continues at coordinate 54,737 of CAWADY010000013.1, read as the reverse complement.
GTCGAGGATCTCCATGCCGGGGAACAGGTCTTCGAGGTGATTCGCGATGAGCTCCTCGAGCGGCAGGTACCGCACGGTGTCGCCGTGGCGGGAGACGTCCACGAAGCGCGGCAGCATCGGCGGGACCTTGAGCCTCGCGAACTCCTGCCGCCCGGTCTTCGCGTTGCGGATGCGGATCGCGAGGTTCAGCGACAGCCCCGAGATGTACGGGAAGGGGTGCGCGGGGTCGACGGCGAGCGGCATCAGAACCGGGAACACCTGGCCCTGGAAGTACTCCGACACGCGGGTGCGCTCGTCGTCCTCGAGCTGGTCCCACGAGATGACCTCGATGCCGGCATCCGCGAGCGCCGGGCGCACCTGCGACGTCCACGCGTCCGCGTGACGCAGTTGAAGAGCGTGCGCATCGGCGGAGATGTCGGCGAGCACCTCCTGCGGCGAGCGGCCGACGTTCGTGGGAACGGCGAGCCCCGTGATGATGCGGCGCTTCAGCCCCGCGACGCGCACCATGAAGAACTCGTCGAGATTGCTCGCGAAGATCGCCAGGAAGTTGGCGCGCTCCAGCACCGGGAGCGCGGCATCCTCGGCGAGCTCGAGCACACGCTGGTTGAACGCCAGCCAGCTCAGTTCGCGGTCGAGGTACCGGTTGTCGGGCAGCTGCGAGTCGAAGACCTCGGACAGGTCGAAGTCGTCGTCATCCGCGTCTCCGAGGCCCGCGTCGAGCACGTCGTGTTCGATCATCCCCTCATCATTGCAGGGTGAGGTGACGTGCGTGTGAACAGAAGCGGGATGCGTGCGCGGCGCGCTTCGGCGCTATGCTCCGGTGCGCTCGCGGGGGGCGGGGAGCTGGTCGTCCTCGTACACGTTGAAGCGGTAGCCGACGTTGCGGACGGTGCCGATCAGCTGCTCGAGGTCGCCGAGCTTCGCGCGCAGACGCCGCACGTGGACATCGACGGTGCGGGTGCCGCCGAAGTAGTCGTAGCCCCACACCTCGCTCAGCAGCTGCTCACGGGTGAACACGCGCGAGGGGTGCGTGGCGAAGAAGTGCAGGAGCTGGAACTCCTTGTACGTCAGGTCGAGCGGCTTTCCGTGCACCTTCGCGGAGTACGAGGACTCGTCGATCGTGATGCCCGAGGTCTGGATGCGGGTCGAGATCGCGTCCTTGGTCATCCGGCCGATCGCCAGGCGGATGCGGGCATCGACCTCGGCGGGACCGGCCGTGACCAGGATCACGTCGTCGACGCCCCAGTCGGTCGAGACGGCCGTCAGGCCACCCTCGGTGACCACGAGCAGAAGGGGGGCGTCGAGCCCTGTGGTGTTGAGGATCTTGCACAGCGACTTCGCGCCGACCAGGTCCAGACGCGCGTCGACGAAGATGATGTCGGCGCTCGGCGCGTTGACGAGCTGCGCGGGCTCGGCGGGAATCTGCCGGACCCGGTGGCTGAGGAGCTCGAGCGAGGGCAGGACCGGGCCGCCACCAGGGGCGGAGCTCAGAACGAGAAGCTGTGCCAAAAACGCCGTCCTCTCGGCGCAGGAGGAAAGCGCCGTTTGGTCCAGTTTAGGGCTTGGGACGCGATCGATTCGATTCGGATGTCATCAGGGATGGCTCAGGACCGCCGAAGGCGACGGTGCGCCCGACCGCGAGTTGCGCGACAATGGATTCGTGACCACCCCGGAACTCGCCCCCCGTCGCACGTTCGGCGGCGTGATCGCCGTCTGGGTGGTCGCCGCCGTGATCGGCATCTCGATCGGGCTGTTCGTGCCCGAGGCCCAGGCGTGGCGGGCGGCATGGCTGACCGTCGGTCTCGGTGGCTGCCTCGTGCTGGCGTTCGCGATCCAGCTCTGGTTCGGCCGTTCCCAGGGGTTCACCGAGCGCGTCGCGGCGAGCGGGCTGGGCGCGCTGCTGACGATGGGCGTCATCAGTCTGGGCTTCGGCTTGTCATCGATCGTTCCCGGCTAGACTCGAGCCATGGATCTCGTCGCGCTGGAACTGTTCTTCGTTGGGCTTCTCGCACTTGCGTCGCTCGCGATCTTCTTCGTCTCCGGCGTCGTCATCAAGAACCTCTATCGCGGCCAGCGCTGACGGCGGTCGCGTCGTGTTCGACCTGCCCACCGACCTGCCCGCGGATCTCGCGCCTCTCTCGTGGCTCATCGGCGTCTGGGAGGGCAGCGGAGTCATCGACTACGAGGTCGACGACCACCGCTTCGCCGGAGAATTCATCCACCGCGTGAGCTTCAGCCATGACGGCGGCACGTACCTGAACTATGCCGCGAGCGCGTGGCTGCTCGATGACTCACCCGTTTCCGAAGCGGGCGAGCGTGCCCGCACACCGCTCGTCTCCGAGATGGGCTACTGGCGGCTGTCCCGTACCGCGACGGACGCGGAGGCCGGCCCCGGCCTGCTCCCTCCGCTCGGTGCGCCGGTCGCCCGGACCGCCGACGATGTCGAGCTGCTGCGCAACGCCGAGGGCGGTTTCGACATCGAGGTGTCGATCGTCCACTCCGACGGAGTCAGCGAGCTGTATCTCGGTGCGATCCGCGGACCGCGGATCGACGTGGCGACCGATGCGGTCGTGCGCACCGCCGGTGCGAAGGTCTATGCGGCCGCGACGCGCATGTACGGCCTCGTCGACGGTCACCTGCTGTGGGCCTGGGACATCGCCGCGCTCGGGCGCGAACTCTCGTCGCACGCCTCCGCACGCCTTGCGAGGGTCGACTGATGCCGGGACCGTTCGCACGGGTTCCGGGCGCCGTCACCGATGAGACGGGTCTCCGGCACCTCGGCAACCCGCTCGGAGAGCAGCGCGCACTCGCCTCCGGGCGAGCGGTCGCGCCCCTGGGCGATCGCACGGTGCTCGCCGTGCCCGGTGAAGATCGGCTGTCGTGGCTCGACTCGCTCACGTCGCAGTCGCTCACGCGCCTCGCGCCGGGTGAGAGCACCGAGCTTCTGGTCCTCGATCCGCACGGACACGTCGAGCATGCGGCATCCGTCCTCGACGACGGCGAGACGACCTGGCTCATCACCGATCGCGGCGACGCCGAGGGTCTGCTCTCGTGGCTGCGCAAGATGCGCTTCCGGCTTCGGGTGGACCCCCGCGACGCGAGCGAGGAGTTCGCGGTCATCGGCGGCACGCGCGCCGCGATCGACGGTCTCACCTCTGCAGCGCCCGCTGGTCTGCCGTTGGTCTGGGTGGATCCGTGGCCAGGTGTGGCACCCGGTGGATACGCGTATGCGGCGGCGGAGCCGCACCCGGGCACCGATCGCGATTGGGTCGAGGCGATCGTCCCGCGCGCTGAGGAGGAGCGGATCGCGGATGCCGCCGCCTCGGGCGGCCTCGCACTGGCCGGCCTCGTCGCCGCCGACGCCCTGCGCATTGCGGCATGGCGCCCCCGCTGGGCGAACGAGGTCGATGAGCGCGCGCTGCCCCACGAGCTCGACTGGCTGCGCACGGCGGTCCACCTCGAGAAGGGCTGCTACCGCGGCCAGGAGACCGTCGCGAAGGTGCACAACCTCGGTCACCCACCGCGGCGCGTCGTCGCCCTGCAGCTCGACGGCAGCGATTCCGTGCTCCCGTCGCACGGCGACGAGGTGTTCCTCGGCGAGAACGCCGTCGGCGTCGTCACCTCTGCGGCACGCCACTTCGAAGAGGGACCGATCGCGCTCGCGGTCGTGCGCCGGAACACCGCCGTCGACGCCGCATTCGTGGTCCGCACGCAGGACGGCGATATCGTCGCGGCGCAGGAAGTGATCGTCCCCCCGGAGGCAGGGGCGACCGCGAACATCCCCCGCCTGCCACGCCTCGGTCGACGAGCCGGCTGAGGACGCCGTGGGCGAGACCCCGGAGCCGACCACGACGGCCGTCGTCACCGGCTGGCGCAAGCGCATCGACCCGCGACGCGGGTTGCGGCGCGTGCAGGGGTCCTCGATCGCGATCCTGCAGATCGTGGTCGCCACGACCGGCGCATACGCCTTCTCGCACTACGTCCTCGGGCATCCGGCTCCGCTGCTGGCCGCGACCGTGTGCGTGTCGAGCCTCGGTCTCGTCCGCGATGCGCGACCGCGCCGAGTTCTCGAGACCGTGCTCGGGATGCTGGTGGGAATCCTCGTCGCCGAACTCCTCCTGCTCGCCGCGGGTCCGGGGTGGTGGCAGATCGCGCTGGCGCTGGGTCTCACGCTCATCGTCGCCCGGTTCCTCTCGGCCCAGGCGAGCTTCGCGATCGCGGCGGCGATCCAGGCGCTCATCGTGATGGTGATCCCGGCCAACGCCCCGTTCCTGCGTCTCGTCGACGGCATCGTCGGCGGCATCGCCGCTCTGCTGGTGACCGCGCTCATCCCGCGCACTCTGCAGCGCGAAGAGGTGCGGACGGGCGCGGCGGTGTACCGCGCGATGGACTCGGCCATGAGCACGATGGCGCAGGCGCTGCGCCGCGGTGACCGGATGCGGGCCGAGCGGGGTCTCGAGAAGGCGCGGGCACTGCAGCCGCTGGTGGACGGCTGGTCGACCTCCCTCGACTCCGGCATCGCGATCGCCCGCATCTCGCCGTTCCTGCACCGGCACCGTTCGGAGCTGCAACGGCACGAGCGCATCCGTCAGTACACCGACCTCGCGACGCGCAACCTCCGGGTCATCGGCCGCCGGGTGGTCTACCTCTGCGACGACGGGGTGGCCAGGCCGGTCGCGGCAGACACCCTCGCCGACCTGGCGCGGGCGGCTCAGCTCGTCGCCCAGTCGCTGACCGACATCTCGATCGAGCCCATCGCGCGCGAAGCGGTGCGCAGCGTGGCGGGTCGCCTTGACCCGGCCCAGCTGCTGCCCGATGCGTCGCTGGGCGATCAGAACCTCATCGCCGCCCTGCGGCCGCTTGCGGTCGACCTGCTGACGGCGACGGGAATGACGAGCGCCGAAGCGCGAGCCTGCGTTCCGCGGATCTGAAGCTGACGCCGTCCCGTCACAGCGGCGCGACGGCGCTCCACGGCACGGTGAGTTCGCCGAGCCGCCACCGGGATCGCTCCTGCACCGGCCAGCCGGCCGTTCGCAGCGCTGTGAGCGCGCCCTCCCACCGCTGCACGGGACCGAACGTCGACAGACCGGCCGCCCGCTCCCATTCGTCCTCGAGGGCGACCAGGAGCGCGTGCACGCCCTCGCCGGGAACGTTCCGATGGATGAGGGCCTTCGGAAGTCGCTCCGCCGCGATCGAGGGATGCTCCAGGCCCGAGAGCCGCAGCGAGATCGTGAGCGTCTGGGGGACGGCATCCGTCCCGATCGAGACCCACGTGCAGATGCGGCCGAGTTCGTCGCACGTCCCCTCGACGAGCAGACCGTCCGGCGCGAGCCGCGCGGACATGCGTCGCCAGGCGTCGCGCACGTCCGCTTCGTCGTATTGCCGCAGCACGTTCATCGCGCGGATCACCGACGGAGCACGCGGTGTCGGCACCTCGAACCCGCCGAGCGAGAACGACACGCGTGAATCCGCCGAGAACGACGTTGCACCCGCCGCCACCTCGGCGAGCTGAAGGCGCGCCCGTGCGACGCGGCTCGGGTCGATCTCGAGTCCGACGACCTCGACGTCCGGCCGGGCACGCGCCAGTCGGGCATACAGCTCCAGCGCGGTGACCGCGCTGGCGCCGAAGCCGAGATCGACCACGAGCGGGTCGGCGGCGCGGCGCAGCGCCGGATGCCGCGCGATCCACCGGTCGACGCGACGCAGCCGGTTCGTGCCCGTCGTGCCGCGCGTGATCTGCCCGACGGGGGAGCGGCCCGAGCTCATGTGCCCATGATGCCAGTCGCGCCCCGCCCTCCGACGCCGGGGGCGGTGCGTGCTCGTCGCTATCATGGGGCAATGACCGCGCCCTACACGCTGATCCTCCTCCGCCACGGCCAGAGCGTCTGGAACGAGCTCAACCTCTTCACCGGATGGGTCGATGTGCGCCTCTCCGATCAGGGCGAGGCCGAAGCCATCCGCGGCGGCGAACTGCTCGCCGAAGCCGGCCTCCTGCCCGACGTGCTGCACACCTCCGTGCTCAGCCGCGCGATCCAGACCGCGGACCTCGCCCTGGACGCCGCCGACCGGCTCTGGATCCCCGTCAAGCGCACGTGGCGACTCAACGAACGCCACTACGGCGCCCTGCAGGGCAAAGACAAGGCGCAGACGCTCGAGGAGTTCGGGCCCGAGCAGTTCATGCTCTGGCGCCGCTCGTTCGACGTGCCGCCCCCGCCCCTCGCGGACGACTCCGAGTTCAGCCAGGTGGGCGACCCGCGCTACGTCGGCATCGACGGCGAGGTTCCGCGCACCGAGTCGCTCAAGCTCGTGATCGACCGCTTCCTGCCGTACTGGGAGAGCGACATCGTCCCCGACCTGCGCGCCGGCAAGACCGTGCTCGTCACCGCTCACGGCAACTCGCTGCGGGGGCTCGTGAAGCACCTCGACGGCATCAGCGACGCCGACATCGCCGAGCTCAACATCCCGACCGGCATCCCCCTCGTCTACCGGCTCGACGAGAACCTCGAGCCGCTCGGCCCGGGCGAGTACCTCGACCCGGAGGCCGCCGCCGCGGGGGCCGCTGCGGTCGCCAGTCAAGGGAAGAAGTAGCCCTCTTACACGCAGAAGAGAGCGGATGCCGACACGTCGGCATCCGCTCTCTTCGCGTTTCCGGGCTACGGGCGGACGACGTCGATCGCGTCGGTCTCGACCGTCCAGTCGCCCGTGGAGAGGTAGACGACCTTCTTCGCGACCGAGACGGCGTGGTCGGCGAAGCGCTCGTGATAGCGGCTCGCGAGCGTCGCATCGACGGTGGCCGACGCTTCGCCCTTCCAGCTGTCGCTGAGGACCTTCTCGAACACGCTGATGTGCAGGTCGTCGAGCATGTCGTCGTCGTTGCGGATCTCTTCGGCCAGAGCCTGGTCCTCGGTGCGCAGCAGCTCGGTGAGCTTGCGCGCGACGTTCACGTCGAGCTCGCCCATCTTGGTGAAGGTCGACTTCAGCCCGCGCGGAATGGCCCGCTCGGGGAAGCGCATGCGCGTCAGCTGGGCGATGTGCTCGGCGATGTCGCCCATGCGCTCGAGTGACGCGCTGATGCGCAGGGCGCTCACGACGATGCGCAGATCGCGGGCGACGGGCTGCTGGCGCGCCAGGATCTCGATCGCGAGCTCGTCGAGTGCGACCGACTTCTCGTCGATGACCGCGTCGGCCTCGATGACCTCTTCGGCCAGGGCGACGTCGCTCGAACTGAAGGCCCGAGTGGCTTTATCGATCGCGATCGTGACGAGCTCGGCGATCTCGACCAGACGCCCTTGGACGTCCTCGAGGGACTGATGGAAGACCTCGCGCATTGCAGCACCTTTCGTGTTCCGCAGCAGGCAGGAGCCTGGCGACCCGGCGATTGTCGCCACCGAAGGTTAACGAACGGTGCCGCGAGAGTGAATAGTAACGGGCCGCCCCGACCGGGAGCGCCATGCGGGCGGGACCGGCATCCGCTCGCCCTCTACTGTTGAGCCATGGATACGACGCAGCTGGCGCTGCTCGCCCTGATCCTGGGGGTGATCATCGGGGGCTCCGTATCGATGGTGATCGTTCTGGCGATGCGCGCGCGGGATCGCGCCCAGGCCGAGACGTCATCGGTGATCCCCGACGGTGTCCGCGAAGTGCTGCACGGAATGGACGACGCCGCCGTCGTGGTCGACGCGTCCTCGACGGTCCTCGCCGCTTCGACGGCTGCCGTTCCCTTCCATCTCGAGGAAGGGGGCGTTCTGCCCTCCGACGAGCTGCGCGGCCTCGCCCGCCGGGTGCGGTCGGCCGAGTCGGCCGCGACGGCGACACTGCGGCTGCGCCGCGGTGCCCCACCCGCGGAGCCGCGCCTGGTGGTCGTTCGAGCGACGCGCATCTCGCCGCGCCTCACGCTGCTCGTCTTGCGCGACATCACCGAGCGGGAGCGGGTCGAGCAGATGCGGCGCGACTTCGTGGCCAACACGAGCCATGAGCTCAAGACGCCGGTCGGCGCGGTCAGCCTGCTCGCGGAGGCGATCGAATCCGCTGCCGACGATCCCGATCAGGTGCGCAACTTCGCCGGACGGCTGACCGCCGAGGCCGCGCGCCTCGCACAGCTCACCTCCCGCATCATGAACCTCTCACGCCTGCAGGCCGCGGACGAGTTCACCGATGAGCGCGAGGTGGCCGTCGACGAGATCGTGACCTCGGCCGTGGAGGCGCACGCGATCCAGGCCGGATCAGCCGGCGTCGAGATCGTGCGCGGAGGCGATCGCGGTCTGTTCGTGCGAGGAGATGCGCAGGTGCTCGGCGAGGCCGTCGGCAATCTGGTCGCGAACGCGATCGCCTACTCGCCGAAAGGCTCGAATGTCGGCGTCGGAGTGAAGGCCGTCGACGACATCGTCGAGATCGCTGTCACCGATCGTGGCATCGGAATCGCGGAAGGCGACCAGGAGCGCGTGTTCGAACGGTTCTACCGCGCCGACCAGGCGCGCTCCCGCCGCACAGGCGGCACCGGCCTCGGCCTCGCGATCGTCAAACACGCGGTGCAGCGGCACGGGGGAGAGGTACGGCTCTGGTCGCGACCCGGTCGCGGCTCGACCTTCACCATCCGTCTTCCGCTGATCGATCCCCCCGCCGACCAAGTGCAGCCCAAGCGCCGTCGCCCGAAGAAGAAGAAGGCGACGCCGGCTTCGGCATCCCACCCCACGAACGGAGCACCCGCATGACCCGCGTCCTGATCGTCGAGGACGAGCCGGATCTGGCCGATCCGCTCGCCTACCTGCTGCGTCGTGAGGGCTACGACGTCGAGATCGCCGAAGACGGCCCCTCGGCGCTCACCGCGTTCCGCGATCGCGGTGCCGACATCGTGCTGCTCGACCTGATGCTCCCCGGAATGTCGGGGACCGAGGTCTGCCGCCAGATCCGCGCGGCCTCGAGGGTGCCGATCATCATGCTCACGGCGAAGGACTCCGAGGTGGACATCGTCGTCGGGCTCGAGCTCGGCGCCGACGACTACGTCACCAAGCCGTATTCGGCGAGGGAGCTGCTCGCGCGGATGCGCGCCGTGCTGCGGAGGCTGTCGCAGAACGAGGCCGATCTCGAGGATCACGTTCTGGATGGCGGGCGGGTCGTGCTCGACATCGATCGTCACACGGTCGCCGTCGACGGGCGGGAGATCAACATGCCGCTCAAGGAATTCGAGCTGCTCGAGGTGCTCATGCGAAACGCCGGCCGCGTGCTCACGCGCGGACAGCTGATCGACCGCGTGTGGGGAACGGACTACTTCGGTGACACGAAGACGCTCGACGTGCACATCAAGCGCATCCGGTCACGCATCGAGAAGCACCCGAGCGATCCGTCCATGCTCATGACCGTGCGGGGACTCGGCTACCGCTTCGAGGGCTGACGCCGCCCTGCGCGGCAGGGTCAGGCGGCGCGCGTCAGGGCAGAAGGTCGCCGTAGTAGTCGAGCGCGCCGTCCAGGACGGGGACGTCGAACAGGACGCCGTCGCTGTCTCCCGACTGGAAGAACATCGGCAGGTTGGCACCCGGCTTGTATCGATGCCCTCGAGCAGCAGCGGGTCGGTCTCGGCGGTGCCGAGGCTGACCGTCGTGTTGGCGGGGACGCGGATCGTCTCGGACGACTTCGACGAACCCTCGCCGTACTCGATGTTGAGCGTGTGCGATTCGGTCGTCGCGTTGACGATCGCGGCGACGAGGTTGCCGTCGACGCCCGTCTCGTCGGAGACGATCAGCACGTTGCGAACCTGCAGGGGCCCGGAGTCCGGGATGTTCACGCCGTCAGACGGCGAGTACGGGATGGTCGTTGCCTGCGTCGAAAGCATGGCGCAGCCACTGGTTCCAAGGACCACGAGGGCGCCTAGGGCGAGCGACGCGATAAGGCGCGATTTCACGGATCCTCCCGGGACGGATGACGACATCTCTAGCATTCTAGGGGTGCGCCGTCGGCAGTGCGCAGTAGCGCGCCAGGGGTGGGCGGCGAACCTTACCGCATCTGGGCCTGTGGTATCCTGGAGGTTGCCGAAAGGACATAACTCCATGCTTTTTGAGGTTGGCGAAACGGTCGTCTACCCCCATCACGGGGCCGCGACGATCATCGAAGTCAAAGACCGGGTCATCAAGGGCGAGACCAAAAGATATCTGAAGCTCAACGTCACTCAAGGTGATCTGATCATCGAGGTTCCTGCGGAGAATGTCGACCTCGTCGGCGTTCGCGACGTCATCGGCAAGGAAGGCCTCGACAAGGTCTTCGAGGTGCTTCGTGCACCCTTCACCGAGGAGCCCACGAACTGGTCTCGCCGGTACAAGGCCAACCTCGAGAAGCTCGCTTCCGGCGACGTCATCAAGGTGAGCGAGGTCGTCCGCGACCTCTGGCGCCGCGATCAGGACCGCGGTCTGTCGGCCGGTGAGAAGCGCATGCTCGCGAAGGCGAAGCAGATCCTCATCTCCGAGCTCGCGCTCGCTGAGAAGACCGACGAAGAGCAGGCCGGCGCGATCCTCGACGAGGTTCTCGCCAGTTAGGTTTAGGGCGTGAGCATCACGCCTGTGCCGCGCATCGCGGTCATCGTCGTCGCGGCCGGGTCGGGAACCCGTCTGGCCGCGGGCATCCCGAAAGCGTTCGTCGGCATCGACGGGCACACGATGCTCCGGCATGCCCTCGCCGGCGTGCTGGCCGCACCGCACGCGCAGATCGTGATCGTCGCGCCCGCGGGGCGCGAGGGCGACGCGCTGACCGACGCGCTCGCCGCGGCCGGTGACCGGCGCGAGCTGGTGTCCGTCGTCACGGGCGGGGACTCGCGGCAGGCGTCGGTGGCTGCGGGATTGGCTGCCCTGTGGGGTGATGTCGAGATCGTGCTGGTGCACGACGCCGCCCGCGCCCTGACGCCGGCCGTCGTGTTCGAGCGCGTGATCGCAGCGATCGACGCGGGCAACGCCGGGGCCATCCCCGTCCTGCCTGTCATCGACACCATCAAGCGCGTCGAGGACGCGCTGATCGTCGCTGCCGTGGACCGCTCCGAGCTCTCGGCCGCCCAGACGCCGCAGGGTTTCCGGCGTGATGTCCTGGATGCCGCGTACGCGGTCGCCGATCAGGACTTCACCGACGATGCGGCCCTGGTGGCGGCGGCCGGTCACCGCGTCGCGGTGGTGGGCGGCGACGCGCGCGCGTTCAAGATCACGACCCCGGCCGATCTCGAGCGTGCCCGGTCACTGGTGGCGCGGCATCCGCTCGCACCGTCGATGGCGCACCTCGAGAACCCGATGCCGATTCCGCGGGTCGGCGTCGGGACCGACGTGCACGCGTTCGGTGGCACAGGGACGCTGTGGCTCGCCGGGCTCGAATGGCCCGGCGAACCTGCGCTGTCGGGGCACTCGGACGGCGATGCCGTCGCGCATGCGATCGTCGACGCCCTGCTGTCTGCCGCCGGGCTCGCGGACATCGGAACGCACTTCGGCACCGATCATCCCGAATACGCGGGCGCGCACGCCGACGCGTTCCTCTCGCGCACGCTGGGCTTGCTCGGCGAGGCGGGCTGGCGCGTCGGCAATGTGGCCGTGCAGGTGCAGGCAAACCGTCCGCGATTCAGCGCGCGTCGCGCCGAGGCCGAGGCAGCGCTCTCGGCGGCGTTGGGCGGTGCGCCGGTGTCTGTCTCTGCGACGACGACCGACGGCCTCGGGTTTCACCGGGCGCGGTGAAGGAGTCTCCGCCTTCGCGATGGCGCTCGTCGTCCCCGCCTGAGCGCGCTCAGAGCGTGCGGGTCATGAACACCGAGAACGGGTCGTCGGTGTATCCGTCGAACGGGCCGCAGCGCGTGAAGCCCTCGCTCTCGTAGAGTCGCTGAGCGGGTACGAAGTCGTCGGGGCTTCCGGTCTCGAGCCACAGGCTCGTCATGCCACGCCGGCGCGCCTCGGCGATGAGGTGACGCAGCAGCGCTCGGCCCACGCCGCTGCCGCGGAAGCGGTCGTCCACGCGCATCGACTTGAGCTCGCCGCGCTCGGCATCGATCGACTTCAGCGCGGCGATGCCCGCGAGCTCGCCGTCGATCCACGCCGACCAGAACGTGACGGACGGATGCCGCAGCCCGTCGATGTCGAGGGCGTGCACGCTCTCGGGCGGCGAAGTGTCGTGCATGCCGTCCAGGTGGAACGCGATCAGCGCGCGGGTGGCCTCGCCGGCCAGGTCGTCCATTCGGATCTCGATGTGCGGCATCGTCAGCCCTCCACCGCGAACGGCACCGGGTCGCGAGGAGCGCGCGACCCCCACGCGAGCAGGGCGAGCCCCGCGGCGAGGATCACGAGACCGACGATCGCGAGCACCGACAGCCGTTCGCCGAGAACCACGATGCCGAGGATGCTGGCCGTCAGCGGTTCGCCGAGGGTGAGGGTCGCGGCCGTCGCGGCGGTCAGACCGCCCAGACCCCACGTGAACATCACGTACGCGATCGAGATCGTCGCCAGGCCGAGCCACAGCGCCATCACGAGCCCGGCGGTCGTGCCGAGCCAGCTGAGGTCGACGAACGGGAGCACGAAGGCCGAGAGCACCGCCGAACTCGCACCCATCGCACCCACGACGGTGAACGGATCCCAGCCCTCGTCGAGCAGTCGGCGCTGCGTGTTGGCGATCACGGCGAACGTGGCGCCCGCCCCGACGCTCGCGAGCAGTCCGATCGGATCGGTGCCGCCGCCACCGCCGGCGGTCGGGGCCTCGCCGCCGAAGCCGAGCATCACCACTCCGACCGTCGCAAGCGCGGTCGCCAGCATCCATGTCGTGGTGGGAACCCGCCTCGTCAGAACCCACTCGAGCAGCCCGGCGAGGATCGGCGCCGAGCCCAGCGCCACCACGGTGCCGACGGCGACGCCGTTGCGCTCGGTGCCGAGGAAGAACAGCGGCTGGTAGAGCGCGAGGCAGAACCCGGTCAGCACCATGAGGGCGAGCGGTCGGATGCCGAGGCGCGGCGCCGGCCCGACCGCGCCGCGCGCATGCCGACGCGCGAGCACGAACGCGATCACCGCGAGGCCGGTGCCGCCGATCACGAGGCGGACGGCGCCCACCGACAGGGGAGTGGTGTCGTCGGGCCCCAGCGCCATCGACGTGCCGGTCGTCCCGAACAGCAGCGCCGCGGCGAGGACGGCGAAGACGTGAAGCACCCTCCAGTTCTACAGGCACCCTCGCGCCTGCGACGAACCGGACCGGGCCGGTCCACCTGAGTCACGGCCAGGTTCGGCTGATGCCCCGCCGGTAGGCTGGTGCGGTGACACCCGGTACCCCGCCCGTGAGGCTCTACGACACCAAAGCGCAGGCTCTGCGCGAGTTCGTGCCGCTCGACCCCTCCGACGTGACGGTGTACGTCTGCGGTCCCACCGTGCAGTCCGGTCCGCACATCGGCCACCTCCGCGGCGCGCTGAGCTTCGACATCCTGCGCCGCTGGCTCGCGCACCGGTACGGTCGCGTCACGTTCGTGCGCAACGTCACCGACATCGACGACAAAGTGCTCGCGAACGCGACCGACACCGAGCCGTGGTGGGCCCTCGCGTATCGGATGGAACTGGAGTTCACGAACGCGTATGCCGCGATCGGAATCGCACCGCCGACCTATGAGCCCCGCGCCACCGCGTCCATTCCGCAGATGCAGGAGCTCATCGAGAGGCTCGTCGACGCGGGGCACGCCTACGCCGCGAACGGCGACGTGTACTTCGACGTGCGTTCATGGGGCGAATACGGCACCCTCACGCGCCAGTCGCTCGACGCCATGGAGCCGGCACAGGATGCCGATCCTCGAGGCAAGCGCGACCCGCGCGACTTCGCCCTCTGGAAGGGCGCGAAGCCCGACGAGCCCGAGAGCGCGCGGTGGGCGTCGCCGTGGGGACCCGGCCGGCCCGGCTGGCACATCGAGTGCTCCGCGATGTCTCGGCGATACCTCGGACCCGAATTCGACATCCACGGCGGAGGACTCGACCTGCGTTTCCCGCACCACGAGAACGAGCTGGCGCAGTCGACCGCCGCCGGTGATGCGTTCGCCCGGTACTGGGTGCACAACGGCCTCGTGACCGTGGGAGACCAGAAGATGTCGAAGTCGCTCGGCAACTTCCTGCTCGCCGAAGACGTGCTGCGCGAGCGCGCCCCGCTCGTGATCCGCTACGCGCTCGCGGCCGCTCACTACCGCTCGAGCCTCGACATCACGGCATCATCCTTCGACGAGGCCGAGGCGGCACTGGAGCGCATCCGCTCCTTCCTCGAGCGCGCCGTGCGCACGCTGCAGGACGACTCGGACGACCTGCGCATCGCCGCCACCGTGCCCGACCGCTTCGCCGCCGCGATGGACGACGACCTCGGCGTGCCCCAGGCCCTCGCGGTGCTGCACGAGACCGTGCGCGCCGGCAACACCGCGCTGGACGAGGGCGATCGCACGGCGACCACGAAGGCGTTCGCCGACGTCGCGATCATGACCGGCGTGCTCGGCATCGACCCGCTCGACCCGGTCTGGCAGTCCGCGCCGACCGGTGCCGAGGCAGCCGCGCTCGACGCCCTCGTCCAGAGCCTCATCACCCAGCGCGCCGATGCGCGCGCCGCAAAAGACTGGGCAGGGGCCGATCGCATCCGCGACGCCATCGCTGCCGCGGGCATCACGCTCGAAGACACGAACGACGCAACACATTGGAGTATTCATGGCCGGTAGCAAGCCGGGGCGCCCAGGCGCCAGCAAGGGCAAGAAGGGCCCCACCAAGGGCACGGGCGGAAAGAACAAGCGTTCGCTCGAGGGTCGCGGGCCGACGCCCAAAGCCGAGGACCGCGCCTGGCACCCCGCAGGCAAGCGCAAGGCCGCGGCCGAGCGCTACGCCGCCGCAGGCGGCAAGGGCAAGCCGGCAGGGCAGGCGCAGTCGCGCCCTCGCGCGGCCAAGAAGGACGATGACACCGAGGTGGTGACCGGGCGCAACTCCGTGCTGGAGGCGCTGCGCGCCAAGATCCCCGCGACCGCGTTCTACATCGCGCAGCGCGTGGAGATGGACGACCGCGTCAAAGAGATGCTGTCGATCGCCACGCACCGCCAGATCCCGGTCATGGAGGTCACGCGCCCCGAACTCGACCGCATGGCCGGTTTCGACGGCGTTCACCAGGGCGTCGCCCTCAAGGTGCCGCCGTACGAGTACGCGCACCCGCAGGACCTGCTGGAGAGCGTGATCGACAAGGGTCAGACGCCGCTGTTCGTCGCGCTGGACGGCATCACCGACCCGCGCAACCTCGGCGCGATCATCCGCTCCACAGGCGCGTTCGGCGGTCACGGCGTGATCCTCCCGCAGCGGCGGTCGGCGAGCGTGAACAGCGCGGCCTGGAAGACGAGCGCGGGGGCCGCCGCCCGCATCCCGGTCGCGATCGCCCCCAACCTCACTTCGACTCTCAAAGAGTTCAAGAAGCAGGGCGTGTTCGTGCTCGGACTCGACGGCGGCGGCGACGTGTCGCTGCCCGCGCTGGAGCTCGCCGATCGCCCCGTCGTGATCGTCGTCGGGTCCGAGGGCAAGGGCCTGTCACGGCTGGTGAGCGAGACGTGCGATCAGATCGTCTCGATCCCGATCGACGCGGCCACCGAGTCCCTGAACGCCGGGATCGCGGCATCCGTCGCCCTGTACCAGGTCTCGACGCTGCGGGTTCAGAAAGACTCCTGACGTCATCTGGTTCATGCGCGGGAATGAATCACCGCGCATGTGCCTTGCTACCGACGACCCCGTCGAAAGGAACAACACCATGGCACGCATCGCCGTCATCGGAGGAACCGGCTACGCCGGCCGCAACATCGTCGCTGAGGCGGTGAGCCGAGGCCACACGGTCGTCTCCGTCGCACGGACGGTTGCCGCCGAGCGGGTCGAGGGCGCCACCTACATCGAGGGCACGCTGCTCGATTCGCCCAGCCTCGCCACCGAGCTGCAGGGCGTCGACGTGGTCGTCTCGACCGTGCCCGCGCGCGGCGACATGGTCGGCAGCGTCCGGCCGGGCGTGTCTCAGCTGGTTGCTTCGCTTCCGCTCGATGTGCGCATCGGCGTGATCGGCGGCGCCGGTGGCAGCCTCACCGCCGAAGGCGGACCGCGGCTGGTCGATCTGGACTCGTTCACCGAGGAGTACAAGCCCGAAGCGCTCGAGGCGATCGGCATCCTCGAGGACCTCGAAGAGACCGACACGTCGCGTGACTGGTTCTACGTGCACCCCGCGGGTGGCTTCGGCGCCTGGAACCCCGGTGAGCGCACCGGGACCTACCGCGACGGCGGCGACGTCGTCGTGACGGATGCCGATGGCGAGTCGTACATCTCGGGCCCGGACCTGGGCGTCGCGGTCGTCGACGAGATCGAGAACCCGAAGCACTCGCGCGAGCGCTTCACCGTCGGCTATTAGGCACCTCGGGTACTAGACCAGATCCCGCCAGTCGACACTGTCGGCTTCGTCGTCCTGCACGGGGATGTCGGCGGTGATGACCGGGAGTGCCATCGTCTCGGTGACGGGACCCATCAGGGTGGCTTCGTCGCGCCGGTGACTGAGCACGTCGTCGATGTAGCTCGAGAGCACCTCGGCGAGCGGGACGGCCTTGCCGCGCGCCTGCGACATGTACCAGCGGTGTTCGAGAACCTGGTGGAACACCTCGGCGGGCTCCAGCTTCGCGCGGAACTCGAACGGGATCGCCTTGACGACCGGTTCGAACACGCGCGTGAGCCACTCGTGCGCGACCATCTCCTCGTCATCGCCGAGTCGTGAGATGCGGGCCCGGAACTCGTCGAGGTCGTTCAGCAGGCGGCGCGCCTGATTCTCCTCGACATCGAGTCCGGTCAGTCGCAGCAGGCGACGCTGGTGGTGTCCGGCATCCACGACCTTCGGCTGGATCGAGACCTTCGTGCCGTCCGCCATCGCCTGGATCGACATCTCGCCGATGTCGAAGCCCAGGTCGTTCAGCCGCTGCACACGCTCGGTGATGCGCCAGGACTCGTTCGGCGTGAACGCCTCTTCGTCGGTGAGGGCGGTCCACAGCGATCGGTACGACGACATGATGCCGTCGGCGATCGCGATCGCGTCCACCCCGCCCTCGAGGCGTCCGCCGGCCTCGAGGTCCATGATCTCGCCGGCGATGTTGGTGCGCGCGACGTCGAGGTCGTGTGCGCGCTGACCGGCGGTCAGCCCGCTCTCGTGCAGCTCGCCGGTCTCGGCATCCACGAGGTACGCCGCGAACGCGCCCGCATCGCGTCGGAAGAGGGTGTTCGACAGTGACACGTCGCCCCAGAAGAAGCCGACGTTGTGCAGGCGCACCAGGAGCACCGCGAGTGCGTCGACCAGGCGATTGGCGGTGTCGGGCCGCAGCACCTGCGTGAACAGGGCACGGTACGGCAGCGAGAACTTGAGATGTGCGGTGACCAGGGCCGCGGGAAGCGGCCTGCCCGCGGCATCGGTCCGCCCGGCGATCACGGCGACGCGATCGACGCAGGGTGCATCGAGGCGGTCGAGGTTGCCGAGCATGTCGTACTCGCGGCGCGCCATCTCCTCGGTCGTCTCCTTGATCGCGACGACGCGACCGGAGAGGTTCGCGAAGCGCACCAGGTGACGCGAAAGGCCCTTCGGCAGGAACACGATCGTGCTGCTCGGCCACTCCGCGAGCGGCGTCGACCAGGGGAGGGTCAGCAGACCCGGGTCTACCGAGCTCGCGGTGATGCGGAGTGCGTCGGGCATCTTGCTCCCCAAGGATGGCGCGGGAAAAGAAAACCGCGGCGCGGGGGGTCAGAGACCCTCCGCGCCGCGGTCTGGATACTAGCTGCCCGAGATGACCGGAGCGTCGTTGAGGCGCTCGCCCGACTCGACATCGAACGCGTGAACGTGTCCGGCGGTCGCTGCGAGCGTGACCGTGTCACCCGCGTTCGGGTGACGGCGGCCGTCGACGCGGGCGACGATGTCGGTGCGCTTGCCGGCGATGTCGGTGTGGCCGTAGAGGTAGCCGTCCGCGCCGAGCTCCTCGACGAGGTCGACGGCGACCGAGAGGCCCTTGCCGTCGGCCGGGCCGACGACGATGTCCTCGGGGCGGACGCCGACGGTGACCTGGCTGCCGTTCGCGCGGCCGACCGTGTCGCGGTCGAGCGGAACGACCTCAGAGCCGAACTGGACGCCGCCCTCGGCGAGGTCCGCCGGGAACAGGTTCATGGCGGGCGAGCCGATGAAGCCGGCGACGAACACGTTGTTCGGACGCTCGTACAGGTCGCGCGGGGTTCCGACCTGCTGCAGGAGGCCGTCCTTCAGCACGGCGATGCGGTCACCCATGGTGAGCGCCTCGGTCTGGTCGTGCGTGACGTAGACCGTGGTGACGCCGAGGCGGCGCTGCAGCGACGCGATCTGCGTGCGCGTCTGCACGCGCAGCTTCGCGTCGAGGTTCGACAGCGGCTCGTCCATGAGGAACACCTGGGGCTGGCGGACGATCGCGCGACCCATCGCGACGCGCTGACGCTGACCACCCGAGAGGGCCTTCGGCTTGCGGGTGAGGTAGTCCTCGAGGTCGAGGAGCTTCGCGGCCTCGAGCACGCGGGCGGCGCGCTCGTCCTTGCCGATGCCGGCGATCTTCAGGGCGAAGCCCATGTTCTCGGCGACCGTCATGTGCGGGTACAGCGCGTAGTTCTGGAACACCATCGCGATGTCGCGGTCCTTCGGCGGAACGTCCGTGACGTCGCGGTCGCCGATGAGGATGCGGCCCGAGTTGACCTCTTCGAGGCCGGCGAGCATGCGGAGGGACGTGGACTTGCCACAGCCGGAGGGTCCGACGAGAACGAGGAATTCCCCGTCTCCGACCTCGAGGTTGAGCTTGTCGACCGCGGCACGAGTGCCCCCGGGATACAAGCGCGTTGCGTTGTCGAACGTGACTGACGCCATTGATTCTTCTCCTTCACCGGCAGGTACGTGCCGGACGATCCGTAGTGATGGAATTTGCGGGGCGAACCGCACGCCCGTCTTTGGGCGTTCGTCCAGTATGACACGGGCCGTGCGCAGGAGCCGTCTGGGTATTTCCCAGCCTGCCTGGTTAGCATCGTCATCGGTCGCCTCCCCGTGCGACCCATGCAGGGCCACCAGGTCCGCAGCCCGCCCCGAGAGGTCCCATGTCGAGCGACGAGTCCCCGAACGTGCCCGCCGAGCGGCACCGCCGTCACGCGGTCCGCGAGAAGGCGCAGCAGGTTCAGGCACAGCAGTCGCGAGCGCGCCTGATCCGCACGACCTCGCTCGCCGCGGTCATCGTCGCGGTCGTCGCCGTCGCGGCCGTCGTGGTCACCTGGGTCGTCACCTCGTCCGCCTCGCAGCCAGTGCTGAGCCCGACCAACGTCACCGATGACGGATTCGTCGTGACCACGGTCACCGGCGTCGGCTCAGCGACCGACTCCGGTGCGGTCGACGATGAATCAGCCGCGCAGTCGCTCGAGGCCGTGCCCGCCGAGACGGCCACGCCGACCCCCACCGCGACTCCGGAGGCGACCGAGCAGCCCGTCGTCGACATCCGCGTCTATGTGGACTACCTCTCCACCGGCTCCCACGACTTCCAGGTCGCGAACGTTCAGCAGCTCTCCAAGTGGGTGAGCGAGGAAGCCGCGACACTGACCTACTACCCGGTCGCGATGCTGACCGCGAAGTCGAACGGCACCAAATACTCGTTGCGCGCCGCGAGCGCGGCCGCGTGCGTGGCCACCCACTCGCCCGACGCGTTCTTCGCCTTCAACAACGCCCTCCTCACCGGTCAGCCCGAGGTCGACTCCGACGGCTTCACCGACATCGAGCTCGCCAACATGGCGCAGGCCTCCGGCGTGGAGTCACCGAAGGTCGTGCGCTCGTGCATCGAGAAGCAGGCGTTCGCGTCGTGGGCCAAGTCGGCCACCGAGCGCGCGCTGCAGGGTCTTCCCGACACCCAGGAAGGCGCCCTCACCGGCACCCCGATGGTCTTCGTGAACGGCGAGCAGTACGTCGGCGCCCTCGATGACCCCAAGGAGTTCGCGCAGTTCGTGCTCACGAGCGCGAGTGACGCGTACTACAGCACCCCCACGCCGACCGCGACGCCGTCCGGAAGCGCGACGCCGACACCGTCCGGAAGCGCGACGCCGACGCCCACTCCGTAGAGCGGATGCCGCTCCCGCGGCTTCGGTAGACTTCTGTACCTGCCGACTTGGCGCAATTGGTAGCGCACCTAACTTGTAATTAGGGGGTTACGGGTTCAAGTCCCGTAGTCGGCTCCAACATGCGTCGACACGACCGTGTGGCTCCACACCGCACACCTGTGCGAGCTGGGACGCGCGCGAGCTAATGCGGCGCCACTGCCAACGCGCTTTCCGGTGTGTCAATCCCGCGACGCCCTGTCGTCGCCGCGCCCCCGAAGGTAGTGTCTGGGAAATCGGGCGAGCCAGAAGACGGGCTCGCCATATCCCCCCGATAAGGAGCAGTACATGTTCGAAAGACGAAGGCTACGCATCGGCATCGGCGCCACGATCGCTGCTGGAGCGATGATCGCCGTCAGCGTCGCGGCGCCCGCGCAGGCCGGCAACGGGACCGACACGCAAGCGCTACGCACCGCGGTCACCGCCGCGGGGATCACCGAGCATCTCGCGGAGTTCCAGAAAATCGCCACCGCCAACGGAGGCAACCGGGCCGCCGGACTAGCCGGTCACGAGGCATCCGCCGCATATGTGGAAAAAGAGCTGATCGCCGCGGGTTACAAGCCCCAGCGTCAGTATTTCACCTACGACAAGACCATCGTCGACACCGCCGTGCTCGCTCAGATCACCCCGACGCCCGCGACCTACGAGTACAACGTCGACTACACCGAGATGTCCTACGCCTCCGAGGGAGACGTGACCGCCGCGGTGACCGCCGTCGACGTCAACATCGTGGGTGACCGCGCGTCGACGAGTGGATGCGAGGACGCCGACTTCGCAGGTTCAAGGCCGGGAACATCGCCCTGATTCAGCGGGGTACCTGCACGTTCCGCGAGAAGGCCGATAACGCGCTTGAGGCCGGAGCGGCCGCCGTGATCATCTTCAACCAGGGCAACGTCTCCACACGGAAGACCGCGAAGCGCTGCTCTTCGGCACGCTCGACCCGCCGATCTTCACGCTGCCGGTGGTGGGCACGACGTTCGCACTCGGTGAAGCGCTCGTCAAGAGCGCAGGACTCACCATGCGCCTTGCATTCGACGCGCACGTCGAAACGGTGAAGACCTTCAACGTGCTCGCAGACACCGGGGGACGCACAGACCGCACCGTGGTCGTCGGCGGACACCTCGACAGCGTGCGGGAGGGCCCCGGCATCAACGACAACGGATCCGGCACCGCCGCCATCCTGGAGACGGCCGTGAAGATGGCCGAATTGGGAGTCAAGCCGGTCAACCGCGTTCGCTTCGCATTCTGGAGCGGTGAAGAAGACGGGCTCATCGGGTCCGACTACTACATCTCGAAGCTGACCAAGAAGGAGATCAAGGATCACGCGGTGAACCTGAACTTCGACATGGTCGGCTCGCCGAACCCCGTGCGCTTCGTCTACGACGGTGACGGCGACGCTTTCGGAACCAAGGGCCCGACCGGGTCGAGCACTGTCGAAGAGGTGTTCCTCGAGTACTTCGCGTCACAGGGACTCGCAACCAAGCCGACGGCGTTCGACGGACGCTCCGACTACTTCGGCTTCATCGAGAACGGCATCCCTGCGGGAGGCCTGTTCACCGGAGCCGAAGACAAGAAGACCGCCGAAGAAGCGGCCATCTATGGTGGAACCGCCGGCGTGGCGTACGACAAGTGCTACCACGCGGCCTGCGATGACATCACGAACATCGACTCGGCGGTGCTCGAGCAGATGGCGGACGCCATCGCCCACGCCACTCTGACGTTCGCGATGACCAACTCCGCGGTTCCCGGAACCGGCAAGGGCCAGGGTGGCGGAGCCGACGACATGCAGTTCAAGGGCAGCAAGGCGCTGAAGTAGCGGCGAAGCACTCCACGAGCGGTCCCTCGTCTTCGGGCGGGGGGCCGCTTCTGGCGTCCGTGTTCCCTCGATCGCGACCGAGCGAGCATCGGATGTCAGCACGCATGGAGGCTGGCGCGCATATGCCGCCTCGCGCCGCGAGGTCGACGGCCGAATCAGGCTGCCGGGTTCGAAGGTCAGCGCCACCGGGGTTGTGCCGCTGCCGGGGTCGAACGTCAGGGTCGCGGTCACCTGGGCGCCGCCCTGCGACGGACCGACGACCGCGGTGAAGGTATCGGCGGTGCCGCTCTGGTTGAACTCCGCGAGCTGCTCGTCGAGGCTGGTGATCTGGGCTCTCGTCCCAGCCGAACGTCGGCGCCAGCGCCTGCACCTGCTCGACGGAATCCGACCACGTGCCGGGGCTGTCGAACATGAGCGTCACCGATGCGAGTTCGCCGTTCCGGCTGACAGCCGTGAGGCCACCGACGTCGTCGACGACGTAGACGTCTTCACCCCCCGCGACGACAGCGCGCACGGGTCCGCGGAACTCAGCCGACTTCTCGGCGTTCGCACCCATGCCCAGCTCTTCGGCCGGAAGCGCGCCCTCGCCGATGCGCACGCGCACGATGCCCTCGACGTTCACGTAGTCGAACCCTGCGTCGGTCAGAATGCTCGACCCGTCCGAGGCCTTCTGATCGGCCGAAGCGGAGGGTTTCTCCTCGGCCCACCACGACCCCTGCACCGCGAAAGTCGCCAGCACCACGAGTCCGATGACCACGAGCAGAATCGTGGCCGGAAGCCAGGTGAGGAGGGAGCGCGTGCGCGCGGAAGTGGGCACACTCCAGGGTAACCGCGGCCGGCGACGTGGTCCCGGCCCGGCATGATGGGGGAGTGACCCGCGCCCGCATGCCCGCCTGGATCGCGCTCGGCGGGGCGGTGCTGGTCGGCGTGTTCACCGCACTCCAGGCGCGTGTGAACGGTCAGCTCGGCGCGCGACTCGACGACGGGCTCGTCGCGGCCGCGGTCTCGTTCGGCTCGGGGCTGGTGATCCTCATCGTGCTGTCCGCGGCACTCCCCGCAGGCCGCCGCGGCTATGCGGCCCTGGTCGACGGGGTGCGCTCGCGCGGCATCCCGTGGTGGATGCTGGCCGGCGGCGCCGCGGGAGCGCTCACGGTCGCCACGCAGGGGATCGCCGTGGGGATCATCGGCGTTTCGCTCTTCACGGTCGGCGTGGTCGCGGGTCAAGCGCTCTGCGGGCTCATCCTCGACCGGGTGGGTTACGGTCCCGCGGGCGTGGTCGCGGTCACGGTGCCGCGACTGATCGGTGGGGCGCTTGCCCTGGTCGCGGTCGGCATCGCGCTGACCGGCGACGGGCTGAGCGGCATCCCGCTGTGGATGCTGGTGCTCCCGCTGCTGACGGGCATCGGCATCGCGTGGCAGCAGGCCACGAACGGCCGACTGCGCCAACGCGTCGGCACGCCGCTGACCGCGACGCTCGTCAACTTCGCCGGGGGGACGATCCTCCTCGTGATGGCCGCCGCGATCCACGTCGGCATCGTCGGCATGCCCGCGTCCTTCCCGGCCGAGGCGTGGCTGTATTTCGGCGGCGCGATCGGGGTGGTCTACATCTTCATGTCGGCGGCGCTGGTCGCGCACACCGGTGTGCTGCTGCTCGGGCTCGGCGCGGTCGTCGGCCAGCTCGGCATGTCCTTC
Source organism: uncultured Actinomycetota bacterium (assembly GCA_963781135.1). GTDB lineage: Bacteria > Actinomycetota > Actinomycetes > Actinomycetales > Microbacteriaceae > Microbacterium. Next base: position 31,073 of record CAWADY010000013.1, on the reverse strand, counting down.
GCCCTCGACGCCCTGTGGCCGGCGCCGGCGAGCCCGGGGCCGGTCCAAGAGCTCGCGATGGTGCTCGTCGCCCTGCTGTCGGTCGTCGTCGCGACCGTGCCGTGGGGGCGGCTGCGCCGCTAGGACTGCACCTCGAGGTGTGAGAAGTCCCGATTGGCGGAGGGCAGGCGCGAGAAGTGGTGCCGCGCGTCGACGGCCTTACGCCTGCCGGGGCGCGCTTTCGGGGGCTTGCCGCCGACGTACAGCCAGCCGAGCAGCTCCTCGTTCTTGCCCAGGCCGTGCAGCTTGGCGACGGCCTTGCTGCGGGTGTAGTGGCCCGTGCGCCAGATGACGCCCCAGCCGGCTTCGTCCAGCAGCAGACTCAGCACGTGCGCGACGCCCGAGGCGACCGCCTCCTGCTCCCAGCGCGGCACCTTGTCGCTCTTGCGGTAGGTGGCGACGACCGCGAGCAGCATCGGGGCGCGCAGCGGCTTGGACGACGAGCCCTTGTGACCCTCGGCCTTGTTGATCGCGCGACCCAGGCGCTCGCGGTCGCTTCCGCGCAGCTCGATGACACGCCAGGGCCGCATCGACGAGTGGTCTGCGACGCGCCCGGCGGCCGAGAGCAGCGTCAGCAGCTCGGCGCGCGTGGGCGCGGCATCCGTCACCTTCGACCACGAGCGGCGGTTGCGCACCGCCTCGAGAGCGCCGGTCACGAGTCGGCTTCGGGGGTGAACTCGAGCGCGATCGAGTTCATGCAGTACCGGTCGCCGGTGGGCGTGCCCACGCCGTCCGGAAAGACGTGACCGAGGTGTGAGCCGCACGCGGCGCACCGCACCTCGGTGCGCAGCATGCCGTGCGCGTTGTCCTCGAGCAGCTCGACGGCCTCAGGGCGCACGGACTCGTAGAAGCTCGGCCATCCGCAGTGCGAGTCGAACTTCGTGCCGCTCTGGAACAGCTCGGCACCGCAGGCGGCGCACGCATAGAGCCCCGCACGGCTCTCGTCGAGAAGCTCGCCGGTCCACGGGCGCTCGGTCGCGGCCTCGCGCAGCACCTGGTACCGCTCGGGGTCCAGCTCGGCGCGCCACTCCTCGTCGCTCTTGTGAACGCTGTACGTCATGGGGGTCCTCCTTCAGCCAGAGTCCATTCAACCCCACTGGTCGCCGCCGGGCTCCCGGTCGCCTGCGGGTTCACCGCGAGAATAGGACGATGGATGCCGCCTCCGCCTCGCCGAGGTCGCCGACCGCTACGGACGCTTCGCGCGCGACGAGGCTCCGGGCAGATCGGAGCTGTACGCCGAGTGGGCCGCGGGAGTGGCCGCCGATCGCGCGATGACCGCGATCCTCGGCCGCATCCCGGCGACGCACCGGCAGCCGCCGCTCGTGTTCGCCGTCACGCGCATGCTGGGTGCTCCGGAAGGCCCGTACCGCGAATGGGCGGAGTGGGTTGCGGCTCACGCCGATGCCGTGGTCGCGGAGTGCTCTGTCCGCAGCCTGCAGACGAATGAACCGCTGCGGTGCGCTGCGCTGCTGCCCGCACTGAGCGGGATCGACGGGCCGATCGCCCTGCTCGAGGTCGGCGCGAGCGCCGGCCTGTGCCTTTACCCCGACCGATATTCGTATCGGTACGGCGGAGGAGGAGACCTCGACCCGGGGGAGGGCACGTCGACGGTCGTCCTGCAGTGCACGGTCACCGGCGATCCGCCGCTGCGGATGCCGGACGTCGTGTGGCGTGCGGGCATCGACCTCGCTCCGCTCGATGCCGCGGATGCGGACGACCGGCGCTTCCTCATGAGTCTGGTGTGGCCGGGGGAGGAGGGTCGCGCGGCGAGGATCGATGCCGCGCTCGACATCGCGGCCGCCGACCCGCCGATCCTCGTGCGCGGTGATGCCACCGAGCAGGACGCGCTCGCCGAGCTCGCCGCGCTCGCGCCGCGCGACGCGACGCTCGTGATCACGACCCCGGGCGTGCTGCCCCACATCGCCCGGGTGGGCCGAGAGCGCCTGAGCGCGAACATCGCGCTGCTGGACGCCGTCTGGGTGTCGATCGATCCACCCGGGCTTCCCGTCGACGGCGCGGCCCCGGTCGATCCCATGACGTGGGGAGGCTTCGTCCTGCGCCGCGATGGCGTTCCGCTCGCCGCGGTGGACCCACTCGGAGCATTCGTGGAGTGGCGCGGCGGCAGGGCGAACGACGCGGGTTAGCGTGGCCCCGTGCCCTTGACCGACCGCGACCGCGCCATCCTCGAATTCGAGGCGGAATGGCGTCGGCATGCGGGCGCGAAGGAGGAGGCGATCCGCGCCGACCTCGGGCTCTCCCCGGCACGGTATTACCAGCTGCTCGGTCGTCTGATCGACACCACCGACGCGCAGGAGCACGATCCGATGCTGGTCAAGCGTCTGCGTCGCATCCGCGATGCGCGCGAGCAGGCGAGGATCGCCCGCGCCGCCGGCGCACCCCACTGACGCCTGCGTCCGGCCGAGGACGGCGCGGACGTGGCCACCCGCCGGGTACCGGTACCATCGTGAGGTGCCGAGAACGACCTTCCCGCGGGATCGATTCGACGACCTTCCCCCGGATGCGGGCCGGGTCGGTGCCCATCGCGCAGAGAACCCCCGCATGCGCGGATGGGTCGTGCTGCTGTGGGCGATCCTTGCCACGGTCGTGCTCGTCGCGGTCGGCATCTTCGGCACGCTGCTGGTCACGGGACGTGTCGTTCTCTTCCCCACGCCCTCACCGACCGCCACTCCGCTGCCTGTCGTCACACCCGTCGTCGACACGACCTATGACGTCCTCGTGCTCAATGCGACGCCCGAGCAGGGTCTCGCGACCCAGATGAAAGACGTCGTCGTCGCCGCCGGATGGGCGGAGGACACCGTGCTGGCCAGCGAGGCCGGCTCGACAGACTTCGCCGAGACGACGATCTACTATTACCTGCCCACCGACGAGGCGGCCGCGGCCGGACTCGCCCAGGTGATCGGCGGGGCGAACATCGAGCAGAGCGATGTCTATCAGCCGGTCGACAACCCTGATGCCAAGCAGCTCACGATCGTGATCGGGCTCGATCGCACCGCGAACCCCCCGACCGCGACGCCCGCTCCCTGACCGCATCTGCGGTCGAGTGTTTCAGGCCGGTAAACACTTCGATGCATGCGTGTCAACACTTGCCATTGCGGCGATTTCGACGCGATTCGCGTGCATACGATGGCCCTGTTCCCCGCATTACAGGAGATTCAGATGACCCAGGGCACCGTCAAGTGGTTCAACGCCGAGAAGGGCTTCGGCTTCATCACCGTGGCTGATGGGCAGGACGTCTTCGTCCATTACTCCAATATCGACATGAGCGGATTCCGCGTGCTCGAGGAGGGTCAGACCGTCGAGTTCACGGTCGGCGCCGGGCAGAAGGGTCCGCAGGCCGAGTCCGTTCGCGTCGTCTGAGCCCGATCCCACCCCGCTCGTTCGATACCCCGCCGCGTTTCGCGGCGGGGTATCGGCGTTCTATGACGCATTGCGGCGCCGCATCCGTCCCCGCGGCTTGCACTCGGTAGGGGCGAGTGCCAGAATGGATTAGCACTCGACTCATCTGAGTGCTAAGACATCGCAACGTCCGGGAGGGACGAAAAACACATGGCTAAGATCATCGCTTTCGACGAGGAGGCCCGTCGTGGTCTCGAGCGCGGCCTCAACATCCTGGCCGACGCCGTCAAGGTGACACTGGGCCCCCGCGGTCGCAACGTCGTCCTTGAGAAGAAGTGGGGCGCTCCCACCATCACGAACGATGGTGTGTCGATCGCCAAGGAGATCGAGCTCGAGGACCCCTTCGAGAAGATCGGCGCGGAGCTCGTCAAGGAGGTCGCCAAGAAGACCGACGACGTCGCAGGTGACGGAACCACCACCGCAACCGTGCTGGCCCAGGCACTCGTCAAGGAAGGCCTGCGCAACGTCGCGGCCGGCGCCGACCCCATCTCGCTCAAGAAGGGCATCGAGAAGGCCGTTCAGGCCATCTCCGACGAGCTGCTGGCCTCGGCCAAGCCCGTCGAGTCCAAGGAGCAGATCGCGGCAACGGCTTCCATCTCCGCGGCCGACACCACCATCGGCGACCTGATCGCCGAGGCGATCGACAAGGTCGGCAAGGAAGGCGTCGTCACCGTCGAGGAGTCGCAGACGTTCGGCACCGAGCTCGAGCTCACCGAGGGCATGCGGTTCGACAAGGGCTTCATCAACCCCTACTTCGTCACCGACCCGGAGCGCCAGGAAGCCGTCTTCGAAGACGCCTACATCCTGATCGCGAACCAGAAGATCTCGAACATCAAGGACCTTCTGCCGATCGTCGACAAGGTGATCCAGGACGGCAAGGAGCTCGTCATCATCGCCGAGGACGTCGAGGGCGAGGCGCTTGCGACTCTCGTGCTCAACAAGATCCGCGGCATCTTCAAGTCGGCTGCCGTCAAGGCTCCCGGCTTCGGCGACCGTCGCAAGGCGCAGCTGCAGGACATCGCGATCCTCACGGGTGGACAGGTCATCACCGAGGAGGTCGGTCTCAAGCTCGAGAACGCCACCCTCGACCTGCTCGGCCGTGCGCGCAAGGTCATCATCACCAAGGATGAGACCACGATCATCGAGGGTGCCGGCGAGGCTTCCCAGATCGAGGGTCGCGTCACGCAGATCCGTCGCGAGATCGAGAACACCGACAGCGACTACGACCGCGAGAAGCTCCAGGAGCGTCTGGCCAAGCTGGCCGGTGGCGTCGCCGTCATCAAGGCGGGCGCGGCCACCGAGGTCGAGCTGAAGGAGCGCAAGCACCGCATCGAGGACGCCGTTCGCAACGCGAAGGCAGCCGTCGAAGAGGGCATCGTCCCCGGTGGTGGCGTCGCGCTCATCCAGGCCGGCAAGGTCGCGTTCGACAGCGAGGCCCTCACGAGCCTCGTCGGCGACGAGGCGACCGGTGCGAACATCGTGCGCGTCGCGATCGAGGCCCCGCTCAAGCAGATCGCGCTGAACGCCGGTCTCGAGCCCGGTGTCGTCGCGAACAAGGTCTCGGAGCTCGAGCCCGGTTTCGGCCTCAACGCCGCGACCGGCGAGTACGGTGACCTGTTCGCGCAGGGCATCATCGACCCCGCCAAGGTCACGCGCTCGGCTCTGCAGAACGCCGCGTCGATCGCCGCGCTGTTCCTGACGACCGAGGCCGTCGTCGCCGACAAGCCCGAGCGCGCAGCCGCTCCGGCCGGCGACCCGACCGGTGGCATGGACTTCTGATCCACTGAAGTCCGTTCGACAGAACGCACAGAACAGCCCCTCCTTCGGGAGGGGCTGTTCTGCGTTTCGGGCATCTACCGGAACAGGCTCGTCGTGGCGTGCTCGGCATCCGCGTACTGCTGTCCGGCGGTCGCGAGGGCCGCGTTGATGCCGGCGAGCGAGTCCTCGACCTGGCGCTGGGTGGCGCGCCACTGGTCGACCACGGTCTGGAACGCGACGGCGGCGCTGCCCGTCCATGACGCCTGCAGCTGCGTCAACTGCGTGAGCATGGCCTGCGTCTCGCCCTGCAGGCGATCGATCGTGCCGCGTACGGCGGCGGTGGTGGCGATGACGGCGTCGCTGTCGACGGAGAAGACGGCCATGGAAACTCCTTGATCGGTGGGGTGGGAGCTCCACGCTAGGAGTGCGCACGGCACGCCACCGTGCCGCACAGGTGCGCTGTGCACCCACGCGGCGGCCGGCGGACTGGGGAGGAACGGACGCTACTCCTGCGAGCGCGGCAGGCGCTCGATCGGCTGAGTCTCGATCTGCAGGTGCTCGAAGCCATCACGGGCCTGCGCCAGGGGGAAAGCGACGCGGAAGGTGGCGCCGCCGCCGGGGGTCTCATCGACCGAGACGGACCCGTGGAGCGCATCGACGATCGACGCCACGATCGACAGGCCGAGGCCGGTGCCGCCGGTCTCTCGGGCTCGCGACGTGTCGGCACGCCAGAACCGCTGGAAGATCTTGTCGCGGATCTGCTCCGGGATGCCGTCACCGTGGTCGGCGACCTCGATCCAGCCCATTCCCGCAGCGGCGTCCACGCCGATGCGCAGATCGATCGGCGAGTCCTCGGCAGTGAACCTGCGCGCGTTGCCGAGGAGATTCGCGACCACCTGGCGCACACGGTTCTCGTCGCCGAGCACGATCGGGGGAGTCGTCTCGCCGATCGCAGCCGGTGCTGCCAGGGCCACGGGCGCAACCTGGGGCGTCTCGTTCGTTCCGGAAGCCTGCGCGGCCGAGACGGGCCGAGGTTTGCGCCGCAGCCGCGAGAGCGCCCCGCCGCCCGCGCGGGCGATGACCGACGTCGGGGGTCCGCCCCGTCGACGCGCGGTGGCGTCTGGGTCGGGCTCGGGTTCGAACTCGGGTGCCGGCTCGGGCTCGGGCGCCTGGCCGATCGTGGTGTCGATCACGGTGACCGAGCGCTGTGGCGATGTCGCGCGCACGTCGAGCGCGGCATCCCGGGCGATCGGCCGCAGATCGACGGGGCCGATGACCACGTCGCGACGCTCGTCGAGTCGGGCCAGGGCGAGGAGGTCTTCGACGAGCACGCCCATGCGCATCGCCTCCTTCTCGATGCGGTCCATCGCCTGCGCGACATCGTCCTCGCCCGAGATCGCGCCCATCCGGTAGAGCTCTGCGTATCCGCGGACCGTGACGAGCGGGGTGCGCAGCTCGTGACTCGCATCGCCGATGAACCGGCGCATCTGCCGCACGGACGAATCGCGCTGCGAGAGAGCGGCATCAACCCGACCGAGCATCGCGTTGATCGCCGATTTCAAGCGGCCGACCTCGGTCGTCATCGGTTCGATATCGGTGAGACGCTGGCTGAAGTCACCCGCCGAGATCGCCATCGCGGTCGATTCGACCTGACCGAGGCTGCGGAACGTCAAGGTGACCAGCCACCGGGTCAGGAAGGCGCTGGCGATGAGGATGATCACCGCCAGCAGACTGTAGATGCCGATGTACTGCGCGACGACCTGATACGTCGATGCCAGGGGCAGCGCGACGAGCTGCGTGTAGAGGATGCCGGCGCCCGAGACCTCCTGCAGGGCGATGGTCGCCCGGAACTCGTACTCGCCGTCTGCGGAGTAGAGCGAGAAGGGTTGGAGCTCTTTGGACTGGGCGATGTCCAAGGGGATGCTCTCCGGGAAGACGGGCTCAGGACCGCCGCGACCACCCGCCGTGGCGAGCAGTGCGCCATCGGTGGGACCGTAGATGGCGACGCGGTACTCCGTCGGCGCAGCATTCTCTACCGCGGTGATCTGCAGCTGACCCTCATTGCCCGTGAGGTTCAGCAGCGGCGCGGCGACGTCCGTGCGGGCGAGCGCGTCGAGCTGTGTCTCGACGCTTGCGATCAGGGTGTTGCGGAGGAAGTATGCCGTGCCGAAGCCGGCCGCGATCAGCCCGACGGCGAGCAGGATGACGGTGACGCCGGTGACCTTCGCGCGCAGGCTGATGCCACGCCACCATCGGGTGACCGCATCAGTCTTCTTCGCGTGCCTTGCGTGCAGAGCGGCGGCCCCTTGGGTCAGGGACCGCGTCAGGCGGTCTTGCCGGCCTTGAGCATGTAGCCGAAACCGCGCTTGGTCTGGATGAGCGGCTCGGTCGAGTGCGGATCGATCTTGCGGCGGAGGTAGGAGATGTAGCTCTCGACGATGCCCGCGTCGCCGTTGAAGTCGTACTCCCAGACGTGGTCGAGGATCTGCGCCTTCGACAGCACGCGATTCGGGTTGAGCATCAGGTACCTGAGCAGTTTGAACTCGGTCGGGCTGAGGTCGATCGACGCGTCGCCGACGAGCACGTCGTGGGTGTCCTGGTCCATCGTGAGCTCGCCGGCCCGGATGACCGACTCCTCGTCGGCCTGCATCGTGCGGCGGAGGATCGCCTGGATGCGGGCGACGATCTCGTCGAGGCTGAACGGCTTGGTGACGTAGTCGTCACCGCCGGCGTTGAGGCCGGCGATCTTGTCTTCGGTCTCGTCCTTGGCCGTGAGGAAGAGGATCGGCGCGGTGTAGCCGGCGCCCCGCAGCCGCTTCGTGACACTGAACCCGTTCATGTCGGGAAGCATCACGTCGAGGATGATGAGGTCGGGTTCCTCTTCGAGGACGGCCGAGATCGTCTGGGCGCCGTTCGAGACGGCCCGGACCTGGAAGCCGGCGAATCTGAGGCTCGTGATGAGCAGGTCGCGGATGTTCGGTTCGTCGTCGACGACCAGGATGCGCGGTGCGGTCATGCCCTCATTATGGCGAGGTAATCGATGCGCTGTCTGGATATCGCCCGGAGCGGCATCCGATCGGGCACCTCAGGGGACCAGCACCGCGCCCTGCGCGCAGGTTCGCGCAGATCTATGATGGAGCCGCCGAGAGCAACGGCCGCCCTCCCCGAGCACCTCAAGGATGCGGCAGGCCGCTTGAGGAGGAGTCATGGCTCACTTCGTGATCGTCGGCGGGGGAGTCGCCGCCGGCAAAGCCGCCGAGACCCTGCGCAACGACGGGTACGCCGGCGATGTGACGATTGTGGCGGCCGAGCCCCACCCGCCCTACCAGCGCCCACCGCTGTCGAAGGGTTATCTCGCGGGCAAAGAGGGACTGGATGCCGCGGTGCTGCATCCCGTTTCGTGGTACACCGAGCGGGATATCGAGTTGCGCACGTCCACGAGGGCGACGCGCCTGGATCCCGGCGCACATCGAATCGAAACCGACGGGGGCGATCTGGCGTACGACGCCGTGCTGCTCGCGATGGGCGCGTCGCCCCGATCGCTCCCCCTCGAGGGGCACGACCTCGACGGTGTGCAGACGCTCCGACGTCTCGAGGATTCAGACGCGCTGGCCCGCGGACTGCGCGACGGCGGCAGGCGACTCGTGCTGATCGGCTCGGGGTGGATCGGGATGGAGGTGGCCGCGACGGCGCGGACCCTCGGAAACACAGTGACGATCCTCGAGCGCGACCCCGTGCCACTCGCTCTCGCGGTCGGCCCGGTGATGGGTGAGGTGTTCCGTGGCCTCCACACCGAGAACGGCGTGGATCTGCGCACCGGCGTGCAGGTCGAGCGGATCGTGGGGCGCGGGAGCGCGGAGGGAGTCGTCGTCGACGGCGAAACCGTGCCGGCGGACCTCGTGCTGATCGGGGTCGGAGCGGTGCCGAACACCGCGTTGGCCGAAGGCGCCGGGATCGCGCTGGGCAACGGCATCCTCACCGATGCGTCGCTCAGGACCTCCGCGCCCGACGTGTACGCGGCCGGCGACGTGGCCAACGCTTACCACCCGGTCATCCAACGGCATCTGCGCAGCGAGCACTGGGACAACGCGCGCAAGGCAGGACCTGTCGCCGCTCGCGTCATGATGGGCGGCTCGGCGAGACACGACGGCATTCCGTACTTCTACACCGACCAGTTCGATCTCGGCATGGAGCTGTCGGGCTTTCCCCCGCTCATGACGGACGCTGACCTGATCATCCGTGGCGACCTCGACGCGCGCGAGTTCATCGCGTTCTGGGTGGACCACGGCCGCGTGGTCGGGGGAATGAACGTGAATGTGTGGGACGTGCAGAAGCACATCAAGGCCCTGATCAGTAGCGGCGACCGCGTAAACCCGGATCGGCTGGTCGACACCGACACGCCCTTGGACAGGATCCTGGTCTAAGTGGATTCAATCGAGGCACGCGCGCACCGCGCGCTCGATCACGGGCCTGATCTCGGCATCCGGATCGATAGTCAGACGGTGCAGCACGAGGCCCTCGCCCGTGGCCATCAGGGTGCGCGCGGCCTCCGCAGGATGCGCGGCGCCGATGCCCACGAGCAGCGCTGCGGTCCAGTCCACATAGAGGGCGCGCTGCTGCAGGAGCGGTGCCAGCAGTTCCGGGTCGCTGTTGCCCTCCAGAAAGAGCGCATAGCGGGCTCGAGTGCGGCCGGCGAGCGGTCCGGTCTGTACAGCGATGAATCCTGAGAGGGCGTCGACCAGCTCGTCGGGCGTCGTGATCTGCGGGGCGCCACCTGCGGCGAATTCGGAGCGCTCGACTTCGGCCAGCCAAGTGATGACCCCCGCGACGAGCGCATCCCGGGTGCGGAACCAGTTCGACGTCGAGCCTCTGGGCAGGCCCGCCCGCTCGTCGACCCGGGCGTGGGTCAGTGCCCGGATGCCCTGCTCGCCGAGGAGTTCGAGCGCGGCTTCGAGAGCCCGTTCGCGGGTGATGGCCATGCAACGAACGTAGCACTGAGTACTACTTCCGTAGTGACATTCCACTACGAACGTAGTACTATGTGCGGCAAGGTCGGCTGCGGAAGAGCGAGAACGATCTCACCAGACAAGGAGCAGTGCCATGAGTCAGATCGATTCGACGGAGTCAATCGGGCTGCGCGTGCAGCGGGAACTGCACGCCACCCCGGAGGAGGTCTTCGACGCCTACACGGATCCCGAGAAGCAACTCAGCTGGCTCTCCGCGCTCGGCCCCAACGAGGGCGCCGTGCAGACGTCCGTCAACCTGCGCGTCGGCGGCGCGTGGGAAGCGCGGTTCCGTCCGAACCCCGCAACCGAGGTCCACGATGTGCAGACGTACGTCGAAATCGACCGGCCGCACCGCCTCGTGACGGACCTCGTTTCAGACTCGACCATCGGCGGAGAGCCGATGCCGCAGTTGGAGACGCGCATCGTCATGACGTTCGAGCCGATAGCCGCGGGCACCCTGGTCACGGTCGAGCAGACCGGGTATCCTGCGACCGAGATGCGCGACTTCTTCGCGAACGTCGCTTGGCCCGGCGGGCTCGCTCGCCTGGACGCGTGCCTTGCATGAGAGGAGAAGCGTGATGGTGCTGTTCAGAGTCGCCTGGTGGATCCTTCTCGTCTCCACTTCGCTGTTCGCTCTCAATCACATCGTCGGCGCCGCGACTTTCGCCACCACCGACGACGAGCGCGTGATGTTCATGATCTTCGCCGCTCTGAATCTCCTGGCGCTGGCCGTGTTGCTCGTGCCTTACCGTGCCCGCGAGCGGTGGGCATGGTGGGCCACATGGATCCCCATCGCCGCCATGTTCATCGGCCCGTTCGTGTTCGGCCTCGACCCCATCGCGGTGATCTATCTCATCGGGGGTGTCGTTATGGCGGTGGCCCACCTGATGGCTTCTCGGCAGGTGGTCAAGGAACGAGCGCAGCCCTCTTGATGACGGACTCCGCCTGATCGGGGCCTCACTACGAAAGTAGTGCAATCTCTACTATAAATGTAGTAAAATCACGCGCGTGGAGTACTTCGTGCTGGTGGCGTGGACCGTGCAGGCCGCGGTGGGGCTGTGGATGCTCGTCGGATGGGCGCGCCACGGCCGGGCGCATGCCGGCTCGATCCTCACGCACGTGGCGCTCATGATCGTCGCGCTTGCACTGTGGATCGCCTTCATCATCACCGACGCGGTGGCCTTCGCGTGGGCGAATGTCCTCGTCTACTGCGTCGGCATTCCCTTCGGCGACAGCATGATGCGCCGTCGCGGACGCCGTCTTCGAGGTGGGGAGAAGCGCCCGCTCGGTGTCGAGTACTGGCACTTCATCGTCGACGTCATCCGCGGCGGTGTTCCCGCGAGCGTCCGGTTCCACGGAGTCTTCAGCGGCGTGGTGTTCTTCTCCAGCGTGGGCGTGAGCATCGGCGCCACGGTCGCGGGATGAGGCTGCGAGGACCGCCATGGCGCTGGCCGTACTCATCGCCTGGGCCGTTCAGGCCGCACTCGGGGTGTCTCTTCTCGCCGGTTGGGCGCGGCACGGTCGCCGGTCATCCTCGATTGTCCTCAGCCACGCCGCAGTCGGCACCCTCGGGCTCGCGGCGTGGACCGCTTACGTGATTCTCGATGCGCTGTTCCTCGCGTGGAGTGCCTTCGTCGTGATCAATGTCGGGCAGGTGCTCGGCGACGCCCTCATGGTGCGGCACCACCGTCGGGTCTCTGGAGTCGTGGAGGGGCGCCGCAGGGAATTCGTCGCGGCGGTCTCGGCCGTCGTGCGCGGGAAGCTGCACTGGGCCGTCACCCTGCACATCGTGTTCGGGGGCGTCGTGCTGTACTTCTCGTGCCTGGCGGTGTGCATCGGTGCGACGGTGTCAGCCGCGGGCTGATCAGCACTGGCCCGCGGTGCCGGCCACTCGAATCGGTTACGCAGCGATCGCGTGGGCGTCCAGGATCGTGTAGCTGTAGCCCTGCTCGGCCAGGAACCGCTGACGGTTCTGCGCGAAGTCCTGGTCGACCGTGTCGCGGGCGATGAGCGTGTAGAAGCTCGCGGTGCGACCCGACTCCTTGGGCCGCAGCAGGCGTCCGAGCCGCTGCGCCTCCTCCTGGCGGGAGCCGAACGATCCAGAGACCTGGATGGCGACGGATGCCTCGGGCAGGTCGATCGAGAAGTTCGCCACCTTCGAGACGACGAGCAGCGAGATCTCGCCGACGCGGAAGGCCTGGTACAGCTTCTCGCGCTCGTCCACGGGCGTCGCGCCGGTGATCTGAGGGGCGTCGAGTGCCTCGGCGAGGATGTCGATCTGGTCGAGGTACTGCCCGATCACGAGGATGCGCTCGCCGGCGTGCCGCTCGACGAGCTGGCGGACGACGCCGATCTTGGCGTGCGCCGTGGCAGCGAGGCGGTAGCGCTCGTCGTCTGCGGCCGCGGCGTATTCGAGGCGATCGCCGGCCGGGAGATCGACGCGCACCTCGTAGCAGGCCGCGGGGGAGATGAAGCCCTGGGCCTCGATCTCCTTCCACGGCGCGTCGAACCGCTTGGGCCCGATCAGGCTGAACACGTCGCCCTCACGACCGTCCTCGCGCACGAGCGTGGCGGTCAGGCCGAGCCGGCGACGGGCCTGCAGGTCGGCGGTCAGCTTGAAGACCGGGGCGGGCAGCAGGTGCACCTCGTCGTAGACGATGAGTCCCCAGTCGAGGGCATCGAGGAGCGCCAGGTGCGCGTACTGTCCGCCGCGCTTGGCCGTCAGGATCTGGTACGTCGCGATCGTGACGGGCTTGATCTCCTTCATCTGCCCCGAGTACTCGCCGATCTCCTCGGCGGTCAGGGAGGTGCGCTTGAGCAGCTCGTCGCGCCACTGGCGGGCGCTGACGGTGTTGGTCACGAGGATCAGCGTGGTCGTCTTCGTGTCGGCCATCGCGGCAGCGCCGACGAGGGTCTTGCCCGCGCCGCAGGGGAGGACCACGACGCCTGAGCCGCCCTCGGTGAAGATGTCGACGGCCTTGCGCTGGTACGGACGCAGCGTCCAGTTCGACTCGTCGAGTTCGATCGGATGCGGCGTCCCCGGTGTGTATCCGGCGAGGTCTTCGGCCGGCCAGCCGATCTTGAGCAGCTCCTGCTTGATGTGCCCGCGGGCCCACGCGTCGATCACGAACGACTGCGGCGTGGGGTGGCCGACCAGCAGCGGCTGGATGCGCTTGTTGCGCGAGACCTCGGTCAGCACCGCGGTGTCGGTCGCGGTCAGCAGCAGTTCGCCGTCGCCGTTGCGCTCGATCGTGAGACGTCCGTAGCGCCCGACGGTCTCGCGGATGTCGATCGACACCGACGGCGGCACGGGAAACCGCGACCAGCGTTCGAGCGTGGTGAGCATGTCGTCGGCGTCGTGGCCGGCGGCGCGCGCGTTCCACAGCCCCAGGCGGGTGATGCGGTACGTGTGGATGTGCTCGGGCGCGCGCTCGAGCTCGGCGAAGATCGCGAGCTCGTGGCGCGCCGACTCGGCGTCCGGGTGTGCGACTTCGAGCAGCACAGTCCGGTCGCTCTGCACGATGAGAGGACCGTCAGCCATAAGGGTCAATCCTACTCGGCGGGTGGATGCCGGGATCGCGGTGCGCCGGAGGCGGAATCAGGATGCCGGCCGCACGCTGACGATGCTCGACACCGGCAGGGTGCGCTCGACGTCGGCGCCCCGGTCGCGCCCGCGCAGGCGGCCGCCGCCGAGCCCGGAGGCTTCGAGGGTCAGCGCGCGCTCGGAGCCGTCGGGCATCCGCACGACGACCACGATCACGGACTTCGTGCGCACCGCCTGCTCGAGCTCGCGGCCGAGCCAGGCCGCGTCGGCATCCGTCTCGTGTCCCGCGCGCAGGGCGGCGATCAGCCGCGCATACGTGTCGCGCGGTTCGATGAGGGCCGTCGAATCCGCGGCCCTCGTGCGGCGGTGCAGAGACTCCGGAGCGCCGGACGCGTCGAGGGCGACGACCGGGTAGCGCGCGTCTGCGAGCGACCAGTACACCGCGTCACGCTCCACCCGCGAGGCCAGCTCGTGGCCGTCGCGGACGAATCCCAGCGGGCGCAGCGCCTGGTCGACGAGGATCGTGTCGCGCAGAGCAAGGTCGGTCGCCTCGAGACGCGTGCGTCCCGTGGCCTCGTCGGCGCGCACCCGGATGAGACCGTGCCGTGCGGCGGTGCTCTCGACCAGGTAGTCCAACGGCTGCGGGATGCCGGTCAGCGAGATTCCGCGCAGGAACTCGCGGATCGAATCCGCGGTCTCGCCTTCGGTCATGCCCGTGCCGAGCGATTCGGTGCTGAACCGGTACGTCGAGGCCTGCGCGCGCGACTCGCGCGTCGCGATCGTGCGCAGGCGCAGATCGAGGGCGGGCGCGAGCGGCCCGGGGGCGATCGCGGTCAGGTCGGCCTGCAGGTACACGCGGTCGATCTCGGCGGGCATGTGCGCCGCCAGGCTCTCGGTGTCGGGGGAGGCGCCGACCCGGAGCGTCTCGGTCCACCGCGGCTCGGTGCCCACCGCGGTGATCAGTCCCCAGGCTTCGGCGATGCGGCGCAGCCGGGCGGAGCGTTCGGTCCACTCGGCATGAAGCGGGTAAGCGCCTGCCCAGCTCGAGAGCGGCCGGAAGCCGCCGTCGTCGGTTCGCAGACCCGCCGGCACGGCGCTGCGCAGCCCCTCCGCGATGACCGCCCAGCGTCGGGTGGTGGTCGCTTCGAGCCACTGCGTGCCCGCGTCGGTCACGATCCACTCGCGACCCAGCGGTGTCACGAGGTCGGCGGCGGCGGCGGCGGCGACCAGGTCGTCGATGTCGTCCACCGACCCCAGGGCTCCGGCATCCGTGAGTCGACGCCGATCGATGGCGCTGACCGCACCGGTGCCCGTGCGCGACAGCGGCGTGTGCAGGCCCGCGAGCAGCACGTCGGCCAATGCGCCGACGGTCGTGAAGGCGCGCTCGGCCGCAGCGGCGGCGTCGGAGTCGTTCGCCGCGACGACGGGCGGAGCGGGCGGTTCGGTGACGAATGCGTCGGGACGGGCGATGGATGCCGTCCGCACGCGTGCCGCGACCGCGCCGAACGGTGCGCCGTCGTCGCCGACGAGCGCGAGTGGCCGCAATACCGCGAGTTCGGATGCGGGCAGGGAAGCGCCGTCGAGGGCGGCGAACAGGGCGACGAGCGACGTGCGGGGGAGCCGTGCGACCGCGCGTTCCACGGACGCCGGATCCAGCATCCCGGCAGCAGCGTCGAAGAAGTCGTGCCAGGGGGCGGAAGCGGCGACACCGCGGTCCGCGAACGTCCGGGCGAGGGCGTCGTCTTCGGTCGATGCCAGTCGTACGGCGAGTGCGCGCTCGTCGGAGACCATTCAGCCCCCTCGGTTGGCTCGCGCCCTCCGCACGAAAGTCATGATCAGCAGCGCCAGGATCATGAGGAACGCGATGGGAAGCGCGATGAGCGGCAGCACCGCGACGATGGGCCAGATGCCTTCGGTGAAGTCGGTGACACCTGCGGGCCTCGCGATGATGATCGCGAGGAAGCATCCGATGGAGACGACCGCCAGACCCAGCGACATGAAGGCCAGGATGCGGTCAAGACGTCGTACCGGGACGTCCCCACCGGGGGTGCGCGTGCTCATCGGGCTCAGCCTATCGGGTGTCGGGTGTGCCGTAGGCTTGGGGTGTCGGGATCGATCGGTCCCCGTTTCACCGTGCCCGCGATGCGAGGCGCACAATCCAGCGAGGTTTCCATGCCCACCGGCAAGGTCAGGTTCTACGACGAGGAGAAGGGGTTCGGCTTCATCGCCTCCGATGACGGCCAGGACGTCTTCCTGCACGCCACAGCCCTGCCTGCGGGAACCACATCGCTGAAGGCAGGCGCTCGCCTCGAGTTCGGCGTCGCCGACGGCAAGAAGGGTCTGCAGGCGCTGTCGGTGCGCGTGCTGGAGGCCCCGCCGAGCCTGTCGAAGGCGCAGCGCAAGCCGGCCGATGACATGGCGATCATCGTCGAAGACCTCGTGAAGCTGCTCGACGGCATCGGCGGAGACCTCCGCCGGGGTCGTTACCCCAGCGGAGCGCACGGCAAGAAGGTCGCCGCCGTGCTGCGCAAGGTCGCCGATGACTTCGACGCCTGAGGCAGAACCGACGTCCGAGACCGCAGAGTCCCCTGAGCCGACGCCCGACACCGCAGCGGCACCTGAGATCGCGGCGGCGCGCGAGCCGATCGACGAGCAGGTGGCCCGCGGGCTCGCCCTCGCGGCACTGCATGAGATCACTCCGGCCACGACGGTCGGCGAACCGCGGGATTCGGCGGTGGATGCCGACGGCGTGCTCACGATCCGGTTCGAGAACCGCATGCCCGGCTATCCCGGCTGGTACTGGACGGTAGGGCTTGCGCAAGTCGAAGGGTCCGCCCCGACCGTGCTCGAAGCCGAGCTGATGCCGGGCGACGGCGCGCTCACCGCGCCCGACTGGCTGCCGTGGGCGGAGCGTCTGGCCGAGTACCAAGCCGCTCAGGCGGCGCTCGCCGCAGAGGGGCTCGAGACCGACGACCTCGTCATCGATGAGGACGAGGACGAGGATCTCGACGATGTCGACGACCTCGACGCGGTCGACTTCGACAACGACGGATCGCCGATCCTGCACTCCGGCGACGTGGACGGCGTCGACATCGACGAGCTGTCCGACGACGCGGCCGATGCGATCGACGAGCCGATCATCGAGGACGACGCCGAAGACGAATCGGACGACGAAGACTCCGACGACGACGATTTTGACGATGACGACTCCGACGAGGACGAGTCTGACGACGACGAGTCGGACGACGACTCCGACGCGGACGACGACGAGGACGAAGACCCCGCGTCCTGACGCGACCTACTCAGACGGCCGCGGAAACGACGGCGCCGGGGTGCGGGTGCTCAGCCGGTCGACGAGTTCATCCATGACCTTCTGGACGATGCGCGGCATGTCGACCGCATCCGGATCCAGCAGCCACTGCACCTGAAGGCCGTCCATCAGCGCGATGAGCGCGGACGCATCGTCGCGCACGTCGATGTCGTCGGCTTCGCGCCCGGTCACCTCGGCCAGCACCTCGGCGATCTTGTCGCGCAGCCGTGCGAGGCGCGTGCGGAAGTAGGTCTGCGCGGGGTGGCCCTCGGTCACCGACTCGGCGGAGAGCACCGTGTAGGTCTGCACCACGCCGGGGCGGCCGGCGTTCTCGGCGACCGTGTCGAGAAGGTGCCCCAGAAACGCGGGCCCCTCGGTCTGCGCCCGGCCGGGCACGCCGGCGGCTTCTTCGCCGTCGCGATACTGCAGCATCGCGATCAGCAGGGCTTCCTTGCTGCCGAAGTGGTGAAGCACCCCGGCGTGGGTCATTCCGGCCTGCTCGGCGACCTCGACGAGACCGCCCTTGTTGTAGCCACGCTGGCCGAACACCGTCATCGCCGCGCGCAGCACCGCCTCACGACGGTCCTCCGTGCCCGCACGCGGGTTGCGCACGCGGTCAGCGGCCGACGGTCGAGGTGCGGGTGTGGGGGTGTCCGATGTCATCAGGGTCCCTCGCTTCGACGCACGACCTGTGCTCGCAAACTTACTGAGGTGTAAGTCGCGGGGCAACGAGCGGTGCGACTACAGGTTCTCGAGCGTGAAGTCGATGCTGCGGATCAGCTGCCGCACATCGTCGGGTTCGATCGAGACGAACGTCGCGACGCGCAGCTGATTGCGGCCCAGCTTGCGGTACGGCTCGGTGTCGACGACGCCGTTGGCGCGCAGGGTCGCGGCGATGGCGGCGGCATCCACCGAGTCGGCGAAGTCGATCGTCACGACCACGGGGGAGCGGTCGGCAGGGTCGGCGACGAAGGGCGTGGCGACCTCGGATGCCGCGGCCCAGTCGTACAGCGCGCCCGAAGACTCCCTCGTGCGGGCGTCGGCCCAGGCCAGGCCGCCACCCGTCGAGGATCCACTGGAGCTGCTCGTCGAGCAGGAACAGGGTCGTCAGCGCCGGCGTGTTCAGCGTCTGGTTGAGGCGGGAGTTGTCCAGCGCGTTCTTCAGGCTGAGGAACTCGGGGATGTAACGGTCCGATGCCGCGATGCGCTCGATCCGCTCGATCGCCGCCGGCGAGACGACCGCGAACCACAGACCGCCGTCCGAGCCGAGGTTCTTCTGGGGCGCGAAGTAGTAGACGTCGGTCTCGCCGATCTCGAAGTCGATGCCACCCGCGGCGCTCGTGGCGTCGATCACGGTCAGCGCGCCGGCATCGCCCGGCACGCGCACGATCGGCGCCGACACACCGGTGGAGGTCTCGTTGTGCGGCCACGCGTACACGTCGACGCCCTCGACGGGCTCCGCCGTCGTGCGCGTGCCGGCAGCGACCTCGCGCACGTCGGGAGCCTTCAGCCACGGCGCCTTGGCGGCCGCGGCGAACTTGCCGCCGAATTCACCGAACACGAGGTTCTGACTGCGGTTCTCGATCAGGCCGAAGGCGGCGGCATCCCAGAACGCCGTCGATCCGCCGTTGCCGACGATCACTTCGTAGCCCGCGGGAATGCGGAAGAGCTCCGCGAGGTGCGAGCGCACGTCGCCGACGAGGTTCTTCACGGGAGCCTGGCGGTGCGATGTGCCCAGGAGCGTGGCACCGCGGGTGACCAGCGCCTCGAGCTGCGCGCCGCGCACCTTCGAGGGGCCGCATCCGAAGCGTCCGTCGGCGGGCAGAAGATCACTCGGAATCACGAGGTGCGGCATCCGTCGATTCTACGGTTTCGGAGCTCGGGCGACCGTTTCGTGTGACATGCCGTGACCCGGCGCGCGGTCGGCGGGTTAGGGTTGCGGCACGGGGCCCGGTCGGGCTCCCGAACAGAGGGCGTCATCGTGTCAGATAAGTCCCCCAAGAAATCATCGAGCAAGACCGCCGCGTCGAGCACCCTCAAGGAGAAGCGCGCGGCCAAGAAGGCGAAGGTCGAACACCGCGCCGGCAACGACGTGAGCGAAGCCACTCACCGCAAGTAGCACCCACCCGCTCGTCCATCCCCACGGACCGTCTGGAACGATGGGGTGGTGATCGAAGCGCCCGGGCGGATGCCGTGGGACGAGGTGCCGGAATCGATCCGGGCGTCCGTCGGAGAGATCCTCGGCGCGCCGGTCGTGACCGCGCGGACCCAGACAGGCGGCTTCTCGCCGGGATCGGCGGATCGCGTCGTCACCGCCACGGGCCGGCGTGCATTCGTGAAGACGGCCTCGCGGGCGGTGAACGCTGAAGCGACCGAGATCCATCGGCTCGAGGCGCGCAAGAGCGAGAGCCTGCCCGCCGGCATTCCCGCGCCGCGCATGCTCGGCATCGTCGACCGCGGGGATTGGGTGGCCGTCGTTTTCGACGACATCGAGGGGCGGCATCCGCTCACGCCCTGGCGCACCGACGAACTCTTCAGCGTGCTCGATGCGCTCGCCGAGATTGCGGCACCACATCTGCCGGATGCTGGCGCGATACCCCCGCTCGAGACGGAGCTGTCCGAGCTGTTCGAGGGCTGGAGCCGCATCGCCGATCTGGCAGCGGCGCCGCTCGATGGCGACCTGGCCGCATGGACGGCGTATCACCATGCGGAGTTCGTTCGGATGAGTGCCTCGGCGCTCGATGACCTGCGGGGCGATCGTCTCGTGCATCTGGACGCGCGCGCAGACAACCTCCTCATCCGACCGGATGGAACCGTGGTCGTCGTCGACTGGCCGTGGGCCGCGCGGGGCGCCGGATGGTTCGATGCCCTTGCCCTGCTCATCAATGTGCGGCTCTACGACCCGGACTACGACGTCGAGGCCGTGATCGGCGAGCATCCCGTGTTCGAAGGCATGCGAGCGGATGCCGCAACACGCGTGCTGGTCGGCCTCGCGGGATTCTTCCTCGAGGGCTCGATGCGTCCCGACAAGCCTGGGATGCCGACCCTGCGCGCCTTTCAGCGCGACCAGGCGGTCGCGACGCTGCAGTGGCTGAGAGAGCGGTTCGGCCCCTGAGCCCTCCGGCCGGGAGGTCGGCGGGATTGGATAGGCTGTCCTTGCTCAAACTTCCCGTCTGCGAGGCGTCATGACCGACCTGATCGATACGACAGAGATGTATCTGCGCACGATCCTCGAGCTCGAGGAAGAGGCGATCGTGCCTCTGCGCGCCCGCATCTCCGAGCGGCTCGGTCACTCCGGGCCCACGGTCTCGCAGACCGTGGGGCGCATGGAGCGCGACGGACTCGTCGTGGTCTCGGACGACCGCACCCTCGAACTCACCGACAGCGGCCGCCAGAAGGCCGTCGACGTCATGCGCAAGCACCGCCTCGCCGAGCGCCTGCTCTCGGATGTCATCGGCCTCGACTGGGCCTACGTCCACGAAGAGGCGTGCCGGTGGGAGCACGTGATGAGCGAGCAGGTCGAGCGCCGACTCGTCGAACTCCTCGGCCACCCCACCGAGTCTCCCTACGGCAACCCGATCCCGGGCCTCGCCCAGCTCGGCGACATGCCGGCGAAGGGCTTCGAGCAGGGCGTCGTGGGTCTCGTCCGGCGGCTGAACGAAGCGGGCGGCCCGATCACCGGTACCGTGCGTCGTCTCGCCGAGCCCGTGCAGGTCGACCCCGAACTGCTCCAGCAGCTCAAGGGCGCCGGCGTGATGCCGGGCGCTTCAGGTGACTACCGCTACAGCGAGGGCTATGTCCTCGTGCAGATGGACGGCAACGACGAGGGGCTCGAACTGCCCGTCGAGGTCGCGTCGCACATTTTCCTGGTCGACGACCGACGCTGACGGTGATCGGCGTCGATTTCCGCCGGAATTCCGCGCTTCAGCACGGTGACGACAAGACGTCCAGCCATCTGCCAGCCCCTCAACGTGACATATTCGTTACCTTCGGGTAGCGTGAAAGAGTCCACAGGCGAGAAGCCCGCCGTCGGACGCCACGTGGTTTGCCTCCCCGGCTCGTCGTCCGCGTGGTTACGCCCGCATATCGTGCCCCGACATCGAATGCTGACGAGCCAGCGCCCACCCCGGCGCAGAGGCGCCGGAGGAACTATTGGCTGAAGATATAAATTCGCCCGCGAATGAGCCCCAGAGCGACGAGACGAGTGTCACGCGCCGTGCCCGCGGTCGAATCTCACCGGTGCGGCCGCTCGGCCGAGCCGCATCCCCCCGCCCCAAGAAGGTGAAGAGCGAGCCCGCCGCATCCGCTCCCCGCCCGTCCATCCGCAAGAACCGCCCGCTGCGCAGTCTGGTCATCTTGACCATGGTCGGCGGGCTCGTCGCGACCGTCGCGCTCCCGGCCTACGGCGCGTGGCGTCCGGCAGCCGATGCCCTCACCCTGCAGCAGGTCGCCGCAGACGATGCGCAGTCACTCGTCGTCGCTTCCGACTCATCAGCTTCAGAGCTCAGCCGCGGCAGCTACTCCGCCACGACCCCCGAAGAGATCCAGAAGAAGAAGGACGAAGAAGCCGCGGCCGCAGCAGCTCAAGCCGCCGCCGAAGCCGCCGCGGCCCGAGCGCGCGTCGCCTCGAGCAGCTCATCCTCCGTCCCGCTCAACATCAGCATGGTCTCGCCCGGCAGCGGCGAGGTGCGCTGGCCCATCATCAACTTCACCCTCGGCCGCGGCCTCTGGGACTCCGGCTACCACCAGGGCGTCGACCTGCTCTCCTCGTGCGGCGAGCCGCTCTACGCCACGGCGGCCGGTGTCGTCAGCGTGTCGCAGGAGAGCTACGGCGGCTACGGCGTCGCCGTCTCGATCGATCACGTGCTCGGCGGCCAGTCGGTCAACAGCCTCTACGGTCACATGACCTACGGCAGCCGTCAGGTCTCGGCAGGTCAATACGTCTCGGCCGGTCAGCTCATCGGCTTCGTCGGCTCGACGGGCAGCTCTACGGCTTGCCACGTGCACTTCGAGATCCACATCAACGGTGGCGTCGTCGACCCGTGGGCGTGGCTCCAGTCCAACGCCGGCTGAGTCTGACCTCATCACCTCCGAAGGACGGATGCTGCGGCATCCGTCCTTCGACACGCCACGTGCCGTTCACCCTCCTCTGCGACCCTGCTCGTCCGCGCGTGCGTTAGCCTGAATCCCGACGCTGAAAGTAGCGGAGGGAAGCCGATGGACCGCACACCACGCATCCGAACCATGGATGCGCTTGGACGCCACGTCCTTCGGCATTGCACGAACGACAGCCGCGGCATTGCCGTGGCGCCGAGGCGCTGTCTGTAGACAGCGCCTTTTTTCATGCCCCTGCGCGCCTCGAATCGTCGTAGTCGAATCACCGGGAAGCCGTCCCGGCCGTTCGAGAGGATGAGGAATGCGCACTCTGGTGCTCAACGCGGGCTATGAGCCGCTCGCCGTCGTGTCGTTCAAGCGGGCCATCGTGCTCGTGATGAACGAGAAGGCCGTCGTGGTGGAACACGTCGACGGCGAACCTGTCTGGGCGGCGCGGGGGTCGTACGACCGCCCCGCGGTCATTCTGCTGACACGGTACGTGCGCGTTCCGGGAGGCCGGCACATTCCGGTGACCCGACGCGGGGTGCTGCGGCGGGATGCCCACCGTTGCGGATACTGCGGCAAGGCGGCCTCGACGATCGACCACATCCTGCCGCGCTCGCGCGGTGGTGCGGACTCGTGGGAGAACCTCGTCGCCTGCTGCCTGCGCTGCAACAACGTGAAGGGCGATCGCACGCCGCAGGAGATGTCGTGGGAGCTTCGGATGATTCCGCGGCCGCCCCGGGGCGTGCAATGGACGGTGCGGGGCACCGACCGCACAGACCCGTGCTGGGAGCCCTACCTGGCCCTCGCGGCGTAGGCCGCCGCGTCGACGCAGGGCGTCTCGTCGAGGCGGGAGGTCCTGCCCCCTGTCTCGGCCGATTTCCCCTGTCTCAGTGCGTCGCGCGGCAGCGCCTCACTCGTCGCCCAGCACGCGCAGCCACCGCTCGAGCAGCAGTTCGAGCCGTGCGGCGTCGGCGCGGCCGATCTCGGCGATCAGGCGGTGCTCGTTCTCGATGTGCGCGGTGTACGCGGCATCGATCAACTCGAGGCCGGCCGGTGTCAGCGCGATGATGCGCTGGCGTGCGTCGGCTGAGCTCGGGCGGCGCTCGACCAGACCCTTCGCGACGAGCCGGTCCACCCGCTTGGTCAGCCCGCCGGTCGTGATCATGGTGTGGTCGGCGAGGTCGCCGGCGGCGCGCGCATAGGGCGCACCCGAGCGGCGGAGGGCCGCGAGCACGTCGAAGTCGCCCTCGTTCAGGCCGTAGCGGCCGTACACCGCGACCAGTTCCTCGGTCAGCAGCGCGGCCACGCGGTGCAGTCGGCCGATCACTCCCTGCGGCGACGGGTCCAGCTCCGGACGCTCGCGTCGCCACTCGGCCTGGATCCGCGCAACGCGGTCGGGGGAGGCATCCATGACTCGATATTATCTTGCCGGTAAGATAAAGTGTCTTCCATGGAAGATAAGTCGCGTCGACTCTGGTGGATCCTCATCACCGCGATCGCCCCGATCGCGTGGGGGAGCAGCTACGTGGTCACGCGCCAGCTGCTGCCGGCCGACGCGCCGCTGTGGGGCGGGCTGCTGCGGGCGCTGCCGGCGGGGCTGATCCTGCTCGCGATCTCGCGCCGTCTGCCGACCGGCTCGTGGTGGTGGCGCTCGCTCCTGCTGGGGGCGCTCAACGTCGGCGGGTTCTTCGTGCTCATCTACATCGCCGGCCAGCGGCTGCCGTCGAGCCTTGCGGCGACGCTGATGTCGACCTCGGCTCTGGTGATGATGCTCTTCGCATGGGGGATGCTGCGCCAGAAGCCGCGGCTGGTCGCCGTGGTGGGAGCGCTCGTCGGCCTGGCGGGTGTCGCGGTCATGCTCGGTCTCGGCGGCGGGCCGGTCGACCTGTGGGGCGTCGCGGTGGCCCTCGGGGCCATGGTCGCCTCGTCGTTCGGCTACATCCTCACCTCGCGATGGGGTTCCGACATCCCGGCGGTCACGATGTCGTCGTGGCAGCTGCTCGGCGGCTCGGTGCTGCTGATCCCCGTCGCGATCTTCGTCGAGGGCGCACCGCCCGCGCTCACGCCCGTCTCCGCGCTGGGCTTCGTCTACCTCTCGGTCGTCGCCACCGCGATCGCCTACGTCGCCTGGTTCACAGGTCTGCGACGTCTGCCCGCGGGCGTGGTCGGCGTCGTGGGGCTGCTCAACCCGGTCGCCGGAGTCGTGCTCGGTGTCGCCCTGGCCGGCGAAGCGTTCGGTCTGGCGCAGGGCGTCGGGCTCGCCCTCGTGCTCGGCGGTGTCGCGCTCGGGTCGCTGCCGCCGCTGCGCAAGCGGCTGCAGCCGACTCGGGTGTCGCAGCCGATCACAGGGCAGTTCGCCCTGGCCGGCCCGCGACGCTGACGTTGCTGAGGAGATCCGCGATTCTGAGGACGATTCCGGATGCCGAGGGCCTCAGCATCCGCGATCCCCTCAGAATCAGCCGGTGCCGCCACGACAGGGGCGCTGCGCGCGTGATGGGATGGGCTCATGACCCGAGCTCTCATCGTGATCGACATGCAGCGCGCCTTCGACGACCTGGACTTCTGGGGCGCCACGACCAACCCCGACTGCGAGCGCAACGTCGCGGCGCTGATCGACGCCTGGGCGGCCGCTGACGAGCCGATCGTCGTGGTGCGCCACGACTCGACGTCGCCGCATTCGCCGCTGCATCCCGACAACGCGGGCAACGAGCTGGTGGATGCCGTCGCCGCAGCGAGTCCGGCGCTGTTCGTGACCAAGAACGTCAACTCCGCCTTCTACGGCGACCCCGATCTGCAGGCGTGGCTCGGCGCGCAGAACATCCGCGAGCTCGTGATCTGCGGCATCCAGACCAACATGTGCGTCGAGACCACCGCGCGCATGGCGGGCAACCTCGGATACGACGTCACGGTGGCGCTCGATGCGACGCGCACGTTCGATCTGACGGCGGATGTCGCGGGTCTGGGTATCGTGACCCGCACGGCGTCGGAGCTCATGGCGACGACGGCTCTCGACCTGCAGGCGGGCGGGTTCGCGCAGATCGCGACCACCGCCGAGCTGATCGGTGAGAATCGAACATAATGCACGGATTCGCCCTCTGCGATGTCGGAAGGCGGCGATAGCGTTCCTCATGGCGTTGACCCACTAGAACATCTGTTCTAGCCTGTGGGAGTGAGGGCAGCTGTGCAGACCGAGGTGCATCCCGGTACTTCCCCGGCATCGGGTGATGTGCACCGCCTGCGCGCCCAGGTCGACCGCATGCAGGGCCGGCGCCTCGACGCCCCCGTGCTGCCGGCGCTTCCCGCCCTCGCCGCACTGCTGCCGGGGGGCGGCCTTCGCGCCGGCTCGGCGTACTCGATCGCCTCGTCGGCATCGCTGCTTGTCCGCGCTGCTGGCCGCACCGTCGCAGGCCGGATCGTGGTGCGGTGTGGTGGGCATGCCGCAGTTCGGCGCCGAAGCGGCCGAGGGGCTGGGGGTGGATCTGTCGCGGCTCGTGCTGATCCCCGACCCCGGTTCCCGCTGGCTGGCGGTGACGGCGACCATCGCCGAGGTGCTTCCGGTGGTCGCCGTGCGTCCGGGCGGGCGAGCGACCGACGGCGATGTCTCGCGCCTTGCGGCTCGCCTGCGCGACCGGGGTGCGGTGCTGCTCGTGCAGGGGCCGTGGGCGCAGGCCGAGGCGATCATCGACGTGGCCGACCCCGACTGGTCGGGGCTGGGGCGCGGCCACGGCTATCTCTCCGCGCGCGAGCTCACCGTGACCGTGACCAGCCGCCGCACGCCCGTGCCGCGCCGCGGGCGCGTGCTGCTTCCCGCCGAAGACGGCGCTCTGGTGCCGACGCATTCCCCGGCTGTCGCCCCCTACGTGCCGCTCGAGGCGGTGGGCTGACATGCGCGCGGATGCTCCGGTACGCAGCCTCGTGCTGTGGTTTCCGGACTGGCCGGTCACGGCGCTGACCCGCGATGCCTCCCGCAGCGTGCCGCTGGACGCGTCGCTGCCGATCGCGGTGATGGCCGCGAACGCCGTCGTCGCCTGCTCCGCGGCGGCCCGGGCCGAGGGCGTGCGGCGCGGGCAGCGCCGCCGTGACGCGCAGGCCCGGTGCCCGAGCCTGATCGTGATCGCGGCCGACCCGGTGCGCGATCACCGCGTCTTCGCGCCGATCGTCGCCGGCATCGAAGATCGCGCGCCCGGGGTGCAGATCGTGCGACCCGGGCTCTGCGCCCTGCGCGCCCGCGGCCCCGCGCGGTACTACGGGGGCGAGGCCGAGGCGGCGCACGTGCTGCTCGGCGCGCTGCGCGAACTCGGTCTCGAGGGCGTGCGGGCGGGCATCGCCGACGGTCCGTTCACCGCCGAGCAGGCGGCGCGCATCGGGGCGACCGCGGCCGAACCCGTGTTCCTCGTGCCGAACGGTGGTGCCGCCGGCTTTCTCGCGCCGCTGCCCATCGCCTCGCTCGAAGACGCCGAGCTCGCCGGACTCCTCGCGCGGCTCGGCGTGCAGACCCTCGGGCAGTTCGCGGCGATGGAGGCAGACCGCGTGCGCGAGCGGTTCGGAGAGCGCGGCATCCGTCTGCACGCGCTCTCGGCGGGTCGCGATTCGCGCGCCGTCGAGCCCCGCGTGCCGCCGCCCGAACTGCACCGCGAGGTCGGGTTCGAGCCGCCGCTCGAGATCGCCGACCAGGTGGCGTTCGGCATGCGGATGGCGGCCGACGCGTTCATCGCCGGGCTCGGCGCCCTCGATCTGGTCTGCACCGAGCTGCGGGTGCAGCTGACCGGAGACCGGGGTGAGCGCAGCGAGCGGGTGTGGCTGCATCCCGGGTCGTTCGATGCGGCATCCGTCGTCGATCGCGTGCGCTGGCAGTTGGGGGAGGATGCCGAGGGGCTGGCCAGCGGTGTCGCCAAAGTGCGGATCGAACCGGCGGCGGTCGATGCGGCGCGCCACCACGCTCCGGCGATCTTCGGCGCGGGCACCGACGAACGCGTGCACCATGCGCTCTCGCGCGTGCAGGCGATGCTCGGTCATCGGGGCGTGGTGACTCCGGCGATCGGCGGCGGGCGCTGGCTGGCCGAACGGCAGGTGCTCGTGCCGTGGGGTGACCGGGCGGTGCTCGCGAAAGAGCGCGCGCGGCCGTGGCCGGGAAGCATGCCCGATCCGCTGCCGGGCACGGTCTTCGCCGATCCGGTGCCGGTGCAGGTGACCGCCGACACGGGAGCCGCGGTGGGCGTCGATGACCGCGGACGGGTGACCGAGACGCCCGCGGTGCTCACCGAGAGCGGACGACGGCGGGGGATCGAGGCGTGGGCGGGTCCGTGGCCGGTGATCGAGCGGGGGTGGGATGCCGCACGCTCCCGTCACGCGCACCGGTTTCAGGTGGTCGACGCCGATCAGACCGCGTGGCTGCTGGTCTGCGAAGACGACGGCTGGACCGCGGAGGCCCGCTATGACTGAGCTTCCCCGGTGGTCGAGTAGCGCGCCAGCGCGTATCGAGACCCGACCCGTCTCGGCAACCGATGGATCGGCCCGCTGATGGGCTTCCACAACCCGTCCGTCCCGTGGTCGGAGATGGAGCGGCTGCTCAGCGACAAGCGGCGCCCCGGTCATGTTCCCGCGAACGCCGACGGCGGCGACAGCCCGGCCTGGTCGCGCAAGCGCGGGCCGTACGTGTCGCAGGCGATCACCCGGCCCGACGACCCTGTTCCGTATGCCGAGCTGCACGCCCACTCGACCTACTCGTTCCTCGACGGCGCCTCCTCGCCCGAAGAGCTCGCCGAAGAGGCCGAGCGGCTGGGCCTGCACGCCCTCGCGATCACCGACCACGACGGGTTCTACGGCATCGTGCGCTTCGCCGAGGCGGCCGAGACCCTGCAGGTCAAGACGGTGTTCGGCGCCGAGCTCTCGCTCGAGCTGCCCAAGCCGCAGAAGGGCGAGCCCGATCCGGCCGGCGCGCACCTGCTCGTGCTCGCGCGCGGCGAAGAGGGCTACCACCGGCTGGCCGCCGCGATCACGCACGCGCAGCTGCAGGGTGCCGAGAAGGGTCGCCCGGTCTACGACCTCGACGAGCTCTCCGCGCAGGCCGAAGGTCACTGGGCGATCCTGACCGGCTGCCGCAAGGGCGCCGTGCGGCGTGCGCTCGCCGACGGCGGGGCCGAGGCGGCGGCATCCGCTCTCGATCGCCTCGTGGCGCTGTTCGGAAGGGATGCCGTGCACGTCGAGCTGATCGACCACGGCAGCCCGCTCGACACGCGCGAGAACGACCTGCTCGCCGCGCTCGCCGCCGAGCGCGGGCTGCCGGTGCTCGCGAGCAACAACGTGCACTACGCCGTGCCGCAGCGCGAGCAGCTCGCCGCGGCGGTCGCCGCCGTGCGGGCCAACCGTGGGCTCGATGAGCTCGACGGATGGCTGCCCGCGCACGCCGGTGCGCACCTGCGCTCGGGAGCCGAGATGCAGGAGCGCTTCGCGCGCTACCCCGGTGCGGTCGCGCGCACGGTGACCCTGGCCGACGAGATCGCCTTCCCGCTGCGGCGCGCCAAGCCCGCGCTGCCGAAGCAGAAGGTGCCCGAGGGGCACACGCCGATGTCGTGGCTGCGGCACCTGGTGTGGGAGGCGGTGCCGCGCAAGTATCCCGATGCGACCGACGAAGACAGGGCGCGCATCGAGAAGGAGCTCGGAGTCATCGAGCTCAAGGACTTTCCGGGGTACTTCCTGATCGTGCACGGGATCGTGCAGGAGGCGCGGAGGCGCGGCATCCTGTGCCAGGGTCGCGGGTCGGCGGCCAACAGTGCCATCTGCTTCCTGCTCGACATCACCGCGGTCGACTCGATCGCCTACAAGCTGCCGTTCGAGCGGTTTCTCTCCTCACTGCGCGACGAGGAGCCCGACATCGACGTGGACTTCGACTCCGACCGGCGCGAAGAGATCATCCAGTGGGTCTACGGGCAGTACGGGCGCGAGCGGGCGGCGCAGGTCGCGAACGTGATCCAGTACCGGCCGAAGAACGCCGTGCGCGACATGGCGAAGGCGCTCGGGCACTCGCCGGGCCAGCAGGATGCCTGGTCGAAGCAGGTCGAGCAGTGGGGCGCGACCCTCTCGACCGGACCCGAGCACGACATCCCCGACCAGGTGATCGAGTACGCGTCCGAGCTGCTGAAGGCGCCCCGGCACCTCGGCATCCACTCCGGCGGCATGGTGCTCACCGACCGGCCCGTCGGCGAGGTCGTGCCGATCGAGCACGCGCGCATGGAGAACCGCACGGTGATCCAGTGGGACAAAGACGACGCCGCCTGGATGGGGCTGGTGAAGTTCGACCTGCTCGGCCTCGGGATGCTGGCGGCGCTGCAGTACTGCTTCGACATGATCCGCGCGGCGACGGGGGAGGAGTGGGAGCTCGCGACGATCCCCAAGGAGGAGAAGGCCGTCTACGACATGCTCTGCCGGGCGGATTCGATCGGCGTGTTCCAGGTCGAATCGCGCGCGCAGATGGGTCTGCTGCCCCGGCTGCAGCCCCGGCAGTTCTACGACCTCGTGATCGAGATCGCCCTGATCCGCCCCGGCCCGATCCAGGGCGGCGCGGTGCATCCGTTCGTGCGGCGCAAGCTCGGCTACGAGGAGATCACCTACCCGCACCCCAAGCTCGAGCCCGTGCTCGAGCGCACGCTCGGCATTCCGGTGTTCCAAGAGCAGCTCATGCAGATGGCGATGGCCGTGGGGGAGTGCACGGGGGAGGATGCCGACCTGCTGCGCCGCGCGATGGGGTCCAAGCGCGGGGTGGAGCGCATCGAGTCGCTGCGCGAGAAGCTCTATGCCGGCATGGCCACGAACGGGCTGGTGGGCGAGGCGGCCGATGACATCTACGCGCGGATCCAGGCGTTCGCGAACTTCGGCTTCGCCGAGTCGCACTCGCTGTCGTTCGGGCTGCTCGTCTATGCGAGCTCGTGGATCAAGCTGCACTACCCCGCCGCCTTCCTCGCGGGGCTGCTGCGCGCGCAGCCGATGGGCTTCTACTCGCCCGCGACCCTCACCGGCGATGCCCGCCGGCACGGGGTCGAGGTGCTGCGCCCCGACCTGATGCGCTCGGGGTCGGAGGCGGTGCTCGAGCCGGTCGGCGAGCGGGATGGAGTGCCGCGACCGGGCATGGACTCCTGCACCCACCGCAAGCAGCCCCCGGTCGGCATCTTCGACCGCGCCGAACCCGACGAGTCCGCGGCCCACCGCCGCGACGGGCGGTTCGCGGTGCGGCTGGGGCTCGCCGCGGTCAAGGGCATCGGATCCACCGTCGCCGACCGCATCGTCGCCGAGCGCGAGCGGGCAGGCGACTACCGCGACCTGCGCGATCTGGTGCGCCGCGCCGGGGTCACCCAGGCGCACCTCGAGGCGCTCGCGACCGCGGGGGCGTTCGAGTGCCTCGGCGTCACCCGCCGCGAGGCGATCTGGCTCGCCGGGTCGGCCGCGCAGGACCGCATCGAGTTCCTGCCCGATTCGCTCGCGTTCGTGCAGCCGCCGCTGTTCAGCGACCCGACGAGCTACGAGAAGCTCGCGAGCGACCTGTGGGCGACCGGCATCTCCACCGACGACCACCCGATGCTCCACTATCGGGCCGGGCTGGATGCGCGGGGTGTGCTCACCTCGAACGAGCTGCGCGAGCACGAGTCCGACCGCCGCGTCGAGGTCGCGGGGCTCGTGACGCACCGGCAACGGCCGGCGACGGCATCCGGAATCACGTTCATCAACCTCGAAGACGAGCACGGACTGGTCAACGTGATCTGCTCGGTCGGGGTGTGGAACAAGTACCGCCGGGTCGTGCGCGACGCACCGGCGCTGATCGTGCGGGGGATGCTGGAGCGCTCGGTCGAGGGAGTGACCAACCTGCTGGCGGATCGGTTCGAAGACCTGCGGGTCGAGGTGGGGC
>CAWADY010000012.1:0-229737 GCA_963781135.1 uncultured Actinomycetota bacterium | reverse complement strand
CGCCGTCATCATGACGATCTAGCGGCACCTCGATCGTCGCGCACAGATAAGGCGCCGGGAGGTCGTCGCAGACCTCGAACGCCGCGAAATGCTGATTGACCTCGACACCGGAATTCGTTGGTTCCGGGGCACCACCGGCGGTGCACGACGTCAATCCGAGCGCCGCGACCGCCACCACAACTACGGTCAGACCTTTGGCGAGGATCACAGCGACATCATCCACCCGTGAAGCGAGCGCCGACAAGGAAGCCCGACCGGTTGGAACTGCGGGCGCGATCGATCATCGACCGCATGCCGGTCCTTCAGCGGATGGGATGCTGCGGGCTTTAATCAATTCCGCCCGTTAGGTGCGCCCGGTCAGCGGGAAGCCGTATCAGCCACCGACTCTTCGAGGGATGGAGCTGCCCGGCGCCGCTCGTGGCGGCATCCGCTGGTGTCGCAATCTGTCTTTGACTTAGTCACGCGGATAGACCGGCGCGTGGTTCGCCGAGATCGCGCTACCACCGCCTGTAACCCCGACGCGATGGGTCTCGCGAGGCGCAGTAGGCCGGGCAATTGCCGCGGCGGATCAAGATGAGGGCTTGCGCCACGTAGAACTTTCGAGCTGATTAGCGGATCGAAGGCACGACCTCAATCAGGCCGTGGTCACGCGGGAGGGTTCAGCGTGCGCGAGCGCCCACTCCAGCGCGTAGTCGGCCACTTCTTCCCAGCCGGGTTCGGCACAAATCCAATGAGAGCGTCCGGCGAATTCGTGGTACTCCGTGAGCGAGGGAGACTTCGCCCAGTGCTTCGCGTTGGACTTGTTCACCGACGGCGGCATGATGTGGTCTTCGCTGCCGCCGATGAAGAGCAGCGGCGCGCGCTCGATCGAGTAGTCGACCCAGGTCTCCTGCGGCCCCGGCTTGAAGTTCGCGATCAGCCCGTAGGCCCACACCCAGTTGCCCGGCGCCGCGATCGCGTACCTCTCCCACACGGCGTCGGAGTCCTCTTTCGAGAGCGTGTTCGCGAAGGCGTAGTGGAACTCGTCTGGCGTGAAGGCGACAGCCTTGTGGATGTTCGCCGGATTCTTGAGCGCGGGGAACAATGAGCGCGCTTGTGACAGCGGCGTCACGCGAACGCCCTCCGTGGGTGCGGAGTCGATCACCACCGCGGCGGCCCCGAGCCCGCGGGCGACGAGGAGTTGTGTCAGAGTTCCTCCGAAGGAGTGACCCATGATGATGGGCGGCTTCGGCAGGGCCTCGATCTGGCCAGCGATGTGGGCGACTGTCGCGGGCACCGTCAGGTTGGCGATGACATCCGGATTCTCACGGAGCGCTTCCACCTCGATCTCGAAGCCGGGATAGGCGGGAGTCAGAACGGTGAATCCCTTCGCCTCGTAGTGCGCCTTCCATCCCTCCCAGCTGCGCGGCGTCATCCAGAGTCCGTGAACAAGGACGATGGTGTCGGGGGCTTCAGAGTGCGGCATGGCGTTCTCTCTCTCAATGGGTTTTGCGATGGTCAAGGCTCGACGAAAGTGAGACGTCGGCGTGGAGCGGTTGGCGATCTGCGTCGGGCAGCCGTGCTCCGGCCACTCTTGTGCGGCCATGAGCGCCCGGACGATCAGCTCGGCGGACCGTCGACTGCCCACCGTGAACGTAACGATCTGTGAATGCGACAAACTTAGTAATTGCCCGCGATGGCCACTGTGCTCTCTCCGCGAGTTATGGTCCCTCTGCGCGCGATTCGACCGGTCCTACGGCGTGCATCGCCCTCCACTCGCGCGGCGCGCACCCGTAACGAGCGCGGAAGCGCCGGCTGAAATGGCTCGCGTCCTTGAATCCCCAGCGGCGAGCAAGAGCCGCGATGTGCAGTTCGGCGGGAGAGGCGGTCTCGAGATCCGCCCGTGCATGGCTGAGTCGTCTTGCGATGATGTGATCCTCAAGGCTGAATCCGGCATCCGCACACGTCTTGTAGATTGTCCGCTCCGACACGTGCAGGGCCTCCGCGATCATCGCCGCGTCCAGGTCACTATCACGCAGGTTCAGCTCGACGAAGTCGGTGATCCTGGCTGCCGCAATGTCCGCAAGGAACATCTTCGCCGTCGGCTCGAGCAACGCGGTCGTGATGAGAGCCCGCACGAGGTCGATACTGGCGAGCCCTAGGTCGACTGCGCCAGAACTCGTCGTCAGCGCTTCGGTGTCGCTCGCGATGCCCAATAGGTGCCGGCGCACCAGCTCGTAAACGGGACTCGCCTTCAATCGGTGGGCGGCGTCGCTATACGACGACTCCCGCAAACCAAGGAGCTCGCCCGGGATGGAGAGGCAGAAAACCGACCCGGTCGACTGCTCGTACTCGTAGGGGACGGTCAGGTCGGCCAGGATGAGGTCCCGAGGACGTCGATTCTCCGCGCGGGCGGAATGAGAGTAGACGATCGTCGACCCGCCGCGCTCCTGAACGGCGATGGCGACGCGCCCATCGCTGTCCTGCCGCACGTGCCTGGCGGTGCGCTGCATTCGCATCCGCGTCGCTTCGTTCCGCCAGAACGACACAGGCCCGCAGTCCCACGCGGACACACGCACGCTGACCGGACCCCTGTCGGTGAAGCTCACACGGCAGGGCGCTGTCGTCGATTCCAGCGCGAGGGAGACCCGCTCCACCCGCTCCGCCGGAACGAAGCGCGCCGTATCCAGCAACACGACCATGCCCACACCCTTCGCCTCGGAACGGGACCCTCGTCCAGGTTCAGCGGGGCCCACACGCCAGCCATCACCGAACATATCGTCAACCGGGCGGGGACTGTCAGTGATGACAGCGTTCGCCTCCCGTCCGGGCATGGCACCAACGGCAACAGGCGGCGCAGATGCAAATTGGCATTCGACCGATGGTGTGGCTTGATCGCCCATCAGAGCGAAACAGACGGCACGCTCCAAAGGGTGTCGTCCGAACCCTCGACAGATTGAACCACCACGCGCGCAACACAGGGTGGGTGATCGCGCTCGACGCCGGTGACCTCGAAGTACTCCACCAGATGTTCGCATAGCCCACACCTGACAGCTAGGGAGAGGCCACACCTAGTCGACCGGAAGCCGGTCGTTCAGCGTGCGGCGGCGAAGAGTCGGTGGGACCCTGTGCGGATGAATGAGATGCAGGTGGGTTATGCGAGGGTGCCAACGGCCGATCAGGACCTCACCGCCGAACGAGAGGCGGTGTTGAGGCTCGGGGTGGAAGATGCACACGTATACGTCGACCACGGAATGACTGGAACGAGTCGAGCCCGGCCGCGTTTGCGGGAGGCGCGATCCCCACCGTCCAGCTCGATTTGAGTGCAAGTCACCCTCGACCGGTCACGTGCTGATGGCTATCATTACGTGACGGAGGTAGGCATGACGAGGCGATCGAGTGCCAGGGGGCAGTCCGCGTCATTCTCTGGCGGCGCCCGGTGGCCCGACTCGCCGTTTCGCTGGATGTGGGCGGCGTCGGCGACATCGCTTCTGGGCTCCGAGGTGGGTGAGCTGGCGATACCTCTCTTCGCTTTGCTGTTCCTCGGGGCCGATGCGGCCGACCTGGCCCTCGTCCGCGTCTCGCAATTCGTGCCTTTCCTTGTGCTCACGCTCGCTGTCGGGGTATATGTCGACCGGGTTCGCCGTCGACCGCTGTTGATCACCGCGGACCTCGGCAGAGGCGTCATTCTCGCGGTGATCGTGGTGATCGCGATCTGGGGTTCGCTGCCGATCTGGGGGCTCGCCCTCGCAGCACTGCTCGTCGGCTCGCTGACGGTGCTCTATCAACTGGCGGACTTCGCATTCCTGCCGGTTGTGGTGCCGCGGGATCACCTCGCGAGTGCGAACGCGAGGCTGTCTGCCACTCAGTCGACGATGACGGTCGCCGGGAGCGGAATCGGAGGATTCGTCGTGCAAGCGTTCACAGCACCGGTCGCCGTGGCCTTCAACGCCGTCGCGTACCTGCTCTCCGCAGCATTTCTCACCCGCGTCCGGGCGCAGGAGCCGAAGCGCGACCCGCTGACAACCCCGCGAATTTCCGCGTGGGCCGAAGCGAAGGAGGGGTTCGGGTTCGTCGCGCGAAACCGCGTCGTGCGCGCCCTCGTCGGAGAAGCTGCGACCTGGAACTTCTTCAACGAGATCCTTCTCCTGGGGCTCACGCTGCACGTCATCGACGTCTACTCGAACGGGCCGATCGTGCTTGGCGCCCTGTTCGTGCTCGCCGGCCTCGGCGCGGTCGCCGGTGCATCGCTCAGCAGCCGCGCCACCAGCAGGTTCGGGTACGGGCGCTCCCTGACCACCACGCTGATCGTCGGGAACACCGCGCCGCTCCTGTTCGCGCTCAGCAGCAATGGATCAGCGGCGGCGTTCACGCTCTACGCCACGGCGATGGCGCTCTCCGGGTTCGGCATCGGGCTGGCGAACGCCCAGGCGGTCACGGTCCGCCAGCTCGCGACCGCGCCCGACCTGCGCGGACGCGTGAATGCCGCCTACCGATTCCTGAGCTGGGGGATGATTGCGCTCGGCGCCGTCGCCGCCGGGTTCGTCGCGACCTCCTGGGGTGGGTTCGCCGCGATGATCGTCGGAGCGGCCGGCACGACTCTCGCGTCCCTGTGGATCATCCTGTCACCGGTGCGAACACTCACAGATCTCCAGCTCACGCCGTCGTGACTCGCAACCGCCGCGTGGAGCGTCACCGAAGCTAACCTGGTCATGCGTGACGGAGGTGGACCATGGCGAAGCGCGCGGATGCCGACATCCGGCCCATGCCCCTTATGCATCTCGTTCGCGTTGTGAACGGGTGGGGTGACGCTCCGCGGGCGGCAGCCGGCGAGAGTCACGACCCCTACCCGGTCGTCGATCGGCTGCGCACCGACTCACCCGAATTCTGGGGCGACTTCGCTCAGCTCGACGTCGATGACCTCGTCGGGGTGGCGAACCGCGTTCATCCCGTCTTCGCATCAGAATCAGGCGCACAGTGTGCCGAACGCCTCAACGAGCTCGTCGCGCAGACGGGCATTGCCTCCTCGCTGGTGGCCGACCAGTGGCAGGTACGGGAAGTCTGGCGCACGTCTGCTGCGAACCGACTGCTGGCCGCCGCAACGCTCGCCCTCGTCACTCACCTGCGGGCAGAACCGGATGCCGGCCGACTCAGCACCTGCGAGGGCACCGACTGCGTGGATGTCTACGTCGACCGCTCCCCTTCGGCGCGGCGACACTATTGCTCCCTGACCTGCCAAAACCGCAACCGTGCACGCAACTATCGAGCCAAACAGCGAGCGGCTTCCGAATAGCGGGTTGGCTCCTCGGAGAGGGCCCACGCACTGAGGATCCCTCAGCGGACACGGGTCAGCGGATTGTTGACAAAGGTCTCGCAGAGCGCCCGCTCATTGGTCCAGTCTTGCGTGGCGGTGCTCGACGCTTCTGATCGATACCTAGACGGTCTCCTTTGGTACAGCTGTTTCGGCCAGATTGGCGAGTAGCTGGAGGCATTCGTGGGTGGGGGATCCGGGGTCGGCGGAGAAAACGATCATTTGGAGTCCGCGGTCGGAGGCGAGATCCATGGCTTGGAAGGTGAGGTCGAGGTCGCCGACCACGGGATGGTGGACGAGTTTGAGGCCGGTGCGATGTTCGCGGACGTCGTGGGCTCCCCAGAGCTTTCGGAACAGGTCGCTTCGGGTGGAGAGTTCACCGACAAGGTCTGTCAGCTGACGGTCGTAGGGTGAGCGGCCTGCTTCGGCGTGCAGGACGGCGACGATCTGGCGGGTCTGGGCTTCCCACTCCCGGTAGAAGGTCTGCGCGCGCGCATCCAGGAAGATGAATCGGGCGGCATTGGCAGGCTGCCGGGCGCCGTCGAGCATCTCGGAGAAGAGAGCGGCCCCGAGCCGGTTGGTGGCGACAGCGTCGAGGCGGCCGTTCTGGATGTAGACCGGCACTGTCGACATGGCGTCGATGGTCTGTCTCATGCCGGTGGTGAGCTGCGTCTTGCGGGTGGTCCGGGCGTCGTTGCGTGGGGTGGGCGCCGGCGTTGGCGGCGCGGATCAGGTCGTACAGATGGGCGTGTTCGGCTTCGTCTAGTTGCAGGGCGCGGCTGACACCGTCGATGACGGCTTCGGAGACGCCGGCGGCGTTGCCCCGCTCGAGGCGTTTGTAGTACTCCGAGCTCATCCCTGCCACCAGTGCGACTTCTTCGCGGCGTAGCCCGGGAACGCGTCGGCGACCGCCGAAGTCGGGCAGCCCCACCTGCGACGGCGTGAGTTTCGCGCGCCGCGTGGTGAGGAACTCGCTGAGCGCGTCGGAGGTGTCCATGCCATCGAAACTACGCCGCCTCTGCGCGCGTAGAGGGTCCCTGTCGGGGCACCCATAGGTAGGGCCACGCTAACTCCGGCGAAGAAGCGTTGACTCGAAACATCAGCCGCGAACGGGCGGTGCAAGTCGAGAAGGGCATGATCATCAGCAGCAACGTGCAGAACAAGTTGGCCGGGACCGTCGCGATCGTGACGGGTGCCAGCAGTGGCATCGGTGAAGCGACGGCGAAGCAGCTCGCTGAACTCGGCGCGACCGTCGCGGTGGTCGCCCGCCGCGAGGACCGGCTCAATTCTTTGGTCGCCGAGATCGAGGCCGCCGACGGCTCCGCCCTCGCCGTGACCGCCGACATCACCGAGCGCGTCCAGGCCGAACGCGCCGTGCAGACGGTCATCGACCGGTTCGGACGCCTCGACATCCTCATCAACAACGCCGGGCTGATGCTGCTCGGATCCGTCCTCGGACAGGATGTCGCGGAGTGGGAGCGGATGATCGCCGTCAACCAGAACGGCCTGCTCTTCATGACCAAGGCCGCCCTGCCGCACCTGCTGGCCGCCGCCGAAGATGATCTGCGCGGCGTCGCGGACATCGTGAACATCTCCTCGATCGCCGGCCGGCAGGCATGGGCGAACTTCGCCGCGTACAACATGACGAAGTTCGGAGTGAACGGCTTCACCGAAGCGCTCCGCCAGGAAGTCACGAAGAAGCACGTCCGGGTCGGCGTGCTCGAGCCCGGTGCCGTCGAGACCGAGCTGATCTCGCACAACAACGACACCATCAAGGACCACCTGGCCGTCTCCGACGCCGAGAACATCCCCGAGAAGCTGCAGCCGGAAGACATCGCCGAGAGCATCGCGTACATGGTCACCCGTCACCGCCGCTCCTCCATCGCCGAACTGTGGGCCATGCCCACGTCACAGGCCTGACCCGCACCGGAACAGAAAGACGCCTATGAAGAATGCACACCTCGGGAGCCTCGAAGTCTCCCGCATCGGCCTCGGCGCGATGACCATGGCCGGCACCTACACGACCGGCGGTGGTCTCGACAACGACGAGTCGATCCGCACCATCCATCGGGCCTTGGATCTCGGTGTCACGCACATCGACACCGCCGAGATCTACGGTCCCTACCTCAGCGAGGAAATCGTCGGCCAGGCACTCCACGGCCGTCGCGATCAGGTGAAGATCGCCACCAAGTTCGGGCTCGTCTCCCACTCCGGCGGTGGACCAGGTGTGATCGACAGCAGCGCCGCGAACGTGAAGGCCGCCGTCGAGGGCTCCCTACGGCGTCTGGGGACCGATCACATCGATCTGTACTACCAGCACCGCGTCGACCCGAACACGCCCATCGAGGAAACCGCCGGGGCCGTCGCTGACCTGATCGCCGAAGGCAAGGTGCTGCACTTCGGGCTCTCCGAGGCGTCCGCGCAGACCATCCGTCGGGCGCACGCCGTGCAGCCGGTGACCGCCCTGCAGACGGAGTACTCGCTGTGGACACGTGACGTCGAAGCGGAAATCCTTCCCACCGCTCCGCGAGCTCGGAATCGGGTTCGTCCCGTACTCGCCCCTGGGGCACGGCCTGCTGACCGGGCAGATCCGATCCGCCGCCGACATCCCCGAGGATGACTGGCGCAAAACCAACCCGCGATTCGTCGGCGAGAACTTCACTCGGAACCTTCGCCTCGTCGACGAGGTCCATGCGATCGGTGCCGAGATCGGCGCGACACCCGCGCAGACGGCGTTGGCATGGATCCTCACCCGCGGTGACGACATCGCCCCCATCCCGGGCACCCGACGGGTAGCCCGAGTGGAGGAGAACACCGCAGCCGACACGGTCGAACTCACGGCGGACCAAGCCGACCGCCTCACCGCGCTCGAACCAGCGGCCGGCGAACGACACGACG
Source organism: uncultured Actinomycetota bacterium (assembly GCA_963781135.1). Taxonomy (GTDB): domain Bacteria; phylum Actinomycetota; class Actinomycetes; order Actinomycetales; family Microbacteriaceae; genus Microbacterium. Next base: position 221,549 of record CAWADY010000012.1, on the reverse strand, counting down.
AAGCCAATATGGTCTCCATCGACAAGTAGCGGATCTTTGGCCGCCGCCATCAGACGGAATCACGCTAGAAGCGGCCCGAGCGGGCTGTCCACCTCGGTCGCGACAATTTGCGGCCTTTGGTAGGCATGCGCGGATGGTACCGACCCTCCGCCCGGAGGTCAGCGGCCTCTATTGACCGACGACGTCCAACGTCCTACGGTGCGCACATGGCTGACACCGTGCGTCAACCGACGATCGTGGCGAAGATACGGGCGCGCCTGAAGGAAACCCGCGCGGACGAGAAGCTTGCACGGCTCGACCGACTGTTTCCTGCCACCTCAGCGGATGAAGACGGACCCGCCCCGCAAGTGGACCCGGCCCGCCCGGACCTCCAGCAGCACATCGCTCGGCTGCGCCAAAGTCGCGACGACGCGCGAAGCGTCGCGACCCAGCTGCGAACGCTGTCGGCTGACCCCAAGATCACACCGCGGCGGACCTACCGGTACCTGCGTCTGGTCATGATCGGCACGGTCGTCGCGATCTTTCTGGCGGTCGGCCTGACGTGGCGGGAGTACGAAAAGCTGATCCCGACGATCAGTCACTTCTTCTACACGCCCGCCGGGATCGTGTTCGTAGGTTCGCTCATCGCTGCCGCAGCCGCGATGCTCGCTCTGTCGGGAGATGGTGCGCAGCAGGTGCTGCTTGACGTCGCAGCAATGCTGGCACCGATCATTGCGCTGGTGCCGACGAACGCGGACAACGCGATCCTTCGAAACCTCCGCCAGGACCTGTGTCCGGACGGGACGTCGGCCTGCGTGCCTCCGCCGTTCGACGGCTACGCCACGATCGGGATGACCGTGTGGTGCATAGCCGTACCCGTTGTGCTCTTGCTGGCGCTGGGCATCGGGATCGCCGATCGTCTGTCGAGCGGGAAATTCACCGCCCAGTTCTTCTGGACGCAGGCTCTCTGTTGGGTGGTGTGGGTCGCCATCCTGACATGGTTCGTCGGCTTCCGTGACGCGTTCTTCAGCGCGGGACACTACGTGTCCGCCAGCGCGTTCTTCGTCGTCGTCACGCTGGTGGCGCTGTGGCAAGCGATCCTCGGCCCCCTTCAAACGCGGCGAGAACTCGCGAATGGCGAGCAGCCGACGTTCTGGCAACAGACTCTGGCATGGGTCTACTGGTTCATCGCAGCACTGCTCGTCGGCGTGATCCTGGCCGGAGTGGCCATCTTCGTCGGAATCATCCACCCTGGCCCCGACGGGATGTTCTGGGTCGAGGCATGGGGACTGATCGGCTTCGGCATCTTCTGGCTGTTACAGACGCTGCAGAAGTGGCGGGTGCTTGACGCATAGAAGGGGAGAAGAGGAGTAGTGGCCGATCCGTAATCGGGCCGATTGTCGCGCGTCAACGAACGGCTCGTGGGGACCTCTTGCGAGCATTCCGCGGGGGCTGTTCACGGTTGCGCTGACGGTAGGGATGGTTTTCCCGTTTGGCCGACCATCGCGAGCTGGCCAGTATCGCTGCGGTCGCCGCGACATCGACGGAAGTCGTGTGCCGGCACGAAATCTCGCTGCGGCGTTGTCAACCCGATGGTGCAACGGTCGCGGAGCATGAAGTGGGGTTATGACCGCTAGACAGCTGAGCGCACCACTCTCGATCCTGTCGATCGCAGAGCACGAGTCGGATGCGATGTCGCGAACCCCGCCTCGAGCGCTCGTCTGCCGAGGCCCGCAGTTCTCAAACCGTGCTTCTTGTGCACGACGGCGTCGAGACGTCTCGAGGATGTCGGGCATCGCCGATGTTCCTGCGGCAGTCAAGAAGGCCGCGACGCATAAGGGCTTCGTGTGGGTTCAATTGGTCAATCCTGACGAGGACCTCGTGACTCAGGCGCGGCGAAACGCTCGGCATCCACCCGGTCGCGGCGGCCGATGTGGTCTCCGGTCGCCAGCAGCCGAAGGTACAGAAGTTCGCGGAGCATCTTTTCGTGCTGCTCTGGCAGATCATCGTCGAACGAGAATCGAACGACATCGCACTCGGTCAGACCTTTCTCTACATCGGTGACGGATGGCTGCTGACTGTTCAGCGCGCCGACGAGGAAGAACCCACCGACCTCACGGCGCTGGTAGAGGAATCGCCCACTGAATTGCGGGACAGCCCGATGGCGGCCGCCTACGTGGTCATGGCCGAGATCGTGACGGCTACGCCAAGGCGGCGGCCGATGTCGAGACAGACTCTCGAGGAACTCGAGGAGCAGGTCTTCACCGAATCCACGACGAGGACCACAAGCGCATCTACCGGGTCCGGAAGGACATCGGTCGCATCGACCGCGCAGTGTCCAGCATCGCCGCCGCGCTTCGGGAGAGCACCGACCACCTCGACGCGATGACGGTCGGCCATGAGCATGTCGTGCCCTATCTGCATGACCTTCTCGATGACGCCGCCGGCACCGCTGCCCTCATCAACAATCAGAGCCGCGCGCTGGATGCGATCCTCTCCAGCCATGAGAACAATGTCTCCGCCCGCCAGAACAAGGACATGCGCACGATCTCTGCCTTCGCGGCGCTTCTCGCGCTGCCCACGCTGATCGCCGGTCTCTATGGGATGAACTTCAAGAACATCCCGCTGGTGCAATGGCAATTCGCCGTTCGTATTGCCGGCGGGCGTGCGGTTTGTGAAGCCCCCCGGTGGCGGGATCCTATTCCGCGGGGCATCCTGGGTCGCATGGCCCGCTTCCTGCTCTCGGCAATGCCGTTCACGGGGCACGTCAACCCCATTCGCGCCCTGGCGACTGCGCTCGTCGACCGCGGACACGACGTGCGCGTCTATTCGGGCGAGGCGTTCCGCGCGGCCGTCGAGTCGACGGGCGCCCGGCTCGTCCCCTGGCATCACGCTCCCGACTTCGATGAGAGTGACCTCACCGCGACGTTCCCGCGGCTCCGGGGTAAGAAGGGGCTCAGCCAACTCCTCATCAACGTCGAAGACGTCTTCCTCAACACCTCTGCCGCGCAGGTGCAGGATCTGCGGGACGAGTGGGTCAGGCAACCGTGGGATGCGATCGCCGGCGACGACTTCTCGATCGGCGCGGCGCTGTATACCGAGCAGAACGGCGGCCCACGGGCAACGATCTCGATCACCCCGCTGAATCTCTCCGGAACGCAGGGCCCTCCCGCCGGACTGGGTCTGTGGCCCGGCACGAATCCGTTCACCAAGGCGAGGGATGCCGCCCTCCGCGCGACTGCGCCGCTCATCGCCCGATCGCTCACGAAGGCGATCGCGAGATCCGAGAAATCTATCGGCCTCCGGCCGCGAGGGCTGACCATGGAAGAGGTCACCTTCTCACGACAGCTCATCGTTGCGAGCGGATCCCCGCTCCTGGACTTCGAGCGCACCGACCGGCCCGACTTCCTGCACTTCGTCGGCGAGCTCCGGATGCCTCCGCAGGCGTCGCATACGCTGCCGGCGTGGTGGAGCGAACTCGACGGCCGACCGGTCGTACATGTCACGCAGGGGACCCAGAACATCGATCCCGCCGACCTCATCATGCCCACGCTGAAGGCCCTGGCCGACCGCGACGACCTGCTCGTGGTGGTGGCGACGGGCGTCCCCGGAGATGATGAGCTGCCCTTCCCCGTCCCCTCCAACACGCGGGTCGCAGGATTCCTGCCTTACGCCGAGCTCCTTCCGCGAGTGGATGTCGCCCTGACGAACGGAGGATGGGGCGGGACGCTCGCGATGCTCGCCCACGACATCCCCCTCGTGATCGCTGGAGGGGACCTCGACAAACCCGAGATCGCATCCCGCGTCGCATGGACCGGAGCAGCCGTCAACCTCAAGACCGGCACGCCAACCGCGGCTCAGGTCGCAGCCGCAGTCGACAAAGTGACGACAGACCCGTCATACCGGGATGCCGCAACCCGCGTCGGCGCACAACTGCGCTCGCTCGGCGGGGCTGCTCGAGCAGCCGAACTGCTCGAGCAGCTCGCTCAACCAGCGAACGAGTCGACCCTTCGATCCGGCGGCTGACACCGACTATGAGGCACACCGACCAACTCCCGAAACCATCGCGCGCATCGATCGCTCATCGGGATGCCTATACAGGGGAGGTTGGTCGTCGCCTAGGCTCGGGTCACGAGAGTCAGGGGCACAATGAGTGACAAGAACTCAGTCTGGATGCGCCTCAAACGATTCTTCCGGCCGACGACGGAGACGTACGAGACGCGGCAGGCGCGTCCGGGCGACCCGGGCAACGCTCCGGTAACCCAGAAGTACGAAGCGACGGATCAGCGCCGACACGGCGGAACCGGCGCGATCGGCGGATAGCTCCGGCGCTTAGTCCTATTTGCCTATGCCCGTAGCGGGATCCATCACCGAACGCTGACCCCTAAATCGGTGACACTTGTCGCATTGAGCGGGTCGAATGAGGACGCCTGCCGGGGGTTCGTTGCGGCGGATCGCAATCGCCGGGGCCGGCGCTAGCTCGGTCTTTCATCGGGCAGTGTGCGGCACCGTCCTCCAGCCGCTCGCACTATACCGATTACTGACGCCGACGGCTGACTGGCAAACAGTTCGCCGATGCGCCCACATCTGCGGGTATCAGCCGACGCCAGGCCGGCCCAACGTGTTCGGGTGCACGTCCACCGTTAGCAGGTACGCCTCAAGGAGTTTCCGAGCGCCCCCGAAGGGAGCGAGTTCGGGGTCGCTTTCCTGGCGCCATATCGCGATGACCTGAGGTTCCGGGAAGACTCCTCCCGCGGCAAAGGCGACAGTTCCTTCGTCGAAGGACACGAGCACAGCCGGGTGGCAGTCCCGTGTCTCGATGCAGAGTAGAGCGGCGCGATCGCCCAGGCCTTCGCACGGCGATAGACCTTCGGACTCGCAGTACCGCTTGGCCCAGTTGATCACCGGATCATAGGTCGTCCACCCGTCCGGCGCGAGACCGTATTCGTCCGAGCTGATGGTGACGAACTCGAACCAATCGGTTGGCAACGGAAACGGCGTCACTTCCGCCGCGGCAGTCGTCGACGTTGACGGGGTCGCGCTACTTGTCGTGGGTGGAGACATCGTTCCATCCGCGGTGGGAGCTGGCGCGGTGCAGCCCGAGAGAAGCAGAACGACGAACACCGAGACTGCGACGGCCCCTCTAGCCTTCGCGACCGGCATCGTGCATCCTCTACGCATCACTCACACCCGGTGGAGTGCAGAAACGCGAAAGGTTCACGGGGGCCGTGCATGATGATCATGGTCCTCCAGTCCGGTAGCCAGCGCCATACGGATCGCGTCATTCTCGCTAGGTGCTGTTTCCGCATGCGACGTTCACTGTGGAGGTCCCATCGCCTAGGGAGGCCTCCATCCTCGGCGGCTTCATAAGAGCCCGCGCGACTCTACGGTGGGGGTCCTTGGGCGGCCTGCGTTGCCGTCGGTGCTAACGAAGTGGCCGGTGGCGGGACGGTGAATGAGAATCATCGCGAGGAGCCGCACCGGTGAATCGGCTACGTGCTGATGCGAGATGTACACCGCGCGTGGGCATGGGTCCGGGGTCGTCAGCCAGTTGTCGCAGCATTGGTCGCTGCGGCGTCTGCGACCGCGGCGGGGTTCCTGTGCATGATGTCATGCCCGGATTTCCCAGTTCCTTTCTGGGATCGGCGTAGCGATCAATGGTCGCCCTCACTTGGCGTCGGTACGGCAGCTGGCGGTGGATCGGAGTCGCACGTCGCCCCCCGGGGATCCCCACCCTCCTCGTCGGGGCACACCCCGACGGTGAGCAGGTATGCCTCCAGGAGAGTCTGCGCGCCACCGTACTGCGCGAGGTCAGGGTCGGATTCGGCGTGCCAGACCGCGATGACCTGGGGTTCCGGGAAGATCCCGCCCGCGACGAAGGCCACGGTGCCTTCTTCGAACGGGACCAGCAGAGCCGGGTGGCAGTCCCATTTCTCGATGCAGAGGTGAACAGCACGATCCGTGACCCCTTCGCAGGGCGTGAGGCCCTCGAGTTCGCAATACTGCTCGGCCCACACCATGACCTGGTCCGCTGACCACCCGTCGCCCGCGAGGCCATATTCGTCGGGGCCGATGGAGATCAATTCGGACCAGTCGGTCGGTGAGGGCATGGGCACCGAACTCGCAACTGGGCTCGGCGACGTGGGTTCCTCTGCGGACGGCGGCGATGCGATGCAGCCCGCGAGAAGGAGAGCGGACGCGAGAACGAACGCGGCTCGTCGCATGCTCGCCATTGGGGCCCGGCGATCCGGAGGTACGCCCATGAGCGCATTGTCTACCTCAGGGAGACCGCCGGCAAGCACCCGCCGACGCGCAAGAGCACTGCATTGCCCTCACCTCCTGGCAGATCAGGTCGGTGAGGTGAACACGCCACCACAGCGGGTGCCCGAAGTGCCCGCAAGCCGGTCCCTCAGTGACGCAGCTCGAGCCGCACGAGCGGAACCGTTACTCGGTCACCGTGTCGGCATGGCGATGGGCTACCTTCCATTCGCCGCCTTCTCGGCGATACACCTGAGTGGCCCGCAGGGTGAAACTACGCGGCTGACCGCTGACCGAAGTTGAGATGTGCTCCAGGCCGGCGGTATAGGCCATGCCGTCCACGACGTCGTACGCCTGCAGTTCGAATGTGTAGGAGGTGCAGTCGGAGAAGTTCTGCTCGAGGAACATGAAGGTCTCGGCCACCTCCTTTTGCCCGTACGCGTTTCGCCACGCACCCAGGATGCTCACGGGCTCGTTGCGGGACCACAGCGCTCGGCGCGGGTCCGCGTCGCCGTTATGGAGGGCCCGTTCCGCTTCGTACAGAGCTGATGTGACCCATGCTAAGAAATCGTCGCGGTCGGTCATGCCTCAGTATGCCTCCGGCTTAGCGGGTATGCACAGGTGTGATTGCGGAGTCAGTGTGCACCGTAGACGAAGTGTGGGGATTGCGCGAACAGCAACACATTCGGATTACGACGCGAAAACCCGTCCGCAGTCGGACCCCTCGGGACCGGAACCAACGTTCGGTAGCCGGTCCCTCACCGGTCGTCAAACGACGGCTTGGTTGCGGGATTTGGCCTAGCCCTGAAAATTCTTCAAGAACCGGAGCTCGGCGAGCGCACTGTCGAGTGCGGCCGATTCATCACGGAATCGACGAAACGTGGATTCGATGCGTCCCGCGCGTTCGTCCGTCGCGGTCGTCATCCATTCGCCCGCTCGCCACAGGCAAAGCTGGTTTGCAGTCGTCCCCATCGGCGCCCCGAGGTGCAGCCAGCGCTCGAGTCGCTCGCTCTGCACGGCTTGGTCAAATGTCGCCCGATCCATCGATCCATGCTCGCACGTCGCCGTGCGTCACCAGCCCGCTACCCGGTCGACGAGCGGGCTGCTACATGCGCTCAAGCATTGCCAGCTTGAATAACGCGCGGTCAGCGCGCCCTATCAGCGGGCGGTTGCCGGCCGAGTCGTGATGAGTCTCAAAGAGTGCGCACTGATACGCCCGCGCCCCGATCCGTATCCTCGCCTGACGTCTCGGCGGGCGACTGGCGACAACCGCGTTTGGTAGGGCTCCCCGCGAGCTGCGTCCCCGCGACTCCTGACCCGCTTCCGCCGTCTCTTACGAAAGGGTACGTTTCCGCCGCGTGGCGCTCGCGCGAGCGGACCACCGGGGTCGTTCACCGATCGGGGATCTCTTCGAGATGGTGGACGGCGAAGCTATTGAGGTCGACCGGGAAGCGCTCGTCGCCCCGCATCTTCTCGGTCACCACCGTGACCCACATCTTCACATGGGTCCCGGTTTCGAATGCGGACAGGTTCGGAGGATCGGGATCGCTGACATCTCCCGCCGCGGGGAGCAGGCACTTCCATTCGCGGTAATCGTCCGCGTCGATGTTCTGGACATTGTTGACGAAGGCGACCGACGGACAAGACCCACTCGCACCCTGGATCGTGCCGTATGCGATGAAGTGCTCTCCTTCGTACTCGTCGTCGTAGACCGTGAGGTCGACATATCGATCCCAGTCGACCTCCTCGAAAGCTGAAAGATCAACCGGCGCCTCCCGGTTGTATCGGGGATTCAACGGGCCTCCCGGAACCGCCATCGCGATCAGCACCGCGACCAGCAGCAGCCCACCGCCGATCGCCGCGGCGGCCTTCGTCCGACGTCGCCGTCTGGCTGGCTCAGCGCCGGATGTTTCGGGCGCTGGTTCGCCTTCGACGTCGAGGTCGGCGGGGCGATAGCCGTCGGCGGACCAGGCCGCTCGTTGCGGCCGGCGACGTTGTCGTGCTTGGCGGAAGTACTCGTTCGCGGAGGGATTGCATGTCAGCACCGCCGCTGGAATGGCCAGCCCCAAGATGGAGAGACACACTGCAGGGGGAAGGGCGGAAATCATCATGCCGAAGACCAATGTCACCGCAGCTACCCACATGATCGTCAGCACGAGAAGCCATATTCGGGCGGCGCCTCTTCCGCGACGTAGGCGGATCACCTGTGGTATTTCAAACGCGATCGGGATGAACGGCCCCAGAAGGTACGGCGAGCCAACTAGGAGCATGAACGCGATCATCTGGGCAGATGCGTCCCAGGAAGCCAAAGGGATGAGTTGTTGGAGGGCGAGGACGACGGCCACGATGATCTGTGTGATGATGGTGGCCCACCACAAGTAGAACGCAGCGACGACGGGCCGGGGCGGCGAGCGTAGTGGTTCTTCTATGGCCTCGATCCCAGCGCTCGCTTCTTCTTGGGAGAGCTCGGTCGTAGGCGGAGGGTCCACACGAGCGCGGTTCGCGGCGTCGTCCTTCGATGCATCGCCGCTGAATGTCATCACGGCGGCCGCGATGCTCAGCACCGAGAGCGCGACCAGCACAGCCGTTGGAAGCCAAGAACTCGTGCCCAGCACCCATGTAAGCGCGAGAAGCCATGCCACCGCGAGAACCAGGAGCCAGACGCGGGCCGACCGACTGCCGCCGCGATGCACGCGAATCACGAGGGAGATCTCGAGCACGATCATCACCAACGGAAAGAATAGGAACGGGACGCGGAATGGGTCGGTGATGACAGGCCCGTACAGGTCGAACGCGGCGGTCGTGACCGCGACGAGGAACTGAATGATGATTACGGCGAGCAGAGCGCTTTGCCCGAGGATCACGGCCGACCACAAGTATGTAGCGACGATCGGCTGAGGCGCCAAACTTCGGCGGCGCTGCTCAATGGGCGCAAGCTCGGCCCCGGACTCGGTCTTCACCGACTTTCCCACTCCGGAGGCGGTTTCGTCGGACGCCGCAGGACCGAATGCGCGATCCGCGGACTCAGCCGCGGGATCAGGGTCCAGAGGGTCCGCGGTCGAACCACCGACGGCCGAGGCATCGTCATTAGAGGGCACACCAGGAGTCATGTCGACCTAACTGGAGGGTTCAGCCGCTGAGAAACGGCAGGCACGGCGAGGATACCTTCCTAGCCCGGAAGATACAGCGTTCCCTCTTGGTTGTGAAGTCAGTCACGCAGAACAATGGCTGTCTGGCTGCTCGTCCAAAGGTGTGTGGCCATGGCTGAGGAACCGTCAGCGCTTCCTGCCAACGTGGACTCCACGTCGGAGATGCGCGGAGACGGTATGGCTAGTGCGCCGCCGCGCGAGGGCGTGTAATGGGCGTCAACTCTGATTTAGAGGGGCGCAGCCAGCACTCGCTGCACTCGTCGCCGCTCCAGCGTCGCGCAGCACGGTCCCTCAACGCGCGTTCAGGGAGTGAAATCCCAGAGGTCGAGCGGGGTTGCCGATAGCGTTCGGGTAGGTCCCGTCCGATAACGGAGTCGACATGGCAGAAGAGAACCCCTGGAACGTTGCGCGTCTCATCCCGACCTCGGGGATCAACGGTGCTGAGGAGCAGGAGCGGCGAGCAACGTCTGCGCTTCTCGCGGTGATGGCTTCGGTCAAGGAGTATGGCCGGGTGCTGACTACCCGCATGGGTGCGCCGGCTGGTGTGCTGGAGACGTTCATCGAGGTGCCGTTTCTCCTGGGCGACAAGAAGGTCTTCCCAGACGGTCTCATCCGGGTGAGGCGGGGAAGCAAAGTGTGGACCGCGCTCGTGGAGGTCAAGACTGGCGTGAACGAACTCCAGCGTGAGCAGCTGGAGAATTACCTCGATGTCGCGCGTCAACATCATTTCGATGCGCTACTGACGATCTCCAACGAGATTCCGCCGGCCGCCGGGCACCCATCCGACCGTCGTCGATAAGCGCAAGTCGAAGTATGTTGCGATGCACCACTTGTCGTGGACGGAAGTGCTGGCAGCTGCGGTCATGCAGAAGGAGTTCCGTGGAGTTGCAGATCCCGATCAGGCGTGGATCCTCGGTGAGCTGATCCGCTACCTCGAGCACCCGAAGTCGGGCGCTGTCGAGTTCACGGACATGGGCACGAGTTGGGTCCCCGTGCGAGATTCGGTCTCGAGCGGCACCCTGCGAAAGAACGACAAGGACGCCGTTCATGTGGCGGGGCGGTTCGATGCGCTACTGCGCTACGGCGCGCTCAAGCTCGGCCAGCGACTTGGCGCGGAAGTCACCCAGGTCGTATCGAAGGCCGAGCTAGCGGATCCCGCTCTTCGGATCGCGGCAGTGACGGACATGCTGGTGAACGAAGGGAAGATGTCTGGCGCCATCCGGATACCCAATGCCGTGTCTCCTTTGACCGTGACCGTCGACATCCGTGCCGGCCAAATCGCTTGCTCGTTCTCGACCGCCGCACCCGCGGAGGGTAGGCCGACCACCAGGGTCAACTGGCTCCTCCGTCAGCTGAAAGACGCACCTGACACGCTCCGCGTGGAGGCGTTCGCGATCCGGCAACGTGGCGGAACGGCGGAGCTGTTGGGGACTGCACGGGAGAATCCCGGCGCTCTCGTCGCAGATCCATCAAAGGACATCAAGTCGTTCACCATCACATACCTCGCGAAGATGGGTGGCGCCCGGTTGTCAGGGCAGGTCTGGCTTCATCGATTCGGTGATGGACGCGATTTTCGTCACCTACGACGTCGTCGGGCAAAGACTTAAGGACTGGTCGGCCGCGCCACCCCGACTCCGAAAGCCCGATGAAGTCGTCGTGGACGAGCAAGCTCCGAAGGACATCCCCTCCGCTGCCCTGTCGTCCCAAGACGACGAACTACCAAGCTCGCGGGCACCCGACCTGGGCCAGCCCGAGGACTAACCACCAAGAAGTCGACCTCATCGTTATGTAAGACCGCTCGCGGCCGGAGCTGTCGGTCGGCGGGAGTTGGATGCTCGGAAGCCGGTCCTTCACCGCGCCGCCCAGCACCCACGACTGACGAAAGACCCTTCCAGCGACTGGCATGCCCGCAGACACTGCTCGCGCTAATGCCCGGTCATGGTGCCACAACCGCACGCGGGCACGGCCGGCGAGTCCAAGCCTGAGCCCGACCACTCGCCCGCGCCCGGCTCGCGGCGATCCGCTGTCCGTCCCCGCCCGTACGATCGGGGGGACGAAGGGGAACCATTGCGATACATCCCGGCTGAGGCGCGCGTCGTCTGGAGTGCGAGCGACCTGAAAGCGGCAGCCGAGTGCGAGTTCGCATGGCTGCGCGCGATCGATGCACGGCTCGGACGCACCGCGCTGGTCGAAGAGCCCGAAGACGCCACGCTCGAACGCGCTGGACGTCTCGGCGGCGAGCACGAGCTGCGGGTGCTCGCGAACTATCGCGCGACGTTCGGCGAGGGAGTCGCCGAGATCGCCGAAGCCCGATCATCGGATGCCGCGGCGCTGGCCGCAGCGGTGGCGCACACGAACGCGGCACTCGCGTCCGACGCCGACGTCATCTACCAGGCCGCGTTCGCCACCGACGAGTTCGTGGGCTTCGCCGACTTTCTGGTGCGGGACGAGTCCGGCCGGTGGATCGTGCAAGACAGCAAGCTCGCCCGGCGCGCGCGGGTGACCGCCCTCATGCAGCTGTCGGCATACGTCGACCAGCTCGATCGCCTCGGCGTGCCGCGCTCGGATCGGGTCGAGCTTCTCCTCGGTGACGGCACAACGAGCGTGCACCTCGCCGAAGACCTCCTGCCCGTGTTCGGCCTGCGCCGTGCGCGGCTGCGCGCGCTCATCGACGACCGGCACCTCGAGCGGGGGCTCGACGCGCCCGCGATCGCATGGGGCGACCCCCGCGGCGAGCTCGGCGTCATCGCGTGCGGGCGCTGCGCGACCTGCGATCTTGAGGTCGTGGCATCGCGCGACCTGCTGCTCGTCGCGGGCATGCGGCCCGTACAGCGCGATCGGCTCCGCGCCGCCGGCATCACGACGATCGACGCGCTCGCCGTCGCGACCGCCGCACCGAAGGGGATGAACCCCGACACGTTCGCGATGCTGCAGACGCAGTCGCGCCTTCAGCTGAGCGCTCCCGCCGGAACGGGCCAGGCTACGCCGACCCATCCCGACGCGGTGCCCGCGATCCCGCCGTTCGAGGTCGTCGCCCCGAAGGCCCTCGGCGCCCTGCCCCGGCCCGATCTCGGCGACCTGTTCTTCGACTTCGAGGGCGACCCGCTCTACACCGAGGGAGATGCGACGGTGTGGGGCATCGACTACCTGTTCGGCTGGGTCGACATCCGCGAGCAGTACAGCGCGCTCTGGGCACATTCCTTCGCCGAAGAGCGCGTCGCGCTCGAGACCTTCCTCGATTTCATCCGGGTGCACCGGGCACAGCATCCCGATTTCCACATCTATCACTACGCCCCGTACGAGCCCACGCACCTGCTGACCATGGCCGCCCGCCACGGCACGCGCGAAGCCGATGTCGACCGGCTGCTGCGTGACGGAACCTTCGTCGACCTGTATCCGATCGTGCGGCGCGCGCTGCGCGTCGGTTCGCGCTCGTACTCGATCAAGAAGCTCGAGCCGCTGTACATGGGCGACGAGGTGCGCACGAGCGATGTGCAGAAGGGTGACGACTCGATCGTCCGCTACGTCGAAGCGCGCGCGCTGCGCGACGACGGGGCGGATGCCGAAGCCCAAGAGATCTTCGACGACCTCGCGGACTACAACCGCTACGACTGCGTCTCAACCCGTCGGCTGCGCGACTGGCTCGTCGATCACGCGCGATCAGCGGGCCTGAGGCCCACGCCGAATGCCGAGCCGGGCGAGAACGTGTACGAGCCATCGGCGCGTGCGGTCGCACTGGCGGCGCTCGCGGGGGACTGGCCCGACGAGTCGCCCGAGTCAGCCTGCCTGCGGCTGGGTGCCGCGGCGATCGACTATTACCCGCGCGAGTCCAAGTCGTTCTGGGCGACGCACTTCCTGCGGCTGCGCGAGCCGGTCTCGCTCTGGGAAGAGACGCGCGACGTCATGGTGATCGACGCCGAGCGCTCGCGTGTGCTCGAGGACTGGCATCGCCCCGAGGGCAAGAGCGAACGCCGCATCATCGAACTGCGCGGCGAGCTCGCCCCCGGCACGCGGCTGAGCGTCGGCTCGAGTCCGTTCGGCCTCTACGAGCTGCCCACGCCCTTCCCGTACGAGCCGTCGCCGCGCTGGATCCACGGCACGCGAACGGTGTCGGTCGTCGAAGTGCTCGACGACGGCGCGATCGTCGAGGAGCTGGCCGTCGACGGCTTCACCTGGGACCGGCTGCCGATCGCCCTCACGCCTCCGTCGCCTCCGGGTGCAGGACGCCAGCAGGGCGCCATCGACGAGTGGGCCGACGCTGTGATCGCAGCGGCGCCAGGGCTGCCCGAAAACGCCGCGACCGACATCCTGCTGCGGCGCGCTCCACGCACGCTCGGGCCGAACAGCGGGCTGCCGGTCTCGACCGGCGACGACGTCGACGCGATCGTCAGGGCGGTGACCCAGCTCGACCACAGCTACCTCGCCGTGCAGGGCCCACCGGGAACGGGCAAGACATACGTCGGCTCGCACGTCATCGCCCGACTCGTGCGAGAGCGCGGGTACAAGATCGGCGTCGTCGCCCAGTCGCACGCCGTCGTCGAGCACATGCTGGGGCGCATCGTCGCGGCCGGTCTGGCCCCCGAGCTGGTCGGCAAGGCGCCGAAAGATCCCTCGGCCGCCGGCATCCCGTTCACGGTCATCGCGAAGAACGGCATGGCCACGTTCACCGCCGAGCACGCCGACACCGGGTACGTGGTCGGAGGCACCGCGTGGGACTTCGCCCACGATGCGCGCATCCCGCGCGAGAGCCTCGACCTGCTCGTGATCGACGAGGCCGGCCAGTTCTCGCTCGCCTCGACGATCGCCGTCTCGCTCGCGGCCTCGCGCCTGCTGCTGCTCGGCGACCCGCAGCAGCTGCCGCAGGTGAGCCAGGGGACGCACCCCGAGCCGGTCGACACGTCCGCCCTCGGCTGGGTCATGGACGGCGCCGATGTCATCCCGCCCGAGTACGGCTACTTCCTCGCGCGCACGTGGCGCATGCACCCGCGCGTCGCGGAGCCGGTCTCGCGGCTCTCCTACAGCGGTGAGCTCGCCGCGCACCCGTCGACGGCGATGCGCGAGCTGGCCGGCATCCGACCCGGCCTGATCCCCGTCGCGGTGCGGCACCACGGCAATGCCACGCAGTCCGTCGAAGAGGCGGCCGTGGTCGCAGACATCGTCCGCGACCTCGTCGGGCGCGAATGGACCGGCATCCTGATCGGCGACGAGGGGCAGACCACGCCGCTCGCCCCGCGCCCGCTCGCGCAGAGCGACATCATCGTCGTCACCCCGTACAACGCACAGCAGGTCGCGGTCGAGCAGGCGCTGGCCGACGCCGGATTCCCCGATGTGCCGGTCGGCACCGTCGATCGGTTCCAGGGCCAGGAGGCGGCCGTCGCGATCGTGTCGCTCGCGGCGTCGTCGGGTCGCGATGCGCCGAGAGGGCTCGAGTTTCTGCTGCTGCGCAATCGGCTGAACGTCGCGATCTCACGCGCGATGCACACGGCCTACCTGATCTCTTCGCCCGGGCTGCTCGACGACCTTCCGCACACCCCCGAGGGGGTCGTGCGACTCAGCGGCTTCGTGCGGCTGGTCGACAGCGCGTGACCGCTCGGGCGGCCGTCGGATGCTTCGGCGACCACCCACCGCGAGCGTAGACTCGCGCTCACGATGAGGAGGCAGCCATGACCGACGAGCGCCAGTTCGAGATCGATCTGCCCCCTGAGCTGATCGCCGGCTCCTACGCCGACTTCGCCAACGTCTGGCACACGCCCACCGTGTTCATCATGGACTTCCTGACTCTGGCCAAGCCGCCCAACGAGGTCGTGGATGCCGAGACCGGGGAACGCCGGACGATCGTGCCCGCTCGGGTCGTCAGTCGTGTGCGCATCCCGCCCGAGCAGGTATTCGAGCTGGCCAAAGCGCTCACCCAGCAGCTCGAGTTCTGGGAGCAGGAGACCGGCCGCCGTCCTCCGGCCACCCCGGTGCTCGGCGACGAGTAGTCCTCTGGCGCGCGGGCGATAGACCGCTCGCTGCGCCGTGTCAACCCCGTTGGGTCAGAACGGTCACGGACATAGCCTGACTGAGTGCCTCTCTAAGGCGCGGGCCGCGGCATCCGTTCGGCGAGGGGTGGATGCCGCGGCCATTCCCGTCTTCGCGCCCCGGTCGTATCACTGCTCGCGCTGCGCGCTCTCCCTTCAGGAACAGGGAGTGTGACATGAGCGCTATCACCGCAGGTCCGGACATCGCCGTCTCTGACCTCATCACGGCGGATGCCGCGGCCGATGCGCCGAAGCGCCGGGGGATCGTCTTCTGGGTCGTCCGCTATCTGCCCGCGGAGATCGTCGGAACCGCCGCCATGGTGATGGCCGGGCTCGCGGTCACCATCTGGACCGATGCGCCCGCGCTCATCGCGATCGCCGCGCTGATCGGCGAGAGCATCGGCTTCTACGCGGTGCTGGCGATCACGATCTACGCCGAGCAGTCCGCGGTCGCACCGACCTGGCGCCGCGCGGTGGTGCGCACCTTCATGCTGCTGCTCGCCGAGTTCGGGCCGGCCGAGCTGCTGGACACACTGCTGATCCGCCCTGCGGCGCTCACGCTCGGGGTGTTCCTGCTGCCCGACCCGCTGTGGGGGCTGCTGGCCGGCAAGGTGTTCGCCGACATCATCTTCTACGCGGTCGCCGCCGGCGCCTTCACCATCACCGCCAAGACCGGCCTGCGCGACGGCCGCCGCACTCGGGAGCAGGAATCATGACCGCAACCGCCACCGTCGGCATCGCCACCGTAGCCATCGCCACCACCACGGGCACAGCCACGCGGCGCCAGGCGCGTGCGGCGCGGACGATCCGCGACATCCGCCGCGACGAGACCAGGGCGCTGCTGTCATCCGACATCGCGCGCGCGGCGATCGCCCTGCACGGCACGCCCGTCCTGCTGCTGGACCCCGAGCGCGTGCGCCGCCAATACCAGCGGCTCACCGCGGCGCTGCCGTTCGTGCACTTCCACTACGCGGTCAAAGCCCTCTCGCACGCCGACGTGATCGCTGCTCTCGCCGACGAGGGATGCGGCTTCGATGTCGCGACGGGGGAGGAGCTGGCGCTGCTCGAGGGGATCGACCCCGACCGAATCATCCACACGCACCCGATCAAGAAGGCGTCCGAGATCGCGGAGGCGATCGACGCGGGCGTGCGCACCTTCGTCATCGACAACGAGGTCGAGCTCGAGAAGTTCGCCGGAGCGCCGGAGCGATGTGCGGCTCCTCATCCGGCTCGCCTACCGCAGCCCGCACGCAAAGAGCGACCTGTCGACGAAGTTCGGCGTGGGGCCGTTCGAAGCAGAGCATCTGCTCGCGCGGGCGCTCGAGCGCGGCATCCGCGTCGGAGGTTTCAGCTTCCACGTCGGCAGCCAGCTCGACGATCCTGCCCGCTTCGCCGCCGCGATCACCGAGACGCTCGCCCTGATGGATCACCTCGAGTCCAGTCCACGACGTGCGCTTCGAGACGCTCGACATCGGCGGCGGCTTTCCGGTCGGCTACGACTCCGCGGTCACCGCCCTCGAAGACCTGGCTGCGGTCATCCGTCCCCTGCTCGAGTCGCGAACCGACCGACTCACGATCCTCGCCGAGCCCGGTCGCGTGCTGGTCGCCGAGTCGATGACCCTCGTCACCAGCGTCGTCGGCATCGCCGAACGCGGCGACGGTCGCTGGTACTACCTCGACGACGGCCTGTACGGGGCGTACTCCAACGTGCTCACCGAAGACGTGCACCCGCTGATCTTCGCCGAGCGCGAGATCGCCGGGCACGACACGGATGCCGCCACCCACCGCTGGGCGACGCTCGCCGGACCGACCTGCGACTCCACGGACGTCATCGCGCGCGAAGCGCTGCTGCCCGACCTCGCGGTCGGCGACCTGCTCGTGAGTCCCGCGATGGGGGCGTACACCGTGGTCACCGCGACCCGCTTCAACGGACGCAGCGTCACGCCGATCGCCGTCGTGGGTCAGGGTGCGCGGACGGGGGAGCTGCTCGCGGTGGCACCCCAGGCCGAGATGGCCGCGCTGGTCTGAGCGCTCAGACCGTGCCGTAGAGGCGGTCGCCGGCGTCGCCGAGACCGGGCACGATGTAGCCCTTCTCGTTGAGCCGCTCGTCGAGCGCGCCGAGCACGAGTGTCACATCGCGACCCTCGACCTGCTTCTCGATCGCCGCGACACCCTCGGGCGCCCCGAGCAGGCAGATCGCCGTGACATCGCGCGCGCCGCGGCGGAAGAGGAACTCCATTGCGGCGCCCAGCGATCCGCCGGTCGCGAGCATGGGGTCGAGTACGAAGCACTGCCGGTCGCTCAGATCGACGGGCAGACGTTCGGCGTATGTGGTGGGCTCGAGGGTCTCTTCGTTGCGGGCCATGCCCAGAAAGCCGACCTCGGCGCTGGGGAGCAGCTTGACCATGCCGTCCAGCATCCCGAGTCCCGCACGCAGGATCGGAACGACGAGCGGTCGCGGCTCGCTGATCTTGACACCGACGGTCGTGGTGACCGGGGTGCGGATCTCGTGTGGCTCGACCCGCACGTTGCGCGTCGCCTCGTAGGCCAGAAGCGTGACGAGCTCCTCGGTGAGCTGGCGGAACACCGGCGAGGGCGTGTTCTCGTCGCGGAGGACCGTGAGTTTGTGGGTGATGAGCGGATGATCCGCGACGTGCAGGCGCATACGCACAGGCTATGGCACTACCCCGAAGGCCGGGGGCTCGGCGTGGGGTGGGGCCTACGCTGGGGCCGTGGGATTTCCGGCATCTGAGAGCGACGACGCGCTCATGGTGCGCGCGCTCGCCCTGGCGACTCAGGCGCGCGACGCCGGCGATGTTCCCGTGGGTGCGCTGGTCACGGATGCCGCCGGCTCGGTGATCGGCGAGGGCCGCAACCTGCGCGAGGTGTCGCACGACCCCACCGCGCACGCGGAGGTGGTCGCGATGCGGCAGGCCGCGGCATCCCTCGGCTCGTGGAACCTGGAGGGCTGCACGCTCGTGGTCACGCTGGAGCCGTGCCTGATGTGCGCCGGCGCCCTGCTGCAGGCGCACGTGTCGCGGCTCGTGTTCGGCGCGTGGGATGAGAAGGCGGGCGCCGTCGGCTCGCTGTACGACGTCGTGCGCGACCGGCGCCTGCCCTCCCGCGCCGAGGTCGTCGCGGGCGTGCGCGCCGACGAGGCGTCGGCTCTGCTGCGCGGCTTCTTCGAGTCACGCCGCTAGCGTCGCGCCCGGCCGATCAGCGCGGCAGCTGCGGCAGCACCTCGTCGCCGAGGTAGGCGGTCTGGTCCAGATCGCGCATGTCGACCGTCTGGAAGTAGACGCGCTGAGCCCCGAGATCGATGAGCCGCCCGACCTTGGCGACGACCTCCGTCGCGTCGCCGCAGATGTTCGTGCCGTCACGGAACTGCTGGAGCGAGCGGCCGGTCGCCTCGGCGCGCCGGCTGAGCGTCGCCGCGTCCGGCGCGGCGATCGTCGGCAGGGCGACCGACAGCTTCAAAGTGGCCGGATCGCGGTCGATCCGTTCGCAGGCTTCGCGCACCCGCGCGAACGCCTCGGCGATCTCGGACTCGGGACGGAACCCGATGTTGAACTCGGTCGCGAAGCGCGCCGCGATCTCGGGCGTGCGACGGGGGCCGCCTCCGCCGACGATGATCGGCACGCGCTCCTGCCGCGGCTTCGGCAGCGCGGGCGCGCCGCTCAGGGTGTAGTGCTCGCCCGCGAAGTCGAACGTCTCGCCGACCGGTGTCGACCACAGCCCGGTCACGATCGCCAGCTGCTCCTCGAAGAGCCCGAATCGCTTGGCCGGGAACGGGATGCCGTACGCCCGGTGCTCCGCTTCGAACCAGCCGGTGCCCAGCCCGAGCTCGACGCGACCGCCCGACATCTCGTCGACCTGGGCGACCTGGATCGCGAGCACCGCCGGCACCCGATGCGTGGCCGAGGAGACCAGCGTGCCGAGCCGGATGCGTGTCGTCTCGCGAGCCAGCCCGGCGAGAGTCGTCCACGCGTCGGTGGGCCCGGGCAGCGGGTCGCCTGCCCCCATGCGCATGTAGTGGTCGGAGCGGAAGAATCCGTCGAAGCCGGAGCGTTCGGTGGCCAGCGCGAAGGCGAGCTGCTCGTCGTAGGTGAAACCCTGCTGCGGCTCGCTGAAGGTGCAGTACTCCATCGATTCAGTCTCGCATCGCCCGCGAGGGGTCAGTCGACCGAGCGGATGACGATCTCTTCGGTCGGCGGGTGCGGGGAGTCGCCGGCGGTGTAGACGTCGGGCTCGAAGTAGATGGACCGTGCGGTCGGAACCGCCCTGCGCACCCGGGCCTCGACGATGTCGATCTCGGCTGCGACTTCGGCCAGCGGCTTCTCGGCGGCGAAGCCCAGCTTCGCGGCGACCAGCAGCTCGTCCGGGCCGAGGTAGAGGGTCTTGATGTGGATGAGGTGCTCGACCTCGGGGCCGCCGGTGATCGCGGCGACGATCTTGTCGTGATCCGCGTCGTTGGCGCCTTCGCCCACCAGCAGGCTCTTGGTCTCGATGCCGAGCGTGATCGCGACGACGATCAGCAGCGTGCCGATCATGAGCGTGCCGATCGCGTCGAACAGCGAGTTGCCGGTGATGGCGGTGAGTCCGACGCCCAGCAGAGCGAAGACCAGACCGATCAGCGCGGCGATGTCTTCGAGCAGCACGACGGGCAGTTCGGGCGCCTTGGCGTGCCGCACGAACGCGACCCACGACTCGCCCTTCGCGCGCACGAGGTTGCTCTCCCTGATGGCGGTGCGCAGCGAGAAGGACTCGAGCACGATCGCGACGGCCAGCACGGTGAGCGGAATCCAGAAGTTCTCGAGCTCGTGCGGGTGGGTGATCTTGTCGATGCCCTCGTAGATCGAGAAGAGGCCACCGACCGAGAAGAGGATGATCGAGACCACGAACGCGTAGACGTAGCGCTCGCGACCGTAGCCGAACGGGTGCTCGCTGTCGGCGCGCTTCTTCGCCTTGCGTCCGCCGAGGAGGAGCAGCAGCTGGTTGCCGGAGTCGGCGACCGAGTGGATCGCCTCGGCCAGCATCGATGCCGACCCCGAGAAGAACCACGCGATGAACTTGGCCACGGCGATGCCCATGTTCGCCAAGAACGCCGCAATGATCGCCTTGCCGCCGCCCGATGCACTCATGTGGGCAAGTCTAGGGACCTGCGCCGACCGGGTCTGGCCGGATCAGTCCTCGGACTTGAGGATGATCGCCTCGGTCGGCGGGGACGGGTTCGCCGGCGCGCCGACGTAGCCGATCACCGAGAGCAGCGCATGGCGGAACTTCGCCGGTGCCTCCAGGTGGGCGGAGTGCCCGATGCCCTCGAGCGCGATCTCGGTGACCTCACCACCCGCGGCCGCATAAGCGTCCAGAACGTCGCGGGTCTGCGACACCATCTCCTGCGGAGGAGCGACCTCTGCCCCCGGCCATCCGGGGACGATGCCGAGCTGCCCGAGGTAGTTGAGGTCGTAGAACGACGCGTCCGAGACGATCGCGTCGGCGGTGCCGTGGATCCAGACGATCGGCGGCTTCGGATCGAGGCCGACGATGCCAGACACGTTGAAGTTCTGCGGAACCATCGTGTTGAGCACGCCGATCTTGCCCGGTGCGAAACCGGGCCAATTCTCGCTGGCCACGCCGTCGCCGGGATAGTTTCCGGTGGCCGTCGAGGTGGTCAGCATCGACTCGACCCAGACGTCCTCGTGCTCGCTCTCGTATCCGGACGCGACATACCCCGAGTGAAAGACGCTCCGCGGAGAGGTCGGCGCGTCCGCCGAGGTGTCGTGGTCGATGAGCCGCTGCACGAAGTCGGGGTTCGCCGCGCGACCGCCCGTCCCTGCGTCGTCGGCGGTGAGGCGGGTGCCGTCGCGGCGGGTTCCGCCGAACCCATAGGGAGAGACGGGGGACTGCAGCGTGAGGCTCAGCGCGGGGTGATCGAGCGCGTACTGCATCACCACGCCGCCGCCCATCGACCAGCCCACGAGGTGCGCGGTCGGGATGCCGAGGGCCTCGAGCGTCGCCCAGACGTCGTCGCTGAAGTCCCGCACTCCGCGAGTCGCGTCGACGGGGGCGTGCTCGGTGCCGCCGAAGCCCCGCAGATCGATCGCGATGACGCGCAGGTCGCTCGGGAGATCCTGCATGACCTCCTGCCAGAACAGCGAGGACGACACATTCCCGTGGATGAAGACCACCGTGCGCTCCGGCGGAGTCGACGGGTCATCGCCGTCCCGCTCGAGGATGTTGACGTTCAATCCGGGGATCTCGACAAGACGTGAGCGGATGCCGTCGAAGAGGGTCATGGGTGGGTCCTTCGCTGTCCACGTCGGGGCGCCGGCGCCTCCGTCTCCTCGACTATAGACCCGCCCGATGTCGGGATGAATGACCTTTCAGGTCTTGTCCTCGGTCGTGGCGCCGGTGTAGAAGCCGAACGTCGCATCGGCCGCTCGGGCAGCGGCATCCGGATCGCCCCCGGCGGCGACGTGCGCGTCGCGCCACGCGTCGGCCGCTCCGCGGTAGAAGGCACGGCCCTCGTCGGTGAACGCCCAGGATTCGGCGGCCTCGGGGTTGAAGTCAGACCCGGTCGAGAGGTGCAGCGCGAGTCCGAGCATGCCGCCGTCCCAGCCGACTCCGGTCGCTCCGGGGCCGAACTGGTCCCAGAATCCGGGTGGGATGTCGGATTCCCGAGAGGTGTGCTCGAGCTCGACGGTGGTCTCCTCATCGCCGATCGCCGCGAGGCGGACGACGAGCCAGGTCACCCCGCCGCCGTACTCCCACGTCACGCGGTAGTGCGCGCGGCCATCATCCGGGGGTGCGCACTCCAGCACCTCGCCGCCCGCGTTGCCCTCGAGCTGATATCTGCCACCGAGCCGGAGGTCACCGGAGATCGGGGTGAACCACCGAGGGATCCGCTCGCCACTGGTGACGGCATCCCACACGTCGTCGATCGGGCTGGGGTAGCTCTGCGACAGCGTCTGCACGAAGGTGCGATCGCCGTCGATCTGTTCGTCGCGCAGGCTCCGAGCGACTGCTGCCACCTGAGCGTTGACATCCACCATGTCACTTCTCCTTGTCGGGGTTTTCACCATCAGATGTCTCGGGTGAGGCATCGGTCGTCGCTTTCAGCCGTCTTCCTTCGTGCGCGCCGACCCCTGGCGAGTTCGGTGCCGAGAGCGTCGAGGCGCGGCTGCCAGAGCCGTCGGAACGGGTCGAACCAGGCGTCGGCAGCCGCGAGGGGCGACGGGTCGACCGCGTACAGCCGCCGTGCGCCGTCCGGGCGGACGGTTGCGAACCCCGCCTCGCGCAGAACACGCAGATGCTGCGAAACCGCGGGCTGAGAGATGTTGAACTCCCGCTGAATCACTTCGCCGACCTCTCCGGCACTGAGCTCGCCGTCTGCGAGCAGCTCGAGCACACGGCGGCGGACCGGATCGCCGAGGACGTCGAGTGCGTGCATGCGTCCAGTATTGCGTTGCTACTTATATAAGTCAAGGACGATATGGGTCGCGGTCGTAGGATGATCGCCATGCCCTCTGACGCCGCTGCGCTCCCGTCCATCGCGATCATCGGCGCCGGATCGATGGGCGGCGCGATCCTGCA
The DNA here is from genome assembly GCA_963781135.1 of uncultured Actinomycetota bacterium. Taxonomy (GTDB): domain Bacteria; phylum Actinomycetota; class Actinomycetes; order Actinomycetales; family Microbacteriaceae; genus Microbacterium. The sequence continues at coordinate 198,550 of CAWADY010000012.1, read as the reverse complement.
GGGCCTCGTCCGCTCGGGCCTGGCCACCTCCGGCGTCACGGTCACGAACCGCACGCGGGCGAAGGCCGATGCGCTGGCGGAACTGGACGGCGTCACCAGCATCGCCCTCGAAGAGCTGCCCGACGGCAATGCCGAGGCGGCGGCATCCGCCCGCATCGTCCTGATCGGCGTCAAGCCGGTCATGGTGCCCGATCTGCTGCGCGACCTCGCGCCGCATCTCGCACCGGGGACGATCGTCGTGAGCCTCGCGGCGGGCGTCACGATCGCGACGTTCGAGTCGCTCCTCGGTTCCGACGTGGCTGTGATGCGGTCGATGCCCAACACTCCGGCGGTCGTCGGCCAGGCCGTGACGGGACTCGCGGCGGGGACGCACGCGTCGGCCGATGATGTCGCGGTGGTTCGCTCTCTGTTCGAGACGGTCGGCACCGTCATCGAGGTGCCGGAGTCTCAGATCGACGCGCTCTCGACGATCTCGGGGTCGGGCCCCGCGTACTTCTTCCTGCTCGTCGAGGAGTTCACGAAGGCGGCGATCGGCAAGGGATTCGCCGAGCCCGAGGCGCGCGTGATGGCGGAGCAGACCTTCATCGGCGCCGCGGCGCTGCTCGCGGCATCCGACGTCGATCCCGCCGAACTGCGCCGCCGCGTCACGAGCCCGAAGGGCACGACCGAGCGCGCGATCGCCGTGCTGCAGGACGCGCGCCTCGACGACGTGTTCGGCGCGGCGACGGATGCCGCGCTCGCTCGCGCGAAGGAGCTGGCCGCCGGCTCCTGACCTGCTTCAGCGATCGCCAACGGTCGAGGGCGAAGCGCTCGATGTCGCTGTTGGTGCCCGACACGATGATCAGGTCGTGGTTCGTGACGATCGTGTTCGCCTCGGCGTAGCGGAACGGCTTGCCGGGGCTCTTCACGCCGACGACCGTCACGTTGTACTTCGAGCGGACGCCCGATTCGTTCAGGCCGACGCCGCGGATGAACTTCGGCGGGTACATCTTCGCGATCGCGAAGTCGTCGTCGAACCGGATGAAGTCCAGCATCCGCCCGCTGACCAGGTGCGCGACGCGCTCGCCGGCCTCGCGCTCGGGGTAGATGACGTGATTCGCGCCGACGCGGGCGAGGATCTTGCCGTGCGACTGCGAGACGGCCTTCGCCCAGATCTGCGGCACCTTCAGGTCGACGAGGTTCGCCGTGATGAGCACCGAGGCCTCGATCGAGGACCCGACGGCCACGACCGCGACCTGGAAGTCCTGGGCGCCCACCTGCTTGAGCGCGTCGATGTTCTTGGCATCGGCCTGCACGGTGTGGGTCACCCGCTCCGACCACTTCTGCACGAGCTCGAGGCTCTCGTCGATCGCGAGCACCTCGCGCTCGAGCCTGTCGAGCTCGCCCGCGCACGCGGCGCCGAATCGCCCGAGTCCGATCACCAGGACAGGAGCATCGCCCCTGATGCGCTCAACCAACGATCGGCCTTTCCACCGGCAGCTGGTACAGCTGCGAACGGGATGTCGCGGCCACGGCCGCGGCGAGAGTCACTGTACCAATGCGCCCCATGAAGATCGTCAACGCCATGATGTACACGGCCGGGTCGCTCAGCTCCGCCGTCAGACCGGTGGACAGTCCGACCGTGCCGAACGCCGAGATGACGTCGAAGAGCACATCCGCCACATCGGCCTGGCTGATCTGGGCGATCGTGATCGTCGAGAGCGCGCAGATCGTGGAGCCCCACGCGACGACCGAGAGCGCGACCCGCTGGACGTCGCTCGGGATGCGGCGGCCGAACGACTCGACCGACTGGCGGCCCTTGGCCTCGGAGATCACCGCGAGCGCGAGTACGGCGAGCGTCGTCACCTTGATGCCGCCGGCCGTCGAGGCCGAACCGCCGCCGACGAACATGAGCATCGAGCCGACGACGAGCGACGAGCCGTGCAGCTCGCCGATGTCGATGACCGAGAATCCGCCGGATCGGGTCATCGCCGACAGGAAGAACGCCTGGAACGTCGTGTCCCATGCGCTCAGGGCGCCGAAGGTCTTGGGGTTGTTGTACTCCAGGATGAGGAACGCCGCGGCGCCGGCGAAGAACAGCGCGACGGTGGTGATGAGCGTCAGCTTCGCGTGCAGCGTCCAGCGGCGCACGTGCCAGACGTGCCTCCACAGCGTGTAGATCACCGGGAAGCCGATCGACCCGAGGAAGACGCCGAGCATCAGCACGGTGAGGAGCAGGTAGTCGTCGGCGAAGGGTACGAGACCGCCGGGGTTCGGGGTGAAGCCGGTGTTGGTGAACGACATCGCGGCGTAGAACGGCGCTTCCCACAGGGCGTCGAGGGGGCTGATGCCGCCGAGGATCAGCGCGGGGTAGAGCAGCAGCGCGATGACGCCCTCGATCACGAGGGTCGACAGGGCGACCGTGCGCAGCAGCACGCCGACCTCGCCGAGGCGGACGGTCTGGCCCTCGTTGACGGGTCCTCCGTGCGAGCGCAGCGGATTCGTGTCGCTGGCCGCGATGAGCTTCGCCCGCAGGCCGAGCCGCTTGGAGATCACCAGCCCCAGGATCGAGGCGAGGGTGAGCACGCCCATTCCACCGATGTTCACGCCGACGAAGATGATCGCCTTGCCCAGCGGCGAGAACGTCGTCGCGACGTCGACCGTGCTCAGCCCCGTGACGCAGATCGTGGAGACAGCGGTGAACAGCGCGTCGGCGAAAGGAAGCCGGTCACCCGAGTTGGTTGCGGCCGGAAGCGACAGCAATGCGGTGAACAACAGGATCAGGGCCACGAACACGACGACCGCGAAGCGGGCCGGCGACGATGTCGTGCGCGACCGGATGTAGTCGAACGCACGGCGGGGGCCGCTGCGCAGCACGAACGGAGACCGGTCTTCGCCCGAGGACGACGTGGTGCGCCGACGCTGAGCGTTGCTGGCGCGCCTGCCCTCCGACATGCACGTCCTCCCTGCTGCGACCCTCTGGCGGGGCGTCCATCATGGTACTCCGGCGGGTGCGCCGCTAACCTAAGCACATGGCGGACATCTTCGACGTGATCGCGGACGGCACACGTCGCGACATCCTGCAGCTCCTGCTCGATCGCTCATCCGCCGGCGAGCGCGGGACGAGCGTGACGTATATCGTGCATCAGCTCGGCGTGAGCCAGCCGACGGTCTCGAAGCACTTGAAGGTGCTGCGCGAGGCGCAGCTCGTCTCGGTGCGCGAAGAAGGCCAGCATCGGTACTACAGCCTCTCGTCCGCGCCCCTGGACGAAGTGGACGACTGGCTGATCCCGTTCCTCGATGAGGGGATGGATGCCGACGGCGAACTGGCCGGCATGTCGACGCTTCCCGACTCGGCGGCGCACGCGGCGGACACGCTCGGCCGCGCCGCGGCCTCGGCCAAGCACGCGCTCGAGAGCGCGCTCAAGAAGCTGCCCGGCCGCTGACCCGGCGGGCGCTCAGCGCCGCCCGGCCTTGCGCCGGAAGAGCCACGCGCCCCACAAGATCGACACCAGCAGGATTCCGAGGCACCAGCCGATCGCCCACCACGGCTGGGTTTCGAGCGGAAGGGCGAAAAGCAGCGCGCGGATCGTCTCGATGATCGGCGTGACCGGCTGGTTCTCGGCGATCCACTGCAACCACGAGGGCATCGTGGCCACCGGCACGAACGCGCTCGAGAGGTACGGGAGGAACAAGATGATGAATCCGTACCCGCTCGCCGCCTCGGGGCTGCCGGCGGCCAGACCGATCGCGGCGAACAGATACGTGATCGTCAGGATGTAGAGCGCGATCACTCCGACCGCCGCCACCCACCCGCCGAAATCGGTCGTCGGGCGGAAGCCGACCAGCAGCGCGACCCCGATCACGACGCCGGTCGCGAGCAGGTTGCGCACCAGGCTCGAGATCACATGCCCGGTGAGCACCGCGCCGCTGCGCAGCGGCATCGTGCGGAAGCGATCGATGATGCCGGTCTGCAGATCGCGTGCGACGTACACCGCGGTGGAGGCGGCACCGAACCCGGCGCACAGCAGGATGATGCCGGGCACGACGTAATCGACGTACTGGCCGCTCGGATCGATCGCGTTGCCGAACACGAACGTGAACAGCAGCATGAGCATCACCGGCAGCATGATCGCCATCGAGAGCGATTCGCCGTCGCGAAGAGAGTGCAGCAGGCTGCGCTTCACGAACACCGACTCGGCGGTCACACCGGTGATGCGCGGACGGATGCCGGTGGTCTCGGCGCGGGCGGGAAGGGTCGCGGTGGTCATCGCTGCTCCTGGAGGGTCTTGGCGGCCGTGGACGCGGGTGTCGTGAGGGAGAGGAAAACGTCGTCGAGACTCGGGCGCCGCAGCGCGACGGTTCCCTCGGCGCCCGACTCGTCGAGCACGTCGAGCGCTCGCCGCAGGCCCGACACGGTGCCGTCGGTCGGCACTTCGCGCAGCAGCTCGCCGGAGTGCGCGCGCAGCTCGACGGTCTCGCCGCCGAGCCGCCCCTTGAGCTCGTCGGGGGTTCCGGTGGCGGCGATGCGACCGTCATCGATCACCGCGATCCGGTCGGCCAGGCGATCGGCCTCCTCGAGATACTGGGTCGTCAGCAGCACCGTGGTGCCGGCATCCGCGAGTCCATCGGATGACGTCCCACAGTTCGCGCCGGCTGCGCGTGTCGAGCCCCGTGGTCGGCTCGTCGAGGAAGAGCACGGCCGGTGTCACGACGAAGCTGAGCGCGAGGTCGAGGCGTCGTCGCATGCCGCCGGAGTAGGTGGAGACCCGCCGGCGGGATGCTTCGCCGAGGTCGAAGCGCTCGAGGAGCTCCGTCGCACGCGCCTTCGCCGCGGTGGTGCGCAGCCCTGACAGCCGCCCGAGCATCACGAGATTCTCGGCGCCGGTGAGCACGTCATCGACAGCAGCCGACTGGCCGGTGAGGCTGATTCGCTGGCGCACCGACTCGGCGTCGCGGACGACGTCGAATCCGGCAACGGTCGCGCGCCCCGCGTCGGGTTGCACAAGGGTCGTGAGGATGTTGATCGTGGTGGTCTTGCCGGCCCCGTTCGGGCCCAGCAGGGCGAAGACCTCTCCGGGGGCGACGGTGAAGTCCAGTCCCGACAGAACGCTCTGCCCGCCGAAGGACTTGCCGAGGCCGCTGACCTCGATTGCTGTCTGCATGACTGCTCCTGACTGTGTACGTACGAAACTGTTTATGACCATAACAGACTGTTTACGCAATAAACAGTCCTATGATGAGGGTGACGAAAGGGTGGGCCCGTGGCCGAAGACGCAGACCTCGAGCTGCCGCGTGGCGTCGCACTCGCGTGGGGCGTGGCCGCCGACCCGCAGCGCGGCCCGAAGCGCGAGATGAGCGTCGAGAAGATCGTCGACGCCGCGGTCGAGCTGGCGGATGCCGAGGGTCTGGGCGCGGTCTCGATGGCCGCGGTCGCCGCGCGCCTGGGCTACACGCCGATGTCGCTCTACCGCTACGTCAGCGCGAAGGACGACCTCACGCTCCTCATGCAGGAGAGCGCGACCGGCATTCCGCCGGCGGCGGTGCGCGAGATCGAGGGATGGCGTGAGCGACTGAATGCGATCTTCCGCGCGCAACTGGACATCTACCTGCGGCACCCGTGGATGCTCGACATCCCGATCACCGGTTCGCCCACCACTCCGAACAGCTCTGCCTGGATGGACGTGACTCTGGACGCTCTGCGCGACACCCCGCTGACCGAGGAGGAGCGTCTCGCCGTGACGCTGCTCGTGACCGGCCACGTGCGCTGGTACGGCACGATCCTCGCGGCGTACGCGAATGTCGAGAGGACGACCGGGCGCACCCCCCAGCAGATCACCGTTCATGAGGCGGCGCTGTTCGATGCGCTGATCTCGGCCGAGGAGTATCCCGCGCTCCGGCAGGCGGTGGATGCCGGCGTGTTCCTGTCGGCCGCCGATCCGTTCACGTTCGGGTTCGAGCGTGTGCTCGACGGGATCGCCGCCTACCTCGCCGCGATCGCCGTCGACGGTCACCGGCCGCTGCGACCGGAATGGGTCGTGCTCGCCGACGCGGATGTCGCCGGTGACAAGAAGTATCGCGAGGCGCACAAGGCCGTGCGCGAGGCCGAAAAAGCGCTGCGCGATGCGTTGAAGCTCGAGCGCATCGCCGCGCGCGACGCGCGCGAGCGACTGGCGAGGCACACGGGCGCCTGATCGGCTGTCATCCCAGCAGTCACATGGGTTTACACGCGTCGCACCGACACCATAGAGTTGGCTGTGCACCATCCTGGGAAGGGGAGATCATGGCGGAGTTGCCAGATGTGCGCTTCCTGACCGTCGCGGAGGTCGCAGACATCATGCGGGTGTCGAAGATGACGGTGTACCGACTCGTGCATTCCGGCGAACTGCCTGCCGTGCGCTTCGGCCGCAGCTACCGCGTTCCCGAGTCCGCCGTGACCGAGGCGCTGCAGCGACCGATCTCCGACGTCGGGTGACCGCCCGCACAATCGCCGGTCGGCACGCCTGTTAGACTGCCCACAGGCATTTTCCGTTCTTGCCGTTCCCGGGCATGACTGCACGCGAGTGCAGGTAGCCCAGACCCCGACTTAGTGAGGTTTTCCGTGGGTTCAGTCATCAAGAAGCGCCGCAAGCGCATGGCGAAGAAGAAGCACCGCAAGCTGCTTCGCAAGACTCGCCACCAGCGTCGCAACAAGAAGTAGCAGCGGCCGCGGGCGTCAGCCCGCACACACCGAGCGCCTGTCCCGTCGGACGGGCGCTTCGTGTTTCGCCGTGCACCCCGACGCGGCATCCGTCGTCGCGAACTGCGTCAGAATAGACGGATGAAGTCGATCACCGTCGAGCAGCGCCGTTCCCGCGAGGGCGTGCCCCTCATCGATGTCCGCGAACCGGACGAGTTCGCCGCGGTCCGTGTACCTGGCGCGGTCAATCTTCCGATGTCGCGCATCGGCGAACTGCTGGAGGAGCTGCCCGAGGGCGAGTTCGACGTGATCTGCGCGATCGGCGGGCGTTCGGGCCGGGTCGTCGAGGCGCTCGAGGCGCGCGGCTACGACGCGGTGAACGTCGAAGGCGGCACGAACGGCTGGATCGACGCGGGGTTCCCCGTCGAGCGATGACCGAGCTGACCCTCATCGGCAAGCCCGACTGCCACCTGTGCGATGTCGCGCACGAGGTCGTCGAGTCGGTGCTCGCCGATCTTCCCGACGAGGTCGCCGATCAGATCGATGTGCGTGAGGCGTCCATCGCCGAAGACCCCGCGCTCTACGACCTGTGGTGGGAGAAGATCCCGGTCGTCCTCATCGACGGACGCCTGCACGCGCACTGGCGCGTCGCGCCGGAGCGGCTGCGCGCCGCCCTGGTCGGGGCGGCCGGCTGACTACTTGTCGAGGTCGACGACCTCGGCGCCCGGCGCGTTGGATTTGACCGAGTCGATGCCGTTCATCGCGCTCGCCTTCGAGGCGTAGCCCTGGCTGGTCGCGATCACCTGACCGTTGGACGCCTTGAGGTTGAAGCGCCAGTCTCCGCCCTTGTCGGTCCACAGTTCGAACTTGCCCGCCATTGCTCTCCCCTTCGCCTGAGCGACCGGATCGCCGCTGCTGTCACGCTAGCGTTCGCGCATGCGACGGGGTAGGGGTGCTCAGTCCGTCAGCCGCCGGCGCAGCGCGGCGAGCTCGGCCTCGGTGAGGCCGCCCGAGCGCAGGTAGGCGGCGGAGCCGCCGTGCTCGCGATCGACCCACGCCAGCGCCTCTTCGATGGCCGCCGGCGGCGTTGCGGCGATGAGCTCGTCGAGAGTGGGGGTGCGCGGCACTCCCATCGCGTCGATCATCGCGAACATGCTGTCGGCCCACGCACCCGACAGGTTCGCCTCCGAGGCCGCGTAGTCGGCGACGACCGCGTCGCGCTCGGCGCCCACGGCGTCCAGCAGCAGCGCGATCGCGACACCGGTGCGGTCCTTGCCCGCCGTGCAGTGCACGAGCACTGCCGAGTCCTCGGTCGCGACCAGTCGTGCGAGCTCCGCGAACGCTTCCGCGCCGTGCGTCAGCATCGAGACGTAGAGCGCGCCGAGGCTGGGCAGCTGGGCCAGGGCGGCGCCGACGGCTGCGGCGGCAGCATCCGGATCACCGCCCGGCGCACCCGCCTGCATCGCCTGCTGCGCGAGGCCGCTGAGGGCGCCTTCGAGCAGGGCGAGCTCGACGACGCGAAAGGCGCGCGACGCGGGAAGGCGGTCGGGGGCCATCATCCGCTCCATGGGCGTGCGGAAGTCGACGATCACCCCGATGTCGGTCGCGGCCACCTGTTCGAGACCCGTGGGAGTAAGCCCGCTCAGTGCGTCGGAGCGGTAGAGCACGCCCGATCGGGTCGCGCCGCCACTGGTCAGCGGCATGCCGCCGGTGTCACGGAAGTTGAACGATCCCTCGATGGAGGATGCCGTCGCCACGGTCGCGGTCGATTACGGCGCGAGGCGCGTGGGGCCGCGGAACAGGTAGGTCACTTCGCGGATCGACGATTCCCCGAGCATGAGCATCAGCACGCGGGCAAGGCCCATGCCGAAGCCGCCGTGCGGGGGGACGCCGTAGCGGAAGAAGTCGAAGTAGAAGTCGAGGTGCTCGGGATCGAGGCCCTTCTGCTTCGCCTGCTCGATCAGGATGTCGACGCGGTGCTCGCGCTGCGCACCGGTCGTGATCTCGACCCCGTTGTAGAGGAGGTCGTAGCTCTTGGTGAGCCCGGTCTCGTCGTCGCGCATGTGGTAGAAAGCGCGGATCTCGTGTGGGTAGTCCGTGATGAACACGAACTCGTGCCCGTAGGTCTCTTTCACGTGCGCCGAGATCTGACGCTCGCCCTCGGGGTCGAGGTCGCCGTCGGTGCGGGGGATCTCGTAGCCGCGGGCGGTGACGATGTCGTGCGCCTCGGCCAGGGGGATGCGCGGGAACGGGACCGTCGGGGCCGTGACGGTGACGCCGAACAGCTCCTCGATCTCGGCACCGTGCCTGTCGGCGACCGCGCCGATCGAATAGGCCAGGAGCTCCTCCTGCATACGCGCGACGTCCTCGTGCGAGTCGATCCAGCTGATCTCGGCGTCGATGCTCGTGAACTCGGTGGCGTGGCGGCTCGTGAACGACGGGTCGGCGCGGTAGACGTCGCCGATCTCGAAGATCTTGCCGAAGCCGGCCGACTGCGCCATCTGCTTGAAGAACTGCGGGCTCTGCGCGAGGTAGGCCGTCTGCTCGCCGAAGTACTCGAGGGCGAACAGCTCGGCGTTGGACTCGGATGCCGACGACATCAGCTTCGGGGAGTGGATCTCGATGAAGTCGCGCTCGATCCACCACGTGCGCATCGCGTGCTCGAGGGTCGTCTGCACCCGGAAGATGAGGTTGTTGCGGCGCTGGCGCAGGTCGAGGAAGCGCCAGTCCATGCGCTTGTCCTGGGCGCTGTCAGCCGCGATCGGCGTCTCGGGCAGGGCGAGCGCGGCGATCTCGAGCGAGCCGACCTTGATCTCGACACCACCGAGCTTGACGCGCTCGTCGTGCTTGAGCTCGCCGTGCACGGTGAGGAAGGTGCCCGTCGTGAGCGCCGAGATGGTGTCGGTGAGTGCGAGGGCGTCGGCGTCCTGCGGTTCCGCTCCCTCGACCGGTTCGACGGCGGGGCGGGTCGCGGGGTTCACCAGCTGCACCGCGCCGGTCTCGTCGCGGAGGATGACGAACTGCACCTTCTTCTGATCCCGGACGGTCTCGACCCACCCCGAAACCGAGACGGGGCCGTCGGGAAGGGACTGCAGCTGCTTCACAAGAACGCGTGTACTCACGAGGATCCAGTGTATGTGGCATCCGCTCGCCCCTATGATGAGCGCGTGACGACGCCACCGCCCGCATACGGCCCTCCGCCGGAGCCGTACGCACAGCAGCCGGCTCCGGTGGCTCCCTCGCCCTACGGTTATGCGGTCGCTCCGCCTCCGGGGAAGCGCCCGATCCGCACGTGGGACCTGGTGGTCACGATCGTCCTGCTGGTGCTCGCCGGCGTGCTCGCGGCGATCATGTCGTTCTTCGGCTTCTTCCTCGCGATGGCCGGCGACTCGTGCGGCGCGAGGGACTGCAACTCCGACATGATCGCCGTCGGCCTGATGGTGGCGGTTGCGCTGCCGTGGCTCCTTCTGATCATCGTCGCCGTCGTCGCGATCGTGATGCTCGTCAAGCGGCGCATCGCCTTCTGGGTGCCCCTTATCGGGGGGGTTTTGATCATCGGCTCCTGGTTCCTAGGCGCCGCGATCGCGTCGGCGGGCGTGCCCGGGACGCTGTAGCGAACTGCGGGCGACCGGTGTCAAGAACGTACAATCCACGCGGTCGCGCCCACCGATAGCGTCTGACGCATGGACGTGGATGCGGCAACCCAGACGATGATCGACAACATGCCGGCCAAGACCGGCCGGACTCTGGACGAGTGGTTCGTGGTGGTCGACGCCGCCGGATACGAGAAGCACGGCCAGATCCTGTCTCACCTCAAGTCCGAGTACGGCGTCTCTCACGGCTTCGCGAACCTCATCGCCGCGAGGTCGCTGTCGCGCGGTCAGGCGCCGACGACCGACGACCTCGTCGAGGCGCAGTACGCGGGACGCAAGGCGCCGCTCCGTCCGCTCTACGACCGTCTGATCGCAGAGGTGTCGGCCTTCGGCCCCGACGTGGAGATTGCCCCGAAGAAGACGAGCGTCTCGCTGCGCCGTCACAAGCAGTTCGCGGTGATCGAGGCACCCAGCGCCACGCGCCTGCAGCTCGGAGTGAACCTCCGCGGCGCGGCCCCGACGGAACGGCTGCGGGCGGCGGGCGGGATGTGCACGCACCGGGTCGATGTGGCATCGGCGGAGGAGATCGACCCGGAGCTCGTGGGATGGCTCCGCGAAGCCTACGCAGAGGCGTGAGCGCTCAGTCCTCCACGATCGGCAGGTCTTCGAGGGGGACGAAACTCGCGGCCTCCGGGCCGAATTCGACCACCCGGCGGTAGTACTCCGCGGGCGTCCAGCCGGTGAAGCGGCGGAACGCGCGGATGACGTGAGGCTGGTCGTAGAAGCCGGATGCCGTAGCCAGACCTGCCCAGTCCGGAGACCGCGACGGATCGACGACGGCACTCACGAACGCGTGGAACCTCCACAGCTGTGCGTACGCCTTCGGAGTCACTCCGGTTGCGGCACGGAATCGACTGATCAGCGTGCGATGCGACACCCCCGCCTGCGCCGCGAGGTCGCCGATCGCCTGGCCCGGATCGGCCTGGATGGCGGCGACGGTGTGATCGACCACGGAGTCGGCCGGGCGCAGCGTGCGGCTCGACTCGAGGAACGTGGTGAAGCGATCGAGTGCGTCGCCCGCCGAGGGAGCGTCGCGCACCGCGGTGACGAGTTCGTCGACTCCTGCCCAGGCAGCGCGGGCGTCGGCGACGCGACCGGCGAGGTCTGCGGGAGCGGCACCCGTGATCATCGGCAGGCGCGCCGGCACCAACTCTGCCCCCACGTGATGGATCGTCGACGGCGATTCGATGATGAGGTACTCCGATTGGATGCCCGAGACGAACGCGTCCGAGACCAGCGTGGCCTGACCGCGACGATCGAACAGCCGGTACGGCGTCGACAGATTGACGATCAGGTGCACCGACGGCTGCGGCAGGATCTTCTCGAACCTGCGCAGCGGGGTGGTCTCGAGCACCCACAGCCTCGAGACGATCCCCTCGAGCCCCGCCGGCGCGGGACGCTCCTCATAGATCACTCCGCCACGCTAGCGCTCACGGCCCGCGCCCAGACTGCCCTCATGTCGCCCCACGTAGACTGGGGAGGTGCCCGCCGACCGCCTTCATCTCGTGCGCCACGGAGAGGTTCACAACCCCCGCCGCGTGCTCTACGGGCGGCTCCCGGGCTACGGGCTGAGCGCAGACGGCCGCCACATGGCGCGGCAGTCCGCGCAGTACGTGCACGGCCTCGGCCGACCGATCGGCGCTCTCATCTCCTCGCCCCTGCAGCGCACGCGCGAGTCGGCGGAGCCGTTCACCGAGCTGCTCGGCATCGAGCCGGTGATCGACGAACGCGTCATCGAGCCGACCAACGTCTTCGAGGGCCGGCGCATGAGCCGGGCCCTCATGAATCCGTTCGCCTGGAGGCACCTCTCCCGGCCGGAGATCCCCTCGTGGGGTGAGCCGTACGTGCAGGTCGTCGAGCGCATGCAGACGGCGATGAAAGATGCCTGGAACGACACGGCATCCGGCGACGTCGTCATCGTCAGCCACCAGCTGCCGATCTGGGTCACGCACCTCGCGGTCGCGGGCCTGCCCACCCGGCACGATCCGCGCAGGCGGCGCTGCGCGCTCTCGAGCGTCACGACGTTCGAACTCGTGGGCGATGTCTGGCGCGAGACGGACTACGCCGAGCCCGCCTCGACCGCCGGCGCCGTCGACGTGGGAGCCGTCTGATGGTCGGCATCCGCTCGTCCGTGCTCCGGCGCGCGACGGCCGCTCTGCTCGCAGGGGGGCTGCTGATCTCGCTCGCGGCCTGCACGAACGACCCGCTCGCCGATCAGTACCGCGCGGGCGATAACAAGGGCTTCATCTCGGGCGACGGCGCGGTGCAGGAGATCCCTGTCGATCAGCGCGGTGAGCCCGTTGAGTTCGCCGCGACGACCGAGAACGGCGACCCGGTCGCGAGCGAGGACTACCTGGGCGGCGTGCTCGTCGTGAACTTCTGGTACGCCGCATGCGGCCCCTGCCGGGCCGAGGCCGCCGACCTCGAGAAGGCCTACGGCACTTTCGAGGGCCAGGACGTCGAGTTCCTCGGCATCAACACGATCGACTCGGCCGCGGCCGCCGCCGCATTCGCGCAGACCTACGGCATCACCTACCCGAGCGCGATCGCGAGCGAGACGCCGTCGATCAAGCTCGCGTTCGCCGAGAAGACACCGATCCAGGCGACGCCGACGACGCTCGTGCTCGATGCCGAGGGCCGCGTCGCGGCACGCATCATCGGTCAGCTGCCGGACCGGTCGATCCTGACGACGCTCGTGCGCGAGACGCTCGAGGAGTCCTCGTGAACCCCGGCGCGATCATCGCCGACGGCGCACTGTGGGTCGCCCTGCCGATCGCGGTGCTGGCCGGCTTCGTCTCGTTCCTCTCGCCCTGCGTCCTGCCCCTCGTGCCCGGCTACCTCGGTTTCATCGGCGGCGCGGTTGCGCCGCGGCAGAGCGCCGTGCCGGCGGATGCGGGCGTCTCGTCTCGGACGACGGAGGGGGCGGTGGATGCGGCTCCGACGGCCATTGCGGTCGACCAGGAGCCTTCGCGCGGCAGGCTGCTGGGTGGCGTGCTGCTGTTCATCGCCGGATTCACCGTGGTGTTCATGGCCGTCAACATCCTCGGCGGCACGGTCGGCCGGTTCTTCCTCGAGTACGCCGACGCGATCACCCGGGTGATGGGTGTGGTCATCATCCTGCTCGGCCTCGTCTTCATCGGCCTCTTCGGCTTCGCCCAGCGCACGTTCAAGCCCCAGGTGCGCAGCAACCTCGGCCTCGTCGGCGCGCCCCTGCTCGGTGTCGCACTCGGCATCGGCTGGGCGCCGTGCATCGGCCCGACGCTCGGCGCGATCCTCGCGATGTCGTGGAACTTCGGCGATCCCGTCCGGGCGGGCCTGCTCGGCCTCGCGTACTCGCTGGGGCTCGGCATCCCGTTCATCCTGATCACGCTCGGGTTCGGCTGGGCGACGCGCTCCGTCGGCTTCCTGCGGCGCCACATCCGCACCGTCAACATCATCGGCGGGGTGATGCTCGTCATCCTCGGCGTCCTGATGGTCACCGGCGTGTGGACCGCTCTGATGGCGCAGCTGCAGGGGGTGTTCCTGAATGTCCCGCTCCCGCTCTGAGAAGCCCGACCCGACCGAGGGCACGCTGCGGCCGTCCGATCACGCGGATTCCGTGGCGCCCGCGGCATCCGACGACATCGTCCAGCCCGCACTGGGCGTCGTGGGCTGGCTGCGCTGGGGCTGGCGCCAGCTGACGAGCATGCGCACCGCACTCGTGCTGCTGCTGCTCCTCGCGATCGCGGCCGTGCCCGGGTCGATCGTGCCGCAGCGCAGCGCAGACCCGAACGGCGTGACGCAGTACTTCGCCGACAACCCCGACCTCGCGCCGGTGCTCGACAATCTGCAGCTGTTCGACGTCTACACCTCCGCCTGGTTCTCGGCCATCTACATCCTGCTGTTCATCTCGCTCATCGGCTGCGTGATCCCGCGCACGAAGCACCACTGGAAGGCGCTGCGCGCGCGTCCGCCGCGCACCCCGGCGCGCCTGGAGCGTCTCTCGGACTTCCGCTCCACGATCGTCGAGCTCGCACCCGGCACATCTGCCGAGGCGGCCGCGACCACCGCGATCGACTCGGCCGCGGAGCAGCTGGGGCGCGGCGGGTACCGCGTGGAGCGCTACGACGCACGCGGAACGCTGTCGGTCTCGGCCGAGCGCGGGTACGTCCGCGAGAGCGGCAACCTGGTCTTCCACACCGCGCTCATCGGAGTGCTGGTGGCGGTCGGCGTCGGCGGAGGCTTCACCTACACCGGGCAGGGCGTGATCATCGAGGGCGGAACGTTCGTCAACACCCTGCTGGACTACACGTCCTTCAATCCCGGTCGCTTCGTCGACGAAGAGACGCTCACCCCGTACTCGCTCACCCTCGACGAATTCAGCGTGACGTACCAGCCGTTCGGCGAGCAGGGGGCCGGGCAGGCCGGCGACTTCATCGCCCACCTGACCACCCAGATGGCAGGGGAGAGCCCGCAGCAGGGCGAGGTTCGCGTCAATCACCCGCTCGAGATGGCGGGCGACCGCATCTACCTCATGGGCAACGGCTACGCCCCCACGGTCACGATCCGCAACGCCGCCGGTGAGGTCGTCTTCTCGGAATCGGTGCCGTTCCTCGCCCAGGACACCAACATGACCTCGCTCGGGGTGATCAAGGTTCCGGACGGCATGCCCGAGCAGCTCGGGCTCGTCGGCTTCTTCTACCCGACCCAGGCGTCGCTGACCACCGGCGCGTTCGCCTCGATCTACCCGTCGCTGACCAACCCGGTCATGACGCTCGATGTGTACGAGGGCGACCTCGGCATCGACGACGGCACGCCGCGCTCGGTCTATGCGCTCGACACGACCGACATGACCCAGCTCACCGGGCGCCAGATCGACGTCGACTCGCTCGAGCTCGCGCCGGGCGACACCGTCGACCTGCCGAACGGGCTCGGAACGATCACGTTCGAGAACGACTCGCCGGCCGGGGTCGAAGGGTACGAGCAGTCCGTGAAGCGGTTCGTCTCGCTGTCGGTGCATCGCGACGCGGCGGCCACGTGGGTGCTCGCTTTCGCGGTGCTCGCGGTGCTGGGGCTGCTGGCCGCCCTGTTCATCCCGCGTCGACGGCTGTGGGTCAAGGTCACTCCGGACGGTCACACCCTGCGGATCGAATACGCCGGCCTCGCCCGGGGCGAGGACCCCGCGATCGGCACGGCACTCGATCAGTTCGCGCAGCGTCACGGTGCCGGTCTCGAACCCCTGCTGCGCGAGCAGACCACCCCGGCGCCCCCGCCGCCCGCGGCACCCGGCTCGGCGGATTCGCCGCGCGTAGACTGAGATCATGCCCGGCACCCTCACACTCGACTCGGTCTCTGTGGTCCTGGTCTGGACGGCGATCTCGATCTACGCGCTCGCGTTCATCGCGTACGCGGTCGACCTCGCCCGCCGCGGTGAACGCGCCGCCGACGCTCAGGATGCCGTGGCCCGGGAGCGCGAACTCGTGACCGTCTCCGCGACCACGCGGTCGGCCGATTCCGCGGCGGTGAGGCCCGCCGACGACGCGAACACCACATCGCCGGGACGCGAGGCGAACGCCCTGCTGCGCGATGAGGAGCGGGCGGCCGAGGCCGCTTTCGAGGCCCGACCGAGCGACCGGCCGCGTCTGGTCTGGGCGCGCATCGGCACCTCGCTGACCGTCCTCGCGCTCCTGTTCCACATCGCCGCCGACGTGACCCGCGGCATCGCCGCCGGCCGGGTCCCGTGGTCGAACATGTACGAGTTCGCCCTGACCGGCACGATGCTCATCGTGATCGTGTACCTGGTGGCACTCCTGCGCTACGACCTGCGCTTCCTCGGCGCGTTCATCACGGGGCTGGTCGTGCTGCTCCTGGGCGGCGCCGCTCTGGCGTTCTACGTCGAGATCTCGCCGCTGATGGACCCGCTCAAGAGCGTCTGGCTCGTCATCCACGTGTTCGTCGCGTCACTGGCTACGGCGATCTTCGCGCTCGCCTTCGGGCTGTCGGTGCTGCAGCTCATGCAGGCGCGGCGCGAGCGGAAGACGGCCGCGCTCGCAGACGCCTCGAGCGACGCGGTCGCGTCGGCCAAGACCGGCCCCCGCTTCCTCCGCACGCTTCCGGGCAGCGACGCACTCGAGTCCATCGCGTACCGCTTCGCGATCATCGGCTTCATCTTCTGGACGTTCACCCTCATCGCCGGATCGATCTGGGCGAACGACGCGTGGGGCCGCTACTGGGGCTTCGACACCAAAGAGGTCTGGACGTTCGTGATCTGGGTGCTGTACGCGGGCTACATCCACGCGCGCGCCACGCGCGGCTGGCGCGGTTCGCGTTCGGCGTGGCTGTCGATCATCGGCTTCACCGCGGTGATGTTCAACTTCACGATCGTGAACATGTTCTTCAAAGGCCTGCACGCCTACTCCGGCCTGAGCTGACCCGCGGGTATCGAGATTTCCCCGATGGTCAGGGGGTCTTGACGTCGGGGTTGCTCCGGGTCTAGCTTGTGTCCCGGATGAACGCGTGCACTTGGGGGTCGCGCAGAGTAAGTCGGTTCGGGGGAGCCGCAGCTGCGGATTGGGGTGCGCCGGCGCTTTGTAGGTTTTCGACTTCGGTGACAGGCACGACATGATCGAGTTCGGCAGTGGTGAGCGCTCGGGAGGCGTTCGTCTTCCACTCCGCACCCGCGCGCGCATGCGGCTTGTCCGAGCGAATTCTGAAGCGCCGGAAACATTGGGGGCATCTCCGTCACTCGGCTATATGTCGACGCGCGCATACCCCGGCTGAGCCCGTTGTCGAGGGCGTTGGGGCGCCCTCGACAACTGCACCGATCAGTGCTCCGCGGCTAGGCCGGAACGGGGGATGCCGCCAACAGGTCGCCTACGCGAGCGACGCGGCGCCGCGCGACGGCGATCGTCGTCGCGATGAAGGCGAGGCCCGCCCAGATCAGCAGCCCGGCGATCGCCGCGCCGAGACCACCGGAGTCGGTCAGCGCCGCGAGCATGCCGTTGTACGCGGGAGCGGTCGGAAGCAATGCCGCGACGTCCGCCAGCACGCCGGGCACGGTGGAGACCACTCCCGTGGCCACGGCCAGCACGCCTACGAGGGCGGCGAGCCACCGGCCGGCGCCGCCGAAGACAGCCACGAGCGCCTGGTTCACGGCGGCGAAGGCGACACCCGCGATCACGCACATCGCCGCGAACAGTGACCACTGCGTCCAGTCGTACGACGCGGCCAGCTGCACCACGCCGGCGACCAGCAGCCCCTGCACGGCCCCGAGCGCGGCCGCGGGCGCGAGCCCGCGCAGCGCGAGAGCGGCGGACGGCGATCTCGAGGTCAGGGCGCGGCGAGATGCCGCCTGCAGCGCCACGAACGTTCCGAGTCCGCCGAACCAGAGCGCGAGCGTCGCCAGCAGCGGCACGGCCGACGCGCCGAAGAGCGATGAGCCGACACCGTCGGTCGTGACCGGGTCGGCGACCACGGCAGCGAGGCTGGTCGCGTCGCTGTCGGAGTACGACGGCAGAGCGGCGGACGCCTGATCCAGGCCGTCCGCGAGCGTCGCGGTGCCATCGGCGACCGATTGCACGCCGGTGGCCAGCGTTGTCGGCGCCGTCCGAGAGCTGGGTCGCGCCGTCGCTGAGCTGTGTCGCGCCCGACTGCAGACCGCGTGCGCCGTCGGCGGACTGCGTCGTACCCGACGCGAGCTGCGTGAGGCCGGCCGCGAGCGTGCGTGTCTGTGCGGCGGCATCCGTCAGTCCTGCGCTCGTCTGCGACGTGAGCTGCTGGATGCCGGCGGCGGTCGGGGCGGCGTAGCCGCTCGCGGTGCCCGCGCTCGTCGCGGCCGCCACGGCGTCGGTGGCTGCGCTGCCGGCGGTCGCCGCCGCGGTTCCCAGGCTCGTGCAGAAGTCGACCGAGCCGCCTTCGGCGATGCACTCACCGGCGAGCCCGCCGAGGGTCTGTGCGAGGCCGCCGACGCTCTGCGCCAGGGCCGCGGTCTGCGACGCGGCGGTGGCGGCGTAGGTCGCGGTCGCCTGAGCGGCGCCCACGAGCTGCTGGTTGTTCACCTGGGCGGCCGCGGTGTCGAGCCCGTCCGCGAGCTGGCCGGCGCCGCTCGCCGACGCGGCCGTGCCCGACGCGATCTGGTCGAGTCCCGAGGCGAGCGCCCCCGCCCCCGACGAGAGCTGCGAGGCGCCGGAGCCGAGCTGCGACGCGCCACCCGGAAGCTGAGCCGCACCGTCGGCCGCCTGCTGCGCGCCGTCGGCGAGCTGGTGTGCCCCCGCGGCCGCTTCGCCGAGCTGGTCGCCGAGCGTGGTGAACCCGACGAAGACGTTCTCGAGGTACACCTGCGACAGCTGCTGACCCATGATGGATGCCGCAGCCGAGGTCACCTGCGCGGTGATCGCGTCGTCGACGACCTTCGAGTCGGGCGGCGTCGACACTTCGATCGTCGCCTGCTCGGGGGTGCCTCCCGGCGCGGTCGAGGTCGCGGCCGCGGAGAAGTTCGAGGGGATCGTCACGACCGCCTGGTACGTGCCGTCGGCAAGGCCCGCCGCGGCGTCGTCGGCGTTCGAGATCGTCCAGTCGAGGTTGCTCGCGATCTCGTCGGATCCTTCGACCAGACCCGCGGTGAGCTGGCGGCCCAGCGGCACGAGCTGGTCGTCGATCGTGACGGGCTCGTCCTCGTTCACGATCGCGGCGCTCATGTTGTCGAGCCGCTCGGCGGGGTTGTACAGCGCGGCGACGAGGATGCCGCCGATCAGCACCGGAAGCAGCAGCACACCGATCAGGGTGAGCCAGGTGATGGGACGCCGCGTGCGGGCGCGTTCGATGTGGAGGGTCATGCGTGCACCTCGGTCGTGGAACTGTCAGTCGTGGGGGCGGCGCCGTCGGCGTCGGCATCGCGCCGGGTTGCGCGGAGGGCGCCGGGCGGGACCGTGATGTCGAGAACGGGGGTGCCGGGCCAGCCGGCGTCGGCGAGGAGCTCCCGCGCGGCATCCGGGTGGGTCGAGGCCACGACGAGCGTCAGGTCGGGGGTGCCGGCTGCGGCGTCACGCAGCGCGGCGGCGGCCTGGTCGTGGGTCGGGCCGGCGACGAGCGCGTCCAGACCGTCGACCACGAGGATCCGCGGGCGGCCGTTGAGCGCGCGGCGCAGGTCCTTCAGCGGCTGCGCGGAGCCGTCGAGCAGGGCGACGCCGACGTGCGCGCGGACCCATGTCTCGCGCCCGGGCAGCAGGTGCCCGCCGACGCGGGCTCGTCCCTCGAGACCGGCGCGACCCGCCAGTGCGAGCAGCAGTGCGCGCGGCCCGCGCGCATCCGTCGCCGTGACGACGAGCGCGCCCCCGCGCTCGACCCGCAGGGCGACATCGTCCACGAGGCGCACGTCGCCTGCGGCGACCCCGATGCCGTCGCCGACGACGGCCGCCGTCGTGTTCGGCTCGGGCCAGTCGGTGAGCGCGAGTTCGCGCACGACGGCCTCGCCTTCGATGTCGAAGTGGGGGAGCGTCCGCTGCAGCCACCGCGGCAGCCACCACGCGTGGTCGCCGAGCAGCGCCATGACCGCCGGGGTCAAGGTCATCCGCACGAGGAACGCGTCGATCACGATGCCGACAGCGAGGCCCAGGGCGATCGGCTTGAGCGACGCGTCTCCCTCGGGTACGAAGGCCGCGAACACGGCGAACATGATGAGGGCGGCGGCGGTGACCACGCGGGCAGACGAGGTGAAGCCGGACTTGATGGCCCCGAGGGCGATCGCCCGCGCCTCGGCGGGTGTCGCGCCGCCCTTGCGGGCGTGCACGTAGTCCTCGCGCATGCGCGAGACCAGGAACACCTCGTAGTCCATCGCCAGGCCGAACAGCACGCCCATCAGCACGATCGGCATGAAGCTGATGATCGGGCCGGTGCGGGTGACGTGAAGCGCTTCGGCGAGCCAGCCCCATTCGAACACTGCGGCCACGACGCCGAACGCGGCGGCGACCGAGAGCAGATAGCCCAGTGCGGCTTTGATCGGCACGGCGATCGAGCGGAACACGATCGTCAGCAGCACGAGCGAGAGCCCGACGACGAAGACGCCGAACGGGATCAGGGCGGCGCCGAGCTGATCCGAGATGTCGATCGCGACGGCCGTGAAACCGGTGACCTTCACGTCGATGCCGTATTCGTCCAGCCACCGGTCGTGCTGCGCTCGCAGCTCGCGCACGAGCTCGGCCGTGGCCGGGTCGTCGGGCGCCGTCGTCGGCACGAGCTGCACGATGCCCGTGTCGGCCGTCTCGTTCGGCGTCGCGAGCGCGACCAGCTCGACGCCGGGCAGGCTCTCGACGTCGTCCGCCAGATCGTTCATCAGCCCGACCGGATCGGTCGAGGTCACGATCGTGCCGGTGAGCACGATCGGGCCGTTGAAGCCGGGACCGAACTCCTCGGCGATCAGGTCGTAGCTCTGCCGCGCCTCGTTCTCCTCGGGGAGCATCCCGGCGTTCGGGAGGGCGAGTGTGAGGCTCGCGGCCGGAATCGCCATGATGCCGAGCGTCAGCACCACCGCGACCGTCGTGACGACCGGGTGCTTCGTGATGAGCCCGACCCAGCGTGTCGCGAAACCGCGCTTCGCGGTGCTCGCACGCACGGGCGCGGGCACAACCGCGGATGCCGTGGCCGACACGCCGGTGGCGGCATCCGATCTTCCGGCGTTTCGCCGAGCATCCCCGCTCTTGCGCACGCGTGGCTGCCGCCGCGGGCGGCCGACGACACGCCCCTTGATGAAGCCGAGCATCGCGGGCGTCAGGGTGAGGGCCACGAGCACCGCGATCGCGACGGCGACCGCGGCCGCGATGCCCATCGTCGTCAGGAACGGGATGCGGGCGAACGACAGTCCGATCAGGGCGATGAGCACCGTCACACCGGCGAAGACCACGGCCGATCCGGCGGTTCCGGTCGCTCGGGCGGCGGACTCCTCGGGATCGACACCCGAGCGCACTTGATCCTGATGTCGGGCGACGATGAACAGCGCGTAGTCGATGCCGACCGCCAGGCCCAGCATGAGCGCCAGGAGGGGAGTGGTCGACGAGATGCTCGCGAAGGCGGTGGAGAGGAAGATCAGCGCGATCGACAGGCCGACGCCGATGATCGCGGTGAGCAGGGGAAGCCCCGCGACCACGAACGAGCGGAACGTGACGATCAGCACGAGCAGCGCGATGATGAGTCCGACGCCCTCGGTGAGCGTGACTCCCGGTACGGAGAGGGCGAACAGATCGCCGCCCAGTTCCACCTGCGATCCGGCGGGCAGCTCGTCACGCAGCTGCGCGGCGACATCCTGCAGCGCCGTCTTCGTCGCCGGCGGCACGTCCGTCGCCTGGCCGTCGAACTGCATGCGGACGATCGCGGCATCGCCGCCGTCGGAGACCTGCCCGTTCACGATCTCGCTGAACGGGTCGGTCACCGCGAGGATGCCGTCGAGGTCTTCGAGCTCGGCGATCGTGTCGGCGATCTCATCGGAGTACGGCGCCTGGTCGATCTGAGCGCCATCGGCGGTCACGATGATCATCTGCGCGCTCGTGCCGCTGGCCTGCGGGAACGTGCGGTTCAGCTGCTCGATCCCGGCTTGAGATTCCGTACCCGGGATCGAGAAGGAGTTGTCGGTGCCCTGCCCGAGGGTGACCGCGCCGACGCCGGCGATGCCGAGCAGCAGCAGCCATGAAATGAGCACGCGCCACGAGTGGCGGTACGAC
Source organism: uncultured Actinomycetota bacterium (assembly GCA_963781135.1). GTDB lineage: Bacteria > Actinomycetota > Actinomycetes > Actinomycetales > Microbacteriaceae > Microbacterium. Next base: position 176,549 of record CAWADY010000012.1, on the reverse strand, counting down.
CAGCGACCGAGCGCATACAGAAGAGTGGACACAGCGCCTCCGCGGGGGTGATCCGATCAGCCGGATTCAGACGAATGGATACAGCGATGTATCGGATACATGAGTGTATCGTAGAACGCGCCACAGGGCTCAACCTGGGTAGTGAGATGTGTATTCAGGCCCGCTCGCCGAGCGGGTGCGAAAGGGGTTCGATGACCGACACCGTGGAGGTGCCCGCGAGCGGGCTGACGTCGCGCCGTCGCGAAGCCACCCGGCAGAAGCTTCTGGATGCCGCCGCTCTGGTGTTCGCCGAAGAGGGCTTGGACGCGGCATCCGTCGAGGCGATCTGCGAGCGCGCCGGCTTCACGCGAGGCGCCTTCTATTCGAACTTCGAGACGAAGGACGAACTGTTCCTCGAGCTGGCCGGCCGGGTCGCGCGTGCGCGGGTCGATTCCGTACGCGAGCGGGTCGCGCAGCTGGAGAGCGACGGCGACCTGCGCGATGTCACCGTCGATGCGCTGTCGATCGTGCAGCAGGTGCTGGATGTCTCAGGCGATGACCGGCTCGCGATCCTGCTGATGAGCGAGATCCGCATCCACGCGCTGCGCGACCCGCAGCTGGGCGCTGCGTACCTCGCGCAGAACGACGAGATGCGTGAGAGCGTGGCGCAGGTGATCCACGACATCGCGACGGCGAAGTCCCTGCGCCTTCGACTGCCCGCCGACGAGATCGCTCGCCTCATGCTGACGGTCTGGGAGAGCGAATCGGTGCGCGGCACGATGGCGGGGCTCGATTACGAGTCGGTCTGCCGCCGCACGAGCGAACAGCTCGCCCGAGTCGCGCAGCTGGTGATCGAGTTCCCCTGACGGCTCAGCCGCGGGTCAACTCGGAGTGACAGCGGGCGATCCGAGCCCGCCACCATTCCTGCCGATCGTCGGATGCCGCATGCTGCTGCAGCAGCGTGGCGTCGGGTGTGACGCGAGCGACATTCAGCGATCCGTCGCGCGGGGTGAGCGCGGGTGAGACGACGTCGGCGGCCAGGAGGGCGGCGGTTCCGAGCCCGCAGTCGTACTCCAGTTCGGGGAGTGCGGCGGCGAGCGCGGCGCCCATCGCCAGCCCGACGGACGTGTCGAGGGCGCTGGAGACGACCGCCGGCAGGCCGGCGTCGGCCACGATCTCGAGCGCGCGGCGCACACCGCCCAGGGGCTGCGCCTTCACCACGACGATGTCGGCCGCGCCCGCACGGGCGACGGCGAGGGGGTCGGCCGCCTTGCGGACGCTCTCATCAGCGGCGATCGGGATGCCGAGGTACTTCACGCGGCGATGCAGCTCGGCGAGTTCGTCGACCGAGGCGCACGGCTGCTCCACGTACTCGAGGTCGAACTCTGCCAGCGCGTGGATCGCGTGCTCGGCCTCGTCGAGGTTCCAGCCGCCGTTCGCGTCGACCCGGATGCGACCTTCGGGGCCCATGGCCTCGCGCACCGCCCGGACGCGGGCGACGTCGTCGGCGAGACGCTGACCGGCCTCCGCGACCTTGACCTTGGCCGTCCGGCACCCGTCGAAGCGGGCCAGCACTCCCGCGACCGCGGCGGCGTCGACCGCAGGAACGGTCGCGTTGACCGGGATCCGGTCGCGCAGTGCGGTCGGTGTCGGCATCCAGCCGTAGTCGATCGCGGCCGCGAGCCAGGCGGCTGCCTCGGCGTCGTCGTACTCGAGGAACGGCGAGAACTCGGTCCAGCCCTCGGGGCCCTCGAACAGCACGGCTTCGCGCACATCGATGCCGCGAAAGCGTGTGACCAGCGGAAGCGAGACGACGCGGGTCGTGTCGAGCAGGTCGGCAAGGGAAGGGAGGGATGCTGCGGCGTCGGTGCTCACGGCTCCATCATGGTCCCTCGCGCCTTCGATGCGTGCCAGTCGTCGGGTCTGGTGTGCCGGGAGTGGCGGATGGTCGGATCGGCGGCATCCGAGGACACCATCTCCCGACGACCGGCACAGTCACCTTCGCACGGCATTGTGTGCTTGACGATAGTGTGTGACACACAGTACAGTGTGATGCATGAGCGAGACCGAAGCACTCGAGACCCACCTGCAGGAGCTGCGCCGCGGCACGGCGGTGCTCGCGTGCCTGCGTCTGCTCGAGAGTCCGGGCTACGGCTACGGACTGCTCGAGGAGCTCAGCGCGCGGGGGTTCGAGACCGACGCCAACACCCTCTACCCCCTGCTGCGGCGCCTCGAGAAGCAGGGCCACCTCACGAGCGAGTGGAACACCGATGAGGCACGGCCCCGCAAGTTCTACCGCACGAGCGCCGCGGGCTCCCGGCTGGCCGCCGCGCTCACCCACGACTTCCACGCGATCGCCGCGGCGATCGACGCATTGCCCGGCGCACTTGAAGAACACGAGGACTGACATGAACACCACATCCCTCACCGACCGCTACGTCGACGCCGCCATGCGCACGGTGCCCGAGCAGCAGCGCCAAGACCTCGGCGCCGAGCTGCGGGCATCGATCGAGGACCAGATCGACGGCAGGGTCCACAACGGCGAGGAGCACAGCGCGGCAGAGCGCGCCGTGCTGACCGAGCTCGGCGACCCCGACAAGCTCGCGGCCGGGTACACCGACCGCCCGCTCTGGTTGATCGGACCGCGCTACTACCTGACGTGGTGGCGCCTCACCAAGCTGCTCTGGGCGATCGTCCCGGCTTGCGCGGCCTTCGGCGTCGCGCTCGGGCAGACCCTCGCCGGCGAGCCCTTCGGCGCGATCGTCGGCACGGTGGCCTCTGTCACGATCAGCGTCATCGTCCACATCGGGTTCTGGACCACGCTCGTCTTCTTCATCGTGGAGCGCTCGGCGCGAGGCGCCGACGCCGGTCTCGTCAGCCCCTGGACTCCCGACGACCTCCCCGAGGTGAAGCAGCGGCGCGCAACCCTGAGCGATCTGGTCGCCTCGCTGGTGTTCCTCGCGATCGCGGCAGGAGCGATCCTCTGGGACCACTTCGTCGGCGCCGTGTACTTCGTCGACACCGGCTGGGTGTCCTTCCTCGCCCCCGAACTGTGGCCCTGGTACATCGGCGGCCTCCTGGTCCTGATGGCGATCGAAGCGCTCCTGGCGATCTCGGTCTACGCGAAGGGGCGGTGGGACATCGGCTCGGCGACGATCAACCTGATCCTCAACCTCACCGTGGCCGGCTACGCGCTCTGGCTGCTGTCGCAGCAGCAGCTCATCAACCCCGAGTTCTTCGCGACGGTCATCCCCACTGATTCGGCCGACACCGTGTACACGGTCGTCACGATCCTGTTCGGGTTCGGCGTCGTCGCGATCGCCGCCTGGGACAGTGTCGACGGCTACCTCAAGGCCAACCGCCAGTGCTGACCCGGCTGGTCGTCGCACGAGGGCGGGACGGAGCCTCGGCATCCGTCCCGCCCTAGGCTGGACAATATGCTTCTCGAGACCCCCGTCCGGCTGGGCGTGCAGCTTCAGCCCCAGCATGTCTCCTACTCCGACATGCGCGATGCGGTGCGCCGCCTCGAAGACATGGGCGTGGACATCCTCTTCAACTGGGATCACTTCTTCCCGCTGTCGGGTGATCCCGACGGCCGGCACTACGAGTCGTGGACCATGCTCGGCGCGTGGGCGGAGCAGACCGAGCGCGTGGAGTTCGGCGCGTTGGTGAACTGCAACAGCTACCGCAACCCGGATCTGCAGGCCGACATGGCCAGGACGATCGACCACATGAGCGCCAAGGGCGGCGAAGGCCGCTTCATCTTCGGAACCGGAGCGGGATGGTTCGAGAAGGACTACGACGAGTACGGATACGAGTTCGGCACGCCGGGAACCCGTTTGAACGACCTGGCCGAGGGTCTTGCCCGCATCCACGCCCGGTGGGACGTGCTCAACCCTGCGCCCACTCGCAAGATCCCGGTCATGATCGGCGGTAAGGGCGAGCAGAAGACCCTGCGGCTCGTCGCGCGCTACGCCGACTACTGGCACAGCTTCGTCCGCCCCGAAGAGCTGCCGCACAAGCTCTCGGTCATCGAGAAGTGGGCCCAGCGCGAGGGGCGCGACACGTCGAACCTCATCCTGTCCAACGAACTGCAGCGGCGCGGCCAAGACGTCGCCGACGAGCTGTTCGACGGCGGTGTGCGCCTGTTCACGCTCGGCTTCCCCGGTCCGGACTACGACTACGACCGCGTGCGCTCCTGGCTCGCGTGGCGCGACGCCAAGAACGGCTGACGCCCGGGTTTCCGCGCATGACGCGTCCCCGGCTCGTGACGGGCTCGACGGCGCGGCGCGACCGCCGCCCGTAGGCTGTGCGGGTGAGCGTTTCCGAGTTGTTCGACGAGAACGAATGGATGCCGGCACCCGGGTCCGAGGCCTACACCGACATCACCGCGCATGTGTCCACGGACGGCCGGATCGCGCGCGTCGCGTTCCATCGCCCCGAGGTGCGCAACGCGTTCCGTCCGCACACCGTCGACGAGCTCTACCGCGCGCTCGATAACGCCCGCCAGGACCCGCGGATCGGCGTCGTCCTGCTGACCGGCAACGGTCCCAGCGCCAAGGACGGCGGCTGGGCGTTCTGCTCGGGCGGCGACCAGCGCATTCGCGGCCGTTCGGGCTACCAGTACACCGATGCCGACACCGCGGATGCCGACGCGGCCGACCCGGCCTCGAAGCGCGACCCCAGCCTGTCGGCCATGGGACGCCTGCACATCCTCGAGGTGCAGCGCCTCATCCGCTTCATGCCCAAGGTCGTCATCGCGGTCATTCCGGGATGGGCGGCGGGCGGCGGGCACTCGCTGCACGTCGTGTGCGACCTCAGCATCGCCAGCGCCGAGCACGGCCGGTTCAAGCAGACCGACGCCGATGTCGGCTCGTTCGACGCCGGCTACGGATCGGCGTACTTCGCGCGCCAGATCGGCCAGAAGTTCGCCCGCGAGGTCTTCTTCCTCGCCGAGGAGTATTCGGCTCAGCGTGCCTACGAGATGGGCGCGGTCAACCGCGTCGTGCCGCACGCCGAGCTCGAGCGCGAGGCGCTCGCGATGGCACGGACGATCCTCACCAAATCGCCCACCGCGATCCGCATGCTCAAGTTCGCGTTCAACGCGGTCGATGACGGCATGGTCGGCCAGCAGGTGTTCGCCGGCGAGGCGACACGGCTGGCGTACGGCACGGACGAGGCCGTCGAGGGGCGCGACTCGTTCCTCGAGAAGCGCGACCCCGATTGGTCGCCGTACCCCTGGCACTACTAGCGATGAGGCTCGAACCCGTCATCGGCGACGATCCGCGCGACATCATGCGCGGCCTTCGGGGTGCGCTGCACGGCGCCGGACCCGCGCTCGGCCTCGGCATGGTGCACGACCTGCCCGCAGAGGTGCGTGCCGGCACGGCGGTGGTCGTCACGACGTCGGGCTCGACCGGGGTGCCCAAGAGCGTGATCCTCAGCCGCGACGCCCTCACCGCGAGTGCGATGGCCACCTCCGCTCGCATCGGCGACGGTGCCTGGCTGCTCGCTCTGCCGGCGAGCTACGTGGCGGGCATGCAGGTGCTCGTGCGGTCGATCGTGGCCGATCGCGAACCTGCGTGGCTCACAGGTGCCTTCACGCCGCAGACGTTCTCGGCCGCGGCGCTCATGATGCTCTCGACCGATCAGGGCATCCGCGTGCCGACCTACACGTCGCTCGTGCCCGCGCAGCTCTCGAAGCTGCTCGATGCCGCCGCGGAGGATTCCACGGTGCTCGCGGCGCTGCAGTCGTTCGAGACGATCCTCGTCGGCGGTCAGGCGATCGCGGCGGCCACCCTGGAGCGGGCGGAGGATGCCGGCGTGCGGGTCGTTCGCACGTACGGGTCGACCGAGACGAGCGGCGGCTGCATCTACGACGGGCAGCCGCTGCGTGGCGTGTCGGTGCGCATCACCGACGGCGAGGTGCAGGTCGCAGGTCCGACGCTCGCGGACGGGTACCTCGCCGACAGCGTCGCGACCGAAGCCGCGTTCCTCCGCGACGAGAGCGGCACGCGGTGGTACCGCACCGGAGACGCCGGGATCATCGAAGACGGCATCCTGCGCGTGCGCGGGCGGATCGACAACGTCATCGTCTCGGGCGGCATCAACGTGTCGCTCGATCGCGTCGAACGCATCGTGCGCACGATACCCGGACTCGAGTCGGCGGTGGTCGTGGGAGTCTCCGACGAACGCTGGGGTGAGGCATCCGTCGTCGTCGTCCCCCGCGGCGAGGCCCTCCGACGCAGTGAGTCCACCCAGCTCGAAGAGGCGCGCGTCGCGGTCTCCGAGCAGATCGGTGCGCATGCGCGCCCGACCCGCCTCGTGCTGGTCGACGATCTCGCGACGCTGCCGAGCGGCAAGCCCGATCGCGAGACGATCCGCGCCGCGGTCGCCGCGCTGCACTGACGCGTCAGGCCGCCGCCTGCGGACCCGTGTCGACGACGCAGAAGCGGTTGCCCTCGGTGTCTTCGAGGACGACCCAGTCCGCGTCATCGGGGTAGCCGTCCCAGTCCACCGTGCGCGCGCCGAGCTCGATGAGCCGTGCGACCTCGGCCGACTGATCCTCGGCGTAGAGGTCGAGATGGATGCGGGGCGGGTAGCTCTGCGGGTAGCCGGTGACCGACAGCGCGAGGCTCGCCCCTGGCGCATCCCAGCGCTCCTTGTAGGGCGGGTCGAGGATCACCCAGTCCTCGGAGGGCGGGCGCCGATCGACGTAGCCCAGGGCGGCGCGCCAGAAGTCCCCGGCGCGGGTGATGTCTTCCACGGTCAGCACGACCGAACCGATGCTCAGCATGCGGCCATTCTCGACCGACCGGGCGGCCCAGACCAGGGCTTGCGCGCGCACGAGCAGCCCGCCCGCACGTAGGATGACTGCTCGTGGCAGGCACCCCCAGCAAGAAGCGCAAGCATCCCGGTCCTCGCAAGCAGCCCCCGCGCGGCAATCCGCAGAAGGCGCGCGAGTCGCGGGATCCGCGGCACATCGAGAAGGCGACCTTCGGCGACTGGGTCGGCGCGGCGCGCCTGCGGACGCTGCCGCTCGCGGTCACCCCGATCCTCATCGGCACGGGCGCCGCGATGCTCGTCGACGGACTGTTCCACTGGGTGCTCGCGCTGCTGTGCCTGGTCGTCTCGGTGAGCCTGCAGATCGCCGTCAACTTCGCGAACGACTACAGCGACGGCATCCGCGGCACCGACGATCATCGCGTCGGCCCCGCCCGCCTCACCGCGTCGAAGAAGGCCTCACCGCGGGCCGTGCTGACCGCCGCGCTGATCTTCTTCGCGATCGCCGCCGCCGCGGGCCTTGCGCTGGTGATCCGCAGCGGTCAGTGGTGGCTGCTGCTGGTCGGCGCCGCCTGCATCGTCGCCGCGTGGTTCTACACCGGCGGCAAGCGTCCGTACGGGTACTACGGGCTCGGCGAGCTGTTCGTCTTCGTCTTCTTCGGGCTCGTCGCGACGGTGGGCACCACATTCGTGCAGGTGCTCGCCGTGCCGCAGGAGGCGTGGTTCGGCGGTGTCGCGGCAGGTCTGCTCGCGTGCGCCGTGCTGCTGGCCAACAACCTGCGCGACATCGATCAGGATCGCGCCGCCCACAAGCGCACCCTCACGGTGCTGATCGGCCGGCGCTGGACGCGTGTGCTGTTCACCGTGCTGATCCTGGTGCCGTTCGTGATCTCTTCGTACCTGGCGGTGTTCTACCCGATCGCGTGGCTGGCACTGCTGGCACTCCTGGCCGCCCTGCCGGCGATCCTGATCGTGTGGACCTACCGCCTGCCGCGCGAGCTCGTCGTGGCCCTCAGCCTCACGTCACTGACGTCAGTCGCCTACGGCGCGTTCCTGCTGTGGGCGTTCATCGGCTGAGTCCGCCGGGGCAGTCGCGTCGGCCGCGGCATCCTCGACGTCCTCATCCGTCATCGTGGCCTTCGCATTCGCGCGCCGTTCGGCCATTCCGGTGGTCACCTCGGTGAGCGGGCGGCGGAGGAACAGCAGCGACAGGCTGAGGCCGATGAGCGCCGCGAAGATCGCCGCGAGCCAGTACAGCTCGCGGAAGATCGGGAACAGCATCAGGATGCCGAACGGCACGAGGAATGCGAGCAGTCTCAGCACCGAGTAGACAAGGGCGGAGCGGGCTTTCACCCCTCAATCGTAGATCGCCGGCGTCTCGGTCCGGTCACGGGCGGGACCCGGCGCGCGATGCGCGCCTAGGATGGAACCGTGACACGGGTGCTGCTGATTCTGGCGCTGGTCCTGACCGCTTTCTGGGTCTACACCATCGTCGACTGCAGTGTGCAACCGGCGAACCGTCACCGTGGTGTGAGCAAGCCGATCTGGATCCTCATCGTCGTGCTGCTGCCCGTGCTGGGCGGACTGCTCTGGCTCTTCGTCGGGCGCGTCCGGCGCTCCACGATCGCCGCCCGCAGGGCACCCGATGACGACCCCGAATTCCTCGAGAAGATCGGCACGCTCAGCGACCAGGACGAGCGCATCCGCCGTCTCGAGGAGGAGCTCGCGCTGCTCGACGCCGAAGACGACGATCCGCGCTGGACTCCGGGCGGCGCGGCGATCACCGGCACACCCGCGACCGGCACGCCCGTGACGGGAACGCCGACCACCGGAAAGCCGGCGCCCGACGCCCCCACCCGCGGGACCGACCGGCCGAACGACGGTGACGACGACACGCGCGGTCAGCGCGGCGTCGTCGGCTAGTCGTGGTCGAACGCCACGCGTCGCCGGCGACCGATGCCGCGGCAGCTCTCCTCGGAGCGCTCGTCGATCTCGGCATCCGTCACATCGTCCTGAGCCCCGGATCGCGCTCGCAGGCTCTCGCCCTGGTCGCCGCCGAACTCGAGACGCGCGGAGCCATCCGCCTGCACGTGCGCATCGACGAGCGGGTCGCGGGGTTCACTGCGCTGGGAATCGGACGTGAGACGCGGATGCCGGCGGTCGTGGTGTGCACGTCGGGCACAGCCGCGGCGAATCTGCTGCCGGCGGCGCTCGAGGCGCACCACGCGGGCGTGCCGCTGCTGCTGCTGACGGCCGATCGCCCGCCCGAGCTGCGGGGCGTCGGGGCGAACCAGACCACCCGGCAGCTGGGTATGTTCACGCCGAGCACGCGGCTCGAGGCCGACCTGCCGGTGCCCGACGCGACCGACGCCGAGGGCGACGGCGAGCAGAGTCTCATGCTGCGTCAGGTCGCGGCGGACGCGGTCGAGGCGGCGCTCGGCGCAGGAACGCGTGCGCCGGGGCCTGTGCACCTGAACCTGCCGTTCCGCGAACCGCTCGGCGGCGACCTGCCGGGCTGGCTCGGAATGCCGACCGCCGAGCTGACTGCGGCGGTCGAGATCGACCCCGACGCCGCTCCGGTCGACGAGCCCACCGAAGAAGAGGCGTCCGGTGCGCTCTATCAGGGCGGAGGCGGCATCGGCGAGGCCGATCTGCCCACCGAGCCCGACGAGCTTCCCGTCGTCCTGTCGCGAGGGCCCCGCACGGTGGTCATCGCCGGAGCGGATGCCGGACCCGATGCCGAGACGCTCGCTCATCTGGGCGGGTGGCCGCTGATCGCCGAGATCGTGAGCGGTGCGCGGTTCGGCCGCAACCTCGTGCACGGTTACCGCGCTCTGCTGGCCGACCCCGCAGCTGGGCGGACGCGTCGAGCGCGCGATCGTGCTGGGCCACCCGACCCTCAGCCGCGAATCCACGGCGCTGCTGTCCGATCCCGAGGTCGAGGTCCTGGCCGTCCGGGGTCCCGGGGAGCCGCTGAACCTCAACGGCGTCACGACCGCGATCGACGCCATCGCGGTCGAGACGGGCGAGGCCGATCGCGCAGTGGCTCGGCGCCTGGTTGCAGGCTTCGCGCGCGGCATCCGTCGATCTGAGTCCGCCCGCCCCCGATGCGGATGGGCTGGCTTCGGTCATTCCCGCCGAGCGGCTCGAGGCGATCCAGTCCGAGATGGCGGCGATCCGCGCGCCGCTCGATCGGGCTGCTCTTGTCGACGCGGTCTGGCGCGCCACCTGGCCGCACGACCGGTTGATGTTCGGCTCATCGAGGCTCGTGCGCGTCGCCGACGCACTGCTCGGCGGCAAGAAGGTGCCCGTCCACTCCAATCGCGGCCTCGCCGGGATCGACGGCACCGTCGCCACCGCGACAGGTATCGCGCTCGCGTCGCAGACCGACGAGCGCCCCGGGCTCACGCGTCTGCTGCTGGGCGACCTCGCGCTGCTGCACGACGTCGGAGCGATGCTGCTTCCGCCGACCGAGGCCGAGCCGCGCATCCAGGTGATCGTGGGCAATGACGGCGGCGGGACGATCTTCGACGGACTCGAGGTGCGCGCGGTCGCCTCGACCGAGGCGATGGACCGGGTGCTCTACACGCCCCACACGGCGCGGCTCGAGCAGCTCGCGCTGGCGTACGGCTGGGAGTACACGCGCGTCACGACCCGGGCTGCGCTCGACCAGGCGCTCACGGCACCCGTCGGGGGACGCCAGCTGATCGAGGTTCCGCTCACGCGGTGAGCCAGGCTTCGGCATGATGGCTCCATGAGCCACAACAGCGAGAAGGACCGGACCGGCGCGATCGCCGAACTGCTGCGCGTCGGGGAGGGGTTCGTGCTTTCGGGAGTCGACCCCGAGTCCACGCCCGGATACGCCCACGGCAAGCATGCCGGATCCGAAGACCTCGCCGCCGGTGTCGGCGACCTCGACGAGCTGCAGGAGCGCCTGTACGCGCAGAGTCGCGACGACGCGTCGGATGCCGCCGTCCTGCTCGTGCTGCAGGCGATGGACTCCGCAGGCAAGGGCGGGATCATCCGTCACGTCGTCGGCTCGGTCGACCCGCAGGGAGTCGCCCTGACCGCCTTCAAGGCGCCCACGACCGAGGAACTCGCGCACGACTTCCTCTGGAGGGTCGAGCAGCGCGTGCCGCAGCCCGGCTTCATCGGGGTGTTCGACCGGTCACACTACGAGGACGTCCTGATCGGCAAGGTGCGCTCTTTCGCGCCGGCCGACGAGATCGAACGGCGCTACGGAGCGATCAACGACTTCGAGAAGCGGCTGACCGACGCCGGCACCCGGATCGTCAAGGTCATGCTGCACATCTCGTACGGCGAGCAGGGCGAGCGGCTGATGGAGCGCCTCGAACGCCCCGACAAGCACTGGAAGTACAACCCCGGTGATGTCGACGAGCGCGCCCGGTGGCCGCACTACATGGATGCGTACCAGACGGTGTTCGAGCGCACATCCACCGAGAACGCGCCGTGGTTCGTCGTTCCCGCGAATCGCAAGTGGTACGCCCGGCTGGCCGTGCAGAACCTGCTTCTGGGCGCACTGCGCGAGATCGACCCGCAGTGGCCGGCGGCGACATTCGACGTCGAGGCCGAGAAGAAGAGGCTGGCCGCGACGTAGGCCGCGCATGCATAGGCTAGGTCGGTGAACCGCTCCACCGACCCCGTCCGCCAGATCGCCGACCGGTATGTCGCCGAGCTTGCCGCGCACGAGCCCGACGCCGCACAGGCGGCGGGACTCCCGACCGCCGGACCCCTGGCCGACATCGGTCCGGACTGGCTGCTGCGCAAGTACGCACTGCAGGGCGAGACGCTGGCCGCTCTCGACGCGGTGCCGGCAGAGGCGGGGGACCCGACCCTGCGTGCGGCGCTCGCCGAGCGCCTCGAGCGCGAGCGACTGCTGTTCGACACCGGTTTCACGCCGCGGCTGGTGGCCGGCCTTGCCACCCCGGTGCACCTGATCCGGTATGCGATCGAGGGCTTGACCGTGACAGCGGATGCCGCCGGCGACGAGCTCGTGGCACGCCTCGAAGCCGTGCCACGCGGGGTGGGCCAGTACATCGACGCCCTGCGCTGGGCACGCGAGAACTCCGACCGCTTCAGCGGAACCGGCATCGCGCCGGTTCGGCAGCTCGACACCCTCGCTGATCAGGTCGAGCTGTGGGTCGCGGCGGACTGGTTCGGGTCCGTGCCGATCGATGAGGATGTGGATGCCGCCACCCGCACGCGGGTGCGCGACGCGGGCGATCGGGCGAACACGGCGCTGACCGAGCTGATCGCGGTGCTGCGGGACGAGCTGCGGCCCGCCGCGCCTACGGTCGACGCCGTCGGGGCAGAGGTCTACGCCGACCTCGCCGCGTCGATGCTCGGGGCGCGCATCGACATCGCCGACACCTACGCGTACGGGTGGACCGAACTCGAGCGACTCGTCAGCGAGGCCCGCAACCTCGCGAAGGAACTGGGCGGCACCGGTGAAGACCCGGTGCGCAGCGCCGCGGCGCTTCTCGACGAAGACCCGCGCTACCGGCTCGACGGCGTCGAGGCGATCCGGTCATGGCTCGAATTGCGCGTCGGCGAGACCACCGACGCACTGGAACCGGCGTTCGACCTGCCCGCCGGCATCCGTCATGTCGATTGCGTTGTCGCCGAAGCCTCGACCGGTGTCGTCTACTACACGCCCGCGCCGCCCGACGGCTCAGTGCCCAGCCGGATCGTGTGGACGATTCCGAGCGGGGTGCCGGTCGCCGCGACCTGGCAGGAGGTGACGAGCGTGCACCACGAAGGGCTGCCCGGCCACCACCTGCAGTTCGTCGTGACGGCGTCCTACCCTGACCTGCACCCGTGGCAGCGGCACCTCTGCCACATCCACGGATACGCCGAGGGCTGGGCGCACTACGCCGAACAGCTGGCCGACGAGCTGGGACTCATCCGCGATCCCGCCGAACGACTCGGGCTGCTGCTCGGTCAGATCTGGCGCTCAGTGCGCATCGTGGCCGACATCGGTCTGCACACCGGCTGGGCGGTGCCCTCGAACACCCTCGTGAGCGAGACAGTGTGGACGCCCGAGCTCGCCCAGCGGATGCTGATCGACCTCGCGCTCGTCGAACCCCACCTCGCCGGATTCGAGGTCGACCGATATCTCGGCTGGCCCGGACAGGCGCTCGCGTTCAAGGTGGGCGCGCGGCTCTGGAGCGACGCCCGCGCGGCCCGTGCCGCTGCGGACGGCGCCGCGTTCTCGCTGCGCGAGTTCCACCGGGATGCGCTGGGTCTCGGCCCGATGGGGCTCGAGCCGCTCCGCGACCAGCTGCTCGGCCGGTCATCCACCGGCGAGCGCGCGCTAACGAAGCTGCGGAAGCACCTCGCGCCCGAGCAGCGCGATGCCCTCGGCGGAGTCGATGCCGTGCGGCGTGCCGAACTCGATGCGATCCACGCCCGCGGCGATGAGCCGGTGCGCCTGACCGGCGATGTCATCCGGTGTGCCCGAGAACGCGAACAGATCGAGTACGTCGCGCGGCACGAGCCGGCCCGCACCCTCGTCATCGCCGTCCGTCAGGCGCGCGCGGATCGCAGGCAGCAAGCCGTCGGGCAGCTCGACTGTCGGATCCAGCGCCGCCACGACATCGAGGTACATCGCGACCTCGCGACGCGCATGCCGCCGAGCCGCATCGCCGTCCCGATCGACGACCGTGACCGCGCCGAGCACGACGCCCACGGCGTCCGCAGGACGATGCGCCCGGTCCAGCCCACGCTGCAGGCGCCCGCGCACGACGTCCACCATCGCGGGGTTCGCGCTGCCGCCCACCTTGACCTCGTCGGCGAGCTCTCCGGCGAGGGCCATGCCGAGCGGCCCCCACGAGCCGATCAGGATCGGAGCGCGTGAGCGCGTCACCGGGTAGCGCAGTCGCACATCCGGCTCGAGCCGGAAGGTCGACCCCTCGTACCCCGCCCCCTCGCCGCCCAGCAGAGCCTGGATCACGCCGACCGCATCGCGCAGGTGCGCGATCGGCTTCGGGGCGTCGAGTCCGATCGCCTCGAGCCACGAGCCCTTCGCGAGCCCGAGGTAGGCGCGGCCCGACGATGCGGCATCCACCGCCGCGAATTGCCCCGCGATCTCGTACGGATGCAGCGTGTACGGGTTCCAGCACGCGCAGCCGAGCCGGATGCGCGAGGTCGCCGCCGCCATCTCGAGCAGCGCGGCGACCGGCGGCTGGTACAGGAGGTCCGAGAAGACGCTCACCCCGTCGAAGCCGAGCTCCTCCGCGAGCTCGGCCAGCTGCCCGTACGCTCCCGGTGCTTTGTCGGTCTGCAGTCCGAGCGAGACTCGAACCGCGCTCACGTCAGCTCGTCGGTCGCGATCGAGCGGATGCCGGTCCGCACGATCCGCATGATCAGGCGTTCGTCGGGGTCGGGGCAGGCGACGAGGTCGTCGCGCTCGAGCCAATCGCCGGCAGGCAGCTGCCGCTGCTTCGCGGGCAGGAGCGGCATCACGGCCTGGAGTGCGTACAGGCAGAAGTGCCCGCCGTCGGGCAGGCACAGGCGGCTGCTCTCGACCAGGTCGATGTGATCGCCGACCTTCATGCCGCACACCGACCGGCCCTCGATGCGCTCGACGACGACGCTCAGGTCGTACAGCTCCGTGCGATCCGGTTCGGTCATCGCGCCCGCCCGCTCTGGTGAACCGCCGCGTCGTCGCGCACGACGACTCCGCCCTTCATGACGAAGTCGATGCCTCGCAGCGCCGACATGCCGCCCGTCGGGTCGTCGGGCATGGCGATGAGGTCCGCGAACCTGCCGGGCTCGATCGTTCCGATGCGGTCGGCCGCATCGAGCCAGTGCGCGGGCGCGGCGGTCGCGGCGACGATGACGTCGGATGCCGGCAGCCCGCCTGCTTCCATGTGCTCGAGCTCGCGCACGACGGCGCTCGTGCCCTCGAAGTCCCAGAACGGCGGCATGTCGCTGCCGAGGAGGATCTCGACGCCCGCGGCGAGCGCGTACCGGTACGACTCCAGGTGGCGCTGCCCGGCGCCCAGGGAACGCTCCTGCATCCAGGGCGGCACGCCCAAGTCGTCGAAGAACGCGCCCGCGCGGGTGACGACCAAGCGTCGGGACGAGTGCGACGCCGCGTTCGGCCATCAGTGCGGCGACCTCGGGGGTCAGTTCGTAGCCGTGCTCCACGCAGTCCAGGCCCAGCTCGACGGCTTCGGCGATGATCGCCGCCGGTCCGGCGTGCGCGGTGACCTTGCGACCCCACGCGTGGGCGGTCGAGATCGCCGCGGCCATCTCGTCTCGCGTGAGCTGCGGAGTCGTGATCTGCTCGTTCTCGCCGGCGATGCCGCCCGAGATCATGAGCTTGATGAGGTCGGCGCCGGCTTTGACCTGCCTGCGCACTCCGCGGGCGAACGCGTCCGCGCCGTCGCATTCGAGGGTGTCATCGGTGTCGTGGCCGTGACCGCCGCTGCAGCACAGCGCCTTGCCGGCCGTGAAGATCCGCGGGCCGGTCACGTGGCCCGCCTCGATCGCCCGTCGCAGCGCGAAGTCGGCACCGCTCTTCTCCGCGACGCAGCGCACGGTGGTCACTCCCGAAAGGAGGGTGCGGCGCGCGCCGTCGGCCATGTACAGCGCGAGTTCGTGCGCATCGAGCGCGCTGACCGCATCACCGCCCGCGCCGGGCAGTGAGAGCGAGAAGTGCGTGTGCATGTTGATGAGGCCGGGCATGACGTACGCCCCGCCGAGGTCGGTGACCTCGCCGTCGACGTCTGAATCGGCGACGATCGCCGCAATCACGCCATCGCGGATCACGATCGCGAGTCCGTCGCGAGGCTCCGGGTCCACCCCGTCGACCAGCCGCAGGTTCGTGAGCACCGCGTCGCCGCGGGTCGGCAGAGAAGGGACGGCGCCACTCACGCGAGCGCGTCCACGATCGGGCGGAACTTCACGCGCGTCTCGAGCAGCTCCGCCTCCGGGTCGCTGCCGGCGACGATGCCCGCACCGGCGTGCGCGCGCAGCGGGATGTCGTGGCCATCGGCCGCATCGAGGTCGAACTGCGCGCAGCGCAGGGCGATCGCCCATTCGCCGTCGCCGTTCGCATCGACCCACCCCACCGGACCGGCGTAGCGGCCGCGATCGAACGGCTCGAGCCGGCGGATGACCGCGAGTGCGGCATCCGTCGGCGTCCCGGCCACGGCCGCGGTCGGGTGCAGCGCGGCCACGAGGTCGAGGGCGGAGGCTCCACCGCTCAGCTCGCCCTCGACGTCGGTCGCGAGGTGGAAGACATTGGGCAGCTTGAGCGTGAACGGCTGCTCGCTCGCGGCCAGTGCGCTCGTGTGCGGGCGCAGCGAGGCCAGGACGCTCTGCACCGCGTAGAGGTGCTCGTCCTGATCCTTCGCGCTCGTCGCCAGCGCGAGGGATGCCGCGGTGTCGGCATCCGCGTCGGCACCGCGCGGCGCCGTGCCGGCCAGCACGCGCGCGGTCACCGTGCCGCCCGAGACGGTCACGAGGGTCTCGGGACTCGCTCCGATGATGCCGTCGACCGCATATGTCCAGCAGTCGGGGTAACCGGTCGCCAGTGCCCGGACGAGCCGGCGCAGATCCGACCCCGACGGTGCGGAGCCGGCGAGCTCGCGTGCGAGGACCACCTTGCTCACCTCGCCGGTGGCGATCGCGGCGAGAGCGCCGCGGACGGCGGCCTGGTAGCCGCTGTGGTCAAGCGCACCGGGGCCGAGCGAGGCTGACCAGTAGGGCCCGAATTCGGTTCGGGGCGGCGGGGTGGCGGCATCCTGTGCCGACTCCGCCGCAGCGATCCGCGTCACCCATGATCGGCTGCCTCGGCGGCCGACCACGACGGCAGGCACGCGGAGGGTACTCGGCGCATCCGTCTTCGGATCGAACGCGAACGCGCCGAAGGCGATGAGTCCGGTCCCGGGAAGGCCGAGCGGGTCATCGATGTCGGCGGTCGCGGTGAGCGCCCGCCATTCAGCGCCGATGCCCGTGGCGCCGCTGCTCAGCAGGACCGCCTCGCCGAACGCGGCGATCGCATCGCCGCGGCGACTCCAGAAGGTCGGGTTCGAGGGGTCGGCGTGGGTCAGCACTTCGTCGACCGTCTCGACCTCGCGTGTCACCACTCGGAGGCGAAGCAAGGGCAGCTCGCGCAGATCGGTCACCCCTCAAGCGTAGGGCGATCTCCCCTGCGCAGGCCGACATAAACTGAGGCGTGATGAGCGCCCCACGACAGACCCCGCCTGCCCGGCCCGAGCCGGGCACGCGCGTGCAGTTCCGGTGGCGCAAATGGGACGGCAGTCCGCACTGGGTTCACGACTGCGTCTACCTCGGTCATGACCGGTGGGGCGACTGGTTCGGTCAGCGCGCCGGCTGGCGCAGCACCCGGCCCGAGCGCGACTACCTCGTGGACGGTCCGAACGTCACGCTGATGCCGCCGAGCGGCCAGTACGCGCTGACGGTGAACCTCGCACCACCCGCCACCTACCGGATCTACATCGACCTCGGCTGGGATCTGCGCTGGGTCGAGCGCGATGGCCAGCTCGAACCGACCGGCATCGACATGGACCTGGACGTCGTCAGCGCCGTCGACGGCCGCGGCATCTGGATCGACGACCGCGACGAGTGGGACGAGCACCGCGTCTCCTACGGCTACCCGCTCGAGATCGTCGAGAAGCTCGAGACTCTGGCGGTAGACCTCGAAGAGCGGGTCCGCGCCGGTGTCGCCCCGTTCGATGACGCGACGCCCGATGCGTGGCTCAACCGCCTGGTTGCGCTCGAACTGGCCGAGCCGGGAGTCGACGCGTGAACGCCGACCACGAGCACAACCGCGCCGACCTGCACAAAGACCCCGCGCGGGTGAGCGGAATGTTCGATCAGGTCGCGAAGAACTACGACCGCACCAACACCGTGCTGAGCATGGGCAATGACCGGATGTGGCGCGCCGCGACGACGCGCGCGGTCGCTCCGCGCCGCGGCCAGAAGATCCTCGACCTCGCGGCCGGCACCGGAGCCAGCTCCGTCGCGCTCGCCAGGAGTGGGGCCGAGGTGGTCGCCGCCGACTTCTCGCCGGGAATGATCGCCGAGGGCGTGAGGCGTCACGGAGCCGGTTCGCCGGGGGGCGGCATCCCGAATCTCACCTTCGTGCAGGCGGACGCGACCGCCCTGCCCTTCGCGGACGGCGAGTTCGACACGGTCACGATGTCGTTCGGCCTGCGCAACGTGAACGATCCGAAGAAGGCGCTGCGCGAACTGCTGCGCGTCACCAAGCCGGGCGGACGACTCGTGATCTGCGAGTTCTCGCACCCGCCGTCGCGCTCGTTCAACGGGCTCTACCGTTTCTACAACGACCGCATCCTGCCGGTCGTCGCCAAGACGGTGAGCTCGAACGCCGACGCATACGACTACCTGAACGAATCGATCCGCGACTGGCCCGACCAGCGGACGCTCGGCGCGTGGATCCGCGAGGTCGGGTGGCACAGCGTCGCGCATCGCAATCTCTCGATGGGCATCGTGGCGCTGCACAGGGCCACCAAGCCGATCGCGACGAAGTCCGCCGCGCCGCGCACGAAGTGATGCGCCGGACCCGCGCAGAGGTGACCCGCCCAGACCCCGATAGGCTGGTCGGGTGACTCCCTCAGCGTCGGGCTCGCGGGTTGCGGGCAAGCTGGGCCTCACCGACCGCACATTCGCGGGGCCCCGGTCCCGCAAGCTCAAAGCGGCCGTCACCGCCGGCCTCGTCGAAGTCGACCGCAAGCTGGCCGACGAGCTGCACATGACCGACCAGATCGCTGACGCGGCCAGCCGCTACCTGTACGAGGCGGGCGGCAAGCGCGTCCGCCCGATGCTCGCGCTGATCACCGCTCAGCTCGGCGACGGCGCGAACGAGAACGTCATCCTCGGAGCGACCGCGCTCGAGATGACCCACCTCGGCACGCTGTACCACGACGACGTGATGGATGCCGCCGACAAGCGTCGCGGTGTGCCCAGTGCTCATGCCGTCTGGGGCAACAGCGTCGCGATCCTCACCGGCGACCTGCTCTTCTCGCGCGCGAGTCAGATCATGGCCAGGCAGGGTGACCGGGCGATCCGCCTGCAGGCCGACACGTTCGAGCGGCTCGTCCTCGGGCAGATGCACGAGACCATCGGCCCGCAGGACGGCGAGGACCGCGTCGCGTTCTACCTCAAGGTGCTCGCCGACAAGACGGGCTCGCTCATCGCGGCCGCTGCGCAGTCGGGCATCATCTTCTCGAACGGACCGGAGGAGTACGAGCAGCCGCTCGTGGCCTTCGGCGAGAAGGTCGGGGTCGCCTTCCAGCTGCTCGACGACGTGATCGACCTCTCCGACGACCCCGACGAGACCGGCAAGGTGCCCGGCACCGACCTGCGCGCCGGCGTGCCGACGATGCCGTACCTCGTGCTCGGACAGCGGACGGATGCCGCATCCGCTCGCCCTCCGCGCGCGCATCGACGAGGGCGTCGAGCGCATCGCCGCAGGCGCCGACCCGGCGATCCTCGATGCCGAGCTCGCCGAGCTGCGACAGCACGAGGCGACCCAGGCCACCTTGGACCTCGCCCACGCGTGGTCCAACGAAGCCGTCCAGGCGCTCGAGCCCCTTCCCGATGGCGCGGTCCGCGAGGCGCTCACGCGCTTCGCGCAGGCCGTCGCGGATCGATCCAGCTGAGCCGCGACGCGGCACGCTCTCGAGAAGTCGTCGAGCGCCGCGTTGCGAGACACGAAAGGACCCTCATGACCAAGCTCAGGCTGGCCATCGTCGGTGCAGGCCCGGCGGGCATCTACGCCGCCGACATCCTGCTCAAAGCGGAGCGAAAATTCGACGTGTCGATCGACCTGTTCGAGCAGCTTCCTGCGCCCTATGGCCTCGTCCGCTACGGCGTCGCGCCCGACCACCCGCGCATCAAGGGCATCATCACCGCTCTGCGAGAGGTGCTCGACAGGGGAGACATCCGGCTGTTCGGCAACGTCCGGTTCGGTGAGGACATCACCCTCGAAGACCTCAAGCAGCACTACAACGCGGTGATCTTCGCCACTGGAGCCGTCCGAGACTCGGGCCTGGACATTCCCGGGATCGACGCGATCGGCTCCTACGGTGCGGCCGATTTCGTCAGCTGGTTCGACGGACACCCCGACGTTCCGCGGGAATGGCCGTTGGATGCGGCATCCGTCGCGGTCATCGGCAACGGCAACGTCGCGCTCGATGTGTCGCGCATGCTCGCCAAGCACGCCGAAGACCTGCTGCCCACTGAGATCCCCGATAACGTGCACGCGGGCCTTGCCGCCTCACCGGTCACAGACGTGCACGTGTTCGGCCGCCGCGGCCCCGCCCAGGTCAAGTTCACGCCCCTCGAGCTGCGCGAACTCGGGGAGCTCCGCGACGTCGACATGGTCGTGTACGACGAGGACTTCGACTACGACGACGCATCGCGCGCTGCGATCGCCAGCAACAAGCAGGTCATGGTGATCGACCGCGTCTTGCAGGCCTGGCGCAAGCGCCCCTCGGTCAACAACGCCGGGGGAGAGGCATCCCGTCGTCTGCACCTGCACTTCTACGCGAAGCCGCTCGCTGTCATCACGGATGACGACGGCCGCGTCGCGGCGTTCCGCTGGGAGCGCACCCGGCCCGACGGCGAGGGCGGCGTGGTCGGCACCGGCGAGATCCGGGAGGTGCCCATCCAGGCGATCTACCGCGCCGTGGGCTACTTCGGGTCGCCGTTGCCGGGCGTGCCGTTCGACAAGCGCCACGGCGTGATCCCGAACCACGAGGGTCAGGCGCTGCGGAAGGACTCCAACGACCGTGTGCCCGGCGTGTATGCGACCGGCTGGATCAAGCGCGGACCGGTCGGCCTGATCGGCCACACCAAGTCCGACGCGATGGAGACCGTCCGTCACATCATCAACGACCAGGGGTCGTGGTGGCAGCCCGCCGATCCCTCCGAGGGCGCGATCCCGGCCCTGCTGGCGGAGCGGGGCGTGCGGTGGACCGACCTCGAGGGCTGGCATCGTCTGGACGAGCACGAAGTCGGCCTCGGTGCTCCGCGCGGCC
Organism: uncultured Actinomycetota bacterium; assembly: GCA_963781135.1. Lineage (GTDB taxonomy): Bacteria > Actinomycetota > Actinomycetes > Actinomycetales > Microbacteriaceae > Microbacterium. The sequence goes on along the minus strand of CAWADY010000012.1, from coordinate 155,730 downwards.
GCGCGCGCATCAAGGTCGTGCCGCGAGACGTGATGGTGGACGTGTCGCGCGCGGAGTAGGCCGCCGCTCAGTCCTCCGCGGCGCGGGCGCCCACGACCACCCGCGACACCTCCTCGATGCGCGGATGCCGTTCATCACCGCCGCGGACGACGCCCTTGTGCCATGTCAGCTCGAGGCCATCAGGTCGGTCCTGCAGCACCGACAGGTTGTTGTCGAACCAGGGGCCCTTGGTCGTCGTCCACTCGAACGGGGGATCGGGCACCTTCGCCGAGCGTGCGACCACCGCCCCGACGGGTCGCGCGAGGCCGTACGACATCACCACCGAGAACCAGCGCATCACGATAGGCAGCGGATTGCGCACCGGTGAGCACACCGCCTGCACGATCCTGCCGCCTGCGGAGCGCTCGACCTCGGCGATGTAAGAGAAGTGCACGTCGCCGGAGAGGACCATGAGCGTCTGCGGCGCGGGCCCCCGGCCGCCATCCGCGATCTCGGTCAGGATCCTGGCCAGCGACTGGAAGCTGTTCTGCCAAGCGGCCCAGTGCTCGAGGTCGACCATCTGCCGCAGGCGCTCGCCGATGCGGGCAGCGAAGCGGCCCCACGCGCCCTGCGAGATCGCCTCGTCCCACGACTCGACGTGATGCAGCCCGATCGGCAGCAGGAAGGGGAGGGAGGTCGCGATCAGCAGGTGCCGGAATCCGCCCTGCAACTGCTCGTCCAACCATTCCCACTCCGTGGAGTCCACCAGCGCACGGTTAGTGGGCGTCAGATCCCGCGCCGCCCTGGAGTCCACCACCACGAGGCGGATGTCGCCGAAGTCGCGGCGGTAGCTGAAGCGGTAGGTGCGCGGCTCCTGGTCCACCCGATCGGCGAAGGCGTCCAGCGCTTCGGTCACATCCGGCTCGGCAGGGCCGGTGTGCGAGACGATCCGCTGCCAGATCTCATCCTCCGCACGTTCGGCGGGCGAGAGGTTGCCGAGGTGTTGATACACCCAGTACGAGCTCAGTCCGGCGACGATGCGGCCGTGCCACCACGAGGTGGCCTCCATCTGCCGCTTCCAGTCCAGTGAGGCGTTCCAGTCATCGCGCACGTCATGGTCGTCGAAGATCATGGCGCTCGGCACCGTCGAGAGCAGCCACCGGTTGGCGTGGTCCGACCATGCGAGCCGGTAGAGGTGCGCGTACTCCTCGTAGTCCTTGAGCTCTTTTCCCGGCGGCTCCTTGATGTCGCGCCGATCGCGGATGAACTCCTGCATCGCCTCGGTGGTCATGTCGGCGTAGACCTGGTCACCCAGCAAGAGGATGAGATCAGGCCGCAGGGACTCGTCCTCGCTCAGAGCCAGAGCGAACGCGCGCATCGCATCGACCCCGTGCGTGCGGTTGCCCTTCGCGTCGTGATCCACGCTCGTGCGACACGATCCCCACGCCATGCGCAGTCGCTTCTCGGGATCTCGAGTCGCGATGACCGGGTCCGGCAGCGGCGAGCCGGATTCGGGCCACACCCGCTCCCCGTTCACCTCGCACCTCGTACGGCAGCACCGATCCCGGGGCGAGGTCATCGAGCGCGATGAGCGCGTAGTGGTGGCCGTGCACCGCGAAGGTCCGCGAGCTCCACTCGCGCTCGCCCGCGCGCACGGTCACCGCAGCGTCGGCGTCGGTCTCGACCCATATGGTCGCGCAGGTCTCGGCGGTGTAGCGCAGCATCGGCCCCACCACGAGCGCAGAGGATGACATGGATCCATGTGTAGCGCCCCTGGCCCGTGCGTGCCACCTGTTGCCGTGCGGGCCTCGGCGTGCTCAGTCGGACGATGGCTTCCCGGCATCCGCCTCCGCGTCGGCGTCCTCGTTCACTTCGTGCGCGGTGTCGGCGGGGGAGTGCTGGGCGCGGCTCAGCAGGATGAACGGGATCGCGATCGCCGAGATCACGCCGCTCCAGATCATCGACGCGCCGTAGCCGCCCACGTCGGCGACCCGGCCGAGGACGGGCTGGAAGACCACGCCGCCGCCCGAACCCATCAGCGAGTCGAACGACAGCACGGTGGCGCGCTGCTTGGACGGGATCATGTCGTTGAGGTAGGCCCGGTGCACGGGGTCGTCGATCGCGGAGGCGATGCCCCACACGGCCACGAGGGCGATGGCGACCCAGAAGTTGCGGACGAGCCCGAGACCGAGCAGCACGATCGCGCTCGAGACTGCGGCGAGCAGGATCGACGAGGTGCGATGCCGGAACAGCTTGCGCACCCAGGGTGCGAGCGCTCCGCCCAGGATCGATGCACCCGAGAGCAGCGCAGCCGCCAGACCGGCCACCGTGTACGCCTCTTCGTCGCCCCACAGTTCGAGCAGGTACGGCTGCAACGCGTAGAAGACGTAGATGCCGACGCCGGCGGTGAACGGACTCGCGAGCATCAGCCAGCGCACCGGCGGGTTGCCCAGCCCGTACTTCACCGACGCGCGGAACACGGTGCGCGTCGCCTGGATCGGGTTCTCTCCTCGCTCGGGAGTGAAGCCGACGTCGTGCATCAGCAGCGCGGCGACGACGAACATCACGGCGAGGATTCCGGCGCGGATCAGGAACGGAACGCCGAGGTCGGTGAGCTGGGCGATCACGCCGCCGAGCACGGAGCCGGCCAGCATCGCGATGCCGCCCACGATCTGCGCGCGGCCGAAGACGGTCTCGAGGCTGCCGTGATAGCCGGTCGCCTTCAGAGCATCGACGAGCCAGGCGTCGACCGCGCCGGAGAAGAACGTGAACCCCAGACCGAGCAGCACGGACACGATCGCCCACGCCCAGAACGGCGACTCCCACACCCAGAGCATCCAGTACAGCGCAGTCGATCCGGCGAGGGTCACCGTGCCGATCAGGTACGACGCGCGCCGCCCCACGGTGTCGGCCACCACGCCCGTCGGGATCTCGAAGATCAGCATCCCGGCGGTGAAGAAGGCGTTCGCGGCGAAGGCCTCCATGTTGGACAGGCCGGCATCGAGCAGGAACAGAGTATTGATGCCCCAGATGAAAGATGCCGCGAGCGTGTTGCCCAGCATCAGCGTGTAGTAGGTGCCCACCACCCGCCGCGGGCTCGGCAACTCGCGTGCCTTCACCGAAGTGACGATATCCCCACCCGACGACAGCGTCTACGGGTGCGCTCGCGGAGGTTCCCGCGACGACGCGCTGGATAGGCTGGGCGCATGGCTGAGGAGTGGCGACCCGACGTTCTGGGGGAGCCGTTCGAGCAGCTGACGCTGCCGCTCGGCGAGGACGGCGAAGGCCCCGTCGTCGCGACGATCGTGCGGTCGATCGCCCACCACTCCGTGTTCGCGGAGCTGATCGGCGATCGGCGCGCGCTGCATGACGTCGACGTGCTGTACGTGCACGGCTGGTCGGACTATTTCTTCCAGCGCAGCCTGGCGAAGTACTGGACTGATCGCGGTGCGGATTTCTACGCACTCGATCTTCGCAAGTACGGCCGCAGCCTCCTGCCGGGCCAGACCCCCGGGTACATCACCGACCTCGCGACCTACGACGAAGACATCGCCGCCGCGCTCGCCGCGATGGGGCGGCCGTTGGACGGTGAGCCGTCGAAGCGGCGGCTCGTCCTGGTCGGCCACTCCACGGGCGGGCTGACCCTCAGCCTGTGGGCCGCCGACCACCCAGGTGCGGCGGTCGCCGTCATCCTGAACAGTCCCTGGCTCGAGTTCCAGCTCAGCGCGATGACGCGGGCGGCGGTCGCGCCGATGGTCGGCCTGCAGGCGCGCCTTCGGCCGCTCGACACGCTCCCGCAGGTCGACATGGGCTTCTATTCGCGCGCTCAGCGCGAGGTGCGGGGGAGCGACCTGGATGTCAATCCCGCCTGGCGGCCCGAGCAGACGATGGCCGTGCACAGCGGGTGGCTCCACGCGATTCTGGCCGGTCACACCCGGGTGGCCGCGGGGCTTCACATCGACGCGCCGGTGTGCGTGCTGCTGTCGGAGAAGTCGGCCGTCCCGACGCGCTGGTCGGAGGAGCTGACCCGGGCGGACACCGTGCTCGTCGTCGACGACATCGCCCGTGCATCGCTCAGGCTCGGCGACTCCGTGACGGTCGAGCGGATCCCCGGCGCGCTGCACGACATCTTCCTGTCACGGGCCGACGCGCGCGACATCGCGTACGAGCGGATGGACCGCTGGGTGATGGGCAGCCTCGGCACGAAGCGGCTGCCGCTCGCGCCCGATTCCTATCCCTGAGGTCCTACGACCTCCAGTACGGCGGCGGCCCGGGAGGGGTCTGTCGCCGCGGCTCGTAGCGACGCCACGCGCCCCGGAATCCGGCGCCCGAATACCAGAACAGACCGGCGATCAGTCCGAGTCCGACGAGCACTCCCACCGTGATCGCCCACCCGACCGCGCCGCCCGCCGAGACCACGATCGCTCCGGCGAACAGTCCGAAGACGCACGCATTGACGACGAACAGCAGCACCGAAGAGCTTCCCAGCAGGATGCTGACGCTGCGGGTGCGCAGGAACGAGTAGGTCAGCTTCATCCCGGCCTGGTCGTCGTTGACCGACGCAAGGAAGTACTGCTCGACACCAGGGTCGAGGTCGACGTACGCCCCGCGCAGACGGTTCATCGCGACGACGTACATCATGTCCTCCTCGGACACGTTCATCACCCGGACCACTGTCATGAATCCGATCAGGCAGAGGAAGCCGAGGATGGCCAGCATGGCCGGCGTGAACCAGTCGGAGAAATCGGATGCCTGTCCGAGCAGTCCGATGGTGATCAGCCCCGCCGAGACGAGCGTGAGAAAGATCGTGATGCGGGTGAGGACTTCACTCTGCGCGGTGCTGCGGGCGGCCAGGAGGCCCCAGTGCTCGGTCGCCAGGATCTGAGCGCGGCGTCCGAGTGCGGCATCCGATTCCGGTTCAGGCGAGGGCTCGCTCATCGTCACATCTTGCACCCGAGCGCACGAGCGCGCGAGGCGTCGGACCTCAGTCGTCCGACGTTCGCGGCGTCATGAACCATTCGACGAAGCGCTGCGCCCGCCCGTCGTCGGCGAAATGGATCTCCCAGAGGTTCGAGTAGAACTGGTGACCGGGATAGTCGACGTGGCCCTTCACGAGCCCCAGCCGCTCGTTCTCGATCAGCACGTCGAGCTCGAAGACGGGCGTGGTGGGCTCATCCTCCGCCCACATCTCGAGGATCGCATCGATGCCGCGCACCGGGTCGGGGTCATCGGGGCGGAACCAGTACTCCGCGTCGTCGGTGAAGATCGCGCGCACATCAGCCGGGTCCTTCGACACCCACGCCCGGATATACCCGTCGAGCCACTCTCTTGTCTGGGACATGCCTCACCTGCCGCTAGCGCTCGTTGATGGACTGCATAGGGGTGATCAGTAGATGTGAAGCTTCTCCAGAAGCGCGAAGGTGTCGTCGAGGGTCTCGAAGAGGTCCTTGTTGTGCTTGATCATCTTGCTTCGCATGTAGACGCGCAGCCACTGCTTGTACATGAAGTTCTCGTATCGGTCGAACCGCTCCTGCAGCGGCAGGTCCTGCTGCCCGAGGAGTCCGGCGAGGAACATCGCGCACTCGAAGCCCAATGAGATCGACTGGAAATACGGGGAGCCGATGGCCGAGTCGCCGGCCAGGAACGCCGGTGCATTCACGAACGGATGCTCCGCGGCGTTCAGCGCACGCCACTTCCGGCTGGTGACGTTGCGGGCGTGATACAGGTCCAGCGGAATGCGGACGATCTCGGTCTCGCCGAGAATCTCCCCACCGGTCTCGTGCTTGATCCTCTCGATGAACCTGTCCATCGACTGGGTCACCCCGGGAAGGTTGTCGCGCAGCCACTGGCTGTCGAAGCCGGACGGAATGGCCCGGAACTCCTCTTCCGTGATGTTGACGATCCCGGTCACGTGGCTCACGCCCTGGTCGTAGAAGGTCCGGTGGACGGCGGGGATGAACTTGTAGTGGTCGTTCTCGGCGTTCTTGTAGTACTTGCAGTACTCGTCGCAGACGTATGTCTGGCTGTACAGGAACGTGATCACCAGCGCGTACTCGAGACGCACCTTGAAGAGATTGGGCTGGGCGCTGCCGAAGGCGGGGGAGATGTGGTCGCGCAGAAGGGAGCGACTGCCCGTGCAATCGATCACGATGTCGTCCGGTCCGACCATCGCCAGAGCGTCCTCGGCGGTCAGTTCGCCGACGATGCGCTCGACCGAGCCGGTGCCGCGTGCGTCGATCAGGTCGCTGAGCGCCTGCTCGATGGCGTTGAGCGGACAGAAGCCCAGAGTCCAATCCAGCAGGAGTGCCCTCAGGTCGGGCGGAATCGACTGTCGCGACGCGACGCCTTCGTCCAGGTCGGTGCGGTCGAACACCGCTTCGACGTTCTCGCCGTCGATGTAGTCGATGCAGTAGTCCTCGACCGAATCGGCGATCAGGTAGGTGTCGAGCTTCACCATCCGGGTGCGCGAGTATGAGGACCGCTTCTCGTAGAGCCGGATCGAGTAGTCGCCCATCGTCTGCAGCAGCGCCGTCAGGATCAGGCCGACCGGGCCGCCGCCGAGCACGTGGACCTGACGCTTCGGATTCGACGTTTCGGGAGGCATCCGATCTCTCCTGACGCAGAGTGCGCGGCACGATCGGGTGGGGCCAGCCGCCCGGAACCGCGAAGCAGCCCACCACCCTCGGTGCGCGCCGCGGCCTACACTAGCACCGCGAGGAGCCGCCCAGCCGGAGCCCACCGCGGCCGATGCGGCGGTTCGACAGCCGGCGGCGGCGGCGCGAGTTGAGCGTTCACGGAGGTGTGCCACGATGACGGGCCACGATGCGGTGGACGACCGCTTCCCGATCTTCGAGCTCGGATACGGCGACAGCGAAGGACAGGACGCGACCTACGTCCGGTCGCGGAACGGCATCCTGTTCGCGCGCGCGGGCAACGGCGGCTCCTTCCGCTGGATCTCGCTGCGCCTCATCTCGTCACCGGTTCCGCTGCGAATGAACTACACCTGCCGATACCTACGCCCCGGCGACGACGGCGTGCTCACGGCGGAGGCCCCGACCGGGAGAGCGGTGCCCGCCGGAGGATGCCGGTGCCATCACCCAGCTCGCACTCCGGTCGAAGATCTACTACCGGTGCCGGGTCGCCCGGACGGGGCGCCCCGGGGAGGAGACGCAAGATCCCGCCAGCAGCTTCTGGTGCCCCAGCGGCCAGTTCTGCGGGACCACCGAGCCAGGCGCCTGGATCACCGCCCTCGAGATCAAGATGCCGCCGATCTTCGAGGCGTGGCGCACCGCGTCCATCTGATCTCGCAGTGACCCTCCGGTGTCACGATTCTGCGGCGACGCGCAGACCTGCGATGTGCCGTCCGTTCATCCGTCAGTCGTGCAGGTCAGAAGGCGGCACTACCGGTAGTTGATGAACTGCAGGTCGACCTCGAGGTCGGCGGCCTTCAGCAGTCGCTGCACCTCCTGCAGGTCGTCGCGGCTCTTGGATTGCACGCGCAGCTCGTCGCCCTGGATCTGCGACTTGACGCCCTTGGGGCCCTCGTCGCGGATGATCTTGCCGATCTTCTTGGCGTTCTCCTGCGAGATGCCGTCTTTGATCGTCGAGGTGATGCGGTATTCCTTGCTGCCGGCGACGGGCTCGCCCGACTCGAGGCTCTTCAGCGAGATGCCGCGCTTCACGAGCTTCGACTGGAACACGTCGAGAACCGCCTTCGCGCGCTCTTCGGTGCTCGCCTTGATGAGCACGGCTTCGCCGCTCCACTCGATGGACGCGTTCGTGCCCTTGAAGTCGTAGCGCTGCTCGACCTCCTTGCGGGCCTGCTGCAGAGCGTTGTCGGCCTCCTGGTGATCCACTTTGGAGACGATGTCGAAGGATGAATCTGCCATGCGCGGAAGTCTAATCCAGCCGTGAAGGAGTGACTGGGGATGCTGCCGGATGCAAGCGCTTGCACAACTGGTCGAGCCCTCTGCCTCGTTCAGATCGCCAGAAGTCACAAACCCGTATCGATCGGCCTGACCGAGAGGTTGCGAAACGGGTCGATCGTGGTAACAATGTAAGCGCTTGCATTTTCGCGAGCGGAAGAACGGCCTTCGACGGTGCCCCGCGCCGGTCGCAGGCCGGTCACTCCCCTTATTTGCACTTGAGAGAGGCACACCGATGAAGGTGAACAGGAAGAGCGCGATCGGAGTCGGCGCGCTCATTGCCGGCAGCATGATCCTGCTGGGCGGATGCGCCAGCGGCGGCAGCGGCGACGACAGCGGAGACAGCGGCGACAGCGGCGACTCGACCCCCATCACGGTCTGGGTCGACATCGAACGCAAGCCCGCCCTCGAAGACGTGGCCAAGAGCTTCACAGAAGAGACCGGCATCGAAGTCAAGCTCGTGACGAAGGACTTCGCCACGGTCGATCAGGACTTCATCAGCCAGGTCCCGACCGGCAAGGGCCCCGACGTCATCGTCAGCCCCCACGACAAGCTCGGCGCCTACGTCTCCGCAGGTGTCGTGGCGCCCCTCGAGCTGGGCGATGTGGCCGACGGGTTCGCCGAGGCGTCCCTGCAGGCCATGACCTACGACGGCAAGGTCTACGGTGTGCCGTACTCGATCGAGAACGTCGCCCTCGTGCGCAACACCGACCTCGCTGCCGAGCCCGCCGCGACGTACGACGAGGTCATCGCCAACGGCAAGGCAGCCGGCACGGAGTACCCGTTCCTTGTGGGCCTCTCGCCCGAGCAGGGCGACCCGTACCACCTGTACCCGCTGCAGACCTCGTTCGGCTCGCAGGTGTTCGCACAGAACGCCGACGGCAGCTACGACGCTTCGCAGCTCGTGCTGGGCGACGCGGCCGGTGCGAAGCTTCTCGAACTGGCTCGGCCACGCAGGGTGCGGCCGGCGCGGGGGTCTTCAACGCCAACATCGACGGCGACCGCGCCCGCGAGTTCTTCCTCGCCGGCAAGTCGCCGTACTACCTGACGGGACCGTGGAACATCCCCGCGATCTCCGAGGCCGGAATCAACTACGCGATCGACCCGCTCCCGAGCGCAGGTGGCCAGGACGCCCGTCCGTTCATCGGAGTCAACGGGTTCTTCCTGTCGAGCAAGTCGGCGAACGCGCTGGCCGCGACGAACTTCATCGTCAACTACCTCAGCACCGAGGACGCGCAGATGGCGCTGTTCGAGGTCGGCGGTCGCCCGCCGGCACTGACCGCGGCATATGAGACTGCTGCGGCAGCCGACCCCGACGTGAAGGCATTCGGCGAGATCGGTCAGACCGGCGCTCCGATGCCGGCCATCCCCGAGATGGGAGCCGTGTGGTCCGACTGGGGCAACGCCGAGCTTCAGATCATCAAGGGCGAGGGCGGTGACCCGGCGACGATCTGGACGACAGCGTCGACGAACATCCAGGGCAAGATCTAGGCCCGAGCAGTACTGCAGGTGGGTGGGGCTATCGCGGCCCCACCCACCTGTCTAATCTTTAGCCAGACACTGCGATGAAGGAGCGTCCATCGATGGCCACTGCCGACCAGGGCACCGTGAACGAGGGCTCAGCGAAGCAGAGCACGACCACCGCCCCAGCGAACCGATGGGGCGACGATCCCCTCTTCAAGCCGAAGAAGCGATTGACCTCCGGCGGACTTCTCGCCCTCCTCGTCAAGGTCATCCTGCTCGGCATCATCGACGCCGTCGCGATCCTCGCGGTCTACATCCTCATCGGCAAAGGCGACTGGATCGCAGCCGGTGTGCTGGTCATCGTCGTCGCGCTGGTCAACTTCATCTACCTGCGTCCGGGACTACTTCCGGGCAAGTACCTGACCCCGGGGCTCTTCTTCCTCGCGATCTTCCAGATCTTCGTGATCGTCTACACGGGTTTCATCGCCTTCACCAATGCCGGCGACGCACATAACAGCACCAAAGAAGACGCGATCGCGCAGATCATCAGCACCTCCCAGGACCGCGTCCCCGACTCGCCCTCGTACACCGTGCAGGTGCTCAAGCAGGGCGACCAGTTCGGCCTGCTGGTCGCCGAGCCCGGCGGCGAACTCTCGTTCGGCACCAACGAGCAGCCGCTCGAAGAGGTCAACGGCCCGCCCGATGGGTGGGAAGAGCTCAACCTGAACCAGGTCATCCGCTTCCAGGACGAGGTGCTCGCGGTCAACGTGCCGATCTCGGACGACATCAACGACGGCACGCTGCGCACCTCCGACGGCCAGAACGCGTTCGTCTTCACCTCGAGCCTCGAGTACGACGAATCGGCGGACACCTTCACCGACGCCGAATCCGGCGTCGTCTACGTCGACGACGGGGAGGGCAACTTCCGCGCGGAGAACGGCGAGACCCTCACCCCCGGATGGCGCGTGTTCATCGGCTTGGACAACTTCGCCAGCGTCTTCACGAACGAGCAGATTCGCGATCCGTTGCTGAGGGTGACGATCTGGACATTCGTTTTCGCCGCGCTGTCTACACTCGTCTGCTTCGCATTCGGCCTGTTCCTCGCGATCGTGCTGAACCACCCGACGCTTCGGGGCAAGAAGATCTACCGCATCCTGGTGATCCTTCCTTACGCCTTCCCGGCGTACCTGACCGGTCTGGTGTGGGCCGGCATGCTCAATCAGGAGTTCGGCTACATCAACGAAGTGCTGTTGAACGGTGCGAGCATCCCTTGGCTGGCGGATCCGTGGCTCGCCCGCTTCAGCGTCATCTTCGTCAACATGTGGCTGGGGTACGGGTACATGTTCCTGGTGTGCACGGGTGCTCTGCAGTCGCTGCCCGACGACATCGTCGAGGCGGGCAAGGTCGACGGCGCGAGCGCGTGGCGCATCTTCCGCTCGATCAAGATGCCGCTTCTGTTCGTGGCGGTCGCCCCGCTGCTGATCGCGACGTTCGCCTACAACTTCAACAACTTCGGCGTGATCTACATGCTGACGCGCGGCAACCCGCGCTTCACGGACACCACACTCGACATCGGCGCCACCGACATCATGATCACGATGGTCTACAAGGTGGCCTTCGGTGGCGGCGGGGGCAGAGACCTCGGTCTAGCCTCCGCCTTGTCGATCCTGATCTTCATCATCGTGACGGTCGTCGCGATCGTGAGCTTCCGGCAGACCAAGGCACTGGAGGACATCAACTGATGAGCGAGAACACAGAGCCCACCGCAGGCACCCGCCGTGAGCGCACGGCCACCCAAGGCGCCGTCCTCGGCGCCTTCGGCGGCGCCGGAATCGTCGAAGGCGAACTGATGGGCGAGGCGCTCAAGACCGAGCACCGGCCCCCGGTGATCCCCCAGAACAGACAATCCTTCCGCAAGTGGTTCGCCGACAAAGGGTGGCGGCACATCGTCGCGTGGTTGGCGATCATCTTCGCGCTGTTCCCCCTCCTGTACATCCTGTCGGCGTCTCTCAACCCGATCGGCACATTGACCGGCTCCAACCAGCTGTTCTCGTCGATCTCGACCGCCAACTACGAGCGGCTCTTCAACGATCCGGCCGTGCCCTACGGGGCGTGGTACATAAACACCCTCATCATCGCGACGGTCACCAGTGTCGCCACGGTGTTCTTGTGTGCCCTCGGTGCCTACGCGTTCTCGCGCATGCGCTTCCGCGGTCGCCGCTTCGGCCTGGCAACCCTCTTGGTACTCCAGATGTTCCCGCAGTTGCTGGCCATCACCGCAATCTTCCTGCTCATGATCCAGATCAGCGACGTGTTCCCGGCGATCGGCCTCGGTACGCACGCGGGCCTCATCATGATCTACCTCGGCGGCGCGCTCGGCGTGAACATCTTCCTGATGTACGGCTTCTTCAACACGATCCCGCCGGCGCTCGACGAGGCGGCCAAGATCGACGGTGCAGGCCACGCCCGCGTGTTCTTCACGATCATGCTGCCGCTGGTCACACCGATCCTCATCGTCGTCGGCCTGCTCACGTTCATCGGCACGATCGGCGAGTTCGCGATCGCGAGCGTCATCCTCACCGATCCCAACCAGCAGACCGTCGCAATCGGGCTCTTCCAGCTCGTGTCGGGATTCCAGTCGCAGAACTGGGGCATCTTCTCGGCGGGCGCCATCCTGGCGGCGATCCCGGTCATGGTGATCTTCCTGTTCTCCCAGAAGTACATCGCGGGCGGCCTGATCTCGGGCAGCGTCAAGTAGACGGATGCCGCTCGCGGCGGCATCCGTTCGATATAACTGAAGAACAATCCAAGGGCTCTGCCATGGCGTCCGGCCGTGCAACCACGTCGAATCTTCGGCGGCGTTGCCGCCTGCGTCCCTGAAAGGCCACGCCCATGGAACCTCTCGTCCCGCATCACGACGGCTCGCCGCTGTACGTGTCGAACGCCGAGCCGACCCTCGGTGAGACCGTCCGCCTGCGCGTCCGCGTGCCGGTCGACTACGGACCGCTCGCGGCGGTGCGCACCCGGTCGAACCCCGACATGGAGCCGGCCTGGACAGATGCCGCCCTCATCGGCTCAGCGGACGGGTGGGACTGGTGGGAAGCCGACGTCGTGGTCGTCAACCCCCGGCACGGCTACCGCTGGATGTTCCAGCACGAGGACGGCCGCGTGCACTGGCTGAATCAGTCGGGCCTGCACACGCTGGAGACGCTGGATGCCGAGGACTTCGCTCTGGTCGCGTTTCCGGCGCCGCCCGCCTGGATGTACGACGCCGTCCTCTACCAGGTGTTCCCCGACCGCTTCGCGCGGTCGGCTCAGGCCGCTGACCATGCGACGCCGGACTGGGCGATCGCCGCGAACTGGGACGATCCGGTCGATGTCGTGGCGCCGGGGCGCTCGCAGCAGTTCTACGGCGGCGACCTCGACGGCGTCACCGGCAAGCTCGACCACCTCGTCGAGCTCGGAGTGAACCTGCTGTACCTCACGCCGGTGTTCCCCGCAGCGTCGAATCACCGCTACGACGCGTCGAGCTTCCTCTCGGTCGACCCGCTGCTGGGCGGGGACGAGGCGTACATCCGCCTGATCGAGGCAGCGCATGAGCGCGGAATCCGGGTGATCGGCGACCTCACCAGCAATCACTCCGGCGACCGCCACGAATGGTTCCTCTCCGCGCTCGGCAACCCCGCGGCGCCTGCCGAGGAGTTCTACTACTTCACCGATGAGGCCAACACCGAGTACGTGTCGTGGCTGGGTTACGCCACCCTGCCCAAGTTCAACTGGGCCTCCGAGAAGCTCCGGGATCGGTTCATCGACGGGCCCGACTCGGTCGTCGCCAAATGGCTGAAGCCTCCGTTCAACGCGGACGGGTGGCGCATCGACGTCGCGAACATGACCGGGCGGCTGGGCGATGTCGACCTGAACGCCGAGGTGCGCCAGCTGCTGCGCAAGACGATGATCGACATCAACCCCGAGACCGTGCTGCTCGGGGAGTCGACCAACGACGCCTCGAGCGATCTGCAGGGCGACGGCTGGCACGGCGCGATGACCTACCCGTCCTTCACCCGGCCGTTGTGGGGCTGGCTCAGCGAGCCGACCCATCAGCGGTACGTCAACGCCGAAGGCGAAGAGGTCACCGAGCCCTGGTTCTTCGGGCAGCCGATCGGCGGCATCCCGCGCTACACCGCGGCGGAGTTCGTCGCCGCCGTCACACGCTTCACATCCGGCATCCCGTGGCGGGTGCGGCTGGGCAACATGCAGCCGCTCGACACGCACGACACCGCCCGCTTCGCAACCCATGCCGCTCCGGGAACGATCCCGCTGGCGGTCGGTCTGTCGATGACGCTTCCCGGGCTGCCGGTCGTATTCGCCGGTGACGAGTACGGCGCGGTCGGCGTCGACGGCGAGGCGAGCCGGACGCCGATGCCGTGGGGCACGGAGAGCGAGCCCGAGACGGCCGCGCGGTTGGCTCTGTACCGCGATCTGATCCATCTGCGCCGGGACCACACCGTCCTGGCAACCGGCGGTCTGCGCTGGGTGCACGTGGACGACGAGACCGTCGTCTTCGTTCGCGAGTCGACAGAGCAGACGGTGCTCGTGCTCGCCTCGCGCGCCGACGTAGACCTCGAGCTGGGCGCCGCGACGGTACCCGGCGCGGCGGCCGCGGTCGACTTGTACGGCGACGCGACCCTGGCCACCGCATCCGACGGCTCGGTGCTGCTGTCGGCTGACGGACCCGTGTTCGCGGCGTGGGCGCTGCCGGGCGTCGTCGTGCCGTGAGCCTCGAGCGCTTCGAGGTGCGTCGTCGTTTGATCCACATTGTGCGCTCGCCTTCGTAGACTGAGCGGAGGCGGCGAGGAGGTCCGATGCGTCAGTTGACCGAAGACGGCATCCGCGAGGCGTTCGCGAATGCGAACGACGACGATCTGCGGCTGCTCACGCTTCCGCTCGACTTCCTTCTGACCGACTGGGACCATCTCGACTTCCTGGCGTGGCGCGATCCGCGCACGAAGGGCCGCGGCTACCTCGTCGGCGAACTCGGCAACGGGCCCATCGGGGTCGTGCTCCGAGCCGCCGACGGCACCTCCCGCGCGGGGTCGGCGCTGTGCAACGTCTGCCACACGATGCAGCCGGCCGATCAGGTGTCGCTGTTCTCGGCGCGCAAGGCGGGCGACGCGGGACTCCGCGGCGACACGGTCGGCACGTACATCTGCACGGATCTGTCGTGTCATGAGAATGTGCGCCTGGCCGCGCCGCTCGCGCCCAACGAGGTCCGCACGAGCGTCGACGCGCGGATCGACGGAACGCGACGGCGCGCCGAATCCTTCATCGAGCGAGTACTGGAAACTGCGAGGGCGGACGTATGAGCAATCGGGTCGTGGTCATCGGAGACGCGCTGATCGACGAGCTGCGCGACGACAGCGGAGTGCGCGAGTTCGTCGGGGGAGCGGCGTTGAACGTCGCGGTCGGGCTGACCCGTCTCGGGGTTCCGACGACGCTGATCGCGATGCTCGGAGACGACGAGGCAGGCGCGCACATCCGCGCCTACCTCGCCGACTACGGCGTCGAGCTGATCGCGTCGCCGTCGGCCCTCGGCAGCTCGCGGGCGGTGAGCACGCGCAGCTCGTCAGGCGAACCGGTCTATGAATTCAACGCAGCCGCCCAGGCCCGCTCGATCGACTTCGGCGTCGAGATCCGCGCGGCGATCGCGGATGCCGACATCGTGGTCGTGAGCTGTTACCCGTTCGACAACACCGCGCAGACCGAACTGCTCGCCGACTCGCTCGAGGGCGTCACGGCCCTGCTCGCCATCGACCCCAACCCACGCTCGGGCATGATGACCGACAGCGCGGAGTTCGTCCGCGGGTTCGAAGCGCTCGCCGCACGGTCGGCCCTGGTGAAAGTCGGCGAGGACGATGCCACCCTGCTGTACGGCGAACCGCTCGATGCGCTGCGTGCACGCCTCATCGATCTGGGTGTGGATGCGGTGCTCGCCACCCAAGGATCGGCCGGCGCGACGATCGAGGCGGGCGAGATCGTCGTTACGCGGCCGATCTCAGACCTCCCCGGCCGAATCGTCGACACGATGGGTGCGGGCGACGCCGCGTTCGCCGCAGCCGTGGCCGCGCTGCTCGACGGGTTGCCGGCGGACGAGGATGCGTGGAGCGCGGCGCTCGAGAACGCGATGGACGTCGCGGCCGCCACGTGTCGCTTCGAGGGAGCACTGCTGCGGCTCCCCGAGTCGCTCGCCGACGTCGATCTGGACCGCATAGGGACCTGAGCCGGCCTCGCTGCGGCGGCCGGATCGACGTGGGCGGCGTGGATTTTCGCGGCACGCGTCAGACGCGTAAGATGGGTGATCGCGCCTCCGCTCGACTGTACAAGCCGGTCGGGTGCGCGTCTGGCGAGTTACCCAAGCGGCCAAAGGGATCTGACTGTAAATCAGCCGGCGTAGCCTTCGGGGGTTCGAATCCCTCACTCGCCACGAAACGAATTGAGCGCCCCCTGGTGGGGCGCTTTCTTCGTTTCACGAGACCGCCGCCACTAGCACCCGCTCCGTCCGCTGGCAAGCCCACGGCTCCGTCAGGATCCTCCCGACTCGCGAGCGTACGATTACTCGATCGCACCGACGAAAGGAGCACGACGATGACCGATACCCAGGGGAACATCGACGACGCAACGAAGGCAGCGCGAGACGCCGCAGACAAGGTGCGCGTCGCGACGGCTGAGGGCGCGGAATCGTTCGGAGCCACCGCAGAGCAGATCACTGACGATCTTTCGGCGAACGCAACGCAAGCCAAGAGTGCGGCGTCGAGCACCGTGAACGACATCGCGGACAAGGTCACCGACAAGGTCGGCGATGTGCTCGGTGGCGCGAAGAGCGCGGCATCCGACGCCGCCGCTTCGGTCGGCAAGGCCGCGGATGCCGCAGCCGACGCCGCGAAGGCCGCCGGTGCCAAGATCAAGGGCGCCACGGACGACGTCGATTTCGACGAGATCGTCACGCAGACCCGCACGATCGCGGCCGAACTCACCGAGAAGGTCAAGCAGGCCTACCGTGAGCGACCCGGCGTCGTGATCGCTGCGGCAGCAGGTGCTGCGGTGTTGGCCGTCGCGGTCCTTCGCAACCTCGGTCGACGCTGACGCGCAGACCGCGCCGGCGGTGAGAAAGCCCCTCGTCGCCGGCGAATAGGCTCCTGGTCATGGAATGGCACGCGACCGGGTCCCTGACCGCCCAGCCCGCACTCGGGCACCGCGAACTGCTCGCTGTGCCCGTGGTTCGTGCGCTCACCGCGCTCGAGCCTGACGTGGCGGAGCGGGTCGGCGTGGCCGCGATCGATCCCGCTCTCGCCGATACCGCGGAGTTCTGCGCACGCTACCGTGTGAGCCTCGACGTCTCGGCCAACTGCGTCGTGATCAGGGGCAAACGCGGCGGCGACGTGATGTACGCGGCCTGCATGGTGCTGGCCACGTCACGTGCTGATGTGAACGGTGTCGTGAGGCGCCGCCTGGGCGCGAGGACGGCGTCGTTCGCCCCCATGGACGAGGCTGTCGCTCTCACGGGCATGGAGTACGGCGGAATCACTCCGCTCGGCTTGCCCGCCGACTGGCCGATCCTCGTCGACGCGGCGGTCGCGCGGGCGGCGGAGGTGGTGATCGGCAGCGGCATTCGCGGGAGCAAGCTCTTCCTTCCCGGGGCCGTCCTCGCCGCCCTCCCGACCGCCGAGGTCATCGAGGATCTTGCGCGGCCGATCGAGTAGGCGGCGCCCTCATCACCTCGACATCAGAGCGCTTCGTGCCTCGGGAATCCGCTCCCGACGTGCGCGGCAGGCGTGTCAGGATGGGCGTGTGCGGGGCGACCCGCAAATGAGAGGAACGTCATGACCGCGCCCGCCCACCACGCAGACCCCGCCAGGGCGGACTCGTCGAGATCACCGCTCGTCCGCGCGGCGATCTGGGTAGCGATCGGTGCGCTCATCGCCGCGGCGATCGTGTGCGTCATCTGGGTGCTGGTCGGAACGCAGAACGGCATCATCGGCCGGGCCTTCCTGACGATCCTGCTCCTCGCGGCCTTCGCGGGAGTGGCGATCATCGACGCCAACCTGGCAGATCGGCGGCCCGCATGGTTCGCGCTCGCGAGCATGGTGACGTGGGTCATCACGCTGCTCATCGGGGCCGTGATGATCTGGATGCCGGAGCGCGACTCGTGGGGTGGATTCAGCCGGTTCATCCAATTCCTGCTCATCGTGCTCATCCTGCAGCTCGTTCTGCTGCACCTCCGGCTCTATACGAAGGCCTACCTCCGTCACGTGACGACGTTCACGCAGATCGTCACGATCGTCACGATCGTTCTCGTGATCGGACTCGCGATCATGCTCGTGCTGCCCCTCATGCTCGGCGAGTGGGTCGACTTCCTCGACCTGTACTGGCGCTTCGTCGTCGCGCTCACGATCCTCGCCGCGGTCGGCACGGCGTTGATCCCCCTCATCAACGCGCTGTTCGCTCCCAAGAAGCCGCGCCCTGCGTACCTCGACCCGCCGGCGGTCGCTCCCGCGCCGGCGCTGCCGCCCTGGCCGACGTACGCCGATGGGGTGACCCCGCTTCCGGTGATGCCGGACGGCTCACCGGACTGGAACGCGTATTACACGGGGTACCCGTCGCAGGTTTCCCAGGCGATCGCGCCGGTCGCTCCCATCGCGGCGCCCGCGCCGCAGTGGCACGAGCAGCCGCCGAGCACGCCCCCTGCGCGCAGCGGCTACGAGGGCTTCCCGCCGCCGCCCCCGCTGCCGCCGCGACCGTAGCGCCGCCTCAGCGCAGCAGCTCCAGTGCGGCCATCGCCGCGTTGTGGCCGCCGATGCCGCTCACCGCGCCGCCGCGCTGTGCACCCGAACCGCACAGCAGCACGCGCGGGTGCTCGGTCGCGACACCCCAGCGCGCCGCGGGGGAGTCGAGCAGGTCCTCGTCCTCGGCCCACGGCCACGAGAGCAGCCCGTGGAAGATGTCGCCGCCGATCATGCCCAGAGACTCCTCCAGGTCGGCGGTCGTGCGCGCCTCCACGCACGGTGTGCCGTCCGGCGCCTCGTAGACGCAGTCCGCGATCGGCTCGGCGAGCACCGAATCGAGCGAGCGGGTCGCGGCCTCGAGCAGCGCCGCGCGTGCGGCATCCCGATCCTGCTCCGCCACGAGCCGATGCGGAACCTGCAGTCCGAAGAGGGTGAGCGTCTGGGCGCCTTCGGCCTGCAGCTGAGCGCCGAGGATCGACGGGTCGGTCAGCGAGTGGCAGTAGATCTCGGCCGGAAGGGGATTCGGGATGCCGCCGCCCGCCGCGACCGCGTATGCGTCATCCAGCTGCGTCATGGTCTCGTTGATGTGGAACGTGCCCGCGAACGCGGCCTCGGGAGAGACCCGCTCGTCGCGCAGCCTCGGCAACCGGCGCAGCAGCATGTTGACCTTGACCTGGGCGCCTTCGGGAGACTCGCTCGACCCCGAGACGCCGTTTTTCAGCAGGCGCTCGAGAACGGTGGGTCCGACGCCGCTCAGCACGAGGCGTCCGCGCAGGCGCTCCGCGCGGTCGCCGCCGATCTCGACATCGCCGTCGGGGCCGATCGAGACCACCTCCGCTGCGGTGCGGAGTTCGGCCCCGGCGCTGCGCGCGGCCCGCTCCAGCTCGGCGCTGACCCTGCCCATCCCGCCGACGGGAACATCCCAATCCCCGGTGCCGCCCCCGATCACGTGGTAGAGGAAGCAGCGATTCTGTCGCAGGCTCTCGTCGTCCGACGACGAGAACGTGCCGATCAGGCCGTCCGTGAGCGCGATGCCTCGCGTGATGTCGGTGTGCAGCGACGTGCGCAGCAGTTCGCCCAGGGGCTTCTCGATGACGGCGTCCCACAGTTCGTCGTCGCCGAACCCCTCGCGCACCGCGCTGCGGGTCTGCAGGGGCTCCGTCACCGTGGGGAACAGGTGCCGGGCGAGGGGCACGATGCGCTCGGAGAACCTCGCGTACCGCTCCGCCTCAGCGGGGTCTCGGGTCGTCCGTGCGAACGAGGCGGCCGTTGCGGCGGCATCCCCGGTGTCCACGAGTACGCCGCACGTGGGGTCGGACGGGTCGGGGGTGTACGACGAGTAGCGCCGCCGCCGAAGGTCGATGCGCAGGCCCAGGTCGTCGATGATCCGCCGGGGGAGCAGGCTCACCAGGTACGAGTAGCGAGACAGCCGGGCGTCGACGCCCGCCCACGGACTCTCCGACACCGCGGCGCCCCCGACGTGGTCGAGGCGCTCGAGCACGACGACCTTCCGACCGGCGCGGGCGAGGTACGCGGCGGCGACGAGAGCATTGTGCCCTCCTCCGACGATCACGACGTCGTGAGTGTGCTGGGGCATCCCTCCACGCTAATGCGCTCGCAGGTCGAACGACACGGGCGGGGGATGCGGCGACGATAGCGTGGAGACATGGCCCTGCCGGAACAGCTCGAAGCGCTCGCGATCGACATCGCACGTGAGGCCGGTGAGCTCGCCCGGCGGCGGCGCACCGAGGGCGTCGCGATCGCGGCCACCAAATCATCGATCGCCGACATCGTGACCGAAGCCGACCGCGAGGTCGAAGCGCTCATCCGCGCGCGGCTCGCCGCCGAGCGGCCGGGGGACGGCTTCCTCGGCGAGGAGACGGACGCCGAGCGGGGTACGACCGGCATCACGTGGGTCGTCGATCCGATCGACGGGACGGTCAATTACGCGTACGGAATCCCGGCGTACGCCGTGAGCATCGCTGCGGTGCGCGGCGAACCGATCCCGGACCAGTGGGAGGCGCTTGCCGGAGCCGTATTCAGCCCGCCGACCGGCGAGATGTTCCACGCGGCGCGCGGAGCCGGGGCCTGGCTGGGCGGCAGCCGACTGGCGGTCAACGAGGAACCCTCGCCCGCGGGAGCCCTGCTGGCGACAGGGTTCGGCTACAACCCGGCGACGCATGCCGGCGATCTCGCTCGAGTCGCGCGCGTCATGCCGATGGCGCGCGATCTGCGGCGCATCGGAGCGGCATCCCTCGACCTCGCCTTTGTCGCGTCGGGGCGGTTCGACGGCTACTTCGAGCGCGGTCTGCAGCCGTGGGATCATGCCGCCGGGGCGCTCCTGGTCACCGAGGCGGGGGGCCGGTTCACGAGGGTCGTCCTCGACGACATGCCAGGACGGCCGCTCTTCGTGGCCGCAGGCCCGGGACTTTTCGACAGACTGCTCGCGATCACGGTGAGCACATGAAAGAATCGATCCCGAACTGACCGGCGCGCCGGGCTCTGCACACACTGCATTCCCAGGTCAAGCCCTATAGTCTTTACCCGATCGTTACTTTCGCCACCCGAAATGGCGGAAGTGATTTCTACCCGCCGACTTCCGACCGTTGCCCCCCGAGCGACACGATCCGAGAGCCCCCCTCCGCTTTGCCTTTTGACGCCCCTCAGGCTGAGTCTGCGCCCACGCGGCGCTCCAGCCGGACATCCCCCACGCCGCTTTCGGCGACCACGGATGTCGCAGGGGCCTCGCGCGCAGATCTCCGCCGCAAGATGGCGCAGGCGGCCGCCGACCGGCCGGCGCCCATCTGGGGCCGCATCGAGTCCGCCGCACCGGTGAAGGCGGACGCCGAGCCGATCGTCCCGTCGATGGAGATCGCCCCGCTGACGGATGCCGCGTCTCCCTCAACCGTCGCGACGATGTCCGCGACCGAGACGCCCGCCCTCACGCGTCGCGGCCGTCGCGGCGCACAGCCTGCGAAGCCGACGCTCGAGCGCGACGGATCCGCCGAAGCGGCGAGCCCCGTGTCACCGGTGCGGGAACCCGCACTCGACACCGAGTCGTTCGAACTTCTCGAGCCGGCCATCGGCGACGCCCCAGAGCTGATCTTCGACGAGGCCTCCGAGCCCGTGCCGGTCGTCGAGCCCGAAGCTGCGGCCCCGACGGCGGCCGAGATGGACGCCTTCGAGGCGGCGGCGCGGCTGTTCTCGTTCACGGGCGAGACGGCGATCCAGTCGGGGGCGCAAAGCGATGAGCCCGAAGCGCCGATCGCCGCCGATGACGTCGCAGCGCGACGCAATCGCGGCGCATCGTTCAAGCGTGTGACCGCGGCATCCTTCTCCGTCGGCGTCATGGGCATCGTGGGGCTGCTGACCGTCGGGCTCACGACTCCCGCCGACGCGGTCGCGGCGCCCAGAAGCGCGGACATCAGCACCTCGGTCGCGGCATCCGCGGGCGGAGATGTCGCGCCGGCCGACGGCGAGATCCAGGCCTACGTCACACCCACCGAGATCCAGAGCGCGCCGATCCAGCGCTCGGAGACGTACTCGACGCTCACGATGGCGCAGATCGCCGCGGACTCGGGAATCTCGAACTTCTCGAACTTCTTCATCAACGACCCGACCTCGCCCATCCAGTGGCCGTTCGCGGTCGGCGTGCCGATCAGCTACGGCTTCGGCATGCGCGACGGCACCATGCACGAGGGCGCCGACTTCACTCCCGGTGAAGGTTCGCCCATTCAGGCAGTCGCCGATGGCGTCGTGCGCGAGTCGACGGACTCGGGCGGAGCCTTCGGCGTGCACATCGTCATCGACCACGTCATCGACGGCGTGCTCGTCTCGAGCAGCTACTCGCACATGCTCTACGGCTCGCGCCAGGTCGAGGTCGGCGCCCAGGTCACGGTCGGCACGATCATCGGGCACACCGGCAACACCGGTCGCTCGTTCGGCGCCCACACGCACTTCGAGATCCTCGCGAACGGCACCACGCCGATCGACCCGATCCCGTGGCTGCGCGAGCACGCCGGAGGCTGAGTCCGATTCAAGAGGATGCCGGCGCTCTGGTATTCTCTTCTAGTTGCCCAGGCACGCCTGGGCGCGCCCCGATAGCTCAGTGGTAGAGCACTTCCATGGTAAGGAAGGGGTCGTCAGTTCAATCCTGACTCGGGGCTCGCAGCATCCGTCGAGTGATCTCGGATGCCGTGCGGCAGGGTAGCTCAGTTGGTGAGAGCGCACGACTCATAATCGTGAGGTCGCGGGTTCAAGCCCCGCTCCTGCTACGAACGAAGGACGCCCCTTGGGGCGTCCTTGTTTCGTTTCACGAGCGGGTTTCTTCCCGGTCTGGCTGGCGCGGCTTAGGCGGGTGCGACGACCGCGCTTTCCAGCGGGAGCACGATGCTTCGTTCCTGGCCGTGGATGCGCTGGAGGACCGACTCGCGGGCGGTAGAGGATGGCGCAGGTACTCGTTGTTGTCGTGTGGTCGTGGGTGTAGCGTCCGGATCAGGTCGATCGCGGTGAAGCGCTCCGAGGGTCCTGGGGGCTCGCGCCGACCCTGGGGGAATGGGGCGCGTCATGCCTGCAGTCGGGCGAACAACGAGTCTCCATGTGAGGGGGAACATCGATGTCTGACTTCTTCACCATGCAGGCCGGCGAGACCGCCGCGCCGGTACCCGACGGACCGGTGCTGTGCAATGCCACCTCGGCCATGCGCCGCATCCATCGCGTGTTCCTCTGGGCCTACGGGGAGGCGCCTGGCCTCGCGCGCTCCGTCTCGGCCGGAGACACGGGGCGCGCCGCGGCGGTGGGGACGGTGCTCGGCAACTTCGACAAGCTGCTGCATGTGCACCATGAGGGCGAGGATCTGTACATGTACCCTCAGCTCGCGGAGCGCGCGCCCGCCTGCGCCGTGCATGTCGCTCAGATGCTCGCGCAGCACGCCCAGGTCACCGAGCGCCTCGAGGTGATCACTCCGATTCGTGAGCGCTGGATGAATACGGCCGATGCGTCGCTCGGCGAAGAACTCGCCGTCCGCTACGAGAAGCTCTCGGAGCTGCTCAAGGTGCACTTGCGCCGTGAGGTGACCGAGGTCACCCCCGCGGTCGAGAAGGTTCTCACGGCCAAGGAGCTCGACGCGCTGGCAAGCCATGGCGTCGACTCGTTCGAGAGGAAGGTTGTGCTCGCCTACCTCGGGATGATCCTCGCGACCAATCCGCCGGGTGAGCGTGAAGAGTTCTTCAAGGAGATGCCGCTTCCCATCCGGATCGCCTACCGCCTCGTGGGCAGGAACCTGTACCGCAAGCAGTACGCCACCCTTTTCCCTGGTCGGGAGATCCCCGCGACCCTCTAGCCCGCAGGCAGGCTCGATGAGCGCCGAGGGCCGACCCGTGCACCCAGAACCTCATTTGATCAGGTGTCCGCGGCTGTTCGGTTGAGGGTGTCGGCGATGAGCGCCGCAGCATCCTCCACCGACATGCCCGCGTCGCGGAGGGCGACGAAGGTGCTGGGGGCGGTGAGGCCGAAGACCGCGCCCCGCACCCGCTCGTCGCCGAGCGCTCCGCCGAAGACTCGGGCATAGAGGTCCCCGATGGCCTGCCAGTAGCCGGCCTCGCCCTCGCGAAGCGCCGGGTCAACGTCCAGCTCGGCGCGGAAGACATCGAACCAGGGGCGGCTCCGCTCGTAGAACTCGAACATCTCAACAACGAGGCGCTGCACGCGCGTTCGTCGCCCTCTCTCGGTCCATCCGCTGTCGTCGGGGATGTGGAGGTCGGCTGTGAGCCGGTCGATGACGATCCGCGCGAGTCCGTCCGCTGACCCGAAGTGGTTCAAGACTGTTGCCGCCGAGACCTCCGCGCGGCGCGCGACGGCCTGCAGGCTGGTCGCGGCGATGCCCTTCTCGCGGTAGCAGGAGAGTGCGGCGACCAGGATCCGTTCCCGGGTGTGCGCTGCCTGCTCGGCGCGCTTGGCCATCGAGTAGAGCCGTGGCGACATGTTCTCCGTTCGGTTGTGAGTCGTAAATTCAAGTGAACGCACTATTGACTGAATATAGCATTCAGCGTAACTTGCGTGCTGGGGATGTCAAAGGAGGCGCGAGCCATGTGGGTCAATCAGCGTCAAGACTCGAACACGGATGCGGCCGCCTCGACCGCGGGCAGACGAAAGCTGGGCCTGCTGGCTCTGGCGCTCGCGGTGTCGTGGGGGTCCATGCTGTTTCACAACCAGTCGGAACTGCCGCTCACGCCGCTCGACATCGAGAACACGGGGCCGCTCGCCGTGGACATCGTGCTGTTCGTCGCCTGCTGGCGGTGGCCGTCGTCTCGTGTGGTGTGGACATCGATCCTCGTTTGGGCACTGATCAACATGGTGGTGGGCGGGATCGTCACCGTTCTACCGCTGCCGGTCCTGCCGTTCGTTCCTGAGCAGACGGTTGAGCACTACGTGGTGCACGCGGTCTACGCCATCGGGCAGCTGCCCCTCGTGCTCGTCGCGGCCGGGGCTCTTCGGGATTTGCGGTATCAGAAGCGCGGGATAGCGGCAGATGGAGGAGGTCAAGATGTCCGTGCACATGATTGAGACCCGCGTAGGAAGGCTCAGGGTGGAAGTGATCGGTGACAGAGGCCCGACGGCGCTGCTTTGGCACAGTCTGTTCGTCGACGAGCGTTCGTGGGACAGGATGCTGCCCCGCCTCGTCCCTCGTCGCCGGCTGGTGGTCGTCACGGGGCCAGGTCACGGAGTCAGCACCGATCCAGGGCGCCGCTATACCCTCGACGACTGCGCCGAAGCGGCCGTGCAGGTGCTGGACGCCCTCTCCGTCCGAGAGCCGGTCGACTGGGTCGGCAACGCGTGGGGAGGGCACGTGGGGCTGCTCTTCGCCGCGGAGTGGCCTGAGCGGTGCCTGAGCGTGGTCGCGTTCGGCACCCCGGTCGCCGCGTTGAGCCGCGTCGAGCTGAGACGCACCCGGCTCTTGATGCTTCTGTACCGGCTGCTTGGTCCATCCGAGACGATCGTGAACGGAACGACCGCGGTGCTGCTGTCGCCGCGCACGATCGAGCACGACCCGGATGCCGTGGCGCTCGTCCATGACTGCCTCCGTCGCGCAGATCGACGCATGCTGCGGAACGCGATCGTGTCGATCTCGATCCGCCGCCCCGACCTCTCAGGCCACCTCCCGCGCGTCGCGCAGCCGGTGCTGATCGTCACGGGCGCCGACCATCACGGGTTCACTTCCGACCAGGCGCGGGAGGCGGTGGGGATGCTCGCACAAGGACAACTCGCGGTCGTTCCTGACGCCGCCTACCTCGTGCCGCTCGAGGCGCCCGAGGGATGCGCTGATCTCGTCCTCGCGCTCTGGGCCGGCATCCAAGCGGGAGCAGCGCGGTGAGGTGGTTCTACGAGATCGTGTATCGGCACTTCAGGGCACCGTGGGAGATCGGTCCGCGGGAGGAGCTCGTCCAGCTCGTAGAGGACGGCGCGCTGACCCCCTGTCGAGCGATCGACCTGGGCTGCGGCACCGGTGCCAACGCCATCTTCCTCGCCGAACACGGATTCGAAGTGACCGGCGTCGACTTCGCTGCGGCAGGAATCGAGAAGGCCACCCGCGCGGCGGCCGACGCTGGAGTGTCGGTGCAGTTCGTGATCGATGACCTGACGGATCTGCGCCACACCCGAGGTCCCTTCGACTTCCTGCTGGATTACGGCGTACTCGACGACATCCGCCCGCGCCATCGGAAGCTCTACATGCGCAGCATCCTGCCCCTCACGCAACCGGGAAGCCGCTTCCTTCTGTGGGGATTCGAGTACCCCATCCGGTGGTGGGAGAGGCTGCTCCCCTTCTTCGATCGCCCCTTCGCCGACGGCGAGATCGCCGCGCTGTTCGGCGACCACTTCACGATCGAGACGATCGCGCGCCACCTCGATAGGACGACATGGCCACCCGGCAACGTCGCCTACCTCCTCACCCGGGTCTGATCAGGTCGGGTCGGCGTTCATCTCCCACTGTTTCGGTGAGCGCCAGAGGGCGCTCGTCGTGAGAGATCGGATCATCTCCATCTCCTTCGGCAGACGGTTGTAGAGCTTCATGAAGAGCTCTTCGACGTCCAGGAGCTCCGCCGTCCAGTCGCGGCGGTTGATCGCCATGCAGGCGAAGAAGTCCTCCTCAGAGAAGTCGATGCCGTCCCAGGTGAGGTCTTCGTAGCGCGGCACCCAGCCGATCGGACTCTCGATGGCGAGCGCACGGCCGCGCGAGCGGGCCACGATCCATTCCAGGACGCGCATGTTCTCGCCGAACCCGGGCCAGAGGAAGTTTCCGTCCTCGTCGCGTCGGAACCAGTTCACCTGGAAGATGCGGGGAGCATTGCGCACGTTGCGACCCAATCCGAGCCAATGGTTGATGTAATCGCCCATGTGGTAGCCCGAGAACGGCAGCATCGCGAACGGATCCCTGCGCACGACACCCTGCTCGCCGAACGCGGCGGCCGTGGTTTCGGAGCCCATCGTCGCGGCCATGTACACGCCGAATGCCCAGTTGAAGCTCTGCGCGACGAGCGGGATGGTGCCGGCGCGTCGGCCGCCGAACACGAATGCCCGGATCGGCACGCCCTGGGGGTCGTCCCACGACTCGTCCAGTGCCGGATTCAATGTCGCGGGCGAGGTGAACCGCGAGTTCGGGTGCGCCGCCTTCGTCCCCGACTCCGGAGTCCAGTCGTTTCCCTGCCAGTCGATCGCGTGCGCCGGCTTGGGGCCGTCCATCCCCTCCCACCACACATCGCCGTCGTCGGTGAGTGCGACGTTCGTGAAGATCGTGTCGGAGCGGATCGACTCCATCCCGTTCGGATTCGTCGCATACGAGGTGCCTGGGGCGACCCCGAAATACCCGGCCTCCGGATTGATCGCGAACAGGGTGCCGTCTTCGCCGGGCTTGATCCAGGCGATGTCATCGCCGACGGTGGTCACTTTCCACCCCTGCTCGGCGAAGGTCGGCGGCGGGACGAGCATGGCGAAATTGGTCTTGCCGCACGCGCTGGGAAAAGCCGCCGCCACATACGTCTTCTCGCCGTCGGGGTCGGTCACGCCGAGGATCAGCATGTGTTCGGCGAGCCATCCGTCGTCGCGTGCCATGGTGGACGCGATGCGCAGCGCCAGGCACTTCTTGCCGAGCAGTGCGTTGCCGCCGTAGCCGGACCCGTAGGACCAGATCTCGAGCGTCTCCGGGAAGTGCACGATGTACTTCTCGGTCGGGTTGCAGGGCCAGGCGACATCCTCCTCACCGTCCGCGAGGGGCGCCCCGACGCTGTGCATGCACGGCACGAACTCGCCGTCGTCGCCGAGTTGCTCTGCCGCTGCACGACCCATCCGCGTCATGATCTTCATGCTCACGACCGCATACGGCGAATCGGTGATCTGCACGCCCAGCTGAGCGATGGGGGAGCCCAGCGGACCCATGCTGAACGGCACCACGTACATCGTGCGGCCCGCCATCGAACCCGCGAACAGGCCGCGGAGGATCCGCATCATCACCCTCGGGTCCATCCAGTTGTTGGTCGGACCGGCGTCCTCTTCGCTGCGCGCGCAGATGAATGTGCGCTCTTCCACGCGCGCGACATCGCTCGCGTCGCTGCGGGCTAGATAGCTGCGCGGCCGCTTCTCGGAATTCAGCCGGATGAAGGTGCCCTCCTCGACCAGCTGCTCGCACAATGCGTCGTACTCTGCATCCGACCCGTCACACCAATGGACGTTGGTCGGTGTGCACAGTGCGGCCATCTCTTCCACCCAGGCGACAAGTCCGCGGTGCTGAATCCAATTCGGCGTGGTCATGATCCGATCATCGCGCTGCACCGCACCCAGCACCAGACTCACGCGGCGCGCCGCGGCGGCGGCACCGGCCTGGTGGTGGAGCCCGCGGACTGATTTCTGCGGATGCAGCAGGCGGTACGTGTGCTGTGTGAGGGTGCCCGCACACGCGAACGTCCCCCGCACCCTGCGTGATGAGGGTACGGGGGACGTCGGTGGTCGGTTAGGCCAGTGCCTTCGCCTTGAGGCTCTCGTACTCAGCCTGCGTGACCGCGCCCGAGTCGAGCAGCTTCTTGGCCGACTCGATCTCGGCGGTCGGAGACGACGAAGACCCGGCGACCTCGCGGATGTAGCCGGCCTGGGCCGCCTGCGCTTCCTTCATCTCGGCGACGCGGCGTTCGGTCATGCTGCGTCCACGGGCGATCAGGTAGATGAACGCGGCCAGGAACGGCAGGAACACGAGGAAGACCACCCACAGCGCCTTCGCCCAGCCGTTCAGGCTCGGGTCGCGGAAGATGTCGATGATGATCGTGATGAAGATCCAGATGCACGCGATCAGGATGTAGACCCAGAAGATCCAGATCAAGAATTCCCAAATGTCCATTGACTGCCTTTTCTTTCGGTGGCGGCGAGATCGCAGCCGATGATGGCCCCAACCTACCTACCGCCGGCGCCGCTCGGCGTCATGCCCACCGGGTGACTTTGGGCGTGTCTCTCGATGCTGCGCAGGGACGGAGAGTCAGTTGACCGCCGATGTGAGTCTCGCCAGGCCATCGAAGAACGTCGCCTTGAGCGGCTCTTTGCGCCACGCCTCAAGCGTCAGCTCGCGGCCGGAGTCGCGGTAACCCTGCTCGACCTCACGCATGCCTCGCACGAACGACTCGCCGCGCACCAGGAGTGAGGACTCCGCGTTCAGGCTGAACGAGCGGATGTCCATGTTGCTCGAGCCGATGAAGGCGATGTCGTCGTCGATCGACATGTGCTTCGCGTGCAGGATGTACGGCGCGGGATACATGAAGATGCGCACGCCCGCCTCGAGCAGGTCGCTGTAGTACGAACGCTGCGCGTGCCCGACGAGCCATTGGTCGGCCTGCTCCGAGACGAACAGCTGCACCTCGAGGCCGCGCTGGCACGCCGTGGTGATCGCGTAGACCATCGCCTCGTCGGGTACGAAGTACGGGCTCGTGATGATGACCTTCTCGGTCGCGCCGTAGATCAGCGAGAGGAACATCCGCAGGTTGTTCTCGGTCTCGTACCCCGGGCCGCTGGGGACGACCTGGCACAGCAGGGCGTCGGGCGCGGTCGAGTGGGCGATCTCGTTCGCCGGCACGTGTTCGGTGAGTCGCTCACCGGTCTCGATGAACCAGTCCGACAGGAACACGGTGTTGACCCCCGCGACCACGGGGCCTGTGAGCCGGGTCATCAGCTCCTGCCACTGCAGACCGCGCTTGATGTTCTTCGGGGAGTCGTAGGTACGCGCGATGAGGTTCTGCGATCCCATGAATCCGACGCGTCCATCGACCACGACCAGCTTGCGGTGATTTCGCAGGTCGGGGCGCTGGTACTTGCCTTTGAAGATCTGCACGGGCAGCATCCACGACCACTTCACGCCGATGCGGTCGAGTTCTGCGAACGTCTCCTTGCTGCCGGGGATCTTCGCCGAGGGCAGGTGGTCGGCCAGCAGGCGAACGGTCACCCCGCGCGCGACCGCGCGCTCCATCGCGGAGAAGAAGCCGCGCGTCGTGTCGTCCCACGCGACGATGAAGAACTCGACGTGAACCCATGTGGTCGCGGTGTCGATCTCGGCTGCCATCGCGTCGATCGAACCCTGATAGTCACCCAGCAGAGTCGCCTGATTGCCGAACGTCGCCGGAATGCCCGTGAGCGTCTCGTTCTGCTGCACGACCCGCTGGAACCATCGCGGCCACGAGTCGTCCGTCGTCTCCAGACCCTTCTCGCGCACGTTCTCGCGGATGACCTCGTCGATGCGCGCCTGCTCGTCGCGGCGCTTCTTCGGGAGCTTGAACGTTCCGATCAGCAGATACAGGATGATGCCGACGTACGGGATCAGGAAGATCGCGAGCAGCCACGCCATCGCCGCGGTCGGCTTGCGCCGCCGGGGGATGATGATCAGCGCCGCGATCTTGATCGCGAAGTCGACGAGGGCCGCGATGATCCAGACGAGATTGGTTCCTGAAGTGTCCATTTGCGCGTCACGCTATCGCGTCGTCTGTGGCCGCGCCTCATTCCCACAGGACGAAACGCCCGCATGGTGCTCGGTTAGGCTCGGACTGCGACCGGCGACCACGATGGCGACGGCGCGAGAGGGACGATCGCATGGCCACGACACCGCCCGGCTGGTACGACGACGGACGCGGCGCGCTGCGCTGGTGGGACGGCGCGCAGTGGACAGAGCACGTGCAGACGCCGGATGCCGAGCCCGCAGAGACTGCGGACGAATCGATGGACGCGCTCCTGGCCCCGGCGGTGCAGCCGGCGCCGACCCTGGAGTCCGCTTCAGCTTCGTCTGACGCCACCCCTGCCGCCCCCCATGAACCTGCGCCCGAAGAGGGGTACCCCGCGTCGGCTCCTCCCGGTTACCCCGGGGGATTTCCCGGTGGTTCGGCGCCGTCCGGCGCATTCATCTCGGCGACGGAGGGGAAGAAGTCGAAGCTGTGGATCCTGTGGGTCGTGCTGGGCGTGGTCATGCTCGGCATCGTGATCCTGGCCGCGGTGCTGATCCCGATCGTGATCGGGATGTTCGGCAGCGTCGCCGGAGGCGGCAGCAGCGGCGCCCAGAATGACGACCAGGCGGCAGCGGTCGCCGCAGTGGAGGCGTACGACGAGGCCTGGGCCACGGGGGACTGCGAAAAGCTCGAGGCGGCGACGACCGAGAGCTTCCGCGTCGCCTCCGATATCCCGGATTGCGCGACGTTCACCGCGGCGTCGCAGGGCTTCGTGGACTCGGTGGAGAACTACGAACTGACCGTCACGTCGGTCGAGAACGACAGCGACGAGCAGATCACCGTGATCACCTCGGAGACCTACACGAGCATGGTCGACGCAGAGGGCAACCCCACCGACGAGGGCACTCCGTACGAGGACAGCTACGCGTACATCGTCGTCCCCGCCGGCGACGGATGGGCGATCGACCAGGCTCTCAACGCCGGCGAAGAGTGACGGGGGTCAGGCGCGGCCGGTCTCGGCGGTGCCTGACTCATCGGTCGCGGGCCGCAGCGGTGTGACCGAGCCGCCCTGAGCTGCCGGATCGATGCCGAAGACGGCCGCCAGTCCGGCCTCGAAGTTCGCGACACGACCGCCTGCGGCGAGTTCGCGCGCACGCTGAGTCGGATCGTGCAGAAGGGCACCGGCGAAATGCCGGAGGGCTTCGGTCACGGCGGCGGACTGCTCGGGCGAGACCGACTTCGACGCGAGGCGGGCCAGCTCGCTGTCGAGGGCATCGAACACGTGGCGACGCAGGGCGACGATCGCCGGTGCGGCGATCTGCTCTGCGGCGAAGGCGCCGGCCGCCGATGAGACGAGTTCGCGTGCCGTCGCGTCGGGAGCCAGCATCGGCAGGCGAGCGTGCGTCGCGATCAGCTCGAGATCCATGAGCTCAACGCCCGGGAGCCTGCCCACGGCAGGATCGACGTTGCGGGGGAGGCCCAGGTCGATGATCGTGCGCCGTGACTCGTCGGGAATGTCGTCCACCGTCACCGAGTAGCGGTTCGTGCACGTGATGACGACTTCCGCCGAGGCGACGGCATCCCGCAGTTCGTGCTCCGCGCGGAGGCGGTATTTCTCGGCGAACTGTTCTGCGCGTCCGGTCAGCGAGTAGACGGCCAGCTCCGAGACGCCCAAGGTGCGCAGGGCCGCCACCGTGGTGGCCGCGTAATTGCCGGTGCCGACGATGAGGGCTCGCGTCTGACGCCAGTCGGTGACCCGGGTGCCGGCGAGCTGCAGCGCGAACTGCACGAGCGATCGGCCGGCTTTGCCGACCGCGGTCGCGGCACGCACATCTCGGGAGACCTTCGCCGCACGCTGGAACGCGGTATCGAGCTCGGGCGTGGTCGCGCGAGCGCCGCGCGCGGACTCGTACGCCCGGCGCACCTGTCCGGCGATCTCCTCTTCGCCGACCGCGATCGACTCGAGCCCTGACGTCACCGCGAACAGGTGATGCAGCGCTGAGGCGCCGGCCATCACCTCGGCACGTTCGCGCAGGGTGTCGTGCGGCATATCGGCGGCGCCGGCGAGCGTGCGAAGCGTGGCCTCGGCGATGCTCGTGTCAGCACCGGCGGGAACATCCAGATATGCCTCGACGCGGTTGCAGGTGGAGACCAGAACAGCCCCGCGAGCGCGGCCATCTTCGATCAGCGTCGTCGCCGCGGTCGCGGTCACGGCCTCGGAGAGGCGACCGAGCAGGTCGAAGTCCGCCGTCCGGTGGGACACGGAGACGCAGAGCAGCACCCCTCTATCGTACGGAACTGTGCCTGGGGAGCGCGTACGAGCGAAATCCCCGTTCATGAGCGGATGCTGCGGGGACCGGCGACGCCGGCGGCGGTGGGAGAATGGAGCATATGTCTTCCCCCGCTTCACACCCGCTCGGTGACGGTCGGACCACCTCTTCGCCGCTGATCAGAGCCTTGCGTGGTGACCGGCCCGAGCGCACTCCGGTCTGGTTCATGCGCCAGGCCGGGCGCAGTCTTCCCGAGTACCGCGATCTGCGCGTCGGCACGGCAATGCTCGACGCCTGCCTGAACCCGGAGCTGGCGAGCGAGATCACCCTGCAGCCGGTGCGCCGTCACGGCGTGGACGCGGCCGTGTTCTTCAGCGACATCGTGATCCCCCTGCGGCTGGCCGGGGTTCCGGTCGAGATCGTTCCGGGGCGAGGTCCGGTGCTCGAGGCGCCGATCCGCTCGGCATCCGACATCCTGCGCCTGCGCCCGATCGACCCTGACGCGCTCGATCCGATCAGGGAGGGCGTCGCGCGCACGGTGGCCGAGCTCGGCAGCACGCCGCTCATCGGCTTCGCCGGCGCCCCGTTCACCCTCGCGTCGTACCTGGTCGAGGGCGGCCCGTCGAAGGATCAGCTTCGCGCGCGCAGTCTGATGGTCTCGGACCCGCACGCGTGGGCTCAGCTTCTGAACTGGTGCGCCGACGTCTCGGGGGCGTTCTTGCGCGCGCAGGTCGAAGCCGGGGCCAGTGCGGTGCAGCTGTTCGATTCATGGGTCGGCTCGCTGTCGCGTCACGACTACCAGCGAAGGGTGGCTCCGCACTCGCGGCGGACGCTCTCGGCGCTCCGCGGGCTCGACATGCCGATCATCCACTTCGGCGTCGGCAGCGGCGACGTGCTCGACCTGATGGCCGGCATCGGCGCCGACGCGGTCGGGGTGGACTGGCGCATTCCGCTGGATGAGGCCTCACGGCGCCTCGGCGGCGACGTCGTCGTGCAGGGCAACATCGATCCCGCGTGGCTGGGCGCCCCGTGGGACAAGCTCGAGGCGCACGTGCTCGACGTGCTCGAGCGTGGCAAGTCTGCTCCCGCGCACGTGGTCAACCTCGGACACGGCGTTCCTCCCGACACCGACCCGGAGGTGCTGACGCGGATCGTCAGCCTCGTGCACGAGGCGTCGGTGGGCGCGCTCGCCGTCTGACATGTCACGCCGTCCGTTGCAGCCCTCACCGCAGCCGCCCTCCGATCCGCGCGAAGAGCCGGCGAGCGTCGTCGTGGTCGGTGCGGGGGTGGCGGGTCTGATCGTCGCGCGCGATCTCGCTCGCGCCGGCATCGCCGTCACCGTGGTCGAAGCTTCCGACCGGGTGGGCGGCCAACTCGCAGCGATCCGTGTCGCCGGCGTCGAGGTCGACGCCGGCGCGGAATCGTTCGCGACGCGCGGGGGAGCCGTCGAAGCACTGGCGGGCGAGCTCGGCCTCGCCGCCGACATCGTCCGCCCGCTCGAATCGCCTGCCTGGCTCATCGGTCGCCACGGACGCTCCCACCCGCTCCCCGCTGCAGGGGTGCTGGGCATCCCGGCGGACCCCCGCGCTCCCGATGTCGTGCGGGCGGTCGGCACGCTGGCGGCATGGCGGGCTCGCCTGGACGCGGTCGTTCCGCTCCGGGATCCGAACTCGTACCGCACGGTCGGCGACCTGGTGCGTCGCCGAATGGGCCCCGGCGTTCTGCGCCGACTCGTCGCTCCGGTCGTGCGCGGCATCTATTCGACGACCCCCGACGCGCTTCCTCTCGAGCTCGCCTCGCCCGGCATGCGTGACGCGCTGAGGGCCACAGGATCGCTGGGCGCGGCGGTCGCCAGGCTGCGCGCTGCGAGCCCGGCAGGGTCTCAGGTCGCGGGCCTGCGCGGCGGGGTGCACCGTCTTGCGGCAGCCCTCGCGGATGACGCGCGCGCCCACGGGGCCCGCATCGTGCTCGGCACGCGCGTCGTGAGCGCCGACGCCGCCGGAGTCCGGCTGCACGACGGTGAGCGCATCGTGGGCCGCGTCGTGGTGGGGGCGCCCGGCGTGGCGACCGCGGCGGTGCGCACCCGGACGATCGTCGTCGCGATCGCCGTCGTGGATGCGCCAGACCTCGACCGCGCGCCGCGCGGCACCGGCGCACTCGTCGAAGAGGGAGTCGAAGGCATCTCGGCGCGGGCGTTCACACACGCGTCGGCGAAGTGGCCCTGGCTTGCCAATGGGCTCCCCGCCGGCCGCCACGTCGCGCGGCTCTCGTACGATGGAATGCCGGATGATCCCGAGAAGACGGTGCTCGCCGATCTGCGCGCGATCACCGGTGTGCGGATCGACGGACTCGCCGGCCTCGACGTGCGGACATGGACGCGAACGCTCGAATCGCAGCCCGTCGCGGGTGATCAGGATGCCGTCGGTGAAGCGGCCTCGATCACCGGACTCGCCTCGATCGTGGGAAATGCCCGAGACACGGCGCGAGCGATCGCCGAACGAATCACCACCGACGTGAGAGCCACCCGACCGGGTGGCGCGGAAGGATGACGATGACGAACGAGACGCAGGCGACGGTCGGCTACACGCTCTGGGCGGTGTTCGCGCGCCCGATCGGAGGCACCCCCGCCGCCGGCGAGGGATCACCGCTGTCCGTCGCGATCGATGAGCTCGCCGCCACCGGCGTCACCCTCCGCGGCATCTACGACGTGTCGGGTCTGCGCTCTGATGCGGACGTCATGCTGTGGCTCACGGGCGATGACGCGCAGCGCCTTCAGGCGGCCCTGCGCTCGCTGCGGCGCACTGCGACCTTCGCGCCGCTCACCCCCCGCTGGAACGCGCTCGGCGTGCACCGCGACGCCGAGTTCACCCGCGACCACGCGCCCTCGTTCATGCGCGGACTGCCGCCCAAGCAGTGGGTGACGGTCTACCCGTTCGTGCGCAGCCTCGACTGGTACATCCTCCCCGAGGAGGAGCGACGCGGGATGCTGAGCGAGCACGGCCGGATGGGCCGGGACTACATGCAGGTGCAGCCCAACACCGTCGCCGCCTTCGCCCTCGGCGACTACGAGTGGATCCTCGCGCTCGAAGCCGACGACCCGATCGACCTCGTCGACCTCATGCGGCACCTGCGTGCCACCGAGGCCCGCAGGCACGTGCGCGAAGAGATCCCGTTCTTCACCGGTCGCCTGATCGGCCTCGACGAACTCGATGAGGTGCTCTCGTGAGCGAACCCGTGGCACCCGAGCCGGCGACGCCGATCCTCGCGGCGAGCGAGGCCGCCGCATCCGGTCTGCCGCACGTGACCACGCCCACCGCGTACGACGGCATCCTGCTCGCCGGCTTCGGCGGGCCGGAAGGGCAGGACGACGTCATCCCGTTCCTGCGCAACGTCACCCGCGGGCGCGGCATCCCCGATGAGCGGCTCGAGGAGGTCGCGCACCACTACCGGCACTTCGGCGGGATCAGCCCGATCAACGCCCAGAACCGCGCGCTCAAGGCCGCGATCGAAGCCGAGCTCGCCGCGCGCGGCATCGATCTGCCGGTGTACTGGGGCAATCGCAACTGGGCGCCGTTCCTCGAGGAGGCGGTGCAGGATGCCGCGGCCGCCGGTGACCGGTCGCTTCTGGCGATCGCCACGAGCGCGTACAGCTCGTACTCCAGCTGCCGCCAGTACCGCGAAGACCTCGCGCGCGTGCTCGACGCGACCGGCCTTCTGGGGACGGTGACCATCGACAAGGTGCGGCAGTTCTTCGACCACCCGGGATTCGTGCACGCGTTCACGGTGGGCGTGACCGAGGCCGTCCGCGAGCTGATCGCCGACGGAGTCGCAGCCGACCGCATCCGGGTGCTCTTCTCCACCCACAGCATCCCGACCGCGGACGCGCAGCGCTCCGGACCCCGCGACCGCGACTTCGGCGCGGGTGGCGCCTACGCCGCGCAGCACGAGGCGGTCGCCGGCTTCGTGATGCAGAACGTGATCGAGACCGTGCCCGCCGCCGCAGAGACCGGCTGGGAGCTCGTCTATCAGTCCCGCTCCGGACCCCCCACTCAGCCCTGGCTCGAGCCGGACGTCTGCGACGTGATCGGCGAGCTGCCCTCGCGCGGCATCGATGCCGTGGTGATCGTGCCTCTCGGTTTCGTCAGCGACCACATGGAAGTGCTGTGGGACCTCGACACCGAGGCGATGGAGGCCGCAGAAGAGGCGGGCATCCGCGCCGTCCGCACGCCGACGCCGGGCGTCGATCCCGCATTCGTGAGCGGTCTGGTCGATCTGGTCGAAGAGCGCCGGAACGGGACGCCCGCGGCAGAGCGGCCGCACCTGACCGATCTCGGGCCGTGGTTCGACGTGTGCCGACCGGCGTGCTGCGAGAACGTCCGCGCCGGGTTCAAGCCCGCCGTGTCGGGAGTCGCCCCATGACGGCCCTTCTGAAGCCGGGTGCTCCGCTGCGCGTCGGCACGCGCGCCAGCGCGCTCGCGGTCGCCCAGACCTCGGCCATCGCGGCACGGCTCGGCACCTACGAGCTCGTGACCATCACGTCGGAGGGTGACCGCTCGTCGGCGCCGCTGGCCTCGATGGGCGGCACCGGTGTCTTCGTCTCCGCTCTGCGCGACGCGCTGCGCGCCGGTGAGGTGGACGTCATCGTGCACTCGTTCAAAGACCTGCCGACCGCGCCGGCCGAGGGCATCGTGCTGGCAGCCGTCCCGGCGCGAGCCGACGCGCGCGACGCCCTCGCCACGCGCGACGGCGTGACCCTCGCCAAGCTTCCGCAGGGCTCACGCGTCGGGACGGGCTCGCCCCGGCGCCGCGCCCAGCTGCTCGCGGCTCGACCCGATCTCGATGTCGTCGGCATCCGCGGCAATGTCGACACCCGGCTCGGGCGCCTGTACGACGCGGACGACGACCGTCGGGTCGATGGGCTCGTGCTCGCGGCGGCCGGCCTCGAACGTCTCGGCCGGCTCGGCGACGCATCCGAACTGCTCGACATCCGGCGCTGGCCCACCGCACCCGCGCAGGGCGCTCTCGCACTCGAGATCCGGGCCGACGCCTCGGCGTCACTGGCCGAGCGCATCGGGGTCGTCGACCACGCGCCCACGCATCTGGCCGCCACGGCCGAGCGCGGAGTGCTGGCCCGCCTCGAGGCCGGGTGCTCGGCGCCGATCGCCGCGCACGCGACCGTGGTCGACGGCGTGATCACGCTCACCGCGGCGGTGTTCGCGCCCGACGGTCAGAGCGAACTGACGATCGTCGAGACCGGCGCGGCGGACTCCGATCCCCTCGAACTCGCCGATCGCGTCGCCGCCGCCCTGCTCGAGCGCGGCGCGGCGACGCTCGCACCGCTCGGCAGCGCACGATGAGCCGCCGTGAAGCAGGGAAGGATGCACCCATGACCGCATCGAGCGGACCCGTCCCCGACATCCGTCCGCGGCGCACCCGAGGCACCACCGCGTGGAGACGCCTCGTCGCCCAGACGCGTCTGCACCCGGCCGACCTCGTGCTGCCGATGTTCGTCCGCGAGGGTGTGAGCCGGCCGGTGCCGATCTCGTCCATGCCCGGAGTCGTGCAGCACACGCTGGACTCGCTCAAGGGCGCGCTGAACGACGCCGCCGAAGCGGGCGTGGGCGGCGTGATGCTGTTCGGCGTTCCCGAGCACAAGGACGCGATCGGCTCGGGCGCCGACGACCCCGACGGCATCCTCAACGTCGCCACCCGCATCGCGGCCGCCGAAGTGGGTGACGCATTGGTCGTGCAGACCGACCTGTGCCTCGACGAGTTCACCGACCACGGGCATTGCGGCGTCCTCGATGCCGCCGGACGCGTCGACAACGACGCGAGCCTGGACCGCTACCGCTCGATGGCGCTCGCCCAGGCGTCGGCCGGCTCGGCGCTGCTGGGGCTCTCGGGAATGATGGACGGCCAGGTGCGCGCGGTGCGCGACGTGCTCGACGCGAACGGACACCAGGATGCCGCCATCCTCGGCTACGCCGCGAAGTACGCGTCCGCGCTGTACGGCCCGTTCCGCGAGGCCGTGCAGTCCTCGCTCGAGGGCGACCGCCGCACGTACCAGCTCGATCCGGCCAACGCGCGCGAAGGCGTGCGCGAGGCATCGATCGACATCGAGGAGGGCGCCGACATCGTCATGGTCAAGCCCGCGTCGCTGTACCTCGACGTGCTCTCGCGCGTGGCCGCGGCATCCCCCGTCCCGGTGTGGGCGTATCAGGTGAGCGGCGAGTATTCGATGATCGAAGCGGCCGCCGCGAACGGCTGGATCGACCGGGAACGGGCCGTGCTCGAGTCCCTCGTGTCGATCCGCCGTGCCGGTGCTGACGCGATCCTGACCTACTGGGCCGTCGAGGCCGCGCAGCTGCTGCGTGAAGGGAACCGCGCGTGAGCAACGAATCCGAATTCGCCCGCGCTCAGGCCGTGATCCCGGGCGGGGTCAACTCGCCCGTGCGCGCCTACCGGTCGGTGGGCGGGACGCCGCGGTTCCTGGTGTCGGCCCGCGGCGCGTACGTCACCGACGTCGAAGGCCGGGAGTACATCGACCTCGTGGGCTCGTGGGGCCCCGCCCTGCTCGGCCATGCGCACCCGGCGGTCGTCTCCGCGGTGCAGGATGCCGCCACCCGCGGTCTCTCGTTCGGGGCGACGACGCCGGGTGAAGCGGTGCTCGCCGAGCTGCTGCGCGAGCGCACCACCGTGCTCGGCGCGCGCCTGTTCGACAGCATCCGTCTGGTCTCCACCGGCACCGAGGCGACCATGACCGCCGTGCGGCTGGCTCGCGGCGCGACCGGCCGCGACCTGATCATCAAGTTCGCCGGGCACTACCACGGTCACTCCGACGGGCTGCTCGCCGAGTCGGGGTCGGGCGTCGCGACCCTCGGCCTGCCCGGGTCTGCGGGCGTGCCGGCCGACGTCGCGGCGCTCACGATCGTGCTGCCCTACAACGACCTGGCGGCGGTGGAGGCGACGTTCGCCGCCCATCCCGGCCGGATCGCCGCGATCATCACCGAAGCCGCGGGTGCGAACGCGGGAGTGCTCGTGCCCGCCGACGGATTCAATCAGGCGCTCGCCGAGCTCGCGCACCGCGAAGGCGCGCTGCTCATCCTCGACGAGGTGCTGACCGGGTTCCGGGTCGGGCCTGCCGGCTGGTGGGGACTCGAGGCCTCACGCGCCGGCGGTGCGCTGTGGACACCCGACCTCGTCACGTTCGGCAAGATCGTGGGCGGCGGCCTCCCGCTGGCCGCGGTGGCGGGGCGCGCTGACGTGATGCAGCTGCTCGCGCCGCTCGGGCCGGTGTACCAGGCCGGCACGCTCAGCGGCAATCCGCTCGCCGTCGCAGCGGGCCTCGCCACGCTGCGCGCTGCCGACGCCGGGGTGTACCGGCGGATCGACCACTCGGCTGCTCGCCTGGCGGGCGCGGTCGAAGACGCCTTCGCCGCCGAAGGCCTGCCGGTCAGGGTGTCGCGTGCCGGCAGCCTGTTCTCGCTGGCGTTCCGCGAGGGCCCCGTGCGCGACTACGACGACGCGAAGGATCAGGACGCCTGGCGCTACGCCGCCTTCTTCACCGCGATGCTCGACCAGGGCGTCAGCCTGCCGCCGAGCGTTTTCGAAGCATGGTTCCTCTCGGCGGCCCACACCGACGTCGAGCTCGACCGCATCGTGGCCGCACTGCCGGCCGCCGTCCGCGCCGCGGCGAATGCGCCTCGGCCGGAACCGGCAGGATAGGCATCATGCCCGACATCGAAGCGCCCGACACCTCCGAACCGAAGGGCGCGAAGTACATCCTGACCTGCCTGGCCATCGGCCTGCTCGCCGGGCTGCTTTCGGGCCTGTTCGGAGTCGGCGGGGGAACGGTGATCGTGCCGCTGCTCGTGCTGATCCTCGCGTACAACCAGCGGCTCGCGGCGGGCACCTCGCTCGCAGCGATCGTCCCCACGGCCACGGTCGGGGTGATCTCCTACGCGCTGACCGACTCGGTCG
Organism: uncultured Actinomycetota bacterium; assembly: GCA_963781135.1. Taxonomy (GTDB): domain Bacteria; phylum Actinomycetota; class Actinomycetes; order Actinomycetales; family Microbacteriaceae; genus Microbacterium. The sequence continues at coordinate 115,366 of CAWADY010000012.1, read as the reverse complement.
CGTGGATCCCCGGGCTGATCCTGGCCGCAGGCGCCGTGGTTGGAGCACAGATCGGCACCTGGCTGCTGCCGCGGGTGTCGCTCATCGCGCTGCGCTGGACCTTCATCGCCTTCCTCGTCGCGGTGATCGTGAGCCTGTTCATCATCATTCCCTCGCGTGATGCGGGCTTGCCGCTCACGGTCTGGTCGATCGTCGGTCTGGTCGTGCTCGGCCTCGTCACCGGCACCGTGGCGGGGCTCATCGGCGTCGGCGGCGGCATCATCGTCGTCCCGGCGCTCATGCTGCTCTTCGGCACCAGCGACCTGATCGCGAAGGGCACGTCGCTGCTGATGATGATCCCCGCGGCGATCTCCGGAACGGTCGGCAACTTCCGCCGCGGCAACGTCGACCTGCCCGCCGCCGCGCTCATCGGGGTCGCCGCGATCACCACCACCGCTCTCGGCGCGTGGCTGGCCCGACTGCTCGACCCCTTCTGGGCGAACGTGCTGTTCGCGATCTTCCTCGTCTTCATCGCCGTGCAGCTCGCGGTGCGCACCATTCGCGCCGCCCGCGCCGACCGCAAGTGAGTACAGCCGTCGGGGTCCTCGGGGCCCCTCGGTAGGATTGCCTGGTGCCAGTGAACCCCGAGCTCGTCGGGCGCGTCTTCCCCCCGACAGCGCCGTACCTCGTCGGCCGTGAGAAGGTGCGCGAGTTCGCGCGCGCCGTCTTCGCCGACGACCCGCAGCACGTCGATCCCGCCGCCGCGCAGGCGCTCGGCTATGCCGACGTCGTCGCGCCACCGACCTTCGCGATGGTGGTGCAGGACCAGACCCTTCAGCAGCTGCTCGCTGAGCCCGACTCGGGGATCGTCCTGCAGAACGTCCTGCACGCCGAGCAGCGCTTCCGCTACACCCGCCCGATCGTGGCCGGCGACGAGCTCACCGGAACCCTCACGGTCACCGCCGTCCGCGAGATGCGCGGCAGCGCCATGGTCACGAGCGAAGCCGAGATCACGGATGCCGCAGGCGCGCATGTCGTGACCGCGACGTCCGTCCTGCTGGTCGGCGAGGGCGAGAAGTGATCGCGGTCGGCGACATCGTCGCGGAGCGCTGGGTCCAGATCTCCCGTGATTCGCTCGTGCGCTACGCCGGAGCGTCCGGAGACTTCAATCCGATCCACTACCGCGACGATGTCGCGAACGCGGTGGGACTGCCCGGCGTCCTGGCGCACGGCATGCTCACCATGGGACTGGCCGTCGAGACGATCGTGCCGTGGCTCGGCGACTCCGGCCGCATCCTGGAGTACGGCGTGCGCTTCACCCGCCCCGTCGTCGTCGGACCGGAGACGGGCGCACAGCTGCAGATCGTCGCAAAGGTGGGCGCGATCGATGAGGACACCGCACGCATCGACCTGACCGTGACCAGCGGCGAGACCACCGTGCTCGGCAAGGCGCAGGTCCGCGTGCGACTCGCTTAGCCGATGCCCGACGTCGAACCGATCCCGCTCGCCCGGCTGACCACGCTGCGCACGGGTGGCACCCCCGCCCGCATGATCGAGGCGCCTACCGCCGACGAACTCGTCTCTGCGCTGCGCGAGGGGTGGGCCGACGGCGAGCCGCTGCTCGTGGTCGGAGGCGGGTCCAACCTCTTCGTCGGCGATGAGCCGTACGAGGGAACCGTGGTGCGCGTGCTGACGACGGGCATCGAACGGATGCCGTCCCCCCGGCCCGGCTACATCCGGCTGCGGGTCCAGGCCGGGCACGACTGGGACGACCTCGTCGCCTACGCCGTCGCCGAGGGTCTCGCCGGCATCGAGGCGATGTCGGGCATCCCGGGCACCGTCGGCGCGGCTCCCGTGCAGAACATCGGCGCGTACGGACAGGAGATCGTCCAGACCCTCGCCGAGGTCGAACTCATCGACGAGAGCACGGGCGAGATCTCGACCGTCCCGGCCGACGAGCTCGGCCTGGGCTTTCGCACATCGGTGTTCAAGCAGCACTACGGCTCGGTCGCGGCGCGGCCGGCGGTGATCCTCACGGTCACACTCGAGCTCGCCGAAGTCGGCCACGGCGATCGCCCCGTGGTGGGCGATCAGCTGCGGACGGCGCTGGGCCTCGATCCCGGGGCGGTCGTCTCGCTCGCCTGGGTTCGCGACCACGTGCTCGCGACCCGTCGCCGAAAGGGCATGGTGCTCGACGCCGACGACCCCGACACGTACAGCGCGGGCTCGTTCTTCCAGAACGCGATCGTGTCGGCATCCTTCGCCCGCACGCTGCCGCCGGAGTGCCCGCGCTGGCCGGTGACGCCCGACCTGGACCCGGTCCTCGTGATCCCGCTCGCCGCCTACGACGGCTACGTTCCCGCATCGGCCAGTCAGGAGTCCGACGTCAAGGTGAGCGCGGCGTGGCTCATCGAGCACTCCGGGCTGCGCAAGGGATTCAAGCTGCCCCGCTCGCGCGCCGCCCTGTCGACCAAGCACGCCCTCGCGCTGACGAACCGGGGGAGCGGCTCGGCCGAGGAGCTCGCGCAGCTCGCCCGGTTCATCCAGGGTCGGGTGCAGGCGGAGTTCGGCCTGGTGCTGCAGCCCGAGCCGGTGCTGGTCGGCGTCGAGCTCTGAGCCACGACTTCGCCCAGTCGTCGGACCGGTGGGGCGGGTGTGCACCGTCGTGACGCGTGGGGCGAGTACCGCAGCGCAGCTCCGACGACTGAGCAGATCCGCAGTGCTTCAGGTGCGCTTCAGCGCGCATGAGACACGATGGACTCATGCGACTCCTTGTGGTGGACGACGAGCCGCGCCTGGCCGAGGGGCTCAAGCGCGGCCTCGAGGCGGAGGGTTTCGCCGTGGACGTCGCACACACCGGGACCGACGGGCTGTGGCTCGCGCGCGAGCAGCAGTACGCGGCGATCCTGCTCGACATCATGCTGCCCGGCATGAACGGGTACGTCGTGTGCCGGACGCTCCGCGAGGAGGAGAACTGGACGCCGGTGCTCATGCTGACCGCCAAAGACGGCGATTGGGATCAGGTTGAAGGGCTCGACACCGGCGCCGATGACTACCTCACCAAGCCGTTCTCATTCGCCGTGCTGCTCGCGAGGCTGCGGGCGCTCATCCGCCGCGGCGCCGGTGCGCGCCCCGCGACTCTGTCGGTCGGCGACCTGACGCTCGACCCCGCTGCGCGCGAGGTGCGTCGCGGTGGTGCGGCGATCGACCTCACGACGCGCGAGTTCGCCGTGCTCGAGTTCCTGATGCGGCGCGCGGGCGACGTCGTGCCCAAGGGCGAGATCCTCGACGGCGTATGGGACTTCGCGTTCGAGGGCGACCCGAACATCGTCGAGGTGTACATCGGCCATCTGCGCGCCAAGATCGACCGGCCGTTCGGCCGCGAGAGCATCCGCACGATCCGCGGCGCCGGGTACCGGATCGGCGCGGACGGTGAGTGAACCGCAGCCGCGCCCCGCGCGCCTGCGCGCCGGCATCCGCGTGCGGATCACTCTGGTGGCGGCATCCGTCGTCGCCCTCGCCCTCGCCGTGGGCGCCATCGGCTTCTGGTTCACGCTGCGCACGGCCCTGCACGCCCAGGTCGAGGCGGCCGCGACCCAGGATGCCGAGGCGTTCGCCGACCAGGTCGATGCCGCCGGACCCGACTCGCTGCCCGACATCGACGACGAGCGCTTCTGGCAGGTGATCGATCGTGACAGCGGCACCGTGGTCGCGGCGAGCGAAGCGGCCGAGGATCTCGGCGCGCTCGCCGACCGCGAGGGCAGTGCCCCCGCGCTGATCAGGCTGGACGCCGAGGATGCGCCGTTCGCCGTGGCGGTCGAGCAGGTGGGCGGGGACTGGATCGTCGTCGCCGGCCGGAGCACCGAGGAGGTCGATGCGACGCTCGGCACGGTCGCCGCGCTGCTGGCGGTGTCGGTCCCGCTGGTGGTCGGCATCGTCGCGCTCACGACGTGGTTCGCCGTCGGCCGATCGTTGGCCCCGGTGGAGCGCATGCGCCGGCAGGTCGAGCGGATGTCGGCATCCGACCTGTCTGCGCGGGTCGAGGAGCCCGACACGAGAGACGAGATCGGCCGGCTCGCACACACGATGAACGGGATGCTCGCGCGGCTCGAAGAGTCCCAAGCGGTCCAGCGCCGATTCGTGTCGGACGCCTCGCACGAGCTCAAGTCGCCTCTCGCCTCGCTGCGGCAGTACGCCGAGGTGGCTCGCGCCCACCCCGATCGCATCAGCTCAGAGGAGCTCAGCGACGCCGTGCTCGAGGAGGGTGCGCGCCTCGAACGGCTCGTGCAGGGGATGCTGGTGCTCACGCGTGCCGACGAGGGCGGGCTCGCGCTCGCCGCCGCCGACGTCGACCTCGACGACCTGCTGCTGGCCGAGGCGACGCGACTGCGCGCCCTCGGAGCGGTCACGGTCGACGTGTCGGGCGTGCACCCGGCGCGCGTGCGCGGAGACCTCGGGCTGCTGCGACAGGTCACGCGCAACCTGGCCGACAACGCCGCCCGGCACGCGCGCGGCCGAGTCGTCTTCACGGCGGCGCAGACCGCTTCGGGCGCGCAGCTGAGCATCGAGGACGACGGCGCGGGAATCGCCGAGACCGATCGCGACCGGGTCTTCGAACGCTTCGTCCGGCTCGACGAGGCACGCGCGCGCGACGCGGGCGGCAGCGGGCTGGGCCTGGCCATCGTGCGCGAGATCGTACGCGCGCACGGCGGCGACGTGCGGGTGGATGTCGGGGGCCTCGGCGGCGCGCGGTTCGTCGTCTCGCTCCCCGCCTGAGCAGTTCCAGACGCTTCAGGCTGGCTTCAGCGGCCGCGCGGGATCCTTGTCTCCTACCCGTTCCGCCCAGGAGGCAACAATGCGCACACCCGTCATCTGGATCGTCAGCACCGTCGCCGCGGTCGGACTGATCGCTGCCGGCACCGTCGTCGCGCTCGCTGCTACGTCGGCTCCGCCCTCAGCCGTGGCGGATCCCTCGCCGTCGGCATCCCTCACCGACGACGGCGATCAGCGGTCGGCCTCGCCCGGGCCGTCCGTGGCGCCCTCGAGTGAGGCTGCGGCATCCGACATCGAAGCCGCGATCGCGGCCGCGCTGGCCGCCACCGGTCCCGGGACCGTGATCGATGCCGAAGTCGACGACAACGCGGCCTATGCCTACGAGATCGACGTTCAGCCGGACGGCGGCGGAGTCGTGGAGGTCAAGCTCGACTCTGCGTTCAATGTCGTCTCGTCCGAGGTCGACGACCGCCGCGGCTCCGAGCGCGGCGGCTCCGACGACGACTGACCTGGGCCCCTGCGAAAAGCCCGGTCGGTCACTTGACACGCCGTGAGGACACTGTGTGCTCCGGCGTGTCGCCATGACGGACCGGGCTTTCGGCATCGGCGCGAGGGTGCTCGAGCCCGGTAAGTTCGTCGAACCGAACGCGGTGGTCCGGATGCAGGTTGGCTGCAGCGGCGGCGAAATCGGTGAGTGCGCGGATGATTCCCATGTCGGCTCCTTCTGAGGTCGTTCGCTCAGTGCGACGATCGACGACACGCGGAATCGACAGTTCAGCGCAGGATTCTCGAACAGATCACTCGTTGCTGCTGGGCGCGCCCGAGACTCCGGACGGTCCGGGCGGTGTGGCGGAGCCTCGCCACCGACCGAGCGCGAGTTCCAGCTCGCCTACGACGGGGACGCCCGCCTCTGGCTCATCGACAACCTCGGCTGACCGCTACGAGGCGAAGAGCTCCTGCATGCGGCGGATGCCTTCGAGCAGCGGCTCGTCGCCGAGGGCGTACGACAGCCGCAGATAGCCGCTCGGGCCGAACGCCTCGCCCGGCACCACCGCGACCTCCGCCTTCTCGAGGATGAGATCGGCGAGCTCGAGCGATGTCGTCGGGGTGACACCGGCCCACTCCCGGCCGAGCAGACCCTGCACGTCCGGGTACACGTAGAACGCCCCGAGCGGGTTCGGCACGGTCACCCCGTCGATCTTCGCCAATTCGCCGACGATCAGCTGACGACGCCGGTCGAATGCGAGGCGGAATTCCTCCGCCTCGGTCTGCGGTCCGGTGAGAGCGGCCAGCGCCGCGCGCTGGGCGACGTTGTTCACGTTGCTCGACAAGTGCGACTGCAGGTTGGCGGCGAGCTTGATCGCATCCTTCGGGCCGACCATCCAGCCCACCCGCCAGCCGGTCATCGCGTAGGTCTTCGCGACGCCGTTCACGAGGATCGTCTGGCCTGCGGCATCCGGCACCGCCTCGACGATCGAGACCGCACGCGTGCCCTGGTAGACGAGGTTCTGGTAGATCTCGTCCGAGATGATCCAGATGCCGTGCTCGACGGCCCACTCGCCGATCGCCTTGGTCTCTTCGGGCGAGTAGACCGACCCCGTGGGATTCGACGGCGAGACGAACACGAGGGCGGTCGTGCGCGGAGTGCGGGCGGCCTCGAGCTGCTCGACCGTGACCTTGTACTCCTGGTCGGCACCGGCGAACACCTCGACGGGCATGCCGTCTGCCAGCGCGATCGCTTCGGGGTACGTCGTCCAGTACGGAGCGGGCAGCAGCACCTCGTCACCGGGGTTGAGCACCGCCTGGAACGCCTGGTAGACGGCCTGCTTTCCGCCGTTCGTGACCACGATCTGGGATGCGTCGACCTCGAGCCCCGAATCGCGCAGCGTCTTCGCGGCGATCGCCTCGCGCAGCACCGGAAGCCCGACGGCGGGGGTGTAGCGGTAGTTCGCCGGGTCGTGCAGAGCCTCGGCTGCGGCATCCACGATGAACTGCGGTGTCGCGAAGTCGGGCTCGCCCGCCGCGTAGCTGATCACCGGCCGGCCGGCCGCCTGGAGGGCCTTCGCCTTCGCATCGACCTTGAGGGTCGCGGATTCGGCGATGGAGGAGAGTTTTCGGGAGAGCGGAGCGCGTTCTGTCACGGCTACGAGCGTAGTCGCACGCGTATGCCCGCGACGGGGTGTCATGGCGAGTTCGGGCCGCTACCGTGGAGCCATGGGCGAGTGGATGTGGGGCGCGGTCGTCATGTCGATCGCCGTCATCGTCGCGGGCGGCATCGCCTGGTGGCTCGCCCGCGGATGCGTCGTGACGATCATCGGCGCCGCCGGCGCGATCCTCGGCGGGCTCGCCTCGCTAGGCTGCCTCGTCTTCCTCATCGACCTCGACACCGCCCTGCGGGCAGCGGCGCTGCTCACCGCCGCCTCCGGCATCTGGCTGCTCGCCTGGGCGTTGGCCGGCGGCCTGCGCAACAAGCGGCTGGTCGCCCGTGCGGCCGCCGACGCTTCCGCGACCGCGCTGCGATAGCGCGGCTGCCGCCGGGGCGCGACCCTGACAGCGCGCCCCGGCAGCGCCGGGTCAGTCGAGGTCGAGCGGCCAGGCGGGTCGGATGTCGATGATCCCCGACGTCGCCATCGGATGCCGCGACGCGAGCTCGATCGCTTCGTCGAGGTCCGCGCAATCGAGGATGTCGAACCCCGCGATCCACTCGTGCGTTTCGGCGAACGGGCCGTCGGTCACCGTGACCTTGCCGTTGCGACGACGCACGGTCTTGGCGTCGGAGGGCGGGCGCAGGCGGTCGCCGTCGATGGCCTTGCCGTTGCCGTAGGTCTCGCCGACCCACTCTTCGATCGTGATCGGCGGCTCCTCCGTGCCATCTCGGCTGGGATCTGCCACTACGAGCATCAGAAACTTCATCGCGTGTCCTTTCTCTGGAGCGACGTTACGTGAAGGGCGTCGAACGCAGCCCGACCGGATCGACAAACTCCGCAGAAAAGCCGCGAGACTGCATCCGGACTTCGAAACGGCGGGGATTTCCCGCAGTCTCGATGTCCGGATGCAGTCTCGCGGACCGCGTTGCGGATCGAACTCAGTTGAACTGGTTCATCGTGTTGTGCTGGCCACCGGCTTTGAGGGCCGCGTCTCCGGCGAAGTACTCCTTGTGGTTGTCGCCGATGTCGCTGCCGGCCATGTTCTGGTGCTTGACCGTGGCGATGCCCTCGCGGATCTCGCGACGCTGGACGCCCTTCACGTAGGCGAGCATGCCTTCGTCTCCGAAGTAGCCCTTGGCCAGGTCATCGGTCGAAAGCGCGGCCGTGTGATAGGTCGGCAGCGTGATGAGGTGGTGGAAGATCCCGGCGCGAGCCGAGCCCTCCTTCTGGAACGAGCGGATCTTCTCGTCGGAGAGCTTCGCGAGCTCGGTGCCGTCGTAGTCGACGTTCATGAGGTCGGCGCGGTCGTAGGCGGAGACATCCGCACCCTGCTCCACGAGCAGGTCGTACGCCTGCTGACGGAAGCTGAGCGTCCAGTTGAACGACGGGCTGTTGTTGTAGACGAGCTTCGCGTTCGGGATCTCCTTGCGGATCTCGTCGACCATGCCGGCGATCTGATCCACATGCGGCTTCTCGGTCTCGATCCACAGCAGATCGGCACCGTTGCGGAGCGAGGTGATGCAGTCGAGCACGCAGCGGGCCTCGCCCGTGCCGGCGCGGAACTGGTACAGGTTGCTGGCGAGACGCTTCGGGCGCAGCAGTGTGCCGTCACGCTTGATGACGACGTCGCCATTGCCGAGGTCTGCCTCCGAGATCTCCTCGACGTCGAGGAAGGCGTTGTACTGGTCGCCCAGGTCTCCGGGCTCGCTCGTGACAGCGAGCTTCTGCGTGAGGCCGGCGCCGAGCGAGTCGGTGCGGGCGACGATGACGCCGTTGTCGATCCCGAGCTCGAGGAACGCGTACCGCACCGCGTTGAGCTTCGCGATGAAGTCCTCGTGCGGAACCGTGACCTTGCCGTCCTGGTGGCCGCACTGCTTCTCGTCGGACACCTGGTTCTCGATCTGGATGGCGCACGCCCCCGCCTCGATCATCTTCTTGGCGAGCAGGTAGGTGGCCTCGGGGTTGCCGAAGCCCGCGTCGATGTCGGCGATGATCGGCACGACGTGGGTCTCGTAGTTGTCGATCTGCGACTGGATGAATTCCACGGCCGTCTCGTCGCCGGCGACCCGGGCGTCATCCAGCTTCGTGAACAGGAGGTCGAGCTCGCGAGCATCGGCCTGGCGGAGGAAGGTGTAGAGCTCCTCGATGAGGGCGGGCACCGCCGTCTTCTCGTGCATCGACTGGTCGGGAAGCGGGCCGAACTCCGAGCGGAGCGCGGCGACCATCCAGCCCGACAGATACAGATAGCGCTTGTTCGTGGTCTTGAGGTGCTTCTTGATCGAGATGAGCTTCTGCTGCCCGATGAAGCCGTGCCAGACGCCGAGCGACTGGGTGTACACCGACGAGTCGGCGTCGTACTCGGCCATGTCACGGCGCATGATGTCGGCCGTGTACTGGGCGATCTCAAGTCCCGTCCGGAAGCGGTTCTGCGTCCGCATCCGTGCGACGGACTCGGGGTCGATCGCATCCCAGCCGGACCCGTTCTGCTCCTTGAGTGCGCGGATGGCTTCGATGTCGTCCTGGTAGTGAGTCATGTCATCTCCTTCGTGGGTCAGGGGGGTCAGTCGGTCTCGACGAGGAACTTCGCGTACGCCGGCAGCGTCAGGAACGCCGGGAACTCCTGGCCCAGGGCCACCTCGCGGAAGATCTCCGCAGCGTCCTCGTACCGGTCGCTCTCGCTTCGGTCGACCTCGCTCAGCACCTCAGCGATGAGACCCTCGATGTACTCGCGGGTGATCGGGTCGCCCTCAGCGGTGGAGCGGTCCTGGTGGATCCACTGCCACACCTGCGAGCGCGAGATCTCCGCGGTCGCGGCATCCTCCATCAGGTTGTCGATCGCGACCGCGCCGAGTCCTCGCAGCCATGCTTCGATGTAGCGGATCGCGACCGACACGTTGGCGTGCACGCCAACGGCGGTCACGGGGCGTCCGATGTGCACGTCGAGCAGATCGGAGGCTTTCACCTCGACGTCGTCGCGCTGGCGGTCGACCTGGTTCGGCCGGTCGCCGAGCACCGCGTCGAACTCCGCCTTCGCCGTCGGGATCAGGTCGGGGTGCGCCACCCACGTGCCGTCGAAGCCGTCGCCGGCTTCGCGCTTCTTGTCGGCGGCGACTTTCTCGAACGCGCGCTGCGTCACCTCGGGATCGCGGCGGTTGGGGATGAACGCGCTCATGCCGCCGATCGCGAATGCCCCGCGCTTGTGGCACGTCTTGACGAGCAGTTCGGTGTAAGAGCGCATGAACGGCACGGTCATCGTGACCTCGCTGCGGTCGGGGAGCACGAATCGCGCCCCGCGGCCGCGGTAGTTCTTGATGATCGAGAAGATGTAGTCCCAGCGTCCGGCGTTCAGGCCCGCGCAGTGATCGCGCAGTTCGAACAGGATCTCCTCCATCTCGAAAGCGGCCGGCAGCGTCTCGATGAGCACGGTCGCGCGGATCGTGCCGTGCGGGATGCCGATGTACTGCTCGCTGAACGTGAAGACGTCGTCCCACAGCTTCGCCTCTTCGCTCGATTCCAGCTTGGCGATGTAGAAGTAGGGGCCGCGGCCGTTCGCGATCAGCTGCTGCGCGTTGTGGAAGAAGTACAGGCCGTAGTCGACGAGTGAACCGGATGCCGACATCGTGCGACCCGAACGGTCGGTGAACTGAAGATGGGCCTCGCCCAGGTGCCAGCCGCGGGGGCGCATCACGATGGTGGGGGTGCGCTCGGCGGTGACCTCGTAGGTCTTGCCTTCCGGGCTGGTGAACGACAGCTCGCCGCGGATCGCGTCGCGCAGCGAGAGCTGGCCCTCGATCACGTTCTTCCAGGTCGGGCTCGTCGCGTCCTCCTGGTCGGCCAGCCACACCCGCGCCCCGGAGTTCAGTGCGTTGATCGTCATCTTCGGGTCGGTCGGACCCGTGATCTCGACGCGGCGGTCCTCCAAGCCGGGGCCCGCTCCCGCGACCTGCCATTCGGCATCCTCCCGGATGTGGGCCGTGTCGTCGCGGAAGCGCGGGTCGTGCCCGTTGCCGATCTCGAAGCGGCGGCGCATGCGATCGGCGAGCCGGTCGTGCCGGCGGGCTCCGAACCGCTGGTGCAGCTCGGTGAGGAACGCGACGGCCTCGGGAGTGAGGATCTCGTCGTAACGGGGACCCATGCGACCGGCGACCTGGATCGACGGCTCGGTGGTTGTGGTGGGGATGGACCCCGTGCGTGTCCGCGGCGGGGCTTCGGTTGCAGGTGTCATTTGCCGGTCTTCCTGTGAGCGATTTCGTAGAGCATTCGGGGAGATGCTTCTGCCTTGGCGTGTGCGCCGGGGCCGGCATCCCGCGATCCGCGTTCTGGATCGATCGGTGGTTGTCGTTGGCTCCACTCTGTGTGAAGTTCTCTTCGCGGCCTGGCCGAAATGGCCGTGAACTTTCCGCAATATTCTGCTTTCGTGAGAGAATCGCACTATGACGACGACCTCCGGCCGGGAACAGAGCGGGGAACTGACCGACGATGAAGAGGTGGACTCCCTCACCATCGGCCGCCGCATCCGACAGCTCCGCACGGAACGCGGCATGACGCTCGACGAGCTGGCGAGCGCGGTCGACCGCGCGCCAAGTCAGCTGTCGATGATCGAGAACGGTCGGCGCGAGCCGAAGCTCACGCAGCTGCGCACGATCGCGCGCGCTCTCGGCACCTCGCTCGACGCTCTGCTCGAGTCGGAGCCGCTCGATGAGCGCTCCACCCTCGAGATCGCGCTCGAGCGCGCGATGCGCGGGCAGACGTTCCAGGCGCTCGGCATCCCGCCGTTCCGCATCGGCAAGACCGTGCCGAACGAGGCCCTCGCCGCGATGCTCGCGCTGCAGGGTGAGATCGACCGCCTGCGTGACGAGCGCGCCGCGACCCCCGAGGAAGCCCGGCGCGCGAATGTCGCGCTGCGGCGGCTGATGCGCACGCAGAACAATCACTTCCCCGAACTCGAGGAGCAGGCGCGCACGCTCCTCGGGGCGGTCGATCACCCCGGTGGTCCTTTGACCCAGCGGACGGCATCCGACATCGCCGCCCACCTCGGCTTCACGCTGCATTACGTGCCCGACCTGCCTCAGACCACGCGCAGCGTGGCCGACATCAAGAACGGGCGCCTGTACCTGTCGAGCCGACTGGCATCGAAGGGCGACCCGCGCACGGCGGTGCTGCAGGCGCTTTCCAGCCGCATTCTCGGGCACACCGAGCCCACGAGCTACGCCGAGTTCCTCCGCCAGCGCGTGGAGACGAACTACCTGACCGGGGCGCTGCTGGTCCCCGAGGAGCACGCGGTGCCGTTCCTGCAGGAGGCCAAGGGACGCCGGGCGATCTCGATCGAAGACCTGCGCGACGCGTACTCCGTGTCGTATGAGACGGCGGCGCACCGCTTCACGAATCTCGCGACCGTGCATCTGGGCATCCCGGTGCACTTTCTGAAGGTGCATGAATCGGGCACGATCACGAAGGCCTACGAGAACGACGACGTGAACTTCCCGACCGATCGGCTCGGGTCGATCGAGGGGCAGATGTGCTGCCGGCGCTGGACCTCACGTGTCGTGTTCGACGAGGACGACCACTTCAACCCGTACTACCAGTACACCGACACCGGCAACGGAACGTACTGGTGCACGGCCCGCGTCGAGCTCTCGAGCGAGGGCTCTCACTCGGTTTCGGTGGGCGTGAGATTCGACGATACGAAGTGGTTCATCGGCCGAGACACCCCGAACAGAGGCGTCTCGAAGCACTCGGTCGAGGTGTGCTGCCGCCGTGCGCCCGCCGACCTCGAAGCGACGTGGCGCGACAACTCGTGGCCGAACGTGCGCACGCCGCGCACCCTGCTGGCGACGCTGCCGACCGGGGCGTTCCCCGGGGTCGACACGACCGACGTGTACGAGTTCCTCGAGGCGCACGCCCCGCGCTGACCTTTTTGCAGTCGCATGCACTACCGCGGGTTATGTTGTTGACACGCGGGTCGACGGATGCCGCTGCCGGCGTGTCGCCGGCGAAACCCGCGGTTGTGCACGGCGGGCGCATCATCCGATCAGGTGGCGGCCGCGATCCACGTGAGCCAGGATCGCCTGCTCGACGGTGTCCCAGTCGTGGACGATCAGCGCGTAGTCGAACCGGAGTGTCACGTAGCCCCACGCCGCCGCGTTCGCGTCGCGGACGAGGTCTTTGTGTCGTGCGACGTCGCCGTGATGGTTCGTCCTCCCGTCTGCTTCCAGGATGAGTCGGTCGCCGATGAGGAAGTCGACGGTCCCGACCGACACGATCGCGACCTGTGCCCGGATCGGCAACCGGTGACGGCGTAGGCGCCACCTCAGCAGCGATTCGAGTCCGCTGTCGGCATCGCGGCGAGCGAAATCGATGGCGTCGCGGGCCGTGTCGTTCGTCGTGGAGCGCAGCCAAGCCAGTCCCACGTCTGTGATCAGTCTCTGACGAAGCGCGGATTCGAGTGCGACGAAGAATTCCTCGACCCCTCGGCACGCGAGCATCTGCCGGAGGATGCGCGGGACCGACGGAACTCCGAACGCATCGGTTGCTGGCCCATCATCCCAGTGCTCGACGCAGGAGCATCCGTCGTGCGCGTACGCGTGACCGTGACCGCCCAGCCACACGTGGATTTCCCGCTCGTCGCCGAGGGTCCACAGACCCTCGTGTCGCGCGGCGGTGACGCAGGCCAGCGTGCCGCCATGCGTCGCGGCGCGTCCGGACCGGGATGCACGCCGCATCGCGGGCGTACACCCCGCGGCGAAGACGGAGCAGGGATCCGTCGCGGGCGGCGGCCGAAATCCCTCGGCGTGAGAGCCCGACTTCGAGGAGACAGGCGTGCGTGGTCACAGCGTCCGTCAGCGTGCACATCCGCCCAGAGTGTTGATCGGCGGCTGCGCATCTGGCGCGGGCGGCCCGCATGTGGACAAGTGCCGCGGCACGCACCCCCGGGGAGGAACCTAGGAACCCGCTGCGCGTGCACAACCGCGGGCCGCTTCGGGGACACGCCGACCGACGGATGCTGCGGCCGGCGTGTCTTCGAAGATGCCCGCCGTGATGCACGCGCGGGGGCTGTGGTTGCGATGAACCTGCCGCCTCGAGCGAGCCGGGAAGCGGGGCGCGGGGCGGGGGAGCGCCCCCGAGCTGGGCCCACCAGAACGAGACCCCGCCGTTGACCGTCACGGCGCGGATGCCTCGGACAGACTCAGGGCGGCCCACAGCTCGGCGCGGGCAGCGAAGGTTCCCAGGTCGACGTTCAGAGCCCGCTCGGCGGCGGCGATCCGAGCCCGGACGGTGTGCCGATGCACGCCGAGCGCGCGAGCGGTGGCTTCGTGCGAGCAGTCGTTCGCGAGCCACGCGCGCACGGTGCCGAGCAGCGCCGTCCCCTGCTCGCGATCATGCCGTGCGAGCGGGGCGAGCGCGGCCTCGGCGACCGTCCGGGCTTCGGGGGAGGCCGGCACCGACAGCACACCGCCGCGCGCGACATCGGCGAAATGGGTGACCCGCGGCCCGTTGCGGTCGCGGGCGAGCTGCGCCTGACCGGCTCCGGTCGCGAACGCGTCATACCCGACCGGGTCCGAGACGCCCAGGCGCTCTTCGAAGCGATCGGCGAACTCGTCCAGCAGAGCGCCGTCCGATGCGGGGACGACGAGGACCAGCCCGTCGTCCCCCCGCCCGAAGAAGAGCGCGCCGCGGCGCTCGTCGGCGCGGAGTTCGAGCCACTCCCGCACGGCGTCGCGGCGCCCGGCCGCGGCATCCGTCATCGCCACCAGAAGCGGCGCGGCGGGCAGTCCGCCCCAGAGGTCCTTCGCGACGCGGCGGGCGAGCGCCGGGTCGTTGCCGAGCAGGGAGTGGACCAGGCCCGCCCGCAGGAGGGTGCGGGCACGGTCGAGTCCCTGCTGCTGTTCGAGCGCGAGCCCGGCCATCGCCACCACTGCGGTCACGACCCCGCGGCCCTCCTGGTCGAGGTCGCCGGCCGACATGGCGATCACGCCCCTCAGGTGCCCGCCGCGTCCGAGCGTCTGCAGGGTGAACGGCGTGCCGCCGATCTTCAGCGACGACGCGGCGCGCGCGCCGCGGCGCAGCACGACGCCGACCTCCGCGAGCAGCTCGTCGGCCACGGGGGCCTCGAGCGTCGACGGGTGCTCGCGGGTGAGGGTTCCCGCCGCGTCGTACATGCCCACCCACGCGTCGAGCTGGCGGGCCAGTTCCGCGAGCGTGGCGCCCAGGCCGTCGGGCCGGAGTGCCGCGAGCGAAATCGCCTTCTGGGCGGCGAGCGCCCAGCTGCGCCGCGCGTAGGACTCGGCCGCGATCGCTTCGGCGCCCGCGCGGGCGACCGCGATGAACGGCGTGCGGTACGGCACCTCGAACAGCGGCATCCGCTCGTCTCGGCACGCCTCCGCCAGAATCGGCGGGATGCCGTCGCGCACGACCTCGGTGCCGAAGCCGAGTCCGACCACCCCTCGTGCCGAGAGGCGACGCACATACGCGCGGTACATGTCGGGGTCGTCCTCGGCGCCCTGAAACTGCGTGCCGGTGGTCAGCAGGGCCAGACCCTCCGACAGGAACGGGGTGGGGTCGGCGAGGTCTGAGCTGTGCACCCACCGGATCGGGGCGTCGAGCGCACCGTCGCCGAGGTCGGTGGATTCGCCTTCGAGACGCAGGTGCAGATCACGGCGACCGAGCAGTGCGCGCAGGGTGGGAGCGTGGGCTGTCGTCGCCATGCGGCCTCCGATCGATGTACGAGAAGTACTGTTGCTACCCCCAGAATGTACATCGCGGCACGTGCGGCCGCGGCATCCTTCGTCCTACGCTCGCGACCATGAGCACGACTGCGACCGGCACACTGACCGCACCCTTCCCGCTGGGCGGGCCCAGCCTTCCGCAGGAGCGGCGGATGGTCACGAGCATCCCCGGGCCTCGCTCGCAGGAGCTGATCGCGCGCAAGGCCGCCGCCGTCGCCGCGGGTGTCGGTCACACCGTGCCGATCCAGGCCGTCGCCGCCGGCGGGGGAGTCGTGGTGGATGCCGACGGCAACTCGCTGATCGATCTCGGTGCCGGCATCGCGGTGACCACGCTCGGCAATGCGCACCCGAAGGTCGTCGCAGCCGTGCAGGAGCAGGTCGCGCAGTTCACCCACACCTGCTTCATGATCTCGCCGTACGAGTCCTACGTCGCGGTCGCCGAGGCGCTGAACCGCATCACACCGGGCGCGCACCCCAAGAAGACCGCGCTGTTCAACTCCGGCGCCGAGGCGGTCGAGAACGCGGTGAAGATCGCCCGCAAGTACACGAAGAAGCAGGCGGTCGTGGCGTTCGACCACGGCTACCACGGCCGCACGAACCTCACGATGGCCCTGACCGCCAAGAGCATGCCCTACAAGAGCGGCTTCGGTCCGTTCGCCTCCGAGGTCTACCGGGCCCCGATGTCGTACCCGTTCCGCGACGGACTGAGCGGGGCGGATGCCGCCAAGAAGGCCATCTCGATCATGGAGAAGCAGATCGGGGCCGACAACCTCGCGGCGATCATCATCGAGCCGATCCAGGGCGAGGGCGGGTTCATCGTGCCGGCCGACGGCTTCTTGCCGGCCCTCGTGGACTGGTGCCGCGCGAACGGCGTCGTCTTCATCGCGGATGAGGTGCAGACCGGTTTCGCCCGCACCGGGGCGATGTTCGCGAGCGAGCACTTCGGCATCGTTCCAGATCTGATCACGACCGCCAAGGGCATCGCTGGGGGGCTTCCCTTGGCGGCCGTGACCGGACGCTCCGAGATCATGGACGCCTCGCATGCCGGCGGCCTCGGCGGCACGTACGGCGGAAACCCGATCGCGTGCGCGGCTGCCCTCGCCGCGATCGACGCCTTCGAGCACGAGGGACTCATCGAGCGCGCGAACGACCTCGGCGCCGTCCTGACCGAGCGGCTCGCCGAGATCCAGGCAGCAGACCCGCGCCTCGGCGACGTCCGCGGCCGCGGGGCGATGGTCGCCGCCGAATTCGTCGACCCGGCGACCGGCGAACCCGATGCCGCACTCACCGCCGCGATCGCCAAGGCGTGCATCGCGGAGGGCGTCATCGTGCTGACGTGCGGCACGTACGGAAACGTCATCCGCTTCCTTCCCCCGCTCTCCATCTCCGACGACCTGCTCCGTGAGGGTCTCGATGTCGTCGCCGCCGCGCTGAGCGCGGCGTGAGTCATCCGCGCAGGCGCCCGGTGGGGGAGCCGGGCACTGCGCGGTACCTGAACGTCCCCGCATATCGAGCAAAGGAGCCGACATGGTCGAGCTGAACCGTGACGTCGTCATCGTGGGGGCGGGGGCCGCAGGGCTCACGGCCGCCAACGAGCTGAAGAAGGCGGGACTCTCTGTGGCGGTGCTCGAGGCCCGCGACCGCGTCGGGGGACGCCTTCACACCGACGTCATCGAGGGTGCGATGCTCGAGATCGGCGGGCAGTGGGTCTCGCCCGACCAGGACGCCCTCATCGACACCGTCGCAGAGCTCGGCCTCGAGACGTTCAGCCGCTATCGAGAGGGTGACAGCGTCTACGTCGGCCCCGACGGCACGGCCCACCGCTTCACGGGGGAGATGTTCCCGGTCTCGCCCGAGACCGAGCGCGTGATCGCCGAGATCACCGAGCGCCTCGACGCGATGGTGGCCGAGATCGACCCCGACCGCCCCTGGGCTCACGAGAAGGCGGCCGAGTGGGATTCGATCTCGTGGGATGCCTGGCTGCGCGCGCAGACCGACGACGACGAAGCGGTGCGCAACCTCGCCTTCGCGACCGGCTCGGCGATGCTGACCAAGCCGACGCACTCGTTCTCGCTGCTGCAGTCGCTGCTGATGGCGGCATCCGCCGGTTCGTACTCGCACCTCGTCGACGCCGATTTCATCCTCGACAAACGGGTGGTCGGCGGACTCCAGCAGGTTCCCCTGCTGCTGGCCGAGCGGCTCGGCGACGATGTCTTCCTCGAGCAGCCGGTGCGCACCCTCGAGTGGGGCGAGGGCGGCGTGACCGCGATCGCGGACGGCATGAGCGTGCGCGCACGGTTCGCGATCCTGGCGCTGGCGCCCAACCTGTACTCCCGCATCTCGTTCGTGCCGGCCCTGCCGCGACTGCAGCACCAGATGCACCAGCACATCTCGATGGGCTTCGTGATCAAGGTGCACGCGGTCTACGACCGGCCGTTCTGGCGCGAGCAGGGTCTGTCGGGCACCGCTTTCAGCCCCTACGAGATCTCGCACGAGGCCTACGACAACACCAACCACGGCGATGAGCGCGGCACCCTCGTCGGCTTCGTGTCCGATCAGCGCGCCGACGACGTGTTCCGCCTCTCGGCCGAGGAGCGCAAGGAGCGCATCCTCGAGTCGCTGTCGCACTACTACGGACCCGAGGCGAAGAACCCGATCGTCTACTACGAGAGCGACTGGGGCAGCGAGGAATGGACACGCGGCGCGTATGCCGCGAGCTTCGACATGGGCGGGCTCCACCGCTACGGCGCCGATCTGCGCGAGGCGGTCGGGCCGATCGGCTTCGCGTGCAGCGACCTCGCCGGCGCGGGCTACCAGCACGTCGACGGCGCGATCCGCATGGGGCGGCTCGTCGCGTCGCAGATCCTCGAGGGGGCCCGCGCATGAGCGGACAGATCGTCGTCGGCTACACGGCGACCGAAGCGGGAGAGGATGCCGTCGCGCTCGGTGCGCGCCTGGCCGCGGCATCCGGTTCCGAGCTCGAGGTGGTCGTCGTCCTGCCCGCAGACGACCGCAGCGTGATCACTCCCCCCGATGCGAGCTACGACCGCTACCTGCGCGACCTGGCCGGGTCGTGGCTGGAGTCGGCCACCTCGCAGATTCCCGACGGCGTCACCGCCCGGACGAATGTGCGGTTCGCCGACTCGTTCGCCGAGGGGCTGCTGGCCGCCGCCGAGGAGTTCGGCGCGTCGCACATCGTGGTCGGTGCGGCCAACGGCGGCCTGCGCGGGCGGCATCGGCTCGGCTCGGTCGCCACCGAGCTTCTGCACTCCTCGAACGTGCCTGTCGTGCTCGCTCCCGAAGGCGCGCGTCGGGTCGACCCCGCGATCGGCGTGACCCGCATCACGGCGGCGATCGGCACGCGGCCGGGCGCCGAAGCGCTGCTCGAGGAGGCGACCTCGCTCGCCGAGTCCACCGGCGCCGAACTGCGGCTGCTCTCGCTCGTGACGGTCGATCTGCCCGCGAGTGTCGACACCGGCGTCATCCGAATCGCCGGTGCCGCCCACGCCGACCAGGTGCTCTCGCAGGCGCGCGAGAACCTGTCCGGGGTCACAGAAGCCGAAGCCATCGTCGGTCGGGGCGACAGCATCGAAGACGCGGTTCAGCATCTGAGCTGGGAGCCCGGCGAACTGGCGATCGTCGCCTCCAGCAGACTCGCCCAGCCGCGCAGACTGTTCCTCGGTTCGACGGCAGCGAAGATGCTGCACGAACTTCCCGTTCCCATGATCGTGGTGCCGCGCACGCGCGCCACGGAAGGAGGATCGCAATGAGCGATCACAAGGGCGGGGCGCCTCTTGCGCCCACTGAAGGCAAAGACGCCGGCGGTATCTCGTCGAAGGGCCTCAGCGCCGGCACCATCGGCCTTCTCGGAGCTGTCGTCATCGGCATCTCCTGCATCGCCCCCGCCTACACGTTCACCGCGGCGATCGGGCCCACCGCATCGGTCGTCGGAGCGCAGATTCCGGCAATCATCCTCATCGGATTCATCCCGATGCTGCTCGTCGCGTTCGGGTACCGAGAACTCAACAGGCGCATGCCCGACGCAGGCACCTCCTTCACCTGGGCGACGCGAGCGTTCGGTCCGTGGGTCGGCTGGTTGGCGGGGTGGGGGCTCATCGTCGCGACGATCCTCGTCCTGTCGAACCTCGCAGGAGTCGCCGTCGACTTCCTGTTCCTGCTCATCGCGCAGATCACGGGCAATGCGGCGATCGCCGATCTTGCGGCAGTCACGTGGATCAACATCGTCGTCTGTCTGCTCTTCATGTTCGGTGCCACCTACATCTCGTACCGCGACATGCAGACCACTCAGAAGCTCCAGTACGTCCTGGTGACATTCCAGGTCGCCGTGCTGCTGTTCTTCGCCATCGCCGCGATCACGCAGGCGGTCAGCGGCAACGCTTTCGACTTCACGCCTTTCGACCTGGCGTGGTTCAACCCGTTCGCCGTCGGGTCCTTCAGCGCGGTCGCAGCCGGCCTCTCGCTGTCGATCTTCATCTTCTGGGGCTGGGATGTCACCCTGACCATGAACGAGGAGACCAAGGATCCCGAGCGCACTCCCGGGCGCGCGGCGACGCTCACCGTGATCACCATCGTCACGCTTTACCTGCTGCTGGCAGTGGCGATGATCATGTTCGCGGGTGTGGGCACCGGCGAGTTGGGTTTGGGCAACGAAGACATCCAGGGCAACGTGTTCTTCTTCCTGTCCGGCCCCGTGCTCGGCCCGCTGGCGTTCCTGGTCTCGCTGGCAGTGCTCACGAGTTCTGCGTCGTCGCTGCAGTCGACGTTCGTCGGCCCCGCCCGCACACTGTTGTCGATGGGACATTACGGAGCCCTGCCGAAGCGGTTCGCCGCGGTGAGTCCCCGATTCTTCACTCCAGGGTTCGCCACCATCGTCTCGGCGATCGTCGCATCGGCCTTCTATGTGGTGATGCGGATCGTGAGCGAAGACACGCTCTGGGACACCATCCTCACGCTCGGCATGATGATCTGCTTCTACTACGGCATCACCGCATTCGCGTGCGTGTGGTACTTCCGCAAGCAGTGGTTCGATTCGACGAGAAACGTGTTCTTCACGTTCCTGTTCCCGCTCGTCGGTGGCGTGATCCTCGCGGTGCTGTTCTTCACGACGCTGATCGACTCGATGGACCCCGCGTACGGGAGCGGATCGAACATCGGGGGCGTCGGCATCGTCTTCATCCTCGGCATGCTCATCATCGTCGTGGGAATCGTCATCATGGTTTGGCAGGCGATCAAGCGGCCCGCCTTCTTCCGTGGTGAGACGCTCTCGCTGGATGCTCCCGCGAGCTTGCGTCGTGCACGCAAGTGATGCGCCTGATGACCCCGAAGACCAACCAGCGAACGGAGAACTCATGAGTGACTACAAGGTCGTCAACCCCGCCACCGGCGAGACCCTCGCCGAATACCCCCTCACGACGGATGCCGAGCTCGAGCAGGCGCTCGCCGCGGCGTATGCCGCAGGCAAGGGCTGGGCGCACACCTCCAGCGTCGCCGAGCGTGCGGCGCTGCTGCGCCGGGTTGCGCAGCTGCACCGCGAGCGCCGCGACGAGCTTGCCGCGACGATCGTGCGCGAGATGGGAAAGCCCCTCGCGGCCGCCGTCGGCGAGGTCGACTTCGCCGCCGACATCACCGAGTTCTACGCCGACAACGCCGAGCGGATCATGAAGGACCAGCCGATCGACATCCTCGCGGAGGGGACAGCGGTCATCCGCCGGTCGCCGCTCGGGGTGCTGCTGGGCATCATGCCGTGGAACTTCCCGTACTACCAGGTGGCCCGCTTCGCCGCCCCGAACCTCCTGATCGGCAACCCGATCCTGCTCAAGCACGCGCCGCAGTGCCCCGAGTCCTCGGCCGCGATCGAGACGATCTACCGCGACGCCGGATTCCCCGAGGGTGCATACACGAACCTCTACATCACGAACGACCAGGCGGCCGATGTCATCGCCGACCCCCGTGTACAGGGTGTCTCGGTGACGGGTTCGGAGCGCGCGGGTTCGGCCGTCGCCGAGGTGGCCGGGCGCAATCTCAAGAAGGTCGTGCTCGAGCTGGGCGGATCCGACCCCTTCATCCTGCTGTCGACCGACGACCTGGACGGCGCGGTGCAGGCCGCCGCCGATGCCCGCCTCGACAACACCGGTCAGTCGTGCAACGCCGCGAAGCGCTTCATCGTCGCGGACGAGCTCTACGAGCCGTTCCTCGAGAAGTTCACGGCGATCATGAGCGGCGCGAAGCTCGGCGACCCGTTCGCCGACGACACCGTGCTCGGTCCGCTGTCCTCCGAGCTCGCCGCCGAGCGTCTCGCGGCACAGGTCGACAAGGCCGTCGCGCAGGGCGCGACCCTGGTCGCCGGCGGCACCCGTGACGGCGCCTTCTACCCCGGGACGGTCCTGACCGGGGTCACACCCGAGATGGATGCGTACCGCGAGGAGTTCTTCGGGCCGGTCGGTGTCGTCTACCGCGCCGCCGACGAAGACGCGGCGGTGAAGATCGCGAACGACACCCCCTTCGGCCTCGGCTCGTACGTGTTCACGACCGACGAAGCGCAGGCCGAGCGCGTCGCCGACAAGATCGACGCCGGCATGGTCTACGTCAACCTGGTGCTGGCAGATTCCCCCGAGCTGCCGTTCGGCGGGGTCAAGCGCAGCGGCACCGGCCGCGAGATGGGCCTGCTCGCCGCCGACGAGTTCGTGAACAAGAAGCTCGTTCGCATCGGCGCCTGAGCCGCGGCATCCGATCGTCGAATCGGGGGTTCTCGCCGAGCCAGGGGTCGCCACCCCTCGGGTCGACCGGGATCCCCCGTTTCGACGCTCAGAGCCCGCCCCCAGTTCGACCGCGTGCACCCCATGCCGTACACTGGAGCATGCAGTTGAAGTCTGCATTCTTTTGCCGTGCCCGGCGTTCGGGCCAGCTCCCTCTGATACAGGTTGTGGTGGAAGACTGTGGGCATCCCGAGGCCGTGGGCCTCTAGGGCGGTAGCTCAATTGGCAGAGCAGCGGTCTCCAAAACCGCAGGTTGCAGGTTCGATTCCTGTCCGCCCTGCGCGTCAGCCGAAGCTGACACATGGAAGGTAATCAGGTGGGTTCGATGGTCCAAGACGAGCCGAAGGGCGAGGTCGTCGCCAGCAGTGGCGTACCCCGCGAGAAGAAGCCCAACGTCTTCGCGCGCATCGCTCTGTTCATCCGTCAGGTGCTCGCAGAGCTCCGCAAGGTCGTCACACCGACCCGGCAGGAGCTGATCAAGTACACGGGTGTCGTGCTCGGATTCGTCGTCGTGATGATGGCACTGGTCTACGGACTGGATCTGCTGTTCGTCTGGGTGACGACCGTCGTCTTCGGCGTTCCCGCCTGACCCCCTGAGTTGCACCGCGGGGCGGATCCTCGGATCCGGCGCCCCCGAAACGGAAGAGAACGCAATTGTCTGAAAGATATATCGACGACGCCGACTGGGCGACCGCTGCGGAGCAGTCCTCGGAGGATGACGAAGCCCAAGAGGGCAACATCCTCGCCGAAGAGGACGCCGCCAACACGCCGGCCGAGCACCTCGCCGTCCACATCGTCGATGAGGACGAGGACGAGGTCGACGTCGAGAACCTGGACGACATCGACATCGACGACCCGGAGGCGGACGCGATCGTGAACGACGCTCTGAACATCGACAAGACCGACGAGGCCGAGGCTGCGGCCGAGGTGCTCACCGACTCGCTCGCCGAGGAGGTCGCCGCCTACGCCGCTGTGCACGCCGACGACGTGACGCCCTACGACGGTCCCGACATCAACGGCGACGAGGACGAGCCGGTTCTCGACGAGGACTTCGTGGCCGAGGTGGATGCCGCCGCCGGCGTCGTCGACGAGGTCGAGGCATCGGTCGACGCGGCTGACGCGGCCACCGTCGAAGGCGACGTGGATTCCGCGGATGCCGAGTCCGACGAGGACGAAGAGGAAGACCCGTACGAGGCGTTCCGCGCCGAGCTGCGCACGCTTCCGGGCAAGTGGTACGTCATCCACTCCTACGCGGGCTTCGAGCGCAAGGTGAAGGCCAACATCGAGCAGCGCAAGTCGACGCTCGAGGTCGAGGAGGACATCTACCAGATCGAGGTCCCGATGGAGGACGTCGTCGAGATCAAGAACGGCCAGCGCAAGATGGTCACGCGCGTCCGGATCCCCGGCTACGTGCTCGTGCGCATGGAGCTCAACGAAGACACCTGGTCTGTCGTGCGTCACACCCCCGGAGTCACGGGCTTCGTGGGCAACGCGCACAACCCCACTCCGCTGCGCTTCGAAGAGTCCTTCAACATGCTGAAGTCCCTCGTCGAGGTCAAGGAGGTCGCACCCGCCAAGGGCGCTGCCACCAAGGGCGGCCACGCCGTCGCGCGCAGCATCCCCGCCGAGGTCGACTTCGAGGTCGGCGAGACCATCACGATCAAGGAAGGCTCGTTCGCGGGCCTGCCCGGAACGATCAGCGAGATCAAGCCCGAGAGCGGCAAGCTCACGGTCCTCGTCTCGCTCTTCGAGCGCGAGACCCCGGTCGAGCTCAGCTTCGACCAGGTGACCAAGCTCTAGACACACAGACTTCCCGGGTTCGCCCGGGGGAACCGCTGCCCGGAGATGCCGGGTGTGCGGGAGAGACGGATGCGACCCGCATCCGCTCGATGAAAGGAAAAGGAAATGGCACCGAAGAAAAAGGTGACCGGCCTGATCAAGCTCCAGATCAAGGCTGGTGCGGCCAACCCCGCACCGCCGATCGGTCCGGCGCTCGGTCAGCACGGCGTCAACATCATGGAGTTCTGCAAGGCGTACAACGCCGCGACGGAAGCCCAGCGCGGCAACGTCATCCCCGTCGAGATCACCGTCTACGAGGACCGCAGCTTCACGTTCATCCTCAAGACGCCCCCGGCGGCTGAGCTCATCAAGAAGGCAGCCGGCGTCGCCAAGGGCTCGCCGACCCCGCACACGACCAAGGTGGCCAAGCTCACCAAGGCTCAGGTGCGCGAGATCGCCGAGGTCAAGCAGCCCGATCTGAACGCGAATGACATCGAGGCCGCCTCGAAGATCATCGCCGGCACCGCCCGCTCCATGGGCATCACGGTTGAGGACTGAGGGAGATAACGACCATGGCTACCAAGTCCAAGGCCTACCAGGCCGCCGCCGCGAAGATCGCGGCTGACAAGTTCTACACGCCCACCGAGGCCGTCGCGCTCGCGAAGCAGACCGGCTCGGCGAAGTTCGACTCGACCGTCGAGGTCGCGCTGAAGCTCGCCGTCGACCCCCGCAAGGCAGACCAGATGGTGCGCGGCACCGTCATCCTGCCCCACGGCACCGGCAAGACCGCCCGCGTCATCGTATTCGCGACCGGTCCCGCCGCCGAGGCTGCGATCGCCGCCGGCGCCGACGAGGTGGGTGGCGCTGAGCTCATCCAGCGCGTCGCCGAGGGTTGGACCAACTTCGACGCCGCCGTCTCGACCCCTGAGCTCATGGGCCAGGTCGGTCGCCTCGGAAAGGTGCTGGGCCCCCGTGGCCTGATGCCGAACCCGAAGACCGGCACCGTGACTCCGAACCCGGCCAAGGCCGTCGAGGAGATCAAGGGCGGAAAGATCGAGTTCCGCGTCGACAAGCACGCCAACGTGCACTTCGTCGTGGGCAAGGCGTCCTTCTCGGAGGACCAGCTCGACGAGAACCTGAAGGCCGCGCTCGAGGAGATCATCCGCCTGAAGCCCTCCAGCTCGAAGGGCCGCTACATCCAGAAGGGTGCGGTGTCGACCACGTTCGGCCCCGGCATCCCGCTGGACGTCAACTCCTTCTGAGTCTGACTCGCACGAAGGGCCTCACCTCCGGGTGGGGCCCTTCGTCGTTCCGTGACCGCGCACAGCGGCGGGGATGGTGGCAGACACGCCGACGAACGGATGCCGCGACTCGGCGTGCCGCGGGGGATTCCCGCCCGTCTGCACGCGGGCGTGCGCGGCGCCGGCCTTGCGGCGGTCGCACCCGCGGCGCTACCGTTCCGACACGAGGCGAGAGCGGCCCGCCGATCCGGTCGCCGTGGCCGTTCGGGCGGGAGGGCGATGACCGCGTCGGAGGCACTCGCGCTCGCGCGGTCCGCGGTTGCCGCGCACCGCTGGCGCGAGGCGTGCGAGCTGTTCGCCGAGGCTCGGTCGACACGCCCTGAGGGATTGACCGGACCCGATCTGGAGCTGCTCGCGACCGCCTCGCTGCTTCGTGGGCGGTCGGCGGAGGGTCTGGAGGCCATGACGAGTGCGCACGACCTCTACCTCGCCCATGACGACACCCTCGGTGCGGCGCGCACGGCCGGCTGGCTCGCGCTGGAACTTCTCGAGCTGGGCGATCTGCCTCTGAGCGGCAGCTGGACCTCGCGCGGCCTGCGTCTGGTCGAACGCCTGGAGGACTCGGATGCGGTCGGTGCGAGAGTCTCGCTGGTGCCGGCGGCCCTCACCGGGCTCTTCGTCGGGAACTTCCAGGAGGCGATTTCGAAGTTCGAGCAGATCACGGCGGTCGCCGATCGCATCGGCGACCGCGAACTGGCTGCCCACGCGGCTTTCGGCCGGGGCAAATGCCTGACCACCATCGGCCGCACCGCAGAAGGTCTCGCGTGTCTCGATCAGGCGATGGCGGCCGTGTTCGCCGGCGACGTGTCACCGCTCTGGACCTGCGTCTTCTACCGGGTGGTCCTCGACGTCGCGTATGAGGCCTTCGACCTTCGGCGTGCGCAACTGTGGACGTCGACCTTCGATCAGTGGTGCCGTGAGCAGCCCGAACTCGTGGCGTACAGCGGACAGAGCCATGCGTATCGAGCGCAACTGCTGCTGCTGCACGGGGAGTGGGCGGAGGCGTCCGCCGCCGCCACCCTCTCGGAGGAACGCCTGCGCGCCGGGGACTTCGCCTCTCAGTTCGTGGCGAACTACCAGCTGGCCGAGCTGCATCGTCTTCGGGGAGAGTATCGGGCCGCGGATGACCACTACCAACGCGCTTCTGAGTCGGGATGGGAACCTCAGCCCGGTCTTGCGCTGCTCCGCAGCGCCGAAGGCGAGTTCGGTCTCGCGCAGACGATGATCCGTCGCGCCTTCTCGGGCGCCGATGAGGGGACCCGTCGACGACTGCTGCCGGCCCTGGTCGAGATCGAGCTGGCGGCGGGCGACATCGGCGCCGCCCGGCGGGCGCAGGACGAACTGAACGCCCTGCGCCGAGCGTGGCCCACCCCGTTGCTCGTCGCTGTCGCCGGATCTTGTGAGGCCCGGATGCTGCTCGCGGAGGGCGACGCTGCGGGTGCTCGCGCAGCCGTCGACGCGGCGCAGGCGGCGTGGGCGGCGCTGGCGGCACCGTACGAGGTGGCGCGTTGCCGCGTGGTCAGAGGGCGGATCCTTCGCGAGCTCGGCGAGCCCGCGGCGTCGGCGGAGCTCGACGCGGCACGGGCGGCATTTCTCGAACTCGGCGCGCGATCGGGGCTCGCCGAGCTGAGCCTGCTGACCGGAGAGCGACCTCCCGGCGCGCTCACCGATCGTGAGGTGGAGGTGCTGCGCCTCGTCTCGACGGGGCTCACGAACCGTGGCGTGGCGACCAGGCTCTCGCTGAGCGAGAAGACGGTCGCGCGTCACCTGAGCAACATCTTCGGCAAGCTCGGTCTGTCGTCGCGGTCGGCGGCGACGGCATACGCCTACGAGAACGGTCTTCTCTGAGCTCGCCGGGCTTTGCCGCTCGAGTCTGCATATGCTCGGCGCCGACCTGTCTGCATAATTCTGCCCATCGCGCGATCGCGTGAGATTGGGCCGTTCGCTCGATGCGGCCGAGCGGCGTCCGTTCGTACCGTTTCTGCATGGACATCCCGATCATCGCCGGCACGGTCTCGACCGTGGTGTTCGCGGTGAGCAACCTGCCGATGCTGCGCAAGGCGCTGCGCACGCGGGATGTGTCCTCCTACAGCCTGTCGAGCCTGGTGATGATCAACGCCGCCAACGTGGTCTACTCGCTCTACGTGTTCACGCTGCCGATCGGTCCGATCTGGGCGCTGCACACGTTCTACCTCGTCTCGTGCGCCATCATGGTCGTGCTGTGTCTGCGCCAGCGCCGCACGGCGACACGGAAGGTCGTCCCTTCGCTTCCTGTGCGGCGTCACATCCGTGCGGGACGTGCCGCGGGAGCGTAGCGTCGCAGGGGCCCGCACCGCGAAGGGAGCGCCATGCCCGCAACGCTCGAGAATCTTCTCGGAATCGACGAGCCCATCGTGCTCGGCCCGTTCGGAGGTGCGTCGTCGGTGGAGCTGACCGCGCTCGTGAGCGAAGCCGGAGGGCTGGGCTCGTTCGGCCTGTACGGCTATTCGGCCGCGCGCATCCACGACACGAT
Organism: uncultured Actinomycetota bacterium; assembly: GCA_963781135.1. Classification (GTDB taxonomy): domain Bacteria; phylum Actinomycetota; class Actinomycetes; order Actinomycetales; family Microbacteriaceae; genus Microbacterium. The sequence goes on along the minus strand of CAWADY010000012.1, from coordinate 87,373 downwards.
CACGAGGCTGCGCGCGGCCACCGATCGGCCCTTCGCGGTGAACCTGTGGCTGCCGACGGGCGATGAGGTCGTGCCCGGCGATGTCGATCTGCAGCCGTTCCTCGATGCCCTCGCACCGCTGTACGACGAGGTCGGAGTGCAGCCGCCGGCCGCGCCCGCGGCGTTCATCCCCGCCTTCGACACCCAGCTCGATGCGGTGCTGGATGCCGCGCCCGCCGTCGTCAGCTTCGTCTACGGCGTCCCGTCGCCGGAGGTGATCGACCGGGCGCATCGGCGCGGTGCGCTCGTCATCGCCACCGCGACGACCGTCGCCGAAGCCCGAGCGCTCGACGAGGCGGGCGTCGATGCGATCGTGGCCAGCGGCGCCGAGGCGGCAGGTCATCGGGTCTCGTTCCTGCGCCCCGCCGAGCAGTCTCTCGTCGGGGTCATCTCGCTCATCCCGCAGGTGGTCGACGCCGTGCGTGCACCGGTGATCGCTGCCGGCGGGATCGCGGATCGGCGCGGCGTCGCCGCGGCTTTCGCGCTGGGTGCCGCGGGGGTGCAGGTGGGCACCGCGTTCCTCCGCACGCGCCAGTCCGCCGTACCGGAGTCCCACCGCAGAGCCATCGCCGCGGCGACCGACACCGACAGCGTGCTCACGCGGGCGATGAGCGGTCGCCTTGCGCGCGGCATCCCGAATCGCGCCATGCGCGAGATCGAGACGACCGGTCTGATCGCGCCGTTCCCGGCGCAGAACTGGCTGACGGGCGCGTTCCGAGCGGAGGCGGCGACGCAGGATCGAGGCGATCTGCTCTCGCTCTGGGCGGGGCAATCCGCGGCGCTGGCCACACGGGAGGATGCCGCAGAGGTCTTCGCGGAGCTCCGCGCAGGTGTGCCTCGCTGAGACGGACTACGCCGTCACCGGTCGGTGCGCGCGCGCGTGCGTGACATCCACCCACGGGCTCCACACGAACCAGGTCGGCAGAGCGGCAGCCAGTCGTGGCGGACCGCTCACCTCGATCGCGCCCGAGTCGACGGCCTCCTGCCAGCGGCGGTAACCCTGGAAGACATCCGCGAGGTCGGCTGTCGCCATCGTCACGACCAGGTCGATCTCGAAGCCGGGATGCTGGGTGCACACCGACACGGCGGAGTGCTCGAGCACGAACCAGATCGTGTCGGGCGCGGGAGTGGTGTGGCGCCACTCGATCACGATCCGTCGCGGCGGGAAGCGCTCCGGGGCGATGCGGCGATGCATCCACCACATGAGCGTCGTCGGCTCGACCTCGTGCGGCGCCATGTCGTCGAAGAGCCACTCGATCGCCCACCGACCCAGACTGTCGATGACCCGCTCCAGGTCACGGCCGGCCGGCGTGAGGTAGTACTCCTTTCCGTGGCCGGTCGGAGAAGGCCACGTCTCGAGCACACCGTTGCGCTCGAGGTGCCGAAGGCGCTGCACGAGCAGTGACCGGGAGATCCCGGGCAGCGCGCGTGCGATGTCGTTGAACCGTGTGTTGCCGAGCACGAGCTCGCGCACGATGAGAGGAGTCCACCGGTCCGCCATGACCTCGCTGGCCATCGCGACAGGACAGTACCGCCCGTAATCTGCCATGCGTCCATGGTCGCCCCCACGGCCCGCGATGGGTAGTCCCGAATCTGTACCGGCCCGGTCGCGATCGTGCACTGGGTGCAGGAGCAGACAAGGCGGATGCTGGCTGCATGACCACCGTAGAGACGAACCCCGTCAGCACAACCGCGTCGCTCGAAGAGCGCGCGCACGAGATCGCCCCGATCCTCGCGGCCAATGCCGAGCGCCACGATCGCGACGGCACTTTCGTGTCGGAGTCGTACGATGCCCTGCGCGATGTGGGGCTGCTCAGAGCCGCGGTCCCGGTCGAGCTCGGCGGCGACGGCGCGACCATCCGCGAGCTCGCGCACCTTCAGCGCACGCTCGGCCACTCCTGCGGCGCAACCGCACTGGCGAGCGCGATGCACCAGCACGTCACCTGCTTCACTGCGTGGCGCTATCGCCGCGGACTCCCCGGAGCCGAAGCGACCCTGCGCCGCATCGCCGACGAGCAGATCGTGCTCGTCTCGACCGGCGGCGGCGATTTCACCCACCCCTCCGGCGAGGCCGTCGCGGTCGACGGCGGATACCGCGTCAGCGGCCGCAAGCGCTTCGTGAGTCAGTCCTCCCGCGGCACGGTGATGTCGACGATGTTCACGTTCCGTGACCCCGAGCGCGGCATGCGCGTGCTGAACATGGCGGTTCCGCTCGCCTCCGAGGGCGTCGTGGTGGCCGACAACTGGGACGTCCTCGGCATGCGGGGCACCGCCAGTGACGACGTCGTGCTCACCGACGTGTTCGTGCCGCAGGAGCGCGTACTCGCCGATCGCCCGTATGGAGTGATCGATCCGCCGCTGCAGGTCATCGCGAGCATCGGCTTCTCGATCATCTCGGGTGCGTACCTGGGGGTGGCCGAGGCCGCGTTCGAGGAGGCGGTGCGCGTGGGGGCGCGGCACCGCGACGACCCGTCGGTGCAGCGGGCGATCGGCCTGATGCGTCAGCGACTCGACGTCGCGGCGTGGGCGCTCGAGGGTGCCCTGACCGAACTCGGCGACGACCCGACGCCGTCCTACGACGGCTTCCTGGCGGTCATGGCCGCCAAAGCCGAGATCGCCCGCGCCGGCGTCGAGGTCTGTGATCTCGCGATGCAGGTCGTGGGAGGCAGCTCCTACTTCAAGGGATCGATCATCGAGCGCTGCGCCCGCGACATCCGGGCCGCGGCCTTCCACCCGCTCACCCCCGAGGCGACGCTCCTTGCCGCCGGGCGGCACGCGCTCGGCATGCCTGCGGACTGATCAGCCCCGCACCTCGAACCCGCGCTCGCCGGTGGGCGCGGCATCCGTCACCATCGCCGTGTCGACCTGCGCGCCCGGTGGGCCCTGCGCCATCCACGCGAGCACCTCGTCGACCTGCTCGGGCGTGCCCTCGATCTCGGCTTCGACGCTGCCGTCGCGCAGATTGCGCACCCATCCGGCCACGCCGGCGTCCCTCGCGACCATGCGCATCGTGTAGCGGTAGCCGACCCCCTGCACCATGCCGTGGACCATCACGTGGACGCGCCTCATCGCTCCATCGTGCCGTGTGCGGGGCTGCGAACGCCAGGCGAGCGGTGACAGGATGCTGGCATGGGAACCGTCGACGACTACCTGGACGAACTCGAACCCGACGATCGCGCGGCCATCGACCGTGTGTACGCCGTCGCACGCGCCGAGGTGCCCGAAGCCGAGCAGGGGAAGGGCTACGGCATGCCGGCGCTCGTCTACCGCGGCAAGCCGCTGATCTCGGTGATGCGGGCCAAGAAGCACATCGGCATCTACCCGTTCAGTCCGGATGCCGTCGCCTCGGTCGCCGACAGCGTGCGAGCGGTCGCCGATTCAGGCCTCGACAAGGGCACGATCCGGTTCCAGCCCGCTCACCCGCTGCCGGATGCGGTCGTGCTCGCCCTCGTGCGGTTCCGTCGGGATCAGATCGACGGCTGACCCGCTCGGTCAGTGGGGCAGGACGAGACTCACGCCCATGACGATCATGACGACCGCGATCACGGCGTCGAGGATGCGCCATGCGCGCGGCGTGCCGAGCCAACGGCCCAGGTAGCGGGCGCCGAACGCCAGCCCGAAGAACCAGATGACGCTCGCGGCCATGGCGCCGGCGGCGAAGATCCACCGTGCGTCGCCGTGCGTGTTCGCGACGGTTCCGAGGAGGAACACCGTGTCGAGGTAGACGTGCGGGTTCAGCCACGTCAGCGCCAGGCAGGTGAGGGCGACCGGAAGCGCCTTGGTCGCCACCCGCACCGCACCGGGGGCGTCATCGGACAGCGCGGCGCCCGCGCCCTCGGCTTCGAGCGTGTGACCCGACGGGCGCCAGGCTCGTCGCGCCGCGAGCAATCCGTACCCGACCAGGAAGACCGCGCCCGCCCATCGGACCACGTCGATCAGCCACGGCACCGCGTGCAGGACGAGGCCGACCCCCGAGACGCCGACCGCGATCAGCGCGGCATCCGAGATCGCGCAGATCGCCGCGACGAGCACGACGTGCTCGCGCCGCAGCCCCTGCCGGAGCACGAAGAGGTTCTGGGCGCCGATCGCGATGATCAGCGAGAAGCCGAGCCCGAGGCCGGCGAGAAGAGGGGAGAGCACATTCTGACGATACGGTCGCTGGCGGCGTCAGTCCAGCTGATGATTCTTCAGAGGCATTAGCATGACTTACGATGCGCATTCCTGTGGAGCTCGCCGAGACCGTCGCCGCCGTCGTCGACGAGGGCACGCTGGATGCCGCCGCCCGTCGCCTGCACATCACGCCGTCGGCGGTCAGCCAGCGCATCAAGACGCTCGAGGAGCTTCTCGGTCGCGTGGTGCTCGTGCGCTCGAAGCCCGCGCGGCTCACCGAAGCGGGAACGGCCGTCGTGCGGATGGCGCGGCAGGTCGCGCTCCTCGAGCACGACACGCTCGCCGAGCTCGGCGGCGACGACGCCGAAGGCGCCCGCACCACGGTGCCGCTGGCCGTCAACGCCGACTCGCTCGCGACCTGGTTCCTCGAGCCGCTCGCGCGACTCTCGCAGCGGCATCCGGTGGTCTTCGAACTCCACCGCGACGACCAGGACTTCACCGCCGGCCTGCTCGAGTCGGGGACAGTGATGGGCGCGGTCACCTCGCGGGCGGCGCCTGTCGCCGGATGCCGCGTCAGCGCGCTCGGGGCGATGCGCTACGAAGCGGTGGCCACGCCGTCCTTCGCCGCGCGATGGCTGCCCGATCGGAGCGTGCCGTCGACGCTCGCACACGCGCCGCTCGTGGACTTCGACCGCCGCGACGACCTGCAGACCCGTTGGCTCCGCGAGCGCGGAATCGACGACGCCCTGCCGGCTCGGCACTACGTTCCCGCGTCGAACGACTTCGCCGCGGCGGTGCGGCTCGGGCTCGGCTGGGCGCTGCTCCCGCGATTCCAGTGGCAGGAGGCGGTGGATGCCGGAGAGCTCATGCTGCTCGGCGGTCCGCCGATCGACGTGCCCCTGTATTGGCAGCAGTGGAACCTGCGCTCGCCGCTTCTCGATGCGATCGCCGACGAGATCGTGGGGGAGGGCCGACGCGTGCTCGGCCCGCTGTGACGAGACGGACTCAGTCGTCGCTGACGCGGAGCACGATCTTGCCGCGGGTGTGACCCTGCTCGAGCTCGGCGTGCGCGGCAGCGGCGTCATCCAGGTCGAAGACGCGGTCGATGTAGACCTGCACCGCACCGGAGTCCAGCAGACGGCCGACCGTGGCCAGTGCGCTGCCGTCGGGGATGACCTTGTAGCTCGTGGTCCGCACTCCCGCGTCGGCGGCGGCCTCGACGTAGCCGGGCCACGAGCCGGTCGGAACCAGGATGTACAGTCCGCCGGGCCGCACGACCTTGAGGGAGCGCTCGCCCGTCTTGTCATGCACATTCCCGACGAGGTCGATCACCACGTCGACGTCGGCGATGACCTCCTCGAAGCGGGTGGTGCTGTAGTCGATCACGACCGATGCCCCGAGCTCGCGAAGCCACGAAGCGTTGCGGCTCGAGCCGGTCGCGGTCACATGGGCGCCGAAGTAGGCGGCGAACTGCACGGCGAAGTGCCCGACGCCGCCGCTGCCGGCGTGGATCAGCATCCGCTGTCCTTCGTGGGCGTGCGCCGTCTCGACGACCAGGCCCCATGCGGTGAGCGCGGCCAGCGGCACGCCGGCGGCTTCGACGTGCGAGAGCGAGGTGGGCTTGCGTGCGACCGACTGCGACGGAACGACCGCGTACTCGGCGTAACTGCCGCCCGAGCGCGGGAAGGGGACCATGCCGAACACGGGCGTGCCGGGGGGCAGCGGGTGCGACTCGTAGGGCGAGCGCACCACGATGCCGCTGAAGTCGAAGCCGAGGGTCGCCGGGTATTCGGTGATCGCTCCGGACACCCCGGTTCCGCCGCGCGTCTTCGCGTCGATCGGGTTGATGCCCGCGGCGACGACCCGTACGAGCAGTTCGCTGAGGATCGGGGTGGGCACGGCGACGGAGGCTTCGTGCAGGACGTCGGCGCCCCCTGTCGCATCGATGACGACGGCGCGCATCTTCTCGGGTGGGTCCGCGACCGCGATCGGGGCGGACTCGGGAGCGGATGCTGGTCGCAGCGGCCGGAATCTCATGGGTCGCTCCTTCCGGGTGCATGTCTGCTTCGGCAGCACTCGTTTGCTGGTGAGCCCAGTCAACCCTGCGTATGTCTCGACCGTGTTACGCCGGTGCTAACGGCCGACTAAGCCCGACCGGACGTTTCGTGTGACGGGAGGCGCGATTCGGCGCCGGCTGTCAGGGCGATTCACCGGCCGTGAGCGCGTGCAGCAGGCGTGTCAGGTCGCGGATCTCATCGACCGACCACTCTTCGAGGGTGTTGAGCAGAACGCTCTCCTGCGGTGCTCTCGCGGCGGCGAGACGTTCCAGCCCTTCGGGGGTGGGGGAGAGGAGGCTCGAGCGCCCGTCCGCGGGGTCGGGCGTGCGGGTGATGAGCCCGAGTTCCTCGAGCTCGCGCACCGTGCGGCTGATCTGGCCTTTGTCGGCCATGAGCGAATCGGCCAGGCTCGAGAGCGTGACGCTCTCTCGGCGCACGATCGTGGTGAAGACCTTGTATGCCCCTGGGAGCATGCCGGGGCTGACGCGCTGTGCGTTGTCGGCGAGCACCCGCCGCATGCGGCTGATCAGCTCTCCGAACTCGGCCTCGAGGGCGCGCACCGCCTCGGTGCGCGCCTCTCGGGTTTCGTTCTCGATCACGGTCGGAGACTACCGCTTGGCGGCCGTGGAGTCGGAGTCGCGGGTCGCGGCATCCGTCGTGCGCACCGTGCCGGTCGCCGTCAGCACGTCCATGCCCTCGGGCACCGACACGGTGGCGAGGTCCGCTTCGCTCGCCTGAATCCGCTCGCCCGTGGTCATGCGGGTCAGCGGCTTGTTCGGCAGGAACACGATCGCGATGAGGCTGATCACCGCGAAGGGCACGGCGATCAGGAACGAGTGCGAGATGCCCTGGGCGTAGATGTCCTCGAAGATCACGCGCAGCGTCTCGGGCATCGTCGAGACCTGGGGGAGTGTGCCCGAAGCGAGGCTGTCGGCCCACTTCGGCGCGTCCGCTCCCAGGCCGGCGATCGCGGCGGTGATGTCGTCCTTGCCCGCGGTGACGAGCTCGGTGACGCGGGCCGCCAGCGCTGCGCCCATGAGCGAGACTCCGATGGTTCCGCCGAGGCTGCGGAAGAAGGTGACGCCCGAGCTGGCGACGCCGATCTCATTCGGGTTCGACGTGTTCTGCACGACCAGCACGAGGTTCTGCATCGTCATGCCGACGCCTGCGCCGAGCAGGAACATGTACAGCGAGACGAGCGCGAAGTTCGTGTCGTAGTGGATCGTCGAGAGCAGGTACGAGCCGGCGATCAGGAAGATGCCGCCCAGGATCAGGAACGGCTTCCACTTTCCGAACCGGGTGATGAGCGCACCGACGCCGATCGAGGCGAGCAGCAGGCCCGCGATCATCGGGATCGTCATGAGGCCGGCCTCGGTGGGGGTCGCGCCGCGAGCGAGCTGCATGAACTGGCTGAGGAACACCGACGCGCCGAACATCGCGATGCCGGTCGCGATCGAGGCGATCACCGCGAGGGTGAACGTCCGGTTGCGGAACATCGAGAGCGGGATGAGCGGCTCCTTGGCGCGCAGCTCGGTGACGATGAACAGGATCGTGCCGAGGATCGCGCCGCCGACCATGAGGATCGTCTGGATGCTCCACCACTCGAACGAGTCTCCGGCGAGCGTGACCCAGATCAGCAGCAGCGAGACGGCGACCGAGAGGAACACGATGCCGAGGTAGTCGATCGAGACCTTGCGCTTGGCGCGGGGGACGATGTGCAGGGTGCGCTGCAGGATGATGAGCGCGAGGATCGCGAACGGGAGCGCGACGTAGAAGTTCCAGCGCCACCCGAGCGTGTCGGTGATGACGCCGCCCAGGAGCGGGCCGCCGATCGTGGCGACGGCCATGACCGCGCCGAACAGTCCCATGTACCGGCCGCGCTCGCGCGGGCTGATGATGTCGGCCATGATGACCTGGCTGAGCGCCGCAAGGCCACCCGCGCCGATGCCCTGCACCGCGCGGAATGCGATGAGCATCTCGGGACTCTGCGAGAACCCGGCTGCGGCGGTGGCGAGCACGAAGATCGCGATCGCGATCTGGATGAGCAGCTTGCGGTTGAACAGGTCGGCGAGCTTGCCCCAGATCGGGGTCGAGATCGCGGTGGTCAGCAGCGTGGCCGTGACGACCCACGTGAATGCGGCCTGGGTGCCGCCGAGGTCGTGGATGATGACGGGCAGCGAGGTCGAGACGACCGTCGAGGCGAGCATCGAGACGAACATGCCGAGAAGCAGGCCGGAGAGGGCCTCGAGCACCTGGCGGTGCGTCATCTTGGGCTTCTCGAGCTCGTCGATCTCGTCGAGCTTCTCGGGCTTCACGGAAGCAGAGGAAGGCGTGGACATGGGGATCCTTCGGAAGAATGCGGATGGACGGCGGGCGACGTCGGCGGCGCGAAGAAGTTGACCTGAATCAACGGTTGATGTAAGTCAACTATATGGGTAATCGTTGACGTGTGTCAACTATTCCCGCCCGGGCCGGTGAACGCAACGGCGCGGCGCGAATCGCGCGGCTGCGAACGGCTCAGTCAGCGAGCGCGAGCGCGCGGAAGGGCTCGCGCGGCGTGGGGCGCGGCATCCGCTCGGCGGCCGCCGGGGCGACCGGCGGTCGCTGCGTCGTGCGCCGGTGGAGCTCGTCGATCAGCGACGTGGCCAGAGCCACGAGCCGGCCGATCTCGTGGTCGTCGCGGTCGACCCAGGCGCAGCGCGGCTCATCGTCCACCGGGACGAAACCGTCGTGCTCCTCCCACACGACCAGAGTGCGCTCGGCTTCGAGGACGTGCTGCTGCCACCAGATCTGCCGCAGGTACGTGCGAGGGATGCTGCGCCACGACTTGTTGGTCGTCTTGATCTCGCAGAGGGTGACGCGCCCGTCTGCGTCGACGACGACCCCGTCGGGCGTCGCGAGATGGCGCTTCTCGACGACCGCGTGGAACAGGGCGCTGGACGGCAGGATTCCGTGCGTCGCCGCCACCCAGCCGGCGATCGCGGGTTCACGCACCCGACCGTGCGCCGTGTACGCGTTGCCTGAGAAGCCCGAGCCCATCAGCTTCGCATCGGCCGCCTTCGCGATCGCGTTCACCGAGGTCAGGCTCGCGACGTCGGTCGCGGTGATCCCGCGCGACCGGGCGCGGGTCCAGGCGACCCGATCCCGCGAGTCCGCGACGACCCGCGACGCGAGCGTCGGCGACAGCGCGGCGAGTTCGAGGGTCACCATTCGAGGCTAACCCCGCGGCGCGACATCCTGTGCTCGCGACACCCGGCGCGCTCCGGGCGCGGGCCCTTGCGCTTCTTTGCGCGAGATCACCCCCTGTTCGCGAGGTCGCCCGCGCGCTGCGCCCGTGCTGTCAGCGACGAATGCACGACGTGGCCGCGAGTGAACGCGCTTCCTTCGCGGGCACCTCGTGCATTCGCGCGTTCCTCGTGCGCTCGCGTCGGAGGTGGATGCCCGGGCTCCTCCCCAGCGGGCGTTCATGCCATGTTCTGCGCAGGCTGCACGCGCAACGCGCTTCGACGGATGCCGCGCGTCGCACTCTGAAGAATGCGACGCCGAATGTCCGTTTCAGAGCTCAGTCCGCTCGTGCGCTCGACGAGGTCGCTGCTTCTCGGCGGGTGGACCGAAAGACGCATCAGCTCGGCGGTCCGTGCCGGAGAGCTGCGCGTGGTGCGCCGAGGCAGCTACATCGCCGCGACCGACGCGTCAGATCTGTGGCCCGAAGCTCGCCATCTCGCGCACGTCATCGCCGTCGTCCGCGACTCCGCCGGCGGCGCGGCGCTGTCACACGTGTCGGCCGCAGTCGTGTGGGGCCTTCCGTTGTACCGGTACCGGCCGCAGCGAGTGCACATGACGACCGAAGCGGACGGTCGGATCTCGAGCGGCCCGGATGTGATGCGCCACGTTGCGCCGCTTCCGGCATCCGATGTCGTTCTCCGCGAGGGCATCCGCACCACGACCCTGTCTCGCACGGTCTTCGATCTCATGCGGACGCTTCCACCCGAAGCCGCCGTCTCGTGCGCTGACGCCGCCGAACGCATGATCGCGCTGCGCGTGCGGGACTGGGATGAAGACGCCGTGCAGGCCTGGCGGCGTGGCATGGCCGAACGGATTGCAGCGGCAACCGGCGCTCGCGGCGTGAAGGCGGCTCGGCGGATGGCCGAATTCGCCGACGGGAAGGCCCAGCTGCCCGGCGAGAGCGTGAGCAGGCTGCAGATCGTGCGCCTCGGGTTCCACTCGCCGCGGCTGCAGGCTCCGGTCGCCGGCCCGGGTGGCCGAATGTACTTCGTGGATCTCGCCCTCGATGACGTCGCCGCATTCGGCGAGTTCGACGGCAAGGGCAAGTATCTCGACGAGGCGCTGACGCGCGGCATCCCGCTCGAGCAGATTCTGCTCGAGGAGAAGCAGCGCGAGGACTGGATCCGCGGGACGACGCAACGGCGATTCGCACGGTGGGGCGACGAGCACATCACCTCGCCTCAGGTTCTCGCCGCGCGCCTGAGGTCGTTCAACATCACTCCGCCGCTGTGAGTCCAGCGCGCGGACGAGGGCCGGTTCTCGAGTGCACGGCATCGACGCGAGTGCACGACCTACCCACGCGGGAAGGCCGTGCACTCGACACCAAGCCGTGCACTCGACGCGAAGCCGCGCAGAAACCCGGGGTCAGAAGCCCGCGACGCCGGCCTCGGCGACCGCGTGGTCCTGCTCGCCCGAGCCGCCGCTGACGCCCACCGCTCCGACGACGACGCCGTCGCGCGAGAGGGGGATGCCGCCGGCGAAGATCGCGACCTTGCCGCCGTTCGTGTTCTGGATGCCGAAGAACTGCTGGCCCGGCTGCGAGTTGTCTCCGAGATCCTTCGTGGAGATGTCGAAGGCCTTCGAGGTCCAGGCCTTGTTGACAGAGATGTTGACGCTTCCGATCCAGGCGCCGTCCTGACGGACGTGGGCGACGAGGTTGCCGCCGGAGTCGACGACGGCGATGTTCATCGGCTGGCCGATCTCGGTCGCCTTCTTCTCGGCGGCGGCGATCACGCGGCGGGCATCTTCGAGGGTGACGGTGGACATGGTTGTGCTCCTTCTGTTGATCAATCGACTCGGGTTCGAGATGGGGGTCAGGCGGCGATGTAGCCGTTCGGGTTGAGGACGTACTTGGTCGCGGCGCCGGCGTCGAACTCGGCGTAGCCCTGGGGGGCGTCATCGAGCGAGATGGCCTTGGCGTTGACGGCATCCGCGATGTGGACCTTGTCGTGCAGGATCGCCATCATGAGCTGACGGTTGTAGCGCATGACCGGGCACTGCCCCGTCGTGAACGACAGCGACTTCGCCCATCCCGTGCCGAGGCTGATCGAGAGCGACCCGACCTTGGCGGCGTCGTCGACGGCACCGGGATCGCCGGTGACGTACAGACCCGGGATGCCGATCGCTCCGCCGGCGGCGGTGACGCCCATCAGCGAGTTGAGTACGGTGGCGGGCGCCTCCTTCGCGTTCGCACCGTGTCCCTCGCTGCGCGCTTCGAAGCCGACGGCATCGACCGCGGCATCGACTTCGGGTACGCCGAGCAGCTGCTCCAGCTGGTCGGGCACCGAGCCTTCGCCGACGTTGACGGTCTCGCATCCGAAGCTGCGCGCCTGCGCCAGCCGGTCCTCGTTCAGGTCGCCGACGATCACGACGGCGGCTCCGAGCAGCTGCGCACCGGCGGCTGCCGCCAGACCGACCGGGCCTGCGCCCGCGATGTACACGGTCGAGCCCACGCCGACGCCGGCGGTGACCGCGCCGTGGAAGCCGGTCGGGAAGATATCGGACAGCATCGCCAGATCGAGGATCTTCTCGAGTGCCTGGTCGCGGTCGGGGAAGCGCAGCAGGTTCCAGTCCGCGTAGGGGACGAGCACGTACTCGGCCTGGCCGCCGACCCATCCGCCCATGTCGACGTAGCCGTACGCGCTGCCCGGGCGGTCGGGGTTCACGTTCAGGCAGATGCCGGTCTTGCCCTCCTTGCAGTTGCGGCAGCGGCCGCACGAGATGTTGAAGGGAACGGAGACGATGTCGCCGACCTTGATGAACTCGACGTCGGGCCCTGTCTCGACGACCTCGCCGGTGATCTCGTGGCCGAGCACGAGACCGGCGGGGGCCGTCGTGCGCCCGCGCACCATGTGCTGGTCGGAGCCGCAGATGTTCGTCGCGACGGTTCGAAGGATCGCCCCGTGCGGAATCTTCCGCCCCACGTTGGCGGGGTTCACACCCGGGCCGTCATGCAGTTCGAACTCGGGGTAGTCGGTGTCGACGACTTTTACGACTCCGGGTCCCTCGTAGGCGACCGCTCTGTTTGCAGACATCTTCGTCCTCTCTTTGAGCCACGGGTGTTGGCGCACTTCGAGCCTGTCTGGTTCGTTCGAGTGGGTCGATCGCTCCTCGGGGTCGTTCTGCCTACCCGAACGGGTGGCAGAAACCTAGGGTGGGGGCATGACCTCAGTGCAGAGCCATACCGTCGAGCGCGATCTCGACACGATCCGCGGTCTGGCGGACGTCCTCACCGCCCCGCCGGCGCTCATGCCGTCGCGGCTGTCCACGCTTCTCGCGCCGTTGATCCCGCACTCCGCCCTCGTGTTCCTGGTGGCCGACGCAGCCGGCGGGCAGCGCGCCGGCGCCGGTGCGGCATCCTTCGTCGACGGCGTCTCGTTCCTCGCGCTCGACGAGGTGCGACGCATGCTCGGCCCCGGCCACACGCGGCGCGCCCCGATCGCCACCGCGACCGGCGAGGTCGATGCGTTCCACGCGGTCTCGAGCAACGGCGCCCTGCTGGTGCTCGCCCAGCCGGGCGACGCCGACTCAGACGCGGCCGTCGTCCAGCTGTGGAACATCGTCGCGCTGCGCGCGCAAGAACTCGCGGATGCCGCTCCGCCCGACTATCTGCAGCTGGCCCGTGCCACCTCGAGCGTGCGGATGGAGGCGCTCACCGAGCTCGCCGACGAGTACTCCACGACGCTCGAGTCGGTGCTGGCGGTGCTCCGCTCCAGCACGCTCGACGACCGATCCGCCCGGAACACGGCGACCCAGATCGCGGCCGAGGGCATGGTGCACCTGCGCACCGCGAGCGACCGGGTGCGCACCTTCACCGAGGAACCCGTCACCACCGCCTTCGAGCGGCTGCGCGACGACCTGCGTCCGCTCGTGCGCTACCGCGACATCGACGTGCAGTTCGTCGAGCCGCCGGTCAACGGCCGGGCACTGCCCAGCGAGATCGCGCACGGCGCTCGGGCGGTCGTGCGCGGATCGATCCTGGCGCTGGTCGACCGGCACGATGTGAGTCGGGTGCGTGTGCAGTGGGACTGCGACGGCACGAACCTGCTCATCAATGTGCGCGACGACGGCCCCGGTGACCTCTCGGAGGAGAGCGTGCAGCTGCGGCTGGTGCGCCAGCGCGTGCTCGCCCTCAACGGGCGGCTCGCGTTCGAGGCGACACCCGGGTGGGGCACCGAGATGTCGGTCGTGATGCCGCTGGACCCGCCGCCCGCGCTGTCGGCCGCGCCTCCCGCGTGGGACCTCGGTCCGCGCGAGATCGAGGTGCTCGAGCTGCTGATCGCCGGTCAGCGCAATCGCGAGATCGCCGCAGGCCTGGGCATCAGCGAGAACACGGTGAAGTTCCACGTCGCGAAGATCTTCCGCAAGCTGGGCGTGGCATCGCGCGCCGAGGCGACCGCGTTCGTCCTGGCGCACCGTCCCGGGTCGCGCTGACCAGCCGCGAGATCACCCGCTGCTCGCGAGAGCACACGCGAGCAACGCCGGTACGCGGTGATCTCGCGAGCACGGGGTGATCTCGCGCAAAGAACGGAGCCCGCAAACCTGCCCGGATTTTGCAGGGGGAGCGGCATCCCGTATTCTGGAATCCAGCCGAAGACCGCTGGTCATCGACGTGCGTGCAAGCGTACGAAGATCGAAGCTCTGCAATGCAGGGGCCCGCGCAGGTGTACGACACAGATCTCCTCCGAGTTTCTTGCTCCGTGCGCTTGCGCCGGAGCTTTTTTCATTGTCGAGCGAGATCCGATGAGCGGATGCCGTCGGCCGGCGCCCCGCCATCGCGGAGCGTCTCGTACACACAAGGAGTGGCCATGGCGCAGAAGGATGCATCGGTCGCCGAACTCACGAAGAACTTCGAGGGTTCGACCGCCGTTCTGCTGACCGAGTACCGCGGTCTGACGGTTGCTGAGCTCAAGGAGCTCCGCAACAGCATTCGTCAGGACGCGGAATACGCCGTGGTGAAGAACACGCTGACCAAGATCGCCGCCAACAAGGCGGGGATCTCGACGCTGGACGATGACCTGAAGGGTCCTTCGGCCATCGCATTCGTGCACGGTGACCCGGTCACCGTCGCGAAGGGTCTGCGCGCCTTCGCCAAGGCACACCCTCTTCTGGTGATCAAGGGCGGGTACTTCGACGGTGCCGCCCTGACCGCAGATGAGGTCAACAAGCTCGCTGACCTCGAGAGCCGTGAAGTCCTGCTGGCGAAGCTCGCCGGTGCGATGAAGGCCTCGCTGTTCGGCGCCGCATATCTGTTCAACGCACCGCTGTCGAAGGCCGTTCGCACGGTCGACGCGCTGCGTGAGAAGCAGGAGTCCGCCGCCTGATCAGGGCGCGGCTGACAGAAACCTAAGCAAGGAGAAAATCATGGCAAAGCTCACCACCGACGAGCTGCTCGACGCGTTCAAGGAGCTCACGCTCATCGAGCTGTCGGAGTTCGTCAAGAAGTTCGAGGAGACCTTCGAGGTCACCGCCGCGGCGCCCGTCGCCGTTGCCGGCCCGGCTGCTGCCGGTGCGGCTCCCGCCGAAGAGGCCGAGGAGCAGACGGCGTTCGACGTCGTGCTCGAGGCCGCCGGCGAGAAGAAGATCCAGGTCATCAAGGTCGTCCGTGAGCTCACCGCTCTCGGCCTCGGCGAGGCCAAGGCCGTCGTCGACGGCGCTCCCAAGGCTGTGCTCGAGGGCGCGACCAAGGAAGCCGCTGACAAGGCGAAGGCTGCTCTCGAAGAGGCCGGCGCGACCGTCACCCTGAAGTAGTCGGGTCTCGAGACGCGCGCGAGCGCGCTGCTCGATCACCGAGCGAAGGCCCCGGATGCTGCATCCGGGGCCTTCGTCGTGTCTACGGGCGTTCGGCGACCAGACGATCACCGCGCCAGCTGATCGGCATCCCGTCGGTGATCCCGCCGACGAACGCACCGTCCGCGCCGACGTTTCGGAAGGCGAACAGCAGCCACCGGCCGTCATCGCGGCGCCGCAGGAGTCGACCGACGTAGAGGTCCTCATCGGCGAGGGGATACGCCTCGGCGATTCGGAACGGGCCGGTGAGCGAGTCGGCGGGGGCCGCCCAGATCGCTCCACGCGGGAACGCGCCCCGACGCTGTTCTGATGCCTGCGGAGGCAGGCACGAGAAGATGAGCACGGGCGTGCCCTCGACCTCTTCGACCTGCATGACCTCGAGCTGACCGAAGCCCATGCCGACCGGCTCGCTGAGCGGCGGAAGCACCTCCCAGGTGCGCAGATCGGGCGAGACCGCGTGCCCGACGACGCCGCGCGTGTCGGACTCGCCGTCGATCGACCGCGCGGTGACCAGGATGTGCCATCCGTCGCCGTTCGGATCACGGAGGACCCACGGGTCCCGCCACGTCTCCTCGTTCCACGGCGATGTGTCGAGACGCTCGTACCAGCGCGCGTCCGACTCCACGACCGGGTTGTCGGTCGCCTTGGTCCACGTCGTCAGATCTGTCGACGTCGCGTAGCCCAGCCGCTGCACATTGCGGCCGCCCTCGAAGCGCACGCCGGTGTAGTACAGGAACCACGTTCCGTCGTCGTGGCGCACGACGCTGCCCGTCCACGTGGCCACGTCGTCGAACGCCGGCGCATCGCTGCGCACGAGGGCATCGGCGACCTGCGTCCACGACACGAGATCGTCGGAGACTGCGTGGCCGATCGAGGCGCGGAGGTGCCGGCGCTCGGGGTCGTGGAGGGCGCGGGAGGCGTACAGGAAGAACACGTGGTAGCGGTCGCCGTCATCGGCGAACCAGAAGTCCCACACCCACGAATCGGGCAGGTTGAACACGAATGGCTCCTTCGAGGGCGAGGGGGAGGGCGGACTTCAGCGGGCGCCGTGCCGGCGACCGTCGACCGCGACCGCCGAGCGGCGCGGGTCCAGCGCGGCGGTGGAGTTGCGGACGACGAGCTGTGCCTGCATCCGCACCGTCTTGGTGGCCTGACTCGGGTCGTCGAGGTGGGCGAGGAGAAGTTCGACCGCCACGCGGCCCTGCTCACGCGGCGACTGCCGCAGGGTGGTGAGCGCGAACATGTCGGCGAACTCATGGTCGTCGATCCCGATCACGCTGAGGTCGCTCGGCACCTGCACGCCGAGCCGTCGCGCCGCGATGATCGCGCCGATCGCGACCTCGTCGCACGTGGCGACGATCGCGCTGGGCCGGCGCCGCGCCTCGCCGAGCGCGTCCACTGCTGACGCATAGCCGCCCGGCATCGTCACGTCGGAGACGATGTGTGTGGCGTGCTCCGACAGCCCTGCGGTCTCCATGGCGCTCAGATACCCGTTCAGGCGTCTGCGATCGACCTGCGCCCAGTGCGTCTTGGACCCTCCGCCCAGGAAGGCGATGTCGCGATGGCCGAGCGCGATCAGGTGATCGGTCGCCCGGCGCGCCACGTGGTCGTCGTCGATCTCGACCACAGTGGTCGCCGACCCCGACCCGACGACGCTGACGATGGGGCGTCCGATCCTGATCAGACGGTCCAATTCCTTGTGGTCGGGTTCGAGGCCGACGGCGATCAGCCCGTCGAACCGCTTGCGGGCGAGGAAGTCCTCGAAGATCCGATTGCGTGCATCGGTGCCCGGCTTCGCGTCGTAGAGGGTGAGGTCCAGGCCCTGTTCGAGGAGGACCTGCTGAATGCCCTCGAGCACTTCCGCGAAGAACCAGCGGTTCACGTAGGGCATGACGACCCCGACGTTCTGCGTGCGCCCGGTCGCGAGACTCACCGCGCTGGTCGACGGCACGTAGCCGATCGACGCTGCCGCGTCGTGGACGCGCTGTCGCGTCTCGTCGGAGACATAGCCGGTTGCGCCCAGGGCGCGACTTGCCGTGGACTTCGACACTCCGGCCAGGCGTGCCACCTCTGCAATCCCGCTCACTCGTGCCACCACCCTCGGGGTCGGTCATCGTTCCGCGGCGTGCGTCGGATTCGGTTCAGCATACGAGATTTCGGCGTTTCTGGGAACGGTTCCACTATCACGCTTTCCGACGCATCGGCGCAATTACAACGATCCGGACCGATCAGGGGATCGAGTGTTGTGCCATCTGCCAGAATCCAATACGTTGTGTGGAAGCGGTTCCCGAAGTGCCGCTACGCGAATCATTCGTGACTCAAAGAGGAGAAGCACACATGGGCATGTCACAGCACAGACGTATCCTGGCGCCGGTCGTGGCGCTCGGGATCGTCGGTATCGCGCTCGCCGGCTGCACCGGCGGTGGGGGCGATGAGGGCGGGGGCGACGGCGGTGAAGTCTCGATCCTGGGTGGATTCACCGATGCGCAGGCAGAGGCCTTCCAGGCCGACCTCGACAAGTGGAGCGAGACGTCGGGCATCACGGTGCGCTACGACGGCAACACCGACTTCCAGACGGCCGTCATCGCACGCGCCACGGCGGGCAACCCGCCCGACATCGCGATCTACCCGCAGCCGGGCGTCCTGAAGAGCCAGACGCAGACGCTCTTCCCGCTCGAAGACCTGGGAATCGACGTCGACGCGGTCACCGCCGACGAGGCGAACGGTCTCGGCGACATCGCCGTCGTGGACGGCCAGACGTTCGGTCTGCCGTACTCGATCAACGTCAAGTCGCTGGTCTGGTACAACCCGGCCGCATTCGAGGCCGCGGGTCTGACGGTT
The DNA here is from genome assembly GCA_963781135.1 of uncultured Actinomycetota bacterium. Taxonomy (GTDB): domain Bacteria; phylum Actinomycetota; class Actinomycetes; order Actinomycetales; family Microbacteriaceae; genus Microbacterium. The sequence continues at coordinate 69,251 of CAWADY010000012.1, read as the reverse complement.
CCGACGACCGATGAGGAGATGACGGCGGTCCAAGAGCAGATCATCGCAGACGGCATCGGCTACCCATGGTGCGTCGGACTGGAATCCGGCGGCGCGACCGGATGGCCGGCCACCGACTGGCTCGAGGAATATGTGCTGCGCTACGGCGGTCTTGAGGAGTACAACTCCTGGATCGCGGGTGACACCCTCTTCAACAGCGATCTCGTCAATCAGGCGGGCGATAAGGTCGCCGACGAGCTTCTCACCGACGGCAAGGTCAACGGTGGGGGCGCCGCCGCGGCGACCACGTCGTTCCAGACCGCGGGCAACCAGCTGTTCGTCACCGGCAAGGAGAACGGCCAGTGCTTCATGATGCGTCAGGGTTCGTTCATCGCGGACTTCTTCCCCGATGACATCAAGGCGCAGATCCAGGACGGCGACCTGTCGAACATCGACTTCTTCCAGCTGCCTTCCCCGGACGGCACGGACACGGCGATGCTCGGCGGCGGTGACCTGGTCGGTGCGTTCACCGACTCGGACGACGTCAAGCAGGTCGTGGAGTACATCACGGGTCCGGAGTTCGGGACGAACGGATACGCCAGCCAGGCGATCTTCCTCTCCCCGCACAACGACTTCGACACGTCGTTCTACACCACCGAGTTCCAGAAGAAGGCTCAGGAGCTGCTGGCGGCATCGACACTGTTCGGGTTCGACGCTTCGGACCAGATGCCGGGTGAAGTCGGCGCCGGCACCGAGTGGAGCGAGCTGACCAGCTGGTTCGCAGGTCAGAAGACGATGGAGCAGGCCTTCGACGCGATCGACGCGTCCTGGCCGCGGTAGTGCGTCCTCGTCGCTCCACGTGAGCGAAGCGGAGCGGCGCCGGCACGCTATATACCGGCGCCGCTCCCCACTAGCATCACCATCATCCTCACAATGACGTCAGGCGGTTTTCGATGGGCCCCATCTTAAGTGCACTCATCTCCGTGGTCTTGGGCCTCGGAGTCTCGTTCTTGATCTTCTGGCTCCTCAACTGGATCGTCGAGAAGACGAACGACAAGACGAAGTCGCGGCTGCTGCCGTACGTCTTCCTCCTCCCGGTGATCGTCCTCGTCGCGGTCTTCCTGCTCTACCCAGCTCTGCGCACCTTCGTGGAGAGCTTCATGAAGCAGAGCCAGCGCCGCGGTGAGGGTGCGACCTTCGTCGGGTTCGACAATTACGTCTCGCTGTTCACCGACCCGAACTTCATCAGCGTCCTGATCAACAACGCGCTGTGGGTTCTCGTGGTACCGGCGGCGACAGTCCTCGTGGGACTGCTGGTCGCGATCCTCACGGACCGTCTGGGCAAGCGTCGTGAGCAGTCGTTCAAGGCGATGATCTTCATCCCGATGGCGATCAGCGGCATCGCAGCCGCGGTGACCTGGCGCTTCATCTACTTCTATGCGCCGCCTGGCAATCCGCAGATCTACCTGCTGAACGCCATCTGGACGGGTGTCACCGGACAGGATCCGATCCCCTGGCTCACGATCGATGCCGCACGGGTCAACAGCTTCCTGCTGATGTTCATCGTCATCTGGCTGCAGGTCGGCTTTGCGATGGTGCTGCTGTCCGCGGCGATCAAGGGCGTCCCGGAAGAGACCATCGAGGCGGCGCGCCTGGACGGAGCGAGCGAGCGCAAGACCTTCTTCCTCGTGATCGTCCCGCAGATCCGAGGCACCGTGCTGGCCGTCTTCGTCACCGTCACGATCTTCGTCATGAAGAGCTTCGACATCATCTACGCCATGACCGGCGGGCAGTACAACACGAGCGTGCTCGTGGTCGAGTTCTACTCGCAGCTGTTCAGCTTCCAGAACCCGGGCAAGGCCGCAGCGGTCGTGATCGTCCTGATGATCGCCGTGATCCCGCTGATCGTGTACCAAGTCCGCAGCTACAAGTCGCAGGAGGAACTCCGATGACCTTCATCCCGACCCCCATCGTCGACGAGGACGAGGGCAAGCGCGAAATCATCGACCTCCAGGCGAAGTCGAAGAAGCGGAACGCCGACGGCACGGAGAAGCGCAAGCCTCACGTCCTGATCACCATCCTGATGGCGATCATCGCGCTGGCGTGGCTGTTCCCGCTGCTCGGTCTGCTGATCACGAGCTTCCGCAGCAAGGCGGACGTGGATGCCACGGGCTGGTGGACCGTCTTCCTGAACCCCTTCGGGCAGGACTGGACCTTGGACGCGTTCGCTCAGGCGTGGACCGCGCTCGATGCCGGAACGACGTTCTGGAACTCGGTCGCCGTCACGGTGCCTGCGACGGTGCTCCCCGTGATGATCGCCGCGATGGCCGCCTACGCGTTCACGTTCTTCGAGTTCCGCGGCAAGGAGATCTACTTCGCGGTCATCCTGGCGCTCATGGTCGTGCCGATCCAGATCGCGGTCATCCCGATCCTGCAGCTGTTCGTGTGGTTCGGCAACACGACCGGCATCCAGATCATCGGTCAGTACCCGGCCGCCTGGATCGTTCACGCCACGTTCGCTATGCCGTTGGCGATCTACATCCTGCGCAACTACATGCAGACGCTCCCGAACTCGCTCATCGAGGCGGCGCGTGTGGACGGGGCGAGCCACTTCCAGATCTTCTGGCGGCTGATCGTGCCGATGTCGGTGCCCGCGCTGGCCTCGTTCGCGATCTTCCAGTTCCTCTGGGTGTGGAACGACTTCTTCGTCGCGTATCTGTTCATCCAGAGTGGTCCCAACCAGGTGCTGACCCAGGGTCTGTACACCCTGCTGGGCCAGTACGGTCAGGGCTGGCAGCGCGTCGCGGCGGGTTCGTTCATCACCCTGGTGGTGCCGCTGGTGATCTTCTTCGCCCTGCAGCGCTTCTTCGTCCGCGGACTCACCGCGGGTTCGGTCAAGTAGCAGAGCACACACGATCGGCCGGGAGCCCACCAGCTCCCGGCCGATCGCATGTGCGCGAGGGTCAGTCCTCGGCGACGACGCGGTACAGCACGGCCTGGTCGGGATGCAGGCGCGGAGATGCCACGCCCACCGACGCGAGCACATCGCCGCGGAAGCGTGCGCCGGGGTAGCTCACGTCGGCGCGCTCGGCGCGGTCCCAGTACTCCTGCGTCGCGAGGATCTCGGCGTCGCTGGGCTCGCCCCACCACGCCGGCGGGATGAGTCCCGACGGGATCGTCCCGATGAAGACCGGCGCGACCCGATAGGTGCGGTCCGGCTCGAGTCCGCGCAGCTTCAGCGGCGCAGGCGGGTCGGGATGCGTGGTGTCGAGCACCGCGGCGGAGAAGAGCGCTTCGGACCGATCGGGCGCGACCACCCCGTGCAGCATGATCCGCGGATCGGGAGTGTCCATGCGCACGACCTCGCCGCCCAGCAGCAGCGCGCGGTGCTCCTTGTGGAACTCGATCCAGCGGGCGAGAAGCTGCAGCTCGGCATCCGTCGCCTCGCCGAGGTCCCACTCGATGCCGAGGTGGCCGAAGATCGCGGTGCTCGCCCGGAACGACAGGTCGAGCCTGCGTCCGGTCGTGTGCGAGCGATCAGAGGCGATGTGCGCGCCGAGATACTCGGGAGGCGCGAGCTGTGCGGTCCAGCGCATCATGGACTGGCGGTCGTGCGGGTCGCTGTTGTCCGAGACCCAGACCCGGTCGGTCAGCTCGAGCACGCCCAGGTCGACCCGCCCCCCACCCGACGAGCACGACTCGATCTCGAGGTGCGGGTGCGCCTCGCGCAGCTCGCGCAGCAGGCGATAGAAGGCCAGGGTCTGCTCGTGCACCACCGGGCGACCTCCGCGCTCGCGGTCGCCGGCCTCGGTGAGATCGCGGTTGTGGTCCCACTTGATGTAGTCGATCCGGTACTCGTCGAGGATCGCCAGCATCTGGCCCTTCACGTGCTCGTACGCTCCCGGCGCGGCGAGGTTGAGAACGTGCTGTGCGCGCGACTCTACGGGCAGCTCGTCGCGCGCGGCCATGATCCATTCCGGATGCCGCCGCGCCAGGTCGCTGTCGAGGTTGATCATCTCGGGCTCGAACCACAGTCCGAACTGCATGCCCTTGGACGCGGACGTGGTCCACGAGCGGGTGCAGGCCGTCGGGCCACACCTCGGTCGAGACGACCCAGTCGCCGAGCCCAGCCCGGTCGGTGCGGCGGTCGCCGAACCAGCCGTCATCGAGCACGAATCGCTCGATGCCGATCGCCGCGGCCTGATCGGCGAGGGCGATGAGCTCGGCGGCGTCGTGGCGGAAGTAGACGGCCTCCCACACGTTCAGGGTCACTGGTCGCTCCGCAGGGCGATCGACGCCGAGAGCGCGAAGGTGGTGGTGGAATCGGTGCGCGATCGCGTCGAGCCCGTCACCGTACGCTCCGTAGACCCACGGACTCTCATACGTCTCGTCGCTCGCGAGGACGATCTCGCCGGGCAGCAGCACCTCACCGCCGCCGAGCACCTGCTCGCCCGTGTAGACCCGCTCGGCGTAGTGGCGGTGGTTGCCGCTCCACGCGGTGTGCACGGCCCAGACCCGGCCCTCGGCGAACCCGAACCCGGGCACTCCCGCGTGCAGCACGTACGCGCTGTCGGCGGCCGTCCGGCCCCGACGGTTCTCGCGAAGATGGATGCCGGCGCGCAGCGGGCCGCGCTGCGGAAAGCGCTCGTAGTTGTGCTGGCCCGTGAAGTCCAGGATCTCGCTCGCTTCTGCGGGGATCGGGAACACGAGCGACACCTCGTCGACGGTGTAGTCGGCATCCTGCTCGTTCGTCAGCGCGGCCCGCGAGCGGATCAGGCCGCTGGGCAGAAGCTCCAGTTCGAGCCGAAGCGACAGCTCTGCGCGATCATCCGCGGCGTGGAAGACCGCGCGACCCGCGCCCGCTGTGACCACACCCTCGACCGGGGCGTCGTCGAACTCGATCGCGGTCGTGACGAAACGCGGCGACCAGCCGCGACCGGATGCCGATCCCGAGAGTCCGGGCCGGCCTGTCCAGCCGGTGTGGTGCTCGGGCAGAAGGGCGACCCGGGGCGGGGTGTCGACGTTGTTCGAGCCGACGACCGGCACGGCGGCGTCGCTGAGTCCGACGAGCGCCTCGTCGCCGAGATTTCCGAGCTGCGCACCCCAGTGCACGATCGAGGGCAGGCGTCCCGAGGCGCGCGTCGACGACGAGCGAGACGCCGGCGTGCGCGAGATGGAGGATGACGTCGGCGGGAGTATCCATAGCGTCCCATTCTCCGGCATCCGGTCGACGCGCGCATATCGGCGGTGGTCATAGGGTGTGATCCATGGATGCCGTGACCGAGGTCGACGCACTGCCCGCGCAGGTCGACCCCGCGGTGGGGCTCACGCCGGCCCAGGTCGCCGAGCGCATCGCGGCGGGCCGCACGAACGCCTTCACGGCCGACTCGAGCCGAAGCGTCTGGAACATCGTCAGCGCCAACGTGTTCACGCTCTTCAACGCGATCGTCGGCGGCTGCTTCCTCATCCTTCTGCTGCTCGGCCGCTGGCAGGACGCGCTGTTCGGCCTCGCCGCGTTCGCGAACGCGATCATCGGATGCGTCCAGGAGTTCCGTGCCAAGGCGAAGCTCGATCGACTGGCGCTGCTGAACGCCCCCCGCGCGCGGGTACGCCGCGGCGGCGAGGAGCTCGAGATCGCACCCGCGGACGTTGTCCTCGACGACATCCTGATCCTCAGGGCGGGCGACCAGGTTCCGGCCGACGCGGTCGTCGCGCGCGGGCGCGCGCTGCAGATCGATGAGTCCATGCTCACCGGCGAGTCCGATGCGGTCGACAAGAACCACGACGACGAGGCGCTCTCGGGCTCGGTGGTGGTCGCCGGTGAGGGCGAGGCGCAGGTCACTCGGGTCGGCGCGGACTCCTACGCGAACAAGTTCGCCGACGAGGCGAAGCGGTTCTCGATGGTCTCCTCCGAGCTGCGCACCTCGATCGACCGGGTGCTCACCTGGGTCGGCTGGGGCGTCGGCCCGATCGGTCTGCTGGTGCTCAACGCGCAGATGATGGTCGCCGGCGGCTGGGTGCAGGCGTGGGAGAGCGGAACCTGGGTGCAGGCGGTCGTGAACACGATCGCGTCGCTGACGGCCATGATCCCGCTCGGCCTGGTGCTCGTGACATCGATCGCCTTCGCGGTGGGCGCCGCGAAGCTCGCGGGCCGGCAGGTGCTCGTGAACGAACTCCCCGCGGTCGAGGGCCTCGCCCGGGTCGACGTGATCTGCCTCGACAAGACCGGCACGCTCACCGGCGGCGACATCCGGTTCGACGGTTCGCACCCGCTCACCGGCGCGGCGCCCAGCTGGGAGAGCACGCTCGCCTGGTACGGCGCGGCACCCGATGCGAACTCGACGGCACGCTGCCTGCGAGAGCCGTTCCCGCTCGCTGCCGCGCCGGAGGTGCAGGCGTACGTGCCGTTCTCCTCGGCCCGCAAGTGGAGCGCGGTCTCGTTCGCGGACAGCGGCACCTGGGTGCTGGGTGCCCCCGAGATGGTGTTCGGGGATGCCGCATCCGATCCCGCCGAAGAACTCGGCCGCACCGTCATCGAACTTGCCTCGACAGGGCGCCGGACGCTCGTGCTGGCCCACTCCGCAGTCGCGTTGACCGAGGCCGACGTCGAGGCCGAACGTCTGCCCGCGGATCTGATCCCCGCCATCGTGCTGACCTTCCGCGAGCAGGTGCGACCGGATGCCGCGCACACGCTCGCCTACTTCCGCGACCCAGGGCGTCGGCATCCGGATCATCTCCGGCGACAATCCTCGGACCGTGGCGGCGATCGCCCGCGAGGTCGGCCTCGACGTCGCCGAGGGCTACGACGCCCGCAAGCTGCCCGAAGACGATGCCGAACTCGGCGAGATCCTCGAGACCTACACCGTGTTCGGGCGGGTGACTCCCGAGCAGAAGAAGCGCATGGTCGTCGCGCTGCAGGGGCGTGGGCACGTCGTCGCGATGACCGGCGACGGCGTGAATGACGCGCTCGCGATCAAGACCGCCGACATCGGAATCGCGATGAACTCCGGTGCGGCGGCGACGAAGGCGGTCGCGCGACTCGTCCTCCTCGACGGACAGTTCTCGCATCTGCCCGACGTCGTGGCGGAGGGCCGTCAGGTGATCGCGAACATCGAGCGCGTGTCGATGCTGTTCCTCACCAAGACCGCGTACGCGACCGGGCTCGCGATCCTGTTCGGAATCCTCGTGCTGGAGTTCCCGTTCCTGCCCCGCCAGCTGTCGATCACCGACGGGCTGACGATCGGCATCCCGGCGTTCTTCCTCGCCCTGATGCCGAACAGCCAGCGGTACGTGCCGGGGTTCTTGAAGCGCTCGCTGAGCTTCGCGATCCCCGCCGGCATCATCATCGCGGTCGCGCTGACCCTCTACACGCTGGGCGCGATGTCGCTCGGAGTCGACGAGGCGCAGCTGAGGACGGGATCGACGATCATCCTCGCGATCGTCGGCATCTGGGTGCTGACCGTGCTGTCACGTCCGATCAACCGCTACAAGGCGATCGTGATCGGCTCGATGTTCGTGGCGCTGGTGGCGATCTTCACGATCCCGCTCTCGACGGAGTTCTTCCAGCTCGTCGACCCCGGCGAGGAGTGCGCCTATCTCGTCGCGCTCGTCACCGTGCTCACGATCGGGGCTATCGAGATCGTGCGGTTCTTCCACCGCCGGTACGTCGCCCGGTCTCTCGCGACAGCGGCTCACGCCGACGTCGCCGGCGCGGGACGAGATCACTCGGCGGTCGCGACCTCGGTCTGATCAGCGGGCACGACGCTGAAGTAGCGCGAGCCCGGCGGTGTCCACACGGCGACCGCGATGAAAACGTAGATCACCATCTCGGCCGCCGAGGTCCAGTCCCACGTGTCGGCGGTCACGATCGTGACGATGTGCAGGACGAACTGCACAGCGAGGTAGATGGTCAGGATCAGGCGCGCCAGCCGCCGTCCGCGGGCGACTCCGGATGCGACGGCGATCGTGAGCAGGCCGAAGAGGATGACCCCCGCGCCCAGAAGCGAGGTGGGCAGAACCTCCGCCGCGTCCACCTGGTACCTGCTGAGAAGGACGAGGATGCCGATCGCCACGCTCGCGAACCCGCTGAGGTAGATCAGCACCACGGCGACTCGCACGAGGATCGGCTGACTCGCGGGAGGTGAAGGGGGAGCGCTCACCCGTTCACTGTAGCGACCGGGCTTCGGGCCCTCGGCTCAGCCGGTGCAGCCCAGTCGCTGCTGCATGCTCTTCATCGCGTCGATCTCGGCCGTCTGTCCGGAGCGGATCGACCCGGCGACCTGGAGGACGCGCGGTTCCGAGCCGAGATCGAGGATCGCATCGGCCATCGGCACCGCGCCCTCGTGGTGGCGGATCATGAGCTCGAGGAAGAGGCAGTCCGCTTCTTTTCCCGAAGCTGCTGCCAGAGCGTCGAGCTCGGCATCCGATGCCATCCCCATCGCGGACCGTGCCTCTTCATCGCTGAGCGCTGCGCCCGGATCCCCACCGCCGTGTTCGTGGTCGCCGCCGTCGGCCGCCATCCAGGCCATCATGGGTCCGCCCGACTGAGGCAGACCCCATTGCACGAGCCAGTCGAACATTTCGCCGCGCTGACCGGCTTGACCCGTCGCGATGTCGTAGGAGAGGACCCTCAGCTCTTCGTCGTCGGTCTTGCGGTAGATCTCCATCGCCATGCCGATCGCCTGGGCGTGGTGCACCTGCATGTCGCGGGCGAAGCCGGCTTCGGCGGAATCCGTCGTCGGGGCGGCCTGGGCGGCCGGGGTGGTGCCGAAGGTCGAGAAGCGTCCGATCGCGAAGGCGAGCCCGCCGATCGCGAGGCACGCCAGAATCACGACGATCCACCGCCGTGGCGCTGTGGCGGTGGGCTCCTCGGTCATCGTGGCTACTGCTTGCCGGGTGCGTCCAGCGCGCCCGAGCAGGAGGCGTTCGGCTCCGGCGCGTTCTGACTGCGCCAGTAGGCCGTGAGGAACTCAGAGACGCGGGGGTCATCGGCCGAGTCGAGCTTCAGCTGCGCGTTCCACGCGCTCATGACGATCGGCGAGTCCAGTCCCTCGTAGGGAGAGAGCACGATGTACGACGACGGCAGCTGGCTCTTGAGCGCGTCGAGCTCGCCGCCCGAGACGGTCGATGCGTCGTAGGTGATCCAGACCGCGCCGTGCTCGAGGGCATGCACCGCGTTCTCGTTCGGCACCGGCTGGTCGTAGATGCCGCAATTGAGCCACACCGCGTTGTGGTCGCCGCCGACCGGAGGTGTCTGCGCATAGTCGACTGATCCCTCGACGTGATTCGCGGTGTTCTCGAAGGTCTCGATGCCTTCGATCGACGAGCCGTCGCCGTTGCCCGGGTCGAGCGTCGGGGGAGGGGCGGGCGCGAAGACGATCGATGCGATGATCGCCACGATGACGCCCACGGCGACGACCGAGCCGACCGTCCACCAGACGAGCTTGCCGCGGCGGCGCTTGGCGAGCTGCTTCTGGTACTCGGCGAGCTTCTCCTGGCGCTTCTGCTCGCGCTGCTGCTTCACGGTCTGGGCGATCTGCGCCTGTGTGGCCGGATTGCCGCTGGTCTTCTTCTCTGTCGGGCGCGGGGGTGTCGGGGTCATGTGTGTGTGATCTCGGCTCGGGCGCCCGTTCGGACGAGGGGCTGTGTGCGGAAGGCATACCCATCCTATTCGAGCGCATGGGACGCGGCCTGGGAAGCGCCCGACAGAGCGATCAGGCCACTCGGGGTCGCCGGGAGCACGGCACAGCGTCCGGTATCATGGGGTGTCGAATCGATTCGGGAGCGGTTCGACCATCCCCCTCGCGCTGAACCGAACCACCGGTGTCGACGCCCCCGCCCGCCGCTGATCGCCTGCCGCCGAAAACGAAGAGACTGTGCTCGATACCGCCACCGTTCCCACTCAGAAGCCAGAATCCCCAGAGCAGTCCGCGCGCTCGTCCGCATCCACGCCGAGGCCGCCCGCGCTGACGACGGGCGCGATCCGCACGCTCGGCAACAACCCTGCGACGGCGCCCATCATGCTGCACCCGGGCGATGCGATCCCCCATCGCCGCCGGGTGCTCTACATCGTCCTGCTGGGCGCGCTGACCGCTCTCGGGCCGTTCACGATCGACCTCTACCTGCCCGCTTTCCCGGTGCTCGAGAGCGACTTCCGGACCACCGCGGCCGTCATCCAGCTCACTCTGACCGGAACGATGATCGGCTTCGCGCTGGGCCAGCTGATCGTCGGGCCGCTCAGCGACAAGGTCGGCCGGCGCGTTCCGCTGCTGTGCGTCACGGCGCTTCACGTCGTGGCCAGCATCGCGGCGGCCCTCGCGCCGTCGATCGAACTGCTGATGGTCGCCCGTGTGGGGATGGGGATGGGAGCAGCCGCGGGCGGCGTCGTGGCGATGGCCATCGTGCGCGACCTGTTCGGTGGGAAGCGGCTGGTCGTGATGCTCTCGCGGCTGGCGCTCGTCTCGGGTGTCGCACCGGTCGCCGCGCCGCTGGTCGGCTCCGCGCTGCTGGCGATCATGCCGTGGCGGGGGATCTTCGTGGTGCTCGCGATCTACGGCGCGGTGATGCTGGTCTGCACGATCTTCGTGATCCCTGAGACGCTGCCCAAAGCCCGTCGCAGCGACAAGGGCAGCACGACGGTTCTGCAGCGCTACAAGAGCGTGCTCACCGACCGAGTCTTCATCGGGACGCTCGTGATCGGTGCCATGACCTTCAGTGGCCTCTTCTCATACCTGTCGGCATCGTCCTTCCTGTTCCAGCAGTCGTTCGGCTTCAACGCGCAGCAGTACGGATTGCTCTTCGCGGCCAACTCACTCGGCGTCGTGGTCGGCGTGCAGTTCGCATCACGTCTGGCGGCGCGCTACGGGCCGCAGTGGGTCATGGCCTACTCCACGGCCGTTCTGGTCGTCGCGGCGTTCGCGATCATCCTGTTCGACCAGCTGGGCTTCGGACTCTGGGGAACCGTGATTCCGCTGTTCGTCTTCATGACTGCGTGCGGGTTCACCTTCCCCTGCGTCCAGGTGCTCGCGCTCGACCGGCACGGCAAGGCCGCCGGCACGGCGGCATCGCTGATCGGTGCGACCAACTTCGGCATCGCCGGAGTGATCTCGCCCGTCGTCGGCTGGATCTCGCGCGACGCCGGCATCACGGCGACCACGATGGCTGCCGTCATGGCCGGCTGCGCGGTGGTCGGCGTACTCGCTCTGTGGCTGATCGTCCGCCCGCGCACCGTGGCGATGCTGACTCCATAGCAGTCGCGGCGGGTCGCGCAAAAGCCCCGGCCGTCGCGGCGCCGCTAAGGCACAATGGGACGATGACGACGGTAGACACAGCGCGCGCGGCCAATCTGTCCCGGCCCGTGCTGTTCACGGTCGGGGCGATCCTGGTGCTGGCGGCCTGCGGGCTGGGCGCACTGATCTTCTTCCGGGCCGAGCCGTTCGCCATCGACGTGGCGTGGAACGCGCTGCTCTTCAGCGCTGATATCCCGCTCTTGACCGCCTTCTCGCAGGTGATGAACTTCTTAGGCGCGGGATGGTTCAGCATCTTCGCGTTGCCGATCGCCATCGCCCTTGTGCTCGTCCTGCTGAAGCGCCCGTGGTCGGCAGCGTTCTTCATCACCGCCCAGTTGGCGTCCGCGGGTGCGGTGCAGGTGCTCAAGCATCTGTTCGGCCGCGCCCGGCCCGAAGAGATCATCGTCATCTCCGATTTCGGCTCCTTCCCGTCCGGCCATGTGGCGAACGCTGCCACTCTCGCGACGGTCGCCTACATCCTGTTTCCTCGGCTCTTCGTGGCGATCATCGGTGGCGTGTACGTGGTTCTCATGGCAATCAGCCGGACCGCGCTTCACGCGCACTGGCTCACCGACACGATCGGCGGCGCGTTGATCGGCATCGGAGTCGTCCTGATCGTCGCCGGGATCTTCGCACCGAAGCTCATACACGAGCGGCCCGGTGTCCGTGCGTCAGCCCGGCCAGGCAGTACCGCCCCTCAGTAGGCTGTGCGCATGAGCGCGCCCGACACCTCCGACCCCGCCGTCGTCGCAGCCGAGGCAGAGTTGGCGCGGCTGCGCGCCGAGGCCGAGGCAGCCGAAGCCCAATTGAAGGCAGCCCAAGCACGGGCGGCGCTCGCCGCGGCCGAGGCCGAGGCGGCGAAGGCCAGGGTCGCCGGCCGCGCTGTCGCTGAGCCCGCGGCCGCGCCCGAGCCGGCCGCGCCGACGGTGACCGAGCCGGCCCCACCTGCTGCCGAGGCTGTCGAGGCACCCCAGCCTGCCTCCGAGCCGTCGGCACGCCCAGCGACCATTACCGCAGCGGCTGTCGACGGACCGCTCGACACCGAGCAGGTGCAGGCGGTCATCGCGGGCTATACGTTCACCGCCGCCACGCTCGACCTCGGCGCGCTCATGAACGGCGACGCGGTGCCCGAGGCCCAGATCCGCATTCCGCTGGGCATGATGAACCGCCACGGCCTCGTCGCGGGCGCCACCGGCACCGGCAAGACGCGCACGCTGCAGGGGCTGGCCGAACAGCTCGCGGCCAAGGGCGTGCCGGTGTTCGCCGCCGACATCAAGGGCGACCTGTCCGGCGTCGCGACGCCGGGCGAGTCGAGCGAGAAGCTGCTCGCGCGCACCGACGCGATCGGTCAGGACTGGAAGCCCGAGGCATCCGTCACCGAATACTTCGCCCTCGGCGGCATCGGCAAAGGCGTTCCGGTCCGCGCCACCGTTTCGGGCTTCGGTCCGCTGCTGCTCAGCAAGGTGCTCGGCCTGAACGCGACGCAGGAGTCCAGCCTCGGGTTGGTGTTCCACTATGCCGACGCCAACGGTCTCGCGCTGGTCGACCTGTCTGATCTCCGCGCCGTACTCAGCTACCTCACCAGCGACGAGGGCAAGCCGCAGCTCAAAGAACTCGGCGGTCTGTCGTCCGCGACCGCTGGGGTGATCCTCCGCGAGTTGATCACCTTCGCCGATGACGGCGCAGACGTCTTCTTCGGCGAGCCCGAGTTCGATGTGAACGACTTCCTGCGCGTCGCGTCCGACGGGCGAGGCATCATCAGCCTGCTCGAGGTGCCCGGCGTCGTGGACAAGCCGGCGCTGTTCTCCACGTTCCTGATGTACCTGCTCGCGGAGCTGTTCGAGCTGCTGCCCGAGGTCGGCGATCTCGACAAGCCCAAGCTCGTGTTCTTCTTCGACGAGGCACACCTGCTGTTCAAGGACGCCTCGAAGGACTTCCTGTCGGCGATCACACAGACCGTGCGCCTGATCCGCTCCAAGGGCGTCGGGGTTTTCTTCGTCACCCAGACCCCGAAGGATGTTCCCTCCGACGTGCTCGCCCAGCTCGGCTCGCGGGTCCAGCACGCGCTGCGCGCGTTCACTCCCGACGATGCGAAGGCACTCCGGGCCACGGTCGGCACGTACCCGAAGTCCGGCTACGACCTCGAGCGCGTCCTGCAGGAACTCGGCACGGGCGAGGCGATCGTGACCGTGATGAGCGAGAAGGGCGCGCCGACGCCGGTCGCGTGGACTCGGCTGCGCGCTCCTCAGGGGCTGATGTCCCCGACGCCCGACCCGCAGATCGAAGCCGCGATCAAGGCATCACCTCTGCTGGCGAAGTACGGCACCGCGATCGACCGCGAATCCGCCCGCGAGATCCTCACCGCCCGCATGAACGCGGCGAATGAAGCCGCCGCGGCCGAGGAGGCCGCACTGGCGAAGGCGAAGGCGGATGCCGAGTACGCCAAGCAGCAGGCCGCGATCGACAAGGCAAAGGCCGCTGCCGACAAGAAGGCGCAAGCCGAGTACGACCGCCTGCTGAAGAAGACCTCGGGAACGACCCGCACATCTCGCAGCACGCAGAAGTCGCCGCTCGAGCAGATCCTCGGGTCGAAGTCGACGCAGACCATCTTGAACGGCGTCATCCGGGGCATGTTCGGCACCGGCAAGCGCTGAAGTTCGCGCGGGATGCTGCATCCAGAAGTTTCACTACATAGATAGGGATCTGCGCGTCGCGAGGCGTAGCATGAACGCATGGCGACGAAGCCCCCGAAAGCAGATATCGACGAGGCCCAGGTCCACGTCTCCGGCCGCAAGAAGGTCGCGGTCGGTGTGCCCGCGGTGCTGCACGCGCTCAAGATCTCGAACGAGCAGATGGGCGTTCAGCGCAGCATCCAGACTCTGCTCGCGGTCAACCAGAAGGACGGTTTCGACTGCCCGGGGTGCGCGTGGCCGGAGGAGGACAAGCGGCACATCGCGGAGTTCTGCGAGAACGGTGCGAAGGCCGTCGCCGAGGAGGCGACGATCCGCCGGGTCACTCCGGAGTTCTTCGCCGAGCACTCCATCGACGAGCTGCGGGAGCACGACGATTGGTGGCTCGGCCAGCAGGGCCGGCTGACGCACCCGATGATCCTGGAGGAGGGCGCAACGCATTACCGCCCGATCTCGTGGGATGACGCGCTGCGCGCGGTGGCCGACGCTCTGCGCGGACTCGACGATCCGAATGAGGCGATCTTCTACACCTCCGGCCGCACCTCGAACGAGGCGGCGTTCCTCTATCAGCTGCTGGTGCGGGGTCTCGGCACGAACAACCTGCCGGACTGCTCGAACATGTGCCACGAATCGTCCGGCTCTGCGCTCACCGAGACTCTCGGCATCGGCAAGGGCACGGTCTCGATCGAGGACATCCACCAGGCCGACCTCCTCATCGTCGCCGGTCAGAACCCGGGCACGAACCACCCCCGCATGCTCAGCGCGCTCGAAAAGGCGAAGGACAACGGGGCGAGCATCGTGGCGGTGAACCCCCTTCCTGAGGCTGCGCTCATCCGCTACAAGAACCCGCAGACTCCGAGAGGTGTGATCCTCGGAGGCAAGAAGCTCGCCGACGAGTTCGTGCAGATCCGGCTCGGCGGCGACCAGGCGCTGTTCCAGGCGATCGGCAAGCACCTGCTCGAGACCGAGGCGCGTGATGGTGGTGTGCTCGACCACGAATTCATCGCGCAGCACACCACCGGGTTCGAAGAGTATGCCGCCGAGGTCGGCGCGGTGCCGTGGCGCGAGCTGGTCGCCGCGACCGGCGTGCCCGAGAAGGCGCTGCGCCGGGTGGCGGAGCGGGTGCGTACGTCGAAGGCGACCATCGTCTGCTGGGCGATGGGGCTGACGCAGCACAAGCACGCGGTCGCGACGCTGCGGGATGTCGTGAACGTGCTGCTGCTGCAGGGCAACATCGGCCGCGTCAGGCGCGGGGGTGTGCCCGGTGCGCGGACACTCCAACGTGCAGGGCGACCGCACGATGGGAATCTACGAGAAGCCGTCGGAGCACTTCCTCGCCGCGCTCGACCGCGAGTTCGGCTTCACCGCGCCGCGAGAGCACGGCCACGACACCGTCGAGGCGATCCGCGCGATGCGCGACGGCGACGCACGGGTCTTCATGGCGATGGGCGGCAACTTCGTCTCGGCCACCCCCGACACGAACGTCGTCGAGGCGGCGTTGCGCAACGTCGAGCTCACCGTGCAGGTCTCCACGAAGCTGAATCGGTCCCACGTCGTGACCGGCAAGCGCGCGATCATCCTGCCGACGCTCGGGCGCACGGATCGCGACCGGCGCGGCGGAGTCGAGCAGCGGGTCACGGTCGAGGACTCCATGAGTGCCGTGCACTCCTCCCGCGGACGCCTCGTGCCGCCCACGGAGGACATGCTCAGCGAAGTGGCGATCATCGCGCGGATCTGCGCGCAGTTGTTCGGGACGGATGCCGGCAGCCGTTTCGAGCCGCAGATCGAGGGCGAGACCGCGGTGGACGTGGACTTCGGTCAACCCGAGCACGTGGGGATCCAGTCCGACGCTCCGGCTGTGGAGCTTACCCATCCGCGCACATCATGCCCGCGGCGCGGCGCCGCGCTCGACCCCTCACGCGGACTGGGCGGCTCTCGAAGGCGACTACGCCCTCATCCGTCGGCACATCGCGGCGGTCATCCCCGGCTTCGACGACTTCGAGGAACGCATCGAGAAGGGCAGGACGCTGTTCCTGCCGAACGGTCCCCGCGATGGGCGGAGCTTCGCGACCGCGACGGGCAAGGCGGTGTTCACGGCGAACCGGCTCGAGTACCCGTTCATCCCGCATGGGCGACTGCTGCTGCAGACCCTCCGCTCGCACGACCAGTACAACACCACGATCTACGGCAAGGACGACCGCTACCGCGGCATCCACGGCGGCCGCCGCGTCATCATGATGAACCCGAAGGACATCCAGAAGCTGGGGTTCGTCGAGGGCGACATCGTCGACCTGGTCTCGGAGTGGCGCGATGGTGTCGAACGCCGCGCCGAGGAGTTCCGGATCGTCGGCTATTCCACCCCGCGGGGGAACGCGGCTGCCTACTATCCAGAGACGAACGTCCTCGTGCCGCTCGACTCCACCGCCGACACCAGCGGCACCCCGACCTCGAAGTCCGTCATCATCCGACTCGAACGCCGCGCCGTCTGACGCGAACGCCGCCTGGCCGCGACGCGGTACGACCGATCAGTCGTCGGAGTCCCAGCCTTCGGCGAGCGAGGTGATCTCCGACACCGCTTTGCGCACCTGCTCGGGCGAACCGCCCGCACGGCCCGCGGCGAGTCCCGCGACGAACGCGCTCAGCGGGGCGGCAGGGCGCGCCACTCCGACCGCGACGTCGCGCGCGAGGTCGAGGATCAGGGGAATGGGGATGTCGTCCGCGTCCAGGCCGAACAGTTCGCGCAGCGCCTCGGCCCACGCGTCCAATGCCTCGGGGGGCAGTCGCTCGCTCATGTGCTCCTCCTTCGTGCCTCGTTCAGATCGTCCCATGTGTCGATGTCGAAAGCGACGTCATCGGATGCCGCGACCGCAGTGATTGCGAGGCCGCCGAGCAGGCTGCGCACCGAGGCGTTTCGACCGGCATCCGGAATGGTCGCGGCTGCCGCCCGGAGCGCGTCGGTGCGGTAGAGGCCGGTGAGCCATTGACGCCGGCCCGACGCATCTTCGAGGCACACGCCGTCGGCCTCGTCAGGGGCGGCGAGAAGTGCGCGCGCAGCGTCGGCGACGCGCGGCAGATCGCACGCGAGCACGAGAGTCCGCGGAGCGGAGACGAGGGGCAGGGCGGCCAGGATCGCGGCGGCGGGTCCGGTGAACGGCGGATCCTCGCGCACCCAGGTCAGATCCGGGTGGGCGTCGTCCGACGGTCCGACCACGACGATCGGCTCGCAGCCCGCTGTCTTCGCGGCTGCGACCGCGGCATCCAGCAACGTCGAGCCGCCGACCTCGAGCAGGGGCTTGTGCACACCGCCCATGCGCGATCCTCGGCCGCCGGCCAGCAGGATCGCCGAGAGGTCGCTCATGACGTCACGAGACGAGCATGACGTCGACGATGTCGCCCGCGGCGACGGTGTCGACCTCGGCGGGGACGACCGCATAGCCTTCGGCCCGCGCAAGGCCGCCGGCCCGATGCGAGCCGCGCTCGGTGGCGGGGGCGACCCCTTCGTCGGTGAGAACGATCGGCACGTACTGGCGACGTTCGCGAGGAGACCGCCAGCCGACCGCGGCGGCGAGGCGCAGCATCCGCCGATGAATCCGGGTGCGTCCCTGCATCGCCAGCAGGGCGGGGCGCACGAAGACCTCGAACGACACGGCGGCGCTCACCGGATTGCCCGGCAGCCCGAACATCAGAGGGTCCGCGGCGAAGCCCTGCGGCCGGCCGGGCTGCATGGCGACCTGCACGAAGGTCATCTCCGACACGGCGGTCTTGACGACTTCGAACGCCCCCGCGCTCACGCCGCCCGAGGTGATGACCGCGTCCGCACCGCGGGCGTTGGCATCGGCGATCGCGCTGCGAAGATCGGCGTCGGTGTCGCCCACCGTCGCCTGCAGGATCACATCCGCCCCGGCACCGCGGGCGAGCGCGGCCAGCAGCAGCGAGTTGGACTCGGGAATCTGCCCGCGCTCGAGCTCCGAGCCTGGCGCCAGCAGCTCGGTGCCCGTCGCGATGACCGCGACCCGCGGCCGCCGGCTGACGGTCACCGTTGCGACGTTCGCAGCGGCGATGGCGGCAAGCTGCAGCGGGCCGAGCTCGACACCCGCGGGAACGAGCTCCGCCCCTGCGGCGCAGTCTTCGCCGCGACGCCGGATGTGCGCGCCGATGCGGCGCGGGGCCTCCTGCACCCGGACGGTTTCGAGCGAGTCGGCAAGCCCTCCTGCCGTCGCCTCGAACGGCACGACCGTGTCGGCGTCTGTGGGCAGCGGCGCCCCGGTCATGATCCGGACCGCCTCGTTCGCGCCGAACGCAGGGTCGAGCGCGCTGCCGGCGGGGAGGTCGGCCACGACGCGGAGGGCGACGGGGGATGCCGCGCTCGCGGTCGCGACGTCGGCGAATCGCACCGCGAACCCGTCCATCGCGGAGTTGTCGAACAGCGGCAGGTCGACCGCCGCGCGCACGCCGATTCGGAGAGTGCTTCCGAGGGCTTCGGCCAGAGGCACGGTGAGCAGGTCGAGTGGATGCACCGCGGCCAGGACCGTCGCCAAGTGCTCATCGACGGAGATCATGGCGCCCCCGGAGCATCAGGGCCGGCGTCGAGTGGTGCACGGCAGGCCATTGTTTCAGGCTATCTGCCGATGGTCGCGCGCGCGGGCGGTCGGTGGCCGTGAGACGTGGCGGATTGGGCAGGCGTCAGCCCACGAAGATCCTCAGCAGCAGAATCCCCACGAGGGTCGTGTAGAACGTGAACATTCCGATGAACCACCACCGCCAGAAGCGGAGGCGTTTGGCGTCGCTGTTGTAGCGCCGGCGCGCCTCGTCCACCTCTGCCCACGTCGGTCGGAGCAGATGGCCGATCGACGGTGACATCTCGTCCGTGGATTCGTCTGCGGTGCGCTCGCTGGTCAGCACGGGTCGGGCCTCCATTTCGCGCGCGATGACGCGCAGAAGAAATCGAACGGGTCGGCCCCAACCAAGCCCGAAGAGTGTCATTCGACGCATTCAGTGTCGCTCCGGCCCCGCGAATGGCGTCCGGGGTTGACATCCTCACCGCGGAGCCGTACGGGCGGCAAGCACGTGAGGATCTCGAGTCAATGTCGTAGGTACGTTCTAATCTGGAGGCATGTTCTTCGATCCGTCTCTTGCTCCTGATCCGCAGGATCAAGA
Organism: uncultured Actinomycetota bacterium; assembly: GCA_963781135.1. Lineage (GTDB taxonomy): Bacteria > Actinomycetota > Actinomycetes > Actinomycetales > Microbacteriaceae > Microbacterium. Next base: position 50,137 of record CAWADY010000012.1, on the reverse strand, counting down.
CGAGGCGTGGGCGGCGCTCGACCTCGGGGGAGCCGTGTGCGACGAACCGCCCGAGGTCGCCGAGGCACGTGCGCGAGCCGCCTTCGACGCCCCCGACACGCTCGATCACCTGATCGAGATCGCCGACATGGTCACCATGCAGGCGGCACAGAAGCTCATCGGTGTGAACGTGCTTCGGCGGGAGGCGATGGCGGATGCCGCTCGCCATGGCCGCACGATCAACGATGTGGTCGAGCGGTCGGTGCGGCTCGAGATCGCTGCTGCGCTGCGGATCACCGAGAGCGAAGCCGCCGGGATGCTGGCCCTCGGCGAGGCGCTCGTCGAACAGTTCCCCACCGTTCTCGACTCGTTCGCCAGTGCCCGTATGACGGAGCGTCACGCTCGGCTCCTGGTGGAGTCGCTCCAGGAACTCGAGCCGGAATTCCACGACCAGATCCTGTCCACCGCGATCGAACTGGCCGAGACTGAGCCGGTCGGCGCGTTCCGCCGCAGCCTGCGCGCACTGGTAGACACGGTTCGCGCCGAGACGCTCACGGAGCGGCACATACACGCGGTCAGGCGTCGCCGAGTCGTGCTCCAGCCCGATCACGACGCGATGACGTGGGTCATGACCTTGATGCCTGCCGTCGAGGCGCAGGCCATCTGGGACAGAGCGACGAGAATCGCGAAGGTGATCCTGGCCCAGGAGGGTGAGACGCGCACGCTCGATCAGATCCGTGCCGACGTGATCGCCGACCTGTTGATCGAAGGGCGAACCGACCTGCACCCCGCAGAAGCGCGGGGTATCCGTGCGACCGTCGCGGTGACGGTACCCGTCCTCGCGCTGCTCGAATCGGCACACGAAGGCGCCGAGCCTGCGGTGGTGGAAGGAGTCGGGCCGATCCCGGTCGAGCGCGCCCGCGAACTGGCCGGGGGAGCGGAGGGGTGGATGCGGGTCCTCACCCACCCCGAGACCGGGATGGTCCTCTCCGTCGGACGGGATCGTTATTCGCCCCCACCGAGTCTGCGCAGACTGGTCAAGTGGCGAGCCGACCGCTGCATGGGACCAGGATGCGGGATGCCGGCATCCCGCTGCGAAATCGACCATCGCATCGCATGGGAGCACGGGGGAGAGACCCGGCTTGAGAACCTGAATCCGTTCTGCAAGGGCCATCACATCGTCAAACACCACGGTGGGTGGACCGTCCGAGAGGTCGAGGGAAGCTTCGGCGCGGTCGAATGGATCTCACCCACGGGTCGGCGGTACCTCGTCCAGCCCGAACGGCGAGTTCCCGTATTCCGGACGCAGCATGATGGCGATCCGCCGCCCTTCTGACCCGCATGTACGCCTCGAACGCCATGAGCGCACCGGCCGGCGCCCGCCGACACGCACGCGCGTAGGCTGACGGCATGGGTCGAATCACCGTGCGGCGCCCCGTGACCAAGCTCACGGTGGGCGCCGAGCCCGTGCGCCGCGCCGACACGCTCGCCGTCGAAGAGCCGCTCGAGATCCGCGTCGGCGGACTGTCGCTCGCGGTGACGATGCGCACCCCCGGAAACGACGTCGAGTTGGCGGCGGGCTTCCTCGTCTCGGAGGGCGTCATCTCGCGTGGAGACCAGTTCCGCTCCGCGATCCACTGCGGCGGACCCGGCACGGGCGGCCCGATCACGGGCATCTCGGTGGGTGCGCCGGCAGACGGCAACACCTACAACGTGCTCGATGTCACCCTCGCGCCCGGAGTGAAGCCTCCCGATCCCGAACTCGCCCGCGCCTTCTACACGACCAGCTCGTGCGGGCTGTGCGGCAAAGCGTCGATCGACGCCGTCGAGACGGTGTCGGCGTACGACGTGGCGGGCGACGCGGTGACGGTGGATGCCGCCACCCTGGCCGGCTTTCCCGACGCCCTGCGCGCCCAGCAGGCGGTCTTCGACAAGACCGGAGGGCTGCACGCCGCTGCGCTGTTCGACGCGACGACCGGCGAGCTGCTCGTACTCCGCGAAGACGTCGGCCGACACAACGCGGTGGACAAGGTGGTCGGCTGGGCCGTGCTGAACGACCGCCTCCCGCTGCGCGGGGTCGTCCTGCAGGTGTCGGGCCGGGCGAGCTTCGAGCTCGTGCAGAAGGCCGTGATGGCCGGCATCCCGATCCTCGCCGCGGTGTCGGCTCCTTCTTCGCTCGCGGTCGAGCTGGCCGCTTCGTCGGGGCTCACGCTCATCGGCTTCCTGCGCGGGCAGTCGATGAACATCTACACGCGCGACGAGCGCGTCCTCGATGAGCGATCAGCACGAGACCGAGCGCCAGAGCGTCGGGTCGGCGCAGTCCTAGACTCGTCGGATGCCCTACATCCGCCCCTTCCGCACCGGCGACGAGGCCGCAGTCGCAGACATCTGCCTCAAGACGGCGGATGTCGGAGCCGACGCGACCGGAGTGTTCGACGACGATGCGATCTGGGCCGAGATCTTCGTGCTGCCCTACGTGCATCGGCATCCGGATTTCGCCTTCGTCGTGGAGGCGGACGACGGCCGGGTGGTCGGCTATATCGTCTGCGCCCCCGACACGAACGCCTTCGAGGACTGGTTCCACGCCGAATGGTGGCCCGAGCGCGGGGCGCGGTGGCCGAAGCCCGAGAATGAGCGGTCGCGTCAGGACGGCACCCTGATCTACGCGTACTCCCGTCGGGGTGGCGCCGAGCCGTATGGCCGAGGACTACCCCGCGCACCTGCACATCGACCTGCTGCCGGAGGTCCAGGGTCAGGGGTGGGGGAGGCGTCTCATCGAGACGCTCGTCGCCGCGCTTCGTGAGCGCGGCGTCACAGGACTGCACCTCACGGCATCCCTCGAGAACGCCGGTGCGCTCGCGTTCTACCCTCGCGTCGGGTTCACAGCGATCCCGTCGCATGACGGCGTCCGGGCCTTCGGGATGGATCTCTCGGCGAACGGCCCGGGCCCTCTCAGCCGGGCGTAGCCTGGCGAGGATGGACGATCTCACCTCCCCCACCGGGCGGGAAGAGGCGCTGCGCGCCCTCCCGCGAGCGGACGGCACCGAGCCGCTCGCTCTCGTTCTGGGGGCGACCGGTTACCTCGGTGGTCGCCTCGTGCCGCGACTGCTCAATGGCGGCTATCGCGTCCGCGTGCTCGCGCGTGATGCGCACCGGGTCGCTGCGTTCGAATGGGGGAGCAGCGTCGAGGTGGTCGAAGGTGACGCCACCGATCCGTCGGCGGTCGGCCGTGCGGTGCGAGACGTCGACGTCCTCTACTACCTCGTGCACTCGATGGGCGCCGGCAAGGGTTTCGAGAGCGCCGATCGGGCAGCGGCCACCACCGTGGCGGAGGCCGCGGCTGCGGCCACCGTGCGCCGCATCGTGTACCTCGGCGGCCTGCACCCCGAAGACACCGAGCTCTCGCCGCATCTGCGCTCTCGCGTCGAGGTCGGGCAGATTCTGCTCGACAGCGGGGTGCCGACGCTCGTGCTGCAGGCCGGCGTGGTCATCGGGTCGGGCTCCGCGTCGTTCGAGATGGTGCGCCACCTGACCGAAGTGCTGCCGTACATGCCGGCGCCGAAGTGGGTGCGCAACCGCATCCAGCCGATCGCGGTGCGCGACGTGCTGCACTACCTGCTCGGCGCGGCACGGGTGGACGCCGACGTGAACGCTGCGGTCGACATCGGCGGCCCTGATGTGCTGCGCTACGGCCAGATGATGAACGGATACGCGGTCGAGGCCGGGCTCAAACAGCGCGGGATCGCGGCGCTGCCGGTGCTCACCCCGCGGCTCGCGTCGCACTGGGTCAATCTCGTCACGCCGATCCCGAGGCGGGTGGCGATGCCGCTCGTCGAGTCGCTGCAGAACGAGTGCGTCGTGAAGAACCGCGATGTCGATGCGCTGATCCCGCGCCCCGAGGGTGGCCTCACCTCCTACCGCAGAGCCGTGGATCTGGCCCTCGGCAAGGTCAAGCTCGACGCGATCGAGACCAGCTGGCAGGACGGCGAAGTGCTCGGAGTGCCGAGCGACCCGCTGCCCAACGACCCCGACTGGGCCGGAAAGACCGTGTTCACCGACAAGCGCACGGCGACGACCGACGCCTCGCCCGCGGCGCTGTGGCGCGTGGTGCAGGGCATCGGCGGCGAACGCGGGTGGTACTCGAACCCGCTGCTGTGGGCGATCCGCGGCTGGGCCGACAAACTCGTGGGCGGCGTCGGACTGCGCCGCGGACGCCGCCACCGCGACCGGCTGGTCGTCGGCGACGCCGTCGACTTCTGGCGGGTCGAGGCGATCGAGCCGGGGTCGCTGCTGCGGCTGCGGGCCGAGATGAAGGTTCCGGGGCTCGCCTGGCTCGAGATGCGCGTGGCCCCAGACGGTGACGGCTCACGCTACGACCAGCGTGCGATCTTCTTCCCGCTCGGCCTCGCCGGCCGCCTGTACTGGCTCGCCGTGCTTCCGTTCCACGGCTTCATCTTCGCGGGCATGGTCAACAGCATCACGGCGGCGGCCATAGCCGCGGACGCCGAGGCGGAGGAAGCGGACGCGAACCCGGCCGAAACGGCAGGAGCGCAGGCGGCCCAGGCCCAAGCCGACGTCGCCGCGACCGCCTGACCCGTCGCGCCGTCAGACGACGCGCCCATCGACGAGCCGCACCTCGCGGTCGATCATGCCGGCGGGGACCGCGACGTGCGAGATCAGCACGACCGCCTGATCGTCGCCGACGGCCGACAGCAGATCGATCAGAAGCGCCTCGGATGCGGCGGGGTCGACCCCCGCGGTGGGCTCGTCCAGAACGAGCACCGGAAATTCGCGCAGCAGCGCGCGGGCCAGTGCGATGCGCTGCGCCTGACCACCCGAGACGAGCGCTCCGCGCTCGCCGACCCGCGCATCGAGCCCGCCGCGCGCGCGCACCCACTCGCCGAGGCCGACGCGGTCGAGCACGGCCAGCAGCTCGGCATCCGTCGCGGCGTCGTTCGCGAACAGCAGGTTCTGGCGGATGTCTTCGTCGAACAGCATGGGTCGCTGCTCGCAGAGCCCGACCGTCAGGCGCACGTCGTCGCCGGCGAGATCGTGCACGGAGGCGCCGCCGATCGTGAACGTGCCTTCGACCTCGAGGAAGCGCACGAGGGCGTGCGCCAGTGTGGTCTTTCCGGCACCGCTCGAGCCCACCACGAGCACCCGCTCGCCTGCGCGCACGTCGAGATCGATCTCGTGCAGCGACGGTACCTCGGCGCCGGGCCATCGCGCCGATACGCCGCGCATCCGCAGACCCGCACCGATCGCCGGGCCCTTCCCGGTGGGCGAAACGGTCTCGGCGACGAGCTCTGGTGGCAGTTCTGCCGGCAGAGCCTCCGCGATGCGGGTCGCACTCGCGCGCACCTGCCGCCAGGCCGACGCGGCGAGGGGAACCGAGCCGAACACCTCGAAGACCGCCATCGGCACGAGCACGGCGACGGCGAGCAGCGGCGCAGCGAGGCGGCCCTCGGCGTACTGCGGCGCGGTGACGACCAGCGCCGCGACCGAGGCCACCCCGGCCAGCAGCGACACGACCGCGGCCGTACCCGCCTGACCCAGCGCCCGCCGCACGATCGCCCCGCGCACGGCGGCGTCGGCCCGGCGGATGCGCTCGCGGGCGGCGTCCTCTGCGCCGAAGGCGATCAGCACGTCGAGGCTTCCGAGGTGGTCGAGCACGGCATCCGCCAGTCGCGCTCGCAGCGGCGCGAGCTCGCGCTCGGCACGCGCACCCGCGGCCCACCCCCACAGCGCCGATGCGATGGCCGCGGCGATCAGGCACCCGAGCAGCGTCAGGGCTGCGGGCCACGAGACGAAGACCATGAACACCACGGATGCCGCCGCCACCAGCGCCGAGGCGACCAGCGGCTGCACGACGCGCAGGGGCAGGTTCTGCAGCTCGTCGACGTCGTCCACGAGCGCACCGAGGATCGACCCGCGCCGTGTGCCGCCGAGCCCGTCGGGCGAGAGCGGGATCAGTCGGCGCACGAGGGCGGAGCGCGTGGAGGCGAGCTGCCGCAGCGCGGCGTCGTGCCCGAGCAGCCGCTCGAGATAGCGGAAGCTCGCGCGGGTGAGTGCGAACAGGCGCACCCCGACGACAGCGGCGGACAGGTAGAGCAGGAGCGGCTGCTCGCTCGCGCGCACGATGAGCCACGCGCTCACGGCGAGCAGCGCGACCGCGGAGGCCTCGGACAGAAGCCCCGCGGCGGCTCCCGGCCAGAAGCGGCGCAGCGGCGGCATGGCGCCCCGCAGGACGTCGGCCGGGGTCGCCGCCTCGCGTACTCGTCATGCCGGCACCTCGCGAGCCTCGAGGCGCACGACCTCGTCTGCGATCGAGCGCGCAGTCGTGCGGTGCGAGACGAGCAGAACGGTGGCGCCCCGATCGGCGAGGCCCCGCAGGTTCTCCCACAGAGCCGCCTCGGTCGCGGCGTCGAGGGCGGAGCTCGGCTCATCGAGAGCGATCACGCTCGCCCGCCCCGACAGGTGACGATGGATCGCGCGCGCGACGGAGACCCGCTGAGCCTGGCCGCCCGACAGTCCCGCCCCCTGCACGCCCAGGACGGCATCGGGATCGAGGTCGCCTGCCGTCGCCCACTCGAGCGCCGTGGCGACGAGCGCGCGGTCGGGATCGGGATCGCCGAGCGCGACGTTCGCGGCGATGGTGCCCGCGATCAGGCCGGGCTGCTGGCCCGACCACGCGAGCCAGCGGGCGGGGGAGAGGCGCGCGACGTCGGCATCGCCGTAGGTCGCGCTCCCCGTCCACGGCGCGGCGCCGCGGAGCGCGGCGAAGACGCTCGACTTTCCTGCGCCGCTCGGTCCCTCGATCACGGTGACGGTTCCCGGTCGCGCGACCAGAGTCACCGCAGGCAGGGCGCGCTCGCTGTAGTGGACCGCGACGTCGCGCAGGACCAGATCGCCCGCGCGCACCGGTGTTGCGGACTCGGCGCTCGTCGGCGCGGCGACGTCGCGTGCGGCGTCCAGCACCGCGAAGACGTCATCGGTGGCGGCCACGCCCTCGGCCGCGGCGTGGAACTGCACGCCCACCTGGCGCAGCGGCAGATACGCCTCCGGCGCGAGCAGCAGCACGAACAGCCCGACCGCGAGCGTCAGTGAGCCGTCGAGCAGCCGGAAGCCGATCGACACCGCGATGATCGCGACCGAGATGCTCGCGAGGAACTCGAGGGCGAACCCCGACATGAACGACACCCGCAGCACGCGCATCGTCTCGTGGCGGTAGTCGTCGGTGACGCGTTCGATGGATGCCGCAGCCCGGCCCTGCCGGCCGAAGACCTTCAGCGTGCTGAGTCCGTGCACGGTGTCGGAGAAGCGGGCGGCGAGGCGCTTCAAGGTCTGCCACTGGCGGTTCTGCACCGTGCGGGTCGCCAGGCCGATCAGCACCATGAAGATCGGGATCAGGGGGAGCGTGAGCAGTACGGTGAGGCCGCTGATCCAGTCCTGCCACCACATCACGAGCACGATCACAGGCGTCGCGATGACGGTCAGCACGAGCTGGGGCAGGTAGCGGCCGAAGTACGCGTCGAGGGCGTCGAGTCCGCGGCCGGCGGTGACGGCCAGCTGGGCGGAGTTGCGGGTCGACAGCCAGCCCGGTCCGAGTCGCCCGACCGCGTCGGCCAGGCCCGCGCGCAGCTGCGCCTCCACGCGGGCGGCCGCCCGGGCACTCGCCCATTCGCGCAGCCACAGCAGCGCGGCGCGCGCGGCGAACGCGGCCAGCAGCCACATCAGGGTGGCGGTCAGCGCGGGCAGCGGCATCCCGTCGATCACGCCCGTGACCGCGCGCGTGAGCAGCCACGCGATCGCGACGATCACGGCGGTCTGCGCGAGCCCGATGACGGCGATCAGCGCGAAGAACGTCCGCGAGGCTCGGGCGTAGCGCAGCAGCCGCGGGTCCACGGGGCGGGTGCGCTCGCGCGCAGGTGCCGCCATCGTCTCAACCATCAATGCGCGGCGACTTCAGCCGCCTTCTCGATGCGGGTGCGTGTGACGCGCTTGCGGAAGATCCAGTACGTCCAGGCCTGGTAGGCCAGCACGAGGGGAAGGAAGATGACCGCCGCCCAGGTCATGATCGTGAGGGTGTAATCGGTGCTCGACGCGTTCTCGATCGTCAGGCTGTTCGCGATGTCGGTCGAGGACGGCATGACGTACGGGAACAGCGCGAACCACAGCGTGAGCACCGCGAACACGATCGTTCCGGCGCCGAACCCGAAGGCCCATCCCTCGCGATCGCGCACGTTGAACACGAGCGACATGATGAGCGTCACGGCGGCAAGTGCTGCGCTCGCGATGACGAGCGCCATGAGCGGCGCGCCGTGACCGGCTGCGATGAAGATCGTCCAGATGAGGAACGCGGCGGCGACGACCACGGTGAGCAGCCCCGAGCGGCGGGCGAGCCGACGAGCGTCGGCATGCACCTGCCCGTCGGTCTTCAGCGCGACGAAGTAGACGCCGTGCGTGAAGAAGAGAAGGAGCGTGGTGAGTCCGCCGAGCAGGCCGTATGGGTTCAGCAGCGTGAGCAGCGAGCCGGTGAACTCGTGGTCGACATCGAGCGGCACACCCTGCACGATGTTGGCGAAGGCGACACCCCACAGCAGCGCGGGAACGGCCGATCCGACGACGATCATCGTGTCGAAGCCCCTCTTCCACTTCAGGCTGTCGCGCTGGTGACGGTACTCGAACGAGACGCCGCGCAGGATGAGGGCGAGCAGGATCAGCAGGAGGGCGAGGTAGAAGCCGCTGAACAGGGTCGCATACCACTCCGGGAACGCGGCGAACAGGCACGCGCCGGCGACGATGACCCACGTCTCGTTGAGGTCCCAGACGGGGCCGATCGTGTTGATGATCTGACGGCGGCTGATGTCGTTCTTGCCGAGGAAGGGCAGCGACATGCCGACGCCGAAGTCGAACCCGTCGAGCACGAAGTAGCCGACGAAGAGGAATCCGACGATCCAGAACCAGAGGTAGGCGAGATCCATGGCGTGTCTCCCTAGTAGACCGTGGTCGGGGTGTCTTCGAGCGCCGGCGGTTCGGCGCCCTCGCTCCCCGGCTCAGGCAGCGGTTCGGGGCCGGTATGCGCGGTCTTCATGATCAGTCCGACCTCGACGACGGCGAGGATCGCGTAGATCGCGGTGAACGCCACCAGCGATATCAGCACGGTCCAGCCCGGCACGCTGGGCGAGACGCCGTCTTCGGTGAGCATCAGGCTGAACACGATCCACGGCTGTCGCCCCATCTCGGTGAACACCCAGCCGACGAGGATCGCGAGGAGGGATGCCGGCCACGCCCAGATCGCGAGGCGCCATGCCCAGACCGGCACGTCTCGCTTGGCCTTCTTGCGCGTGAGCCAGAGGCCGACGACGGCGGTCAGGGCGGCGATGCTGCCCAGGCCGATCATCCAGCGGAACGACCAGTACGTGATCCACAGGATCGGGGCGAAGTTGCCGTCGACCTGGTCGGCGAACTGCGGGAACATCTCCGTCGCGTACATCGCGTTCAGGTCGTTGATGCCTTCCACGCAGCCGTCGAAGCTGTGCGTCGACAGCAGCGCGAGCAGGTAGGGCACGCGGATCGAGAACAGCTCGCTCGTGCCGTCGGGCGTGCCCAGCGTGAAGACGGAGAAGGAGGCGTCTGCGCCGCAGGCGGTGTCGAACATCGCCTCCGCCGCGGCCATCTTCATCGGCTGCGTCGCCACCATCACCAGGCTCAGCTGGTCGCCCGACAGGGCGACGCCGGCGAACGCGACGATCATTCCCCAGAGGCCGTAGCGCAGCGACGAGCGCATCATCTCGATGTTCTGCTTGCGCACCAGGTGCCAGGCCGAGATGGAGATGATCACGCCCGCCGTCATCATGAATGCGGCGAAGAGCGTGTGCGGAAGCGCGGCGAGGGCCACCGGGTTGGTGAGCACCGCGAGGAAGTCGGTCATCTCGGCACGGCCGCCGTCGTCGGCCATCTTGAACCCGACCGGGTTCTGCATGAACGCGTTGGCCGCGAGGATGAAGTACGCCGAGAACCAGGCTCCGATCGTCGCGATCCAGATGCTGGCGAGGTGAAGTCCCTTCGGCAGCTTGTCCCACCCGAAGATCCAGAGTCCGATGAACGTCGCCTCGAAGAAGAAGGCCATCAGACCCTCGAAGGCGAGCGGGGCGCCGAACACGTCGCCGACGAAGCGCGAGTAGGACGACCAGTTCATGCCGAACTGGAACTCCTGCACGATTCCGGTCACCACGCCCATCGCGAAGTTGATCAGGAAGATCTTGCCGAAGAACCGGGTGAGGTGCAGCCATTTCAGCTTGCCCGTGCGGTACCACGCCGTCTGGAAGATCGCGACGGTCAGCGCCATGCCGAGCGTGAGTGGGACGAACAGGAAGTGATACAGCGTCGTCAGACCGAACTGCCATCGGGCCAGCAACAGCGGATCGAGCAGGTCCATCGGTTCCCCTTCGCCACCGCGGTCTGCGAGTGCCGCGGGGGTTGCTTTTCACGGTACACAGACCCGGCCCGGAGTGCGGGAAAACGAGGGGACGAAGTACTTCGACATCGACAGACCTGAGCGGCGCACGGGCCGGTCCGAATGCCCTACTCGAGCCGGCGCACGCGGCGGCGTTCGCGCAGCGTCTGCGGATGCGGACCGGCGATGAGTTCGTCGTCGTCCTTCGAGACGCCGTCCTCACACCAGCCGTGACGTTCGTAGAAAGCCGCCGCGCGGGCGTTGCCCTCGAGCACCCAGAGGTGGGCGTGCTCGAATCCCGCATCGCGCAGCCGGGCTTCGGCATCCGTCATCAGCGCGTGCCCGACACCGGTCGACCAGAACGACGGAAGCGCGTACATCGCGTAGACCTGCCCGTCGTCGGGAAGATCGTCGTCCAGCGACGGCCCGATGAACGCCCAGCCCGCGAGTCGGCCGTCGACTTCGGCGATGAGCTCTGCGCCGCGCGGGTCGGCGTGGTACTTATCCCACAGATCGGCGCGCCGCCGGGCCTCGCGGTCGATGTCCAGGCGATCCAGGACCACCTGGTCGATCAGTCCCTCATACGCGGCGCGCCACGTCTCGATCCGCACGGTCGCGATCGCTCGCGCGTCGTCCTTCGTCGCCAGCCGGACCGTGACCGTCATGGCCTCGACGCTACCGGTCGCCGCTGCGGCGGTCGCGCGGCAATCCGAAAGCGGGTCCGCCGCGAACAAGTGACACAGGGGGAAACCCCGCGGATGCGGAGGCCCGGCGATGGTGCACAAGACGAACGGCAGACTGAAGTTCTGGTTCTGGGCAGCCGTCTCAGGGGTTGTGAGCGCGGCAGTCTTCCTGGCGGCCGCCGAACTGGTCGCTCTGCTGGTCGCGCGAGAGGGCAGTCCGATCCTCGCGGTCGGGTCGTTCGTGATCGACATCGTGCCGCAGCCGTTCAAAGAGTTCGCGATCGCGACCTTCGGCGAATACGACAAGATCGCCCTGCTTGTGGGCCTCGCGCTCGCCGTGCTCGTTGCATCGGCCATCGCCGGTCTGCTGCAATTCCTCAGGCCGCCCCTGGGGGTCATCGCGCTCGTCATCGCCGGGGGACTCTCGGTCGCGGCGATCGTGACCCGTGCCGGGGCCACGCCGCTCGCGGCGCTTCCCCCGATCATCGGCACCCTCGCGGGGTGCTACATCCTGTGGTTCCTCAGCGCGCGCCTACGCCGCTGGGCGGCCGCGTCGGCCGACACCGCGGATGCCGTCGCCCTGGTGCCCGCGGAGGTCTCGCCTGCGACGGCGACGCCGCCGGAGCGTCCGACCGTCCACCCCAAGGGCGCGAAAGCACCGGCATCCGTCGATCGACGGATGTTCCTGCGCGTCACGGCGATCGCCGGTGCATCCGCGCTCGTCGATCGGCGTGGGCGCGCGCGCACTCATCAACGCGACCGCCTCGTCGATCTCTGCGGTGCGCACCGCGCTGAAGCTGCCCGCTCCGCGCACGACCGTGACGATTCCGGCCGGAGCGGAGCTGGACATTCCGGGAATCTCGCCCCTGTTCACGCCGAACGCCGACTTCTACCGCGTCGACACCGCGCTGACCGTGCCCTCGATCGATCCCGACTCCTGGCGTCTCGTGATCGACGGCATGGTCGATCAGCGCGTCGAGCTCACCTTCGACGACCTCGTGGGCATGGGCCTGGATGAGTATGCGATCACGCTGACCTGCGTCTCCAACGAGGTCGGCGGCGAGCTGCTCGGCAACGCCACCTGGCTCGGAGTGCCGATCCGCGATGTGCTGAAGCTCGCGGGGCCGAAGGCCGGCGCCGACATGGTCCTGTCGCGCAGTGTGGACGGCTTCACTGCCGGAACGCCCCTCGAGTCCCTCACCGACGACGGCCTCGACGCGATCCTCGCCGTCGGCATGAACGGCGAGCCGCTGCCTCTCGAGCACGGCTTCCCCGTGCGAATGGTCGTTCCCGGCCTGTATGGATACGTGTCGGCCACGAAATGGCTGAGCGAGCTGAAGGTCACGACCTTCGATGCCGACGAGGCGTACTGGACTCCCCGTGGGTACAGCGCGAAGGCGCCGATCAAGTTCTCGTCGCGGCTCGACACCCCGAACACAGGCGAGGCGATTCCCGCCGGCCGCACCCCGATCGCGGGAGTTGCCTGGGCGCAGACGGTCGGCATCGACCGCGTCGAGGTCAGCATCGACGACGGGCAGTGGCAGTCCGCGACGCTGTCGACACCCATCAATGACGACACGTGGGTGCAGTGGTTCGTCGACTGGGACGCGACGGTCGGCACGCATTACGTCGCCGTCCGCGCGGTGAACAAGGACGGGGATGTGCAGATCGAAGAGCGCGCGCCGATCGCCCCTGACGGGTCGACCGGATGGCAGCGCACCCTGATACGCGTCACCTAGAGGCACGAAGACGGGGCCGTGTCAAGCGACCCTCGGGCGAAGAGACCTCGTGCGAGGGTGAACACGATGGATCAACTGCGGCTCTCCGGTCCTGCCCGACCCGGAGACGTGCTGGGCGGACGCTATCGGCTCGAAGAGCTGATCGGCGAAGGCGGCATGGGGTCGGTGTGGCGGGCAACCGACGACGTCCTCGAGCGGGAAGTCGCCGTGAAGGTCTTCTGGGCCAGTGCCGCGGAAGAGACCGACGCGACCCGGCGTGAGTCCGAGAAGAGACTTCTCGCCGCGGTGAGTCACCCCTCGCTCGTGACCCTGTTCGATGCGCATCTGTCCCGCGACGGCCTGTCCTACCTCGTGATGGAGCATGTCGAAGGCGGCACGCTTTCGACGCTGATCGCCCGCGGACCGATCGCCCTGCGGGATGCCGCGTCGCTCGCGACCGATCTCGGCGAAGCCCTGCACGTCGTCCACCAGGCGGGCATCATCCACCGCGACGTCAAGCCGGCGAACATCCTCCTTCGACCGCCCCTGACCGCCGACCATACTTTCCGTGCGGTGCTGGCAGACTTCGGAATCGCCCATATCGCGGACGCGGCGCGAGTGACTACACCGGGAACGGCGATGGGCACCGCCGCCTACATCTCACCCGAGCAGGTGCGCGGACATGCGCCGACGCCCGCGTCCGACATCTACAGCCTCGGGCTCGTTCTGCTCGAGGCGCTCTCAGGAAGCCGCGCCTTCCCCGCGCAGACTCCCATCGAAGCCATCTCGGTACGCCTGTCGGCCTCGCCGACGATCCCCGGCCTGTGGGGATACGGCTGGCGTTCGCTGCTCAGCGCCATGACCGCGCTGGATCCCGACGCGCGACCCACCGCCATGGAGGTCGCTGTGCGGGCTCGGGAGCTGGATGCGGCGCCCGCCGAGCCCGAGGCGACCATGGCGCTCACCGTCGCGGCTGCGCAGCTCTCGCCGGCGATCGACTCGCCCGCGGATGAGCCCACGATGAAGTGGTCGGCCGTTGACGCGAGCGCCGCAGCCGGGACATCCGTGGGGCTGCCCTCCTCTCGGCGAGACGCTCGCCGCGGAGGCGCGGTTCTGCGTCGTCGCCGACGACAGCGAGCCGTCGGCGCGGCTGCTCTGACCGCTGCCGTGGGCGTGATCGGGCTCACCGTCTGGTTCGGTTCCGCTGCGCCGGACCCTCAGCCCACGCCGCTTCCGCAGCTCGAACAGACGGTGAACACGTCTGACGAGCAGACGGTGCCGGTCGTCGAGCCCGCGCCCGCGATCGAACCCGCCGTCGACCCCGCGCCCGCGCCGGCGGAGGATGTCCCCGTCTCCGACACGGACGCCGGTGCCACCGAGCCCGGAGTCGGCACCACCACCGGCAACCCGAACTCGGGACCGGGCAACAACAGCGGCAACGGTAACGACAAGGGCAACGGCAGCGGCAAGGGATCCAAGGGCTGAGCGCAGGCACGGGCGAGCGGCACTGTCAACAGGATGCCGGTCACAGGCGCGCGTGAGAAAGTGGTTCTGATGACAGAACTGCGAGTATCCGGTCCTGCCCAGCCCGGAGAAGTGCTCGACGAACGCTATCGGCTCGAAGAGCTGATCGGCGAGGGCGGCATGGGATCCGTCTGGCGCGCCGCCGACGAGGCTCTCGGTCGCACCGTCGCGGTCAAGGTCTTCTGGGCCGGCACGACCGAGGACGCGGACGCCGTGCGCCGCGAGTCGGAGAAGCGACTTCTCGCCTCCGTGAGTCACCCCTCGCTCGTGACGCTGTTCGACGCCCACCTGTCCGCGGATGCCCGGTCGTACCTCGTGATGGAGTACATCGACGGCGGCACGCTGGCATCCCTGATCGCGAGCGGTCCGGTCGCGCCCCTGGATGCGGCATCCGTCGCCGCCGATCTCGGCGAAGCCCTGCACGTCGTCCACCAGGCGGGCATCATCCACCGCGACGTCAAGCCGGCGAACATCCTGCTGAGGCCCCCGCTGACGCCCGATCACACGTTCCGCGCGGTCCTGGCCGACTTCGGCATCGCCTACCTCGTCGACGCGGCGCGCGTGACCACCCCCGGCACGGCGATCGGCACCGCCGCCTACATCTCACCCGAGCAGGTCCGCGGTCATGCGCCGACCCCCGCGTCCGACATCTACAGCCTCGGACTCGTCTTGCTGGAGTCGCTGTCCGGCAAGCGCGCCTTCGCGCAGCAGACGCCCGTCGAGGCGATCTCGGCACGGCTCAGCGCACCGCCGGACGTACCGGGCGACTGGGGGTACGGCTGGCGCTCCCTGCTCACCGCCATGACCGCGATCGACCCTGCGGATCGGCCGACGGCCCTCGAGGTCTCCGTGCGCGGCCGCGTGCTCGACAGCGAGGGCGCCGACCCCGAACCCACCCGCGCCGTCGCCGCATATGCCGATCCGGCACGGACGATGGCGGCGACCCCTGCTCCGCCCCATCCTGGAGCCGCTGACACCGACCCGACGGATCGCACGAAGGTCCTCGCGGCGGCCCCGACCGACGCGACGCTGGTGCTCGGAGCGCCGGATGCACATCCTGTCGCGGCATCCCCACGATCGTCGGAGGGCACGGCGGTGAAGTCCGCCTCGCGCCGCCGTCGACGGGGTGCGATCGTCGGCGCGATCGTGCTCGCGGCGGCCGCGGTCATCGTGGCCATCGTCGTCTGGGGCGGCACGGCCTCCTCGCCGACCCCGCCGCCCGATCTGCCCCAGGTCGAGGAGCCCCTCGGCACCCACCTGCAGGAACTGATGGATGAGGTGAGTCCGTGATGCGCCGCGTCAGCGTGACGTTCGCGGCCATCGCGCTCAGCGTCGCCGTGCTCGCGGGTTGCACTCCCGCTCCGACGACCCTGTCGGAAGAGATCTCGACCGACATGCAGAGCGGCGTGGTCGCCGTCGCGGAGGCCGCTGCCGCCGGCGACTCGGTCAGCGCCCTGGCGCGCCTGGACGAGCTGCAGCAGAAGCTCGACGCGGCGCTCGCCGCCGGCGCGGTCAGCGCTGAGCGTGCCGATGCGATTCAGACAGCGATCGACGCGGTCCGCGCCGATCTCCAGCCCGCTCCGGAGCCCACCGTCGAGCCACTGCCCGAGCCGACGGTCGAGCCGGGTACCACCGACGACGGCGACGACGACGACAACTCAGGACCGGGCAACAACAACGGCAAGGGCAACAGCGAGAACGGCAAGGGCAAAGACAAGGACGACTGATCCGATCGCGACCGCCGTCTGCGGAGTTCAGCCGGTCGGCGCGGCGGGTGACGGGTCCGGCTCGGGCTTCGGCAGGATCCGGAACTCCGGCGCCTGCGAGACCAGCAGCCAGGCCGGCAGCACCACGATGCACAGGATCGGCAGCAGCGCGATGTCGCCCGGGATCGCGACGGCGATGAACAGAGCGAGCCAGCCGTCGCGGGCCACGACCAGCACGATGCCCAGCACCGCGCACGCGACGACGAGACTCATGTTCAGCGACGGGAACAGCGTGCTGATGAGCAGCCCGATCGCGACGCCGATGAAGGTCGCCGGGAAGATGCGACCTCCGCGGAACAGAGCGGATGCCGCCACCAACAGGGCGACGATCTTGATGCCGGCGATCAGTGCGAGCTGACCGGCGTCGTACTGACTCGGATCCTTCAGCAGCTCGCCCATCTGAGTGAGGCCCTTGAACATCGTGATGGGGCCCCCGATGAAGCCGAGGATGCCGAGGATCAGGCCGCCGACGGTCGTGATGATGATGGGGTGCCGCAGCGCGTGCAGGGCGCGGTAGACGAGCGGAAAGGCGAAGAGTGCGGCAAGCCCGACGACCGTCACCGCGCACGCGATCAGCGCGCCGGTCAGGATGTCGAGCGCCTGCGGCGGGCCGTACGCGGGCATGTCGAACGCGAACGGGGGAGCGCCCAGGAGGTGCATCGTGATGGATGCCGCCCCCGCCGCCGCGAGGGGCAGGAACAGCTTGTCCCAGAGCGAACCGCCGGCCTTGACGGCGGCGACCAGGCCGGTGAACACCAGCGCCGCGGCGACCGGCGTGCCGAAGAGGGCCCCGACCGTCGCCGCTGCCGCCAGGAGCATCGCCACCTGTGGCGACACCTGCGGGATCAGCCGGGCGAAGATCGCAACCATGATCGCGCAGTTGATCGCGATGATCGGATTCTCGGGTCCGAGACTCACTCCGCCCGCGAGACCGAGCAGAGTGACGAGCGCGAGGCCGGGCAGCGTGCGCAGCGGCAAAGGTTTGCCGATGAGCTCGGTCGTGGCCGAGTCAGGCCCGCCGTGCCCAGGCAGAACCTGCAGCGCGATGCCGATCGCCAGCCCGGTGACCGTCAGCACGAGGATGATCCACCAGCCGTCCGGATCGACGTTGAGGGCACCGGGAAGCGTGTCCCAGATCACGTTCGAGAGAGCGTCGGCCAATCGATCGAGGGTCCACAGGATCAGCGCCGAGACCACCCCGACCAGGATCGCCGGCACGGCGAGCAGCAGAAGCCGGCGAGGTGTGACGTTCGGGTCGGTCTCCGGCCGTGCGAGGGTCATGGGCGGATATTCCTCCTGCTCGACCATGGCGAGTCATGGTGATGGACGGAACGTATCACGCAGCGCGTTCGGCGTGCGATGGCCGGCGCCGGTGGGAGACGTCAGTCCCAGAGGCCGGCCGAGCCGAGAACCTTCTCGGGCGTGATGGTGATGACCACTCGGCGAGGGTTCACCCGCGGTTGGCGATAGCGGCCGGCGTAGAGCCGCACGGCGTGCTCCACCGCGTCGGCATCCCGCTGGATCACTCCGCTGCCGGCGATACTGAGCCACTGCGGGCCCGACAGCTGCGCGACGGTCGCGCGCGCATCCCGTTCGATGTTGCGCACCTTCTGGCTTGCGTCGCTCGTGATGATCCGCACGACGCCATCGACGAAGGTGAAGCCGACGGCCACGACGTGGATGCCGCCCGACGGGCCCATCGTGGAGAGTGTCGCGAGGTGGTAGTCGGACACGAACCGGCGGCCGTCGTCGGTCAGGGCGGGAATGCTCATGCTCCCATCATGGGTGCGATGCGCGGGGGCGGATGCGCGAGGGGACCCGGACTACGCTGGGGCAAGGGTCATCGCTCATCGCTGAACAGCGATCGCGTCCGCCGCCGCTCGCCGCGACGTCGGCTTGATCCCGCTTTTGGAGGACACGCATGAAGATCACCTCGACATCCGATTGGCGCGAGGAGATCCCGTTCGAGACTCCGATGATCGTGGCTGATCTGGTCCCCGGTGATCCGACGAGATGCTCCGTCTGCGGCGGGGACTCCGAGCTGCGTCCCCGGACCGAGCTCTGGGCGGTGAAGCACCGGCATCCGAATCAGCATGCCGGGTACGTGCGCTTCTACTGCCAGCCGCATCTTCCGGTGGTCGAGCGGGTCGTCCCGGTCGAGACGCGGCGCACGATCGCCCGCGCCGAGCGCACAGCCGCGATGCGGCGCACTCCTTCGGTCGACGAGAAGCCGAGGGCGATGTGCCCCGACTGCTTCGTCGAGATCTCGGCGACCGGTGTGTGCGGCATGTGCGGGCGACAGGTGGCCTGACCTTCGTCGCATCCCGCCGGTAGCCTGCCCACATGATCTTCGATCACGACGCACCGGAGCAGTACACACCCCACGCGGATCCCGCGGTGATCGACGACCTCCGCGCACGGGTGCGCGCCACGAGATGGCCCGACGCGCCCGAAGACGCGGGGTGGACGCTCGGCACCGACCTGACCTACCTGCGTGAACTGGCGGAGTACTGGGTCGACGGCTTCGACTGGCGCGCGTCGGAGGAGCAGATCGCGCGGCTGCCGCATTTCCGGGTCGAGCTCGGCGGCATCGGCATCCATGTGGTCCACGTGCGAGCCACCGACCGCAGCAGCCCTGTGGTGCCGCTGCTGCTCAACCACGGGTGGCCCGATTCGTTCTGGCGGTATCTGAAGGTCATACCGCTCCTGACCGACCCGGGGGCGCACGGCGGCGATCCTGCCGACGCCTTCGACGTGATCGTGCCCGACATGCCCGGCTTCGGCTACTCCGACCCTCCGCCGCATCCGTTCACCTCGATCGACGTCGCCGCGCGCTGGTCCGAGCTGATGACCGTGCTCGGCTATGACCGATTCGCCACCGCCGGCGGTGACATCGGCAGTGGGGTGAGCAGATACCTGGCGCTGGATCACCCCGATCGCGTGGTCGCGGTGCATCGGATGGATGCCGGGCTCCCGTTCTTCGCGGGCGACAGGTCTGAGCTCTCTCCCGATGAGCGCGCATGGCTCGACGGCGCGGCGGCATGGGGTGCAGCAGAGGGCGCATACGCGGCGATGCACCGCACGAAGCCGCAGACGCTCGCTTTCGCGCTCACCGACTCGCCGGTCGGTCTCGCGGCGTGGATCGTCGAGAAGCTGCGCAGCTGGAGTGACTGCGGCGGCGACATCGAGCAGTGCTTCACCAAGGACGAGATCCTCACACTCGTCACCCAGTTCTGGGTGACCGGTTCGATCGGGTCGTCCATGCGGATGTACAACGCGAACTCCACGATCTCGGCCGAGCAGCTCTCGCGCCGGGTCGAGGTGCCGTCCGGATTCGCCATCTTCCCGGGTGACCTCGTGCGTCCTCCGCGGGAGTGGCTCGATCGGACCGCGAACGTGGTGCGCGCGACGTGGCCCCCGCGCGGCGGTCACTTCGCGCCGTTCGAACAGCCGGAACTGTACGTGCAGGAGCTGCGGGAGTTCTTCCGGCCGTTCCGGGCGCAATTCGCGCCGTGATCGGTCAGGATCGGAGAAGCGCCGCGCGGCGGCCCGGCTTAGCGTGGAGTGAACGGCGCCCGAAGACCGGTGCCCGCAGATGAATCGGAAGGTGGATCACCATGGCGAAGTCCGAAGGACTCAGCGCAGAAGAACGCGACGCGGTCAAGCAGCGTGCGAAGGAGCTTCGCGAGCAGGAGAAGGCGGGCAAGTCTCGCGCGGCGGGCGAGAAGTCCGTCCTCGAGGCCATCGCCGCGCTGGAGCCCGATGACAAGGCGCTCGCCGAGGGCCTGTACAGCGCGGTCACCGAGGTGGCGCCCCACCTCGTTCCCAAGACCTACTACGGCATGCCCGGTTTCGCCAACGGCGAAGGCAAGATCGTGGTCTTCATGCAACCCGCGCACAAGTTCAAGACGCGATACTCGACGATCGGCTTCGAAGACCGGGCGAATCTCGACGACGGCGACTTCTGGCCCTCGGCCTTCGCCGTCCTCAACTGGACACCCGAGGTCGACAAGAAGGTCAGGGAGCTCATCAAGCGCGCAGTGAGCTGACGGAGCGTGAGGCCGGAGTGTCAGGCGGGAGCGTCGAGCGGTGAGGTCACGGCGATGGCCCACCGCCCGTCGCGGAGGGTGAGCTGGTACGCGTTCAGCTCGGTCCCCACATGCTGGCCGTCCGAGTCGAGGTTTTCGAGATCGGCGAGCCCGACCCACAGACCGTCGTGGTCGTACGCAGGCCGCAGGTTGCGGATGCGCACCCCGGTGATTCCGGCCGAGGTGTAGCGCTTCGCGTTCTCTCCGAAGAACGCGCGCGTCGCATCGGGTTCGGTGATGGCGAGCGTCCCGGCGCGCGATACCGCGAGTGAGGGGTAGGCATAGCACTCGGCCAATCCGTCGAGATCGACGGCGCTCAGCGCAGTCGCATAGCGCTCGAAGAAGTCGGAAACGGTCTCATCACGGTTGTGTGTGTCATCGTTCATGTGCACGACGGTACGAGCGAATTCCGACAGGCCCGTGTCGGAATCTGGAAGAATTCCGGCATGGACCGCACCGACCGCTCGGCATCGTCCCGGGACTCCGCTCTCGCGCTGCGTCGCGTCGAGCGACACCAACGCATCGTCGAGGTCATGGCAGGCGCCGATCGCCCCTGGGCCGCATCCGATCTGGCCGCACAGCTGGGGGTATCGCAACGGACCATCGAGCGCGACCTCGAGCGGCTGCGCATGTCCGGGGTGCCGATCGACGCGCGGCGCGGACGTGGGGGCGGTGCGATCCTCGCCGCTCGACCCGGGATCCGGCGCTTCGAGATGTCGGTGACCGAGGTGGCCGCACTGCTGGCCAGCATGGTGGCTTTGGGACCGAGTGCGACGGATGCCGCGCGATCGGCGACGGCAGCGCTGGTGGACGCCCTGCTCGCCTCATGACGGCGACGGCTGATCAGCGAGTCCTGCGCCGGCGCACAGCGATCCCCACGGCGATGGCGATCAGCGCCAGCCCGATGAGAAGCACGATCGGACCGATCGTCGCCCACAACGGGGAGCCGCTCATGGCCGAGCCGCCCAGCACGTTGATGCCTTGCAGCGTCCACACCAGCCCGACAGCGCCGAGGATCACACCCGGGACGAGGAACGGCCACATTCGCTTCACGGGCTCATCCTAGAGCTCGAGGCTTCACCGGCCCGCAGCATCCGCCGTCCGCTCTCTCTTGTCTCGGATCCGCTTCCACACGAGGTCCAGAACCACCGCGACGACGAGGATGACCACCAGCGCGATCGCCGTCTTCGGTTCGTTGACCAAGGTGGTGGTGGTGAAGACGACGAATGTTCCCAGGGTCGCTATGAGCGCCACGATGAGCACGATCAGACTCGCTCCGGTCTCCCGATAGGTCCGGAAATGCGCCACCGTCACCGACGAGAAGATGAGAAGCGCAACCGCACTTCCGAGGGAGGCGATGCTGTTCAGATCGAGCGTGATGACCATCAGGATCGTGATCAAGGCCATCACGACGAGTCCGACGGGCGCGCGTGGGCCGATCGTGCGTCCGAATGCGCCCGGGAACTGCCCGACCTTCGCGAGATGGCGGGTCATGCCCGTCGACGGGTAGAGGCTGGCGTTCACGGCGCCGGCCGTCGAGAACAGCGCGGTGATCACCATCAGGACGTACCCGGCCTGACCGAGCGTCGGCTTCGCGGCCTCGGCGAGAGCGGTCGCGCCGTACTCGACGACCTGGTCGGCCGTCAGCGTGCCGAAGACCCCCAACGAAACGGCGACGTACACCGCGGTGGCGATCCCCAGTGCCAGGTACATGGCCCGCGGAAGCTGCCGAGCGGGGTTCGGCAGATCCTTCGCGGTGAAGGTGATCACGCCGAAGCCGAGGAATGCGAAGAACGTCAGAGCGACACTCGCGATGATCTCGCGCACGCCCGGGTACCCGGCCGGATTCAGCAGAGCCGGATTCCAGTTCGCGATCGTGACGATCGCGAACAGGGTCAGGATCGCAAGCACGACGTTCACGATGACCGCCTGCACGCGCGCGACCGCTGTCGATCCGACGACGTTGAGCGTGGTCATCACCAGGACCAGCGCTACGGCCAGGACGATCGCCCAGAACGGATCGTCGTTCGCGACGACCGAGCTCGCGTACCCGCCGAAGGAGGTCGCCACCATCGCGGCGACGATCGCACCGGTCATGTAGAAAAGCCATGACACGATGCCGGTGATGTGGCCTTCGCCGAATCCCTTCGCGAGATAGGTCAGCATCCCGCCTCCCGACGGGTAGGTCGAACCCAGCTTCGCGAACGAGTACCCCTGGAGCCCGGCGATCGCGCCGGCGATCAGGAACGACAGCCACACCGCCGACCCCGCGACGGCGCCGGCCGCGCCGAGCAGGGCGAAGATTCCTGCACCGACCATCGCGCCCACACCGATGAACGATGCCTGCAGCACGGTCATCCGCTTGGTGGCGGCGGGCGGCACGTTCGGGTTCTCACTCATCCGATGGCAACTCGGCGACCAAGCCTATTGAGATCGTGCGTCAGCGTAGCCGCGGAGGAAAAGCGCCTCGGAGAGCGCGCAGAGTTCGATCTCACGAGGATCGACGCTCTCGTTCGGCGCATGGATCAACGCGAGTGGCTCTTCGACGCCCATCAGGATGATCTCGGCCTGCGGGTATGTGTCGGCGAAGACATTGCAGAGCGGAATGGAGCCACCCTGCCCGAGGGTCGCCATCGGAACGCCGAACGCCTCCGTCATCGCAGACGCCATCGCCCGGTACGCCGGTCCACTCGTCTCAGCGAGAAAGGGTGCTCCCAGCGCCTCCGTCTCGATCTCGACATGAACCCCCCAGGGCGCCGCCGACCGCAGGTGGGCGGCCAGTGCGTCACGCGCGACGACCGGATCCATACCCGGAGGCACCCGAAGATTCAGTCGTGCCGCAGTCTTCGGGGTGATCGCTGCGGTCGAGCCCAAGACGTCGGGGCAATCGATCCCGAGAATCGTGACGGCGGGGCGCGCCCACAGCATGTCCGAGACCGTGCCGTCACCGATCAGCTCCACTCCGTCGAGCAGCCCGGCATCGGTTCGGAACTGGTCGGAGGGATAGGGTTCTCCGGTCCACGTACCGCCACAGTCGAGGCCGTCGATGACGGTGTTGCCCTGCGCATCGCGCAAGGTCGCGAGCATCGCTATCAGGGCGGCGAGCGCATCCGGGGCCGGGCCACCGAACATCCCCGAGTGCACCTCTGAGGTGAGCGCTTCCACGGACACGACGATGTTGACCATTCCCCGCAGGCTCACGGTCACGGCGGGTCGCCCCACGGCGGCGTTGCCGGTGTCGCAGACCAGGATCGCGTCGGCACGGAACAGGTCGGGGTTGGCGGCGACGAACGCTTCGAGCCCGCCGGTCCCGGCTTCTTCAGACCCCTCGACCACGAGTCTGAGGTTCACGGGAACGTCCTCGCCGAGCGCGCGCAGCGCCACGAGGTGCGCAAGGATGTTGCCCTTGCAGTCGGCGGCGCCTCGGCCGTACCAGCGCCCGTCGACCTCGTGGAGTTCGAACGGTGGCGTGTTCCACGCCGCATCGTCCAACGGTGGCTGCACGTCGTAGTGCGCGTACAGCAGCACTGTCGGTGCCGCGGGGTCGGAGCATGCTCGGGACCCGACCACCGCCTCGCTGCCGTCGGGGGTGACCTCGAGTCGCGCGTCAGCGAACCCCTCGTCGAGGAACATGTCACGAACCCGGTAGGCGGTCTGCGTGCAGCCTTCGGCAGGGAACTGGCGTGGATCGGCGACCGATTTGAGTGCGACCAGCTCAGCGAGCTCGGATCGCACGGTGCTCATCAACTGGTGTGTGCGAGACCTCAGGTCGGTGCTCACGTGGCGTTCGCCGTCTCGAGGCGGTCGACGAACTCCTCGTAGTTCGGCAGCTCGTCGGGACAGTACACGCCGATGATCAGGAGCTGACTCTTGAGAACCCGATCCTCGACGATGATGGGCCGTCGGCCGGGGCCCGCAGCACCGTTGGTGAGCTCGTTCAGAACGAGTCCTCGCGTCAGGGCGCCGTTCGGGTTGGCGCAGGTCGCTCCTCCGTCATCCCCCAGGACTCGGGCGATCTGATCGGAGGACGGCGCCACCATCCCGGCCGACTCGAAGGCCTGGATCAGTTCGGCGGCCTTCTCATCGGCCGCCTGGTTCTGGCGGTCGGTCCGGAACATCAGGAGTGCGATGACCGTGACGATGACGAGGACCACGATGACGACGGTGTAGATAACCCCGCGTTCACGGCCGCTCTGCTGCGTGGTTTCGCTCATGATGGTGTCACCTCCGAGGCATCCGGAGCCGCCGACTCGTCACCGTCGGCCGCGATGGGCTGCTTCCAGGACGGCTTGCGGAATCTGTAGAACAGGAACGGTACGAGAAGGCCGAGGCCGAGCGCTCCGCCCGCGACGATGAAGAAGTAGACGATCGGGTTTTCTCCGCCGAACTGCGAGGGCGGGATGAACCCGACCAGCAATGCTGCGAGCGAGGCGGTGAAGCCCACGCCACAGAGGCTCAGCAGCATCGGCGCGCGGAATCCGCGTGGCTGGTCGGGGTGGCTGCGGCGCAACCGCACCGCTGCCACGAACATGAGCAGGTACATGATGAGGTACACCTGCGTCGTGATGACCGAGAAGATCCAGTACGCGCTCGAGACATCCGGGATCAACGCATAGCCGAGCGCGATCACGGTCGTCACGACGCCCTGCGTCACGAGCAGGTTCTGCTGGATGCCGTGCTTGTTCATCTTCTGCAGGAACGGGGGCAGGTAGCCCTCCTGGCGGGATATCAGCAGCAGACCCCTGGACGGCCCGGCGAGCCAGGTGAGCATGCCGCCGAGCGACGCGGCGACGAGCATGATGCCGATGATCGGCGTCAGCCATTGCCATCCGAATGTCGCGAACACCATCTCGAACGCCTGCATCACACCGGCCGTGAGGGACAGTTCATCGGCCGGCACGATCCAGCTGATCGCCAATGCCGGGAGGATGAAGATCAGCAGCACGAGGCCCATCGCGAAGAACATCGCCTTCGGGAACTCTTTGGCCGGGTTTCGCATCGATGAGACGTGCACCGCGTTCATCTCCATGCCGCTGTACGACAGGAAGTTGTTGACGATGAGCACCAGACTGGCGAGCCCTGCCCACTGGGGCAGGAGGTTCGCCGCAGTCATCGGGGCCGCGGACGGGTTGCCCTGGCCGAGATATACCGCGCCCAGCAGGATCAGGATCGCGCCGGGGATCAGCGTGCCGATGATGAGGCCGCCGCTGGCCAATCCCGCTACTCCCTTGGTTCCGCGAGACGAAATGAACACGCCTGACCAGTAGCAGACCATGATCACGAGCGCGGTCCACACGCCGTTGCTGGCGAGCTCGGGGTTGATCACATAGGCGAGAGTGCTGGCGACGAACCCGAGCAGGGTCGGGTAGTAGAAGATCGTCATCGCGAACTGGCACCACACGGCGAGGAAGCCCATCGGCTTCGAGATGCCCGTGGCCACCCAGTTGTAGACGCCGCCCTTCCAGCCGGATGCCAGCTCGGCCGCCACGAGCGACGTCGGCAGCAAGAACACGATCGCCGGAACCAAATAGAGGAACACCGAGGCGAGGCCGTACACGGCCATCGTCGGGGCGGGCCTCAGACTCGCCACCGAGCTCGTGGTCATCAGCGCCAGAGCGATCCACGAGATGAAGACCGCCTTCGGCGGCATCGCGCGTGCCGGTGTCGGCGTCGGCTTGGCCGCACCCCCGGCGCTCACGGCAGGCTCCCCTCAACGGACCCGCGCTGATGCACCTTGCTCACGATGTGAGTAGTGGTGAATTTCCCCGTCAGAACCATCACTGCCTCCACCCCGAAGCACCGCCTGGATGGCACACATGCTACTCGTGGTCGGTCTTGGCAACCAGTGGGTCAGGAGGCGAGTCTAGAGAGGGCGGAACTTCCCGCCGTCTGTGCGTTCGAAGGAGTCCCGATGACCAGGGTTCACATTCTTGCGACGGGCGGGACCATTGCGGGAACAGGTGCATCGGAGGTGGATCAGGGATACAGGTCGGCCGGCCTGAGCATCAGCGCGTTGGTCGATGGAGTGCCGGGTCTCGGTCGTTCGGCCACGCTGACAGGCGAGCAGTTCTCCCAGGTGGGCAGCCAGGACATGAGTGACGCTCTTTGGATCAGGCTTGCCGCACGCGTAGACGCATTGTTCTCGGCGGATGAGGCGGATGGTGTCGTCATCACTCACGGCACCGACACCGCCGAGGAGACCGGGTACTTCCTTCACCTCGTCGTCAAGTCCGAACGCCCCGTCGTGCTCACCGGCTCGATGCGTCCGGCCACCGCGTTGAGCGCGGACGGCCCGCTCAATCTATTCAATGCCGTGAGTGTGGCGGCGGATCCGCGCGCGCGGGGAAGGGGGGTCATCGTCGCCATCAATGACGACCTCCACAGCGCACGCGACGTGACGAAATCCAGCACCACCGATGTGCAGACGTTCATATCGCCGGGGCCAGGGCTGCTCGGAACAGCCAGCTACGGCCGCATTCGCTACTTCCGTCACCCCACACAGCTGCACACCAGTGCCACGGATTTCTCGGTGAAGGACAAGAACGCCCTGCCACGAGTGGACATCCTGTACGCGCACGCGAACATGCCGCCGGATCTGGTGCGTGCCAGCGCTTCGCTGGGTTCGCGTGGGATCGTCGTCGCGGGCGTGGGGAACGGCAACGTCTCCGCCGAAGTGGCCCAGGCGCTGGCGGAAGCCGTCAGCGCCGGCGTGGTGGTGGTCCGAAGCTCACGGGTCGGCAGCGGCGATGTCGGACGCAACATCGAATTGGACGATGACGGCATGGGTTTTGTGGCATCGGACCAGCTCAATCCCCAGAAGAGTCGAGTGCTTCTGCAGCTGTGCCTGGCGCACGGACTGCGCGGCCAATCGGTTCAAGACGCGTTCTACCGCTACTGAGCGCATCCGAGTCAATCAGGCCGAAGAGGGGCGGGGTGACTGGGTGGAGCCTTCCGGCTCTTCGAATTCGTCGGACCCGTCGAAGTCAGACTTCGCGAACCCGTGCAGCGATCCGGTCATCGCCAATCCGAGCAGCACTCCCAGGGCGATGGCCATCATCGTCGCGACCGTCGTGATGATCGTGCTGGCGCCACCCAGATCGCCTTCGAGCACGCTCGCCACCCCGATGAGGCCGAGTGCACCGGGAACCAGGAGCCAGAATGCGGGCAGGAAGCTGACCAGGGCGGGCGGACCGGTGCGCTGCCTGGCGATGATCACCGCGACGGGCGTCATCGCTGCGGCACCGACGAGCGCTGAGAGCACACCGTCGAAGAGCACATCACCAAGCACCTGCGCTCCATACGCGACGTAGAGCACGACGACGATCCATCCGATCGCTCTGGGCCGCGCGCACTGATAGACGGTGATGCCGAGACCGAACAGCGCCACCGCAATCCACGGTGCGACCGGCCCGAGCGGGCTGTCTTTGCCGGCATCGAATGCGGGGATGCCGACGAGAGCGGATGCTGCGACGATTCCCGTGGCCAGCAGAAGCAGGCGCATCGCGCCGGCGGCGACGCGCGCAGCCCCGGACATGATCTGGCCTGTCGCGAGCTCGATGACACCGATGGTGAGCAGGCCTCCCGGCAGGAGGATGACCAGCGGAGCGACCATCGCGGGCAGCACATCCGGATCCACGACACGGGCGACGAGGAGCACGATCAGGGCGACGCCCAGCGAGACTGCGACCACGACGAGCGCCAGGGAGCTCGAGGCGAGGCGCTCGGTCAGCAGGAGAACCGTTCCGACGGCCAGTCCGAGGACTCCGGCGAGCACAACACCGAGCCATGAGGACTCGAGCAGAACACTGAGCGCGGCCGAGAGGAGGCCGTACGCGCCGATTCGCTGCGGGCGCGAGAACGGCGCAGGGAGGCCGGCCACGCGATCGGTCTGGCGTCGCACCCATCCCGCGGCTCCCGGCCGGGTGCGGGCGACGCCGACGATTCGATCGACCATGTCGACCTGGTGAAGAAGGAATGACGAGTCGCCGGCTGATGCCGCTCGGGTCTGGGCGACGTCACTCTCGGAGGAGGACACCAGGATGGATGTCGGGAAGACGATCGCCTGGACCGTCGGCATGCCATTGGCGGAGGCCAGGCCTTCAAGCGCCTCGCGAACCATTCCCACGGGATACCCGCTGTCGATCATGGCGGTGCCGAGAGCGGCCATCGAGTCCAGCACGACCGGGCTCGGAACCGTCTCGGTGGTCACCGTCGCGGTGCCGATTTCCGGCGCAGGGGCCGGCCGCCGCCGCATCAGCCACCAGATGAACAGCCCGGCCGCGAGCAGCACTCCCACGGCTATCAGCAGAGTCGGGAGAGTCGTCGTGGACGTGGCGATCGCGGGCGGCACGGCCGGCACAGGCGTCGCCGTCGACGTCGGCGTGGGCAAGGGTGCGGGTGCGGGTGTGGGAGTCGGCGTCAGCGAAGGAACGGGGGTCGCGGACTCTGTGGGTGTGGGGTCGGGAATGGTCGTCGACGTCGGGGTGGGTGTCGCGGCTCCCGTATCGATCGGCGTGGGGGTGGGGCTCGCCGACTCGTCAGACGGGTCGGGGGCCGTCGTCGCTGTCGGTGCAGCCATTGGCTGAGCCTGGACGTGCTGCGGCACGGAGCCTGCCGCCCCCGCGGGGCAGAACAGGATCAGACCGGCGACCACTGCCGCGGCGCCGGTCAAACCGGGCAGGCGGTGGTGCGCCTTCGCTCCGCGCATGTGTTCTCGCCCTTTCCTATTGCAACTATTCGACGATCGCCATCTCGTGGGGCGTCCGATTGAGCCGGCGCCCGCCCTCGGCTGTCACGGTGACGATGTCTTCGATGCGCACACCGAACCGCCCCGGGAGATAGATGCCCGGTTCGATCGAGAAGCACATACCGGGTTGCATGCGCTGGCGTTCGCCCTCGACCATGTACGGAGGTTCGTGGGTGGTCAACCCGATCCCGTGGCCGACGCGGTGGATGAAGTACTCCCCGTAGCCGGCCTCGGTGATCACGGCCCGTGCGGCGCGATCGATCTCCTGGCATTCGACGCCCGACTGGACCGCCTCGAACCCCGCCTGCTGCGCTTCGCGCACGATCTCGTGCACCTCACGTTCCTCGTCGGTGGGCTCGCCGACATGAACCGTGCGGGTCGTGTCGGATCCGTAGCCGTGTTTGAGGCCGCCGAAGTCGAGCACCACCATGTCACCGCGCTGGATCACGCGGTCGCCCATCTCGTGATGCGGGTTCGCGCCGTTGGGACCCGAGCCCACGACGGTGAAGTCGACCTGCGAGTGCCCGAATCGGCGGAGGAGGGCCGCCAGGTCGCCGCCGACGTCGCGTTCGCGCCGCCCGGCGAACCGAACCCTCAAAATCTCCCCGTATGCCGCATCCGCCGCCGCGCCGGCCGCGGCCAGCCTCTCCAGTTCGTCGCTGTCCTTGATGGCTCGCAGCATCGGGAGCGCGGTCGTCATGGACACGTACGAGGTGTCGGGAAGTCGTCCCTGCAGCCCGAGCAGGTGCATCGCCCACGCCGAGTCGGAGAGCGCGTAGCGTCCCGGTCCGAGGAGTCGCGCGGTCGCCTCGTATGGATCGCTGCCGTCGGCCCAGTCCTCGAGCCGGAAGACGGAGGCGCCAGGTGTCTCCTCCGCATCGGGCCGCTCGAGCCTCGGGACGATCATGGTGGGTTCGCCGTCGACGGGGACGACCAGCATGGTGACGCGTTCGGTGATGGCGACGGGCGCGTAACCGGTGAGGTAAAGCAGGTCCGGTCCGGGCGTGAGCAGCAGCCCGGTCAGTCCCGCGGCTCCTGCAGAGCGCGCCGATCTCTGCAGTCTCGCGGCGTAGTCAGCGGCAGTGAACGGGGCGGGATCGGCCTGCGTCGTCGGATGAGTCATCAGAACCTCCTAGGGCCCGTCAACGAGCCTCGTCGTCGGCGCTCTGCGCCAGTTGCGCCTCCACCGCCCGGTGGACGTTGCCGTGGACATGATCGGCGCCGATCCCGTCGAGGACGCCCTGGGCCTCAAGCACGGTGAGTACTCGTGGCTTCACTCGGGCCAACCGCAACGTCACGCCTTCCGTGGCGGCAAGGTCGGCGATCTCGGTAAGTTTCGCCGCCCCTTGCGAGTCGATGAAACCGACGCCCTCCAGATCCAGCACCAGTCCGGTCAGGTGCTGGTCGCCGTTCATGAGCTCGCGGATTCGTTCGTCGAACGCTTCTGCGGTGGCGAAGAACAAGCCGCCATCCAGGCGGATCACGCCGATTCCCGGGAAGGTCTCGTCAGCGGGGTTCAGGTCGACGTCGCGGAAGACCTGGGTGCCGGGCTCGCGCCCGAGCAACGGCATGGCGGGCCGTGTCGAGACATAGACGAGCCAGCCGAGCGATAGCGCAATCCCGATGAGAATCCCGAACAGCACGCCTGCGGAGAGCACACCCACCATGGCTGCCACCGCGATCCAGAAGTCGAACCTCGACACTCGGCGCAGGCGGGAGAACTCTTTCAGGTCGATCATTCCGAAGATGACAGCGTCAATGATGATGGCGGCCAGCACTGCTTTGGGCAGGTCCGAGAACAGCGGCGCGAGGAAGATCAGTGTGAGGATCACCAGCGCTCCGGTGGTGAGCGAGGCCACGGGGGTGCGGGCGCCGGCCGACTCGTTGAGCGAGCTCGCCGACAGACTCGTCGAGACCGGCATCCCTTGGACCAGCCCTGCCCCGACGTTCGCCATCCCTTGGGCGACCGCCTCCTGGTTCGCGTCGACGCGGTAGTGATGCCGGGTCGCGAAGGACCGGGCGTCGCCGGCTGTTTGCGAGAATCCGATCAGCAGCAGAGCCAACGCCGCGATCACGATCTCGGGAACGTTCGTCAGGACGATGTCGAGGCTCGGCAGCTGCGGCACGGGCAGCCCGCTCGGCACCGGACCGACCAGCGCGACGTCTCGCCCGCCCAGATCAAGCAGACGCGAGGCGATCAGCCCGCCGACCACCAGGACCAGCGCGCCGGGGACCTTGGGTGCCCAGAACCGGAGGGCGAGGATCACGGCGAGGGCCAGCGCCCCTACAGCCAGCGTCGGCAGATGGACAGCGCCCAATCCGACGATCCACGAGGCGAACTCTCGCCAGACGTTGTCTCCCTCGCCAGAGGTGCCGGTCAGCTTGGGCAGCTCTCCGACGACCACGTCGATCGCAGCTCCGGCTAAGAAACCGGTGACCACGGCCCTCGAGAGGAATTGGGCGATCCAACCCATCCGAAAGACGGCCAACAGCAGAAACAGCACACCGGTGACCAGCGTGATCGCGGCCACGAGCTGCGCCGCATCGCCACCGGTGACACCGCTCACGATCACCGCACCGCCCGCAACCGTCGCCAGGGCCGAACTCGGACCGGTCGAGATCTGGCGTGATGTGCAGAACAGGGCATAGATGATCGCCCCGGCAGCCGCTGCGTAGAGCCCGTTCTGAACCGGAACGCCTGCGATCTCGGCGTACCCCAGGTTCTTGGGCACGATCATCGCGACGACGGCCACTCCGGCGATGAGGTCCACGCGCAGCCACCGCCGCTCGTAGCGCGGCAGCCAATGCAGAATCGGCAGCAACCCACCCGTACCATCCCGCGGCTCTGCGCTCACGATTCTCTCCGACGATCGCTGGTTCGCTGGTGCGCTTGGACAAAGCCGCACGCGTTGACACGCTAACGCAGACGCGCCCGAGATATGCGCTCCAGGATGATCGGCTCGCCTCGCTCATTATTCTGTTACTCGAGCCGGGGTTCCCGATCGGACGCGTCGTAGACTTCATCAGCACTCCGTGGATGGTGCAGGCGATCTACAACGTCGCCACATCCTCATCGTCTCGATGATCGGCGTGGCGCTATTGGGACTGGTGGGAGTGAACATGAGCGGCGAGTGGCATCGTAAGCACCTCGGAGACGACGTACCGGAGCAGGCTCCCGGCGAGGAGACGCTGTTGGGCGCCGCAGGCGACGAGGTTCCGCCAGGGGGAGTGGTCGCGGGTTCGTTCAGTCAGGAGTTCCCCGGCGCCGACCCGTACGCGGGCATGCCGGCCGACGAGGTCGGCCTCCCACCGCTGAGCGAGGCGGAGCAGGAGGCCGTGGCGCGCGAGGCGGACCGGCTCGCAGACGAGCCGGACGCACGCCGCAACCTCTGAGCTGCTGATCCCGGACGCCGATCCCGGACGGCCTTCGATCGCGCGCCGCAACGGTATGTAATCGAGGCGCCCGAAGTACCGGTCGAGTTCGTTGGCTGAGCGCCACCGAGGATCCGTCGCCCGAGTGGAGCGCCAGGAGAAGCCTCGTTCTAGCGGATGGCGAGTAGCGTTGTCGCGTGGCTTGGGACGTCGTTTTCACCGTGCTCGGAGCCACGATCGTCGTGTACGGACTCTCCGACATCTTCCTCACGCTTGTGCACCCGCATGCTCGGGGGAGGATGACCCGCGCAATTGTGGCCGGCATCTGGCGCACCACGTCCCGCGGCGGCCGGCGTGCCCGAGCGGCGTCGGGGCCACTCGCAGCCATCAGCGTCGTATTTGCGTGGGCTGCCATTCAAGCGATCGGCTGGGCGCTGATCTATCTTCCTCATGTGCCTGAGGGATTCTCGTACTCGGAAGGCATCGACCCGGACGTGTATCCGGATGCGTTCGAGGCGCTGTATTTCTCGCTTGTGTCTCTGTCGACCTTGGGGTTCGGGGAGGTCGTGCCGATTGACCCCTTCGTCCGTCTGCTTTCACCTATACAAGCGGTCACCGGATTCGCGCTGCTGACGGGCGGAGCCACTTGGCTTCTCCAACTCTTCCCGACTCTCGCCCGCAGACGCTCGACGGCACTGCACCTCACGCTGCTCGGTCGAGCGCGCTACCCGCAGCAGCTTCGCGAAATAGATCCTGTGCTCGCAGCCTCAGTTCTGCACACTGTCGCGGAACGAATCGCAAGCGTTCGCGTTGACCTGAGTCAGAGCCCGGAGTCGTACTATTTCCGCGAGGGCGAGGCACCCACTTCGTTGGGGCACGCGTTGCCGATTGGTCAGGCGCTCGCTGACGCCGCGGCCCAGTCACCGCAGTCCGGCGTGCGGGCGGCGGGAGTGGTGCTCGACGAGGCGCTGGAGGATCTTGGAGCATGCCTGCGGGACAACTTCGGGGCCGCCGGTGAGTCACGTGCCGACGTGATGGAGTCCTTCGCCCGCGACCATTCCTGATCCGGGTGAGATGCTTCGCGCTCGCCCAAACACTCAGACCCGCGAGGCACGGCCGTTCCTCCGATTCGGCATCCTCCATTCGGTGGATGCCGCACCTGCTGGCGGCCGGCCGAGGCTTGACACTGCCTTGGGGCGGGTGTAACCCGGGCGCATGGGGTTGAGCCGCGTGTTCGTGCTCGCCATGACCACACTCCTGGTGGCTGCGGTTGCGCTGAGCGCGTGTGCCTCCTCGGATCCTCGCGCCGAGCAGGCGGGCGCTCTGCTTGATGACGCGATGCGCCTGCTTCAAAATTGCCACAAGGAACGTCCGTAGCCTTGGTAGATGTCACACTTGCCGTCGACGAACACGCACCTTGTCTTGACGACACGTGTTGTCTTGACGACACGTGCCAGGTACCCGGTTGCTGGGAGGGCGCGCCGTGACCGCACTGACGCCCGAGAGGCGCGAGCGGCTGCACCGACGAGTCCGATTCATCGTCGCATTCACAATCACCTACAACGTCGTTGAAGCGATCGTCGCAATCACGGCCGGCGTTCTCGCATCCTCCGCGGCGCTCATCGGATTCGGTCTGGACTCTGTGGTCGAAGTCCTCTCGGCCGTCGCGGTGGCGTGGCAGTTCACGCGCAAGGATCCCGAGCGGTGGGAAAAGGTCACCGTCCGAGCGATTGCGATCGCGTTCTTCGCCCTCGCCGCCTACGTGAGCGTCGACGCGGTCCTCGGCCTGATTTCGCAGGAGAGCCCCGAGCACAGTCCGCTCGGCATCGGGATCACCGCGCTCAGTCTGCTCGTGATGCCGCTGCTCGCCTGGTACGAGTCTCGCACCGGCCGGGAGCTGGGATCCAAGAGCGTTATGGCCGACGCAAAGCAGCTGCTCCTCTGTGTCTACCTGTCCGGAGCCGTGTTCCTGGGTCTGATCGTGAACAGCCTGTTCGGCTGGTGGTGGGCGGACTCTGTGGCTGCTCTCGTCGTCGCGGGACTGGCAATCCGAGAAGGAGTCGAAGCCTGGCGCGGTGAGGTGGAGTCGCCGTTCGGCGCACTCGATGACGATGAGGATGAAACGACGTGACCGAACCCACCCCACGTTCCCAGCGCTGACGGCTGGACCCTCACAGGATGCCCGTGCGCTGGTCTACCTTGCGGAGCGACTGCGCGTTCGCTTCCCCGAGGTCGACGAGGCCTCGATGTTCGCGCTCATCGCCGACGAGCTCGAGTCGTGGGGATCGGGGGAGCGGAGGATAGGGGATTCGAACTCCGATTTTCTGGGGTGCAAATACCCCATTTTGCCGCGTAATTACGCGGTTTTCGGTAGACCGAAATCGTGGCACACCAGCATCCCCCTGCCTTTGAATGCACGGCGTGTCGCGCCTAACTGTGCCACAACTGTGCCACGGGGCGGTCTGGGGTGAGCCAGTTGTGCATCACTGGCTCCATCGCCAGCGGGCCCGATGATCGGGGTCGTGAAGGTCGGCGTTGAATTCGACGAGTTCCTGGGTTGAGACGCGGTATTCCGCATCGCCGATCCACTTTCGGCGGTCGGGCCTTCGCGATTGACTGGCACTCGCGTAGGTTCCATGACGAGAGGCGGAAGCATGCCCAAATCTCTAGACGTGGACGTGGTCATTATCGGAGCCGGCCCGACGGGGCTCATGCTCGCGAACTGCCTGTTGAAGCTCGGTGTCAGTTCAGTCCTGGTCGACGGGAAGAGCGAGCCGACTCGAGAGTCGCGTGCACTTGTCCATCAGGCCCGCACGATGGAAATCTACGACCAACTGGGCATGGTCGACCGCGTTCTTGCCCAAGCCGAAGTCGCGAGCGAGATCGTTCCAGGCTTCGAGGATCGACGGTTCGGATCGATCAATCTGCAACGGCTCGCCACCGGCGTGACACCGTATCCGCATCTCTACATCCTCGAGCAGAGCAAGACGGAGCGGCTCCTTGTCGAAAACCTCGAGCGCCTCGGCGGGCAGGTGTACTGGTCTCATCCGCTGCGCCAGTCTGAGCGTCACCGAAGACGGTCGGATCGAGTGTACGACCGGCGGTGCGGAGATCGGCATGGTGCGTGCGCGGTACTGCGTGGGAGCAGACGGCAGTTCTTCGATCGTGCGGGAGTCGACCGGCATCCCGTTCGAAGGCAAGACAAATGACCACATCTTCTACGTCACCGACGCCACGCGCGTCCGCGGCCTACCCGCGAAGTCGATCAACCTTCGCTTCGGGGTGCGGGACTTCCTCCTGGCGTTCCCGATGGGCAATGAAGCTGATCAGCGCCTTCTGGGCGTGGTGCGTGGAAGCGCGGATGCGGTCACCGAGACGTCCACGAAGCAGACACTTCAACGCGTATTCGGTGTGACCTACCCGGAGTCGCGCTGGTTCTCGACCTATCACGTGCACCACCGGGTCGCGGCCCAGTTCCGCAGGGGGCCGGTCTTCCTGGCGGGCGACGCTGCTCACGTGCACTCGCCAGTCGGAGCTCAGGGGATGAACACCGGGCTGCAGGACGCGCATAACCTCGCATGCAAAATCAACGATGTTCTCACCG
The DNA here is from genome assembly GCA_963781135.1 of uncultured Actinomycetota bacterium. Taxonomy (GTDB): domain Bacteria; phylum Actinomycetota; class Actinomycetes; order Actinomycetales; family Microbacteriaceae; genus Microbacterium. The sequence continues at coordinate 14,198 of CAWADY010000012.1, read as the reverse complement.
GCGTTGCTGCTGAGAACTATCTCGATCGGTACGGCGCCGAGCGCAGACCCGTCGCCCAGAGACTCGTCTCGACCACGGATGCGATGTTCGGGGTGATCACATCTGACCGCACGGTACCGCGCCTGATCAGAAGCTCGGTGGTTCGCTATCTCGCGCCGATCGTCGCTTCATTCGTGCCGCGGCTCGTACGGTCATCCCGGATCTTCGAGTACCTCTCGCAGACACGCATCCACTACTGGATGAGCGAGGGAGCGCGCCGCGCATCCCACGGTCGGAGGGGCAAGGTGGTGGGCCGCCGGCTTCCGTGGAACGGCGACAACTACGACTCGCTTCGCGCTATGACCTGGCAGCTGCATGCGTATGGGCGCCTCGACCGTCGAAGGGTCAAACGGCTCGCACGGCAGCTCGATCTTCCCTTCCAGGTCTTTCCACTCTTGAGCAATCGCAAGATACGAGCAGGCATCTGTTATCTCGTCAGGCCGGATGGTTTCGTCGCAGTTGAATCTCCGTTGGACGCCGCGGCCGAGAATTTCTCAGCGCATCTCAGGATGATCGCCGACGGGTGATGTGCAGCCCGCCGAGAACGGCGCCGCCCTTGCCGATGGCAAGGCTCGCGTGCGAGACGCGGCAGCCTCTGGCGATCGAGGAGGACCTACACTCGCTTGCTGAGCGCTTGACGGCTCAGTCCGGTGCGCGAGGCGAGAGTGTTCCATGAGTGACCGGCGTCGCGCAACAGCGTGATGAGACGGTCGCGTTCTGAGAGCAGCGCACCCTGACGGCGACGAAGGGACTCGAACTCTGCCGTGATCACTAACGCTCGAGAGAGTGCTTCGCGTTCGCCGCCCCACGATTCCCTCAACTGCTTTTGAATCAGGTCTCGGTGGATTTGATCCGCCTGTTCAGCGCTCCGACGCTCGGCCTCGAGCGCGGCTCGTTCGAGATCGGCTCGCTGTCGTGCGTAGGCTGCCCGGCGGTGCGCGTTGCGCTTGCCCGCAGACCTGTTCGGCATGCAGCCAGGTTTACACGCGACCCCAGACAGAGAGCGGAATGCGAGCCCGTTCACTCAAAGTGCCTGCGTGCATTGCGGTTCTGTCGGTTGCGGTGTGGGAACGATATTGGTCGCTGTTCCGGGGAGACGGCTTTCGGGGCGAGGGACCTTCGGCCTGGGGCGTTGGGAGGGTTCCGAGGATGATGGTCTGTGAGATGAGATATCTGGAGAACGCGCCACGATTCCTGTTCTTCACCGGCAAGGGCGGCGTCGGCAAAACCTCGGTCGCATGCGCCACAGCGGTCCGCCTCGCGGCCCTTGAGCGGCGCGTGCTGCTCGTGAGCACCGACCCGGCATCCAACGTGGGCCAGGTGTTCGGCCTCCCGATCGGTAACCACGTCACTGCGATCCCTGCTGTGCCGGGACTGGCTGCGTTGGAGATCGACCCCGAGCAGGCGGTCGAGGCGTACCGGGAGCGCATCATCGGGCCCGTGCGCGGCATGGTGCCAGAGGAGGAACTCGCAAGCATCACCGAAGGGCTCTCAGGCTCGTGCACGACAGAGATCGCGTCCTTCGACGAGTTCACCCAGCTCCTGACCGACGACAGTGCGTACGGGCATTACGACCACGTCCTCTTCGACACCGCACCCACCGGGCACACCATCCGGCTTCTTCAGTTGCCGGGGTCGTGGACCGAGTTCCTCTCCACCGGTGGCGATGCGTCCTGTCTCGGCCCGCTCGCCGGACTCGACAAGCACCGCGCGACATACGCAGCCGCGGTGGAAGCCCTCATCGACCCCGCCCGCACCAGGCTCATTCTGGTCGCGCGCCCGCAGTCCTCCGCGTTGAAGGAGATCGAGCGCACGTTCTCGGAGCTGACGGCGATCGGCATGACGAACGGATTCGTCGTGATCAACGGTGTTCTGCCCAAGAGTGCCGGTGAGGAGCCGATCGCTTCCGCGTTGCGCCGGCGGGAGGCGTCCGCTATGGAGGACATGCCCGCCGTCGTTGCCGATCTGCCGCGCGACGTGCTGGAGCTCAAGGCAGACAACGTGGTTGGTCTCGATGCCCTCCGTTCGTTCTTCGGGTCGGGCTCTGCCGAAACGACGGCCCCCCGCGTGACGGATCTCGCGGATGTGCCAGATGCGCCCCTGGTGGCGCTGGTAGATGAAATCGAGCGGGATGGGCACGGGCTCGTGATGTGCATGGGCAAGGGCGGTGTCGGCAAGACGACGATCGCTGCGGCCGTCGCACTCGCCCTGGCAGAGCGCGGCCATGAGGTGCTCCTCACGACGACCGATCCGGCCGCCCACCTCACGGACACGCTCGGCGCAGCGGTCGACGGCCTTACGGTCACCCGCATAGATCCGGACAGCGCCCTCGAGCAGTACAGAGCTCACGTCATGGCGACGAAGGGAAAGGGTCTGGACGAGCAGGGGCGTGCGGCCCTTGCCGAGGATCTCATGTCGCCGTGCACAGCCGAGGTTGCCGTCTTCCAACAGTTTTCTCGGGCAGTGCACGACTCCCGTCGGAAATTTGTCGTCATGGACACGGCCCCCACCGGTCACACGCTTCTGCTGCTGGATGCTGCCGGCTCGTACCACCGCGAGATCGCACGACAGATGGGTGCCGCGAACATGGCGTACTCGACGCCCTTGATGCGCCTCCAAGATCCCGCGCAGACGAAGATCATTCTCGTGACGCTCGCCGAGACGACGCCTGTGCTCGAAGCGGCCGCTCTCCAGGAGGATCTGCAACGGGCCGGCATCCATCCCTGGGCGTGGGTGGTGAACAACTCGATCGCCGCAGCGCGCCCCCAGTCGGCGTTCCTGCGTACACGTGCGCACAATGAAGTCACGCAGATTGGCCGTGTTCGCGAGTTGTCGGATCGGGTGGCGATCGTCCCGCTGCTGGCGGAGGAGCCGATCGGAGTAAGCCGGCTTTCTGCCTTGACCGGCGGCATTCCTCAGCTCGCGTGAGTCCTACCGCCGAATGACAAGCAAGCCGCCGACGGCGCATACGGCCGCCATGACGAAGCCCATCGCCGAGTACGAACCGAGGGATGCCGCCAATATCGCGGCCGCGCCAGGCGCGAGTGCGGTGAGCGCGGCCACGGGTCCCGCGAGCATGCCATTGAGCCGGCCATAGGACCGCGATCCCCAGCGGTCCGCGATGGCGGAGGCCTGCACGAGCGTGTGCGCGCCACGCACCGCTCCCGCGACGATCGCGGTTGAGAAGATCCAGATCGGGTGAGCTGCCGCAGCAAACCCCACAAGGACGGTGGCTCCCAGCAGGCCGACCACCGCCGGAGCGATCCAGGGGGCCGTGTTGTGCGGCAACGCGAGGTAGAGGAGTCGGCCGAGGACTTGGCCCGCGCCGATGAGGCCGAGCACCCATGATGCCGTCTGAAGGTCCATGCCCTTCTCGACCGACGACGGCACCGCGGACAGGGTGACCGCATACAGCGAGAACGACATCAAAGCGAGTGAGCTGGCGAGCACCCAGAACCGGGCGGTGCGAAGCACCTGACGAGCGTCGGCGGTGTTGGCTGGCGGGCTGCCCAGGTGAGCCCAGTTGCGCTCCACCGTGAGGGCGTACGTCGGGATGAGTACGGCGGCGAGGACGACGGCAAGAACCACGAATGCCACCCGCCAGCCGGTCAGTTCCACCAGCCATGCGGTGGTCGGAGCGAAGATCGTGGAAGCCAGGCCGCCGGCGAGCGTGACGAGGGTCAGGGGGCCGCGGCGGCCTTCCTGGTGTCGGTGCGTGATGATCGTGAACGCGGCTTGGTAGAGGACGGCGGCTTGGGCGGCACCGCAAACGATCCAGGCGGCTGCGAAGGACCAGATGCTCGGTGATGCTGATGCGCCCAGCAGCGCGAGGGTGGCGAGGATCGCACCGCAGACCATCACGCGCCGAGGGTGACCGTCCAGCCACCGGCCAACGGGGATCGCACACACCGCGGAAGTCAACAGACCTGCGGTGATTGCGATGAATATGGACTGTTCGTTCCAGCCGGTGTCAACCGCGATCGCGGGCGCGGCGACCAGGACGGCGTAGTAGAGAACGCCCCAGGCGACGATCTGCGCGATCGCGAGGGCGGCCAGTCCCGTCCGCGGTCGCGGGAGTGCGGCCATCAGCCGCCAGACGCCGCCGGTGCGGAGGTCGCGACGGGGAAGAAGGCGCGAACCAGTAACCAGCCGAGCGCGGCTCCGACCAGCTGCGCGCCGATGAATGGCAGGACGGAGGTGGGTGCGATGCCGGCGAATGTGTCGCTGAAGGCGCGGCCGACCGTGATCGCGGGGTTGGCGAAGCTCGTGGATGAGGTGAAGAAGTATGCGGCGCCGATGTAGGCGCCGACGGCTGGAGCGGCCACGTGCGACCGCCCGGTTCGCACGAGCGCGAAGATCACCAGAAGGAGTCCCGCGGTCGCGACGACCTCTGCCAGCAGGTGCGGCCACGTGGCTCGATCCGTCGTGCTCCATGCAACGGCGGGCGCGGCGAACATCAGGTTCGCAAGGATCGCGCCGGCGATGCAGCCGACACCTGGGCAGGAATGTAGGCCGCGGTATCGCCCACCCTTGCGGTGCAGCAGTGCGTCGACGATGGAGACCACGGGATTGAAGTGGGCACCGGACACCGTCTGGAAGACCAGGATCAGAACGGCCAGGCCGAGCGCGGTCGCAAACGCGTTCTCGAAGAGTGCCAGGCCGGTGTCGGTTGGCGACAGTGTCTGCGCAGCGATGCCGGAGCCGACGACGACCGCAGCCAGGAGCGCGCTGCCCAGGAACTCGCCGGCGAGGGCGCGCGTGGTGTCCGGGCTCACGACGAGATGAGGAGTTGCGAGACGCGATCGAGGGCGCCGGGTACGAGCCGGAAGTACGCCCATGTTCCGCGCTTACTGCGGGTGAGGAAGCCTGCGGCGGTCAGCACCTTGAGGTGGTGCGAAACGGTGGGCTGGCTCAGCCCGATCGGCTCGATCAGGTCGCACACGCACGCTTCAGAGTCTTCGGAGGCCGCCACAATGGACAGCAGTCGCAGGCGGGCGGGGTCGGCGAGTGCCTTCATCGTCGTCGCGAGCTGCTCCGCCTCCTCGGCTGAGAGCGGCTCGCGCTGAAGCGGAGTGCAGCAGGCGCCGGCTGTGACATCCGTCACCTCGAGCATCGTGGTCATACATCGACCATAGTAGATATTGACAGATGTCGATAGACCGAGCAGAATCGGGTATCGACGTTCATCGATATTTTGTTGGAGGATGCTGTGACCCTGCTTGACTTGACGCCCCGCGTCGTGGAGAACGATCGACTGAGCACCCTTCCGGTCGCGATCATCGGTGCCGGCCCGATCGGGCTCGCCGCAGCGGCTCATCTGCTCGAGCGCGGCATCGACTTCGTCATCTTCGAAGCAGGGGACGAGGCGGCGGCGAGCGTGCGCGCATGGGGCCACACCCGGCTGTTCTCTCCGTGGAAGCACCTCGTCGACCCCGCCTCCCGCCGACTGCTGGAGGCGCAGGGATGGGAGTTGCCGGACCCAGAGCGCGCTCCGACCGGCACCGAGCTGGTCGAGAAGTATGTCGCCCCGCTGGCCGCGCTCGAGCCGATCGCCTCCCGTCTGCGCACCGGGGTCGAGGTTCTCGGCGTGACGCGCGAGGGCATGGACCGCACCCGCACCCGGGCGCGATTCGCCACACCCTTCGCCCTCCGCATCCGCACGGAGAGCGGCGAGATCGAGGACGTCGCGGCCCGCGCCGTGATCGATGCCTCCGGCACGTATCGGTCGCCGAACTCGCTGTCGTCGGGCGGGCTTGAGTTGCTCGGCATGACGGAGATCGCCGATCGGGTCACCGCCGCGCTGCCGGATGTGCTCGGCCGGGACCGCGCCCTGTTTGCCGGGCGGCACACGACGGTGGTCGGGGCCGGCCACTCCGCCGCCAACACCCTGCTCGGTCTTGTCGAGCTCGCCCGGCAGGAGCCCGGCACCACGGTGACCTGGCTGATCCGCAACGCGCAGGCGGTGCGGGTCTCCTCCTCGGCCGACGACGAACTCGCCGACCGCGCGCGGCTCGGCAGCCGAGTCGACCAGGCGGTCGCCGATGGACGCATCACTGTCCTCGACGGGTTTGAGATCATCCGCGCCCGCCGCACCGGCGACAGGGTCGAACTCGTCGGCCATCGCCGAGGCGAAGTCGTCACGCACGCTCACCGACATGGTCGTGAACGCGACGGGCTTCCGCCCCGATCTCGACATGCTGCGCGAGATCCGCCTCGAGCTCGACGAGATCGTCGAGGCGCCCAAGCGACTCGCACCGCTGATCGACCCGAATGTGCACTCCTGCGGCACCGTCGAGCCGCACGGATTCCGCGAACTCACTCACCCGGAGAAGGGCTTCTTCGTCGTCGGGATGAAGTCCTACGGGCGCGCACCCACGTTCCTGCTCGCCACGGGCTACGAGCAGGTGCGATCGGTGACCGCGTGGCTGGCCGGCGACACGGCTTCGGCGGCGAGCGTGGAACTGGTGCTCCCCGCGACCGGGGTGTGCTCCACCGACGCGAGCGACGGGGGCGGATGCTGCTCGTGACGCAGATCCGAAGCATGAGCCCTTCCGACTGGCTCGCTGTCGAGGAGATCTATCGACAGGGGATCGAGGACGGCGAAGCCACCTTCGAGACGCAGACTCCAACCTGGGAGGTGTTCGACGGCGGCAAGTTCGACGACCCACGCCTCGTCGCGATCGACGACGATGGACGCGTCTTGGGGTGGGCGGCGGCCTCGCTCGTCTCGACACGGGCCGCATATCGGGGCGTTGTCGAGCACTCGGTATACGTGCATCGCGACGGCCGAGGGCGCGGGCTGGGTCGGCTCTTGCTGGATGCGTTTGTGAAGGCGTCCGATGCGGCTGGATTCTGGACGATCCAGTCGAGCGTCTTTCCGGAGAACACCGCTAGCCTCCGTGTCCATGAATCGGCTGGCTTCCGCATGATCGGACACGTGAGCGAATTGCGAAGTCGACGCTGGGCGCGCATGCAGGTCAGTGGCGCGACACGGTGCTGATCGAACGGCGCAGCGCCGTGAACGGTGTGAATTGAGGCGCTCGTGGACGACGCGCTGATCAGGCGGCACTCGAGCGCCGTGCGCGCTCTTGTCATGGAGATCATCGCGGACGAGCAACCCATCTCGGCTGAGTCGATTGTGGCGGAGTGGGAATCACGCCGCTCCTAGTTGTCTCCCCGGCATCGATCGGCACTGTCGCGCATGACGCAACAGATCCTGTGGCGACTCGAGAACCTCGAGTGGGTCAAACGCGGCCGATACGGGCTATCGGCTGACCGACCTGGGCGCCCGTGCGCGAAAGGTCGGTCTACCCGACCGCTGACGGTCGAGTTGCGTTCACCTTGCGTTCACATAGAGAGTCTTCTATGTGTCTCGGATAGAAGCCCGTCTATCTGAATTGCCGACACCGGCGATCCGAGACCGGCCCCCGGGGCCTGAACGAAAGCACATCGTGAACAAGACCACAGCAAAGTTCGCCGCACTCGCGGCGATCACCGCGGCCGCACTCGCTTTGAGCGCGTGTGGCGGCCAGTCAGCCGGCGGCACGACCGACGGTGGTTCCACCGCCGATGGCCTGAGTGGCGCCGTCGTCGCCGACGGATCGTCAACGGTCGAACCGCTGACCGCCGCGGCAGCCGACCTGTTCGGCGAGGTCGAGCCCAACGTCAACGTCACGGTCGCCACATCCGGCACCGGTGGCGGATTCCAGGCGTTCTGCGCCGGCGAGACCGACATCTCCAACGCCTCTCGTGCGATCAAGGACGAAGAAGCCGCAGCGTGTGAGGCCGAGGGCATCGAGTTCACCGAGATCATCGCCGCGAACGATGGCCTTTCCGTGATCCTCAACCCCGAGAACGACTGGGCGACCGACCTCACGGTCGAGCAGCTCGCACACCATCTGGGGGCCCGAAGCCGAAGGCGAGATCACGAACTGGAACCAGGTCGACCCCGACTTCCCCGACCAGGAGATCGTCCTGTTCGGTGCGGGCACCGACTCCGGCACGTTCGACTACTTCACCGACGCGATCAACGGCGAAGAGGGCGCGATCCGCACCGACTACAGCCCGTCCGAAGACGACAACATCACCATCTCCGGAGTCGCCGGCGATGTCGGAGCCATCGGCTTCCTCGGCCTCAGCTACGTCGAGGAAAACGAGGGCGTCATCGTCGCGGCGATCCGTCGACGGTGTGTCTACCCGAGCACGGAGACCGTGCAGGACGGCACGTACACGCCGCTCGGCCGCCCGCTGTTCATCTACGTCAACAACGCCTCGTACACCGACAAGGCGCAGGTGAAGGCGTTCGTCGACTTCTACGTCGAGAACTCGCTGGAGATCGCCGACCTCGCCCTGTTCGTGCCCCTCACGGACGACCAGATCACCACCGCGCAGGAGGAGCTCGCGTCGCTCGGCTGAGCTGACGCTGCTCCAGCTCGAGTCAACTCCTCACCATGACAGCTGTCACGGAGAAGACCGGGGGCCCGAGGATCACCACCTCGGGCCCCCGGCCCACGAGTCACTTCGCCGGCAAGCCCCGCCCGGGTGAGGCCGTGATCAAAGCGGTCTTGAGGATCGCAGCGATCGCCACGATCCTGACGACCGTCGGCATCCTGATCGCCCTGCTGGTGCCGGCGCTGCAGTTCTTCGCGGAAGTCCCCGTCTGGGAGTTTCTCACCGGGACTCGCTGGGCCCCGCGGTTCGCGGACGCCTCGTTCGGAGTCCTCCCTCTCGTCACGGCGACCCTGTGGACGACCGGAATCGCCCTGCTGGTCTCCGTCCCGTTCGGTCTCGGCGCTGCGATCCTGCTCTCGGAGTACGCGCAAGCCCAGCATCCGCAAGGTGCTCAAGCCCCTCCTGGAGATCCTCGCCGGTGTGCCGACCGTCGTCTACGGTTTCTTCGCCCTTCAGTTCGTCCAGGCCACCGTTCTCCGTGACTGGCTGCAGTTGGACACGGGCGCCTTCAGCGTGCTCGCGGCCGGCCTCGTGATGGGTGTGATGATCATCCCGACCGTCGCCTCGATCTCCGAGGACGCGATGTCGGCGGTGCCGATGGCGATGCGGCAGGGCAGCGCCGCGCTCGGGGCCAATCGCATGCAGACCACCCTGCGCGTCGTGTTCCCCGCCGCGCTGTCCGGCATCGTCGCGGCCATCGTTCTGGGCATCTCGCGCGCCGTCGGCGAGACCATGATCGTCGCGATCGCCGCCGGCAACCAGGCGCGCATGGTCACCGACCCGCTCGAGCAGGGCCAGACGATGACCGGCTTCATCGCGAACGCCGCCCTCGGCGACTCTCGGGTGGGGAGCCTCGAGTACAACACGCTGTTCGCCGTCGGCCTGCTGCTGTTCATCATCACGCTGGCCATCAACTTCATCAGCATCCGCTTCGTGCGCCGCTTCAGAGAGGCCTACTGATGTCAGCCACCATCGAGACCAAGAAGCCGGTGCCGATCTCCGAGCCGCTCGGGAAGGGACGCAACGGAGAGCTCCGCCCATCGGCGCTGATCTTCCTGATCCTTCTCTGGCTGTCGCTGCTCATCGCGTTCGGGGTGCTCGTCACCCTGCTGATCACGATCTTCATCGAGGGCCAGGACAAGCTCGACGATGGACCTGATCACGAACTATCCCGCAGCCGACGCCCGACAACGCCGGCGCACGGCCGGCCATCCTCGGGTCGATCTGGGTCATCATCACCACCGCGGTCATGTCGATCCCGATCGGCATTGCGGCGGCGGTCCATCTCGAGGAGTTCGCCGACAACCGCAAGTGGTACAACCGGCTGGTCGAATTGAACGTGCAGAACCTCGCCGCGGTGCCCTCGATCGTCTACGGCCTGCTGGCTCTCGCATTCCTCGCACTGCTCGGCGTCGGCGACACCAACATCGTGATCGGCGGTGCATTCGCGCTCACGCCTGCTGATCCTCCCGGTCATCATCATCGCGACACGCGAGGCGCTGCGCGCCGTTCCCGGCGAGATCCGCGACGGTTCGCTCGCTTTGGGCGCAACCCAGTGGCAGACGACCTGGCGTCAGACGCTTCCGGCGGCCGTCCCCGGCATCGCGACGGGCTCGATCCTCGCGCTCTCCCGCGCACTGGGCGAGGCGGCACCACTGTTGGTGCTCGGCGCGCTCGTGTACATCACGTTCGATCCCAACGGCCTGCTCAGCGGATACACGACGATGCCGATTCAGATCTTCAACTGGACCGGTCGCCCCCAGGAGGGCTTCCACGAGCTCGCTGCCGCGACGAGCGTGCTCCTGCTCATCGTTCTTCTCCTGATGAACGGCGTCGCCATCTTCATTCGCAACAAGTTCCAGAAACGGTGGTAGCCATGAGCGACCTGACAACGACCACGAACCACGACGACGCGCCGCATCCGAACTTCCATCCCGTCCGAGGTCAGAGTTCTCCGCGAAACCCCGAGTGGTCTCATCCGATGCGAGGACGTCAACGTCTTCTACGGCGACTTCCGCGCGGTGACAGGCGTCAACCTCGACTTCGGCAAGAACGAGATCACCGCGCTCATCGGACCCTCGGGGTGCGGCAAGTCCACTCTGCTGCGCTCGCTCAACCGGATGAACGACCTGGTGCTCGGCGCGCGTGTCGAGGGACAGGTGCTCTTCCAAGATGAGGACATCTACGGTAAAGGTGTCGACCCGATCGAGGTCCGTCGGCGCATCGGGATGGTCTTCCAGAAGCCAAACCCCTTCCCGAAGTCGATCTACGACAACATCGCGTACGGTCCCCGCGTCACAGGAATGAAGGTCGACTCGATGGACGACCTCGTCGAGGAGTCGCTCACCAGGGCGGCGCTGTGGGGCGAGGTCAAAGACAAGCTGAAGCAGTCTGCGTTCGGTCTCTCGGGAGGCCAGCAGCAACGCCTGTGCATCGCGCGCACGATCGCGGTGAAGCCCGACATCATCCTGATGGATGAGCCATGCTCGTCGCTCGATCCGATCGCGACACAGCCGCATCGAGGACTTGATGCATGAGCTGCGGCGGGACTACACGATCATCATCGTGACCCACAATATGCAGCAGGCCGCTCGCGTTGCCGACCGCACTGCGTTCTTCACCGCGCTCCCGGACGAGACGACCGGTAATCGGACCGGTGTGCTCGTCGAGTACGGCACGACGCCGAAGATTTTCGAGAATCCGAGCGACCAGCGCACTGAGGACTACATCAGCGGACGGTTCGGATGACACTCACGGCCGACCCGATCGTGGGGTCGACGCGCGTGGTGGTCCTCGCCCCCGACGCGGCGGCGGTGCGCGGCGGTGCCGCGGAGTTCCGGCGCTTCGGGCTCTCCCTTGTTCTCCGTGGGGACATCCTGGCGGCGCTGACGGAGGTCGTCCATGACCGGACGGCGGTGCTCGTGGTCTGTGCGGACATCTCGTGTCAGGAGTTGCGAGATGTGCTCGACCTCGCCGTCGCCACCTGCGGGTCCTCCGTGATCTTCGGTCTGACCGCGACGACGGATGCCGCAGCCATCGCCGCCGCGATGCGCTCGGGCATCCGCGGCACCGTCGACCTCCCGCTGACGCCGGAGCGTCTGGCCAAGACGCTGCGTGTCCTCCCGACAGCGAGCGCCGAGACCGCACCGATCAGAATCGGTGATCTGACCGTGGACAGCGCGCGGCACCGCATCGATTGGGCGGGCATCCCGGTCGAGGTCAGCCCTCGCGAATTCGCTGTCGTCCTCGAACTTGCGAAGAGTCATCCGCAGATGGTCGACCTCGACCAGCTCGCCGCAGGCTACCGGGGTGCGCCGGCTGACCCGCACGCGGCGGTGCGAGTGGTGATCAACCACGTGCGATCCCGCATCGCCCACGTGGCAGGAACTCCGGGCTCGACGATCATCGAAACAGTCCGCGGCGTCGGTTACCGCATCGCGGGCTGACCGGCGACGCCCATCTCGACGAGCAGCTCTTCGACATGAACGCGGATACGATCGCGAACGACCCGCAGCCCGGCATCGTCCAGGACGAGCGGATCCTCCAGGTCCCAGTCCATGTAGCGGCGGCCGGGGTAGACCGGACACGCGTCCCCGCATCCCATCGTCACCACGTAGTCCGCAGCCTGAACGACCTCGTCGGTCAGGGGCTTCGGGAAGTCGTCCGACAGCGGTACACCGACTTCGGCCAGCGCGTCGATGACGCGCGGATGGACGATCGCCGCCGGCTCGGAACCGGCGGTGCGCACATGCACCGCCCCGCCGGCGAGGTGACGAAGATACGCCGCCGCGATCTGCGATCGCCCGGCGTTCTGCACGCACACGAAGAGCACTTCGGGCGTGCCACGCAACGTGAGGCCCTTCGCGGAGGCGAGCGCGTCAAGGCGGTCGGCAGCATATCGGGCCGTCAACGCGGCCAGGTGGGTGCGCACTCGCGCGCGCTTGCTCAGCAAGACGTAGCTCTGAGCGACGTACCGCGAGACCGTTTCGGCGCTGAAGGTCGAATTGAAGCGGTAGGAGAGATCTCTGGCGACACTCTCGATGTTGTCGGGGAGCGCGCTGATCGCCGGCTCGCTCGAGGGAGTCGGCAATGCGGGCACACCGCTGACCAGAAGGCGACCGAATCGTACCCAGGCTTCAGCCGTGAGCGCGTGTCCGTCGGCGGCGCGGTGGACGATCTCGACCGATTCGAGCGTGCGCAGAGCGGTAGCGATCGATTCTTGAGACACCTGCAGGAGAGTGGTGAGCTCATCTGCGGGTGCCCCCGCAGCCAAGGCGCTCAGCACACGCAATGTCAAGGTATCGCCGAGCGCGGCAGCCTGCGCGGCGCGGGTCCGCGCCGCCTCGAGGTCGAGCGGTCGACCGACGCGGTGAGGGGGGTCCTCGGTCATCTCAGCAGGTCTTCGATCGCCGGGCGACGGTCTGCAGCCACGGAGAGCCAGGCGAACTTCCCGTCCGGTTCGCGCTCGAGGAGACCGTCCTCCACCAGGATTCGCACGTGGTGTGTGACGGTCGGCTGCCGTAGCCCGAGGGCCTCGGTGAGCTGGGTGACCGTCGCGCGCCCGTCTGCGGAGTCCAAGATCACGCTGAGCAGCTGCAGACGCGTGGGATCTGCAACCGCCCGCAGCGTCCGGGCGAGGTCTTCCGCCGCCGAACGAGCCAGCGGAGGATTCGAACCCGGGCCGGCTGGATGGGGAAGGGGCGGCGACATGCATCGATCCTACCCGTGGATAGACTCCCGTCTATGAGTGCGGTCGCCTCGGTGCGCGGTGTGTCGGTACTTGCCGATCCGACACGCGCAGCGATCCTCCGACTGATGCTGGCCGCAGACGATGGCCGCGTCCTCGTCGGCCGCATCGCCGAGACGCTCGGCCTGCGCCAGCCGACGGTGAGCCACCACATGAAGGCGCTCCTCGACGAGGGCTTCGTGATACGCGAGCCGTCGGGGCGCCAGACCTGGTACTCGATCGCTCCCGACCACTCTGAACGTGTCCGCGCCCTCTTCGCTGACGATGCAGCGTCCACACCGCCCGCATCCGATCTTGCCCGCATCGTCGATGACCTCGTCGTCCGGTACGGCGAGACGCTGGACCGCGCCACGGTCAAGCGCTGCGTGGCAGAGACGCAGGCTCTGCTCGCGGAGACCTCGCATCCCCGGCTCCTCGCTTCGCGCACCGCCGCTTTCGCGGCGGAGCGTCTCGACAACGTGGCGCGGGCAGCCACCACCGATCGGGACGTGCCCGAAGTCCTGTTCGTGTGCGTCCAGAACGCAGGTCGATCGCAGATCGCCGCTGCGGTGCTTCGTCACCTCGCCGGGGACCGGATCCGCGTCCGCACAGCCGGATCCGCGCCGGCTGAGGATGTTCGAAGTTCGATCGTGACAGCACTCGACGAAATCGGGATTCCGGTCGGTGGCGAGTTTCCGAAGCCCCTCACCGACGACGCTGTGCGCGCCGCCGATGTCGTGGTGACGATGGGATGCGGGGACGTGCGCACAATGTATCCGGGCACCACCTACCGCGACTGGGATGTGGATGATCCGGTAGGTCGGCCATTCGCGGAGGTGCGCACGATTCGTGACGAGATCGATCGTCTCGTCCGCGAACTTCTCAAGGACATCCTGCGGCCATGACACCGGCCGTTGTAGTGTCATACATAGATGATCCTCTATGCTTCAAGAGCACAGAAAGCGAGAACCGATGTTTGACA
>CAWADY010000011.1:0-300911 GCA_963781135.1 uncultured Actinomycetota bacterium | reverse complement strand
CGTAGACTAGTGAGGTTCCACATTCCGGCGGGCGCTTCGCGTGCCCCTGGATCACTGCCAGGGCAGTGCATAGGCGGCGCGCATGCGCAGGGTCCTAGGCCGCAGGCAGCAGAGCACAACTTCCCACACCAGCATCCCGGAGACGGGTGCGCATCCGTGCGCGACGCGGGTGGGGGAGCCGGAGGCGCGAGTCGCCGGTTTGACAGCAGAACAGTGGTGCAGCATCACCGCGGCAACGCGGTATGCGAAGTGCCGAAGGGCGAGGGACGAACCCTCCTACGCCCCCGTGCGTCCAATGCGGTCCGGATCCCGGAAACGTATGACGCGTAAAGAGAGAGAGCAGACAATGGCGGGACAGAAGATCCGCATTCGCCTGAAGTCGTACGATCACGCCGGCCTCGATTCGTCGGCCCGCAAGATCGTCGACACCGTGACCCGTGCTGGAGCGACCGTCGTGGGCCCCGTGCCCCTTCCGACGGAGAAGAACGTGATCTGCGTGATCCGTTCCCCGCACAAGTACAAGGACAGCCGCGAGCACTTCGAGATGCGCACCCACAAGCGTCTGATCGACATCATCGACCCGACGCCCAAGGCCGTCGACTCGCTGATGCGCCTTGACCTGCCGGCTGACGTCAACATCGAGATCAAGCTCTAGGACTCGCCATGGCAGACATCAACACGAAGATTTCGAAGGGGATGCTGGGCACCAAGCTCGGCATGACCCAGGTATGGAACGAGAGCGGCAAGCTCGTTCCCGTCACCGTCATCGAGCTCGCGCCGAACGTGGTCACCCAGGTTCGCACGCCCGAGCGTGACGGCTACAACGCGATCCAGATCGCCTACGGCCAGATCGACCCGCGCAAGGTCAACAAGCCGCAGACGGCCCACTTCGAGGCTGCCGGCGTGACCCCCCGTCGCCACCTCACCGAGGTGCGCACGGCGGATGCCGCGGACTACTCGCTCGGCCAGGAGCTCACCGCTGAGGGCACGTTCGAGGCCGGCCAGCGGGTCGACGTCGTCGGCACCAGCAAGGGCAAGGGCTTCGCCGGTGTCATGAAGCGTCACAACTTCAAGGGCGTCTCGGCATCGCACGGTTCGCACCGCAACCACCGCAAGCCCGGCTCGATCGGCGCATCGTCGACCCCGAGCCGCGTCTTCAAGGGCATGCGCATGGCCGGCCGTATGGGTGGCGAGCGCGTGACCGTCCTGAACCTCACGGTGCACGCCGTCGACGCCGAGAAGGGTCTGCTGCTCGTCAAGGGCGCCGTCCCCGGTGCTCGTGGCCGCATCGTCTTCGTCCGCAACGCAGTGAAGGGAGCTTGAGTCCATGGCTGACCAGACTCTCGCGCTCGACGTGACCAGCGCAGACGGCAAGAAGGCAGGCTCCGTCGAGCTGCCCGCCGCGCTGTTCGACGTCAAGACGAACATTCCGCTCATCCACCAGGTCGTCGTCGCGCAGCGCGCGGCGGCTCGCCAGGGCACGCACTCGACCAAGCGTCGTGGCGAGGTCTCGGGTGCCGGCCGCAAGCCCTTCAAGCAGAAGGGCACCGGTAACGCCCGTCAGGGCTCGATCCGCGCGCCGCACATGACCGGTGGTGGCGTCGTCCACGGCCCGAAGCCGCGCGACTACTCGCAGCGCACGCCCAAGAAGATGATCGCGGCCGCCCTGCTGGGTGCGCTCAGCGATCGCGCCCGCGGCGAGCGCCTGCACGTCATCGAGTCGTTCGGCATCGAGGGCGCGCCCTCGACGAAGGCGGCCGCTGCGTACCTGACGAGCGTCGCGCAGACCAAGCGCGTCCTGATCGTCATCGAGCGCAGCGACGACATCACGGTCAAGAGCGTCCGCAACCTCGCGTACGTCCACGTGCTGCCGGTCGACCAGCTCAACGCCTACGACGTGCTCGTCTCCGACGACATCGTCTTCACCAAGGCCGCCTACGACGCGTTCATCGCGGCGAAGAGCGCCGCCACCGAGGAGGTCTCGGCATGACCAACCTGCAGACGGCCCTGAACAAGGACCCCCGCGACATCATCCTCAAGCCGGTCGTGTCGGAGAAGAGCTACGGGCTCATCGACGAGGGCAAGTACACGTTCCTCGTGGACCCCCGCGCGACCAAGTCCGAGATCAAGCTCGCGATCGAGAAGATCTTCGGCGTCAAGGTGGCTGCGGTCAACACGCTCAACCGCGTCGGCAAGTCCCGCCGCACCCGCTTCGGCGCCGGCAAGCGCAAGGACACCAAGCGCGCGATCGTCACGCTCAAGTCGGGCACCATCGACATCTTCACGGCCGTCGGCTGACGACCGGGACGAAGGACACAGAACAATGGCAATTCGCAAGTACAAGCCCACGACCCCGGGTCGCCGCGGCTCGTCGGTGGCGGACTTCGCTGAGATCACCCGATCGACGCCCGAGAAGTCCCTCCTCCGCCCGCTGTCCAAGACCGGTGGTCGCAACAACCAGGGTCGCATCACGACCCGTCACATCGGTGGTGGCCACAAGCGCCAGTACCGCGTGATCGATTTCCGTCGCAACGACAAGGACGGCATCGACGCGAAGGTCGCTCACATCGAGTACGACCCCAACCGCACCGCGCGCATCGCGCTGCTGCACTACGCGGACGGCGAGAAGCGCTACATCATCGCGCCGAACAAGCTGTCGCAGGGGGATGTCGTCGAGTCCGGTCCGGGCGCCGACATCAAGCCCGGCAACAACCTGCCGCTGCGCAACATCCCGACCGGTACCGTCATCCACGCCATCGAGCTCCGCCCCGGCGGCGGCGCGAAGATGGCCCGCTCGGCCGGCGCCTCGGTGCGTCTGGTCGCCAAGGACGGCATCTATGCCCAGCTGCGTCTCCCCTCGGGCGAGATCCGCAACGTCGACGCGCGCTGCCGCGCCACGATCGGCGAGGTCGGCAACGCCGAGCAGTCGAACATCAACTGGGGCAAGGCCGGCCGCAACCGCTGGAAGGGCATCCGCCCGACCGTCCGCGGTGTCGCCATGAACCCGGTCGACCACCCGCATGGTGGTGGTGAGGGCAAGACGTCCGGTGGACGTCACCCCGTGACTCCGTGGGGCCAGAAAGAAGGCCGCACACGTCACGCCAACAAGGAAAGCGACAAGTACATCGTCCGTCGTCGCAACGCCGGCAAGAAGCGCAAGTAGGAGTAGAGGAAGATGCCACGCAGTCTTAAGAAGGGCCCCTTCGTCGATGACCACCTGCTTCGCAAGGTCGTCGTCCAGAACGAAGCGGGAACCAAGAACGTCATCAAGACCTGGTCACGTCGCTCGATGATCGTCCCGGCCATGCTGGGTCACACGATCGCGGTGCACGACGGTCGCAAGCACATCCCTGTGTTCGTGTCCGAGACCATGGTCGGCCACAAACTGGGCGAATTCGCGCCCACCCGCACCTTCCGCGGCCACGAGAAGGACGACAAGAAGGGCCGTCGCCGCTAGGCGACTGAGGAGGAGAGAGAAATGGTGGAGTCCATCGCACGTGTGCGACACATCCGCGTGACCCCTCAGAAGGCTCGTCGTGTCGTCGCCCTCATCAAGGGCAAGCAGGCCCAGGAGGCCATCGCCATCCTGAAGTTCGCGCCGCAGGCAGCGAGCGAGCCGATCGGCAAGCTGGTTGCAGCTGCGATCGCGAACGCTCGCGTCAAGGCCGACAAGGACAGCGAGTACCTGGACGAGCAGGACCTGTACGTGGCAAACGCGTACGTGGACGAGGGGACGACGCTCAAGCGCTTCCGTCCCCGCGCCCAGGGTCGTGCATTCCAGATCAAGAAGCGCACCAGCCACATCACGGTTGTGCTCTCGACGCCGGAGGCCGCTGACGCAGCCCCGGCAGCCAAGACCAAGAAGGCGAGCAAGTAATGGGCCAGAAGGTAAACCCGTACGGCTTCCGCCTCGGCATCACCACCGACCACGTGTCGCGCTGGTTCTCCGACTCGACGAAGCCCGGACAGCGCTACGCCGACTACGTGGCCGAGGACATCAAGATCCGCAAGCTCCTGCAGTCGAACCTCGACCGCGCCGGAGTGAGCAACATCGAGATCGAGCGCACGCGTGACCGCGTTCGCGTCGACATCCACACCGCCCGCCCGGGCATCGTGATCGGTCGCCGCGGCGCCGAGGCCGAGCGCATCCGCACCGACCTCGAGAAGCTCACCGGCAAGCAGATCCAGCTGAACATCCTCGAGGTGAAGAACCCCGAGGCCGACGCTCAGCTGGTCGCTCAGGGCATCGCCGAGCAGCTCTCCGCTCGCGTGGCATTCCGCCGCGCGATGCGCAAGGGTCTGCAGGGCGCCCAGCGCGCCGGCGCCAAGGGTGTCCGCATCCAGGTCTCCGGCCGCCTCGGCGGCGCCGAGATGAGCCGTTCGGAGTTCTACCGCGAAGGCCGTGTGCCCCTGCACACGCTCCGCGCGAACATCGACTACGGCTTCTACGAGGCCAAGACCACCTTCGGCCGCATCGGCGTGAAGGTCTGGATCTACAAGGGCGACCTCACCGCGAAGGAGCTCGCTCGCGAGCAGGCCAACGCACCGAAGGCTCCCCGTGGTCGTGACGACCGTGGCGGCGACCGCCGCCGTGGCCCTCGCAACGATGCCCCCGTCGCAGAAGGAGCGTCTGCCTGATGCTTATTCCCCGCAAGGTCAAGTACCGCAAGCAGCACCACCCGGGTCGTTCGGGCCAGGCCACCGGTGGCACCAAGGTGTCGTTCGGTGAGTTCGGCATCCAGGCGATCACGCCCGCCTACGTGACCAACCGTCAGATCGAGTCCGCTCGTATCGCGATGACGCGTCACATCAAGCGTGGCGGAAAGGTGTGGATCAACATCTACCCCGACCGTCCGCTCACGAAGAAGCCCGCTGAGACCCGCATGGGTTCCGGTAAGGGTTCGCCCGAGTGGTGGGTCGCGAACGTCAAGCCGGGTCGCGTCCTCTTCGAGGTCGCCGGCGTCGAGGAGAGCCTCGCCCGCGAGGCACTGACCCGTGCCATTCACAAGCTGCCCCTGAAGGCACGCATCATCAAGCGCGAGGAGGGCGACGCATAATGGCGATCGGCACCAAGCAGCTCGCCCCGAGCGAGCTCGACACGTTCGAAGACCAGCGCCTCGTCGAGGAGCTGCGCAAGGCCAAGGAAGAGCTGTTCAACCTGCGCTTCCAGTCGGCCACCGGCCAGCTCGAGAGCCACGGCCGCATCCGCGCCGTCAAGCGCGACATCGCGCGGCTCTACACCGTGATCCGTGAGCGCGAGCTCGGCATCCGTGCCACTCCCGCTCCCGTGGAAGCGGTGACGAAGGCGAAGAAGACCAAGGCCAAGAAGGCGGATGCCGCCGACAAGGCCGAGAAGGAAGAGGCCGAGTAATGGCTGAGACCAAAGCAGACAAGCCCGCCGCGCCGAAGAAGGCCGCCCCGAAGAAGACCGCTGCCGCCAAGGCGGAGGCCGTCGTCGAGGCGCCCGTCGAGAGCCAAGGGTCACGAGTCGTCCGCACATGACGTGCGCGACGCCGACGCCCGTGGTTACCGCAAGGCCCGCCGCGGCTACGTGACCAGCGACAAGATGGACAAGACCATCGTCGTCGAGGTCGAAGACCGCGTGAAGCACCCGCTTTACGGCAAGGTCATCCGCCGCACCTCGAAGGTCAAGGCGCACGACGAGAGCAACTCCGCCGGCATCGGCGACCTCGTCCTCATCAACGAGACCCGTCCGCTCAGCGCCACCAAGCGCTGGCGCCTGGTCGAGATCCTCGAGAAGGCCAAGTAGGCCCCGGCCTGCTTGGAACCCAAGGAGTAAGACATGATTCAGCAGGAATCCCGAGTCAAGGTTGCCGACAACACCGGCGCCAAGGTGCTGCTCACCATCCGCGTGCTCGGCGGCTCGAAGCGCCGCTACGCAGGCCTCGGTGACACCATCGTCGCGACCGTCAAGGACGCGATCCCCGGTGGCAACGTCAAGAAGGGCGATGTGGTCAAGGCCGTCATCGTCCGCACCGTCAAGTCCACGCGCCGTCCCGACGGCTCGTACATCAAGTTCGACGAGAACGCCGCCGTGATCCTGAAGAACGACGGGGAGCCCCGCGGCACCCGCATCTTCGGACCGGTCGGTCGCGAGCTTCGTGACAAGAAGTTCATGAAGATCGTCTCGCTGGCGCCGGAGGTCATTTAGTCATGGCGAAGATCAAGAAGGGTGACCTGGTTCAGGTCATCGCGGGCGCCAAGCCCGCGCGCGGCGGAGACCGCGGCAAGCAGGGCAAGGTCCTCGAGGTCCTTGGCGAGCAGAACCGCGTCATCGTCGAGGGCGTGAACTACGTCACGAAGCACAACCGCGTGGGCCAGACCCAGCGCGGCACCAAGACGGGCGGCATCGAGACCTTCGAAGCCCCCATCCACATCTCGAACGTCGCCATCGTCGACCCCTCGACCAAGAAGCCGACCCGTGTCGGTCACCGCGTCGAGGAGCAGACGAAGGACGGCGTGAAGCGCACCGTCCGCGTGCGCTACGCGAAGAAGTCAGGCAAGGACCTCTGATGAGCACCACCACTGCCGCGCCGGCTGGCAAGATCCAGCCGCGCCTGAAGCAGAAGTACCAGGCTGAGATCAAGAAGCAGCTGCAGGACGAGTTCGGCTACGGCAACGTCAACCAGATCCCCGGGATCGTCAAGGTCGTCGTCAACACCGGTGTCGGCGAGGCAGCTCGCGACAGCAAGGTGATCGATGGTGCGGTCGAGGACCTCACCAAGATCACCGGTCAGAAGCCGATCGTCACCGCCGCCCGCAAGTCGATCGCGCAGTTCAAGCTGCGCGAGGGCCAGGCCATCGGCGCGCACGTCACCCTCCGTGGCGACCGCGCGTGGGAGTTCCTGGACCGTCTCGTCTCGCTCGCACTGCCCCGCATCCGCGACTTCCGCGGTCTGTCGCCGAAGCAGTTCGACGGCAACGGCAACTACACGTTCGGCCTGCAGGAGCAGTCGGTCTTCCACGAGATCGACCAGGACAAGATCGACCGCGTCCGCGGCTTCGACATCACCGTGGTCACCACGGCGAAGACGGATGCCGAGGGCCGTGCGCTGCTGCGAGGGCTGGGCTTCCCGTTCCGCAGCGATGAGAACGCTCAGGCGTAGAACGTCATAACAGGTCGGCTGTCGTGTAACGGCAGTCGAAACCGAATGAACAAAGGAAACAGATCATGACAATGACAGACCCGGTCGCAGACATGCTGACCCGTCTGCGCAACGCGAACTCGGCGCACCACGACTCCGTGTCGCTGCCGAGCTCCAAGCTCAAGACCCACATCGCCGAGATCCTCAAGCGCGAGGGCTACATCGGCTCGTGGGAGGTCAGCGACGCCCGCGTCGGCCAGACCCTCACGATGACGCTGAAGTACGGCCCGAACCGCGAGCGGTCGATCGCCGGCATCAAGCGCGTCTCCAAGCCCGGCCTCCGCGTCTACGCGAAGTCGACCGAGATCCCCACGGTTCTCGGTGGCCTCGGCGTCGCCATCCTGTCCACCTCCTCCGGTCTGCTGACCGACCGCCAGGCCGAGCAGAAGGGCGTGGGTGGGGAAGTCCTCGCCTACGTGTGGTGATCTGACATGTCGCGTATTGGACGCCTTCCGATCGACATCCCCGCTGACGTGACCATCTCGGTCGACGGCCAGGATGTCGCGGTCAAGGGCCCGAAGGGCGAGCTCGCGCTCACCGTCTCGCGCCCCATCGAGGTCAAGATCGAAGAGGGTCAGGTTGTCGTCAGCCGTCCCGATGACGAGCGCGAGTCGCGTTCGCTGCATGGCCTCACCCGCACCCTCATCAACAACAACATCATCGGTGTGACCCAGGGCTACACGAAGGGCCTCGAGGTCGTCGGCACCGGTTACCGCGTTGCGCAGAAGGGCAGCTCGGTCGAGTTCGCCCTCGGCTTCTCGCACCCCGTGCTCGTCGAGCCGCCCGCCGGCATCACGTTCACGGTCGAGGGCAACAACAAGGTCACCGTGGCCGGCATCGACAAGCAGGCGGTCGGCGAGGCCGCCGCGAACATCCGCAAGATCCGCAAGCCCGAGCCCTACAAGGGCAAGGGTGTGCGGTACGCCGGCGAGGTCGTTCGTCGCAAGGCCGGAAAGAGTGGTAAGTAACCATGGCTGTCAAGACAAAGACTCAGGCGCGTTCGCGCCGTCATGCCCGTCTTCGCAAGAAGGTCGTCGGCACCGAGCTGCGTCCGCGCCTCGTCGTGACCCGCTCGGCCCGTCACGTCTTCGTCCAGGTGGTCGACGACGCCAAGGGTCACACCGTGGCATCGGCATCCACCCTCGAAGCGGACCTGCGTGCGTTCGACGGTGACAAGACCGCCAAGGCGCGCAAGGTCGGCGAGCTCGTCGCCGAGCGTGCGAAGGCCGCCGGCGTCGAGGACGTCGTGTTCGACCGCGGTGGCAACCGCTACGCGGGCCGTGTCGCGGCGATCGCCGACGGCGCCCGCGAAGGGGGACTGAACCTGTGAGCGATGCAACACTGAACAACAACGGGGAGACCGAAGTGGCAGTCACTGCCGAGCAGACCGCGCCCGAGGCGGCGGCTGCAACCGAGGCGGCGCCCGAGCGTGAGCGCGAGCCGCGCCGCGGTGGCCGTGAGCGCAACCCGAACCGTGACCGCGGTTCGCGTGACGCCGACAAGAGCCAGTTCCTCGAGCGCGTCGTCACGATCAACCGCGTGTCGAAGGTCGTCAAGGGCGGTCGTCGCTTCAGCTTCACGGCACTCGTTGTCGTGGGCGATGGCAACGGCATCGTCGGCGTCGGCTACGGGAAGGCTCGCGAGGTTCCCCTCGCGATCTCGAAGGGTGTCGAAGAGGCCAAGCGCAACTTCTTCCGCGTTCCCCGCGTCGGCGTGACCATTCCCCACCCCGTCCAGGGTGAGGCCGCCGCCGGTGTGGTGCTCCTGCGCCCCGCCGCGGCCGGTACCGGTGTCATCGCCGGTGGTCCCGTGCGTGCCGTGCTCGAGTGCGCCGGCATCCACGACGTCCTGTCGAAGTCCCTCGGCTCGTCGAACACGATCAACATCGTGCACGCGACCGTCGCGGCGCTGAAGCAGCTCGAAGAGCCCCGCGCGGTCGCCGCGCGTCGCGGACTCGAGTTCGATCAGGTCGCCCCTGCCCGCCTCGTGCGTGCAGAGGCCGAAGCCGCCGCAGCTGCGAAGGTGGGTGCCTGATGGCCGCTCGACTGAAGGTCACACAGACGAAGTCCAAGGTGAGCGAGAAGCAGAACCAGCGTGACACGCTGCGCAGCCTCGGTCTGAAGCGGATCGGCGACTCGGTCGTCCGTCCCGACGACGCGCAGACGCGCGGTTACGTCAAGACCGTCGCCCACCTCGTGAAGGTTGAGGAGATCGACTAATGGCCGAGAAGGCTGAGAAGAAGGACGCCGTCGAGGCGGAGGCGAAGGCCCCCAAGGCGACAGCTGCCAAGAAAGCACCTGCGAAGGCTGCGGCCGCCAAGGCTCCGGCAAAAGGCCGCCGCCAAGAAGCCCGCCGCTGCCAAGGCCGACTCCGCGGAGAAGGCTGAGAAGGCTCCGGCCAAGGCCCCGGCCAAGAAGGCCGCCCCGAAGGCCAAGGCCGCTCCGAAGGCGGATGCCCCGGCATCCCGCCCCGGCGTGCTCAAGGTGCACCACCTCCGTCCCGTCCCGGGCGCCAACACCGCGAAGACCCGTGTCGGTCGCGGTGAGGGCTCCAAGGGAAAGACGGCCGGTCGTGGCACCAAGGGCCAGAAGGCCCGCTACCAGGTCAAGGCCGGCTTCGAGGGTGGGCAGATGCCCCTCCACATGCGCACTCCCAAGCTGCGCGGGTTCAAGAACCCGTTCCGCGTGGAGTACCAGGTGGTCAACCTCGAGAAGCTCGCCGAGCTCTACCCGAAGGGTGGAGACGTCACCATCGGCGACCTCGTCGCCAAGGGTGCTGTCCGCAAGAACGAGAAGGTCAAGGTGCTCGGCACCGGCGACATCGACGTGAAGCTCACGGTTTCGGTCGACAAGGTCTCCGGCTCGGCTGAGCAGAAGATCGTCGCTGCGGGCGGTTCCGTCAAGTAGTCACACCCAGCGGGGGCCGGAGCATGCTCCGGCCCCCGCTGAGTTACCCTGGAGGTTGATGCGCCCCGTGCGCATCGGCATCCCCTCTGGAGGCATCCTCTTGTTCAGCGCCATCGCGCGGGTCTTCCGTACACCCGACCTTCGTCGGAAGATCGCATTCACCCTGGCGATCATCGCCCTGTATCGTCTCGGCGCGCACATCCCCGCGCCCTTCGTCGATTTCCCCAACGTGCAGTCCTGCCTCCGGCAGAGCGCCGGCACCGAGGGGCTGCTGTCGTTGGTCAACCTCTTCTCCGGCGGCGCCCTGCTGCAGCTGTCGATCTTCGCCCTCGGCGTCATGCCGTACATCACGGCGACGATCATCGTGCAGCTGCTGCGCGTGGTCATCCCGCACTTCGAGACCCTCTACAAGGAGGGTCAGGCGGGCCAGTCGCGTCTGACGCAGTACACGCGCTACCTCACGATCGCGCTCGCACTGCTGCAGTCCACGACGCTGGTCACGGTCGCCCGCAGCGGTCAGCTGTTCGGCACGACCGGAATCCCGGAGTGCGAGCAGCTTCTCACCAACGACGTGTGGTGGGCGCAGCTGCTCATGATCATCACGATGACCGCCGGCACCGGCCTCATCATGTGGTTCGCCGAGCTGGTCACCGAGAAGGGCATCGGCAACGGAATGTCGATCCTGATCTTCACCTCGATCGCGGCGGCCTTCCCCGCGTCGATGTGGGCGATCTGGCAGTCGAAGGGCTTCGAGGTCTTCCTCCTCGTCCTCGGCGTCGGCATCCTCGTGGTCGCCCTGGTGGTGTACGTCGAGCAGTCGCAGCGGCGCATCCCGGTGCAGTACGCCAAGCGCATGGTCGGCCGTCGCACCTACGGCGGCACGAACACGTACATCCCGATCAAGGTCAACATGGCCGGCGTCGTGCCCGTGATCTTCGCCTCGTCGCTGCTGTACATCCCCGCGCTCATCGCGCAGTTCAACCAGCCGCAGGCGGGTCAGACCGCGCAGGGGTGGGTCGCATGGATCGCCCAGTACCTCACGACCGGTGACAGCCCGCTGTACATGCTCGTGTACTTCCTGCTCATCGTCGGCTTCACGTACTTCTACGTCGCGATCACGTTCAACCCGGTCGAGGTCGCCGACAACATGAAGAAGTACGGCGGCTTCATTCCCGGCATCCGTGCCGGGCGCCCGACGGCCGAGTACCTCGACTACGTGCTCACGCGCATCACGCTGGCAGGTTCGCTCTACCTGGGCTTCATCGCCCTGCTGCCGCTCATCGCCCTGGCGGCGGTCGGCGCGAACCAGAACTTCCCGTTCGGCGGCGCCTCGATCCTGATCATCGTCGGTGTCGGTCTCGAGACGGTCAAGCAGATCGACGCGCAGCTTCAGCAGCGCCACTACGAAGGACTTCTGCGATGACCGCAGCGCACAGCGCACGCCTCCTGATCGTCGGACCGCAGGGCTCCGGCAAGGGAACCCAGGGCATCCGCATCGCCGACGCGTACGGAATCCCGGCCATCTCGACAGGCGACATGTTCCGCGCCGCGATCGCGAGCAAGTCCGACCTCGGCACGAAGGTCACCGAGATCATCCAGGCGGGCAACCTCGTCCCCGACGAGCTGACCACCGCCGTGGTGCGCGAGCGCCTCTCGCAGGCGGATGCCGCCCACGGCTTCCTGCTGGACGGCTACCCCCGCAACCTCGGTCAGGTCGGAGACCTCGACGCGTTCCTCTCGGGCCGCGGCGAAGAGCTCGACGCCGTGATCGAGCTCGTCGTCCCGCGTGATGAGAGCATCGAGCGGCTCACCCTGCGCGCGCAGGAGCAGGGCCGCACCGACGACACCGAGCAGGTCATCGCGAACCGCCTGGCGATCTACGAGCGCGAGACCGCTCCGATCCTCGACGTCTACCGCGAACGCGGCATCGCGCTCGAGATCGACGGCGTCGGCTCGCTCGATGAGATCACCGACCGGGTCATCGCCGCCCTCGAGGGGCGCGGGCTGATCCGCTCGGCCGCCGCCTGAGCCCGTGAGTCCTCTGCTGCCGGTGCGCCGGTCGATCTACAAGTCGCCCGCCCAGCTGCGCGCGATGATCGAGCCCGGCCTGATCACGGCCGCCGCGCTGGACGCGGTGCGCGCCCTGATCGCACCCGGTGTCACGACGCTGGAGCTGGATGCCGCGGCATCCGCGGTCATCACCGGTCGCGGCGCGAAGTCGAACTTCCAGATGGTGCGCGGCTACCGCCACACGATCTGCGCGTCGGTGAACGAGCAGGTCGTGCACGGCATCCCGTCCTCACGCGTGCTCGAGCCGGGCGACATCGTCTCGATCGACGCCGGCGCCGAGTTCGAGGGCTGGAACGGCGACTCGGCGTTCACGGTCGTCGTGCCCGACGAGGCGCGGCCCTCCGTCGTGGCAGAGCGGCTCGAGCTGTCGCGGGTGACCGAGGGGTCGCTCTGGGCAGGGATCGCCGCGCTGGCCACGGCTCGCCATCTGGGCGAGGTCGGCGCCGCGGTGCAGGACTACATCGACGCATCGGGCCATGGCTACGGCATCCTGCGTGAGTACGTCGGCCACGGCATCGGCCGCAAGATGCACGAGTCGCCCTCGGTCTTCAACTACCGCGTGCCCGATCCGGGTGCCGAGGTGCGGCCCGGACTCGCGGTCGCGATCGAGCCGATGGTCGTGATCGGCGACCAGGAGACCTTCATCGAGGACGACGACTGGACCGTCTCGACCCTCGACGGCACGGCCGGCTCACATTGGGAACATAGCGTCGCGGTGCATGATGGCGGCATCTGGGTGCTCACCGCGCCCGACGGCGGCGCAGCGGGCCTGGCGCCGTTCGGTGTCACCCCCCGCGAGATCGGATAGGAATCGTGATGGCTGCCACTGCCCGCAAGACGAACTGGTTCGCGATCTGGGTGAGCGTCGCCGTGGTCGTGGTGCTCGTCGGGGTCGGCGCGCTCGTCGTGTGGATGAACAACAGTGCGTCCACACCCGACCCGGTCGTCACACCCGACTCCGCCGTGATCAACCCCGACACCGGTGCGATCGCGGTCGGTGACGGGGACCAGAGCATGGACACCTACATCGACTTCATGTGCCCGGTCTGCAACCAGTTCGAGCAGGCGTACGGCGAGGCGATCCAGGGCCTCGTGACCGACGGCACGATCACCCTGAACATCCACCCGATCTCGATCCTCGACCGTGCGTCGCAGGGCACCGAGTACTCCACGCGCGCCGCGAACGCGATGTACTGCGTCGCCGCAGCCGACGGAACCGCGGCGGTGCCGTTCATGCAGGCCATGTTCGCGAACCAGCCCGAAGAGGGCTCGACGGGTCTGACGAATGACCAGATCCTCTCGATCGCCGAGCTGTCCGGCGTGACCGGAATCGACGCGTGCGTGAACGACGGCGAGTACTCCGGGTTCGTGACCGCGATGACCGAGAAGACCCCGGTCGCACCGGGTGCCAGCGGCATCGGCACCCCGACGATCGCGATCAACGGCGAGGTCATCGCGAACTCGACGCTGCCCGCGCCCGCGGAGCTCGGCACCCTGTTCGAGTAGGCACGCGACAGGCGCGCGACACCGGGACACGCCCGGGTTTGCCGCCCCCGCGGATATCACGTATAGTTGATCCTTGGTGCGTTGCGCCTTCATCGGCGTGTCCGAGCACCAAACCCCACCCAAACCGCAGACCGACCAGTCTGCTGAGCGTTAGCGAGTGTATGGCGAAGAAAGACGGTGTCATCGAGATCGAAGGCGTGATCTCCGAGGCGCTTCCCAACGCGATGTTCCGCGTTGAGTTGAGCAACGGACACAAGGTCCTCGCCACGATCTCGGGCAAGATGCGGCAGAACTACATCCGCATCATTCCGGAGGACCGCGTCGTCGTGGAGCTGAGCCCCTACGACCTCACGCGCGGCCGAATCGTCTACCGCTACCGCTAGACCGGTCGAGAAGTAACACCCCAGGCTCCGGCCTGCCCGGTGAAGACAGCGAACAGGAAAACACAATGAAGGTCAACCCGAGCGTCAAGCCCATCTGCGATCACTGCAAGGTGATCCGCCGTCACGGCGTCGTCATGGTCATCTGCAAGTCGAACCCGCGTCACAAGCAGCGCCAGGGCTAGTCCACAGATTTCATTCCGGATGCTGCGCGAGCGGCATCCGGAACACCACAACTGAACACACAACCAGCAGGACCAGAACCCCGAACGGGGGGACACCTCGGGCTGGAGGCCCGGGCACCGATCCTGCTCCACACCTCCACAACACTCTCAGGAGAACCGCATGGCACGTCTTGCCGGCGTTGACATCCCGCGCGACAAGCGCGTGGTGATCGCCCTCACGTACATCTACGGCGTTGGTCCGAACCGCTCGAAGGACATCCTCGCAGCGACCGAGATCAGCCCCGACATCCGCGTCAAGGACCTCAGTGACGACCAGCTGATTCAGCTGCGCGACTACATCGAGGGCAACTACAAGGTGGAGGGTGACCTCCGTCGCGAGGTCGCCGCCGACATCCGCCGCAAGGTCGAGATCGGCTCCTACCAGGGCATCCGCCACCGCCGCGGCCTGCCCGTGCACGGTCAGCGCACGAAGACCAACGCACGCACCCGCAAGGGACCCAAGCGCACCGTCGCCGGCAAGAAGAAGGCGCGCTAGGGCGCGGCTAGGAGAACAAGAACATGGCTGCACCTAAGACCGCTGCGCGGAAGCCGCGTCGCAAGGAAAAGAAGAACATCGCGCTGGGCCAGGCCCACATCAAGTCGACGTTCAACAACACGATCGTCTCGATCACCGACCCGGCCGGCGCTGTCATCAGCTGGGCCTCGTCGGGTGGCGTGGGCTTCAAGGGCTCGCGCAAGTCGACTCCGTACGCCGCTGGCATGGCCGCCGAATCGGCCGCCCGCCAGGCGCAGGAGCACGGCGTCAAGAAGGTCGACGTCTTCGTGAAGGGCCCGGGTTCGGGCCGCGAGACCGCGATCCGTTCGCTTCAGGCCGCAGGCCTCGAGGTGGGTTCGATCAACGATGTGACGCCGCAGGCGCACAACGGCTGCCGCCCGCCCAAGCGCCGCCGCGTCTGAGCATCGCATCGGCTGCGCTGCGGCCTGCTCGAGCCCGTTTCGGCTCCAGCAGGCCGTGCAGCGGCCGGGTCTCGAAACGGCGACCGCGCCCTCGAGAACACAGACCATCGGATGCCGCGGCGCACAGTCCCCGGCATCCCTGAGAAAAACTCAACACTCTCACCCACTGCACGTGTCATATAGCGGATACGTGATTGAAAGGAACCCATAGTGCTCATCGCACAGCGTCCCACTCTGACCGAGGAGAAGATCGGCGAGTTCCGCAGCCGCTTCATCATCGAGCCCCTGGAGCCCGGTTTCGGTTACACGATCGGCAACGCGCTGCGTCGCAGCCTGCTCTCGTCGATCCCCGGCGCGGCCGTCACCAGCATCCGTCTGGACGGCGTCCAGCACGAGTTCAGCACCATCCCGGGTGTGAAGGAAGATGTCACCGAGATCATCCTGAACATCAAGCAGCTCGTCGTCTCGAGCGAGCGCGATGAGCCCATCACCGCGTACCTGCGCAAGACGGGTGCCGGCGAGGTCACGGCCGCAGACATCTCGGCTCCGGCCGGTGTCGAGGTCCACAACCCCGAGCTGGTCATCGCGACGCTGAACGACACCGCGAAGTTCGAGCTCGAGCTCACGATCGAGCGTGGCCGCGGCTACGTCTCGGCGACCCAGAACCGCAACGAGTACGCCGAGTCGGGTCAGATCCCCATCGACTCGATCTACTCGCCCGTGCTCAAGGTCAGCTACCGCGTCGACGCCACGCGCGCCGGTGAGCGCACCGACTTCGACAAGCTCGTGCTCGACGTCGAGACCAAGAACTCGATCGCCCCGCGCGACGCCGTCGCTTCGGCCGGCCGCACCCTGACCGAGCTGTTCGGTCTGGCCCGCGAGCTGAACGTCGAGGCCGAGGGCATCGAGATCGGCCCCGCGCCGGTCGAGACCGTCCTCTCGAACGAGCTGTCGATGCCGATCGAGGACCTCGACCTGTCGGTCCGCTCGTACAACTGCCTCAAGCGCGAAGGCATCAACACCGTGTCGGAGCTCGTCGCCCTCTCGGAGACGCAGCTCATGAACATCCGCAACTTCGGTCAGAAGTCGGTCGACGAGGTGCGCGACAAGCTCATCTCGCTCGGACTGTCGCTGAAGGACTCGGTTCCCGGGTTCGACGGCGCGCACTTCTACGGCGGCTACGACGACGAGACCGTCTGATCCCGCTTCTTCGAATTCTGATCCTGGAGTAACTGACTATGCCTAAGCCCACGAAGGGTCCCCGCCTCGGCGGAGGTCCCGCCCACGAGCGCCTCATGCTGGCGAACCTCGCGGCGGCCCTGTTCACCCACAAGGCCATCACGACCACCGAGACGAAGGCCAAGCGCGTTCGTCCGCTCGCCGAGCGTCTCGTCACGTTCGCCAAGCGCGGAGACCTGCACGCCCGCCGGCGTGTGCTGTCCGTCATCGGTGACAAGACCGTCGTGCACGAGCTCTTCACCGAGATCGCGCCGCTGGTCGCCGAGCGTGAGGGTGGCTACACCCGCATCACGAAGATCGGCAACCGCAAGGGCGACAACGCCCCCATGGCCCGCATCGAGCTCGTTCTCGAGCCGGTGAACCCGAAGCCGAAGAGCGCCAAGAAGACGGCGAAGGCCGCTCCGGCTGCCGCTCCCGTCGAGGAGACCCCGGCCGACGAGGCCGAGGTCGTCGAGGCCGACGAGACGGCGGATGACACCGCCGCCGACGAGTCCGCCGAGGCCGAAAAGGCCTGACGCTCGATCAGTTCCTGCGAGACCCGCGTGCCCTTCTGGGCCCGCGGGTCTCGCTGCGTGTGGGGGCGGCATCCGCTCGTGTGGCTCTTGCGCGAGATCACCCTCTGTTCGCGAGCCCACCCGCCCGCGGCGCGAGTGCGGGGTGACCTCGCGAACACGGGGTGATCTCGCGCCTTGGAGAGCCGCGCGACCGGCTGGGTAGGGTGGAGCGGTGACTGTGCAGCCGCAGCATCCCGAGGTGTCGTTCCGGCCGGCGACCGCGGACGACGTCGATGCGATCCAGGCGCAGGTCGCGGCCTCCGACCGGGTCGACCACCCGACCTGGGTGACGCCGCGCGAAGAGATCGCCGACATCTTCGAGCTCTCGCACGTCGACGCGGCGCGCGACACCCTGCTCGCGATCGCGCCCGACGGCAGCGTCGTCGCGATGGGCTGGGCGATGCTGCATCCGAGCCACGAGGCCGAGCTGCACGCCTACCTGCAGGGCACGGTGCACCCCGACTGGCGCCGCCGCGGCATCGGCACCGAGCTGATCGGCTGGCTGTACGCGCGCACGACCGAGATGATCGCCGAGAGCGGGTCGACCGCCGACGCGGCGATCTACCAGTACGTCGATGAGGGCAACACGGATGCCGCCACCCTCGGGCAGCGCCTCGGACTGCGCACCGAGCGGTGGTTCAGCTCGATGCAGCGCGACCTGTCGGAGCCGATCGATGCGCCCGCGGCACCAGAGGGTGTCGAGGTCGTCGCCTATACGGCCGACCGCGCGGAAGACGTGCGCGAGGCGCGCAACGACGCGTTCCGCGACCACTGGGGGAGCCTGCCGAGCCCGAGCGAGCGATGGCTGCAGTTCGTCAACGGCCCCTTCCTGCGGCCCGACCTGTCGACGCTCGCGCTCATCGACGGGCGCGTCGTGGCGTTCTGCCTCGCCTCGGTGAACGAGGAGGACTGGGCCGCGCTCGGGGCGCCCAACACCTACATCGACCTGATCGGCGTCGTGCGCGATCAGCGCGGCCGAAGGCTGGCGCCGCTCGTGATCTCGCGGACGCTCGAGGCGGCGCGGGATGCCGGACTCGAGCAGGCCGTGCTCGACGTCGACACCGCGAGCAAGACCGGGGCGAACACTCTCTACGAGCGCCTCGGCTTCCGCGCGACGCACCGTCAGCAGGCGCTGGTGCGTCACCTGTAGCGCAGCGGTATCAGAACGCCCGGTTCGTCGCTCTATCCCCCAGAGAACGCGCGGCGCTAGTCTGGGCCCACCCTCGTGCGCATGGGAACGCCCGGGGGACTTGGGGTTTTCCGCGCATCAGGGAGCGCACATGGCAGGTGCCGACACGCCGGTGGCGGCATCCGGCGTGCCCATCGCGCCGCCCGGCACGCCGGGCGCGCCGCCGGACTGGGTGGGCACCCCGCGTGCGCGCAAGCGGGCGGGGCTGTCGATCTACAGCATCCTGCTGATCATGCTGCTGTCGGTGAGCGTGCTCTCGAGCATCGTCGTCGGCATCATCGGCTACATCAACGGCACCGAGGCGCTGCGCGCGATCGCCTACGAGAAGCTCGTCGAGATCCGCGAGAACCGCGCCCGCGAGGTCACGCAGCTGTTCGCGACGATCGAGAACGCGGTGCGGCTCGGCGCGATGAACGAGACCAGCAAGCAGGCGGCGGTCGCATTCGCCGAGGGCTTCGCCGAGCTGGATCAGCAGCCGGTGGATGCCGCGGCATCCACCGCGCTCGCGGTCTACTATCGCGACACGTTCGCGGCCGACCTGTCGACGGCGACCGGCGAAGACGTGGATGGAGCCACTTTCGCCCCCAAGACGAACGCCGCGAAATACCTGCAGGCCGAGTACGTGATCCCCTATGACTCGTGGGAAGAGGCGATCCTCACCGACGACGCCGGCGACGGCAGCGCGTGGTCGGCGGCGCACGCGAAGTACCACGACTACTTCCGCGCGATGACGCAGCTGCAGGACTTCGAGGACGTCCTGATGATCGACACGCAGGGCAACGTCGTCTACAGCGCGTTCAAGGGCGTCGACCTCGGCACGAATCTGCTCGACGGGCCGTACCGGCTGTCGAATCTCTCGGAGGCCTACCGCGAGTCGATGAGCCACAACATCGTCGGCGAGGTGGTGCTCGCCGACTTCGCCGCGTACAGCCCGAGCCTGGGCAATCCCGCCGGGTGGGCGGTGACCCCGATCGCCGTGGACGGCACCGTGGTCGGGGCGCTCGCGATCGAGCTGCCGATCGACCGGATCAACCAGGTCATGACCGCCGACGGGGAGTGGCAGATCAACGGGCTCGGCCAGACCGGTGAGACCTACCTCGTCGGTCGCGACGGGTACATGCGGTCGATCTCGCGCCAGCTCGTCGACGACCCCACCGGCTACGCGGATGCCGCCGTCTCGGCCGGCCTGTCGCCGAATGCCGCAGAGCTCAGCGTGCAGAACGGCAACACGCTGCTGCAGCAGATCGTGAGCGGTGCGGCCGTGACCTCGGCGCTCGCCGGAGACAGCGGCACGATGCTCGAGAGCTCCTACCTCGGCCGCGACAGCCTCACGGCGTTCGCGCCGCTGAACGTCGACGGCCTCAACTGGGTCATCGTCGCGCAGGAGGCCTCCGCGGAGGCGCTCGTGCCGGTCGAGGACTTCACCCGCAACCTGATCCTGTCCACCGCCGGCATGATCATCTTCGTCTGCCTGCTCTCGCTCGTGCTCGCGCAGGTGTTCGTCCGGCCGCTGCGCCGCCTCAAGACCGCGGCCCGGCGCATCGCCGCGGGCGAGGAGGGCGTGCAGGTCGACGCCGGCTCGTCCGACGAGCTGGCCGACGTCGCGACCGCGTTCAACGACATGAGCCGCAGCCTGCAGGTCAAATCGAACCTGATCGAAGAGCAGGAGAAGACGAACGAGCGGCTGATCCTCTCGTTCATGCCCGAGGGCATGGCCAGCCGCTACAAGCACGGCGACGAGGCGATCACGCAGGAGAACGAGGACGTCACGGTCATCTTCGCCGACATCGTCGGGTTCGAAGAGCTCGCCCTGACCATGACCTCCGAGGAGGCGGTCGCGAAGCTCAACGACCTCATCCGCACGTTCGACGAAGCGGCCGAGCGGTTCGGGGTGGAGCGGGTGCGTACGACGCGCCAGAGCTACCTCGCCAGCTGCGGGCTCGGCACCCCGCGGGTGGACAACGCGCGCCGCGCGGTGGAGTTCGCGATCGAGATCAACACGATCCTCGAGCGGTACTCGGCGCAGCAGGGCGTGAACCTCGACCTTCGTGCGGGGCTCGATTCGGGCCAGGTCACGAGCGGACTCATCGGTCGCGCGCGGGTCGTCTACGACATGTGGGGGGATGCCGTGAACCTGGCGTTCCGCGTGCAGGGCGACTCCGACGAGCCGGGCATCTACATCACGCAGCGCGTCGCGGACCGCATCCCCGATACCGTCCCGATCCTGCCTGCCGGCGACGTCTCGACGCAGAGCGGCAACCAGCGCGTGTGGCGCATCGACACCGTGGTGCCGGTTCCCGAAGCCGCAGGCTGAGGTCATGATGGCCGACATCGTCTCGCAGCCGTGGTTCTGGCCCGCCGTCATCGTGTCGGTGGGGCTTCCGCTCGTGCTGATCGGTCTCACCGAGATGCACAACGCGATGGCGCGGCGGGGCAGTCGCGCGGCGCCGATCGTGCTGATGGTGCGCAACTACCTCGTGCCGGTCGCAGGCGTGCTGGTGCTGCTGAGTCAGCCGGGCGCGTGGGAGGGCGAGGGCACCTGGCCGAAGGTGATCTGGACGATCTTCGGACTGCTCGTGATCGTCGTCACGATCAACGCGATCAACCACCTGGTCTTCCACCGCGGTGAGAAGGGCTCGTGGCGCGACCGGTTCCCGTCGATCTTCAGCGACCTGATCCGGTTCGTCTTCATCGTCGTCGGCATCGCGCTGCTGTTCTGGTGGGTGTGGGATGCCGACGTCGCGGGTGTCTTCGCCGCGCTCGGCATCACGTCGATCATCGTCGGGCCTCGCGCTGCAGAACGCGGTCGGATCGATCGTGTCGGGCCTGTTCCTGATCTTCGAGGCGCCGTTCCAGATCGGCGACTGGCTCGACACCGGGGCGGCGCGCGGTCAGATCATCGAGGTGAACTGGCGCGCCGTGCACCTCGACACCGGCAACGGCATCGTCGTGATGCCCACCGCCGAGCTGGCCGGGGGATCGTTCACGAACCTGTCGCGCAGCCCCGAGCCCTATGCGGCGCAGGCGGAGATCTCGTTCGGCACCGACGACCCGCCCGCGCGGGTGCGCGCGCTGCTGGTCGATGTCGCCCGCGACATTCCGCTGGTCTCTGCCGAGCGCGATCCGAGCGTGACGACGCTCGACAGCGCGAGGTACCAGGTGTCCATTCCGCTGCAGTCGCCGGGCGACAAGGCCGCCGTGCTCGACGCGTTCTCGACGCGGCTCTGGTACGCGGCGCGCAGAGCAGACCTGCACCTGAACGGCGACCTGACCGACGAGTGGAACACGGCCGGTCGGCTGCAGGATGCGCTGCACGAGATCGCGCCGATCCTCAGCCTGCGCCCAGAAGATGCCGAGGCGCTCGCCGCCGCTGCGCGGCTCGAGCGGTTCTGCCAGGGCGAGGTGATCCTGCGACCCGGGATGATCCCGACGGCGACGAGGTTCATCCTGAGCGGACGCGTCGTGCTCGGCATCCCGACCGATGCGGGCTTCATCCAGGTGACCGAGCTGAGCCGCAACGACGCGGTCGGGCTGACTGCTCTCACGCGCACCCAGACGATCTCGCGCGCGATCGCGCTGACCGAGCTCGAGGTCATCACGATTCCGGTGCACGCGCTCGACGACGTGGTGCGGGCGCATCCGGTGCTGGCCCGCGAGATCGTGCGCGAGAACGACAACCGCGTGCGACTCGCGCGCAGCGCGCTGGCCGCCGTGGGCGAGAGCCTCGCCCCGGGCCGCAACGTCTTCGGGTGAGGGCCGGCATCGACGCGTCGGGTAAACTCGCCCCAACGCGCACCAGCGACGCGGCGCCCCCGAGTGAGAGGCCCCGCATGAACTCTGCCGATTCCGGCGAGCGCTACCCCGGTACCACCACCCGCTCCGTCGCGCGCGTCGTGCTGACGCTCTACGGCATCAGCCTCGCGATGATCGCCCTGTGGCCGGTTCCGGTGGATCAGGGTGCGGCCGGGTTCCTGCAACGTGTCGGGCGGGTGCTGCCCATGCTCACGTATCCGCGCATCGAGTTCTCGGCGAACATCCTGCTGTTCGTCCCGCTCGGGGTGCTGCTCATGCTCATCCTGCGGCGGCGGTATCTCATCCTGCCGATTGCGATCGCGGTGACCGTGGCGATCGAGTGCTCGCAGGCGCTGCTGCTCGACAAGCGCACCCCCAGCGCGCTCGACATCATCGCCAACACGGCGGGCGCGTGCCTCGGCATGCTGATCGTCGCGGCCGTGGAGTCGCGGCGCGCACGCGCGGAAGAGCGCACCGCGGCGCTTGACGACGATGCCGCACCGTGGGCCGCGCTCGGGATCGGCCCGCCGCCGCCATTGCCGCCGGCCCCATTGGCGGAGCAGTCGCGGGTCTAGCGACTCTCGAGTCCCGAGCCGACCCATTCCTGCAGCTGGCTGATGAACCGGCTGCGCGAGAAGGCGAGCGTGCGGGGGCGGAAGTCCGCCGGGTCGAGGTCGGTGGCACGCTGCAGCAAGTCGCTCCAGTCGGTGTCGTGCTCGAGGTCGGCGCTCACGCCGCCGCCCACGAGCGACATGCTCTCATGCACGCCGCCGATGCTGCTGCCGATCACCGGGGTTCCACACGCCATCGCCTCGACGGGCATGATGCCGAAGTCCTCGATCGCCGGGAAGACGTATGCGATCGCGTTCGAGTAGAGCGCGCGGATCAGGTCATCGGACGGCGCGATCACGAAGGTGACGTCCGCTTTGCGTTCGGCCGCGTACGCGCGCAGTTCCATCTCGCCCGGACCGTTGCCGGCGATCACCACGGGCAGGCCGGTCGCGGCACCGGCGTCGATCACCCGCTCGAGCCGCTTGTACATCACGAACCGTGAGGCACCCAGAAGGTAGGGCCGCTTGAGCGCATCGAGCATGCGCTGCTCGGAGTCGACGAGCGGGGTGCGCCAGTCTTCGATCGCCGTCAGTGTCTCGGTCTCGACGGGCGGGTAGATCACCGTCGAGGGCTGGTGCCACGCCCTGAGCACGCGCTGGCCTGTGAAGTGACTGTTGACCGCGATCGCGGTCGCCTCGCCCGCGCGGCGGCGGTCGATCGGCTTGAGCAAGGCACTGGCTGCCCTCACAACGCGGCTGTTGCCGCGCTCATCGCGCTCGGGCTCCCAGATGTACCGGGCCGGCGTGTGGGCGTAGACGAATTTCTTCGTGCGCTCGGGGGTACGCACATGGTGCGCGAACAGATGCGAGCTGACCAGAACCCAGTCGGGATCCGATCCGAGCGGCAGCCGCCATGTCGGCAGCATCGCGGGCAACGCGAGGGGCTTGTGATTGCGCAGCCGCGTACGGGCGATCCACGATTCGGTCACGGTGCGGCCGAGCAGCTCGGGTACATCACTCCACAGCACGCGGACGTCGGCCTCCGGAAAGGCCTGGGTCATTGCCTCGAGCACGCGCTCAGCGCCACCCCAGCGCTCGACCCACTCGTGGATGATCACGCCGGATCCCGCGCTGAGAGGTTGCTGCAATGGCGCGGTCGATTCGGTGAAGGTGGTAATGACAGACTCCGTCCCAGGATGGGCGAAACGTCGGTGCTGCTCTGCGATCTCGGGTGCCGCGTGACGAATCCCACCGGGTGCACGGCTCCCCAGAACCGGGCGCACTTTCAGCAAGGCTATCTCGTGCTCGCGCGAAAGGGTAGTTCGGCGAGAAGCGGTTGACAAGCGCCGTCCCTCTGGGATCGTTCACGGGCCCTCGACACGTCCCCGTAAGCTTCCGATGTGGCCAGAACTCTCCTCGTCGACGCCGTCGGCTCGTGCATCGCGATCGATCTGACCGCGCTCGACGAGGACGATGAGGCGGCCGTGCGGGTTGCGTGGGCGGATGCGCTGGCGGATGCCGCGGCCGAGCCGGTCGAGACGGTGACGCCGTACGGATCCGAGCGCGTGCACATGCTCTCGGGCCTCTCGCAGCAGGTGACGCTCGCGGCGATCGAGGCCGCGCGCGGGCGGGCGTGGATGCTGCACGCCGCCGGCATCGCGACGCCGGACGGTCAGGTGGTGGTGCTGGTCGGCCCGTCGGGCCGCGGCAAGACCACCGCATCGAGGGCGCTCGGCGCGGTGTACGGCTACGTGTCGGATGAGACGATCGCGATCGACGACGACGGGCGCGTGTGGCCGTACCGCAAGCCGCTGTCGGTCATCGAAGACCCCGGGGCGCCGAAGACCCAGCTGCCACCGTCGGCGCTCGGACTGCAGCCGCTGCCCGATGCCGAGCTGCGCGTCGCCGCCGTCGTGCTGCTCGACCGCGATCCGTCGCATCCAGAGGCTCCGGCCGTCGAGGTCACCGATCTCGGCGACGCGCTCGAGGAATTGGTCTCGCAGACGAGCTTTCTGCACGACCAGCCGGCCGCGCTGCGGTTCATCGCCGCGCTCGCGGCCGCGACCGGCGGCATCCGCAGGGTGAAGTAC
Organism: uncultured Actinomycetota bacterium; assembly: GCA_963781135.1. Classification (GTDB taxonomy): domain Bacteria; phylum Actinomycetota; class Actinomycetes; order Actinomycetales; family Microbacteriaceae; genus Microbacterium. Next base: position 276,326 of record CAWADY010000011.1, on the reverse strand, counting down.
CGCGAGGCGGCCACGTTGCCCTCGGTGATTCCCGAGCTCGTGCGCCCGACGGGGCCGATCGTGGTGCCGGCGATGCCCGCGCACATCAGCGCAGCAGCATCGGAGGGCGGCCCGCGGTTCTCGCGAGTGGAGGTGGCCGACGAAGTCGCGGTCGATGATCCTGATCGCATCGGACTGCTGACGATTCGCGAGAACCGGCAGGGGCATGTCACGCTGCTCGGCGGGATCGCCCCCGCGGTGTGGCGGGCAGCCGACCGCGCGACGCTCGGCCAGCTGACGGAGGCGGCGATCGCGGCGTACGACGAACCCGAGGGCTTCGATGCCGGGGCAGCCGTGCTCGTCGCGGTCGGTCAGCTGCTGGACGCCGGATTGCTCACCTCGGACGAGCCGGTCATCTCGCGGCGCGAAGACGTCGCGCGGGTCGACAGCGGCGACCGCATCGTCGCGCTGCCGCTCAGCCCCGACCCGGACGAGCAGCTCGCCCAGCCCGCGGCGCTCACGGTGTCGGCCGCGCTCATCTGGGAGTGGCTCGAAGAGCCGGTGACCCTGACGCAGCTGAGCGCGCGCGCGACCGAGGCGGCGGGGATGGATGCCGCAGCCGAGGTCGCCGGCCAGGTCGAGGCGTTCGTCGCAGAGCTGACCGAGTCCCGGCTCGTGGAGGAGCGGGCCTGAGCGGTCCGCACGAAGAGGTCGCCGTTCGCGACCGCGCGTAGGCTGGGGCGGTGCGCATCCGGCTCGACATCGCCTATGACGGCACGCACTTTCGCGGGTGGGCGCTGCAGCCCGGGCTGCGCACCGTGCAGGGCACGATCGAGGGCGCGCTCGCGCGCATCCTCGGCGGTCAGCCCCGGCTCGTCGTCGCCGGCCGGACCGATGCCGGCGTTCATGCCTCCGGGCAGGTCGCCCACGTCGATCTCGACGAGGACGCAGGTCGCCCGGTTGCACTCGGGGACGAGGCAGGACCGGTCGACTGTGCAGAACTCCTTCGAATCGGTGGCCGAGGGCGATGCGCCGCGGCGTGTCGCTGCGCCGGCCGATCAGATCGAAGGAGTTCTGCGCGACGAGCCCGTGCCGCCCGCGACGGAAGCCGCAGTGGGGCGGCTCGCGGCGCGCACGCGCGGTGTGGTCGGCGCGTACTCCGACGTCGCCGTGCACCGCTCCTCGCTCGCGCGCGAGGGGTTCGACGCGCGCTTCTCCGCGGTGTGGCGGCGGTACGCGTACCGCGTCGCCGATGCGACGAACGGGCTACGACCCGCTCGAGCGGCATCGCACCACGACGGTTCGGGCCGAGCTCGATGAGAGGGCGATGGATGCCGCAGCCCGGTCGCTGATCGGGCTTCACGACTTCGCCGCCTACTGCAAGCCGCGTGACGAGGGCACGACGATCCGAACGCTGCTGGAGTTCGACTGGCGGCGCGATGCCGAGGGCGTGCTGGTGGCGAACGTGAAGGCCGACGCGTTCTGCCACAGCATGGTGCGGGCGCTCGTGGGTGCGTGTGTCGCCGTGGGTCAGGGCCGGCTCACCCCCGCGCACCTCGCGGTGATCCGCGACGAGGCGGAGCGCACGAACGAATTCACCGTGCTCGCGGCCCGCGGGCTGACCCTGACCGAGGTCGGCTACCCTGACGACGAGCTGCTCGCCGCGCGGGCCGAGCAGACCCGAGCACGACGCGACCGCGAGTGAGACTCGGCGTCTGGAGCGGTCTGCTCACGGTGCTGGCCGGCTTCTGGCTCATCGTGATCGTCGGGCTGCCGCTGTACGTCTTCCCGCCGGGCGATTCGGTGGAGAAGAGCGATGTGGCGCTCGTGCTCGGCCCGCCGATGCAGGCGCGTCTCGATCTCGCCGAGCAGCTGCGTGACGAGGGCCTGGTCGAGCGGATCGTGATCTCGGTGCAGGCCTCGGGCGGCCAGACCGCGCAGGACATCCCGCTCTGCGAGGACGAGGGCGTCACATGCGTCGTGGCGGACCCGTCGACGACGCGCGGCGAGGTGCTGCTCATGAGCGAGCAGGGGAGAGGGGCCGACTCGGCGATCGTCGTGACGAGCACCCCGCACGTGATGCGCACGCGCTACATCTTCGCGCAAGTGCTACCCCGGCGAGGTGTCGGTGGTCTCGGCCGAGCGAGCCGGACTCGCTGTCGGCGTGGACCTCGGCGTACGTGTACCAGTCGTTCGCCTTTGCGAAAGCGCTGCTCGAGCCCTGCCCGGATGTTTCCGGCGGTCCCTGACGCAGACGCGCGACACCCACCCGAGGTCGCTGCCGTCGCTCGATCAGCGTCGGGGTGCGGAAGCGTCCGGGGTCGGCCGCAGCGCACGTCCGAGGAAGGGTGTCGTCTCGCGCTGCACGGTGCGACGCTGGCGCTGCTCGAGAAGCTGCATGAGTCCCTCGGCCGCGTCATGATCGAGCGACGCCCCGTCGGTGAGCGCGTCGGCGAGCACCTGGGCTGCCTGTTCAATGGCAAGCGCACGGTCGAACACTCGCTGGTGGCGTTCCACCGCTGCGGCGGCATCCGCGTACGCAGCACGCAGTTCGGCGCGGCGGGCTTCATCGAACGGCACATGGGTGCCGGGGAACTCGAGTGCCCGTGCGCTCTGGCTGCGCTCGAGCTCGCTGCGGCGCAGCGCGCGCTGGGCTACCGCGCGGTCGCGGTGGAGCGACTCGAGAGCGTCGGTGTGAGTCATCTGCATGGTCATCAGGGGCCTCCTGTCGGCGTGAGTTCGTCACACAGAGGAGGCGGCACGGCCCGATTTCGTACATGCCGTCCCTACAGGCCGCTCCAGCGGGTGATCGGCCAGAAGATGACGAAGGCATTGCCGACGATATCGGTCCTCGTCGCCCACCGCCAGCAGTCAGCTGAAGCGGCGTCGCTACGGCAGAAGGCGGCGGAGTCCGATGAGTTGCCGCGGTTGTCGCCGAGCATGAGGTACGAGTCGGCGGGCACCTCGACAGCGTCGAAGCACCGGGTGGATCGGGGCGTGGTGGTGCAGTCGAGCGCGTCCGGCTCGAAGGGGAAGTCGTTCGTGATGTACGGCTCGTCGATCGGTTCGCCGTCGATCATGAGGCTTGCCGTCGGCGCTGCAGCACTCGACGGTCTGGCCGGGGGTGCCGATCGACGCGCTTGATGAGGGTGTGCGCGCTCGAGGGTCCGAAGCCGGTGACCTCGCCGATCCAGCGCAGCACGCCCTTGATCGGGTTGGATTCCGGTGGCCCCTCGATGTCCCACGTCGATCCGGCGTCGAACACGATGATGTCGCCATTGCCGGGGGAGGCGCCGACGTACGCGAGGCGGTTGACCATGACGCGGTCGCCGGGCTGGAGGGTGGTCTCCATGGATCCTGACGGCACCCAGAACGGCTTCGCGACGAAGCTCAGGATCAGCCCGGTCACGACGAACGCCGCCACCACGTTGAACCAGGTGCTCCCGAGAACGCGACGCCACCAAGGTTTCGGCTGGGGCGCTGCAGACCGGGGCGGGGTGGTCGTCTCGGTCACATGTTCACGGTACCTGTTCGCGCTGCGCGCAATCGACGGACGGATGCCGGCGGTCAGGCCGCGAAATCGTAGCGGGCGCGGCCGCCGAGGCGCGGAGTGCGAGCCGGATCGAGTCCGCGTCCCTGAGAGGTTCTCCAGTGATCCCCTGAAAGACACCCACGCGAAACCTGGCGGTTCTAGGCTGGGGGGCGCCATGAGAGTCATCTCCTATAACCTCCGCAAACATCGCGCAGCCACCGAGCTCACTGCACTGGCGAACCGCTACGAGCCCGATGTGCTCTGCCTGCAGGAGTGCGACACGGCCGACATGCCGGCATCCGTCGGCGGTCTGCGTCTGGCCGAAGCGACCACACGCAACCGGCTCGGCCTTGCCGTCTACTACCGCGAGAACACGTTCCGCCTCATAGAGGTGCGATCGATGGCGCTCAAGAAGTCGATGCACGATCGCGTTCTCAAGCCCGCCGAAGAGCGGATGCTGGGGGTCAGACTCCACGACATCGACGAGAACCGCGAGCTGATCGTGGCGTCGTTCCACGCGGCTCCGCTGACCGCCCTCAATTCGCTGCGCCGCCACCAGATCCGCACCGCGCTCACCGAGCTGCAGGCGCTCGGCGAGGGTCTGCCGGTGCTGATGGTCGGGGACTACAACTATCCGGTCTTCAAAGAGAACCTGAGCCAGAAGGTGCGCGAGCACGGCTACGAGCTCAACCTCAGCGATGCCCGCACCTACACGCGCTACCGCTTCTTCCGCGGGCACTACGACTTCGCGACCTCGGTGGGCCTGACGATCGACAAGGTGCGCACGCTGCCGCAGGGCCGCAGCGACCACCTGCCGATCCTCGTCACCGCGTCGATCTCCGCGAAAGCGAAGGCCAAAGCCGCCTGAGCGTCTCGCGGACCTTCACCCCGCCCGTCAGGGGCGTCCCATGCCGTAGTACGTCCAGCCGGCCGCGCGCCAGGCCGCAGCATCCAGGCAGTTGCGACCGTCGACGATGATGCGACCCGCAGTCAGCGACGCCGCGTGGGCGGGGTCGAGTTCGCGACGGTATTCGTCCCACTCTGTGACGACGATCACCGCGTCGGCACCGCGAAGGGCTTCGTCGCGGTCTTCGACATAGTCGAGCTGGGGGTGCACCCGGGCGGCGTTCGGGAGCGCTTCGGGATCTGTGATGGTGACCCAAGCCCCTAGGCCCCGCAGTCGCACCGCGACGTCAAGGGCGGGCGAATCGCGGATGTCGTCGCTGTGCGGCTTGAAGGCCGCTCCGAGCACCGTGATGTTCTTCTTGAACACATTGCCGTCGAACGCTTCGACCACGAGCTGCGAGGCGCGTTCGCGCCGGCGGAGGTTGATCGCGTCGACTTCGCGCAGGAATGCGACGGACTCCCCGCGCCCGAGTTCCTCGGCGCGGGCCGAGAAGGCGCGGATGTCCTTCGGCAGACACCCGCCGCCGAAGCCGATGCCGGCGCCGAGAAAGCGGCGACCGATGCGGGCGTCGTGGCCGATGGCATCGGCGAGCTGCGTCACATCGGCGCCGGTCACCTCGGCGATCTCGGCCATCGCGTTGATGAATGAGATCTTCGTCGCGAGGAATGCGTTCGCGGCGACCTTGACCAGCTCGGCCGTCGCATAGTCGGTCACGATGAACGGCGTCTGCTTCGCGATGGCCGGGTGGTACACCTCGCGCAGGATGCCGGCTGCTCGCTCGCCCTCTTCGCCGGCGGGCACGCCCGCCACCAGCCGGTCGGGGTCGACCGTGTCTTTGACCGCAAAGCCCTCACGGAGAAACTCCGGGTTCCAGACGAGCGTGGCGCCCGTGAGGGTGACTCGTTCGGCGAGATCCGCGGCGGTGCCGACCGGCACAGTCGACTTGCCCGCGACGATGTCGCCGGGGCGCAGGTAGGGGATGAAGGCCGTCGATCGCCGCGTTGACGAACGTCATGTCGGCGGCGTACCCGTCCTTCTGCTGGGGAGTGCCGACTCCGACGAAATGGACGTCAGCGCCGTGCGCCGCAGACATGTCGGTGGTGAACCGCAGGCGGCCCGACGCGATGCCCTCCGAGAGGATCTCGGGCAGACCGGGTTCGAAGAACGGGGCTTCGCCCTGCGAGAGCGTGGCGACCTTCCGTTCGTCGACGTCGATGCCGACGACGTCGTGTCCGATGGACGCCATTGCGGCGGCGTGCACGGCGCCCAGGTATCCGCATCCGATGACCGACAGCTTCATGTAACTCTCCGAGGTAGCTCAATGAGGTGGATGCCGGCGGCCGTTGGCGGCGGGGTGCTCGAGGCCTTTCTACCAGGTGCATGTTTCGAGAAAGTGCTCGGCGGGCGGGGTGGCAAGCCGGAGGGGCGGCATCCAGGGATGGCCGGTGTAAGCTATCCGGGCTCCCGCCGCAAAGTGAGGTAGCGCGCGTGAAAGCACCACGGAAGCCCGAACCCGACCCGAAGCAAGACGCGGAGTCGGTCGCCAGCGCGCCCGCGTCGTCCGGAAGCTGACCCCCGACGCGCGTGGGCTCGACGAGCTGTTCGGCGCGCGCCGGCGCTCTCGGCGGCGGGCGTACGGATGCCGAGATAGCCGCCTCCCGCGATGAACTCGCCGCGTTGTTCGGGCAGCAGCCCCCACGCGGGCGCGGAGTCGCCGGAGCCTCGATCGGACCCCATGACGGCAGACCTCGATGCGTTCTTCGCGCCGTATGAACGAGCCCCGAAGCATCGTCGAGAGAGCCCGGCTGGGAACCGGCGCCGGCTGTCTTCGGCGGCGTACGCGTCCGAGGACGCAGCACGTGCACCGGAGCCGGAAGACCTGACCGTCGAGCGCGCTGGTGCCGATACCGCTGACGGCCAATGAGCGCTGACGACCTGGATGGTGTGCCGCAGCCGGATGACCTGGATCCGAGGTCCCGGAGTCGGACGATCTGGGTGGTGTGCCCGAGCCGGACGACCTGAGCCGCGGAACGCTGCAGCGTGGGGAGTCGGTGGTTCTGGCTGACACCGGCGAGATGCTCGCGCTGTTCGGGCTCGGCGAGTCGAAGCCGTGGGGCTGGAGACCGACGATCAGCCCTCCGTGCTCCTTCCGGACGATCGCGCAGACGTGATGCCGGAAGATGACCCGGCCGAGGCGAGTGCCGGTGACGTCCTGCTGGACGGCGACGACGACGCGGGTGGTGCGAGTTCGTCCGATGACGGCGTCGAGGTGTCGGAATCGGAGCCCGTGGCCGGCGCGGGGGCGTGGGGGCACCACACTGCAGTGCTCGCGCCGGTCGATGCGCCGGAGATATCGGCGCTTGCCCCGACCGAGGTCATCGCCGGGGAGGACCGCGTCGACGTGCCCGCGCCCGAGGGCCACAGCGGCGCCCTGGCCGCGGTTGGCCTGTCCGACGTGTTCGCGCCGGCAGCGACGACCGCGGCGTACGCGCCCCCAGCCGCGGCGACCGAGGACGAAACGTTCGTCGGATCCACTGGTTCGTTCCAACCGGCTCGACGGCGCGGGGTCTTTGCGTGGAGCAAACGAGTGCGCTGGTCTGTTGCAGCATCCGTCGTGCTGCTTGTCGCAGTCGTCGTGGCGTCGGTCATGTTGGCCCAGACGCTTCGCCGCGAACGACCGCGCCGCCCAAGCCGTCGCCGCATCGGTCGCCGAGCTGGAGTCCGCCGAGGCAGACGCCACTGAGCCGTACGGGCTCATGGAGGCAGCGATTCGCTGAGTACGACGCCGCCGTCCTCAGCGCCCGCGCGGCGGCCGACGGCGCCGCGCCGGCGCTGGCATCGGTCGCGGGCATGGCCGACGAAACCGCGCTCGCTGCGGCCAACGCCGCCCTCGCTGCGCTCGTCGCACAGCTCGACACCACGACTCCCGATCCGCCCCACCAGACCCATACGAGCGGGGCGATGTCGACATGACAGACGTCGATGAGCTCGCTGCCGCGACGCAGACCGCGAACCAACCGTGCGGAGCGGATTGCTACGGCGACGCGCGAATGGCGGGCCGCGCAGGCTGCGCTCGTCGAGAAGGTCGCCGCGCTCACGGCGGCCCAGGTCGCGCTCGGATCTTCGCTGCCCGCGACCGCGGTGATCATCGTCGATGCGAACCAGCAGGCAGAGCAGAGCTTCCGCGATGCGGTCATCGCTGCGTCCGTCGCCGTGGGCGCGGCCCAGGCCGCCGGCGGCTCGGGAGATGCCGAACTGCTCGCGTTCGCCGCGGCCGTGACCGCGCTGCGCGCGGATGAGGCGCGCGCTCAGGACGACAGGTCGCCGACTCCCGTGACGCCGCCCTCGAGCGGTACGAACCCGGCGCCGCGCCGCAGCCGGAACCGCAGCCGCAACCGGATCCGCATCCGCGACCACCGGCGCCGGATCCCGTGCCGCCGCCGCCGACTCCGGACCCGGCGCCCCCTGAGACGGTCGACCCAGAGCCGACGACGCCACCCACGCCGTAGGCGCGCTGGCCTCCGTCCGTGCCGTGGCGCGCGTCGACATGACAGGCTGCCGTGACCCGCGTTTCGGGATGATGTCGGCGAGCGCCGGATGTTAAGAGTGCGCGAACAAACGGCGGCAATCGTCGACCGCGGGAGGCGGACCGCCCCTACGCTGACGAGCAGACCCGGTGCCGCGTCAATGCCTGCATCCCCCGATGAGGCACGACCCCTGCAGCGAAGCTCACGATTCGGCGCGGGTCGAGGTCCCCGGGCCTGCCCACCCCAAGTGGGCAGGCCGGGGACCGCCCCTTTCGTGAGCGGCATGCGTTCGGGGTCGGCCATGATGCGCAGCGGCTCGCGGCGGCGGCATCCGTCGGTCGAGCCACGGCATCGCTCGTCGCTCAATCGGCAGAGTCGGGGCCATCTCCTTGATCCACGATGCCAGCTCGGGGCCGAGATCGTCACGATCGAGGGCGAGCAGGATGCTGGACTTCAAGTAGTCGAGTCGGTCGCCGGTGTCGTAGCGGCGGCCGGAGAAGATCACTCCGAGCACCGGGCCGGCGATCGCCTCGTCGGCGGCGAGCTCTTCGAGCGCGTCGGTGAGCTGGATCTCGCCGCCCTTGCCGGGCTCGGTGTTCTCGAGCACCTCGAAGATCTCAGGTCTCAGCACGTAGCGTCCGATGATCGCGAGGTTGCTCGGAGCCTCGGCGGCGGAGGGCTTCTCGACGAGCGCCTTGATCTTCACGACGTCGGATTGGTCGGTGGCGTCGACGTCGGCGCAGCCGTAGAGGTGGATCTGCGAGGGCTCGACCTCCATGAGCGCGACCACGGTCGCCGACTGACCGAGCGACACCTCGATCATGCGCGAGAGCAGCGGGTCGCGGGCATCGATCAGGTCATCGCCGAGCATGACCGCGAACGTCTCATGGCCGACGTGCTTCTTGGCGCGCAGCACGGCGTGGCCGAGTCCCTTCGGATCTCCCTGGCGGACGAAGTGGATGTCGGCGAGGGAGCTGGGCTCCATCACGCGGGCGAGCTTGCCGTGGTCGCCCTTCGCCTCGAGCGTGTGCTCGAGCTCGGTGACCCGGTCGAAGTGGTTGGCCAGGGCGTTCTTGTTGCGGCCGATGATCATCAGGATGTCGTCGATGCCGGCAGCGACCGCCTCTTCGACGACGTACTGGATCGCGGGCTTGTCGACGACGGGGAGCATCTCTTTCGGCATCGCCTTGGTGGCGGGGAGGAAGCGGGTGCCGAGCCCGGCTGCGGGGATCACGGCCTTGATGGAGGGAGTGGTCATGAGATCGAACGTAACGGGCCGATGTGAATGGCTGGTTTCGCGGTGGTCACGGGAGGTAGTGGGTTGCCCCGTCGCGATGCCACCGTGAGTCGAGCGACCTATCCGACGCTGCGGTTCCTCACGAAAGGCCCGAGTACGCCCACTCGTCGAGCTCGGCCTCGCGCTCAGCTTCGCGATCGACCGCGCGGCGCACGGCGACGGCGACTCGCATCAACGCTGCAGCGATGGCACAGACCGCGAGCCAGCCGAGGACGGCTGCCCCGCGCGGGCGGGCTCCACGAGTCCGGCGGAGGCCATGGGGTGCACGCATCGCGTCTGAGATCTTTCGTCATGCCGCTGACGCGGTGGCCCGCGTCGATGCGGAACCGTCAGCGACGATACCTGATCGCCGCCTCAGCGTGGGCATCACATCAGCGAGTCGCTCGCGTGCGTTTGGCCGCGGCATCCGGATGCCGTACGATAGATCCTTGGTGCCTGCGCCCTGCTGGCCTCGCACCGCGAACGTGAGCCCTCCACTGGCGTGTTCCACCGGCCCTCGGCCGGAGAACCACCCCGGAGCGGGATTCACGAACATCTCCGTTCGAATCAAGAAAGCAGCACTATTGTGACGCGCACGTACACCCCCAAGGCTGGCGAAGCTCAGCGCGAGTGGCTGGTCATCGACGCCACCGACGTCGTTCTCGGCCGGCTCGCCTCGCACGCGGCGACCCTCCTCCGCGGCAAGCACAAGCCGACCTTCGCCAACCACATGGACATGGGCGACTTCGTCATCATCATCAACGCCGAGAAGGTCGCGCTGACGGGACAGAAGCTCCAGAAGAAGAAGGCCTACCGCCACTCCGGTTACCCGGGCGGCCTGAAGTCGGTCACCTACGAAGAGCTCCTCGCGAAGAACCCCGAGCGCGCTGTCGAGAAGGCCGTCCGCGGCATGCTCCCCAAGAACAGCCTGGGTGCGCAGCAGCTCACCAAGCTCAAGGTCTACCGCGGCGCCGAGCACCCCCACGGTGCACAGCAGCCCAAGACCTTCACCCTCGACCAGGTCGCCCAGTAGCGCCTCCCAGACTGACTAAGGACACACTCGTGGCGAACATCGAAGAATCCACCGAATCCAACTACTCGACCGAGACTGTCGTCGACCAGGCAGCCGTGGCTGTTGAGCGCCCCGTGCTCAGCGTTCCCGGTGCCGCGGTCGGCCGTCGCAAGCAGGCCATCGCCCGCGTGCGCATCGTTCCCGGTTCGGGCGTCATCACCGTGAACGGTCGCTCGTTCGAGGACTACTTCCCGAACAAGCTGCACCAGCAGCTCGTGAAGGACCCCTTCACGGTGCTCAACCTCACCGACGCGTACGACGTCATCGCGCGCATCTCGGGCGGCGGCCCCTCGGGTCAGGCCGGCGCGCTGCGCCTCGGCATCGCCCGTTCGCTGAACGGCATCGACGAGGAGAACAACCGCGCCACCCTGAAGAAGGCCGGCTTCCTCTCGCGCGACGCTCGCGTCAAGGAGCGCAAGAAGGCCGGTCTCAAGAAGGCCCGCAAGGCTCCTCAGTACTCGAAGCGCTGATCGGCTCTCCGCTCCGCATGCCACTTTTTGGCACGGACGGGGTGAGGGGGCTGGCCAACGGCCCCCTCACCGCCGATCTCGCACTCACCCTGGCCCAGGCGACAGCAGTCGTCCTGGGCCAGGGCCGTACAGCCGAGGCGCGCAAGGCCGCCGGCAAGCGTCTGACCGCCGTTGTCGCGCGTGACCCCCGCGTCTCGGGCGAGTTCCTCGCCGCCGCGGTGTCCGCTGGACTCGCGTCCTCCGGTGTCGACGTTCTCGATGCAGGGGTGCTGCCGACCCCGGCGACCGCGTACCTGATCGCCGACATCGAGGCCGACTTCGGCGTGATGGTCTCGGCATCGCACAACCCCGCTCCCGACAACGGGATCAAGATCTTCGCGCGCGGCGGTGTCAAGCTCCCCGACGTGGTCGAGCAGCGCATCGAGCACGCGATGACCCTGCCGAAGCTGCAGCCCACCGGGGCCGGCGTCGGCCGCATCCGTCGATTCGCGGATGCCGAAGACCGCTACGTCGTGCACCTGCTGGCGTCGCTGCCGCACCGGCTCGACGGTCTGCACGTCGTGCTCGACTGCGCGCACGGCGCGGCATCCGGAGTCTCGCCCGAGACGTTCCGCGACGCCGGCGCCCGCGTCACCGTCATCGGCGCTGACCCCGACGGCCTGAACATCAACGACGGCGTCGGCTCGACGCACCTCGACTCACTGGCCGCGCACGTCGTGCGCGTCGGAGCCGACGTCGGCATCGCGCACGACGGCGACGCCGACCGCTGCCTCGCGGTGGACGCACGCGGCCGCGTCGTCGACGGCGATCAGATCATGGCGATCCTGGCCGTAGCGATGAAGCAGCGCGGACACCTCGTGGACGACACGCTCGTCGCGACCGTGATGAGCAACCTCGGACTGCATCGCGCGATGGCCGACAACGGCATCACGGTCGTGCAGACCGGCGTCGGCGATCGCTACGTGCTCGAGGCCATGGCCGAAGGCGGCTTCTCGCTCGGCGGCGAGCAGTCCGGCCACGTGATCATGAGCGAATACGCGACGACCGGTGACGGGGTGCTCACCGGCCTGCATCTGATGGCCGAGATGGCGCGCACCGGACGCTCGCTGGCCGACCTCGCGTCGATCATGACCGTCTACCCTCAGGTGCTCGTGAACGTGCGCGGCGTGGACCGCACCCGTGCGGCCTCGGACGAGGGCGTGGCTTCGGCGGTGGCGTCGGTCGCTTCAGAGCTCGGCGACTCCGGTCGCGTGCTGCTGCGCCCGTCGGGCACCGAAGAGATGGTGCGCGTCATGGTCGAGGCGGCCTCGGCGGAGGTGGCGTCGGGACATGCCGAGCGCCTGGCCGACGTGGTGCGGGAGCGCCTCGCGCTCGAGATCTAAGCCGGGCTTGCGGCGCTTGGGTGCCGCTTCGGCACCGAGCGCACGACTTCGCGCCGACTGCACGATTTAGCTGCGCGGCGAACCCGTGCACTCGGCGGAAAGCCGTGCACTCGGGATGCCGCGCGGCGGGCTCAGGAAGGCGCGGCTTCGTCCTCCTCGGGCTCGAACGTCGAGACTTCACCGGTGTGTCCGGCCGCGACGCCGGACGGATCGGCCGGGATCGTGCCGTCCTGACCCAGGCCGCCGGGCTTCGGTGTTCCGCCGCCGCCGCTTGATGTCTCGACGTCGGGGCCTTCGAGCGAGCCGTCGTCGTCGGGATCCTTGGTGGGGTCGCCCGGACGCACTGACGCGTCGGGGGCGATGTCGATGCGCGTGTTGCCGTTGTGCTCACTGACCTCGATGCGGGGATCGGCGTCGCTCTCCACCGCTCCGGGTGCGGCGAGCAGCTGATCGCGGCGCTTCTCCTCATCGGTCATGCCGGTCGGGTCGTTGTCGTGCGAAGTGGTCTCATCCATAGCCCGGACCCTACGCATCGCGGCACGATCCACGCAGGGCATGGCGCCGAGCCCCGCGCCGTGCTAACGCCGCGGTGCTGCCGGGCCCGACGGGCACCGAGGAGATGGTGCGCGTCCTGGTCGGGGCGACAGCCCAGGCCAATGCCGACCGCCTGGCGGAGGTCGTGCGTACGCGTCTGGTGAATGAACCTCGTGATCAGTCGGCTGTCGTGCTGGAACAGGCTGTCATAGCTGCTTTGACGAACGCGGCGGTCTGGTAGACGTACTGGTAGGCCCACTCCGCCGCATCGAGTCGAGTGGGAGCGGCTGTTGTCGCGACCTCGCCGCTGTAGCACGTCTCGAAGATGTAGCGCGTGCGCGCCACATGCGGAGCGAACGTGATGACGATGACCCGGTCGGCCGGATGAGCACGCCGATACTCGGTGAGCAGCGTCACCTCCCCCTTCGTGGTGAGCGGGTCCGGCGTTGTGCACGTCACGTCGTCACGTGCGCAGACGCTCAGCTGGCGCGAAGACTGATCGCCGCGCTCTGGCACCGAGACGAGGACCGAATCAACGACCCCGTCGGCCAGCAGACGTTCGGCGAGCGACACGCGCTCCCTCGTCGGTGGCCCGATGACGTAAGCCACATCGGCATGAGCAAAGCTGTCCGACGGCGGCCAGACATAGACGGGCAGGCCGATGACGGCCGCCGTCACGAGCCCCACCACGGCCCACAGCCAGATCCGCCCGAGCCGCTGGGCGTGCGTCCGCTCCGCGGTCGTGTTCGGATTCTTGCTCATGCAATGCCCCTCTCACCGCATCAGCGGGTCGAGCGTCGGACTCACATTCTGACCTTCAGAGAGACCGGACTCCGGTCCCGAGTCGCCTGTGCACGTCCGGGCACGGTCATTCCGCCCGGCGCGCGCGTCCTCGGACGAACAGGCCCGCGGCTACCGCGAAGAAGCCCAATGCCGCGATGAGCAGCGTGGCGCCCAGGGCAGTGCCCGTCTGTGCCAGCCCGCCAGTCGGTGTGTTGCCTGACGGGACGACCGCCGGAGCCGGCGTCGTGGTTGCCGTCGGTGTCGGGCGTCGTGGCGTCGGCGTCGGCGTCGGTGTCGGCGTCGGTGTCGGCGTCGGTGTCGGTGTCGGCGTCGGGGTGATCGTTGCCGTCGGCGTCGGGGTGATCGTCGGCGTCGGCGTCGGGGTGTTCCTCGTCGTCGGGGTGAGCGTCGGCGTCGGCGTGGGGTGGCAGCCGGTCACGGTCACCCGCGGGTCGGGGTAGCGAACCACACCACTGGTCCATTCCGGCGTGGCGTCCGAACCATCGGCATACCCGAAGGCGGCAGCACTCATGAGCTTGGCATCCGCGCAAGGATGCCCAGGCAGCGCCGCGGCGAACGTGCGAGTCTCACCCGCCGCGTACCGCGAGGGCCCGAAGTCATAGCGGGCCCCGCTCGGGATGACGACGTAAGCCGTTCCCCACGCGGGCCCATCAGACAGATTCGTCGTCGTGATCTCGACGCCGAGCTTCTTCGGATTGGTGAAGTCGAGCGTGATGTCGGTGTAGCCGAAGATGCCTGGCTCGTCGGCCGCGAACGCGGGCGCCGCCATCAGCAGCGTTCCCGTCAGCGCCAGCGTCGCCCCCGCCGCTGCGAATCCGATCGCCGATCGCTTCTTTCGTGTCGACCTGTTCACAAGAAACATCCCCCGAGTTGCTTGGTCAGGCCCATCTCGACACACGCCGGAGGCGACCGAGACACCGCGGCCCTGACGACGTCTGCCCAGCGTAGCGGCGCGCGCGATGCGCTCTCGAACACTTATGAGTCCACGTCGTTACAAGTGTGTGACGGGCAGCCCGTAGAGGTGCGTGGACGATCCATCGGGACGGAAGGCGGGGCGCTACCGGCGCCGGACGCGGAATTCCATCGCGACTGTCAGTGCGGCGTACCCGACGAAAGCGATCGCGATCAGTGCGAGAAAAGCGGGCGTCGCGAACCGATCCCAGTGCAGCGCCTCCCGCCCGGCGATGAGCGAGCAGACGATCGCGACCAGGCTGACCAGCTGCGCCTGGAAGAGGATGCGGAACGAACTCCACCGGTCATCGCGCAGGAACCCGACCGCCACCACGCCCGGCAGCGACAGGACGGCGCCGAGCACCCGTGCGGTCAGCGGGGTCAGGTCCCATGCCCAGATCGGGATCACGAGCGTGGGGGAGAGGAACATGATCGCACCCGTCACCAGAGACGCCGCGCCGACCACGAGCATCACCACACGCACGACCAGCGGAACACGGACGTCGCGCGTCTCGGCCGCGCCGTCATCGCTGCGCCGCTGCAGCCACCAGAGCACCGCGACCACGAACGGCGTCGTCGCGTAGAGCACGACCCACGTGAAGAACGACAGATTCTGCGAGAACCGGTCCAGGTGCAGGAGCGTCGCGATCAGCAGTGCCCCGGCGAACACCACGACAGCGGGGAACCCCGGAGCCACGCGATGCCACCGTTTCGTCAGCGCGACGCCGACGAAGAACCAGATCCCGCCGACGTATGCGGAACCGAGCATGTAGGCCGACAGCGGTGGTGCGATCGCCCATGCGAACAGCTCGCCCGTGCGCTCGGGGAACACGAAGAGCAGGAACGCCGCGACCACGAGGAACGGGATGATCACGACCGCGACGACCCGCGTCGCGGGCAGCACGCGGTCCGAGCCCGGCGCGCGATCGATCAGGATGCCGCCCCGAGCGGTATCAGCGGGTGACACGCGCCACCACCTCCGCGACCGGCAGCTCGCCGCCCTCCGCGATCGCGGCATCCAGCGCCTCCGACGCCGCCGTTCGCGCGCAGCGCGTCCACGAGCGGACCGTACAGGTTGAGGCTCGCCGGGTTCAGCAGATCCCGTGCGCCGACGCAGGGTCTGCGCGGCCCCGACGCAGCAGACCGGCCTGCGCGGCGTCGCCCTGCGCGGCGCGCACCCCCGCGAGCCCTTCGAGCCCGTAGGCGATGCCCTCGTCGTGGTGCATCGCGACCGACGTGTCGAGCGACTCGGCGAAGTCCTCCTCGGCGCCGGCGATGTCGCCCGAGAAGAGCTTGGGCCAGCCGCGATGGTGCTGCGCGATCGACGATTCCGAGCATCTCGCCCGCCGACGGAGGCCAGCCGGTAGCTCTCGTCGAACCGCGCCGCGGCGGCCGGCACGTCGTGCATCGGCGAGGTCGATCCGCCCGAGAGTGACGAGCGTCATCGCCTGCCCCCACGAGTCGCCGGCGCCCGAGAACCCGGCGAGGCCCTGCTCCAGTGCCGCGCGCGCGGCCGGCAGATCGGGGCCGGTCGGCGCCGACAGGTACGCGAGGCGACCGAGACCCGCGCGAGGGCGCCGCTCGGCGGCGTCGCCGGCCTCGTCGAACAGCGCGGCGCTGGACTGCAGCCCGGGCAGCACGTCGACTCCGGGATCCTGCCAGTACGCGACCGCGCGGGTGAAGTACAGCGCGATCGCCTCGGTGCGCGGGGCGAGCGGGATGCCGTCGCGCTCGGCGCGCTCGAGAAGCTCCGTCATCCAGTTGCGGACGGCGCCGAGCAGACCGTCGATCCACAGGTAGAGGTACAGCGACCAGGCGTACTCCGCCGCCTCATCGAGCCGTGACGAGTCGAGCAGGTGGCGCATGACCGCCGCGAGGTTCTCGGCCTCGGCGTCCAGCCGCCGCATCCAGCTCAGCTGATCCGACGCGCGCATGCGCATCGGAGCCTGGCTCGCGAGACCCACGTAGTACGCCACCCAGCGCTCGCGGCGCGCGCGTGCCGAGATGCCTCGGCATCCGCCGCTTCGCGCGCGAACGCGCGCACCAGAACGAGCATGCCGAACACGCGCACGCCGTCGCGCTCGCGCTGCCACAGCAGGCTCGCGTCGACGAGTGCCTCCATGCACGGGAAGGCGTCGATGTCGGATGCCGCAAGCACGGCCTCGGCCGCCTCGATGGTGAACGGGCCGGCGAACACCGAGAGCGCCTGGAACGCCGCGGTCGCGTCGGCGTCGAGCAGCCGCGACGCTCCACTCGATCGTGCTGCGCACCGTGCGCTGCCGCTCGGGCAGGTCGCGGGCGCCGCCGACGAGCAGGCTCAGGGCGGAATCGAGCCGTTCCAGGATCTCCTGCGGCGACATCGTCCGGGTGCGCGCGGCCGCCAGCTCGATCGCGAGGGGCACGCCGTCCAGCGCGCGGACGATGCCGCCGATGGCCCCGGCGGACTCTTCGCTCAGCTGGAACGCGGGGTTGATCGCCATGGCCCGGTCGACGAACAGCGCGACGGCGCTCGTGGCGGCGGCATCCGTCATCGACGCGTCGGCGTCGGGCACCGCGAGGGGACCGAGCTCGAACGTTCGCTCGGCCCGCACGCGCAGCGGCGACCTGCTCGTCACGAGCAGCTGCAGCCGCGGAAGCGCGGTGATCAGGCGCACGAGATCAGCGGTGGCATCGATCACGTGCTCCATGTTGTCGACGACGAGCAGCAGATCGCGCCCGGCCAGCGCGGTCAGCAGCTTGGCCTCGAGGGGCTCGTCACCGGTGTCGCGCACGCCGACGGCCCGCGCGATCATGCTGATCACCCGCTCGGGAGTGGCGACCGACTCGAGCATCGCGAAGGCGACCTCGCGGCCGGTCTGCGCGATCGTCTCGGCGACCTCGATCGCCAGGCGCGACTTGCCGATGCCGCCCGGGCCGACGATCGTGACCAGTCGCACGCCCGGAGAGCCCAGCATCTCGATCAGGCGGTCGTGCTCGGTGCCGCGGCCGACGATGCTCGTGAACGGCGCCGGGATCGCGAGCGCAGACCCCGGGTGGCACGGGCGCCGGCGCGCGTGACGCGTCGAACCGATCGGCCAGCAGCGTCGCGACATCGGCGACGATGAGATCGGCGAGCTCGGCCGGCGTCTGGAACCCGCGGTAGGAGCTGTGGTCGTCACTGCGGATGCGGTTCAGCAGGTCGTCGAGACGCGGATCGCGCTCGGGCGCCGGGTGCTTGATGTAGATGAGGTGCGGCATCGAGCCCGACAGGCGGTACTCGTCTTCGAGGCCCGAGATGTGCTCGTCGGGCGCGACCCACCCGTAGCTCTCCCAGTACACGCCGACGAAGATGTCGCTCTGCGCGAGGTAGGCGCGGTACAGCGAGCGCGGCGGATGCGGCCGTGCCCCCAGTTCGAACATGACCGGGGCCAGCCGGAGTGACTCGATCGCGGCACGTGCCGCTTCGCGCTCGGGCTCCAACTCACGGAGGGTGGAGCTCAGGAAGACCCGGATGCGCTGGTCGGGAGTGCGGATCGACGCCGGGTGAGCGTCCATTCCAGCAGTGTGACGCAGGCGGCGCCCCTGCGCCACCCCTCGCTGTTCCCGGGCGAGGCGCGCCGCGGTGTCCTCCGAAGTGGGGACAGACGGATGCCGCACGCCCGGTGCACTGTCCACCGAAGTGAGGACAGACGGGAGGCGCACGCGTTTCCTAGGCTCGAAGAGAGCATCCCCCCGCTGATGCCTGGGCCGCCCGGATTCGGGTTTCGGCGGCTCGCATAATTCCCCAAGCGGAAGAGAGACCCCCGGTTCCCCCAGACCGGGGGTCTCTGCTTTCCCTCAGGCAGTTCGTCGCGGCGTACGGCTCAGGCCGTCGGGGCGTTCCACGACAGCGACTCGATGTAGCGCAGCAGCACTCCCTCGCGCAGCGCCCAGGGACTGACCTCGAGCTCTTCGACGTCCATCGCCTTCATCGCCTGGTGCAGCACGACCGCACCCGCGACGATCTGGAACGTCCGGTCGGCGGTGATGCCGGGCAGCTCCTGGCGCGTCTCGGCGGGGATGCGGGCAAGGCGCGGGATCCACGCCTTGAGCTCGCGCCGCGGCAGCACGTACCGCTCGATGCTCGACCAGCCCGGTGCCGGGTAGCCGGCGAGCTTCGCGAGCGACCGGATCGCCTTGGATGAGCCGACGACGTGATCGGGACGCGGCTGCACCGCGAATCGCTCGGCGACGGGGCGCAGCATGTCCGCCGCGTGCGCGCGCAGCGCATCGATCGCCTCGGCGCCGGGCGGATCGTCGGGGAGGAACTGCACGGTCATGCGGCCGGCGCCGAGCGGGACCGACTCCGCGGCATCCGGAAGCTCGTCGGATCCGGCGGCGATCTCGAGCGAGCCGCCGCCGATGTCGAAGAGCAGGATCTGCCCGGCAGCCCAGCCGAACCAGCGGCGCACCGCGAGGAACGTGAACCGCGCCTCGGTCTCGCCGCCGAGCACCTGCAGTGGCTGGCCCAGGGCCTCTTCGATGCGGGCGATCACCGCCGCGCCGTTCGCCGCCTCACGCACCGCCGAGGTCGCGGTGGCCAGAAGCTCGTCGACCCGTTCGGACTCGGCGACCGCACGCGCCTCGGCGACCGCCGCGACCAGGGCGCGCACGCCCTCCTCGGTGATCGAGCCGTCGGGGTCGAGATAGCGCATGAGACGCAGCACGGTGCGCTGGCTCGTGGTCGCGAGCGGCCGCCCTCCCGGGCGCACATCGGCGACGAGCAGGTGGACGGTGTTCGAGCCGATGTCGAGGACTCCGAGGCGCACTCCTGGAGCGTAGCGCGGTCGGGGATCGCGCCGAGTGGACGGCTTCGCGCCGAGTGCACGGGATGCCGACGTCGTGAAGCCGTGCGCTGGGCGCCAAGCCGTGCACTCGGCGGGAGTCGCGGCATCCAGCGCGAGCAGGCGACGATACGATGATCCGGATGCCCGCCGACGACGCAGCCAGCATGCCTGGAACAGCCGTGACAGCCCCGCTCTCGCTCTACCGCGAGATCGACCGCGCGGAGTGGGCGCGCCTGGCCGCCGACATGGCGCAGCCTCTCGCCGAGACCGAGATCGTGCAGATCCGCGGCATCGGCGACCTGCTCGACATGGCCGAGGTGCGCGAGGTGTACCTGCCCCTCAGCCGCCTGCTGAGCCTGTACGCCAACGCGACCAAGCGCCTGGGCGCCGACACGAGCGCGTTCCTGCGCGAGCCCGACACCACCACGCCGTTCGTCGTCGCGGTGGCCGGTCAGCGTCGCGGTCGGCAAATCGACGATCGCGCGTCTGCTGCGCGAGCTCATGAGCCGTTGGCCCGGCACGCCGCGGGTCGAGCTGGTGACGACCGACGGATTCCTCTACCCGAACGCCGAGCTCGCCCGCCGCGGACTCATGGAGCGCAAGGGCTTCCCGGAGTCGTACGACCGGCGCGCGCTCGTGCGCTTCCTCACCGAGGTCAAGAGCGGGGCGCCCGAGGCCCGCGCGCCCTTCTATTCGCACATGAAGTACGACATCGTGCCCGACGCACGCATCACGGTGCGCCGGCCCGATGTCGTGATCGTCGAGGGCCTCAACGTCCTGCAGCCGTCCCCGTCTCCCGGGGATATGGCGGTGAGCGAGCTGTTCGACTTCTCCATCTACGTGGATGCCGACACCGACCACATCGCGTCGTGGTACGTCGACCGCTTCCTGGCTCTGCGCCGGGGCGCGTTCGCGAACCCCAGTTCGTTCTTCAACGTCTTCTCGCACCTCTCCGACGACGAGGCGGTGCAGACGGCGATGGGCTATTGGAACGACATCAACCTGCCGAACCTGCGCGAGAACGTTCTGCCCACCAAACACCAGGCGCGGCTCATCCTCGAAAAGGGCGCCACACACACCGTCGAACGGGTGCTGCTGCGCAAATTGTGACGCGCACGAGTCCGGGATCGGGCAGCCGTTCTCAGGGTGCCGCGCTCAGGATGCTCGCACCCGTCGCCCGTAGGATTGGGCCCATGTGTGGAATCGTCGGATACGTGGGCCCTCGCGACAGCCAGGCCATTCTTCTCGCAGGCCTCGCGCGGCTCGAGTACCGCGGATACGACTCCGCCGGTGTCGCCGTCATCGACGGCCGGGGCGAGCTGGGCATGCGCAAGCGCGCCGGCAAGCTCAAGGTGCTGCGCGACGACCTGGTCGCGAACCCGCTCGCCGACGGCACGACCGGAATCGGCCACACGCGCTGGGCGACCCACGGCGGTCCGACCGACACGAACGCGCACCCGCACCTCGCCGACGACGACAAGCTCGCGGTCATCCACAACGGCATCATCGAGAACTTCTCCGACATCAAGGCCGACCTGCTGTCGGAGGGCTACACGTTCCGCAGCGAGACCGACACCGAGGCCGCCGCGATCCTGCTCGGCCGCGAGTACCAGGCCGCCGACGGCGACCTCGAGGCCGCATTCCGCGCCGTCGTCAGCCGCCTCGAGGGCGCCTTCACCCTGCTCGCGATGCACGAGGACCACCCGGGACTCGTCGTCGGCGCCCGCCGCAACTCCCCCCTGGTGATCGGGCTGGGCGAGGGCGAGAACTTCCTCGGCTCGGACGTCGCCGCCTTCGTCGAGCACACGCGCAACGCGCTCGCGATCGGGCAGGACCAGATCGTGTCGATCACGCCCGGCGGCCGTGCGCGTCACCGACTTCCAGGGCAACCCCGTCGAGGTCGAGCCGTTCGAGGTGCTGTGGGACGCCTCGGCCGCCGACAAGGGCGGCTGGACGAGCTTCATGGCCAAGGAGATCAGCGAAGAGCCCGAGGCCGTCGCGAACACGATCCTGGGTCGCGCCCGCGATGGCCAGGTCGTGATCCCGGAGCTCGACGGTCTCGACGAGCTGTTCGTCGGCATCCAGCGCATCATCATCGTCGCGTGCGGCACGGCCGCCTACGCGGGACTGGTCGGCAAGTATGCGATCGAGCAGTGGGCGCGGGTTCCGGTCGACGTCGAGCTCGCGCACGAGTTCCGCTACCGTGACCCGGTGATCGGCGCCGACACCCTCGTCGTCTCGATCAGCCAGTCGGGCGAGACCATGGACACGCTCATGGCCGTCAAGTACGCGCGCGAGCGCGGAGCGCGCACCCTCTCGATCTGCAACACGCAGGGCGCGACGATTCCCCGCGAGTCCGACGCGATCGTCTACACGCACGCCGGACCCGAGGTCGCCGTCGCCTCGACGAAGGCGTTCGTCGCGCAGATCACCGCGCTGTACCTGCTCGGGCTGCACGTCGGCCGCGTGCGCGGCACGGTCGGCAAGACCGAGGCTGCTCAGCACGTGCTCGAGCTCGAGTCGATCCCCGACAAGATCCGGCGGGTTCTTGACGGAGGAGCAGGAGCGCATCGAGCAGCTCGCGCACTGGATGGGCGACACCCGCTCGGTGCTGTTCCTCGGCCGCCACGTCGGCTACCCGATCGCGCTGGAGGGTGCGCTGAAGCTCAAGGAGCTCGCTTACATCCACGCCGAGGGCTTCGCCGCCGGTGAGCTCAAGCACGGCCCGATCGCGCTGATCGAGGCCGGCCAGCCCGTGTTCGTGATCGTGCCGTCGCCGCGCGAGTCCGCGGAGCTGCACAAGAAGGTCGTCTCGAACATCGAGGAGATCCGCGCCCGCGGCGCCCGCGTGATCGCGATCGCCGAAGAGGGCGACGCCGCGGTGCTGCCGCACGCCGACGAGGTGCTGCGCATTCCGCTCGCCGGGCCGCTCTTCGAGCCGCTGCTCGCGGTCGTGCCGCTGCACATCTTCGCGATGGGCCTGGCGACCGCCAAGGGTCTGGACGTCGACCAGCCCCGCAACCTCGCGAAGTCCGTCACGGTCGAGTAAGTCCGCGCGGCGTCTGGTTTTCGGGGCGAAACCACCCCTTCTGGCCGAAACCACCCGCATTGGTGCGCCCGTGAGGGGTGGACTGGGCGAGAAGAGGTGGTTTCGCCGAACAGAACACGGCGGGATGCCGGGGGATAAAGTGGCGGAGTGCTGACAAGAGGGCGACCGTGATCGTGGGGATCGGCGTCGACCTCGTCGACATCGCCCGGTTCGAGCGGACTCTCGAGCGCACGCCGCGCCTGCTCGAGCGACTGTTCTCGCCGGCTGAGCAGACGCGCTCGCCGCGCTCGCTCGCCGCGCGCTACGCCGCGAAAGAGGCGCTGATCAAGGCGCTCGGCGGCTCGGACGGCGTGCACTGGACCGAGATCGAGATCACGCCCGAGGAGTCGGGTCGCCCGTGGTTCACCCTCACCGGCTCGACCGCCGCGGTGATCGCTGAGCGCGGCATCACCGGACTGCATCTGTCGATGTCGCACGACGCCGGTTTCGCGACCGCGTTCGTCGTGGCCGAATCGGATGCCGCGGCGTCAGGGGTCGGCGCATGAGCCGCCTGCCCGCGGGCGTGCTCCGCGAAGCGACGATCGACGTCGGCGCGATCACCGCGAACGTGCGGCACTTTCGTCGACTCACAGACTCCGAGGTGATCGCGGTCGTCAAGGCCGACGGCTACGGCCACGGCGCCGTACGCTCCGCGGTCGCCGCGCTCGAGGGTGGGGCGAGCCGGCTCGGGGTCGCCGACATCGGGGAGGCCCTCGCACTCCGCCGCGGCGGCATCATGGCTCCGATCCTGGCGTGGCTGCATGCCCCGGGCACCTCGTTCGTCGAGGCCGCGTCGGCCGGCATCGAGCTCGGCATCTCGAACTTCGATCAGCTGCTGCAGGCTGCGGCGGCAGCATCCTCCGATCGTGCGGTCGGCGTCCATCTCAAACTCGAAACGGGGCTGTCGCGCAACGGCATCGCGCCCGAGGACTACCGGGTCGTCTTCTCGGAAGCGGCGCGGCTCGAGCGCATCGGCAAGCTGCGCGTCATCGGGCTGTTCAGCCACCTCTCCAACGCCTCGGCCGAGGACGACCGTGCCGCGCTGCGCCTGTTCCAGGATGCGGTGGGGGTGGCGGCATCCGCCGGGCTCGCCCCGCCGCTTCGTCACATCGCCGCGACGCACGCCGCGATCGCGCTACCCGAAGCGCGGCTCGGCTGCGTGCGCATCGGCATCGGCATCTACGGCCTGTCGCCGTTCGGCGATCGGTCATCGGCCGACCTCGGCCTGCGCCCCGCGATGACCCTGCGCGCGCCCGTGGCCGCGGTGCGCCGGGTTCCCGCCGGGCAGGGAGTCTCCTACGGGTACGACTATCGCACCGACCGCGAGACCACCCTCGTGCTCGTTCCGCTCGGGTACGCCGACGGCGTGCCCCGGTCTGCCTCGGGGGCGGGACCCGTCGCGATCGGCGGCCACCGGTTCACCGTGGCCGGACGCATCGCCATGGACCAGTTCGTCGTCGACGTCGGCGACCATGAGGTGACCGTCGGCGACGAGGTCGTGCTGTTCGGCGATCCGACGCTCGGTGCCCCCGCCGCCGACGAATGGGCCGAAGCCGCGGGGACCATCAACTACGAGATCGTGACCCGGATCGGGCCGCGGGTGCCGCGCCGGCAGGTCTCGGCGTGAGCGGCTGTGTGCCAGTCGTCGGATCGGTGGTGCGGGTTGTGACGGGTGGGGCGCATGAGGCGGCGGCGGCGCTGTCGCTCCGACGACTGGACCGCCGATGACCGGTCTCGACCCGCTGATCGGGCGCCGCGAGATCGCCGGCCCCGACGACATGGAAGCCTTCGGCGAGAGGATCGGCGGGATGCTGCGCCCCGGCGACCTGGTCGTGCTGACCGGCGCGCTCGGCGCCGGCAAGACGACACTGACCCGGGGGATCGCGGCGGGTCTGGGCGTGCGGGGGCCCGTGCAGAGCCCGACGTTCGTGATCGCCCGCACGCATCCGTCGCTCGTCGGCGGCGCACCGCTCGTGCACGTCGACGCGTACCGGCTCGGGTCTGCGCTCGAACTCGACGACCTGGACATCGACGTGGACCGCTCGGTCGTGATCGTCGAGTGGGGCCGCGGCATGGTGGACGGCATCCGCGATTCGTGGTGGGAGATCGAGCTCGAACGCGAGCTCGGTGGGCGAGGTGCCGACACGATGTGCGGCGACCTCTCGCGGGTGGCCGAAGAACTCGACGCCGACGCTCCGCGCATCGTCACGGTCTCGCGGCGGCCTTAGCGCGGCAGCTGTGAACGACGCTCAGGGCGTGGCAAGCCTCCGCCGGGCGGCCGCGCGGAGCTGAATGCGCGCGGTCGCGGCGATCGCGGTGAGCACCGCGTCGGGGCGCTCCACGTTGGCGAAATGGCCCGCGTCGCGCAGGCGCACCTCGCTGAAGTCGGGGATCAGCGCGGCGAACGCGGCGGCATCCGCCTCTCCGGCGAAGACGTCGTGGGCTCCGCGGACCGAACGGACCGGGCACGAGACGCCGGTCCAGGTGCGCTCCTCATAGTCCGCGGCGAGCCGGGCGGCGCGCGAGAACGCGGCCGGACGCAGCTCGCCGGCGAACGCCGCGATCACCGACGGGTGCACCGGGCCGGCGAACAGCGGTGACGACAGCGCTCGGAGCCACCCGAGCCGGCCGAGAAGACGCACGAGCGCCGAACCGGCACGACCGAGTATCGCCAGCGTGCGCATCGTGAGCAGCATCCCGGCGAACCAGGGCAGCGCGAGCCCGCCGCGCAGCGGTCGGCGCACCGCCCCGAGCACTCCGGTGCCGGTCGCCGAGATCAGCGTCACGCCGAGCGTGGCGTCGGGATACCGCGACGCGACGTCCAGCGCGATGAAGCCGCCGAGGGAGTGGCCGACCAGCCGCCACGACGAGTACCCGAGGGCACGCGCCACCTGGGCGACGGCATCCGACACGTCTTCGACGCAGCGCACACGATCGAAGCCGCCGCTCTCGCCCCAGCCCGGCAGGTCGAGCGCGATCACGTCGGTGAGCGGCGCGGACGAGAGATCGGATGCCGAGATCAGGGGAGTCCAGGTGGTCCACGAACCGGCCGCCCCGTGCAGCAGGATCGTCGCGGGTCCGCCCGACTCGCGGCCTGCACGCACGACCACCTCGCCGACGGAGGTCGGGACCACGAGCCGGCGCAGGCCGAGCGCCTCATCGTCGGTGCGGAGCGGGAGGGGGTGCGGGAGCGGGTTCACGATGGCTATTCGTCGCCGCGGCCGGAACGGTTTTGCCTCCGGCGCGCCGACTACCCTGGAAGCATGATCCTCGCCATCGACACCTCGGTCGGCACCGCCGTCGCGGTGGTCGAAGACGACGGCGTCGTGCTGGCCGAAGGCGCGAGCGAGAACCCGCTCGGCCACGCCGAGGCGATCGGCGGGCTGCTGCAGCAGGCGCTGGCTGCGGCATCCGCTGCACCCGAATCGAGCGGCCAGGCACTGACACATGTCGCCGCGGGCATGGGACCGGGACCCTTCACCGGGCTGCGGGTCGGCATCGCCGCGGCGCGTGCGTTCGCGCTGGGCCGCGGCATCCCGGTCATCCCCGTCGTGAGCCACGACGCGGTCGCGCTCGAGATCTTCCTCGCCGGAGCCCTCACCGACACCGAGCCCGCGCGGTTCGCGGTCGTGACCGATGCGCGCCGCCGCGAGTTCGCGTTCACGGTGTACGACGGGATCGACGACGACGGACTCCCGGTGCGGGCGACCGAGCCCGCGCTCATCCCGCGCGAGCAGCTCGATGCGCGCCTTGCCGAACTCGGCGCCGAGCGCCGCGACGCAGCGACGGTCTCGGGCGCGATGGTCGCGATCATCGCCGGCCGCGCGGTCGCCGCCGGCCGCGTGCCCGCCACCACCGAGCCGCTGTACCTCCGCTCGCCCGATGTGACCATGCCGCACGGACCCAAGCGGGTCACCGCATGAGCACCCGCGTGGCCACCCTCGAAGACCTCGACGCGATCATGGCGCTCGAGCGCGCATCGTTCCCGAGCGACGCCTGGTCCGATGCGATGATGCGCGAGGAGCTCGCCTCTCGGCACGGCTGGTACGTCGTCGTCGAAGAGGCCGGCCGCCTGATCGGCTACGCCGGGCTGCGCGCGGCACGCGGGGCAGCGGATGCCGACATCCAGACGATCACGATCGCCGCGGGCGGTCGCGGCCGAGGTCGGGGCCGGGCGCTGCTCACCGCACTGCTCGAGGAGGCCGCCCGCCGCGGCGTGCGCGACGTGTTCCTCGAGGTGCGGGCCGACAACCCGGTCGCGCAGGCGCTGTACCGCTCGGAGGGTTTCGTCGAGGTCGGGCGCCGAGCGCGGTACTACCAGCCCGACGACGTCGACGCGATCGTGATGAAGCTCGACCTGGGCGGGTGGGTGGCCGCGCGGGGAGCTGGTCTGACGACGCGGGATGCCGCCGACGCGGGAGCGTGCACATGAACCGCACCGAGCCCCTCGTGCTGGGCATCGAGACGAGCTGCGACGAGACCGGCATCGGCATCGTCCGGGGCCGCACGCTGCTGAGCAACACGATCGCGAGCAGCATGGACGAGCACGCGCGCTACGGCGGCGTCGTGCCCGAGGTCGCGGCCCGGGCCCACCTCGAGGCGCTCACCCCGTCGATCGAGGCGGCGCTCGCCGAGGCCGGGGTCGCGCTGAGCGATCTCGACGCGGTCGCCGTCACCTCCGGCCCTGGGCTTGCCGGAGCGCTCATGGTGGGCATCGGCGCCGCGAAGGCGCTCGCCGTTTCGCTCGGCACACCTCTCTATGCGGTGAACCATCTGGTCGGGCACATCGCCGCCGACATCCTCGACCCCGACGCGCCCCCGCTCGAGTACCCCACGGTGGCCCTGCTCGTGAGCGGGGGGCACACCTCTCTGCTCCTCGTGCGCGACCTGACCTCCGACGTCGAGCTGCTCGGCGAGACCATGGACGACGCGGCCGGCGAGGCCTTCGACAAGGTCGCGCGGCTGCTCGGGCTGCCCTACCCCGGAGGTCCCGAGATCGACCGGGCGGCGCTCGCGGGCGATCCGAAGGCGATCCCGTTCCCGCGCGGGCTCTCACGCGCGTCCGACCTGGCGAAGCACCGGTACGACTTCTCGTTCTCGGGACTCAAGACCGCCGTCGCCCGCTGGACCGAGCAGCGCGAAGCGCTCGGCGAAGCGATTCCGGTCGCCGATGTGGCGGCATCCTTCCGCGAAGCGGTCGTCGACGTGCTCGTGACGAAGGCCCTCGCGGCGTGCGCCGACCACGGTGTGCCGCGCCTGCTGCTCGGCGGCGGAGTCATCGCGAACCGGCGCCTGCGCGACGTTGCGATCGAGCGGTCCGCCGCGGCCGGCGTCGCGCTGCGCATTCCGCCGCTGTCGCTGTGCACAGACAACGGCGCGATGATCGCGGCGCTCGCCGCGGAGCTGATCATGGCGGGTCGTGAACCGTCGACGCTCGCGTTCGGCGCGGACTCGACGCTGCCGGTCACCGAGATCCAGATCGCGGAGGCCGCGGCATGAGCGGCGCCGACGACGAGAAGACGACGGATGCTGCGCCCACGCCGCCCGTGCCTCCCGCCCCCGCAGCCCCGGCCGCCCCGGTGATCCGGCCCGCCGCGGTCGAGCCTCCGTCGCCGGATGTGGCGCCGGTCGAGGCGGAATCCGCACTGCCCGGGATGCATCGCGGCGGCTTCGAGCGCTGGCCCACCGCGCCGGTCGGGGTGACACCGACCGTGACCGCGCCCGACCTCGACGCACCCCTGATGTGGGCTCCGGCCGAACCGTCGCAGCCGGCGCGCGGCATGTCGGCCTGGGCGCTCGGCTTCGCGATCGTGGCCCTCGTGGTCGCGATGTTCGTGGGCTGGGGCTTCCCGATCGGACTGGTCGCGATCATCACGGCGATCATCGCCCTGCGCCGCCCGCTCGAAAGTCGCACCGCCGCGGTGTGGGCGCTCGTGCTCGGTGCCGTCTCGCTGCTGTACAGCGCGGGCTGGCTGGTCTTCGCGACGACCCGCACCGACCTGCTGGCCGTCTTCGGCTGACGAAACCGGCGCGTGCGCAGTCGCGGGTCGCCGCGGTGACACGCCGGGACCCGGATGCCGCTGACGGCGTGTCGGGGAGGATCCCCGCGGCTGTGCTGCGCTAAGCCGGGACGCGGTCCGCGAGGATCGCGAGACGCTTCGAGCCCAGGCGGGTGAGGATCAGCGTCGCCGACCCGTCGCCGCGCAGCTTCAGGGCCGTGCGGAACGCGGCCGGGTCGATGTCGACGCCGCGCTTCTTGATCTCGAGCCGCCCGATGCCGCGCTCCCGCAGCGCGCGCGACAGTGCGCGCGGCTCGGCCGGGAGCACCTCGCGCACGCGGAAGCTCGCCACGAACGGGCTCGTGAGCGCGGCATCCGACGTCAGATAGGCGATCTGATCGGCCAGCATGCCCGCCTCGAGGGAGCGGGCCACATCTCCGATCAGGCGGGCTCGTATGACGGCGCCGTCCGGCTCGTGCACGAACGCGCCGAGCGGCCGGACCGGCTCGTCTGCGGCGTCCGCCGGTGAGGTGAGCTCCCACGCCTGCTCGCCCCGCATCACGAGCGCCGCCCGGCGCACGCCCTCGCGGGCGAGCGTGCCCGACCACAGCACGAGCTCGACGGTCGACCCGTCGGCGCTGACCCACTGCGCCTCGACGTCTTCGGGGATCATCGCGCGGTCCAGGCCCGGGCCGAGCTTGATGCCGGTCGGAATGCGCTCGGCGAGATCGAACGCCCAGTCCAGCGGCGGTGAGTAGTCCTCGGGCCGCACCCGCGCGGTCTCGCTGTGGCCGGACGTGCGGCGGGCGGGGTCGAGCCACACCGCATCGACTCCGGTGAGGTCGGTCTCTTCGGCCAGCTCCTGCCGCACGGTGACCGTGTCGCCGAACGGCGCCAGGTTGTAGGCGGCGATCGCAGCCGTCACCTCGTCGGCGTCGATCGCCTGAACCCGGATGCCGAGGGCAGCGAACCCGAGGGCGTCGCCGCCGATTCCGCAGCCGAGGTCGGCGACCGATCCGATCCCGGCGTCGCGCAATCGCCCGGCGTGCCGCGCGGCCACCGCCAGTCGGGTCGCCTGCTCGAGGCCGGCGCGGGTGAACAGCATCCGCTCGGCGAAGTCGCCGAACTTCGCGCGCGCCCGCACGCGCAGACGCGCCTGCCCGACCACTGCCGAGACCAGCTCGGGGGAGTGCCCCGCCTTGCGCAGCCGCGACACGGTGCGGGTGACATCGGCGGTGGATTCGACGGGGTCGAGATCGTCGAGCAGCCTCAGTCCCTCGGGCGTGAGCAGTGCGGTCAGCTCGGCCATGTCCACGGGGCCAGCCTATGCGCCGCGCGTACTCGCAATACGCGGCATCCCCTACCGACCCCCTATCACCCCCCTCAGACCCCTAGTCGCGCCCCCGCAACCCTCGGGGTCATCCCCGATGCCGTCGGACTGCGTGAGTCCCAGACTCATACCAACGCGCCGCTAGGCACTCTACGAACAGAGGAAAGATCATGGCTGTGGAAGAAAACGCAAACCTCCTGGGGTTTCAGGCCAACCTCGAGGAATCCCTCAACACCGACAACTCGGTCGACGTCGAGGTCGAGGTCGAGGACTCGCTGAACGACAACTCCGACAACGCTGTCGCACACACGACACTCGAGGTCGACATCGAGGACTCGTTCCAGGACAACACCGACAACTCCGTCGAGACCGATGTCGAGATCGACGACTCCTTCAACGAGGACGACTCCTACCAGGACTCGATCAACGACTCCTTCCAGGTGAACGACTCGTTCCAGGACAATTCACTCACCGACAACTCGGTCAACGCCGGCATCCGCCAGTACAACTCCGGGATCGGCGAGTTCAACATCATCGACGCCAGCGAAGGCGGCGGCGGTGGATGGGGCAAGATGGCCGGAGGCGGCGGGGACCTCGACGTCGAGATCGACGCTCGCTCGACGGTGACCGACCAGTCGGTGAACCAGAACATCAACACCGGCGGTGGCACCGGCGGTGCGGCCCTCGCGGTCGGCGGCGACGCGGACGGCGGCTTCGGCGGCGCGATCGCGGGCGCGGCCGGCGGTGACTCCGGCGCCGGCGGCGCAGGCGGAGCTGGCACGGGTGGCGGCGGCACCGGCGGCGCCGGCGGCGCCGGCGGCCTGCTCACGCCCGGCGGTGACGGTGGCGCCGGCACGGGCGGTGCGGGAACCGGTGGCGCCGGCGGCGGATCTGGCGAGGCCGGTGACGCGGGGGGGATCGCGCTCGGTGGCGGCCAGGGTGGCGAAGCCGGAGACGCGGACGCTGACGGCGGAGACGCCGACGGCGGCAACGTCACTCAGTTCATCGGCAACTCCGCGAACGTGGCCTCGGGCGACGGATCGATCGCCGCGGGCGACGACGTCACGGTCACGGAGCTCGACCTCGACCTCGAGATCGGCGACATCTACACCGGCAACCAGTGGGCGACCGACTCCTTCAACGACGACTTCTCCGACAACTGGTCGGTCAACGACTCGTTCCAGGACAACTCCGAGGTGGAGAACGAGCTCGAGGTCGACGTCGAGATCGACGACTCGTTCAACGAGATCAACTTCTAGAGTCGACCAGAGGAACCTGCCCGGCCGCCCCTCGGGGCGGCCGGGCACACCCCCATCCGGGCTCGGATGGGGGTTGTGACTCGAAAGACACATCGATCCCTACCCGAAGGTGCGACATGTCCGACGACGCGGTCAGCGGCGGTCCGGCAGCGGGCGACCCCTGGAGCGACGAGGCCGCCGACGCGGCGAGCGATCCGGCCTCGGTGAACTGGTTCTCGGACGAGATCGACAATGTGAACGCATCCGACTGGGAAGGGGATGCGGCCGACATCTGGGGGGACGACAACGGCGACGCCCTAGGCGACGCTGACCCCGGCCTCGGGCTGGACTTCTCCCTTTGAGCGACTTCCTCCGCTGAACGCGGGCGACACTCGGTCGGCAGCGCGGATGCATCCGTGCTGTCGACCTGTCACGATGGACAGGAGAGCACGTGCCGGAAACGGGCAGCACAGAGGAGTTCGCTGTGGCCGAAAGCGAAACGACATCGACGTCGCAGGACATGACGGCCTTGGTGGCCAGTCTGAGCCAGTTCGCGGCCGACACCGGGCGTGCGGATCTCGCGAAGCGCCTCGACCAGACCCGCGCTCGCCTTCTCGACCCGGATGTCCGGGTCATCGTGGTCGGCGAGTTCAAGCAGGGCAAGAGCAAGCTCATCAATGCCCTCGTCAACGCTCCGGCGTGCCCCGTGGACGACGACATCGCCACGAGCGTGCCCACTTCGGTCGGGTACGCCGAGGAGGCGTCGGCATGGATCATCGTTCACGACGAGAACGCTCCGTCCGGCCCGTCCGCCTCGCCGGGCTCGGCGGTCGCGCGTCGTGAGGTGCCGGTCAGCGAGCTCTCCGACTACGTGTCCGAGCGGGGCAACCCCGGAAACGAGCGCCAGATCGTCTCCGCCGAGGTGCTGCTTCCCCGCGAGATCCTGAAGGGCGGTCTCAAGCTCGTGGACTCTCCGGGCGTCGGGGGTCTCGACTCTTCCAACGCGCTGGCGACCCTCTCGGCACTCTCGTCCGCACACGCCGTCCTTCTCGTCTCGGATGCGTCGCAGGAGTACACCGAGCCCGAGGTGCAGTTCCTCAAGCACGCCATGCGCATCTCGCCCAACGTCGCCGCCGTGCTGGCCAAGACCGACCTCTACCCCGAGTGGCGGCAGATCGAACAGCTCGACCGTGGCCATCTGCTCGAGGCGGGCGACGTTCCCATGTTCTCCGTCTCGAGCGACCTGCGTCTGCTGGCGGCCGAGCTGCAGGACCGGGCGCTCAACGACGAATCGGGGTTCCCCGCGCTCGTGGCCCACCTACGGCGCGAGGTGCTCGGCCGCGCCGAGGTGATCCACGAGCGCAGCGCCGTCCACGACCTGGTCTCGGTGACCGAGCAGCTCACCGTGTCGCTGCGCTCGGAGCTCAACGCGATGCTCCACCCGGAAGACACCCCGCGCATGATCGCCGAGCTCGAGGAGGCGAAGGCGCGTGCCGACGAGTTCCGCGGCCGCTCGGCCCGCTGGCAGGTGACCCTGACCGACGGCATCGCCGACCTCATCGCCGACATGGAGCATGACCTGCGGGACCGTCTGCGCAAGGTGCAGCGCGAAGCCGAGATATCGATCGACGAGGGCGACCCCGGTCCGATCTGGGACCAGATCACGGAATGGCTCGATCAGCGTGTGGCCGCCGCGGTGTCGGAGACCTTCGTGTGGACGGATGAGCGCTCGCGCTGGCTGTCCGAGGAAGTCGCGCAGCTGTTCAGCGAGGGCGAAGCAGCGCTCCCGGCCATCGACGTGGGCGACACGCAGGGCGTGATGGATCCGGTCGAGCACATCTCCGGCCTCGACTCCGGCCGCCTTGGCGCGGGCGAAAAGATCTACATCGGTGTCCGTGGATCGTACGGCGGGGTGCTCATGGTCGGACTTGCGACCGGGTTGATCGGCCTGTCGCTGATCAACCCGCTTTCACTCCTCGCCGGGGTTCTGGTCGGTCGGCGAGCGTACCGCGAGGACATGAACAACCGTCTCTCACGCCGCCAGCACGAGGCGAAGCTGCTTGTGCGTCGCTACATCGATGAGGTGGTATTCCAGGTGGGCAAGCAGCTCAAGGACCGTCTGCGACTCGTGCAGAGATCTGCTCGCGATCACTTCGGCTCGATGGCCGAAGAGCTGCACCGGTCGCTGTCGGAGGCGCTCACCGCGTCGAAGCAGGCCGCGGGAACATACACGGCGCAGCGCGACCAGCGAGTGGCTCAACTGCAGACGCAGCTGGGGCGGCTCGAGTCGATACAGAAGGAGATGCCCGCGCTGCCGCCGATGCGTCAGAAGGCCGTCCAGCGGTGAACGGGCAGGCCGAAGCCGACGCGGAAGCCCTGCTGCGCACGGCGTCCCGCGTCTATGAGGACGACCCCGACGCGCAACTGGTGATCTCCGAGCTCGAGCGGCGACTGCGAGAGCCGCTGCGCCTCGCGATCGCCGGCATGGTCAAAGCCGGCAAGTCGACCCTGTTGAACGCACTCCTGGGCGAGCGGATCGCGCCGACCGATGCGGGGGAGTGCACCCGGCTCGTGACGTGGTACCGCTATTCGGCGACGCCGACCATCACGCTGCATCCGCACGACGGGGAGCCCCGGAGACTGCCGGTGCGGCGTGAGCAGGGGCGGCTCGTCATAGACCTGGGCGGCATTCCCGCC
The DNA here is from genome assembly GCA_963781135.1 of uncultured Actinomycetota bacterium. Lineage (GTDB taxonomy): Bacteria > Actinomycetota > Actinomycetes > Actinomycetales > Microbacteriaceae > Microbacterium. Next base: position 242,735 of record CAWADY010000011.1, on the reverse strand, counting down.
GAGGAGGTCGACTGGATCGACATCGGCTGGCCGCTCGAGGGCCTGAAATCCATGATCCTCATCGACACGCCGGGAATCGCCTCGCTGTCCGAGGCGACCTCCGCGCGCACCGCCCGTTTCCTCACGCCCGAAGACACGCCTTCTTCCGCGGATGCCGTCGTCTACCTCATGCGGCATTTGCATGCATCGGACGTCAAGTTCCTCGAGGCCTTCCGCGACACGGCGGCCGGTGTGGCGCAGACGATCTGCGCCGTGGGCGTTCTCTCTCGCTCCGACGAGATCGGCTCGGGCCGCATCGACTCCCTGCTCTCGGCAGGCAAAGTCGCCCGGCGCTACGAGCGCGATGGCGACCTTGCATCGCTGGTGCTCGGCGTGGTGCCTGTCGCCGGCCTCGTCGCTGAGGGCGCGCGCACGCTCCGGGAAAAGGAGTACACCGCCTTCCGCGAACTCGCCGGTCTCGACCGCGCCGACCGGGAACGCCTGCTGGTCTCCGCCGACCGCTTCACGAGGGAGTCCGACGCGACCACCCTCAGTACGGCCGAGCGCAAAGCGCTGCTCTCCCGGTTCGGCATCTTCGGAGTGCGCCTGGCCACCGCGCTGATCCGTGGCGGCGCCGCCAGCTCCTCGGAACTCTCGGACGCGATGGTCAAGCAGAGCGGCCTGGTCGAGCTTCGCCAGTTCGTCCGCACCCAGTTCCGCACCCGGTCGACGACGCTGAAGGTGCGTGGGGTTCTCCTGGGCCTCGAGAAGCTCATCCGCGAGAATCCCCGGCCCGGCGACGACGAGATCAGCGCGGGCATCGAGCGGATCTCGGCGACCGCTCACACGCTTCGCGAACTGACGCTGCTCGCGCGGGCCCGATCCGACGGTCTGCCCGTGTCCGAACAGGATGCCGCCGATGCGCAGCTGATCATCGGCGCAGCAGGCACCTCAGCCGCCGTGCGACTGGGGATGCCCGAGGATGCCGGCGCCGACGCCATGCGCAGCACCGTCGAGGAGAAGCTGGCGCACTGGCGGCGCCTCGCCGAGTCGCCGCTGACGGAGCGTGCGGCCGTCGGGGTGTGCTTCGTCGTCATCCGCAGTCTCGACGAGATCGCGGCCGACCTCGCGCCGAGCGAGCATCAACCGGCGCCTGCGCCGGAAGACGCCGTCGCCGGAGCGGATGGGTCAGAGATCGCCGCCGCCGACGACCCCCTCGTGACCTCGCCGGACGTCGACCTGCCGGGCGGTCCAGGCCATGGCCTTGGGCATGACGCTGCACAGGAGCGCCAGCAGGACGAGCCCCGCCTGCCCCGCAAGAAGAAGCAGAAGCGACTCGCGGCGCTCTCCGATCGCAACCCATTCGGTTGAAAGCAGCAGCAGCACGAGCTGCAGGCCGAACGTGGCCAGTTGCCACCACCGGATCTTCGGCCGGCGGCTCATGAACGACACCAGCAGCGTGATCTGGATCAACAGGATCGCGACCATGGTTCCGAACACGATCCAGAAGACGATGTCAGCCGCCGTGTCGTACGTCTCGTCGCTGCGCCCTTCCACCACGCCTCGGACGCTTTCGGCGATCAGCGGAAGCAGCTCCTCGCGGATGATGAAGAAGTAGATCGCTGTGAATCCGCCGATCGCAAAGCTCAGGATCCAGAAGAGCTGACTCATCCGCACCGAGAACGGCGGTGTCATCTTCACCAGGACGGGCGGCACATTCGTGCTGGAGGTCGGCGGGCGGGCCGGCGCTTCGCGAGCAGGCGGCGGCGGCGGGGCCGCAGCTCGCGCTGCGACCCCGCGTCCCGTGCTCGTCGGAGGCTGGGGAGAGGACTGGTCTGTCACGAGCCGGTCGTCACTGATCCTCATCCGGCTCTTCGACGTACGCTTCCTCGACCACCATGCCGCCGTCGTCGCTCTCGTAGGTGTCTGCGCTGGTCGTCATGTCCGCCGCCAGCGGGTCGGCTACCGGCTCGGCGGCCGGTGCCATCGTGGCTTCCGTGGCGGCCTCGACGGGAGCCGCTTCGACCGCTTCCTCGCTCGCGCCCAGAGCGGCATCGACAGCGCCTTCGACGGCATCGCCGGCTGCGGCAGCAGTATCCGAGGCGGCCGCTTCGTCGCCGGCAGCCAGCGTCGGCTCGGCCTCGGCGGGAGGCACCACGCCGGTGTTGTTGAAGCTGCCGTTCGCCGTGCTGTTTCCGACGGCGACGTCGCCGACGGTGACGTCGACCTCGGAGTCGACGATCGTCGCATCATCGCCCGCAGCCACGGCCTCATCACCGGAAGCCACCACGGCCTCCTGATCGAAGATCTGCGTCACGTCGCCGCCGTTGGTCCAGATGTTCTGGTTCGTCGACTGGTCGACGATCGTGGTGCGGGCGTCGACGGTCGTGAACTGATGGACGATGTTGCGGATCTCCTTGATGACCTCGTCCGGAGTGTCGTGCGGCGGCGGCGGCGGGGGCGGCGGAGGCGCGTGCTTCACGATCACCGTCGGGTTGTCGACGATGACCGGCTTGACGGCCTGGACGTCGGCGACGCAGGCATCCTGAAGGCCGTTGCTGGCCAGCGCTGCCTTCGGTGCGGCATCGAATTCCTCGACCGCCGCGGGGTCGCGGAGCAGGCTCATGATGAAGGCGATCAGCGCATCAGCGACGGTCGCTACCGGTGTACTCATTGTTCGACTCCTCAGCGTCGGTAAGCATAGGTTTCACGCAGGATAGAAGCTTGTTCTGTCAGGTTATTCAGTTGTCTGCGGGGCGGCATCGGGGGTTGGCCCGATGCCGGGGGATCACCCTAGGGGGATCCCACGCCCACCCCCTCGTCAGCAGAAGTGCGATCCCCGCCCGGGCCGGACTGGTCGACCACCACACGAAGCTTCGCGATCAGATCCGACCGGGATGTCGCTCCGAGCCGGCGCCGGATGTGGGCGATGTGGTGCTCCGCCGTTCGCGGCGAGATGAAGATCGTCTCGCCGATCTCGGCGTACGTCTTTCCCTGCAGCACGAGGCGGGCGACATCGCGCTCGCGCTCGCTGAGGGTGAGACCCTCGGAGGCGGCGGACTCGGGCCGCTCCTCCTCGTCGGTGCGAGTGGATCGGCGGATGCCCTCGCCGGGATGCAGTTCCCTCGCGCAGGACAGCAGACGGGCCGACACCTTGCGGTCCGTTGCGCGGCTGGCGCCGTGACCCGCGAGGCGGGCGCCGTCCCATCCCAGGCCGGCGGAGGACAGACCGTGCGCGGCAGCCTCGACCGCATCGGCATCCACCGACCCGGCGAGGGTGGCTGTCCACACGCGCCCCGCCTGCGCCATGACCGCCGCGATCGGACTCTGGGGCGAGGCCGCGACAAGCGCTCGCGCATGCGGCTTGAGCTCGTCCGGTCTGTTCAGCAGGATTCCGCGCTGGATGCCGGCCCAGTTCAGGTGTGCCGACCAGATGGGCGGTGATCCGAGCCCGGCCACGATCTCGAGCGCGCGCGCGAAGTGCGGTTCGAGTCGTTCGGTGTCACCCACTCGCGCGGCCGATGTCACCAGTTCCGCGAGCGGAAGCAGCAGGAACACGTCCGCTTCGACGTGCAGCAGGCTGTCGCGTGCCTTGCTCCACGCCGACTCCAGTGCCGCGGCATCCTGGTAGCGTCGCGCGATGGCGATCCGGATCGCGTGGGCCAGCATGTTATCGCGGGGTGAGCGCGACGGCGCATCCTTGACGGCGCGCTCGAGCGCTTCCCGCGCTTCCAACGGCCGCGACCTCTGAACAGCGATCCACGATCGCCACAGTAGAAGTCGGGTGCGGGCCCACGCGCCGCCCTGATCGCCTCGGATCGCCTCTTCGATGACCGTGTGCGCGATGTCGAGGTCGCCCACATTCATCGCCACGACGGCGGCCATCACGGCGGGCAGTTCCGGGATGGGCGCCGACGTCGACGATGACGTGTACATCTCCGATGCACGCACGAGGTCGGCGACCGCCGCCTCCGTGTGGCCCGGGGTGAGCGTGGCGCGAAGGCCCCGGTCGAGCAGTTCCATCGCCACCCCGCGCGTCGACGGCAGCGCGAGCGCCGAGGTCTGCTCGGATGGGGCAGGCGCGTGCCCGGCGCCGATGGCGGCGATGGAAGCGCGAGTGCGCGATTCCGCTCCGCTGGGCGCGAGCGATCGATAGACGGCATCGCTCAGGCGCATCATCGCCCGAAGCGACCAGATCGCCGCGGACGTATCGGCGATGCGATCGGAGTCGGCGAGGTCGGGTCGATGGGTGACAGCGTCGAGAATCGATCCGGCCAGATCGGCGTTGCCCGCAGCCCAGGCCGCCTGCGCTCGTCGCCCCGCGATGTCGGCCGCGTCGGCGCCGCACTCCAGTGCGCCGTCGTACAGTTCGAGGGCTCGTTTGGGCTCTCGATCGAGCACCCGATCGCCGTGGTCGACGAGCGCGGCGCCGATTCCTCGGTCGTCGATGCCGGCGAGCCAGTCGCGATAGCCCGTGTCGCCTTCGGCGGCCGTGCGGGCGATGCCCTCGGCCATGTGGGCGCTCAGGTCGATCAGTCGGCGGACCGGGATCGTTGCGCGAACCGCTGAGCGCACGAGCGGCACGGGCCGCCCGTTGCGGGTGAGCAGACCCTCGGCGTAGCCCTGCGCGATGACGTCGTCCTCCTCGGTGAGCGGGCGGGCGTTCGCACCGCCGCTGACGCAGAGCGCCTCGATGTCGTGGCGCAGCTGCGCGGGGATCGTGTCGAGCCGATGGGCGATCCGCTCTTCGAGGTCGCGGATGACGGCGCGATGCGAGCTGTCATCCGCGCAGTCGCGCTCGTCGTGCAGGGCAAGGGCTTCGGAGACGAGCCAGGAGACCCCGCCCGTGAATTCCAGGATGTGGTCCAGGCAGGTGCTGGAGATGACCGGATCCCCGTCGCTCAGGTACGTCAGGACGTCGGACCGCGAGACGTGCCCGAGCACGATCGCCGGGCGGCTCCGCTCGAGGCTCCGGGCGATCGTGGTGAGTGCTTCCACGCGCGGCCACGGCCGGCTCGCAACCACGAGCGACGCGTCGGGATCCTCGGACCTGACCCGCAGACCCTCGATCTGCGCGGGAGAGAGAAGGTGGAGGTCGTCGACCAGGAGTACATGCGAGGGCGGTATGCGCTCGACGTCCACGGATTCCGCCAGGAGGCTCGCGCCGGCCGTGTGCTCGGCAAGCAGGCGGTGCAACTCGCGCAGCATCGTCGACTTCCCCGAGCCGGCGTTACCCACGACGACCGCGCGGGCCGGCCCACGGCTGGAGTCGACGGCAATGGCCTCCATGACGGGTCGCGCCTGCCGCTCCCAGATGAAGGGCGCGCCGGGGCGTACAAGGCGTGCTTTCTCAGACTGCATCGTCGGCATGATCGATCGCAGCCCGGTCAGACCGGGGTCGTCTCGGTCGGCGAGGGGGAGGGGTCCGGTGCCGGGGGCGGTGGGTCCGAGGTGGGCGCCGGCTCGGGCTCACTGGTCGGCTGGGGCGCCGGCTCCGGCTCCGTGGTCGGTTCGGTCGTGGGCTCGGTGGTCGGTTCGGTCGTGGGCTCGGTGGTCGGTTCGGTCGTCGGTTCCGTGGTGGGCTCGGTAGTCGGTTCCGTGGTCGGCTCGGTGGTCGGTTCGGTCGTGGGTGCCGTGACAGGCCCGGTGCCCGGCTGCGGGGCCGGATCGTTCGTCGTCGGTGTCGTCGAGCCGCCGGTCGGCGTCGTCGCGGTGTTCGACGTACCGGATCCGCTCTCGGAGTTCGATGCACTGCTGGGAGCCTGGGGAGCGGCCGCGGCCGCTTTCTGAATGCTCTGCGTGCGAGGGTTCGTCGCTCTGCGCGGCGCGGGCTCCTCGTAGTCGGCTCGCTGAATCGCCTCAGGGGGTGCGGGTGGCGTAGGTGCCGGCGTCGTCGCTGCGGCGTCCGGCGCTGCGGCCGCGGCGGAAGACGCGTCGAAGAGGGTCACCCCGAGCCAGTCCGCGAGGGACTGCTCGTCGGTGGTCTGCGAGTTCGCGACAGGGCTCGACCCGAGCCCGGTGGCGCTCGCCAGCACGATGCCACTCGCGAGAACGAGCGCGCCGCTGGCCATGGCCGCGGTCACGGGCAGGCGTGCGAACCATCGACGCCGGGCGGTGACAGCGGCCGCGCCGCTTCCCTCGAGGCCCGCGATCGGCACGAGCGCGGCATCCTCGGATCCCGCATCCACCGCGAATGCGCCCGGTGCGGCGAGCACGACAGCAGTGCCGGCCTCGTCCTGGGGATCGGCCATCGCGCGTGCCGCCCCGAGGGCGACGATCGCCTTCGGGTCGGCGTCGATGGCGATCGGCCGGTCGAACCGCTCCGACAGAAGCTCGGCGATGCGCGGGATTCGCGAGGATCCGCCGGTCAGCAGAATCGCCTCGAGGTCGGAGGCGTCCACGTCCGCCCGCTCGAGTGCTTCGGCAAGCACCTCGACGGTGCGCTCGACGCCGTCCTCGATCATCTCCTCGAATTCGGAGCGGGTCAGTCGCACGGTGCTCTGCCCCTGGCCCAGGAGCACCGGAACGACGGCTTCGGAGTCGAACGACAGCGCCTCCTTGGCCTCGACGCACTCCCTGCGCAGGCTCGCCAGCGCAACCCGCGCTTCCGGGTCGACCGACAGGGCGGATGCCGAGAGGCCGGCGGCAGCGATCACATGGCGCAGCACCCGGTCGTCGAAGTCGGCGCCGCCGAAATCGCCGAGTCCCAGAGGCTCGCCGACGATCCGCACGTCGTCGTCGGCGTACTTGCGAAGAATCACGGCGTCGAAGGTTCCTCCGCCGAGGTCGTAGACCGCCAGCGCACGTCCCAGCTCGAGCGGCGCAGTCGACTCATAGTGTCGTGCGGCGGCTTCGGGCTCGCTGATGAGCTCGATCGCTCCCGGAATGTGCTGAGCCAGTGCCGAGCGGATCAATCCCGCGCGGTAGCCGCCCCAGGTCACCGGAATCGCGACGGATATGCCCGCCGGTCGGCCGCCCTCGCGCTCGCATACGGCCTCGACCACCCAGGCGACCATGCGGGCGTACAGCTCCTCGGGAGCGAAGCGCTGGTCTCCGGCGAGGATCGGTACGTCATCGCCGACCCGCCGCTTGAACTCCCGGATCAGGCGCTCAGGCTGGGCCAGACCCCGGCGTTCCGCGGCCTCGCCGAACAGGAGTTCGCCGTCTGCCGCGAAGATCGCGCTCGGAGCGCTGTCGGAATTGCGCCCGAGCCCGAACGCGGACGTGAGTAGAGAGCCATCCGGCGCCAAGCGCGCCGTGGAAGCTGCCGTCCTACTCGTTCCCACGTCGACGGCAAGAAAATACGACATCACTGTCATGTTCCAGTTCCCCCAAGAAACTGTTCATTACATCCCCGTGATATTTCTAGCACCGTGATCGCTCCTTCGTAAGGGGCGGTCACACTTGTTTCGCATTCGTTCGCCGAGGTGTCTTCGGGCGCGTACATGTGAAGAGACGCGCACCTCTCGGCTGATACATGACAGCGGAGGATCCCCGCACTGGCACTCACGTTGCATGAGTGCCAGCGCTTGCCTAGACTGGGATTAGCACTCTCAGGTGGAGGGTGCTAATCAGTCTTGAAGTTTCAACGAAAGCAGAGGTAGACCGTGTCGGTTTCCATCAAGCCGCTCGAGGACCGCATCGTCATCCGCCAGGTCGAGGCCGAGCAGACCACGGCCAGCGGGCTGGTCATCCCGGACACCGCCAAGGAGAAGCCCCAGGAGGGCGAGGTCGTGGCGGTCGGACCGGGTCGCATCGACGACAACGGCAACCGCGTTCCGCTCGACGTCGCCGTGGGCGACCGCGTGCTTTACAGCAAGTACGGCGGCACCGAGGTCAAGTTCGGTGCGGACGAATTCCTCGTCCTCTCCGCGCGCGACGTCCTCGCGGTCGTCGTCCGCTAGATCTTCGCAGCAAGGAAAGACCCGGGTGCTTCGGCATCCGGGTCTTTCTGTGCGCAGTGGCAGGTTTCCGCGGGAGAAGGGCAGTGGCGGGATGCCGCCGCCTGGGCACCGCGACCGTTTCGCGCGATGACGCCCGTACGCTGGATGAGTGACCCGCGATCGACTCGATGCCCCGACCGCGGCAGCCGATAAGCCCGACCCGGCACGCGAACGCGCCCTGGGCGGGATCTACGCTTTCGCGGCGTACTTCCTCTGGGGCTTCATGCCGCTGTACTTCCTGCTGCTGCGCCCGATCGGCCCGTTCGAGCTGGTCGCCTGGCGGATTCTTCTGTCGCTGGCGTTCTGCGTGATCCTGCTGACGGTCCTGCGTGGCTGGGGTCGGCTGCTCACGATCGTGCGCCAGCCGCGCCTGCTGATGTGGACGGCGCTCGCGGGTGGCCTGATCTACATCAACTGGCAGGTGTTCATCGTCGCGGCGCTCACCGGGCACATCATCGAGACGAGCCTCGGCTACTTCATGAATCCGATCGTCACCGTTCTGCTCGGCGTGCTGCTGCTGCGCGAGCGCCTGCGTGTGACGCAGTGGGTCGCGTTGGGACTGGCGGCGGCCGCGGTCGCGGTCATCATCGTCGGATACGGCGTGTTCCCGTGGATCGCCCTCAGCCTCGCGTTCTCGTTCGGCCTGTACGGCTTCGTCAAGAAGCGCATCGGCCCCTCGGTCGATGCGGTGAGCGGCCTGACGCTCGAGTCCGCCTGGCTCGCGCCGGTCGCAGGCATCCTGCTGGTCGTGGTCGGCTCGACGACGGGCTTGGAGATGGGCCAGAACGGTGCGGTCCACGCTGTTCTGCTGAGTCTGGCCGGCGTCGTGACGGCGATCCCGCTGCTGCTGTTCGCCTCGGGAGCGCGGCGGGTGAGCCTGACCACGATGGGGATGCTGCAGTTCGTCGCGCCGATCCTGCAGTTCATCATCGGCGCGTGGCTGCTCGGCGAGGAGATGTCACCGGCGCGCTGGGTCGGCTTCGGGCTGGTGTGGGTCGCCCTCACGATCCTGACGATCGATTCCATCCGTCACGCGCGCAGCTCGCGCGGCGTCTCGGACCTCGGCGAACTCACCTGACGATCGCGCTGATCGGGCCTAGCGCACCAGCCGGGCGATCGCCGCGGTCGCTTCGCTGATCTTCGCGTCGGCTTCGTCGCCGCCCAGGCGGGCCGCGTCCACCACACAGTGGCGCAGATGGTCATCCAGCAGGCCGATCGCCACAGCCTCGAGGGCGCTCGTCAGCGCGCTGATCTGCGTCAGGATGTCGATGCAGTACTTCTCGTCCTCGACCATCTTGTGGATGCCGCGGGCCTGACCTTCGATGCGCCGCATGCGGTTCAGATACTTCTCCTTGTCGGTGATGTACCCGTGGTGGGTGTGCGGCGTCTGGGGTGTGGCGAGGTCGGTCATGACAACTCCTTTGCAGAGGCAGAGCGGAACCGGCGCAGGCGCAGGCTGTTGCCGACGACGAAGACGCTCGAGAACGCCATCGCCGCACCGGCGATCATCGGATTGAGCAGTCCGAGCGCCGCGAGCGGGATCGCCGCGACGTTGTAGGCGAAGGCCCAGAACAGGTTCACCCGGATGGTGCCGAACGTGCGGCGCGACAGCCGGATCGCATCGGCGGCGCTGCGCAGGTCGCCGCGCACGAGCGTGATGTCGGACGCCTCGATGGCGGCATCCGTCCCCGTGCCCATCGCGAGACCCAGGTCGGACTGCGCGAGGGCGGCAGCATCGTTCACGCCGTCGCCGACCATGGCGACCACACGGCCCTCGGCCTGCAGAGCGCGAACGACGTCGACCTTGCCCTGCGGCAGAACACCCGCGACGACCCGATCGATGCCGACCTCGGCGGCGATGCGCCGGGCGACCGTCTCGTTGTCGCCGGTCAGCAGCAGGGGCTCGAGGCCGAGCGCGCGCAATTGCGCGACCGCCTCGCGACTGGTCGGCTTGACCTGGTCTGCGACCGCGAGCACCCCGCGGGCCTCGCCGTCCCACGCGACGAGCACGGTCGAGGAGCCGTCGGCCTCGGCGCGCTCCTTCGCTGCGACCAGGCCCGGAGTGAGGTGGATCGCCCACTCGGTCAGCAGCGGCTCGCGCCCGACGATGACCGCGTGGCCGTCGACGACGCCCGAGACGCCGATGCCGGCGGACGAGGAGAAGGACTCGACCGCGGGCAGCGCGCCGAGCTCGTCCTCGGCGGCGCGGGCGATCGCCTGCGCGATCGGATGCTCGGATGCCGCCTCGAGTGCGCCGGCCAGGCGCAGCACCTCGGCGCGGTCGGGTGCCGATGGCGCGGCATCCGTCAGCACACCGACGAGCGTCATGCGGCCCGTCGTGACGGTGCCGGTCTTGTCGAGCACGATCGTGTCGACCTCGCGGGTCGACTCGAGCACCTCGGGGCCTCTGATCAGGATGCCGAGCTGAGCGCCCCGCCCGGTGCCGACGAGCAGCGCCGTCGGAGTCGCGAGGCCCAGAGCGCACGGGCAGGCGATGATGAGCACTGCCACGGCCGCGGTCACCGCGGCGGAGGCCGGCCAGCCCAGCAGCAGCCAGACCACGAGCGTGACGACCGAGATCACGAGGACGATCGGCACGAACACACCCGAGATGCGGTCGGCGAGGCGCTGCACATTCGCTTTGCCCGACTGGGCCTCGTCGACGAGGCGGGCCATCTGCGCCAGCTGGGTGTCATCGCCCACGCGCGTCGCCCGCACCACCAGCCGCCCGCCCGCGTTGACGGTCGCGCCGACCACGGCATCGCCCACGCCGACCTCGGCGGGCACCGACTCGCCGGTGACCATCGAGGCATCGACCGCCGACGATCCCGACACGATCACGCCGTCGGTCGCGATCTTCTCGCCCGGCCGCACGATGAACTCGTCTCCGACCCGCAGCGACGAGATCGGGATGCGGCCCTCCACGCCGTCGCGGACCACCGCGACGTCTTTCGCGCCGAGTTCGAGCAGAGCCCGAAGAGCGGCGCCGGCGCGGCGCTTGGAGCGCACCTCGAAATAGCGCCCCGCCAGCACGAACATCGTCACCCCGGCGGCGACCTCGAGGTAGATGGCGTCGGAGCCGTCACCGCGCTGCACGGTCCACTCGTACACGTGCGTCATGCCGGGCATGCCGGCGGAGCCGAAGAACAGCGCGTACAGCGACCACAGGAACGCCGCCGAGACGCCGATCGATATCAGCGTGTCCATCGTCGCGGCGCCGTGGCGCAGATTGATCCACGCGGCGCGATGGAACGGATAGGCGGCCCACACCACCACGGGCGCGGCGAGGGCGAGCGACAGCCACTGCCAGTACGTGAACTGGAGTGCCGGGATCATGGCCATCGCGATCACCGGCACCGAGAGCACCACCGCGCCGATCAGGCGCTGGCGGAGCGAGGTCAGCTCGCGATCCTCGGGCTCCTCTGCGGCGGATGCCGGGGGCTGGGGGAGCGCCGCGGTGTATCCGGTCTTCTCGACCTCCGCGATCAGCGTGGCGGGGTCGTATCCCCTGGGAGCGGTGACGACGGCCTTCTCGGTCGCGTAGTTCACGCTCGCCGAGACGCCGTCCAGCCGGTTGAGCTTCTTCTCGATGCGGTTGGCGCACGACGCGCACGTCATGCCGCCGATCTCGAGCTCGACCCGCGCGGTCGGGGTGCCCGTGCCCGTGCCCGAGTCGGGGGCGAGGGCTGCCTCCGGGCCCACGCGCCCGGAGGCTCCGGACGACGCGCCAGCGGCGTTTGGAGGGGGTGTGGGGACCATCAGACGCGCACTGCGGCGTATCCGGCCTCGTCCACGGCGGCGAGCACATCGGCGTCAGCCGGCGGGGTGGTCGCGGTGATCACCAGGCGGCCGCTCGCGGCGCTCACGTCGATGCTGTCCACGCCCGAGAGCTTGGACACCTCGCCGCGCACGGACGCTTCGCAGTGTCCGCAGCTCATGCCGGTCACCTGGTATTCATTGGTCGCCATGGTCATCGCCTTCCGGTTCGATACCCCCAGGGGGTAGCACGTCAGCTCCAACCCTATACCGGCCAGGGGTATTCCCAGGCCGCGAGACCGGATAGGCGCCGCGAGACAGAGCGCGTTCGTCCCGGTTTCGCGGCGCCTATCCGGTCTCGCGGTCAGTCGATGAGGGGACGCGGGCGGTGCGGCATCGGCTCCCGGACCCGGTGAAACCGCGGTTCATAACGATTTGACTGCGTTACACATCGTTAACGAAAGGCAACATTGGCGAGACCCGTCCGCGATTAGGTTTAGGGGAACTGGATCGGCGCCCGAGTCGGTCCGCGTTCATTCACAGCAAGGAGCAACATGAGCGTCTTCTCCCGAGGCACTGCCTCCCGTTCGCGCGTGCGGACGGTGATCGGCGGCCTCGCCATCGCCGGCGCAAGCGCCCTCGTCCTCGCCGGCTGCGCCGGTGGCGGCGGCACTGCCGAGCCTTCTGATTCGGCTGCCCCCGCTGAGGATCTCACCCTCAAGATCGGCACCGTCCTGCCCCAGACCGGCAGCCTCGCCTTCCTCGGCCCGCCCGAGGAAGCCGGCGTCCAGCTGGCCGTCAACGAGGTCAACGAAGCTGCGGCCGGCGTGACCGTCGACGCGACCTTCGGCGACTCCGGTGACGCCGACAACAAGGCGTTCGAGACCACGGTCCCGAAGCTGCAGAGCGAGGGTGTCTCGGCCATGGTCGGCGCCGCCTCGTCGGCTGTCACCAAGCTCTTCCTCGACAGCAACGTGAGCGAGGGCATCATCACGTTCTCGCCGGCAAACACGTCGCCCGACTTCACCACGTGGGACGACAACGGCCTGTACTGGCGCACCGCTCCCAGCGACCTGCTGCAGGGCGAAGTGCTCGGCAACCTGATCGCCGAGGACGGCCACAAGAACATCGGCGTCATCTACCAGAACGACGCCTATGGCACCGGCCTGTACGGCGTTGTCAAGGAGGTCTTCGAATCGAGCGGCGGCACCGTCGTGGCCGACGCCTCCTACAACACGGGTGACACCTCGTTCGACGCGCAGGTGGCGACCGTTACGGCGGCCAACCCCGACGCGATCGTGCTGATCACCTTCGATGAGTTCACGACGATCGCGCCGCTGCTCGTGAACGCCGGTCAGTCCGCCGAGAACTTCTACCTCGTGGATGGAAACCTCAAGCAGTGGGACACCGACGTGAGCGTCAGCCTCGAGGGAGCGAAGGGCACCACGCCCGGACCCGTGCTCGCGGACGACTTCCAGGAGCGCCTGAACGAGGCCTGGACCGCTGAGGGCAACGCTGAGCTCGAGGACTACTCGTACGCAGCCGAGTCCTACGACGCGGTCGTCCTTCTCGCTCTCGCATCGCTGGCCGCCGGCTCGACCGACGCAGCGGCGATCGCCGAGAAGCTCCAGGAGGTCTCCGGTGGATCGGGTGACGGCGAGAGCTGCACCACGTTCGCCGACTGCGCCGAGATCATCAACGGAGGCGGAGTCGCCGACTACGACGGCTACTCCGGTGGCGTCGCATTCGACGACGCGGGAGACCCCACCGAGGCGACGATCGGTATCTTCCAGTACGGTGCCGACAACAAGTTCGAACGCATCAACTAGTAGACGCAACGTCACAGCGAGGGCCCCGGAGCGATCCGGGGCCTTTCGCTTTGCGCCGCGCGTGCCAGATGGTGCGTTCCGCGCGAGAGGTGACCTTGTCGGCGCCGGAAGCACCTTCTCGCGCCGGAAGCACCTGCTGGGCACGTTCAGCCGGACAGCAGAAGAGCGGATGCCGACCGATCGGCATCCGCTCTTCATCCGTGTGAGGCGGCGCTACACCCCGTCGGAGCCCAGCGTGCCGAGGTACAGGCCGATGACCTTGGGGTCGTTCAGCAGTTCGCGTCCGCTGCCGTGATAGGCGTCGCGGCCCTGGTCGAGCACGTAGCCGCGGTCGCAGATCTGCAGGCACCGGCGGGCGTTCTGCTCGACCATGATCGTGGTCACGCCCGCCTTGTTGATGTCGGAGACGCGGATGAACGCATCGTCCTGCCGAACGGGTGACAGCCCCGCAGACGGCTCATCGAGCAGCAGCACGGACGGGTCCATCATGAGCGCTCTCGACATCGCCACCATCTGCCGCTCGCCGCCCGAGAGCGATCCTGCGCGCTGCTTGAGCCGCTTGCCCAGCTCCGCGAAGATCCCGGTCACGAAATCGAGCCGCTCACTGTAGATCCTGGGGTTCTGGTAGAGCCCCATCTGCAGGTTCTCCTCGATGGAGAGCGAAGGGAACACGTTGTTGTTCTGCGGCACGAACGCGACGCCGCGGCGGACGAGCTTGTCGGCCTTCAGCCCCACGATGCTTTCGCCGTTCACGGTGATTTCACCGCTGCGCACCTTCACCAGGCCGAAGATCGCCTTGAGCAGTGTCGACTTGCCGGCACCGTTCGGACCGATGATGCCGATGAGCTCACCCTGCCGCGCGATGAGGTTCGTACTGTTGAGGATGTTGACGCCCGGGAGATAGCCGGCGACAAGGTCGGTGACCTCGACGACCACGGCGTCGGTCTTCTGGACCGAACGCTCACCGGCGTGGCTCATGTCCATGGTGGGAGCCGCAGGTGCGTCAGGTGCTCCCGCGGCTGTCGAGGGTTCGCTCACTTCTTCTCCTCCTCGGCCTCGGCGATGGACGCTTCTTCGGCCTCCTGAATCTCTGCGAGCAGTTCTTCGGCCTCTGCGTTCAGCTCACCGTCGTAACGACCGGTGATCACGCCGAGGTCGACGTCCTGGTGGCTGCCGAGGTACGCATCGATGACGGCCTTCTCATGCATCACCGTCTCGGGAGGACCTTCCGCGACGACGCGCCCCTCCGCCATCACGACGACCCAGTCGGCGATGTGGCGGACCATGTGCATGTCGTGCTCTACGAACAGCACCGTCATGCCGAGGTCCTTCAGGTCGAGGATGTGGTCGAGCAGCGACTCGGTCAGCGCCGGGTTCACGCCGGCCATCGGCTCATCGAGCATGACGAGCGTGGGGTCACTCATGAGGGCGCGTGCCATCTCGAGCAGTTTGCGCTGACCGCCTGACAGTGACGCCGCGAAGTCCTTCTCCTTGGCGTCGAGCTTGAATCGCTGGAGCAGGTCGCGGGCCTTGGCCTCGATCCCGGTGTCCTGCGCTCGCCAGAAAGCGGGGATGAAGCTCGTCCAGAACCGCTCTCCGCGCTGCTTCGTCGCGCCGAGCTTCATGTTCTCGAGCACCGTGAGCAGCGACAATGCCTTGGTGAGCTGGAACGTGCGAACCTGTCCCATACGCGCGACCTTGAAGGCCGGGATGCCGGAGAGGGTCGTGCCGTCGAAAGACCAGGTGCCGCTGTTGGGCTTGTCGAAGCCGCACAGGAGGTTGAACAGCGTGGTCTTGCCGGCGCCGTTGGGGCCGATCAGGGCCGTGATCGCGCCCCGCGGGATCTCGAGGTGGTCGACGTCGACGGCGGTGAGGCCGCCGAAGCGGCGCGTCACGTTGTCGATGATCATGATCGGGTCCGTCTTGGCGACGCCGGGTGCGGCATCGCCCTTGGCGAGACCACCGGTCTTGGGCCGTCGGATGCTGCCCGTCGTCGGGACCGTTTCGGCGGATCCGTATTCCTTGCCGTTACTTGACAAAGGTCATCTCCCTCTTATCGCCGAGGATGCCCTGCGGCCTGAAGATCACGAGGACCATGAGCGCGACGCCGACCAGGATGTAGCGCAGCGTGCCCGCCTGGATCGAGGACATGGGCAGGATGCCGGCATCCGCGAGTTCGGGAAGCAGATTGCCGAGGAAGGCGATGACGACCCAGAAGATGGCTGCACCCAGCGTCGGGCCGAACACGGTGGCCGCACCGCCCAAGAGGAGGATCGTCCACAGGAAGAACGTCAGGGCCGTCGTGTAGCTGGACGGAACCACCGCCGACGGGAGCACGTAGACGATGCCGCCCATCGCGCCGATCGCACCACCGACGACGAGCGCCTGCATCTTGTACGCGAACACGTTCTTGCCGAGCGAGCGCACGGCATCTTCGTCTTCGCGGATGCCCTTGAGAACCCGGCCCCAGGGGCTGCGCATGAGCGACCAGACGAGCAGGATCGCGAGGGCGAGCATCGCGAGACCGAAGACGCGGACCCACAAGCCCGTTTCGTTGAACGTCCACGGACCCCAGCCGTACTGACCGGGCGGGAACGGATTGGCCGCACGGAAGCCCGCGTGGTAGCCGGCGAGGCCGTCCGCCGAGTTGGTCCACTCGTCGAAGACCTGCGTCGTGAAGAGAAGGCGGACGATCTCGGCTGCCGCGATGGTCACGATGGCGAGGTAGTCGGCTCTCAGGCGCAGGGTCGGGATGCCGAGGATCAGGGCGAAGATCGCAGCCGCGATCAGACCGATCAGCATGCCGAGCCACCAGGGCCATCCGAAGGACAGCACCGTGATCGCGTACCCGTAGCCGCCGAGGGCCATGAAGCCGGCCATACCGAAGTTGAGCAGACCGGCGTAGCCGAAGTGCACGGCAAGACCGGTGGCCGCGAGCGCGTACGCGATCGTGACCGGGCTCAGCAGGTAGCTGAGCGTGTTCGAGAGAATTGCTCCCCAATCCATGGCCGCTACCCCAATCTCTCTTTGCGACCGAGCAAGCCCTGAGGTCTGACGAGCAGGATCAGGATGAGCACGACCAGCGCGCCCGCGTACTTGAGATCAGACGGGATCCAGAGGGTCGAGACCTCGACCACGAGTCCAACGATGAGCGAGCCCAGCAGTGCGCCGAATGCAGTGCCCAGCCCGCCGAGTGTGATCGCCGCGAAGATCAGCAGCAGCATCTGCGTTCCCATGTCCCACTTGACCCCGGGGCGGAAGTACGCCCACAGGATGCCGGACAGCGCGGCAAGCACGCCGGCGAGGATCCAGACGATCCGCACGACGCGGTCGACATTGATGCCCGAGGCAGAGGCGAGCTGCGGGTTGTCGGAGATCGCCCGGGTGGCCTTGCCGATCCGCGTACCCAGCAGGAAGTAGGCGACGCCGAGGATCACCACGACGCTCACGCCCATGCTGATCAAGTCGATGTAGGACAGTGAGATCGGGCCGAACTGGATCGGCGCCGGGCTCGCCCCCGGAAGCTGATACGTGGCGCCACCGATGAAGTACTGGTACGTGTAGCGCAGGGCGAGCGAGAGGCCGATGCTGACGATCATCAGCTGAACGACCCCGAGCCCTCTTCGTCTCAAGGGTCTCCATAAGCCCGCGTCGAGTGCCAGTCCGAGCACGCCGCCCATGATCACCGCGACGATGATCCCGATCCAGAAGGGCCACGCCCAGAACGAGGTCAGCACGAGCGCCACGAGCGCGCCCCACGTGACCATCTCGCCGTGTGCGAAGTTCGACAGCCCCGTGGTGCCGTAGATGAGCGACGCGCCCATCGCGGCAAGTGCGAGCAGTAGTCCGAAATTGAGTCCGTTGATGAGTCGGATCATCAACTGGTCGAAGACGGACTGCGTTACGCGCTCGCCCTCGCCGAGGAACAGGTTGATGATCTTCGAGCCGGTGAGTCCGAACTCCACCTCCTGCGGATTCTCGCCCTCGACGATGACCCCATCGGGCAGCGTGTCCTCGACGACCTCGAGCGTGTAGGTGTCCTTCTCGGGCACGTACAGGCGCCAGCGGCCCTCGTCATCGGTGATCGTCTCGGCCTCGAAGCCGCCGCCCGACACCGTGACGGTGACGTCGGGAACGGGCTCGTCCTCGAAGGTGATGATGCCGCCGAAGTAGAAGTCGGTCGCCTCTTGGTCGCCGCCGGGCTCGTCCGGCGCGGATGCGTATGCACCCGGCGCCGAGAGGAACACCATCGCTGCCGCGAGCAGCGCACCGATGACGGCGACCAGCCATGGCTGGACCCGTCGAATGCGTGAAGCCGTAGGACCCACAAAACCTCCCAGTCCGCCGCCGCGCGCCGAAGCTTCGGGTCGCAGCGGCGCTGATCAACGACGGTACGAGCGTAATGTGTCGTTCTTGTTTCGCCTACAACACTCTTGCGCGACGAGTTGGATTCGTTCGAATGGGATCGCCCGCGGGCTGGCCGGGACCCCCGGAATGAAACGGGTGCCCGCTCGCTTAGAATTGATACGGCGCGTCCCATGCGCACCGGCCGTCGTCGTCCACTTCGAGCAACGCGCGAGCCACGCGCAGGAGAACCCATGCAGAACCACGACCCCTTCGGCTTCGTCGGACTCACGTACGACGACGTTCTGCTCCTGCCCGGACACACCGATGTGATCCCGAGCGAGGCCGACACGTCTTCGCGGGTGACCCGCCGGATCACGGTTGCCACGCCGCTCGTCTCGAGCGCGATGGACACCGTCACCGAAGCCCGCATGGCGATCGCCGTCGCGCGCGAGGGGGGTCTCGGCATCCTGCATCGCAATCTGTCGATCCAGGAGCAGGCGTCGCAGGTCGACCGCGTGAAGCGCAGCGAGTCGGGCATGATCTCGAACCCGATCACCACCACGCCCGACGCGACGATCGACGAGGTCGAAGCGCTCTGCGCACAGTTCCGCATCTCGGGTCTTCCGGTCGTCGACGCCGACGGGCAGCTGGTCGGCATCGTCACGAACCGCGACATGCGCTTCGTCTCGGGCTTCGAGCGCACGACGACCCTGGTCAAGGACGTCATGACGAGCGAGAACCTCGTCACGGCGCACGTCGGCATCGGCGCGAACGACGTCATCGCGATCTTCGCGAAGCACCGGGTCGAGAAGCTGCCGCTCATCGACGACGACGGCAAGCTCGCCGGCCTGATCACGGTCAAGGACTTCGACAAGAGCGAGAAGTACCCCCTCGCCACCAAAGACGAGCAGGGGCGCCTGCGCGTCGGCGCGGCCATCGGCTTCTTCGGCGACGCGTGGGAGCGCGCCGAGGCGCTGCGCGACGCGGGAGTCGACGTGCTCGTGGTCGACACCGCCAACGGCCAGTCGGCCGGGGTCATCGACATCGTGCGGCGGCTCAAGGCCGACGCGTCGTTCGACCACATCGACGTCATCGGCGGCAACGTCGCCACGCGCGAGGGCGCGCAGGCGCTGATCGACGCCGGGGTCGATGCCGTCAAGGTGGGCGTCGGCCCGGGTTCGATCTGCACGACGCGCATCGTCGCGGGTGTGGGCGTGCCCCAGGTGACCGCGGTGTACGAGGCGTCGCTCGCGGCGCGCGAGGCCGGCATCCCGGTGATCGCCGACGGCGGGCTGCAGTACTCGGGTGACATCGCGAAGGCGCTCGTCGCCGGCGCCGACACGGTCATGCTCGGCTCGCTGCTCGCCGGCACCGACGAGTCGCCCGGCGAGATCGTCTTCCAGGGCGGCAAGCAGTTCAAGCAGTACCGGGGCATGGGTTCGCTCGGCGCCCTGCAGACGCGCGGCAAGAAGACCTCGTACTCGAAGGACCGCTACTTCCAGGCCGACGTCCCCAACGACGACAAGCTCATCCCCGAGGGCATCGAGGGACAGGTCGCCTACCGCGGACCCGTGTCGGCGGTCGCCTATCAGCTGGTCGGGGGCCTGCGTCAGTCGATGTTCTACGTCGGCGCGCGCACGATCGACGAACTGAAGGCCAAGGGCAAGTTCGTGCGCATCACCGCAGCGGGCCTGAAGGAATCGCACCCGCACGACGTGCAGATCGTGGTCGAGGCGCCGAACTACAAGAGGTGATCGCTACCCTGGGCTGGTGATCAGGCAGCGCACCCACCCGGCGGCGACCCAGGGTACGAGTCGGCTCGAGGCGTTCACCGACGGTGTCTTCGCGATCGCGGCGACCCTGCTCGTCCTCGACCTCACGACCCACGCGTTCGGCGAGATCACCTCGGATGCCCAGATGTGGGCGGCGCTCGCCGGGATGTGGGAGCTGTTCTTCAACTTCGCGTTGAGCTTCGTGCTGCTGTGCATGATGTGGATGATCCACGTGCAGCAGTTCGAGCATGTCGCCCGCACCGACGGCGTGCTCACCTGGCTGAACAACGCGCGGCTGCTGTTCATCGTGCTGGTCCCGTTCGCGACGAGTCTGACCACCGAGTACTCCGAGTGGATGGCCGGCCGGCTGCTGATGCCGGTCACGTTCTTCATGGCGATCCTGTTCAGCTGGCTGCAGTGGATGTGGGCCGTCCGGCACCGCGACACGTTGCTGCCCGACATCTCCGAGGAGGACGCGAGAGCGTACGGACGCGGGTCGTTGAGCGCGCTCCTGATCTCGGGAGCGGTGGTCGTGCTCTCACCGTTCGTCGGTTCGATCGCGTTCGTGCTCTTCTTCCTCGACGGTCCACTGACCAAGCTTCTGCGCGGCAAGGGCGACTGAATCGGATCTCGCTCCACACCATGCCCCGGGCGTACCGTGGAACGCATGTGCCGGAACATCCACACCCTCCACAACTTCGAGCCCGCGGCGACGAACGACGAGATCAACGCGGCCGCTCTTCAGTACGTCCGCAAGATCGCGGGCACGACCAAGCCCTCCAAGGCCAATCAAGAGGCCTTCGACCGCGCCGTGCACGAGATCGCGCACATCACGGGCCACCTCCTGCAGGATCTGGTCGCGGTGACCCCGCCGAAGAATCGCGAAGAGGAAGCCGCCAAGGCCCGCGCCCGCGCGATCGCGTCGGGCCGCTACTCCGCCGCCTGAGCTGGGATAGTCTGGTCGGCTCGCCACCCGCGGGCCGGCGCGCTCTGCGCTGACGGATGCCGCGCTTCGCGCGCGGCGAGGACCAGAAGCGGTGCGCAGGTCAGGTCATGGGCTACATCGACATCAGCATGGTCTCGTACAGCCTTCCCGACGGCCGGCCGCTGCTGGACGAGGTGTCGTTCCGTGTCGGTGAAGGATCCACGACCGCGCTGATCGGCGCGAACGGCGCGGGCAAGACGACACTGCTGCGCATCATCCGCGGCGACGAGCCCGCGCACGGCGGAGTGGTGTCGATCGGCGGCGCGCTGGGTGTCATGGACCAGTTCGTGGGGC
The DNA here is from genome assembly GCA_963781135.1 of uncultured Actinomycetota bacterium. Taxonomy (GTDB): domain Bacteria; phylum Actinomycetota; class Actinomycetes; order Actinomycetales; family Microbacteriaceae; genus Microbacterium. The sequence goes on along the minus strand of CAWADY010000011.1, from coordinate 221,830 downwards.
ACGGCATGACCGCGCGCGACGAGGCCACGGCGACCGTGCACGACCTGCTGATCGAGGTCGCACCGCGCCGCATCCGCTCCGCCGCGATCGAGCTCGAAGCCGCCGAGGCCGCGATCATCGAGAACGACGACCTCGAGGCGCAGCTGCGGTACGCGACCGCGCTCGCCGACTATGCGGATGCCGGCGGCTACGAGCACGAGACGGTCTGGGACCAGTGCACCGTGGCCGCGCTCGGCGTGCCGTTCGCGCGCGCGAGGTTCCGCGAGCTGACGTCGCTGTCGGGCGGCGAGCAGAAGCGCCTCGTGCTGGAGGCGCTGCTGCGCGGTCCGGATGACGTGCTGCTGCTCGACGAGCCCGACAACTACCTCGACGTGCCCGGCAAGCGGTGGCTCGAGAAGCAGCTGCGTGCGACCCCGAAGACCGTGCTGCTCGTCTCGCACGACCGCGAGCTGCTCGCGCGGGGCGCGGATCGGATCGTCACCCTCGAGACCGGCGCCGCCGGCAGCACCGCCTGGGTGCACGGCGGAAGCTTCGCGACCTACCACCAGGCCCGCACCGACCGCATGGACCGGCTCGACGAGCTGCGCCGCCGCTGGGACGAGCAGCACGCCAAGATCAAGGCGCTCGTCGCCGCCCTCAAGGTCAAGGCGACCGCGAGCGACGAATTCGCGTCGCGCTATCGGGCCGCCCAGACGCGGCTCGCGAAGTTCGAGGAGGCCGGCCCGCCCGAAGAGCGCCCGCCCGAGCAGGACCTCCAGCTGCGGCTGCGCGGGGCCCGCACCGGCAAGCGCGCCGTCATCGCCGAGCACCTCGAACTCACCGGCCTCATGAAGCCGTTCGACCTCGAAGTGTGGTTCGGCGACCGTGTCGCCGTGCTCGGATCCAACGGATCCGGCAAGTCGCACTTCCTGCGGCTGCTGGCCCGCGGCGGAACCGACCCCGACGCGCGGCTCGGCCACGTCACCTCCGCCGGCGCGAAGCTCGAGCCGGTCGCGCACACCGGTCGCGGCATCCTGGGCGCACGTGTCGTTCCCGGCTGGTTCGCCCAGACCCACCGGCATCCGGAGTTCGTCGGCCGCACCCTGCTGGAGCTCCTGCACCGCGGCGACGAGAACCGCCCCGGCATGCCGAGGGATGCCGCCAGCTCGGCCCTCGATCGCTACGGGCTCGTGGGGCAGGCCCAGCAGAGCTTCGAGACGCTCTCGGGCGGGCAGCAGGCACGGTTCCAGATCCTGCTGCTGGAGCTGTCGGGCACGACCCTGCTGCTGCTGGACGAACCGACCGACAACCTCGACCTCGCCTCGGCGGAGGCGCTCGAGTCCGCCCTGGCGCGCTTCGAGGGCACCGTGCTCGCCGTCACGCACGACCGCTGGTTCGCGCGCTCGTTCGACCGGTTCCTCGTGTTCGGCGCCGACGGTGCGGTCTACGAATCCGACGAGCCGGTGTGGGACGAGAAGCGGGTCGTCCGGGCGCGGTAGGGCTGTCCGTCAGTCGCAGAATCGGAGATCCGCAACAGATTCGGACTGCCACGGCCTCCGGCGTCCGATTCCGGTGCGCTCATCCGATTCTGCTGCGGGCTGCGACTGATCCGCGACCGTCAGCGCAGGCGGAACGCCTCCGCCGCGCGGAACCCGGGGTCCAGCACGAGGTCGGCGAGCACGGCGCCCACCCCCGGCGCGAACTTGAAGCCCTGGCCCGAGAACCCGGCGCCGACCACGATCCGGCCGACCCGGTCGAGCACGAACGCCTCGTCGGGCGTCGACGTGTAGGTGCAGCTGATCGGGGCCGCGGTGTCGGGGTCGAGTCCCGGCATCCACTCGCGCACGTATTCGGCAAGCTGCGCGGCGTGCTTGTCGGTGCGGAACGGCCGGGCATCGGGATCGACGACGTCACCGACCGCGTGGAAGCCGACCTTGACGCCCTCGCCGGGCGTCGGCATCCCGTACACGTTCGACGGCCACGCGCCGGGCGTGACGAAGTGATTGAACGACGGCCATGCGTCGGCCGGGTCGCGCGGGGCGAAGTGGGCCGGGCTCTCTTCGGTGACCACGAGCGGAGGAAGAGGGATGCCGCCCACCAGAGTGTTCGTCCAGGCGCCGGCGGTCACCACGACGGTGTCGGCCAGCACGACGCCCGCGTCCGTGTGCACCGTGACGCCGTCGGAATCCTCTTCGATCCGCAGCGCAGGCGTGCTCCACCGCACCTCGCCGCCCGCGGCGACGATGCGCCGCTCGAGCTCGACGAGCGCGACCGCCGCGCGGGCGACGCCGGCATCGGGCGAGTACAGCACGGTGTCTTCGAACCTCATGCCCCGCCACCGGCGCGATGCCTCGGCGCCCTCGAGCAGATCGGCGGGGATGCCGCGCTCGCGCAGCTGCTCGTGGATCGCGATCAGGCCGCCTCCGGTGCCCCCGAGCGCGGCGCCGGAGCCGTGCGAGACGAGCCCGTGCAGGCGCAGGAGCGGCTCGCCGTCCGGGGTGCCGAGCGCGTCCCAGCCCTCGCGCGCCCGGGCGAGGAGGTCGAGGTAGTGCTCGTCGGCGTAGGCGTTGTTGAAGTTGCGGGTCGCCCCGTGCGATGCGCCGTGGGTGTGTCCGCGCGCGAACCTCTCGAGGACGACGGGCCGCTCGCCGCGCCGGGTGAGCGACCACGCGGTCGACAGCCCCATCACTCCGCCGCCGATCACCACGACGGGCACGCGTTCGCTCATCCCTCGATCTTCGCAGTCGTGGTCAGAGCGCGCGAACCGCCGCGGCGGCCGCTAGGCGGGCACGAGCTCAGGGGAGTCGGATGCCGCGGCATCCGTCTCGATCTCGGCCGCGACCGTGGACGACCGGCCCGACGGCAGCCACAGCGCGGCGACCATCGCGGCGGCCAGGACCGCCGCGCCGACGAGCACCGCCGGCCGCGCCGCGTCGACGTACAGATCGGGGCGCAGTTCACCGCCCGCGCTCACGAAGACCGCGGTCATGACGGCGGTGCCGAGGGCGATGCCGATCTCGCGGACGGTCGAGTTGACGCCCGACGCCTTCGCGTGATCCAGCACCCCGAGGGTCGCCAGCAGAGCGGTCGCGGACGGGGCGAACACCAGGCCCATACCGACGCCGGCCATGATGAAGGGCACGACGAGCTGCGCGTACGCGAGATCGGTCGACATCGTGAGCGCGATCCAGAACAGCGCGACCGCCTGCAGACCGAGGCCGGCGACCATGAGCACGCGCGTCCCCACGCGCGGCGCGATGAACCCGGCGAGCGGGGCGACGAACATCGGCGCGAGCGTCCAGGGGGTGGTCTGCACCGCCGCTTCGAGCGGTGTGGAGCCCTGCACGACCTGCATGTACTGAATCAGGATGAACACCGCGCCGAACGTGCCGAAGCTGAACGCGAAGCCGACGATGTTCGTCACCGAGAACGAGCGATCGCCGAACAGGCGCAGCGGCACGAGGGGCGCTTTCGTGCGGGCCTGCCAGAGCAGGAACACGACCAGCAGCACCACGGAGCCGACGATCTCGGCGATCACGCCGGCAGATCCCCAGCCGTCGTCGTTGCCGCGCACGATCGCGTGCACCAGACCGAGCACGGCCGCCCCCGCGAGCACGGCGCCGACCACGTCGATGCGCGCGCGCTGCCCGAAGTCGTTGTTCAGCACGACGTATGCCAGCGGGATCGCGATGAGGGCGACGGGCACGTTGATCCAGAAGATCGCCTGCCAGCTCCAGCCCTCCATCACCGCGCCGCCGACCAGTGGCCCCACCGCGACGCCCAGGCCCGAGATCCCGCCCCAGATGCCGATCGCGAGCGGCCGCCGCTCGGGAGCGACCCCGCCCGAGATGAGCGCGAGCGACAGTGGCAGCACTCCCGCGGCGCCGAAGCCCTGCAGAGCCCGCGCCGCGATGAGCTGCCCCGGGTCGGTGCTGAGGGCCGCGAGCACGGACCCGATCCCGAAGATCGCGATGCCGATCATGAACACCGTGCGCCGACCGAACCGGTCGCCGAGCGCGGCCGCGACCAGGATCATGCTCGCGAACGACAGCGTGTAGGCGTTCACGAACCACTGGAGCTCTTCGACCGACGCGCCGAGACGCTCGTGCAGCACGGGGAGCGCATTCGTCATGACGAGGTTGTCGAGCGTGGCCATGAACATCGGGACGGATGCCGCGGCGACGACGAGTCCGAACGCCCGACGGCGCGGGGCGGGAGGTGAGGAGAGAGCCACGGCTGGCTCCTTTCGACGATGGTTGTAATCGGATGATTACTAAGACATCGCCACTGTAGTAATCGACTGATAACATGTCAAGCGTGAGTGCGAGCAAGATCGACCAGACGGATGCCGAGCCCGACGCGAAGGGTCGGATGAGCTCCGACGAGCGACGCGAGCAGATCGTCGAGGCGGCCATCGCCGTCTTCGGCGCCAAGGGTTATGTGGGCACCACGACCGACGACGTCGCCCGTGCGGCATCCGTGTCCCAGCCCTATGTCGTGCGGCTGTTCGGCACGAAGGAGAACCTGTTCCTCGCGGCCCTCGGCAGCGCACTCGACCGGCTTCTCATCGCCTTCCGCACCGCGCCGAACGTGGGCGACCTGCACGAGCGGGGCGAGCTCATGGGGCAGACCTACCTCAACCTGCTCGAGGTGAGGGGTCTGCACCAGATCCTCTCGCACGCGTTCCTGCTGGGCGCGCACCCCGTGATCGGCCCCGCCGCGCGCGCCGGCTTCGCGAAGGTCTGGCACTTCCTGCGTGAGGACGCGGGTTTCAGCGCCGAAGAGGCGCAGAAGTTCCTCGCGATGGGAATGCTCATCAACACGATGGTCGGGCTGCGCATGACCGAGGAGTACGGCAAAGATGCCGGCATGACCGAGCTGTTCGACGAGTGCTTCCCCCTCAGCATCCAGATGGTGCTCGAGGAGGCGCCGCGCGTCGACGAGCCGTGGTGACCGGCCGGCCCGCGTCGTTCCGATGCCGCCGGGTAGGCTGATCCCGTGAGCATGGAGATCGAGATCGGTCGCGCGAAGCGCGCGCGTCGCGCCTTTACGTTCGACGACATCGCGGTCGTGCCCTCGCGGCGCACGCGCAATCCCGAAGACGTCTCGACCGCGTGGACGATCGACGCGTTCCAGTTCGCGATCCCCGTGCTCGGCGCGCCGATGGACTCGGTCGTCAGCCCCCAGACCGCGATCATGCTCGGCCAGCTCGGCGGCCTCGGCGTGCTCGACCTGGAGGGACTCTGGACCCGCTACGACGACCCCGAGCCCTACCTCGCCGAGATCGCCGCGCTCGATGACGCCACGGCGACGCAGCGCATGCAGGAGCTGTACGCCGAGCCGATCAAGCCCGAGCTCGTGCGCGATCGCCTCGCCGAGATCCGCGCCGGCGGGGTCACGGTCGCCGGTGCCCTCACTCCGCAGCGCACGCAGGAGCTGTACGAGACCGTCGTGGCGGCCGGCGTCGACCTGTTCGTCATCCGCGGCACGACGGTGTCGGCCGAGCACGTGTCGTCGGTCGACCAGCCGCTGAACCTCAAGAAGTTCATCTACGACCTCGACGTGCCCGTCATCGTCGGTGGCGCCTCGACCTACACCGCCGCGCTGCACCTCATGCGCACCGGTGCGGCGGGCGTTCTCGTCGGCTTCGGCGGGGGAGCCGCATCCACCACGCGCGTCACCCTCGGCATCCATGCCCCGATGGCGACAGCGGTCTCCGACGTCGCCGGCGCGCGCCGCGACTACCTCGACGAGTCGGGCGGGCGCTACGTCCACGTGATCGCCGACGGCGGCGTGGGCACCTCGGGCGACATCGTCAAGGCGCTGGCGATGGGGGCGGATGCCGTCATGCTCGGCGTCGCGCTCTCGCGGGCGACCGATGCGCCGGGTCGCGGCTTCCACTGGGGCCCGGAGTCGCACCACCCGAAGCTGCCCCGCGGACACCGCGTGAGCGTCGATCAGGTGACGACCCTCGAGTCGGTCCTGTACGGTCCGGCGCCGGTCGCCGACGGCACGGCGAACCTCATCGGGGCGCTCAAGAAGTCGATGGCGACGACCGGGTACTCCGACCTCAAGGAGTTCCAGAGGGTCGATGTCGTGGTCGCACCGTACAGCGCGGGATGACTCTCTCCGACCCTGAGGTCTTCCCGCCCACACTCCGCGAGGTCATGCTGCGGCCGCGATGGATCGCGCTGCTCGCGCTGTGCCTCGTGGTCGCGGGCGTGTTCGCGTGGCTCGGGCAATGGCAGCTCGGCCGCGCCCTGCTGACCGACCCCACACCCCCCGGCGCGACCGAGGAGGTGCAGCCGCTGGCCGACGTGACCGCGCCCGGCGAGTACGTCCCCGAGCCGGTCGTCGGCCAGCGCGTCACCGTCACGGGGACGTGGATGCCCGAGGACTTCATCGTGATCTCCTCCCGCTTCAACGACGGTGTCGAGGGCTACTGGGTGACCGGGCAGCTGCGCGTCGCGGATGACGCGGGCGCCCAGCCGGTCTCGGTCGCCGTCGCGATCGGGTGGGCCGCCACCGAAGACGACGCGCTCGCCGCCGTCGACCGGCTGAATCAGGATGCCGCCGCCCCCGGCGCCGCCGACACCCCGCTCGCGATCACCGGTCGCCTGATCTCAGACGAAGGACCCGTGCCCCCGCCGAAGAGCGGCGACCCGATGGACGCTCACGCGCATGTCGCCGGCCGCGCTGCTCTCGCGGTGGCACGACATCGAGGGGCTCGACGTCTACCGGGCCTACATCGCCTCAGAGGTTCCGCAGGGACCGCTCGATGCCATCTCGTCTCCCGCCCCGGCCGAAGGCTCCACGGTCAACTGGCTCAACATCTTCTACGCGATCGAGTGGGCGGTCTTCGCCGGCTTCGCCTTCTACCTCTGGTATCGCCTCGCCCGCGACGCGTGGGAGCGCGAGCTGGAGGAGCTCGAAGAAGCCGAGGCCCCGGCGTCCTGACTCCGCCGGGCGTCCGGCGTGCCGCGGGTAGACTGGACGCATGCCTCCGGCCCCGAAACTCGCCTCGTTCCCGGCCATCCGCGGGGCGCTGAAGTTCTACCAGATCTGCTCGGTCATCACCGGCACGATGCTGCTGCTGCTGTGCGCCGAGATGCTGATCAAGTACGCGTTCGGCTATGAGCTGTTCCTCGGCGGCTCCGGCGGCTTCCTGTGGTTCGCCCCCGTCGTCGAAGGCCCCGACGGACACGAGTCGACCGGTGACGGCTTCAACCTCTCGCTCGGCATCCTGGTCGCGCACGGCTGGTTCTACGTCGTGTACCTGTTCGCGTGCTTCCGGGTGTGGAGCCTGATGCGCTGGCAGTTCCTGCGCTTCCTGCTGCTGGCCGCCGGCGGCATCGTGCCGTTCCTGTCGTTCTTCCTCGAGGTCCGCGTCGCCCGCGAGGTGCGCGCCTACCTCAAGACCCGCGAAGACGCGGAGCTGCACTCGCGCGCCGAGCACTCGTCCTTGACCCAGGCCATCCCGACGGAGAACAAGCGTTGACTCAACAGACCGAGACCGATCAGCGCCCCGTGCTGGTCGTCGACTTCGGAGCGCAGTACGCCCAGCTCATCGCCCGCCGCGTGCGTGAGGCCGGCGTCTACAGCGAGATCGTCCCGCACACCGCCACCGCGGCCGAGATCGCCGCGAAGAATCCGGTCGGTCTGATCCTTTCCGGCGGTCCGTCGTCGGTGTACGAGCCGGGCGCCCCTGCGCTCGACAGCGGAGTCTTCGACCTCGGCGTGCCCGACGCTCGGCATCTGCTACGGCTTCCAGGTCATGGCTCAGGCGCTCGGCGGCGAGGTCGCCAACACCGGCCTGCGCGAGTACGGGGCGACGGATGCCGTCCTCACGGGTGAGGGAGGCGTGCTGCTGGCCGGCCAGCCGGCCGCGCAGAACGTGTGGATGAGCCACGGCGACCAGGTCTCGAAAGCGCCCGAGGGCTTCGACGTGCTCGCCTCGACCTCGGCCACTCCGGTCGCGGCGTTCGGCAGCGACGAGCGGCGCATGTACGGCGTGCAGTGGCATCCCGAGGTCAAGCACAGCGACTTCGGTCAGCGCGTGATCGAGAACTTCCTGCATGTCGGAGCGGGTCTTCCCGCCGACTGGAACAGCGGCAACGTCATCGCCGAGCAGGTCGCCCGCATCCGCGAGCAGGTCGGCACCGGTCGCGTGATCTGCGGGCTCTCGGGTGGAGTCGACTCCGCGGTCGCCGCGGCGATCGTGCACGAGGCGGTCGGCGACCAGCTCGTCTGCATCTTCGTCGACCATGGTCTGCTGCGAAAGAACGAGCGCGAGCAGGTCGAGAACGACTACGTCGCCTCGACCGGGGTGCGCCTGGTCACGATCGACGCGCGCGAGCAGTTCCTGAACGCACTCGCGGGAGTCTCCGACCCCGAGCAGAAGCGCAAGATCATCGGCCGCGAGTTCATCCGCTCGTTCGAGGCGGCCGAGAAGGCTCTCGTGCTCGAAGCCGCTGCCGACGGTGAGCCGATCCGGTTCCTCGTGCAGGGCACGCTGTACCCCGACGTGGTCGAATCCGGCGGCGGCACGGGCACCGCGAACATCAAGTCGCACCACAACGTGGGCGGCCTGCCCGAAGACCTGCAGTTCGAGCTCGTCGAGCCCCTCCGCACCCTGTTCAAGGACGAGGTGCGCGCGATCGGCCGCGAGCTGGGCCTGCCCGAGGTGATCGTCGGCCGCCAGCCGTTTCCGGGGCCCGGCCTCGGCATCCGGATCGTCGGTGAGGTCACCGCTGACCGCCTCGAGATTCTGCGTGACGCCGACGCGATCGCCCGCGAGGAGCTGACCCGCGCCGGACTGGACGGCGAGATCTGGCAGTGCCCGGTCGTGCTGCTCGCCGACGTGCGCTCGGTCGGCGTGCAGGGCGACGGCCGCACGTACGGGCACCCGATCGTGCTGCGTCCGGTGTCGTCCGAAGACGCGATGACCGCCGACTGGACCCGCCTGCCCTACGACGTGCTCGCCCGCATCTCGAACCGCATCACGAACGAGGTCCGCGAGGTCAACCGCGTCGTGCTCGATGTGACCAGCAAGCCGCCGGGCACGATCGAGTGGGAGTGACGCGCTAGCTCGTTGCGCGAAGTCACCCGCTGTTCGCGAGATCACACACTGCGTGCGGCTCTCGGGTGTGCTCTGGCGAACACGGGGTGATTTCGGGTGGGCTTCGTCGTGTGCGGCGACGCTTGCGGGGGCAGGATGGGATCGTGAGCGAATTCCCGGATGCCGAGTACCTCATCCTCTCGAGCAGGCTCATCCCCGACCGTGACGGCGGCTACGCGCTGGCCACCCTCGCCCGCGCCCGGCAGATGGCCGCGGCCGGTGTGCACGGCGGACTCGGACCGCTGCTGCTGACCCTCGACCCCGGAACGCCCGCCGAGCACGCCCGGCACCGCGCCGCGTTCGCGGGGCGCGACCTCGTGATCGATCCGGCGCGGATGCGCAACCTGTTCGATGAGGCGGCATCCGGTCACGGCGGCGCTGCCGCGTGGCTGCGCGCCGCCGCGCACCCCGGAGAGCCCGACCCGGCACTCGAATACCGGACGATCACGGATGCCGCCGCCCGACCCGTCGTCGGCCTCCCGGTCATCGCCGGCGACCCGGACTGGCACGTGACCTCCGCGCCGGTCGCGGTCTACGACGAGCGCGGGTCGGTCGCCGGAGTGGTCGAGGGCTTCGGCGCGCTCTACCGGGCGTGGCTCGAGCATGTGGTGGACGGGCTGCGGGCGGGGGATGCCGATCGCCCGGTCGTCGTGGTCTGCGAGTCGCGGCAGCTGGGTGAGCTGCTGGCCGGCTGGGACGACCCGGCCCTGCGTCTGGTGCACGCGATCCACACGATCCACCTCGAGCCGCCCTTCACGCCCGATGCGCCGCTCAACCCGCTCTGGTCGCGGTGGTTCAGCGTCGCGGAGCGATTCGACGCGGTGCTGTGGCCGACCGGCGCGCAGCGCGCCGATGTCGAGGACCGCTTCGGCTCATCGCCCGTGCACGTGGTGGTTCCGCACGCAGTCGGGGCGGCGGCATCCGTCACCCCTCTTGCCGGCCGCGCACCGGGCCGTGTCGTGATGCTCAACCGGCTCGCGCCCGGCAAGCGCGTCGATCACGCGATCCGGGCGTTCGCGACCGTCGTGCGGGCCGTGCCCGAGGCGACGCTGGACGTGTACGGAGACGGCCCCGAGCACGGTGCCCTGCAGGGGCTGATCGATGAACTCGGACTCGACGCGCACGTCGTGCTGCGCGGGCTCACCGACGATCCCGGTCACGAGCTCGATGCGGCATCCGTGTTCCTGTCGACCTCGGCGTTCGAGGGCCAGGGCCTCTCGATCGCCGAGGCCCTCGTGCACGGCTGCCCGGTCGTCGCCTACGACGTGCGGTACGGGCCGCGCGACCTGCTCGCGGACGGCGGCGGCGTTCTCGTGCCGGATGCCGACCTCGACGCGCTCGCGGCCGCCATCGTCGAGCTTCTGACGGACGTGGAGCTGCGCGCTCGGCTCACCGCCGAGGCGGTCGCGGCTGCGCGCGCGGTGCATCCCGAGCACGCGATGGCCGCGCTCGCGCAGGCGGTCGACGACGTGCTGGCACGGCCCTCCCGCCGGGTCTGAGCGGCGCCTCTTCTTCGCGAGATCACCCCGTGCTCGCGAAGTCACCCCGCGCGGCCGCGTGCAGCAGGTGACCTGGCGAGCAGCGGGTGATCTCGCGCACAGGGCGGCAAAGGCGGGCCGCTCAGGGCGGATCCGCCGGGGGCGGAACGGGATGCCGCACCCGCGGCGCCGCGGCACGCTGGGGGCATGGCAGACGACGGAAAGATCCCCCAGTTCGGCGCCGAGGCGCGCCGCGAGCTGTTCCACCAACGCGTCCTCGTGCTCGACGGCCCGCTCGACGACGACAACGGCACCCTGATCGCGACGCAGCTGCTCGCGCTGGCCGCCGACGACGAGGCATCCGACATCGCCCTGTGGATCCACTCGCCCGGCGGATCGGTGCCCGCGATGCTCGCGATCCGCGATGTGATGCGGCTGGTCCCGAACGACGTCGCCACGCTCGCCCTCGGGCTCGCGTGCAGCGCCGGCCAGTTCCTGCTCTCGGCAGGGACGAAGGGCAAGCGCCGGGCGCTGCCGCACGCGCGCATCCTGATGCACCAGGGCTCGTCGGGCATCGGCGGCTCGACGGTCGAGGTCGAGGTGCAGGCCGGCGACCTGCGGCACATGCGCGACACGGTGCTCGGCCTCATCTCGGACGACACCGGTCAGCCGGTGGAGCGCATCTTCGAGGACTCGCTGCACGACCGCTGGTACACCGCGGCGCAGGCCCAGGACTACGGGTTCATCGACGGCATCGTCACCGACTTCGCGCAGGTCGTGCCGCGCCGTCGGCGACCCGCGGGCCTGGGGCTGGGCGCGGCGGAGGTGGCGGCGTGAGCTACACGATTCCGAACGTGGTGTCGCAGCATCCGCGCGGCGACCGCATCATGGACGTCTACTCGCACCTGCTGACCGAGCGGGTCGTGTACCTGGGCACCGGCATCGACGCGGGCGTCGCGAATGCGCTCATCGCGCAGCTGCTGCATCTGGACGCCGACAACCCCGACCGCGACATCCAGCTGTACATCAACTCCGAGGGCGGCGACCCGAGCGCGATGCTCGCGATCTACGACACGATGCAGCACGTGCGGCCCGACATCGCGACGACGTGCGTCGGGCAGGCGATCGGGGTCGGCGCGGTCATGCTCGCCGCCGGCGCCGCAGGCAAGCGGGCCGTGCTGCCGCACGCCCGGGTCGTGCTGCATCAGCCCGCCGGGCAGGGGCGCGGAGCGATCCCCGACCTGATCCTGCAGGCCGACGAGCTCGTGCGTGTGCGCGGAGAGGTCGAGGCGATCCTCGCGCGGCACACGGGGCAGGATGCCGCGAAGCTGCGCACCGACACCGACCGCGACCGCGTCTTCACCGCCGACGAGGCCGTCGCCTACGGGCTGGTGGACCGGGTGCTGTCCGAGCGCTGAGCCGATCGGGGATGCCGAACTCAGGCTGAATGCCATCACGCGCGCGGCGCATCCGGGATTTCTCGCGGATGCAGCAGGTGCCGGTGCAGATTCAGCCTGAGTACGGCATCGTGCGCCGCCGGACGCGGTATCGAGGAACGCCCGTCCGCTCAGTCGGCGGGTCTGCCGGGCCAGGTCTTGCCCGCCCACGGGTCGTAGTCCGCCAGCAGCTCGCCCTGCGAAGGGCGCGACGCCTCCGGAACGTGCTGAAGGTTGATGCGCACCCGGTACCAGAGCGAACTCGCGCCGCGCATGCCGTCGACGAGCGTGTCGGCGGGGTGCAGCAGCGCGGCGACGTCGGGATGCTGCGTCTTCCACTGCTCGAGAACCTCGAGCGCCTCCGGCTTGGTCTTCGTGCGCGCGATCTCGATGAGCGGCATCGTCGATGCTCGCCGCCCGGACCCATCGCCGCCGCGGGGCGGCTTCTCGGCCGGACCCAGCGCTTTCGCCAGAGCGAGCAGCCCGTCGAGCGAACCCACCGCGTCGTCGATGCCCTCGTGCGGATCGCCGATCTCGGCGTACCGGGCGGGCACGGTGAGCGCGGTGAACTCCTCCGGCCGGCGCACGCGGACCTCGTCCCACTCCAGCGGAGTCGACACCCGCGCGTCGGGCAGCGGCCGGATCGAATACGCCGAAGCGACGGTGCGGTCCTTCGCGTTCTGGTTGAAGTCCACGAACACGCTCTCGCCGCGCTCCTCCTTCCACCATCGCGCCGTCGCGAGCCCGGGCGCGCGGTTCTCGACCTCCCGCGCGAGGGTCTCGGCCGCGAGACGCACCGCCTTGAAGTCCCACTCCGGCGCGATCCGCACGAGGATGTGCAGCCCTCGCGAGCCCGAGGTCTTCGGCCATCCGACGAGTCCGACGTCATCGAGCACTTCCCGCGCGACGTACGCGACATCGACGATCTGCGACCAGTCCACACCGGGCATCGGGTCCAGGTCGACGCGCAGCTCGTCGGGATGATCGAGGTCCTCTGCGCGCACCGGATGCGGGTTGAGGTCGAGGCACCCGAGGTTGATGACCCAGGCCAGGCCGGCGGCATCCCGGATCACCGCCTCCTCCGCCGACGTGCCGCGCGCGTAGTGCAGCGTCGCGGTGTCGATGAAGTCGGGGTGGTTCTCGGGCACGCGCTTCTGGAAGAACGCCTCCTGGTCGATGCCCTTCACGAAGCGCTTCAGCACCATCGGCCGCCCGCCCGCGCCGCGCAGCGCCCCGGGCGCGACGGCGAGGAAGTACTTCACGACCTCGAGCTTCGTCATCCCGATCTGTGGGAAGACGACCTTGTCGGGGCTCGAGACGCGCACCTCGCGGCCGTCGATCTCGACGGTCGTCTCTTTGCGGGCAGCAGGACTCACCCTCAGCCACGCTAGTGCGCGATCGGATGCCGCGGCCAGGGCTTGATGCGCGGCGTAGCGTTCAGGCGGCGCCCGCCAGGACGCTCACGCGACCAGCGACAGGCCGACCTGATTGCCGACCGCTTGGCGCCCGGAGGTCCGCTCGCGCAATTCGTCGACGACCGCGGCGGTCAGGTCGATGAGCGTGACCTCGAGAGCCCCGGCGACCGCGGCGATCATCTCGCTCGAGGGCTCCTTGAGCCCGCGCTCCATCTCGGACAGGTACTGCGGCGAGACTCCTGCGCGATCGGCGGTGTCGGCGAGCCTCTCTCCGCGATCGTGGCGGATGCGGCGCAGCCGGTCGCCCAGCACGTCGCGCCAGAGCGGCTCAGGCGCCCGCACGGGGCGCTTCGTCGGCAGCGGGATGATCTCCGCTGTTTGTTCATGCATGCGCTCACGATAAGACGAGACGTGTGCCGGCTTCGAGCCGTTCCGCTCAGAGCAGAACGGAGCGCTGCCGCTACAGCATGAGCAGGCCGCGAGCCAGCAGCCAGAGGGCGAACAACGCCGACGCCAGCGCGGATATCGACAGCACGATGCGGTGGAACAGGCTGCCCTCTTCCTGCATCCACGCGCGGATCAGCGAGACGATGAGCAGGATCCCCGCGCTGAGCGCGATGAACGGAACGACCAGCAGCGGCCAGGCGCCACTGGGCAGACCGAAGGCGAGGACGATCGCGTCCGTGTTGAACAGGATGGCCACCATGCCGCAGACATAGGCGAGGTTCAGTCCGGACGACGTGGCCGCGACCAGCACGAGACCGCCGGGCGCATCGCCGCGGCGACGGCTCAGCCACGTGAGGCCGTAGACGGCCGCGTACACGAGCGTCGCGATGAAGACGAGGATCGTCAGTGCCGCTATCGCGATCTGCACCGGGTCGCGATCGCGCAGAAGGTCGCTGTCGAGCCGATAGATCGATGAGGTGGCCTGGATGTCTTCGCCGATCAGGAAGTCCGTCGCCGGCATCGCTTCGATGCACGACGCGTCGGGAGGAGTGACGGGGTCCAGAAGGAACTGCTGCGCGATTCCGGCTGCGCAGTCGTCGGACCAGACGGCCCACACCGGCGCATGCCCCTGGCCGGGGAACGAATAGCGGTATGCGACCGAGAGGCCCTCAGCGGTGGACGCGGCGAAAGCCTCGGGGGTCACCGGATCGTACTGGCCCGTCATCAGCAGGGTGGGAATGGCACTGGTCACGAGGGCGTTCTCGGCGCCGGAGAGTGCAGGGACGCCCCACAGTTCGCAGTCCTCACGGAATCCCTCCGAGAAGGGGTAGTGCGCCAGGAGCGGATCCTGTGTGAGGGCGGCGGCTATTCGCTCGTCGTCGTTGAAAGGGGCTTCCTCCGCGCAGTCGATCGACAGCGAGAGCCCCTCACTGAAGTAGTTGATGTTGTCGACGTTCTGCTGGGCGAGGGGGGCGGCCGTCGCCGTCTCGCCTTCAGCCAGGCGATCGATCACGTACGGCAGCGCCCGAATGGTCTCGGCGTCATAGAACGCGTTGAAGAGTCCGGCCGTCAGCTCGGCATCGCTCAGATGGAGGGTGAGAGGTGTGCCGTCGACGGGGTTGTTGACCGTCACCGTGAGGGGCGTCTCCGCGGCGCGATCGAGCAGGTCCAGAAGGGACTCCTCGAGGTCGGGGTACTCCTCGCCGCATTCGGCATCCTGCGCGCACGCGGCGAGCATCGTGTCGACGGCGGCGATGTAGCCCGCGGGCGTGTCCTCGTAGCGGTTGATCTGCGGCGGATACACGCCGTCGAGGATCACCGCTTGCAACCCTTCCGGGCGGTCGCGCATCACGGTCAACGCCAAGCGCGCGCCGTACGACGGCCCGTACAGATTCCACTCGTCGTATTCGAGCGAGGTGCGCAGAGCGGAGAGGTCCGCCGCGCTCTCGGCGCTGGTGTACGCGGCCAGGTCGATGCCCTCGGCCGTCAGCCGGTCGCGGCAGGCCGCGATCTGCTTGCTCCGTCGCGTGCGATCCGCCTCGCCGGAGAGGAGGACGCCGTCCACGACGAAGTTCTCGAGGTCGAGTTCCGGGCAGTTCAGCGAGGGCTCGGCGAGCCCGTCGCCGCGCTGCTCGACGAGGATGACGTCTCGGTCATCGAGCGCCCAGTCCGCGTAGTCGAGGAAGTACCACAGCGAGTTGACGGCGCCGCCGCCCGGTCCGCCCGACGTCGGGAAGACGAGCGGGTCGTCGGCGTCGTCAGCAGTGCCCTCGATGACGACGACCGGCAGGGCGAGTGTTTTCGAGGGGTCGGCCTCGGGCGTACGTCGCTCGGGCACGGTGAGCCAGCCACACGTCACCCGGTCCTCGTACTCGAGCGGCACGTCCACGGGGCAGTCGTCCTCTTGGAATGCCTCATCCGCCTCAGCGGACGTCGACTGCTCTGCGGGTGCGGCGTACGCCGCTGCCGGCACGAGAATCGTCCCCGCCAGCGCGCACGCCAGGATCACCGTACTGAAGAGCGCGCGCGGCCCGACCATAGCGTCACGATAGCGACGATGGCGGTCCGCTGACAGTCTTCGCGAAACCGAATGACGAAGGGGCCGCCCTTTCGGACGACCCCTTCGTGAACCGCTGAGCTAGTTCGAGCCCCGCAGGATCGCGAGGATGCGCAGGATCTCGACGTACAGCCAGACGACCGTGACCATGATGCCGAAGGCACCGAGCCAGGCGAACTGACGGGGAGCGCCGTTGCGCACGCCCTGCTGGATCTGGTCGAAGTCGAGCACGAGCGAGTACGCCGCCATGATCACGACGAAGATGCCGATGATGACGCCCCACGGGATGCCGAACAGGAAGCTCGGAGCACTGTAGAGGCCGAAGGCCCCACCGGCGATCGGAACGTTGAAGAGCATGAGTCCGAGGTTGATGAGCGAGAAGACCAGGTAGCCGATCATCGCGATCATGAAGACCTTGGTGGCCTTCTTCGAGGCGCGTACCTTGCCGCTCGCGAAGAGGGCGAGCGTGACACCCACGACGGTGAGCGTCGCGAGGGTCGCCTGTACGACGATGCCCGGGTAGAGGAACTCGAAGAACGCCGAGATGCCTCCGACGAACAGGCCCTCGAATGCTGCGTAGGCGAAGATCAGCGCGGGGCGGACCTTCTTGCGCGATCCGAAGATGACCGCGAGCGAGAGGACGAATCCGCCGAGCATGCCGATCAGCCACGGGGCGATGTTCGGGCTCGGGTTCAGCGCGGTGACGCCGGCCATCGTCCAGATCCAGCCGCCGACGGCGGTGACCAGCAGAACGGCGAAGAGGCCGACGGTCTTCCAGACCGTGTCCTCGACCGTCATGCGGTCGGTCTCGATGGCGCCGGCAGCGGGGGCGGCGTACATGCCCTCGAGCTGCGCCTGGGCGGCGGCATCCGTGCCCGCGTGCTGCGCGGTCGCGTACTGGGTCGGCGCGGCAGGCGGGGTCAAGCCCGCTGCCTGGCGGCCGCCGGGGTAGGACTTGACGGCCTTCGGGTCCTGGAAGGCCGGGTTGTCGAATGCGGGGTTTCTGAGGGCCACAGCTCTCACACTCCAAGGTAAAGGGGTTCACAGCACTGTGCTGTAGATCAACGATATCCGACCGCGGGCATTCCCTCACAGGTCCGCGCTGTGAGTGGGCTTTGAGCGCGCGCAGAGTCCGGCTGCCGCGCGTCGGCCTGCGGCGCCCCGCCGGTAGCCTGAAACGGTGCCCCGGACCCGCCCGCTCGTCATCGGACACCGCGGTGCGCCCGGCTACCGCCCGGAGCACTCGCGCTCGTCGTACGACCTCGCACTCGCGATGGGGGTCGATGCTGTCGAGCCCGACATCGTCGTCTCGAAGGACGGCGTGCTCGTCGTGCGTCACGAGAACGAGATCTCGGGAACGACCGATGTCGCCGACCGGCCCGAGTTCGCCGACCGGCGCACGACCAAGACGATCGACGGAGCCGAGCTGACCGGCTGGTTCACCGAGGACTTCACCTGGCACGAGCTTTCGACGCTGCGCTGCCGCGAGCGACTGCCGAAGCTGCGGCCGAGCAGCGCGTCGTTCGACGACGAGCAGCCCGTGCTGCGCCTGCGGGACGTTCTCGACCTGGTGCGCGCCGCGTCGCTCGAGCAGGGCCGCGAACTCGGCGTCGTGCTCGAGATCAAGCACGCGACCTACTTCGCAGGTATCGGGTGGGACTTCGCGGAGCTCATCGAGGCCGAGCTGCTCGATGCCGGCTGGGCGCGCGGCGAGCTGCCGCTCACGATCGAGGCGTTCGAGTCGACGGTGCTGGGTGGCTTGCGCGAGCGCGGCATCCGCGGCACGTACGTGTATCTGCTCGAGGCCGCCGGTCGGCCGTTCGACATGGTCGCGGCCTTCGGCAAGGCGGCGCCGACGTACCGCGACACCGCGCGGCCCGCGGGCCTGGACCGACTGGTCGGCGTCGTGGACGGGATCAGCGTCGACAAGCGCATGATCCTCGCCCCCGACAAACTCGGCCGCATGACCGGTCCGTCGCCCGTGATCTCCGACGCGCACGCCCGGGGCCTGCGCGTGTACACGTGGACATGCCGTCCCGAGAATGCGTTCCTGGTCGGGCAGTACCGCACCCGCGGGGGCGCGGCGGCATTCGGCGACTACGAGAGCGAGTGGGCGGTGATCCGGGATGCCGGCATCGATGGCGTCTTCGTCGACCATGCCGACCTCGGGGTGGCATTCTTCCGAGGTTGAAGGCCCCGCATAGGGTGAGGAAATGACCACCCCCGCCGGAATCGTGGCCAACGGCGTACGCCGATCGTTCGGGCGCGTGCACGCGGTGCGCAACGTGACCCTCGAGGCCCGGCCGGGGAGAGTGACCGGACTGGTCGGGCCGAACGGCTCGGGCAAGACGACGCTCCTGCTCATGCTGTCGTCCCTGCTCGCCCCCGATGCGGGCGAGATCAGCGTCGGCGGCATCGACCCGATTGCCGACCCCCAGGGAGCCCGCGCGATCCTCGGGTGGATGCCCGACGCGCTCGGCGCGTGGGGCTCGCTCACCGCCCGCGAGACGCTCGTGGTCACCGGCCGGCTGTACGGGATGCCGCCCACCACCGCATCGGCGCGGGCCGTCACTCTGCTCGCGCAGGTGGGCCTGACCGACCTGGCGGATGCCCCTGCGAAGGTGCTCTCGCGCGGGCAGAAGCAGCGGCTCGGCCTGGCGCGCGCGCTCGTGCACGACCCGCACGTGCTGCTGCTGGACGAACCCGCGTCGGGCCTGGACCCGCAGGCGCGCATCGATCTGCGCACACTCCTGCGCCGCTTCGCCGCCGAGGGGCGCACGGTGCTGGTCTCGAGTCATATCCTCGCGGAGCTCGAAGAGGTCATCGACGATGCGGTGTTCCTCGTCGCGGGCGAGACCGTGGATGCCGGCCGCGTGGCGGCCGCGGCGCAGAGCGCCCGCTCGTGGCGCATCCGCATCGCCGATGCGCTGCCCGGTGAGGCTGCGGCATCCGTCTCGGTCGCCCTCCGCCGGGACCCCGGCTCCGTCCTGGTCGACCGGCAGGACGTGCTCGTCGCGTTCGCGACCGAGGGCGAAGCCGTCGCGGCGCTGCGGGCGCTCGTGACCGCGGGGGTCGCGGTGGTCGAGTTCGCGCCCGCGACCGGCAGTCTCGAGCACACCTTCCTCGACCTGGGCGCAGTGCCGCGACCCGCAGGTCCGCCGCCCGGGCCTCAGCCCAGGAGCGCGTCCGAGCGGCCGGAGGACCGCGCATGAGCGCGCAGCGCATCGGCACCCTCATCCGCCTCGAGCTGACCCAGCGCGTCCGCAGCGTCGCATGGTACGTCCTGCTCGGCGTCTTCTTCACGGTGCTGCTCGCGGTTACCCTGCTCGCGTTCGCCTCGTTCGGATTCCAGCCCGACAGCGGCGGCGGAGTCTTCTCGGTCGTCGTGTTCTTCGTGCTGCTGCTCGCGGTGCTCGTCTCACCCACCCTGAGCGGCAACGCGATCAACGGCGACCGGGATGCCGCTACCCTCGCGCCGGTGCAGGTCACACTCGCGACCACGGCGGAGATCCTGCTCGCGAAGTTCCTCGCCGCGTGGATCACCGGCCTCGCCTTCGTGGCGGTCTCGGTTCCTTTCCTGCTCTGGGCGACGCTCGCGGGCGGGGTGACGCCGGCAGCAATGGCTGTCTCGTTGATCATCCTGATCGTGGAGATCGGCGTGATCGCCGCGATCGGGGTCGCGTTGAGCGGCATCATCGGTCGTCCGCTCTTCTCGGTCGCGGCGACCTATCTGGTCGTGGCGGCCCTCGTGGTGGGCACACCCATCGCTTTCGGCCTCGTCGGCGCGACGATCCGCACGGAGGTCACCAACTCGTATCGTCCGATCGTCGATGTCGAGGGCGACGGCACCACGGTGTGCGGCGAATGGCAGACCTCGACGTACGAGACGCCGCGCTTCGACACGGTGTGGTGGGTGCTCGCGGCGAACCCGTTCCTGATCCTCGCCGATGCGACACCGACCGCGTTCGATCAGAACGGCTACCCGAAGGATCTGTTCGGGCAGTTCAAGCTGGCGATCCGCACGGCGCAGATCCCGCCCGACGGCGACCAGATCTTCGACGAGTGCGCCACGAACCAGGGGCGGACCTACCCGACTCCCCGCGAGACCATCGCGTCGACGACGCCGAGTTGGTTCGTGGGGCTCGCACTGCAGCTGGTGCTGTCCGCGGGGCTGCTCTGGTGGGCGTGGGCGCGCACGCGCACTCCCGCTCGCCGCCTGCCGCCCGGCACGCGCATCGCCTAGCGGCCGAGCACGGCATCCAGCAGCCGGTCGGCGTCTCCGGGCTGGATCGGGGCTCGGCTCAGCGCGCGCAGCAGGACGGCGCCGATCATCGCCTCGGCGATCTCCTCGACCGGTGCGCCCTCCGTGAGGTTCGGCACCGTTCCGATCGCTCTCTCGAGCCGGCCCGACACCGACTCCGACCCTGAGAGGCTGTCACGCAGCCGGCGTCCGACTTCGGCATGCTCTGCGGCAGCGGCGATGAGCGAGCGCAGAATTCCCTCGCCGTCGTCGCTTTCGAGCAGGGTGAAGATCGCGCCGAGCCAGGCGGTGAGGTCACGCCGGATGTCGCCGGTGTCGGGCAGGCGCAACGGCTGGGTGAGCAGCTTGCCTTCGAGGAGGCACTCCGCGATCACCGCTCCTTTCGAGGGCCACCAGCGGTAGACCGTCTGCTTGCCGACCCCCGCCGTGGTGGCGATGCCCTCCATCGTGAGGTGGTCGTAGCCGCGCTCGACCAGCAGCCGCGCGGTCGCCTCGAGAATGGCCTGCCGCGCCGCTTCACTGCGGACCGGTCCGCTGCGGGGGAGAGGCATCGGCAACCCTTCAGATTAGACGAGACGGTCCGTGTTATCTTAGCCACGCTGTCGACGTCGAGGCTCCCTCCTCGGCGAGGCGTGCCTCGCGTGAATCTGAGGGGGAGACGTGGCTGAGCTGCTGCACCGATTGGGCTCGTTCGCCGCCCGCCGCGCATGGACGGTCATCGTCGCGTGGCTGGTGATCCTGGGCATCGCTGTCGGCGGTTTCCTGATCGGCTTCAAGGGACTGAGTTCGAGCTTCGACATTCCCGGTACGGCCTCCGGAGAAGTGATCGCCGAGCTCGAAGACCAGCTGCCTGACTTCAGCGGCGCATCGGGAACCGTCGTGTTCCATTCGACCGACGGGTCCGCCCTGACCGATCAGCAGCGTGCCGAGATCACGGCGCTCGCCGAATCGGCGAAGGACCTCCCCGACGTCGCCGACGTGATCGATCCGTTCGCGACGCAGCAGCAGCTCGCCGACCAGCGCCAGCAGGTGCAGGACGGTCAGACTCAGCTCGCCGACGCGCGGACGCAGGCCGAGACGGGCCAGGAGCAGCTCGATGCCGGCGTCGCGCAGCTGGACGCCGCTCAGGCGCAGCTGGATGCCGGGCGACAGCAGCTCGAAGCCGCCGGCCTGCCGACCACCCAGATCGATGCCCAGCAGTCCGCACTCGACGCGCAGCGCGCGGTCGTCGACGAGCAGCAGACGCAGCTGAGCGACGGGCTCGCGACGATCGACGAGGAAGAGGCCGCGCTCGTACGCGGCGCCGCGCTGCTCGCGCTGGCCGACGAGATCCGCGTCGTCTCGGAAGACGGTGCCACCGCGATCGTCAACGTGCAGTTCACCGAGCCGCGCCTCGAGCTGGCCGCGAGCTCCAAAGAGGCCGTGATCGAGCACTTCGAGTCCGAGCCGATCGACGGCGTCGAGGTGGCCTTCTCGACCGACATCTCGCAGGGCGTGCCCGAGATCCTCGGCGTCGGCGAGGTCGTCGGCGTGGCCCTCGCGGCGGTCGTGCTGATCGTCGTGCTCGGCTCGCTGCTGGCGGCATCCTTCCCGATCATCACGGCGATCGTCGGTGTCGCGATCGGCGCGATGGGCACGCTCGCCTTCTCGGGCGTGGTGCAGATGGCCTCGGTCACGCCCATCCTCGGCGTCATGCTGGGCCTGGCCGTCGGCATCGACTACTCGCTCTTCATCCTCTACCGGCATCGCAAGCAGCTTCTGCAGGGCGCCGACGTCGTCGAATCGATCGGCCTGGCCAACGGCACTGCCGGCAACGCCGTGGTGTTCGCGGGCACGACCGTCATCGTCGCCCTTCTCGCGCTCAACATCACCGGCATCCCCTTCCTGGGCCTGATGGGCACCGCCGGCGCGGTGAGCGTCGGGATCGCCGTGCTGATCGCGATCTCGCTGACCCCGGCGCTGCTCGGACTTGCCAAGACCCGGGTGCTGGGCCGCCGCGCGCGCAGTCGTGCGGCTGCCGCGGCCGAGCTCGGATCGGACACGCCCCGCACCCGGCAGCGCGGCGTGAAGCAGATGTCGAACGTGCGCGCGGTGCTCACGATGCTGGTGGCGATCGTCGCTCTGCTCATCGTGGCGATCCCCGCGCTGTCGATGCGGCTCGGCCTGCCCGACGGTGGGTCCGAGGCCGACGACTCATCGGCGTATCGTGCGTTCACGCTCACGGAGGAATCCTTCGGAGCGGGCGTGAACGGTCCGCTCCTGGTCACTGCGACGCTTCCGGACGACCTCGACGACAGCGAGGTGCTCGACCACCAGTTGGAGATCGCCGAAGCGCTCGCGGCCATGGACGACGTCGTCGCGGTCGCTCCGATCGCCGTGTCGGACGACAACAGCCTCGCGGCCTTCCAGGTCGTGCCCGCCGAAGGCCCGAACAGCGTCTCGACCGAGACTCTGGTGCGCGACCTGCGGGAGTTGCCGCCGATCGCCGAGGGAGTCACGCTCGGCGTGGCCGGGCAGGCCGCGATCAACATCGACATCTCCGAGGGGCTCGCTGACGTTCTGCCGCTCTACCTGCTCGTCGTCGTCGGACTGTCGTTCCTGATCATGGTCATGGTGTTCCGGTCGCTGCTGGTGCCGCTGATCGCGACAGGGGGCTTCGTGCTCTCGCTGTTCGCGACCTACGGGGCGGTCACCGCGATCTTCCAGTGGGGATGGTTCGGCGACCTGCTCGGCATCCACAATCCCGGTCCGATCCTGAGCTTCCTGCCGGTCATCCTCGTCGGCATCCTGTTCGGCCTCGCGATGGACTACCAGCTGTTCCTGACCACCGGCATGCGCGAGGCGTGGGCGCACGGCGCCCCCGCACGGCTGGCCGTCGCGCAGGGCTTCCGCGCCGGACGCACGGTCGTGATCGCCGCGGCGCTCATCATGATCGCGGTGTTCTCGGGATTCATCACCTCGGAGTCGGTGATCATCAAGTCGATGGGCGTGGGTCTCGCGCTGGGCGTGCTGTTCGACGCGTTCATCGTGCGGATGCTGCTCGTGCCCGCCGTCATGCACTTGATCGGCGAGGGAGCCTGGTGGGTGCCGAAGTGGCTCGACCGCATCATCCCGAACGTCGACGTGGAGGGTTCGGCGCTCGAGCGGCGGCATCCGGTGCACTACTCCCACCCCGACGACGCGGTCACCGTGGACGATGAGGCGCCGGTGGCGGTCGCCGTTCGGTGATCGCCCGCGCGTTCCTCGGTGTTTCGGGCGATCGCACGCGCAGGACTAATTCGACCGCGGCACTGCATCGGCACCTGCGGTGCCGGCGACGACCTTCGCGAGCGCTGCGCGCCCCGACAGACCGGACTTCGCGAGGGCGCGCAAGATGTGTCCCTCGACCGTGCGGACGGAGATGCCCAGCAGGTCGGCGATGGCCCGGTTCGACAGGCCCTGTGCCGCGAGACGGGCGATCTCGTACTCGCGTGTCGACAGTGAGGGAGCGTGCTCCAGTCGTTGCAGCGCGAAGGTGCGCGCACCCTGGGCGCGTTCGGCAAGGGCTGACGCACGTCGGCTCATGCGAAGCGCCTCGCGTGTGCGCGCCGCGGTGTGCAGGTGGAACGCAGCCTGAGCTGTCGCATCAGCCGCAGCAACCAGGTCGCCGATCTCCTCGTAGGCGGTGCCCACCTCTTCGAGGGCCGAGGAGTCCGCACGCTGCAGCGCCTCCGCATGCAGAACCGCGATCTGCACCCGCGGGCCCTGTACGCGCGTCGACAGCTCGCGCAATCGCGGGGCGCCTGCCGGGTCGCCGAGCTGGGCGGCGACGGCAAGAGCGAGCGTTTCGTATCCCTCGGCGCCCGTCCTCCGGGCGCGAGCGGCGGCCGCACGCGCGGCGTCGACCGCGGGCCGAATGCGGCCCTCGGCCGCCAGCACCAGCGCTTCGGCAATGTCGACCTCGGGAAACAGGAAGGCGTACCCCGGATGCATATCGGCACGAGCCGCATCCAGGGCCCGCCGGGCATGGACAGCCTGACCGCGCAGAGCATGCGCCTGGGCGAGATCCAGCTGGGAGCTGAACAGCAGACCGTTCGGTGCGAGCACAACAAGGTCACTGCGGAGATCTTCGAACAGGTCGACGGCGTCCTGCAGCCGCGACTCGATGAGGGCTGCGCGCCCGCGCAGGCGTCGCTCGAAGGTCATGCCGATGCCGCTGCTCCACTCTGTCTCCACAGCGGCCGAGCGCGCGATCTCGACCGCGTTGCGCGCCCGGCCGTCGATTCGCACGGCGGTGAGATGCATCTCCGCGACACCGAACCGCAGGTTGGCGGGCACCAATCCACGGCCCTCGCCCCCGATCGTCGCGGCACCCGCGGCGTCGTCACTGCGACCCTGCAGCGCGAACGCCGCAGTCTGCGCCCAGGCCGACATGATTGTGCCGAGGGCGTCGGGCTCGGCCGCGATCGTGGTGACGATGCGCAAGCCGGTCGCAGGATCGCCGACGAGCACCTCGAAGAGAGCGCGCATCGCACGCAGCCCCGCAATCGACGTCGCGTCAGCGGTGGACGCCGCGGCCGATTCGACGGCGTCGATCGCCGCTTCGGGCTGGCGAAGCGGCCAGAAGAGCGTGCCGCCACGAGCCATCGCGACGTCTTGGTCTCCGGCGGGAGCGAACTGCGCGTACCGCTCGAGCACATTCTGGGCCTCGGCTCCGCGTGCCTGTCCGGTCAGAGACATGCCGAGTGCGAACAGCGCCTCCGGGTGCTCGCTTGCGACCAGTGCGGCGCGCGACAGGCGCTCTGCCAGTTCGAGATCGGTGAAACTCAACGCGAGAGAGGCCGCTGCGGCGAGCCGCTCCGGCGGCGTGTCCAGTTCGGAGTCGAGGCGAAGCCGCGCGTCCCGCAGCACGTCTTGGACGCTGGGGGATCGGCCGTCCGCCGCGTCGGCTGCAGCCCACTCCGTCGAGAGAAGCCCACTCAGCCGCAGCCGCCGGTGCGTGCCCATCCGCGCCCTGGCGACCTCGACGAAGAGTGGATGTGCGGCCTCCAGCTCGAACCCGGACGGCGTGTGCGCCCCGCGGACGAGCCCTTCGCCTTCGGCGCGCTCGATGACCGCGGGGCCGACGATCCGCTCGTACACCGCGCATCTCAGCGGAGACGCGATGGCCAGCAGATCGATGAGGTCCGTCATCCCGGGGTCCAGCGAGTCCAGCAGGTCTGCGACCACGTGTGTCAGCCCATGTGGCAGCGTTGCGTCTCGCTGCCACGTCCACTCGTCACCTCTGGGTGCGAAACGGGCCGCATCGATCTCGCCCCTCAGCAGTTCGCGGAGGTACAAGAAGTTGCCTCTGGTGAGCGCGTGCATCTGATCGACGCTGCTCGGGCGTACCCGCTGGCCGATCACGGCGCTGAGCACATCCTCCACGCCGGCCCGATCGAGCTCGGCCACGGGGACGACCACTGTCTTTTCCGCTTCGATGAGCACGCGGATCGCCTCCGGCACCCTGATGCCCTCGCGCACGGTCAGCACGATCGACGCCCGTCCCCTGTGGGCGACCTCCGCGACGACCGCGGCCGATCGGTCGTCCAGGTGCTGGGCATCGTCGCAGATGAGCAGGGGCATCAGCGGTTCGAGAGGACCGCGACCGATGCGCGCGCTGAGGTCGCGGAGGATAGTGACCGGCTCACTCGCCGAGACATCGACATCGATATCGGCGAATGCTCCCCAGGGGATCGTCTGCAGCGAGCCGTTCGCGCCCACCCACGTCACCCGCCGACCGCGACGGTGATGCCACGCCGCGCATTCACGAGCGATCCGGCTCTTGCCGACACCGGCTGGACCCCGCAGCACGATCACCGTCGGCCCGTGCGAGACGAGGGGGTCGCGGAGTTGGGCGAAGATCTCCTCGCGCATCCGGAACGGCCACTCCGCTCGTCCTAGGTTCGACACGGATCGATGGTATGACGGAGCCTTGGGAGTTCTATGTGAATACTATAGAGCGCTATAGGTATCTTATTGGACCGGCCTCTGGCCACTCTGATACCGTCACTTCATGCCGCGCCCATACGGAGAACCCGTCGAGATCGTCACCGCACCGATCCCCGCGCAATCCCCCTTCATCCCCGTCGATGCCAAGATCGTCGTCGGCGCGGTCGCGCCGGCCTCGCCTGACCCGATCCCCATCGTGCTGCTGCCGGGATTCGAGTACCGCATGCAGGAGTGGCGACATCCCACCACCCACGAGATCCATTGGCGGCTCGAACGGAGAAAGTCGACGCAGCCGGGCGAGAACGACGACTGAGCCCGTCGCCCGCCCGTCGATGCGGGAGGATGATGGATCCATGCCTGCTCCCCACCGTCCCGGTCTGAGGGTCGCGGCGGGCGTCACGATTCCGGAGTCCGAGCTGTCATGGCGGTTCTCGCGATCGTCCGGCCCTGGTGGGCAAGGGGTGAACACCGCGGACTCGCGCGTGGAGCTCGCATGGGATGCCGGCGCTTCGGCTGCGCTCTCGCCGCTTCAGCGCGAGAGGGTTCTCGATCGACTGAGTGGTCGCCTCGTGGCGGGCGTTCTGACGATCGCCGCATCCGAGCATCGCGCGCAGCTGCGCAACCGGGATGCGGCGCGCGCTCGGCTGGCTGCGGTGGTGGCCGACGCCCTGCGACCACCCTCACCAGTGCGCAGGCCGACGACTCCGAGTCGCGGCGCGAAGGAGCGCCGGCTGAAGGCGAAGCAGCGGCGCACCGACACGAAGCAGCTGCGTCGACCGCCCATCGACTGACGGAGGACGCAGGGTCGACAGAACGCTTGGAGGGACGATCGCAGCGCCATTGACGGACCTGCGCCGTCGGGCCAGCCTGGAGGGATTCCCGTCACACCCGGTCGCAAAGGAGCTGTTGCCGTGTCAGAGTCGCCGCACGAGAGGTTGATCCTCGACTACATCGAGGCAGTGTTCACGCGGCATGAACTCGACGATCTGGAGGCGTACTGGCGAGACGACCTCTCGTCGCATTGGTTGGGCCAGCAGACACTTCACGGTCTTTCCGCATGGCGAGCGGGGATGGCGGACTTCTTCACGGCATTTCCGGATCTCACCTACGCGCTCGACGATATGTTCTTCGCGGGCGACCGCGGGGTCTGGCGGGGCCGCTGGCGTGGCACCCAGCGGGGTGACTGGGCCGGGATCGCCGCCTCAGGCAGGACCGTCGAATGGACCGCCGTCATCATCGGCCGTTTCGCCGACGGCAAGCTCGCCGAGGACTGGGTCGAGTACGACCGCCTCGGGCTCTACCGGCAGCTCGGCGTCATTCCCCTCGACGACTGAGATCGTGACGATCACATGGGCATCGGCACGAGCCTGGCGACTGCAACGCCATTTTCTCAGCGGTGAACGCGGCGCCGACGTCGAGGAGGTCATCGGCCGCCTGACCACCGTTCCCGCGTGGTCCGGTGATCCGGAACTGGCCGTCGCGATGAGGCTCGCGACCCCCTCGCCGCACGCGGTCGCGACCGCGCTCGCCGGCGGTGCTCTGATACGCACGTTCACTTTCGGTGGCGCAACGCACTTGATGCGCCCCGAGGATGCAAGGGACGTCCTCGCCATCCGATCGGCCGGTCGGCAGTGGGAGCTGAAGAGCTGGCAGGACTACTACCGGCTTGCGCCGGACGACTGGCCCGACCTGCGCGCAGCAGTACGAGATGCGCTGGCGCGCGGCCCGCTCACCCGCGCGGAACTCTCGGCCGCCGTGACCGTGATCCCACGATTTGCCCACCTCGGCCCGGCATTCGTCGACGATTCCTTCACGTTCCTCAAACCCTTCGCGTGGCAAGGCGACCTTGCGCTCGGTCCGTCGCGAGATGGCGAGGTCACCCTCATGTCGCTGCATCCTCACCCAGGATGGGGCGGCATCGCGGACCTCGACGAAGCGGGGCATCGGGCCATCGTCGGCTACCTCGGCGCATATGGACCGGCAGCGATCGATCGCCTGCACCACTGGTTCGGCCAAGGACTCAGTGCAGGCCGACGTCGCATCGACCGGTGGGTGCGGGAACTCGACGATCGCCTCACGGATGTGGAGATCGAGGGAGATACCGCGGTGGCGCTGGGCGAACACCTCGCTGCGATCGAACGTGCCGAAGCATCGGATGACGTTCACTTCCTCGGCGGCCACGACCAGTGGGTGTTCGGGCCGGGAACGACCGAGACACGTATCGTCCCTCCATCCCTCCGTCCGCTCGCGACCCGCGGGGCCCGCCTCGTGCTGGTGGGCGGGCTTGTCTGCGGTTCGTGGCGGATGGGCAAGCGGGCACTCGAGGTCACGCTGACCGGCGGCGCTCCGATCGCTCATTCCACTGTGGATGCGAGTGCCGCACGAGTTGCGGAGTTGATGGGGCGACCAGACGTCGACATCGTCGTGAACTGAGCGTCGATGGGGGAGTGTTCGCGGACGGTGACGATGCCTCACAGCGCGAATCCGAGGCCGGGCTCGGCCTGATCCTGGATGCGGTCGAGGTGAGACTCTCGTCTACTCCGCGCTGAGGCCGGCCTGCCAGCGGTGCTGTTCGCGCGCGAACAGCACGGCGAAGATGCCCCACAGGCCGATGTCGTCCACGAAACCCAACGGGCCGAGCACCAGTTCGGGGATCATGTCGATCGGCATGAACGTGTACACGACGGCGGCGATCGCCACGACCCATGTCGTCGGTGCGACACGGTGCTCGCGACCCTTGACTGCCCTGAGAAATCTCCACCACATGCGTCCAGTGTGCGGCACAGCGGGTGGCGATAGGTGGGCACGGACCGGGAACTGACCGTGAGTTCGCCGGGCAGGGTGCTCGCGTCGGTAGCGTGCAATCGTGGCCATCAAAATGGAGAACGTCGGCATCGCCGTCCGCGACCTCGAGTCGGCGATCGCCTTCTTCACCGACCTCGGTCTCACGGTCCTCGGTCGTGACACCGTCAGTGGTGAGTGGACCGACACTGCTGTCGGGCTCGACGGCAACCACGCCAAGATCGCGATGCTGCAGACCCCAGACGGCAACGGCCGCCTCGAGCTCTTCGAGTACATCCATCCGCAGGCGATCGACTCGGCACCCACGCGTCCCAACGAGATCGGCATGCACCGGGTGGCCTTCTCGGTCGACGACATCGACGACGCCCTTGCGATCGCGGCGAAGCACGGCTGTCATCCGTTGCGTGGCGTGGCGACGTACGAAGACGTCTACAAGCTCACGTACGTGCGCGGCCCCAGCGGCATCATCGTGATGTTCGCCGAGGAGCTGAAGAAGGTCTGACGTCGAGGGTGATGCGCGCCAGCTCGGCTCAGTGCTCCATGCCGTGTCGGCCGAGTGCGGTGACAGGATCCGCGTGCGAACGCGTCCATTGCGGCACAGGCCGACTCGTCGGTCCGAACGTCGCGGCTCCGTCCGCGTCGCTGCGCCAGTACCAGCAGGCATGGTGCCCTTCCGGCCAGCCCTCAGGTGTGTCCTCCCACGTCTCGCCACGACCGTAGGGCGTCATGTCGAGCAGTGCCGGCACGCTCTCGAACGCCTCGTTGCCGCGCCCCGTTGTGGAGTAGGTCAGGAACGCGCGGTCGCCGTCCCGCAGGAAGGACGTGATCGATCCCATGCTCTTGCCCACGGGCGGTTCGACACCCCGGACGGAGTACCACGATCTGCGGTCTGGGCGGAGTCGGTGCTCATCGCTTCACGATAAGCGCGGCCACCCCCACCGTCCACAGACGACCGGACTCATGCGTGCCGGCACACGCGACCGAGAACTCGGCGGCTCTGCCCTACGCGGGGTCCTCGAGGCGGAACCCGACCTTGAGCGTGACCTGGAAATGATGGATCACGCCATCTTCGAGGTGGCCTCTGGTCGACACGACCTCGAACCAGTCGATGTTTCGCAGGGTCTTGGACGCACGCTCGAGTCCGCTCCGAATCGCCGCGTCCGTTCCTTCGGATGAAGTCCCGACGATCTCCGTTACTCGGTAGGTGTGGTCAGTCATGATCGGTCCTTTCCCGCCAGCATCGTCGCTGCGAGGTGTCCACACGATAGTCCTTGGATCACGGCTGGCCAAGGCATCGCTGACGCCGAGCGAGTCTGGAGTATCAGCCCGACGAATCTTCGCTCCTCTCCTGTGAGGAGCGCGCTCCTGCCACACTTGTCGGCGAGGACGGCCCGAGGAGGTCGCGATGGTTCAGCAGATCCGGATTGCGTCGTACAACGTGGAGAACCTCTTCTCCCGGCCGCGCGCGATGAATCAGCCCGAGGTGATCGCGGCGGCGGTGCTGCGAGCCCACGCGCGCGTCAATGAGCTGTTCGAGCAGGAGGTGTACACGCCTGCCGTGAAGGCGGAGATCCTCGTTCTGCTCAAAGAGCTCAAACTGCTCCGAGATGACGGCGACGTGACTCGGAAATCGACTTTCGCCATCCTGCGGCGCATCCGCGGGCGGCTTCTGCGGCGCCCGCAGAACGATCCGGACGGATCTCAGGTGACCGTGATCGCGAGCGGACGCGGTGCGTGGACCGGATGGGTGGACCTGATCAAAGACCGCATCGAAGAGAAGGCGATCGCCAACACCGCGCGGGTCATCCGTGAGGTCGCGGCCGACATCGTGGGCGTCGTCGAAGCGGAGGATCGCCTCACTCTGGGGCGCTTCACCGACTCCCTGCTCCGCGACCCGCTCGCGTCGGATCCGCTGTACCCGCACGTGATGGTGATCGACGGAAACGATCCGCGCGGCATCGATGTCGGCATCCTCTCCACGGCGGCATATCCGCTGGGTCTCATGCGCTCGCACATCGATGACGGCCCGTTCGGTGATCGGGTGTTCAGCCGTGACTGCCCCGAGTACTGGTTCACTTTCCCGCCGGGATCCGCTCTCGCCGGGGAGCAGCTGGTCGTGCTGGTCAACCACTTCAAGAGCAAGTTCGGGGGTAACAACCCGGCCAGCATCGCAAGGCGAAAGCGACAGTCTTCGCAGGTCGCCGACATCTACGACGGCCTTCGCGTGGCCGGCGTCGACCACATCGTGGTGCTCGGGGACTTCAATGACACGCCCGCCAGCGAGGCGCTGCAGCCGCTGCTCGCCGACACCGACCTGATCGATATCGCGTCGGTGCAGCCGTTCGACGACGGCGACCCGGATGAGGACCGACCGGGCACCTTCGGCAACGGCACCAAATCCAGCAAGATCGACTACCTGCTGCTCTCACCCAGCCTGTTCGCCCGCGCGACCAGCGCCGGGATCTTCCGCAAGGGCGTCTGGGGCGGGGTCAACGGCACCCTCTTCCCCCACTTCGACACGATCGAAGCCGACCACGAGGCAGCGTCGGATCACGCGGCGCTCTACGTTGACATCAATCTCGACTAGAGCCGCAGAGGCGGAGTTCTACGCCGCGACGATCTCGACTCCGTGCCAGAAGGCCACGTGCCCGGTGATCTCGGATGCGGCATCCGACGGAGCCGGGTAGAACCACGCTGCATTGGAATTGCGCTCGCCGTCGACGTCCACGTGGAAGTAGCTCGCGGTTCCCTTCCAGTGGCAGACCGAGCGATTCTCGCTCGAGACGAAATGGCGGTCGTCGATCGATTCCCTCGGAAAGTAGTGATTACCTTCCACGACCACCGTGTCGTCTGATTCCGCGATGACAGTTCCGTTCCAGATGGCCTTCATGAGTTCCTTGCTGTCGGTTCGATAGGGGTCGGAGCGACGGCCGAGTGAGGCCGCCCATGAGCGCAACCACCGACGCCCGGGGGGCATTCCTCACCGGCGCGCGATATCGGCGATGCGTCGCTCGACTGCGATCGAATGGCCGCGTCAAGCCCCCTGCGTACCGCACTTCCCGACATTATGCTCGCCGCTATGAGGAACCGAGAGGTCTTCGGCGCCGGCCTTCTGATCGTGCTCTCCGTGACATTGTTCGGATGCACGACCCCGTCGCCGGAACCGACCAATGCCACAGACGTCGACCGCGCCGAAAGCATCACCACCATCGACGAGGGAATCGCCTGGGCACGCGGCCTTGATGACGACACGACCGCGGAGGAATTGACCGTGGGGATCAGTCGTATCGGTGATCTCGTGATCGCCTCAGACATGCCTGCCGAGGAGGGCAACGCGATCAGCTCCGCGCTGCTCGAATTGAACACCGAGGTGCTCGCCGATCCTGACGACGCCGACGATCACGTCGAGGATCTGAACGAGATCGTCGATGACCTGGAGGCGGCGATCGAGCCCGCATCCTGAACGCTGTGACGCGGCGCCTGGATCAGCGGAGAACTCAGTCGAATTCCGTAGTCGCGGTGGGTAGTCGCGCGGAGGTTGACAGCGCGACCAGGTCTGAACCCGGTCGGGACTTCGGTGGAACGACGTAATGCCTTCGCTCGGACAGCGTCCTGGTTGTGCAGGATTTCGCGCGATTGAGAGAGCTGATCCGCACGGATCTGATGGGAGCGGAGCGTGGGCACGTTCGTCTACGACAAGCCGGCGAATGCGTTCGAGGTCGATGATCGAACGCTTGCGCATCTGCGCATCGTCGTCATGAACAAACTCCGCCGTTCCGAGCCGTTCATGCTCGAACTGACGATGCGGGATGGCAGCGGTCACCGCAGCTTCTGGATCCACCAGGGGGTGCCCATGCAATTTCGCATCTTCAATGCCGCCCACGTCCGAATCAACCGCCTCTGGATCGAGACGCTCATGGACGCTGCGAGTGGGCCGAACGGGTTGTTCGTCGTGCCGGAGCCTGACGAACACGAGAACCCGCAGCCGTCGCTGTTGAAGTAGGCGCTCAGGCCAATCGGCATAGGCGCTCTACGCGAAGGACGCCGCGAGTGCTTCGAGAGTGGCGGCCCGTTCCTTCTTCGCAATCCTGCGAAGGAAGGGAGTGGCCAGCCGGTACAACCCATACGTGTGGATCTTGGCGTGGTGGCGCACGAGCGTGGAGTCCTCATCGCTCGCTTCGAGACGGTAGGCGGGCCACCCCTCGAGCTTGAGCCTGCCTGCTTTGGACTTCTCCCACCAGTGATACACGAGCGTGTAGGGCGGCTGGAACTCTGCGATCTCCCCTGGAGTGGGGCCGTAGGACGTCTCATCGAGGTAGGTCGTTCCCTGCGCCGGCGCCCCTGGCGAGGTCTGCCGCGTGCGTCGAAGCATGCTGCCCTTTTTCGGCATCCAGTCGTTGTGCCCGTTGATGTCGGCCAGACGAGCGAAGACGTCCTGGATGCGTGCATCAACCGTGCGGGTCAGCTCGAACTCGATGACGCCCATTTCATCAGGATACGGCTGAGCCCATCGCACCGGCAGGATCACGCGGATGCTCGCCGGGTGGAGGCGCCTATCGGGCGGGCGGAGACAGCAGTCTGTAGCGCAGGTGTGTGACTCCGCCCTCGCCGACGCGGACCATGAGCCGTTCCAGCTCCCGATGCTCGGAGCCCAATTCCTCGAACAAGTGACGTCCCTCGCCGAGCAGCACGGGGATGAGATGGATTTCCATCTCATCGAGAAGGCCGGCAGCGATGGCGCGCTGCGCGGTGCCGGCGCCGTGCACGAGGACGTCCCTTTCGCCCGCGGCGTCGCGTGCTTCGCGGAAAGCCGCCTCGATGTCGTTCGTGTAGTGAACCGCCGGCATGCCCCTGGCCCAGTCTGGAGCGGGACGACGGCTGAGCACCCAGATCGGAACACCGCTGTGGTGATCGCCCTTCCAGCCTTCCGCGGGCTCGAACGTGCCCCGGCCGGCGACCACGGCCCCGGTGGACATGAACTCATCGACGATCTGGCTGTTCACCCCACCCTCGGGAGGAAACACCCATTCGTGGAGCCTGTCGCCGCCGTCGCCGAGGCCGTTGTCATCCGCCTCGTTCGGTCCCGCGATGAACCCGTCCAGCGACATCGACATGTACAGCACCGTGTTGCCCATCTGGCAGCCCCACCTCCGCGTGATGACCGTATTCTCCTACCTTCCACGCCGCGTGGCGAGGGAGTGAACCCCGACCAGAAACCCGGGGGAGGTGGGAACGACGCCTTCTCATGATTCGAGAGCGTCCCGGCCCTGGTGGGAATCTCGCCCGCGCTTGACCGCGCCGGTGAGCAGTCGTACCCCCGCGCCGAGCACGATCAGGTTGAGGATCATCTGGATCGTGACGAGAATCCGTCCTGGCTGGCTTGCGGCACTGATATCTCCGAAGCCGACCGTGGAGAAGACCGTGACGGTCAGGTACAGAGCGTCCACGCGCGTGAGCGGCTCAGCCGTGAAGGTCTCCGGCGAATCGAATGCCATCAGGAAGTAGGTCACGGCGAACAGCAGGAGATAGAGCGGGGCGATGATCGCGAGCGCTTCGACGCCACGCAGTCCCGGCTGCGGGGATCTCATGACGGCGCGGATCTGCCAGACAGAGACAGCGAGCAGTACGAGCGGTGCGATGAACAGGACCACGGCCACAGGCACGCCGTCGATCCACTCGAGGGGGACGACGAAGTAGACGGCGACGAGCGCGATCGTCATTGCCACCGCCCGGCCGAGTCCGCGGACGACGAAGCGCCGGCGCTCTGCTCTCGACATCTCGTGGGGGAGGGCGTTCGTCATGGGATCACCTTTCGCCGGTCGTGCTCTTTCCTATCGTTCAGGTCATGTCAGACCGTATCGGCCGCGGCGAGTCGTTCGTCGCCGGCATGCGCGACGTCGAGCAGGGGTACCGGGATGCCGGGCGACAGCTGACACTTGAAGAGTGGAAGCGCGAGCCCGCGAAGGCCACCTTCCTCGACGGCATCGCCCGTCTCACGTCCGCGGTCAACTGACCGCTGACCACGATGAAGGGACTTCACCATGCGAAATCGAACGATCACGTCCGCCGGGCTCATCCTGGCCGGCGCACTGCTCTTCTCCGGCTGTTCGGGTAGTGGCGGTGGCGTCCCGACCTCCGTCGGCGACGCGTGCGCGGTTCTTGAGTCCGCGCTGGCCGAGGTCTCGGACAACGTGGAGAGCGCACTCAGCGATGCGGCTGAGCCGAGTGAGGTGCAGGCGAGCCTGGAGGGATTCGCCGAGAGCGTCGACGCGCTCGCGGAGAGCGCTGGGAACGCCGACGTCGCCGAGGTGCTGGGCACGCTCAGCGAGTCGCTCGGCGATGCGGCCGCGAAGGTCGCGACTCTGCCCACCGACGCGGACGGCAAGCTCGATGCCAAGGCGCTCGCTGAGGAGCGGACCGCGATCGAGGATTCGGTGGAGAAGGTCAACACGGCATGCACCGAGAACGCGGACTGAACCGGGCCCGACGCCATCAGGCGATCGCGTGAATTGCGCCGGCATCTGGCGAATGCGTGACGCTCGCCCATCTCGCCTCGTGCGTCGGACTGCGGTACCGAAAGTGGACGCGACGGCGGGAGTCGAACCCGCACCGCTGCCAGGTATGAACTGGAGCCCGGGACCGCCCGGATCGCCGCGATGAGCCCACGCTAGACCCGGCGCCCGACAGACACCAGCATCGTGAACCGGGGTTTCGCTATGCGTCTCCTGATGACACCGACTCCGGATGCCGCACCGCAGCCGGCGGCGCGGCATCCAGTGCTCGCAGCATCCGCTCGAGCGTCTCGCGCATTTCGGAGCGGGCGGGCTCGGCCAGGTCGGTCGTGTATTCGACCTGGGCCGGGATCCACGCCATGCCGTACATGGTCTCGCGGAAGTCCTGGCCGCCCACGGGCCAGCGCGTGCGCTGGACATCCTCGGCGGTCGCGCCCTGGCCCCACTGGCCGAACGCGGCCTGCATGTCGGCGAACGGCAGCTCCATCACGACGTCGGTCTCGACGGCGGTGCGCACCCACGACCGAGCGACGAGGATGAACTCCTCGATCTGCTCGGGAGTGAGGGGCCGCGGCTCGAACAGCACGCGGGTGTGCTCGATGTCGGTGACCCTGTCGACACGGAAGGTGCGCCAGTCCTCGCGCTCGACGTCCCAGCACAGCAGATACCAATGCCGGTCGGCGGGCGCGAGCGTGTACGGCTCGACGCGACGCTTCGACACGTCGCCGGATGCCGCGGTGTAGGTGAAGCGCACCCGCTCGTGGTCGCGGGACGCGAGTGCGAGCTCACCCAGGACTTCGGTCGACACC
Source organism: uncultured Actinomycetota bacterium (assembly GCA_963781135.1). Classification (GTDB taxonomy): domain Bacteria; phylum Actinomycetota; class Actinomycetes; order Actinomycetales; family Microbacteriaceae; genus Microbacterium. The sequence continues at coordinate 185,547 of CAWADY010000011.1, read as the reverse complement.
GCCTCGCCGGTCCGGATGCCGGCGGGCTGCACGGCGTCCGCCAGTGCGGTGACGCGGCGCCGCAGGGGAGCGGGGAGCACCTGTTCGAGCTTGGCGAGCGCGGTGAGCGCGGTTTCGGGCCCGCCGACGAGACGCTGGGCGGCGGCGACCCGCAGCCCGATCGCCATCGCGACGGCCTCCTCATCGGTCAGCAGCAGGGGAGGCACCGCGCTCCCGGCTTCGAGCCGGTAGCCGCCGGCGACACCGGGGGCCGACTCGATGCGATAGCCCAGCTCGCGCAGCCGTTCCACGTCGCGCCGCACCGTGCGTTCGGTGACGCCGAGCCGCTCGGCCAGCTCGGTGCCCGGCCAGTGCCGGTGAGTCTGCAGCAGATTCAGAAGCGAGAGGGCGCGGGTGGTCGTGTCGGACATGACTCAAGATTGCCCTAGATTGCGGACCGAAACTGTCCGCAATGCCTTCTATCTTCGGACCATGGCGAATCAACCGATCATCGAAGCGCAGGGTTTGACCAAGCACTTCACAGTCAAGAAGAAGACCGTCGAAGCCGTGACCGACCTGACGTTCCAGGTCGACCGCGGCGAACTCGTCGCGTTTCTCGGGCCGAACGGCGCGGGCAAGTCGACGAGCCTCCGCATGCTGACCACCCTCATTCCTCCGACCGCGGGCTCCGCGCGGGTCGTGGGCTACGACATCCTCAAGCGGCCGGCAGAGGTCCGCTCGCGGATCGGCTACGTGGGGCAGCTCACGAGCGGCAGCTTCGCGCAGCGCGTGCGCGACGAGCTGCTCAGCCAAGGCGCGTTCTACGGCATGGCTCGCTCCGCCGCTGCGAAGCGCGCTGACGAGCTCATCGACTCCCTCGACCTGGCGAGCTTCTCCACCCGAACGGTGCAGCAGCTGAGCGGCGGCCAGAAGCGGCGCCTCGACGTCGCGCTCGGACTCATGCACGCCCCGCCGCTGCTGTTCCTCGACGAGCCCTCGACGGGGCTCGACCCGCAGAGCCGGGCGAATCTGTGGCAGCACATCCTCGATCTGCGCGAGCAGCACGGCACGACCGTGTTTCTCACGACGCACTACCTCGAGGAGGCCGACCGCTACGCCGAACGGGTCATGGTCATGGACAAGGGGCGCGTGATCGCGGACGACACCGCCGCGCGGCTCAAGGCCGAACTGGCCGGTGATGTGCTCACGTTCGGCTTCGCCTCGGACTCGGATGCCGAGCGCGCGGTCGCCGTCGTACAGCAGCTGACCGATCGCGAAGTCCGCCGTGAGGGCGCGGCGTCTGTCGTGCTGACCGCGCCGGACGGCGACTCGCTGCTTCCGGCGGCCGTGCGGGCGTTGGATGCCGCCGACATCCGCGTCGCGCGCGCGACCGGGGTGCCGCCGACGCTCGACGACGTGTTCCTCGCGCTCACCGGGCGCACACTGCGCGAAGCCGGAGAGGGCGAGCCCGCCGAAGAGACCGAAACGAGCGAGCAGACCGAGGATGCCGCATCCGTCACGACAGGAGCAGAGCGATGACCACCGAGATTCAGACCCGCCCCGACACCGCCGTGCGCGCCAACACGGCTCGCGACACCTGGAACGTGCTGACGCGCGAGCTCAAGCCCGTCGTGCGCGACCCGTTCACGCTGATCTTCAGCCTCGTGCAGCCGCTCGTCTTCCTCGGCCTGTTCGCCCCGCTGCTGATCGGCTCGTCGGGTCAGCCGGTGGGCGAGACCCTGCAGTGGTTCGTGCCCGGCGTGCTGGTCATGATCGTGCTGTTCGGCACCGGGGCGACCGGCTCGAACCTGCAGTACGAGATGATGACCGGCTCGCACGAGCGCACGCTCGTGGCACCGCTCGCCCGCTCGTCGCTGCTGGTCGGGCGAGCTCTCAAGGAGATCGCGCCGATCGTCGTGCAGGCCCTCATCATCGTGCTGATCGCCTGGCCGTTCGGATTCACGATCAACGTGCCGGGGCTGATCATCGGGCTCGCGCTGCTCGCGGTCTTCGGTGTCGGGCTGGGGTCGCTGTCGTACACGCTCGCGCTGAAGACCAAGGACCGCGAGTGGCTTTTCTGGGGGGTTCAGCAGACGCTGATCTTCCCGCTGCTGATCCTCTCGGGCATGCTTCTGCCCCTCGATGAGGGTCCGGCGTGGATGCGTGCGGTCTCGACGGTCAACCCGGTGAACTGGGTCGTGCAGGCGGAGAGAGCGCTGCTGGCCGGCGACCTCGGCGCCATCGAGGTGCTCTGGGGGTGGATCGCCGCGCTCGTACTCGCCGCGCTCGGACTGTGGGCCGGGGTGAGGGCGATCCGCAAGAGCAGCTGAGGCTCGACCCGGCGGGGTGGTGAGTCGGTCGCAAGTCGAGCACTCACCGAGCCACTAGCGTGAATCCATGACAACGGCGACGCGGCGGGCGGTGCTCGCTGTCGTCACCGTCGTCGTGCTGGTGGCGCTGGGCGCGGGCCTCGGTCTCGTCGTCGGCGACGCCCTCGGCATCCGCACCGAGCCGGCGACGCAGATGGAGCCGTCCGCGCCGGTCGTCCCCGCGTCCACCGCGGTCGTCCCGGCGCCGGAATTCACCCGCATCGACGCTCCAGCGACCGTGCGGGTCGATGTCGCCCTGGAAGATCTCGCGGATGCCGCGGCCGCCGCATCGGAGACAGAGGGCGCGGCATCCCTCACGGTCGTCGCCGGAGCGGGCGATGACGACGACGAGACGTACCAGCTGACCGGCACCGCCGACGCGCTGCGCATCGAGGCCGCGAGCGAGACCGGCGCGGTGCGCGGCATCTACGACCTCGCCGCGCAGGTGCGCGCGGGCCGGTCGGTCACCGAGCACCTCGGTGAGGAGATCACCTCGCGGCTGCCGTTCCGCATGGTCGACATGGGCGCGGTGGCCGTCACGCCCGACCCGGCCGAGTGGGCGGCCGGCGACGACTACTCGCACGCGTCGAAGGCGTTCGCGGATGTGCTGCTGCCCGACCCGCCGTACATCGACCCCGAGTCGCTCTCCGACGCGTACGACGACTTCGACGTGTTCATCCGCCACTCGCTCGCGAACGGCTACAACGCGGTGGCCTTTCCGGGGCTGGTCGAGTACCTGACGTTCGACGACGCCCCCGACGGACCGGTGTACGCCGAGGGAGACGATCACCGGGCGAAGGCGCTCGCGCTGCGCGAGGCGTTCGCGCCGTTCTGGGCGCGGGCCGACGAGCTCGGCATGCAGGTGTTCCTGCGCACCGACATGCTCACTCTCACCACCCCGCTCGAGGAGTACCTGACCGACCGATTCGGCTCGCTCGACACCGCGAACCCCGAGCTCTGGGATGTCTACGCCGCAGGGCTCGACGAACTGTACGCCGCAGAACCCTCGCTCGACGGGGTGCTGATCCGCATCGGCGAGGCCGGCCGCGTGTACGACGTGGAGGGCTGGGACGTGTATTCCGCCCTCGCGGTCACGTCGGTGGACTCGGTGCGCACGATGCTCGAGACGCTGACCGCACAGGCCGAGACGGTCGACCGCGAAGTGATCTTCCGCACGTGGAGCGTGGGCGTCGGCGCGGTGGGCGACATGCACACGAACGATGCGTCCTATGAGGCCGTGCTCGGCGGCATCGACTCGCCGGCGCTCATCGTGTCGACGAAGTACACGCTCGGCGACTTCTACAGCTGGCTGCCGCTGAACGTCACCCTCGAGCAGGGTGAGCAGCGGCGGATCGTCGAGTTCCAGAGTCGCCGCGAGTTCGAGAACTTCGGCGCCTTCCCCAACGATCTGGGGCCTGAGTACCAGTTCGCTCTCCAGGAGCTCCTCGCCGCGAACGAGAACATCGAGGGCGTGTGGACCTGGACCCAGGACGGCGGGCCGTGGCGCGCCGGGCCGATGACTCTCTACCTGAAGGCCGGGTTCTGGCAGCTGTACGAACTGAACACGATGCTCGCCGCCGACCTCGCACGCGACCCGTCCGCCGATGTCGGCCGCATCACCGAGGACTGGGCGCGCCAGTGGTTCTCGGACGATCCCGCGACCGTCTCGGCGATCGTGCAGGCCATGTCGCTCTCGCGCCCGGCGATCGAGCAGGGCATGTACATCGAGCCGTTCGCCGAGCAGCGGGTCTTCGCGATCGGGCTCGAGCCGCCGCCGATGATGTGGATCTTCGAGTGGGACATCCTCACCGGCGACTCCGCCGTGCTCGACGTCATCTACGCGATCTCGCGCGATGCCACCGGCGGTGACATCGAGCAGGCGATCGCGGGCGGTGATCAGGCCGTCGCAGATGTCGAGAGCATGCGCGACCTCGTCGAGGCGACGGATGCCGCGACCTGGCACGACGCATCCGTGCGGGACTCGTTCCTCGGCACGATGGACTACGAGGTCGATGTGCTGCGGCTGCTCGCGTCCTACCGGGCGATGATCCTGCACCAGGCGCAATGGCACGACACGGTTTCGGCGGATGCGTATGCCGCCTGGAAGACCGATCGCGACGAGTTCGAGACCCTCGCGGCCGCCCACGTGGAGAAGTACACGGGCAACATCGACTACCCCGCGTACAACCTGACAGCCGCGGAACTCGGCGTGCAGCGAGCCGACCGCGACATGGCGATGGCCTGGATCGCGCGCGGACTGCTGCTGCTGGCAGGGCTCTGGCTCGTGATCGGCGTGTTCGCATCGCGGACGCGGCTCGTCCGACGTCCGGGTGCGGCCGCCGCACGAGCCGCATGGCTCGGCGCGACGCGACCGTGGCGCGCCCGCGAGTCGACGCTCGGGCTGCTGCCCTTGGACCGCTGGCTGCTGCTCGGCATCCCCGCGGCCCTGCTGGTGGCGACCCGTGCCGTGCAGACCTCGTTCCTCTCGTGGACCCACCTCGCGGTGGTGCTCGGCGCGTGGCTCATCTTCCTCGCGGTGGTGCGGCTGCTGGTGCGCCGTCGGTCTCCGTGGCCGGTCATCGCCGCGGTCGGCGGGGTCGTCGTGCTGCGCTGCATCGTGACGCTGCTCGCACTTTCGGTCACCGGTCCCGGCGGCTACTGGTTCTCGTTCTGGACCGAGCCCACCCGCCGGACCGTCTACATCGCGATCGCGTTCGCCCTGTTCGTGTGGCTGTTCGTCGCCGCCGGCTGGGCGCTCGGGTCGCAGATCGGCCCCCGGCGGGCGACCGGGACCGTGCTGGCCGGCATCGGCGCGGGGCTGGCCGTGCCCGCCCTCGTGATCGCCCTCGTCGGGCTCGAAGCTGCGCTCACGGTCTGGAACGACGAGATGGGTCTGCTTCCCTGGGGTCTCGCGCGCATCCTGGGCATCACTGTGTACCTCGACATCCCGGAGGCGACGGCGTGGTTCGCCGCCGGCTTCGGCCTCGTGATCGCCGTGGTCGGCGTGCTGCTCGCGCTGCCCTACGGGCGAGCCGATCGACGAGCCGAGCCCGAGGCTGAGGCATCCGCCGATCTGATGAGCTAGGACGGTCCCTCGTATCGGCCCGGTCGTCGGACCGGGCGTGACGGAAGTGACTCGAGTGGCCTGGTGAGCCGTGATGCGGCGCCTGCGCCCGACGACCGGCCCACCTCGTGATCGTGTCGGGGTGCGCGCCTAGACTTGGAGGGACATGACCGACCCCACCGCGTCCGCGCAGCGCGCGGCATCCGCCCCCATCGTCATCGTCGGCGGCGACCGCGGTCCCGCAGCCGGTGCGACCGGTTCGGTGCGCCCCGACGAAGATCTGCTCGCGGGCCTGAACCCGCCGCAGCGCGAGGCGGTCACCTACCGCGGACCCGCCCTGCTGATCGTCGCCGGTGCCGGATCGGGCAAGACGAGCGTGCTGACCCGCCGCGTCGCCTCGCTGCTGCGCACGAAAGAGGCGTGGCCGAGCCAGATCCTCGCGATCACGTTCACGAACAAGGCGGCGGGCGAGATGCGCGAGCGCGTGGGTCAGCTGATCGGCGATCGCGCGCAGGGCATGTGGATCTCGACGTTCCACTCCGCGTGCGTGCGCATCCTGCGCCGTGAGGCCGAGCAGTTCGGCTTCACGAAGTCGTTCACGATCTACGACTCCGGCGACTCGCGTGCGCTGCTGAAGCGCCTGGTGAAGGAGCACGAAGCGGATGCCTACGGCCTGACTCCCGCAGGCGCCCAGAGCCGCATCTCCAAGCTCAAGAACGAGCTGTCGGATGCCGAGTCCTACGCCCGCTCGGCGAACATGACCGACCCGGCCGAGCGCGTGTTCGTCGATGTGTTCACGGACTACCAGCGCGCCCTGCAGCGGGCCAATGCCTTCGACTTCGACGACCTGATCGGTCAGACGGTCTATCTGTTCCGGGCGTTCCCGCATATCGCCGACATCTACCGGCGCCGGTTCCGCCACATCCTGGTGGACGAGTACCAGGACACGAATCACGCGCAATACGCCCTGATCCACGAACTCACCCGGCCGATCGGCTCGGACGCCCCCGGTTTCGAGTCCAACGGGATGATGATCTTCGAAGCCGACCCGGCCGACGACCCCTCGAAGGCTCCGGCATCCCTCACCGTCGTGGGCGACTCCGACCAGTCGATCTACGCGTTCCGCGGCGCCGACATCCGCAACATCAGCGAGTTCGAGAAGGACTACCCCGGCGCGCGGGTCGTGCTGCTCGAGCAGAACTACCGGTCGACGCAGAACATCCTGAGCGCCGCGAACGCGGTGATCGGCCACAACTTCGACCGCAAAGACAAGAAGCTGTGGACCGATGTCGGTGCGGGCGAGAAGATCATCGGCTTCACCGGCTACTCGCAGCACGACGAAGCGCAGTTCGTCGCCGACGAGATCGAGACGCTGCGGCGCGGCGGCATCGACTACTCGCAGATGGCCGTGTTCTACCGCACCAACTCTCAGAGCCGTGCGCTCGAGGAGATCTTCATTCGCGCGGCCCTGCCGTACAAGATCATGGGCGGCACGAAGTTCTACGAGCGCGCCGAGATCAAGGATGCTCTCGCGTACCTGATCGCGGTCTCGAACCCGGCCGATGAGATGGCGCTGCGCCGCATCATCAACCGACCGCGGCGGGGCATCGGCGACGTCACGATCGAGGCGATCTCGCGCTACGCCGCGAACGAGCAGATCACGTTCCGCGACGCGCTCGCCAACGCCTCGGCGCTCGGTGTCGGGCCGAAGATCCAGGCGGCGATCTCGCACCTCGACGCGGTGCTCGCCGAAGCGACCGATCTCATGCTGCCCGCGACCGGCGAACTCGCACCGCCGACCGCCGTCGCCGAGGGGCTGCAGCTGCTGCTCGGCAAGACCGGTTACACCGACGCGCTGCGCGCGAGCCGCGACGCCCAGGACGAGGCCCGGGTCGAGAACCTCGACGAGCTCGTCGCGGTCGCCCGCGAGTTCGCCCGCAACAACCCCGAGGGCACGGTGGTCGACTTCCTGGCGGAGGTGCAGCTCGTCTCGGACGCCGACGACCTCGAAGACGCATCCGGCTCGGTCTCGCTCATGACGATGCACACCGCGAAGGGCCTGGAGTATGACGCCGTGTTCGTCACCGGCGTCGAAGAGGATCTGATCCCGCACCGCATCTCGGCGGGAGAGCCGGGCGGTCCGCAGGAGGAGCGGCGCCTGTTCTACGTCGGCATCACCCGCGCCCGCAAGCGCCTGTACCTGTCGCTCGCGATGACCCGCGCGCAGTTCGGCGAGATCTCGGTCGCGATGCCGAGCCGGTTCCTGCAGGAGATCCCGCCCGATCTGGTGCACTGGCGCCAGTCGCCCGGCGACGTGAATTCCCGCGGCGGCATGCAGTCCCGCGCGCTCAACGCGCGGCGTCCCGGCGGCCCGGGCAGCGCGCCCGGGACGGCGGTACGGCGAAGACCTCGTTCCGAAGTCGACCTCGATCGAGCGCTTCGCGAACCGCATCCCCGCGAAGGTGCGCGACAACGGCGACATGCAGCTGGCCTCGGGCGACCGCATCAAGCACGACGACTTCGGCGAGGGGCGCGTGGATGCCGTCACCGGCGAGGGCGCGAAGCGGGTCGCGCACGTGCGCTTCGACACCGCCGGCCCTAAGAAGCTGCTGATCAAGATCGCCCCGATCGAGAAGCTCTGACGCGAGACGCGGCGCCCCGCAGGGGCCGTGAGGCCCGGGTTAGGCTGGGGCAATGGCCCTTTTCTCGCGGCGCAAGAAGGCGAACGAGCTCGAGGCGGAGGTCGTTCCGGCCGAGTCCGTCGCCCCGACTGAGCCGGCAGCAGACCCGACTGAGCCGTCCGGCGACGGCGCCGAGCCGGGAGCGGACCAGGTAGGCGCAGACGCGGATGCCGCGGCCGGGCCCACGCGCCCGGAGGCTCCGGCGGACGCGTCAGCGGCCTCCGGAGGGGGCGTGGGGACCGTCGGCATCTCGGTCTCTTCGTACCGCGGATTGGGTGCGCAGTCAGCGCCGGCAGCACCGGTCGACGTGCCCGCCGACACGCCTCGCGCAAGCCCCCGCCGTGCGCGCACCTCGCGCCGCGGAGGCGCCCGCCGCGACGGAGACGATCCCCGGGCTGCGCGACAACGTGGTGCTGCGTGAGGCACTGGCCGCACTTCCGGCGACGCCCGACGCGGCCGACCTGCTCGAGGTCGCACGGCAGCTCATGCAGGGACACCTCTTCTTGCGCGTCAAGGGCGATGCGCGTGCGCTGCTGGCCGAGGGCAAGGATCTGCCGCTCGGCGTCGCCCAGGTGAACGGCAAGCAGTTCGTGCTGGCCTACAGCAGCGGCGCGGCGCTGCGCGAGAGCATCAAAGCCGACCGCGAGACCGACACGTCGGCGATGGGCCAGCCTGTGCTCGCGGTGCTGCGATACGCGCTGGCCGGAACCTACGCCGGCATGGTCATCGACAACTCGTCCGCGCCGGCGCGCGCGGTGCTCCCGCGTGAACTGCTCGAGAAGCTCGTCGACCAGGCCGACCCCTCGCTCGAGGTGAAGACGCTCCTCTCGGGCGACCGCACCCCGGCCACGGCAGCCGCCGTCGGCGAAGCGCTCACGCGCGTGAAGTTCTGGGTCGCCGTGAACAAGTCGCCCGAGGGCCGCTTCGGGGTGGCAGAGGCCCGAACCGATGACGGCGCGCGGCTGATCGAGCTGTATTCGCATCCGCTCGAGGTGGCGTCGCTGCGTCGCGGCGATCAGGCGGCCCCGATGACGGCACCGCAGCTGGCCGCCGCTCTGCGCGCCGATGCCGAGCTCGGAGGGGTGATCGTCGACCCGGGTGGTCCGTGGATCCGGCTTTCGCGTACGGACCTCGCGCCCCTGCTCGCCCTCGCCTGATCGGTGCCTTGACGAGCTTCTCTTCCGGCGGTATCGTATTCAATGAAGTGATTGATAAAGGATGTAGTTGATGAACTCGTCGGATCTCGCGCTGGACAAGGCGTTCGCCGCGCTGTCCGACCCCGTGCGCCGCGCCATCGTGGCGCGCCTGAGCAGAGGATCTTCGACTCTCGGCGAGCTGGCCGAGCCGTTCGCCATCACGCTCCAGGCCGTCTCGAAGCACATCAGCGTGCTCGAGGATGCCGGGCTCGTGTGGCGCACGCGCGAGGCGCAGCGTCGCCCGGTCCACCTCGATGCCGCCGCCCTCCAGCGGCTGACGTCATGGATCGACCGGTACCGACTCGAAGCCGAATCGGCCTATCGCCGCCTCGACGCGGTGGTCGCATCTTCTATCGACACCCCACCCACGAAGGAGAAGGAATCATGAGCAATCCCGTCGTCATCGATGCGACTCCCGGGCAGTCGTACGCCGACATCACGCGCGAATTCGACGCGCCCGTCGCCGCAGTCTTCCGTGCACACGCCGACCCCGAGCTGTTCAAGATCTGGATCGGCCCGCGCAGCGAGAACACGGTCATCACCCACTGGGACTTCCGCTCCGGCGGAGGCTACCGGTTCGAGCAGACCGAAGGGGATGGGAAGACCTACGTATTCCGCGGCGTCTTCCACACCGTGATCCCGAACGAGCTGATCATCCAGACGTTCGAATACGAGGGCTGGCCGAACGAGGTGAGCATCGACAACATCCGCTTCGAGGAGCTCCCCGACGGACGCTCGCGGCTCGTTGATCACAGCGTGTTCCCGAGCGTCGCTGCGCTCGAGGGAATGATCCGCGAGGGCATGGAGTACGGCGTGCGCGAGGGCTACGAGAAGCTCGACGAGCTGATCGCAGGCATGTCGTGACCCGCGTCGTGACATCGGCCTCGATGTCGCTCGACGGCTTCGTCGCCTACGACGACAACGACCCCGGTGCGCTGTTCGACTGGTACGAAGCGGGCGACGTCGAGGTGGTCAACGCCGGCACGCTGCCGCCGTTCCATCTGACCCGCGAGAGCGCGGACTACTGGAACGAGTGGACGGCCGAACTCGGCTGCCTCGTGGTCGGCCGCACGCTGTTCGACATCACGGACGGCTGGACCGGCGAACATCCGCTCGGCGTGCCGTTCGTCGTCGTGACCCATGAGGCGCCCACCGACTGGGCGCACGCGCACACCGGCAACGCGCACTTCGTGACCGAGGGCATCGAGGCGGCCGTCGCCCGCGCGCGGGAGATCGCAGGGAGCGGCACCGTCGGCGTTGCTGCCGGCACGATCGCCGGGCAGGCACTGGCGGCGGGTCTTATCGACGAAGTCGCGATCGACCTCGTGCCGATCGTCATGGGCGGTGGGCATCGCTATTTCGAAGACGTCGATCCCGCCGATGTGAAGCTCGGCGACCCGACGGTCATCATCCCGACGACGCGCGTCACCCACCTGCGGTTCCCGGTCCTGCGCTGAGCGTGCACAACGCAGGACGCAGCGCGGGCACGGCAGGCTCCGATGGCAAATCCACGGGGTTCCGTGCCGAACGAGGCCGACTGACTCCTGCGTTGTGCACGCCGGGCCGGGGTGACGGATGCCGGACCCCCGGCCTAGGCTCCCTCTCATGGCGAGCGAGCGCATCACCCTGACCGTGCCCGGCCCCGACGGCGACCGCGAGGTCGGACTCTCGAGTCCGAACCGCGTGCTGTGGCCCGAGCTCGGCATCACCAAGCACGAGCTCGCGGAGTACGTGATCGCCGTGTCGGAGCCGTTCCTCGAAGCCAACGGCAACCGCCCTGTGTCGCTCGAGCGCTTCCCCGACTCCATCGACGGCGAGGCGTTCTTCTCCAAGAACCCGCCCAAGGGCACACCCGCTTATGTCGAGGCGGTCACAGTGACCTACAACAGCGGGCGGCGGCATCCGCAAATCGTGCTCACCGAGACCGCGGCGATCGTCTGGGCCGTGCAGATGAACACGATCGTCTTCCACCCGTGGGCCTCGCTCGCGGGCGACACCGACAACCCGGTCGAGCTGCGGATCGACCTCGACCCGCAGCCCGGGACGGACTTCTCGGATGCCGTCCCGGCGGCGCACGCGCTGCGCGACGTGCTGAGCGAAGCCGGGCTCGAGGCCTGGGTGAAGACGAGCGGAAATCGCGGCATCCACGTGTTCTGCCCGATCGAGCCGACGCACGAGTTCCTCGATGTGCGTCATGCCGTGATCGCGGCGGCGCGAGAGCTCGAGCGACGGATGCCGGAGAAGGTCACGACGAGCTGGTGGAAGGAGGAGCGCGGGGAGCGCATCTTCGTCGACTTCAACCAGGCCAACCGCGACCGCACGATGGCGGGCGCCTACAGCCCTCGCGCTCTGCCCACCGCGACGGTTGCGACGCCGGTGACCTGGGACGAGCTCGACGGCGTCGACCCTGCGACGTTCACGGTGCGCTCCGTGCCGCAGCGGATCGCCGACACCGGCAACCCGTGGGCGGGGTTTCTCGACAAGCCCGGACGCATCGACACGCTGCTCGAGTGGTGGCAGCGCGACCTGTCGAACGGCCTGGGGGAGCTGTCGTTTCCGCCCGACTTCCCGAAGATGCCCGGTGAACCGCCGCGCGTGCAGCCGAGCAAGAAGAACCCCGAGAACTGGACCGACGACGGCCAGGCCCGCTGACGCGAGGCAGCGTCACTGGAATCGGATGCCGGCATCGGATTCGGATCCGACAGGCGCTTTGGTCCGAATCCGGTGCCCATCTCCGAATCCGCTATCGCGGTGAAGCGACCGATCAGTCCAGCACCGCCCCGACGTCGTATGCCGCGACGGATTCGAGCTGCTCGTACGTGCACGATGCGGGGTCACGGTCGGGCCGCCAGCGATCGAACTGCACGGTGTGGCGGAAGCGCCAGCCCTCGAGCTGGTCGTAGCGCACCTCGAGCACGCGCTCCGGGCGGAGGTGCACGAACGACGAGTCGCGATCCGGCGCGGAGAACCGCGACTTCTCGCCCTCGCTCTTGACCGCGGCACCGGCGTCGTCGCGCTCGACGAGGGGTGCGAGCTCGTCGATCAGCTCGAGCCGGCGCGCGTTGGTCCAGGCCGAGACGGCGCCGACCGGATACAGCGTGCCGTCATCGGAGTACAGCCCGACCAGCAGTGATCCGACACCCGCTCCCGACTTGTGGATCCGGTAGCCCATCGCGACGACATCCGCCGTGCGGGCGTGCTTGATCTTGAACATCGTGCGCTTGTTCGGCGCGTAGGGCTGCGCGAGCGGCTTGGCGACGACACCGTCGAGACCGGCCCCCTCGAACTCGCTCAGCCAGGTGCGGGCGGTGCCGGCATCCGTCGTCGTCCGCGTGACGTGGATCGGATGCGGCAGCCCCGCGAGCAGGTCGACCAGCTGCTCCCTCCGCTCCGAGAACGGCTCGGACTGCAGGTCGCGGTCGCCGCGAGCCAGCAGGTCGAATGCGATGAACATCGCAGGTGTGGTCTCGGCGAGCATGTTCACGCGGGATGCCGCCGGGTGGATGCGCTGGGTGAGCGACTCCCAGTCCAGGCGCTGCGCGCCCGGCTCGCCCTTGGGCACGACCACCTCGCCGTCGAGCAGACACGGTTCGGGCAGCAGGCGCGAGAACGCCTCGACGAGTTCGGGAAAGTACCGGGTCAGCGGCTTGGCGCCGCGGCTGCCGATCTCGACCGTCTCGCCGTCCCACGAGACGAGCCCGCGGAAGCCGTCCCACTTGGGCTCGTAGCTCAGTCCGCCCGGCACCTTCTGTTGATCGGGTACCTCGGGGACCGACTTCGCCAGCATGGGTGCGGGAATCTCGTAGGGCATGCGCCTATCCTGCCCTGGTGTGCCGACGTTGGGCAGGACTCGGCTTCAGGCGTCGACGGGCCGCATCACCCGCGCTCAGGCACCCTTCGGCTGCGCGGCGCGCTCGGCCCTGGACCGGTCGAGCGAGCGCTGAGCGACCCGGTCGGGCAGCGTATCGCGGCCCTCGCCTTCGGGGCGCTTGCGCCGCGCCCAGCGGGCGGGGGTGTCGGGGCCGTCCCACACCTGCACGACGCCCCACGCCGCGGCCGTGAGCGGCACCGCCAGGATCGCGCCGAGGATGCCCCCGAGGACGGTGCCGGCGGCCAGCGCGATCAGCACCACGAAGGCGTTGAGTCGCATGGTGCGGCCCATCAGGAACGGCTGGAGGATGTTGCTCTCCAGCTGCTGCACGAGCACGACGATGCCCACGACGATGAGCGCCTGCACGGGCCCGAGGGCCACGAGGGCGACCAGGGCGGCGATGGCTCCCGCCAGCACCGCTCCGACGATCGGGATGAACGACAGCACGAAGGTCAGCACCACCAGGGGCAGCGCGAGGGGCACCTGCAGGATGAGCAGACCGATGCCGATGCCGACGGCATCCACCAGGGCGACCAGCGCGGTGCCGCGCAGGTACGAGCCGAACGTCGATACGGTGCGCTCGCCGATGCGCTTGCCGCGCGCGTAGCCCTCGCCCTCGAAGGGGCGCAGGAGGAACTCCCACATGCGGGGGCCGTCCTTGAGGAAGAAGTACAACACGGTCACCAGCAGCACGAAGCCGGCGAGGAAGTTGCCGACCGCCGACACGCCGCGCAGGGCTCCCGAGCCGAACTGCGCACTCGTGACGAAGTCGATGATCGCGGTGCGGGCCCCTTCGATCTGGTCGTCGGTGGGGGCGAACGGAAGGCCCTGAACCCATACGAGGAGCGTCTGGAAGCCCTCCTCGCCCTGCGTGTACAGTTCGTCCCACTGGCCGCGCACCGCCCAGACGATGAGCCACCCCACGCCGCCCAGGATGAGGAGGATCGTGAGGAGCGTGATGACGGCCGCCAGCGCTGAGGGCACCCCGCGGCGTCGCATCCAGCCCATCGCCGGGGCGAACGCGGACGCGAAGATGAGGGCGAGGAGCACCGGGATCGTGACCACGGTCACCGACCTCAGCCCGATGAACAGCAGCGTCGCGATGCCGAGCACGATCAGTGCCTGCAGCGAGCGGGTCGACAGGCGACCGAAGCCGTCGGCCCACATGCCCAGCGGCGGCTTCTCGACCATCTCGTCGACGATGGCGTCCGCGGGCGGGCGCGGAGGTGTACGGCTGAACAGGCCCATGCGTCGACCGTAGGCCCTCGTCGCGCCGTGCGGGCCAGGGTTGCGGTGTCGTTGCCGCGCGGGTATGCGCGGCACCGACACCCGCGAGATCAGGCGAACGCGCTGTGCCCGGTGATGTCCCGCCCGATCAGCAGTGCCTGCATGCTCTCGGTGCCCTCGTAGGTGTGGATCGCCTCGATGTCGGCCATGTGCTGCATCACGCGGTTCTCGAGCAGGATGCCGTTGCCGCCGAGCAGGTCGCGCGCCACCGACGCGATCCGTCGCGCAGCGCGTGTGTTGTGGTACTTCGCAAGAGAGGCCTGGGTCGGGCGCAGCTCGCCCGCGGTTTCGAGGTCAGCCATGTGCCGGCAATACAGCTGCATCGCGGTCAGCTCGTCGAGCATCTGGGTCAGGCGCTCCTGCACCATCTGGAACTTCGCGAGCGGCTTGCCGAACTGCACGCGCTGCTGCGAGTACGACAGGGCCGCCTCGTAGCAGGCGGTGGCGTGGCCGAGGGCCGACCACGCGACGCCCGACCGGGTGGAGTACAGCACCGTCGACGCATCTTTGAACGAGTGCGTGCCCGAAAGGACCGCATCGAGCGGCACGCGCACGTCGGTGAGTCGGATGTGGGCCTGGTGGATCGCCCGCAGCGAAGCCTTGCCGAGGATCGGCCGGCCGTCGTAGCCCGGAGTCTCCTGACGGATGAGGAACCCGCGCACCTTGCCGTCGTGCTCGGCATCCGTCGGGTCGACGACGCGCGCCCACACGACGGTCACGCCGCCGGACGAGCCGTTGCCGATCCACTTCTTCGCGCCGTTCAGCACCCAGGCTCTCGCCGTCGCGGCGGGCCTCGGTCTCGAGCGAGACCGAGTCCGAGCCGTGGTCGGGCTCGGTCAGGGCGAACGCCGCCAGCACCTCCCCGCGTGCGATCGGACGGAGCCACTCGGCCTTCTGCGCATCGCTGCCGAACAGCGCGACCGACCGCAGGGCCAGGCCGCCCTGTACGGCGAGGATCGTGCCGAGCGATCCGTCGCCGCGCGAGATCTCCATGTTGACCAGTCCGGCCGCCAGCGGGGACGAGTAGCCGAGCTCGTCGTGCACGAGTCCGTCGGTGAAGAGGTCCAGTTCGCCCATGCGGCGCGCCAGGTCGAGGTCGTACTCACCGCGGTCCCACAGCCCGTCCATGCGCGGGAGCACTTCGTCGACGAACGCCTTCGCACGATCCCAGACCGCAAGATCCTCGCCCGTGACGTCGGCGAAGACCTCGTAGTAGTCGGTGTCGAGGCGATCGGAGACGTCATAGCCGGCGACGCGTTCGCCGGGTACGGGGGAGTGGGTCATCCCTCCAGATTAGCGGCACTCAGTTTCGCCGACAATGGGACTCAATGCCAATACTCTTCTTCATCCTGCGAACCGATCGGTGATCCGCGCGGCGATCGACGCGGGCGACAGCTGCGGCGAGCCGTGGTGGGCGCCCTCGAGCGACTCGTACTCGACGGTCGGCAGCGCGTCGGCCAGCGCCGCACCCGCGGTGTGGAAGAACGCCGGACTCTTGGAGCCCACCAGCACGAGTGTCGGCGCACGCAGCCCGCTCCAGCGGTCGGCCGGCAGCGGACGTCCGTCCTGTGTTCCCTTGAGCGCCGCGAAGTCGTAGCGCAGCGTCGGAGTCAGCGTCTTCGCCTCGCGCCACAGCGGCAGCATCCGCATCACGCCGACCGCGACGGCGGGCATCCCGATCGCCTCGGTGAAGAAGGCCTTGGCCGCGGCCGAGCGATCGCCCTCGGCGACGGATGCGGCGATCCGCGCCGCCAGGTCCGGTGCCAGCGGAGGACGGCTGTCGTCGCAGATGAACGGCGGCTCGTACAGCACGACGCCGCTGACGCGGTCGCCCAGCCTGGCGGCGGCCTCGAGCGCGAGCGCGGCCCCCGAGGACGATCCGAAGAGGATGGGGCGCCCGCCGACGGCGTCGACGAGCGCCGCGATGTCTTCGATCTCGCGCGCCGGGTCGGCCGTGTTCGGCTGCTCGTCGCCGCTCGCACCGCGGCCCCGGCGGTCGTAGCTGATCGCCGAGAAGCGCGTGGCGAGTGCGGCTGAGAGCTTCATGGAGCCCTTGTGCGTCGACAGCGCGGGATCGATCAGGATGATCGCCGTGCCGGTTCCGCTGCGAAAGTATGCGATCCGGGTGCCGTCGGCCGAGCGCACGGCGGTGGTATCGGTCATGGTCATGATGTGCTCCTCAGGAGGTGGTCGAGCCTGTCGAATGCGCCGGTCCAGCCCTCCACGACACCCAGCGCGATGATGCGCTCGAGCCGGTTGACGGAGGTGAAGCGCGTGCGCATCACGAGTCGCGTCCGAGCGGGGTCGACCCCGATGAACTCGACTGTGACGGCCTGTGATTCGGGGTCGAGGTCGGCGCCGCTCTCATCGGAGAAGCCTTCGACGTAGGAGAGCGCGGAGCCGGCGATGACCTCGGTGTAGATCGATCGCACCCACACTTCGGGAGGAGAGCCGATCGGCCCCATCCCGAAGTGCCAGAGGCCGCCCGGTCGGACATCGAGCGCGCGCACCGTGGTCTGCCACCCCTCAGGACCCCACCATGCCTCCAGCTGCGCAGCATCCGTCCAGCTGTGCCAGACGTCATCGACCGAGCCGCGCAGCTCGCGCTCGAGCACGATCTCGCGGTCGGCGAGGTTCTTCGAGACGAGCAGGCCGGTCATCGGCCGTCCTCCGTTCGGTCCAGGTGCGCCTGAAGTCGATCGAGCCGCTCGCTCCACAGCTCTGCGAACGAGTCCAGCCACCGGTCGAGCTCGGCGAACCGAGCCTGTTCGAGGGCATAGATGCGGCGCTTGCCGTCCACGCGTCGGTCGACGATCTCAGCGTCGCCGAGCACCTTGAGGTGCTTCGAGACGAGCGGTTGGCTGAGGTTGAGCCGGTCGACGATGTCGGTGACGGATCGGGGACCGTCTCGCAGGTATTCGACGATCGCGAGCCGATTCGGTTCGGCCAGGGCGGCGAGCGTTTGGATCATGCGAACAAACTACCAGTGAGTTATATGAATAGCAAGTGATATGTACGCCGAGCGTAGGGTGTCGGCATCGGACGAAGGAGTGCGGCGTGGACAGATTCACCGACAGGGTGGCATTGATCACCGGCGGCAGCCGGGGCATCGGCTTCGGCATCGCCCGCCGGCTGATCGCGGAGGGTGCCTCGGTGGTGATCACCGGCCGCCGACAGGAGTCGCTCGACGCGGCTGTCGAGGCGCTGGGTGAGCGCGCCACCGCGGTGGCGGGCAAGGCCGACGATCCGGCGCACCGCGCGCAGGCGTTCGCGCACGTCGCCGAGCGTCACGGGCGGCTGGACCATCTCGTCAACAACGCCGGCATCAACCCCGCGTGGGGTCCCGTGCTGCAGATCGACCCGGCGGTCGCGCACAAGATCCTCGCGGTCAACGTGGTCGCCACCCTGGAGTGGACTCGGGATGCCGTCGCGGCGGGTCTCACGCGCTCGGTCGTGAACCTCTCATCGGTGAGCGGCCTGAGCGCGAGTCCGAACATCTCGTTCTACGGGGTGTCGAAGGCGGCGATCATCAACCTCACGATGCAGCTCGCCGAGGAGCTGGCTCCGACCCTTCGCGTCAACGCGGTCGCACCCGCGGTGATCAAGACCGATTTCGCGCGCGCACTGTACGAGGGTCGCGAGGTCGAGGTCTCGGCGCAGTATCCCCTCGGCCGGTTGGGCGAGGTCGACGACGTCGCCGCACCCGTCGCGTTCCTGCTGTCGGACGACGCCGCCTGGATCACGGGACAGACCGTCGTCATCGACGGGGGTGCCGGCATCCGCTCGGCGCTCTGAGGCGGATCAGCGGCCGAACTCGGCCTTGCCCAGCGCGTTCAGGTGCACCTCGTCGGGGCCGTCCGCCAGTCGCAGCGCCCGCGCGCCGGCGAACATCTCGGCGAGCGGCTGATCGGCCGACAGGCCCGCCGCACCGAAGACCTGGATCGCGCGATCGAGGATCTGCTGCACGGCCCGCGGCACGGCGATCTTGATCGCCTGGATCTCGGTCATCGCCGCGCGGTTGCCGGCCGTGTCCATGAGCCAGGCGGTCTTGAGCACCAGCAGCCGCAGTGCCTCGAGCTGGATGCGCGACTCGGCGACCCATTCGCGCAGCACGCCCTGCTCGGCGAGCGAGCGGCCGAACGCGACGCGCTGCAGCGCGCGCTCGCGCACGAGCGAGAGCGCGCGCTCGGCCATGCCCAGCGCGCGCATGCAGTGATGGATGCGGCCCGGTCCGAGTCGTGCCTGCGCGATCGCGAAGCCCTCGCCTTCGCCGCCGATCAAGTTCGACGCGGGCACCCTGACCTCGTCGAACGCGATCTCGGCGTGCCCGCCGTGATCGCGGTCGTCGTAGCCGAAGACGGTCAGCGGACGCACGATCGTCACGCCGGGGGTGTCGCGAGGAACCAGGATCATGCTCTGCTGTCGGTGGCGGGCGGCATCCGGATCGGTCTTGCCCATCACGATGAAGATCGCGGCGTCGGGGTTCATGGCCCCGGTCGACCACCACTTGCGGCCGGCGATCACGTACTCGTCGCCGTCTCGGCGGATGCGGGTCGCGATGTTGGTCGCGTCGGAGGAGGCGACCTCGGGCTCGGTCATGCAGAACGATGAGCGGATCTCGGCGCTCAGCAGCGGGCGGAGCCACCGCTCCTGCTGCGCCGGCGTGCCGAAGTCGGCGAGCACCTCCATGTTGCCGGTGTCGGGAGCGGCGCAGTTGAACGCGATCGGACCCAGCCGCGGGCTCCACCCGGTGAGCTCTGCGAGGGGGGCGTACTGCAGATTGGTCAGGCCCGCGCCGCGGTCTCCGGGGAGGAAGAGGTTCCACAGCCCGCGCTCACGGGCGCGCGCCTGCAGCTCCCGCACGATCGGTCGCGCGCCCCACTCGTCGGGCGTCGCGGCCAGCTGTTCCGCGAGCACGGGTTCGGCGGGAATGACGTGCTCGTCGAGGAACGCGCGCACCTCGTCGATCAGTGCGGTCGTGCGCGCATCGTGTGCGAAGTCCATGTCAGCGCCTTCCCGAGGCCAGCTGCCGGAGTCCCTCACCGGCGATCGGCTCGACGAGCGCACCGATGCGATCGAAGCCGGCGCCCACGGTCTCGCCGCGGCTGAAGCGGAAGTGGATGCCCTCAGCGATCACGCCGAGCTTGTAGGCCGCGAACGCGCCGTACCACGAGAGGTCGGGAACGGCGATGCCCGCCCGCGCCGAATACGTCGTCGACCAGTTCGCCGAACGACGGATATCCGGCGGCCGGGTCGATGGCGCTCGGGAGTGCGCCCGCAGCGCCCGGGAGTGCGCCGACGTTCCAGTACAGGCCGAACATGCCGAGATCCACGAGCGGGTCGCCGATCGTGGACATCTCCCAGTCGAGGATCGCCGCGATCCGGGCGGTATCGCCCGTCCCGTCGACGATCGCGTTGTCGAGCCGGTAGTCGCCGTGCACGATCGTGGACCGTGCGGAGTCGGGCATGCGCTCGCGGAGGCTGTCCTGCAGGCGGTCGAGCGTCGGGAGGTCGCGGGAGCGCGACGCGTCGTACTGGCGGTGCCAGGTGCGCAGCTGGCGGTCCAGGAAGCCGTCACCGCGACCGAAGTCGCCGAGCCCGACGCGCTCGGCATCCACCGCGTGCAGCTCGGCCAGGATCTCGGCCAATTGCAGGCTCACGCCGCGCAGAGCGTCGGCGGTGAACTGCGCGTTCTGGCGGGGGCGAGTCAGCACGTGCCCGTCGACGAACTCCATCACGAAGAAGGGGGTGCCGGTGACCTCGGCCGCCGAGGTGTCGTCGACGAAGTCGATCGCGCGCGGAACCGGCACCGCGCAATCGCGCAGTGCCGAGATCACCCGGTGCTCGCGGTGCATGTCGTGCGCGCTGGCCAGCACGTGGCCGAGCGGCGGACGCCGCAGCACGAGCGGGATGCGCGGCCCGTCGATGCGATAGGTGAGGTTGCTCTTGCCGCCGGCGATCACGTGCGCCTCGAGGTCGCCGCCCGCGAGGTCGGGATGAGCGCGCTGCAGCCAGCCGGTCAGACCGGCGACATCGAGCCCAGGTGTCTCGGTCATCTTCGACGCCCTCTCCGGCGGCCGGGCGTCAGCCGTCGAGTCGGGAGCGCACCCGGCGGGCGATCTCGGCGGTGGGCATCGAGCGAGGGAAGACCGCGACCACCACGTCGTCCGCCGCCGGGGAAGCACCGTCGGGGTGCACCCCGTAGCGGCGCAGGGCGTCATCGAGTGCGCGGCGGAGCGCGGTGAGCGGCACGCGCTTCGTGCCGCGGAGCAGACGGCGCAGGACGTGGTTGTGCAGCGCCGTCACGAGGGCGGCGAACCCGACCGCGTCGAGCGGATCGATCTCGGGCAGCGAGCGACGCAGGTACTCGTCGAACTGGCGCTCGTAGCGGAACACGGTGACGATCTCGCGCTCGCGCAGGGCGGGCACCTGCCGCACGATCTGATAGCGCAGGCGCGCCACCTCCGGATCGTGCGCGAAGTGCTGGAAGACCCGCTCGGATGCCTGGCACACCGCGACCCACGGATTGGCGTGACCGCGTTCGAGCCATTCCCGCAGCTCGTCGAGCAGCACCTCGTGGTCGGCGAAGACGACGTCTTCCTTGCCGCCGAACTGGCGGAAGAACGTGCTGCGCGACACCCCCGCGGCCTGCGCGATCTGCTCGACCGAAGTCGCGTCGAACCCCTGCCGCGCGAAAAGGTCGAGTGCAGCGGCGACGACGGCGGTGCGCGCGGCTGAGGCGGACGGAGGCTCACTCATGTCGACAGAAGCCTAGACCCGCGGGGTCGCAGGCACCCGGATCGAACGACCTGCTCTGCGAGATCTGCCCGCACTGGCTGGGTCGGGACCCCCGACCCACCGGTAGTAGGCTGGGAAATCGGCCGAGTTATCTCGACGTCAAGACGCTTTCGCGTCATTTCCCCTGTCGCCCCAGCGAAGGAATGCACTGTGGATCTGTACGAATACCAGGCACGCGACCTCTTCGAGAAGTACGAGGTCCCGGTGCTCGCCGGCCTCATCGCCGACACGCCGGAAGAGGCGAGGGCCGCTGCCGAGAAGATCGGCGGCGTGGTCGTCGTCAAGGCACAGGTCAAGACCGGCGGCCGCGGCAAGGCGGGCGGCGTGAAGGTCGCCAAGACCCCCGACGAGGCGTACGAGGCCGCGAAGGCGATCCTCGGCCTGGACATCAAGGGCCACGTCGTCAAGCGCGTCATGATCGCCCAGGGTGCACGCATCGACAAGGAGTACTACTTCTCGGTGCTGCTGGACCGCGCGAACCGCGCGTACCTCTCGCTGTGCAGCGTCGAGGGCGGCATGGACATCGAGGAGCTCGCGGTCGAGCGCCCCGAGGCGCTGGCCCGTGTCGCGGTGGATCCGCTGACCGGCATCGACAAGCAGAAAGCCGTCGAGATCGCCGAGGCGGCGGGCTTCGCCCCCGAGCTCGTCGACAAGGTGAGCGACGTCTTCGTCAAGCTCTACGCGGTCTACAAGGGCGAGGACGCCACGCTCGTCGAGGTCAACCCGCTCGTGCTGACCGAAGAGGGCGACGTCATCGCCCTGGACGGAAAGGTCACCCTCGACGAGAACGCCGACTTCCGTCACGCGGGTCACGCGCTTCTCGAAGACAAGGATGCCGCCGACCCGCTCGAGGCCAAGGCCAAGGAGAACGACCTCAACTACGTCAAGCTCGACGGTCAGGTCGGAGTCATCGGCAACGGCGCGGGGCTGGTGATGTCGACCCTCGACGTCGTCGCGTACGCCGGTGAGAACCACGGAGGCGTCAAGCCCGCCAACTTCCTCGACATCGGCGGCGGCGCCTCGGCCGAGGTCATGGCCGCGGGCCTGGACGTCATCCTCGGCGACCCGCAGGTCAAGAGCGTGTTCGTGAACGTGTTCGGCGGCATCACCGCGTGCGACGCGGTCGCCAAGGGCATCGTCGGCGCGCTCGCCGAGCTGGGGTCGAGCGCCTCGAAGCCGCTGGTCGTGCGCCTCGACGGCAACAAGGTGGAGGAGGGCCGTGCGATCCTGCGCGAGGCCAACCACCCGCTCGTCACGCTGGCCGAAACCATGGACGAAGGCGCCGACAAGGCCGCCGAGCTCGCGAACGCATAAGGACTGCAGAAACATGTCGATCTTCCTCAACAAGGACTCCAAGGTCATCGTCCAGGGCATCACCGGCGGCGAGGGCACCAAGCACACCGCGCTGATGCTCAAGGCGGGAACGCAGGTCGTCGGCGGCGTGAACGCCCGCAAGGCCGGCACCACCGTGCTGCACCGCGCGGCTGACGGCTCGGCCGTGGAGCTGCCCGTCTTCGCCTCGGTCGCCGAGGCGATCGAGAAGACCGGAGCGGACGTGTCGATCGCGTTCGTGCCGCCCGCATTCACGAAAGACGCGATGATCGAGGCGATCGACGCCGAGATCCCCCTGCTGGTCGTGATCACCGAGGGCGTACCCGTCGGCGACACCGCCGGGGCCTGGGCGTACGCGCAGTCCAAGGGCAACACGACCCGCATCATCGGGCCGAACTGCCCCGGCATCATCACGCCCGGCGAGTCGCTCGTCGGCATCACGCCCGCCAACATCACCGGCAAGGGCCCGATCGGCCTCGTGTCCAAGTCGGGCACCCTGACCTACCAGATGATGTTCGAGCTGCGCGAGATCGGGTTCTCGACCGCGATCGGCATCGGCGGCGACCCGGTGATCGGTACGACCCACATCGACGCGCTGGCCGCGTTCGAGGCCGACCCCGAGACCAAGGCGATCGTCATGATCGGCGAGATCGGCGGCGACGCCGAAGAGCGCGCGGCCGATTTCATCAAGGCGAACGTGACCAAGCCGGTCGTCGGCTACGTCGCGGGCTTCACCGCTCCTGAGGGCAAGACCATGGGCCACGCAGGCGCCATCGTCTCGGGCTCGGCGGGCACCGCGCAGGCCAAGAAGGAGGCCCTCGAGGCCGCCGGGGTCAAGGTCGGCAAGACGCCGTCCGAGACTGCCGACCTGATGCGCGAGATCATCGCCGGGCTCTAACAGGCTTCGACGATCGAGAGGACGGATGCTGCGGCATCCGTCCTCTCGTGATTCACGCGTCAGTCGGCTTCGAGCTGATCGCGCAATTGGGTGACGGCCTCGGCGTACTCGGCGACCCGGTAGTACTCGCCGTGCGTGCCGACCTCGACCATGTAGCCCGAGAGGTCGAGCTCGCTCGCATACCGGTCGACGTGGTTCTCCCAGTCCTGCCCGCGGGGGGCGGTGCTGAGGGCGGGATAGCCGAGGTAGTCGGTGAGGCGCCAGAGGCTGATCCAACGCACTTTCGCGCGCGGAGTGCCGTCGGCATGGCGGGGGAGCAGTGCGCCGGTCAGGCGCCCGATCGGCGGTCTGGTCGGCGCGGGTCCGCCCGGTGGCGGCGCCGCGGCATCGGACTGCTCGCGGCCATTGTCGCGCTCGGCGACGAGATCGGCGTGCCACGGGTCGGGATCTGAGAACCTCGGTGCCACCGACCGGTGCGTGCCCAGGACGTCGGGGCCCAGGAGTTCGGGCAGCATGCGTCCGAAGAACGGGCGCAGCTGCACGCCGAAGGTCAGCAGGGCGACCCTGTCGAGGTTTCGGCGGGTCTGGGCAGAGCTCGCCAGCAGCCCCAGAGCCGAGACGGCGAGCACGCCGCCCATGCTGTGCGCGGCCAGGATCGCGCGGTGCGAGGGGTCCTGCGACAGCCAGCGGTGCAGTCGCCCGGCGATCTCCGGCACCGCCCGCTCGGCGTAGCAGGGCGGCCCGAACGGGTGACCCGTGCGAGGCAGGTAGCAGACGATGTCCCACACGATGCCGAGCGGGCGTGAGCCGCCCGCCGATGCGCCCGCGGCGAGCACGGCGACCAGGATGACGCCGATCGAGGCGAGCGTGAACATGCCGACATCCAGCGCGCCGACCACCAGATCGCGCCAGAACCCGGTCAGTCCGCCCCACAGATCGCTGCGGGTCAGATACGACACGCACACCCAGACGATGCCGAGCACGATCGCGATCACCAGCGCGACGGTCACCGCAGCGGCGGCGGGCTCCATCAGGTGCAGGCGGGCGGCCGAGATGCGTTTGTCCGCGATGCGGCGGAACAGCGTCGGCTTGGACGGGGGGAGGACCCCACCGGCCGGCACGCGCAGCTCGTCGGGGACGGTGGGCGGCTTGGCGCCGCCGCGCTTCGGGGGCTCCGAGGTCGGCGCCGTGCGCCAGAGCTCCGCGCGGTCGGTGAGATCACGTCGCCGCCCGAACAGCCGAAGCAGGACGAGCAGGACCGCGATCACCAGCCCGATGACGATCAGCGTGCCGAGCGCGACGAAACTCCGGGAGATGTGGATGCTGGAGTCCGCGGCGCCGATGAGCGCCGACGGCCCGTTCGCCCCGTTCAGGAAGTCCCCCGCAGCGACCACGAAGATGGCGCTGGTGGCCAGGGCGACGGCGAGCGAGACGGTCATGAACACGCCCGGCCCGCGCCCCGACCACGCCGTCGCCTCATCGCGGAAGGGGCGTGGACGCCAGACGAAACCCGAGATCGCCAGTGCGGTGCCCACGATTGCGAGCACCAGCAGGGTCATGCCGGCGCCGTAGAGGCGCTGCGGTGCGGCCACCGGCGTGGGGACGACAGCGAGAGCGAGCAGCACCGCGCCGAAGACGATGCTCGAACCGACCAGCAGCCACCGGCTGAAGCGATTCGATGAGTCTGCCGCGACCTGCTCCTCCGTCTGTATCGCCATCGTCGGCAGTCTCCAGACGAGCACGCAGCAGGCCACGAGGCCCAGCGCGCTTGCCGCCACGATCAGCAGCGCCGGCCAGAAGGTCCACGGTGGGGAGCCCTCGCCGAAGCAGCGCGCGAAATCAACGCCCCGGCACTGCGCCTGCCAGCCCATCGACGCCTGAAGTCCGACCAGCAGCAGGGTCAGGCAGATCGCGGCCGACAGATGGGTGCGGGCGAGGAATCGGGTCAGCCGATTCGACCAGAAGCCGGACTGCGAGAGCACGGCGTCCGCCGGTACGGAATCGGCATCCTCCATATCGATGCCCTCCTCCATGCCGGGCAGGACGTCATACCGCACCTGCGAGATCGACGACACCACCCACAGCACGATGACCGCCGCGACCGGAGCGAGCGCGAACAGAGCGAGGCGGCGTCCGCCCGTCCAGTCGGCGAACACCGCGAAGAAGCCCTCCAGCGGTCCGCACAAGGGCGCCAGCGCCGCACACTGAGCTGCACCGACATCCAGCGCGAGCGTCGCGGCGGTCGTCGTGAACAGCAGCGTCAGCACCAGGCCGAACAGGCGTGCCGCGCCGGCCGTCCGCCGAGACCGGCGACCATCGGGTCCGGCAGCCCAGGCACGGGCTTCGGGCTCGCCGACCGGGATGACGCTGAGCCGACGGGTCCACTGCGCGGCGTTTCCGATGCTGAAGGGCAGGATGACCGCGTAGAAGATGCGTGCGAGCACGCCGACGACCCGGCCGGCGGCGCCGGGACCGCCGAAGTTCGGCGCCGTCCGCACCATGCCGCCCCAGGAATACGCCTCGCGTGCGATGCGGTCGGGAACGTCTCCGCGCTTGTCGGGCCGGTCTGGCGCCCTCTGAGCGGCGAGCGCGGCTGCGGTCGGCTGCCAGAACGAGCCGAGCGTGTCACCGGCGGCCAGTTCGATGCTGTCCAGCGGCAGATCCAGAAGCGCGGCCGGGGTCGTGTTGTTCACGCCGTGCACCCGCAGTTCGAGCACGCGGGTCGGCCCGTCCGCGTCGATCGTGGTGCCGTTCGGATCTGTCATGGCGTCCCCCACCGTCGCCCGATCCCCCTGCGCGTCATGCTAGCGGCGCGCGTTCAACGCGGAAAGAGCGCCCGCCTGGGCCGGCGCCGGCCCCCGCAGGACTCGGGTTACGGTGGACAGATGCCACTGACAGGGGAATACAAGCCGAGCACGTCCGACTGGGCCCGCACGCAGGCGGAGCGATTCGAAGCGTCGGACGGCGCCGAAGCCAACCTCCTGCGCGGCGTGCCGATCATCGTGCTGACCACCGTCGGCGCGAAGTCCGGCGCTCTGCGCAAGACGGCGCTCATGCGGGTGGAGCACGATGGGCGATACGCCGTCGTGGCCTCGAAGGGCGGAGCGCACGACGAGCCGAAATGGGGCGAGAACATGCGTCGCCAGCCGCACGTCGAACTGCAGGACGGCGCGGTCAAGCGCGACTACCTCGCACGTGAGCTGTCGGGCGACGAGCGCGCCGAGTGGTGGGCCCGCGCGACGGCCGTGTGGCCCGACTACGACAAGTACCAGACCAAGACCGATCGGCAGATCGCGGTCTTCGTCCTCGAGCCCCACGCCGCCTGACGCCGACGCGGCGGCGGATGCCGCTCAGGGGCGTGCCGGGGGCGGGAGGCGCACTCCCGCTAGGTAGGGTCGATGAGGCATGCATCGCCTGATCGTCGTCATTCTCTCCGCCGTCGACGCCGCCATCGCGGCGGCCGTCGGCATCGCGGCGACCCTCGCCCCCCTCACGCTGCTGTGGGTCCTCGGGATGGGCGGAACGGCCGACTGGGGCCTGCTGTGGCCGACGAGCGCGACGGTCTGGCAATTCGGCAATCTCGTTCCGCTGCAGGTGACTCTTCCCGGCGATTACCTCGCCGTCGCGGGCATCGATCCCGGCGCGGCATCCTTCGTGCTCTCGCTCGCTCCGCTCGCATTCGCGAGCTTCACGGCGATCTTCGCCGCCCGCTCGGGCGTGCGCGCGTCCCAAGCGGACGCGTGGGTCACCGGCGTGATCACCGGATCGCTCGGCTTCGCCGCGCTGACCGGCGTGATCGCCCTCAGCTCCGGCAACGACCTCGCCGCGGTCGAGCGGTGGCAGGCGATCCTGTTCCCCTCGCTCGTGTTCGCGATTCCGCTGCTCGTCGGCGCGGTGGTCACCGAGTGGCGCGAAGCGGGCTCGGGTTTCATCGCTCGGGCTCGCGACCGCATCGAGGCGGCGCCGCACGAGTGGGGGGAGGTGCCCGGGCTCATCGTGCGCGGCGGCGCGGTCGCGCTCGCAGGGCTGATCGGGCTGGGCGCACTCGCCTTCGCCGTGTCGCTCGTGCTCCGGGGTGGCGAGGTCATCGCGCTCTACGAAGCCGCTCACGTCGACGCGCTCGGAGCGACCGTGATCACCCTCGCGCAGCTCGCGTACCTGCCGACCCTCGCGATCTGGGGCATGGCGTTCGTCGCCGGTCCGGGATTCGCGGTCGGCACCGGCACCGCCGTCTCGCCCGCCGGCACCCAGCTCGGTCCGGTTCCCGGCATTCCCGCGCTCGGCGCGCTTCCCGAGTCGACCACCCCCTGGCTGCTGCTGCTCGCCCTGCTGCCGGTCGCCCTGGGCGGCCTCGCGGGCTGGATCGCCCGGTCGCGCCTCGTGGCGCCACCGGCCGTCGAGGATGCCGCGCAACCCGCTCTGCCGATCGACGAGGACGCGGCCGGCGACCCCGCCCGCAGCTCGGCACTCGCGGCTCTGCTGGCGGGTGTCGAGACATCCCGTCCGCCGGGCGCTGCGGAGCAGGCTTCGCTCGGCACGGACGATGCGGCGGAGGGCGCGGACGATGCGCCGCAGGGCGCGGAACCCGACCCGCAGTCCGATCGGATCGGCGCGAGGACGGTCATCGCGCTCGGCATCGCCGTGCTGGCGGCCGCGGGCGCGGCCCTGAT
The DNA here is from genome assembly GCA_963781135.1 of uncultured Actinomycetota bacterium. Taxonomy (GTDB): domain Bacteria; phylum Actinomycetota; class Actinomycetes; order Actinomycetales; family Microbacteriaceae; genus Microbacterium. The sequence goes on along the minus strand of CAWADY010000011.1, from coordinate 157,402 downwards.
GTCCGCCCTGGCGTCGGGGTCGATCGGGCCGGGCCGGCTCGCCGAGGTCGGTCCGCAGCCGGGGGCCGTCGCCCTCGCCGTCGGGTTGGAGGTGCTGCTCGGCGCGGCGATCCTGCTGCTCTCGCCGCGACGCCGCCCGAAGGCCGCGCCGACGCGCGCGAAGGCGACCGAGGCCGCGGCGGCGCAGGTGACGGATGCCGAGATCGCATCCGACGCGGAACCGACGCTCGTCGCACAGACGGAAGCCATCACCCCCGCAACGGAGGGCGCCGCGCCGGCACCGGAGGTCGCGGCATCCGATCGGCCACGTTCCAGTGACCCGGACAGCACCCCCACCGTCGACCTGGGACCCCGCAGGCCCAGCCCGCTGCCGCCGGTAGACTAGGCCGGTGCTCACGGTCGCCGTTCTCATCTCGGGCGCGGGCTCCAACCTTCGGGCCCTGCTCGACGCAGCGGCCGACCCCGACTTTCCGGCGCGGATCGTGGTCGTCGGCGCGGATCGCGAAGCCGACGGCTTCCAGCACGCCGAGGATTACGGCATCCCCACGATGCTCGTGCCGTGGCGCGAGTTCGACTCCCGCGAGGAGTGGGGCGCCGAACTCGCCGAGCAGCTCGACGTCTGGAAGCCCGACCTGGTCGTGCTCAGCGGACTCATGCGCCTGCTGCCCCCTTCGCTCGTGGATGCCTGGTCGCCGCGCATCATCAACACGCACCCCGCCTACCTGCCCGAGTTCCCCGGTGCGCACGGCGTCCGCGACGCCCTGGCCGCCGGTGTCGCGCAGACCGGAGCGAGCGTCATCATCGTCGACAACGGCGTCGACAGCGGTCCGATCCTCGCGCAGGAGCGGATTCCGGTGCTGCCCGGCGACGACGAGCACACGCTCCACGACCGCATCAAGCCGGTCGAGCGCCGACTGCTGATCGACGTCGTCCGGCGAATCGCCACCGGAGACCTCGACCTCGCCGGCGTGCGCTGAGAGACCGCCCGCACCCCCGCACTCACCCCCGACCCCACCGAGGAGCACCCATGGCCGGCCCCAGCCACGACCCGTCCCTGTACCGCGACCGAAACGTCGTCCCCGTGCGCCGCGCGCTCGTCTCGGTGAGCGACAAGACCGACCTGCTGCGGCTGGCCGAAGCGCTCGACGCCGCGGGTGTCGAGATCGTCTCGACCGGGTCGACGGCCGCCACGATTCGGGATGCCGGCCACGCGGTGACCGACGTCGCCTCGGTCACGGGCTTTCCGGAGTCGCTCGGGGGCCGGGTGAAGACCCTGCACCCCGGCGTGCACGCGGGCCTGCTGGCAGACCTCCGCCTCGAAGACCACGAGCAGCAGCTGTCGGAGCTCGGCATCCTTCCGTTCGAACTCGTCGTGGTGAACCTGTACCCGTTCGTCGAGACCGTGCGCTCGGGTGCGCAGGGCGACGACGTGGTCGAGCAGATCGACATCGGCGGCCCCGCGATGGTGCGCGCGTCCGCCAAGAACTTCGCGAACGTCGCGATCGTCGTCTCACCGGAGTCGTATCCGGCGATCATCGAGGCCGTCGGCGCGGGCGGCACGACCCTCACGCAGCGACGCGAGCTCGCGGCCCGCGCGTTCGCGCACACGTGCGAGTACGACCGTGCGGTCGCGACGTGGTTCGCCGAGCAGACCCTCGGCGAGGCCGATCTGCCGCAGCACCTCACGATCAAGGCAGAGCGCCTCTCGACGCTGCGCTACGGCGAGAACTCGCACCAGCGCGCGGCGATCTACACGCGCGTCGGCGGTCACGGCATCGCCCAGGCGACGCAGCTGCAGGGCAAGGAGATGTCGTACAACAACTACGTCGATGCGGATGCCGCGCTCCGCGCCGCCTTCGACATGGTCAAGCCCGCGGTCGCGATCATCAAGCACGCCAACCCGTGCGGCATCGCGGTCGCGGCGCCGAACGCGCTCGACCCGATCGCGAGCGCCCACCTTCGCGCGCACGAATGCGACCCGGTCTCGGCCTTCGGCGGCGTGATCGCCGCCAACCGCACGGTGACCCTGAAGATGGCCGAGAACCTGCGCGACATCTTCACCGAGGTCATCGTCGCGCCCGACTTCGAGCCCGCGGCCCTCGAGGTGTTCGCGCTCAAGAAGAACCTCCGCGTGCTGCAGCTGCCGGTCGACTGGAAGCAGGAGCCGATGGACGTGCGGCTCGTCTCGGGCGGCGTGCTCCTGCAGGACGCAGACCGCTTCCCCGACGACATCGAATCCGTCGCCAAGGACTGGCAGCTCGTGTCGGGGGAGCGTCCGGACGAGGAGGAGATGGCGAACCTCATCTTCGCCTGGAAGGCGTGCCGCGCCGTGAAGTCCAACGCCATCGTGCTCGCGAAGGGCTCGGCGACGGTCGGGATCGGCATGGGTCAGGTCAACCGCGTCGACTCGTGCCGGCTCGCCGTCGAGCGGGCCGGAAACCGTGCCGCGGGCTCGGTGGCGGCATCCGACGCGTTCTTCCCGTTCGCCGACGGACCCCAGGTGCTGCTCGACGCGGGCATCTCGACGATCGTGCAGCCCGGCGGCTCGGTGCGCGACGACGAGGTCATCGACGCCGCACGCAGAGCCGGCGTCACGATGTTCTTCACCGGGGAGCGCCACTTCTTCCACTGATCCCGTCCAAGACCGCGAGACTTCAACGGGCGCCCGAGACTGCGGGCAAACCCCACAGTCTCGAGGTCCAGATGCAGTCTCGCGGTCAGGGAAAGTGTCAGGAGGTCGGGCGGCCGTACTCCTCGAGCCAGCGCAGCCACACCTCGCTGAGCGTGGGGTAGGACGGCACCGCGTGCCAGAGCCGGTCGATCGGAACCTCGCCCACGATCGCGACCGTCGCCGAGTGCAGCAGCTCGGCGACGTCGGACCCGACGAAGGTCGCGCCGATCAGCACGCCGCGGTCCTCGTCGACGATCGCCCGCGCCATGCCCTCGTAGTGGTCGGCGTAGGTCGACGCGCCGGCGATCCACGAGAGGTCGTAGTCCAGGACGCGGATGCGGCGACCCGCCGCGCGTGCGGCGGCCTCGGTGAGTCCGACCGACGCGACCTCCGGGTCGGTGAAGGTGACCTGCGGCACGTGTTCGTGATCCGCGGTCGCGACGTGCGCTCCCCACGGCGCGTCGCTGACGGCGAGCCCCTTCGCTCGAACGGCGATCACATCTCCGGCAGCGCGCGCCTGGTACTTGCCCTGGTGGGTCAGCAATGCCCGGTGGTTGACGTCGCCGACCGCGTAGAGCCAGTCGGTGCCTTTCACCAGCAGCGTGTCGTCGACCGCGAGCCAGGCCCCGGGTTGGAAGCCGATGCGCTCGAGCCCGAGGTCGGTGGTGCGGGGCGTGCGCCCGATCGCGACCAGGACCTCTTCGGCGACGACCCGTCCGCCGTCGGAGAGGGCGAGCACCGCGTTCTTCTCGGTGCGGTGGGCCGCCGTCACCTCGACGCCCTTGCGCACCGAGACTCCGATCTTCTCGAGCGACGCCTCGACCAGCTCGGCCGCGAACGGCTCCATGTTCTCGAGCAGCGCGGTGCGCACGAGCAGAGTGACCTTGGTGCCGAAGCCCGCATAGGCGGTGGCCATCTCGGCAGCGACCACTCCTCCGCCGATGACGGCCAGCGATGCCGGAACCGATTTCGCGCTCGTGGCATCGCGACTCGTCCACGGCTCGATCTCGCGGAGCCCGGGGATGTCGGGCAGCAGAGCGGCCGAACCCGTCGACACCACGACCGCGTGCCGCGCGACGAGGTCGGTCACCGTGCCGTCCTCGGCGGTCACCCGCACGCGCTTGACGCCCGTGAACTCGGCGTGCCCGCGGACGAGGTCGATGCCGGTCTTCTCGAGCCATCGCACCTGGGATGCGTCATCCCAGTCGTGGGTGATGACATCGCGGCGGCGCAGCACGCCGGTGACGTCGAGGTCCCCGGTGACCGCCTGCTTCGCGCCGTCGAGATCCCGGGCCGCTCGCAGGGCCGCCGCGCTGCGCAGCAGCCCCTTGGACGGCATGCAGGCCCAGTACGAGCACTCGCCGCCCACCAGCTCGGCCTCGACGATGACGGTGGTCATGCCGCCCTGCACGGTGCGATCGGCGACGTTCTCGCCCACGGCCCCGGCTCCGATCACGATGACGTCGTATTCGCGTTGGCTCATCCCTTCACGGTATCCGCTGCCGCGGGCGCGGGATCGGATCACGGGCAGAACGCCCGCTGCGGCGCTGGCGCGCGAGTACACCGGATGCCGACGGGGAACAAGGGGCTGGTGGTCCGGAGCCGGAGCAGGCGGACTGGAACCAACCGGTTCTTGGACCCGCCCCCTGGGTCACGCCACGAGGAGTTGCGATGATGCACGTCCCCCGTCCGCACGACGACGCCCAGCAGGGCACCACCCTGCGCGACGCTCCACGGCGGGAGACGAGCAGGCTGCCGTCCGCCGTCAGACCCGTGCTCGCCGTCCTGGTCGCGGTCGCCGTGTCCCTCGGCGGCGCCGTCGCGCCGGCATCCGCCACCCTCCTCGAGAGGGCGACGGCACCCGCCGCGGTCGCGGCCGCGCCGCTCACGAACCTCGCGCACCTCGACTTCCTGCTCGACGAGGCGACGCCGCCGGCGGACGTCGAAGGGCACACGACCTACCGGCTCGCCGACGAGCCGACGCTCATCGTTCCGTGGACCTACGCCGACGCGCGGCCCGGCGGCACGTTCCAGCGGGTCGGCGGCGGCCCCCTCGATGAGGCGACCAACACGTGGGGACAGGGGGCGTACAACGCCGACGACATCGCGCGTGCGGCCGTCGTGTACCTGCGCCACTGGAGCCTGACCGGCGCGGAGAAGAGCCGCGACAGCGCTTACGAGCTCCTGCGCTCGCTCGCGTACCTGCAGACGACCGACGGACCGAACGCGGGCAACGTCGTGCTGTGGATGCAGCCCGACGGCAGTCTGAATCCCGTCCGCGGAGCCGGTGGAGCTGCCCGACCCCTCTGACTCCGGCCCGAGCTACTGGCTCGCCCGCACGATCTGGGCGCTCGGCGAGGGATACGCGGCGTTCCAAGACGCGGACCCCGAGTTCGCGGCGTTCCTCGAGGACCGACTCGCTCTCTCGGTCGGCGCGCTGGACCGGCAGGTGCTGGTGAACTACGGAGAGTGGGCCGAGTCCGACGGCATGCGCGTTCCCGCGTGGCTGATCGTCGACGGGGCGGATGCCTCGGCCGAAGCCGTGCTGGGTCTGGCTGCCCGCGTCGAGGCGCAGCCGGCCGACACGGCCTCCCGCGAGGCGATGCGAAAGCTCGCCGAGGGGATCGCGGCGATGTCGGCAGGATCCGTGCAGTCCTGGCCGTACGGCGCGGTGCTGCCGTGGGCGCAATCCCGCAGCATGTGGCACGCGTGGGGCTCGCAGATGCCCGCAGCGCTGGCCGAGGCATCGGTCGTGCTCGGCGATCCCGCGCTGGCAGAGCCGGCGATCATGGACGCCGCGGTGTTCACGCCCACGCTGCTGACCGCCGGCGGTCCGGACAACGGCTGGTTCCCCAGCCCGACCGATCGCGTGCAGATCGCCTACGGGGCCGACTCGCGCGTGCAGTCGCTGCTCGCCGTCGCCGACGCGACCGGCTCCGCCGGATTCGAGGCGCTGGCGGGTATGCAGGCCGCATGGTTCTTCGGTGCCAACCGCGCCGGCGAGCCCATGTACGATCCGGCGACCGGCATCACTTTCGACGGTCTCCAGCCGGATGGCTCGATCAACCGCAACAGCGGCGCCGAGAGCGCGATCCACGGGCTGCTGACGATGATCGCGCTCGACGCGCGACCGGAACTGGCCGCGCGAGCCTCGTCGATCACCACGATCGCCGACCGCGTCGGTCTCGAGGTCGTCGAGGCCGAAGCGGCAACCGAAACCGACGGTACCGTCAGCAAGCCGGAGTCGTGGACGGGCGAGTCCAGCTGGTCGGGAAGCGCCTTGACGCTCACCGCCGGACAGCACGCGACCTTCGACATCGGCGCCGCCGACCAGCGCCGCTGGGTCGAGCCCGTCGTGTGGTCGGCGACCGAGGAGGGCAGCACTTCGCGGTGGACTTCCGACCGTCGCCCCCTCGGCATGCTCGAGGAGTCGGCTCCGCCACAGGGGATCTCGCCGACCTACGGCGTGCTCCTGCCGCACGAACTGCAGCAGCCGGTCGTGTCCGGAAAAGACAGCGTCAAGGTGGACGTCGTGAGCGGCACGCTGCAACTGGACACGCTGCTGGTGCGGCCGTTCGCCTCGCGCCTTCTGCTGACCGGGGATGCCGGCTCGACTGAGCTCGTGCACTCGAGCAGCCTGACGTCGCAGACGATCCGCGTCGGTCGCGACGGTCAGGCGACCACGGCGGTCGTGTACGACTCGTCGGGGTCCGAAGTGCGCACGTACGATCTGCGCGGCTCGCGTCCGATCCCCGTGCCGAGCGGGGGCTTCGCGATCGTCACCGGGTGAGCGCAGCGCCGCCGGCCCACGGGTCGGCGGCGTGCCGCACGGGCCACGACCGCGGTGTCCGATTTCCGCCAGTCGGATGCCGCGAGGCGTGGCAGGCTGGAACACATGAGCACCCCGACCATGTCGTTCGACGAGCGGTACGGCGTGATCCTGTCGCGCGACCCGCGCTTCGACGGCCAGTTCGTCACGGCGGTCAGCTCCACGGGGATCTACTGCCGGCCCAGCTGCCCGGCGCGCACGCCCAAGCCCTCGAACGTGTCGTTCTTCGCCACGAGCGCAGCGGCGCACGAAGCCGGATACCGCGCGTGCAAGCGCTGTCTGCCCGAGGCCGCTCCAGGTTCGCCCGAGTGGGATCTGCGCGGCGACACGACCGCCCGAGCGATGCGTCTGATCGCCGACGGGGTGGTTGAGCGGGAGGGTGTGCCGGGGCTGGCGCGGCGCCTGGGCTACTCGCCGCGGCACCTGACGCGTCTGCTCACGGCCGAGCTCGGCGCGGGACCGCTGGCGCTGAGCCGCGCGCACCGGGCGCACACCGCGCGGATGCTGCTGGTCGGAACCGATCTGCCCGCCGCCGATGTCGCGTTCTCTGCCGGGTTCTCCAGCATCCGTCAGTTCAACGAGACCGTGCGCGAAGTGTTCGGCATGCCGCCGCTCGAGCTTCGCGCCCGCCGCCGTCGCGCTCTCGGCGGGTCTCTCGAAAGCACGGATGCGCCGGGGGCGATCGACCTCGTCCTGCCGCACCGCGGGCCGTTCGATGCCGATGGGCTGTTCGCCTGGATGGGGGCCCGCGCGATCAGCGGCGTCGAGTCGGCGACTGCGACCTCGTTCGCCCGCACGCTGCGTCTCGCCGGAGGACCGGCGTGGTTCGAGCTGCGCCTCGACGAGGTCGGGCGCATCCGCCTGCGGGCGCGCCTCACGCATCTCGGCGACCTGTCGACACTCGTCACGCGGGCACGCCGCCTGTTCGACCTGGATGCCGACCCGATCGCGGTCGACGAGGCTCTGGCGCGGCACGCCGAGCTCGCCCCGCTCGTCGCCCGGGTCCCGGGCATCCGCGTGCCCGGCGCCGCCGACCCGCACGAGATGCTCATCCGGGCCATGGTCGGCCAGCAGATCACGGTCAGCGCGGCGCGCACGGCGCTGACGGCCCTGGCTGACGCACTGGGGGAGCGGGTCGAGATCGGCCCCGGGCCGGCTCTCGAGAGCCGGCTGTTCCCCACGATGGCCGCGATCGCCGAGCGCGGGCACGAGGTGCTGCGCGGACCCGCGGCCCGCACGCGGGCGATCGTCGGAGCGGCCGAAGCGCTCGCCGACGGAACGCTGTCCCTCGGCCCCGGCGATGAGGCCGCCGACCAGCGCGCCGCGCTGCTGGCCATGCCCGGCATCGGACCCTGGACGGCCGACTACGTGCGCATGCGCGTGATCGGCGACACCGACGTCTTTCTGCCCGGCGATGTGGCGGTCCGCACCGGTGCAGCCGCAGTCGGGCTTCCGGCCGAGGCGCGCGCCCTCGAGCAGTGGGCCGTCCGCACCGCACCGTGGCGCAGCTACCTGACCGCACACCTGTGGCGCGCCGTGCCGCCGCGACCACCCCGCGCCGGCTCGGTCGTCGGATCGAGCGCCGTCCCGCCGCCACACCCGTCACCCGACATCACACCCGCACCACCGGTCCGACGACCGAGCACTGAGGAGGCCCCGAAATGACCGCCAGCATCCAGACCATCGACACCCCCGATGGCGCCTTCACGATCGTCGCCGACGACCGGGGCCGCGTGCTCGCCTCGGGCTGGACCGCCGACGCCGACGCCGCGATCTCGCGCATCCACCCGCGGCTGCGTCCGCAGAGCGTGCGCGAGGCGGAGACGGATGCCGCGGCATCCGTCACCGCGTACTACGGCGGCGACCTCTCGGCGATCGACGACGTCGAGGTCGCCCAGCAGGGGACCGAGATGCAGCTCGTGGGCTGGGCGGCGCTGCGCCGCATCGAGCCGGGCCAGCCGCTCTCGTACGCCGAGTTCGCCGCTGCGCTCGGCCAGCCGAGCGCCGTGCGGGCCGCCGCGTCGATCTGCGCGCGCAACGCGCCGGCCCTGTTCGTCCCGTGTCATCGGGTGCTCCGCTCGGACGGATCGCTGGGCGGCTTCGCCTGGGGCCTGGACGTGAAGCGCAGCCTGCTCTCGCGCGAAGCCGCTGCCTGACCGGCATCCGCCGCTCTCGTCGGCGCGAGATCACCCCGCCGCCGCGACATCACCCCGTGCGCACACTCCTGCGGGGTGACCTCGCGAGCAGCGGGTGATCTCGCGCAGGGAAGTCGCAAGAGAGCGGTTGCACGCGAGCGTCGCCCAGGGCTAGTCTGGAGGGCTCTCGTCCGCGCGAAGCGCGGGCTCCCATCGAAGGAGGATGCCATGAACACGATCGCCGTTGCCGTCACGCCGGTCGCTGCCGTCCTCCGCGACCCGATCGGAACCGCCGGACTCCTCGGCTGAGCCGAGCCGGCCGGGCATAGGCCCGGCGCTCCACGCGTTCCGTTCGACAGGCGTCACCGCCGATCGCCGTGCCCGGCGACCCCCTTCTCCACCCTGCGCGACCCAATCCCACAAGGATCATGACTTCCACCGCTGCCACGAAAGACGGCCACCCCTCCACCCTGAGAGCGCTCGCGCGTCTCATCCCGTTCGCCAAGCCGGTCCTCCCGCGCCTGGCGATGGGCGCCTTGAGCGCGCTCATCGCGAGCCTGCTCGCCCTCGCCATTCCCCTCGTGCTCGAGGTGATCGTGGCCGGACCGATCAGCTCCGGCGACCCCGCTCAGCTCGTGTGGGGCTCCGCGGTGATCCTGGCGCTCGGCCTCTTCGAGGCGCTCATGGTGTACCTGCGCCGGTGGTTCGTGCTCGGGCCGGCCACCAAGGTGGAGTACGACATCCGCAAGGGCTTCTACTCGCGCCTGCAGCGGCTGCCGGTGTCGTTCCACGACCGCTGGCAGTCCGGGCAGCTCCTCAGCCGCATGATGCAGGACATCAGCATGCTCCGCCGCTGGATGGCGTTCGGCGTCGTGCTGCTCGTCGTCAACGTGCTCACGATCTTCGTCGGCACGCTGCTGCTGTTCCGCTGGCACTGGCTGCTCGGCACGATCTTCCTGGTGTGCTCGGCACCGCTCTGGTACACCGGCTACTGGTTCGAAAAGACGTACGGCACGCTCGCCCGCCAGAGCCAGGACCAGGCCGGCGACCTCGCCACCTCGGTCGAGGAGAGCGTGCACGGCATCCGCGTGCTCAAGGCCTTCGGCCGCGGCAAGCACGCCCTGCACAAGTTCGCCGAGCAGGCCGAGTCGCTGCGTCAGACCGAGCTGCGCAAGGCCCGCGCGGTCGGCGTGATCTGGTTCTGGCTCGTGCTTCTGCCCGACATGGCCTTCGCGCTGTGCCTCGGCGCGGGCATCTACCTCGTGCAGCTCGGTCAGCTGCAGGTGGCCGAGCTCATCGCGTTCTTCGCGATGGCGACCGTGCTGCGCTGGCCGATGGAGTCCATCGGCTTCCTGTTCTCGTTCACGCTCGACGCGCGCACCGCTACCGACCGCATCTTCGAGGTGTTCGACGAGGAGAACACGATCGTCGATCCCGCCGAACCCGCGACGATCGACCGGCCCCGCGGCCAGCTCGCGTTCGAGAACGTCCACTTCCGTTATCAGGATGCCGCCACCGGCGAACGCGATCTGCTCGACGGCATCGACCTCGTGCTGCGCCCGGGCGAGACCATGGCCCTCGTCGGACTCACGGGTTCGGGCAAGACGACGCTCACCACGTTGCCGTCGCGCCTGTACGACGTGACCGGCGGACGGGTGACCCTCGACGGCGTCGACGTGCGCGATCTCACCCTGCACGAGCTGCGCATGCACGTCGGCATGGCGTTCGAAGACGCGACCCTGTTCTCGCAGAGCGTGCGCGACAACGTGCTGCTCGGCCGCGAAGACCTCGAGCCGGGCAGCCCCGAAGCCGAGGCCGTCATGCGCGAAGCGCTCCAGGTCGCGCAGGCGAGCTTCGTGGAAGACCTTCCGAACGGCGTCGACACGATCATCGGCGAAGAGGGCCTCTCGCTCTCGGGCGGTCAGCGTCAGCGCCTCGCGCTCGCGCGCGCGGTCGCCGCGCGGCCGGCGGTGCTCGTGCTCGATGACCCGCTGTCGGCCCTCGACGTCGACACCGAGGCGCTCGTGGAAGACGCGCTGCGCGAAGTGCTGCACGCCACCACCGCGCTGGTCGTCGCCCACCGGCCGTCGACCGTGACGCTCGCCGACCGGGTCGCCCTGCTCGAAGCGGGCCGCATCACCGCGGTCGGCACGCACTCCGAGCTGCTGCGCGACAGCGACCACTACCGACACGTCATCTCGAGCCTCGAGGACGAGCAAGCCCGCATGCGGGAGAGGGAGGTGAACCTGTGAGCACGGCAACCGTCGAAGGAACCAGCGGCGAAGACCGCTCGGACTACACGCGGGACGAGAGCCGCAGCATCCGCCGTCGCTCGCTGCGCCTGCTGGGATCGCTGGTCTCGCCGCTGAAGTGGCAGCTCGTGCTCGCCGCGGTCGTCCTGATCGTCTCGACCGCTCTGCGGGTGCTCGGCCCTGCGCTGATCGCCTACGGCATCAACACCGCCCTGCCTGCGGTCGTCGACCAGATGAACTGGATGCCGACCATCGGTGTCGTGGCCGTGTACCTGCTCACCGCGCTCGGCGGTGCGGGGCTCATCGGCTGGTACGTCGTCGTCGCGGCGCGCCTCACTCAGACCGTCATGCTCGATCTGCGCAAGCGGATCTTCCTGCACACCCAGCGCCTGAGCCTGGAGTTCCACGAGTCGTACACGTCCGGCCGCATCATCTCGCGGCAGACGAGCGACCTCGACACCATCCGCGAACTGCTGGACGGGGGACTGAACGAGCTCGTCACGGGCGTGCTCTATGGCGGGTTCACGCTCGTCGCCCTGCTGATCTTCGACTGGCAGTCCGGCGTCATCCTGGTCGTGATGGGACTGCCGCTGTACCTGCTCATGCGCTGGTTCTACATGCGCTCGCAGGTCGTGTACCGCGAGTCTCGCGTGGTCAGCGCGAAGGTCATCGTCAAGTTCGTCGAGACCATGACCGGCATCCGTGCCGTGAAAGCGTTCCGCAAGGAGGTGCGCAACGACGACGAGTTCGGCGCGCTCGCGAGCGACTACCGCGACATCAACATCCGCTCGATCCGCCTGTTCGGAACCTTCGAGCCGGGCCTCATGGCGGTCGCATCGGTCACCGTCGCGCTCGTGCTGCTGTGGGGCGGCATCCGCGTCGTCGACGGCTCGATCCTGATCGGAACGCTCATCGCCGCGGTGCTGTATGTGCGTAACTTCTTCGCGCCGATGCAGGAGGTCGCGTTCTTCTTGAACTCGTACCAGTCCGCGACGGCGGCGCTCGAGAAGGTGTCGGGCGTGCTCGAGGAGGAGCCGACGGTTCCCGATCCGGTCACGCCGGTCGACCTGTGGGAGGCCCGCGGTCACCTGCGCTTCGAGGACGTCGAGTTCGGCTACAGCAACGGCCGCACGATCCTGCCCGATTTCACGCTCGAGATCCCTGCGGGAGAGACGATCGCCCTGGTCGGCACGACCGGAGCGGGCAAGTCGACGCTCGCGAAGCTCGTGTCGCGGTTCTACGACCCGACACGCGGCCGGATCACGCTCGACGGCGTCGACCTGCGGAGCCTGCACCCGAAGGATCTTCGCCGCGCGATCGTCATGGTCACGCAGGAGGCCTACCTGTTCAGCGGCACGGTCGCCGACAACATCGCGCTCGGCAAGCCCGACGCGACGCTCGACGAGATCCGCGCGGCGGCGCGCGCCGTGGGGGCCGACACCTTCATCGAACGCCTGCCGGACGGCTACGGCACCGACGTCAACAAGCGCGGTGGCCGCGTGTCTGCGGGTCAGCGCCAGCTGATCTCGTTCGCCCGGGCCTTCCTCGCCAACCCGGCAGTGCTGATCCTCGACGAGGCGACGGCGTCGCTCGACATCCCGAGCGAGCGCCAGATCCAGGACGCCCTGCAGACCCTGCTGGCCCACCGCACGGCGATCATCATCGCGCACCGCCTGTCGACGGTCGCGATCGCCGACCGGGTGCTCGTGATGGAGCACGGCGAGATCATCGAGGACGACTCACCCGACGTGCTCATCGGCGGCGACGGCCGCTTCGCCCGCCTGCACGCCGCCTGGCGGGAGTCGCTCGTCTGAGTCGGATCGACGGATGCCGCGGCCCGCGCTGATGCGCCGGGTCGCGGCATCCGTCGCCTCGGCGTTGCAGCAGAATCGGACCTCGTCGTCAGAATCGGATGCTGGAGGACTGGGCATCCGATTCTGGCGCCGCCATCCGATTCCGGCGAAGACAGCTACGCCGCGACGTGGGCTCGCGCGGCGATCGCCCGCGCGATGGTGCGCTCGACCGACGGCCAGTCGTGGACGACCTGCGCGTAGGTGAATCGCAGCACCGTATAGCCGCGCAACGACAGCTCTCGGTCGTGGGCGACATCGCGTCCGCGGTCGGCGGCCGTCGAATGGAAGGCGAATCCGTCGATCTGCACGACCAGCCGGTCGCCGATGAGCACGTCCACTCGCTTGCCCGCCAGCACGATCTGCTGGCGGATCGGAATGCCCCACGGTCGAAGGCGCACGACGAAAAGCGTCTCGAGACCCGAGTCGGACAGCCCGGTGATCGACGCCGCGCACTCGTGCGCCGCGGGAGTCGTCCAGCGCACTCTCCGGAGGCTCTCCGGTGAGAGCCGTTCGATGCGCGCCGCCGACTCCCAGATCGTCAGCGCCGCTTCACGCGGAGCGCACGCCGCGACGTGGTTCAAGGCGTCCTCGATCGACTCGACGAGCACGCGTGGCCCGGTCGGGACGATCGGCCTGTCCCAGTGAGCGATCACGCCCACCGGCGGGCGAGCGTGCGGCGCAACACGGACGTGGACGGCCGATCCCACATCGCCGGGCATCCACCAGCCCCGATGCTGGGCCGCCGACACGCACGCGATGACACCGGTCACCCTCGCGGCGACCAAGAGCGCCGGGGGCGCGGCAGCTGTCGCTATCCAGTACCGACGGACCCGCAGGACCAGGCCGGCGGTCACGGCTGCTCGGAGGGCTCCGGCTGACACTCCTCTGTCGAGGAGGTCCGACCGGTGAACTATGCCACCTCTATCCGTCACCCACTGCGCAATGTCCATCGGCCGATCGTGTCGCCCGGGGGCGGCATCCACACACGATCACGGCCCACATTGTGGATAGCCGACGATCCGGTCGCGGTGCGGAGGAGTCGCCGCACTGATCAGAATCGGACGACAGCACCAGAATCGGATGCCGTCGACTCGGGGATCCGAATCTGCTGGCTTCGTCCGAATCCGGTTGCGCGAAGCGCCGCGCTAGAAGCGGATCTCGGCGATGACCTCGCCGTATTCGGTCTCGCTCACGGGCGTGAAGCCGACCCGGGTGAAGAACTTCTCGGGGCCGCCCTCGCCGGCCTCGTAGATGACGTCGACATGGTCGACTCCGCGCTTGCGCGCTTCGTCGAGCAGGCCCTCCACGGCGAACCGGCCGACACCGCGACCCTGGTCGTCGGCGTCGACGTTGATGCGCCAGAGAACCGAGCGGAAATGCTCCTCGGATGCCTCAGGGTCGAAGTTCGCGCTGACGAACCCCACGACCTCGTTGGCGTCCAGGACGACGCGCTGCCAGGAGGTCTGCGGGTTGATCACGGTCGCCGCGATCCCGTAGCTGACCGGGGCCAGATACTGCTCCTGGCCGGGCTTGAGCGACATGTTGTTCACCGCGACGATCGTCGCCGCCGACAGTTCCACGAGTCTGAGCTCAGCCATGAGCACAGGCTAGCTGGAATCGCCCGATCCGCGAAGATGAACGACGCTCTGCGACGCGGAGTCCGGGCACCAAGTTATCTCGATGTCAAGATACTTTGGCGTTGCGATAGGCTGGAAAGACCACCCGAACGGAGACATAACCGGTGACTGATTCGACCATCATCTACACCCACACCGACGAGGCTCCGGCGCTGGCGACCGCGTCTTTCCTCCCGATCGTGAAGGCGGTCACCGGCCAGGCAGGGGTGGATGTCGAGACGCGTGACATCTCGCTCGCGGGGCGCATTCTGGCGGCCTTTCCCCAGAAGCTGACGCCCGAGCAGCAGGTGGGCGATGCCCTCGCCGAGCTCGGTGGGCTGGCCACGCTTCCCGAGGCGAACATCATCAAGCTCCCGAACATCTCGGCATCGATCCCGCAGCTCAAGGGCGCCATCGCCGAGCTGCAGAGCCAGGGCTTCGACATCCCGGATTACCCGGACGACGCGCAGTCGCTCGAGGAGAAGGACATCCGCGCCCGGTACGACCGCATCAAGGGTTCGGCGGTCAACCCCGTCCTGCGCGAGGGCAACAGCGATCGCCGTGCCCCGCTCTCGGTGAAGAACTACGCGCGCAAGCACCCGCACCGCAACAAGCCTTTCGCGGCGGGGTCGAAGACCCGGGTCGCGACGATGGGCCACGACGACTTCAAGTCGAACGAGAAGTCGGTCGTCATCCCGAGCGATGACGTGCTCACGATCCAGCACGTCGCCGAGGACGGCGCCGTGACGCAGCTCAAGACGGGGCTGAAGGTTCTGCCCGGCGAGATCATCGACGCGACGTTCCTGTCGGCTGCGGCGCTGGACGCCTTCCTCGCCGAGACGCTCGAGGCAGCCAAGGCCGAAGACGTCCTGTACTCCGTGCACCTGAAGGCCACGATGATGAAGGTCAGCGACCCGATCATCTTCGGCCACGTCGTCAAGGCCTACTACGCCGACGTCTTCGACGCCTACGGCGACGTGATCGCCAAGGAGGGCCTGACGGCCAACGACGGGCTCGGCGCGATCCTCGCGGGGCTCGGCGGCATCGCGAACGGCGACGAGATCGCGGCCGCTTTCGCCGCGGCGAACGAGCGCGGCCCCCGCCTCTCGTACACGAACTCCGACAAGGGCCTGACGAACCTGCACGTCCCCTCCGACGTGATCGTGGACGCATCGATGCCCGCGCTCATCCGCAACGGCGGCAAGCTGTGGGGCGTCGACGGCGGCGAGGACGACACGCTCGCGGTCATCCCCGACTCGTCTTACGCCGGGGTGTTCCAGACGGTCATCGACGACGTGAATGCCCACGGCCCACTCGACCCCGCCACGATCGGATCGGTGCCCAACGTCGGCCTCATGGCGCAGGCGGCCGAAGAGTACGGCAGCCACGACAAGACGTTCGAGATCGAGTCGCCCGGTGCGGTGCAGGTGCTCGACGGGGCCGGCGAGGTGCTCATCGAGCACCGCGTGCAGCCGGGCGACATCTGGCGCGCCACCCAGACGAAAGACGTCGCGATCCGCGACTGGGTCAAGCTCGCCGTCACCCGCGCCCGCGCGAGCGGCGCGCCCGCCGTGTTCTGGCTCGACGCGCAGCGCTCGCACGACGCGGCGCTCATCGCCAAGGTGAAGACGTACCTCGCCGAGCACGACACCGACGGCCTCACGATCGAGATCCTCGCGCCCGGTGCGGCCACCCAGTACTCCCTCGACCGGCTGCGCAAGGGCGAGGACACCATCTCGGTGACCGGCAACGTGCTGCGCGATTACAACACCGACCTGTTCCCGATCCTCGAGGTCGGCACGTCGGCGAAGATGCTGAGCATCGTTCCGCTGCTGGCAGGCGGCGGCCTGTTCGAGACCGGCGCGGGCGGATCGGCCCCGAAGCACGTCCAGCAGCTCGTCGAGCAGGATTATCTGCGCTGGGACTCGCTCGGGGAGTTCTTCGCCCTCGCTGCCTCGCTCGAGCACCTCGCGAACTTCACCGGCAACGTCAAAGCGCAGGTGCTGGCCGACACGCTGGATGCCGCCACCGGGACGTTCCTCGAGAACGACAAGTCGCCGGGTCGTGCGCTCGGCACGATCGACAACCGCGGCAGCCACTTCTACATCGCCCTGTACTGGGCTCAGGAGCTCGCAGGGCAGGGTGCCGATCCGGAGCTGGCGGCGATCTTCGCACCGGTCGCGGAGTCGCTGGCCGCGAAGGAGCAGCAGATCGTGGCGGAGCTGCTCGCGGTGCAGGGCTCGCCCGTCGAGATCGGCGGTTACTACCACCCCGACCAGGAGCTCGTCGAGGCCGTGATGCGTCCGTCGCAGACACTCAACGACATCGTCGGATCCATCGGCTGAGCCGCGGGACGCAAACGAGAAGCGGGGCGGATGCTGCAGCATCCGCCCCGCTCGATGTTCGTGGTAGGCCCGAGGTCTCGATACGGCGCTGGCGCGCCTACTCGACCTTGACACGCTGACGCATCAACGCGGGCTTCGCTCGCATTGATCCGTCACGTGTCAATAGTGCACCGACACCTCGGTGCCCATGGGCGCCCAGGTGTAGACGAACGCGGCGGCATCCACCGGCATGTTGATGCAGCCGTGGCTCATCTGGTTGCCGAAGTTGTTGTGCCAGTACGCGCCGTGCAGGGCCTCGTCACCGTTGTAGTACATGACCCACGGCACGTTCTCGGTGTAGTAGTTCGGGGCCTTCGTGAGGTCGGGGTTTCCCATGTTCTGCGTCTCGAGCTTGGCCCGAATGCGGAAGTCTCCCGTGCTGGAGTTGAAGCCGTCCTTGCCCGACGAGATGTACCAGGACTGCACGAGCTGCTCGTTCTCGAACACGGAGGTCCGCTGTTCGCTGAGGTTGACCTCGATGCGCCGGAACAGGGTCGTGATGACCGGGGCGACCTCGGTGACCGGCAGCGCGAACGCGGCGTTGCCGCCCGCCAGCTGTGCCGCGAAGTCCGCGGCGACATTCGAGGTGTCGCCGAGTTCGCGTCCTGACACGCCCGCGGTGACCTCACGCAGCACGTCGCCGCCGGAGTCGGTGATCACCGTGCCGTTCTCGGCCGTGCGGTTGACCGCCGGCGCCAGCGCGTCGACCGCCGGCTGGATCGCGGCGGTGTCAGCCGAGATCTCGAACGTGCCATCGGCGGTGGGCTCGACCGTGATCCACGATGCGGCGACCGCGCGATCTATGGGCACGGTGCGTTCGGTGCCGACGTAGAAGCCGGCGTTGTCGAGCATGCTGTTCAGCGACGCGGCGCTCGTGTCGGCGGCGGCCGTCGAGGTCACTGCGGGAACCTCGACGGGGGTCGCCTCGACCTCGACTCGCGTCTCTCCTTCGGCCAGTGCGGCCTGCAGAGCGAGCCGCACCGCCTCGACGTCGACGCCGGCCCCGGGAACGTCGGGGGTCACGGCGTAGGTCGCTGTCGCGGCATCGAACGCGATCGTGGCGTCGACGGGCTCGATGAAGAGGTCGGGTGCGGCCTCGCGGAGGGCTTCGGTCGCGGCCGCCGCGTCGATCCGCACAGCGGCGCTCGTGGGGTCGGCGAACCACGTCGAGATGTTCCACATCGGGCGCTCGCTGAACGCGCGATCGACCAGGGCCTGCGCGTCGAGGGAGGCGCCGAGTTCCGCCCCTGTGACCTCTGGCTCGCCGTCTGCGCCCACGAGCACGACCGTGGTCTCGGCGAGCTGCCTCTGCACGGCATCCGCCGCGGCGCCAGGCGTGAGTCCGCCGACCGGGACACCGGCGACGGAGGTTCCGGGAGCGATGAGGACGAGTGATGATGCCACCAGGGCGACGACGGCGATGCCGGCGGGGATGCCGAGCCACAGCGCCAGATGGCGCTTGCGCGGCGGGGGCTCGGGCGGCGCCCAGGCCAGAGAGGGGGTGTTTCCGTCGCCGTCGACGGGCGCGGTGGCGTCGTCGATCGGCACCTCGTCAGCGCCGGGCCTGGTGACCAGATCCGTCATGCCATCACCCCCCGGCTGTCAACATGTCCCTCAATGGTACGGGACGCGCGGGCGGGGCCGCGCAACGGAAGCATCACGGATGCCGGGCGGGGCATTCGCCCGGTCAGGACGAGCAGACCTCTTGGAAGGCCTCGCTCGTGGCGCGGAACTGCTCGCCGAGCTGGGACAGCTCGTCGACCTTTGTCACGTCGCCCTTCACGACCGCGTCCATGACCTCTGCCACCTGAGAGAACATGTCCTCCACCGAAGGCAGGAGGGCGGCCACCTCGTCGTTCGTGACCTGCGTGGCCGTTTCGGAGAGTTCAGCGGCCGCCGAGCGCATGGCCTCGACCACGGCGGCGGGGTCGGCCGTCGCGATCGTCTCGAACTCCGCAGTGGCGTCCTGGATGCTCTGCGCGACGAGCGCGCAGGCATCGGCTGTCGACTGCCCTTCGTCGCCGGGCTGGTCGGAACTGCGTGAGGTGGGACTGCCCACCGGACCAGCGGGGGCGCCGGTGCACGCCGTCAGCCCGACGAGCGCGATCAGGGCGATCGTGGCGGCAGCGAGTTTGCGGGACACATCGTCCAGCCTATGTAACGGTTTTGTAAACACCCCGTTCAAATTCGCGAAAAGGGTTGCGGGATGATTGTTCGTAAGGTGTACTAACAAACATGTCTTCACCGGAAGCGCAGCGCGGCTCCTCCACTCTCGAGCCGCAGCACCCCCACGCAACCACGAACGGTCGCACGTTCGGGCCTGGCCGTGCACTGCGTCAGGGCGGGAAGGTGCTGCCCGAGCACGCCCGCGGGCACAACCGTTCACTGCTGCTGCAGACGCTCTTCCACCAGGGTGCGATGAGCCGCGCAGACCTGAGTCGCGAGACCGGCCTGACCCGTGTCACGATCTCGGATCTCATCGCCGAGCTCATCTCCGACGGCTTCGTCGCCGAGATGGGCGTCCGTGAGGCGTCGGGTCCGGGAAAGCCCGCGATCCTGGTCGACCTCGATCGTGCGGGTCACCGCATCGTGGGCATAGACCTGTCGGGCAGCGACGTGTTCATCGGCGCCGTGCTCACCCTGGACGGCGACATCGTCGCACGACGCGAAGTGCCGGTCATCACCGACGGCGACGTGGTCGGCGCGGTCGTCACGCTCGCTCGCGATCTCGTCGGCGACGCTCACGCCCCGGTCCTGGGCATCGGCGTCGGCACGCCCGGCATCGTGAACGACAACGGCGTGATCCTGAGCGCCCCGAACCTGCGATGGGCCGGCTTCGACCTCCAGTCCGCCCTCGAAGCCGCGCTCGGTCTGCCCGTGCTCGTCGCCAATGACGCGAACGCCGCCGTCCTGGCCGAGTACACCTTCGGCGGCTCGGGCGATGACGTGCTGCTCGTCAAGGTCGGCCGAGGTGTCGGCTCCGGACTTCTGGCCTCGGGTCAGCCCATGCGCGGCGCGCACTTCGCCGCGGGTGAGATCGGCCACGTCACGATCGGGACCGACGGCGGCCCGGTCTGCGTGTGCGGCAAGGTCGGCTGCCTCGAAGCGTGGCTCGCGGTGCCCGCGCTCACGGCGCGGCTGGCCGCGGCATCCGACGAAGATGAGCGCGTCGGCATCCTGCGCGACGCGGGGGAGCGGCTCGGCATCGCGCTCGCCCCGATCGTCGGCGTGCTCGACGTGTCGGAGATCGTGCTCTCCGGCCCCCCTGAACTTCTCGACGGACCCCTCGCGCAAGCGACCGTCGAGACCCTCCGTGCACGGACGCTCGCCGAGTTCCACGACGGCGTCCGCGTGCGGATGACGGAGCAAGGCCAGGACATCGTCCTGCGCGGAGCCGCCGTCATGGTCCTCTCCGGACAGCTCGGGGTGTCCTGACACCCCGCAGTCCACCCCTCGCCCCGACCAACAGCCGGGTATTGCAACAGAAATCCCCCGGATGGGCCACCAGGCTCAGCCGACATCCACAACACACGAAGGAAGACACCATGAACAAGAAGCTCGGAGGCCTCGCCGTCCTGGGCGCTGCGGCTATCGTGCTCGCCGGCTGCGCCGGCGGTTCGGGAACGCCGGCCGCGGAGGAGGACGCGGAAGTCCGCGTATGGCTCGTCGGTGCCGACACGCCGCAGGACGCCCGCGACTACCTCAAGACCACGTTCGAGGAGGAGAACCCCGGTTCGACCCTCGTGATCGAGGAGCAGACGTGGGAAGGCCTCGTCGACAAGCTCACGACGAGCCTGTCGAGTTCGGACAGCCCCGATGTCGTCGAGTTCGGCAACACCCAGGCCCCCGCATTCACCTCGGTGGGCGCGCTGCTGGACATCTCCGACGAGTACGAGTCGCTCGGTGGCGACGACCTGCTCCCCGGATTCGTCGAGGCGGGCTCGTACGACGGCAAGTTCTACGCCGCTCCGCTGTACTCTGGCGCCCGCGTCGTCTTCGCCGACCCTGCGTTCGTGACGGCCGCTCCGGCCACGCTCGACGACTTCGTCGCGCAGTCGAAGGATCTTGCCGCGGCCAACGCCGGCAAGTCGGGCTTCGCATTCGCCGGCCAGGACTGGTACAACGCGCTTCCGTTCATCTGGGAGAACGGCGGTGAGATCGCGGTGCCGGATGGTGACGCATGGGACGCGCAGCTGAGCTCCGACGAGTCGATCGCCGGTCTGCTCCAGGTGCAGGACCTGATGACGACCGCATCGCTGGCTCCGAAGGACGGCGACAACGCCGAACCCTGGACCCCGTACTGCGAGGGTCAGACGATCCAGTTCTCGGCTCCCAACTGGGCGCTCGGGCTTGCGAGCGAATGCGAGACGGCGACCCCGCCCGCGGCGCCCTTCGTCTACGCCCTGCCCGGCATGGAAAGCGGCGCGGCCCAGGTCTTCGCCGGTGGCTCGAACATCGGGATCTCGGCGAAGTCGGCACACCCCGACCTCGCCAAGGAGGCGCTCGCGATCATCCTGAGCGATGAGTTCCAGACGATCTACGGCGAGAACGGCCTCATCCCCGCGAAGAAGTCGCTCGCCTCCACCCTCGGCGACACCCCCGAGGCGAAGGCGTTCACCGAGGCGGCCGGCAATGCCAAGCTGACGCCGGCGTCGCCGAACTGGGCCGAGGTCGAGGCATCGCGCGTCCTCGAGGACTTCTTCGTCAAGATTGCTCAGGGCGGCGACGTGCCGACCCTCGCGGCCGAGGTAGACACGAAGATCGAGGACATCCTCAACGGCTGATCCTCCGGGGTGCGCTGCACCACGCGCTGATGCAGCGCACTCCACCACCGGGCCGGCGGCACTCGTCGGCCGTCGGCCCGGCTCACTTCCTGAGGAGAAACAACATGTCCAGCGTCCGCGACGACCTCGGACCCGCCGTCAGCGGGATCGAGGGCGAAAGGCTCCTCGCGCCCCCGCTGCGTCCGGCGCCCGGCGCACGGCGACGCCGGCGACAGGGCGGGTTCACTCCGTACGCGCTGCTCGTGCCTTCACTGATTGTGCTGGCATTGATCACCGGCTGGCCGCTGATCCAGCTCTTCGTCATGTCGTTCCAGAAGTTCGGCCGCGAGCAGATCTTCGGCGCTCCGCCGGAGTTCGTCGGCCTCGGCAATTACGCGGAGGTGCTGACCGATCCCGAGTTCTGGCAGGTTCTCGGACGGTCTGTGGTGCTGGCGGCGGTCTGCGTCGTCGCGACGATGATCCTCGGTGTCCTGGTCGCCCTGCTGATGAAGCGCCTCGGCGCCGTGCTGCGCACGCTCGTGTCTGTCGGTCTGCTGCTGGCCTGGGCGATGCCGCCGCTGTCGGCGACGATCGTCTGGGGCTGGATCTTCGACACGCAGTACGGAGTCGTCAACTACGTCCTGAGCAACTGGTTCGGACTCCCGTTCGAGGGGCACTCCTGGCTCATCGACCCGCTCAGCTTCTTCTTCGTGGCGTCGATCATCATCGTGTGGGGCGCCGTGCCGTTCGTCGCGTTCACCGTCTACGCGGGACTGACCCAGGTGCCGGATGAAGTTCTCGAGGCCGCACAGCTGGACGGCGCGAACGGTTTCAAGTCATTCCGGTTCGTCGTCCTGCCGGTCATCCGGCCCATTCTCGCGATCGTCACGATCCTGCAGGTGATCTGGGATCTGCGTGTCTTCACGCAGATCTACGCGCTGCAGTCGATCGGAGGCCTCGCCGAGGAGACCAACACTCTCGGCGTCTACATCTACCGCGTCTCGCTCGGCTCCGGAGACTTCGGAGTGGGCGGCGCGATCTCCGTCATCGTCGTGCTCTTGCTGGCGGCGGTATCGATCTTCTACGTCCGACGCAGCGTCAAGGAGGAAGAACTGTGACCGCCCTCGCCCCGAGATCGGCACGGGCATCGGCCGCACCTCGCCGCCGCCGCGGACCGGGGTCCGCTCGTCGCCGCGTCGGATCCGTGCTCGCCGGCATTGCGGCCATCCTCGTGTTCTTCGCGTCGGTGTTCCCCGTGTACTGGATGATCAACACGTCCTTCCAGCCGAACGCGCAGGTGCGTGGAACGCAGCTGCACTTCTGGCCCGACAACGGCACGATCGAGAACTACACGAACGTGATCTTCTTCAACGAGCGCGCACCTTTCCTCCCGGCTCTCGCCAACTCGCTGCAGGTCACTCTCCTGACGGTCGTCGTGGCGCTCGTCTTCGCGTTCCTCGCGGCGCTGGCAGTCACCCGATTCCGGTTCCGCTCGCGTGCCGCGTTCATCATCACGATCCTGCTGGTCCAGATGATCCCCGCCGAGGCCATGATCATCTCGACCTTCCGGCTGATGGACAGCTGGGCCCTGCTGAACACGGTGGCGGGGCTGTCGGCCGTCTACATCGCCACCGTTCTTCCGTTCACCATCTGGACCCTGCGAGGATTCGTCAACGGTGTTCCGGTCGAACTGGAGGAGGCGGCCATGATCGACGGGCTCAGCCGCTCGCAGGCGTTCTGGCGGATCACCTTCCCGTTGCTGGCTCCCGGGCTCGTCGCCACAGGTGTCTTCGGGTTCATCCAGGCCTGGAACGAGTTCGTGTTCGCGCTGGTGCTGAACCCGCGGCCGGCCGCCATGACCCTGCCCGTCTGGCTGCGCACGTTCCTGGATCCCAACGGCGGGACGAATTGGGCCGAGCTGATGGCCGGATCGACCCTCGTCGCGATCCCCGTGGTCGTGTTCTTCCTGTTCGTGCAGAGCCGGATGACGAGCGGACTCGTCGCCGGTGCGGTGAAGGGCTGATGTTGTGCAGCACCGACACCGCCTCCCGCAGGGAGGCCGGGCGATGAGGGCCGGGCTCGACATCGGAGGCACGAAGACGGATGCCGTCGCCGTCGACGCCGCGGGCGCGATCGTCGCACGCGTGCGTCTGGCGACAGGCTGGGGAGCGGATGCCGTCGTGCGGACCGTCCTGGAGGCGGTGCGACTGCTCGGTGACGAGGTCGACGAGCCCGTCGATTCGGTGGGCATCGGCATCCCCGGGCAGGTCGAGCCGGGAACAGCCCGCGTGGTGCACGCGGTGAACCTCGGCGTCGAAGAGCTCGACCTCGCAGCCGCGGTCGAGCCGGCGCTCGGAGTGCCGGTGCGCGTCGAGAACGACGTGAACGCAGCAGCGTTCGGTGCCTTCGCCCTGCGGTCGGTCGGCGCGCACGGGTCGCGGTCGATGGCGTACCTGAATCTCGGAACCGGCATCGCGGCCGGCATCGTCGCCGACGGCGAGCTCTGGCGCGGTGCGCGCGGGACGGCGGGAGAGGTCGGCCATATCTCGATCGACCCGAACGGCCCGCTGTGCCGGTGCGGGCAGCACGGCTGCATCGAAGCGCTCGCCGGCGGGGGAGCCATCGCCGAACGATGGGGCCGCCCCGGCGCACTGCCCGTCCGCGATGTGTTCGACGCCGCAGATGCGGGCGACCCGCTCGCGCGGGAACTGCGCATCGGCCTGGCCCGCGGCGTCGCAGCGGCCGTCCGGGTGCTCGTGCTGACCGCCGATGTGGACGTGGTCGTGCTCGGCGGCGGCGTCACCGCCCTCGGCCCGAGGCTCATGGCCGACGTCTCCGATGAACTCGCCGCCAGCGCCGAGGCCTCGCCCTTCATGCGCTCGCTGCACCTCGAGGGGCGGGTCGAGCTGCTGCCGTCCGGGTCGCCGGCCGCGGCCCTTGGTGCCGCCCTCATCGGCGCCGATCGTGATCAAGGCGTGCTGACCCATGGCTGAGATCGTCATCGTCGCCGACGCGGCGGCCGCCGGCGCGATCGTCGCCGATGAGATCGCCCGGCTCGTGCGCGCGAACCCGGAGGCCGTACTCGGTCTCGCGACCGGCTCGACTCCTGTCCCGGTCTATGCGGCGCTGCCGTCTCGGCTGGCCGGCGTCGACGTGTCGCGCGTGCGCGGCTTCGCGCTCGACGAGTACGTCGGCCTCGACCCGGCGCACCCCGAGAGCTACCGCTCCGTGATCACGCGTGAAGTGGTGGAGCCGCTCGGGCTCGAACCCGCGCGCGTCCGCGTTCCGAACGGCTCGCTCGAGGGCATCGAGCACGCCGGGGACGACTACGAGCGCGCGCTCGCCGAGGCGGGCGGCGTCGACCTGCAGATCCTCGGCATCGGCACCGATGGCCATATCGGCTTCAACGAGCCGGGCTCGTCGTTCGCATCGGCAACCCGCGTCAAGACGCTCACGCGGCAGACCCGCCAGGACAACGCGCGGTTCTTCGACTCGATCGACGACGTGCCGCGGCACTGCATCACCCAGGGGCTGGGCACGATTCTGCGCGCCCGCCACCTGGTGCTCCTCGCGTTCGGCAAGGGCAAGGCCGAGGCGGTCGCCGGTGCGGTCGAAGGTCCGCTGACAGCGTCGCTCCCGGCATCCGCGATCCAGCTGCACCCGCACGCCACGGTGGTCATCGACGACGCGGCCGCATCCGATCTGCGCTTCGGCGAGTACTACCGCTACACGTTCGCGAACAAGCCCGACTGGCAGGGCCTGTAGCGATTCCGAGGGCGGCGCGAGGCCGTCCACCGCAGTTCCCTGCAAACCGCGCACCTTTCGGTGCGGCAGATGCAGGAAACTGCGTCGGATGCGGCCTACGGATGCCGGGCCGAACGCGCCGAGGCCCTCCGCGGCGGACGTATCGTCGAGGAATGACCCTTCCGGATGACCTGCTCGCCCTGCTGCGTGCCAAGAGCACGTGCTACATCGCGACGCTGATGAAGGACGGTTCACCGCAGCTGACGCAGGTGTGGGTCGACACCGACGGTGAGCATGTCATCGTCAACAGCGTCGACACGCATCTGAAGGTGCGCAACCTGCGCCGCGACCCGCGGGTCGCCGTGACGATCAGCGACCCGGCCCACCCGGGCGGCTTCTACCAGGTGCGCGGCCGCGCGATCAGCATCACCGAGGAGGGCGGCCCGGAGCACATCGAGATGATGGCGCAGAAGTACACCGGCGGCTCGTATCCCTGGTACGGCGGCCGCGATCAGGTGCGCGTGGTCATCACGATCGAGGCCGACAAGGTCAGCAGCACGGGACGCTGAGCTCGGGTCTCCGAGCCGGAGTGCACAGAAGCGGGCGCCGCGCGTGACACGCCGTGCGCGGCATCCCTCCACGCGGCGTGTCGGCCACGATCCCCGCCGTTGTGCACGCGGCGCGGCGGTCAGGGCCAGGCGATCGCGAGCAGGTGGTCGAGGCTGAGCGGCGCCAGGGCCATCGCCGCGACGTCGCCCGGGGTGATCCACCGCAGCTCGGCGATCTCGGCCCGTGCCACGACGGCACCCGGTTCGGCAGTGGTGCGGAACGCGGCAGCGACGACGCGGTGACCCGGTTCGTTGGCCGCAGCGGACTCGAACGTGCCGAGCGGCTCGAGCTCCTCCGGCGCGACGACGAGCCCGATCTCCTCGTGAAGCTCGCGAGAGAGGGCCTCGGCGGCGCTCTCACCCGCCTCGGGCTTGCCGCCCGGCTGCATGAACACCGACGTTCCGTGCTTGCGCACGACCAGCACGCGGCCGGCGGCATCCGTGATCACGGCGGCGCTGACGAAGATCTGCGGTGCCGTCACGGCGCGAAGACCTTGCCGGGGTTGAGGATGCCGGCCGGGTCGAACACGCGCGTGATCTGGCGTTGCAGCTCCCACTGATCCTCGCCCAGCTCGTCCACGAGCCAGCGCCGCTTCAGCACGCCGATGCCGTGCTCGCCGGTGAGCGTGCCACCGAGTCGCAGCGCGGCACGGAACAGGTCGTCGGCGGCGGCCCAGATGTGGTCGGGCACCTCCACGACACCGCCGTCGTCGGGCACGGCGTCGAAGATGAAGTTCGGGTGCAGGTTGCCGTCGCCCGCATGCGCGACGGTCGGGATCACCACCCCGTGCTCGCGCTCGACGCGGGCGATCTCATCGAACATCGCCGGCAGCGCGCTGCGCGGAACGGACACGTCCTCGATGAGCGTGGTGCCGAGGGTCTCCATCGCGGGGTGCATCGACCGCCGAATCGCGAGCAGCCGCTCGCCCTCTTCGCGATCGTGCGAAACGGCGACGGTGCCACCGCACGAGCGCAGCACGGCCGCGATCGCCTCGGCCTCGGCGACCGCCGCGGCACCATCGGTCTGGATCGTGAGCTGGGCCGCGCCCGGGGTCGGCGCGTCGAGGTGAAGCAGCGCGTGGACGGCGGCGAGGGATGCCGCATCCATCAGCTCCATGATCGCCGGCTGCGCGCCCGACGCGGTGACCGCGGCGGAGGCCTCGGCGGCCATTCGAACGTCGGGGAACGTCGCTGCGACGGTGCATACCGCTCCGGGAATGAGTCGCCGGAGTTTGAGCGTGGCACCCACGACGACGCCCAGCGTGCCCTCGGAGCCGATGACGAGCGACGTGAGATCCAGCCCGGTGACGCCCTTGACGGTGCGGTGCCCGAGTCGAAGCAGACGACCGTCGGCGAGCACGAGGTCGACGCCGAGCACCGCGTCGCGCACGACGCCGTACTTCGCGCACAGCAGGCCGCCCGCCCCGGTCGCGATGTTGCCGCCGACCGTGGAGATATCGCGACTGGCGGGGTCGGGCGCCCACCACACGCCGTATTCGGCCAGTGCCGCATTGAGGGCGCCGTTCAGGATGCCGGGCTCGACCACCGCGAGCAGGTCATCGGGCCGCACCTCGAGGATGCGGTCCATGCCGCGCATCGACAGGGCGATCTCACCCGCCCCGGCGTTCGCGCCGCCCGCCAATCCGGTACCGGCGCCGCGCGTGACGACCGGCGTGCCGGTCGCGCTCGCGATGCGGAGAGTCGCCTGAACGTCGGCGACGGACGCGGCGTGCACGACCGCGAGGGGGCTGCCGGATGCTGCGTGCCCCGACTTGTCGGCGCGGGCATCGTGCCGCGCCGCCTCCGTCGTGTCGACGCGATCACCGAGAGCGGCGCGCAGCAGCGCGAGGACCTCAGCGGCGTCGCTCACGCGAGACGGCGGCGACCGGCCAGGACGCCCGCGGTCACGGCCACGACGGCGAAGACGAGACCCACCCAGGTGAGTCCCATGCTCCACCACGCCAGGGTCGCAGAGACGTAGACGAGCAGCTCGACCACCGCGCGGACGAACGGATGCACCGCGAGCACCGCGCGCGGCGAGACGAACAGCGCCCAGACGAGGATCGCGACCACCGGTGCGCCGATCCCGACGACGATGTTCCACGGGAACGGCCACATCGCGAAGCCCCAGATCGCCAGGGTCGCGAACGCGAAGATCTCGCACACGAAGGCGAGGACATCGACGGCCGACAGCGGGGCTCGCATGCCGGGTTCGGGCGGCGCCGTCGGCGTCACGCGTGGGGTGTCGGACATGGATCCATTCTACGGCCGGGCTCAGGACGCGACGCCGGCCGTCCACACGGCCATCACCTCGAGCGACTCCGTCAGCAGCACGGCGTCGGCCACCGCGCCCACGGCGAGTGAGCCCAGGTCATCGCCGCGCCCGATCGCGCGCGCGGGCGTCGACGTGAGCGCCCGAACGGCCTCGGCCAGCGGCACCCCGGCGGCCACGGTCCGGCGGAGGGCGGCATCCTGCGTCAGCGTCGAGCCGGCGATCGCACCGCCCACCAACAGCCGTGCCACACCGTCTTCGACGTCGACGGCCAGGGATCCGAGCGCGTAGTGCCCGTCGCCGTGCCCGGTCGCCGCCATCGCGTCGGTCACGAGCGCGATGCGGCCGGGCGCGGCGGCGAACGCGATGCGGACGACCTCGGGATGCAGGTGCACCCCGTCGGCGATCACCTCGATCGTCACGCGCGGGTCTGCTGCCGCTGCGGCCACGGGCCCCGGGTCGCGGTGGTGCAGGCCGGGCATCGCGTTGAACGCGTGCGTGAGGATCGTGGCGCCGGCGCCGAACGCGGCTTCGGTCTCGGCGAGGTCCGCGCCGGTGTGCCCGACGGCCGCGGCGGCGCCGGCCTCGACGACGAGCCTGATCGCGTGCAGCGCACCGGGCAGTTCGGGCGCCAGGGTCACCTGGCGGATGGTTCCGCGCCCCGCCTCGAGCAGGCGCTCGACGGCGGCCGGTTCCGGCGCGCGCAGCATCGTCGCGTCGTGCGCACCCTTGTGCTCCGCGTCGAGGAAGGGTCCCTCGAGGTGCGAGCCGAGGACGTCGTCGTCGGTCGCGGTGAGGTCGGCGACCATCGCCGCCCGCCGCTCGAGGGTGTCCAGCGGTGCGGTCACGAGCGAGATCACCGCTCGTGTCGTGCCGTGGGCGCGGTGCAGTGCGCGAGCCGCGCGGATCGCCTCGGGCCCGTCGTCGTAGGACTCGCCGGCCCCGCCGTGACCGTGGATGTCGATGAAGCCGGGGGTGAGGATCGCCCCGACACCCGCGGCCTCGCTGCCGTCCACGATCGCGTCGTGGGGCTCGGCGAACCGGCGCCAGCTCTCTCCGATGCCGGTCGCGGCGACACGGCCCTGGTCGAAGCGCACCCACGCGTCCTCGACCCTGCGTCCGGCATCCACCAGCCGCACCGAGTGGATGCAGGTGCTCACCGCGTCGTCCAGGGGATCTCGGCAGACGGGTGGAACCGGATGCCGAGGCTCGACCACAGCGGACCCAGCGCCCCGACCCTGGCGCGGAAGGAGTCCCACGTGCGGAGGTCGCTGTCGGAGGGACCCGGCGACCAGGCCACCTCGGCCGCGGCGGCGATGCGGGGGAACGCCATCTGGTCGATGTCGTCGAGGGTGCGGATCGTCTCGGCCCACATCGGTGCCTCGACGCCCAGGATGTCGGCATCCGTCACACCGTCGATCACCGAGGCGGGCTCCCACGAATACGCGCGCTGCACGCTGGTCGGCCCGTTCGCCCACGTCAGGCCGAGCGGGCTGTCGGCGTCGTACTTCATGTCGAGGTACACCGCGTCGGCCGGCGAGAGGATCAGCCCCGAGCAGTTGCGCACGAAAGCGCGTGCCTTCTCGTCCATGCCGTCGGTCGGGGTCGTGAATCCCCAGTACTGCCCGACGGTGCTCGGCTCGATGTTCGCCGAGGCACCGGCTTCGTGCCACGTGATCGGAATCTTTCCGAGGTCGGCGACGATCTCGGTCGCACGTTCCATGAACTCCGCGAAGTCGGCCGGATCCGTGCCGAGAGCCTCGTCGCCGCCGATGTGCAGGTACGGACCCGGCGTCATCGCCGCAAGCTCGCCGACGACATCTGCCACGAAGTCGTAGGTGCTCTCATCGTGGATCTTCAGCGACGAGAACCCGACACCCATGCCCGTGTAGGGCTCGCCGGCGGTCGGCATCGCGCCGCCGTGCGACTGCACGATCTCGAGGATGTGCGCGGAGAGCACGGGCTGCTCGGCCAGTTCGGGGTAGGCGAGACCGACGGCGTGCGTGTGGCCGGGGAGGTCGACCTCGGGGACCACGATCATGTGACGGGATGCCGCGTGCTCGACGATCTGCCGATAGTCGGCCTTCGAGAAGAAGCCGCCCGCGTCGCCGCCGACCGCCGATCCGGACGCGAGCTCGCTGAGCTTCGGGCGGGCGTCGAGGTGGATGCGCCAGCCCTGGTCGTCGGTCAGGTGCAGGTGCAGGGCGTTGAACTTCAGTCCCGCGGCTCGGTCGATGTATGCCTTGACGGTCTCGACGGGAAAGAAGTGGCGCGCGACATCGAGCATCACGCCTCGGTAGGCGAAGCGCGGTGAGTCCTCGATCTGCACCGCGGGGATCGCGAAGCCGCCCGTCTCGGCGGTGATGAGCTGGCCGAGCGTCTGCACGCCGTAGAAGAGTCCGGCGGCGTCCGCGCCGGTGACGACGACGGATGCCGCATCCGCTGCGATCCGGTACGACTCGGGCTGCCCCGCCGGGGGAGATGCGCAGGTCGATCGTCGGGCCGTCCTGCGCGGGATCGGCGGTGTCGACCCCGGTGCGGACCGCGATCAGAGCCGACAGCGCAGCTGCGGCATCCGCTTCGCCGGTGATCCGCGTGCGGGCGTCGAGGGGGAATCCGGGGCCGCCCGACTCGGTGGACGAGCGCGGCGCGGGCACGATCGAGAGGAGCATGTAAGGGAGCCTAACAAATAGGGTGCTCCGAGTCAGCCGGAACCTCGTGGCGGGGATCCGTTATGCTCTGAGTGTCGCGACTGGCGTTGAGGTGGGTCACCACCGGGGAGCGACCGACACGGCACTCGACCGTACGCCTGGGTCGATGCGTATTTCGACGGAACGCCCGATTTCGGGGGTATCCGCAGCCGAAGCCGTCGTCAGAGGAGAACGCCATGCCCGACCATTACTTCACCGCGCCGCTCGCGGAGGTCGACCCCGAGATCGCCCAGGTGCTGGATCGCGAACTGCAGCGTCAGCGCGGGTTTCTCGAGATGATCGCGTCCGAGAACTTCGTCCCCGTCTCGGTGCTGCAGTCCCAGGGCTCGGTGCTGACCAACAAGTACGCCGAGGGCTACCCCGGTCGCCGCTACTACGGCGGCTGCGAAGAAGTCGATGTCGCCGAGGAGCTCGCGATCGAGCGGGCGAAGTCGCTGTTCGGCGCCGCGTTCGCGAACGTGCAGCCGCACTCGGGTGCGACCGCGAACGCCGCGGTTCTGCATGCGATCGCGCGTCCCGGCGACACGCTGCTCGGTCTCTCGCTCGATCAGGGCGGCCACCTGACCCACGGCATGAAGATCAACTTCTCGGGCCGGCTCTTCAACATCGTCGCGTACGGCGTCGACCCCGAGACGTCGATCATCGACATGGACGAGGTGCGCCGCCTCGCGATCGAACACAAGCCCAAGGTGATCATCGCCGGCTGGTCGGCCTACCCGCGCCAGCTCGACTTCGAGGCCTTCCGCGCGATCGCCGACGAGGTCGGCGCACTGCTCTGGGTCGACATGGCGCACTTCGCCGGGCTGGTCGCCGCCGGCCTGCATCCCAACCCCGTGCCGCACGCGCACGTCGTCTCCTCGACCGTGCACAAGACGATCGGCGGACC
The DNA here is from genome assembly GCA_963781135.1 of uncultured Actinomycetota bacterium. GTDB lineage: Bacteria > Actinomycetota > Actinomycetes > Actinomycetales > Microbacteriaceae > Microbacterium. Next base: position 125,678 of record CAWADY010000011.1, on the reverse strand, counting down.
CCGGTCGGGCTTCATCCTCACGAACGACGCCGAGATCGCGAAGAAGATCAACACGGCGGTGTTCCCCGGCCAGCAGGGTGGGCCGCTCATGCACGTCATCGCGGCCAAGGCGACGGCGTTCAAGCTCGCGGCGACACCCGAGTTCAAGGAGCGCCAGGAGCGCGTCCTGAGCGGTGCGCACATCATCGCCGAGCGGCTGTCTCAGCAGGACGTGAAGGATGCCGGCATCGCCGTCCGCTCGGGCGGCACCGACGTGCACCTCGTGCTCGTCGACCTGCGCGATGCGGCGATCGACGGCAAGCAGGCCGAAGACCTGCTGCACGAGATCCACATCACGGTGAACCGCAACGCGGTGCCGAACGACCCGCGGCCGCCGATGATCACGTCGGGACTGCGCATCGGCACGCCGGCTCTCGCCACGCGCGGCTTCGGGGACCGTGAGTTCCACGAGGTCGCCGACATCATCGCGCTCGCGCTGCTTCCGGATGCGGATGTGCAGGCTCTGCGCGCACGGGTGGGCGCCCTGACCGCGGCGTTCCCGCTCTATCCCGGGCTCGAGCAGTAATCCGCCGGCCCGTGAGACTGCAACGGGTGCTCGAGACTGCGGGCATTTCCCGCAGTCTCGAGCGTCCAGTGAAGTCTCACGGTCGAGACAGGCGGTTGCCGTAGGCGTATACCTACGTGCATAGTGATGTGAGGCGCGCGCCGGGCAAGGCGACGAGCCGAGAAGCAACGAGGAGACACCGATGACGGCACTCAAGCTCGACGGACGCGCAGCCGCGGCCGAGATCAAAGAGGAGCTGCGCGAGCGCGTCGCCGCCCTCAAAGACCGCGGTGTCGTGCCCGGCATCGCCACGGTGCTGGTCGGCGCCGACCCCGCGTCGGAGTTGTACGTGGGCATGAAGCACCGGCAGTCCGAAGAGATCGGCATGAACTCGATCCAGCGCGAACTGCCCGCCGATGCCACCCAGGCCGAGGTCGAGGCACTGATCGACGAGCTGAACGCCGACCCCGCCTGCCACGGGTACATCGTCCAGCTCCCGCTGCCCAAGCACCTCGACACCGACGCGATTCTGGAGCGGATCGACCCGGACAAGGATGCCGATGGGCTGCACCCGACCAACCTCGGGCGGCTCGTGCTCAACGTCAACAACCCGATCACCTCGCCGCTGCCGTGCACTCCTCGCGGAGTCATCGAGCTGCTGGTGCGCAACGGCTACGACCTGGCCGGCAAAGACGTCGTGGTCGTGGGTCGCGGCGTCACGATCGGCCGCTCGATCGGTCTGCTGCTGACCCGCCGCGAGTACAACGCGACTGTGACCCTCACCCACACCGGCACGGTCGACCTCGCCCGTCACCTTCGTCAGGCCGACGTCGTGGTGGCCGCCGCCGGGGTCAAGCACATCGTGCGGGCGGAGGACGTCAAGCCCGGCGCCGCCGTGCTCGACGTGGGCGTGACGCGCGAAGACGACCCCGAGACCGGCAAGAGCAAGGTCTACGGCGACGTGCACCCCGACGTCGCCGAGGTCGCCGGCTGGCTGTCGCCGAACCCGGGCGGGGTCGGCCCGATGACGGTCGCGCTGCTCATGACCAACGTCGTCGAGGCCGCGGAGCGCTCGCTCGCCTGACACCCCCTCCGTGAGACTGCAGTGGGGCCTCGAGACTGCGGGGAAACCCCACTGTCTGGAGGCGCGGTTGCAGTCTCACCGGTCGGGAGTCGGCGGTCGCACAAGCCCTAGGCGCGGAAGCGCGCGAGGAACTCCTTGGTGCGCTCCTCGCGAGGACGCGCGAAGACCTCCGCCGGCGGACCCTGCTCGAGGATCCGCCCGGCGTCCAGGAACACCACCCGGTGCGCGACATCGCGCGCGAACGCCATCTCGTGCGTGGCCATCAGGATCGTGCTGCCCTCGTCGGCGAGCTCGCGGACGAGCTCGAGCACCTCGCCGACCAGCTCGGGATCGAGCGCCGAGGTGATCTCGTCGAGCAGCAGGATCTCGGGGTCGGTCGCGATCGCCCGCACGATCGCCGCGCGCTGCTGCTGCCCGCCGGAGAGACGGTCGGGGTGCTCGCGCGCCTTGTCGGCGAGGCCGACCCGCTCCAGCAGCGCGAGACCGCGCTCCTCCGCCGCCGCGCGCGACACCTTGTGCACGTAGCGCAGCGAGAGGGTGACGTTGTCGATCACCGACAGGTGCGGGAAGAGGTTGTAGCTCTGGAACACCGCGCCGAACCGCGCACGGACCCGGTTCGCATCGACCCGGGGGTCGGAGATGTCCTCACCGCCCAGAAGGATCTGCCCGTCGTCGATCGTCTCGAGCAGGTTGAGGCAGCGCAGCAGCGTCGACTTGCCCGACCCGCTCGCGCCGATCACGGCAACCACCTCGTGGGCCGCGATCTCGACCGAGACGCCCCGCAGCACCGGCCGATCGCCGAAGGATTTGCGCAGGTCGATCGCCTGCAGAAGAGCGCTCATACGACCGACCCCATCTGCTCGCGACGCTGCAGTCGAGCCGTGTACCAGTCGGTGAGGCGGATCGTGGGGATGGCGAGCAGCACGAACAGCAGCGCCGCCACGATGTACGGCGTGAAGTTGTACGACAGCGATGTCTCGATCTGCGCGGCGCGCACGGCATCCACGAGCCCGATGATCGAGACCAGCCCGACGTCCTTCTGCATCGCGACGAAGTCGTTCATGAGCGGTGGGGTCATCTTGCGCAGTGCCTGCGGGAGCACGACCAGCCGAAGGGTCTGCGTGTAGCCGAGCCCCATCGCGCGGGCCGCGATCCGCTGCGAGGGGTGCACCGCCTCGATTCCGGCGCGGATGACCTCGCTCACGTAGGCGGAGTAGGTGATCGTGATCGCCGCCGTGCCGAGCACGATCAGGGGCACGCGCTGGTTGAGCAGGGCGGGCACCCCGAACCCGATCAGGTAGAGCACGATGATCAGCGGGATGCCGCGGAAGATGTCGGTGTACGCGGCCGCCAGGATCCGCACCGGGAAGAACACGGCACCGCGCAGTGTCCGCAGCAGCGCGATCAGTGTGGCGAAGATCGCGACCGTGACGACCGACAGCGCCAGCACCTGGAGGTTGAGCAGGAAGCCCTCCCAGACGCGGGGGAGCGACGACCAGAACGTCTCGGGGTCGAAGAACGACTGCTGCACGTTCGCCCACCCGGGCGTGTTGATGACCGTCAGCCACACCACGCCGGCGAAGGCGAGCGTCGAGGCGAGCGCCACGAACACCGACCTCGTCGACTGGCGCTTGCGGTACGCACGCCGATCGAGCTCGAGGGCGCTCGGGGTGGGCGCGGCGTCGGTCACGATCCGACGGTAGCGGACCGCCGCCAGATCGGGACTTCGAAGGGCGGACTCTGCAACGTCACCGTCACTTCAGCTGGGTGACGCCCGCACCCTCGCCGAGCCACTCCGCCGTGATCTCGTCGAGCGTGCCGTTCTCGCGCAGCGCATCCACCGCTTCGGTGACCGGGGCCGTCAGGGGCGAGTCCTTGGCCAGCACGATGCCCCATTCGTCCGGGATTCCGCCCGTGGGCAGCTCGCCCACGATGAAGGAGTTCTCGATGTACACGCCCGTCGCGTAGAACGCGGTCGGCAGGTCGAGCACGAGTCCGTCGATCTGACCCGCTTCGAGCGCCGCCTTCGCGTCTTCGTTGGAGTTGTAGAGCTGGGGTGCGGTCGTGGGCTTCACGACCTCCTCGATCGTCTGGGCGCTCGTGGAGCCGACCATGGCTCCGAGCAGAAGGCCCTTCGCCCCGTCCAGCGTCGTCACGCCCTCGGCCGCCGAACCCTCGATCGCGACGATCGCCTGGCTCGCGGCGTAGTACGGCGAGGAGAAATCGACGTTCTGCTTGCGCTCGTCGGTGATCGAGTACTGCTGGATGTTGATGTCGAAGGTCTTCGGCCCCGGAGCGATCGCGGCTTCGAAGGTGGTGCGCACCCATTCGACGTCATCGGCTGCGAAGCCGAGCTCGTCGGCCACCGCATAGGCGATCGCGGACTCGAAGCCCTCACCCGACGAGGGGTCGTCGTCGATCACGTAGGGGTAGTACGCGGGCTCACCGGTGGCGATCGTGAGCTTGCCGGGCGTGATGTAGCCCTCATCCGCCGGTGCTCCGCTCTCGCCGCCGGACGGCGTTCCGCTCGAGGCGCACCCGGTGAGGGCCAGCGCGGTGATCGCGATGCCGACGACGGCGGCTCGCAGGGACGGGTGACGACGCGACATGGGTGCCTCCGGGGGTCGGGAAGCGGCGCGCTCGTGCTGTCGGCGCAGCCGCTGCCTTCCATCATGACCGGCCTGGAGGGCCCGTGGACCGTCGCGAGTCGCTCTGTTACGAGTTCTTCACACGGAGCGCGACCCTGCGCTTCAGCGCAGCCGCTCCTCGGCTGCGGCCAGCGCGGCGCGGGCACCGGCGGTCGGCGCGATGGCGACGAGCCCTCGGTAGAGGGTCACGAGGGTTTCGGCATCCAGCGTCCCGGTGCGGGCGCGGTCGCAGTGCACCGCCTGGATCGCCGCCTCCAGCTGGAAGCGACCGAGCGGGTCGCCGAGAGCCGAGGCCCGGCGCAGGAGCGCCCGTCCCTCCGCGATGAGCTCGGCGTCCCAGAGGGTGGGATCCTGCTCGTCCAGCGGCGGCCAGGGCCGCACAGCGCGCGCCGGCGCGCGCGACTGCGCGAACGTGAGCAGTGCTGCCAGGCCCCATGCCTCTGGCTCCGTCTCGAGCAGGCTCGCCAGGAGCACGGCCAGCCATCTGGCCTCGTCGGCGATGGTGTCGCGCAGGCCATCCGCGTCCGAGTCGAGCCAGTCGATCGCGTACGCCCCGTAGATCGCCTCGAGCACGGCGCTCAGCCGCGCCGGCATGTCGAGGCGGGTCGGAACGGCGAACGGGATGCCGGCATCGCGGATCCGCCGCTTCGCCCGGACGAGCCGCTGCGCCATCGCGGCGGGTTCGACGGCGAACGCGCGTGCGATCTGCGCCGCGTCGAACCCGAGCACCACCTGCAGCATGAGCGGCGTGCGGATGCCGGGATCGATCGCCGGGTGTGCACAGGCGAACAGCAGCTCGAGCCGCTTGTCGGGGATCTGCTCGCGCCCGGCGAGGATGGCGGCGGCATCCCGATCGTCCGCGTCGAGCACGCTCTCCAGCAGCGGAGCGGCGTCACGCACGGCGGGGGAGCGCAGCAGATCGCGCAGGCGGTTTCGCGCCACGGTGACCAGCCACCCTTCGGGGTTGTCGGGGATGCCGGCATCCGGCCACGTGCGCAGAGCCTTCTCGAAGGCATCCGCGAGGGCGTCCTCGGCGAGGGCGACATCGCGGGTCGCCGCGGCGATCACCGCCAGGATCCGGCCGTACGACGCTCGCGCCGCGCGCTCCGCGGCGGCGCGAGCGCCGCCGGCATCCGCGCGCGGCGCAGCGCTCATGCGTAGTCGAATTGCGTCCAGGCTCCGTCGACGAACCGGGTGCCGACGGGACGGATCTCGACGGCGCCCCACTTGACCGAGGGGGCTCGACCGGCCCAGCCGATCGCCGCGTCGAGGTCGTCGACGTCGATCACGAACGTGCCGCCCAGCTGCTCCTTCGTGTCGGCGTACGGTCCGTCCTGGATGCGCAGTGTGTCGCCGCCGCGCACCGTGGTGGTGGCCGACGACGGCTGCAGCACCTCCGCCGAACGCAGCACGCCGGCCGCGTCGAGGGCCTTCGCGTACTCGTCGAATTCGCGCATGCCTTCGGCGAGCGCCTCGGGGCCGAGTTCCTCGGCATTCATCTCGGGATAGTGGAGCAGGAGTGCGTACCGCATGGTGTCCGTCCTTCGTCTTGTCGATCAGTGACACCCTCATGACGGTCGGGTGCCCGCCGGATCGACATCCGTCGCGAAATCAGCTCTTGCCGAGCTCGTCGAGCATGCGCCGCTGCTCGTCGGTGAGGCCGTCCTGCAGCTCGCGCTGCGCGCTCGCGGCCTCGGCCGAGGTGAGCGTGCTCGTGGTCGGCGCCGAAGCGGCGGCATCCCTCGCCTTCCCGCCCGTCGCTCTGTCGTACAGCGCGCCGGCGTGGCCCTCGACCCGGTCATCGATCGCGTCGTAGATCGCCCATCCGATCAGGATGATGACCGGCGGCAGGACGTAGCCCCAGAACCAGCCGCCGACGCTCACGCCCGAGAACACCACCGTGACGACCCAGACGATGAGGGCGACCAGGAACACCAGCGCTCCCTGCACGAGCTTCTCGCCGACCTTGGTGCGCTGGCCCGCTGATCCGGCCGCCATCTTCTGGAACATCCCGTGGATGAGGGGCTTGATCCAGATCGTGAGTGCGGTGAGGATCACGCCGGCCCACAGCGCCGACCAGCCGACGCGCGCCGGTGTCAGCCAGCCGATGATCAGCAGCACGACGACGTCGAACACGAGCAGCGACAGGAACCGCACGACCCACTTCTTCATACCCGCTACGTTGCCACGCACTCGCGACGCGCGCCACAGCGCCGCGCCCTCCGGGGTCAGTGCATGCGGACGAGCTTGTCGAGGTCGTCGTTCGGCAGCTCGTCGACGATCGCCATGACCTCCATGTCGATCAGGTCGACACGGCCCGAGATGGTCGTCAGGAAGGCCGAGTCGGCGGCATCCCGCCCCGTCGCGATGCGCACGAGCGTCGACCGCGGCGCGAGCGTTGTGGCGTCGACGACCTGCCACCCGTCTTCGATCCACGCCTCGGCGACCGCGTGGAAGTCCATCGGGAACAGCCCGGGCGCGTAGACCGACACCAGGCGTGCCGGCACATTCAATGCGCGCAGGAGCGCGACCGTCAGGTGTGCGTAGTCGCGGCACACGCCCTGCCGGGCGAGCAGGGTGCGGATCGCGCCGTCGGTCGGAAGGCTCGACCCGCTCACGTACGAGAGATGCGTGCCGACCCAGGAGGAGACCGAGGCGAGCAGCTCGGCGGGATCGGTGATGTGTCCGAACTCGGCGAAGGCGGTCGGCCCGAGCGCGTCGGACTCGGCGTACCGGCTCGGGCGCCGGTAGGTGATCAGGTCGGTCGCGTTGGCCACCGTGCCCGCGGCCTCGCCCTCGATCGACGCGTCGTACGACGCCACGAGCCGACCGACCGGGCTCAGCACCCTCTGCAGACGGGTGCCGTGCGAGTCGGGCACGGATTCGAACGTGAGGGGCTGCCCGTCGAGCGTGAACGTGATGTGCTCGGTGGTCGGCGTGTGGTGACCGCTCACCGCCATCGAGAACACCAGCTCGGCGGGCTCGGTGACATTCAACTCGATACGGCTCGCGACATCTCTCTTCATGCGTCCAGGGTCCCATGCCGATGTGTCGGCACTCGCATCGTCGAATGGGCTTGACAGGATGCCGCGCGTTCGTGTCAAGCCGTCGACAACGGCACTCCGGGGGTCTATGGTGAGCTAAACCGGTTTAATAAACCGGTTTAGAAGGCAGAGCAGCCGAATGAGCGACGAAGCGCACACGGGTCGAGGTCGACGACCGACCATCGCCGACGTCGCTCAGCGCGCCGGCGTCAGCAAAGGCCTGGTCTCTTTCGCGCTGAACGATCGGCCGGGCGTGAACGTCGCGACGCGCGAGCGCATTCTCGCCGTCGCCGCCGAGATGGGCTGGTCGCCTGACCTTCGAGCTCGCTCCCTCAGCACAAATCGATCGTTCGCCCTGGGCCTCGTGCTGCGGCGCGACATCGAGATCGTCGCCGGAGACCCGTTCTTCCCGGCGTTCATCGCCGGGGTCGAGCGGGAACTGTCGCCCGCGGGGCAGGCGCTGGTGCTCGCCTCGGTGCCGACCGGTCCGCTCGAAGCCGACACGTACCGGAAGCTGGCCGTGGAACGTCGCGTCGATGGCGTGTTCCTGGCCGACCTGCGCGCGGGCGATGAACGGGTCGCGCTCGTGGAGTCGCTCGGCCTGGCCGCGGTGACCCTGGGCCACCCCGACATCGACTCTCCGTTCCCGTCGGTGTCCGTCGACGACGTCGACGGCATGATCGCCACCGTCGACCACCTCGTCGACCTCGGCCACCGCAACCTCGCCCATGTCGCCGGCACCTCCGACATGCTGCATGCGCGCCGGCGCCGCGAGGCGTTCCATGCCGCGTGCGCCGCCCGCGGGGTCGAGGGGCGCGTCGTGGAGACCGACTTCAGCGCGCGACAGGGCGGAGAAGCGACCCGCGAGCTTCTGGCTCGGCCGGAGCATCGCGCCACCGCGATCACGTACTCGAACGACCTGATGGCGCTCGCCGGCATCGCCGTCGCCCAGCGGGCAGGACTGTCGGTTCCGCAGGATCTGTCCATCTCGGGATTCGACGACAGCGACATCGCGCGGTACGTGTATCCGTCGCTGACCTCGGTCGCGACCGACGCGGTCGAATGGGGCGCGGCCGCGGCCCGCTCGCTGCTCGCCGCGATCGCAGGCGCCGCGTTCGAGGACGCCGAACTCGCACCGGCACGACTGGTCGTGCGCGAATCCACCGGACCCGCGCGCGCACCGCGCCCACATTCTTAGCCATCCCCTCGCTCGGCAGCCTGGCCGACCCAGGCAATCGAATCGGATGAAATTCGGGATGCGACGGACGTCGCGTCTTCCCCCAGGAAGGAAGAGAACAATGCGAAGAAGCATCAAGATCGCGGCGGTTGTCGCGGCAGGAGCGATGACGCTCACCGCCTGCAGCGGTGGCGGCGGCGGTGGAGGCGGCGACCTCGAGGGACGCGGCGACATCACGATCTGGTACTCCAACAACGAGGGCGAGATCGAGTGGGGCAAGCAGATGGTCGAAGCGTGGAACGCCGACCACCCCGACGAGCAGGTCAAGGCGCAGGAGATCCCGGCCGGCGACAGCAGCGAGGCCGTCATCGGCGCCGCGATCACCGCCGGCAACGCACCGTGTCTGATCTTCAACACCGCCCCTGCGGCCGTGCCGCAGTTCGAGAAGGCGGGCGGGCTCGTGTCGCTGTCGAGCTTCGAGGACGGCGACGACTACATCAATGAGCGCAGCGGCGACAACGCGGAGCAGTACATGTCGGCGGACGGCGAGTTCTATCAGATGCCGTGGAAGACCAACCCTGTCGTCATCTTCTACAACAAGGCGATGTTCACCGCGGCGGGCCTCGACCCGGAGGCGCCTGCTCTGTCGACCTACGACGAGTTCCTCGACACGTCGCGCACACTGACCGAGTCGGGCGCCGCACCGTATGCGATCTACCCCGCTCCCTCGAGTGAGTTCTTCCAGTCCTGGTTCGACTTCTACCCGCTCTACGGTGCCGAGACCGGTGGGACGCTCCTGGTCGAGGACGACAAGGCGACCTTCGACTCCGAAGCCGGGACAGCCGTCTCCGAGTTCTGGGCGACGATGTACGCGGAGGGGCTGTCGGGTCAGGAGGCCTACAACGGCGACTCCTTCGTCGACGGCAACTCGGCCATGACGATCGCCGGTCCCTGGGCGATCGACTACTTCGGTGAGGACGTCGACTGGGGCACCGTGCCGGTTCCGACATCGAAGGGCACGCCCGCGGAGGAGACCTACACCTTCAGCGACGCGAAGAACGTCGGCCTGTTCACCGCCTGCGAGAGCAAGGGCACGGCATGGGACGTCCTGAAGTTCGCCACCAGCGAGGAGCAGGACGGACAGCTGCTCGACCTGACCGGTCAGATGCCGCTGCGTCAGGATCTGACCGCCGCCTACCCGGACTTCTTCGCGGAGAACCCCGCGTACGAGGTGTTCGGCGACCAGGCCAACCGCGTCGTCGAGGTGCCGAACGTGGCCAATTCGATCGAGGTGTGGCAGACGTTCCGTGACGCGTACTCCAAGGCCGTCATCTTCGGCGAGGGCGACATCGACGCGTTCCTCACCGATACGGCGGCCGAGGTCGACGACCTCGTCGGCCAGGGCTGAGCGGATCATGACCTCCGTCGTCAGCAAGCCGAAGACGGAGTCGGCCGGGGCGGGCGCGCAGCATGCGCGTTCCGCCCGGCGCCGGCGCCGGATCCTCGGTGAGAACCCGCTGGGCATCCTGCTCAGCGCGCCGTACCTGATCTTCATCGGGGTCGTCTTCGCGTTCCCGCTGATCTTCGCCGTATGGATGTCGTTCCACGACTACTTCTTCGCCGCCCCGGGCGCGGACGTCCAGCGCGAGTTCGTCGGCTTCGACAACTTCATCGCGGTGGCGACCGATCCTGCCGTGTGGCGATCGTTCCTCAACGTCGGCATCTTCCTGATCATCAACGTCCCACTGACGGTGGTGCTGTCGCTGCTGTTGGCGACCGCGTTGAATCGGGTCGTCCGAGGACGCCTGTTCCTGCGCGTGAGCTTCTATGTGCCCTATGTCACGGCATCCGTCGCCGTGGTGGGCGTGTGGCTGTTCATGTTCAGCGGCACGGGGCTCGTGAACCAGATCCTGGGGCCGCTGGCACCCGACCCGTCGTGGCTGATCAACCCGTTCCTGGCCATGCCGACGATCGCCTTCTTCGTCACCTGGAAGCAGCTCGGGTTCTTCATCCTGCTGTACCTCGCGGCGCTGCAGGCGGTGCCGCAGGAGCTGTACGAGTCGGCGGCCACCGACGGGGCGGGCGCCGTGCGCACGTTCTTCTCGGTGACCGTGCCGGGCGTGCGGTCCGCGACGCTGCTGGTTCTGCTGCTCGCGACGATCACCGGCGCCAACCTGTTCACCGAGCCGTACCTGCTCACGAACGGCGGTGGGCCCAACGGGGCATCCACTTCACCGGTCCTGCTGATGTATCAGAAGGGCCTGGAACAGGGCAATCCAGACGTCGCGGCCGCCATCGGCGTGATCCTCGTCGTCCTGGTGCTCATCCTTGCGCTCGTCGAGCGCAAACTCGTGGGAGATGAGGAGTCATGAGCACCACCGGCACACGCGCGAACGCGCGAACGTCTGAGCAGGCGGATGCCGCCAGCGCGAAGAAGCGTCGGGGCCACCCCGGGCGCAAGGGGCGCATCGCGCGATGGATCGTGTTGGCGATCGGGGCGCTGGTCTTCCTGTTCCCCTTCTACTACATGGTCATCGGATCGCTGCAGACCAAGCCCGACCCGACACCGGCCGGTGCGTTCCCCAATCCGGCGAACATCACGCTGCAGAACTACGTTCAGATCAACGAGCGCATCAGCCTGCTCTCGGGGCTGGTGAACTCCGGCATCTTCACCGGCGGAGTACTCCTTTTCACCGTGGTGTTCGGAGTGCTCGCCGGCTACGCCCTCTCGGTGCTGCACTGGCGCGGTCGTGGGGTCACCTTCTCGATCGCCCTGCTCGTGCAGATCGTGCCGTTCCAGCTGCTCATGATCCCGCTCTACGTGCTGATCGCGCGGGACTACGGGCTGGCCGACACGCACATGGGCATGATCTTGCCGTTCGCCATCAACTCGGCAGCGGTGCTCATCTTCCGGCAGTACTTCCTGTCGGTGCCGCGAGCGCTGTTCGACGCGGCGCGCATCGACGGCGCGAACGAGCTGCGCGTGCTGTGGAGCGTCGCCCTGCCGCTGGTGCGGCCCGCGCTGCTGACCGTAGTGCTGCTCACCTTCATCGGGCCCTGGAACGAGTTCCTCTGGCCCTTCCTGATCACCAAGGATCCGGCGTTGCAGCCGCTGGCGGTTTCGCTCGCGAACTACATCACCACCGTGGCGGCGTCGGCGTCCAACCCGTTCGGAGCGATCCTCGCGGGAGCCGTGGTGCTCGCCATCCCGGCTGTGGTGCTGTTCGTGATCTTCCAGCGACAGTTCCAGAGTTCCGACATCGGATCGGGGGTCAAGGGTTGAGCGGCGTGGCGACACGTCTGCCCACCGTCCCGTACACCCTCACCCGTCTCGGGGTCGTGATGACCCCCGAGGAGGGAAACCCCCTCGAGGTCGAGGGCGTGCTGAACCCGGCATCGGGACGGGGGCCGGACGGGGAGCTCTACCTGCTTCCACGTGTGGTCGCCGCCGGCAACGTCTCACGCATCGGCCTTGCCCGCGTGATCGTGGAGGACGGCATCCCGGTCGGGGTCGAGCGTCAGGGCATCGTGCTGGAGCCGGACAGATCGTGGGAGCGCGGCATCGGCAACGCCGGCGTCGAAGACCCGCGGATCACCTGGATGGCCGATCTCGATCTGTTCGTGATGACGTACGTCGCGTACGGTCCGCTCGGGCCGCGCACGGCGCTCGCCGTCTCGAGCGACCTGCGCGACTGGCGGCGGCTCGGGCCGGTGCTGTTCACGTACGACGACGCGCTGGACATCGACCTGAACCTGTTCCACAACAAGGACGCGGTGTTCTTCCCCGAGACGGTCACCGGGCCTGATGGTGTGCGCAGCTTCGCGGTGCTGCACCGGCCGATGTGGGACCTCAGCGAGACGAAGGCCGACCAGGGCGTGGTGGTGCCCGCGGGCACCACAGACCCCCGCGGATCGATCTGGATCAGCTATGTGCCGGTCGAGGCGGTCGCGAAGGACCTGTCGGCGCTGACGCTGTGGAGCGGGCACCGGTTCCTGGCGGGGCCCGAGTATCCGTTCGAGGTCACCAAGATCGGGGGAGGGCCTGCTCCCCTGCGGGTTCCCGAGGGGTGGCTGCTGCTGCACCACGGGGTGACCGGGCGCATCGTGAAGGCGTTCGACCACCAGCAGAACGTCCACTACGCGGCCGGCGCCATACTGCTGGATGCCGACGACCCGTCGATCGTGATCGCCCGCAGCGAAGAGCCGCTGCTGCAGGCCGAGACCGAGCACGAGCGCGGAGGGATCGTTCCGAACGTGGTCTTCCCGACCGCGATCGAGGAGATCGACGGCGTGAGGTACGTGTTCTACGGGATGGCGGACTCGAAGATCGGGGTTGCCCGGCTGGACCGCGCCTGATCGCCCCGCGCGAGATCACCCGCTGCTCGCGAGGTCACCGTCTGCGCATGTGTGCAGGGGGTGATCTCGCGGATGCGGGGTGATCTCGCGCGAAGAGAGGTCAGTACGAGGAGCGCGTGCCGACGCCGGCGTCGCCGATGAACCGCGCGGCCAGAGCCTCGGAGCCGCGCGCGAGCAGCGCCACGTCGGCGCCGACCAGCACGAACGACGCGCCGGCGGCGATGTACCGATCGGCGGCGATGGGATCGAACGCGTTCACGCCGACCGGCTTGCCGGCGCCGCGCACCGCCTCGAACGTGCGGAGCACGGCTGCCACCACGTCCGGGTGCGTCTGCTGACCCAGCACGCCCATCGACGCTGAGAGGTCGGACGGCCCGACGAAGATGCCGTCCACCCCGTCCACGGCGGCGATCTCGGCTGCGGCATCCACGCCCGCCGCTGTCTCGATCTGGACGAACAGCGACACGTGATCGGCGGCGTTCTCGAGGTAGGCGTCGACGCGGTTCCACCGCCCGGATCGCGCGAGGGCGTTGCCGATTCCGCGCGTGCCGAGGGGCGGGTATCGCACCGCGGCGACCACCGCGGCCGCCTCTTCCGCAGAGGAGATCATCGGCACCAGGAGGTTCTGCGCGCCGATGTCGAGCACCTGCTTGATCGTGACGACGTCGCCGATCGGCACGCGCACGACCGGGGTGATCGGGTACGCGGCCACCGCCTGCAGCTGCGCGAGCACCGACTCGAGCCCGTTCGGGGAGTGCTCCATGTCGATGAGCGTCCAGTCCATGCCCGAGCCGGCGCAGATCTCGGCGACCAGCGGCGAACCCGAGCACACCCAGATCCCCGCGAGGGGGCGGGATGCCGTCGCGAGGTCGTCGCGGAAGGTGGGAGCTAGACGAAGCGGCATGTGATCTTTCCCATCGGTCCGAAATCGCACACGACGTCGTCGCCGCGCGAGACCCACATCGGACGCGTGAACGATCCGGCGAGGATGATCTCGCCGGCCTCGAGCCGTGCCCCGTGGTGGTGGAATTTGTTCGCGAGCCACGCGACGCCGGTCGCGGGGTGGTCGAGCACCCCGGCGGCCACGCCGGTCTCGATGATCTCGCCGTTGCGGTACAGCAGGGCCGGCACCCAGCGCAGATCGATCTCATCGGGGCGCCTGCGGGTCTCGGCATCGCCGAGCACCATGCCCCCGTACGCCGCGTTGTCCGAGATCGTGTCGACGATCGTGCGGCCCTCGAGCTCGATGTGCGAATTGAGCACCTCGAGAGCGGGGACGGCGTAATCGATCGCCGCGAGCGCGTCGTGCAGGGTGCAGTCCGGGCCCTCGAGCGGCTGCTTCAGCACGAACGCGAGCTCGACCTCGATGCGCACGTTCGAGAACACGTCGACGGGGATCTCGGCGCCGCTGGAGTAGACGGTGTCTTCGAACATCACGCCGTAGTCCGGCTCAGTGATGCCGGTCGCCTCCTGCATGGCCTTGGAGGTGAGCCCGATCTTGCGGCCGACGAGCCGCCGCCCGGCCGCGATGTTCTTGTCGCGCCACACCCCCTGGATCGCGTACGAGTCCTCGATCGTCGCGTCCGGATACCGCGCGGTGATCCGCGGGATCACGCTGTGCGATCGGTCGGCCTCGGCGAGCTCGTCGGCGATCGTCGCGATCTGGTCGGGTGTCAGCATCCGTCCTCTTCTCCGTCGCCAGGTTAGTGGTCGACTACAGCTGGTGGCCGAGCTTGTACTCGCCCTGCTTCCAGCTCGGCAGCTCCTCGGGCGCGTCGGTCGGGCGCGTGTACGAGAACCCGTCCGCACCGATCGTCACCGCCATCTCGCTCGTGTCGGTGCGGGCGACCACCGGCTGCGGGTTGCCGTCCAGGTCGAGCACGAGGGAGGCCTCGGTGTACCAGGACGGCACGACAGGGTTGCCCCACCAGTCGCGGCGCTGGTTGTCGTGCACGTCCCACGTGATGACCGGGTTGTCGGGGTCGCCGGTGTAGTAGTCCTGCGTGTAGATCTCCACCCGGTGTCCGTCGGGGTCGCGCAGGTACAGGTAGAACGCGTTCGAGACGCCGTGCCGGCCGGGGCCGCGCTCGATCGCATCGGAGCGGCGGAGCGCCCCGAGCTTGTCGCAGATCGCGAGGATGTTGTGCTTCTCGTGCGTCGCGAACGCGACGTGGTGCATCCGCGGGCCGTCGCCGCCGGTCATCGCCGTGTCGTGCACGGTGGGCTTGCGCCGCATCCACGCCGCGTACACGGTGCCCTCGTCGTCCTGGATGTCCTCGGTCACCCGGAACCCCAGCGACTGCATGAAGTTCACCGCTCGCGGCACGTCTGGCGTCACCTGGTTGAAGTGGTCGAGGCGCACGAGCTCGCCGGGCGTGTGCAGGTCGTAGCGCCACGAGAGCCGCTCGACGTGCTGCACGTCGTAGAAGAACTCGTACGGGAAGCCGAGCGGGTCGCTCACGCGCACCGAGTCCCCGATCCCCTTCGTGAAGCCCTCCGGACGCCGCTCGACGCGGCATCCGAGTTCCTCGTAGAAGGCGACGGCTTTATCGAGCTCTTCGGCGGATCGCACGCGATACGAGAAGGCGGCGACCGCGGCGATCGGGCCTTTGCGCAGCACGAGGTTGTGGTGGATGAACTCCTCGGTGCTGCGCAGGTAGATCGCGTCGTCGTCCTCATCGGTGACGTACAGCCCGAGCACGTCGACATAGAAGACGCGGGATGCCGCGAGGTCGGTGACGACGAGCTCCATGTACGCGCACCGCAGGATGTCGGGCGGCGACGCCTGCGGCGTGGGAATCGGATTCTCGGAGTGGATCGGCGCCTCCTGCGAGACGTAGAAGCCGGAGGAGGTGAGGGTCTTGTCGGTGCTCATGGGTGCTCAGGCTCCTTTGCCGAAGGTGGGGTTGTGGGCTTCGCCGAGGGTGATGTGCACGGCCTGCTGGTCGGTGTAGAAGTCGATCGAGCGGTAGCCGCCCTCGTGGCCGAGTCCTGACGCCTTGACGCCGCCGAACGGGGTGCGCAGGTCGCGCACGTTGTTCGAGTTGAGCCACACCATGCCGGCCTCGACCGACTGCGCGAAGTTGTGCGCGCGCTTGAGGTCGCTCGTCCAGACGTACGCGGCCAGGCCGTACTTGGTGTTGTTCGCGAGCGCGAGCGCCTCTTCGTCGGTGTCGAACGGGGTGATCGCGACGACCGGGCCGAAGATCTCCTCCTGGAAGATCCGGGCGTCCGGCGACACGTCGGCGAAGACGGTCGGCGCGACGAAGTTGCCGGTGTCGAAGCCGTCCGGACGGCCGCCGCCGGCCACCAGGCGCCCCTCGGTCTTGCCGAGCTCGACGTAGCTCATCACCTTGTCGTAGTGCTCGGGGTGCACGAGCGCGCCGACCTCGGTCGCAGGATCGTGCGGGTAGCCGACCACGACGTGCGAGGCCTGGGCGGCGTAGCGCTCGACGAACTCGTCGTACACATCGCGCTGCACCAGGATGCGGCTGCCCGCCGTGCAGCGCTCGCCGTTGAGCGAGAAGACGCCGAAGATCGTGGCGTCGATCGCGGCCTCGAGGTCGGCATCCGCGAACACGATCGCGGGCGACTTGCCGCCGAGCTCCATCGACAGGCCCTTGAGGAAGGGCGCCGCGTTGCCGAAGATCAGCTTTCCGGTCGAGCTCTCACCCGTGAACGAGATGAGCGGCACGTCGGGATGCTTCACCAGAGCGTCCCCGGCATCCTCGCCGAGTCCGTTCACGAGGTTGAACACGCCCTTCGGCAGCCCGGCCTCCTCGAAGATGCCGGCCCACAGCGACGCCGAGAGCGGCGTGAACTCGGCGGGCTTGAGCACGACCGTGTTGCCGGTCGCGAGAGCCGGACCGAGCTTCCACGACTCCAGCATGAACGGCGTGTTCCACGGAGTGATGAGTCCGGCGACCCCGATCGGCTTGCGGTTCACGTAGTTGAGCTGCTTGCCCGGCACCTTGTACGCGTCGTCGGCCTGCGCGACGATCAGGTCGGCGAAGAAGCGGAAGTTCTCGGCCGCGCGTCGCGCCTGACCGAGCGCCTGCGTGATCGGCAGACCGGAGTCGAAGGACTCGAGCTCGGCGAGCCGGGCGTCACGGGACTCGACGATGTCGGCGATCCGGTGCAGCACACGCGAGCGCTCGCGGGGCAGCATCCGCGGCCAGGGCCCCTCGGTGAACGCGCGCCGAGCGGCGGCGACGGCGCGGTCGATGTCGGCCTTCTTGCCGGCCGCGGCCTGCAGGTAGGTCTCATTCGTCACCGGGTCGAGCACGTCGAACGTGTCGCCGTCGACACTGTCGACGAATTCGCCGTCGATGTAGTGCTGGATGCGGGTGGGCAGGTCTGCCGGCACATGGTGTGCGGTCAGAGCCGTAGCGGTATCGGTCATGACTCTCCTCGAGTGGTTCTCAGAAGGCGGGGAGGCCGAGGGCCTCGTCGGGGTGTTCGTGGATCAGGTAGGCGTCGAGCGTGGCCGACCGGTGGCGGCGGGCCGCCATCTCGATCTCGCTGAGCGGTGCGCCCCGCTCGATCAGCACCAGGATGTTCTCGTGCTCGCGCACCGATTCGGCGGCCCGGCCGGGCACGAAGCTGAAGGTCGAGTCGCGCAGGTGCCCGAGCCGGGCCCACTCGGCGTTGACGAGCTCGAGCATGCGCGGGTTGGCGCACTGCGCGAACAGGATCGAGTGGAACTCCTGGTTCAGCGCGGTGAACGAGCGCGGGTCGAAGTGGTCGAGCGTCTCGACCATGAGCTCGTTGACCGCGCGGGCGCGGCGGATGTCGTCGGTCGTGATGCGGCGCGCGGCCAGCGCCGTGGCCGTGCCCTCGAGGATGCTGAGGGCCTGCATGCTGAACCGGTACTGCGAGTCGTCGACCATCGATACGTGGGCGCCGACATTCCGCTCGAACGTCACGAGCCCCTCGGCCTCGAGCTGGCGGATCGCCTCACGGACCGGCACGACGCTCATGTCGAGGTCTTTGGCGATCGAGCCCAGCACGAGCCGGTAGCCGGGGGTGAAGTCCTGGTTCGCGATGCGTCCCTTGATCCAGTGGTACGCCCGCTGCGACTTGCTCTGGCTCGTGGCCGCTGCCATCGTCAGTTCTTCGCGCGCCATGCGTCGTACCGGGCCTTCCACTCGGCGTTCATCGGAAACAGCCCGTCGACGGGATGCCCGGCGGCGACCTGCTCCGCGACGTACGCGTCTTCGTCCTCCTGCGCGAGGGCGGCATCGACGACCTCTTCGGCGATTGAGGGCGGGATCACGATCACGCCGTCGCCGTCGCCCACGAGGATGTCGCCCGGCTGGACGGTCGTGCCGCCGCATCCGATCGTCACGTCGAGATCCCACGGCACATGCTTGCGACCGAGGACCGCGGGGTGCGCACCGGAGGAGTACACCGGGATGCCGATGCCGGCGACCGTGTCGTAGTCGCGGACTCCGCCGTCGGTGACGATGCCGGCGGCGCCCCGGGCCTTCGCGCGGAGGGCGAGGATGTCGCCGAGCGTGCCCGAGCCGGTCTCGCCGCGCGCTTCGATCACGATGATCTCGCCTTCGCCGACGCTGTCGAACGCGCGCTTCTGCGCGTTGTAGCCGCCGCCGTGCGAAGCGAACAGGTCTTCGCGACCGGGGACGAAGCGCAGGGTCTTCGCGGTGCCGACGATCTTGGTGCCGGGGTGCATCGGCCGCACGCCGTCGATCGTGACGTTGTTGAGCCCGCGCTTGCGCAGCTGTGCAGAAAGCCCCGCCACCGGGACCGCCTCGAGCTTGGCGCGCAGCGCAGGGGACAGGACGCTGCCGGCACCCGAATCAGGAGATGCGCTCGGGGTAGGACGATCGCCGGCGGATTCTCCTGCGGCCGGCCCATCTCCTGCGTTCGGCAGGCCCGCGGCCTCGCGAGAGCCCCAGGCCTCGGCGCGCTGCGTGTCGTCGACGGCGGGGAGCGAGCCGAGTGACTCGTCGAACGATGCCGACCCCTGTGTCACCGTGGTGACCAGGCGGCCGGTCGAGAGCCCGAGTGCGGGGGCATCGACCTCCACCTCGACGACGTCTCCCGGCACGACCACCGAGGATCCGGCCGGAGTTCCGGTGAGGATCACATCGCCGGTCTCGAGAGTGAAGTGCTGCGAGAGGTCGGCGACCAGTTGGGCGAGGGGGAAGATGAGGCCGGCGGTCGTGTCGTCCTGCGCGATCGCGCCGTTGACCCACGTGCGCACGCGCAGGGCGCCCGGGTCGACCTCATGAGCGTCGAGCAGGGTCGGACCGATCGGCGTGAACCCGTCGCCGCCCTTCGAGCGGACGTTGGAGCCCTTGTCGTTCGCGCGAAGGTCGTAGAGGCCGAAGTCGTTGGAGGCCGTCACGTACGCGACATGACCCCACGCCTCCGCGACAGCGACTCGCCGGGCCGGGTCTCCGATCACCAGGGCGATCTCGCCCTCGAACGCGAGCAGTTCTGTGCCCGCAGGACGTTCGATCGTGTCGCCGGATGCCGCCACCGAGCTCGACGGCTTGAAGAAGTACGACGGGTCAGCCGGGCGGCGGCCGCGCTGGTCGGCGCGGGACGCGTAGCTCAGGTGGACCGCGATGATCTTGCCCGGCCGCACGGCGAGCGGGCCGAATCGGCCGGCTGCGGCATCCGTCGAAGTGGTCATGAGCTCCCTCGCCCTTGCGTTGTATTTGAAATCGTATATTATCTGAGAACCCCCGGCAAGCACTCTTCGGAGCAATTGCCTGACAGCGCAGTCGAATGACACTGGAGTCTCATATGTCCGCACAGACGCCGACCGGCTTCACGCCCACCGGCACCATCGCCACCTCCACCGATCGCCGCCGCGTCGTGTTCGCGACCGTCGTCGGCACCACAGTCGAGTGGTATGACTTCTTCATCTACGCGACGGCCGTCGCCCTCGTCTTCGGCCAGCTCTTCTTCGCGCCCGCCGGCGAGGAGTTCGGGCAGATCCTCGCGTTCCTGACCGTCGGCATCAGCTTCCTGTTCCGCCCGCTCGGCGCGTTCCTGGCCGGGCACTTCGGCGACAAGTACGGCCGCAAGGTCGTGCTGATGTTCACGCTCGTGCTGATGGGCGCCGCCACGGCGCTGATCGGCCTGCTCCCCACCTACGAAGCCATCGGCGCATGGGCGCCGGCACTGCTGATCTTCCTGCGCATCCTGCAGGGCATCTCGGCGGGCGGCGAGTGGGGTGGTGCGGTGCTCATGGCCGTGGAGCACGCGCCCAAGACCAAGCGCGGGCTGTTCGGGGCCTCGCCGCAGATCGGCGTGCCCTTGGGCCTGCTCCTGGCCTCCGGCATCATGGCGCTCATGGCCGTGATCGCCCCGGGCGACGCGTTCCTCACGTGGGGCTGGCGCATCCCGTTCCTGCTCTCGGTCGTGCTGATCCTCATCGGCTACTACGTGCGCCGCCGCGTCGAGGAGAGCCCGGTGTTCACCGAGCTCGCCGAGCGCAAGGAGGTCACGCGCATGCCGATCGTGCAGCTGTTCCGCAAGCACGCGCTGCTCGTGCTGATCGCGGCGCTCGTGTTCGCCGGCAACAACGCCGTCGGGTACATGACGACCGGCGGTTACATCCAGAACTACTCGACCAACCCCGACGGGCCCATCGGCCTCGAGCGCGGACCCGTGCTGTGGGCGGTCGCGGGCTCTGCCGTCGTGTGGCTGCTCTCGACGTTCTTCGCGGGATGGATCTCGGACCGCATCGGGCGTCGCACGACGTACATCATCGGCTGGATCCTGCAGCTCGTCGGTGTCTTCACGCTCTTCCCGCTCGTGAACACCGGCGACATCGGGCTGCTGTTCCTCGGGCTCGCGATCCTGACCGTGGGCCTGGGCTTCACCTACGGACCGCAGGCGGCCTTGTACTCCGAGCTGTTCCCGGCATCCATCCGGTTCTCGGGGGTGTCGATCTCGTACGCGATCGGTGCGATCCTGGGCGGCGCGTTCGCCCCGACGATCGCGGCTGCTCTGGTCGCGGCGACCGGAACGACCATGTCGGTCGCGTTCTACCTCGCGGGCATGACGCTGATCGGCCTGTGCGCAACGCTCCTGCTGCGCGATCGGTCCGGCATCCCGCTCGGCCCCGACCACGAGGCCGAGCAGACCGTCAGCCCGATCTACGGCCTGGCGAAGGCCTGAGCCCACTTCGCCGAGGTCACCCTCTGGCCACGAGGTCACCCGCTGCGCTCCGTGCCGGCGGGTGATCTCGCGAGCAGGGGGTGATCTCGTGCATCCGCGTCAGGAGTTCACGCGGATGATCTCCTGCTGGTACGGGGCGATCACCGAGCCTGAGATGCGCAGGTCCAGCAGCAGGAACGGGCGATCGGATGCCGGCATCCGGGTCCACTCCGCGAGTCGGTCGAGGTCCTCCAGCGTGCGGACCACGACTCCCTCGGCGCCGAAGCCGCGCGCGACACCGGCGAAGTCGACCTGGGGGATGAGCATCGGCGCTTCGGCGAGGCCCTTCAGGCCGTAGAGGTTCACTTCAGCGCCGTAGGCGGCGTCGTTCCAGACGACGGCGAGGCCCCGGCCGCCGGCGACGCGCACGGCCGACTCGAGGTCGGCCAGCGCCATGAGTCCGCCGCCGTCCCCGGTGGTCAGCACGATCGTCGCGTCCGGGCGCGCCCGCGCGGCGCCGGGAACGCTCGGAAAGCCGAGTCCGATCGACTGGAATGCCGTGCCGACCATCATCATGCGGTCGGGCGAGGCGACGGGCCAGTACATGTTCGCCCACCCGATGAAGTGGCCGCCGTCAGAGACAACGACCCGGTCTTCCGGGAGCAGTTCGGCGATCCGCGCCGCGGCCGAGCGCGGGTCCAGTCGTCCGTCGGGTGCCAGGGTGTCGCCCGGTTCGTACGAGCGAGCGGATGCCGTGTCCACGCTCTCGCGCCACCCGCTGGGCGCCGCGCCGAGGGCCGCGAGCTCGTCGGCGATCGCGCGGGCGACGAGGGCGGCATCCCCGCGGATGTACCCGCCGACGTGCGGGTGGGTCGCCGCGGGCGCGAGATCGACCTGGAACACGCGCGTGCCGGGGGCGAAGAGCGCGCCGAAGCGCATCGTGAACTGGTTGAGCGAGGCGCCGAACACGACGGCGACGTCGGCCTGCTCGACCAGCTCCATCGCGGCTTCGGCGCCGAACCCGCCGGTCACGCCGAGATCGAACTCGGGCCGAGGGAAGACGCCGCGTCCGAGAGCCGTCGAGGCGGTGAGTGCCCCGGTCGCGTCGGCGAGGGCTCCGAGCGCGTCGCCCGCCCCGGCGATCCACGCCCCGCGCCCGGCGAGCAGGAACGGGCGCTTCGGCCCCGGCCAGCGCGGCGGCGGCATCTCGGATCGCCTGGGCGGCGAACGCGCCGCGCGGCGCGACCGGCTCGGGCAGACGGGGTTCGGGCGCATCGGGCACGGGCCCCGCCTCGAGCGCGGCGACGTCGTAGGGGATCGCGAGCACGGTGGGCACGCGATAGGTCAGCGCGTGCTCGATCGCGATGACCGTCGTCGCCGCGGCATCCGCCCGGCCCACCGTGTAGGTGCGCGCGCCGACCGCCGAGGCGAGGGCGATCTGGTCGACGCCCCAGGGACGGCGGCCCGATGTGGGCTCGTCGCCGACCACCAGCACGAGGGGCACATGCGCCTGCACCGCTTCGGCGAGCGCCGTCAGCGTGTTCGTGAACCCGGCGCCGTAGGTGGCGGTCGCGGCGGCGAGCCCGCCGCCGGCGCGGTGATAGGCGTCGGCGGCGACGACCCCGCCGGCCTCGTGGCGCACCGCGGTGTAGCCGACGTCGGTGGAGCGCTCGAGGGCATCGAGGAAGTACGCGTTGCCGTTGCCCATCACCCCGAAGACGTGGTCGATGTGAAGGGCGAGGGTCGCGGCGACGTGCGCGGAAACAGTGGGCATGGGGCTCCTGAGACGGTGACGGAAGAGGCGGGATCCGTATGTGTCTCGCACACCCTGCCGGGCGGCTGCGTGCCCATTTTCCGAGCACCGGCGGCAGCGTGGCCTGCCGGACGGTTCGAGTATAGGCGAGTCGCTTTTCCCGCTCGCAGGAAGATTCAGATCCAGCGTGGAGCGCGTTGAACTTCCGGTTCACACACGCCAGAGAGGGGACCGCGTGTGAACGGGAAGTTCAATGCGTCTCCGGGGCGACCGCGCCGGCCGATCCTCGCCGAGACGCGCCGCCGCCCATGCCAAGCTGGAGCCGTGAAGACCATCCAGCTCCGCAGGTACACGCTCGTCGACGGCGAATACGACGCCTTCCTGGCCTGGTGGAAGGAATGGATGCCGCGCGTGCGGCCGGCCGCCGGCTTCACGATCGAGTTCGCCTACGGGCTGCCCGAGACGAACGAATTCGTCTGGGCGGTCAGCGCCGAGGGCGACCGAGACGCATTCCTCGCCCGCGAAGAGGTCTACCTCGCCTCCGACGGCCGCGCCGAGGCGTTCGACGGGCTGCCGCAGCGGGTCGCCGAGTACAACGTGCGGCTCGTCGACGAGATCGCCTAGGCCCGGGCGCCGAGACTCCGCGGGTCAGCCGCCGAGCGCGTCGCGGATCACCGCGGCAGAGCGCTGCAGCCGCGCCGCGATCTCCGCCGGTTCGTGAGCGCTCGCCACGTAGACCACGGCGATCGCCGAGGGCTGCCGGCCCCGTACGACCAGGGGGACCGAGACCGAGCGCAGGCTGGGGATGACCTCGTCGTGGCTCGTGGCGAATCCGTGGGCTGCCGCATCCGTCACGTCGTCCCGCAGCTGATCAGAGACCTCGGCGGGCCAGGACCGCGGGGCGAGCACCGACAGGATCGCCTTGCCGGGTGCCCCGACTGTGACCGGATGCCGCGTCCCCGGGCGCTGCGCGACCGAGGCGACCGCGTGGCGGGGCTCGACGCTCACGAGCGTGACGCACTCGTCGTGATCGAGCACGACGAGGAAGCACGTCGTGCCGAGGTCGTTCGCGACCGCGGTGAGCTCGGGGAGTGCCTCGGCCTGCAGATCGTGCGCGACCCCGGCCGCCAGCGCGGCCATGCGCGCACCGAGCTGGATGCGCCCCGCAGCGTCGCGCGTGACGAGTCCGTGGTCCTCGAGCGTGCGCAGCAGCCGGTAGGCGACCGAGCGGTGCACGCCGAGCCGCCGCGCTGTCTCGTCGATCGACAGCGGCTCGCGCGCGTCGGCGAGGATCTCGAGAATGCGGATGCCGCGACTCAGCGTCTGCGAGGGCGTGGCCGCGGCATCCGTCGTCATGAGGCTCCTCTTGTGCGCGTCGCGCGCGAACGTATACGATCTGTTCAGTAGTAGAACGTTGTGTTCGAATATAGAACGCGACGACCTTCCCCCGCAAGCACCTCGACATCGCCGTCCGAGGAGGACACCCATGCAGTTCCACCACCACGGATACGTCTCCGGAGAGCCCCGCGTGCAGGACGCGGCCGGTTCCGGCGTCGACCGGCCGACCGACCTCCCCGACGAGATGGATGTGCTCATCGTCGGATCCGGCCCCGCCGGCATGCTGCTCTCGGCGCAGATGTCGCAGTTTCCGGGGGTCACGACGCGGATCATCGAGCGGCGCGAAGGCCGGCTCGTGCTGGGGCAGGCGGACGGCATCCAGCCGCGCAGCGTGGAGACGTTCCAGGCGTTCGGATTCGCCGAGCGCATCGTGGCCGAGGCGTACAACATCGCGTACATGAACTTCTGGGGGCCCGACCCCGAGAATCCGCAGAACATCATCCGCACCGCGCGAACCGAGGATTACGCGTTCAAGATCAGCGAGTTCCCGCACCTCATCGTGAACCAGGCGCGGGTGCTGGACTACTTCGCCGAGGCCGCCGCGCACGGCCCTGGCCGTATCGTTCCCGACTACGGGGTCGAGTTCGCAGGGCTCACCGTCCACGACGAGGGCCGCTACCCCGTCGAGGTGCGGGTGCGGCACACAACCGGACCGCGCGCCGGCGAGGAGCGCACGGTGCGCGCGACGTACGTCGTCGGATCCGACGGCGCACGCAGCGGCGTGCGCGAGGCGATCGGTCGCAAGCACGTCGGCGGCGCATCCGCCCACGCATGGGGCGTGATGGACGTACTGGTCAACACCGACTTCCCCGATTGGCGCACGAAGTGCGCGATCAACGCCGAGGCGGGCAACATCCTGCACATCCCGCGCGAGGGCGGCTACCTCAGTCGCATGTACATCGACCTCGGTGAGGTCGCGCAGGATGACGACCACCGTGTGCGCCAGACGCCGATCGAGGAGATCATCCGCAAGGCGAACGCGATCCTGCACCCCTACTCGATCGATGTGAAGCAGGTCGCGTGGCACAGCGTGTACGAGGTCGGACACCGGGTGACCGACAAATTCGACGACGTGGCCGTCGACGAGCATCACGCTCCGCACGTCTTCCTGACCGGTGACGCGTGCCATACCCACAGCGCGAAGGCCGGACAGGGCATGAACGTGTCGATGCAGGACGGTTTCAACCTGGGCTGGAAGCTCGGCCACGTCCTGACCGGCCTCAGCCCCGAGTCGCTCCTCGCGACGTATTCGGCCGAGCGTCAGCCGGTCGCGCAGCAGCTCATCGACTTCGACCGCGAGTGGTCCACGCTGATGGCGCGCAAGCCCGAGGAGATCTCCGACCCGCAGGATCTTGCCACCTATTACCTCGCGACCGCGGAGTTCCCGTCGGGCTTCATGACGCAGTACGGCTCGGCGGGCATCGTCGCCGATTCCTCCCATCAGGCACTCGCGCCGGGCTTTCCGATCGGCAAGCGGTTCAAATCCGTCGAGGTCGTGCGCGTGTGCGACGGCAACGTCGTGCACCTCGGACACCACGCGAAGGCCGACGGCCGGTGGCGCGTGTACGCGTTCGCGGACTCCGCGCCGGCGGGCGGAACGTCCGCGCTGGACGCGTGGGCGGCCTGGATGGCATCGGTCGACTCTCCGATCGTTCGACACACGCCGGAAGGGGCAGACATCGACGCGGTGTTCGACGTGAAGGTCGTCTACCAGCAGCCTTTCGAAGAGATCGACATCACTCACGTGCCCAGGCTCTTCCTGCCCCAGACGGGACCGCTGGGTCTGACCGACTGGGAGAAGGTCTACACGGCGGGGCCCAGCGCATGGACCAGCGCCGACATCTTCGCCGAGCGCGAGCTGTCGCGCGCCGGAGTCGTGGTCGTGGTGCGCCCCGATCAGTACGTCGCCGCGGTGCTGCCGCTCACGGCGACCGACGAGCTGTCGGCGTTCTTCGCCGAGTTCCTGCTGCCGCAGCACGTGCCCGCGATCGCGGGCTGACCGTCCGGCGCGAACATGAACGATGGTCCGGGTGTACACCGCGTACATCGCGGGCGTGACTGGGCGAGACCAGAATGGGCACTGAGCCACCGATGGCGGATGCCGCGTCCCCGCCATCTCGAGAACCGAGGGAGTCCCGAATGACGGACAACGCCGTGACCGATGACCGCGAGGCCGACCTGCTTGCGCGCGTGCCCGACAAGCTCTTCATCGGGGGCGAGTGGCGCGCCGCGACGGACGACAAGCAGCTGCGCGTGTTCGATCCGGCGACGGGTCGGGTGGTCAGGACGATCGCGGATGCGTCGCCGGCCGACGGCAAGGCCGCGATGGATGCCGCCGCCGAGGCGTTCCCGGCATGGGCCGCGACACCCGCCCGTGAGCGCGCCGAGATCCTTCGTCGCGCGTTCGACCTGCTGCAGGAGCGCAAGGAGGACTTCGCCCTGCTCATGACGATCGAGATGGGCAAGCCCCTCGCCGAGGCGCGCGGCGAGGTCGCGTACGGCGGCGAGTTCCTGCGCTGGTTCAGCGAGGAGACCGCGCGCATCCAAGGCCGCTACGGCGCGAACCCCGAGGGCACCGGCCGCATGATCGTGTCGCAGCATCCGGTCGGCCCGTGCTTCCTGATCACGCCGTGGAACTTCCCGCTCGCGATGGCGACGCGCAAGATCGCGCCCGCGCTCGCCGCCGGCTGCACCGTGGTCATCAAGCCCGCCGAGCTCACCCCGCTCACCACGCTGTACTTCGCGAAGCTGCTCGAAGACGCGGGGCTCCCGAAGGGCGTCGTGAACGTCTTCACCACGTCGACCTCCGGTGCGGTGTCGGAGCCGATCATCCGCGACCCGCGCCTGCGCAAGCTGTCGTTCACCGGGTCGACCTCGGTGGGCCAGCGGCTGCTCGAGCAGGCCTCGCACGGCGTGCTGCGCACCTCGATGGAGCTCGGCGGCAACGCTCCGTTCGTGGTCTTCGACGACGCCGACCTCGACAAGGCGGTCGACGGAGCGATCCTCGCGAAGTTCCGCAACATCGGCCAGGCGTGCACCGCCGCCAACCGCTTCATCGTGCACCGCGCCGTCGCCGACGAGTTCGCCCGTCGGGTCACCGAGCGGGTGAACGGCTTCAAGATGGGGCGCGGCACCGAAGACGGCGTGATCATCGGCCCGCTCATCGACGACCGCGCGGTCGCGAAGGCCGAAGAGCTCGTCGGCGATGCCGTCGACCGCGGCGCGCAGCTGCTGACCGGCGGTCAGCGCGGCACGATCGATGGACTCGGCGACGGCACCTTCTACGAGGCGACCGTGCTCACCGACGTGAAGGCGGGCAGCGACATCCTCCGCGAGGAGATCTTCGGTCCCGTGCTCGCGATCGTCCCGTTCGACACCGAGGACGAGGCCGTCGCGATCGCCAACGACACCGAGTACGGACTCGTCTCGTACGTCTTCACCGAGAGCCTCTCGCGTGGTCAGCGCATGATCGAGCGGCTCGAGACCGGCATGATGGGCCTGAACGTCGGAGTCGTCTCGAACGCCGCCGCCCCGTTCGGCGGCTGGAAGATGTCGGGCCTGGGCCGCGAGGGCGGCGCCGAGGGCATCCACGAGTACCTGCAGACCAAGTACACGCTGACGGCCAACCCGTACGCCTGACGCTGATCGCGGACGGATGATGTCCGCGGCGCCCGCGAGAATGACCCTGTGAACACCGCACGGGTGATCGAGCGGCGACTCCGCTCGCACCGACTGTCGGCGCCGGCGCCGACGATCGCCGCGGCCGCCCATCACATGCTCGCCACGCAGGGCCAGGAGTTCTGGGGCGGCCGGTGGGCGCTGGCCGCTCGCACCAGGGGCAACCCCAGCGTGCGCGACGTCGACGCGGCTTTCGACCGCGGCGAGATCGTGCGCTCGTGGACGATGCGCGGCACGATCCACGTCATTCCCGCGCGCGACCTCGCCTGGGTGCTGTCGCTCACCGCGGATCGGCAGCATCGCGCCGCGGCGGCTGTGCACCGGGTCGAGGCGATCGACCGCGATGAGCTCGAGAAGGCCGAGCGCCTGAGCCTCGGCGCGCTGGCCGGCGGCAATCGCCTGACGCGCAAAGAGCTGTTCGCCGTCCTGGAGGAGGGCGGCGTCTCGACCGCCCGCCAGCGCGGCTACCACCTGCTGGTGGCGCTGTCGCTGCGTGCCGTCGTGTGCCAGGGCCCGGTGGTCGCGCGCGAGGGGGGACCGAGCCGCGAGCAGTACATCGTCCGCACCGACGAATGGATAGGGGATGCCGCATCCCCGCCCGACCCGCTGGCCGAGTACTTCGCCCGCTTCGTCGGATCGCACGGCCCCGCCGGGGCGCGCGACTTCGCCTGGTGGTCTGGTCTGCCGCTCGGGGTCGCGCGTGCGGCTGCGGAGGCGGCATCCGACCGCCTCACCGTGGTCGCCGACGACGGCGAGCCGCTCTACGTCACCTCCGAACCCGCGCCGCGGCGGAGCGCCGCGGCTCCCGCCGTGCTCGCCCTGCCGCCGTTCGAGGAGTACTACCTCTCGTACGCCGATCGCACGGTGCCGTGCGCTCCGGAGTTCCTCGCGCACGTCGGTCCGAGCCTGAACGGCATCGTGCGGCCCATTCTGGTGGCCCGCGGCGCGGTGGTCGGGGTGTGGACCCACTCGGTGGCGGTCGGGCGGCACGCCGATGCCCCGGTTCCCGAGCTGTTCGCTCCGGGAGCGGCGACGGATGCCGAGATCGGGGCGGCCCTGGACCGCTACCGCGCCTTCATCACGGGCTGAGCGCGCGCGTGGCACACTGTGACCCGTGACGTCTGATTCCGCGCCGGCCCGCTCCGGTCGCCGCCGCGGGCGTGCGGTGGCCATCGTCGTGATCGCGGCTCTCGTGCTCGTCTACGTCGTCGTCGTCGCGTTGTACGCGCTCAACGAGCGGGCCGCGAACATCGAGGGGTGCACCGAGGAACCGCCCTCCGACGCGGTGCTGCTCTCGATCACGCCCGAATCGGTCAACGCGGCGGGCGACCGGATCATCGCCAATCTCACGGTGCTCTCTTTCGGGCCGATCGGATCCGCCGACACGAGTCTGCTCAGCGAGCCGCTCACGATCGTGGTGAGCGGCACCGACGGTCCGCGCTCGTTCACGATCGCGCAGGACGAGATCCCGTCGCCGCAGTCCCTGAACTTCATCACCGACGGCTATATCGAGCGCTGGCCGTTCGACTCGCACAGCGTCGATGTCGCGATCGTCTCTTTGCAGGGCGAGGGCGATGACATGACCGCGATCCCCACGCTGCTGTGCGGATCGGCGCACGTGCCCGGGTGGACCTTCGCCTCCGAGGAGATCGCCGGCACGGATGAGGTCGTCGTCGACGGCGAGCCGGTCACGCAGATCCGGGTCACGGCGACGCGGTCGGTCGCGACCGTCGCGTTCGGCATCGTGATCCTCGGGCTGATGGCGGTGCTGCCGGTGCTCGGCCTGACCGTCGCGATCGTCGCGTATCGCGGCATCCGCAAGGTCGAGGCGACGCTCATGAGCTGGATGGCGGCGATGCTGTTCGCGACGATCCCGCTGCGCACGTTCCTGCCCGGGTCGCCGCCGATCGGCTCGTGGGTCGACTACCTCGTTGTGCTGTGGGTCGTCGCGGGCCTCGTGCTGGGGTTGGTCATCTACGTCCTGGCGTGGCTGCGGTGGGGAACGCGCGGCGAGCGCGCCGCTCCGGACGGGTCGATCGCCGTGGTCGCCGCAGGCGCAGGTGCGGCGGCATCCGTCCCGGTCTCCGGCTCGGGCGACGGCGCGTCCGCCGACGGCGGCGCCTCCGACTGATCGCGCGTCACCCCTGCGCGTGACGGTCGAGGAACGCGTAGACCTCGTTGTCGTCGACCCCGGGAAAGGCGCCGCGGGGGAGCGGCGAGAACATCTGCATGTGCACGCGGGCGCTCGGCCACGCCTTGCCCTGCCACCGCTGCGTGACCTCGGCGGGTGGGCGCCGGCAGCAGGACTCGTCGGGGCACGTCGAGACGGCGCGCTTCTGGGTCTCGCGGCCGCGGAACCACTTCGCGTCGTCGAAGGGCACTCCGACCGTGATCGAGAACTCGCCGTCGGCGGTCGAGCCGGTCTGGGTCGAGCACCAGAAGGTGCCTGCGGGGGTGTCGGTGTACTGGTAGTGCTCGGTCGTGCGGTTGTGCTCTTCGAACGCCGAGCGCGCCAGGAAGCGACGGCAGAGGATCTGGCCCTCGACCGACCCCGTCACATCGTGGGGGACCGGCAGGTCGTCGTTCTCGTACACGCGCGAGATGGCGCCGGAGCCGTCGGCCCGGAGGAAGTGCAGCCGGATGCCGAGATGCTTGGTGAGCAGATTCGTCATGCGCATCGCGGCCGCTTCGTGCGTGACCCCGAACGCATCGCGGAAGTCCTCGACGGCCAGGTTGCGGTCGCGCTTGGCCTGCGTGAGGAAGGCGACCGACGCCGCTTCGGGCATGAGCGCGCACGCGGCGAAGTAGTTGATCTCGAGGCGCTGCTCGAGGAAGTCGGCGTAGTCCGTCGGCCGCTGATGCCCGAGGAGCCGGTGGGCCATCGCCTGCAGGGCCATCGATCTCAGGCCGTGGCCGCCCGGAATGGACGCGGGCGGCAGATAGATCCGGCCGTGCTCGAGATCGGTGACCGAGCGGGCGGAGTGCGGGAGGTCGTTCACGTAGAGCAGCTCGAAGCCGAGCTGCTCGGCCATGACGCTCACGGTGCGGTGGGTGAGCGCGCCCGAGACGTGGCCGGCCGCCTTGAGCTGCTTCTCGGCGAGCTGCTCGATCTCGCCCAGGTAGTTGTCGCCGTCCCGCATCCGCAGACGCAGCTCGGTGTTCGCGCGCCGCGCCTCTTCGGGCGTGGCGATCGCTTCGCGCTCGCGGCGCTGCAGCTCGCGGTGCAGGCCGAGGATCGACTCGATCGTGTCGTCGGGGATTCCCTTCGTCACCCGCACCGGAGGGATGCCGAGCTGGCGGAAGACCGAACCGGACTGCGCGCGCTCCAGCTCGATCTCGAGCGCCGCGCGCCGGTTGGGCGGCTCGGACGACAGCAGATCGGTGACTTCGACACCGGTCGCCGTGGCGATCGCCTGGAGCAGCGACAGCTTGGGCTCGCGCTTGCCGTTCTCGATCAGGCTCAGCTGGCTGCCGGCCACTCCCACCAACTCGCCCAGCTCGTCGAGGGTGAGACCCTGCGAGACCCGCTGATGGCGGACGCGGTGGCCGAGCGTGGACAGTTCGAGGGACGTGGGGGCCATTCTTTGATGGTAGCGAAAGAAACGCACTTCTTGAGACCAAATGCTCCGGAAACTCCTTGGAATACCTCGCATAGTGGAGGAAGAACACCGATCTGACTCGATCGAAGGAGTGACCATGGCACTTGCCGACATCTTCACCCGGCCCGCCCCGCAGGCGGCCCACCGACCCACCCCCGGCATGACCGGCTTCGGTCGTCGCCCGGCCATCGACGGCGATGGCATGCGCGATCTGGTCGCCTGGGTCGACGAGATCTCCGCGCTGACGCAGCCCGACAGCATCCATTGGGTCGACGGATCCCGCGCCGAGAACGACGCGCTGCTGCGCGAGATGGTCGACGAGGGCAAGATCATCAAGCTCAACCCGGAGTGGCGCCCGGGCTCCTACCTCGCCCGCTCGCACCCGAGCGATGTCGCTCGCACCGAGGGGCGCACATTCATCGCGTCGGAACTCGAAGAGGATGCCGGACCGACGAACAACTGGGTCGCGCCCAGCGAGATCCGGGCGACGATCACCCCGCTGTTCGAGGGCAGCATGCGCGGACGCACGATGTACGTCGTCCCGTTCTCGATGGGCCCCGTCGGCGGCCCCCTCTCGCACATCGGCGTGCAGGTCACCGACAGCGCGTACGCGGTCACCTCGATCGGCATCATGACGCGCGTCGGCACCGACGTGCTGCGCGAGATCGCGGCCGGCGCGCACTGGGTCAAGACCGTCCACTCGGTCGGGGCGCCGCTGGCTCCCGGCGAGGCGGATGTCGCGTGGCCGTGCAACGACGAGAAGTACATCGTGCACTTCCCCGACACGCTCGAG
This sequence comes from uncultured Actinomycetota bacterium, assembly GCA_963781135.1. GTDB lineage: Bacteria > Actinomycetota > Actinomycetes > Actinomycetales > Microbacteriaceae > Microbacterium. The sequence goes on along the minus strand of CAWADY010000011.1, from coordinate 93,468 downwards.
GTCTGGTCGTTCGGCTCGGGTTACGGCGGCAACGCGATCCTCGCGAAGAAGTGCTTCGCGCTGCGCATCGCCTCGGTGATCGGCCGCGACGAGGGCTGGCTCGCCGAGCACATGCTCCTGATCCGCGTGATCGACCCGTCGGGCAAGGCCTTCCACGTCGCCGCGGCATTCCCGTCCGCGTGCGGCAAGACCAACCTGGCGATGCTGCGCCCCTCGATTCCGGGGTGGCGCGTCGAGACGCTCGGCGACGACATCGCGTGGCTCCGGCCCGGCGACGACGGACGACTCTGGGCGATCAACCCCGAGGCCGGCTTCTTCGGCGTCGCACCGGGTACCGGCGAGTCCACGAACGTCACGGCCGTCGAGACACTGTGGGGCAACACGATCTTCACGAACGTCGCGCTGCGCCCCGACGGAGACGTCTGGTGGGAGGGTCTGACCGATGAGGCGCCCTCCAACCTCACCGACTGGGAGGGCAACCCGTGGACGCCCGATTCGGGTCGTCCGGCAGCCCACCCGAACTCGCGATTCACCGTGAGCGCGGGCCAGTGCCCGCAGATCGCCGGCGACTGGGAGAGCCCGGAGGGCGTTCCGCTCGACGCGATCCTGTTCGGCGGCCGCCGCGCCACGAACGTGCCGCTCGTGGTCGAGGCGACCGACTGGACCCACGGCGTGTTCATGGGCTCGAACATCTCGTCCGAGCGCACCGCGGCCGCCGAAGGCACTGTCGGCGAGCTGCGCCGCGACCCGTTCGCGATGCTCCCGTTCTGCGGCTACAACATGGCGGACTACTTCGGCCACTGGCTCAAGGTCGGCCAGAAGCTGCGCTTCGACCGCGCTCCGCGCATCTTCCAGGTCAACTGGTTCCGCAAGGGCTCGGACGGCCGGTTCCTCTGGCCCGGCTTCGGCGACAACGCCCGCGTGATCGACTGGATCATCCGCCGCATCGAGGGCTCCGTCCCCGCCGTCGACAGCCCGATCGGCCGTCTGCCGCAAACCTCCGACCTCAACCTGGACGGCATCGACGTGCCGCAGGGCGACCTCGACGAGCTGTTCGCGATCGACCGCGACTCATGGCTGCGTGAGGCCGACCTGACCGAGGAGTTCTACGCGACCTTCGACGGCCGGGTTCCGGCGCCGCTGCAGGCCGAGCTCTCCGCGCTGCGCTACCGCCTCCAGCGCTCATAGCCCTCCTCAGATCGTGAGACTGCAACGGCGCCTCGAGGCTGCGGGATAACCCCACAGTCTCGAGGCGCGAGTGCAGTCTCATAGTCTGGGCGCGGAGCACGGCGCCGGGTCAGACCAGGAGCTGGTGCTTCGCCAGATCGCGGTAGAGCGGCGTCGAGACCACGAGCTCGGAGTGCGTGCCCTGGCCGACGACCTGCCCGTGATCGAGCACGACGATCCGGTCACTGTCGACGACGGTCGAGAGGCGGTGCGCGATGACGATGAGCGTGCGGTCCTCGGCCACGGCGTCGATCGCCTCGCGCATGCGCTGCTCGTTCACGCCGTCCAACGATGACGTCGACTCGTCGAGCAGCAGGATCGGCGGGGCGGCCAGCAGCGCGCGGGCGATCGCGAGTCGCTGACGCTCGCCGCCCGAGAGCATCACGCCGTCCTCGCCGACGGGCGCCTGGATGCCGAGCGGATCGCGCTCGAGCACCTCGGTCAGGTTCACGGCGTGCAGCACGCGCTCGCAGTCGGCATCCGTCGCCTCGGGTGATCCGAGCCGCAGGTTGTCGGCGATCGTGCCGGCCAGGGTCGGGGCGTCCTGCTCGACGTAGCCGAATTGTGCGCGCAGCTGCTCGCGCGACAGCGACCGGATGTCGCGGCCGTCCAGCTCGATCGCCCCGCCGGTCGGGTCGTAGAACCGCTCGATGAGCGACAGCACCGTGCTCTTTCCCGCGCCGCTCGGGCCGACCAGCGCGACGCGCGAGCCGCGCGGCACGTCGAAGGAGACGCCGCGCAGCACGTCGCGGTCCACCTCGAGAGCGGGGTCGACCCCCGGTCGCTCGAGGTGCACCTGCTCGAGCACCGCGCGCGCCTCCTTCGCAGCCGCCTCGCGGGCGGCGACGACGTTCTCGGGATAGCGGAACCGCACGTCGCGGAACGCGATCGCCGGGGCGGATGCCGATGCCTCGGCAGCCGGCTGCGGCCCGGCATCCGCGAGCGAGGACGCGATCTTCGCGTCGCCCTGCTCCTCGGTGGGCAGGTCGAGCACCTCCTGGATGCGGCCGAGAGCGCCCAGCGCCTGATTCACGGACGTGATCGCCCCGAAGGTCGAGCCGAGCGGCGCGATCATCATGAACAGGAACATGATGAACGTCACGAGCGAGGCGATCGTGATCGCGCCCGACGCGACGCGGAACCCGCCGACTCCGAGCACGACCAGGAGCGAGATCTGCAGCGCGATGCCCGCAACCGGGACCACCAGGGCCGAGACCTTCGCGATCCGAACGCCGACCGTATAGGCGTCCGAGGCGAGCGTCGAGACCGAGGCGACCTCGCGGTCCGTCGCCCCCGCGGCGCGCACCGTGCGGATCGAGCCGACGGCCCGTTCGACACCCGAGGCGAGCTCGCCGACCTTGACCTGCTGTTCGGTCGACGCCGTGCGGATCCGGCCGCTGAGCAGCACCACGATCACGACCGAGACGCCGATCACCACGATGATCAGGGCGAGCAGGATCGGGTCGATGATCGCCATCGCCACCAGGGCGCCGACGAAGATGAGCGCGTTGCCGACGGCGTCGGCCAGGCCCTGGGTCAGCACCGCGTAGAGCAGTGTGGTGTCGGTGCCCACGCGTGAGACGAGGTCGCCCGTGCGTCGTGCGTCGAACTCGCTGATCGGCAGGTGCAGGATGCGGGCGATCAGTTTGCGACGGCTCGAGTAGACGACGGCCGTGCCGGTGCGCTGCAGCAGGAAGTGCTGGTAGCCCGAGATCAGCGACGACACCACGACGAGGCCGATGAGCAGCCACACCAGCGAGCCGAGCGTCTCGCCGACCTGCACCCGCGTGATCACCTCGCCCACCAGCAGCGGCTGGGCGAGGGTGGCCACGGCGCCCAGCACGCTGAGCACGGCGACGACGACGAGCGTGCGCTTGTGCTCGAAGATGAACGGCAGCAGCTGGCCGAACGTCGCGCGGGGGCCCTCGGGCACCTTTCGACCGCGCCCGCGACGGCGACCGGCCGTCGGGGCGTCGGGTGCGTCGATCGGGTCGGCGGTTTCGGAGAGGGTGGGTGCGGACACGGGTGTCACCTCTGGTGTGTCGGGGGTCACTTACGACCGTACTTCTTGTGGACGGCCTGTCGGCTCACGCCCAGCGCGGCGGCGATGGCCTGCCACGAATAGCCCAGGTTGCGGGCGCGCCGCACCTGGACCTCCTCCGCGCGCGCGAGTTCGCGACGCACGGCAGAGAGGCGGTGCAGCTCCGCGATCGGCGCGTCCTCGGGCGCGGATCCGATCAGAGTGCGGATGTCGTCCCCGCTCATGCGCATCGCCTTTCGATTCGCGGATGCCGCGGCCGCGGCATCCGCGTCAACCATAGTTGACATCCGATCAGCCGTCAACATGAGTTGACAGATGCGACCTGCCGGGGTGTCCGACGGCGCGGGTAGGGTTGTCCGGTGTCCGCTCCCGTCATCTCCGCGTCGAACCTCGTGAAGGCCTACAAGGTCAAGGGCAAGCCCGACTTCCTGGCCGTGGACGGACTGTCGTTCGAGGTCGCGCCGGGGGAGTCCTTCGGTCTGCTCGGTCCGAACGGCGCCGGCAAGTCGACGACGATGAAGATGGTCGGCGCCGTGTCGACCCGCACGAGCGGTGACCTCTCGATCCTCGGCCTCGACCCCGACCAGTACGGCCCCGAGATCCGCTCGCGCCTGGGGGTGGTGCCGCAGCAGGACAACCTCGACGGTGAGCTGAACGCCCGCGAGAACCTCTACATCTACGGCCGGTACTTCGGCCTCTCCGGCGCGGAGTGCTCGCGCAAGGCCGACGAGCTGCTCGCGTTCGCCGCGCTCGAAGACAAGGCCAAGAGCAAGGTCGACCAGCTCTCGGGCGGAATGAAGCGCCGGCTCACGATCGCCCGCGGCCTGATCAACGACCCGCGCATCCTGCTGCTCGACGAGCCGACCACCGGCCTTGACCCGCAGGCGCGTCACGTGCTGTGGGACCGCCTGTTCCGGCTCAAGGAGCGCGGCACCACCCTGCTGCTCACGACGCACTACATGGACGAGGCCGAGCAGCTGTGCGACCGGCTCGTGGTGGTCGATAAGGGCAGGATCATGGCCGAGGGCACGCCCGCGTCGCTCATCCGCCAGCACTCGAGCCGAGAGGTCCTCGAGGTGCGCTTCGGCTCCGACCGCAATCAGCAGATCGCGCCGCAGCTGCAGGGCATCGGCGACCGCGTCGAGGTGCTGCCCGACCGCGTGCTCATCTACACCGAGAACGGCGAGCACGCGCTCGAGCGGGTGACCGAGCGCGGACTCGAGCCGATCACCTCGCTCGTGCGCCGCTCGAGCCTCGAGGATGTGTTCCTGCGCCTGACCGGAAGGTCGCTGATCGAATGAGCGCGGCCGAGACCCAGGGTGACGGCGCGGCGGTGATCGCCCAGCCGTCGCTGGACGAACTGCGCGCCGAGGCGCTCGAGTGGGGGCGCAAGCCGCGCGCCTTCGGCGCCTGGTACGTGACCGAGCACATGGTGCGCGCGATGCGCGCCTACGGGTGGACCATCATCGTGGGTGCGCTCGGGCAGCCGATAATCTACCTGCTCGGACTCGCGGTCGGCCTCGCCGCCCTGATCGACGCGCCCGTCGCCGAGGGCGGCGTGGAGGTGCCCTATCTCGTCTTCGTCGCGCCGGCGCTGCTGATGACCTCGACGATCGCTGTCGCCAGCGAGGAGTTCACCTACCCCGTCATGGCGGGATTCAAATACCGGCGATATTTCTTCGGATTCAGCGCGTCGGCGCTGTCTCCGAGTCAGATCGCGACGGGAGTCGTGTTCGGCGCGACGGCGCGCATGATCATCGTCGCCGTGGCGTACACCGCCTTCCTCTACATCTTCGGCGCGATCCCCGACCAGGCCACCGGGTGGCTGTCGATCTTCATCGCGATCCTCGCGGGGCTCGCGTTCGGCATCCCGCTCATGGCATACGCGGCATCCGTCGAAGACGACAAGGGCCAGTTCGCGCTCGTTCAGCGTTTCATCTTCATGCCGATGTTCCTGTTCTCCGGCACGTTCTACCCGCTGTCCACGCTGCCGCTGTGGCTCCAGTGGATCGGCTGGATCTCGCCGCTGTGGCACGCGACCGAGATCGGGCGGTGGCTGACCTACGGGCGCCCGATCGAGCCGGCGATGCTCGTCGTGCACTTCGGCTACCTGGCCATCCTCATGGTCGTCGGCTACGTCGTGGGCCGACGGATCTTCCGGCGGAGGCTCGCGAAATGACCGCGGTGATGACTCCTGCCGCGCGACGCGCAGGCGGTGTGCGCGCCCTCTGGGCGGGCAACCCGGGCGCCGTCGTGCAGCGCGGGCTGCTCGCCGCGAGGTCTTCGAGCTGGGTGGTCGTGCTCTCGGGCTTCTTCGAGCCCGTCTTCTATCTGCTCTCGATGGGCCTCGGTCTCGGCGCCCTCATCGGCACGGTCGAGACCACCACGGGTCTGGAGGTGTCGTACGCGGCCTTCATCGCGCCGGCGCTGCTCGCGGTCTCGGCGATGAACGGCGCGATCTACGACTCCACATGGAACGTCTTCTTCAAGCTCAACTACGGCAAGCTCTACGAGGGGATGCTGTCCACCTCGCTCGGGCCGCTCGATGTCGCGCTCGGTGAGATCCTCTACGCGCTGCTGCGGGGCCTGCTGTACGCGACCGGCTTCATGATCATCATGCAGATCGTCGGACTCAACCTGGCGTGGACGGCGATCCTCGCGATCCCGGCCGTGCTGCTGATCGCGTTCGGGTTCGCGAGTCTGGGAATGGCCGTCACGAGCTACATGAAGGCCTTCCAGCAGATGGACTGGATCAACTTCGTGCTGCTGCCGATGTTCCTGTTCTCCGCGACGCTGTACCCGATCACCGTCTACCCGGAGTTCATCCAGGTGCTGGTCAAGATCTTCCCGCTCTGGCACGGGGTCGAGCTCGTGCGCGGCCTGACGACGGGCGCGCTGTACTGGGGCATGCTCTGGCACGTGCTCTACTACGTCGTGATGATCGCCGTCGGCCTCGTCTTCACGACGAAGCGGCTGCGCGCGCTCTTCCTCGACTGACGCCGGTCAGAGCGATCCGGTCTCGCCGACGCCGAGGTTGTCGTCGTAATCGATGTCCTTCGTCTCCGGCGCGAGCAGCAGCGCGATGAAGGTGAGCACCGACATCGCCGACAGGTAGATGCCCACGAGCCACGGGTTGCCGTCGCCGAGCTGCCACAGCCACACCGCCACGAGGGGTGCGAGCGCTGCGCCGAGGATCGACGAGACGTTGTACGAGATCGCCGAGCCCGAGTACCGCACGTTCGTCGGGAAGAGCTCGGGCAGCACGGCGCCCATGGGTCCGAAGCTCGCTCCCATGAGCATGAACCCGATGACCAGGAATGCCTGCGTGAGAGCCCCGGTGAACTTGGGGTCGGTCTGGGGGAGCAGGAAGAACGTGAAGGTGAGACCGAACACGATGATCCCGCCGGTGACCCACAGCAGCAGCCTTCGCCTGCCGATGCGGTCGGCCAGCGGTCCCGAGAGCAGCGTGAAGATGCCGAAGAACACCACGCCGATGATCTGCATGATCACGAAGTCGGTGTACCCGAAGCCGAGACCCGGATAGAACTGCGCGGCGAAGGCCGTCGCATCGAACGTGGTGCCGTTCGCCTCGGCGGCCGCCTGGGCGGTTGCCGAGGCAGCGGCGAGATCGGCCGGCTTCGTGCCGTACGACAGTGTGAAGTTCGTCATCAGGTAGAACAGCACGTACGTCGCCAGCATGATGAACGTGCCGAGGATCAGGTGCCGCCAGTGGCGACGGAGCACGGTGCCCAGCGGGAACTTCTTGATCGCGCCCTGTTCCTCCGCCTTGACGAACGTCTCGGATTCGACCAGGCGCAGCCGCACCCACAGGCCGATGATCACCATGACGGCCGAGAAGAGGAACGGCACCCGCCAGCCCCATTCGAGGAACGCCTGCGATCGCTGGCCGGTGCCGTCGGGGTGGGGGAGCAGGAAGTTGATCGCGAGGAAGACGCCGTTGGCGATGATGAAGCCGAGCGGCGCACCCACCTGGGGGAACGTCCCGTACCAGGCGCGCTTTCCGGCCGGTGCGTTCTCGGTGGCCACGAGGGCCGCGCCCGACCACTCACCGCCGAGTGCGAAGCCCTGCGCGAGCCGCAGCACGAGCAGCATGAGGGCGGCCCACCAGCCGATCTGCTGGAACGTGGGCAGGCATCCGATGAGGAAGGTCGCGATGCCCATCGTCAGCAGCGAGGCGACGAGGGTGGCCTTCCGGCCGAACCGGTCGCCGAAGTGGCCGAAGACGACCGCCCCGATCGGGCGCGCGATCATCGCCGCGCCGAACACCGCGAACGACGCGAGGAGCGAGGTGGTGTCGTTGCCGGTCGGGAAGAACAGGATCGGGAAGACGAGGACGGCCGCGGTCGCGTAGGCGTAGAAGTCGTAGAACTCGATCGTCGTTCCGACGAGGCTCGCGGTGATGACGCGCGAGCGCGGGTTCAGCGGTGCGGTTTCGGTGGTGGGTGCAGTGGTGGCCATGATCGTCCCCCGGGGGTTCAGCGCCAGATGACGGCGATAGCGGCGTTGAGCAGTGTCAGGATGCCGATGGACCAGAAGACGGCCGGAGCGACCTTGCCGCCCTTGCGCTGGCGCGACATGCCGGCGCCGAGGAGAGCACCGATGATCAGCAGGATGACCAGCTTGACGCCGATCTTCGCGTAGTTCAGCTCATAGGAGATCCCCCATGGCGCCGCCAGGATGAGCCCGGCGACAGCGGCGATCGCGAGGCCGATGTTCATGAGCGGCGTGACCTGGACGCGGTGGTTGTACACCTCGACGGCCCAGGCGCCGAAGAGCACGGCGAACCCGCTGAGGTGCACGAGGACGACGATGTGGCGGAGGACTTCGAGGGGTTCCATAGCCCTCACGCTATTGCGAGCATCCGTCGGCCGCCACCCAGGCACGCCTCACATCGCGTGATCCGCGCGCTCAGCTGCTGCGCGCGCAGCTGTCGCAGCACCAGGGCGGTTCGGACGGCGGCGTCGGCCGCCTCGGCGCCCTTGTCTTCGTGAGAGCCCGGCAGGCCCGCGCGATCGAGCCCCTGCTGCTCGTCATCGAGGGTGAGCACGCCGAACCCGACGGGCTTGCCGGCGTCGAGGGCGACGCGCGTGAGACCGTCGGTCGTCGCCGACGACACGTACTCGAAGTGCGGGGTGCCGCCGCGGATGATGACTCCGAGCGCCACCACGGCGTCCGCCCCGGCGGCGAACGCCGCCTGGGCCGCCACCGCGAGCTCGAAGGAGCCGGGCACGCGCACGAGCTGCCACGTCGCGCCGGATCCGTCCAGGGCGCGCTGCGCGCCCGCGATGAGGCCGTCGGTGATCACGTCGTGCCACGTGCCCGCGACGATGACGACCTCCAGCCCCGATCCGTCCGTGCCGCCGGTGATCGGCGCGCCCTTCCCGCTCACGCGTCCGCCGCCTCGTGCATCTGGGTGAGCGCATCGGTCAGGTCCGATTCGGCGATGAGGTGGCCCATCCGGTCGCGCTTGGTCGACAGGTACTGGTGGTTGTTCGGTCCCACACCCACCAGCAGCGGCACCTGCTCGACGATCTCGAGACCGAGTTCGCGCAGCTGGGTGACCTTGTCGGTGTTGTTGGTCAGCAGCCGCACCTTCTCGACGCCGAGATCGGCGAGGATGCCGGCGGCGGCGGCGTAGTCGCGCGCGTCGGCGGGCAGGCCCAGCGCGAGGTTGGCGTCGACGGTGTCGAGGCCGCGCTCCTGCAGGCTGTAAGCACGCAGCTTGTTGATGAGCCCGATGCCGCGTCCCTCGTGGCCGCGCATGTAGATGACGACGCCGCCGTCCTGCTCGATCGCATCGAGCGCGGCTTCGAGCTGGGGGCCGCACTCGCACTTGAGCGAGCCGAAGGCCTCACCCGTGAGGCACTCCGAGTGCACGCGCACGAGGGGTGCGTCGACGCCGAGGTCGCCGGAGACGACCGCGAGGTGATCCGTGCCGGTGATGCGGTCCTTGTACGCGAGGAAGCGGAACTCGCCGTGCGAGGTCGGCACGTTCGCCTCCGCGCGCAGGCTCACCCGGCGGCGGTGGGCGCCGTGCGCCTGCGCCTGGATCGGCTCGTGCTCGTCGAGGTGCGCGATGAGCTGCTCGATCGTGATGACCGGCACGCCGTCGCGCTCGCCGAGCTCGATGAGTCCGGGGAGCCGCATCATCGATCCGTCTTCGGCGACGACCTCGGCGATCGCGCCGACGGGCTTCAGGCCGGCGAGCCGCATGAGCTCGACGGCCGCCTCGGTGTGGCCCCCGCGCTCGCGCACGCCGCCGTCGACGGCGCGCAGCGGCAGGATGTGACCCGGCCGGATCACGCTGGTCGGCGTCGAGGACGGGTCGGCCAGCACGTTGAGGGTGTGCGCGCGGTCGGCGGCGCTGATGCCGGTCGAGACCCGGTCTGCGGCATCCACACTCACGGTGTACGCCGTGCCGCGGGCATCCTCGTTGACCTCGACCATGGGGGGCAGGTCGAGTCGGTCCGCCCATTCGGCGGGCATCGGTGCGCAGATGAACCCGCTCGACCAGCGGACCGTCCAGGCGATCCACTCGGGCGTGGCGAGCTCTGCGGACAGGACGACATCGCCCTCGTTCTCGCGGTTCTCATCGTCGGCCACGATGACCGGCTTGCCGGCGCGCAGGGCGTCGAGGGCAGCGGAGATGGGGGAAAGGCTCATCGCGAGCCCCCTTCTGTTGTGGGTGCATCCGTCGGTGCGGTGAGGTCTGGGGTGAAGGCGAGGAGTCGCTGCACGTGGCGGGCGAGGATGTCGGTCTCGAGGTTGACCCGATCGCCGGCGACGCGGGCGCCGAGGGTCGTCGCCTCGAGCGTCTCGGGGATCAGCGACACCTCGAACCACTGCTCGGCGGCGTCGGCGGCGCTGACCGCGCTCACGGTGAGCGAGACGCCGTCGACGGCGATCGAGCCCTTGTCGACGACGAGGGGCGCGAGGGATGCCGGGAGGGCGATGCGCAGCACGCGCCACTGCTCACCGGGGCGCACCTCGAGCAGCGTTCCGGTCCCGTCGATGTGACCCTGGACGATGTGTCCGCCGAGGCGGCCGTGTGCGGCCGTCGCGCGCTCGAGGTTGACGACGCGTCCGTCTGCGACGCCCTCGAGAGTCGACATGTCGAGGGTCTGTTTCATGACGTCGGCCGTGAACCAGTCTTCGCCGCGGTCCACGACGGTCAGGCAGACACCGCTGACCGCGATCGAGTCGCCGTGCGCGGCATCCGACACCGCCTTGGGCGCTCGGACCGTGAGGCGCACGCCGTCACCCGATGGTGCGACGGCGGTGACCGCGCCGATCTCTTCCACGATTCCGGTGAACATCAGGGGTTCCCTTCTGCAAGCGGCTGGGCGACGATCAGCAGGTCGTCGCCGAGGGATTCGACGGATGCCACGGCCAGACGTCGCTGCTGGGCGATCGTGTCGACGCCGAGCCGGCGGAGTGCAGGCTGGTCTGCGCCGTCGGCGCCATACCCGATCAGGGTCGGCGCGATGTAGGCGAGCACCTCGTCGACGAGGTCGTCGCGCAGGAAGGCGCTCGCGATCGTCGGGCCGCCTTCGATGAAGACGCGCTGCACGCCGCGGTCGCGAAGCTCGTTCAGCACCGCGGTCAGGTCGGCGCCCGACCGGTGCAGCAGCGGCCGGGGATGCCGCTCGAGCGCGGCGCCGTCGGGCACTCTGCGGTCGCCGAGCACGACGGGGATCGGCTGGCTGTCGTACAGGGTGCCGTCGGGCTGCCGGGCGGTGAGGGCGGGGTCGTCCGCGAGGACGGTGCCGGTGCCGACGATGATCGCGTCGGCCCGGGCGCGCCGTCGGTGCACGTCGGCGCGCGCCTCGGCGCCGGTGATCCACTGGCTCGTGCCGTCGGCGGCCGCCGCGCGCCCGTCGAGGCTCTGCGCCCACTTCACCGTGACGTGCGGACGCCCGAGGCGCTGCACCTCGAGCCAGGACGCGAGCAGTTCGGTGGCTGCCACTTCGAGCAGTCCCGCCTCGACCTCGACTCCCGCTTCGCGCAGACGCTCGGCTCCGCCGGTGGACTCGGGGTTGGGGTCTGGCAGCGCATAGATCACGCGCTCGACGCCGGCGGCCAGAAGCGCCTCCGAGCAGGGGCCGGTGCGGCCGGTGTGGTTGCAGGGCTCGAGGGTGACCACCGCGGTGGCGCCGCGTGCGTCTCCCTCGGCGAGCTGCGACAGCGCGTCGACCTCGGCATGCACCGTGCCGGCGCCGCGGTGCCACCCTTCGGCGATCACGTCTCCGGCGGCGGAGAGGATCACCGCGCCGACCTGCGGGTTGACACCGCGCGGGCCTCGGCGGGCGAGCTCGAGCGCACGCACCATGGCGTTTCGCTCCGCAGCGTTCACCGACATCCGAATCCTTCGTTTCAAGGCTCCGGGAATGGCGAACGGCGGCACGCTCGCGCCGCTCGTGCTGCCTCCCATCCGGACTCGCAGCATTTCTGCTGCATCACCGTCGGTCCCGGAATTCCACCGGATCAGCCTCGGCGACACCCGAATCGGATGCCGATGCCTTGGCTCGCGGACTGTCACCGCCGGTTCGGATTCACACCGACCCCGGAGCACGTATTGCACTTGAGTCTACTCAACGCCTTCTGGCGCGATTCATTCCATGTCGCTGCATGAACCTTGCCCGCGCGCGAACTCCCGGAGAAACGCGGCTGAACGATTCCTGCACGTGCCCGCGTGGACGGCGCCCGTGCTTCGCAGGTCACTTAGCCTGGTTTCAAGGGCGCGGGGATGCCCGGGGTTCTGCGGGCTGCGATGAGCGAGGGGACGGACATGGCGGAGGCACGGCAGGGTTACGAGGCGCTCGCCGCACGTCCCTATGCCGATGTGCTCATCGTGGGCGGCGGCATCAACGGCCTCGCCACTTTCCGTGACCTGGCGATGCAGGGCGTCGATGTCGCGCTCGCCGAGCGGTCGGACTTCGTCAGCGGCGCATCTGCCGCGTCGTCGCACATGATCCACGGCGGCATCCGCTACCTCGAGAACGGCGAGTTCCGCCTTGTGCACGAGGCAGTCACCGAGCGCAACGGACTGCTGCGGATCGCGCCGCACTACGTCCGGCCGCTGCAGACGACCATCCCGATCTTCTCGACCTTCTCGGGTGTGCTCAGCGCGCCGCTGCGCTTCGTGCGTCACGGCGGCGGAAAGCACACCGAGCGGGGTGCCGCGCTCATCAAGATCGGCCTCATCATCTACGACTCGTTCTCACGAGGAGGCGGCCGTGTCGCGCGCCACGCCTTCCACGGCCGCCGCAAGTCGCTCGAGCTGCTGCCGCACCTCAACCCGGATCTGAAGTACACCGCCACGTACTGGGACGCGTCGCTGCACGACCCCGAGCGCCTGGCGATCGACGTGCTCCGCGACGGGCTCGCCGCAGGGCACGACCGCGCCAGGGCGGCGAACTACACCGCGGCCGTGGGTGTGGATGACGGACGGATCGTGCTGCGCGATCAGCACACCGGCGCCGAGACGCCGTTCGCGGCATCCGTCGTCGTGAACGCCTCGGGTCCGTGGACCGACCTCACCAACCTCGTCTGCGGCGAACCCACGAACCACATGGGCGGCACGAAGGGCTCGCACATCGTGCTCGATCACCCGGAGCTGCTCGCGGCGACCGGGGGGCACGAGCTGTTCTTCGAGCACAAGGACGGCCGCATCGTCCTGATCTACCCGCTCAAGGGACGCGTCCTGGTCGGGACGACCGACCTCGAGCACGACATCCTCGACCCGATCGTGTGCACCGAGGCCGAGGTCGACTACTTCATCGATCTCGTCCGGTACGTGCTGCCCGATATCACGGTCGACCGCGATCGCATCGTCTACCGGTTCTCCGGCGTCCGGCCACTGCCCGGCCACGGTGACCTCGCCCCCGGCTTCGTCTCGCGCGACTATCGCATCGAGTCGTCGCCGCTGAACGGCCGCACCGATGCGACGGTTCTGAGCCTCGTGGGCGGCAAGTGGACGACCTTCCGTGCCTCGGCCGAGCACCTGGCCGACGAGGTGCTCCACCTGCTCGCTCGACCACGGCGACGCTCCACCAAGGGCGTGCCGATCGGCGGCGGCCGTGGGTACCCGACCACCGAGCGCGCGCGGCGGCAGTGGATCGATGCGCACAGCGAGGGCCTGCCCCTGGACCGCGTCGCGACGCTGCTCGACCGCTACGGCACTGTGGCAGCCGACGTGATCGCGGCGATCGCCGACGATCCCGATGATGCCCCGCTCAAGACTCTGCCCGCCTTCAGCACCGCCGAGCTCAGCCACCTCGCCCGCACCGAGGCGGTCGCGCACCTGGATGATGTGCTGATGCGCCGCACGAGTCTCGCGTTCACGGGCGAGGTCACCGCCGACTCCGCACTCGAGGTCGCGGAGGCGATCGCTCCGGTGATGGGGTGGGATGCCGTGGCCTGCCGCGCCGAGACCGATCGGGCGCTCGCGCGGGTGCACGCGGCGGATCCGAGTTGGACGGCCGCGGCATCCGCTCGCTCGACCGCGTCGCGATAGCCTGACCGGAGCCGGTGGAACGGCTCGCCCGCGCAGAGCGGGCGACCCTGCGCACGCGCTGACTCGAAGGAGAATCACGTGTCCGATCACGTCCTGGCGCTCGATCAGGGAACCACCTCCACGCGGGCGATCGTCTTCGACGCGAGCGGAGGCATCGTCGCGGTCGCGCAGCGGGAGCACAACCAGATCTTCCCGCGCGCCGGGTGGGTCGAGCACGACCCGATCGAGATCTGGACGAACACGCAGTGGGTGATCGCCGCAGCTCTCGACGACGCAGGGCTCTCACCGCGGGATTTCGCGGCGGTCGGCATCACCAATCAGCGTGAGACGGTTATCGTGTGGGACCGCCGCACCGGTCAGCCGGTCGCCAACGCGATCGTGTGGCAGGACACCCGCACGCAGCCCCTCATCGACCGGCTCTCCGCCGACGGCGGCGCCGACCGGTTCTCGGCCACGACCGGCCTTCCGCTGGCCACCTACTTCTCGGCATCCAAGATCGCCTGGATCCTCGAGAACATCCCCGGGGCGCGAGCGGATGCCGAAGCCGGGCATCTTCTGTTCGGCACCCCCGACACCTGGCTCATCTGGAACCTCACCGGTGACACCCGCGGCGGCATCCACGTCACCGATGTCACGAACGCGAGCCGGACGCTGCTGATGGACCTCGAGACGCTCGCGTGGTCCGACGAGCTGCTCGCGGTGTTCGGCATCCCCCGGTCGATGCTTCCCGAGATCGTGCCGTCATCCGGCGTCGTCGGCGAAGTGCGCGAGCCGCCCGCCGCGCGCGGCATCCCCATCGCGGGGATCCTCGGCGACCAGCAGGCGGCGACCTTCGGACAGGCCGCGTTCGAGGTCGGTCAGTCGAAGAACACGTACGGCACGGGCAACTTCCTGCTGGTGAACACCGGCACCGACATCGTGCGCTCTCAGCACGGGCTGGTCACGACGGTCGCCTACCGCTGCGGCGACGAGCCCGCGCACTACGCGCTCGAGGGCTCGATCGCCGTGACCGGGTCGCTCGTGCAGTGGCTGCGCGACAACCTCGGGATCATCAACTCCGCCTCCGAGGTCTCGCGGCTCGCCGCCACGGTCGACGACAACGGCGGCGCGTACTTCGTGCCCGCCTTCTCGGGGCTGTTCGCGCCGTACTGGCGTCCGGATGCCCGCGGCGCACTCGTGGGGCTCACCCGCTTCGTGAACAAGGCCCACATCGCGCGTGCGGCGATCGAGGCGGCGGGGTTCCAGTCCCGCGACGTGATCGACGCGATCGTCGCCGACACCGGACGCGAGCTCACCGAACTGCGCGTGGACGGCGGCGGGTCGCGCGACGACATGATGATGCAGTTCCAGGCCGACATCCTCGGCATCCCCGTCGTGCGCCCGGCGATCATCGAGACGACCGCGCTCGGGGCGGCCTACGCGGCCGGTCTTGCGACCGGCGTCTGGCCGGACCGCGCGGCGCTGGGCAGCCACTGGCGCGAGGGCAGGCGGTGGGAGCCGCAGATGCCTGCGGAGGAGGCGGATCGTCGCGTGCGCCTGTGGCGCAAGGCCGTCACGAAGTCGCTCGACTGGGTCGACGAGGATGTGACCGCGCTGTCGTGACTTCTCCGGTGGCTCGTCGCTACTTGAGCAGTCGCGACAAGCGACGGTCGGCGAGGACCTTGCCGCCGGTCTGGCACGTCGCGCAGTACTCGAGTGAGTTGTCGGCGAAGAACACGCTGCGCACCACATCTCCGCACACCGGGCACGTCTCGCCGCGGCGTCCGTGCACCTGCATGCCGCGGCGCTTGGCGTCCTTGAGCTCGGCGGGCGGCTTGCCCGATGCCGCGGCCACCGCCTCGGCAAGGGTCTCGGTCATCGCCGCGTAGAGCCGGTCGATGTCTTCGGGTGTGAGGCTCGCGGCCAGCGCGTACGGCGACATGCGCGCGTCGTGCAGGATCTCGTCGGAGTACGCGTTGCCGACGCCGGCCAGGATCGACTGATCGCGCAGCACGCCCTTGATCTGGGTGCGCCGACCGTCGATCAGACCGGCGAGGGTGTTGCGCGTGAAGGTCGGCTCGAGCGGATCGGGGCCGAGGCGCGCGATGCCGGGCACGTCCTGCGGGTCGTTCACCACGTAGACCGCGAGCGACTTCTTCGTCCCCGCCTCGGTGAGGTCGAACCCCGAGCCGTCCGACAGCGCGACGCGCAGGGCGATCGGGGTCTTCCCCGGGCGGATGATCGTCGAGGGCAGCTGGTCGTACCAGCGCAGCCAGCCCGCCTTGGCGAGGTGGAAGATCAGGTGCGGCTCGGATTTCTGATCGTGGTCGTCGTCGCCAGGTCGATGAACTTGCCGTGCCGCGAGGCCGAGGTGATCTCGGCGCCGACCAGCGCATCGACCGGCGGGTCGTACGTCTTCAGCGCGGCGAACGCCGAGACGGTGACTCGCGTGATGGTCAGGCCCGTCGCCCGCCCGCGGAGGAAGTCGACGAGGCCCTGCACTTCGGGCATCTCCGGCATGCTCCCATCCTCCCACGCGGTGCGGACGTGCGCTCGGAGAGCTCAGTCCTCGAGCACGGGCCAGGGCTGCGGCATCCGATCGTCTGTGTGGAGCAGTCCGGCGACCCAGGCGTCGTCGCGCCCGAACGAGTTCGACAGGGCGCGGCGCAGCACGCCCTCGTAGCGGAATCCCAGGGTGCGAGCCGTGCGTGCGGACCCGACGTTGCCGACGACCGCGCGCCACTCGATGCGCTGCAGAGCTGCTCCGGAAGTACTGAAGCCCCAGTCGATGACCGCCCGGGCGGCCTCGGTGAGCAGCCCCCGGTGACGCGAGGGCGCGGCCATCCAGTAGCCGAGCTCACCTGCTCCGCCGAGGGTGATGCCGTGCAGGCCGATCATGCCGGCGAGGGTTTCGCCCTCGCGGATCGCCCAGGTCGCTTCGACGCCCTCGCTCCAGCGGTCCTGCGCGAACGGGATGAAGCCTTCCGCATGCTGCCGTTCGTACGGGGACGGCACCGTCGTGTACCGCTGGATGTCGGCATCCTGACACGCCTCGAAGATCGCGTCGACATCGGCCTCGCCGGGCACCGACAGCGTGAGCCGCGCGGTGCGCAGGACGACGGGTTGCACCCGGCCACCCTATCCGCGGGTGGGGGTACGGCCCCTGCCTGCCGCTCCGTGTCGCTTCGGCACCCCGTCTCGGTCCTCACCGCGGATGCCGTATTCAGGCTGAAAGCGCGGCACCCCGCGATCATCCGCGAGATTTCGGGGTATCCGGGCCGCCCAGCATGGTTTCAGCCTGAGTTCGGCATCCGCTCCTCCTCACCCCACCGGCTGAGCGGACATTCCACCGGGTTGCCCCAGACCTTCAGGAGCGCTCAGTGCGACGTCGACATTGGGTGCATGAGACCAGCACACCGCGTATTCAGCACCGCCGAGCTTCGCGCGGAGGGCATGACGCGCGCGAGAATCAGCACAGCCACCCGGCTGGGCTACCTGATCCGTGCTCGACGAGGGTTCTACGTGGACGCCACCACGCCCGACATCGTCGTGAGGGCGGTGCGGGTCGGCGGCAGGCTCACGTGCCTCTCGCTGCTCGCACTCATGGGAGTCTTCGTGCTGCGCAACGACAAGGTCCACGTACATCTGCTCCGGACAGCGAGCCGCATGCGATCGCCGCATAGTCGGAGAGTCCGTCTCGAGTCGCGGCGGACGCGTGGCGTCCGGCTGCACTGGCTGCCACTCATTGACGAGGTTCCCCGCGAGGCGACATGTGTCGCGGTGATCGATGCGCTTGCGCACGCGGTGCTCTGCCAAGCACCGCGTGCGGCGATCGCGACGCTCGACAGCGCGCTCCACCTCGGACACGTCACCGAAGCCGGCCTCGCCGATGTCTTCCGTGCCCTTCCGGCCAAGTACGCAGTGCTGCGCAGCCTGGTCGACGGCCGTGCGGAGTCCGGTCCGGAGACCCTGATGCGGCTCATGCTCCGCGCGCTCGGATGCGACGTGGAACTCCAGATTGAGTTCGACGGCATAGGGCGCGTGGATCTCCTCGTCGACGGGTGGCTCGTCATCGAGTGCGACAGCAAGGAGTTCCACGAGACGTGGGAACAGCAGCTCAAGGACCGTAACCGCGACCTCGCTCTGGCGGCGCGGGGCTACGTGACGCTGCGGCTGACGGCGGGGCAGATCATGTACCGCGACGAAGAGGTGCTGGCGGCGGTCAAGGGACTGCTCGCGACGCGGTGACGAACAACCAGGATGCCGTACTCAGGCTGAATGCCTCGAGCGTGCCACGAACGACGGGAATCACGTGAACCGCGTCGACCGGTCCGCGATTCAGCCTGAGTACGGCATCGGCGTCCCACGAGTCAGCGGCAAAGGCAACAACGGCCTACACCCGGCGGAGCAGGCCCACCTTGTCGTACACATCCGCCAGAGTGCGGCCGGCGACCTCGGAGGCGCGATCGGCGTTGGCGGCGAGCACCCGGTCGAGCTCGGCCTTGTCGTCGAGCAGCTCCAGAGCGCGCGAGCGCACGGGGCCGAACTCGCCCACCACGACCTCCGCCAGACCCTTCTTGAAGTCGCCGTAGCCGCGGCCGGCGTACTCGTCCTCGATCGCGGGGATCTGCCGGCCGGTCAGCGCGGCATAGATCACGAGCAGGTTCGAGACGCCCGGCTTCTTCTCGCGGTCGTACCGCACCGATCCCTCACTGTCGGTCACCGCGCGCATGATCTTCTTCGCGCTGACAGACGGCTCGTCCAGCAGCCAGAGCACGCCGGCATCCGACTCCGCCGACTTCGACATCTTCGCGATGGGGTTCTGCAGGTCGAAGATGCGCGCGGTGTCCTGCTGGATCACCGGCATCGGCACGCGGAAGGTCTCGCCGTACCGCGAGTTGAACCGCTCGGCGAGGTCGCGCGTCAGCTCGACGTGCTGCTTCTGGTCGTCGCCGACCGGCACGATGTCGGTCTGGTAGAGCAGGATGTCCGCCGCCATCAGCACCGGGTATGTGAAGAGCCCGACCGAGGTCGCATCGGCGCCGTATCGCGAAGACTTGTCCTTGAACTGCGTCATGCGCCCGGCCTCGCCGAACCCCGTGATCGTCGAGAGGATCCAGGCGAGCTCGGGGTGCGCGGCAACGTGCGACTGCACGTACAGCGTCGACTTCGAAGGCTCGATGCCGGCCGCGATGTACTGCGCGGCGGTGCGGCGGGTCTTCTCGCGCAGCTCGGCCGGGTCGTTCGGCTGCGTCAGCGCGTGCAGGTCGACGACCGAGAAGAACGCGTCGTACGCCTCCTGCAGGTCGCGCCACTGCATGAGAGCCCCGATGTAGTTGCCGATCTGAAGGGAGTCGGCCGACGGCTGCATGCCGGAGTACAGGCGGGGTTTGCTCATCCGACAATTCTAGAGGCGACGGATGCCGCGCCCCTCGTCTCCGAAGGCGCTCAGGCCCCGAGCGTGTAGTCGACGATGACCGGGGCGTGGTCGCTCCAGCGCGTGTCCCACGACGCGGCCCGCGCGATGCGGTAATCGGTCACGCGCTCCGCCAGCGCGGAGGTCGTCAGGTGGTAGTCGATGCGCCACCCGGCGTCGTTGTCGAACGCCTTGCCACGGCTCGACCACCACGTGTACGGGCCGTCGACCTCGCCGTGGAAGCGGCGTCCGACATCGACCCACCCCAGTCCGAGCCCCACCGATCCGTCCACCGCGGCGACGCGTGCGCCCGCTTCGCCCAGGAACCGGTCGAAATAGGCCCGCTCCCGGGGGAGGAACCCCGCACTCTTGAGGTTGCCCTTCCAGTTGCGGATGTCGAACTCGCGGTGCCCGACGTTGAGGTCGCCCGTGACGACGGCGAACGGCTTGCTCGACGCGATCTGCGCCATTCGCACGGCCATCTCATCGAGGAACAGCCACTTCACGTCTTGCCGCGGGGTGTTCGCCTCGCCGCTCGGGACGTAGGCGCTGACCACGGTGAGCGGCTCGCCGCCGAAGTCGAAGTCGGCCTCGATCCACCGCCCGGTCAGATCGACCGATCCGTCGCCCAGCCCGCGCCGCACGGCGGTCGGCTCGACCCGGCTCGCGATCGCGACCCCGGCGCGCCCCTTCGCGAGCGCTTCGTCGCCGACCAGCTGCCAGCCCGGCAGGGCGGTGGCGAGGTCGGCGGCGGTCGCCCGCACCTCCTGGAGCGTGATGATGTCGACATCCGCCGCATCCAACCACGCGCTCATGCCGTTCCTCACCGCCGCGCGGATTCCGTTGACGTTGATCGAGGCAAGGCGAACGCGTTGAGGCACGCTTTTCAGCCTATCGATCGCCCCTGACATGCTCAGGAGGCTGCGGCGGAACAGCCGCCGCCTTCCTCGCCTGTTTCGCGGCCTTCTTCGATGTCGCCGGCAGCGCAGGGGCCCACGCCTCGACGCGCGTCAGCTCCTCCTCCGCCTCGCGCAGGGCGAAGTCGGCGCGCCACGCCCGATACCAGGGCGCGGCCGCGCGGGCCTCGCGCGCCGTGCGCAGCCGCACCTGCGCCGCGAGCAGCAGCGCCTTGTGCTCGGCGGCGATCCGCTCGGCTTCGGTGGGCAGCAGGATCGGAATGTCTTTGTCCTTCGACGCCACGGCAATCCACGCGGCGGCCACGAGCATGATGATGCCGCTGATCTTGAACCACAGCAGCAGTCCCACGAAGATCGCGAACGTCGCCAGGAGCGGGTTGGACGGGGTGTAGCTCAGCAGCAGGCCGGCGCCGAACTGGAGCACCGTCAGAGCGGCGCCGCCCAGCAGCGCACCCGGCCAGATCACGCGCCAGCGCAGCGACGTCCCGGTGAGGAAGCGGAACAGGGCCGCCAGCGCCGAGGCGTTGATCACGAACGACACGATGACCGAGCCGATGCGGATGCTGGAATCGACCATGACGGTGGTGGATTCCACGCCGACCAGCGACAGGATCCAGGTCAACAGCCACGAGCTCACCCAGGTCAGCAGTGCGCCGATGATGAGCGCCGCGCCGAAGATGATCGCCGCGAGAAGGTCACGCGCCTTCAGCAACACGTAGCTGCGCCGGTCCGGCGGGATGCCGAAGATGTCGCGCACCCCGCGGCGCGAGTAGGTCACCCATCCGATGGCGGTCCAGATGACCGCACCGAGGGCGATGAGGCCGGTGACACCCAGAACCCCGCTCGTGCTCGAGGCGACCTGCTGCACCTCTTCGGTGGTGATGACGCCGTTGTCGCCGATCAGGCCCGGGATATAGCTGTTGATCAGCGCGATCATCGCGTTGACGGCGTCTTCGTTCCCCCCGAGCCAGAGGCCGGTGATCGCGAACGCCACGTAGATCGCGGCGAAGATCGCGAACAGCGCCTGATAGCTGATGCCCGCTCCGAGCAGGAAGCCGTTGTGGATCAGAAAGTGGCGCCACACCCGGATCGGGAACCAGGCCATCGTCGCCTTGGTGAGCTTCGTGGCCGTCTGGATGGGCTGGTCGAAGCGCTCGCGGAACGACTCCTGCGTCGCCTCCCAGCGCTCGCGGAGCGACTCCTCCTCGCGCGCGGCCTGCTCAGCGGCGGTGCGCGCGTCCGGCGCGCTGCTCTCCGCGCTCTTCTGGCTCACTGTCACAGGTTAGCGATCGACGGATGCCGGAGCATCGCCGTCGGCGACGACGGAGAGCAGCGCAGTATCGGCGGCCACCGGGGCGCGGAATCGCCGCGCGACGAACAGCACGGGAACCAGAAGCGCGGCGGGAAGCAGGAACGCGATGCCGAGACCGGGGGAGTCGGCCAGCAGGCCGAGCAGCACGGCCCCCAGCACGGCACCGACGTAGTTGAAGAGGTTGACCCGGGCGATGATCTCATCGCTGCGTGCGGGCGCGAGCCCTCCGGCCGAGGTGAAGGAGAGGGGGACGAGCGCGCCGACGGCGACGCCCGCCAGCGCGAAGCCGGCGATCGCCGCGGCGGTGAACGGCAGCAGGGCGACCACGACGCAGCCGATGAGCGAGATGACGGTGGCGACGACCACGACCCGCGCCCGCCCGAAGCGCCCCGCCGCGCGGTCGGTCAACAGCCGGGTCAGCAGGATCGCGGCCTGGTAGGCGGCGTAGCCGAGCGGAGCGAGCGCCGCCGCGGCGAAAAGCTCGTCCTGGAGATAGACGGTGCTCCAGGTGCTGACCGCGGAGTCCACGGTGAACGCGGCGAGGATGACGAAGCCGAACAGCCAGATGCCGCGACGGGGGAGCGGCGACCGGGAGTGGCCGCCGACCGGAGTCGCGGCCCGCGCAGGATCGAAGGCTCGCAGCCCGATGACGGCGACGACCAGTGCCACCAGCGATGCGAAGCGAGAGCGGGCAGCACCACCGCGACTCCGGCCGCGGATGAGCCGGCCACCGCCAGCGCGCCGACGATCGCCGCCGCCGTGTAAGCCGCGAAGTAGCCGCCCATGATGTCGCGCCCGTAGCGCCGCTGCACGAGCACGCCCTGCATCGCACCGCCGGCATCCACTCCGCCCAGGCCCAGCCCGTAGATGCCGAACCCCACGACGAACACCCAGAGGGGCAGACCGGGAACGATCACCGACACGACGATCAGCAGAAGCGCGACCACCTCGAGGCACAGCCCGACCACCAGCGCGATGCGGCTGCCGCGCCACTTGGCGAGGAAGTCCGCCTTGACCGAGCCGAGGGCGGCGGTGACGCACACGAGCAGCACGATGAGCGAGACTGCGACATCGTCGATGCCCTGGCGGTCTTTGAAGACCGGCAGGGACGTGACCACGACCGCATAGCCGAGGCCCTGAGCGGCGTACGCGGCGGTGACGGCGACGCGCGAGCGGACGGCGGGTGCGGTCGGGGTGCTCACGCTCGGAGCATACCCGTGGCTAGCGCCCGCGCAGGACCGCCTGCTTGACCTCGGCGATCGCCTTGGTCACCTCGATGCCGCGAGGGCACGCCTCGGTGCAGTTGAAGGTGGTGCGGCAGCGCCAGACGCCCTCTTTGTCGTTGAGGATGTCGAGGCGCACATCGCCGGCGTCGTCGCGCGAATCGAAGATGAACCGGTGCGCGTTGACGATCGCGGCGGGGCCGAAGTACTGCCCGTCGGTCCAGAACACCGGGCAGGACGAGGTGCATGCCGCGCAGAGAATGCACTTGGTCGTGTCGTCGAAGATCTCGCGGTCGACGATCGACTGGATGCGCTCCTTGCCGGGCTCGGGCTTCGAGCCCGCGATGAGGAAGGGCTGCACTTCGCGGTAGGAGGCGAAGAACGGCTCCATATCGACGATGAGGTCCTTCTCGAGTGGCAGGCCCTTGATCGCCTCGACGTAGATCGGCTGCGAGATGTCGAGGTCTTTGATCAGGGTCTTGCACGCGAGGCGGTTGCGGCCGTTGATGCGCATCGCGTCCGAGCCGCAGATGCCGTGTGCGCACGAGCGCCGGAAGGTCAGCGACCCGTCGACCTCCCACTTGATCTTGTGCAGGGCATCCAGCACGCGGTCGGTCGAGTACAGCTCGACGTCGTAATCGACCCAGCGCGGCTCCTCATCCACCTCGGGATCGAAGCGGCGGATGATGAACGTGACGAGGAACGATTGGATGCCGGTCTCGGCGGGCGTGTCGAGATCGGTCGCGGCGTCGGGGGCGACGAGGGTCATCAGTACTTCCTCTCCAACGGCGGGTAGCGCAACTCGCCGGCCTCGTTCTTGGTGAAGACGACGGGCTTCCAGTCGAGGCGGATGTGGTCGTCGGATTGCGAGGAGCCGGCATCCCCTGACAGGTACGCCATCGTGTGCTTCATGTACTTCTCGTCGTCTCGCGTGGGGTAGTCGTCGCGCATGTGGCCACCGCGGGACTCCTCGCGGTTGCGCGCAGTGACGACGACGACCTCGGCGATGTCGAGGAGGAAGCCGAGCTCGACGGCCTCGAGCAGGTCGGTGTTGTAGCGCTTGCCCTTGTCGTCGACGTGGATGTTCTTGAAGCGCTCGCGCAGCTCCTCGATCACTCCGAGCACATGGGTGAGGGACTCGTGCGTGCGGAACACCTGCGCGCCCTTGTCCATCTCGTCCTGCAGCTTCTTGCGCAGCACCGCGATGCGCTCGGTGCCGTTTCCGTCGCGCAGCCCCTCGATGAGCCCGCGCACCTCGGCGGCCGGGTCCTCGGGGAGCGGAACGAACTCGGCGGTCTGCACGTACTGGACCGCGTTCTTGCCGGCACGCTTGCCGAAGACGTTGATGTCGAGCAGCGAGTTCGTGCCGAGACGGTTCGAGCCGTGCACCGACACGCACGCGCACTCGCCTGCGGCGTACAGACCGGGGACGACCGTGGTGTTGTTCGAGAGCACCTGTGCATCGTTGTTGGTCGGGATGCCGCCCATCGCGTAGTGCGCAGTGGGCATGACCGGCACCGGCTCGACCACCGGATCGACGCCCAGGTAGGTGCGCGCGAACTCGGTGATGTCGGGCAGCTTCGTCTCGAGCACCTCGGCACCGAGGTGCGTGCAGTCCAGCAGCACGTAGTCGCGGTGCGGTCCGGCGCCTCGGCCCTCGGCGACCTCCTGCTGCATGCAGCGGCTGACGATGTCGCGCGGCGCGAGATCCTTGATGGTCGGCGCGTAGCGCTCCATGAAGCGCTCGCCCGAGACGTTGCGAAGGATCGCGCCTTCACCGCGCGCCCCTTCGGTGAGCAGGATGCCGAGCCCGGCCAGGCCGGTGGGGTGGAACTGGAAGAACTCCATGTCCTCGAGGGGCAGGCCCTTGCGCCACACGATCCCGACGCCGTCGCCGGTCAGGGTGTGCGCGTTCGAGGTGGTCTTGTAGATCTTGCCGAAACCGCCGGTGGCGAAGATGACGGCCTTGGACTGGAAGACGTGCAGGTCTCCGGTCGCCAGCTCGTAGGCCACGACGCCGGCGACCTGCGTGCTGCCGTCCTCGGCCTTCACGGTGATGAGGTCGAGCACGTAGAACTCGTTGAAGAAGTTGATGCCGAGCCGGACGCAGTTCTGGAAGAGCGTCTGCAGGATCATGTGCCCGGTGCGGTCGGCGGCGTAGCACGCGCGTCGTACGGGCGTCTTGCCGTGGTCGGCCGTGTGTCCGCCGAAGCGCCGCTGGTCGATCTTGCCCTCGGGCGTGCGGTTGAACGGCAGACCCATGTTCTCGAGGTCGATGACCGCGTCGATCGCCTCTTTGGCGAGGATCTCGGCGGCATCCTGGTCGACGAGGTAATCGCCGCCCTTGACGGTGTCGAAGGTGTGCCACTCCCACGAGTCCTCCTCGACGTTCGCGAGGGCGGCCGCCATGCCGCCCTGCGCCGCGCCGGTGTGGGAACGCGTCGGATAGAGCTTCGAGATGACCGCGGTCTTCGCGCCCGGCCCCGCCTCGATCGCCGCGCGCATGCCGGCGCCGCCGGCCCCCACGATGACGATGTCGAACTGGTGGTAGTGGACGCCGTCCTTGACGACGGAGCTTTCGGTCTGGGTGCTCACAGGTGGAATGCCTTCGTTCTCTGCGTCATCGCGGGTGGGTCGTCGGTGCGGCCGGGCCTCACTGCGCGGCGCACAGCTCGATCAGGAAGTCGGACGTGCTGTTCTCGATGCCGAGGCAAGGGTCGAAGGTGAAGACGACCAGGGTGCCGAGCAGGATGAGGAACGCTGCGGCCAGTCCGATCGCCCACACCAGAACGCGCCGCACCTTGGGGTGCGCAATGTAGTCGTTCGTGATCGTGCGCATGCCGTTTGCGCCGTGGATCAGCGCGAACCACAGCATCAGGACGTCCCACCACTGCCAGAACGGGGAGGCGTACTTGCCGGCGACGAACGCGAAGTCGATGCCGTGGATGCCTTCGCCGACCATCAGGTTCACGAAGAGGTGACCGAAGATCAGGACCACGAGGAACACGCCCGAGACGCGCATGTAGATCCAGCCCCACTTCTCGAGGTTCGGACCCGAGCGGCGGACGGTGGTGTGGGGGGAGCGGGGATCCGCGATCGTCGTCATCAGTGACCGCCTCCCGTCGCGAAGGCGAGCATCAGGTGGCGCGGCGCGAAGCCGGCCATCGTCACCGCCCACAGGCCCAGGACGCCCCACCAGAGCTGACGCTGATGACGCGTGGCCCACGGCCAGAGGTCGACTGCGATGATGCGCAGGCCGTTGTAGGCGTGGTAGGCGATCGCGGCCACGAGGACCACTTCGCCGAGGGCCATGATCGGGTTCTTGTACGTTCCGATCACGGCGTTGTACGCCTCCGGCGAGAGCCGGATCAGGGCGGTGTCGAGCACGTGCACGAGCAGGAAGAAGAAGATCGCCACGCCGGTGATGCGGTGCAGCACCCACGACCACATGCCCTCTCGCCCGCGGTACAGCGTTCCACGCGGGACCTTGGAGGTGGTCTCGGATACCGACGGTGTCAAACGTGTGCCTACGGACACGGTCGTCCTCCCTGCTCGGTGCGAGGTCGTTTCGAGCCGGCGCGGACCTTGCGCTGGCGCTTTTCCATCCTAGGACCGCTCCGATCGCGCGGGCGACTGAGCCGCCGCCGAACTCTCTCGACATCGAGAGAGTCGGTACACGTCCGCGACACGTATAGGAAATGCGCCGGACGGACCCCCCTATTACGGTGGAGCCATGCCTGAGCCCATCAAGGACTTCTACGCCGTGATCCCCGCCGGCGGAATCGGCAGCCGGCTGTGGCCGCTGTCCCGTGCCGACGCCCCCAAGTTCCTCCACGATCTCACCGGCTCCGGCCACTCCCTCCTGCGCGACACGTGGGACCGCCTCGAGTCGCTCTCCGGGCCCGACCGCATCGCGGTCGTGACGGGTCGCGCACACCGCGCGGCGGTCGAGAAGGAGCTGCCGACGATCGCCGATAAGAACGTCTTCCTCGAGTCCGAGCCGCGCGACTCGGCGGCCGCGATCGGGCTCGCCGCCGCGATCCTGTCCCGTCGCGAACCCGACGTCATCATCGGATCGTTCGCCGCCGACCACGTGATCCGCGGCACCCAGGTGTTCGAATGGGCCGTGCAGCAGGCGGTCGCCGTCGCGCGCGAGGGCTACATCTGCACGATCGGCATCCCGCCGACCGAGCCGGCCGTCGGATTCGGGTACATGAAGAAGGCCGGCGAGCTCGTCGTCGCCGGCGCCCCCGAGGCCGCGCTCGTCGAGCGCTTCGTCGAGAAGCCCGACCTCGACACAGCCCGCGAGTACCTCGCGGACCGGTCCTACCTGTGGAACGCGGGAATGTTCATCTCCCGCGCCGACGTGCTGCTGGGCGAGATCGCCGAGAACGAGCCGCACCTGTATGCCGGGCTCATGGACCTCGCCGAGGTGTGGGACGACCGCGACGCACGCGGTCCGGTCGTCGACCGGGTGTGGCCGACGATCACCAAGATCGCGATCGACTACGCCGTCGCCGAGCCGGCCGCCGCGAAGGGCCGTCTGGCCGTCATCCCCGGCCACTTCGACTGGGACGACGTGGGCGATTTCGCGAGCCTCGCGAAGCTGAACTCCCACGGCCGCAACGACCTGGCGATCCTGGGCGAGAACGCGCGGGTCCTGGCGGATGCCTCCAGCGGCATCGTCGTCTCGCAGACTCACCGGGTGATCAGCGTGATCGGCGTCAAGGACATCGTGATCGTCGACACCGAGGACGCGCTGCTGGTCACCACGAGCGAGCACGCCCAGCGTGTGAAGGGCGTCGTGGACGCGCTCAAGCTCACGGGGCGGGGCGACGTGCTCTGACCGACCGCCGGTGAGCCGCAGTCGCGCGAGGCGCGGCATCCGGTATCCCCGTGTTGCGTCTTTGTAACCATTGGCCCCCAGTGGCCGTTCCGGTATGCAACCGCGCCGTCACAGTCGGTAACTTTGCACCGTCGCCCGCGAAGTCCGCGGGGCACCTTTTATGGAGGCGTGAGTTGACAATCTCCACCACTAAGAAGTTCGTCGGGGTCGTTGCCGCCGCCGGACTGCTCGTAGCCCTTGCCGGCTGCGGGTCGGCACCCGAGCCGGCCACCAGTGAATCCGCAGCCGCGGGCGGCGCCGTCGACGGCTTCAAGCCGTGCATGGTCTCCGACGCGGGCGGGTTCGACGACAAGTCGTTCAACCAGCTCGGCTTCGAGGGCCTCGAGGCCGCATCCGAAGAGCTGGGCGTCGAGTACGTCGCCGTCCAGTCCGACTCGGAGGCCGACTTCGCTCCGAACATCACCAGCCTGGTCGACCAGAACTGCACGCTCATCATCACGGTGGGCTTCGCACTCGCTTCTGCCGCCGGTGAAGCCGCCATCGCGAACCCCGACATCGAGTTCGTCTCGATCGACGACGTGGTGGACAACGACTTCGACGGCACGACCGACGCCGAGAACATCAAGCCGATCATCTTCGACACCGCGCAGGCGGCGTTCCTCGCCGGCTACGCATCGGCGTCCTACTCCACGGCCAAGAAGGTCGGCACGTTCGGCGGAATGAACTTCCCGACCGTCTCGATCTTCATGGACGGCTTCGCCCAGGGCGTCGAGTACTGGAACTCCGAGAAGGGCGACACGGTCGAGGTCCTCGGCTGGGACAGCGCCGCTCAGGACGGTGTCTTCACCGGTGGCTTCGCCGCGAACCAGGACGCGATCAACGCCGCACAGGGTCTCGTCGACCAGGGCGTGGACGTGCTCCTGCCGGTCGGTGGCCCGATCTACCAGAGCGCCGCATCGGTGATCCGCGACTCCGGTCGTGAGATCGCGCTGCTCGGTGTCGACGCGGACGTGTTCGAGACCGACCCGTCGGTCGCGGACCTGCTGCTGACCTCGATCCGCAAGGCGATCGATGTCGGTGTCCAGGAGGCCGTGCTGGCCGCCGGCACCGGTGAATTCGACCCGTCGCCGTTCATCGGCACGCTCGAGAACGAGGGCGTGGCGCTGGCTCCGTTCCACGACTTCGAGTCGAAGGTCTCGCCCGACCTGCAGGCCGAGCTGGACACGATCCAGGCCGGCATCATCGACGGATCGATTCCCGTCGAGTCCTACCTCGCGGGCTAGTACCGCAGCGTGACGGGGAGGCTGGGCGACCAGCCTCCCCGTTCGTCGTTCCACGAGCGCCCGGGCGCACCCACTTACTAGGATCTGGAGCATGAAGCTCGAACTCCGCGGAATCACCAAGCGGTTCGGCACTCTCGTCGCCAACGACCACATCGATCTCGTTGTGCAGCCCGGGGAGATCCACTGCCTCCTCGGCGAGAACGGCGCGGGCAAGTCGACCCTGATGAACGTCCTGTACGGGCTGTACCGAGCCGACGACGGCGTCATCCTGCTCGACGATGTCGTGCAGAACTTCCAGGGCCCCGGCGACGCGATGCGCGCCGGCATCGGCATGGTCCATCAGCACTTCATGCTCATCCCGGTCTTCACCGTCGCTGAGAACGTCATGCTGGGCCACGAGGCGACCAAGGCCGGCGGCATCCTCGACCTGGAGACCGCCCGCAAGCGCGTCCGCGAGATCTCCGCGCGGTTCGGTTTCGACGTCGACCCCGATGCGCTCGTCGAGGACCTGCCGGTCGGCGTGCAGCAGCGGGTCGAGATCATCAAGGCGCTCTCGCGCGACGCGAGGGTGCTCGTCTTCGACGAGCCCACCGCCGTGCTGACGCCGCAGGAGACCGACGAGCTGATGGGCATCATGCGCCAGCTCAAGGAGACCGGCACCTCGATCGTGTTCATCACCCACAAGCTGCGCGAAGTGCGCGAGGTCGCCGACCGCATCACGGTCATCCGCCTCGGCAAGGTCGTCGGCGAAGCGTCGCCGGGTGCGACGAACGCCGAACTGGCCGAGCTCATGGTCGGTCGCGCGGTCGAGCTGAAGGTGCACAAAGACGAGCCGACGCTCGGTGATCGGGCCCTCGTGGTCGAAGGGCTCACCGTGATCGACGCGAAAGACCAGATCGTCGTCAACGATGTGAGCTTCGACGTCCGTGCGGGCGAGATCGTCGCGATCGCCGGGGTGCAGGGAAACGGCCAGACCGAGCTCACCGAGGCGCTGGTCGGCCTGGAGCATCGCGTGCGCGGCTCGGTCAAGCTGAGCGGCGAGGAGCTCGTCGGCGCGAGCGTGCGGCGCATCCTCGACGAAGGCGTCGGGTTCGTGCCGGAGGACCGCAACGAGGACGGCCTGGTCGGCCGGATGACGATCGCCGAGAACCTTGTCCTGGACCGCACGAACGGCCCGCCCTTCGTGCGCGGCGGCGGATTGCGGCTCGGCTACATCGCAGAGTTCGCCGCGCAGAAGTTCAAGGAATTCGACGTGCGCGGCCCCGGCATCAGCGCACCGGTCGGCACCCTCTCGGGCGGCAACCAGCAGAAAGTGGTGCTGGCGCGCGAGCTGAGCCGCGAGCTGTCTCTCCTGGTGGCCGCGCAGCCCACGCGCGGGGTCGACGTGGGCTCGATCGAGTTCATCCACAAGCGCATCGTCGAGACCCGGGATGCCGGCATCCCGGTCATCGTGGTCTCCACCGAGCTCGACGAGGTGACCGCGCTCGCCGATCGCATCATCGTGATGTACCGCGGCCGCATCATCGGGATCGTCCCCGGCGACACCCCGCGTGGCGTGCTCGGCCTCATGATGGCCGGCGAAGCGCCGACAGACGAGAGCGGGGTCGCCGCGTGAGCGAGAACCTGACCGGCGGTGCGTCGATCACCACCAATGAGCCCTTGCCCGTCGCGCCCGAGCAGCCCTCCAAGTGGCACTCCACCTTCCTGCAGATCACCCAGGGCAACGCGCTCATCTCGGTGCTCGCAGTCGTGCTCGCCCTGATCGTCGGCGGCATCATGATCGCCTTCACCGACGAAGACGTCCAAGCGGCCGCGCAGTACTTCTTCGCCCGTCCCATGGACACGATCGTCGCCGCCTGGGATGCGGTGTGGGGCGCGTACTCTGCGCTTTTCCAGGGCTCGATCTACAACTTCGGGGCGCCGACGTTCGCGCGCGGCATCCGTCCTCTCACTGAGACGCTGACCTTCGCGACCCCGCTGATCGCGGCGGGTCTGGGTGTCGCGCTGGCGTTCCGCATCGGCATGTTCAACATCGGCGGCCGCGGCCAGATGCTGATGGCATCCGCCGCCGCAGGGTGGGTGGCGTTCTCGCTGGATCTGCCCTGGGGCCTCCACATGATCGTCGCCCTCATCGCCGGGCTCATCGCCGGTGCGCTGTGGGCCGGTATCGCGGGCGCGCTCAAAGCGTGGACCGGCGCGCACGAGGTCATCGTGACGATCATGCTCAACTACATCGCCTTCTACCTGATCTCCTGGATGCTGCGCACGCCGGGCCTGCTGCAGGCGCCCGGCTCGAGCAACCCGAAGACGCCGCCCATGAAGGACACCGCGATCTTCCCCGAGCTGTTCGGCCCGCAGTACAACCTGCACTTCGGGTTCATCCTGGTGATCATCGCGACGATCGTGGTGTGGTGGATCCTCAGCCGCTCGAGCCTCGGCTTCAAGTTCCGCGCCGTGGGCGAGAACCCGCGGGCCGCCCAGGTGGCGGGCATCAACGTCAAGAGCATGTACATCATCGGGATGCTGATCGCCGGAGCGCTGGTGGGCCTGGCGGGCGTCAACCAGGTGCTCGGCACGATCACGACGGGCTTCTCCTCCGACATCGATGCGTCCATCGGCTTCGACGCGATCACCGTGGCCCTGCTCGGACGGTCGACCCCCTGGGGGACTTTCGCCGCCGGCATCCTGTTCGGCGCATTCAAGGCCGGCGGCTTCGCGATGCAGGCCGCAGAGGGCGTTCCGATCGAGATCGTCACCGTCGTTCAGGCGCTCATCGTGCTGTTCATCGCGGCCCCGCCGCTCGTGCGCACGATCTTCTTCCTGCCCTCGCCCGAGCGCGATCAGCGCCGGCGCGAGAAGGCGCGCGAGAAGCAGCTCAAGGCCGAAGCAGGGGCGGTGGTGAAATGACCCTCACGGTGGACGGCGCGATCGCCGCCGACGCTCCGGTCAAGGCCGAGGTCCGCAGCTGGAAGGCACCGATCGCCCTGGCGATCTTCACGGTGCTGTACGCCCTGCTGATCCTCGCGGCTCCCCGCGGCGGCGAGACGACGTTCCGCATCTCGACGCAGGCCGATGCCATCCAGCTTCCCGAGATCACCGTCTCGGTCGCCGTCACGACGTGGGTCGTCTTCGGCCTGCTGGTGCTGCTGACGGTGTTCGCGGCCGTGCTCGCGCGCGGCTACCGCCATACCCCGCTGTGGCTCATCGCGGCGTACATCATCATCGCGATCGTCGGATTCCTGACCTGGGCGGCCGCCGGCGAGACGATTCCCGTCGCGGGCCTGCTCGCCGGCGCCGTGGCACTCGCGATCCCGCTGATCTACGGCGCCCTCGGCGGCGTGATCGGCGAGCGCGCGGGCGTGGTCAACATCGCGATCGAGGGACAGCTCCTCGCGGGCGCTTTCAGCGCCGCGGTGGTCTCGAGCCTCACCCGGCAGCCGTTGCTCGGGCTGGTCGCGGCGATGTTCGCGGGTGTGCTGGTCGCCTTCGTGCTCGCCGCGTTCGCGATCAAATACCTTGTCGATCAGGTGATCGTCGGCGTCGTGCTGAACGTGCTCGTGATCGGCCTGACGAGCTTCTTCTACTCGCAGGTGCTGCAGCCCAACCAGGCGCTGCTGAATTCGCCCCCGCGCTTCGACCGCATCCCCATCCCGATCCTGAGCGAGATCCCGGTGCTGGGCCCGGTGCTGTTCCGCCAGACGATCATCGTGTACCTGATGTACATCGCGGTCGCGGTCGTGTGGTTCGGAATGTTCCGCACCCGGTGGGGTCTGCGCCTGCGCGCCGTCGGCGAGCACCCGCAGGCAGCCGACACCGTGGGCATCAAGGTGAACGCGACCCGATTCTGGAATGTGCTGCTCGCCGGCGCGATCGCCGGCCTCGGCGGCACGGTCTTCACGATCGGAAACGGAATCGCCTTCAACAAGGAGATGACGGCGGGTGCCGGCTTCATCGCGCTCGCCGCCGTGATCTTCGGTCAGTGGGATCCGTTCAAGGCCACCCTCGCGGCGCTGCTGTTCGGCTTCGCCTCGAGCCTGCAGAACACGCTCAGCGTCATCGGGTCTCCGGTTCCGAGCGAGTTCATGCTGATGCTGCCGTACCTCGTGACGATCTTCGTCGTGGCCGGAGTCGTCGGACGATCGCGGGCACCCGCGGCCGACGGTCTGCCGTATATCAAGGGGTGACCTGTGTCTCCCCGCGGTTCCGGCCGCAACCGCCCGTGAACTGCCCTGACGCATCGGAGGACGCGCTGTGACCGACATCGACTGGGACGAACTCCGCGCGGCGGCGACCGCTGCGAAAGAGCTCGCCTACGTGCCCTACTCCCGGTTCAAGGTCGGCGCGGCGGCCCTCGTCTCGGACGGACGCATCGTCTCGGGCTGCAACATCGAGAACGCCTCGTACGGGGTGACCCTGTGCGCGGAGTGCTCGCTCGTGAGCGACCTGTTCATGTCGGGCGGCGGCAAGCTCGTCGCTTTCGTGTGCGTGGACGGCCAGGGTCGCACTCTGATGCCGTGCGGGCGCTGCCGTCAGCTGCTGTACGAACACGCGATCCCGGGGATGCTGCTCGAGACGGTCTCGGGCATCCGCACGATCGATGAGGTCCTGCCCGACGCGTTCGGTCCGCGGGAGCTCGAAGAGGCGTCTCGGTGACCACCATCGAAGCGTTCGACGCGGTCGACGTCATCCGCACGAAGCGCGACGGCGGAGCCGTACCCGAGGACGCCCTGCGGTGGATGGTCGACGCGTACACGCGCGGCTACGTCGCGGACTCGCAGATGGCGGCGTTCGCGATGGCGGTGCTGCTGAACGGCATGGAGCGCTCCGAGATCCGCGTGATGACCGACGCGATGATCGCCTCGGGGGAGCGGATGAGCTTCGCCGGGCTGGGCAAGCCGACGGTGGACAAGCACTCCACCGGCGGGGTGGGCGACAAGATCACGCTCCCGCTGGCGCCCCTGGTCGCCGCGTTCGGCGTCGCCGTGCCGCAGCTGTCAGGCCGCGGCCTCGGGCACACCGGAGGCACGCTCGACAAGCTCGAGTCGATTCCCGGGTGGCGTGCGGCGCTGTCGAACGACGAGATGTTCGCGCAGCTGCGCGACGTCGGCGCGGTGATCTGCGCCGCCGGTTCGGGCCTGGCCCCGGCCGACAAGAAGCTCTACGCCCTCCGCGATGTCACCGGCACCGTTGAAGCGATCCCGCTGATCGCCTCGAGCATCATGTCCAAGAAGATCGCCGAGGGCACCGACTCCCTCGTGCTCGACGTCAAGTTCGGTTCGGGCGCCTTCATGCGCGACGTCGACCGCGCGCGCGAACTCGCTCGCACGATGGTCGCGCTCGGCACCGACTCGGGCGTGGCGACCACGGCACTGCTGACCGACATGAACACTCCGCTGGGCCTCGCGATCGGCAACGCGAACGAGGTGCGCGAATCGGTCGAGGTGCTTGCCGGTGGTGGCCCCGCCGATGTCGTCGAACTCACGATCGCCCTCGCGCGCGAGATGCTGACGCTCGCCGGGCAGCCCGACGCCGACGTCGAAGCGGCGCTCGCCGACGGCCGGGCGATGGATGCGTGGCGCGCGATGATCCGCGCCCAGGACGGGGAT
The DNA here is from genome assembly GCA_963781135.1 of uncultured Actinomycetota bacterium. GTDB lineage: Bacteria > Actinomycetota > Actinomycetes > Actinomycetales > Microbacteriaceae > Microbacterium. The sequence goes on along the minus strand of CAWADY010000011.1, from coordinate 59,081 downwards.
CCGGATGCCGCCCTCCCCGTGGCCCGCGAGACCCACACGGTCACGGCCACGGAGGCCGGTGTTCTGACGCGCATGGACGCGCTGCCCTTCGGCGTCGCCGCCTGGCGGCTCGGGGCCGGCCGCGCTCGTGCGCAGGACCCGGTGATCCACGCCGCGGGCATCGACCTGCACGTCAAGCCGGGCGACGCCATAGCGCCCGGTCAGCCGCTGTTCACCTTGCTCGCCGATGATGGGTCGCGCTTCGCGCGTGCCCTCGAGGCGCTCGAGGGTTCCTGGGAGATCGGGTCGGACGCCCCGGCACCCCACCCGCTCGTCCTCGAACGGATCACGGCCTGAGGCCGCGGCATCCGTTCATGATTCACCGCTAGACCACGAACCGCGCGGGCGCCGATCCCGCGCTGAGGAGACCGACATGCCGATCGACCAGCACGGCGACACCACACTGCAGGGCCTCTCGATCCGAGGCCTGCCCAAGGTGTCGCTGCACGACCACCTCGACGGTGGTGTGCGCCCTCAGACGATCATCGAGCTCGGCGATGCCATCGGGCTCGACCTGCCGGAGGCCGACGGCGATGCGCTCGCGGACTGGTTCGCCGAGAAGAGCGATTCGGGCTCGCTCGTGGAGTATCTGAAGACCTTCGACCTCACGACCGCCGTCATGCAGACCACGGAGGGACTCACCCGCGTCGCGCGGGAGTTCGTCGAGGACCTCGCCGCAGACGGCGTCATCTACGGCGAAGTGCGCTGGGCGCCCGAGCAGCACCTGGCTCGCGGTCTGTCGCTCGAGGAGGTCGTCGAGGCCGTGCAGACCGGCATCGAGGAGGGCGAGGAGGCGGTCGAGCAGGCGGGTCGCGACATCCGGGTCGGGCAGCTGATCACCGCGATGAGGCACACCGACCGGTCGCTCGAGATCGCGGAGCTCGCCGTCGCGTGGCGCGGCCGCGGTGCGGTCGGCTTCGACATCGCCGGGCCCGAAGACGGCTTCCTGCCGTCGCGGCACAAGGTCGCATTCGACTACCTCGCCTCGGAGTTCTTCCCGGCGACCGTGCACGCCGGCGAAGCGGCCGGGCTCGACTCCATCCGCTCCGCGATCATCGACGGCCGGGCGCTCCGGCTCGGGCACGGCGTGCGCATCGCCGAAGACCTCGAGATCGTCTCGCGCGCCGGCGAAGAGGTGCTCGTGCACTTCGGCGATCTGGCGCGGTGGGTGCGCGACCGCGAGATCACCCTCGAGCTCTCGCCGTCCTCGAACCTGCAGACCGGTGCGATCGCCGCGTGGGGCGAGGAGCTGGCCGACCACCCGTTCGACCTGCTCTACCAGCTCGGCTTCTCGGTCACCGTGAACGTCGACAACCGCACGATGAGCCGCACGTCGCTGACGCGCGAGCTCGCGCTGCTGGTCGAGACCTTCGAGTACGACCTCGATGACCTCGAGACCTTCCAGCTCAACGCCGCTGCCGGCGCCTTCCTGCCGGTGGAGGAGCGCGAGGAGCTCATCGAGCTGATCGCCGAGGGCTTCGAGCGGTAGGGGTCGCCGCGGCATCCGCAGAACTCCACCGGCGGCATGGGGAACTACGCGATCGGCGGTCGCTTGGCAGACTTGCGACGCACGATCCGTGGAGTTCTGCATCCCGCCCCGTCGGGGCGGGTGCGCCAGGATTGCCTTCATGGCCGCAAGGACGTCGGGCGGCCGGTACAGGATGTCCTCGGCGATGCGGGCGGATGGTCGTGTAGCCCAAGCGCCGCGGCCGCCATATCGCGTGCGCGATCCCGCTTCTGCGCATCCCAGCCTTCGATGGTAGGCCCGACTGTCGCACTCGACGATGAGCCATCCGTCGACGACCATGTCGACCCGTCCCACACCTCGGATCGTGACCTGGATCTCGACGTCGACGCCGAGACCGCGCAGGAGCAGGCGCATGAGCGTCTCAGCACCCGACTCGCTGCGAGGGTCCAGCACGTCGCGCAGGGCTTGGTAGCGGCGAGGAAGTCGCGCGAAGACCGCGGCGATGTCCGCCTCGTCTACCAGTCCCGCGATGCCACGCGCTGTCGAGCGTCGCGACGGAGTCGCGAGGAGACTGGCACCGACATGCCTGAGCGAGTGCCTCCACAAGGTCAGTGGCAAGCGCCCTCAGGGCCGTCGATGACCTCCTCCAATGTGCGACGACACCGTGCCGTCGCGGCAGGCGCGTCTGTGCCGGGTTCGAACTGGACGTGAAGCGGATGTGCGGCGCGGACGAACACCCCCAGTGCCGTCAAGAGCGAGACGCAGTCGAGCCGCCCTCCGAGGCGGCCCGCACTGACTAGGTCGGCGTGGGTGCCAGTGTGGACGTACCGTCCGTTGCGGAGGCGTATGAGTCGGCCATCGGCGACGAGCCGAGCGACCGAATGCCGGGTGAGGCCGCGCTCGGCGAGGCCGTGGAGGCTCAGAAACGTGGCGGGGAGGATCTCGTCGGTTCGCTGGAAGGGGTGGGTCATCGGACCAGACAACGGTCGCTGGCACGTCTGGCGGGGTGACCGGACCGGTGTTGGGGGATGGCTGCACCTCACCGCGAGGTTGGGGAGAGGCCGATGCGGCCTCAGAACTCCACAATCGTCGGCCTCAGGTGGTCGAATTTCCCCCGCTATCGAGCTCGAAGTCGCTGAATCAGTGGAGTTCTGCAGCGCGCCCGGGCCGACCAGTCAGGTGCGGGCGACGCCGGGGTGGGTCGCCAGGTACTCCTCGAATGCCTGGGCGCTCGTGCGCGCGGGCGTGAAACCGAACACGTCCTTCAAGCGCGCGTTCGCCAGCACGGGGCGGTACCGGAGAAAGCCGACCTGCTCGGGTCCGTGCACGGTGAGATGCAGCATCCGGCCGATCCGCAGGGCGAACGCGAGCACGCCCGCCGGCACCGTGAGCACGGGCTTGCCGAGGCGCGCGGCGAGCTCGCGCACGGTGACCTTGCCGTCGCCCGCGACGTTGTAGATGCCGGCCGGGCCGTCGGTGGCGGCCCGGGCCATCGCGGCGGCGACGTCGTCGACCCAGATGAACACGAACGGCGACTCCGACCCTCGGATCGCCAGCACCCGCTTGCCGTCCCACAGCGCGGTGACCTGATTGCGCACGGTGGGCCCCAGGATCGTGCCGATCCGGAAGACGACCTGCTCGAGCTCGGGGTGAGAGACCCGGTACTCCGCCAGCATCTCCTCGACGAGCCGCTTGTGCCGCGAGTACGGGAATTCGTCGTTGCCCCGCACCGGGTCGCTCTCGCGCAGCCACTCGGGGCTGTCGGGGTGATAGCCGTAGGCCGCGCCGGATGACGACACCACCACGCGGCTGGACGCCGGTCGCCACGCAGGCCTCGAGCACGTTGCGGGATCCGTCGACGTCGACGAGGTACTCGAGATCGTGGTCGCGGCCGGGGTTCACGATCGCGGCCAGATGCACGACGACCGTGATCGCATGCCGCTCCAGCAGCGGCGCGAGGCCCGACGAGCGGGTCACATCGCAGTCGTCGTAGACGACGCCGTCCAGCGGATGCTCCGGGCGCCGCACGTCGCCCGCGACGACGAGGTCCACGCCCGGGTGGCTCACCAAGGCGGCCGCGACGTGCGATCCGAGAAACCCGGCTCCTCCGGTCACCAGCACGCGAGCCGTCACGATGCCGCCTCGGATGCCGGCCCCCCGGCATCCGCTCGGTCATCGTGCTCCGGCACGGCGTGACGCGAGGCGTCGCCCTTCGTCGAGCCTGTGCGGCGCCTGGTGTGCACGGCCCAGAGGGTTGCCACGATCAGCCCGGCGATGATGTCCCAGATGCCCCACCATCCCGCGACGATCGCCATGCCGCCGAGTCCGCCGAAGAAGGTGAAGACCAGCCCGAGCCCCAGGCCCGCATTGCGGATGCCGACCTCGAACGTCATCGCCTTGCGCTCGCGCGTGCCCAGCCCGCCGACCACCGCGGTGCCGTAGCCGATCGCGAGGGCCACGGCGTCGTGGATCGCGACGACCACCAGGATCACGCCCAGGAAGGCGATGAAGTACGCCCAGTTGCCGGCGAGCGCGGCGACGATGAATCCGACCAGGGCGAGCAGCGAGAACCACTTCACGAACGGCTGCACCTTCGCCGCGAACCGCGGGAATCGGGCACGGATCGCGAGGCCCGCGAGGAAGGGCAGGCCGATGATCAGGAAGATGTCCAGCAGCATCTGCCAGGGGTTCAGCTCGACCGCGGTCAGCAGAGTGCGGGCGGTCGGGTGCAGCGACCCCCAGAACGCGACCGAGAGCGGCAGCACCACGATGTAGATCAGGTTCGACACCGCGGTCATCGAGACCGAGAGTGCGACGTTGCCGCCGGAGCGATGCGTGAGCACCTGCGAGATGTTGCCCGGCGGGCAGCACGCGACCAGGATCATGCCGAGTGCCATCGACGGGGTCACCGGCAGGATGAGGGTCAGGGCGAACGTGACCGCGGGCAGGATGACCAGCTGGGCGAGGATCGCGATCACGAAGGGCTTGGGCTTGCGCGCGACGACCCGGAAGTCCGCGGGCGAGGTGTCCAGCGCGATGCCGAACATGATGAGTCCGAGCACGACGTTCAGGATGACCAGGGTGCCGGGCGCGAAGTTCAGGACGACGTCGTCGATGTTCACGTGCGGGCTCGCTTCCGCGAGGGCGAGCGGATGCCGCGGGCGGGCGCATCCGGCTGCGCCCGCAGCGAGTCCCTCGCGACGTGCACCGCGTGCCGGTAGGCGTCCTTGTTGACGTAGTACGACATGCGCTCGAGTCCGAGGTAGTGGTAGCCGCCGGTGAGATCGGGCCACGGCTCGTCGGTCACCCGACGCCGGAACTGCGCCGCGGACTCGGGGGCGCGCTGGAGCGCGGAGAGGTATTCCGCGATCAGCTCGGCCTGCTCGTACCGGCCCTGCCAGCCGATGCCGGAGGCCTCGATCATGCCCATCACGTACAGCCCGTTGAAAGACGGCGGAAAGACGTTGAGGTACAGGCTCGGGCTGAACCCGCGCCAGTTCAGGTCAGCACGGGTGACGAACGGGTAGTCGAGCGTGTACCCGGTCGCCAGCAGCACCGTGTCGTACTCGCCGCTCGATCCGTCGCGGAAGTGCACGGTGCGCCCGTCGAAGCGATCGACGTCGGGGCGGATCGCGAGGTCGCCCTGGCCGAGGTGATTCAGGATGAGCGTGTTGACGATCGGGTGCGATTCGTACAGCTTGTAGTCGGGCCGGGGGAAGCCGAAGCGCACCGGATCTCCGGTGAACGCCTGCAGGACCCGCTTGTCGACGAACTGCTTGATGCGTGCGGGCAGGGGCTTGCCCTGGTTGAGCGTGTCGGACGGCCGCCCGAACAGGTAACGCGGGACGAAGTAGTACCCGCGGCGCACGCTCATCTCGACGGATGCCGCGTAGTGCACGGCGTCGACCGCGATGTCGCACCCCGAGTTGCCCGCGCCGACGATGAGCACGCGCTTGCCGGCCAGCTGGCTCGCATTCTTGTACGCGCTCGTGTGCAGCAGCTCACCGGTGAACTCGCCCCGGAAGGCCGGCACATTCGGCTCGGCGAGGGTGCCGTTCGCGAGGATCACGCCCGCGTAGCGGGACTCGATCGTGCCCTCGGGTCCGTCGGCACGCAGCATCCACGAGCCGTCGTCGGCCCGCTCGAGGGATGTGACCTTGGTGTCGAACCGGAACGCCTCGGTCAGTCCGAACCGGTCGGCGAAGTCGCGGAAGTACCGCAGAAGCGTGCGGTGTCCGGGATAGTCGGCGGTGGAGTCCATCGGGAACTCGGCGAACTCGGTGGTGGTGCGCGACGAGATGAGGTGCGCCGACTCATACATGCTCGAGCGGGGATTGTCGATGTCCCACAGCCCGCCGACGCCGCGGGAGGCTTCGAAGCCGTCGAACGCGATGCCGGCTCTCTGCAGTGCTCGCGCGGCTGCAAGCCCGGACGGTCCCGCGCCGATCACGGCATACCGCTGCTCCTGCATCGTGCTCCCTCTACTCGCCGAGGAGGAACGGGCTCAGGGCCTCGGTGATCTGCGCCCGGATGTCGGCATCGGGGATCGTCGCCTGGCCGTCGCCTGCCTGCGGGCCGTATGCGCCGAAGCCCGCGTGGTTTCCGCCTTCGATCACGACGAAGATCGTATCGGCGGGCAGCAGGTGTGCGGAGGAATCGATCTTCTCGGGCGTGGAGAGTCCGTCCTCGCTTGCCGAGATGCTGAGCGCGGCCAGGCCCGACTCCGACAGGTCGTTCGCGCAGTAGCTGCCGAACAGCACGAGGCCGTCGGTGCCCTCGGCGAGCTGGCATGCGCGCACGCCGCCCAGGGAGTGCCCTCCGACGAACCAGTCGTCGACCTCGGGGGCGAGATCGGTGAAGTCCGACAGGGGACGGAAGTCGAAGAACGCGAGGTTGAGCGTCGGCTTGGTGATCACGACCGTCGCGCCGTCTTCGACGACGCCGACCAGCGTCGCGGCGTATGCGAGCGGGTCGACCTTGGCGCCGGGGATGAAGACGAGCCCGGTGTCGGAGTCCCCGGATGAGGGCGCCAGAACCCACGCGCCGCCCGCGTCGGTCACCGTGACGTCCTGATCGGCGCGCACCGCCGCGAGCGCGTCGGGTTCGGCCGCCATCACGCCGATGTTCGCCCACAGCAGGAACCCGACGACGGCGACGACGATGAGGGCGCCGAGGGAGGCCAGCACCCACACCAGGACGCGCCGGCCGCGCCCGGTTTTGGGGGCGGCAGGCGTCGATTCTTCGGTCGCGGCGTCCGTCACCCCGCCAGATTACGCGAGCTCGGCCTGGCGTGCCGCCACGATGGCCTCGACCCGTGCGAACAGCGGATGGCCCGGTTCGAGGCCGGTCACCGACGACGTGACCGATGCCGCATCCTGGTCGCGCAGCATCCTCTGCAGATCGACCGACTGCGCGTCCTCCGGGTCGTCGAAGGCGAGCGCCGCGCCCATCGCGGCGACGAGCGCATCGACCGACAGGCCGCGCTCGGCAGCCTCGGCCGCAGGCCCGACGAAGCGCTCATGACGACTCAGCTTGCGCAGCGGCTGGCGTCCGACGCGCCAGACGGTGTCGGGCAGAGCGGGATTGCGGAAGCGGCGCAGGATCGTGTCGCGATACGACGCCATGTCGGCGGGGTCGAGTCCGTGCTTGGCGACAAGCAGCGCCGAGGTCTCTTCGAGCGCAGCTGCCACGCGCCTCGCGATCGAATCGTCCGAGAGGGCGCCGGAGATCGTCTCGACCCCCGCGACCGCCCCGAAGTACGCGGTTGCGGCGTGACCTGTGTTCACCGTGAAGAGCTTGCGCTCGATGTACGGCGCCAGGTCGTCGACGAAATGCGCGCCCGGGATGGCGGGCGGGTCATCGCCGAACGGCGGTCGCTCGATCGCCCATTCGTAGAAGGGCTCGACGGTGACGTCGACGCCGCCGCCGTCGGGCTGGGCGGGCACGATGCGGTCGACCGCGGTATTGGCGAACACCGCGCGGCCGGCCAGCGCGTCCCACGCGTCACCCGCGAGCGCGACCATCTCGTCCCTCAGCAGATCGGTCGCGTTGATCGCGTTCTCGCACGCCATGATCTGCAGCGGCGGCGAGGACGGGTCGCGCAGCGCCAGGCCGGCGACGATGTGGGGGGCGACGAACTTCAGGATCGTCGGACCGACCGCGGTCGTGACGACGTTCGCACCGGCGATCTGGTCGATGACCTCGTCGGGGTGCGTCGCGCTGTTGATCGCGCGGAAGCCGGTCACGACGGTGTCGCGGCCACCCTCGCCGACCTCGTGCACGGTGTACTCCGAGACGCCGTTGATCGCGTCGACGAGCGGAGCCGCGACATCGGAGAACACGAGTTCGTATCCGCCCTCGTGCAGCAGCAGTCCGACGAAGCCGCGCCCGATGTTGCCCGCGCCGAAGTGGACGGCCTTCATCAGACGCCTGCCGCGGACACCAGTCCGTACAGCTGTTCGGGCGACTGCGCGCGCTTGAGGTTCTCGACCTCGTCCTCGTCGGAGAAGAGGATCGCGATCTGCGACAGGATCTCGAGGTGCTCGTCGCCCTTGCCGGCGATGCCGACGACGAACGTCACCGGCTCTCCGCCCCAGTCGACGCCGCCGTCATAGCGCACGACCGACAGCGCGGAGTCGAGGATCGTGTGCTTGGTCTCGTTGGTGCCGTGGGGGATCGCCAGCTCGTTGCCCATGTACGTCGAGACGGTCTCTTCTCGCTGCTGCATCGCGTCGAAGTACGCGCTGGTGACCGCACCGGCTGCTTCGAGGATGTCGGCGGCCTCCTTCATCGCCTCTTCGCGTGTTGCGCTGCCGGAGTGGATCCGGACCTGGCCGAGGCTCAGGACGTCACGTGCCATGGTGTTGCCTTTCGTTGTCGATCGGATGCTGCTGCTGCAGGCCGTGGACCCTCGTCGTGCCCGGATCCACCGCCGGGAAAGGCTGTGGAGCCGGGGGCATCGCGCCGCCCGACTCCACAGCGGTCTCAGTGCCTAGGCCCCATTCTGGTGCTGGGCCCGGACCAGATCCACAACCTCGTCGTACCGCGGCGAGTTCATGAAGTTGTCGACCGACACGTGCACCGAATTCGGCGACTGGTGCCGTGCCCGGTCCGTGAGCTGGCCCTGCGTGATGACCAGGTCGGCCGAGCCGTCCAGGGCCGCGATCGCCTTGTTGACGACCGTGACGTCCTCGATGCCCGCCTTCTTGATCTTGTTGCGCAGGACGCTCGCGCCCATCGCCGACGAACCCATGCCGGCGTCGCACGCGAACACGATGTTCTTGATGTTCCGCTCGGTCATGACGGCGGGCTCGATGCCACCGGCGGCGGCGGTCGCCGCACCACCGCGGAGACCGCCGAGCGCGTCGGAGGACTTGCCCTTCGCCGCCTCGGTCTGCGTGATCGCCGCGCCGAAGGCGTCATCCGTGGCGGCCATCGCCTCGAGGTCGCGCTTGCGCGAGGCCCGCAGGATGATCGCCGTCAGGACGAACGTGACGGCCGCGGCGAGGATCACCGACAGGATGACGGCGAAGTACGAACCGTTCGCTGTCTGCGCCAGAACCGCGAAGATGCTGCCTGGCGCTGCAGGTGCACGAAGCGCGCCGCCCAGGAGCATGTTCGTCGTGACACCTGTTGCGCCACCCGCGATGAGCGCGAGGATCACCATCGGCTTCATGAGCGCGTACGGGAAGTACACCTCGTGGATGCCGCCGAAGAACTGGATCACGGCCGCGCCCGGGGCCGAGGCGCGTGCCGCGCCGATGCCGAAGAACGTGAACGCGAGCAGCAGTCCGACACCGGGGCCGGGGTTGGCCTCGAGGAGGAAGAGGATCGAGGATCCCGACTCGGCGGACTCCTGGATGCCGAGTGGCGTCAGCACGCCGTGGTTGATGGCGTTGTTGAGGAACAGCACCTTCGCCGGCTCGATGATGATGCTGGTCAGCGGCAGGAGGTTCATCGTCACGAGCCAGTCGACCGCGTTGCTGAGGATCTGCATGAGTCCGTTGACCAGGAAGGCGATGGGGTAGAAGCCCACCACGGCCATGACGAAGCCCCAGATGCCGGCCGAGAACATGTTGACGAGCATCTCGAAGCCCGCCTTGATCTTGCCCTCCCACAGGCTGTCGAGCCACTTCATCGAGTAGGCGGCGATCGGAGCCATGATCATCGCGCCGATGAACATGTGCACCTGTCCGAGGGTTGACTCGCCCTCCGCCAGCGTCGCGTTGAACTGCGCGATCAGGAAGTCCGACCCCGCGATGGCGCCCATCACGGCGATCGAGGCCACCACACCGCCGCGGATGCCGTAGATGATGCTGCCGCCGGTGTAGGCGATGATGATCGGCAGCAGATAGTGGATGAACGGGCCGACGATCGTCGCGAGATCGGCGTTGGGCGTCCATCCGACTTCGATGAAGAACGCGGTGAAGATGCCCCACGCGATGAGCGCGGGGATGTTCGGCATGATCATGCCGGACAGGAACGTGCCGAAGCGCTGGACTCCGACTCGCACCTTGCTCCCACCTGCGGTGGGCGTAGACGCCGTTGTCATGGCTGTGTGTCTCCTTCGTTTGATCAGGACTGCACGGCCGCGTGCGCGGCCTCATGGGTGGTGGCGGCTGCGCGAGCCGCCTCTCTCGCGGAGGCCGAACCGTTCGCGGCCAGGGCTGCCTCGGCGATGACTCGGGCATCATCGAGGGAGTGTTGGAGCAGTGACGCACGCACGTCTGCGAGCGCAGTGGGTGCCATCGACAGGCTGGTCGCGCCGAGACCGACCAGCACCACGGCCAGCAGCGGGTCGGCGGCGGCCTCGCCGCAGATGCCGACCGGCTTGCCGTGGATGCGGCCGGCATCGCCGACCTCGCGGATCAGGCGCAGCACCGCGGGGTGCCACGGATCCTGGAACGCGGCGACCGACCCGAGCAGCCGGTCCGCCGCGAGCGTGTACTGCGTCAGGTCGTTCGTGCCGATCGAGGCGAAGTCCGCGTCGACGAGGATGCGGTCCGCCAGCAGCGCCGAGGAGGGCACCTCCACCATGACTCCGGCGGTCTTGATGCCGTAGTCCCGCGCGATCTCGACGAAGTACTCGGTCTCCTCGACCGTCGCCACCATCGGCGCCATGACCCACAGGTCGGCTTCGGTTGCGGCATCCGCTTCGGCCAGGGCCGTGAGCTGTTCGCGCAGGATGTCCTCGCTCGCGCGGAGGGCGCGGATTCCGCGCAGGCCCAGTGCGGGGTTCTCCTCGTGCGCGTCGTTGAGGAACGCGAGCGGCTTGTCGGCGCCCGCATCGAGCACGCGCACCACGACCTTCTTGCCGGGGAACGCGGCGAGCAGCTGCGTGTAGGACTCGCGCTGCTGTTCGACCGTCGGCGCCTGGTTCGCGCTGAGGAAGAGGAACTCGGTGCGGAACAGCCCCACACCCTCGGCGCCCAGGGCGACGGCCTCGGCGGCGCCCTCGGGCTTGCCGAGGTTCGCGAGCAGGGGCACCGGGGTGCCGTCGGCCAACGCGCCCGGGGTGATCGGCGCGCTCGCGGCCGATGCCCGGTCGGCGGCGCGGTGCTGCGCGCGTTCGAGCTCTTCGGACGTCGGCTGCGTCGTCACGACGCCGGCGGCGGCATCCACGATCACCGTCTCGCCGTCCACCAGGTCCTTCGCCGACACGGCGCCGACGACGGCCACGATCGACTTCTCGCGCGCCAGGATCGCGGTGTGCGAGGTCGGGCCGCCCTCGGTGGTGATCAGGGCGAGCACCTTGTCGAGGTCGAGCAGGGCGGTGTCGGCGGGAGCGAGGTCCTTCGCGACGAGCACGAACGGATGCCCGGGGTCGGGTACGCCGGGAGCGGGCACGCCTCGCAGCCGGGCGATGACCCGCTGGGCGACGTCGTCCAGGTCGGCCGCGCGCTCGCCGAGGTAGCCGCCCATCGCGGTGAGGGTGTCGCGGAACGACGCGAACGCATTGTGCACGGCGAACTCGGCGGTCTTTCCGGCGCCGATGCGTGCGTCGATCTCCGATTCGAGGCTCGGGTCCTCGGCCATCATCGCCTGCGCCTCGAGCACGTCCTGTGCCGCTCCGCCTGCCTGCGCTCCGCGCTGCTCGAGTTCGCGCGCGACCGCGGCGACGGCTTCGCGCACGCGGGCTGTCTCGTCGGCGGCACTGCGTGCGCTCGGGGTGTCATCGGGCGCCGGCAGCGGCTCCGCCATTCGCGCCACAGGCCCTTGAGCGACCCCGAGGCCGATTCCCACACCGCGCAACTCGGTCATGATGTCTCCGTCTTCATGTCGGTCATCGTCTACTCCGCATCGTGGTCGGTCGAGAGCAGTTCGCTCAGCAGGTCAAGCGTGTTCTCGGCGTTGTCGCCGTCGGCGATCAGGGTCACGTAGTCGCCCTGCTCGATGCCGAGCGCGATGACGCCCAGGATGCTCGCCGCGTTCACCGGCGCACCGGCATCCTTCGAGATCGTGATCGGGATGCCGGAGTCCTTCGCCGCCTGCGCGAACATCTTCGCCGGCCGCGCGTGCAGGCCGTGCGCCGATCCGATCCGAACGGTCCGGGTGCTGGGGGGCATTCTCAGTCCTCTTCCTGTCGAACATCGTGCGGTGAGCTCTGCGCCGCTGCGGCGGGGGCTGCGACCGCCTCCTGGACCAGAGCGAGGGTCCGGCTTCCGTCCAGGTCGGTGAAGATGTCGGGCGGCAGCAGCACCACCGCTGTGCCGCGGCGGGCGGCATCGCGTTCGATGCGCTCCAGCGCGTGCAGCAGGTGCGGGCCGACGAGCACGACGTCCGCACCGTCCAGGTCGATCGGCAGTGAGAGCTCGGTTCCCGCGAAGGCCGAGTACGCGAGGCCGCGATCGTGCGCCGCATGGCGCACGCGCTGAGCGACGAAGGTGCTCGACGCACCCGCACCACAGACCACCAGGATCCTCATCGACCCGCCTTCCTGTGGCCATTCTTGTGAAAACGCTGAGAGCCGACAACCAGTGATGTTTCCGGAGGGGCGGAAAGCACGGAACCCCGACCCCCACGAAGGGGGTCGGGGTTCCGTTTCGGTTCGGCGATTACTGGAAGAAGGCGCTCGCCTTCTTGGAGAACAGGAACACGAGCCCGACGATTGCCAGCGCGCCCGCGATCACCTGATCCCAGAAGTCGACGCCGATGACGATGGCCCACACTGCGACGATCAGGTTCAGCGTGAACACGATGGCCATGATGATGCGCGCGGTGTTGCTGCCGCGGAACAGTCCGAGGCTGACCGCGATCGTGAGGATGCCGATGATCAGGACCACCCACGCGTCGAATCCGGCGCCGGCGATCAGTGCGAGGATCGCACCGACGATCTGTATCGCGCCGATGATCCATGCGATCACCGCGACGATGGTCACCCCAACGGGGCGTTCTCCAGCCATGTCCACTCCTTCTGCGAGGTATGTCACGTCTCTGTGACGAGATCACGGTACCGCGCTCGCGTCCTAAGCCGCGACGGCCTCGCCGGTGCGTGATTGACTGGCGGAAGCACCCCCGCACCGACGCGCAGAGGACCACCGTGACCAGAGCCAGACAGGACCGCCTTCTGGGCCTGCTCGCGCGCGATGGGGAGTGGATGACGGCCGCGACCCTCGCGGATGGTCTCGGGGTGACCCCGCGCAGCATCCGCTCCTACGTCACCGCGATCAACGCGCGGGTCTCGGATGGCGTCGCCGTCGAGTCCGGGCCGCAGGGCTACCGTGCCGGTGCCGAGGCGTCGATCGCCCTCCGAACGACAGCGGGAGCGGATGTCGGGACCCCGCGCGACCGCCTGCACACGCTCGTGCGCGCTCTGCTGGATTCTGACGACGGCATCGACGTGTTCGAGACCGCCGACAGCCTGCACGTCAGCACGGCGACCCTCGATGCCGACCTGGCACGCGTGCGCGGGCTGCTCGGCGGCACCGAGCTCACGCTGGAGCGCTCTGCATCGCAGGCGCGCCTGCGCGGGACCGAGATGGCCCAGCGGCGACTGCTCAGCCGGCTCGCTCACGACGAGATGGATGCCGGCTCGTTCGACCTCGAGGCGCTGCGCCGCACGCTGGGCGAGGGATCAGTCGGCGCCCACGCGTTCGGCCCCTTCAAAACTGAGCTCGTCGCCGAGCTCGGCGCGCTCGGCTACTTCGTGAACGAGTTCGGAATCTCGGATGTCGTGATGCACATCGCGATCGCCGCGGACCGGGTCTCGAGCCATCGCGGCCTGGAGCGGACGGCGGGTGAGATCCTGCCGGCTCAGCAGGAGGTGGCCGCGATCCTGGAGCGCCTCGTCGAGCGCCACCTCGGGGTCACGCTCGGCGCGGGCGACCTGCAGCACCTCTCGACCCTGGTGCTCACGCGGGTCGTCGCCCCCGGCGCATCCGCGCCGTCGGACGATGCCCGCTCGCGACTGGATCCGGAGGTCGAGGCGGCGGTTCGCGAGGTCGTCGAGACGGCGGCCGCCGAGTTCCTCGTCGACATCGCGGCCGAGGACTTCATCCTGCGGCTGGCGCTGCACGTGCAGAACCTCCAGCACCGCGCGCGTGAGCAGGCCTGGTCGCGCAACCCTCTGACGAAATCGCTGAAGTCGACGTACCCGATGATCTTCGAGGTCGCGGTGTTCATCGCGAGCGGCCTGCAGCAGCGCCTGGGCATCCCGCTGCTGGACGATGAGATCGCCTACATCGCGATGCACGTCGGCGGACGGCTCGAGCGAAGCCGGCGCGCCGACCAGCTGCTGACCGCGACGATCGTCTGCCCCGGCTATTACGAGCTGCACGAGCTGCTGAGATCTTCGGTCGACCGCTCCCTCGGCCAGGCGATCGAGGTCGTCGGGGTCGAGACGCGCGTCGATCCGGACTGGGCCTCGATCGACACCGACCTGGTGCTGACCACGATCGACCCTGCCGTGCCGGGCGACCGGTTCGTGCGGATCCAGCCCTTCCTCACCGACGCGGATGTCGACCGCGTGCAGACCGCGGCCGCCCGCATCCGCCGGTCCCGGCGGCTCGCACGGCTGCGCAAAGAGCTCGAGCGCTACTTCGTCCGCTCCGCGTTCGTGCGCGGGCTCGACCCCGACGGTGGGGAGGAGGGCGTCATCCGCCACCTCGGCTCGCTCCTGGTCGCCGAGGGCGTGATCGACCAGGACTACGTCGAGCGCACGATCGAGCGCGAGCGGCTCTCGTCCACCGCCTTCACCGATGCGCTCGCCGTGCCGCACGCGCTGGGCATGACGGCGACCCGCACCGCGATCGCGGTCGGCATCGCCGAGCCGTCGATCCCCTGGGGTGAGGGACGCGTGCAGGTCGTGGCCGTCGTCGCGTTCTCCGAGACCGACCGCGAGGCGTTCCAGACCGTCTTCGAGCAGTTCGTCGAGGTCTTCTCCGAGCGCGACAGCGTGCACCGCATCGTCCGCCGCGCCACGGACTTCACCGGCTTCCTCGACGAGCTCGTCGCCGTCATCGACGGCTGAGGCGGCGGCATCCGCTCGCCTCGACCGGCGTCGCGATCAGTGAGCCCATGCAGGGTTTGGGGCGCGATCCCTCGTTCGGGGCGTGATTCCTGCGCCCCGACCGGGCAGATGCGCCCCAAACCTCGACGGGACGGCCGGGCCCAGCGGGGGCCGCAAATGCTCACTGCGGCGGACGGACGCCGAAGGCGAGCAGTCGGGTGCCGAGGATGGTCGCGGTCTCGATGTGCGGCCATCCCCACCGGCTGAAGCGGTACTGGGTGCGCCCACGGATCCAGTCTTCGCGCTGCTTCTCCCGATCGAATACTTCCGAGGATGTGCGGCCGTCGGTGAGTCGGCCGTCGACGTACTTCATCGTCCCGTCGAACTCCCCGAAGGCACGCTGGTCGTGGAAGCCGAAGTCGACATAGTATTTCGAGCCGTGCGGACCGGGGACCGTCACTTGGAGATCCGGATCCTGGAACCCCAGTTCCCACAATCGAACCCTGCTGACACTCTCGCCGGGCAGTTGCGCTCGTCCGTCGGCGAAGCCGAGTGCGCGCCGAGCCCGGCTGAGACCATGCGCAGACTCGCGAGCGATCTCTAGCGCCTCGTCTCGCCACGCCTGCGCCCGGTCACTCAGGTACGTGCCCGGCTTCGGCACGCACAGACTCCGAAGCGCAGCGTCGGTGATCGTCACGGACTGCTCGAACGCCGCGGTGCGCGCCACGTCCGAGACGGTCCGAAGGAGCGTGGTGCACGTCAGTCCGTCGATCTCGACGACATCCTCGTCGGCGACCACACCCCGATGGCGGATGACGCCGGATGCCGCACCCGGCCGCCCTTCGGCGGTGATGACATGCACGCGGTCGAGGCTCGGTCGGAACAGTGGAAGACCGTGCAGCGCCGCGGCGGTCTCGTGCGAGAACACCGGACGCGTGTGCGAGATGAGGTCGAGGGCTCGCGCTCGGGCGATGACCCGCGACTCCGGTCGCGCGGTCTGCCATGCCGCGCCGTCGGCAAAGACTCCGGGTCGCACGCGCACGAGTGCGCGCGATCGCAAAGATCGCGCGATCGCCGGCGCGGAGAGCCCTGCGGCCCGCAGATCGTCGTAACGCAGCAACTGGACCGATCCCACCCTGACAGCATCGTCGCATCCGTTCGCTGAGAACTCCCGCCTGGGCATCCGGTGCACCCTTCCCGCGCGCGTGCGTCTGGGGAGGAGTCGGCGGCTACTCGCGACCGGGGTTTGGGGCGCGATCCTTCGTTCGGGGCGTGATTCCTGCGCCCCGAAGGAGGAGATGCGCCCCAAACCCGGAAGAGCGCACCGACGAGGACGGATGCCGCGCCGCGGCGGACCGTCACCGTGCGAGCCGCGACTCCAGGCCGAGACGGACCGCCGACCACTCGTGCGGGAGGATCGAGAAGACCACGGTGTCGCGGAGCGTTCCCTCGGGGCCGATCCGGTGGTTGCGCAGCACGCCGTCCTGCTTCGCGCCGAGTCGGGCGATCGCCGCACGGGACTGCAGGTTGTGCCAGTGCGTGCGGAACTCCACCGCGACAGCGTCGCACCGCTCGAACGCGTGGCCGAGCAGCAGCAGCTTCGAGGCCGTGTTCACGGCCGTGCGCTGCGCGTCGACGGCGATCCAGGTGTGACCGATCTCGACGTGGCGATTGGGCTGGTCGATGTTGCAGAAGGTCGTCATGCCGATCGCCTTGCCCGTGTCGAGCCGGCGCACCGCCCAGGGGTTCATCGATCCCTCGTCGTGCCAGGCGAGCCGCTGCTCGATCTCGGCGACGACGCCGTCGGGAGAGGGCACTGAGGTGTACCAGGCGTGCTCGAGCCCGACCGTCGCGTCGGCGAGCTCGTCGGCATGAGCGAGGCTCAGCGGCTCGAGGCGCACGAACGCGTTCTGCAGGGTGATCGGGTCGCGCAGGAGCATGCGTCGAGCCTAGGGGCCTGTGCGCGCGTGCATGGCCGCGTCGGCGGCAGCCGCGGCGGTCGCCGGGTCGCCGACGTGCGCGGCGGCACGCGCCGCGCCGACCGCGCGACGGCCCGCCGGCAGCCACACCGCGCCTGCCACGACGAGGAACGTCAGCACGCCGGAGCCGACGAGCAGCCATTCGATCGGAACGACGTCTGCGAGGGGTCCGAAGATGACCATTCCGAAAGGCATGGCCAGTGCCATGACGATTCCGAGGAACCCGAACACGCGCCCCTGCCGTTCGGGTTCGACGGTCTCCTGCAGCAACGTCATCGACGGTGTCGAGAAGAACGGCACGCCGAGGCCGATGAGGAACATGAAACCGAAGAAGAGCCAGATGGTCGGCGAGAGTCCCATCCCGATCGAGAGCCCCCCGAACACCAGCGACGACACGATGATCATGCCGATCCGGCTGCGCTTGGCGAAGAACGAGGCGACGACGATGCCGCCGAGCACCATGCCCACGCTGAACGAGACCTCGAGCACCGCGAGGTTGATCACGTTCTGCTGCTCTCCGGCGTCGAACGTGCGCACGAGCATCAGCGGCGTGAGGTTGGAGGGCGCCACGATCAGCACGAAGATGATCGCGAACAGCACCAGCAGCCAGCGAACGAACGCGTGGTGCGCGACGTAGCGCACGCCGTCGACGAGGTCGGCGAAGTATCCGGTCTGCACGTCGCCGGCGCGTCGGACGGCGCCGACGGGAATGAGGGCGAGCAGGCCGATGCCGATGATCGCGGTCACCACGTCGATGAAGAAGATCGGCACGAGCGATGCCGCCGAGCCCTCGTTCGCGGCCGACGACCAGGCGTAGATCGCCCCGGCCGCGGCGGGTGCGAGCAGGGCCATCGCCGACTGGATCGAGCCGTTGATGCCGTTGACCCGCATCAGATTGCGCGCAGGGGTGATCTGCGGGATGAGCGCCGAGACCGCCGGCATCTGGATGCCGGCGCCGGCGGAGCGGACCGCCATCGTCAGGAAGATCAGCCACACCGCGTCGTAGCCGCTCAACATGATGAGGGCGAGAGCGAGGGTGGATGCCGCGATCCCCGCGTCGGCCAGCATGATCAGGTACTTGCGGTTGTGCCGGTCGGCCCACACTCCGCCGAAGATCGAGACGACCGCCTGGGGGAGGAACCCGAACAGGGCCGCGAGCATCATCACGACACCGGAGCGGTACTCGATCGTGAGGTACCAGAACACGGCGTACTGCACGAGCATCGAGCCCAGCAGGCTGACCGTCTGCCCGCCGAGGAAGAGGATGACCTTCCGCAGCCAATGGGGCGGGTCGGGCGCGACGTCTGCGGAGGCCGGGGCCGCAGCATCCGTCACGCCGTCGTCGAGGTCATCCGTCACGGGCGTCTCATTCGAGCTCGTCCAGAAGTGCGCGTGCGCCCTCGTTCAGGGCGCTGATGCGCGCCTTCGCGTCTTCGGCGGAGTCGCCGCGGACGTCGAGGTAGATCTTCAGCTTGGGCTCCGTGCCGCTCGGACGCACGATCACGCGAGAGCCGTCGACCATCCACAGCCGCAGCACGTCTCCGGTCGGCAGGTCCTCGACGCCCTGCAGCAGGTCTTCGACCCTCTCGACGCCGAGTCTGCCGATTGCGGCCGGATGCCGCTCCCGCAGCGCCGCCATGATCCGCTCGATGCGCGAGAGGTCATCGACCCGGATCGAGATCTGATCGCTCGCGAAGAAGCCGAACGTCGCATCGAACTCGGCGAGCACGCGGGGGAGGCTCTCGCCGCGGCCGCGTGCCTCGGTCACCAGCCCGAGCATCGCGATGGCCGCCGAGATGCCGTCCTTGTCGCGGACGGTCTCGGGGTTCACCAGATAGCCGAGCGCCTCCTCGAAGCCGAACACGAGCCCTGGGGCGCGCGAGATCCACTTGAACCCGGTCAGGGTCGTGTGGAAGTCGAGTCCGTAGTGGTCGGCGACCGCCTTCAGACCGGGGGAGGAGACGAGCGAGCAGGCGAGTGATGCGCCGGGTGCCGCGCCCGCTTCGCGGGCGAGCCGGGCCGCCCTCCAGCCCAGCAGCAGACCGATCTGGTTGCCGGTGAGCCGCCGCCAGCCACCGGGTGCGTGCGGGTCGGGCACCGCGACCGCGAGCCTGTCGGCGTCGGGGTCGTTCGCGACCACGAGGTCGGCGTTGACGCTGCGGGCGGTCTCGAACGCGAGATCCATCGCGCCCGGCTCTTCGGGGTTCGGAAAGGCGACCGTGGGGAAAGCGCCGTCGGGGTCGAGCTGCGCAGCCACAGGCACGGGTGCGGGGTAGCCGGCGACATCGAGGATGCGCGAGAGCGTCTCCCATCCGACGCCGTGCATCGCGGTGTACACCCAGGTGAGCCCCTGTGCGCCGTCGGTCGCGGGGGCCACGGCCGCCGTCGCCGCGATGTACGCATCGACGAGCGACTCGGGAGCCGTCTCATAGCCGAGCGAGCGCGGCAGGGCACCGACGTCGCCGGCATCCGCGATCCGCTGGATGTGCGCCGCGATCTCGGCGTCGGCGGGCGAGACGATCTGCGCACCGTCGTCGGCGCCGCCGAGGTAGACCTTGTACCCGTTGTCGTTCGGCGGGTTGTGACTCGCGGTCACCATGACGCCGGCATCCGCCCCGAGCTTGCGCACGGCGAACGCGAGCACGGGCGTCGGCAGCAGCCGCGGGAGGAGGATCGCGCGCAGCCCGGCACCCGCGAAGATCTCGGCGGAGTCTTTGGCGAACACATCGGAGTTGCGGCGGCCGTCGTACCCGATCACCACGGTCGGCACACGGTCCTCGTCGGCGGCGCGCTCGCGCACGAAGGCCGCGAGTCCGGCCGCGGCCTGTGCCACGAGCACCCGGTTCATGCGATTGCTGCCCGCGCCGAGTTCGCCGCGCAGGCCGGCGGTGCCGAATGCGAGGCGCCCGGCGAACCGGTCTGCGAGTTCGGCGGACGCGTCGGCATCGCCCTGCTCGACGCGCGCGATCAGCTCGCTCAGCTGCGCGCGGGTCTGAGGGTCGGGGTCCTGGGCGAGCCAGGCGCGGGCGGTGACCAGGACGCCATCGTCCGGTCCGCCGCTCACATCGCGCCGATCACGCGGGCCAGCAGCGACGAGATGACGGGTCCGGCGGCCTGGCCTGCCTCCATGACCTCCTGATGGCTCAGCGGCGTGGTCTGGATGCCGGCCGCCATGTTCGTGATGAGCGAGAAGCCCAGGATCTCCATGCCGGTCTGGCGTGCCGCGATCGCCTCGAGCGCGGTCGACATCCCGACGATGTGCCCGCCGATCGCCTTGGCCCAGCGCACCTCGGCGGGGGTCTCGTACTGCGGACCCGTGAATTGGCAGTACACGCCCTCATCGAGCGAGGGGTCGATCGTGCGGGCGAGGTCGCGCAGCCGCATCGAGTAGAGGTCGGTCAGATCGATGAACGTCGCGCCCTCGAGCGGCGTCGCCGCGGTCAGGTTGATGTGGTCGCTGATCAGCACAGGGGTGCCGGGCTTCCAGGTGGGCTTGATGCCCCCGGCGCCGTTGGTCAGCACCATGGTCCGCGCACCGGTGGCCGCGGCCGTGCGCACGCTGTGCACGACCCTGCGCGGGCTGCGCGTCTCGTAGTAGTGGGTGCGCGCGCCGATGATCAGCACGTGCTTGCCCCGCGGGGTGACGACGCTGCGCAGCGTGCCGACGTGGCCCTCGAGCGCAGGCTTGCTGAAGCCCGTCACCTCTATCGCCGGGATGGTCGCGACGGTCTCTCCGATGAGCTCGGCCGCCCCGCCCCAGCCGCTGCCCAGGGTCAGCGCGATGTCGTGTCGCGCAACGCCGGTGAGCCGTGCGATGTCGTCCGCGGCCTCCCCGGCGATCTCGAACGGGTCGGCCGCAAGGTCATCGAGGGGGTTGGCGAGTGTCTCAGACATGCACCCACTCTATGAACGCGCGGGCCCCGGAGCCAGACCGAGCTCTCGATGTCGTGCCGCCGGGCTCCTGCTGGGAGGATGGGTGCATGTCTGTGAGCTTCGAGCGAACCCAGAGCGTCGCGATCATCGGTGGCGGGCCCGGCGGATACGAGGCCGCGATAGCCGCGGCACAGCTCGGCGCGGAGGTCACCGTGGTCGAGCGGGCCGGGATCGGCGGTTCGGCGGTGATCACCGATGTGGTGCCCTCCAAGACGCTCATCGCGACCGCCGACGCGGCCGTCGCGATCCGGCAGGCAGGCGACCTCGGCGTGCAGCTGTTCGCGCGCGGCAAGGACGACAAGCCCCTCAAGCCTGAGATCGCGATCAACCTGGGCGCGGTCAACAAGCGCTTGCTGTCTCTTGCCCGCCAGCAGTCCGACGACATGCGCGCCTCGTTGGTCGAGGCGGGCGTGCGCATCATCGCCGGTTTCGGCCGCCTCGACAGCGACAACGCGGTCATCGTCTCGACCGGGACGAAGGGAACCGACTTCGACCGCATCGAAGCAGACACGTTGCTGGTCTCGACCGGTTCGTCGCCGCGCGAGCTGCCCAGCGCGAAGCCCGACGGCGAGCGCATCCTCACGTGGACCCAGCTGTACGAGATGACCTCTCTGCCGGAGCACCTCATCGTCGTCGGATCCGGCGTGACCGGTGCGGAGTTCGCCTCGGCCTACATGAACCTCGGCGCGGACGTGACGCTGATCTCCAGCCGCGAACAGGTTCTGCCCGGTGAGGACAAGGATGCCGCATCGGTGCTCGAGAAGGTGTTCAAGCGCGGCGGCATGACCGTGCTGTCCAAGTCCCGCGCCGAGAAGGTCGAGCGCCAGGGCGACGGAGTGCTGGTCACCCTCGCGGACGGTCGGACGGTCGAGGGCAGTCACTGCCTCATGGCGGTCGGCTCGATCCCCAACACCGCCGGGATCGGGCTCGAGGAGGCCGGGGTGCAGATGACCGACTCGGGTCACATCCAGGTCAACCGCGTCGCACGCACGTCGGTGCCGAACATCTACGCCGCCGGCGACTGCACGACCTTCGTGCCGCTGGCCTCGGTGGCTGCGATGCAGGGCCGCACGGCCGTCTTCCACGCGCTGGGAGACGTCGTGATCCCGCTCGAGCGCCGGCGCATCACCTCGAACATCTTCACGGCCCCCGAGATCGCGACCGTCGGCTGGCAGGAGTCCGACATGACGGACGGCCTCATCGACGGGATCGTGCACAAGCTGCCCCTCGCGGCGAATCCGCGCGCCAAGATGATGGGGATCAAGGACGGCTTCGTCAAGATCATCGCCCGCAAGGGCAGCGGAACCGTCATCGGAGGCGTGATCGTGGGCCCCCGCGCATCCGAGCTGATCTATCCGATCGCGATCGCCGTCGAGCGCCGGCTCACCGTCGACCAGGTCTCGCGGGTCTTCGCGGTCTACCCGTCGCTGTCCAGCAGCATCACCGACGCCTCTCGCGCGATGCACATCGTCGACCGGGCCAACGAGGATGGCTGACGCGGCGGATTCGGCATCCCGACTTCATCGAAACAGGGGCTGGCGTCGAAACGGGCGACGTGGTCCCCTTTCTCGGCCGAAAGCCCCTGTCTCGCCGAGCGCAGCTCAGCTGATCGTCAGGAGCTGGTGACCGGCTGAGACGGTCGTGCCGGCGGTCGCGTTGATCGCTCCGATGACGCCGTCCTTGTGCGCCTGGATGGGCTGCTCCATCTTCATCGCCTCGAGCACGACCACCAGGTCGCCCTTGACGACCTGCTGACCGTCTGCGACGGCGACTTTCACGATCGTGGCCTGCATGGGGCTCTTCACGGCATCGCCCGAGGCGCCGGCGACGACCGAGGGTGCGTGCGAGCGCCGCGACGGCGGCACCGCCGCGGGACGCGCGGTCGCGCCGGGAGCGGTGACGATCCGGTCGGGGAGGCTGACCTCGAGCCGCTTGCCGGCGACCTCGACGACGACGGTGTGACGGGCTTCGGCGGGTTTCGGAGCCTCGAGCTCGCCGTCCCACGGCGGGATGTCGTTGACGAACTCGGTCTCGATCCACCGCGTGAACACGCCGAACACGCCGTCCTCCGCGGTGAAGGCGGGGTCACGCACGACCTTGCGGTGGAACGGCAGCACTGTGGGCAGGCCCGCGACCTCGAACTCGTCGAGCGCGCGGCGGGCGCGCTCGAGCGCTTCGGCCCGGTCGCGCCCGGTGACGATGATCTTTCCGAGCAGCGAGTCGAACGCCCCGCTGACCGAATCGCCTGCGGTCACCCCGGAATCCAGACGGATGCCGGGACCGCCGAACGTCTTGAACACGTGGATGGGTCCGGGCTGGGGGAGGAACCCGCGGCCCGGGTCTTCGCCGTTGACGCGGAACTCGATCGAGTGGCCGACCGGCTCGGGGTCGTCGTAGTCGATCGTTCCGCCCTCGGCGATGCGGAACTGCTCGCGCACGAGGTCGATCCCGGTGATCTCCTCCGAGACCGGGTGCTCGACCTGCAGACGGGTGTTGACCTCGAGGAACGAGATGGTGCCGTCCGCTCCGATGAGGAACTCGCAGGTGCCGGCACCGACGTAGCCGACCTCGCGGAGGATCGCCTTCGATGCCTCGTACAGCGTGCGGTTCTGGTCGTCGCTGAGGAACGGAGCGGGGGCCTCTTCGACGAGCTTCTGGTGCCGGCGCTGCAGGGAGCAGTCGCGGGTGGAGATCACGACGACGTTGCCTGCGGCATCCGCGAGGCACTGCGTCTCGACGTGGCGGGGCTTGTCGAGGTACTTCTCGACGAAGCACTCGCCGCGGCCGAAGGCGGTGATCGCCTCGCGGGTCGCGGACTCGAACATCTCGGAGATCTCGTCGTACTCGCGTGCGACCTTGAGGCCGCGGCCGCCGCCGCCGTACGCCGCCTTGATCGCGATCGGCAGGCCGAACTCCTCGGCGAAGGCGACGACCTCCGACGCATCCGCGACGGGCCCGGGCGTGCCCGGAGCGAGCGGTGCGCCCACCTTCTCGGCGACGTGGCGGGCGGTGACCTTGTCGCCGAGCGCCTCGATGGATTCGGGCGACGGGCCGATCCAGATCAGCCCGGCATCCATGACGGCACGGGCGAAACCGGCGTTCTCGGCGAGGAACCCGTAGCCGGGGTGCACGGCATCCGCACCCGAGCGTCGGGCGATCGAGAGGATCTTCTCGACGGACAGGTACGTGTCGGCGCTGGTGGAGCCGTCGAGGGCGTACGACTCGTCGGCGAGGCGCGCGTGCAGGGCGTCGCGATCCTGGTCGGCGTACACGGCGACCGAGGACTTGCCGGCGTCTCGCGCAGCGCGGATGACGCGGACGGCGATCTCGCCGCGGTTGGCGATGAGCACCTTGGCGATCTGAGGCATGGATGCCAGCCTACCCAGGCGACCGAGGCCCCTTTTGAGTCCTCCGCACAAGAAAGTCCGCGAAACGTGTGGGGGAGTCTACGAGTGGTCCCGAGCGGTTATGTGCGGTTCCGAGCGGTTACCCGCGATTCCACAGATCCGTCCACGTGACGCCCAGCTGGCCGGTGAGCCGGCGCACCGTCGACAGCGACATGCCGACGACCGTGGACGGGTCGCCGTCGACCCGATCGATGAACGCCCCGCCGAGGCTGTCGATCGTGAACGCCCCGGCGACGTGGAGCGGTTCGCCGGAGCCGACATACGCGTCGATCTCGGCATCCGTCACGTCCGGGGCGAAGCTGACGGATGCCGCGGCCACGGCGTGCGCTTCGGTCGAAGTCGTGCCGCCGCCCACCCGGATGACGCTGTGCCCGGAGTGCAGCATCCCGGTGCGGCCGCGCATCTGTCGCCAGCGCAGGGTCGCCGCCTCGGGGGTGTACGGCTTGCCGAGGATCTCGCCGTCGATCTCGAACATCGAGTCGCCGCCGATCACGATGCCCTCGAAGCCGTCCGCGGCGGCGCGCGCCGCGACGTCCGCCGCTTTGCGCCGGGCCAGCAGCAGCACGTGCTCATCCGCGTCGAGACGCCGCGCCTCCGCCCGCTCTACCGTGGCGATCACCGCCTCCTCATCGACATCCGGGGCCATCGTGACGGGTTCGATGCCCGCCTGACGCAGCAGCATGAGCCGGGCGGGGGACGTCGAGGCGAGGCAGACCTGCATGCGTTCACGGTAGCCGCGCAGCGGTCGGGCTGTGGAATGCTCATCGGGTGGATGCCGGAGACGAAACTGACCTCGATGTGACCAGCGTCGCGCACGGCGGCGTGTTCGTCGGACGCATCGGCGACCCTGCCGACGATTCGGGGCGCGGAGGTCGTGTCGTGTTCGTGCCCGACGCGATCCCGGGCGAGCGGGTGCGCATCCGCCTCACGGACGTGGGCAAGAAGTCCTTCTGGCGCGGGGAGGTCCTCGAGGTCCTCGAGGCGTCGCCGCACCGGCAGCCGCACATCTGGCGTCAGGCGGACTTCTCAGTGCCGCCGCACCTGCGCCCGGGTGGCGCAGATTTCGGCCATATCGAGCTGTCGCACCAGCGGGCGCTGAAGCTCGACGTGCTGACCGACGCGCTGAAGCGCTTCGGCGGCATCGAGCGAGCCGACATCCCCCTGCACGCCGCGACAGGAGCGGAGGGAGAGGCGGAGTCCGCCGACGGCTCCGGCTGGCGCACGCGCGTGAGCCTTCACGTCGACGCCGACGGCTACGTCGGGCCGTTCGCCGCGCGCAGCCACTCGGTCATCGCGGTCGAGGACTATCCCCTTGCGACGCCCGAGGTCGAGCGCGCCGCGCTCGCGCTGCATGAGGGGCGAGCGGGGCGCATCGATCTGGTGCAGCCCGCCGACGGCCGGGTGCGCGTGATCCCGCGCGCGGATGCGGCCAAGAGCGGGCCGCGAGAAGCGCGCGAGATCATCACGGAGAGCGTGGGCGAACGCGAGTTCCGGGTGGATGCCGGCGGATTCTGGCAGGTGCACCGCCTCGCGGCGGCGACTCTCGACAGCGCCGTGCGGCGTGCGATACGGGAGGCGGTCGCCGACTCCGCCGCGGCGGAGGGTGACATCTTGGATGCCGACGCCTGGCATCTCGACCTGTATGGCGGTGTCGGCCTTTTCGCCGCGGCGCTCGCGGAGCTCGGAGGGGTTCGGGTGACTTCGGTCGAGTCCGACTCGCGCGCGACGGAGCATGCCGGCTGGAACCTGTCCGAGTGGGCCGGTGCGCGCGCCGAGACCGCGCGCGTCGATCGGTTCGTGTCTCGTCTGGTCGCCGACGCGACCGACCGCGAGCGAACGCGGCTCGCGAACGGCGTGACGGTCCTCGATCCGCCGCGCTCGGGTGCAGGACGCGGCGTCGTCGAGGCGGTGGCCGCTCTGCGCCCGGCAGCCGTGATCTACGTCGCCTGCGACCCGGTGGCACTCGCGCGCGACATCGCGACATTCCGCGACGCCGGATACGACCTCGGCGCCGTCGACTCCTACGATCTGTTCCCGAACTCGCATCACGTCGAGGCGGTCGCGACCTTCGTCCGGTCGGACGGTTCGGGCGGCCCACGTCGCTAGGCTGTGCCCATGACGCGCGTCGCCCTGATCGACGATCATGAGTCCGTGCGGCTCGGACTCGAAGCCGCATGCGCGCGCGCTCAGAAGGTCGTCGTGTTCTCCGGCAGCAATGTCACGGGGTATCTGGACTGGCGTGCGTTCAGCGGCGCTCCTCCCGCCGATGTGGTCGTGCTCGACCTGACCCTCGGCGACGGCACCACCGTGACCGAGAACGTGCGAAGACTGGTGACGGACGGGTCGAGCGTCATCATCCACAGCGTCGCAGACCGGCCGGCGGCCGTGCGCGAGGCGCTGGCCGCCGGTGCGGCCGGAGTGGTCAGCAAGGCATCGCCGATCGGCGATGTGATCGCGGCGATCAGCACGGTCGCGAGTGGCGAGCCGCTCAACAACGTCGAGTGGGCGAGCGCGGTCGAGGGGGACCGCGCCTTCGCCGACGCGCAGCTGTCGGCGCGCGAGCGGGACGTCCTGCGCCTGTACGCCGCCGGACTCCCGCTCAAGGTCGTCGCCGATCGCCTGGGTGTCGCGTACTCCACCGCGAAGGAGAACATCACCCGCGTGCGTGTGAAGTACGTCGAGGTCGGGCGGCCGGCGCCCACGAAGGTCGACCTTCTGCGGCGCGCGATGGAGGACGGCATCCTCGCCGAGCCGAGCGACCGTGAGGGTGCCGGTGGTATCGGAGCCTGAGAGCACGCGCGCCATCCTCGATGACGCGTGGGGCCACATCCCGCAGACTCGAGAGACGACCGCAGGGCTCGGGTCTTTCACGCGCCTGCGCATCGAGCGGATCATCTCCGTCGTCGTGGGGCTGGGCAGTCTCGCCTTGGGCGCGCAGGCCTTCTTCACGGCTCTGACCCAGCCGGCCCAGGAGAGCGACGCCTGGCATCTGCCGCTGATGCTGATGACTTTCGTTCCGCTGACGGCGATGATCGTCGCCTGCCTCTTCGGTCGAGCGGTTCGCGTGACGGCGGGGATCTTCGCGCTCATCTACCCGCTGGCGCTCATCCTCTGGCCGATCGCCGCCGCAGGAGGTCAAGCCGACCCCGACACGCAGCCGTGGATCTGGTACCTGGTCAACGTTGCGACGGTGGCCGGTGTGCTCGCCTTCCCGCTTGTGCTCCAGGTCGTCTGGACGGCGTTCGTGCCGCTGCTGTTCGGGGTGGTGCGGCTCATCCAGGTCGACTTCAATCCCGATTACTGGTACCCGATCGCCCTCGACGTGTCGTTCGCACTGATCCTCGGCGGACTGCTGGTGACACTCGGCTGGGTGTTCCGGTCGGTCGCCGCCAACGTGGACGAGACGCGTGCCCGCGCGGTCGAGTCGTACGCGGCGGCGGCGGCAGCGGACGCCGCCGAGCAGGAGCGCATCGCCGTCGCAGCTCTCATGCACGACAGCGTGCTCGCGGCGCTGATCGCGGCGGAGCGCGCACATACGCCGCGCGAGCGCACGCTCGCCGTTGCCATGGCGCGTGAGGCGCTCACTCGGCTGGCGAACACGGAGTTGGACTCGGAGGAGGGCAGCGACGAGCCGCGGGATGCCGACAGCGTCGCCCAGGACATCGAGCGTGCTGCGCTCGAGCTGGGGGTGCGTGTCACCCCTCACCGCTCGATCGAGCCGACCACGCCGCCGATGCCCGGCCGCATCGCGCGGGCGCTGGTGCTGGCCGCCACGCAGGCGATATCGAACGCCGCACAGCACGCCGGCGGCTCGGGGCTCGCCGTGACCGTGGACGGCAGCGCCGATCCGGCGGGCGTTCGGATCACCGTGCGCGACACGGGGGCCGGCTTCGACCTCGACCGCGTCCCGCACGACCGGCTCGGCATCCGCGCGTCGATCTTCGCGCGCGTCGCCGCGGTAGGGGGCACGAGTTCGATCGAGTCCGATCCGGAGGGAACGACCGTGCGACTGGAGTGGAGGGGAGGCAGCGCGTGATCAGTGTCCGGCAGATCATCGTCGGCCTCGGCCTGGCGTTCACCGCCTATCTCGCCGCGCGCGGTCTGTGGTGGACTGCCCCGGTGCCCGAGCCACTCGTCCTGGTCGCGACACTGGCCCTGTACCTCGTCACGACCTGGTTGTGCATCTTCTGGGAGCAACGCCGCACGGACGTTCCCGCGGCCACCAGCAGCGCCGGCCCGGTGTCCACCGCATCCCGCACCACCCTGCCTTCGTGGGCGGGCGTGCTCGCCCTCGCCTCGGCGTTCATCGTGCCGAGCGCGATCGCAGTGGCGGTCGCCCCCGAGGATCGGACTGCGCCGTTCGCCACCTGGTATCTCGGCGGGATCGGAGCCCTCATGACGATCGTCATGGTCCGGCGCCGACCGTGGATCGCGTGGATCGGCATCGCGGCCCTCGCGGTGGCCTCGATGGCGTGGATGGGTCCGCTGAACGCGCTCAACCTGGGCTTGGTCGGCTCGATCGTGTGGGTGGCCGCAACGCAGCTCATGCTGCTCTCGATCGATCGCGCGGCCAGCGACACCGCGCAGCTGGCCCAGCTGCAGCGCGCAGCCTCCGCGTGGCAGGCGTCGCAGAGCGGTCGCCAGCGCGAGCGCCGCATCCAGGTGCAGCGCGCGCTCGCGGTCGCGGGGCCCGTGCTGACGCAGACCGTCGCGTCGGGAGGATCGCTCGACGAGGAGGAGCGGACGCAGGCGCGCCTGGCCGAAGGGCGCCTTCGCGACGAGATGCGTGGACCGCGACTGCTCGACGACGCGGTGCACGCCGAACTCGAGCGTGCGCGACGGCGCGGCGCGAACGTCACCGTGCTCGACGAAGGCGGTCTTGATGGTCTTGACGAGGCGACCCTCGCCATCATCCGCACCGAGCTCGCCGAGACGCTGCGCTCGGCGCGCTCGGACAGGCTCTACATCAGGACCTCGCCGGATGACCGCATCGCGGTGACCGTCGTCGGTCGCTCGGCGGCAGGACCTGGCCTGTCCGACGAGGACGCAGTCGACCTCTGGCGCGAGATCGGTCACCCGGGCGCAGCCTGAAAAGGTTCTCGCTCCCCGTCCCGGCGGGGGAGGGGAGCCGGGGCGGGGAGCGGAGTGGGAGGAGGTGAGGGGCGGCGAAGCCGCCCGCCCCTCACCTGGCGGACAGTTACCCGAAAACCGTCCGCGTGGCCGAACCTGAGCTCTCCACGAGTGGTGAGCAGGTCGGCCGAACGCAAAATGCGTTCCAGCTCCTCAAGTATGTGTCGGGGTCAACCCCGCCGTCTGTAGGTATTTCGGGGGACACGCATGCACGCGAATGCGGATGCCGCATCCCGTCGGATTTACCCGCGTCTCGATACGCCGCAAGCGGCTACTCGACAACCGGATTCGGAGGTCGACCCTCCTGGCGGAGGGTCAACCTCCGAATCGGCCCCAGCCGAGGTCGCGTCGGAGGGGCTCGCGCAGGGACCGCTGCGAGAGCGCCCAGCTGGAGCGCACTGCCTCGTCGTCGGCGGTCGCGCCGGCCGACTCCTCGGCGTATGCCTCGGTCACGACCGCGAGCAGAGCGGCGAGCTCGTCGCCGCCCGGCGAGCCGCGCAGCACTTCGACACGCATCCCGTCCGCGGTCGGGGCAGGGTCGGTCGGGCTCGTCATAGCGGGATGTTCCCGTGCTTCTTCGGCGGCAGCGTGGCGCGCTTGCCGCGCAGAGCCCGCAGGGCCTTGGCGACGGCGACGCGGGTCTGCGCAGGCTCGATGATGCCGTCGAGCTCGCCGCGCTCGGCAGCCAAGAAGGGGGATGCGACGTCGTAGGTGTACTCGTTGGCGAGCCGGGTGCGCACAGCGGCGACGTCTTCGCCGGCGTCTTCGGCGCGCTTGATCTCGCCGCGGTAGAGGATGTTGACCGCGCCCTGGCCGCCCATGACCGCGATCTCGGCCGTCGGCCACGCGAGGTTGATGTCGGCGCCGAGCTGCTTGGAGCCCATCACGATGTAGGCGCCGCCGTAGGCCTTGCGCAGGATCACGGTGACCAGAGGAACGGTCGCCTCGGCATACGCGTACAGCAGCTTGGCGCCGCGGCGGATGACACCCTCCCACTCCTGGTCGGTGCCGGGCAGGTAGCCGGGGACGTCGACGAGGGTGAGGATCGGAACCGAGAAGGCGTCGCAGAACCGCACGAAACGGCTCGCCTTCTCGCCGGCCTGGATGTTCAGCGTGCCCGCCATCTGCGACGGCTGATTCGCGATGATTCCGACGGTGCGCCCCTCGACCCGGCCGAATCCGATCACGATGTTCGGCGCGAAGAGCGGCTGCACCTCGAGGAACTCGCCGCTGTCGACGACGTGCGAGATGACCTGGTGGATGTCGTACGGCTGGTTCGCAGAATCCGGAACGATCGTGTTCAGGGAGCGGTCGGCATCCGTCGTCTCGAATTCGAATCCGCTCTCGTAGATCGGGAGCTCGGCCATGTTGTTGTCGGGCAGGAACCCGAGAAGGGTGCGCGCGTAGTCGATCGCGTCATCCTCGTCCTCGGCGAGATAATGCGCCACCCCGGAGCGCGTGTTGTGCGTGTACGCGCCGCCCAACTCCTCCATGCCGACGTCCTCGCCGGTCACGGTCTTGATGACATCGGGGCCGGTCACGAACATCTGACTGGTCTTGTCGACCATGATCACGAAGTCGGTGAGCGCGGGGGAGTAGACAGCGCCGCCGGCTGCCGGTCCCATGATGAGCGAGATCTGGGGGATGACGCCGGAGGCCCGCGTGTTGAGCCGGAAGATCTCGCCGTACTTGCCGAGGGCGACCACGCCTTCCTGGATGCGGGCACCGCCGGAGTCGAGGATGCCGATGATCGGCATCCCGCCGCGGAGGGCGAACTCCATGATCTTGATGATCTTCTCGCCGGCGACCTCGCCGAGCGATCCGCCGAACGTCGAGAAGTCCTGGGCGTACACGGCGACGGTGCGGCCGTGGATCGTGCCGACGCCCGTGACGACGGAGTCGCCGTACGGGCGGGACTTGTCCATTCCGAATGCGGTCGTGCGGTGACGCACGTACTCGTCGAACTCGACGAAGCTGCCGGTGTCGACCAGCATCTCGATGCGCTGCCGGGCGGTGAGCTTGCCCTTCGCGTGCTGCTTGTGCTGAGCCGTCTTCTCCGCGTCGACCACAGCCTCCTGGTAGCGCGAGCGGAGGTCGGCGATCTTGCCGGCGGTGGTGAAGAGGTCGGGCTGATCGGTCACGCGTTCCACCCTATCGGCGGCCTCCGTGATGAGGTTGGAGGGTTCGCACAAGCGCACGTCGCATCCGCTGTCTCTCGGTGCCTACGGCGGCGAGCGTATGGTGATGTCCATGTCGATACCGCTCCAGGGATACCCCCGCTCCGCCGCCGTCTCGCCGCGCCTGCAGGTCACGGAATCGACCGGGTCGACCAACGCCGACCTCGTGAAGGCGGCGGCCGCATCGCCCGAGCAGTGGCCGCACCTGTCGGTCGTCCTGACGACCGACCAGCGTGACGGCCGCGGACGCCTCGACCGCACGTGGACGGCCCCTCCCGGCACCGGCCTGGCCGTCTCGGTGCTGGTGCGGGTCCCCGGGCTGCCCGCTCGGGCACGGGGGTGGATTCCGCTGATCGCGGGTGCCGCGATGACGCGCGCCGTGATGGGCCAGCTGCGCGGGACGGGTCACAGTGCGGGCCTGAAGTGGCCGAACGATGTTCTCCTGGACGGCGGCAAGGTCAGCGGCATCCTGGCGGAGGTCGTGCCCGGGCATCCCGAGGCGGTCGTGATCGGAGCCGGCGTGAACACTGTCATGACCCGCGCGGACCTGCC
The DNA here is from genome assembly GCA_963781135.1 of uncultured Actinomycetota bacterium. GTDB lineage: Bacteria > Actinomycetota > Actinomycetes > Actinomycetales > Microbacteriaceae > Microbacterium. Next base: position 26,949 of record CAWADY010000011.1, on the reverse strand, counting down.
GGTCGAGACGGCGACCTCGTTCGCGGCGACCGGGCTCGACGTCGACGAGGATCGGCTGCTCGCGGACTACCTCGTCACCCTCGACGCCCACCTCACCGCGCTGTCGACCGCCCACGGTGACGCCGCCGCGGCCGGGATCCTCGGTGAGATCGAGGCGCTGTGCGCCACGATCGGCTCCGAGGTCGTCGTCTCCTTGCCGGACGGCACGAAGCTTCGCGGACACGCCCAGCGGATCGATCCCGAGGGTCGCCTCGTGGTGATCGACGGCGACCTCGAGACCTCCGTGTCGGCAGGCGACGTGGTGCACGTGCGCTGACGGTACGTGCGCTGAGAGTGGGCGTGGCAGCCGTCGGTGTCGTCGGCGAGCGTCACAATGGGATCATGACCCAGCCGACCACGCATGGCGGCCGACCGCCGATGGTGGTCCCCGGCGCCCCGACGCCCGAGCTGCGCGTGGCGCGGTTTCGCGGGCACGCCCGCCGGCTGACCTGGTCGGCGATCGTCCTGGTGGCGGTCGCGGGCGCAGTGGGCTACCTCTACGGCAATCTCCCCGCGCCTTTCGAGAACTGGATGCTGCTGACCGCCGCGGCGGTCGTCGTGCTTTTCCTCGTGCTGCTGCCCTTCCTGTCGTGGTGGTCGCACGTCTACACGATCACCACCCGCAGGGTGCTCGAGAGGTGGGGCATCTTCGGCGTTCACCGACGCGAGCTCAGCCACGTTCGGGGGTACACGGTCCAGGAGCGCCGCGGCCTGCTGCAGCGCATGTGGGGAGCCGGCACCCTCGTGCTGTCGAACGGCGTCGACCAGCCCCTGCGCCTGGCCAATGTCCCGAGTGTCGCGCTCGTGCACGAGGCTCTCGTCGATCAGGTCGAGGTCAATCAGATCCTCGCGCACCGCGATGCGCAGTCCTTCCTGCCCGGACCTCCGGCGCCACCGGTGGCCCCCGCGCGCTGACGCCTCTCGCGCCGCAGCGTGCATCGTCGCATCGCGCGTCTGCGGGATGATGGATGTGCACAAGCGACGGGAAGGGTGCTCATGACGTTGCGGGTCGGAGTCGTCGGCGGTGGTCAGCTGGCGCGCATGATGATCGGGCCGGCGGTCGAGATGGGCATCGATCTGCGCGTTCTCGCCGAAGAGGAGGGGATGTCGGCGGCTCTCGCCGCCACGGCGATCGGCGACTACCGCGACGCCGCGACCGTGCTCGAGTTCGCGCGGGACGTCGACGTCATCACGTTCGACCACGAGCACGTCCCGCAGGATGTGCTCGCCGCGCTGGTAGAGGCGGGCGTCGCTGTGCGGCCCGGTCCGGGTCCGCTGGGCTTCGCCCAGGACAAGCTCGAGATGCGCGCCCGCCTGCAGGAGCTCGGGATGCCGCAGCCGGAGTGGGCGGCGGTCACCGGGCCCGCAGAGCTGCAGTCCTTCCTCGACGCCCATGGCGGGCGCGCGGTCGTCAAAACTCCGCGCGGCGGTTATGACGGGAAGGGCGTCCGCGTCGTCTCCGCCGCGACCGAGGTCGACGACTGGTTCGCGGCGCTCGCCGAAGACGCGCGCGGCGGCGCGCTCCTGGTCGAAGAGCTGGTCGACTTCACGCGCGAGCTCGCACAGCAGATCGCCCGTCGCCCGTCGGGCGAAGTGCGTGCCTACCCGGTCGTGGAGACCGTGCAGCGCGGCGGTGTGTGCGCCGAGGTCATCGCGCCCGCCCCTCGTGCCGCCGGTCGGCTCAGCGATGTCGCGCGGGCGATCGGCATCGGCATCGCCGAAGGACTCGATGTGACCGGGATGCTGGCGGTCGAGCTGTTCGAGACCACCGACGAGCGACTCCTGGTGAACGAACTCGCGATGCGTCCGCACAACAGCGGCCACTGGAGCCAGGACGGCGCCGTGACGAGTCAGTTCGAGCAGCACCTGCGGGCTGTGCTCGACCTTCCTCTGGGCGACGCCGAGCCGACATCACCGTGGTCGGTCATGGTCAACATCCTGGGCGGCCCGACCAACGGGTCGCTCGAGGATCGTTTCGCCGTGGCGATGGCAGACCACCCGGCCGCCAAAGTGCACACCTATGGAAAGGCGCCGCGCCCGGGCCGCAAGGTCGGGCACGTCAATGTCGCCGGCGATGACCTCGACGAGGTCACGTACGCCGCCCGAGCCGCGGCGACATACTTCCTGGACTGACCGCGCCGTTGCGGGATTCTTCCAGCCACGCGCCCTAGCCTGGTCCGGTGACTGTGCCTGTGGATGCCGTGCCGCTGCATTCTTCAGACGCGCCCCTGGTCGGCGTCGTCATGGGCTCCGACTCGGACTGGCGTGTGATGAGCGACGCGTCGCAGATCCTCACCGACTTCGGAGTGCCGCACGAGGTGGAGGTCGTCTCGGCGCACCGCACCCCCGACAAGCTGATCCGCTACGGCCGGGATGCCCGCAAGCGCGGACTGCGCGCGATCATCGCCGGAGCGGGTGGCGCGGCGCATCTGCCCGGCATGCTCGCCTCGGTCACGTCTCTGCCGGTCATCGGCGTCCCCGTTCCGCTTGCGACCCTGGACGGCATGGATTCGCTGCTGAGCATCGTGCAGATGCCCGCCGGCATCCCCGTCGCCACCGTTTCGATCGGCGGTGCGAAGAACGCCGGACTGCTCGCGATCCGCATCCTGGGGGCGACGGACGACGCCCTCGCCGATCGAGTCGAGGCGTACGCCCGCGAGCTGGAGTCGCAGGTGGAGGACAAGAACCGGCGGCTCAAGGAGTCCCTGTGAGCGTCGCCAGTCCGCCGCGCCCGGCTCCGGCGCGCACGCCCGCGAAGGTCGTCGAAGACCGTCCGCTGCGCTACCCCGACACCGGGTCCCGCGAGGTCATGACCCGCCGGGGCTGGTGGCTCGTGCTGCTGAACTTCCTGCTCCCCGGATCCGCGCAGGCGGTGGCGGGCAATCGACGACTCGGCAAGATCGGGCTCGGCGCGACCCTCGCGATGTGGGTCGCTCTCATCCTTGGCGCGCTCGGCATGCTGCTGTGGCGGCAGGGAACCGTCAGCATCGTCACCGGCGCGTGGCTGCCGGAGTGGCTCGGATTCTTCCGCGCCGCACCGCTGACACTCATCCAGATCGTCCTGCTCGCGTACGCGGTGCTGTGGATCGTGCTGACGATCGACACCCTGCGCCTGGTGAGACTGGTCAAGACCGGCGCTGTCGCCCGGTTCGGCATCCTCGGCCTCGCCGTGGCACTTCTGGTGGCCAGCACGAGCGGGGCCGTCTACGCGTCGCAGATCGCCGGCACCACCCGCGACACTCTGGGTTCGATTTTCGGGGCGAGTGGGCCGTCCGTTCCGCCGAGCGACGGCTACTACAACATCCTGCTGCTCGGGGCCGACAGTGGCGAGGGCCGCGACTCCATGCGCTTCGACAGCATCTCGGTCGTCTCGGTGAACGCCACGACCGGTGCGACCACGATCACCGGCATCCCACGCGACATGCCCAACGCGCCCTTCTCGGCCGGGCCCATGCAGGACAAGTACCCGGACGGCCATACCGGATTCGCGAGCTCGAGCTGCGGCTGGGGAAGCGGCATCAACCAGCTGCGCACCGAGGTCGAGGTCTGCCAGGACGGCAACGCTCTCTACCCCGATGCGGTGGCGAACGGGTCGGAGCCGGGGATCGAAGCGACCAAGGACGCCGCGGAGGGCATTCTCGGCATCGAGATTCCGTATTACGTCTTCGTCGACATGCACGGCTTCGCGTCGCTGGTCGACGCGCTGGGCGGCGTCGACATCACCGTGGAGGAGCGACTGCCCGAGGGTGGTGGGCCGTCCTACGACGGTCAGCCCGCCGAGGAGTGGGCCACGGGTTGGATCGAAGCCGGCCCGCAGCACATGGACGGCGACACCGCGCAGTGGTACGCCCGATCGCGCTACACGACCTCGGACTTCGACCGGATGAAGCGGCAGCGTCAGCTGCAGGAGGCGATCCTCGCGCAGTTCACGCCCGACGTCGTCTTGACCCGATTCGGCGACGTCGCGGCCGCAGGGCAGGACCTCATCCAGACTGACCTGCCCCAGTCGCTGCTGCCGTTCCTCGCCGAGCTCGCGATCAAGGCGAAGGAACACCCGGTCACGAAGATCGAGCTCACGCCCGAGGGCGGCATCGACGAGTACGAGCCCGACTTCGCCTACATCCAGCAGCTCGTCCAGCAGGCGCTGCACCCGCCGACGCCGACACCGACACCCGAGGGCTGAGCGCATGACGGCGACGCTTCGCGTGATGCTCGATCAGCTCGTCGCTCCCACCGATCCCGATCTCGAGACCGCATCGCGCGAGCTGACACGTGGATTGATCGCCGGGACGCCTGCCGGCTGCGACGTCGAGGCCATCGTGCCCGCCGGACCAGCGGACCGGGCTGTCGAGATCGCCGGGCTTGCCGGCGTGCGTCGGACCGCGCTGGCCCGCCGGGAGCTGGCCGCCGCGCTGCAGCTCGGGGTGGGATCGGGCATCGGCGGGGGCATGATCCACTCGCCGACGCTCTTCGCGCCCCTCGTGAAGCATGATCGCGTGCACGACAACGACCAGACTGTGGTGACGATCTGGGATCTCGGCCCGTGGGACGCACCCGGCGAGTGGCCGAAGTCGGCGGTCGGATGGCATCGGGCGATGCTCAAACGCGCGGTCAAGCATGCCGATGCCGTCGTCGTGCCGACCCACGCGATGGCGGTCCAGCTCGGGGGGATCGCGAAGCTCGGCGAGCGGATCAGGGTCATCGCCGGCGCGGCGCCTTCCGGGTTCGCCGTGCCGGTCGACGAGGTGGGTCGCCGCCGGGCCATGGATCTGCCGGAGGGCTTCGTGCTGCTCGCCGGCCGCGCCGCGCCGAGCGACGCGCTCGCGCTCGGCTTCGCAGCGGTCGCTCGCGCCGGGCTCGACCTTCCGGTCGTCGTGATCGGCGCCGGCGAGGGCGAAGAGCCTGCGATCGCCGATCTGGCTGCCGCGGCCGGCATCCCCGAGCGCAGCCTGCACGTGCGTGGCGCGCTCGAGGGTCGAGGACCGGGCGGCCGTGTTCGGCGGCGCGGTCACCTTCGTCGCACCCGCGCAGCGCTCCGCGCTGCCGTGGCGTGTGCTCGAGGCGTTGGCGCTCGGGGTGCCCGTGGTCGCGGCATCCTCACCCGTTCACGACGAGGTGATCGTCGACGGGGGATCGCTGGTGGATGCCGATCCCGACGCACTCGGAGCCGCTTTGGCCGAGGCGCTGGGGTCCACCGCCGCGGTGGACCGCCTCGGCGTGCTGGCCGCCGACCGCGGCCGCGCCTTCTCGTGGCGCGAGTCGGCTGACAGGTGTGGCAGCTGCACGCGGAGCTTTAGCCCCTCGTCGCCTACGCCGCCGCCCGGGAGAACGCCCACATCGGTGTGTCGGAGCACGGCTACTCGAGAAAACATTGGTATTCACCTGTAACTTCCGTCACACTGTTCACATGACAGGGGCTCGGCGACGCGGCGTGCGCGCAATCAAGCGGGTCGCCGCGTGGGCGATGACGGCCGCGCTCGTGATCGGCGGCATCAGCGCCGCCGGATCCGCGGCCAGTGCAGCAGAGGCGACTTCGCAGTCGGTCGGCGAGGTGTCGGCATCCAGCGCGTCCGTCGTGGACTCCGTGGTCAAGACTGCGGACCTGTCCAAGTTCCAGCCCGGCAACATCATCAGCGACGCCGCGTTCTTCAACGCCGGCACGATGAGCGAAGCGCAGATCCAGTCGTTCCTGCAGTCCAAGGTTCCGACGTGCCAGTCCGGGTACACCTGCCTCAAGGACTGGTACGACACGTCGCGGACGACCTCCGCGGATGCGATGTGCGGTGCGTACTCGGGCGGCGTGCGCGAGCGCGCCTCGACGATCATCTACAAGGTCGCCCAGGCGTGCGGCATCAACCCGCAGGTTCTGATCGTGATGCTCCAGAAGGAGCAGGGGCTCGTCGATCACACCTGGCCGAGCGACTGGCGGTACACGATCGCGATGGGCCAAGGCTGCCCCGATACCGCGGCGTGCGACACGCGCTACTACGGGTTCTTCAACCAGGTCTACGGCGCAGCGTGGCAGCTCAAGCGCTACGCCAACCCGGCCGGGACCAGCCAGTACTTCACCTGGTTCGCGCCGGGCAAGACCTGGAACGTCCGCTGGCACCCGAACGAGGCATGCGGCAGCTCGCCGGTCTACATCCAGAACCAGGCGACGGCGAATCTGTACTACTACACGCCCTACCAGCCGAATGCCGCGGCGATCCGCGCGGGCTACGGCGAGGGCGACGGGTGCTCCGCCTACGGCAACCGCAATTTCTACCAGTACTTCACCGACTGGTTCGGGTCGACGCAGACGTCAACTGGCCCCTGCCAGCTGCCCCCTGAGAATCAGATCACCGCGGCAACTGGCGAGTACAGAGTGAACGTCGCTTCTCTGAATGCTCGACAGGCTCCGAGCACGGCTTGCGGAGAGGGCGTGGTGAGCCTTGCTCAGGGAACGACGGTGGTCAAGCTCGGTGAGTACGGGTCGTGGTGGCGGGTGAGCGTGAATGGAGGGGCTTACTGGGTCGCGTCGGAGTATCTGGTCGTCGTCGTTCCGAAAGCGGTCGACGCGTTCGTGCAGGCGGTCTACGTCGATGTGCTGGGGCGGGACGCGGGCTCAGAGGAGCGGGCGGGTTGGGGCCAGGCGATCGCCCTCGGCATGCCGCCGACGCAGGTTGCCTATGGCTTCGTCAACAGCGATGAGTTCCGCATTCTGAAGATCACCGAGGCGTACCGCGAGGTGCTCGGGCGGGCTCCGGAAGCCGGGCGGCATGACGGCGTGGCTGAACGGGATGCGTGCGGGCGTGCTCGCACCCGACGATGCATATCGCGCCTTCCTGCGGTCGGATGAGTATTACATCAGTCGACGGGCGGAACCGACTCCGCGGTTCGTCGCGGCGGTCTACGAGAAGATCCTGCATCGCACGGCGGGTCAGGAGGAGATCGAAGGTGGTCACGCGTCGTGGCGCTGCCGGTCGCGCGGCCGTCGTCGACAGCATCTGGATGTCCGTGGAGACGGCTCGAGCGCGAGTGGCCGCGATGTACAGTGGCTTACCTGGGCCGCGAGCCCGACCATGGCGGCCTGGAGGGCTGGGGCGACCATGAGTCTGCGAATGGGACAACGCCGTTCGCATGGGGATCCTCGGCAGCGCCGAGTACCAATCTCGTGCCGTGTCGCGCTTTCCCTAGGCGTTCCGGTCGAGATCGAGCCACGCGACGATGCTTCGAGACCGAACCACTCGAAGCGGCCGCGCCCGTCGCCGCGTCGACACTCCACAAACGCTTTGTCGAAGACCGCGTGATCGACGGACACGAGGGTCGGGGGGCGTCACTCACCCGTGACTCTCACTACCCGCCGTGCCATTCCTATGCAGATGCCGCTACGGCACTGGCATTCGTCACTGTTCCGTCGTCGGCGTACCGGTGTCGCTCTCGCGGAGCGATGCCGGGGACGGGACTGTGAGCAACGGGGGCGGCGTCGGGTCCAGCGCGTCGAGAGGCACCTTAAATGGCGGGGCGGGGTGCGAGAGATAGTTCAGTCGACTGATCTCCTGTCTCGCCTTCAGCACCCCGTCGAGGATCAGGCCAATCATCCAGGACATGACCATTCGCGATCGCAGCAAGAGCTTCGACGGGATCGCGGCGCTGACGAGGGTGACCGTCGGATTCGCGCCCGACGCGAAGGTGCAGCCGCGTCTCAAGCTCGGCATGTTGGTCACCGGCAACCTGCTGTCGCTGATGGGCGTCACGCCGACGATCGGCCGCGACTTCCGGGCCGACGAGGATCAGGTGCCGGGCCGCGACGCGGTGATCATCCTCGGCCACACGCTGTGGGAGCAGGAGTTCGACGCCGATCCGGGCGTGCTCGGCCGCCGCGTGCGGATCAGCGGCCTCGACTTCACGGTCGTCGGCATCACGCCGCGGTCGTTCACGGGTATGGATCAGTTCGCCCGATACGATTTCTATGTGCCGCTGATGATGTCGCCGCGGCTCATCGCCGACCCGAAGGACCGGGTCGCTCGAAGTGCGCGACGCTGCGCAACCTCAGTCAAGGGGAGGCTGAAGGCCGGGCGTGTCGCAATCGTCCGCTCAGGCCGAGCTGACGCATCGCCGCCGATCTCGAGCGCGCGTATCCGCGACCAATAAGAACCGGCGTCTCGCCGTACGCACCGAGCTGCAGGAGCGCATCGCGCAGCTCGCGTCCGACGCGACGCTCGTCGCGATGCTGTCGATGCTGGCCCTCGCCGTGCTCTTCGTGGCGTGCGCGAACGTGGCCGGGCTGCTCACCAGCCGCGCGCCAGCGCGGGCTCGCGAGATGGCGCTGCGCCTTGCGATCGGCGCAGGACGCAGCCGCCTGATCCGCCAACTGGTCACCGAAAGCCTGCTGCTGGCCATCGCGGCGGCCTCCTCGGCCTGGGCATCGGCTACGCCGGCATGGCGCTCTTCAGCCAGATTCAGCCGCCGACCGATTTGCCGGTCATCCTGTCATTCCGGATGGATCGGCGGGCGCTCGGCTTCAGCCTCCTCGTCGCCGTCGCGAGCGCGCTCGTCTTCGGGCTCGTGCCCGCCGTCCAGGCAACGCGGACGGATCTTATCGCCGTGATGAAAGCCGGCGACGCCGTCGCGCCCGGGCGGCGGCGCCGCTGGGGCCGCGCGATCCTCGTCTGCAGCCAGGTGGCGGTGTCGGTCGTCCTGCTCGTCGTGGCGATGTTCGTGTATCGCGGCTTCAGCCAGCAGATCGCGGACGGTCCTGGCTATCGTACCGATCATCTCGTAATGATGAGCTTCGACCCCACCCTCGTCCGCTACACGGACGCGCAGTCGCAGCAGTTCTTCGCCCAGGTCGCCGAGCGCGCCCGCGCCGTCCCCGGCGTCGTCAGCGTCACGATGACGACGATGATCCCGATGTCGAACGACTCGGTCGGCTTCGAGACCGTCGCGCCGGAAGGGTTCGAGTTCCCGCTCGGCCTCGACAACACGCGCGTGCTGGCGTCGCGGATCGACGAGCACTACTTCGACACGATGGGGATTTCGATCCTGCGCGGACGCGGCTTCCGGGAAACCGACGGTCCGGACGCGCTGCGCGTCGCCATCGTGAACGAGCAGTTCGCGAAGCGCTACTGGCCGGATCAGGACGCGATCGGCAAGCGCCTGCAGGCCGGCGCCGACAAGAGGTGGGTGCAGGTGGTCGGCATCGCGAAGAACAGCAAGTACGTCTTCATCGCCGAGCCGGCGCGCGACTTCGTCTACCTGCCGTACCGGCAGACGCAGCCACGACGCATGGTGATGGTCGTTCGTTCGTCCGGCGAGGCGTCAGCGTTGATGGGTCCACTGCGCGAGGTCGTCCACGGCCTCGACCCGAACCTGCCGATCTTCAACGTGCGCACGATGGCGGATCACTACCGGATGCGCGCCGTCAGCGTGTTCAACGTGCTCATAACGACCGTGGCGGGGATGGGCGCAATGGGGCTCGGTCTGGCGCTCGTCGGGCTCTACGGCCTCGTCGCCTACGCGGCCAGCCGCCGCACGCGTGAAATCGGGATCCGCATGACCATCGGCGCCGAGCGAGCAACGGTGGTGCGCCTCGTGCTCCGTCAGGGGGTCGCGTTGGCACTCGTCGGCCTCGTAATCGGCCTGGTCGCAAGCGTGGCCGCCAGCCGCCTAATGGCCGCCGCGTTTCCGACAGGCGACAATCCGCGGGACCTGATGGCCCAACTGCTCGTGATCCCGATCGTGCTGGCGGTCACGTTCGTCGCCGCCTACGTTCCGGCGTTCCAAGCGTCGCGCATCAATCCGATTGAGGCGCTGCGGCAGGAATAGCGTCTCACGATCGAATGGGCCAAGCGATCGCCCGCGTCTTGTTCGAGCGGGCGCTCACCAAGTACATCAAGAAGGGAGTGGGGCAAGCGTGACCCCTTCCTTTTTTGTGAGGCGATTCCGTTCCTTAAGGTCCCTCGAATCTTTTCAGAGGACCTCGGAACTCCGTGAAGATTTTCCGAACGGGTGTTCACGACGCGCGTCATTCGGAGTGTCATCGCGTGGCAACTGGCGGCATCACGAAGTTAATGGCTGAAAATGAATGCAAAGCACAGACGCGCCGAAGTTGAACAAATGGAAGCTGTTGGCGACTCTCTGAAGGCCTTGGCAGTCCGACCAAAAGTCTGTCCCGAGACTCCCTGCATCTCAGCCAATGCCAATTGCGATTCTAAGCGCCTTGGGTTCCGTATCGACTCAAACCGGAACGGGTAACCCGGTGGCAGCGTCGGTAAGATCGAGCGAGCACCGGCCCTCAAGACCGATGATCGACGATGGGATAGCTACGCAGAAGGCTACTACTCGTTACTACGATTAGAAACCTATCGGAGAGACACGCGCCCGGACGACAGAATGCGATGCGCTTAGTACGTCCGGAAGTTACTCGTGCCGGATCGCCACCATCGGATCGACGAATGCTGCCCGCCGAGCCGGCAACCAGCCCGCAACAATCGCCGCCGATGCGAGGCGACCAACGCCGAGAACACGAACACAGCAGGATCGGTTGGTGTGAGGTCGAAGAGGATCGCTCTGGACATCCCTGTGAGCATCAACGCGGCGCTGGCTCCGACGGCGATGCCTGGGACTACCATCATTGCGACGTCACGCAGCACGAGTCGCATCATCGACCACCGGCCCGCACCAGTACCACCCGCATGCCCAACTCGTTGGTGCGCCGCGTCACCTGGTAGGCCAGCACGCCGAACATGCCGAGGGCGGCGATGAGAAGCGCAAGGCCGCCGAACAGCGCGCCCAACATCGCCATGATGCGCTCGATCGCTATGGACTGATCGATGAGCCCATCGTATGACGTTGCGCGTCGCAGCCGTAGCCCTGGATCGACATTCCGCACCACGCGATCAAGTCCCTGCGCCGCGGTGGCAGGATTGCCCGCCGTCCGGACGAGGTACTGATACGCCGATGGCGCATCACCTTCTCGCTGCATCCACGGGATGAACATCGTGCGGAGCATCGGTTCGCGAAGACCCTGATATTTCGTATCGCCAACCACGCCGACGATCTGCGTACGTGACGCCCACGGATGTGACGCGGCGACCAAGGGCCGGTCCGTTTCCGAAGAAGTATTTTGCGAAGCTTTCGTTGACGACGGCGACGCGAGGTGCCGTGGCGGTGTCGCGCTCAGTGAACTCTCTTCCGGACACGATCGGCGTCCTCAGCGTCGAGAAATAGTCTGGCGCGATCACGTTGAACGCGACGTTCGGCTCGTCGGGTCGCGCGGCGTAGCCTTCTACACGCACGCTGCGATCCCAAAGCCCACCGCCGACCGGCAGTGCTTGCGCGGCGCTCACGGATCTCGCACCGGGTAGCCGCTTTAGCTCCTCGAGCAGCGCAAGCTGCGTCGCCAGCGCGCGTGGGGGTTCGTATGGCGTCGCACTCCACACACTCAGCACGAGCACACCCGTCACTCTCCGGAATCCGCGCTCGACAGGATACAGCTTCACGAGCGTGCCAATGAAGAGAGAAGATCCGACCAATAGCACCATCGAGATCGCCAACTGAGCGACCACCATCACTTTTCCGACGTGGTCCGTGCCCGCGGACGCGAACTTGCTTCAGACCAGGATTCACATGGACTCGGACCGCCCGAAGCGCGGGCGCAAGGCCGGCTACGACGCAGGCGATCAGTGCAATCCCACCTGTGAACACGAGGACGCGCCAGTCCGGCCTAAGTGAGAGCACGATCCCCCGGTCGCCAACAAACATGGCAAACAGGCGTGCGCTGAACCACGTTGCGATCACCAACCCGAGAGCGCCGCCCAGCAGCGCCAGCACCAGGCTCTCAGTGAGGAACTGACGCACCAGACGCCCCCGCCCTGCGCCGATCGCCAGACGAATCGACACCTCACGCTGCCTCGCTTCGGCGCGGGCAAGCAACAAGCCCGAAAGATTGACGCAGGCAAGCAGGCAGGATCATCGCGACAATCCCCATCAACAGCAGCAGCGGCCTCGCGACGTTGACGCGGAGCGGATTAAACCCACTTGGCGCAGGGACAGCAGCGGCACGTTGGCGAAGGATCTCAGCGCGCCTCGCTTCGGGGCCTGGAGGCGCGTTCGCCTGCAAAAAAGACGAAAAGACTGTCTGGACTTGCGCGTCCGCATGGCGAACATGAGCGCCGGGACGCACCGTCCCAATACGGCGAATGAATTAAACCCGAGGCTGCGACGCTGTTCGTCGCTCATCATAGGGAGAAGCGGAAGTATGACGTCGGTCACGCGGCCCGCCTCTGCGCTTGCAAAGCCTGGACGAGTGACGCCGACGATGGTGAATACTCGATTTCGAACAGTGATCGGACGTGCCGATCGCGGACAGGCGGCGGTTGAAACGCCGCATCCAGTAGCCGTCCGTGATCACGGCTGCCAACGTCGAAGGGGACACTGCATCGTCGGCTGGCTGAAGAGGCGTCCAGCAGACGGAGTCACGCCGAGGACATCGAAGTATTCGCCGGATACAGAGTCGATCGTCACCAATTCCGCATCGCCGGCAATCAAAGCGGACTGACTTGAGCCCGAGTACGCGAAGACGCCCGAGAGGGACGATACGTTGTCGCGAAATAGCTCGAAGATGGGGTATGACACAAAGCGAGGACGGCCATCTTCCATGACACGCCCGAGCTGAACCAGTTGGTTCGGCTCCCGAACTGGCAGGGCATGCAGCAGTACAGCGTTCACGAGGTTAAAAATGGCAGTATTCGCGCCAATGCCGAGGGCGAGCGATAACACCGCGACGATGGAGAACCCAGGATTTCGGCGAAAGGTTCGGCATGCGTAGAGCAGATCCTGCAAGAAATCCTCAAGCCAGCGTCCGCGCACATCTCGGACCGCCTCTTCGATTGGCCCCATATTTCCGAATTCCATGAAAGCTCGCCGTTCGGCTTCGTTCCGCTCCATACCGGACGCCACGTAGTCTTCGATAAGGCGCTCGCGATGGAATCGGAGCTCGTCCCCAATCCGCGGGTCGGTTTTCTTGTTCCACCACATGATGTGCTGTTGGGTTTCGCTATTTCACGCGTTTCAGGACGACGGGGGCCGCGCCACCCTGCGGTGTCAACTCCATGCTGTCGTCCGTTACCTCGCCGGTGAATGAGGCCGTCCGGCCACCGAGGCTGACCGCGAAAGAGAACGTCTTCCCGGCCGTCTTGCCATCGCGAATCTCCGCGGATTGCTTGTCGAGCACGAATGTGCCGGTGAGTTGCTGATCGGACGCCTTGACGTCGAGCACGACCTGTCGGCCCAAATTGGTTGAACCCTCCCACCGTCCCGTCAGTGTTGCCTGTCCGTGCGTGACGGCGACGCAGAAAACGCATACAACGCTGAGGATGAGGGGTCTCATGTCTACACTCCGTTCTATTCTGCCGTCCTGAGGATGCCGGCAATGGCGGTCGAAAGACGATCCCAGTTCGCTTGCTGCTCCTCGAGCTGCTGACGGCCAAGCTTCGTGAGCGTGTAGAACCGCGCCTCACGGCCCGTATCCGACGCGGCCCACTCTGCCTTCAGCCAACGTCGCTTTTCGAGCCGGTGCAGCGCTGGATAGAGGGACCCCTGCTGAACTTGGAGCACCGAGTCGGACATCTGCTGTAGGCGTTGAGCGATGGCGTAGCCGTGGATTGAACCGAGAGCGACGACCTTCAGAATGAGCATGTCGAGCGTGCCCTGAAGAAGGTCCGACTTCTGAGTGTCAGGCGACATACCAAGACACTCTACATATCTACATGTAGAATGTCAAGGTATCAACCAGACGATGGCATCAAAGCACGATGTCCTCGGAGGTACCGTCGCGCGACATTCTGCATCGTGTGTGACGATGCCTATTACGATTTGCAGCCGCCGTAGCCAAACTCAGGCCTTACCCGCGATAAATGCCACACTGTGAACAAACCTTTGTGATCACAGTGTGGAAACTTCCGGCCGGGTCACCGACACAGCGGAGCCTCCGCTCAACACACCGGAGGATCACTTAGTCGAGCGTCGAAATTCGGCCGACAGCTGCTCCGATCGTCCCGATGCAAGTAGTGTTCGCGTCAACGATCACACCGCGCGGCGTGCACAGGTTACCGGCGAGTTCCCCGATCACAATCTTGTCTCTGCTTCCGCCTGCTCGAGCTGTAGATCTGATTACGCCAGCGAAAACGAAATACGTGTATCATGTCCTGGGGACCCGGCAGTCAATTGTTCCGGCGCGTCGGTGTCGTCGCACTCGCTGTATTCTCTGTCATCCCGCGTCCGCCCAGAACAGCTCTGATCCCGAGCAGCTGCTCGTCGAAGCCGAACGGCTCGCCTGGCTGAAGGTCTGGACGAAGGCCGAACCGCTATACGTTGAGGCCGAACGCCTGTTCGCCGCCCGCGGCGACAAGCGGAATGCGCTGTACGCGCAAATCAACGCGCTCCGCGGTCAGCTACCACGTCTGCCAGTGCCAGAAGTCTCAGAGCGTCTCGCGAACCATCTTGAGGATCCGCTTGTTGTCGCCGACGACCGGCTGCGGCTCCGCACGCTGATCATCAAGGGCGAGACCGACGAAGATCTCGACCCGTCGCTCTCTGAACAGTCCTGGAACGAGGCACTCGCGTTGGCTGAAAAGCTCGGCGAATCGGCATGGGCAAACCGTGCTCGAGGAGAGCTCGGCCTCGTCGCGTTCCTGTTGGGTGACATCAACAACGCCGTCATCAGGCTCGGACAGGCGATGAAGATGGCGGAGTCGAACGGCGATGTCCCGTCTCTGGTGCGGTGGCTGACACTGTTTGGGCACGGATACGTTCAACTTGACCGATCTGAGCAAGCGCTGGGCTTCTATGATCGCGCGCTGAAGGCCGCATCGACCGTGCGAGAGCTGCAGTTTCCGGTCATGACGTACCTCGGCAAGGGCAACGCCTTGGCTAGGCTCGGTAGACTGGAGGATGCCAATCGCGTTGCTGACGCGTTGGCGGTCGCTCAGAAAGAGGGAGCATTTGGCTATCAAGCGGCAGTGATCCTGCGGCAGGGCCTCATCGCGCATCAAGGGAAGAACCCGGGCCGTGCGCTGGAACTACTTGCCGAGGCAGCAGATCTTGCTGGTAAAGCGGGCGGGAACCGAATCGTCGCAGAGATTGCCCTCGAGGCCGGGTCGCATCCAACGCGAGAGCGGCCGGTTTTCCGAATCAGAGAGCACACTGCGAACGGGCATCGACGTGGCCCGCAACATGGGCGAGCGCCTGCTGCTTCCGCGCCTGCTCGCCGAGCTCGCCGATCTTCGCGTCTCCCAACGTAGACACACGGAAGCTCGAGATCTTCTGGACGAGGCGGCCGAGCTGCTGGAAGGGCTCCTCACGAACGCGAGCAGTCCCTGGGTCCGCAGTCGAGTGATCGGCAGCATGGACAGCGTGTTTCTCGCGCGAGTGCGCCTGGAGGGTTCGCAAGGCCAGAGCCCAGGCCGGATGTTCTCAGTCCTCGAGCAGGCCCGGGGCCGCTCGGTCCTGGAGCTGCTCTCCGCTCCCGCCGACACGAAAAAGCCGGCGGAACTTCGGGCAGGAGAGCGACGGATCACCGCGCTCCAACTGAGGCTGCTTCGGACCAAGGACAAGGGCGAGCGGCAGCGATTGCTCGATGAGATACTGCGAGCCGAAGAGCGGTTGGCGCCAGTGTCGACGGAGGTGTTCACACGCACGCGCGTCGCCGCACGCAAGCCGTTGGCTTGAGGGAGGTTCAGGAGCCTCCGCCCGAGAGGAGTCTGCTCGAATTTGTTCTCGCGGAGCCGAACTCGTACGTTGTTGTGGCAACCCGCACGTCGGCGCGTATTCACCGCCTTGGTGGACGGTCAGCGATCCAGAAAGCCCTCGAGCCCGTTGTCCGGTCAGTCCGCCAGGGATCAGACGTCGGCGCCGATGCGAGACGAGCAGGGGAGCTGCTGATCGATGGCATCCCGGAGCTCAACACACG
The DNA here is from genome assembly GCA_963781135.1 of uncultured Actinomycetota bacterium. Taxonomy (GTDB): domain Bacteria; phylum Actinomycetota; class Actinomycetes; order Actinomycetales; family Microbacteriaceae; genus Microbacterium. Next base: position 10,958 of record CAWADY010000011.1, on the reverse strand, counting down.
CAGCCGTGTCATCGTGAGTGCCGACGGATATCTTCACCAGGTCCCGCTCGAGCTGATCGAAACGAGCCGCCGGCAAGCGGCTGCTGGAATCGCACGTAGTCTCGTACGTTCCGTCGGGATCAGTGCTGTCATTTCTCAGGAGCCGCCAGGTACAGCGCCCACCCAGACGTGTCGCGCTCGCGGTTGGCGCATCTCCCGGCGCCGAGACACCCGTTCCGCCGGCAGCGGTGGCACACCGTTTTGGGACGGTCGCACGCGGGCATCTACGATCTCGACGCGACGCAGTTGCCCCCGCTACCGTCGGCCAACGACGAGGCTCGCGCGGTGGCTACGACGCTGGGGGCCGCACACTCCACCATCCTGCTTGGGGATGCGGCGACGGAGCAGGAGCTCAAGAGTCAACCGCTGAACGACTACGGCGTCCTGCACTTCGCCGCCCACGGTATCGTGAGCACAAAGTTCCCGGCTCGGTCGGCCCTCCTTCTCAGGCCCTCGGGGCCGAGGATGGCCTGGTTCAAGCACGGGAGATTCTGGAGTGGCGTCTTGCCGCGCAGCTGGTGACTCTCTCGGCCTGCGACACCGGCAGCGGCGCCGCTCACGGTCAAGAGGGAGTTGCCAGTCTGGTACGACCGTTCCTGGTTGCGGGCGCACGGAGCGTGGTCGCGAATCTGTGGACTGCGGACGACCGTTTCAGCCTTGCGCTGATGCGGGAGTTCTACCGGCAACTCGCGGCGGGCACAGATGTTGGCGAGGGTCTATGCGCCGCGCGAAGCTGAAAATGTTGGAACAGTTCGGGCCACAAGCTGTCCCGAAGCTGTGGAGCGGTGTGCTCGTCTATGGTGATAGCGCAACCGTGCTGAGGCGATCATCTGGTGCGGCGGAGACTGGAGGCGCAAATGCTGGTCGTAAATGAGGCTCAGCGCCGCGAAGTGTTCCTGAACGTGCTGCGCTGTCGATCAGAAATTCATGGGCGCCGAAGCCAGACACTCGGAGCCTGCGCGAGGAGCACGAAGCACAGATCCTCGGAGCTGACACGGCTGAGGATTTTGAGCAGGCGATGAACAGCATGCTCAAGAAGCTGGGCACCAGCCATACGGGGTTCTTTCACGAGGGACGTCCTCGGGCAGCCGGCAGGATTGCGATTGCCGCCACGCTGACCAAAGCCGAGACTCCGTGAAGGAATCCGGTGGATGTTCCAGGACGTGCACCCAGGCGGGGTCGCCGCGCAGGCCGGCATTCAATCGGGAGACGTGCTGCTCAAGGTCGGGGACAAAGAGCTGCTTCCCTCCCGAGGCGATGCCGTTTGTATTGGGAGAGACATACTCGTTCACTGTTCGTCGAGCGGACCGCTCCATAGCGAGCGTCACAGTGACGATTCCGGGATCGAAAGAAAAGCAGCGTCCGATCGTGGTGCCAGACCAAGTGGTGAATGCCTCCAGGCTGCCCGACGGCACCGGGATGATTCGGGTCAGCATGTTTCCCGGTGTTCTGGGCATGGATGTGGCGCGCGACATCAGCCGCGCGATCACGGAACTCGCGTGCGAACGGCTTGTCATCGATCTCCGCGGCAATACCGGCGGCGGCATTGGATGTCTACGCCTCATGAGCCACCTTGTGTCCTGATCGGCGTGGCGTTGGCTACAGCGTGAGTCGGGCGGTGGCACGAAGGGGTTTTGACAAGGAGCGTCTTCCGGCGTTCGACCGGATTCCCAAGTCAAAGCTTGGGGTCGTGCCGCTGATCTTCAGATTTGCCAGGGCGCGCCGTTCAGTTGCCGTGTTTACGGAGGCGCTCGGCGACCAACGGCATCACGGCCAAGTGGCGATGTTGGTGAACGAGCATTCGGCGAGCGCCGCCGAGATGGTCGCCGCGTTTGCTTCCGAGTATCGCGTGGCGACCTTGGTAGGCGTGAAGACGGCAGGCAGATTGGTCGCGACCAGCGCGTTCAAAGCTGGCTTTGGGTACCGTGTCGTGCTGCCGGTCGCAGCGTACTTCACGTGGCAAGGAACCAACCTGGAAGGGAGTGGGTTGGTGCCAAACATCGAAGAGCCCCTTTCTCCTGAGGCGTTGTGGAACGGAGAGGACAACCAGCTGAAGAGAGCCGTCGACTGCCTGAATGATGCTGCGCCGGCCGCTTGACGTGAAAGGTCGGGTCGTGTGTCAGCGCGCCCACGACAAGCGTGAGATTTCCTCGGCAAGGAAAGCAGCCTGAATCAATCTGCGGCGGCAGCCGTGACAGCGATCTGTCGGCGGCGCTGCTGTCGAACCAACGCCCCATCGTCTATCGATGGGGGCTTGACAGCGCGAGGTGAACTCGGGATACTCCCATCGACAAACGATGGGAACGACCAATCAGCCGCCCGACCTGCTGCCCGGAACGCTTGATCTGCTGATCCTTCGCATTTTGCAGTCTGGCGTCATGCACGGGTACGGCATCGCCCAGCACCTCCGCACACGATCTGATGAGGTTGCAGGTCGGCGAGAGCTCGCTCTATCCGGCTCTGCAGCGACTGTTGCTGAACGGGTGGGTCAAAGCGGAGTGGGGCACGTCCGAAAACAACTGGCGCGCGCGGTATTACACGCTTACGGCCACGGGCAGGAAGCGGCTGACCCACGAGCGCGAACAGTTTAACCAGATGATCCTCGCCATCAACAAAGTCCTCGACACGGCGTGAGGGTTTTATGCGACAGCTACTTCGACGCGCGTGGCACATCATCCGTCTGCGTCAGTTCGAGCGCGACCTTTCCGACGAGCTTGAGTTCCATCGACAGATGGCTCACGAGGAGCTCGGCAGCTCGCGCGTCGTCGGCAACACCACGCTGGCTCGCGATGACGCGCGCGATGTGTGGACGTGGCCGTGGCTTCAGGACATCTCGCAAGATGTCCGGTTCGCCGTCCGGCTGCTGCTGAAGGATCGCCGCTTCACCGCTGCCGCAACAGCGGCTCTGGCGCTCGGTATCGGCGCCAATACCGCCGCGTTCACCTTCCTGCGAGCGGTTTATCAAAGCCCTCCGTACCGGAATGCTGCACAACTCGTCTCCATCCAAACTGAGGATCCGCGCCAACGCGGTATGAGCGCCGAGCAGCGCACGCTGAACCTGTCGCCACTAGGCGTGTCGTATCAGGATTTCCTCGATTGGAGACGCTCCGCGAAATCGTTCTCGGACCTCATGATTTCGTCGGAGCAGCCGATGAACATCTCGGACGAAGGGATGACGCCGGAGCGGTATCTCGGCTCGTACACGTCGGTGAATGTATTTCGCATGTTGGGACAACCGCCGATACTGGGCCGCGATTTTACGGCTGAGGACGAACACCCGGGAGCGCCGCCGGTCGTGATCGTTGCGCATAGCGTTTGGAAATCGCGATACGGAGGTGACCCACAGACCATCGGTCGGGTCATTCGGGTCAATGATCTGCCTCGACGATTGTCGGCGTCATGCCGGAGGATTTCACTTTCCCTTCGTCGATGAGGTGTGGCAGCCAATTGGCGTGAATTCGAACATGATGGCCGCCAAGCGCGAAGTGCGGACGCCGATCGTCTATGCATTCGGTCGTGTGTCTGATGGAGTGACCATCGAACAGGCACAGTCGGAGTCGACAGCCTGATGCAGAGCCTGGCGCAGCAATTCCCCGCAACGAACAACGAGCATCGGCGCCCGGCTGCAGCGTTTGCAGGATTTCCTGACCGGTCCGGTTCTGCAGCAGATGGCGAAGCTCTTGATGGCGGCGGTGCTGCTCGTCTTGCTGATCGCCTGCGTGAACGTGGCGAACCTTCTTCTTACCCGCACAACCAGGCGCGCACGCGAGATCGCGATCCGCTCGTCGCTCGGCGCGACGCGGCGGCGGATCGTCCGCCAGTTGCTGATCGAAAGTCTCGTGCTCGCGGCGATCGCGGGCGTTCTCGGCATCGCGATCGGCCAGTATGCTGTCCGGCAGTTCGTGGCGTCGTTTTCTCCGGCGCTGCAGGGCGCGCCGGTGCCCTACTGGCTGACGATAGACATGGACGGGGAGGTATTTGCGTTTCTCGCCGCAGTGTGCGGCGCAACGACGCTGCTTTTCGGGCTTGCTCCGGCGCTCCGCGTATCGCGGACAAATATCAACAGCACGTTGAAAGAAGGCGGGCGCGGCACCGTTTCCGCGCAATCACATCGATGGGCGGGAACGCTCATCATCGCGCAGCTGTCGTTGACACTGATGCTGCTTGCCGGAACGGCGATGATGGGACGCCAGTTCCTGACGCTGTACCGCGCAGGCCAAGTGATCGACACGTCCGGTGTTGCAACGATGCGCCTGGCGCTGCCAGTGCAGAAATACCGCACGCCCGAACAGCGGAAGATGTTTTTACACCCAACTTGAAGAAGGGCTCGCGGCCAACACGGCATTCTCGGCGGCAACGGTCGCCAGCGATATCCCTTTCATGACCAACACCGGTGCACGGCGCGAACTTACGATCGACGGCGAACAGCGAACCACGAACGACCCGCGGCCGACCGTCGCGTACGCTTACGTTGGACCGCGATACTTCGACACGTTGCGGATTCGGATGGTCCTGGGCCGACAGCTCGCTGAAGAGGACGGACGGAAGGGCACAGAAGGTGTCGTCGTCAACCAGCGCTTCGCATCGACGTTTTTCGGTCATCGCGATCCACTCGGAAAGCGCATTCGTCTCGTCAATGCCGCTGCTCCGAACACCGACGTCCCCTGGTTCACCATCGTCGGTATTTCGCAGACGATCCCCTGGGCGCTGTTCCGGGATGAACCCGATCCCATGGTCTATGTGCCCGTCGCAGCCGAGCCGGCACCGCACAGATTCGCATCAGTCATCGCACGCAGCCGTCCGGATACGGCAGCGGCTTTCGCGCAGATTCGTCAGGAAGTCGGCCGCGTCGATCCAGATTTGCCCGGCTACTTCGTGCAGACACTCGACGAGGTAGTGGCTGTGGGCGCGGTTTCCGCAGAGGCTGTTCGGCGCAATCTTTCTCCTGCTTGCGGCCATCGCGTTGATTCTTTCAACGGTCGGGTTGTTCGCGCTGACGGCCAACCGCGTGGCGGAACGCACGCAGGAAATCGGGGTCCGATTGGCACTGGGCGCTCGGTCTCGGGAGGTTGTGTGGCTCTTCATGCGGAGTGGCATTGTCCTGCTGGCCATTGGCCTCTCCATTGGACTCGCCGGGTCGATGTTCGTTGGCAAGCACCTTCCCGTAGTGTTCGGCCGCGCGCGCGATGCTGACGGATTGACGCTTGGCTCGGTCGGCGCAGTGCTCGTCCTGGTCGGCCTGGCTGCGAGCATCTTCCCGGCACGCCGGGCCGCACGCGTCGATCCGCTCGTGGCGTTGAGATACGACTGAACGAGAGCCCTGCGCGCGATGTGTAAACGCTCTGCCTACACTCCATCGAAGGAGGCCACATGCGTCCTCTGATCAATCTCGATATGCATCGCGCTGAACGTAGCCGCTACTTCTACGGCCGACCATTGGCCGCATTTCCGACCAATGGCGGCGTGGCCGACGATGACCCGCGCCTCCCAGACAAGTGGAGTGCTAGTGAAAACGTTGCGTGGAAGGTTGCGGTTCCGGGCCTCGGCTGGGGTTCGCCGGTCGTCTGGGCAAACCATGTATTCGTGACGGCGGCTGTCGGAAATGAACCGAAACCGGTGCCTGGGCTAGTGATTGAAGACGGACAGATGCCGACGACGCCAACCTACTGGCAGGTACCCTCCCAAGGCGACGTTCAGGTGGGTGCTCTACGACTTCGATTTCACGACCGGCAAACTGCGCTGGCAGCGTGAACTGCGGAGCGCGATTCCGATACCCTCGATATCACCGGAACTCCTTCGCCGACTGAGACGCCGGTGACCGATGGCAATCGCGTGTATGTGTTTCACGCGCCGGCGGGAGTGTTGAACGCGATCGATTTCAGCGGGCGAATCGTTTGGACGACACAAATCGATCAGGCGGCGACAGGGCCCGAAGCAGGTCCGTTCGGGCCGGCATCGTCGCCGGCGTTGCACGGCAATCGTCTCTTCCTCGTATCAGACGAGCATCCGGGCGTGTGGTGGCTCGCCGGATACATACGCCGACCGGCAAAGAACTCTGGCGCAACCAGCAGCCGAAACGGCGCGCGGTTTCGGTTGGTCGACACCGTTCGTATGGCAGAACGGCACACGAACAGAACTCATCACGGTGAGCAATCGTCGGGTCAGCTCGTTCGATCTCGATGGCAAGCCGCTCTGGTATCTGGAGGGTCTATCCGGCAGCACAACCCCAACGCCGTTTGCCGCAGATGGCCTCTCTACGCTGCTTCGGGATTTCCAGGTGCATTCCGACCGTTCTATGCCATCCGACCCGGTGCTGCCGGCGACATCTCGCTGAAAGAAGGGAAGTGAGCAACGCGTTCGTCGCTGGTCGAACCCGATGCTGGCCACCTACCTGCCGTCGGCAATCGTCTACCGTGGACAGGTGTGCAACCTTTACGCGCGTGGACTCTTCACCTGCCACGACGAAAACGGGCAAGGAAATCTATGGGCGTCAGCGTATGATCCGCAAGCCAGCGGATTCAGTGCGTCACCGTGGGCGTACAACGGCCGCATCTTCGTCGCAAGCGAGGATGGCGATGTCTACGTTATCGAGGCCGGACCACAATTCAGAATCCTTCACAAGAATGAGCTGGGAGAGATGATTGGCAGCGGCTCGCCGGCAATCGCGCAGGGCAGTGTGATCATCCGGACAGTGTCGTCGCTCTGGGAAAAAGGCAAGTCAGGAGCTCGCAAAAGCGAGCTGATTGTTTCGCGGCAATCAGACGAAATGACAAAGGATCGTCGGCTTACAGAGCCCGAGCTCGCGGTCGAGCATGCGGGCATCCATAGATGCCATAGCCACATATATGACAAGCGGCCGTTATCAAGAAAATCGAAGGATCGTTTTAGCTCGAAGAATGGTTGACATCAGAGCTTGCGCGAATGGTTCTTGTATTTATAACTATATTTGTAGTTTAATCGGCTTCACTCATAGTTGATGTATGCCACGAACATCTTTGACGAAGCCTGAACTGCAGATCCTGGAAGTGCTGTGGACGCGAGGCGCGTGCTCGATCCGCGAGATCCATGAGGCGCTCCCCGCAAAAGGGCCGGCCTGCCTTCACCACCGTCCAGACCGTCGTCTATCGGCTGGAGAAGAAGACAGGCGCTCCGCTGCGTGAAGCGGATCAGCAACGCGAACATCGTCGAGGCCGTCATCTCCCGTGACGATGCGCATACCACGCTGGTCGACGAGCTGCTCGCCCTGTTTGGCGGCCGGCCGAAGCCGGTGATGGCGCGGCTGGTTGAATCGGGCCGCTTGACGCTCGACGACATCAAGGAAGCCGAGGACGCGCTGAAGAAGCTCCTCAAGAAAGGTGGGTCGCGATGACTCCGTGGGTGCCGTCCGCGCTGATGAATCACCTGTGGCAATCGACGCTCTTTGTGTCGTCGTCTGGCTGGCGACGCTGGCGCTGCGCAAGAACGCCGCGCGGGTGCGCTGCTGGTTGTGGACGGCCGCGTCGGTCAAGTTTCTGGTGCCGCTCTCGATGCTGGTGAGCCTGGGCGAACGGTTCCAGTGGCGTGCCGCGCCGGCCGCGGTGCAGCCGGCAGTCTCGTTCGTGATGCAGGACGTTCTGGCGCCGGCCGGCCTTGTCGTCGCGGCGCCGGCATCTGTCCCGCAATCGTCGTCCGTGCTGGCCGTGGCTCCTGCTGGCCGTCTGGGCGCTGGGAGCGGCGTCGTGCTCGTCTCCTGGTGGCGGCAGTGGCTGCCGATCCGGACCGGCGCTGCGCCATGCGACGCCGCTGCGACTCGACGCGCAGTACGGCGCGGCCGATCTGGCGGTCATGTCCTCCCCCTCGATGCCGGAACCGGGCGTCGTCGGCATCCGTCGCCCGCGGTTGCTGCTTCCCGAGGGCATCGTCGAACGCCTGACGCCCGCGCAATTGCGCGCGCTCATCGCGCACGAGCGGTGCCATATCCGCTGCCATGACAATCTCGCCGGCCGCGATCCACATGGCGGTCGAAGCGCTCTTCTGGTTCCATCCGGCGGTGTGGTGGATCGAGGCGCGGCTCGTCGACGAGCGGGAACGCGCCTGCGACGAAGCGGTGCTTCGAGTCGGGAGGCCGGCCGAGTGATTACGCCGAAGGCATTCTCGAGGTCTGTCGGCAGTCGGTCGGAGTGCGGCTCGCATGCGTGGCCGGCGTGAGCGGCTCGAATCTGCGCGCGCGTGTGGAGGCGATCATGCGGAACGAGATCGGACGCCCGATGACGCGTGGCCGACGCTGGGCGCTCGCCGTCGCGGTCGTCGCGGCCGTCGGCGGGCCCGTCGCCGGCGGCGCGCTGACGGCTCAATCGCAGGTCGTCGTCCCTCCGTCTGGGCTCGCGTTCGAAATCGCCTCTGTCAAGCCGGGCAAGCCGTACTCCCGGCCTGGCCGAATCTCGCTATGGAGGCGAGTCTCTGAAAGAGGATTGTCTCCGTCCTCGAAGACGGCCGATTCAACAGGTAGTGGTCCTCTCCACTCGCTGATCCAGGCGGCGTACAACGTCACGCGCTTCCAGGTCGAGGGAGGGCCGTCCTGGGTGCGCTCCGATCGGTATGCCATCGAGGCAAGAGCAGCCGGCAACGCGACGCCCGACCAGATGCGCGGCATGCTCCAGTCGTTGCTCGCCGACCGGTTTAAGCTCACCCTTCGTCGGGAAACACGAACAGTGCCGGTCTATGAGCTCGTGGTTGCGGACGCAGGTCTCAAGATCGCGCCCATGAAGGAGGGAGAGTGCATCGCCAAGACAGGAGTTACGGTGGGATTTGATCGATCTCGAGGCGCCCCTCTACATCTGTGACGGTCCGAGACGACGGGTTCTGAGCCAGTCCCCCGAAACCCGGCCGCGACCACGGTGGCCACGAGTCACTCGCATCGAAGCGGGGGGCACCTCGATGTCGGCGCTGATCGACTTCATCTCGGCTGATGTTGACCGCGTCGTCATCGACAAGACCGGCTTCACTGCGCCGTTCAATCTCGTTCTCGACTTTGCGTCCCTTCGCGACGCAGGAGTCGTCCGGTCCCACGATCTTCACCGCGCTGCAGGAGCAGCTTGGCCTGCGGCTGCAGATCCGCGTCAGGGCCGGTTGACGTATTCGTGAGATGTTAGAGTCGAAAGACCTTCTGAAAACTGACGAATCGAATTACTGACGAGATTCGAACCTCAGAGTAAGCGTGATCCTAGACCCAGACTACTTGAGCGCGTTGTCGTAGTAGGCTACTTTGAAGTTTGATATCGTTGCGCAGAGCACAAGATGAAAAGCAGGACTTTGAGATTTGTCCTTCCTCTGCTGCTGCTTTTGTCTCCTGTGACTCGTATAGCTCCTGGGTGTACCCATCGGACGCTCCTTTCCGAATCACCATCGTTGATCAGGATCAAAAGCAGCGCCGCGTGTAAAACTGACAACAGACAACGGGATCTACCGCTATACAACGCCCCAGGGGATTTCGGCATGGAACGATTCCACACTCATGGATAGAGATGTGTATTTCAGTGTTGAGAGTGCGGATTATTACTTCCCGGGTGGTGGAACCACGCTTCGCGTCGCACGCGGCGGTCGTTGAAGCCTCAAGGTTCAGCGACTGACTTTAAAGTAGCCCCGACAACCCTCCAGGTGTGCTCGTTGACGCGGCGTCCGCCGCGACCCGCCCACAATCTCCTATCCGCGCCGTTGGTTTCCCCTTGGGATTCGAACCCGTGCGCCACCATGCGGACGAAGCACGCCTTCATGGCCTCTCTCGTCGTCGCGTTTGTGTTGCTGTCGGCGCTGGCTTATCACGGCGCGCCTCAGCACAGCGCCACGGGTACGGTTGTTGAGTTTGAGGCAGACCAATGGATCGCGGTCGCAACTGAGCCAACGCGCCCGAAGGGCTTCCCAATCGCGTTGCGCAAGACGACCATCTATGAATGGAATCAGACTGCGCTTAAGCCGGGCATTCGCGTGACCGTCTGGTATAGAGGCGTGGGCGAGCGTCGTTTCGTCGCTGATAAGGTGCGGGTGCTCCCGGTCGCGGCGACACGCTGACCTTGCGTGTCACCGTCGTATATTGCCCGGTCGTCGGGACAGCTCACAATTGGTGACTCCTTCTACCACGGACGCCTTCTCTGTCCAGTGCTTAGACGACTCTGTCTCGATGGGGTCGCGTCCGACCAGTGCCCCTTTTCGGTGCCGCCGACCGACCAAGGGTGCATACCGTAGCCCGAGGCCCACCAGCCACCCGGCCAAATAGGCCAACCCGCTGAACAACAGGACTAGCGCGGCAATACCAGCCAAGCCGAGCAGCACTTGTAGGGTTCCGATCCCCGCAGTGATGATAATCGCATTCTGTCGCTAGACAGCGCCCCATCGGCCATGCAGCGCAAGGGTCTACGAAGACCACCATGAAGCGGAAGTGGTCGCCCGCTCGTCCCAGTTGCTGCGCCACGGAAGTTCTGGCGCCTCGAAATCCCGAAGAGTGTTCGGTGTCCAGCGATGAGAGCGGCTCCTTCATCGGGGCCTTGTATCACGATGCCCTTGAGACGAAAATTCGCAACGCTCGGCGCACCACCCTGTTCCAATGCGCGGCGCTGCTTGGGTGAGTGCCACGGTCGCCAACTTCGTGCGGGACTGTCGATAGCTGAAAAAGTGCGGTGGGTGCCCACCCTACTTCTGTCATCCCGGGGTTTCAATTGGCTCTGGATTAGGGAAGAGAAAGGCAAAACGATGAAGCCACCGGTCATTAGCAGCGTGACCACTCTGCTGGAGGTCTTCGACATCCCCGCGTCGCTGGCGTTCTATCGCGCACTCGGTTGTGAAGTGGTTGAGCATTGGGGTAAGGGCGAGCACGAATCAGACTGGGATTGGGTGTTTCTCAAGCTTGGCGATGCCGGATTGATGCTGAATACGGCCTATGAGCG
>CAWADY010000010.1:0-1352161 GCA_963781135.1 uncultured Actinomycetota bacterium | reverse complement strand
CTCGCCGTTGTCGGCTACCAGGCCGTCCTCTTCGCGATCCTCACGAAGATGTACGCCGAGAGGGAGGGTTTCCGACTGCCCCGCAGTCGAAGCTTCTCGTGGCTGGCCGAGCGCACGTCTCTCGAGTCGCTCTCGCTTGCGGGACTGGCGCTGTTCCTGATCGGCTTCGCGGTCCTGATTGTGCAGCTGGTCTCGTGGGGTGCCACCGGGTTCGGGGCGCAGGATCCCCAGGCCACCCTGCGAGTGGCCATCCCGGCCTCACTGTGCATGATTCTCGGCGCGCAGACGATCATGTCGGGCCTGTTCCTCGGCATCCTGACCATTCCGACCCGCGCTGACGCGGGCCCGCTCCGCAGCGCGCTCCGCGACACCTCAGGAAGGGTGAACGGGTGACGCAACCCGGATCGGCCGCGACTGCCGCGGTCGTCCTGACGTACCATCCCGACACCGTCGCGGTCGAGAACATCAAGCGGCTGCGAACGCAGGTGCCACGTGTCTACGTGGTCAACAACTCCCCGGACGGGGCCACCGAACGGACGTTGTCCGCCCTGGCTGCGGACGGCGGCGTGATGATCCTCGACCAGACGGGCAACGTCGGGGTCGCCGCCGGATTCAATGCGGGCATGCGTGCCGCGCTCTCCGACGGCTTCGACTTCGTGTGGATACTGGACCAGGACAGCTCGGTGAACGAGGGAACGCTCGAGACGCTCGTTCAGGCGCATCGCGATGCGGGCACGCGGGTGGGCGTGGTAGGCCCCGCACTGCGCTCGGACGCCACGGGGATCGTGTACACCCGTGAACGCGGGGTCGGTGCGCGGGAGGTCGACGTCATGATCAGCTCCGGCTCGCTCTTCTCTCGGGAGCTGATCGAGACGATCGGACTGCACGACGAGCTCCTGTTCATCGACTACGTCGACCACGACATCTGCCTCCTCGCGCGGCGCTACGGTTTCCGGAATCTCAAAGTCTTCACCGCCCTCCTCGACCACCGCTTCGGTGACTCGGATCCTGTGCGCCTGCTCGGCCGCCGTGTCTACCTGTCGAACTACTCGACGTTGCGACACTTCCACGCTGCACGGAACCGAGTGATCGTGATCCGCCGTTACGGCTTCGGGCGATGGTTCTGGGAAGACATCTGGTTCACCGGTAAAGCTTGGGTGAAGGTCCTGCTGCTGGAACGCGATCGTCCGGCGAAGATCGGCGCCGCGGTTCGCGGACTGTGGAGTGGACTTCGATACCCTGCCCGCCGAAGGAAGTGGTGACGTGGACCTTCTCATCGTCGGCTCCGGCTTCTTCGGCCTCACGATCGCCGAGCGCGCCGCGGCATCCGGTCGCAAGGTGACGGTCATCGACCGTCGTCACCACATCGGCGGCAACGCGTACAGCGAGGACGAGCCCGAGACCGGCATCGAGGTGCACCGCTACGGCGCGCACCTGTTCCACACGTCGAACCCGACGGTGTGGGAGTACGTGAACCGCTTCACGACGTTCACCGACTACGTGCACCGCGTCTACACGAACCACAAGGGCGTCGTGTTCCCGCTGCCGATCAACCTCGGCACGATCAACCAGTTCTTCCAGGCCGGCGTACTCGCCCGACGAGGCGCAGGGCGCTCATCCATGAGCTCGCGGGGGAGTTCGACGCGAAGGATGCCGCGAATCTCGAGGAGAAGGGCATCGCCCTGATCGGCCGGCCGCTCTATGAGGCGTTCATCCGCGACTACACCGCGAAGCAGTGGCAGACCGACCCGAAGGACCTCCCCGCCGAGGTCATCAGCCGGCTGCCGGTGCGCTACAACTACGACAACCGCTACTTCAACGACACGTGGGAGGGTCTGCCCACCGACGGCTACACCGCGTGGATCGAGCGGATGGCGGACCACCCGAACATCGAGGTCAAGCTCGGTGTCGACTTCTTCGACGAGTCGCAGCCGCTGAACAAGGCGGCGACGGTCGGGCAGCTGCCGATCGTCTACACCGGACCCGATCGATCGGTACTTCGACGACGCAGAGGGCGCGCTGTCGTGGCGCACGCTCGACTTCGAGCAGGAGGTGCTGCGACGTCGGCGACTTCCAGGGCACGTCGGTCATGAACTACGCGGACGCCGATATCCCGTACACGCGCATCCACGAGTTCAAGCACTTCCACCCCGAGCGCGCCGACCGATACCCCGCCGACAAGACCGTCATCATGCGGGAGTTCTCGCGTTTCGCGATCGCGCGACGACGAGCCCTACTACCCCGTGAACACCGCCGAGGACCGGGCCGGACTGCTCGCCTACCGCGAACTCGCCAAGGGTGAGAAGGACGTGCTCTTCGGCGGCCGCCTCGGCACCTACCAGTACCTCGACATGCACATGGCCATCGGATCCGCCCTGTCGATGTGGAACAACCAGCTCGCCTGACTGCAAGGTCCGAGGCGCGGCATGCGGAGGTGCGCGGTTCACGGGCGGGAGCTGCGCGGCGCACCCATAGACTCGACTCCGTGACCACAGCCGCCGTCGGCGCCCCGGGCTCTCCCCGGCGCTATCTGCACTCGCTGTGGCTCCTCTCGGCGCGAGACCTGCGCGTTCGCTACGCCACCAGCGCGCTGGGCTACCTGTGGTCGGTGCTCGATCCGCTCGTGATGAGCCTGATCTACTGGTTCGTCTTCACTCAGGTGTTCGGCCGCGGAGTCGGCGAAGAGCCGTACATCGTGTTCCTCATCACGGCGCTCCTGCCGTGGGTATGGTTCAACGCCGCCGTCTCCGATTTCACGCGGGCGTTCAACAAGGACGCTCGCCTGGTCCGCTCCACGGCGATCCCTCGGTCGATCTGGGTGAATCGCATCGTGCTGAGCAAGGGCATCGAGTTCCTCTTCTCGATCCCGGTCCTCGTGCTGTTCGCGATCTTCTCGGGCGCGACAGTCGGCTGGGGCATCCTGTGGTTCCCCATCGCAGTGCTTCTGCAGACGATCCTCCTCGTCGGCCTCGGCCTGCTCGTCGCGCCCCTGTGCGTGCTGTACACCGACCTCGAGCGAACGACGAAGCTGATCCTGCGCGCCCTGTTCTATGCATCGCCGATCATCTACGGCGTCTCCGATCTGCCGGCGCCGTTCCCGGAGATCGCGGCGTTCAATCCGCTGGCAGGCATCTTCACGCTCTACCGCGTCGGCTTCTTCCCCGACCAGTGGGACACGCTCAGCGTCGTGGTCGGAGCGGTCATGAGCCTGGTCTTCCTCGGGCTCGGCATCCTGGTCTTCCGTCGTCTCGAGCGTCCCGTGCTGAAGGAGCTGTGATGCCCGAACTCGCGATCGAAGTGCGCGACCTCGGTGTGCGGTTCCGCCGCAACCGCCGAGGGCGGCGCAGCTTCAAGGACCTCTTCTCCGACTCGTCGCGGCGGTCCAAGCCCGGCGAGTTCTGGGCGCTGCGCAACGTGTCGTTCGATGTGCAGCCCGGCGAGTCGATCGGGGTGGTCGGCCGCAACGGTCAGGGCAAGTCGACGCTTCTCAAGCTCGTCGCCGGAGTTCTTCTCCAAGATGAGGGCACCGTGACGGTGCACGGCGGCGTCGCACCGCTGATCGAGATCACCGGCGGCTTCGTCGGCGACCTCACGGTCCGCGAGAACGTCCGCCTCACAGCGGGCCTGCATGGGATGTCTCGGGCGGAGGTCTCACGCCGCTTCGACGGGATCATCGACTTCGCTGAGCTGCACGACTCGATCGACACGCCCTACAAGCACCTGTCCAACGGCATGAAGGTCCGCCTCGCGTTCTCGGTCGTCTCGCAACTGGAGGAGCCGATCCTGCTCGTGGATGAAGTGCTCGCTGTCGGCGACAAGGCGTTCCGCGAGAAGTGCTACACGCGCATCGACGAGCTGCTCGCCGACGGCCGGACCCTCTTCTTCGTCAGCCACAACGAGAAGGACCTGCGCCGCTTCTGCACGCGCGGTCTGTACCTCGACAAAGGCGGGCTCGCCATGGATGCTCCGATCGCCGAAGTGCTCGATCGATACAACGCGGACTACAACGCGGGCTGATCTCCGACGGCCGCGTCCGACGAGCGGCGGCATCGGCTTCCACGACGCATCGCGCGCGATCGCACGACCGTCGCGGACGCCGCGGAACAGGTTGCTGGTGCCACGCACGGTGTGCTCGACGGCGAGCAGGCGGATGAGCTCCTTGCCGAACGTGAGCGCCGTGCCGGCGCCGAACAGCACCGGGTTGTACACGCCGAGCGAGCGGTAGTAGTTCTTCATGTGGCCGCGGTTGCGCATGATGTAGTACCGGTACGCGTTGCTCGAGGCGTTCATGTGGCGGATGCCCATGTCCCACTGCTTGATCTCGCGCGTGCGGCGCAGCACGAACTCGTTCACGATGACCGAGGTCGTCTTGCGGGAGGCGAGCCAGCCGTACATCTGGTCGTCCCAGTAGATGAAGAAGCGGGGATCGGGCAGGCCGATCTCGGCCACGATGTCGCGGTGGATGAACATGCCCTCGAAGCAGCCGGAGTTCATCTCCTTGAAGCCCGACTCGTCGAAGCCGGCGGGCGCGAACGGGATCGGGATGCCGAGCGGCTCGGCGACCCGGTACTGCCAGTAGAACTCGCTGCCGTCGTAGTCGTAC
Source organism: uncultured Actinomycetota bacterium (assembly GCA_963781135.1). Classification (GTDB taxonomy): domain Bacteria; phylum Actinomycetota; class Actinomycetes; order Actinomycetales; family Microbacteriaceae; genus Microbacterium. The sequence continues at coordinate 1,347,558 of CAWADY010000010.1, read as the reverse complement.
CGGCGGCCCTGGATGCTCTTGAAGCGGGGCGCCCAGGCGCCCATGCGGCCGAGTCCGTCGGGCAGCACCTCGACGTCGTCGTCCATGAGCCACATCCACGTGGATCCGAGTTCGTACGCGACGCGCATGCCCTCGCTGAAGCCGCCGGAACCGCCGGTGTTCGTCTCGAGGCGCTTGTAGACGAGCTCGGTGCCGAGCCGGTCGCGGAAGGATTCGACCAGCTCGGTGGTGTCGTCCACCGACGCGTTGTCGATGATCACGACGTGCCCGGGCTTCGGGTCCATCCTCGTGATGCTCTCGAGCAGGCGCGTCAGAAGACCTGACCGGTTGTAGGTCACGATCGCGATCGTGGCGGAGGCGGGGTCGAAAGGTGTCGTCGACGTCATCTGGGGGCTGTCGGCTGTACGGGGCATGGCCTGAGCATCTTACCGCGGGCCGCTCTGCCCTTCCTGGACGTGCGGGAGCACCGGCCCGTCGTCGCCTGCGCCCAGGCGTTCGCGCCACGACCGGGACTGGCCCGCGCGCACGGCGCACAGGACCAGCAGCAGCCAGCCGAAGCCCGAGAGCGTGAAGCTCTCGAACATGGAGTCCACCAGGAGCGCCACCAGGACGAGGGGCGTCCACGCGTAGATGACGGAGCGCCGCTCGCTCGCGTCGAGCCAGGAGCGCACCAGCGCGACCCCCGCCATCGCGGTGAACAGCACGAGCCCGATCCAGCCGAGCTGGAGGAGCACGTCGAAGTACGCGTTCAGCCCGGTCGCGTGGCTCGTGCGCAACGTGTAGTTGATCGCGCTGAACGGGAACTCGCTCTGGTTCCACGCTCCGAACCATCCCCAGCCCTGCACCGGTTTGGTGCGGAGATAGTCGACCATCGTGTTCCACAGGTTCACCCGCATCGCGAAATCCGATCCTGCGCCCAGGAGCGCGATGATCGGATGCCGCGCCGCATAGCCGATCGCCAGACCCGCGACCACGATTCCGCCGAGAGTCCACTGCAGGGCCGAGCGGCCCTCCGGCCGCGCGTGGCGCACGAGCGCGAGCGCACCGACGGCCAGTCCGACCGCGACGGCCAGGACCAGCACGGTGGGGGAGTCGCTGAGTGCCGCGAGGCCGCCCGCGAGCACGACCGAGAACACCGACACTCCGACGCGCACGGACTGCGTGCGGTATTCGATCAGGAATGTGATGAGCGCGATGACCGCGACGAAGCCGAGCATGTTGCGGGTCCCGAAGATGCCCTGGATCGGCCCCAGCTGCGCGATGTTCCCCTGGATGCCGAGGAAGCGGAACGGCATGTCCAGCAGCACGCCGGCGAGCACCTCGACGCCGAGCGAGATCGACAGCAGCACGCGCATCACATCGCCCAGCGCCCTCGCTGTCTGCAGGGTGTCGCGCACGTGGCCGATCGTCACGGCGAGCAGCGCGAGACCCGCCGTGGTGATCCAGCTCCAGAGCGAGCCGGACGCATCCTGACTCCAGAACACGCTGGCGAACGCCCACCCCACGAACAGGACCACGGTGGTCGGGACGAGACGGACGAGCGAGATCTCGCGCCGGCGGGCGATCAGCATCCCGACTCCGAGAACGCAGAGGCCGACGATGATCGTCACGTAGGTGACGCGTCCCGCGATCTTCTCGATGGCGAACGCCGAGAACACCGCGCCGAGCACCGAGATCGTGTACGCGCGCGCCAGCGCGGCAGACGCGAGCAGGGCGACCCAGCGCGGGGGTGCAGCGCCGTGGGGCGTGTCGGTCACGACAGCCGCGTGGTCAGCTCGCCACGCTCGATCGCGATGCGCATCTCGGCGGCGCCCTCGCCGATGTGCGGCGACTGCTTGATCTTGAACGCGAGCATGACCACGAACAGCCACCCCCACAGCAGCAGAGGGCTGGACTCGGCCAGTCCCTGCACGAGCAGGACGGCGCCGACGAGCGTGGGCAGCAGCGTGAGCGGTGAATACGGTCGATCGGCCCGAAGGTCCCAGCGCGGCCGGTCGACCGCGAAGAACCAGGAGCGCCAGACGAATGCGAGATACAGCACGCCCATGAGGAACACGCCGATCAGGCCGAGCTGGAGGAACACGTCGACCCACATGTTGTGCGCCTGAATGACCGTCTGGCCATGGTCGACGATCCACTCGTCGAAAGCGGGATCGGTCGCGATCCACGGCGTGGAGTATCCCCAGCCGATCAGCGGCTGCTGCACGGCGCGCTCGAGCACCGCCTCCCAGATCCGCTCTCTGCCGGTGAGGTCGGAGCTGCGGCCGAGCATCGTGAAGAGGGGATCGCGCAGCAGCCAGAACGCCAGCGCTCCGGTGAGCCCGATGGCCGCGTAGGCGATGTAGTACCGGGTGCGCTCGCCCTGCCGGCGGGCGCGGCGCATGAGCAGCACCGTTACGAGCACGATGGCCACCGCGATCGCCGCGACATATGCGGTCGCGGACGACGCGCGGTAGAACAGGTAGGCCGACAGGCCGATCCACGCTCCGAGCAGTGTGCGGCGAGGGGCCCCGGCCGCGAACCGGATCGAGAAGACGATGATCGCCAGCAGCGCGACGGGCCCGAGCAGGTTCGCGTTGCCCATGATGCCCTGGATGCGACCGCCGTCGAAGAGGTTGTCACGCGACCAGTAGACGATCGGGTCGTCGGCAGGTTCGGTCGGAATGACGAAGCCGGGCAGGATCGGCCCGCCGATGAAGATCGAGACCCACAGCTCGAAGACGAGCGTCAGCGCCATGACCCATTTGAGGGCCGACGCGATCGCGCGCACCAGTTCGCGCCAGGTCAGCACGCTGCCGATGAAGAGCCCCTGAAGGGTGGTGATGACCAGCAGCAGCAGGGTCAGGGCGGTCGCCTCGCGCCAATGCGACCAGATGATCGAGAGCCCCGCCCACGCCACGAAGGCGATGGTGAACCAGGGCAGACGCCGCCATTGCACCGGCGGGCGCACGGCGAACCAGAGCCCGAACGACAGAAGACCCCCGCCGATCGTCATGATCGCCGTGGGCAGCTCGCCGATCGCGTTGAGCCAGGCGGTGCCGGACAGCGCCGTGAACAGCACGAAGATGCACCAGCCGCGAAGCATCAGGTGCCCCGTCTTCTCGCGGACCGGGGCGGCCGGGGGAGCCGACGCGGGGTGCTTCGTGTGGACGGCCATCGTGAGATCAGGGTACCCGCTGACCCCCCGTACCCTGGAGGCATGCTCGCCACCGTGACGAACGCCCCCCGCGACTACGACTGGGGTTCGACGACGCTCATCGCCGATCTCGAGGGGCGCACGCCCTCCGGTCGACCCGAAGCCGAGGTGTGGTTCGGCGACCACCCCGGCTGCCCGGCGCACGTGACCGACGGGCGGACGCTCGGGGAGTGGCTCGCCGACGAGGGCCGCGCCGCCGGCGCGCCGGCTCGGCTCCCGTACCTCATGAAGCTTCTGGCGGCGGCATCCTCGCTCTCGATCCAGGCTCATCCGTCCCGAGCGCAGGCCATCGCGGCGTTCGCACGCGAAGACGCCGCCGGAATCCCTCGCGACGCGGCCGAGCGCACCTACCGCGACGAGAACCACAAGCCGGAGCTCATCGTCGCGGTGAGCGAGACTTTCACCGCCCTCGCCGGCATCCGCGACCTGGACGACACCCGCCGGCTGCTCGCCCTCCTCGGTGCGGGCGGCGAGGCCCTGGCCGCGCGCCTGGAGGGGCCGGATGCCGCAGCCTCGGTCCGCGACACGATCGAGTGGCTGCTGGCGGGCGACTCCGCGGAGGTCATCGGGCAGATCGTCGCCGCCGCGGTCGAGGCCTCCTCGCCGGAGTTCACCTCGCCCGAATTTACAGCGGAGCTCGACCTCATCCGCCGCCTCGCCGTGGACTTCCCGGGGGACCGCGGCATCGGCGTCGCGCTGCTGATGAACCTGGTCGTGCTGCGCCGAGGCGAGGGGCTGTTCGTCCCGGCCGGCGTGCTGCACGCCTATCAGGCAGGCCTCGGCGTCGAGATCATGGCGGCGAGCGACAACGTGCTGCGGGGCGGTTTGACCCCCAAGCACGTCGACGTGGGCGAATTGGTGACCGTGCTCGATCCCACGCCGGGTCCGGTGCCGGTGCTGCGGCCCGTGGACCACGACGGCGTGGCGCGCTTCGCGCCGGATGTTCCCGACTTCGCGCTCACGCACGTCGTCGTCCACCCCGGCGAGACGCGCCACGTCGACCTCGACGGGACCGCCATCGCGCTGGCCACGGTGGGCGCGGTGACCGTCGCCGGCGGACTCGGCGGCACGGTCGAGCTGTTGCCCGGCGCGGCCGTTCTGATCACTCCGAACGAGGGCAGCGTGCGCATCGCGGGTTCCGGCGAGGTCTTCATCGCGCAGCCGGGCGCCGCATCCGCATCGTGATCTGCTCGCGACACGCCGTCGGCGCGTCGTAAACGTTCAAGCGCGGGGTGAGGCTTTACGATCTGCGACTTGACCCCGACGAACTACACCGGTGTAATTACTCGTACACGCGAACCAGCGTGGGGGTGAGAAGGTGGGAGAACGAGATGACGGGTTACCGTTCAGGCGTTCCCGACAATTGGTTCGTCGATCCGGTCCAGCTCGGGGTTCCGGGGGTGCGCCGTCCTCTTGAGGGGGAAGACGGAAACCCGCTCGGATGGCAGACCGATGCGCTGTGCGCACAGACAGATCCGGAGGCGTTCTTCCCAGAGAAGGGCGGCTCGACGCGCGATGCCAAGAAGATCTGCACAACGTGCGATGTTCGCGGCGAGTGCCTCGAATACGCGCTGCAGAACGACGAGCGCTTCGGGATCTGGGGCGGGCTCAGCGAACGCGAGCGTCGGAAACTCAAGCGACGCGCGAGCTGACCTCGGCCGCGCAGCGATGCGGGAAGGGCGTTGAGCCCGTTCCCGACAACAGCGGCGCGTGCGCCGGTCGGCGCTTTCGGACGCGCTTAGGCTGACCACGTCATGCCCGCCCGAGTCCACGCCATCCTCGTCGTGCGCCCCGATGGGCGCACACCCGCCGCTCATCACCTGCGGCGCACTCTCGCGGGCATCGACGAGCAGACCGCACGCGTCGAGGCGCTCACGATCGTGGTGTGCGGGGACGATCCCGGGGTCGCGGCGGTCGCCGCGGCATCCGGCGCCGAGTCCGTGATCACCGCGCCGGCATCGACGGGCTTCGCGGCGGCGACGGCCATGGCGACCCTGCGCGTCGCGGGCGACGCGGTCTGGATCCTCGCGCAGGACACTGCCCCCGAGCCCGAAGCGCTCGCTCGACTGGTCGGCGCCCTCGAGCTCGGTCCGTCGGTCGCGTTCGTCGCCCCGAAGCTCGTCCGATGGGACGACCGCACCGAGATCGTGTCGCTCGGCACGAGCATGACCGCCTTCGGCCGCACCGTGGGACTCGCCGACGCGGAACTCGACCAGGGCCAGCACGACGCTCGCGAAGACGTGCTCGGCTCCGACATCCGCGGGGTCCTCGCCCGCACCGAGGCGTGGCGCGAACTCGGTGGTGTCGATCACGCGCTCGCGGGAGCCGACGAAGGACTCGACCTGGGCGTCCGGGCGCGCCTGACCGGCGCCCGCGTGCTGCTCGTTCCCACCGCGCTCGTGGCCGTGGCCGGCGATGGCGTCGCCGGCCTGCCGTCCCCGCTCACCGGGGTTCGCAGGCGACGTCGCGCGTTCGCGGCGCGGACGGCGCAGCTGCATCGGCGTCTCGCGTATGCCCCGCCGCTCGCCGTTCCGTTCCTGTGGCTGGCGATCCTGCCCGTCGCGCTGTGGCGCACGGTGCTGCAGATCGTCCGCAAGCAGCCGGGCCTGGTCGTGCCCGAGTGGGGTGCGGCGATCGCCGCGATGGTGCGGCTGCCGTCGGTCGCGCGGTCACGGTCGCGCATCCGCTCGTCGCGCACGGCATCGTGGGCGCAGATCGCCCCCCTGCGCGTATCGCAGCGCGCCCTTCGCGAGCAGCTCGACGACGACGCCGATTCGGCGGCACCCGCCCGCCGCGGCGACCTGCGATTCTTCACCGGCGGCGGGGCATGGCTGGTCCTGGGTGCTCTCGTGGCATCCTTCGCCGCCTTCCCCTCACTCGCCGCCTGGGCGGTCCTCGGCGGCGGAGGTCTGCAGCCGCTCGCAGCGCATGTCGTCCAGCTGTGGACGGATGCGGCCTATGGCCTCCGCGCCACAGGACTCGACACGATCGGGCCGGCAGACCCGTTCTCGGCGGTGCTCGCCGTGCTCGGAAGCCTCTGGCCGCTCGAGCCCTCGCGTGCGATGGTCATCCTCTGGCTCGCCGCGCTGCCCCTGGCTGCGCTCGGCGGGTGGTTCGCCGCCACGCGCGTCACCGATCGGTCGCTCCTGCGCTTCGCGGGCGGCGCGATGTGGGCGCTGGCTCCCACCTTCCTGGCAGCCCTGACGCAGGGTCGGCCCAGTGCCGTGCTCGCGCACCTGCTGCTGCCATGGCTGTTCTACGCCGGTGCGGTCGCCCAGCGATCGTGGGTCGCCTCGGGTGCGGCATCCCTGCTCTTGGCCGCCGTGATCGCGTGCGCACCCTCGCTTGCACCGGCGCTGCTCGTGCTGTGGGTCGGGGCGATCGTGCTCACCGTCATCCTGCGGCGAGGTCGCGGCGTCACCCGGGTGATCTGGATCGTCGTGCCCGGCATCCTGCTGGCCGCGCCGCTCGTGTGGCACCAGCTGCGGGCGGGCAATGCCTGGGGCCTCCTCGCCGACCCCGGACTCACGTGGGCCGGCCCGCAGGTCGGAGCCGATGCGACCGGTCGCGCCCTCCTGGCGGCCGGCATCCCCACGTCCGACCTCGTCGGCTGGGTCGGTGCGATCCCGGGCGCGCCGACGTGGTGGGTTCCCCTGCTCGCGGCTCCGATCGCGATCCTCGCGCTCCTCGCGCCTCTGACCCAGCGGTGGGCGGCCGGCATCGCGCTGCTGGTCGTCGCAGCCCTGGGTCTCGCGACCGCGTTCGCCGCGGTCGGGGTCTCGGTCGCCTTCGCGCAGTCCCTCGCGGTTCCGATCTGGCCCGGCGCGGGGCTGAGCCTCGCGTGGCTCGGGGCGCTGGGCGGCGCGCTCGCCGCCCTCGACATCGGGTTGGCGCCGCGCCTGGCCGCCGTGCGCTCCTTGGCGGCGGTAGCCGTGATCGCCGCGCTTCTCGTGCTCGCGATGCCGTCATTGACCGCGATGGCCCGCGGCACCGCCCTGCTGACCAACGGGCCCGCGAGCACGCTGCCGGCCTATGTCGACGCGGCCGGACGCGAGAACCCCGATGTCGGCACGATCATCATGACGCCGCAGAACGAGGGCGGCGTCTCGTCACGGGTGGTCTGGGGCGGCAGCGAGACGCTGAACGGCCAGGCGACGATCATCTCGACGCGATCCACCGCGAGCGCCGCAGACCAAGAGGTGGCGACGCTCACCGCGAACCTGGTCACGTCCGCGGCCGAGGACACGATCGGCGAGCTCGCGGCCGACGGCATCAGCTTCATCCTGCTCGCGCCCGCAGCCGCACCCGAATCCGACCTCGCCCGCGCCTTCCGGCTCGCCGCCGAGACCGCGCTCGACCAGCGCGAGGGTCTCGATGCGGTCGGCGAGACGGCCAAGGGCACGCTGTGGCGCGTGACACAGCCCGTCGAGCCGAGGGCGGCCGTGTCGGCATCCGTCCATGACCTCGCCCGGGCGATCGCGCTGGCCCAGCTGGCCGCGGTCGCGGTCGCGCTGCTGCTGGCCATCCCCACGGCGGCATCGCGTCGCGAGGCTCGACGCAGTCCGCGCGTCGTCGGACCGCACTGGCAGGAGGGCCGATGAGCGATCGCCGCGTCTTCCGGTGGGCCACCACGAGCGCCCGCCTGCTTGCAGGCACCCTGGTGGCAGCCGCCTTCGTGATCGGCGTCGTCACGGCGGTCTCGGTGCCGTGGCCGACGGTCGCACGCGAGCCGATCGCGGTCGAGGCCACGCCCGCGCCGTCGGCGAGCGTTCTGGTGTGCACCGGGGGCCTCCTTGCCCTCGGTCGCGAACTCGAGGACGTCGGCCGCATCGTGACCGCGGCCCCGCAGACCGTCACGAGCGGCGTCCAGCAGGGCGCACCCGATCCGACCACGCAGCCTCTCGTCTCGCCCGCCGCTGACGGCACCGCGCCGCCGACGTCCGTGGTCGCGCAGCCGAACGACGGCGCACGGACGGATGTCGCCGCATCGGGGTCCTCAACGGTCTCGGCCGAGGACCTGCGCGGTTTCGCCGCATCGGCCTGCCGCCCGGCCATCATGGAGTCCTGGCTCGTCGGCGGATCCGCCGCGACCGGTGCATCGGACGTAGTTCTGCTCGCCAATCCCGGAACTGTTCCTGCTTCCGTGCAGCTCACGGTCTTCGGAGCGGCGGGCCCGCAGGTGCCGGCGGGGGGCAGCGAACTCGTCGTCGCACCGGGTGCTCAGATCGTCGTCCCGCTCGCCGGCCTCGTGCTCGGCGAGGAGAGCCCGGTGATCCGGGTGACCGCAATGGGCGCTCCCGTGCAGGCCGCGCTGCAGGCGAGCATCACCCGCACCCTGCTCCCGGGCGGCGTGGACCAGGTCGGCGCGATCGCCGTGCCGGAAGCCGCTCAGGTGATCCCCGGCGTCACGGTCACGCAGAACCCGGGAGCGGACGGCGCAACGCCGGCGGCGACCGTCGTACGCATGCTCTCGCCGAACGCCGACACCACCGCGACGATCACCACCACACCGATCGGCGCCGCCGCCGGTGCACCCGCGCCGACGACCGTCCCGCTCGCGGCGGGAGTCCCCACCGAGGTGGAGCTGAGTGGCCTGGCCGTCGGTCAGTACACCGTCGAGGTCTCGGCGGAGGCCCCTGTTCTCGCCGCCGTGTGGCAGACGACCGGCTTCGGTGAGGGGTCTGACTTCGCCTGGTACACCGCCGCGCCGCTTGTCACCGCGCCCAGCCTCTTCGCCGCGCCGCCCGGGCCCGCTCCCGTGCTCGCGCTCGCGAACACCACCGACGAGGCGATCAGCGTGAGAGTGGACGCGGTCGACGGCTCCTCGACCGCAGAGGTGACGATCGCCGCCGGCGGCAGCGAATCCGTGCGACTGACCTCGCGGACCGTGTATCTGATGGATGCCGCGGGTGACGGCATCCGCGCGGCGGTCTCGCAGAGCGGCGACGGCGCACTCGCCGGATTCCCGGTGTGGCCCTCGGATGCCGCGGCACAGCAGGTCACCGTCTACCCCTGAGGGTCAGAAGTACCGGAAGCGCTCCGGACCGAGATCCCACGGATCGCGGTCGAGGTATTCGGCCGCGGCGCGGAACACGCTGCTCTCGACCATCATCCGGCGGTGCAGGTCATCATCGCGGTGGAGGTGGCTGAGCCGCTCGATCGGCAGCCGGTACATGATGATGCGCTTCTCGTCGGTCAGCGCACGCCAGCGCGGGATGCCGTCGTCATCGGCCTTCGGCGGCATGTCGCCGACTTCGAAGCTCACGTCACGCAGCTCGGGCCAGGCGGACCGCAGGAACTCGGCAGCGGTCCCGACCGCGAGGTCGAACCGGTCGACCCTCGTCTCGAGCGGCGGGAGCGGCGGGCGGACGATCGGGCTGCGGCCCTCGCGACCGTGCCGGCCGTGCCGGGTGGGCCGCCGCGCGGGAGCCACGGGCTCCTTGCTCCTGCGCCATGCCATGGCTACATCCTAGATCGCAGCCGGTGTCTGATCTTCGGTGTCCGCCCGACGGCGGCGCGGCACCCCGGCGCGCAGGCCGGCGCTGGATAGCGTTGACCCGATGCGCCAGAGACTCTGCTCGAAAGTGGGATGCGCCCGTGAGGCCGTCTCGACCCTGACCTACGACTACGGCGACCAGATGGCCGCGCTCGGTCCACTGGGAGGGGGCGGCGACCCGCACGCCCACGACCTGTGCGCGATCCACACCGACCGGCTGTCCATGCCGCGCGGGTGGGTCGTCGTGCGTCACGAGACGATGGTCCAGCGATAGCGATGGGCACGTCGCGGCAGCGGATTGCCGTCGCCCCGCGTACACCGGATGCCGCCCGCCCGGGCGTCTGGAACAATGGGCTGATGAGCACAGACTTGAGCGCCCCCGCGGCCGATCAGCGCATTCTCGAATTCCGCGTCGCGGACCTCTCCCTCGCCGAGGCGGGACGACACCAGATCCGCCTCGCCGAGAATGAGATGCCCGGCCTGATGGCGTTGCGCGAGGAGTTCGGCCCGACGCAGCCGCTCGCCGGTGCCCGCATCGCCGGGTCGCTGCACATGACCGTGCAGACCGCGGTGCTGATCGAGACCCTGGTCGCACTCGGCGCCCAGGTGCGCTGGGCCAGCTGCAACATCTTCTCGACCCAGGACGAAGCGGCCGCCGCCGTCGCGGTCGGGCCCACCGGCTCCGTGGACGCGCCCGCCGGCGTCCCGGTGTTCGCGTGGAAGGGCGAGAGCCTCGAGGAGTACTGGGCCTGCACCGACCGCATCTTCGACTGGAGCGCCGAGGGCTTCGACGGGCCGAACCTGATCCTCGACGACGGCGGTGACGCGACGCTCCTCGTGCATCGCGGCGTGGCCTTCGAAGCCGCGGGTGTCGTGCCCGATGCGACCGCCGAAGACCCGCACGAGTACCGCGTCGTGCTGGACACCCTGCGGGCGAGCCTGGATGCCGACCCCGAGCGGTGGACGCGGATCAGCCGCGAGCTGATCGGCGTGACCGAGGAGACGACGACCGGCGTGCACCGCCTGTACGAGCTTGCGGCCGCAGGCGAACTGCTCTTCCCCGGCATCAACGTGAACGACTCGGTGACCAAGTCGAAGTTCGACAACAAGTACGGCATCCGCCACTCGCTGCCCGACGGCCTGAACCGGGCGACCGACGTGCTCATCGGCGGCAAGACCGCATTCGTCGTCGGCTACGGCGACGTGGGCAAGGGCGCCGCCGAGGCGCTTCGTGGGCAGGGTGCCCGGGTCATCGTGGGCGAGATCGACCCGATCTGCGCGCTGCAGGCGGCGATGGACGGCTTCCAGGTCGCACGACTCGATGACGTCATCGGCTACGTCGACCTCGTCGTGACCGGCACCGGCAACAAGAACGTGCTCACGGTCGATCACCTGCTCGGCCTCAAGCACCTCGCGATCGTCGCGAACGTCGGGCACTTCGACAACGAGATCGACATGGCCGGGCTCGAGAGTCTTGCCGGGGCGGAAGCGGTCGAGATCAAGCCGCAGGTGCACGAGTGGCGCCTGCCGAACGGTCGCAGCGTCCTCGTTCTGAGCGAGGGGCGACTGATGAACCTCGGCAACGCGACCGGACACCCGTCGTTCGTCATGAGCGCGTCATTCACGAACCAGGTTCTCGCGCAGCTCGAGCTGTTCACGAACATCGACGCCTATCCGATCGGCGTGTACACACTGCCGAAGGCACTGGACGAGAAGGTCGCGCGTCTGCACCTCGGTGCGCTCGGCGTCGAGCTGACCCAGCTCACTCCCGACCAGGCGGCGTACATCGGCGTTCCGGTCGACGGCCCGTACAAGCTCGACCACTACCGGTACTGACCCGCTCGCGACGTGCGGCGATCAGCGCGTCGGAAACCCTCGGGGTGCGCCGGATGCTGTCGCGGTGAGCACGGCGACGCGCTGCTCTTCGAGCTGCAGCGCGCGCAGCTCGCGGTCGCGGCGCACCGCCACCACGCCGCGCAGGAACGTCTCGCCGTCGACCGCGGGCACCGGTGACACGTGCACGGCCGTCTCTGCGGCCAGCGATGCCGCCAGGCGCATACGGGCGGGCGGCTGCATCGCGTCGGCGTTCTGGACGAACTGCGCGATGCGCCGCGAGAGGCGATCGGGAAGCCGCGCCACGTCGGCGACCGCGGCCCAGGATGCCAGGGCTGCCGGGACCGCCGCCGCGGGCGGGGGCAGCCGCGGGGTTCGGGTGCGCTCCGAGTAGGTGCCTGCCATCAGGTCGCCCAGTCGCTGGGCGCGCGGTGTGAAGGCGCCGACGAGGGCGGCGACCGCCCCCACGGTCAGCCAGATCTCGAACACGCCGACGAGGGCGCGGATGAACGCCTGGCGGAAGCCCGATGCACCGCCGTCTGTGCGGACGATGCGCCCGCCGACGGCGAGCTTTCCGAGGCTTCGGCCGCGCGTCATCGTCTCGACGACGGTCGGGATCACCACCGTCACGGTCACGAGGACCGTGACCGTCAGGATCGGGAGCGCGATGACATCGAGGACGCTCTGGCCGATGAGCCACGAGGCCACCAGCGCGAACAGCACGAACACGATCAGCCCCAGGATGACGTCGATCAAGGTGCCGAGCGCGCGGAGGAAGAAGCCGATCGGCTGCACGTCGAGCGCGACCGCCTCGCCGGTCAGGATCTCGTCCTGCTCGACGTCGATCACCCGGCGGGCGGCAGCGGGGGATTCCTGAGCAGGCATGCGTACAGTTAACCAAATGGACCTCGACGCCCTCTCCGCCGCGCGACAGGAGGAGTGGGCGCGTCTGGATGAGCTCAGCCGCTCGCGCCGGCTCACCGGGACCGAAGTCGATGAGCTCGTCACGCGCTACCGCGCGGCATCCGCGGACCTGGCCGACATCAAGACCTCCGCCGGCCGCACCGCCCACGGCGACCACGTCTCGACGATGCTCGCCCGCGCGCGCCTGCGACTGACGGGTGCGCCCGAGAACGTGGCGCGGCAGATTCCGCGGTTCTTCGCGCTGCAGCTGCCCGCGGCCCTCTACCGGGTGCGGTGGACGACGCTCGTGATCGCGGTCGTCTTCGTCGGGGTCGTCGCGCTCGTCGCGTTCTGGGTTTCGGGCGACCCGGCCCTGGTGGCGTCGCTCGGCCCGCGCGCGCAACTGGAGTACTACGCCGAGAACAGCTTCACCGACTACTACAGCGAGAACCCCGCAGCGGTGTTCGCGGGCACGGTCTGGACGAACAACGCCTGGATCGCCGCTCAGTGCGTGCTCTTCGGGATCACCGGAGTGTGGCCGCTGATGGTCCTCGTGCAGAACGCCGTCGGCGTCGGGACGGCCGCGGCGGTCATGCTGGCCTTCGACCGCGGCGACGTGTTCCTGCTCTTCATCCTGCCGCACGGCCTTCTGGAGCTCACGTGCATCTTCGTCGCCGCCGCCGCGGGGCTGCACATCTTCTGGGCGTGGGTCGCCCCGGGTCGGCGCACGCGCGGTGAGGCACTGGCTGCGGCGGGACGCTCCCTCGCGACGATCGCCGTGGGGCTGATCATCGCACTCGCGGTCTCGGGGGCGATCGAAGGGTTCGTCACCGCCCAGCCGTGGCCGTGGCCGGTCAAGATCGGCATCGGAGCCCTCGCACTCGCCGCCTTCGTGTTCTACATGGTCTTCGTCGGCGGCCGGGCATACCGCCGAGGCGAGACCGGCGATCTGACCGAGTACGAGGCCGGCACCGCGACTCTCGTCGCCGGCTGACGCGCCCCGCGAACGGCGCTCACGTGAAAGGGGCCGGCCGCCGAAGCGACCGACCCCCGCGTGAGCCGTGGCTCAGGACTTCTTCGTGCCGTCGAACAGCGCGCGATACGCGAAGCCCGCGATCAGGGCGCCGACGATCGGGAACACGATGAACACCCACAGCTGAGTCAGTGCGAGCCCGCCGCCGTAGACCGCGGAGGCGATCGAGCGGGCCGGGTTCACCGACGCGTTGTCGATCGGGATGATCGCGAGGTGGATCAGCACCAGCGTGAGTCCGATCGCCAGGCCGGCGAAGTTCGACCCGCGGGTGGAGTGGGTCACGCCGAGGATGACGATGACGAACAGCGCCGTGAAGAGCACCTCGACGATGATGGCGGCACCGAGGCCGAAGCCGCCGGGAGAGAGCTCGTTCCAGCCGTTGCTCGCGAAGCCGCCGTCCTGGGCGCTGCTGAGCCAGCCCTCCGGACCGAACAGGCCGATCAGGACGACGAGGGTGGTCGCGACCAGGCCGCCGACGATCTGAACGATGATGTACGGCCCGACGTTCCGCCACGGGAAGCGGCCGGCCGCGGCGAGCCCGAGGGTCACGGCCGGGTTGAAGTGGCCGCCCGAGATCGGACCGAATGCGTAGGCGCCGGCGATGACGGTGATACCGACCGCGAGCGAGACGCCGACGAATCCGACGCCCTTGTTCGCGGCCTCCGTGCCTTCACCGAATCCGGCGGCGAACAGCGCGGTGCTGACCACGCCGAGCACGAGGAGGAAGGTTCCGAACGCCTCCGCGATGAGCGTCGCCGCGGTCGAGGGACCGGCCGGCACCTTGTCGGGTGTGTGGGCCACGTCGGTCGGGCGGACGCGCTTGTCGGGACGCGGGTCGCTCTGCGACGGCGCGTGGTCGAGATCTGTGGGCTCTACGGGCTTTTCTGGACGCGGGTCGCTCATGATGACTCGTTCCCTTCGGAGTCGGTGGATGGCGGAATATCCGCCCGCCGAGAGCCTAGGGCATGTTCAGCAACTTCTCAGGGAACAGATGCGGTGAGGCGTGGATGCCGGTAATGGGGCGTCACGGAGGGCACCGGCGCCGCATCCTTCAGAGTCGGCCGGTGGCTTTGAGCTCGAGATATCGGTCGGCGATGCGCGGCGGCAGCGCCTCGGGGGAGTCGGCTACCGCCTCGGCTCCGGCGCGGCCGATCGCGGCGGCAACGCGTGCGGCGTCGCGGATACCGCGCTCGGTAGCGGCCGCACGGTACACCGCGGCGGCGTCCCCACTGTCGCCGGGCACCTGCTCCGCATCTGTCACCGTCCCCACCAGGACGTGAGCCCGGCGCGAGAGGGCCGGGAGCGATCCGAGGAATCCACGGGCTGCCTCGGGCGCGTCCTGCGCGGTGAGCAGGACCACCAGCGAAGGACGCGAGGTGAGGGCGCGCACCTGCGCGAACGCCGCGTCCCAGTCGGTGTCGATCAGCTGAGGCTCGACCGGCGCCATCGCATCCACGAGCGCGGGAAGCAGGGCCGGTCCGTCGACGCGGGTGACGCGGGCGCGGGTCACGCGGTCGAACATCAGCAGGTGCGTGTGGTCGCCGGCTCGGGTGGCGAGGGCAGCCAGGAGAAGCGCGGCCTCCATGGCGGCATCGAGCCGCACGCCGTCGCCCACGCGCGCGGCCGCGGTGCGGCCGGTGTCGATGACGATCACCACGTGTCGGTCGCGCTCCGGGCGCCACGTGCGGAGCATGGTCGTGCCCGCGCGAGCGGTCGCGCGCCAGTCGATCGAGCGCACGTCGTCGCCGCGGACGTACTCGCGCAGACTGTCGAATTCGGTTCCCTGCCCGCGCACCTGGACGCTCGTGTTGCCGTCGAGTTCCCGCAGGCGCGCCAGGCGCGAGGGCAGATGCCGCCGCGCGGTGAACGGCGGCAGGACCCGCAGCGCCCCGCGCGACGCGATCCTCGCCTGCCGGCCGGCCAGCCCCAGCGGCCCGTCCGAGCGCACCACGACGAACTCCGAGCTCAGTTCGCCACGGCGACGCGGGAGGAGCGGCACGGTGATCCTCCGCCGCTCGCCCGGAGGCAGGTCGATGGTGGGACGGTCGGCGGGCGCGCCGGCCGTGGGCTGCCACGCGTCGCGGACGCGTCCGCGCACCCGTCGCTCGCCGGCGTTCTGCAGCCACAGCTCCGTCTCGACGTGCTGACCGAGCAGAGCCCGCCGGGGGATCCTGCGCTGAACTCGGATCTCGCGCGGATCAGCCGCGGCGGCGGCATCCGCAAAGGCCGCGACGGCGCATACGACGATCCACCCTGCAGCGGCCACCCACGCGTCGACCCCGGCGATCGCGAGCAGCACGACGGGCACCGCGCCGACGGCGACGAGGAGGGGGAGGCGGCCGGTGACGAACATCTCTAGATCGGCACCCGGGTCTGCTGCAGCACCGATCCGAGCACGGCATCGACCGAGACGCCCTCGAGCTCCGCGTCGGGGCGGAGGCGGATGCGGTGGCGCCAGGTCGGCACCAGCATCGTCTGCACGTGGTCGGGCGTGATCGCGGGGTATCCGCCCAGCCACGCCCATGCCTTGGCCGCAGCCAGCAGGGCCGTCGTCGCTCGGGGACTCACGCCGAGCTGCACCGACGGACTGCGCCGGGTCGCCTGTGCCAGGTCGACGACGTAGCCGAGGACGTCATCGGCGACGGTCACGGACGCCGCGGCCCGTTGCGCGGCCCGGATCTCTTCGGCGGTGACCACGGTGCGCAGGCCCGCCGCGGCGAGGTTGCGCGGGTCGAAGCCCTCCGCGTGCCGCCGCAGCACGGCCAGTTCGGCCTCACGCGGGGGGATGTCGACGATGAGCTTCAGCAGGAACCGGTCCAGCTGCGCCTCGGGCAGCGTGTAGGTGCCCTCCTGCTCGATCGGGTTCTGCGTCGCGGCCACCAGGAACGGGTCGGGAAGCGGCCGGGTGACCCCGTCCGTGGAGACCTGACGCTCCTCCATGGCCTCGAGCAGCGCGGACTGGGTCTTGGGCGGTGTGCGGTTGATCTCGTCGGCGAGCACCACGTTCGTGAAGACCGGACCCTCACGGAACTCGAACTCGCCGGCTCGTGCGTCGTAGATCAGCGACCCCGACACGTCGCCGGGCATCAGGTCGGGCGTGAACTGGATGCGCTTCGTGTCGAGTCCGAGCGCTCCGCTGAACGCGCGCACGAGGAGCGTCTTCGCCACGCCGGGCACACCCTCGAGCAGCACGTGGCCCCGCGCGAGCAGGGCGATCAGCAAGCCCGTCACGGTGCCGTCCTGGCCGATCACCGCCTTTCCCACCTCGATCCGCACGCGGTTCATCGCTTCACGCAGCGCGGCGTCATCCGGCGCGGCTGCCGCAGCCACCTCGGGCGAGGGGGACGGGGTCGGGTCGGTCATCGGGTGTTCCTTTCGGGACGCTCGTCGTTCGGACGCACACTCGCGTGCACGGCTGTTTCGAGGGATCGCAGTCGCCGGTCCAGGTCGACCAGGTCTGCATCGGTGCGGGGAAGTTCGTCGATCAGGATGCCGCGCACCGCGCCGCGGTCGAACCCGGTGCGCGCGGCGGCGGCGTCCGCGATCTCGGGCGCCGATGCGGAGGGCCCGAGACCCAGCATCCGGCCGAGGCGGACGAGGGCTCCGATGCGCAGCTGGTCGGCGGCGTGCACGGCATCGCGCGCGTGGGCGTACAGGCGCGCGCGACCCTCCGTGGTCTCGGCCGCGCGAACGGTCACCGGCAGGCGTTCGGCCACGAGCGGTCCGAACCGACGCCCGCGCCAGATGGCCGCGGCGACGCCGGCGCTCAGCAGGAGGACGATGACCGGGCTGACCCAGGGCGGGGTGAGTTCGCCGAGCGTCGGGTCACCCGCGGCGAGGTCGCTGTCGGTGATGCTCGGCATGTACCAGACGAGGGTGGGATGCCGGCCGAGGAGGTTCACGGCGAGCGCGGCGTTCCCCGCCTCGGCGAGGTGCTCGTTCGTGAACACGGCGCGCCCGTCGACGGCCGCCGCTCGACCTCCCGTCCGCTCCTGGATGAGGAGACCGAACGCCCCGCCGGTCGGGTAGCAGGTCTCCGTCTGCCCGCCGGGCTGATAGATCGCTCCGGGGGCGATCCCGCCCGACCGGGTCGCGTCGGCGACGTCGCAGCCGGGATCGACGACCTCGCCGGGCCCGACTCCGTAGGCGGTCGATCCGGGCAGGAGCAGACGCAGGGTGCGGGAGCGCGGGTCGATCAGCACGACGTCGGCGGCGGCATCCGTCACCGCGGTCAGCCCCTCATCCGACAGATAGGGCGCATCGGCGACGGCGAGGGTCGCGTCGCCCGCAGCGAGCGCGGACTCGGCGGCCGCGCGATCACGAGCGATGACGACCTCCACGCCGTGCTCGCGCAGGATCTCGATGAGAGCGCGGGTTCCGGACGGACCGGCGGATTCCGGGTCGAGCACGTCGCGTTCGGTCCATTCGCCGGTGCCGGCGAGCAGCGAGCCGACGATTCCGACACCGATGAGCACCGCCGCGATCACGACCCATGCCGTGATGCGCCGGCGGCGGCCGGACGCCACGGGCGGGTTCGCGACCCGCGGGTCCGCGCTCACGGTCATCGGAGGTCTCTCACGCGGTCGTCCCCGCCAGCTCGCTCAGCACCGGACGTGCCGCGCTCACCCGATCGTCCACCGCCGCGATGCGCTGATACAGCTCCTCGGTGCCGGGTCGCCGGAGGTACCGGACGTCGTCGAATGCAGCGGCGGCCGCTTCGAGCGCGTCGGCATGCGGCGGAAAGGCCCGGGCCGCTGCGCGCGCGAACGCGTGCACCGTCGCACCCGGCGGAGTGTCGACCGCGCCGCGCTCGATCAGACCTCGGGCGAGCGCGCGGAAGCGCAGCACGATCGCGGCGTCCCATTCGCCCTTCGTCGCGAGCGCGGCCGCATCCCGCCGCAGTTCGGCCGCGCTGCGCTGCTCGTCGGCTCCGAAGAGTTCAGCCGTCGCGCGAGCGCGGCCGGTCGCACGCGGCACGCCCCACACGAGGAATGCGGCGACGATCACGAGCACGACGACGACCGCCGCGGCGATCGACACCCAGGGTCCCCAGTCGCCGCCGAGCTGGGTGGAGAACAGTGTCGCGAAGAAGTCGCCGATCGCGTGGGCGATCCGATCGAGCGCGGTGGGCTCGGCGGCGTCGTAGGCGGGGTCGGCGAGCTCCCGCTCCGCCCAGGTGCGCGCCTCGTCGCCGTCCGGGGTGAGCGGCGGCACGGAGTCGGCGAAGCGGAAGACGGCGTCGGCTACGACCACGGCGACTCGGGATCGATCGCGTCCGCGGACGCACCCGGTGCGGCCCAGCGGGTCGCGGCGGGCGGCTGCTCCTTCTCGGCGGGCGTCGCGGCGGCGAGCGTCCGCGGCGGCCGGAGGGGGCGGCACTGCTGGGTGGGGCGTCGCGGCGGGTTGAGCCTGCGGTGCCGAGTAGCCCTGCTGCGGCGGCGCCGGATACCCCTGCTGCGGCGCCGGATACCCCTGCGGCGGGTACGTCGGATGGCTCTGAGCGGGATACACCGGGTATCCCTGCGGTGCGGCGGCGGGATACCCCTGCGGGGCGTAGCCCTGTGCTGCGTACGCGGGTGCCCCGTATGCCGGGGGATAGCCCGGAGCCGGGTACGCCGTGGGACGGGGCGCGATGACGCGGCCGACGTTCTCCCGGTACGGGTCGGGGAGGCCCACGGCGCCGGAATCGCGTCGCTCGATGTAGGTCAGCAGGTCGATGTCCAGACCCTCGCGCCGCATCCGGCAGTCGATGTAGATGATCGAGGTCGCGGTGGCCTGCACCACGACCGCGACGGACTGGATCAGCAGGGTCACCACCTGTGTCAGCACGACCGCGACGACGATGGCGATGATCGCACTCGGGTCGGGGTCGCCGGTCGGGCTGATGATCGTCGTCAGCCCGGTGGAGAGGAAGGAGAACGGGATGCTGATGACCTGAGCGATCGCACCGAAGACGAACGAGATGATCACGATCACCCCGAGCGCGGGCCAGAACCTGCCCCGGATGAGCGTCCAGGAGCGGGCGATCGCGCCGCGGATCGTCGTGTGCTCGAGGATGATCGCGGCGGGCGCGAGCAGGAGCTTCGTCGACAGCCACAGCGTGAGCGGCAGCGCCGCGAGCACGACCAGGACGGTCAGGCCCACGGCGACCGGCAGTGCGGCGAACCCGACCGCGATGATCGCCGCCGCCACGACGGCGATCAGCACCAGGACGGCGAGGGTGAGCAGCAGAGAGTAGCCGACCAGACGCCACGCCACCGGCTTGACCCGCTGCCAGAGCCCACGCAGGGTCAGCTTCTCGGCCACCGCGGCGTGCGCCACTTCGCTGACGACGACGCCCTGCACGATGACGCCCAGGGCTCCGGCCGCGAGCCCGAGCACCACCGCGGTGATCGAGGTCAGCGCGATCGATCCGGCCATGACCGCATCGAACTCGTCGGTCCCCTCGCGGAGCGTGTCGAGTCTGATGAACGACGCGAGTGCGACGGCGCCGACGCCGAGCAGGACGATCAGGTACGCCGCAGTCTGCACGCAGAGGGCGAAGCCGAGCAGCACGCGCGGGTTCTGGCGGAGCGCGGCGAACGAGCGCCCGAGGATCGTCCCGAACGTGAGCGGTCGCAGCGGAATGATCCCGGGCCGGGATGCCGGCGTCCAGGCCGGATAGGCGGTCACGGATGCCCCTCCTCGTGCTGTCTGCGGAGCCCCTATCGTGTCATACCGCGCGCGCGTCGCAGCGGTCGTTCAGCGCGTGCGCGGGCGACGTTCGGCCTGTCCACAGGCGTCTTCCACTACTCTGTGGTGAGCGCACGGGGACGCGCGAGCAGCGCCGCGCCCCCGGCCGGACGCAAAGGACGTAACGCGCGAGATGACATCACGAATCCTGGTGGTCGACGACGACACCGCCCTCGCCGAGATGATCGGCATCGTGCTGCGCACCGAGGGATTCGACACGGTGTTCTGCGCCGACGGACTGAAGGCCGTCGACATCTGGCGCGAGGAGCGCCCGGACCTCATCCTCCTGGACCTGATGCTGCCGGGTATGGACGGCATCGAGATCTGCAATCGTGTGCGCGCCGAGTCCGGCGTCCCGATCATCATGCTGACGGCTCGCACCGACACCGCCGACGTCGTCAAGGGCCTCGAATCCGGCGCCGACGACTACATCGTGAAGCCCTTCAACCCGAAGGAGCTGGTGGCTCGCATCCGCACGCGGCTGCGCCCCGCGTCGCAGCCGCTGAACGAGACCCTGCGCATCGGCGACCTGACGGTGGACGTCGCGGCCCACGAGGTGCGTCGCGACGACGCGCCGATCGCTCTGACCCCGCTCGAGTTCGAACTGCTCGTCGCTCTCGCCTCCAAGCCCCAGCAGGTGTTCTCGCGCGAAATGCTGCTCGAGCAGGTGTGGGGGTACCACTACAAGGCCGACACGAGGCTCGTCAACGTGCACGTTCAGCGCCTGCGCGCGAAGGTCGAGCTCGACCCCGACAACCCCAAGATCGTCACGACGGTGCGCGGCGTGGGCTACCGCGCCGGCGCCGTGGTGTGAGCGGGCCGTGCCCTCTCCCGGCGCTGCTGGGCCTCCCGCGAGGGCGGTGGCGGCGCCCCGCCCGACCCTGACGCTGTGGCGCGACTGGCGGTCGTGGCCCGACAGCCTCGCGAATCTGTGGCGCCGTTCCCTGAGATTCCGCACGATCATGGTCACGCTCGCGCTGACCGCCCTCGCGATCCTGGTGGCCTGCGTCTGGATGGCCCTCGCGATCCAGAACGACCTGTTCCAGGCCCGAAAGGAGCAGGTGCTCGCGGACTCGCAGCGTGCCACGCAGGCAGCTCAGGCGACGCTGGATGCCGCGGCGGTCCAGGGCGACAGCATCCAGATCCAGAATCTGATGACGAGCGTCCGCGACACGCTGGCCGAGCGCTCGTCGACCGACATGATCGCCGCGTTCCGCATCGATCGGACGCCGTCCCAGCTGGCACCTCAGAACTTCACCACACCGGGACTGACCGAGGAAGTGATCTCGGACGGCATGCGCGATGCGGTGCAGTCCGAAGCCAGCCAGCAATGGTGGCAGTCGGTATCGCTCCCGCTCGCCGATGGTCCTGTCCCGGGAATCGTCGTCGGCCAGCAGCTCATGGTGCCCGATGTGGGCGGCTACGAGCTGTACCTGGCCTATGACCTCGGCAGCGCCTCGCAGACGCTCGGATTCGTCCAGACCACGCTGTGGATCGTCGGCATCTCGCTGATCCTCCTGATCGGCGCGATCTCGTGGTTCGTGCTGCGTTCGGTGACCATTCCGATCGGCGAAGCCGCCGACACGAGCGCCAAACTCGCTTCCGGAGAGCTCGGTGTGCGCCTTCCGGTGCGCGGCGAAGACGAACTCGCGACCCTCGGGCGGTCGTTCAACGCGATGGCCGACAGCATCGAGTCGCAGATCAAGGAGCTCGCCGACCTGTCGCTCGTGCAGCAGAGGTTCGTCTCCGATGTCTCCCACGAGCTGCGCACGCCGCTGACGACGATCCGGCTCGCCGCCGACATGATCAACGACCAGCGGGCCGAGTTCGATCCGTCGACGGCGCGGGCCGCCGAGCTGCTGAACGCGCAGGTGCAGAGGTTCGAGACGCTGCTGACCGACCTGCTCGAGATCAGCCGCTACGACGCGGGGTCGGTGCAGCTCGAACTCGAGCCGACGAGTCTCGCCCATCTCGCCGAGGACGTCATCGGCTCGATGCACCAGCTCGCCGAACAGCACGGCACCGACGTGCGCATGGTCGCTCCCGGTGGCTACTCGCCGGTCGAGATGGACCCGCGCCGCGTGCGGCGGGTCGTACGCAACCTGATCGGCAACGCGATCGAGCATGGCGAAGGACGGCCGATCGTGATCACGGTCGACAGTGATCAGCAGGCCGTCGCGCTCGGAGTGCGCGACTTCGGCCTCGGAATGAAGCCCGAAGACGTCGAGCGCGTCTTCGACCGCTTCTGGCGAGCCGACCCGTCCCGCACCCGCACGATCGGCGGCACGGGCCTGGGCCTGTCGATCGCGCTCGGCGATGCGAAGCTGCACGGCGGCGAGCTCGCGGTCTGGTCCGAGCTGGGTCGCGGTTCCAACTTCGTGCTCACCCTGCCCCGGCAGGGGGGTCGGCTCACCGCGCCGTCGCCCGTGCCGGTCGACCCCGGCGACGACTCGATCGCGGCGAACGATGACCTCGGCCTGACCCAGCCGATCGAGGTCTTGACGATCGATGCGGCAACCGGCATCGCAGAGCGCCGAGGTGCATCGTGACGCGTCTGCGTGCCGCCGACAGGCGGCGCGGCATCCTGTCGGCGATCGTCGCGGTCGCGGCGCTGGTGCTCTCGGCGTGCGCAGGCCTTCCGGTCAGCGGCCCGGTCAACCCCGGGCTGTCTGCCGGGACGGATGCCGGATCCCCCGAGTTCCTGTTCCGACCCGACGAGCCGCAGCCGGGCGCGACCCCTGAGCAGATCGTGGAGGGCTTCATCCGCGCGGGCTCCGGGCCGGGTCCGGCGGCCAACTGGGAGGTCGCCCGGATGTTCCTGGCTCCCTCGATCCGCGAGACGTGGAAGCCCGAGGCGAGCGTCACGATCGACCTGCCGGATGACCGCCAGCCCATCTCGCCCACCGAGGGCGCCGTCGAGCTCTCGCTGGTCACGGTCGCAACGGTCGACTCCACCGGTGCGTATCAGCCCGATGCCGGGGTCACGCAGCTCTCCTTCCGCCTCGCTCAGCAGGACGACGGAGAATGGCGGATCACCGAGGCCCCCGACGGTGTGGTGATCGATCGCGACGTCTTCGCGAACGTGTTCCACCGCTATTCGCTCATGTACTTCGACCCGACGTGGCAGTTCCTCGTGCCCGATGTGCGCTGGTTCCCGACGACGAACGCGGCGACCCGGATCGCGGGGGCGCTCGTGGACGGATCGCCGAGCGGATGGCTCGCCGCCTCGGTGGTGAACTCGTTCCCCGAGAGCGTGACGCTGGCGCGTCCGTCGGTGCCGTTGGAGTCGGGCATCGCGCAGGTGACCTTGAGCGCGGAGGCACTGCTCGTGGAGTCCACCACGCTCGACCGCATGCAGACCCAGCTCGCCGCGAGCCTCGCGACCGCCGGCGCGGCGGGTGCCCAGATGTCGGTCGCCTCCACCCCGCTGACGGCCGAGCCGGTCTCGACGCGTTCGACGCGCGTCACGGGTCCGCCTCTCGTCCAGACCGAGGACGGCTTCGGCTTCCTCGCGGGCGACGAGCTGACGCCGGTCCCCGGCCTGTCCGAGACGATGGAACTGGTCGCACCGGCTGCGATCCAGGTCTCGCCCGACCGGGACTTCGCCGCCGTGCGACTGGTCGACGGCGGCATCGCGCGCGTGCCGGCCGACGGTCCGGTCGCCGTGATCGACACGCGTGGCGGTCTGATCGACCCGAGTGCTGATCCTTTCGGCTTCATCTGGAGCGTGCCGCGCGGCGAGCCGGCCTCGATCGTCGCGTTCTCGGTCACCGGACAGCAGTTTCCCGTCGCCGACGCCTGGCCCAGTGCCTCCGAGATCGTCGCGATGGCGGTCTCGCGCGACGGCACCCGGGTGGCGGCGATCCTGGTCACCGGCGGACGATCCGAGGTGTGGATCGCCGGAATCGTGCGCGGCACGGAGGCGGTGCCGGTTCGGTTCGGCGAGGCCGTGCCCCTCGGTCCGCTCGCCGGCTCCGGCTCGGGGCTCGCCTGGCTCGACGACGCGACGGTGGGAGTTCTGAGCGCCGAATCGGGCGGGCCGCTGTTCACCGAGCAGCTCGTCGGCGGGCCGGCAACGGCGATCGACGCGCCTCAGGGTGCGGCATCCGTCGCCGGCGCCACCTCGATCGCGACGGTGCGTCTGCGCACGGACGACGGATCGCTCTTCGTGAAGCGCGGAGCGAACTGGCAGCGGACGACGAGCGGCATCCTGATCCTGGCGACGCAGCAGGGATCGCCGCAGTAGGAATCGGCGCTCCTCCCCAGGTCGAGCACCGCTGCGTGTGTGCACGGGTCCATCGGCCGGCATCCGCGGTGATCGCCTTCTGCGTGAACGTGGACCATGGACACTGCCGACTGGCTCGGCGCGACGGTGCGCGCGGCCTTCGCCGAAGCCCTCGCCCTCGTGCTGCCCGTGACGTGTGCGGGGTGCGATGAGCCGGACGTGCCGCTGTGCGAGACCTGCCGGGACCAGTTGAGTCCGGCGGTCACCCGAAGCGGCCGGAGCGTGCGGGTGTGGAGCGGGCTCGCGTTCGAGGGCGTTCCGGCGCGCGTGGTGCGCGGTCTGAAGGAGGAGGGGCGTACAGGACTGGCGCGTGCCCTCGCCCCCGCTCTGAGGGCGGCCGTCGATGCGGCCGTGAGTGCGGCATCCGGCGATCCGCGGGGAGTGGGCCGGATCGTCCTGGTGCCGATCCCGACGTCGCGATCGGCCTTCCGCCGCCGCGGTTACCGGGTCGTCGAGCTCGTCGCGCGCCGCGCGGGACTGCGCACCGAACGCACTGCTCACCGTCGCCCGCGTCGCGGCCGATCAGCGAGGTCTCGACCGTGAAGCGCGTCGGCGCAACGTCGCGGATTCGCTCCGCGCGCGACATGCGGCGGGCTTGCGGATCGTGGTGATCGACGACGTCGTCACGACCGGCGCGACCCTCGAAGAAGCCGCTCGAGCGCTGCGGGCCAGCGGTGCGGAGGTCATCGGAGCCGCCACGATCGCGGCCACCGCCCGGCGCATCGCCCCGTACTGACTCATTGCGAAGTCATACGCAGCATCGCGTGACACCGGGTCGACACCGGACTAGCGTGGGGGGACAAGGCGACTCAGGGTCCGCCCTTGGCCGGGTG
This sequence comes from uncultured Actinomycetota bacterium, assembly GCA_963781135.1. GTDB lineage: Bacteria > Actinomycetota > Actinomycetes > Actinomycetales > Microbacteriaceae > Microbacterium. The sequence continues at coordinate 1,322,247 of CAWADY010000010.1, read as the reverse complement.
GACCGGAACAAGGAGGTCAGGGATGGAAACCAGCATCGTCGGCGTGGGAGTGGGTATCACCGATCGCTTCCGCTCGGTCGTCGAAGACAAGGCCGCCCGCATAGAGCACCTTGCGCCACGCGCTCAACGCGTGGACGTGAAGGTGACTCACCGCGCGTATCACAACGGTCGCATGGAAGACGACACGGTCGAGCTCACGCTCACCGGCAAGGGCCCCATCGTCCGCGCTGAGGCGACGGATGCCGACAAGTTCGCCGCCCTCGACATGGCGGTCGACAAGCTGTGCGAGCAGCTGCGACGCGCGAAGGACAAGCGCGTGGACGCTCGCAATCACCCTCGCGGCGCCAAGTTCGAGAAGGAGAGCGGTGAGCTGTCGGGCATCGACCTGCGGCCCGCCTCGATCGATGTCATGCGCGCGGTCGCGACCGGCGAGATCCCGATCATCACCGGCAACGAGGACGAGGCGGACTACACGCCCGTCGTCATCCGCACGAAGGAATTCGAACCGGAGTGGATGGCGGTGGAAGAGGCCGTCGACCGGATGGAGCTGGTCGGCCACGACTTCTTCCTCTTCATCGATGTGCGCACCGATCACCCCAGCGTCGTCTACCGCCGCAAGGGGTGGGACTACGGCGTGATCTCGCTGACGACCCAGACGGCACCTGTGGCGGTCGCGTAGAAACCAGTCTCGACGACGAACGGGATGCCTCCCTCGAGGCATCCCGTTCGTGCTGTGCGGTGCGAGCTCAGCCGTCGAAGAAGTCGCCGAGCAGGCTGCCGATCACGAGGCCTCCGAGGATGCCGCCCATGCCGTCACTCATTCCGCCGCGTCGCCCGCCGCCCTGGCCGCCCCAGCCCGGATCCTGCGGACGTGACGAGTCGATGTCGCGCTGCGCGAGCTGCAGTGCCTCGCTCGCGAGTGCACCGGAGCGACGGGCGAGACCCATCGCCTGCTCGCGGGTGTCCTCGTCCACGGCGAGCGGCTCGGCGTCGATGCGGGTGCGTTCGGCCTCGGCCAGGCGCGTGCGCGCGTCCGCCCCGATCCAGCCGCGGTGGCCGGCGATGACGTTGCGGGCGACCGCGATCTGCCGGTCGGCGTCATCCAGTGCGTGCCGCACGTGGGCCACCGGTGGGATCGGGCGCGCTGCGCGCTCCCGGGCGACCGCGATCGCGGCATCCAGCCCGCTGTTGGCTTCGCGCAGCTGCGACAGCTCGGCGAACGGATCGGCCTTGACGCGTGAGGCGGGCAGCGCCGCCAGCGCGTTCTCGAGTGCGGTGACCGCCTCCGTCACGGCGGGAACCTGCGGCGCCTGTCGCGCGGCGACGAGGTCACCTCGGGAGTCCGCGATGACGTCGGCGAATGTCGATTCGGCGCGCAGGGCCTCGATCTCGAAGTCCTCGACGCCGTCGATGATCGCCTCGGCGCGACGGACGGCCTCGGTCGCGGTCTCGAGTGCGAGGTTGGCCTCTTCGCGGCGACCGGCCTGCCGGCGGCGAGCCGACACGTCGGCGCTGTGCGCCGCGAACGTGAGCAGCTGCTCGGCCTCGTCGGCGCCTTCGGCGACCTGACGCAGGGCCGACTCGCTGTAGCGCAGGCTCAGCCGCTCGAGCGTGTCGCGGGCATGCGGCAGTCGCTCGTTGAGCGAAGCGGTGTCGGCCCGCACCTGCGCGAGGATCTCGGGTGCGCGGCGCACGCGCTCGATGTCGTTCGCGAGCGCGGTGGTGCGGTCATCGAGCAGCTCGTCCGCCCACTCGCACAGCTGCGCGATGCGTGCGTTGCGGGTGCGCAGCTCGTCGGGGGTGTCGGGGATCTCGTCGTGGTTGAGCTGGTTGAGGTGGAATGCCTCGCCCAGATGCGTCCGGACGGCGCTCAGCGCGTCGCGAAGATCCTTCGTCGCGGCCTCACCGAGTTCGGCGACCGCGAAATCGAGCTCATCGGTCGTCGTCCGGATGCGCTCGTCCACCGCCACGAGCGCGCTCCTCGCGCGCCGGGCGAGCTCGGCATCCTGCGCATCGAGCGCCGCCTGCTCCTCGCGTTTGCGTTTGCCCCACAATCCAGCCATAGCTCGATCCTAGGTTCGCGTGGCTGGGCGGACGCCCGGGTTCGCGTCCAGCGGAGAAACCCGAAGACGCCGGTCGACTTGTCACGGATGCTGTGCGTACACGCCGCGCGCAGGCGGCGTATCCGGCAACTCGATCGGAGGGGAGGCGTCAGTCCTTGTGCCGCGGCTTGCGGGGAGGACGGTCGTCGAAGGAGCGCTTGCCCGGACCGCCCGTGTCGAGCCGGATCTCGATGAGCTTGCCCGAGATGCGGGTGTCGGAGAGCCGGTCGAGGGTCTCACGGGGGAGATCCGCCGGCAGTTCGACGAGCGAGAAGTCGGGGCGGATCTGGATCGCGCCGAAGTCGCCACGGCTGAGCCCGCCCTCGTTCGCGAGCGCGCCGACGATCTGCCGGGGCTCCACCCGATGGCGCTTGCCGACGGCGATCCGGTACGTCGCCATGCGGCTGCTGCTCGGCCGCTGCCGGCGCTCGGGCCGTTCGTCCCGGTCGAAGCGGCCCGGGCGGTCGCCGCGGTCGGCGCGGTCTTCGAAGCCGCGCCGCTGCTGCTCGGGTTCCGGTTCGAGCAGGAGCGGGGACTCACCCTGGGCGACGACCGCCAGCGCAGCGGCGACGTCGACCTCGGGCACGTCGTGGTTGCGCACGTAGTGGGCGATCACGTCGCGGAAGCCGTCGATGCGCTCGGTCTGCGCGAGGGCCGCGGTGATGCGGTCGTCGAAGCGGGCGAGGCGGGTGACGTTGACGTCGTCGGCGGTCGGCAGCTGCATCTGGGTCAGCGGCTGCCGCGTGGCGCGTTCGATCGCGGTCACAAGTCCGCGCTCACGCGGAGTGACGAAGCTGATCGCCTCACCCGAGCGTCCTGCGCGCCCCGTGCGACCGATCCGGTGGACGTAGGACTCGGTGTCGGTCGAGATGTCGAAGTTGACCACATGCGAGATGCGCTCCACATCGAGGCCGCGAGCGGCGACATCGGTGGCGACGAGGATGTCGAGCTTGCCCGACTTGAGCTGGTTGACGGTCTTCTCGCGGACGGGCTGGGCGACGTCGCCGTTGATCGCCGCCGCGGAGTAGCCCCGTGCCCGAAGTTTCTCTGCGATCTCCTCCGTCGCACTCTTGGTGCGCGCGAACACGATCATGCCCTCGAAGTTCTCGGTCTCGAGGATCCGCGTGAGGGCGTCGATCTTCTGCTGGTACGACACGATCAGGTAGCGCTGGGTGGTCGTGGCCGAGGTCGTGGTCTTCGTCTTGACCGTGATCTCTTCGGGGTCGTGCAGGTACTGCTGCGACATGCGACGGATCGCCGCCGGCATCGTCGCCGAGAACAGTGCGACCTGCTTGGTGTCGGGTGTGTCGGCGAGGATCGTCTCGACGTCTTCGGCGAACCCCATCTTCAGCATCTCGTCGGCCTCGTCGAGCACGAGGTATTTGAGTTCCGACAGGTCGAGCGTGCCCTTGTCGAGGTGATCCATGATGCGCCCGGGGGTTCCCACGATGACATGCACGCCCCGTCGCAGCGCAGACAGCTGCACCCCGTATCCCTGACCGCCGTAGACGGGCAGCACATGCACGCCCCGCACATGGGCCGCGTACTTCTCGAACGCCTCGCACACCTGCAGTGCGAGCTCGCGCGTCGGGGCCAGAACGAGCGCCTGCGGGGTCTTCTGCGACACGTCGAGGCGGTCCAGGATCGGCAGTGCGAACGCCGCGGTCTTTCCGGTTCCGGTCTGGGCGAGCCCCACGACATCGCGCCCGGCGAGCAGCGAGGGAATCGTCGCGGCCTGGATCGCGGAGGGGGTCTCGTACCCGACGTCGCTCAGAGCCTTGAGCACCGCGGCGCCCAATCCGAGGTCGGCGAACGTCATCGCGGGGGGCTCTGCGGGAGCCTCGGCCTCGACGGGAGCATCAGCGGAAGTCACGCTTCAGGTTAGTGCGCGCGCTTGTGAGGAGACAGGATGCCGCGCGTTCAGGCGGCGGGCGCCTTGGCCGGCCGGCCTCGCTTGGGCCTCTCGGTGGCCAGCTCCAGGGCCATCGCGTGCTCGGGCTGCGCGCCGAGCCGCCGCTCGGTGCGGTCCAGCCAGCGCAGTTCGGCCTCGGCGTGGGCGATCATGGCATCGGCGACCACCGACCTGGCCAGAGCCTCCGGCCCGGTCTCGGCGATCGAGCGTGGACGCCCCGTGAGGGCTTCGAGGTTCGCCCGCGATTCGGCGCGCTGCGCGCGGATCAGCGCGGTGACGTCGACGCCGGGCAGCGTGGCCGCGACGGCGAGTTTGATGGCGAGCTCGTCCCGGGTGCCCTGCGCACGCGACACGGGGGAGCGCAGCCACGCGGCGACCTCGAGCGAGCCGGCATCCGTGATCTCGTAGTAGACGTGTCCCTGCTCGTCGGTTTCGCCCTTCTCGACGAGCCCGTCCCGCTCGAGACGGTCGAGCGTGTTGTAGATCTGACCGACGTTGAGCGGCCACGTGGACCCGGTTCGGCGGTCGAACTCGGCGCGCAGCTGATACCCGTAGCAGGGCCCCTGATCGAGGATCGCCAGCAGGCTCTGTCGCACCGTCATCTCGGGCTCCCGTCGTTCGGATGCATACCGGGTATGCAGTTGCCGAGTATAGGCACGTCGACGCGAACGTCGGCGGATGCCGCGTCCCGCGTGTCGGCCGGTCGCTCACCCAGCGCACTCCAAGGTCACGGACGGATAACATGGCCGTGTATGCCTGCGCGCTCGGCGCCGGGCGGCATCGGTGCCGGATGGCGCCGCACCTGACAGATGGAGATGCTTCGTGGCCAACGCGCTCGAGAAACTGCTTCGCGCCGGCGAGGGACGAATCCTCCGACGGCTCCAGCAGGTCGTCAAGGCGGTCAACGCCCTCGAAGAGGACTACGCGCACCTGACCGACGAAGAGCTGCGCGGCGAGACCGCCGAGCTCCGCGCGCGCCTCGAAGCCGGCGAGACGCTCGACCAGCTCATGCCCGAAGCGTTCGCCGCCGTCCGCGAGGCCGCGGGCCGCACGCTCGGACAGCGCCCGTACGACGTCCAGATCATGGGCGGCGCGGCGCTGCACCTCGGCAACATCGCCGAGATGAAGACCGGTGAGGGCAAGACGCTGACCGCCGTGTTCTCGGCGTACCTGAATGCGATCGCGGGCAAGGGCGTGCACGTCATCACCGTGAACGACTACCTCGCGTCGTACCAGTCGGAGCTGATGGGCCGCATCTACCGGGCCCTCGGCATGACGACCGGCACGATCGTCGCGGGCCAGACCCCCGACATCCGCCGCCAGCAGTACGACGCCGACATCACGTACGGCACGAACAACGAGTTCGGCTTCGACTACCTGCGCGACAACATGGCGTGGCGCAAGGAGGACCTCGTCCAGCGCGGTCACTTCTACGCGATCGTCGATGAGGTCGACTCGATCCTCATCGACGAGGCGCGCACGCCGCTCATCATCTCGGGTCCGTCCTCGGGCGAGGCGAACCGCTGGTTCGTCGAGTTCGCGAAGATCGCGAAGACCCTCGAGGCGGGCGTGGACTACGAGGTCGACGAGAAGAAGCGCACGATCGGCGTGCTCGAGCCCGGTATCGAGAAGGTCGAGGACTACCTCGGCATCGACAACCTCTACGAGTCGGCGAACACCCCGCTGATCTCGTTCCTGAACAACTCGATCAAGGCCCTCGCGCTGTTCAAGCGCGACGCGGACTACGTCGTCATGAACGACGAGGTCATGATCGTCGACGAGCACACCGGCCGCATCCTGGTCGGCCGCCGCTACAACGAGGGCATCCACCAGGCCATCGAGGCGAAAGAGGCCGTCCCGGTCAAGGCCGAGAACCAGACCCTGGCCACGGTGACGCTGCAGAACTACTTCCGCCTGTACGACAAGCTCTCGGGAATGACCGGAACCGCCGAGACCGAGGCGGCGGAGTTCATGTCGACCTATCAGCTCGGCGTGGTTCCGATCCCGACGAACAAGCCGATGATCCGCAAGGACCAGTCCGACCTCGTCTACAAGAACGAGCAGGCCAAGTTCGATCAGGTCGTCGAAGACATCGTCAAGCGCCACGCGACCGGTCAGCCGGTGCTGGTCGGCACGGTCAGCGTCGAGAAGAGCGAGTACCTGTCGCGCCTCCTGGCGAAGAAGGGCATCAAGCACGAGGTCCTCAACGCCAAGAACCACGCGCGCGAGGCAGAGATCGTCGCCCGCGCGGGCCGTTACGGCGCCGTCACGGTCGCCACGAACATGGCCGGCCGCGGCACCGACATCATGCTCGGCGGAAACGCCGAGTTCCTCGCCGTTCAGGAGATGAAGGGCCGGGGGCTCGACCCGGTCGAGACTCCCGACGAGTACGAGGCCGAGTGGGATGCCGTCTACCAGGGCACCCGCGACACCGTCGCGGTCGAGGCCACCAAGGTCGTCGAGGCGGGTGGCCTCTACGTGCTCGGCACGGAGCGTCACGAATCGCGCCGCATCGACAACCAGCTGCGCGGACGCTCCGGCCGCCAGGGAGACCCGGGCGAGAGCCGCTTCTACCTGTCGCTCACCGACGACCTCATGCGCCTGTTCCAGTCCGGTGCGGCCGAGGCGATCCTGGCGCGCACGAACTTCCCCGACGACGTCGCGATCGAATCGACCATGGTCAGCCGTGCGATCAAGAGCGCGCAGTCGCAGGTCGAGGGGCGCAACGCCGAGATCCGCAAGAACGTCCTCAAGTACGACGACGTCCTGAACCGGCAGCGCGAGGCGATCTACTCCGACCGCCGTCACATGCTCCAGGGCGATGACATCGCCGATCGCGTTCAGCACTTCATCGAGGACGCGATCAACGCGGTCATCGACGACCACACCGGCTCCGGTCACACCGAGAGCTGGGACTTCGACGCGCTGTGGACCGAGCTCAAGACCCTCTACCCTGTCGGCGTCACGATCGACGAGGTCGTCGCCGAAGCCGGAACCCGTGGCCGGATCACGGCCGAGGGCCTCAAGCGCGAGATCCTCTCCGACGCGGTCATCGCGTACACGAAACGCGAAGAGACGCTCGGCGCCCCGGCGGCGCGCGAGCTGGAGCGCCGCGTCGTGCTGCAGGTGCTCGACCGCCGCTGGCGCGACCACCTCTACGAGATGGACTACCTCAAGGACGGCATCGGCCTGCGCGCGATGGCGCAGCGCGACCCGCTGATCGAGTATCAGCGCGAGGGCTTCCAGATGTTCCAGTCGATGATGGGCCAGATCAAGGAGGAGTCGGTCGGCTACCTCTACAACCTCGAGGTCGAGGTCCGCCGCCCCGCCGAGGGCGAGGGCGACCTGACCGCCGAGGTCGAGGCGAAGGGGCTCGGCGCGACGCCGGTCGAGGGCCAGCGGCTGCAGTACTCCGCCGCGAACGACGCCGGCGAGGTCGAGGTTCGCAACGACCGCGGCCAGGTCCAGCAGGCGGCGACCAGCCGGCTGCGCCAGGCTGCGGCACCCACCGCTCCCGCCGCCGCCCCGGTGGCCGAGGCTCCGCGCGGAGCGTTCGGCCAGCGGACCGATGCCGCCGCACCGGCGGCCGCGCCGCAGAATCGTGCACAGCGCCGGGCCGCCGACAAGAAGAAGTAGCGCGTCAGCGCGTTCCCCAGCGCTGACGATGCGACGTGGCCCAGGCCAGCGCCTGTCGATTGGCCGCATCGCGTGCGGACTATCCTGAACCGATGAGCCCCCTTCGCACCCTCGATCAGTCGAGCAAGCTCAAGGACGTCCTCTACGAGATCCGGGGCCAGGCGCTGGTCGAAGCCGACCGGCTCGAGAACGACGGTCACACGATCCTCAAGCTCAACACCGGCAACCCCGCGGTGTTCGGGTTCGACGCGCCGTTCCAGATCGTGCGCGACATGATCGAGGCCGTGCCTCACGCCCACGGGTACAGCGACAGTCGCGGCATCATCTCGGCGCGCCGCGCGGTCGTGTACCGCTACGAGCAGGATCCGACCTTCCCGCCGTTCGGACCTGACGACGTCTACTTGGGCAACGGCGTGTCCGAACTCATCACGATGGTCATGCAGGCGCTGCTCGACGAGGGCGACGAGGTGCTGATCCCGGCGCCCGATTACCCGTTGTGGACGGCCATGACCAGCCTCGGCGGCGGCACACCCGTCCACTACCTCGCCGACGAGCAGAACGGGTGGCAGCCCGACCTCGAAGACATCCGCGCCAAGGTGACGCCGCGCACCAAGGCGATCGTCGTGATCAACCCGAACAATCCGACCGGAGCGGTCTACTCTCGCGAGGTCCTCGAAGGCATCGCCGACATCGCGCGCGAGAATTCGCTGCTCGTGCTCTCTGACGAGATCTACGACCGCATCCTGTTCGACGACGCCGTGCACATTCCGATGGCCTCGATCGCTCCCGACCTGCTGGTGCTCACCTTCAACGGGCTGTCGAAGACCTACCGTGTCGCCGGCTACCGGTCGGGCTGGCTCGTCATCACCGGACCGAAGGGTCACGCCCGAGGCTTCATCGAGGGCATCACCCTTCTCGCCTCCACCCGCCTGTGTCCCAACGTCCCGGCCCAGCACGCCGTGCAGGCGGCGCTGTCGGGCGTGCAGTCCATCGACGCGCTGATCGGGCCGTCGGGACGCCTGCACGAGCAGCGGGATGCCGCCTGGGAGAGCCTCGAGTCGATTCCCGGTGTCAGCTGCGTCAAGCCCCAGGGTGCGCTGTACGCGTTCCCGCGGTTCGACCCGGACGTGCACGAGATCCGCGACGATGCCAAGTTCGTCTACGACTTCCTGGTGGCCGAGCACGTCCTGCTGGTGCAGGGGACCGGCTTCAACTGGCCCACACCCGACCACGTGCGCATCGTCACGCTGCCGGAGGCCCGCGTGCTCACCGAGGCGATCGAGCGGCTCGGCAATTTCCTGTCGTCGTACCGTCAATAGCGCCGTCGTCAAGCCCGTTCCGAGCGCGCCGGCGCGGTCGTATCGTGACGCCATGTCCATCGAATTGAATCAACCCGCTCTCCGTCACGCGCGTGCGCTGGTCCGCGAGGGGAAGATCGTCAGAGACGAGCAAGGTGACTGGTCCGAGGCGCAGCCGACGCCCGACGAGGAGAACTCGTTCATCGAACGCGACGGCTGGACCGAGTACGCGCACTGGCACATGGGTATCGACAAGAGCGCGAACCGGGAGACGAAGGACGCCTATTCGTTCCCGTTCGGCGACTTCCGAAAAGTGCATCGCTCGGGGGTGATCGCGGCCGAGAGCCGTGCCGGTCAGTTCGGCCACGACGAGATCCGTGACGCGCTGAAGAAGCTGCTGCGGCTCATCGACGGTGAGTGACCGCGCCCGTCCGGGAGGGGTGACGAGCGAACCGACCACGACGCTGGGGACGGTTCGCCGCCGGTCAGAGGATCGCGAGCGAGGTCGCCCGCCAGCGGCCGTCCAGGCCCTCGAGGCGAAGGGCGACCGATCGCGCACGCGCGGCGCCCTGCACGACCACGACGGCTTCCACCACGCTGTCGGCGGGTGAGGAGTGGTGCACCGACAGCAGTGAGTACACCGGCCGGATGGCAGGCACACCCCGCGCGCTGCGGGCGCGGGTGGCGAGGTTCGCGCGCGTCACGAGCTTGCGATACGCGTCCTCGGTGAGCCAGCGGGCGAGTTGATCGACTTCCCGGACCCCCGCGAAGACCTCGAGCACGCCGCGCGTGATGTTGCGAAGGAACGGGTCGGGATCGGGGAGGTCTGCGGATGGCGTCCGCTGCGGTGCGAAGAACTCCGACAGGGCGAGCGCGCCGGCCGGCGCGGCGGAGATGCGAGGGGTGCGCGAGGGCGTCGTTGCCATGGGAGCCAATCTCGACTGGGGGGATGTCCGGAGAATTACAGCACACGGCAAGTTCACAGAAAAGGCCGGATACCGACCTGTGGAGAACTTCTCATCGTTCCGTGATGATCTGCCCTACGCTCGCTGGGTGCGCTGGGAGAACTTCTTCGATGACCTCGAGGGACAGCTCGCCGCGGAGTGGGAGGCCGAGCGCGCAGCGCTCGATACCGAGGCCGAGCGCCTGCGCCTGTCACGGGTCGCGCTGCGCGAGCGGCTGGCCATGCTCGTCGAACGGGAGCGAGACAGCGCGCCACCCTCGTTCGAGGTCGCCGACGGCACCGTCCTGTCGGCAGAGGTGACCGGGGTCGGCGCGGACTGGGTCGCGCTCGACGGCGGTCGCACGGGCGGCCTGGTCGTGCCGTTCGCATCGATCGGGACCATCGGCATGCCGCACGCCGACATGCTGCGCAGCGCACGCCCGGCGCCCGCGCGCTCCGCGCTCGCTGAGCGCATGAACTTCGGGTTCGTCATGCGCGACCTGGTTCGCCGTCGGGTCGCGGTGACGGTGCACCTGAATCGCGGTCGAATGCTCGCGGGAACGATCGATCGCGCGGGCGCGGATCACCTCGACATCGCGCTGCACGAAACGGGAACGCCGCGACGGGCCGGCGAGGTGACCGGACACCGCATTGTGCCGTTCGCGGCAGTCGCCTGGATCCGGCTCGATCCCGGCGCGACGCCGGTCGTAGCCGGCGAACAGCGTCTCAGTCCGCGTTTCGGACGATTCCGGTGCCCCACAGCTCGGGGAAGCTGGCCTCGTTGGACTGATTCCACAGCGCGATGCGCCGGGCCTCCTCGGCCTGCTCGTCCAGGTATTCCGCGACGCTCGCCTCTTCGACCCGCCAGCGCGCAGGAGACCCTACGCGCATGCCGCGCAGACGCGCGTGCTCCACGAGCGCCATGACCTCGTCGACCGACACGCCCAGGATCTCCGCGACCTGCGCGGGAGCCAGCAGGCGCACGTCAGACGTCGGAATCTCGGGCATGCCCCCATTATGGAGGCTCCTCGATGGGGTGGCCCCAGCGCCGCACCCGCTGTGGATAACCGCGGCGGCAGATCCGCGGTCTGAGTCACGATGGTGTCATGTCCGCACTCGACACCGTCCGCCCCCGGCCCCGCGCCTTCTGGGGAGATGCGCGGTTCTTCCTCGGCGTCCTTCTGGTCATCGCGTCCGTCGCCGGTGTCTGGTTCGTCGTGTCGGCGTCGCGCCAGACGGCGCCGGCGTTCGCCGCGACCCGCACGATCGTGCCGGGTGAGGCGATCTCGGGCGACGACGTGCGCCTGGTGGAGGTCGCACTCGGACAGGTGGGCGATGCGTACCTGCAGCACGAGGCGCTCGCCGATGGGCTGGTGGCGACCCGCACGATCGAATCCGGCGAGCTGGTGCCGCAGAGCTCGGTGGGCGATGCGGCCGCCGTCCGCACCACGAGCGTCGTCCTGCGCAGTGCCGTCGACGTCCCCGGTTCGGTGCGCGCCGGTTCCGTCGTCGAGGTGTGGGCCGCCCCGCTCATCGAGCGTGGTGCCTATGACGCGCCGCGCATCCTGGTCGCCGACGCGACCGTGGTCTCGGTGACGCGGGACGATTCGATGATCGGCGGTGGCTCGGCGGCCCTCGAGGTCGTCATTCCGCGAGCGGATGTCGCGGCGACGCTCGCCGCGATGGCCGATCAGTCGGCCCTCTCGGTGGTCCCGACGTCCGGGGCGCCTCAATGAGGGTCATCGTCGCGGTCGACGAGCCGCACGGCAGCGATCTCGCCGACGGTCTCGAGAGCGAGGGCATCGCCGTGCTCGCCGTGGTTGCGGCATCCGCCCTCGCCGCCGCGGTCGACGACGACACTCCGGGCTTGGACGATGACCGGCGGGTCCGCGGGTCGGACGACGTCGGCGGCGCGCTCGCAGTCGCGGACGCGGTGGTGCTCGAGGCGTCGCGCGCGACGGTGAACGCCGCCGTGGTGGCCGCATGCGATCGGCGCGCGGTGCGCATCGTGCCGCTCGCGGCCGGACCGGGCGAGGAGCGCCTCGCCGCGATGTTCGGTCTCGAGCCGCCGCTGCCGCTCGGCGTGGAAGCCTGGCAGCTCGCCGAGCGACTCACCGCACCTCCGGTGCGCTCCGCGACCGTTGCCGAAGCGGCGGCCGCGGCGCCGTCAGGGCCGCGGGTGATCGCCGTCTGGGGACCGGCAGGCTCGCCCGGCCGCTCGATGATCGCGATCGAGCTCGCGGTCGAACTGGCCCGAGGGGGCAGACACGTCGGTCTGGTGGATGCCGACTCGCACGCGCCGTCGATCGCCTTGGCGCTCGGTCTCGCCGACGAGGCTCCCGGCTTCGCGGCCGCGTGCCGCCAGTCCGAGTTGGGTGGGGTGGATGCGCGCGAGCTGACCCGGATCAGCGCGCCGATCGGCAGCACCGGCGTCGATGTGCTCACCGGTCTGAACCGTCCGTCGCGCTGGCCCGAGCTCAGCCGATCCCGCGTCGCCGCCGCGCTGGCGGCATGCCGGGAGTGGGCGGACTACACCGTCGTCGACGTCGCCGCTCCGCTCGAGCGCGACGAGGAGATCGTGAGCGACCTGGACGGTCCGCGACGCAATGCCGCGACCCTGGCCGCCCTGCGCTCCGCCGACCTGGTCGTCGCGGTCGCTGCGGCCGACCCGCTCGGCATCTCCCGCTTCCTTCGGGCATACCCCGAGCTGCAGGCGACGATCGGCGCCACGCCGGTCGCCGTGATCGCGAACCGCCTGCGCCCCGGTGCGCTGGGCATCGACGCCCGCGGCCAGGTGCGGCGGACGCTCGATCGCTTCGGAGGCATCACCGACGTCTGGTTCGTGCCGACCGACCCGCGGGCAGCGGATGCCGCCCTGCTCGCTGCCCGTCCGATCGCGGACGTCGCGCCGCGCTCGCCGATCACGCTCGCGCTGCGCCGGTTCGTGGGCGAAGCCGTCGCGCCCGTGGGCGACCCCGGCCGCGGCATCCGTCGATCCTCACGTCGTCGCGCGTCCCAGGCGGTGCTCACGTAGAGATCTCGATACGCTCGCAAGCTCGCTACTCGATCCAGAGGCGCAGCCGCCTCAACGCCGGTGGGCGGCATTGACCCGGCTCGCCTCTAGGCTTGAGGGGTGTCGACGCTCAGCGATCTCGTCTACGCCCAGGGTCGGTCGAGCGAAGCCGACGTCGAGTGGCTCCATCGTCTCGCCGGAGACGGCCAGCTTCTCGCGGACCTCGCGTTCGCCGACATCGTCATCTGGGTTCCCACCGAAGACGACTCGTTCGTGGCCGTGGCGCACACCCGGCCCGGCGGTGCGGCGACCCTGTTCTACCGCGACATCGTCGGCGATCGCGTGCGGCCGCAATGGCGCACCCAGGTGCGGGAGGCGTTCCAGGGCGGGCGCATCGTGGACTCGGCCTCCCCGGACTGGTTCGAGGAGACTCCCACGCGCGTGCGCGCCGTGCCGATCGTGCGAGCCCGCAACGGCGAGCCACCTCTCACGATCGGCGTGCTGACGCGCCACACCAACCTCGGCGAGACCCGCACGCCGTCGCGGCAGCAGATCACGTTCAACGACTGCGCCGACGACCTGTTCGGAATGATCTCGTCGGGGGACTTCCCCGATCTGTCGGCCCCGACCGCGCCCCGGCGCGGCGCACCGCGGGCATCGGACGGTCTCATCCGCCTCGACGTCGACGGCATCACGACCTTCGCGAGTCCCAATGCGCTCTCCGCGTTCAACCGCATGGGTTTCGACGACGAGCTCGAGGGCGAATCGCTGATCGAGGTGACCACCCGCATCCTGCCCGCGAAGCGGCAGTTCGACGAATCGCTGCCCCTGGTCGTGACCGGACGCGCGCCGTGGCGCACCGACATCGAGGCGCGGGGCGTCACCGTCTCGCTGCGCACGATTCCGCTCCGCGACCACGGCAACCGGATCGGCGCGATCGTGCTCTGCCGCGATGTGACCGAACTGCGCCATCAGGAGCAGGAGCTCATCACCAAGGACGCGACCATTCGCGAGATCCATCACCGGGTCAAGAACAACCTGCAGACCGTCGCATCGCTCCTGCGCATCCAGGCGCGCCGCTCGCACTCCGAAGAAGCGCGAGAAGCGCTCACCCAGGCGATGCGCCGGGTGGCAGCGATCGCCGTCGTGCACGACACGCTCTCGGAGGGTCTGTCGCAGACGGTCGACTTCGACAACGTGTTCGACCGCGTCCTCAAGCTCGTCGCCGAGGTCGCGGCGGCACCGAACACCCGCGCGCGCACCCGTTCGACCGGAACGTTCGGCACGCTGCCGAGCGAGTACGCCACCCCGCTCGCGCTCGCCCTGACCGAACTCGTCACGAACGCGGTCGAGCACGGCCTCGCCGGCAAGGAGGGCGACGTCGAGATCATCGCGGAGCGCGGCGAAGAGAACCTCGCCGTCCGCGTGCGCGACACCGGTTCCGGCCTGCCCGAGGGTCAGGTCGGACGGGGTCTGGGCACCCAGATCGTGCGCACCCTGATCCAGGGCGAGCTCGGGGGCACGATCGACTGGCACACGCTGATGGGCAGCGGCACCGAGGTCACGATCGACATCCCGATGCGCTACATCGAGCGCGACTGATCCTGCCGGCGCGTCGTCAGGAAGCCCGGCGGGCCCGGGCGGCGCGGCGCTTGAGCGCCCGCCGCTCGTCTTCGGACAGCCCACCCCACACACCGGAGTCCTGCCCGGTCTCGAGGGCGTACTGCAGACAGATCTCCGTCACGGTGCAACGTGCGCAGACCGACTTGGCCTTCTCGATCTGATCGACGGCCGGTCCGGTGTTCCCCACGGGGAAGAACAGTTCGGGGTCGACGGTCAGGCAGGCGGCCTTATCGCGCCAGTCCATGGTGGTGCTCCTTGATGATGATCGGGTGTTCAGAGCCCGGATTCGGGTCCGATACCCTGTGGGAGATGCGAGTATTGCTCGCCCCACCTCGCTGTGGGAGCACACGGCTTTGTTAATCGTCCCACAGCGGTGGGTGCGAATCAAGGGTCCGAGCGGACCGGTACGTGTGCAGTTGCTGAGCATTCGCTCTGTGCGAGCGAGGGCGGCACCCATCCTCGCTCACGGAAACGGGAGGTCTGGCGGATGCGCACACACGTGGCAGCCCGCATCGCGGCGATCCTTCTGGCCCTGGAGGGCCTGGCGATCATCGGCCTCGTCGTCTGGCAGATCGGGGCGCTGATCAGCGGCGACACCGACTCGATCGAGAGCGCGATCGCCCTCGTGGTGCTGACCGCGGTCGGAGCCGTCGCGGTTCTCGCGTTCGCGGTCGTGACCTGGCGCGGGGAATCCTGGGGGCGGTCGGGCGGGATCGTGGTCCAGCTGCTGATCCTGGCGGTCGCGCTCGGCGCCGTCACCGGCGCGTACGCGGATCCGGCGACGGGCGTGATCCTGGCGGTGCCGGCGATCGTGACACTCGTGCTGCTCGTGATCGCGGTGCGCGCCGCCGGGCGGGAAGCCCGGGACGCGGCATCCGAGTAGCCGCTACGCGTCGAGGCCGAGAAGCGTGCGCACGCGGGCCACGTGACCGGTCGCCTTGACGTTGTACAGGGCGTGCTGCACGCGACCCTCCGGGTCGATCACGAACGTCGAGCGGATCACGCCCTGGTAGGTCTTGCCGTAGTTGGTCTTCTCTCCCCACGTGCCGTACGCGTCCAGCGCGGCATGGTCGGGGTCGCTCAGCAGGTCGTACGTGAGGCCGTCGCGCTCGCGGAACCGGCGGAGCTTCTCGGGCTGATCGGGCGAGATGCCCAGCACGGTGTAGCCGGCGGCCTGCAGCGGCGCGAGGCTGTCGCGGAAGTCGCACGCCTCGGTGGTGCACCCCGGGGTCATCGCCTCGGGGTAGAAGAACAGCACGACACCGGTGCCGCGCAGATCGCTGAGGGAGACCGACTTCTCATCCTGATCGAGCAGGGTGAATTCGGGGGCGGGGGTACCGGGTTCGAGGACGACTGAGCTCATTGCTCCAGGATACGGACGTCGGATGCCGCTCAGTGCAGGCCGGCGAAAGTGAGCAGCAGCCGCTGCAGGGAGTCGAGGCGTGCCGCGCCGTTCGGCCCCAGGCGGCCCTCGGCGGCCGCCTCGATGATCGCGCAGTCCGGAGCGTCGGGCAGATGGGTACAGCCCCGAGGACACTCCTCGGCGATCTGGGCGAGCTCGGTGAACGCGCCCAGGATGTTCGCGGGATCGACGTGCCCCAGGCCGAACGACCGCACACCGGGGGTGTCGATGACCCACCCGTTGCCGCCGTCGCCGCGGTAGCGCAGCGAGACCGTGGACGAGGAGGTGTGCCGGCCGCGGCCGGTCACCTCGTTCACATGCCCGGTCGCGCGCATCGCGCTCGGGACGAGGGCATTCACGAGGGTCGACTTTCCGACGCCGGAGTGGCCGACGAAGACGGTGGAGTGCCCGACGAGCTGGGCGCCGATGCGCTCGAGCGGCATCTCCTGCTGGGCGCTGGTGAACACTTCGAGGTCGAGGCCTTCGAAGTGGGCCAGAAACTCGGACGGGTCGGCGAGGTCGGTCTTGGTCACGACGAGCAGGGGTCGCACCCCCGCATCCAGCGCGGCGACGAGGTAGCGGTCGACGAGTCGCTCCCTCGGCTCGGGGTCGGCCGCGGCGACCACGATGAGCATCTGGTCGGCGTTCGCGACGATCACGCGCTCCACCTGGTCGGTGTCGTCGGCAGATCGGCGCAGGAGCGAGGTGCGCTCCTCGATGCCGATGATGCGTGCGAGGGTGCCCTCCGACCCGGTCTGGTCGCCGACGATGCGCGCGCGGTCGCCGGTCACGATCTGCATCCGTCGCAGCTCCCGCGCGCGCGTGGCCAGCACGCGACGTTCGTCGGGGCCGTCCTCGTCGGCGAGAACCGTGTAGCGGCCGCGGTCCACGCCCAGCACCCGCGCGATCACCGCGTCGGCGTGGGCCGGGCGGCGCTTGGTGCGAGGACGGTTCGCCTTCGGGTTGGGCCTGGCCCGCAGAGTCGTCTCGTCGAACTCGTCTTCGTCGTCTGCGTCGTCCTCGAGCCAGCTCACCGTGTGCGGACCGCCCTAGGAGGCCAGATTGTGAACGGGCTCCGCGTGGGCGTCGTCGGGCGAGCCGGCGAGCATGTCCTGCCACAGCCGCGGGAACTCCGGCATCGTCTTGGCGGTCGTGCCGATGTCGTCGATCTCGACGCCCTCGACGGCCAGACCGATGAGAGCGCCCGTGGTGGCGAGTCTGTGGTCGTGATGGGCGCGCCAGGTTCCGCCGTGCAGCGGGCGGGGGACGATGCGGATGCCGTCCGGCAGCTCGTGCGCCTCGCCGCCGAGCGCACGCAGCTCGCTGACGAGCGCCGCGATGCGGTCGGTCTCGTGTCCGCGGATGTGTCCGATGCCGTAGAAGGTGCTCTCCGAGTCGGCGAAGGCAGCAAGGGCCACGAGCGTCGGAGTGAGCTCACCGGCAGCCGAGAGGTCGAGGTCGACGCCGGCGATTCCGCTTCCGGCGGTGACGGTGAGCGCGCCGCCGCGCCGGACGGCGCGGGCGCCCATGAGCGTCAGGATCTCAGTGAGCATCGCGCCGGGCTGCGTCGAGTGCGCCGGCCAGCCGGTGACCGAGATGCTGCCGCCGGCGACCATGGCCGCGGCCAGGAAGGGGGCGGCGTTGGACAGATCTGGCTCGATCGCGACGTCCTTCGCGCGGAGCGACCCGGCGGGAACCACCCATTCGCCTGGCGCGGGGCGCTCGACGTGCACGCCGCGGTGCGCCAGTGCCTCGATCGTCATGTCGATGTGCGGCATGCTCGGCAGGCGTTCGCCCCGGTGGATCAGGTGAAGGCCCACGTCGAAGCGGGGTGCGGCCAGCAGCAGGCCCGAGACGAACTGGCTGGAGGCGCTCGCGTCGACGACGACCTCGCCGCCGCGCACGTGCCCGTGGCCGCGCACGATGAAGGGCAGCGCCCAGTGCCCGCCGTCGTCGATGTCGACGCCGACGTCGCGCAGGGCCTTGATCATGGTGCCCATCGGCCGATGCAGCGCGCTCTCGTGCGCGGTGAGGGTCACGTCGCCGCGCGCGAATCCGGCGAGTCCGGCCACGAACCGCATCACGGTGCCGGCCTGACCGCAGTCGACGACGCTCGAGCCCTGCAGCGGCCACACCGGCGTCACGACCAGGTCGTCGCCGTACCGGCCGGCACCCTCGGTCGCCTCGATGCCGACGCCGAGCGTGCGCAGCGCATCGATCATCCGCGCGGAGTCGTCGGAGTAGAGCGGGGCCGCGAGCTTGCTCGGACCGTCGGCCAGAGCGGCCAGGATCAGCTCTCGGTTGGTGAGCGATTTCGACCCCGGAACGGTGACGGTCGCGCGCAGCGGACCGCCCGCGGTGGGCGCGTGCCATCGCCCGCGCGCAGCTGGTGCGGATACGTGGGAATACCGGTCGCCTGTCATCGGGTTCTACCCTACTGAACCGCTGCAGACAACCGGCAGCGGCCATGCAGCAGAAGTGGAGCCGGATGATCGCCACGCTCGATCGCCCCGACCTCGACGGCCTCGATCAGGTCGACGTGGCATGGGACCCCGCCGCCGTAGACTGGCGGGTGATGAATGACGAGGCAGACGCCGTCACCGACGCGCGCACGCAGTTCGAGGTGCAGGCGCTCCCCTTCATGGACCAGCTGTACGCCGCCGCGATGCGTATGACGCGCAATCCGGCGGATGCCGCCGATCTGGTCCAGGAGACCTTCGTCAAGGCGTTCGCGTCGTGGGCGACTTTCACGCAGGGGACGAACCTCAAGGCGTGGCTGTACCGCATCCTGACGAACACCTACATCAACATCTATCGCAAGAAGCAGCGCGAGCCCTACCAGGGCACGATCGACGAGCTCGAGGACTGGCAGCTCGGCGGTGCCGAGTCGACCACGGCGACCAGCAGCCGGTCGGCCGAGGCCGAGGCGATCGATCGGATGCCGGCATCCGTCGTGAAGGACGCGCTGCAGGCGATCCCCGAGGACTTCCGGCTGGCGGTGTACCTCGCCGACGTCGAGGGCTTCGCCTACCAGGAGATCGCCGACATCATGAAGACACCCATCGGCACGGTCATGAGCCGCCTGCATCGTGGCAGGCGCATGCTTCGTGAGCTGCTGGCGGACTACGCGGCCGAGCGAGGAATCAGCGCGGCCTCCACAGGGAGCACGAAATGACCGATTGCGGGTGTGAGAAGGCGCGACGCGACCTCGAGGAGTACCTCCGACACGAAGTCTGCAAAACATCGCAGACCGACATCGCCGAACACCTCGAGAACTGTGCGAGCTGCCAGGACGAGGCGCTCGTCTCGCGCACGCTGACCGACGTCGTGGCGCGAGCCTGCAAAGAGACGGCTCCCGAAGAGCTGCGCGATCAGGTGCTCGAGCGACTGCGCGCGGTCCAGGCCACCCACTGATTCCGGTCGAGCCGCCTAGGGCGTGAAGACGCTGAGCGATGCCGGGGCGACATCGATCGTGAGCGGCAGCCGGCCGATCGGATCGCCGTCCGCGTAGGCCGTCACCTCAGGCGAGGACAGCCGCACCGATCGCACCCGATGGGTCGAGACCTCCGGAACCGTGGTGTGCGTTCCCTTGTACACGCGGGGGAGCAGCCGCAGCAGCCTGAGACGGCCCGCGGGTCGCACCAGCGTGACATCGAGCAGGCCGTCGGCCGGGTCGGCATCGGGGCAGATCGGGATGCCGCCGCCGTAGGTGCGGCCGTTGCCGACGGTTCCCATCACGAGGTCGCCCACGATGCGCTCGGGCGTGCCGTCTGCGAGGATCATCTCGACTTCGTACGGGATGCCCTTCAACGTCAGGAACTCGATCAGGATGGCGATGTTGTAGCGCGACCCGCCGCGCGGCCAGCGCATCGCATTCGCGCGGTCGTTGACGCGGGAGTCGAAGCCGCTCGCCAGCACAGTGCCGAAGAACGCCGAGCTGCCGTCGAGGCGGGTGACCCGGGCGAGATCGATCAGCCGGGTCCGTCCGGCGACGATCGCATCGGCGGCCGCTTCGGCATCGAGCTCGCGCAGCCCGAGCGCACCGGCCATGTCGTTGCCCGTCCCCACCGGGATGATGCCCAGAGGCACCCCGGTTCCGGCGAGTTCCTGAATGGCCAAGTGGACGGTGCCGTCACCGCCGGCGACGACGACGGCGTCGGTTCCGAGCGCCACCGCGGTGCGCAGCAACTCGCTGGATTCGGCCGCGCTGCCGCCGCTGATGATCGTGGTGCGCACGTCGTGCGCGCGCATCCGCTCGGCGGCGCGCGCCGCCGCCCCCGCGTGCGCGCCGCCGCGCGCGGCGGGATTGACCAGCAGGGTGACGTTCATCCGACCTTCTGCGACGAGGGCTCCACAGCGGGCGGCACGAGCACACCCGGGTTCATGATGCCCCGCGGATCGACGGTCGCCTTCACGGCGCGCAGGATGGAGAGGCCGAGGTCGCCGATCTCCGCCTCCAGGTACGGCCGGTGGTCTCGCCCGACCGCGTGATGGTGGGTGATGGTTCCGCCCGCCGCGCCGATCGCGCGGGAGGCGGCATCCTTCGCCCGCGCCCACTGCGCGGCCGGGTCGGTCGTGAGTGCCGCGATGACCGTGAAGTACAGCGAGGCCCCTGCCGGATAGACATGCGAAATATGGCACATCACGATCGGCTTGGTGCCGTCGGCGGTGAGGCTGGCCGTGAGTGCGTCGGTCACGGCCGTCTTGAGAGCTTCGAGGTGGGCCCACGTCGTCGCGGTCTCGAGGGTCTCGGCGAGCACGCCGATGTCGAGCAGAGTGTCGCGCAGGCCGGGGGAGGCGAACCGGCCGCGCTCCCACGAGCGCGCGGGGTCTTCGCCTCGTGCGGTCGCGCCGTGACGCCGGAAGAGCGCGTCGGTGAGCGCGAGGGTCGCTTCGGCCTCACCCGCGTCGACCCCCTCGAACGTCGCCACCGCGAGCGCGCCGCGGGCGCGCGTGAGGTGGCCGCCCATCAGTGCGTTCACGCGGGTCTCACTCGCATCGCTCAGGCGCAGGACGGTCGGACGGATGCCGCGCTGGGTGAGTTCGCGAAGCGCCTCCGCGCCGGCCGCGAAGTCCGCGAACGTCCACGCGCCGTAGGCGGTCGCCGCGGGAATGGGGCGGATGCGCACGGTGACCTCCGTGATCACCCCGAATGCGCCCTCCGAGCCGAGGAACAGCTCGCGCAGGTCTGGCCCGGCGGCGCTGGCCGGCGCCCGGCCCAGGCGCAGCTCGCCGACCGGGGTCGCGATGCGCAGAGCGTGCACCAGATCGTCGAAGCGTCCGTAGCCGCGCGAGGCCTGGCCGCTCGAGCGTGTCGCCGCGTAGCCCCCGATCGAGGCGTACTCGAAGCTCTGCGGGAAGTGCCCGAGCGTGTAGCCGCGCGCGCGCAGAAGCTCTTCGGCCTGCGGACCGGTGGTGCCCGCGCCGAAGGTGGCCAGCAGCGATGTCTCGTCCAGGTCCCAGAGAGCCGCCGTGCGGGCGAGATCGAGCGCGATCACGCGCGTCTGCTCGCCGGCGACCGGATCCACACCGCCGACGACGCTCGTGCCGCCGCCGAAGGGCACAACGGCGATGCCGCGCTGGTCGCAGACGCCCAGCACGGCGAGGACCTCGGCGTGCGTGCCGGGGGAGACGACCGCGTCGGGTGCGGGCTGCGGGTCGTCGAGTCGGCGCGCGAGAAGGTCGGGCGTGCTCTTGCCGCCGAGGTGCAGGGTGCGAACAGCGTCGTCGCCCGTGACCTGGTCGTCGCCGACCACGGCGGCGAGCGCCCGGATGTCGTCGTGGTCGAGCCGAGACGGCGTCAGGCGCGGGGCGAGCCGTCGAGGCACGGGGTGGGCCTTGCCGGGAAGGACTGTGGCGACGAGTGCTTTGGCGCCCGGCGGAAGCCGGGTGCTCTCCGTGCCCCAGGCGTCCCAGGCGGAGCGGGGTCGGGGGGTGGGAACGGCGACCGGGTGCTCCTGCGAGGGCGCCGGGAACCCCGGCGAGGGCGTCGTCGCATCCATCGCGACAGTATGACACATTCTGTATGGTTGTCACATGGCAGATGCAGCGGCGGACACCCGGACCGCGATCCTCGACGCCGCGCTCGCGGAAGTCCTCGCCCACGGAATCCGCCGGACGACGGCATCCGACATCGCCCGGCGCGCGGAGGTGTCTCGCCAGACCCTCTACCGCTACTGGCCCGACGTGCAGGCGCTGCTGGCCGCGCTCGTCACCCGCGAGCTGTTCGCCGTCGTCCCACGCGGTGGCACCTCCACGACGCTCGACGAGTTCGCCGGCGGGCTCGTCGAGACCGCAGACCGGATCCGGTCGCTGCCGCTCCTGGACCGGCTGCGCGAGACGGACTCCGAGCTGTTCTCGCGCTACATCCTCGAGCGGCTGGGCACGAGCCAGCGCGGAATCCACGCCGAGATCGCGGCTCGCGTCAGCGCCGGTCAGGCCGATGGATTCGTCCGCGCGGGAGACCCCGAACGCCTCGCGGCGATGCTCCTGCTGATCGCCCAGTCCGCGATCCAGTCGGCGCCGCTCGTCGAGGAGTGGCTGCCCCCCGACCAGTGGCGGCGTGAGCTGCATGCGGCGGTCGCCGGCTACCTGGCGCCGCGCGGTGGTTCGCGATGACCCGCATCGTGGGCCGTTTTCCGCATCCGACGGCGCTCAACGCTGCCCGGCGTTCGCGGGAACTCGCGGCGCTCGGCGATGATCCGGTCGTCGATGTGCTCGTGATCGGCGGTGGCATCACCGGCGTGGGGATCGCCCTGGATGCCGCCGGCCGCGGTCTTCGCACCGTGCTGGTCGAGCGCCACGACCTGGCCCACGGCACGAGCAGATGGAGTTCCAAGCTCGTGCACGGCGGGCTGCGCTACCTCGCTTCGGGGCAGGTCGGCATCGCCCACGAGAGCGCCGCCGAGCGGCATCTGCTCATGACGAGGGTCGCCCCGCACCTCACGCGTCCGCTCGCACAGGTTCTTCCGCTGTATGCGCCCGGACATATGGCGCGCGGGGCATACGTCGGGCTCGGTTTCGGGCTGGGCGACGGGCTGCGCCGGTTCGTCGGCACACCCGATGCCGTGCTTCGGGGTCCGGGTCCGATCGGACGCGACCGGACCCTTCGCCTCGCACCCGCAGTGCGTCAGGACGGACTGCGGGGCGGCATGCGCGGCTGGGACGGGCAGCTCATCGACGACGCGCGGCTCGTCATCGCCGTCGCGCGCACGGCCGCAGGCTTCGGAGCGCGAATTCTGACGCGGGTCGAGGCACTCCGCGTGCACGGCGACCAAGCGGTGCTGCGGGATGCTCTGACCGGGCGGGAGCTGCACATCCGCGCCCGCGCCGTGTTGAGCGCAACGGGGGTGTGGGCGGGCGAACTCGACCCCGATGTGCGCCTTCGCCCGAGCAGGGGCACGCACCTCGTGGTCGAGACCGCGAGGATGGGCGGGTCGGATGCCGCGCTCACCGTTCCGGTGCCGGGATCGAGCAGCCGATTCGTGTTCACCGTGCCCGCGCCGCACGGGCGCACCTATGTCGGCATCACGGACGTTCCCGCGGACGGACCTCTGCCCGAGGTGCCGCACGCGACCGACCCCGAGATCGACATGCTCCTCGAGACGGTGAACACCGTGATGGAGCGACCGCTCGCCCGCTCCGACGTGGTCGCCACCTTCGCCGGTCTTCGGCCCCTGCTCACCTCCTCGGAGGAGCCGGGGACCGAAGCCGAGACGAGCGACCTCTCGCGACGGCACGCGATCTTGGAGTCGGCTGACGGTGTGCTGACGGTCGTCGGGGGAAAGCTCACGACCTACCGGCGCATGGCCCAGGACGGGGTCGATGCCGCCGTCGCCCGTCGCTTCGCGGCGGGCGGGGTGCCGGCATCCGTCACCCGGACCCTGCCCCTCGTCGGAGCGTGGCCTCGTGCTCGTTCGGACGAGATCGTCGCGGCGCCCCGGTTCGTGCGCCGATACGGTGCCGAGGCGCCGTTCGTCGCCGGGCTGCCGGGCGGCCCGTCCGCCGCTCGCGGGGTCACGGCGCAGGAGCTGCGGTGGGGTGTGCGCGTGGAGGGTGCGCTCGATTCCGACGACCTGCTCGACCGCCGCACCCGGCTGGGTCTGGTCGATTCCGACCGCACCGCGTCGATCGACGCCGCGCAGGCAGCGCTCGCGGACTGACGGAGCGCTGTCGCGGCCGCTCGATAGTGTGGAGGCATGGCCGTCACCGACTGGAAGAACGCCCCCGCGGACCCAGGCGCGGCCCGCGCCGTCGCCGCGAACGGGCTCGAGTATCGCGTGATCGACACCGGCGACGCCGCCGTGTTCGATCCGTACCTGCAGGCCGAGATGCGCGGCTTCCTCGCGGGAGAGCAGAGCGACGAGCAGCTGGGCGGCGCGCGCGACGGACTCGCGTTCCGTCGCTTCGTCGGCGTGTACGACCCGGCCTCCCTCGACGTCGCCCAACCCGTGGGCACGGTGAATTCCTGGGTCACGGACCTGACGATGCCCGGCGGGCGCGGCATCCCGATGTGGGCGATCAGCGGCGTGACCGTCGCGCCCACGCACCGCCGCAAAGGCATCGCCCGTGCGATGCTCGAGGGCGAGCTGCGCACGGCGGCCGACGCAGGACTCGCGATCGCCGGGCTGACCGTGTCGGAGGCCACGATCTACGGGCGGTTCGGGTTCTCGCCGGCGACCTACGCGACGGACTGGTCGATCGAGACCAAGCGCGCGCTGTGGGTCGGACCCCGTCCCGACGGGCGTCTCGACTTCGTCGCTCGGGAACTGCTCCGCGACCAGCTCGCCGAGCTGCACGGCAGGGTGCGCACCACCCGACCCGGCGAGATCGAGGCGTGGCCCGGACTGTGGCGCCGCATGTCGGGTCTGGCGCCCGGTCAGGAGGGCGGCGGCAAGCTGCGCGCCGTGCGGTACGCGGACGCCGGAGGCACCACGCGCGGCATCGCCGTGTACAAGCTCGCGGACGAGGGCCATGACTTCACCAAGCACGAGCTCGAGCTGCACTACCTGCTGAGCGAGACAGCCGACGCCTACGCGGCGCTCTGGCGATTCGCCCTGGAGCACGACCTGGTGTCTGCGGTGAAGGCACCACTCCGCTCGGTCGACGAGCCGGTGCGGTGGATGATCGCCGATCAGCGCGGAGCGAAGGTCGAGACCGGTGAGCACGGCTGGCTCCGGATCATGGACGTGCCGGTGGTCCTCGCCGCCCGCACCTACGCGGCGGCCGGATCGTTCGTGATGCGCGTGACCGACCCGCTCGGCTTCGCCGACGGCACCTGGATGCTGAACGTCGATGAGTCCGGTCGCGCCGAGGTCACCGTCGCAGACCGGCAGGCCGACGTCACGCTCACCGTCAACGCCCTGTCGTCGATCGTGCTGGGCGGGGTCGCGGCGACCACCCTGCGCGCGGCGGGGATCGTCGTCGCCGACGAATCGGTCACCGTCGCGCTGGACGCGGTGTTCACCTCGCCGCAGGCGCCGTACCTGAGCCTCTGGTACTAGCGTGCGCTGATCGCCCCGCTGTTGGCAGGAGCGCGTCGACGAATGGCAGGTGCCCGTGGCGGCGAGCAGGTGTCCGGGCGCGAGACTGAAGAGGTGACTCGCCCTCTCGCCGACCCGACGCGTGTCGTGCCGGCGCACGGATCGCTCGGACTGCCGCAGGGGATCGCGCTGTACATCGGCTCCGTGCTCGGCACCGGCCTGCTGGTGCTGCCGGGCATCGCCGCACAGGTCGCCGGTCCGGCGAGCATCGTGGCCGTGATCGCGGTCATCGTCCTGTCGATCCCGCTGGCCGGCACGTTCGCCGCTCTTGCCGCGCGGTTTCCCGATCCGGGCGGCGTCGCCAGCTACGCGCGTCGCGCGCTCGGACCGACCGCGGCCCGCATGACCGGATATTGGTTCCTCTTCGGCGTCTGCGCCGGGGCACCGGTCGTGGCGATGCTGGGCGGCGAGTACGTCGCGGCCGTGGTGGGTGCCGATCGTGCGGTCGTCCCCGTGCTCGCGGTGTTCTTCCTCGCGCTGCCCTTCGTGGTCAACGTGTTCGGCGTGCGCGTGGCCGGATGGCTGCAGCTCGTGCTCACCGCGCTGCTGCTGGCCGTCGTGGTCGCGGTCGTGGCGCTGGCCGCTCCGTCCGTCGAGCCGCAGAACTTCGAGCCCTTCCTCCCGCATGGCTGGGCGGGCGTCGGCACCGCGATCAGCCTCTTCGTGTGGGCGTTCGCCGGTTGGGAGGTCGGCACGCACGTCTCCGGGGAGTTCCGCGACGCGCGGCGCATCATCCCGATCGCGACCGCGGTCGCCCTCGTCGTGACGGGCGCCTGCTACCTGGTGCTGCAGATCGTCACGGTCGGCGCGCTCGGCGAGGCGGCCGGAGCCGGAAGAGTTCCTCTGCTGATGCTCGCCGGACTGGGTTCGCCGGGATTCGGCTCGATCGCCGTCGGGGTGATCGCAGCCATCGTCGCCCTCGGCGTGCTGAACGTGTACCTCGCCGCATTCGCCAAGCTGGGCGCATCGCTGGCCGACAACGGCGATCTGCCCCGCTGGTTCGCGCCGGGCGCCGAGGCGGGCGGCATCCCGCGGCGTGCACTCGGGCTGACCGGCATCGTCGTGGCGGCCTATGTGGCCCTCATGCTCTGGTCGGGCCTGGACCTCACGCCGTTCATCCTCGTGCACACCAGCAGCATGGTCGCGATCTACGTCGTCGGCATGATCGCTGCCGTCCGGCTGCTCGCCCCGCGCTCACTCGGCTGGTGGATGGCCTGCGTCGCGGTCGTGCTGTGCGTCGGCATGCTCGCTCTGGCGGTGCGCTCGCTGCTCCCGGCGCTCCTGCTGGCGATCGCCGCGGTGGTCGTGACGCTCGTGCAGCGACACCGGGGAAGAGCGCCCGCGGAATGACGAACACCGGATGCTGCGGCATCCGGTGTTCGTGACGACGGCGAGCCGACCTAGACGGTGAGCGCCTTCTTGAGGATCGCGGCCTGCTCGAGCGCGTGCACCTTCGGCGAACCCGTGGCCGTCGAGGCCGCGGATGCCCGCGAGATGCGGCGGATCGTGCGGCCGTGGAGGTGCTTGACGACCTCGAGAGCGATGAACGGCCATGCGCCCTGGTTCTCGGGCTCGTCCTGCACCCAGAACAGCGCCGCGTTCGGGTAACTGTCGAGCACGGCGTTCAGTTCCTCGATCGGCGCCGGGTAGTACTGCTCGAGCCGGACGAGGGCGATCTCGGGGTTCGGGTTCTTGTCGAGCTCGGCCTTCAGATCCCAGTGGATCTTGCCGGCGTGCAGCAGCACGCGCTTGACGGCGGCGCGGTCGAGACCGCGATCGTCGTCCAGCACCGGCTCGAACTTGCCCGTGAGGAAGTCATCGACCGGGCTCGTCGCGCCGCGCAGGCGAAGCATGGCCTTCGGGGTGAAGACGACGAGCGGACGCCGGGGGCGTGCATACGCCTGACGGCGCAGCAGATGGAAGTACGACGCGGGCGTGGACGGGCGCGCGACGGTCATGTTGTCCTGCGCGCACATCTGCAGGTAGCGCTCGATGCGCGCCGACGAGTGGTCAGGGCCCTGACCCTCGTAGCCGTGCGGCAGCAGCAGCACGACGCTCGAGAGCTGGCCCCATTTCTGCTCGGCAGAGGAGATGAACTCGTCGAGCACGGACTGGGCGCCGTTGACGAAGTCGCCGAACTGCGCCTCCCACAGCACGAGCGCGTCCGCGCGCTCGACCGAGTAGCCGTACTCGAACGCGAGAGCGGCGTACTCGCTCAGCAGCGAGTCATAGACCCAGAACTTGCCCTGCTTGTCGCTCAGGTTCGTCAGCGGGATCCACTCCTGGCCGTTCACGCGATCGTGCAGCACGGAGTGGCGCTGGACGAAGGTGCCGCGGCGCGAGTCCTGGCCCGCGAGTCGCACTGGCGTGCCCTCGACCAGGAGCGATCCGAAGGCCAGCAGCTCCGAGAAGCCCCAGTCGATCGCGCCGTTGCGGCTCATGTCGAGACGCTTATCGAGCAGCTGCTGCAGCTTGGCATGAACCGTGAAGCCATCGGGCTTGTTCACGAACGCGTCGCCGATCATGTGCACGATCTCGCGGGAGACACCTGTGGTCTCGGGTGAGCCGACGGCCGGTTCGACCGGCGCGTCCTGCACGACCGGCGAGGTGCCGGTCTCGGCGGCGTGCGTCTCGGCGAATGCGATCTCGAGGCCGTTCTGGAAGTCGCGCTTGGCCTGCTCGTACTCCTCCTCGGTGATGTCACCGCGTCCGACGAGCGCCTCGACGTACAGGCGGCGCACCGAGCG
The DNA here is from genome assembly GCA_963781135.1 of uncultured Actinomycetota bacterium. GTDB lineage: Bacteria > Actinomycetota > Actinomycetes > Actinomycetales > Microbacteriaceae > Microbacterium. The sequence continues at coordinate 1,294,029 of CAWADY010000010.1, read as the reverse complement.
CTTCGCCTCGATGAGGTTCGTCATGAGCGGCTGCGTCATCGAGGGGTCGTCTCCCTCGTTGTGGCCGCGGCGGCGGTAGCAGACGAGGTCGATCACGACGTCGCGGTGCCAGCGCTGACGGTAGGCGAACGCGATCTGCGAGACGCGCACGACCGCTTCGGGGTCGTCGCCGTTCACGTGGAAGATCGGCGCCTGGATCGTCTTGGCCACGTCGGTCGCGTACACCGAGGTGCGCGCGTCCTGCGGGACGGTCGTGAAGCCGACCTGGTTGTTGACCACGACGTGGATCGTGCCACCGGTGCGGTAGCCGCGCAGCTGCGACATCTGCAGCGTCTCGACCACGACGCCCTGACCGGCGAACGCCGCGTCGCCGTGCACGAGGATCGGCAGCCACGAGAACGTGCCGATCGGCTTGCGGTCCTGCTTGGCGCGCACGATTCCCTCGAGCACGCCGTCGACGGTCTCGAGGTGCGAGGGGTTCGCCGCGAGGTAGACCGGCAGCTCCTCGCCGCGGTCGTCCACGAACGTGCCCTCGGTGCCGAGGTGGTACTTGACATCGCCCGAGCCGCTCTTGCTGCCCACGGCGACGGAGCCCTCGAACTCGCGGAAGACCTGTCCGTAGGTCTTGCCGGCGATGTTCGTGAGCACGTTGAGGCGGCCGCGATGGGCCATGCCGATCGCGGTTCCGTCCAAGCCGGCTTCGGCGGCGCCCTGCAGGATCTCATCGAGCAGCGGAATGAGCGATTCGCCGCCTTCGAGGCTGAAGCGCTTCTGGCCGACGTACTTGGTCTGCAGGAACGTCTCGAACGCCTCGGCCTCGTTGAGCTTGCTCAGGATGCGGAGCTGCTCGTCGTGGCCGGGCTTCTGGTACTTGAGCTCGACGTTCTCCTGGAACCAGAGCCGCTGGGCCGGGTCCTGGATGTGCATGTACTCGATGCCGATCGTGCGGCAGTACGAGTCGCGGAGCACGCCGAGGATGTCGCGCAGCTTCATCTGGCGCTTGCCGCCGAAGCCACCCGTGACGAATTCGCGGTCGAGGTCCCAGAACGTGAGGCCGTGCTGCTCGATCTCGAGGTCGGGGTGCGTGCGCTGGACGTATTCCAGCGGGTCGATGTCGGCCATCAGGTGCCCGCGGACGCGGAACGAGTTGATGAGCTCCTGCACGCGGGCCGTCTTGTCGACGCGCTCGGCGAGGTCGACGTTGATGTCGTTGCCCCAGTGGATCGGGGCGTAGGGGATGCGCAGGGCCGCGAAGATGTCTTCGTAGAAGTGGCGCTGCCCGATGAGCAGCTCGTGCACCTTCTTGAGGAACTCGCCCGAGCCGGCGCCCTGGATGACGCGGTGGTCGTATGTGCTGGTCAGGGTGATCGTCTTGCCGATCGCGAGCTCGTTGAGCGTCTTCTCGCTCGCGCCCTGGAACTCGGCCGGGTACTCCAGTGCGCCGGCGCCGACGATGCAGCCCTGGCCCTTCATGAGGCGCGGTACCGAGTGCACGGTGCCGATGCCGCCGGGGTTGGTCAGCGAGATCGTTGTGCCCTGGAAGTCGGCGGCGGTGAGCTTGTTGCCCCGCGCCCGGGTGATGAGGTCCTCGTAGGAGACCAGGTACTCGCTGAAGGTCAGCGTGTCGGCCCGCTTGAGGCTCGGAACCAGGAGCGCACGGGTGCCGTCGGGCTTCGGGAGGTCGATCGCGATGCCGAGGTTGATGTGCGCGGGAGCCACGACCGAGGGCTTGCCGTCGATCTCGGCGTAGAACACGTTCTGGCTCGGGAACTCCTTGAGCGCGCGGATCAGCGCCCAGCCGATGAGGTGCGTGAAGCTGATCTTGCCGCCGCGGGTGCGCGACATGTGGTTGTTGATGACGATGCGGTTGTCGATCATCAGCTTCGCCGGGATCGTGCGCACGCTGGTCGCGGTGGGAACCGTGAGCGACTCGTCCATGTTGACGGCGAGTGCCTTGGTCATGCCCTTGAGGACGGTGACCTTGTCGTCTTCGGGGTTCTCGGCGCTCGCCGACGGTGCGACCGCCGGGGCCTGTGCCGGAATCGGCTGACGCGCCGCGGGGCGGGCGGTCGTGCGGGCGATCGGCGGCGCGCCGATCACGGGGATCGGCGCGGTCAAGGGATGCGCATCGGTGGGCTGCGCGCCCTCCGACCTGGGCTCACTGGGAGCGGCGGCTGCCGGGGCGGCAGGGGCGGCGGGTGCCGCGGCCGCAGGTGCTGCGGCGGCAGGTGCTGCGGCGGCAGCGGGCGCCGGCTCGGCTGCCGGCGGGGCTTTCGCCTCGGTGGGCGGCGAAGCCGGTGCCTCGGAGGGTGGCGTGGCCGTGGTGTCCACGGGCTGATACGCCTCGAGGATCGGCCACCAGGCCTTGTCTACTGAGTTCTTGTCGACTTTGAACTGCTCGTAGAGTTCGTCGACGAGCCATTCATTGGCTCCGAACTCTCCTTCGCTCGACACCCCGACGCCCGTGACCTGGCTCGACACGCTCGATCGCCTGCTTTCGTGAAGACTGTAGGAGCGTGCAGGGCATGATCTGAACGGCCCCCACGCACGACTGTTAAGCCTAACCCAGTCTGGCGGGCGGTTCCCCTGGACCGAAAGGGCAGGGCGAACACAATTGCGCATCGTTATGCATACAGCAAGAGTCACTAACCTTTCGGGTATGGAGTTCTACGGTGAGCAGCCCGAGGTCGACCTGACGTACTCCGACGTCTTCCTCGTCCCGCGACACTCGGCCGTCACAAGCCGTCTGGACGTCGACCTCTCGCCGGGCGACGGCACCACCGCGACGATCCCGCTCGTCTCGGCGAACATGAACTCGGTCACCGGCGCCCGTCTGGCGGCGACGCTCGCCCGCCGAGGCGGGCTGGGCGTCCTGCCGCAGGACATGCCTCTGCAGGAGCTGGATGCCGCGATCCGCTGGGTCAAAGACCAGCCGGTGCGCTGGGACACCCCGCTCGTCCTGCCTCCCGAGGCGACCGTGGCGGATGCCGCGCGCCTGCTGCCCGCGACCGAGGGGCACGGCATCGTCGTCGCGGAAGCGTCGGCGGGCCACCTGAACATCGCCGCCGTCCTGGGAGTCGTCCCCGCCACCCGGCTCGGCACCGCCCTGCCCGACGCCCGCTTGGGCGATCTGGCGCGCGGGCGGACGGCATCCATCGACGCGGACGACGTCGAAAGCGCCCGCCACGCGTTCGACCTCATCGTCGGCGCGGGCGCCGAGACCGTCTGCGTCCTGCACCACGGCTTCGTCGTGGGCACCCTTTCACGGCGGAGCGCCCTGCGCTCGACGCTGTACCGGCCGGCGGTCGACGCCTCGGGACGCCTGAGCGTGGCTGCCGCGGTCGGCATCAACGGAGACGTCGCGTCGAAGGCGCGCGCGCTCGCCGCCGCCGGCGTCGACGTGCTGGTCGTCGACACCGCGCACGGACATCAGGAGGGGATGCTGGCAGCCCTGCGCACCGTCTCGGACCTGGGCCTGGGCATCCCGATCGCGGCGGGCAACATCGTCACCCCCGAGGGCGTGAATGATCTGGTGCGTTCCGGTGCCGACATCCTCAAGGTCGGCGTCGGCCCCGGCGCGATGTGCACGACGCGCATGATGACCGCGGTCGGGCGCCCGCAGTTCTCCGCCGTGCTCGAGACGGCCGAGGCGGCGCGGATGCTGGGAGCCCACGTCTGGGCCGACGGGGGAGTGCGCTACCCCCGCGACGTCGCACTCGCACTTGCCGCGGGAGCGGCATCCGTCATGATCGGCTCGTGGTTCGCCGGGACGATCGAGGCACCCGGGGAGCTCCTGGTCGATGACGCCGGCCGGTCGTACAAGGAATCGTGGGGAATGGCCTCGACCAAGGCCGTGCATGACCGCTTCGGGCGGCTGGACCCGTACGAGCTCGCCCGCAAGGAGCTGTTCGCGGAGGGGATCTCGTCGTCGAAGATCTACCTCGACCCCCTGCGCCCGGGCCTGGAGGACCTGATCGACATGATCACCTCGGGCGTGCGCTCGTCGTTCAGCTACGCCGGCGCCGCTTCGGTCGCGGAGTTCCACGAACGCGCCCGCGTCGGCCTGCAGTCCGCGGCCGGGTACGAAGAGGGCAAGGCCCTGCCCGTCAGCTGGTAGCCCCGGCTCGTTTCACCGAGCGCTACTCACGGTGGCGACCGCGGATGAATCGTTTGTAGCGTTCGCCAGTGTGTGTAGCGCTCGCGGGGTCATGCGCGCGGAACGCCCGCACGCCGCAGCTTGGCGGCGAGACGTGATGGAGTCGCCAAATCCGCGGCATCCCATCGCACGACTCGGAAGCCTGCAGCTCGAAGGCGCTCTTCTCGGCGCTTCTCCTTCCACAGAATCTGCTCTGGACTGAGGCCGCCCGTCAGCTGCTCGTCGAAGTACTTTGTCTTTCCGTCGTATTCGCCGAGCGTCCGCTCGCTCGGCCAGGCGAAGTCCGCTCTCCCCGCGAGCCCATCGGCGTCGAACACCTCGTACTGGAGCTCTGGGGCCGCGAACCCCAGTTCGGCGATCACGACGCGGCTCTCCGATTCCTTCGGGCTCTCCGCGCGGCCGTCGGCGAACTGAGCGACGGCCTCGATTCTCGCGACACCGCGACGTGTGTTGTTGTCGCGCCGTCGTGATACCTGCGCCAAGAGTTCATGCCGTTCCAGAGGACGATTCCTGTGCGACCTCATGGCTGAGTCGGCGGCGGCCACGGCAGCTGCGTGGGGAAGGTGCGCGGCGAGGTCGGCCACCGTGCGTGCCAGCGTCGTCACCCGAAGACCTTTGACCGTGTCGATCTCGTCCGCGTGCAGCAGGATCGCGTGACGACGCACATTTCCGGTGGAGCGTCCCCCGCTCGCCACGGGCACGATGGTGTGTACAACCCCCGTGTTCGAACGCAGCAGCGCCAGTTCATGTACTGCTGCGGCGGACTCGTGCGAAACCACACCGCCGACGGTCCAAGTGAGCGCCGTTGCGATGATCCGGAGCAGTACCCGCCGAGCACCTGTCAATGCGGCGAATACGGATGTCCGGACCCGCACTCCGTCAGCAAGTCGGATCAGTTCACCGTGGCGTTCTCGCCGACTCAGCAGTGCGAGCGCTTCGAGGTCCTTCGCGTGCCGGGAGAGAATAACGCCGACATCCGCAAATCCCCACGCCGCCAGCAGCTCGTCCGGGTCGTACATCCAGTTCGCCATAGGCAAAAGCTCTCCCAGGCGGGCTCGCACGTCGCCGCGTTCGCCTCGCGCTGTGGACAACTGCATGGATGCGGTTGCCTGGGGAAGAGGCAGTTTCACCGACCGCTACTGACGGTGGCGACCGCGCCTGAGGGGTCAGCAGCGCTCGTCACCGTGAGTAGCGGTCGGTGGATTCAGGGGGGCCGTAGACTTGTCGGCACAATGGACGACCCCCCCAGTTGCAGACCCTCGCCCCATCGACCCGCACCCGCCATGGCGGGGGGTGATGCGTGATGGAGTTCATCATGCTGGGCGTGGGGCTTCTGCTCACGGTCGGAACCGGCCTGTTCGTGGCGAGCGAGTTCGCGCTCGTCAACCTGGATCGCGCGGACCTCGAGGCGCGCCGTAAGGCGGGCGAGTCCCGGCTCTCGATCACCATCAACGCGCTGCGCATCACCTCGACGCACCTCTCGAGCGCGCAGCTCGGCATCACTCTCACGACGCTGCTCACCGGCTACGCGATGGAGCCGGCGATCTCCAGCCTGCTGCGCCCCGTCTTCACGGCGTGGGGCTGGCCCGAGAGCATCGCGTCGCCGGTCGCCGTCATCATCGCGGTGACCTTCGCCACGATCCTGTCGATGATCCTCGGTGAGCTGATCCCGAAGAACTTCGCCCTCGCGATCCCGCGCCAGACCGCCAAGCTCGTGATGCCGTTCCAGGTCGCATTCACCATGGTCTTCCGCCCGGCGATCGTGGTGCTCAACGGCAGCGCCAACGGCGTGCTGCGCCTGATCGGCATCGAGCCGAAGGAGGAGCTCTCCGGTGCGCGAACGGCCGAGGAGCTGTCGAGCCTGGTTCGCCGCTCGGCCCTGGCCGGCGTGCTCGAAGAAGACACCGCGTCCTTGCTCGACCGCAGCCTGACTTTCGCGCGTCTGAGCGCGGCCGACGTCATGACACCGCGGCCCAGCATCCACGCGCTCGCCGTCGACGACTCCGCCGACGACGTGATCCAGCTCGCGCGCCGCACCGGCCACAGCCGCTTCCCCGTGTACGACGAGTCGATGGATGACATCGTCGGCATCGTGCACCTCAAGGCCGCCGTCGGCGTCCCCCGTGAGCGTCGCTCGGACGTGCCGGCGGCCGCGCTGGCCACCGAGCCGCTGCGCGTGCCCGAAGCCGTGCACCTCGACACCCTCGTCTCCGAGCTGCGCGCCCGGGGCTATCAGATGGCGATCGTGGTCGACGAGTACGGCGGCACCGCCGGTGTCGTCACCCTCGAAGACCTCGTCGAGGAGATCGTGGGCGAAGTGCTCGACGAGCACGACCGCCGCCGGGCGGGCATCGTGCGGGGCGAGAACTCGCTGACGTTCCCGGGCGACCTGCGACCCGACGAGGTGCTCGATCGCACCGGCATCCGCATTCCGGAAGGCGACGTGTACGACACGGTCGGCGGGTACATCATGAGCGTGCTCGAGCGCATCCCGGTCGTCGGCGACACGCTCGATGTCGAGGACGGCACCCTGGACGTGCAGCGGATGGACGGCCGCCGGGTCGACCGCGTGCGGTTCACCCACACGCCGATGCCGGAGGACGCGCACATCGAGGGGGGTGATCGGTCATGAGCGACTGGGCAGGAATCGCGTGGCTGGTCGTTCTGCTCGCGTTCAACGCATTCTTCGTCGGCGCCGAGTTCGCCGTCATCTCGGCACGCCGCTCGCAGATCGAGCCGCTCGCCGAGAAGGGCTCCCGCGCCGCCAAGACCGCGCTGTACGCCATGGAGCACGCGACGCTCATGCTGGCCACGAGCCAGCTGGGCATCACGATCTGCTCGCTGCTGATCCTCAACGTCTCAGAGCCCGCGATCCATCACCTGCTGGCAGGGCCCCTCGGTCTGACGAACCTCGCCGAGGGCACGGTCGATGTCATCGCCTTCGTCATCGCGCTGCTGCTGGTCTCGTACCTGCACGTCGTGTTCGGCGAGATGGTGCCGAAGAACCTCGCGTTCTCGGTGCCCGACCGCGCGGTGCTCATGCTCGCGACCCCGCTCGTCTGGGTCTCGCGGCTGTTCCATCCGGTGATCGTGACCCTCAACTGGATCGCCAACCACGCCGTGCGCCTCTTCGGGGTGGAGCCCAAGGACGAGGCCGCGTCGACGTTCACGCTCGAAGAGGTGACGACGATCGTGAACCAGTCGCGCATCGAGGGCATCCTCCATGACGCCGCCGGAACGGTCTCGGCCGCACTGGAGTTCACCGACAAGAAGGCCGCCGACATCGCCCTCCCTCTGACGCAGCTCGTGACCCTCCCCGAGTCGGTCACGCCCGCCGAGATCGAACGCGCGGTCGCCAAATACGGCTTCTCGCGATACGTGATCGTGGATGCCGACGCCATGCCGCTCGGGTACGTCCACCTCAAGGACATCCTGCGTGCGGCCGAGGGACCGGATGCCGCGACCGATGTCGTGCGGCCGATTCCGGGCAAGCGCATCCACCAGATGGTGCCGGTGCTGGAGAGCACTGACCTGGAGGACGCGCTCGCGCTCATGCGCCGCGCGGGCCGTCACCTGGCGCGCGTGCGCGATGCGAACGGCGACACGACCGCGGTGCTGTTCCTCGAGGACATCATCGAGGAGCTCATCGGAGAGGTGCAGGACGCGACTCGCCGGCGCGCCTGAGCGGGCGTGAGGCCGGTGTCAGGCCGGCCTCGCGTCTGAAGCCCTCCGGGCGCGGACAGAGCGCGGGTAGGGTGGCGCCATGTCGGGCTCATGGACGGTGCAGGACGCCGCGCGCGTCCTGCGGAGGCCAACCGCCGCGGATGACAAGTATTCCCGCGGGGTGCTGGGCGTCCGGACGGGTTCGGATCAGTATCCGGGCGCGGCGGTGCTCGGCGTCGAGGCCGCATGGCGCACCGGTCTCGGCATGGTCCGCTACCTCGGGCCGTCCGTGCCGACCTCGCTCGTCCTGCAGCGGCGCCCCGAGACCGTGATCGCCGACGGGCGCGTGCAGGCGTGGCTGATCGGCTCGGGAACGGACGCGGCGAGCCGATCGGATGCCGAGACCGCGGCGCTGCGACGCATCCTGGCTTCAGCGCTGCCGGTGGTCGTCGACGCGGGGGCGCTCGACCTCGCACCGAATGCGACGTCACCGCGGATCGTCACGCCGCACGATCGGGAGCACGCGCGCCTGCGAGCGGACCTCGGCCTGGCAGAGGGCTCGCCGACGACGGATGCCGAGCGGGCGGCATCCGCGATCGAGACGGCGGCGGCGCTCGGCGCGACGGTCGTCCTCAAGGGAGCCGTCACGATCGTCGCGTCGCCGAGCGGCTGGTCCACCACGGTGTCGGCCGGGACGCCCTGGCTGGCCACGGCCGGAACGGGGGACGTGCTGGCGCGGCGCGATCGGCGCGGTCGTCGCCGGCGCGGCATCCGGCGCCGACCTCGGACCCCTCGCGGCGACCGGCGTGTGGCTGCACGGCCGCGCGGCCAGTCTGGTCGCGGGCGACCTCGGTGCCGAGGGTGGTCCGATCACCGCGCTCGATGTGGCCGCGGCGCTCCCGCGCGCGGTCGCCGAGGCCCTCGAAGCCCGCTGAACCTCGCCACCGGTCGGCAACGACCTCGAAACCGGCGCGCCCTAGAATCAACGGGTGTCGAAGCGGGGAGTGCTGTGGATCGCGTTCGCGGTCGTGCACGTCCTCGTCGCGGTCCTGGGGTTCATCCAGCCCAATCAGCCCATGGGCGATGTGTACCTCGTCTACGAACCGTGGTCGACGGGGGCGATCGAGGGTCGAGCCGTCGTCGGCGTCACCGAATCGTGGGTGTATCCGCAGCTCGCCCTCGTGCCCATGGTGCTCGCGCACGGCTTCGCCTGGATCGCGGGGTACGAAGTCGCGTGGGCGATCCTGATCACGCTGTGCGATGCCGTGGCCTTCGCGATCCTGGTAGGCCGCGGCCGGTCGAAGGGCCGCATCGTCGCCGCGTGGTTCTGGCTCGCGTTCATCGCGCTCCTCGGCCCGGTGGGGATGTACCGGCTCGATGCGATCACGGTGGCTCTCTCGCTGGCGGGCAGTCTGTGGCTCGTCGGCCGACCGTGGCTGGCTTCGATCCTCCTGGCCGTTGCGACCTGGATCAAGGTGTGGCCGGCAGCGCTCCTCGTCGCGGCGGTGATCGCGGTCCGGCGCCGCTTCACGGTGATCGCAGGCGCCGCGCTCGTCTCGGTGCTCACGCTCGCGGCGGTCTTCGCGGGCGGCGGCATCGACCACGCTTTCGGCTTCGTCACCGACCAGGCCGACCGTGGTCTCCAGCTCGAAGCGCCGGTCAGCGCGTGGTACCTCTGGGGCGCCGTGCTCGGCATCCCCGGTTCGTCCATCTACTACGACCGCGACATCCTCACGTTCCAGGTGATGGGACCCGGGGTGCAGGTGGTCGTCGCCGTCATGACACCCCTGCTCATCGCTGCCGTGGCAGCCGTCGCCGGGCTCGGTGCGTTCAAGGCGTGGCGGGGCGCGAGCTTCGTGCGCCTGTTCCCGCCGCTCGCCCTCGCGCTGGTGCTCGCGTTCATCGTGTTCAACAAGGTCGGGTCGCCGCAGTACATGACCTGGATCATCGCCCCGCTCGTCGTCGGGCTGGTGATCGATCGGCGCCGCTGGTGGCGTCCTGCCGCGCTGGGCCTGGTGATCGCCGCGATCACGCAGGTGGTCTACCCGCTGACGTACTGGGGTCTGCTCAGCGCGGAGGCGCTGCCGGCGGCGGTGCTGACGCTGCGGAACGTCCTCGTCACGGTGCTGCTCGTCTGGGCGATCGTCAGAGTCGCCGGGGTTCCCGGCCGCATCACTGCCGGGCGTCGCACCGCCGCGCTCGATCGATCAGCCAGCACCATCGGCTCCTGACCCGGAGGTCTCCATGCTCATCGCCTTCTCCGTCGCCCCGAGCGGCGCACCCCGCGACGGGGCGCCCGACGCCGACGCCTCGGTGCACGACGCGGTCGCCGCGGCCGTGCGCGTGGTGCGCGAGTCGGGGCTGCCGCACCGCACCACCTCGATGTTCACCGAAGTGGAAGGGGAGTGGGATGAGGTGTTCGACGTGGTCAAGCGCGCGACCGAGGCCGTGCTGCCGTTCGGATCGCGTGTGTCGCTCGTGCTCAAGGCCGACATCCGTCCCGGGTGGACGGGTGAGCTCGACGGCAAGATCGAACGGCTCGAGCGAGCTCTCGAAACCCGGCCCGAATCACTCTGACGCTCGGCGGCCCGCGCGCGCTCGAATCGATTCGACAGGATGCCGCGCGGCGGGCTAGCATGACCGAGTGACCTCCTCGAATCCCACGAGGGGTGCGGCGATGTGGGCGCTCCTCTCCCTCGCCATCGGCAGCTTCGGCATCGGCATGACCGAGTTCGTCGTCATGGGCCTGCTCCCGAACATCGCCGCCGACGTGCTGCCGAGTCAGTGGGCGGCGAGCCAGGGCGACGCGATCGCCCAGGCCGGCTGGCTCATCACGCTGTACGCCCTCGGCGTCGTGGTCGGCGCCCCGCTGATCGCGGGTTCGGTCGCGAAGTACCCGCGGCACCGCGTGATGATCGGCCTCGCTCTCGCGCTCACCGTCTTCAACGGGCTGACCATCGTGCTGCCGACCTTCGAACTCGTCGCCGCGTCGCGCTTTCTCGCAGGACTGCCGCATGGGGCGTACTTCGGCATCGGCGCCCTCGTGGCCGCCGACGTGCTGGGTCCGGGCAACCGTGCGAAGGGTGTCGCGTTCGTCCTGACCGGCCTCACGCTCGCGAACGTCGTCGGCGTGCCGCTCGGCACGTTCCTCGGCCAGCAGGTCGGCTGGCGGGCGGCGTTCATGGTCGTCACCGCGATCTTCGCGGTCGCGACGGTCTTCATCGCCTTCTTCGTGCCGCCGCACCCTGGCGAGCCGGGGCGCACCCTGCGTGCCGAACTGGGCGTCTTCCGCATCGGACAGGTGTGGCTCGCACTCGGCATCGGGGCGATCGGCTTCGGCGGATTCTTCGCGGTGTACAGCTATGTCGCGCCGCTCGTCACGGAAGTGGCCGGCTCGCCCGAGTGGGTCGTCCCGATCGTGCTGGTCCTGATGGGCGTGGGCATGACCATCGGCAACCTCGTCGGCGGGCACCTGGCCGACGTCGATCTGAAGCGCACCCTGATCGGATCGCTGATCGGGCTCGCGATCGTGCTCGTGCTGCTCGCACTGACCGCGCAGTGGATCTTCGCGCTCGGCTTCTTCGTCCTGGCGACGGGGTTCGTCTCGTCGGTGCTGAGCCCGACGATCCAGACCCGCATGATGGATGTGGCCGAGGACAACCAGTCCATCGCCGCGGCACTGAACCACTCGGCGCTGAACATGGGCAACGCGCTGGGGGCGTTCCTGGGCGGCGTCGCGATCGGACTCGGACTCGGGTTCCTGGCCCCCGCGTGGGTCGGCGTGCTGCTGGCGCTCGTCGGCCTCGGCATCGCCGTCGCGAGCCTGCGCCTGGAACGATCGAGGGCCCTGGCCGCGGCCTAGAGTGGGGGCGTGTCAGAACGCCCGCCCGCGCCGTCGCCCGCCGACAGGGCATTCCGCGCCCTCGCCGACGCGGTTGTGGAGTCGCGTCCGCGCCGACCCGAAGACGGCGTCGATCCGGATGTGCCGGTCGCGGCGACGGTCGTGATCGTGCGCGACAGCGCACTCGGGCCGGAAGTGCTCATGATCGAGCGTCCCGACCGCGGCTCCTTCGCCGGCGCCTGGGTCTTTCCCGGCGGCAAAATCGAACCCGACGACGGCGACCCCGCCGAAGAGGCGGCGACCGCCCTCCGGGCGGGCACCCGCGAGACCTGGGAAGAGACGGGCGTGCGCCTGGATGCCGATGCCCTCGTACCGCTCTCGTGCTGGGATCCGCCCCCGGGCACTCCGCACCGCATCCGCACGTGGTTCTTCCTCGCGCCCGACCCGGGCGGCCGGCTCGTGCCGGCGCCCGACGAGGTCATCGCCGCCGAGTGGGTGCGTCCTGCGGACATGCTCGCCCGCCATGCCCGCGGGCAGATCACGCTGTACCCGCCGACCTGGATCACCCTGCACGACCTCTCAGAGCAGCCGGACGCCGGGGCGCTGATCGACGTCGCGCGCATCGGCGGGCTCCGCCGGTTCGAGACGGTCGCGCGGGGCGGCGCGAGCGGACCGATGCTGCTCTGGCACGGCGACGCCGCCTACGACGGGGTCGAAGACTCCGATGCGGGCGCGGGGGGTGCGGCATCCCGCCACCGTCTCGAGCTCGCGAGCCTGCCGTGGGTGTACACCCGCACGGGATAGGACCTCAGCGGGGCGGGGAGTCCAGCAGGCGCCGCAGGTGGGCGCCGACCGCGCTGCTCTCGATCAGGAATCCGTCGTGACCGAAGTCGCTCGAGAGCACGACAGCACCCTCGTCGAGGGTCGTGCGGATGCTGCGCGCGATGCGGTGCTGGCCTTCGACGGGGAAGAGTCTGTCGCTGTCGATGCCGAGCACGAGCGTCGTCGCGGTCACCCGCGCGAGCGCGTCCTCCACTCCGCCCCGATCGCGGCCGACGTCATGCGAATTCATCGCCTCCACCAGGGTGATGTAGGTGTTGGCGTCGAAGCGCCGGGTGAAGCGGTTGCCGTGGAAATCGAGGTACGAAGCGACGGCGAACCGGCCGCCGTGGCCGAGGGGGCTCACTCCCGATTGCCACGACCGCTGGAACCGTTGGTTCAGCTCGGTCGGCGATCGGTAGTTCAGCAGGGCCATGCGGCGAGCCAGCGCCAATCCGCGATGCGGCCCGTCGCCGTCGCCGGAGTCGTAGTACTCGCCGCCCTGGAAGCGCGGATCGATGTGGATGGCCTCGAGCTGCACCGAGTTGAGGGCGATCTGGTCGGCGGTGTTGACCGGCGGGGCGGACAGGACGCCGACGCGCTCGACCCGCTCCGGAAAGCCGACAGCCCACTCCAGGGCATGCATGCCGCCCATCGAGCCGCCGATGACCGCCGCCCACACGTCGATTCCGAGGGCATCGGCCAGCCGCACCTGCGCGGCGACCTGGTCTCGGATCGTGAGGTACGGGAAGCGCGACGCCCACTCGTAGCCGTCCGGCGCGATGCTCGAGGGTCCCGTCGAACCCTGGCAGCCGCCGAGCATGTTGGGCGCGATGACGAACCAGGTGTCGGTGTCGATCGCGGCGCCCGGGCCGACGATCTCATGCCACCAGCCCTCGGTCGGATGACCCGGTCCGGCCGAGCCGCGCACGTGGCTGTCGCCGGTGAGCGCGTGCAGGATCAGCACGGCATTGTCACGCGCGGGGGAGAGTTCCCCCCAGGTCTCGTACGCGAGGCGGTAGCCGGGCAGTTCCCGGCCGCCCTCGGTGCGGAACGCGCCGAAGCCGGCGAAGTGGCGATCGCCGACCGGATCGCCGTCGCGCCACGCGCCGGTCGAGGGTGGCCGGCCCAGCAGCAGGCGCGCGTCGGCCTCCGTGATCGGTGCGCTCGGCACCGTATCCTCGGAGGTCTGCCAGTCCATGGGTTCATTCTCTCTGGCCGGGCGGGCCGGGGTCGCCGTGTTACGCCTGTCGGTCGCGGCGAGTACGGTGCTCGGCATGGACGTGATCGCGTATCTCCTCGATTCCGACCCGGCGATCCGGTGGCAGGTGATGCGCGACCTCACCGATGCCCCCGCTGCCGAGGTCGCCGCCGAGCGCGACAGGGTGGCCACCGAAGGCTGGGGCGCGCGGCTCCTCGCAGAGCAGGCCGAGGACGGCCTGTGGGACGGCGGGGTGTATCGCCCCGGCTGGGTCGACGAGAACAGGCCGTTCTACGACGCGTGGACGGCCACGCATCCCTCCCTCGAGCTGCTGCGGGGGTTCGGGGTCGATCCCGCGCACCCCGACGTGACCCGCGCGATCGCGCGCGTGCGCGAGAACGTCCGATGGGACTATGCCGGCGAGCCGTATTTCGAGGGCGAGGTCGAGCCGTGCATCAACGGCGGAGCTCTCGCGAACGCCGCGTACTTCGGGCAGGACGGCTCGCACATCTGCGAGACGCTGCTGGCCGGTCAGCTCGCCGACGGAGGCTGGAACTGCTGGGACGAAGACGGCACGAGCCGCTCGTCCTTCCACTCCACGATCTGCGCGCTCGAGGGCCTGTGGGCGTGGGAGCAGGCCGGCGGAGGATCGGATGCCGTCGCCGCGGCGCGTCGCCGCGGTGAGGAGTACGTGCTCGATCGGCGCCTGTTCCGGCGCGCCTCGACGGGTGAGATCGTCGATCCGCGCTTCCTGATGCCGTCGTTCCCGACGCGCTGGTACTACGACGTGCTGCGCGCGCTGGACTACTTCCGCCTCGCGCGACCCCAGCGCGACGAGCGGTGCGCGGACGCGATCGACCTGCTGCGCGCCAAGATGCTGCCTTTCGGGCTGTGGAAGCTGGAGCTGACCCACCAGGGGCCGACCCCGTTCGAGCTCGACGGCGAGCATGAGGGCTTCCCGAGCCGGTGGATCACGTTGCGCGCGCTGCGCGTGCTGCGATGGTGGGACGCCGCCTGACCGCATCCGGCCCTCGCGGCTGCCTCGGCCGTCAGAATGGCGACGGAGGACTTTCATGGCTCGATATCTGATCATCGCGGCATCCAGCGGCATCGGCGGGGCGACCCGCGACCTGCTGCGGGCGGCAGGACACGACGTCGTGACCACGGCGCGGGATGCGGCATCCGGGTCCCCGGACATCGTGTTGGACGCGACCGATTTCGATGCCGTCGATCGCGCGTTCGCCACGGCTGGTCCGATCGACGGGGTCGCGTGCTTCGCCGGATCGATGCTGCTCAAACCCGCCCACCTGACATCGCGCGATCAGTACGACGCGGTGATCGCAGCATCGCTGACCACGGCGTTCGCCACCGTGCGCGCAGCGGGGCGCCACATGCGCGAGGGCGGGTCGGTCGTGCTGGTCTCGTCGGCGGCGGCGATGGCCGGCCTGTCGAACCACGACGCGATCGCCGCAGCCAAAGCCGGTGTGATCGGGCTCATGCTCTCGGCGGCCGCCAGCTACGCGAGCCAGGGGCTGCGGATCAACGCGGTCGCACCGGGACTCACGCAGACCCCGCTCACCGCCGCCCTCACCGCGAGCGAGGGATCGCGAAAGGTGTCCGAGTCGATGCATGCGCTCGGGCGGCTGGGCGAGCCCGACGATGTCGCGCGCGGCGTCGCATTCCTGCTCGACCCGGCGAACGACTGGATCACCGGTCAGGTGCTCGGCATCGACGGCGGACTCTCACACGTGCGCCCCAAGCTGCGCGGCTGACCGGTCGAAACGAGCGATGCCCCGACCCGGCCGCCGAAGCAGCCGAGCCGGGGCATCGCGGCGTGCAGATCCCTACGCGCGCGCGGCCTCGCTGACCCGGCGAGCGGCGGCCAGCGCCTGCTCGAGGTCGGCCTTGAGGTCCTCGATGTTCTCGAGTCCGAGCGACAGGCGCACGAGTCCCGGCGTGACACCGGTCGTGAGCTGCTGCTCGGGCGTGAGCTGCGAGTGGGTGGTCGAGGCCGGGTGGATGACGAGCGAGCGCACGTCGCCGATGTTGGCGAGGTGGCTGAACAGGGTCAGCGTGTTGACGAACTCGCGTCCGGCCTCGACACCGCCCTTGAGCTCGAACGACAGCACTGCGCCGACGCCCTTGGGGGCGTATTCGTTCGCCTTCGCATACCAGGGCGAGGTCGGCAGGCCGGAGTAGTTGACCGACGCGACGTCGGGCTGGTTCTCCAGCCACTCCGCGATCTCCTGCGCGTTCTGCACGTGGCGCTCGATGCGCAGCGACAGGGTCTCGATGCCCTGGATGAGCAGCCACGCGCTCTGCGGCGCGATGGCGGCACCCAGGTCGCGCAGCAGCTGCACGCGGGCCTTGATGATGTAGGCCAGCCCGTCGCCGACCGCGGCGGTGTAGCTGGCACCGTGGTAGCTGGGGTCGGGAACGGTCAGACCCGGGAACTTGTCGACGTTCTTGGACCACTCGAACTTTCCGCCGTCGACGATGACGCCGCCGATCACGGTTCCGTGGCCGCCGAGGAACTTCGTGGCGGAGTGGACGACGATGTCGGCGCCGAACTCGAACGGCTTGATCAGGTACGGCGTCGCGATCGTGTTGTCGACGATGAGCGGGATGCCGTTCTCGTGCGCCACATCGGCGACCAGACGGATGTCGAGGATGTTGATCTTCGGGTTGCCGATCGTCTCCGCGAAGAACAGCTTCGTGTTGGGACGGACCGCTGCGCGCCATTCCTCGGCGTCGTCCTGGTTCTCGACGAACGTGACGTCGATGCCGAGCTTCTTGAGCGTGTACTTGAAGAGGTTGTACGTGCCGCCGTAGATCGAGCTCGACGAGACGATGTGGTCACCCGCTTCGGCGATGTTCAGCACGGCGATGGTCTCGGCAGCCTGACCTGAAGCGAGCAGGAGGGCGCCGGTGCCCCCCTCGAGGGCTGCCACGCGCTCCTCGACGACCGCCTGGGTCGGGTTCTGGATGCGGGTGTAGATGTTGCCGAACTCCGCGAGAGCGAACAGGTTGGCCGCGTGCGTGGTGCTGTCGAAGACGTAGGACGTCGTCTGGTAGATCGGCGTGGCGCGAGCCTTCGTCACCGGGTCGGGCTGGGCTCCGGAATGGATCTGCTTGGTCTCGAAGCGCCAGTTCTCGGGTGCGGACATGTGCGTGCTCCATTGCTTGAGTCGATACGGGTATGTCGATCGGCGGCGGCGGACGCTGCGGCCTGCATCGAGAGTAGGCATGCCGCGTCCTGTCAACAACGGACGGGAAATGTTACGTAATACCGGCGTCGTGCCGATTCCGTGCGTGGCGGCGCCAGGTTCGGCCTCACGCGATCGTAGGTAGCGTTGAGCCATGGGTACGCGACGTGCAGTGGTGACGGGAGCCAGTTCGGGCATCGGCGAGGCCGTCGTCCGAGTTCTCCGCTCGACCGGTTGGGATGTCGTCGGGGTCGCCCGGCGGGCCGACCGGCTGCGGGCGCTCGAGGAGGAGACCGGAGCCGTCGCGTTCGCGGCCGACCTGACCCGGCAGGAGGACGTCGACGCGCTCACTGCGTGGCTCGCCGAGACCGGTGCTGTGCATGCGCTCGTCCAGGTGGCCGGCGGCGCCCGCGGCACCGACCGCGTCGAGGATGCGAAGCCGGCCGACTGGCAGTGGATGTTCGAGGTCAACGTGCTGTCCGCACAGCGCCTGGTCGCGGCGCTCCTGCCGCAGCTGCGCGAGGCCGCCGCATCCGACGGGCACGCCGACACGCTGTTCGTGACCTCGACCGCGGCCGCGATCGCATACCCCGGCGGGTCGGGTTACAACGCGACCAAGGCGGCGGAGGCCATGATCGCCCACGCGCTGCGGCTGGAGCTGAACGGCGAGCCGATCCGGGTGACCGAGGTCGCGCCCGGAATGGTCTTCACCGAGGAGTTCACCCTGAACCGCCTGGGCGGGGATCGGGATGCCGCCGAGCGGGTCTACGAGGGAGTCGAGAACCCGCTCACCGCGACCGACGTCGCCGACGTCATCGCGTACGCGCTGAACGCACCCGGCCATGTGAACCTCGACCTGATCACGATGCGCCCTGTCGCGCAGTCGGCGCAGCACCTGCTCGCGCGCGGACCGCTGCGCGTGCGCGGCGGCTCCGACTGACCGCCGCCGACACTCTCAGACCGACGACGACCCAGGAGGCAGCCCGACATGGCGGATGCGACAGCAGTGGACACGACGGTGGAGCGCGAGCGGCTCTCCTGGGACCAGTTCGGGGAGGCCTCACGCGATCTCGCCCGGGCGATCCTCCGTGACGGCTTCGAACCCGAGGTGGTGGTCGCGATCGCCCGTGGCGGTCTGCTGCCGGGCGGCGCGATCGCCTACGCGCTCGGCGCGAAGAACTGCGGAGCGCTGAACGTGGAGTTCTACACCGGCATCGGCACGGTGCTGGACGCGCCGGAGGTGCTGCCGCCTGCGCTCGATATCGCGTACCTCGAGGGGCGCCGCGTGCTGCTGGTCGACGACGTCGCCGACAGCGGGCGCACACTCGCGCTCGCCGTCGCGCTGCTGCGCGACCGCGGCGCCGACGTGCGGTCGGTGACCGTGTACACCAAGCCCGGTTCGATCGCGACGCCGGACTACTCGTGGCGTGAGACCGACCTGTGGATCGACTTCCCCTGGTCGTGGCAGGGCACCGTCACCCTGGACGGCTCGGTGGGCGCCGAGGGAGCCTGAGCGGTGGCACGCTCATTGGCCGAGCTCTCCGAGGCCGGTCTGATCGACGCCGGATGGGCTCGGGCCCTCGAGCCGGTGGCCCCTGACATCGCCGCACTCGGCGAACGCCTCCGGGCGGAAGTCGCGGCAGGCCGCCGCTACCTGCCGGCCGGCGACCACGTGCTGCGCGCCTTCCAGCGTCCGTTGGCGCAGGTCAAGGTCCTGATCGTCGGTCAGGATCCCTACCCGACTCCCGGGCACCCGATCGGGCTCTCCTTCGCGGTCGAGAAGCACGTGCGACCCCTTCCGCGGAGCCTCTCGAACATCTACCAGGAGCTGAACGCCGATCTCGGCGTTCCGCCCGCCCCGCACGGCGACCTTTCGGCGTGGAGCGATCAGGGCGTCATGCTGCTGAACCGGGTGCTGACCGTCGCTCCCGGAGCCCCGGCATCCCACCGCGGCTGGGGCTGGGAGAAGGTCACCGAGCACGCGATCCGCGAGCTCGTGGCGCGCGGCGGAGCACTCGTCGCGATCCTGTGGGGGCGGGATGCCGCGAACCTGCGGCCGCTGCTCGGATCCACGCCGATCATCGAGTCGCCGCATCCGTCGCCGCTGTCGGCGAGCCGCGGGTTCTTCGGCTCGCGCCCCTTCTCGCGGGCGAACGAGCTGCTCGCGCAGCAGGGGTCGGCGGCCGTCGACTGGACGGTTCCGGCCTGAGCGTAGGCTGTCGGAATGCTCGAGGAGGAATACGACCGGGACCGCCGCCGGCTGCCGCGGCACCTCCGCAAACCCGCTCCGCCCGAGCCGACGTTCTCGTACGAGATCAGGCCGGTCGAGGATCGCGACATCCCCGACATCCGCGAGATCTACAACTACTACGTCACCAACTCGGTCGTCACCTTCGACGAGAAGAAGTGGACGCTCGCCCAATGGCGCGAGAAGGCGGCGCAGCTCGCGAAGCTGGGGCTTCCGTTCCTGGTCGCGGAATCACCGTCGGGGCAGGTGCTGGGGTACGCCCTGGTGCAGCCGATGTCGAGCAAATCCGCGTACCGTTTCTCGGTCGAGAACTCGATCTACCTGGGTCACGCCGCGGCCGGAAAGGGGCTCGGGCGGGCGCTCCTGGAGGCGCTGATCGCCGCGTGCGAGCAGGCCGGCATCCGCGAGATGGTCGCCGTGATCAGCGACAAGGGCGCGGAGGCCTCCGTCGCGCTGCACGAGAAGCTCGGCTTCGTCGAGGTCGGCCGCATGGGACGCGTCGGCTTCAAGTTCGGGCGCTGGCTGGGCACGATCTCCCTGCAGAAGCACCTGAAGCCCGCGAAGAAGAAGGGCCTGTTCCGGCGCTGATCAGCGTGCGGACTTCGGCGGCGCTGCGGCCTTCTGCGCCGCGCGCACCGCGTCGATCAGCTCGCGCCACGGACCCTGCACCTCGGGGTCGGCCAGCGCCGCCTCCCGGGCGGCGTCTCCGCAGCGCGCGTCGACGTGCCACACGAACCGGTCGGCGCCGGTCGGGGGTGTCGCCCGAGCCGGATCGGCGGCATCCCACGGGCATCCGTCGATCAGCGCGATCCAGTGCGACGACTCCGCGGTGTCGGGCTGCGCTCGCCAGGTGCGCCGCAGACCGGCGATCCCGCCGGTGCGGGTCACGGTGACCGCGATCGCGACGAGCTGATCGTGAGAACGCTCGCGCGGGTCGTCGCCGTCAGTTCGTTGCGGATCCGTCATCGAGCACACCGACGCCGGTCCAGCCCGTCCGCACCGCGTCGACCTCCTCCGATTCCTCACCGTACTCCGCCTCGGCCGCCGTGACGGTGGCCTGCGCGAAAGCGCGGAAGTCGGCCGTCGGCGAGACGGTGCCCGAGGTGAGCGTGCGGTACCAGATCAATCCGGCGCGCTCCCACGCGTTTCCGCCGAGTTGCTGCGCAGCCAGATAGAACGCGTGATTCGGGATGCCGGAGTTGATGTGCACGCCTCCGTTGTCGTCGCTGGTCACGACGTAGTCGTCCATGTGCGCCGGCTGCGGATCTCGGCCGAGAACATCGTCGTCGTACGCCGTGCCGGGCGCCTTGAGCGAGCGCAGCGCCTCACCCTGCACGGCGTCGGTGAAGATGCCCTCGCCGATCAGCCAGCTCGCGTTCGCGGCGCTCTGGCCGAGCAGGTGCTGCTCGGTGAGCGCGCCGAACACGTCTGAGAGCGACTCGTTGAGCGCACCCGACTGACCCTGGTAGACGAGTCCGCCCTCGAACTCGGTGACGCCGTGGGTGAGCTCGTGCGCGATGACGCTCAGCGAGCCGGTGAATCCGACGAACACCTCGCCGTCGCCGTCGCCGAAGACCATCCGCTCGCCGTTCCAGAACGCGTTGTCGTAGTCGCGGCCGTAGTGGACGGTCGCCAGCAGCGGTGCGCCGGCGCCGTCGATGCCGCTGCGCTGATAGGCCTCCCAGTAGAAGTCGAACGTGGCACCGAGACCGTCGAAGGCCTCGTCGACGGCGACGTCACCGGTCGGGGGATCGTCTTCGCCGCGCACGCGCGTACCGGGGAGCTGCTCGAGCTGCCGCGCGTCGGAGATCGTGCGGTCGGGCGCCGGTGCGCCCTCGAACACAAGCGTTCCCGGCTCTTCGATCGACATGCGGATCCGCGAGCGGACCGGCCGGTACTCGCGCGGAATCTCCAGGGTCGCGCGCGCCGCCTGCGCTGCACGCGCCCAGGTGGGCTCGCGCGTGGCCGCGATCCTCGCGAGCAGATACGGGGGGACGATCGCGTGCATCATGCTCCGAGGCTAGCCCGCACCTCCGACCCGGGCGCCGTCAGGTGCCGGGATCGATCACCGGGATCGAGGCGAGCAGGCGACGCGTGTAGGCGACCTGGGGCTGCATCAGCACCTTCTCGGTGGGTCCGTCCTCGACGATGCGGCCGTCCTTCATCACGATCACCTCGTCGCACAGATTCTGAACGACGCCGATGTCGTGCGAGACGAGCACGAGGGTCAGCCCGTCGCGCACCCGGAGTTCGCTCAGCAGCTCGAGGATCTGGGCGCGGACGGTGACGTCGAGGGCCGAGAGGGGCTCGTCGCCGACCAGGAGCCTCGGGCGATGCACGACGGCGCGCGCGATCGCGATGCGCTGGCGCTGGCCGCCCGAGAACTCGTGCGGGAAGCGATCGGCCATCGCTGCTTCGAGCCCGACCTCTTCGAGCACTTCGCGCACGCGGGCCCGCCGGTCTCCCTCGATCCCGAGGGCCCAGAGCGGCTCGCCGATGATGCGGCCCACGCTCATGCGCGGGTCGAGCGAGGCGTAGGGGTCCTGGAAGACGATGCCCGTCTCGCGGCGCAGCCAGTGCAGCGAGCGGGCGCCCGCCGCGGCATCCACGGGTCGTCCGTCGAATTCGACCGTACCCGCGGTGGGGATGTCGAGTCCGAGCAGCAGCCGCACCAGCGTGGATTTGCCCGACCCGGACTCGCCGATGATGCCCACCGCCGACCCCGCCCGCACGGTCACGTCGGCGTCTTCGAGCGCGGTCGTGAACGTCGTGCGCTCGAACAGGCTCGACTTGGGAACGGGATGCCGCCGGGTCAGTCCCCGCGCGCGGATGAGGATGTCGCTCACGGCGCACCCCCAGGCCGCCACAGGGTCGCCGTCGCGTCGCGGAGGAGCCCGCGGGTGATCGGAGATGCGGGTGCGCTCAGCAGCGTCGAGACGGGCGCGGCCTCGACGACCCGGCCGTCTTCGAGCACGACGCCGTGCGTGGCGATCTGCGAGAGCACGGCGAGGTCGTGCGTGATGAAGACGAGCGACATGCCGTCGTCCTCGACGAGCGAGAGCAGCAGCTCGAGGATCTCGGCCTGGATCGTCACATCCAGAGCGGTGGTCGGCTCATCGGCGATCAGCAGGCGCGGACGGCACGCGAGTGCCATCGCGATCGCGGCGCGCTGGCGCTGACCGCCGGAGAGCTGGTGCGGATACCGCGCGACGATCCGCTCCGGATCCGGCAGCGCCACGCGCGACGCCTCGGCGATCGCCCTGGCGCGGGCCTCGGCGCGCGAGAGGCCCTCGTGGATGCGCACCGACTCGCCGATCTGCCTGCCGATCGTGCGGATCGGGTTCAGTGCCGTGCGGGGTTCCTGGAACACGATGCCGATCTCGTCGCCGCGGATCGTCGCGAGCTCGCGATCGGGCATGCCGATGAGCTCGCGGTCGTTCCAGAGCACGCTCCCGCCGGCCACCGCTCCATCCGGCAGCAGTCCGAGGATCGCGAGGGCCGTCAGGGATTTGCCCGATCCCGACTCGCCGATCAGGCCGACGCGGGAGCCGTCGGGCACCTCGAACGAGACGCCGTCGACGACACGGCGTTCGCCGATGTCGACCGTGAGGTCGGTGACCTTGAGGGTCATGCGACCACCTCCGGCACGTGCCGGATCGCGCCGCGGGGCGGATGCAGGGGGTCGCGGCCGCGCGACAGCGTCGGGTCGGTCGCCTCGCGGAGGGCATCGCCGAGCAGGTTCAGGCCGAGCACCGTGAACGTGATCGCCAGGCCGGGCCAGAGCACCGAGAGCGGGTAGACCGTGATGTACTGCTGCAGTTCTGCCAGCAGCAGCCCCCACGACGGCTCGGTGACGGGCGCGCCGAACCCGAGGTAGGACAGCCCCGCCTCGGCGAGGACCGCGACCGCCATTCCCCATGAGAGCTGCACGATGAACACCGGCGCGACATTCGGCATCAGGTGGCGCCAGAGGTTCTGCAGCGGGGTGAGCCCGGAGGCTCGGCCGGCCAGCACGAAGTCGCTGTGCAGCACACGGCGCAGCTCGGGTCTGGTGACGCGTGCGATGTTCACGCCGAACCCGATGCCGACCGACCAGATCACGACGGCGAGCGAACCGCCCCACACCGCGCTGATCATCATCGCGATGATCAGCACCGGAAAGGCGATCAGGATGTCGACCAGCACGGCGACCGATTCGCGCAGCCACCGCGCGGTGAGCGCGCCGAGCGCGGCCAGGGCCACTCCGATGACGGTGGCGATCACGCCCGCCCCGACGGCGACGAGCACGGTCGTGCGCGAGCCCGCCATGAGGAGGCTGAGGATGTCGCGTCCGGTGCCGTCCGTGCCGAGCAGATGCGGCCAGCCGGGGAGGGCCCACCGGCTCTCGATCGCCACCTGCCGCGGGTCGAAGGGCGTCCAGAAGCGCGCGATGATCGCCGTCGCCGTGACGACCGCCACGACGATGAGGCCGAACCGGCCGGTGGACAGGCCCCACAGGCGTCGCAGCCACGTCCAGCGTCGACGCCGCGCCGCGCTCTTCCGGTCGGCGGCCTCCGCCCGGGCGCTCGCCGCGCTCACGTCGTCTCCCGTTGGCGAGGGTCGATCACCCGGTGCACCAGATCGACGACGAAGCCGATCACGAGCACGAAGCCGGTGAGCACCAGAAGCTCACCCTGCACCTTGGGAAGATCGCGCGCGCTCACGTCGGCGACCAGCATCCGCCCGATCCCGGGGAGGGAGAAGAGCTGCTCGATCACGACAGCGCCGACGATGATGCCCGCGACCTGCAGCCCCAGCACCGTGATGACCGAGAGGCCGACGTTGGGCAGCCCGTGGCGGATGAGCGCGGCGTTGCGCGTGAGTCCCTTCGCGGCCGCGGTGCGGACGTAGTCCTGGCCGACCGCCTGCATCGTCGCGCTGCGCACGAAGCGCATGAGCATCGCGCCCTCGACGATGCCGATCGTGAGGGCGGGCAGCAGCAGGGAGCGGAACGCGGCGGCCGGATCGTTCCAGCCTGCCCTCGGGAAGCCTTGAGCGGGCAGCCAGCCCAGCCACACGGCGAAGACGACGACGAACATCATCCCCGCCCAGACGACCGGTACGGCGGCCAGTGCCTGCGCACCGACGCTCAGCGCCGTGCCGTCGCCGCGGCCGCGGCGCATCGCCGAGAGGACGCCGAGGGGGATGCTGAACAGGATCGCGATCGTGAGGGACATGATCCCGAGCGGCACGGTCACCTGCGCCTTCTGCGCCAGCTCGGAGGTCACGCTCGATCCGGTGAGCAGCGATGCGCCGAGGTCGCCGCGGAAGATGCCGCCGATCCACTCCAGGTACTGGAGTGGGAGCGGCTGGTTCAGTCCGAGCCGCTCCCGGATCGCCTCGATCTGCTCGGGAGTGCTGTTCGTGCCGGCGATCAGCTGTGCGATGTCGCCCGGCAGCACGCGCAGGGTGAGGAAGATCAGCACGCTGGCCACGAGAAGCCCGAGCAGAAGCAGGGCCAATCGTGTCAGCGTGTAACGGATCACCCGTTGCTCTTGGCGAGCTCTGCGAGGTTGAGGCGCTCGTTCACGTTGACCGAGGGGAAGCCGGTGATGTTCGAGCCGACGGCGACGACCGAAGCTCCGTTGTAGAGCCAGTCGGCGGCGGAGTCCTCCGACACGATGCGCGCGGCCTGCGCGAGCAGGTCGGCCGCTTCGGCCTCGTCGGTCGCGGCGAGCGACTGCGCGTACAGGTCCTGGACCTCGGGGTTGTCGTACGTGAAGTAGTACTCCGGGTTGGCCCAGTTCTCGAAGTCGTGCGCCTCGGTGTGCAGCACGAAGCTCAGGTCGTAGTCCTTGTTGATGTAGACGTCGTTCAGCCACGTGGGGAAGTCGACCGAGTTGACCTGGAGCGTGATGCCCACCTCGTTCAGGTCCGAGACGAGGATCTGCGGAATCGTGGTGGAGTAGAAGCTCGGGATCGTCAGCTCGAGGGTGAGGTCTTCCGCACCGGCTTCGGCCAGGAGCGCCTTGGCCGCCTCGGGGTCGTACGGGGCGACATCCGAGAGGTCCTCGTAGCCGGGGTCCAGGGACGGGATCGGCCCGTACAGGGTCTCGCCCGACGCGAGCGCCTCGACGAACGCGTCGTGGTCGATCGCCTGACGGATCGCCTGCCGCACCCGCTCGTCGGCCAGCGGGCTGCCGGCTGCCTGGTTGAAGGCGAGCGTGCCCTTGTCGGTGGACGCGCCGAGCACGAGGGCGAAGTCGCCGGTGGCCTCGATCTGCTCCTTGAGGTTCGCGTCGAAGCCGGTGACCGCGTCGACCTCGCCGGCCAGGGCCGCGTTCAGCGCCGCCTGGTTGTCGGGGATGTAGTCGAAGACGACCTCGGCGACCTGCGCCTCATCGCCCCAGTAGTCGGCGTAGCGCTCGAAGGTGATGCTGTCACCCTGCTTCCAGCTGGTCAGGGTGAACGGGCCGGTGCCGTTCGCCTTGGTCTGGTAGTCGACCGTGTCGCCCTCCTTCAGGACCAGACCGGCGCGACCGGTCAGGTTCCACAGCAGGCTCGAATCCGGCTCAGTGAGGGTGAGGGTGATCTCCTGCCCCTCGGCGGTGATCGATGCGACGTTCGCCAGCCGCGCGGAATCGCGCCACTCGGGGGTGTCCTTGCGGGTCTGCAGCGACCACACGACATCCTGCGGGGTCAGCTCCTGACCGTCGTGGAAGGTGACGCCCTCGCGCAGCGTGAACGTGTAGGTCAGACCGTCCTCCGAGACCTCCCAGTCCTCGGCCAGCGCCGGGACGATGTCCTGCTCGGGCGTGCGCGAGACCAGGCCCTGGTAGATGTTGTCGACCAGGATCTGGTCGAGGGCCGCGCCCGCCGTCTCGCGGATGTCGAGGTTCCCGGGCTCCAGAACGAGCCGGATGATCGCCGACGCGTCGGGGTCCGCCTCAGGCGTCGTCGTCGGGTCGGGCGACGATCCGCCCGTGCACGCGGTGAGCAGAAGCGCTCCGGCGGCGAGCAGGGCGGTGGCGGCAAGGGCGGTGCGGCGAAGCATGGGGGTCCTTTCGGAAGATCATCCGTTGCTGGTCGGATGCCTCGGGCGGGCGACTCGGTGGATCTCAGGTCGGTCCGATAGTCCAGCCTAGAGAACGCCCGATGGGGGCCAGGCGCCTGGTACACGGAACGCAATACAAGTGTTAACCCTTCCCCGCGAGCGCGCGCAGGCGATGCGCCCAGATCCACGGGGATCTCCTCCTGCACATTGTGGCCCGACGCGACGACGTCGACGGATGCCGAGGGGAGGTGTTCCTCGAACTCGGCGGCGTTCGCGGCAGTGACGTAGCCGCGGTCCCCGCGGATGAGCGATACCGGCGCGGTCACCGCCGCGAGGTCGTCCCAGCCGCTCAGCGAGAGGACCCGCGCGACGCCATCCTGCTGGGCCGCCGCGGCGGCGGCCAGTTCGGGGGAGGCGGCCATGGCGGCGGCCAGGTGCGCGAAGTGGTGCTTCCATTCGAAGCGTCCGTCGGGCCGCATCCGCGAGTTGAGGAAGACGCCGCGCTCGGCCGCCCGGCGCGTGCCGCCGAGACCGAAGGCCAGCGCGCGGTCGACCATCTCGTCACGGGTCGCCCAGTCGGTCGGGCCCGCGAAGAACTCGCGGATCTGGGTGGGGCCGGCGTTCGGATCGACGCCGGGGGTGATGTCGATGATGACGAGTTCGCGGACGAGGTCGGGGTGGGATGCCGCCACCGCGGCCGCGGTGAGACCCCCGAGCGACTGACCGACCAGCAGCTGCGGACCGGAGGTCCACGCCTCGATTCCGGTCGCGACATCCGGCGCGAGCAGGCGACCCGTGTAGGCGGCGTCGGGGCGCCAGGAGGAGTCGCCGTGACCCGGCAGGTCGATCGCGAGCGCCGGCAGGCCCAGCGCGAGGATCGTCGTGTCCCAGGTGTGCGCGTTCAGCCCCGCCCCGTGCAGGAACGTGACGACCGGCGCGGCGTCGCCGTAGCGCAGCGCGCTCAGCGTCCGCCCGTCCGTCAGGGTCAGTCCGAGGCGCTCGACGCGGGGGATCGGTGCGTCGATGCCGAAATCCGCGGCCTGGGCGGGCAGGAAGGAGAACTCGTCGATGGGTTCGCTCACCCTGTCATTCTGCCCGGTCCCGGTGGGTGTCCCGGCCCGATGGGTAGGCTGGCATCATGAGCGAACTCGCCCGTGTGCACCTGTCGAAGTCCGCGCCGGACGTCTACAAGGCGCTCGCCGCGTTCTCCAAGACGGTCGGCGGCGTCGCCGACGAGGCGGGCATCGACGCACGGCTGAAGGAGCTCGTCCAGATCCATGTGTCCCAGCTCAACGGGTGCGCGTTCTGCGTGCGCGTGCACGTCGAGCGGGCGACCAAGGCGGGGGTCACCGCCGACGTGATCGCGCAGCTTCCGGTGTGGCGGGAATCCGGTGTCTTCTCCGACCGCGAGCAGGCCGGCCTCGAGCTCGCGGAGTGCTTCACGTTCATCTCCGAGGACGGCGTCCCCGACGATGTCTACAACCGGGTGGGCGGCATCCTCAGCGAGAAGGAGTACATCGGGCTGAGTTGGATCCTCGTCTCGATCAACGCCTTCAACCGCGTCGCGATCGCCGGCCGCTACAGCGTCCCGCCGCGTGATGACCTGGTCGGAGAGGACCGGGACGCCGCTTCGGGCGCGGCCTGGTGACCGACCCGCTCGTTCCCGGCGCCGTCAACTTCCGCGATGTCGGAGGCTTGCCCGCAGGGTCATCGCGCACCCGCGCGGGAATGCTGTTCCGCTCGGGCAACCTCGCGCAGCTCGACGAGGCCGGTGTCGCCGCGCTCGACGGCCTCGGCATCCGCCGCATCATCGACCTGCGCGCCGACGAAGAGGTGGCCCACGCTCCCAGCAAGCTGGGCGGACTCGCGTTGCAGACTCAGCGCGTGCCGCTGTTCCTCGGTTCGGTGGCGTCGTTCTTCGCGGATGACATCCCGCTGGAGGAGATGTACCGCCGGCTCGTGGAGGACTCCGCGGATCGCGTGGTCGAGGTCGTGCGCGGCATCGTCTCGGATCAGCCCGTGCTGGTGCACTGCACGGTGGGAAAGGATCGCACCGGGGTGACCGTCGCGCTGACACTCGCCGCGGCGGGCGTCGACAGCGAGGCGGTGATCGCCGACTATGCGCGCACCGAGGGCCTTCTGCCCCAGTGGCGCAACAAGCGCGTCGTGAAGGCGCTCAGGAAGATGCATCCGGAAGCGGTCCACCTCGAAGACCTCGCGACACGGTCGCCGGCGCCGGTCATGCGCGACCTGCTCGCCGATGTCACCGCGCGCTACGGTTCGCCGGCCGACTACCTGCGGGCGCAGGGCATGGCAGACGATGAACTGGCCGAGCTTCGCCGCATCCTGATCGAGCCGCGCTGAGCGTTCGGACCGACTCTCAGGGAAACGAAGGTTAGGCAACCCTTTGCTCGCGCTATGATGGACGAGCCATGCCACACACCACCGAGCACAACGCCGCAGCCTGCCGCGCTTCGCGGCACACGCGCGTGCAGCACCTGATCACGGCCGACGAGACTTCGCTGGCCGAACTCGAGGCGCTGCTGGCGACCCTGCCGATCTGCTCGACCGGTCGGGTGTTCATCGAGGTGCCGGACGACACCTGGCCCGGCGAGCTGCTCGTGCCGAGCCGCATGGTCGTGACGTGGCTCGATCGCGCGTCGCGGACGGGCGAACCGGGCTCGGGCCGCACCTGTGCACCGGGGCAGGCTCTGGCACGCGCCGTCACCGCGTGGGCCGACGAGATGCTCTGCGAGGACGACGACCACACGCGCATCTTCCTGATGGGCGGCTACCTCGGCACCGCCGACATCGTCGATCACCTCACCGCCCGCAACGGCGTCGCTCCCGACGCGATCCACACGCCCGAGCGCTTCGGGCTCGCGACCGCGCGCTGACGTCGCCGTTTCGCGCTTTCGCGCAGTCGGCGCGGGGTCTTGTCCTCGCATTGCCGCGGGTGCTAGAAATGCGGCAGTCGACTTCTGGGGACCGACAGCAGGCGTGATTGGGGCCGCGCCGGCGTGTGCGTTTGGAGTGGGTATGAAGAAGACACTGGTTGGCGCCGCCATCTGTGCGGCATTGATCTTCGGCTCGAGCGGCGCTGCGTTCGCCGGTGAGGTCGGCGGCAACGGGACAGGGACACGGAGGGTCCAGATCATGCGACATCGGCATGCGTGTTCTCAGGGCTCGAGGACGGTTCGAACCTGAGGCAGCCCGTCGACCCGGGTGTCGTCCAGAACTGGGGTCACATGCGCAAGGACAGCTCGGAAGTTCCTGAGTTCGCGCGGAGCGTCGGACGTCAGGTCGTTCGTCGAAGACGGGCTGCAACCCGACACCTTCACCCGAGGCACGAAGTAGTAGCGAGCCTCAGTGGCTGCGAGCGTGGACGGGATTCGTTCCGGCCACGCCGTTTCAGCGCGCCGCCGGCGTCGACCGTCGCGCGCGCGGCACGTAGTTGCCGTCCTCGAGCCCGGCCTCGATCTCGAACCGGTTGCGCAGCGGGTCCCGCCCGGCGATCAGGTACAGCAACGGCATGAAGAAGTCCGTAGCGGCGCCACTGCTGGGCGTGCACGGCTTCGTGGGCGAGCACGCGGTCGGTGACGGCGTCGTCGCCGGTGAGGTAGCAGCCCCCGACGCACACGCCCCCGCGGCGGAACGCCCAGCGCGGCATCCCCCGGAAGACCCACAGCCCTGCGCGCTTCTCCACGCGACCGGTGCTCCAGAGCGAGCCCCAGATCCACCCGACAGCGGTGCCGTACACGTAGCCCGCGTGACTGAACCGCGAGTCCAGGAACGGCAGGAACCGGTCGACGCGTCGTCCGCGCGCGACGGCGCGGTCCGCTGCGTCGCGCCACCCCGCCGGGGGAGTGGGGATCGGACTCACGCGAGGGCTCCGACGATCCTCAGGATCGTGCCCAGGTCATCCACCGCGGCCGCGGGCGATGACGGCGCGAAGCCCGTGATGCTCGAGCCGACGAGCGGCACCGCTGCCCGTACGCGCGAGATCGCGGCGACGAGATCGGCGAGCGAGACGCCGAAGGGGACGGATGCCGTCACTCCGCTCATCGCAGCGGGATCCAGCACGTCCAGATCGACGTGGATGTACACGGCCGTCGCGCCGGTGGCCGCGATCGCGGTCGCGAGCGCGTCGGCGTCCGAAAGGTCGCCCGCTTCGAGGGTGGTGAGGCCGAGCTCGGTCGCCGCGTCCTCCTCGGCGGGCTCGTACTCGCGGGCGCCGGCCAGGACGAGCCGGTCGGCGGTCACGCTTCCCGGCGCCAGGACGAGACCGTCCGCGCCCTCGCCGAGGATCGCGCGCAGCGCCATGCCGCTGTATGCGCCGGATGTCGAGGACTCCGGGGTGTGCAGGTCGGGGTGCGCGTCGAGCCATACGACGGCGAGGTCGGGATGCCGCCGGACCGCGTGTCCGATCGCCCCCACCGAGACGCCGCAATCGCCGCCGATCAGGATCACGGGCTCGGAGATCGGCGCGAGCTCCAGGTCGACGAGCTCGCGGGTGTGGCGCAGTGTGCTGAAGCGGAGCACGCCGGTTTCGACGGCCTCGCCGGCTTCGAGCGGGATGTCGACGGTCGTGCACGACGCGCGGGGCAGGTCGCCCGCGATCGCCTGCGCTCCGTCGATGAGCTGCATCGCACGTGACGAGGGTGATCCCTGCCACTGCGGAACGATCACGAATCGGGCCATATGCTCATCCTCTCGCACCCGTCGCTGTGCCTCGGCGCGAAATCGATCCGCCGTGCGCGAAAAGCGCGCAGGTCGGTGGGCACGCGAACGGGCGGAGACCCGAGAGTCCCCGCCCGTCCTCGATGCGGTTACGGCGTGTACGGCGCCGTGGGTGCGTCGATCGCCTGCTTCGCGGGAACGCCGGTGGCCTTGAGCTCGGCGAGCCGCGCCTCGACCTCGGTCAGCTCGCCCACGTCCTCGAGGCTGTTGAACTGCGCGTCGAGGCTCGACGCGGCCAGCTCCTCCTTGCCGGCGGCGAGCGCCTCCTGGCGACGGACCTTGTCTTCGAACCGGCCGAGCTCGCTGGTCGGGTCGAGCACGTCGATCGACTTGACCGCGTCGTGGACCTTGTTCTGCGCTTCGGCGGTCTTCGAACGCGCGAGCAGCTCGCTGCGCTTGCTCTTGAGCTGCTCGAGCTTCTGCTTCATGCCGTTGAGGCCGTCTTTGAGCTTCGCGACGATCTCGGTCTGCGACTCGATCGTCGGCTCGACCGCCTTCGCCTCGCGCTCGGAGCCGATCTGGCGCTGCAGTGCGATCTTGGCGAGGTTGTCGAACTTGTCGGCATCCGTCGTGCTGCCGGCCGAGCGCAGCTGGTCGGCCTTCTTGCTGGCCGCGAGCGCCTTGTTGCCCCACTCCGCGGCTTCCTGGACGTCTTCCTCGTGGTCGCGCTCCAGCAGTCGCAGGTTGCCGATGGTCTCGGCGATCGCCGATTCGGCATCGGCGATGCTGTTGGTGAAGTCGCGGACGAGCTGGTCGAGCATCTTCTGAGGATCCTCGGCGGAGTCGAGCATCGAGTTGATGTTCGCCTTCAAGAGGGTCGAGATGCGACCGAAGATGGACTGCTTGGCCATCCGGGTTTCCTTCCTATCGGTGGTTCGGAACATGCGTGTCGTGAGTCGTGAAGTGTGGTGGTGCGGGCGTGATCAGAATCGACCACCTCCTCGGCGACCGCGGGTGCCGCCGCCGCCGAAGCTGCCGGGACTCATCCGGCCCCCGCCGCCCCCGCCGAGCATTCCGCCGAGGCCGCCCGAAGAGCCGCCGCGGCTCGAGCCGCCTCCGCCGCCGAGCAGGGAGTTGATGACGATGCCACCCAGCACCGCGCCCAGCATCCCGCCGCCGCCGCTGCTGCCCCCGCCGCCGAGCATGCCGCTCGAGCCGGGACCCTGGAACGCGCTCACGTCGTTCTGGGCATATTGGATCGCCTGCCCCGCGAGCTGGTTGGCGCGCTGCGCGTACTGGAGCGCCTGCTCGGGGTTCGCGCTCTGCAGCTGCTGCGCCTGCACGAGGGCGGCACCGGCCTCCGCGAGGCGGGTGCGGGCTTCAGCGCCGATCGCTCCGCGCCGCGCGACGATGTAGTCCTCGGCTGCAGAGACCTGGGCCTGGGCCTGCAGAATCTGCTGGCCGATCATCTGCTGCGCGCGCTGGGCCTTCGCCGCGGCGTCCCGCACCCCCGCGACGACGCCGTCGATCTGCGCGTTCGCCGCCTCCAGCCCCTGCAGGGTCTGCAGCGGGCGCCGCGCGGGTCCGGCGAGGCTGGCCTTCGCGGCGTCGACCTGCTGACGGGTTGCCGCGATCGCGACTGCCACCCGGCCGTCCGCGTCGGGAAGAGCGGATGCCGCGGCGATGTCGCCTTCGAGCTCGGTGATCAGCGCGGCCG
This sequence comes from uncultured Actinomycetota bacterium, assembly GCA_963781135.1. Taxonomy (GTDB): domain Bacteria; phylum Actinomycetota; class Actinomycetes; order Actinomycetales; family Microbacteriaceae; genus Microbacterium. The sequence continues at coordinate 1,261,465 of CAWADY010000010.1, read as the reverse complement.
CGCTCTGCTCACCCGCGGCGAAGTCGCGACCGAGCTTGTCGATCGCGTCCTCGAGCAGGGCCGCCTGACCGACCGCTTCCTCGGCCGCCTTGATGCTGACCGCGGCCTCGCCGCCCTTGCCCGCGCCGATCGCGGCCTGCGCCAGCTTCAGCTGTTCGTCCGCGAACCGGATGCGCTGCCGCGCCTGGTCGGGGTTGTCGGCGACGGTGGCGAGCGCTTCGCGGGCGTAGCTGGCGGCGAGCGTGCGCAGGTGCTCGTCGGCACTGTCGATGGATGCCGCCGCCTTCGTCCGCTGGACCTGGACGCGCGCGAGCGACTCGGGCGCGTTCTGTTCGAGTCGGCGCAGCTCGTCGAAGGCCGCGGCCTTGTCGTCGAGGCCTGCGTTCGCCTCGTCGCACAGCCGGATGATCTCGGCGTTCCAGGACCGGGTCTGCTCTTCGGTGTCTGCGGTCGTGTCGTCGAGCATCTGCTTGATGGTGAATGCCCTGTTGAGGTTCTCGCGCGCGGTCTGGAGCGCCTGCTCGAACTCGACGGTCGCGGCGTCGCCGAACTGCGCTTTCGCGAACCCGAGCTCCTGATCGCTCGTCTTGATGGCGTCGTCGGTGGCGACCAGCGCCGATGAGGCGCGGCGCGACAGCTCCTCGACACTGATCTGCTCGACCTGCCTGCCCGGGCCGGTGCCACCGACATTCTTGCGACGCCGGCGGACGACGACCACGATGACGAGGATCGCCACGGCAGCGATCACGAGGAAGATCACCAGACCGAGCGGGAATCCGCTTCCGGGCGCGGCGGAGCCGGTCCCCGACCCACCGCCGGCGGCATCCTGGAGCCCGTCGGCTGCGGCATCCACCGCTCCCAGCCAATCCTCGGTCGCGAGCTGGGGCTGGATGAGCTGCTGCTCGATCGTGCCGAGCTGCTCGGAGCTGACCGGTCCCGACGAATCGCCCGACAGGTAGAACTGGCGCGAGGTGGTCGCGACCGCGAGCAGGTACTGCGTCGGTCCGAGCCCGTTCGCCTCGGCGGTCGTATTCGCCCAGTCCTCCGAGTTCGAAGGATCGGTGAACTCGTCCACGTACACGACCCAGAGGTCGAGGCCGGTGTCGGTCTTCAGCTGCTCGAGCCGGGTCTGCGCCTGCGATTCCTCGCTCGAGGAGAGGGCATCGACATCATCGAGGACGTAGCCGGACCCGAGGGTGACCGGCGTCGTCGCGGATGCCGCCCCGGCCGAGCCGACGATCAGCATCGCGGTGATGACAGCGCCGAGACCAGTCGAGAGCGCCGGTGCCCATCGCGCACGCATCGTTCCCCTCCTCGGGGACGCGCAGTGCAGGCCCCGAAGATCGAGTCTATGCAAGGGCGGGCGCGCGACGGTAGGTCAATCGACCCCGGCGCCCTGGGCGGGTCGCGTCTGTGTGATGCGCGCTCGCCGGTAGCGTGTCGAACTCGGAGAACACCGTGTCGATCTCGGAGGGCACATGGACGATCGATACTCGGCAGACGTGCTCGCCGACGGCTGGCGCAGCCACGGCGCACCGCCCCGTGCCCCGGATCGAGGCGACCGGCGACCTCGTGGTCGAGGTCGCGTCCGACGGGTTCTGCGGAGCCGTCGTGGGCGTGGCGTCCGGACTCGTCGAGCTCGAGGATCGCGCCGGCCGCCGTCGCCTGTTCCCGCTCGGCCCCGGGTTCCTGGTGGACGGGAGCGACATCGTGCTCACTGCGCCCCCGGTCGCCGCGGCGCGCGCACCCCAGCGGACGGCATCCGGTTCGTTCGCCGCGCCCGACGCCCGCGCGCGCGTCGCGCGGGCCAGCCGAATCCTCGTGGAGGGCCGGCACGACGCCGAGCTCGTCGAGAAGGTCTGGGGCGACGACCTGCGGGCGGAGGGTGTCGTCGTCGAGTACCTGCGGGGCATCGACCTGCTCGAAGCCGCGCTCGATGATGAGCCGCCCTCCGCCGACCGGCGCTATGGCGTTCTCGTCGATCACCTCGTGGCCGGCTCGAAGGAGTCCCGCATCGCCGACGCGATCGGTCGCGGTCCGCACGGCCGGCACATCAAGATCGTCGGGCATCCGTACGTCGATGTCTGGCAGTGCGTGACCCCTCGCGCGATGGGCATCGCGACCTGGCCCGACGTGCCACGCGGCATCGACATCAAGGTCGGTACCTGTCGCGCCCTCGGCTGGCCCTCCGACACACCTGCGGACCTCGCTCGGGCATGGCAGCGGATCCTCGGCCGGGTCTCGAGCTACCGCGACCTCGACCCGGCGCTGCTGGGCCGCGTCGAGGAGCTCATCGACTTCGTCTCTGAAGAACGCCGGACGGACTGATCGGTTCCGGCTGGCTGCGGGGCCGACCTCCGGAGTCGGCGCCGCTGGCTAGCCTGGAGGGGTGTCCGAGTCCGCCGCGTTCCGCGATCGCCCCGTGTCCTTCGTCCGTCGCAACGGACGGATGACCGACGGTCAGGAGCGTGCCTGGACAGACCTCGCCCCCCGATACGTTCTGGATGCACCCCGTGACGAAGCGGCGACGAGCGTGCGGCCCGGTGCGGTGATCGATCCGCGCGAGGTGTGGGGGCGAGAAGCCCCCCTCGTCGTCGAGATCGGGTCCGGTCAGGGCCACGCGATCATCCACGCGGCATCCGCACACCCCGAGGTGGACTTCCTCGCGGTCGAGGTGTTCACCGCGGGACTTGCCCGCACCATGCTGAACGCCGAGAAGGCCGCGGTCGAGAACCTGCGGCTCGTGGAGGCGAACGCGCCCGAGGTCCTCGAGCACCTTCTGCCACCGGCATCCGTCGACGAGCTGTGGGTGTTCTTCCCGGATCCGTGGCACAAGAGCAAGCACTACAAGCGCCGCCTGGTCACCCCCGAGTTCGCCGCGATCGCGTCCGGAGCCCTTCGTGACGGGGGCATCTTGCGGCTCGCGACCGACTGGGAGCAGTACGCGCGGCAGATGCGCACCGTGCTGGATGACGCACCCGCGTTCTCACGGTCGTTCGAGGGTGAATGGGCGGAGCGGTTCGACGGCAGGGTGCTCACCGCCTTCGAGCGCAAGGGCGCCAGGGCCGGGCGCGCGATCCGCGACCTCGCCTACACGCGCGAGGAGCGCGGATGACCGAGCCCGAAGAGGCGGCATCTGTCGCACCTGAGGACGCCGGAGGCGCGCTCGTCGCACCCGACGAGGGCGGCGTGGCCACCGCCGACCGGGACCGCTGGCGCATCTTCCGGCCGCTCGCGCACCGCGATTTCCGCGCGCTGTTCGCCGCGGTCGTCCTGTCGATCTTCGCGGCGGGCATGTGGGCGGTGGTGATGGTCTACGCCGTGATCGCGGTGGGTGGCGGGCCGCTCGAACTGTCGCTCGTGGCGGCCTCGAACGCGACCGGCCTGCTCGTGTGCGCGATACCCGGCGGCATCGTCGCCGACCGGGTCTCTCGCCGTCTGATCGTGCGCGCGGTGTCGCTGACCGACTTCCTCGCGATCACCTCCGTCGTCATCGTCGGATTCTCGGGCCCGGTCGGCATCCCTCAACTCGTGATCGTCGCCTTCGTGCTCGGAGCCGGCGCCGGATTCTTCTTCCCGGCCTACAGCGCGATCCTGCCGCGCATCCTCCCGCCGGGTCAGCTGCTCGCCGCGAACGGGCTCGAGGGCGCGATCCGCCCGGGGCTGCAGCAGGCCGCGGGGCCGGCGGTCGCCGGAATGCTGGTGGCCGCGCTCGTTCCGGCCCACGCGGCGATCGTGATCGCGATCGCGCACGGTGCCGCCTTCGTGATCCTGCTGTTCCTGCGTCCCGAGCCGGCGAGCGAAGGCGGCGAGCATGGCGAGGCGTCGGCCAAGAGCGTGTTCCACGACCTGCGCGAGGCGGTCGTGTTCACGGTGCGCACACCGTGGCTGCTGTGGACCCTGCTGTACGCGACGCTGTGGGTGCTCGTGGCGGTCGGGCCCGAAGAGGTGCTGCTCCCGTTCCTCATTCGCGAGCGGATCGGCGATGATCCGCGCCTGTTCGGGTTCCTCCTCGCCGTCTACGGCCTCGGAGGCGTACTCGGATCGATCTTCGTCTCGTCCAGAAAACTGCCGCGGCGCTACCTGACCACGATGAATCTGGTGTGGGGCTTCAGCACGCTCCCGTTCATCATCGTGGGCTTCACCGATCAGTACTGGCTGCTGCTGGCCTCGATGTTCACGATCGGTTTCGGCTTCAGCTACGGGAACGTCATCTGGGGCACCCTGCTGCAGCGTCGCGTGCCTCGGCACATGCTGGGGCGCGTCTCGAGTCTGGACTTCTTCGTCTCGCTCGCGCTCATGCCGCTGTCGATGGCGCTCGCCGGGCCCCTCTCGGAGGTGCTCTCGCTGCAGGTGATCTTCACCGCGGCAGGGGTGCTCACGCTCGTTTTCGGGATCATCGCGATCTTCGCAGCGCGCATGCCGCAGGACGAGATCGCGCATCCGCTGACAGACTGAACGGGTGCCCGCCCATCCCGCCGTCGTGCTCGGCGTCCGTCCGACGGTCTCCGTCGGGCTGATCCCGGCCCTGCTGGTCTGCCTCGCCGCTCCCGCGTTCTTCGTCGTGCGCATCCCGTGGCTCGGGTGGGCTCTGCTGGCCGCGGGGATGCTGGTCGCATGGATGGTGCGCGGACGAACGGATGCCGAGGCCGAAGCGGCGCGCGCGTCGGTGGCGCGGCCGGCAGAGCTGGCCGAGACACGCACGCCGAGTCTGCTGCGCGACCTCTCGCTGATCGCGCTCGGTCTGCTGATCGTCAGTTCGATCCCTCTCGCGGCCGAGCTCGACAACCTCGCGTTCGTGCGGTTCACCCTCGGCCTGGGCGGCGCGGTGCTCGCGCCGTACCTCGTGTCGCGGTTCGTGTTCCGGGACCACGCGATCCGCTTCCCCTGGCGCGGAGGCGGACGCTGGACCGCGTTCCAATGGACGTGGCTGGTCGCGGTGCTCGCCTTCGGCTGGCTGATCCTGCCCTTCTACTTCATCACCTCCGGCGTCTACATGAACTGGCCGGTGGTCGACACCCCGGAGATGATCGCGCGCCTGTTCGTCGGCGTCGGCGCGGTCGGCATCTGGGACGAGCTCTTCTTCATCTGCATCGTCTTCACCCTGCTGCGCCGCCACTTCCCCGACTGGCAGGCGAACCTGCTGCAGGCGACGGTGTTCGTGTCGTTCCTGTGGGAGCTCGGCTACCAGGCGTGGGGGCCGCTGCTGACGATCCCGTTCGCCCTGGTGCAGGCCTACATCTTCAAGCGGACACGGTCGCTGACCTACGTCGTGACCGTGCACCTGCTGTTCGACGCGGTCGTGTTCCTGGTGCTGGTGCACGCGCACAACCCGGGGCTCCTCGACGGCCTGTTCCTGATCTGACCCCGCGGCTCGGGCGGGCTGCCCAGCAGGTGCACAGGCCGGATTGCTAACCTGATCGGAGGATCTTGAACAGGATCCCCGGACGACGGATCAGTACCCGGTGAGCGACAAGACTGGCCGTGGAGGCGAGTCCCGTGTCGTGGGTCATCCTTGTTCTGTCCGGAATCCTCGAAGCCGTCTGGGCCACCGCGCTCGGCAAGTCCGAGGGGTTCACCAAACTCTGGCCGAGTGTGATCTTCGGCGTGACTCTGGTCGCGAGCATGGGCGGACTCGCCTGGGCGATGCGCGACATATCGACCGGGACGGCGTACGCGGTCTGGGTCGGAATCGGTGCGTCGCTGACGGTCGCCTACGCGATGATCACCGGCGCCGAGCCGTTCTCGATCGTACGGATGCTGCTCATTCTGGGCCTGGTGGGCTGCGTGATCGGGCTCAAGCTCGTGGGTCACCAGTAGTCCTCGAGGCGGCGCGATTGTTCACCTTCATGTTCACGGTGAGGTGACTTCGAAGTGAACTCTTGACGACTGTCGCGCCGTGAGTATCTTTGGTCTTGCGAAGCGATAACAGAAACGGAACGGACCCGAAAGGGAACGGGAAACAGAGACCAAGAATCGCAAATGATCGGCCCGGGGCTTCGGCTCCGGGTCGATCTTACGTGTGCCCCGCAAACGCAGAAAGCCGCCCCTTCGGGACTGGGATTTCTTGCGTCAGTGCCCCCGACTGGAATCGAACCAGCGACCTTTGGTACCGGAAACCAACGCTCTATCCCCTGAGCTACGGAGGCGTACCGATCGAGGTTATCACCAGCCCCGCGGTGGCTCGCACGTCGGTGAGCCGGGTCCCGTCAGGGGCCGGTCGGCTCCGCGTCGTGAGGAGCATCGGCCACGACATCCGTCGGGCCGCTCATCGCGGCCAGCGACTCGGCGAGGCGCGTCGCGAGATACGCATGGCCGCCGGTCGAGGGGTGGTAGCGCCCGATCGCGGTGTCGATGACCTCGGCGTAGTTGTCGGGAGTGATCCACTCGTCGCTGATGGGGGAGACGTACCACCAGCCCCGTTCGGCGGCGAGGGCCGACAGGTCGGCGTCTATGCGGGCGGTCGTCTCCTCGACCGGCAGCACCTGCGGAGCCGGGCCGAGGACGACGATGTTCGCCGACGGGTAGAGCCCGGCCAGCGCGTCCCACGCGGCGGTGACGGCCTCCTGATAGCCGGTGGCGGGCAGCCGCCGGTCGTTGATCGACCCCTCGATGATCACGAGATCGGGGTCGAGCGCCGGGTCGAGGGCGGCGATGCGCTCGCCGTACGCCCCGCCGTCGAGTCCGGGCTTGAGGTATCCGCTGCCGCGAACGCCGTCGACGGTGGTCTCCCAGCCCAGACGCTCGCCGAGCACGTAGGCATACCCGAGCGTGGGGAGGGCGGCGGCGGAACCGTATGTCCACGAGTCGCCGAAGATCAGCACACGCGGCTGGTCGGGCAGAGCGAGTGCGGCCGGCGCAACGGCGGCGGGAGCGGCATCCTGCGCGGTCGCGACGACGGCGCTCGGCGCTTCGCTCCACGGCCTCACGGCGGCCACGGCGAACACCGCGGCGATGGCCAGCGCGGCCACGGCGAGGGGCCAGAACCGACGCCCGCGGCGAGCGCGCGCAGATGCGCTCGCGGGCGGGGTCGGGGGCACGGTCACCGTCCGAGGGTAAGCGAAGTTCCGCCATGCGCCGAATGCGCTCGACGGGCCGCGAAATCGGCGTCGGCGAAACCGCCGGAAAACCGCGTGATCACGGGCCTGAGGCGGGTGCGAGCGCATGTCGCGGCGTGCGAGATTCTCGCCGCGTACGGAGCACCCGATCCGGCGTGCGAGGATACTTCGGTGCAACGCGTCGTGACCGCCGAACTGGACCTCGAATTGGGGTCGTCCGTCGACCTGATCTTCCAGGTCGCGGCGGCCCAGCATGTGCCCATCGTGAGCGAGGAATTGACCTTCACGCAGGGCGAGCGCGTCTACACACCGACCGAGATCGTCGACCAGTCCGGAAGCCGCCTGCACCGCCTCACCGGCGAGGCGGGAAGACTCGAGGTCCGGTACGAGGCGACCGTCGACGGACAGACCACGAGCGGCCGCACGAGCGACCTCGAGGCGATCACCTACCTGCGTCCGAGCCGGTACTGCCAGTCCGATGAGGTCTTCGGCCAGGCGCGGCGCCAGTTCAAAGGCCTGCAGGGACACGACCTCATCGCGGCGGTCTCGGAATTCGTCTCGACCAGCACCACCTACACCCCCGGCCTCAGCCAGGGCACCGACAGCGCGGTCACGACTCTCATGACCGGTCAGGGCGTGTGCCGCGACTACGCGCACGTCGTGATCTCGCTCCTTCGCGCGATGGACATGCCCGCCCGCTACGCGGCGTGCTTCGCCCCCGGTCTTCAGCCGATGGATTTCCACGCGGTCGCCGAGGCGTATCACGACGGCGCCTGGTACGTCATCGATGCGACCCGCCTGGCGAACCGTCGCTCGCTCGTGCGCATCGCGACGGGTCGGGATGCCGCCGACTGCGCGTTCCTCAGCTATCACGGCGGGCACGTCGGGCTGGCGCACATGCGCGTCGACGCCTGGGTGATGCCCGACGCGGCCTCGGCCGACGGTCTGGAGGGCGCAGGACGGCCCGACGCGCTGGAGCGCGCGATGGACGACGGGGCGGCGGCATCCGATCCGTCGCTCGACGACTTCACCACGCTGATCCAGCTCGCCTGACCGACGACGGGCCCGTCACGGCCGCCCAGCTGCGCAAACGTAGACTGGTGCGGCTATGAATCCCGAAGAACTCGCCGCCGCCCTGCTCTCCGTCGTGACACCTCTCGCCGAGGCGCGACGCGCGGGATCGACGGCCGGGTTGACGGCGACGGAGCTGACCGTGGACCGGCCGAAGAACCGCGATCACGGCGACTGGTCCTCCAACGTCGCGCTCAAGCTCGCGAAGGCGGTCGGCGCGAATCCGCGCGAACTGGCCACCGAGATCGCGGCCGGTCTCGCCGAGACGCCCGGCATCGCGAGCGTCGACGTCGCCGGACCTGGCTTCATCAACATCCGGCTCGATGCGGCGGCCGCCGGTGCTCTGGCACGCACGATCGTCGAGGCGGGCGCCGCCTTCGGCACGAACGAGTCGCAGCGCGGCAACACGATCAACGTCGAGTTCGTGAGCGCGAACCCGACCGGCCCGCTGCACATCGGGCACACCCGCTGGGCCGCCCTCGGCGACTCGATCGCGCGCCTGCTGTCGGCCAGCGGTGCGACGGTTGCCCGCGAGTTCTACATCAACGACGCCGGAGCCCAGATGGAGCGGTTCGGTCACTCGGTGCTCGCCGCGGCAAAGGGCGAGTCGACACCCGAGGGCGGATACGCCGGGTCGTACATCGATGATCTCGCGCGGCGCGTGCGCGAAGCGCGGCCCGACCTGCTCGAGCTGGATGCCGATGACCAGGTGATGGCCGCCCGCGATCTGGCGTACGACTTCCAACTCGGCGAGCTGCAGGCCTCTCTGGCGAAGTTCCATGTCCACTTCGACGTGTGGTTCTCGGAGCGCACACTGCACGCGCCCGGTTCGAACGGCGAGCCGAGCCTGGTCGACGAGGCCGTGGATCGCCTGCGGGCGCAGGGGCATGTGTTCGACGAAGAGGGCGCCGTCTGGGTGCGCACGACCGATTTCGGCGACGACAAAGACCGGGTGATCCGTCGTTCGAACGGCGAATACACGTACTTCGCGGCGGACGCGGCCTACTACCTGAACAAGGGCGACCGCGGCTTCGCGCACAAGATCTACCTGCTCGGCGCCGACCACCACGGCTATGTGCACCGGCTGAAGGCGCTCGCCGGCGCGGCGGGCGATGACCCCGACAAGGACATCGAGGTGCTCATCGGGCAGCTCGTCTCGATCAACGGCGCGCGCCTTTCCAAGCGTGCGGGCAACATCATCGAGATGGACGACCTGCGCGAATGGCTCGGCACCGACGCGCTGCGCTACTCGCTCGCCCGCTACCCCGCGGATTCGCCGCTGACGCTCGATCCCGAGCTCCTGCGGAAGCGGACGAACGACAACCCGGTGTTCTACGTGCAGTACGCCCATGCGCGCACGCACAACGTGGCGCGCAACGCCGCGGCGTCGGGGGTCGATCGCAGTGCGTTCGCGCCGGAGCTGCTCGGCCACGAGACCGAGTCGGCGCTGCTCGGGGCGCTGCAGGAATTCCCGCGCATCGTCGCGTTCGCCGCCGAGGTGCGCGAACCGCACCGCGTGGCCCGCTACCTCGAAGAGCTCGCCGGCCTCTACCACCGGTGGTACGACAACTGCCGGGTGATCCCGCTGGGCGACGAGCCGATCGGCGACGTGCACCGCACGAGGCTGTGGCTCAACGACGCCACCGGCCAGGTGCTGCGCAACGGGCTCGACCTTCTCGGCGTGGACGCGCCAGAACGGATGTAGGACGCGATGACCACGGGCGACACCCAGCCGACCCAGCCCCTGCCGCCGTACACGTACGCCGCGCCCGCGCCGAAGCGGCGCCGCCGGGTGTGGCCGTGGATCGTCGCACTGATCCTCGTCGCCGGCCTGGCCGTCGCCGCGTGGTTCGCGGGGGAGTGGATCGCGCGCGACGTGGTCACCAAGACGATCCGCGAGCAGGTCATCACGCAGCTGTCGCTGCCTGAAGACCAGCCGATCGACATCGTCGTCCAGGGCGCGGTGCTGCCCCAGCTGATCCGCGGAACCCTCGACGACGTGACGATCTCATCCGACGACGTCGAGCTGGATGCGTTCGCGGGTGATGTCACGGTGCACGCGCAGGACATCGCGATCCGGGGGGATGCCGATGCCGGGTCCGCGACGGCGAAGGTGGTTCTGGACGAAGAGCAGCTGCGTACGCTGCTGGCCACCGTCGAGAACTTCCCGACCGAGTCCCTCGGCCTGGCCGCACCCGACCTGACGATGTCGACCGAGCTGAGCCTGTTCGGCATCGCCCTGCCCGTCGGCGTCGCGCTGACCCCGAGTGCCGTCGACGGCGCCATCGTGCTCACCCCGGCGTCGCTGCAGCTCGCCGGCAGCGATATCTCGGCCGCCTCGCTCAAGGAGCAGTTCGGCGGACTCGCCCAAACGGTCCTGCGGGACTGGACGATCTGCGTGGCGCAGTACATCCCGGCGGGAGCGACGCTCACCGGCATCGAGGTGACGGGCGACGAGGTCGTCGCCGAGCTCGACATCGACCCCGCGATCGTCACGGACCCCGCAGTCCAGGAGCTGGGCGTGTGCGAGTGAGCACCGCCCGCGCCGCAGAGCGCAGCAGGCGTCGCGTCACGGAAGCCGAGCGCGGCATATGCCGTGCCCTAGACTTCTGGGAACCGCCCGGCGCGTGAATGCACCGCTGCCGCGGCACCCCCGCTGAGTCCGGGCCAGGCCCGCAGCAGTCGCGCAGAAGCACCCTTTCCACGATTGGTCCGAGTTGTCCGCCTCCACCTCGCTCGCCCCGGATTGGCTCCTGCCTCCGGCCGATGCGAATGCGCTCGCCGAGGGCGTGTGGCCGGCATCCGCCGATCGTGACGACGACGGCGTCCTGTGGATCGCGGGGGTCTCGGCCTCGCAGCTTCGCCACGAGTTCGGAACGCCGCTGTACGTCGTCGACGAGGATGAGGTGCGCGAGCACGCACGCCGCACCCTCGCCGCATTCCGCTCAGCGGTCGAGCCGCACGGGGTGCAGGCGCGCGTCTATTACGCCGGCAAGGCGTTCCTGTGCTCGGAGGTCGTGCGCTGGGTCACCGACGAGGGCCTCGCCGTGGATGTCTGCTCGGGTGGCGAGCTGGCCGTTGGCCCTGGCTGCGGGCGCGGACCCTGCCCGCCTGGGATTCCACGGCAACAACAAGAGCGTGGTCGAACTCGAGAGCGCGGTGGCGGTCGGCATCGGCTCGATCGTGATCGACAGCGCCGTCGAACTCGACCGCCTCGCGACGATCGTCGAACGTGCAGGTGCGACCCAGGCCGTGCTCGTCCGCGTGAACAGCGGCGTGCACGCCGAGACCCATGACTTCCTGGCCACCGCGCACGAAGACCAGAAGTTCGGCTTCACCCTCGCGGACGCTCCGGCGATCGTCGCGCGCATCCGCGAGACCCCCGGGCTGATCTTCACGGGCCTGCACTGCCACATCGGGTCTCAGATCTTCGGGACAGCCGGCTTCCAGGAGTCCGCCGCACGGCTCGTCGAGCTGCACGCGGTTCTGCTCGAAGGCGGCGGCATCCCCGTGCTGAACCTCGGCGGCGGCTTCGGCATCGCCTACACCTCCGTCGACGACCCGACGCCGATCGAAGAACTCGCGGCGGGCATGGTCGAGGCCGTTTCGCGCGAGTGCGAAGCGCGCGGCATCCCGATGCCGAACCTCGCGTTCGAGCCCGGCCGCGCGATCGTCGGCCAGGCGGGCGTCACGCTGTACGAGGTCGGCACGACCAAGCCCGTCGAGGTCGACGGAGGCTCGCAGCGGCTGTACGTGAGCGTCGACGGCGGCATGAGCGACAACGCCCGGCCCGCCCTCTACGGCGCCGACTTCTCGGCCCGCATCGCCTCGCGGGTGAGCGGAGCAGATCCCGCGCTCGTGCGCGTCGTGGGCAAGCACTGCGAGTCCGGCGACATCGTGGTCGACGCCGAATACCTGCCCGGAGACGTCGTGCCGGGCGACCTGCTGGCCGTGCCGGCGACCGGGGCGTACTGCTTCTCGCTCGCGAACAACTACAACTACGTGCCCCGACCGCCGGTCGTGGCGGTGCGTGACGGATCGGCCCGTGTGATCGTGCGCGGCGTGACCATCGACGACCTGCTGGCGCGCGACGCCGGCCTGGATGCAACTGAGGGAGCCGAATGATCGACTACCGCCGACTGAGGGTGGCGCTGCTGGGGGCCGGAGCGGTGGGCTCGCAGGTCGCCGCGCTGCTGCTCAAGCACGGGGACGAACTGGCCGACCGGGCGGGCGCCGCGCTCGAGCTCGTCGGGATCGCGGTCCGCGACCTCGACGCGCCGCGCGAGACCGACCTGCCGCGCGAGCTCTTCACGACGGATGCCGAATCCCTCATCATCGGCGCCGACATCGTCATCGAGCTCATGGGCGGCATCGAGCCGGCCAAGACCTACCTGCTGCAGGCGATCAACTCCGGCGCGGACGTGGTCACGGCCAACAAGGCGCTCCTGGCGACCCACGGTCCCGAGATCTTCGATGCGGCCGACCAGGTCGGCGCGCAGGTGTACTACGAGGCCGCCGCCGCCGGCGCCATCCCGATCATCCGCCCGCTGCGCGACTCTCTCGCGGGTGACCGCGTGCAGCGCATCATGGGGATCGTCAACGGCACGACGAACTACATCCTCGACCGCATGGACACCGAGGGAGCCGACTTCGGCGAGGTCCTGGCCCAAGCGCAGGCGCTCGGCTACGCCGAGTCCGACCCGACGGCCGATGTCGAGGGCTACGACGCCGCTCAGAAGGCGGCGATCCTGGCGAGCCTGGCATTCCACACCACCATTCCCCTCGAGGCCGTGCACCGCGAGGGCATCACCTCGATCGACAAGGCGATGATCGACTCCGCCCGCCACGCCGGGCACGTCATCAAGCTGCTCGCGGTGTGCGAGCGGCTCACCGATGAGCCCGAAGAGGCGATCTCGGTGCGCGTCTATCCCGCGCTGATCCACCGCGACCACCCGCTCGCGAGCGTCCACGGCGCCAACAACGCCGTGTTCGTCGAGGCGGAAGCGGCCGGAAACCTCATGTTCTACGGCGCGGGCGCCGGTGGCGTGCAGACCGCGTCCGCGGTGCTCGGCGACGTGGTCTCCGCCGCGCGCCGCCATATCGCCGGCGGCGTCGGCGTCGGGGAGTCCACGCTCGCGAATCTCCCGATCGTCCCGATCGGTCGCGTCACGACGCGGTACCAGATCACCCTCGAGGTCGATGACCGGCCCGGCGTGCTCGCGACCGTGGCCGGCATCCTCAGCGAGGGTCGCGTCTCGATCGCGACCGTCGAGCAGACCGTCATCGACCACCCCGACCTCGGCGTCCCCGTTGCACGACTCGTCATCGGAACGCACAAAGCCCGTGAGCAGGACCTCAGCGACACCGTGGATCGACTCGCCGCCAGCGGCGTGGTCGAGCGGGTCGTCTCGGTGCTGCGCGTAGAAGGAGACTGAAATGGCACATGTCTGGCGCGGAGTCCTCCGCGAATACGCCGACCGACTGGGAGTGACCGACGCCTCGACCGTCATCACGCTCGGCGAAGGCGGCACCCCCCTGCTTCCCGCACCCGCCCTGTCGCGCCGAACCGGCACCGATGTCTGGGTCAAATTCGAGGGCATGAACCCGACCGGATCGTTCAAGGACCGCGGCATGACGGTCGCTGTCTCGCGGGCGATCGAGCACGGTGCGAAGGCGATCATCTGCGCCTCCACCGGCAACACCTCAGCCTCCGCCGCGGCGTACGCCGCGCACGCCGGGATCACCGCCGCCGTCCTCGTGCCCGAGGGCAAGATCGCGATGGGCAAGCTCAGCCAGGCGGTCGCCCACAACGGACAGCTCATCCAGATCCGCGGCAACTTCGACGACTGCCTCGAGATCGCGCGCGAGCTCGCCGACCACTATCCGGTGCACCTGGTGAACTCGGTCAACCCCGACCGCATCGAGGGCCAGAAGACGGCGGCCTACGAGGTCGTCGAGACCCTCGGCGATGCTCCGGACTTCCACTTCATCCCGGTCGGCAACGCGGGCAACTACACCGCGTACTCGCGCGGCTACCGCGAAGAGGCCGACAGGGGCGTCTCCACCCGCGTGCCCCGCATGTTCGGCTTCCAGGCCGAGGGCAGCGCCCCGCTGGTCCGCGGTGAGATCGTCAAGCATCCCGAGACCGTCGCCAGCGCGATCCGCATCGGCAACCCGGCCTCGTGGGAGCTCGCCCTCGAGGCGCGCGATGCGACCGACGGCTACTTCGGCGCGATCGATGACGACCGCATCCTCGCAGCCCAGAAGCTGCTCGCGGGAGAGGTCGGCATCTTCGTCGAGCCCGCCTCGGCGATCAGCGTGGCGGGCCTCCTCGACCGGGTCGAGGCCGGCGTCGTGCCGAAGGGCGCGCGGGTCGTGCTCACCGTCACCGGTCACGGTCTCAAGGATCCGCAGTGGGCCCTCCGCAACGCGGACGGCAGCCAGGTCGAACCCACCGTGGTCGACGCGACGACCTCGGATGTCGCATCCGTCCTCGGCCTGAAGGCCGTCGGGGCGAACGCGTGACCGAAACCGCGGCGCCCGCGCAGGGCCGCGCCGTCGCGGTGCGGGTTCCCGCGACCAGCGCGAACCTGGGTCCGGGCTTCGACACGCTGGGCCTCGCGCTCAGCGTCTACGACGAGCTCGTGGTGACCGCGCTCGATGACGACCGCCTGGAGGTCCTCGTCAGCGGGCAGGGTCAGGACGCGGTGCCCCGTGACGCATCCAACCTCGTGGTGCGCGCCATCGCATACGCCTTCGAGGCGGTCGGCCGACGGATGCCGGGACTCCGACTCGACGCGCGCAACGTCATCCCGCACGGCCGGGGCCTCGGGTCGTCCGGCGCCGCCGTCGTGTCGGGACTGCTCGCGGCGAAGGGACTTCTCGCGGGCGACGTCGAACTCGGTCCCGAGACGCTGCTGCGGCTCGCCACCGAGCTCGAGGGTCATCCCGACAACGTCGCGCCGGCCCTGTTCGGCGGCCTCACGATCGCCTGGGTCGACGAGTCCGGTCCGCAGCACAAGAAGCTCCTGGTGCACCGCGGTGTCTCGCCCCTGGTCTTCGTGCCCGAGCACACGATGTCCACGAGCGTCGCGCGCAGTCTGCAGCCGCTGCAGGTGCCGCGCGAGGATGCGGTCTTCAACGTGTCGCGGTCGGCGCTGCTGATCGCGGCGCTCACCCAGAGTCCCGAGCTGATGCTCGCCGCGACCGAGGACAAGCTGCACCAGAGCTACCGCGCGCAGGCCATGCCCGAGACCGATCGGCTGGTGCGCACGCTCCGCGACGCGCGCTTCGCCGCGGTGGTGTCGGGGGCCGGTCCGAGCGTGCTCGTGCTCGCCGATGGACCGGGTCGTCGCCTCGAAGCAGCAGAGCTCGCCGCGCGCGCGACGGACACTCCCTGGGAGGCGCTGATGCTGGCCGTCGACTTCAAGGGTGGTACAGTGAGGGACATAACGGAGGGTTCCACGTAGCTACGTGAATCTGGCCTCCTATCGCAATCTGCGAACACCTGCACGACCCCCCGCCTTCACCAGTCGTCACGTCTGACGAAGCGCGGCGCGGGCTGACGGCCGTTGTGGCGGACGTCTCGCGCAGTCAAGTCATCCACATGTTTACAAGGGAGAACTCGTGGAGTCCATCTCCGAGATCCAGACCACCGACGCCACGGAAGACGAGCGCACCGAAGCGCCCGAATCCGCGGAGAGCACGGACATCGAGAACACCGAGGCCCCGGCCGAGAACACCGATGCCCCGGCTGAGAACGCGAAAGCCGAGTCGGCTTCCGCGGAGGCGCCCGTCGAGGCCGACGTCGAGGCCGAGCCGGCCGTTGAGGCGGAGCCCGAGGCTGCCGCCGAGGTCGCCGCAGAGGCACCCGCCGATGCACCGGTCGACGCGACACCCGCCGCGGCCGAGGCTCCGGTCGAGCCGCCTCCGGCCACGGCGCCGCGCAAGCGCGCCCCGCGCCGTGCCAAGAGCACCGATGCCGCCGCGGCGCCCGCGAAAGAAGCACCCG
Source organism: uncultured Actinomycetota bacterium (assembly GCA_963781135.1). Taxonomy (GTDB): domain Bacteria; phylum Actinomycetota; class Actinomycetes; order Actinomycetales; family Microbacteriaceae; genus Microbacterium. The sequence goes on along the minus strand of CAWADY010000010.1, from coordinate 1,245,325 downwards.
TCGAGGCACCCGCCGAGGCCGATGCCGCGACCGACGTCTCCGCATCCGCGGACGTGCCGGCCGAGGCCGAGCCGGCGACGGATGCCGCACCCGAGGCGGCAGCCGACGACGCCGCACCGGCCGACGATGCAGCCGAGAGCGCGCCGTCGGAGTCCACCGATGAGCAGCAGGCCGAGGGTGAGAACGGCGAGTCCGCTGAGGGCGGCGCCGACGAGACCCCCGCGCGCGGTCGCAGCCGGAGCCGCAACCGCAACCGCAACCGCAACGCTCAGGGCGGCCAGAACGCCCAGGGCGCCCAGAACCAGGGCGGCCAGAACGCCCAGGCTGCACAGGCGCCCGCGGCTCAGCCGCAGGCGCAGTCGGCCGACTCCGACGACGACGGGGGTCCCGCGGGCAACCGCAACCGTCAGCGCAACAAGCGCCGCGGTCAGACCGGTGGCGACGAGTTCGACACCGAGATCGGCGAGGACGACGTCCTGATCCCGATCGCCGGCATCCTCGACGTGCTCGACAACTACGCATTCGTGCGCACCACGGGCTACCTGCCCGGTACGAGCGACGTCTACGTGTCGCTCGGCCAGGTCAAGAAGTACAACCTGCGCAAGGGCGACGCCGTCGTCGGCGCGATCAAGCAGCCCCGCGAGGGCGAGCAGTCCAGCCGGCAGAAGTACAACGCGCTGGTCAAGGTCGACTCGGTCAACGGCCTGTCGGTCGAGGACGCCGCCGAGCGTGTCGAATTCGGCAAGCTGACGCCGCTGTACCCGCAGGAGCGCCTCCGTCTCGAGACCGCCCCCGAGAAGCTCACGCAGCGCATCATCGACCTCGTCGCGCCGATCGGCAAGGGCCAGCGCGGCCTGATCGTGGCGCCGCCGAAGGCCGGCAAGACGATCGTGCTCCAGCAGATCGCGAACGCGATCGCGACGAACAACCCCGAGGTCCACCTCATGGTCGTTCTGGTCGATGAGCGCCCCGAAGAGGTCACCGACATGCAGCGGACGGTCAAGGGCGAGGTCATCGCCTCGACGTTCGACCGCCCCGCCGAGGACCACACCACGGTCGCCGAGCTCGCGATCGAGCGCGCCAAGCGCCTGGTCGAGCTGGGTCGCGACGTCGTCGTGCTCCTGGATTCGATCACCCGCCTGGGTCGTGCCTACAACATCTCGGCACCGACCTCCGGCCGCGTGCTCACCGGCGGCGTCGACGCGTCCGCGCTGTACCCGCCCAAGCGGTTCTTCGGCGCTGCGCGCAACATCGAGAACGGCGGATCGCTCACGATCCTCGCCACGGCGCTCGTCGAGACCGGGTCCAAGATGGACGAGGTCATCTTCGAGGAGTTCAAGGGCACCGGCAACAGCGAGCTGCGCCTGTCGCGCCAGCTCGCCGACAAGCGGATCTTCCCGGCCGTCGACGTCAACGCGTCGAGCACCCGCCGCGAAGAGATGCTGCTCTCGCCCGACGAGGTCAAGATCACGTGGAAGCTGCGCCGCGCCCTCGCGGGCCTGGACCCGCAGCAGGCCCTCGAGGTCGTGCTCGGCAAGCTCAAAGAGACGCAGTCCAACGTCGAGTTCCTGATCCAGATGCAGAAGTCGATCCCCACGCCGACCGGCGGTGGCCACAGCCACGGGCACGAGAACAGCATTCGCTGACGCACGGCGTTCGGAGCATTCATGTTCGAATCGGTGAAGACCCTCATCGAGGAGCACAAAGCCGTCCAGGAGGAACTCTCCGACCCGGCCGTGCACGCCGATGCGGCGCGCGCGAAGCGCGTCAATCGGCGGTACGCCGAACTGTCGCGCATCGTCGCGGCGTACGACGCGTGGATGCTGGCGACCGGTGACCTCGAGGCGGCCGTGGAGTTCGCCAAGGAGGACGAGGCGTTCGCCGCCGAGGTCCCCGCTCTCGAGGAGCGTGTGGAGGAGACGCAGGAGAAGCTGCGGCGCCTGCTCATCCCGCGCGATCCCGACGACGCCCGCGACGTGATCATGGAGATCAAGGGCGGCGAAGGCGGCGCCGAGAGCGCCCTGTTCGCGGCCGACCTGCTGCGCATGTACCTGCAGTACGCGGCATCCCGCGGGTGGAAGACCGAGCTTCTCGAGCGCAACGAGTCCGACCTGGGTGGCTACAAAGACGTCCAGGTCGCGATCAAGGGGTCATCGACCGATCCCGCTCAGGGGGTGTGGGCCTCACTCAAGTACGAGGGCGGTGTGCATCGCGTACAAAGGGTGCCGGCGACCGAGTCGCAGGGCCGCATCCACACCTCGACGACCGGCGTGCTCGTCTTCCCCGAGGTCGACGAGCCCGACGAGGTCGAGATCAACCCGAACGATCTGAAGATCGACGTGTTCCGCTCTTCCGGCCCCGGCGGCCAGTCGGTCAACACGACCGACTCCGCCGTGCGCATCACGCACCTGCCGACCGGCATCGTCGTGTCGATGCAGAACGAGAAGTCCCAGCTGCAGAACCGCGAGGCCGGCATGCGCGTGCTGCGCGCGCGCATCCTCGCCAAGCAGCAGGAAGAGATCGACGCCGCGGCATCCGACGCCCGCAAGTCGCAGATCCGCGGCATGGACCGCTCCGAGCGCATCCGCACATACAACTTTCCCGAGAACCGCATCGCCGATCACCGCACCGGCTACAAGGCGTACAACCTCGACCAGGTGATGGACGGCGCACTCGGCCCGATCATCGAGTCGTGCATCTCCGCCGACGAGGAGGAGCGTCTCGCCTCACTCGGCGCCGACGCCTGACCCTCCGCGGGCTCTGTGCCCGCGAGGCGGGGGATTCTGGCCGACGCAGGGGGCGACGGCCCCTGTCTCGACGAGTTCCCCTGTTTCCGTGCGGGGAAGCGCGCGCCCGCTCTAGGCTCGACCGCGTCGAAACCCGGGAGGCGTCTTGAGCGAGATCACGGACGAGCGCGGCATCCGCATCGACTACGTCGTGGCGGGGCAGGGGCCGCCCGCGCTCGTGCTGCACGGCGCGTACTCCACCCGCGACGAGACGATGCCCGTCCTCCAGCCGCTGCTGACGCGACGCGGAATGCGCGGCATCCACCCCGACCTTCCGGGGATGGGATCCTCCACCCGGACGTCGGCCTCGAGCGCAGCCGACGTCCTCGGTGCGCTCGACGCCCTCCTGGCGGCGGAGGTCGCAGATGAGCCGTTCGTCGTGGTCGGCCACTCGTTCGGGGCTCATCTGGCTCGCGGCATCGCCGCCCGTCATCCGGGTCGCGTCGCGGGGATCGCCCTCGTCTCGCCCTACGTGCGCGACCTCGAGCCGGCACCCGAGCGCGTCGTCGAGGACGACGGGGCGGGAGACGATCTGGGCGACAGCGAGCGCGACGCGTACTTCGGCTACTTCCAGGTGCGGACGGCGGCGACGCGAGAGCGCTTCGAGCGCTTCGTCCGGCCGACGCTGGGGCGGTACGACGCGGTCGCTGTCGAGCGGATCATGACCGATGACGCGATGGACCCGGATCCCGACGCCGCGCCGTTCGCCGGGCCGGCCGCGATCCTCGTCGGCCGAGACGACGCCCTCGTGGGCTGGCGGGCGCAGCGGTCACTGATCGACCAGCATCCGCGCGGCACGTTCGCGATCGTGGCCGATGCCGGTCACGCGCTGCTGCACGAACGCCCCGAGCTCGTCATGGCCGTTCTGGACGATTGGCTGGATCGGGTCGCGATCGGGTCGCTCTGACGGCCGCGGCGGGAACGATACGCTCGGCAGCGTGATCACGTTCCTCATCCGCGCCGCGATCTTCCTCTTCTCGGCGGCGCTCGGCCTGATCGTCGCCGACCTGATCCTGCCCGGCTTCCACATCGACTGGACCGACTGGTGGGGCTTCGTCCTGGCCGTGGTGATCTTCGCGGTGATCCAGAGCATCCTCGCGCCGTGGGTGTTCAAGCTCACGCGCCGTCACGCGGCGCCGCTGCTGGGCGGCATCGGGATCATCTCCACGTTCATCGCGATCCTGATCGTGGTGCTGATCCCGGGCGCGGGCGTCGGCATCTCCGAGCCGCTCGCGTGGGTGCTGGCACCGGTGATCGTCTGGATCATCACGGCGCTCGCGACGTGGCTGCTGCCGATGGTCTTCCTGAAGAAGGACGTCGCCCAGCGCCGAGCCGACTGACCCGTCAGATGCTGTACTCGGGCACGGTGAGCAGGGCTCGCGTGTCGAGTCCCTCCCGCTTGACGCGCGGCTTCGCCGGAACGCCGACCAGGATGCTGTCCGCCGGCGCGTCGCGCGTCACCACGGCATTGGCCCCGATGACCGAACCGGCGCCGATCGTGATCGGCCCGAGCACTTTCGCGCCGGCGCCCACCGCGACGCCGTCGCCGATCGTCGGGTGACGCTTGCCGCCTTCGCGCTGACGGCCGCCCAGGGTGACCCCGTGATACAGCATCACGTCGTCGCCGATCTCGGCCGTCTCGCCGATCACCACGCCCATGCCGTGGTCGATGAAGAATCGCCGGCCGATCGTCGCGCCGGGGTGGATCTCGATGCCCGTCAGCCAGCGGGTGACCTGCGAGCCCAGGCGCGCCACGAAGCGGATGCGTCGCACCCACAGCGCGTGCCAGAGGCGATACGCCCACACGGCGTGCAGTCCCGGGTACAGCAGCGCGATCTCGAGGCCGCCGCGCGCCGCGGGATCCCGGAGTTTCGCCGCGGCAAGATCTTCACGAATGCGGGCGACGGCACCGATGCGCTCGGTCATGCGGCCAGCTCCGGATCTCTGAGGTGCTCGTAGAGCGCGGTCGACAGGTAGCGTTCGCCGGCATCGGGGATGATCACGACGATGCGCTTGCCGGCTGCTTCGGGGCGAGCCGCGATCTGCAGCGCGGCCCACACCGCCGCACCGGCCGACATCCCGGCGAGGATGCCTTCGCGGGTGGCCAGCTCGCGGGCGACGCGGATGGCATCGTCGAACTCCACGTCGAAGATCTCGTCGACGACCGAGAGATCCAGCACGCCGGGCACGAAGTTGGGCCCGATTCCCTGGATGCGGTGACCGCCGGCGCGTCCCTCCGTGAGCACGGGGGAGTCCTTCGGCTCGACGAGGGCGACCTTGACATCGGGGTTGCGCTGCTTGAGGACGCTGCCGACGCCGGTGATCGTGCCGCCGGTGCCCGACCCTGCGACGAAGTAGTCCACATGCCCGTCGGTGTCGCGCCAGATCTCCTCGGCGGTGGTCCGCCGGTGGATCTCGGCGTTGGCGGGGCTGTCGAACTGATGCGCGAGCACCGCTCCGGGGGTTTCGGCCGCGATGCGCTCCGCGGTCTCGACGGCTTCGGTCATGCCCTTGTGCGGGTTCGTGAGCACGAGCTCGGCGCCGTAGGCCTTCAGCAGCGTGCGCCGTTCCTTCGACATGGATGCCGGCATCGTCAGGATGACCTTGTATCCGCGCGCCGCGCCCACCAGCGCGAGCGCGATGCCGGTGTTGCCGCTCGTGGACTCGACGATCGTGCCGCCCGGCTTGAGCTCGCCGGAGGCCTCGGCCGCATCGATCAGCGCGATGCCCAGGCGGCACTTGACACTGGCACCCGGGTTGTAGAACTCGAGCTTGACCACCACTTCAGCAGCAAGCCCCTGGGTGAGCGCGTTGAGCCGCACCAGGGGCGTGTTGCCGAAGGCGGACGTGATGTCGGAGTGGATCCCGGGCACGGATCGCCTTTCTTCGCGGAGGGTGTGGCTCAATCCTCGCGCAGGTGCTCGTAAAGCGCAGTCGAGAGGTAGCGCTCTCCGAACGACGGAACGATCACGACGATGTTCTTGCCCGCGGCTTCGGGCCGCGCGGCGACCTGCAGAGCGGCCCAGATCGCGGCACCCGACGAGATGCCGACCAGGATGCCGTCCTGTGTGCCGACCGCGCGGGCGGTCTCGATCGCGTCGGGGAACTCGACGTCGATGACCTCGTCGATCACGCCCTGGTCGAGGATCGCGGGAATGAAGTTCGGGCCGATGCCCTGGATCTTGTGGGGGCCGGGCGTGCCCTTCGTGAGCAGCGGCGAATCGGCCGGCTCGACGGCGATGACCTTCGCGCCGGGGACGCGCTCCTTGAGCACCTGTCCGACACCCGTGATCGTGCCACCCGTGCCGATGCCGGCGACGAAGTAGTCGACGTTGCCGTCGGTGTCGCGGATGATCTCCTCGGCCGTGGTCTCGCGATGGATGCGCGGGTTCGCCTCGTTCTCGAACTGCTTGGCGAGAACGGCACCCGGGATCTCGGCGACGAGCTCCTCGGCCTTGGCGACCGCGCCCTTCATTCCGCCGGCGGGATCGGTCAGCACGAGCTCGGCGCCGTACGCCTTCAGCAGCAGGCGACGCTCGACCGACATGGAGGACGGCATCGCGAGCACCACGCGGTAGCCGCGGGCGGCGCCCACCATCGCCAGCGCGATGCCGGTGTTGCCGCTCGTGGCCTCGACGATCGTGCCGCCGGGCTGGAGCAGACCCGACGCCTCCGCGGCGTCGACGATCGCGATCCCCAGTCGGTCCTTGACGCTCGAGGCGGGGTTGTAGAACTCCAGCTTCGCCAGGATGACGCCGCCGACCCCTTCGGCCACGCGGTTGAGGCGCACCAGCGGGGTGTCGCCGAAGGCAGAGGTGATGTCGGGGTGGATTCCGGGCATGTCGGGCCTTTCACGGGGTCGTCGTGTGCGGAACAAGCCTAGGGGAGCCCTTGCGTGTGAGTCCTTCTGTGACGATCGCGCTTGCACCGGGCAACCGGCGCGGGGGATCTAGGCTGGGTGCCGCTCATGTCTGACGTTCCCCCCACCCCGCTCCCGCTCGCCGACGCCCTCCGCCGCGCCACCGAGCGCCTCACCGAGGCGGGCGTCGTGGACGCGCAGGTGGATGCCGAGCTCCTCGCCGCGCACGTGCTGAGCGTCCGCCGCGGAGCCGTGCAGGCCGCCGCGGTGCGCGGAGACACGCTCGGCGCGCCGGAGGCCGAACGGCTCGAAGCCCTCGTCGGGCGGCGCGCGACCAGGGAGCCGCTTCAGCATCTGACCGGGTCGGCGCCGTTCCGCCATCTCGAGCTGCGGGTCGGTCCCGGCGTGTTCGTCCCGCGTCCCGAGACCGAGATGGTCGCACAGCTGGCGATCGACGCGCTCGCGGCCGCGGCATCCCCTGAACCGATCGCCGTGGATCTCGGCACCGGAAGCGGAGCGATCGCCCTCGCTCTGGCGACCGAGGTGCCCCATGCGCGGGTCTACGCAGCCGAGAACTCGGTGGACGCGTACGTGTGGACGAAGGAGAACTTCGCCATGGTCGGCGCCGACAACGCGGAGCTGGCCTTCATCGATCTGGAGCAGGCCTTCCCCGAGCTCGACGGCACGGTGTCGGTCGTCGCCTCCAACCCTCCCTACGTGCCTGACGAGGCGATCCCCCGCGACCCCGAAGTGCGCTTCTTCGATCCGCCCGCCGCTCTCTACGGCGGCACCGACGGCCTCGACGTGGTGCGCGTGGTCAGTCGGGTCGGGCTCCGCCTCGCGCACCCCGGCGGCATGATCGTGATCGAGCACGGCGAGTGGCAGGGCCCGGCTGTCCGTGACCTGCTCACCGCCGACGGCTGGCGTGCCGCCTCGACGCACCCCGACCTGACGATGCGCGACCGCGCGACGACCGCGATCCGGCCCTGAGGCGTGCCTCAGCGAGCCGGGGGTCTGGGGCGGAGCCCCAGACGGAATGGCGCCGGCCGCCGGGAGCCCGCCGGATAGACTGAGTGGGACATGTCCCCTGTATTCGACTGCCGTGACGAGGCCCAGCTTCTTGCCGGAATGCGCCAGGCGCGTCAGGCCATCGGCCGCGGAGAGCTCGTCGTCCTGCCGACCGACACCGTGTACGGCGTCGCGGCCGATGCGTTCAGTGCGCGGGCCGTGCAGGGACTGCTCGAGGCCAAAGGCCGCGGCCGCCAGTCACCGCCGCCGGTGCTCGTCGCCGGCATCGCGACCCTCCGGGCTCTCGTCGCCGAAGTGCCTGAGCCCGTCGAACGGCTCGTCGAGGCGTTCTGGCCGGGCGGTCTCACGATCGTGCTCCCCTCGCAGCCGTCCCTGTCGTGGGACCTCGGCGACACGCACGGCACTGTCGCCGTGCGCATGCCGGCGAACAACCTCGCGCTCGAACTGCTCGAGGAGACCGGTCCGCTGGCCGTCTCGAGCGCCAACCTGACCGGCCAGTCCGCCGCGATCATGGCTGCCGACGCCAAGGACATGCTCGGCGACAGTGTCGCGGTCTACCTGGACGGCGGCCCCTCCGCGACCGGCGTCGCTTCGACGATCATCGACGCGACGAGTCTGGTGACGGGCTCCGCACCGCTCGTGCGGGTGCTCCGCGAAGGCGCCGTGGACCGCGCGGCCCTGCGCGAGGTGCTCGGCGACCTCCTCGAGCCCGATCCGGTGCGCGACGGCGACGCGACGACACAGGCCGCGACCGCCGTGCCGGACGCCGAGCCGACTCCAGCGGCGGAGCCGACGCCGGAGGCCGGTGCGTCCGCGGCACCCGAGCCGACGCCGGAGCCCGCTCTCGAGGTCGGATCGAAAGGCTCGCCTCCCGGCGGCGGCGCGTGAAGCAGTACATCTTCACGATCCTGTTCACGGCGGCTATCACCCTCTCGCTGTCGTGGGTGGTCTGGCGGCTGAGCCTGAAGTACAAGCTGTACCCCGGCATCCGCGAGCGGGACGTCCACAAGACGCCGACGCCGCGCCTGGGCGGAGTGGCGATGTTCCTCGGTGTGGTCGCCGCGTTCGCGGTGTCGTCGCAGCATCCGTACTTCGCGATCTTCTGGGTGAATCCTGCACCGGTCTACGCGATCCTCGCTGCGACGCTCCTGATCGTCGTCGTCGGAGTGGCCGATGACCTGTGGGACCTGGACTGGATGATCAAGCTCGGCGCCCAGTTCCTGGCGGCGGGCATCATCGCGTGGTTCGGGCAGCTGCAGATCTTCTCGCTCCCGATCGGCGGGCTGATCGTCGGATCCAGCTGGGTCAGCTTCACGCTCACCGTGTTCTCCATCGTGGTCGTGATGAACGCCGTCAACTTCATCGACGGCCTCGACGGGCTGGTCGCCGGGGTCTGCCTCATCGCGAACGGCGTCTTCTTCGCCTACTCCTACATCCTCGTGCGCGACACCGGCTCGAGCACCTACTTCAACCTCGCGTCGTTCATCGCCGCCGTGCTGATCGGGGCGTGCATCGGCTTCCTGCCTCTGAACTGGAGCCCCGCGAAGCTGTTCATGGGCGACGCCGGCGCACTCATGCTCGGGCTGCTCATGGCGACCTCCGCGATCGCGATCACGGGTGCGCTCGAGCCGACCGTGCTCGATCCCGAAGGATTCGGACGCTCCCAGCTGCTCGGTGCCTTCATCCCGATCCTGCTGCCCGTGGTGGTGGTCCTCCTGCCGCTGCTGGACTTCGGCCTCGCCGTGGTGCGGCGCATGGCGGCGGGCAAGTCTCCGTTCTCGCCCGATCGCAAGCACCTTCACCACCGGATGCTGGACATGGGCCACACCGACCGGGACGCGGTCCTGATCTTCTACGCGTGGACCGCGGTGTTCAGCCTCGCCGTCCTGCTCATGTACATCGGCACGCGCGAGAACTGGCCCGGTCAGTACCTGATCGGCGTCGCGTTCGGCGTCGTCGGGGCGGCCGCGTGCCTGGTCGTCACCCTGCTGCCCTCGTGGCGGCGCAAGCCCGCCGTCCTCGCCCCGAGCGATGACTCACAGACCCTGGAGGCCGCTCGATGAGTGCCCCGTCCACCCCGCGCAGCTTCACCGTCCTGTCCAGCCTGAAGTGGCCGGCGATCGCGATCGGCATCCTCGCCGTCGTGGGAGCGGTCGTGGGATTCATGGTCTCCGGAGTGTCCGGGCTCGTGAGCGGGCTGCTCGGAGCGGCCATGTGGCTCGTGTTCCTCGCGATCACCTCCCTCAGCATCCAGCTCGCCATCAACGCCACGAAGAACGATCCCGGATCGCCGCTGTTCTTCGGGATCGTGCTCGGCTCGTGGGTGCTCAAGCTCGTGCTGTTCGTGGTGCTCTCGATCTGGCTGCGCGCGCAGCCCTGGCTCGATCCGACCGTCTTCTTCGTGACGGTGATCATCGCCGTCGTGGGCTCGCTCGTGTTCGACGTGATCGCGTTCCAGCGCGCCCGCGTGCCCTATGTCGGCGACGTGGAGCTGCCCCAGAGCGTCCAGGACGATGCGTCGGACGAGGTCCGCTGATCGGACCCCGCAGCGCCTCGCCGGCCGCTACGCTGAGGCTCGAGCGTGTCCGCTGAGCGCGAAGAGTTTTGCTAGGCTGAATCCAACACGCTCCCCCTGATCGCCACGTCTCGGACGCCCGACGCCGGAGAATCTCCTGATTACCGCAATGCTCCTCCCCGCACTGTCGCTCGTCACGGCCGACGAATCAGATGGTGGATTCGTAGGCCCCTCGATCGGCGAATTCGTTCCTCCAGGACTCCTGTTCGTCGGGACTCCTTTCGAGCTCAACCGGGTCATGCTGATCCGTCTGCTGGTCGTCTTCGCGCTGGTCCTCTGGCTGTGGATCGGCACGCGTCGACTGCAGCTGGTCCCGTCGCGCGGGCAGGCCGCACTCGAGTACATGCTCGGGTTCGTGCGCAACACGATCGTGTTCGACACGCTCGGCGAGAAGGACGGCAAGCGCTTCCTTCCGGTCCTGATGACGTTCTTCTTCCTCATCATCGGCATGAACCTGACCGGCATCATCCCGGGTCTGCAGATCGCGAGCACCGCGGTCATCGGCCTGCCGCTGATCCTCGCCGTCGTCGCGTACGTCATGTTCGTCTACGCCGGGTTCCGCAAGCACGGACTGGGCTACCTGAAGAACTCGCTCGTCATCCCGGGTGTCCCGTGGCCGCTGCACATCCTGCTGATCCCGCTCGAGTTCCTCTCGACCTTCATCCTCCGCCCGATCACGCTGGCCCTCCGACTTCTGATGAACATGGTCGCCGGGCACATGCTGCTCGTGCTCTGCTTCACCGCGACGCACTTCTTCTTCTTCACGGTGCTCGCCAACGGCCAGCTCATCGGCCTGCTCGGCATCGGAACCTTCGCGTTCGGCGTCGCCTTCACCGTGCTGGAGCTGTTCGTCGCCGTGCTCCAGGCATACGTCTTCACGATCCTCACCGCCATCTACATCCAGATGTCGCTCGCCGACGGACACTGACCCGTCCCCGGCTGCTAGACCCATCAACCCCTTCGAAAGGAAATCCCTGTGAACGTCGTCGGACAGCTCGCACCCCTCGCCTTCGGACTCGCCGCTATCGGCTCCGGTATCGGCGTCGGCATCATCGTCGGCAAGACCATCGAATCGGTGGCGCGTCAGCCCGAACTGCAGGGTCGCCTCAGCGGCCTCATGTTCCTGGGTATCGCACTGACCGAGGCGCTCGCGTTCATCGCGATCGCGGTCGCCTTCATCCCGTTCCCCGCGCCGTAACCACCCGTTGCTGACCGAAGGAGTCCGAATGCTCAACGCATTCGCCGAAGGCCACGAGGGGGAGATCAATCCACTGCTCCCCACGCTTCCGGACCTCGTCTGGGGCACGCTGGCGTTCCTCATCATCCTCGCGCTCTTCATCTGGAAGATCCTGCCGGCTCTGAACAAGATGCTCGACGCCCGCAGCGAGGCGATCGAGGGCAGCATCAATTCCGCCGAGGCCGCGCAGGCCGAGGCTCAGGCGGCACTCGAGAAGTACACCGCTCAGCTCGCCGAGGCGCGCGCCGAGGCCGGTCGCATCCGCGAGCAGGCACGTGCGGACGGGTCTCAGATCATCGCCGAGCTGCGTGAGCAGGCCTCTTCCGAGGCGGCGCGCATCACGTCGAACGCTCAGGCGCAGATCGAGATGGAGCGCCTCGCAGCGCTCGCGTCGCTCAAGTCGGACGTGGGCAACCTCGCGCTCGACCTGGCCGGCGGCGTGATCGGCGAGACGCTCTCCGAGGACGCCAAGGCGCAGGCCGTGGTCGATCGCTTCCTCGCCGAGCTCGAGGCCTCCGAGAAGGCGACGAGCTAGTGGGCAGCGCAACCACTCAGGCCCTCGCGGCGACGACGACGGCACTCGAAGCCGCCCCGTCGGTCGACCTCGACACCGCCCGCGAGCTCTTCGCCGCGGCGCGGATCGTGGGCGGCTCGCCGCAGCTGAGCGGTGCGCTCGCCGACCCCTCTGCGTCGCGCGTCGCCCGTTCGCGCGTCGTGACCGACGTGTTCGGTGCGGCCTTCGGCAAGACCACCCTCTCGCTACTGACGACGGCCGTGGAGCAGCGCTGGTCCAGCGCGTCCCAGCTCGTCGACGGCATCGAGGAGCTGGCCGTGCGCGCCGCCGCGATCTCCGCACCCGGCGTGGACGTCGACGGCGAGCTGTTCAGCGCGTCCCGACTCGTCGCCGACAACCCCGAGATCGAGCTCGCCCTGGGCAGTCGACTCGGCGATGACACCGCGAAGGGCGCGCTCATCGAGACCCTCCTCCGCGGACGCGCGAGCGATGCGACGATCCTCATCGTCTCGTCCCTCGTGCAGCAGCCGCGTGAGCGCCGCGTGCGCCAGCTGATCTCTCAGGCGATGGACCTGGTCGCCGACCAGCGCGGCAGCATCGTCGCGACGGTCGTGACCGCCGCACCGCTCAAGCCGGCGCAGTCCGAGCGCTTGAGCGCGGTCCTCACGAAGCGCTACGGCAAGAAGGTCGGCCTCAACGCGGTCATCGATCCCTCCATCGTCGGAGGCCTGCGTGTGCAGATCGCCGACGACGTCATCGACGCGAGCGTCGCAGCGCGACTCACCGACCTGCGCCAGCGACTGGCCGGCTAGACACGAGATTTCCCGCTCCGGCGGAAGCTTCGGGGCCTCGGCCCCTCGAAACGAAGGAACACAATGGCAGAACTAACGATCAGCCCCGATGTCATCCGTGACGCGCTGAAGGACTTCGCCGCCGCGTACGAGCCCACGGGCGCCGCAGCGACCGAGGTCGGCACCGTCGTCGACGCGGCCGACGGCATCGCGCACCTCGAGGGCCTTCCGGGGGTCATGGCGAACGAGCTCGTGACGTTCGCCGACGGCACGTCGGGACTCGCGCTCAACCTGGACGAGCACGAGGTCGGCGTCGTCGTCCTCGGCGAGTTCTCGGGCATCGAGGCCGGCCAGGAAGTCCGCCGCACCGGCGAGGTCCTTTCGGTCGCCGTCGGCGACGGCTACCTCGGCCGCGTCGTCGACCCGCTCGGCAACCCGATCGACGGCCTCGGCCCGGTCGCGACCGACGGGCGTCGCGCCCTCGAGCTCCAGGCTCCCGGCGTCATGTCCCGCAAGAGCGTGCACGAGCCCATGCAGACGGGCATCAAGGCGATCGACGCCATGATCCCGGTCGGCCGTGGCCAGCGCCAGCTCATCATCGGCGACCGCCAGACCGGCAAGACCGCGATCGCGATCGACACGATCATCAACCAGAAGGCGAACTGGGAGTCTGGAGACGCAGAGAAGCAGGTCCGCTGCATCTACGTCGCGATCGGTCAGAAGGGCTCGACGATCGCCTCCGTGAAGGGCGCGCTCGAGGATGCCGGCGCAATGGAGTACACGACGATCGTCGCGGCTCCGGCGTCCGACCCCGCCGGCTTCAAGTACCTGGCTCCGTACACGGGCTCGGCCATCGGCCAGCACTGGATGTACGACGGCAAGCACGTCCTGATCATCTTCGATGACCTGACCAAGCAGGCCGAGGCCTACCGCGCCGTGTCGCTCCTGCTGCGCCGCCCGCCGGGCCGTGAGGCGTACCCCGGTGATGTCTTCTACCTGCACTCCCGCCTGCTCGAGCGCTGCGCGAAGCTTTCCGACGAGCTCGGTGCCGGTTCGATGACGGGTCTGCCGATCATCGAGACGAAGGCCAACGACGTCTCGGCGTACATCCCGACCAACGTGATCTCGATCACCGACGGCCAGATCTTCCTGCAGTCCGACCTGTTCAACTCGAATCAGCGTCCTGCGGTCGACGTTGGCATCTCGGTGTCGCGCGTCGGCGGTGACGCCCAGGTCAAGTCGATCAAGAAGGTGTCCGGAACCCTGAAGCTGGAGCTTGCGCAGTATCGTTCGCTCGAGGCGTTCGCGATGTTCGCGAGCGACTTGGATGCGGCATCCCGGCGCCAGCTGTCGCGCGGCGCTCGTCTGACCGAGCTGCTCAAGCAGCCGCAGTACTCGCCCTACCCGGTGGAGGAGCAGGTCGTCTCGATCTGGGCCGGCACGAACGGCAAGCTCGACACGATCGAGGTCGCGGATGTGCTGCGCTTCGAGCGCGATCTGCTCGACCACGTGCGCCGCCACACGACGATCCTCGACCGTCTGCGCGAGACCAACGTCCTCGACGACGACACGATCGCCGAACTCGGCAAGGTCGTCGACGAGTTCACGCTCGAGTTCCAGGGCGGTCGTGGTCAGCACATCGACGATCCCGGCCGCGAGGAGTTCAAGGCGGCCGAGGCCGAGGACGTCAACCAGGAGCAGATCGTCAAGGGCCGCCGCAAGTAAGGCGACGGCAGACACACGACCATGGGCGCACAACTGAGGGTCTACAAGCAGAAGATCAGCACTGCTCAGACGACCAAGAAGATCACGAAGGCGATGGAGCTCATCGCGGCATCGCGCATTCAGAAGGCGATGGGGCGCGTTCGCGCGTCCGCGCCCTTCGCGCGTGCCGTGACGCGGGCGGTGTCGGCTGTGGCCACGCACTCGAACATCGACCACCCGTTGACCACCGCGCGTGAGGTCAAGCGGTCGGCGGTCGTGATCTTCGCGTCCGATCGGGGCCTCGCGGGCGCGTTCAACTCGCAGATCATGCGCGAGGGTCTGGAACTGGCGACACTGCTCGAATCGCAGGGCAAGGAAGTCACGTACTACCTCGTCGGCCGCAAGGCGGTCGCGTTCTTCCAGTTCCGTCGCATCCGCAGCGAGGCCGAGTGGACCGGCGACACCGACACTCCTGAGTTCCGGTTCGCCGAGCAGATCTCGGGCACCCTGCTCGAGGCATTCGAGCGCACGTCCGAGGGCGGCGGGGTCGACGAGATCCACCTCGTCTACAACCGCTTCGTGAGCATGATGACCCAGACGCCCGAAACGGTCCGCCTGCTTCCCCTCGAGGTCGTCGAGGCCAGCGAGTCGGAGTCGGACCAGCAGGCCTTCCCGCTCTACGAGTTCGAGCCGGATCCGGCGACGGTGCTGGACGCGCTCCTTCCGGTTTACATCCAGAGCCGCATCTTCAATGCGCTCCTGCAGTCCTCGGCTGCAAAGCACGCCGCGACGCAGAAGGCGATGAAGTCGGCCAGCGACAACGCCGACAAGCTCATCACCGACTACACCCGCCTGCGTAACAATGCGCGCCAGGCCGAGATCACCCAACAGATCGCCGAGATCGTCGGCGGGGCCGACGCCCTGTCATCGGCGAAGTAGACACAACCTCCGAAAGAGAAGAAGACAATGACCCTCACCGCTACCGCCGAAGAGACCACGGTCGTCGGGCGCGTCGCGCGCGTCACCGGTCCGGTCGTCGACATCGAGTTCCCGCACGACTCGCTCCCCGACATCTATAACGCGCTCAAGACGACGATCACCATCGGCGACGAGTCGAACGAGATCACGCTCGAGGTCGCGCAGCACCTCGGCGACGACCTGGTGCGCGCGATCGCCCTCAAGCCCACTGACGGCGTCGTCCGCGGTCAGGAAGTGCGCGACACCGGCGGCCCCATCACGGTGCCGGTCGGCGACGTGACCAAGGGCAAGGTGTTCAACGTCATCGGCGAGGTCCTCAACGCCGAACCCGGCGAGAAGATCGAGATCACCGAGCGCTGGGGTATCCACCGCAAGGCGCCGAGCTTCGACCAGCTCGAGTCCAAGACGCAGATGTTCGAGACCGGCATCAAGGTCATCGACCTGTTGACGCCGTACGTGCTCGGCGGCAAGATCGGCCTGTTCGGCGGTGCCGGCGTCGGCAAGACCGTCCTCATCCAGGAGATGATCCAGCGCGTCGCGCAGGACCACGGTGGCGTCTCGGTGTTCGCCGGTGTCGGCGAGCGCACGCGTGAGGGCAACGACCTCATCCACGAGATGGAAGAGGCCGGCGTCTTCGACAAGACCGCGCTGGTCTTCGGTCAGATGGACGAGCCGCCCGGAACGCGTCTTCGCGTGGCGCTGTCGGCACTGACCATGGCGGAGTACTTCCGCGATGTGCAGGGCCAGGACGTGCTGCTGTTCATCGACAACATCTTCCGCTTCACCCAGGCCGGCTCCGAGGTCTCGACGCTGCTCGGTCGCATGCCGTCCGCGGTGGGCTACCAGCCGAACCTCGCCGACGAGATGGGTGTGCTCCAGGAGCGCATCACCTCGACGCGTGGTCACTCGATCACCTCCCTGCAGGCGATCTACGTGCCCGCCGACGACTACACCGACCCCGCTCCGGCGACGACGTTCGCGCACCTCGACGCGACGACCGAGCTCTCGCGCGAGATCGCGTCCAAGGGTCTGTACCCGGCCGTCGATCCGCTGACCTCGACCAGCCGCATCCTCGACCCGCGCTACATCGGCGCCGACCACTACCGTGTCGCCACGGCCGTGAAGCAGATCCTCCAGAAGAACAAGGAGCTGCAGGAGATCATCGCGATCCTCGGTGTCGACGAGCTCTCCGAAGAGGACAAGGTCGTCGTGTCGCGTGCACGCCGCATCCAGCAGTTCCTGTCGCAGAACACGTACATGGCGAAGAAGTTCACCGGCGTCGAGGGCTCGACCGTGCCGATCGCCGAGACGATCGAGTCGTTCGACGCGATCGTGAAGGGCGACTTCGACCACGTCGCGGAGCAGGCGTTCTTCAACGTCGGCGGCATCTCCGACGTCGAAGAGAACTGGGCGCGCATCCAGAAGGAGAACGGCTGATCATGGCGCTCACGGTGAACCTCGTCGCGGCCGACCACGAGGTCTGGTCGGGTGAGGCGAGCCTCGTGGTCGCGAAGACGATCATCGGCGAGATCGGCATCATGGCCGGGCACGAGCCCGTCCTGGGTGTCCTCGCCGCGGGCGAGGTGCGCATCACGCTCGAAGACGGCTCCAAGATCATCGCGAACGCCCAGGACGGCTTCCTGTCGGTCGAGGGCGACGTCGTCACGATCGTGGCAGGCAACGCAGCCCTGATCAGCTGACTTGCTGGTCCTGCTTCCCCCCTCCGAGACCAAGCGGTCCGGAGGGGGAGTCGCGGCGCTCCGGCTGGAATCGCTCGCGCTTCCGCAGCTGACTGCGCAGCGCGAGGACGTGCTCGACGCTCTCGCAGCGCTCTCGGCCGATGCCCCGACCGCGGCGCGCGTGCTCGGACTCGGCGCGACCCAACTCGACGAGGTCGAGGTGAACGCGCGCGTGCGCGCCGCGCCGACGATGGCCGCGATCGACCGCTACACGGGCGTGCTGTACGACGCCCTGGGTGCGGCATCCCTCGACGCGCCCGCCCGGCGCTGGCTGGGCGCGAACGTCCTCATCCACACCGCACCGCTCGGCCCCGTGGGCGCACTCGATCGCATCCCGGCATACCGGCTCGGCGCGGGCGTGTCGCTGCCCGGCGTCGCACCGCTGCGGCGGGTGTGGTCCGGGCCGGTCGCCCAGGCCCTGGCGGATCTGTCGCCGCGGTTCGTGCTCGACCTGCGCTCGGAGGCCTACGCGGCGCTCGGGCCGGTGCCGGCATCCGTCACGTCGGTGTACGTGCGGGTCGTGAGCGAGGGGCCCGACGGCGCCGTGCGGGCGTTGAACCACTTCAACAAGCACGCGAAGGGAGCGCTGGTGCGCGCTCTGGCGCACCAGCGCCCCCGCGTCGGCTCACTGCGCGGACTTCACGAGTGGGCTCGGTCTCAGGGTCTGCGGCTGCGGGACGGCGCGCCCGGAGAGGTCGAGCTCCTCGCCTGAGCCCATGCTCAGTGGTGTCCCGACCCCGTTCGGGTGTGTTCGGCGGTGCGCTCGGTGTTCTCCGCGATCGCGATGAGGGCGACGACCGCCTCGATGATGAACCTGAGGATCACGATCGCGAGGAACGTGGCGATCGGCACCAGGATGAGTGTCGCGATGATCAGCGAGATGCCCGCGCCGACGTTGAAGAACAGCGCGTTGATGCCGCTCACCAACCCCGACACGAAGTACACGATGAAGCCGATCGCGATCGCGATGAGTCCCACGAGATAGAAGACGCTCGCGAGTCGCCGCGTGATGAAGGTGCGGAACGACAGGTCGAAGAGGGCTCGGAAGAATCCCCGGCTCACATCGTCGACCTCGCCGCCGAGCGAGGACGGCACCCCCGTGTTGTCGGGATCGGACGCGGGGCTGTACGCCGGAGCGGATGCTGCGGCCACGGGCTCTGCGGTTCGCGCAGCCTCGTCCGCGGGCTGGGCGGGCAGTGGCGGGGGCGTGGGGGAATTGGTGTCGCTCATGGAGGTCCTTCCGCGTTCTGACGGGTGTTCCGCAAGGTTAGCGACCGACGACACGTGTGGCGAGTATCGAGGAATCACCTGTCACACGAGACAACCCGTCGCTAGCATGTGAATCGCACGGCGGATGCCGTGCCGACGTGATCCTGCGTCGTGGCTCGTTCTCCGGGGAGGACTCCATGTACGACTACCCTGACGGGGCTGCGCTGGCACTTTGGGCGGGACTCGCCGTCTTCTGGTTCCTCTTCGCCATCGGCTTCTACATCCTGAGCTCCATCTTCCTCATGAAGATCTTCGAAAAGGCGGGCGTGCAGGGCAAGTGGCGCGCGTGGGTGCCCATCTACAACTACATGGTCTTCAGCAAGCTCGGTGACCTGAGCCCCTGGCTGATCCTCATCGCCATCGGTGCGTCGGTCCTGCTCAGCTGGATCCCGGTCATCGGCCCGATCATCAGCATCGCGGCCTTCGTCGTCACCCTCTTGGCAGCATGGCGTGTGGGACTGAAGCTGCAGAAGGAACCCGTCTGGCTGATCCTGTACTTCTTCCTCAGCATCGTCTGGCTCGGCATCCTCGGCTTCGACAAGTCGCGCTGGAACACCGCGATCCCCGCCGCGCCGTGGGCCGGCAACGGATTCCTCTCCGACCGCACTGTGTGGGCCGGCATCCCGAGCCAGACTCCCGCAGGCGGCTACCCGGCCAACCCGGCGACGCAGGTCGCCCCGGGCGCGTACCCGCCGCCCGCCGGCTACCAGCCCCCGGCGCCCCCGGCAGGATACGAGCCGCCGGCCGGCTACACCCCGCCGCCCGCCGCCGCAGCACCGCCGGCCGCCGCCCCGCAGCCTCCGACGACACCGCCTGCAGCGCCTGAGCCGCCGACGGCGCCTCCGACGGCGCCTCCGACCGCGCCGCCCACGACGCCGCCGCCGACGACGCCGCCCGCTTCGCCGGCCCCGTAAGGCACGAGCAGATCCGTCGAACCCCCGACCTCACGGTCGGGGGTTCGACGCGTGCGGGCGCGGATCGCGCGTGTGCCGATCGTGCGCGTTAGCGTGGACGAATGACTTCCCCCGAAAGCACCGTTCCCCTCCGTCGCGTCGGCACGTCCGGCCTGCTGGTCTCGGCTGTCGGCCTCGGCTGCAACAACTTCGGACGCCCGGGCACCCACACCGAGACTCTGGCCGGAACCGTCGAGGTCCTGGACGCGGCGATCGACGCCGGCGTCACCTTCCTCGACACCGCCGACATGTACGGCGGTGAGCCCGGGCTCAGCGAGACTCTGATGGGTGAGGCCCTGCAGGGCCGTCGCGATCATGTCGTGCTGGGGACCAAGTTCGGTCACCCGGGCCGCGACATGGGATACCGCATCAGCGCGGCCAAGACCTCCCGGTCGTACGTGCGGGTTGCGATCGAAGCATCTCTTCGCCGGCTGCGGACCGACTGGATCGATCTGTATCAGCTGCACGTGCCGGACGCGGCGACGCCCATCGACGAGACGATCGCCGTGCTCGACGACCTCGTCCGCGAGGGCAAGATCCGCTACTACGGCCATTCCAATCTGGCCGGCTGGCAGATCGCGGAGGCGGACTTCTCCGCCCCGAGCCGGGGGAGCCGTTTCATCTCGGCCCAGAACCACTACAGCCTGCTGGCGCGGGCGGCGGAGCGCGAAGTCCTCCCGGCCGTCGAGAGGTTCGGGCTCGGCTTCTTCCCGTTCTTCCCCCTTCACAACGGCCTGCTGACCGGCAAGTTCACGCGCAGCGGCGGTCCGGCAGGCAGCCGGATCATGATGCAGCGCCGGCATGTCTGGCAGGACGCTCCGTGGGACGCGCTCGAGCGCTTCCAGGACTTCTGCGACGAGCGGGGGATCACGATGCTCGAGGCCACCTTCGGCTGGCTGCTCTCGCGACCGGCCCTGTCGAGCGTGATCGCCGGCGCGACCAGCGCCGACCAGGTGCGCGCGAACGCGGCTGCCGCGGGGGCGTGGACGCCGTCGGATGCCGACCTCGAACTCATCGACGCGCTGTTCCCGCTGGTCGAGGATCCCGCCGGGCGGGTGTGAGCTCGCCGGGGCGTTCGCTCTGAGCGAACACCGTCTCCAGAGTCGAATATCGCATCGGCCCGCCGACCCGAGCGGCCTCCGGGGAGTCCAGTAGGATGTGAGCACGTCGACAGGACCACACCGGTCGAGTCGCCGCTGTTGTCGGCTTACGGGGAGGACAGGGCGTGCCCGAAGAATCCACCCAGTCCCGATCGGTGACGGTGGCGGGCGGGACGATCGAATTGTCCTGGGCCGGAGTGACCCACACGGGTCGCCGCCGCGAGATCAATCAGGACTCGCTGCTGACGAGCTACCCCCTCTTCATCGTGGCCGACGGCATGGGCGGTCACATCGGCGGCGAGATCGCCAGCGCCAGCACCGTCGACCACCTCAGCAGTGTGGTCGAAGCCGGAACCGTGACCCCCAAGACGATCGAGAAGGCCCTCTCCCGAGCCGTCAAGGACATCGCCTCGCACCCGGAGACCACCGATGACGGCACGGGCACGACGCTGACCGGCGTGTATCTCGACCTCAGCGACGGGCCCCCGCAGTGGGTGACGCTGAACATCGGCGATTCGCGCGTCTACCTCATGCGCGACGGGATCATCGAGCAGATCACGACCGACCACTCCGTGGTGCAAGAGCTGATCGCCGCCGGCCGGCTGAGCCCCGAAGAGGCGGAGAACCACCCGTACGGCAACGTCATCACGCGCGCCGTGGGGCCCAGCGAGAGCGTGACGCCCGACTATGTGCGCCTCGACGTCGTCGACGGCGACAGATTCGTGATCTGCTCGGACGGTCTCACGAAGGAGCTGACCGACTACGGCATCCAGCACTTCCTCGTCGCGAATGCGGACCCGGCCGACGCGATCGCCGCGATGATGGATGCCGCACTCGAGAACGGCGGTCGAGACAACATCACGATCATCGTGCTGGATGTCGCGGTGCGCTCGGAAGCCGACCGCGCGCCCGATGCGGTCGCGGTCGGCGACTCCTCCCCGGCCTGAGCTCGCGCCCCGCCATCCACAGGGCGATGCGGCCGGAGCCCGCGCGCGACCGGCTGCGGTTTGGCTGGGACGGTGCACCCCGCCTTCGCTCCCGCCCCGCGCGCAACCCCGAGCGGGCTCCGTCCCGCGTTCGACCCCCTCGCTGAGCCCCTCGAGCTGCCTCCGCCGTGGAACCCGCCTTCGCGGCCCACCGTGCCGCTGCTCGCGTCGGTCGTGCCGGTGCTCGGCGCCGTCGCACTGTGGCTCGTGACGGGTTCGATGCTGTCGCTCTGGCTCGCCGCGCTCGGCCCGCTGATCGCGGGAGCGACGCTGCTCGACGGCGCCCGCGGGGCTCGCAGAGACCGTCGGAAAGCAGACGAGAAGGCGCACGCCGCGCGCGAGCGCGTGAGCCGCGAGATTCTGGAGCGCCACACCGATGAGCGCGCGCGGCGTTGGGCGCGGCATCCGGACGTCGCCGCGTTCGTCGCGCACGGAGGCGAGATCTGGCGACCCGTCCCCGGCCGAGGAGGGGTGATCGTTCTGGGCTCGGGTGCCGATGCGAGCGACGTGCGCGTCACCGGGGGTGGAGACGATGCCGCGTCCCTCGCGATCCGCACTCGCGCCGCGCGGCTCGAAGATGCGCCGATCGCCGTGCCGGCGGCATCCGGAATAGCGGTGATCGGCAGTCCGGTGCTCGCGAGCGCGGTCGTGCGTGCGCTGGTCGTTCAGCTCGCGATGACTCTGCCGCCCGGCGAGCTGCGGATCGTCGGTCCGCTCCGCGGAGAGAACGCCTGGGCCGAGCATCTGCCGCAGCGACGTGGCACCGCGGGTCTTCAGCTCGCGATCGGATCACCGGGCGAGCCGATCGCGACCGCTGCCGACATCATGATCGTGCGCGCCGACCCGGGAGCCGCTCGACCGCCCGGATGCGGCGTCGCGCTCACGGTGCGCTCGCCCGGCGAGGCGCACCTCGACGCCGACGGAGAGGTGCGCGAGATCGCCGTGGAAGCCCTCGGCGGTGCCCAGGCGCTCGTCCTCGCGCAGGAGCTGGGTGCTCGGGCTGCGGGGCTGGCGGGTGCCGCCGACTCGCTGGCGCCGGTCGCGCTCGGCCCGCTGCTCAGCTCTGCCGCGATGGCGACTCACGGCGCTCTGTCCGCCGTGATCGGTGTGGAATCGGGGGAGCCGTGCGTGATCGACCTCGTCTCCGAGGGTCCGCACGCCGTCGTCGCGGGCGTCACCGGGTCCGGGAAGTCCGAGCTGCTGGTCACCTGGATCCTGGCACTGTGCGCCGCCCACACGACGCAGGAGGTGAGCTTCCTGCTCGCCGACTTCAAGGGCGGCACCGCGTTCGATTCACTCGGCGGGATGCCGCACGTGACGGGCGTCATCACCGACCTGGACGGCACGGGGGCACGGCGCGCGATCGAGAGCCTCCGGGCCGAAGTGCGCTGGCGGGAGGCGGAGCTGGCCAGGGTCGGGGCGCGGGACGTCCTGGATCCGCGGGTGGACGTTCCACGGCTCGTCATCGTGGTGGACGAGTTCGCGGCGCTGCTGGGGGAGCATCCCGAGCTGCATGCGGTGTTCACCGATGTCGCGGCGCGCGGTCGCGCTCTCGGCATGCACCTCGTGCTCGGCACTCAGCGGCCCGCCGGGGTCGTGCGCGAGAGTCTGCTCGCCAACTGTCCGCTGCGCATCAGCCTGCGCGTGAGCGACCCGGCCGACAGTCGCGCCGTGATCGGCACCGATGAGGCCGCCACACTGCCCGGAGGCGCGGATGCGCGCGGAACCGCCCTCGTTCGCTCGGCAAGCGATCACGCCCCGAGGCGCGTGCGGATCGCCCTCTCGTCGCGCGCCGACTGCGAAACGATCGCGGCCTCGGCGCAGGGTCCGCGCCCCCGCCGACCTTGGCTTCCGGAACTGCCCACACGCATCGATCTCGAAGATCTCGCGGCCCTCGCCGGCGACAGGGGCGACACGCTCCTGCTCGGCCTGATCGACGAGCCCGACCTGCAGCGGCAGCGACCGGTGGGGCTGCGCGTGCAGCACCGAGGGATGCTGGTCATCGGGTCGGGCGGAAGCGGCAAGTCCACCGCGCTGCGCACCCTCGCCGTGCAGGCGGGCCGCAGGGTCGTGCGTGTGGGCGGGGGCGCGGAGCGTGCCTGGGACACCGTCGCCGAGCTCTCCGAGCACGCACCGGAACCGGGTTCGCTGCTCGTGATCGATGACCTGGACGCGTTGGGGGCGACCCTGCCGCCGGACTACGCGCGCGAACTCCTTGAGCGGCTGGAGCGGGTGATCCGCGGAGCGGGGGAGTCCGAGATCCTCGTCGCGGCGGCGGCCCAGCGGCTGAGCGGCGGCGCTTCCCGGATCGCCGATCTGCTGCCGCGACGGCTGGTGCTGGCGGCGTCGTCCCGCGCCGAGCACATCGCGGCGGGCGGCGATCCCGCGCACTACGCGCCGGGCAGCCCTCCCGGCCGCGGTCGGCTGGACGGCCGGTCCGTGCAGGTCGCGATGACCGCACCGGCGGAGGAGCAGCCCGCCGAGCCGGCCGCGCCGTGGCACCCCCTCGGCGCCCTGACGGGGTTCGTGCTCAGACGCTCGCCCGCTGCGCGCGCGGCGCTCGCCGTCTGGGAGCGGGAGGGCGCGCACGTGCTCTCACTCGAGGAGTTCTCTGGTTCGAGCGAATGGGGGACAGGCGCACCCGTCGTCGTGATGGGCGACGCCGAGGAGTGGCAGCGCCACTGGCGGGCGCTCGGCACCATACGCTCCGACCACGATCTCGTGGTGGACGCGTCGTGCGGCCCGGAGTTCCGCATGCTGACCGGTGAGCGCAGCCTGCCGCCATACTGCCTGCCGGGCCGGGCCCGGGCGTGGCTGCTGAGAGCCGGAGGAGGCGCGACGCGCATCACGCTGCCCGAGAGCCCTTGACCGGCGGATGCCGCCCCCCATACGTTCACTGTGTGGCTACAACTCCGATCTCCCTCGACCGACCCGAAGGCAAGGGACTCGCAGCCGGCACTCTGGGATTGTGGGGCTCCACGGTCATCGGACTCGCCTCGACTGCACCGGTCTACTCACTCGTCGCGACGCTGGGCTTCGTCGTCCTGGCCGTGGGGGCGCAGGCGCCGGTCGTGTTCATCCTCGCGTTCATCCCGATGCTGTTCATCGCCTTCGCCTATCGGGAGCTCAACAACGAGATCCCGGACTGCGGAACGACGTTCACCTGGGGCACGAAGGCGTTCGGACCGTGGGTCGGCTGGCTCGGCGGCTGGGGCGTCGCTGTCGCGGGAATGGTCGTGCTGGCCAACCTCGCCCAGATCGCCGGCATCTACTTCTGGGCGCTGGTCGACGGCATCCTGCACAATGCCGATGACGCGCTGCTGGCCGACAACGTGCCGCTCGTCACGGCCACCGGTGTGGTGTTCATCGGCCTCATGACCTGGATCAGCTGGCGCGGCGTCGAGATCGGCGAGCGCATCCAGAACATCCTGCTCGGCATCCAGTATCTGGCCCTCGCGATCTTCGTCGTCGCCGCCCTGTGGCACTTCTTCGCCGGAACCGCCCCCGACCCGACGCCGTTCGACTGGTCGTGGTTCAACCCGCTCGGGTTCACCGAATGGGGGAGCTTCATCGAGGCGATCCTGCTCGCGCTGTTCATCTACTGGGGCTGGGACACGTGCCTCGCCCTGAACGAGGAGACGAAGGATCCGAAGCGGATCCCGGGCCGCGCGGCACTGCTGACCACGGTGATCCTGCTGATCACCTACGTCGGCGTGACGGTCGCGGCGATGATGTACGCGGGCCTGGGCGAGACCGGCACCGGGCTGGGCAACGAGGCCAACGCCGACGATTTCTTCCTCGGCATCAAGGACGGACTGCTCGGACCCGTCGGCTGGGTGCTGGTGGTCGCGGTGATGATCTCGGCGATCTCGTCCACGCAGACGACGATCCTGCCGACCGCGCGCGGCACGCTTGCCATGGCCGCCTACAAAGCCCTGCCGAAGCGGTTCGCCACCGTGCACCCGCGTTACCGGACGCCCTCCTTCTCGACGCTCGTGATGGGGATCGTGGGATCGATCTACTACGTGGGCATGACCCTCATCAGCGACAACATCCTTCAGGACTCGATCCTGTCGCTGGGCTTGGCGATCGCGTTCTACTACGGGATCACCGGCTACGCGTGCGTGTGGTACTTCCGACGCGTGCTGTTCAGTTCCGCCCGCAACTTCTTCTACAAGGGTCTGTTCCCGCTGCTGGGCGCGCTCATGCTGACGTACGCGTTCGTGCAGTCCGCGATCGACATGTACGACGTCGACTACGGTTACACGGTTCTGCTCGGCATCGGCGGAACCTTCGTGCTCGGCATCGGGGCGCTCGCGTTCGGGGTGCTGCTCATGTTCCTGTGGTTCTTCTTCCCGCGCGCCAAGCCGTTCTTCCGCGGGGAGAGCCTCAACCGCGAGACCCCGGTGCTGGTGCCCGACGATCCGTCCGCCTACGTGCGCTCGGTCGACGGCGGCGTCTGACCTGCCGTCGCCCCCTTCGTCGAGGAGGGATCAGGCGAGCGCGGCCTCCAGCGACGCGAAATCGACGCCGTGCGCGTTGGCCACGCCGGGGTTGACGATCGCGCCGCCGACGGTGTTCAGACCCGCGGCCAGGGCGGCATCCGATCGCAGCGCGTCCTGCCAGCCGCGCCGAGCGATCTGCCTGATGTAGGGCAGGGTCGCGTTCGTGAGCGCGGACGTGGAGGTGTTCGGCACGGCACCGGGCATGTTCGCGACGCAGTAGAAGACGCTGCCGTGCACAGGGAAGGTCGGATCGGCGTGCGTGGTCGGGTGCGTGTCTTCGAAGCAGCCGCCCTGGTCCACCGCGATGTCCACCAGCACCGAGCCCGGCCGCATCCGCGAGACCATGTCGTTCGTGACGAGCTTGGGAGCCTTCGCGCCCGGAATGAGGACGGAGCCGATCACGAGGTCAGAGTCGACGACGGCGCGGTCCAGGTCGAGCGGGTTGGAGGCTGCGGTCTTCACGCGTCCCTGGAAGTGATCGTCGAGGAACCGCAGCCGCTGGATGTTCGTGTCGAAGATCGTGACGTCGGCTCCCATCCCCGCGGCGATGACGGCGGAGTTCGCGCCGGCGACGCCGCCGCCGATGACCGTGACGCGGGCGGGTCGGGTGCCCGGCACGCCGGACATGAGCAGGCCGAGGCCTCCTGCCGAGCGCATGAGCGTCGCAGCCCCGACCATCGGCGCGAGTCGGCCGGCCACTTCGCTCATCGGTGCGAGCAGGGGCAGGCCACCGCCGGCCAGCTGCACGGTCTCGTAGGCGATGGCCGTGACGTGGTCGGCGACCAGACGGTCGGTGAGCGGGCGGTCGGCGGCGAGGTGCAGATAGGTGAACAGCACGAGGTCGTCGCGGAAGTAGCCGTACTCGCTCGCGATCGGCTCCTTGACCTTGAGCAGCAGTTCGGCGCGTGCCCAGACCTCGGTGGCGTCGTCGAGCAGGGTCGCGCCGG
This sequence comes from uncultured Actinomycetota bacterium, assembly GCA_963781135.1. Classification (GTDB taxonomy): domain Bacteria; phylum Actinomycetota; class Actinomycetes; order Actinomycetales; family Microbacteriaceae; genus Microbacterium. The sequence goes on along the minus strand of CAWADY010000010.1, from coordinate 1,218,353 downwards.
CCGCTTCGTATTCGGCGTCCGGCATCGATGAGCCCTCGCCCGCGCCGCGCTGCACGAACACCTCATGACCCGCTCGCGCGAGGTCGTAGACGCCCGCGGGCGTCAGTGCCACGCGGTATTCGTTGTTCTTCACTTCGGTAGGGACGGAAATCCTCATCGGGTGTCCTCTCCGCTCCGGGTGGGAGCGCCTCTAGAAAGCGGGGCGGATCGCCCCGACAACCTGCCCGCCGCCGGTGACCGACAGTGGAAGCTTGGTGACCGCGTCGGCGACGTCGGATGCCGCGAGAGCGCCGTGGCGCTCGAGCAGGCGCAGAGCCACGACAGTGGCGGCGCGACCGCTGCCGTCGAGCATCTTCAGGGCGACCGTCGTCCCGTCGGGCGCGACCATCACCATGACGCCTTCCGCGCCGCCCTTGGCGAAGACGCCGAGCCGTTCGATCACGACCGCGTCAGGCCGGCCCGGTCCGTCGATCGCCCACGGGTTCTCGCGGATGGCGCGCACCAGAGTGCCGGCGCTGCGATGCAGCGCGAAGGGGGAGCGTTCGGACGAGGTGCCGATCCGGTGGATCGCCTTGGCGAGGCCGGCCAGGCTCATCGCGAACACGGGTGCGCCGCATCCGTCGATCGCCGTCGTGACGGAGCGCTCGCCGACGAGGCGCTCGGCGACCTCGCGGATGTGCACCTGCAGATGATGCTCGGGAGACAGGTAGCCCTCGGTCGGCCACCCGTTCACGACGCAGGTGAGCAGCATCGCGGCGTGCTTGCCCGAGCAGTTCATGCGAATCCGGGCGGGAGCGCCGCCGTCGCGCACGACTTCGTCGCGCGTGGCCTGATCGCCGGGCCACGCCGGCGGACATCCGAGGTCCTCTTCGCCGAGCGCCGCCGCGTCCAGGATGTCGCGCACGACCGAGACATGGCGATCTGTGCCCGAGTGGCTCGCGGTCGCCAGGGCCAGCTTCTCGCCCTCGAGGGGCGCACCCGCGGTCAGGCAGGCGAGCGCCTGGACGGGCTTCAGACTCGACCGCGGCAGAATCGGCGAGGTCGTGTCGCCCAGAGTGGCGATCGGAGTGCCGTCAGCGTCGAGGACGATCGCGGCGCCCGTGTGACGCGACTCCACGAAGCCACTGCGTTCGACGACGGCCAGTTCGACGGCGTCGGCTGCGGCGAAGGTCTGCGGCACGACGCCAGCCTACCGCCGCAGATCGTCGCAGACCCGCGTGTCAGACTGGGGGAATGTTCGGCGAGCACCGGTATGTCCTGCGCACCACGTGGACCGGCGACCGGGGCACCGGCACAAGCGGCTACCGCGACTACGACCGCGCCGTCACGATCGAGATCGAAGGAAAGCCCGATCTGCTCGCGTCGTCCGACAAGCCGTTCCGAGGCGATCCGACGCGGTGGAACCCCGAGGACCTGCTGCTGGCGTCCCTGAGCGAATGCCATCTGCTCTCGTACCTGCACGCGTGCGTGCAGGCGGGTGTCGCGGTCGTCGGGTACCACGACGAGGCGTCGGGCGTGATGGTCGAAGACGGTCGCGGCGGCGGTGCGTTCCGCGAGGTGGTTCTGCGACCGCATGTCGTCGTGACGGACGAATCGATGGTGGATGCCGCAACCGCAGCGCACGCGCAGGCTCACGAGTGGTGCTTCATCGCCAATTCCGTGAACTTCCCGGTGCGGCACGAGCCCACGATCGCGGTCGCGACCGACGGGTGAGGCCTACCGCCGCTCGTGCGGAAGGACCTGCCTGATGCGCTCGATCGGGCTGTGCGCGGGTGCCTCGTTGTAGATGTTCGCGAGTTCCTGACCCGAGAGCGCGTGAATGGCCGCCATGATGTCGTCGGTGGCGAGCCGCCGCGCCCTACCCGATTCCGCCGGGCCGTGATGGGAGAGATCGAGCGGCTCGCCGAACTTGACGGTGACCCGCTGTCGGAGGGAGGGGAATCGTGCGCCGACGGGCATGACCATGTCGGTGCCGATGAGGCCCACCGGCACGACGGGCGCGCCGCTCTGCAGGGCCAGGAAGGCCACACCGGTGCGACCCTTGTAGAGCCGGCCGTCGAGTGACCGGGTGCCTTCGGGATACAGGGCCACCGCGTTGCCCGCCACGAGGAGCTGACGCTGCTGGTCGAGCGCATCGAGCGCGGCCTGGCCGGCTCCGCGCTGCACCGGCACGGCGCCGATCGCGGTGAAGAACTGGCGAGAGAACCAGCCAGAGAAGCCCGATCCGTCGAAGTAGCTCGATTTCGCGAGGAAATGCACCGGACGGGGTGCGGCCACCGGGATCGCGATGGAGTCGATGAACGAGAGATGGTTGCTCGCGAAGATGATCGGCCCGGTTTTCGGCACGTTCGCCTTGCCCTCGACGTGGGGCCGATAGATCATCCGGGCGAGGGGGGCGACCGCGAAGCGACCGAAGCCGTACGTCGCACCCATCTGCCGGACGGCAGGATCGCTGGGGGAGTCGGCTTCTCGGGGTTCGGGAGGGTCCTCGGAAGTCACCCGTTGAGGGTACTCCCGAATTCATTCCTCGTCGGGCATGACGTCTTCTCAGCGGGGTCAGAGGAAATATGGGAGAAGATGGACACTCCCCTTCCCTTTCATCCTGAGGTTCACTGTGCGCATTCGCCCGCTCGTCGCCCTTTCCGCCGTCGCGCTCTCTGCCGTCTTACTCGCAGGCTGCTCGTCGAGCGCTCCGGAGACCGATGCGAGCCCGTCAGCCGCCCCCGTCGTCGACCTGTGCAGCGCCGCCGCTCCGTCGGGCGAAGCCTCTGACTCCGTCACGGTCGACGGCACCGTCGGCGAGGAGTCGACCGCGACGTTCACCGCGCCGCTCGAGATCACGACGCTGCAGACGACGGTCATCGAGGAAGGCACGGGTGACCCGGTCGAATCGGGGGAGCTCGTGACCTACGCGCTGACCGCTTTCAACTCCGAAACGGGCGAGAAGCTCGGCTCGATCGGCTACGGCGAAGACCCTGTGCTCCCGGTCCAGATCTCGCCCGACAACCCGGTGGGCCAGATCCTGGGCTGCGCGGCCCCCGGCACCCGGGTCGTCGTGGCCTACCCGCCGGCCGACCCGAACCCCGGCCAGGTCTACGTCTTCGACTTCATCGCCACCGTTCCGAACGCCGCATGGGGCGAGCCGCAGGAGCCCGTCGCGGGCATGCCCGAGGTCACGCTGGCCGATGACGGTGCTCCGACGATCGAGATCCCGGACGGCGACGCCCCTGCCGACCTCGAGCTGGCAACGCTGAAGAAGGGTGACGGCGCGGTCGTGGCTTCGGGCGACACCGTCCTCGTGCAGTACACCGGTGTCAAGTGGTCGGACGGCACGGTGTTCGACTCGAGCTGGGAGAACGGCGCTCCGGCCTCGTTCCAGACCACCGGCGTGGTCGATGGCTTCCGCCAGGCGCTCGAGGGCCAGACCGTCGGCTCGCAGGTGCTCGTGGTCATCCCGCCCGCGCTCGGGTACGGCGAGGCCGGCTCGTCCGACAACGAGCTCGCCGGCGAGACTCTCGTGTTCGTCGTCGACATCCTCGGCACCCAGCACGCAGCTCCCGCACAGTAGGCCCCGCTGCCGCGGCGTGTGAAGTCATAGTCTGACTCCATGCGCCGCGTCATCATCCTCGGTTCCACCGGCTCGATCGGAACACAGGCTCTCGAGGTGATCCGCGCGAATCCGCGGCGCTTCGAGGTGGTCGGGCTGTCGGCCGGTTCCCAGCGTGAGGTCATGCAGGCGCAGGCCGAGCAGTTCCAGGTCGAGTTCACCGCGCTGGGCGCCGACGAGGCCGAGCAGCTCGTACGCGACGTCGAGGCCGACGTGGTGCTCAACGGCATCACCGGCTCTGTGGGGCTCGGCCCCACGCTCGCCGCGCTCGAGACCGGCCGCACCCTCGCGCTCGCGAACAAGGAGTCCCTGATCGTCGGCGGCGATCTGGTGACCGCGATCGCACAGCCTGGCCAGATCGTCCCCGTCGACTCCGAGCACTCCGCGATCGCCCAGGCCCTGCGCTCGGGCACGCGTTCCGAGGTGCGGCGACTCGTGCTGACGGCATCCGGCGGCCCGTTCCGCGGTCGCTCGCGCAAGTCGCTCGCCGACGTGACCCCCGCGGAGGCGCTCGCGCACCCCACCTGGGACATGGGCCGCGTGGTCACGACGAACTCGGCGACCCTCGTCAACAAGGGCCTGGAGGTCATCGAGGCCCACCTGCTCTTCGATGTCGACTATCACCACATCGACGTCGTGGTGCATCCGCAGTCGATCGTGCACTCGATGGTCGAGTTCGTCGACGGCTCGACGATCGCGCAGGCCTCGCCGCCCGATATGCGGCTGCCGATCTCGCTCGGACTCGACTGGCCGAATCGGGTCGGCGGAGTCGGACGACCGATCGACTGGACCGTCGCGGCATCGTGGACGTTCGAACCGCTCGACGATGACGCCTTTCCGGCGGTGCGCCTCGCGAAGAAGGTCGGACGCACGGGCGGCACGTACCCGGCCGTGTTCAACGCGGCCAACGAGCAGGCCGTCGATGCGTTCCACGAGGGGCGGCTGTCGTTCCCGGGCATCGTCGAGCTGATCGAACGGGTCGTCGACGCGTGGGATCCCGAGGCCACCGCGGGCGGCACGCTCACGCGCGCATCGCTCGCCGAGGCGGAGCGCTGGGCGAGGGATGCCGCCGACCGCGCGATCGCGGCGGCCTAGCCTTCTCAGTCGGCGTAGGGCACGGGCCAGTGCGGCTCGGGCACGGGCCAGCCGGCGTCGCGGAGGGCCCGACGGGCGAGTTCGCGCGCGGAGTAGGGCGTGCGGACCCCGCGGATGTCGCGGTAGTCCTGGTGTCCGGGTCCCGCCCACAGGATCGCGTCCCCGTCGCCGACGAGCTTGACGGCTTCGACGATCGCGACCTCCGGCGGCGAGTACTCGTGGATCTCGGCATCGGGTCGGGCCCGGCGCGCGCCCTCGATGAGGGTGGCGCGGATCGTGTCGATGTTCTCGAAGCGCGGGTGGTGGTCGGTCACGACGAGGATGTCGCTGCCCTCCACGGCCGTGCGACCCATGTCGTGACGTTTCGTCGCGTCGCGATCGCCGTCGGCGCCGAAGAGCATGAGCACCTTGCCGGGAGTCACGCGCCGCACGGCGGCGAGCGTCTTCTCGAACGCGTCGGGGGAGTGGCCGAAATCGACGTACACGGCCGGGCCGCGCTCGCCCGAGACCCGCTCGGTGCGGCCGGGGAGGTATGCGTGGATGCCGCCGTCGCGCTCGAGGGAGTCCACGATGCGGTCCCACGCGTAGCCCGCCTCCAGGATCATCACGATCGCGAGCCCGGCGTTGGCCGCCATGTGCCGCCCGATGACCGGCACGATCGTGGTCAGCGAACGTCCGTCCGATGACGTGAGCCGGAACTCGGTGCCGGTCTGTCGCTCCTCGAGGATCTCGACGACCCAGTCGGCGCCGGTGGCCGCATCCGGGTCGGTCGCGATCGCCGGCGTCCCCACCGTGACGAAGGGCACCTCGCAGCGGGCGACTACCTCGATCGAGGCGGCCGAGTCCAGCGAGATCACCGCGCGCCGGGCGCGGTCGGGCAGGAAGAGCGGCAGCTTGGCTTCGAAGTACTCGCGCATGTCGGCGTAGTCGTCGAGGTGATCGTGAGTGAGGTTGGTGAACGCGGCGACGTCGAACATGATGCCGTCCACGCGGCGCCGGCTCAGCGCCTGCGCGCTCACTTCGACGGCGACCGCCTCGACGCCGCGCTCGCGCATGAGGGCGAGGAGGGCGTGCATCTCGTACGCCTCGGGTGTCGTGAGGCGCGAGACGACGACCTGCCCGGCGATGTGACGCTCCGCGGTCGAGGACAGACCCGTGACGAGTCCGAGTTGGCCGAGGATGCCCTCGAGAAGATGCGAGACGCTCGTCTTGCCGTTGGTGCCGGTCGTGCCGAACAGAATCGGCAGGTGGTCGTCGCGGCCTGTGCCGTACACCCAGGCCGACAGGTCGCCGAGCATTCCCCGGGGGTCTTCGACGATGATCACGGGCAGTCCGGTCGCCTCCGCGACGTCGGCGCCCTCGGCATCGGTCACGACCGCGACGGCGCCCTTCTCGGCGGCCGCCGCGGCGAATTCCGCGCCGTGGCGGTTCACGCCCCGCACCGCGACGAACACGTCGCCCGGCCGGAGATCGGCCGTGGCCAGGGTGAGCCCGGTCAGGGTCGCTCCCGCCGGCTCTCCGCGGGTCTCGCGGCCGAACCGAGCGGCCAGATCCTCGAGCGCGTGCACCGGAGGATCGTCCGGGCGCAACACGGGGGGCAGGTGTGAGGGAACGTCATTCGCCATGGCGCATCCATCTTCTCATCCGGGCATACTCGGCATACTCGGCGGGCTCAAAGCCGACGGCGGTAGCGTGTGCGTGTGGAAGCGATCGCGTTCGTCATCGGAGTCGTCCTCATGGTTGTGGGGCTGGCCGTGTCGATCGCACTGCACGAGCTCGGTCACCTCGTGCCGGCGAAGAAGTTCGGCGTGCGCGTCGGGCAGTACATGATCGGCTTCGGTCCCACTCTGTGGTCCCGCCGCATCGGCGAGACGCAGTACGGATTCAAGGCGATCCCGCTCGGCGGATATATCTCGATGGCCGGGATGTACCCGCCGTCTCCGAGAGAGCGTGCGGCGGCCGCGGCGGGGCATCGCACCGGTCGCGCCGGGGGCGGCTTCTTCGCGACGATGGTGCAGGACGCACGCGCCGCGAACGACGAGACGCTGCTGGACGACGCCGACGATCACGTCTTCTACAAGCTCCCGGTGTGGAAGCGCGTCATCATCATGCTCGGCGGTCCGGTCATGAACCTGCTGTTCGCGATCGTCCTGTTCTCCATCCTCCTGTCGGGCATCGGCGTCCAGACGGCGACGACCACCGTCAACAGCGTCAGCGAGTGCATCATCCCCGCCGACGCGGACCGGACCGAGTGCGCTGCATCCGATCCGGTCGCCCCCGCGGCGGCGGCCGGTCTGCAAGCCCGGCGATGTCATCGTGCAGGTCGACGGTCAGCCGATCAGCCACCTTCGCCGAGGCCTCGGCCCTGATCCGCGCGTCGCCCGGTGAGTCGCTGAGCATCGTGATCGAGCGTGACGGCGCGCAGCAGACGATCACGCTCACTCCCACCGCGATCGAGCAGCCGGTGACGGATGCCGCGGGTCAGCCTGTCCTCGACGAGAACGGCGACGTGCAGACTGCAGCAGGTCGGATTCGCGGGCATCCGCCAGGAGGTCGAGTACCTGCATCAGCCGATCTGGGCAGGCCCCGTCGCCGCGTTCGAGAACGTCGGCGCCGTCTCGGGCATCATCTGGCAGCTGCCGGTGAAGGTCTTCGAGACCGCGGTCACGCTCGTCACCGGCGGCGAACGCGACCCGAACGGACCATTGAGCATCGTCGGCGCCGGCATCCTCTCCGGTGAGGTCGCCGCCGCGGAGGCTCCCATCCTCAACCGGCTCGCGGGGTTCCTGGGCCTGCTCGCGTCGCTGAACATCGCGCTGTTCGTCTTCAACCTCATCCCGCTGCTGCCGCTGGACGGCGGCCACATCGTCGTCGCGCTCTGGGACGGCATCAAGCGCATGTGGGCGAAGCTCTTCCACCGGCCGCCGCCCAAGCCGGTGGACGCGACCAAGCTCGTGCCGGTGACCTTCGTCGTCGTGATCGCGCTGATCGCGATGGGCGCGGTGCTGATCCTGGCCGACATCTTCAATCCGGTTTCGCTCTTCTGACGCGGATTTCACCGTGTGTGTCGATTTCGGGGTTGTCCGTTCGCTGTAGGGATGAAACGGTCTCCCTGACGAAAGGACCACCACCATGAAGTACGTCATCATGTTCACGTCCACGCCCGAGCTCGACGCGGCGGTCTCGCCCGAGCACGCCGAGCAGGTCTATCGGCGCGTGTACGAATGGTTCGGCATACACGCGGATCACATCACCGACTCCGGCGCCGAGCTGCAGCCGGTGACCACCGCGACCACGGTCACCCACAGCGGCGGCGCTCCGGTCGTCACCGACGGGCCGTTCTCCGAGGCGAAGGAGGTGATCGGCGGCTTCAGCGTGATCGACGTCGACGACCTCGACACGGCGATCGCGATGGTCAAGACGTGGCCGATGCTCGAGCTGCCCGGCAACTCCGTCGAGATCCGCCCGATGGTCGTGGACTACAGCCACATGGAGCAGTGAGCGAGACGGATGCCGCGGTGCCGGATCCGGACGGAGCCCGGGCCGCGGCATCCGATCGCCTTCTCGCCGCCGTGCTGCGCGAGGAGTCGGCGCGGATCGTCGCGGCGCTCACCGGTTGGCTCGGCAGCCTCGACCTCGCCGAGGAATCGGTCGCCGAGGCGATCGAGGAAGCCCTGCGGGAATGGCGCACGCGGGGCGTGCCGCCGAACCCCGGCGGATGGCTCACGCAGGCTGCCCGGCACAACGCGCTGGACCGGATCCGTCGTGAGAAGCGCTACCGCGAGAAGCTCGCGCTGCTCGCGGAGCCCGAGGCTGCGGCGCCGGGTGCGGATGAGCCCGACGAGCGACTCCCACTGCTGTTCGGATGCTGCCATCCCGCGCTCTCGCCCGACGCACAGCTCGCGCTGACGCTGCGGGCGATCTGCGGCCTCACGACCGCCCAGATCGCGCACGCGACCCTGACACCCGAGGCGACGATCGCGCAGCGCATCGTGCGCGCCAAGCGCAAGATCGGAGCCACCGGCATTCCGCTGCGGATTCCGGAAGGGGCGGAGCGGGCGGAGCGCCTCGATCTCGTTCTCACCGTGGTGTCGGTGATGTACACCGAGGCGCACCTCGTGGCGGGCGGCGACGCCACGGCGGATCGCGACCTCGCCGACGACGCGATCTGGCTCGCGCGCGTCGTGTCTCACGAGCTGCCGGGCGAGGCGGAGGCCCACGGACTGCTCGCGCTGCTGCTGTTCCACCGCGCACGCGAGGGTGCGCGCGCCGTGGAGGGCGAGCTCGTGCTGCTGGCGGAGCAGGACCGCACGCGCTGGGACCGCTCGCTGATCCGCGAGGCGCACGCCGTGCTCGAGCGGGCGGCGATGCTGCGGCGGCCGGGACGCTGGCAGCTGCACGCCGCGATCGCCGCCTGCCACACCGATGCCCAGGGCGGCGAGACCACGGACTGGCTGCAGGTGCTCACGCTCTACGACATGCTGCTCGCGTACGACCGGTCGCCCATCGTGCGGCTCAATCGTGCGGTGGCGCTCGCCGAGATCGACGGGCCTCGGGCGGCCCTGGACGAAGTCGACGCGCTGCGGGACGATCTGTCGGCGTACCACCTCTGGCACGCGGTGCGGGCGCGCATGCTCGGCGGGCTCGGTCGCGACGACGAGGCGATGGCGGAGGACCTCTGCGCCCTCGAACTGACCGCCAACGAGGCCGAGCGGCGGCTGCTGGCGGCGCGGGCCGGACGGTGACCCGGACGCGGAGGCCGGCTCAGGCGTCGACGGGTGAGAGGGCCGTGGAGACGAGCCGCTCCAGCGTGGTCATCCCGTCGCGCGACAGGATCGACTCGAGGTGTCCCTGCACCGAGGCGAACCCCGGACCGCGCAGCGCGTACACGTCGCCCGTGAACGGATCGGCCGCGACCTCCGCCTCGCCGACGACCGTCGTTCCGGCCGGAACGCGCGCGGTGAACGTGTTGTAGAAGCCGATGGATGCCGGCACGCCGAAAAGGTCGACCTTCTTCTGCAGCCCCTGATGCGGTGCATCCAGCGGGGCCAGCTCGATGCCGAACGTGCGGGCCAGGATCTGATGGCTCAGGCAGACCGCGAGCAGCGGACGCCCCGAATCGCGACGCCGGGCCACGACCTCGCGCATGCGGCGCATGCGCGGCGTGCTCGGATCGCGGGGGTCACCGGGGCCGGGTCCTGAGACGATGAGCTCCGCGCCGTCGATCTGCTCGTCGGTGATGTCGCTCCACGAGACGATGCGGACGGCGAGCCCGAGGTGGCGCAGCTGGTGGGCCAGCATGGTCGTGAACCGGTCCTCGGCATCGACGACGATCGCCGAGCGACCCTCGAACGGTCCGCCGGCCGCGAGCGCGTCCTGCGGGTTCAGCCAGAAGGAGGCGAGCCGGGCGTTGCGCGAGGCGAGCAGCGTCGCGATATCGGGGTCGTCCGCGAGCGGTCGTGCGTCGGCCGACGGGGCATCCTCGTCGATCGCGTCGCCTCCACCGACCGGAGGCGGCTCCGCCTGACGGCCACGGGGGACCGCGCCGATCGCCCCCAGGACGCCGGCGGCTTTGCCGTGGGTCTCGCTCACCTCGCCGTACGGGTCGGAGTGGCGCACGAGAGTGGCGCCGACCGGTACACGCAGCCTGCCGCCTTGCAGATAGGCAGTGCGGATGAGGATCGGCGCATCGAGGTCGTGCGTGGACTCGCCGGCGAGGATCGCGTCTGTGCGCGGCGTGAACAGCGCCGCGACGCCGGAGTAGTACCCGCGCGGAGTGGTCTCGTGGCGCGTGATCACCGTGCACGCGTTCTGCATGGGGGAGCCGGTCACCGTCGGTGCGAACATCGTCTCGCGCAGGATGTCGCGAGGATCCAGCCGGCTGCGTCCGCGCAGGACGTACTCGGTGTGGGTGAGACGCGACATCTCCTTCAGGTGCGGACCGGTGATGCGCCCGCCGTCGGAGCAGACCGCGCTCATCATCTTGAGCTCTTCGTCCACGACCATGAACAGCTCTTCGGTCTCTTTTGTCGACTCCAGGAACTCCGTCAGCGCCTCGACGGTCGCCCCTCCCTCGGGATGACGGAACGTGCCCGAAATCGGGTTCATCGTCACGATGCCGTCCCGAGCGCTCACGTGGGCCTCCGGGCTCGCGCCCACGGCGACGTGGCCCGGCGTCACGACGGCGAAAGTCCAGTACGCGCCGCGCTCGTGCTCGAGCAGGGCGCGGAACCAGGTCAGGGCCGCGGTGGCGGCATCCGTGTCCACTCCCGCGGTGAAATCCCGCCGGATCACGAAGTTCGCGCCCTCGCCGAGTCCGATCTCGTCGGCGATCACCCGACGCACGATCTGCGCGTAGTCCTCGTCGGCGATGTCGAACCCCGCGTCGGTGAGGGCGATCGGGGCGGAGGGCAGCTGCTCGAGGGCATCGCGCCGGTCGATCACCGCGCGATCCCGAACCACGAGGCAGCGCAGGGGAGCCCCATCGTCGTGGCACTCGAAGCCGCGCTCGCGCACTTGCCGGAACGGCACGAGCGCGAGCACCTCCTGGGGGGTGCCGTCCGAGCCGGTGAGCGGGATGTCGGCGAGCAGCTCGACATCCACGACGTCGCCGGTGAGCAGCTCGACCGTGGTGGCATCGCGAGCGATGAGCGCGAACGGGACGCCGCGCGCGGCGAGTTCGATCAGAGCGGCGGGACCGGCGTCGGTCATCGGGGCCTCCGGTATGGGGCGGGCGGTCGCCATGAAACGAAAAAACCGCCCTGGGGCGGTTTGTGGTCTGGGAACGCGAGCACACCGCCTAGGAGGCGGGCCACCAGGTGCGGTTCGCGAGCATGCGGTCACGATATCAGACGAGCGGATGCCGGAAGAGCACGCCTCCGCATCGGCTCGGAGTTCTGCGGCCACCGGCCTGCGTACGGCCGCGGGTCGTAGGCTGGGGGACGTGCCAGCCGTGAATCTGGGGATGCCCAAGGTCCCCGAAACCCTCGCCCCCCGCCGCAAGTCCCGGCAGATCAAGGTGGGCAAGGTGCTCGTCGGAGGAAACGCCCCCGTCAGCGTCCAGTCGATGTGCACCACCCCCACGACCAACATCAACGGAACGCTCCAGCAGATCGCCGAGCTGACGGCATCCGGCTGCGAGATCGTCCGCGTGGCGGTCCCGTCGCAGGACGACGCAGATGTGCTGCACATCATCGCCAAGAAGAGCCAGATCCCGGTGATCGCCGACATCCACTTCCAGCCGAAGTACGTGTTCCAGGCGATCGACGCCGGATGCGCGGCGGTTCGGGTGAACCCCGGCAACATCCGCAAGTTCGACGATCAGGTGGGCGAGATCGCCAAGGCGGCCAAGGACGCCGGTGTCTCGCTGCGCATCGGCGTGAACGCCGGATCGCTCGACCCGCGCCTGCTGCAGAAGTACGGCAAGGCGACCCCCGAGGCGCTCGCCGAGAGCGCCCGCTGGGAGGCGAGCCTGTTCGAGGAGCACGACTTCCACGACTTCAAGATCTCGGTCAAGCACAACGACCCCGTGATCATGGTGCAGGCGTACCGGCTGCTGGCCGCGATGGGCGATTGGCCACTGCACCTCGGAGTGACCGAGGCGGGACCGGCGTTCCAGGGCACGATCAAGAGCGCCACCGCGTTCGGCATCCTGCTGGGCGAGGGCATCGGCGACACGATCCGCGTCTCGCTGTCGGCCCCGCCCGCCGAGGAGGTCAAGGTCGGCCATCAGATCCTGCAGTCGCTGAACCTCCGCGAGCGCAAGCTCGAGATCGTGTCGTGCCCGTCCTGCGGGCGGGCTCAGGTCGACGTCTACACGCTCGCCGACGACGTCACCGAGGGCCTCAAGGACATGACCGTGCCGCTGCGCGTCGCCGTGATGGGATGCGTCGTCAACGGTCCGGGTGAGGCTCGCGAGGCCGACCTCGGGGTCGCCTCCGGCAACGGCAAGGGCCAGATCTTCGTGAAGGGCCAGGTCATCAAGACCGTGCCCGAGGCCGACATCGTCGCGACGCTCATCGAGGAGGCGAACCGCCTGGCCGCCGAGATGGGTCCGGACGCCGCCCTCGGAACGGCTCAAGTCGTCACGAGCTGAGCGCGCTGCCGGTCACGGCCAGAGCGAGTGGTACGCGTTGATCGCGGGCTGACCGCCCAGGTGCGCGTAGAGCACGTGCGAGGTCTTCGGGATGTCGCCGCTCTTGACCAGGTCGATCAGACCGGCGAGGGATTTCCCCTCGTACACGGGGTCGGTGATCATCGCCTCGAGCTGCGCGCCGAGCGCCATCGCCTCCATGGTGGATTCGACGGGCAGGCCGTACAGTTCGCCTGCCCAGCCTTCAAGCACCTGGATCTCGTCGTCTCGCAGGTCGCGACCCAGTTCGATGAGCGCGGCGGTGTTCCTGGCTATCCGGGTGACCTGGTCGGTCGTCTTGGCGAGCGTGGCGGACGCGTCGATGCCGAGCACGCGGCGTCGGACGCCGGTGAGGTCCTCCAGCGCGGCGAAGCCCGCGATCATGCCGGCATGCGTCGAGCCGGTGACGGTGCAGACGATGATCGTGTCGAATGTGATGCCGAGCGCCTTCTCCTGCTCGGCGAGCTCGAACGCCCAGTTCGCGAACCCGAGACCGCCCAGGGGGTGCTCGGAGGCGCCGGCCGGGATCGGGTACGGCTTTCCGCCGGATGCCTCGACCTCGGCCAGCGCGTTCTTCCAGGAGTCGCGCACCCCGATGTCGAATCCCGCGTCATCGAGGCGTGAGTCGGCGCCCATCATTCGCGACAGCAGGATGTTGCCGACCCTGTCGTTGGTCGGGTCGTCCCACGGCACCCACTTCTCCTGTACCAGGCGCGCCTTGAGTCCGAGATGGGCGGCGACCGCGGCGACCTGGCGGGTGTGGTTGGACTGGTAGCCGCCGATCGAGACCAGGGTGTCGGCGCCCGAGGCCAGCACATCGGGGACGATGTACTCCAGCTTGCGCACTTTGTTGCCGCCGTACGCGAGGCCGCTGGACACGTCTTCGCGCTTGGCCCACACCTGAGCGCCGCCCAGGTGCTGTGTCAGGCGCTTCAGGTGCTGGAGTGGACTCGGTCCGAACGTGAGCGGGTAGCGGGGGAACTCGGCGAGCTTCATGGCAGGTCCTCGTGTCAGCGGTCGGGTCACGCCCGGCATGCAATATATTGCAACCGATCGCGGTAGCAGTGTCAAATCGCAGACTCGCGACATTGGTCAAATCCGACAGGGTGTGAACCTTTTGCCCGATCCCGGACACTACATGGTATGAGCGATGACGACGCGGAGCTGTGGGAGCGAGTGCGCGCCGGCGACGAGTCGGCCCTGGGCGGTCTCTTCGACCGTCATGAGGCGCGCCTGTTCCGGCACGCTCGCCGGCTGCTCACCACACGCGAAGACGCGAAGGATGCGGTCACGATCGCGTTCTTCGAGCTGTGGCGCAAGCGCGCAGCGGTGCGGGTCGTGGACGGATCTCCGCTTCCATGGCTGCTGAACACCGTGTCGAACGCCGCCCGGAATCTGGAGCGATCGGGCCGAAGGTACCGTGCGCTCATCGCCCACACGCCGGTGGGCGACCCCGCGGCCGCACCCCGTGCGAGCGATGAGAGCGGCCTTCTGGCCGCACTGAAGCGGCTTCCGGCGCGCGAGCAGAGCGTCGTCGTGCTCACAGTCCTCGAGGGGTACCCCGAGCGGGTCACCGCCGAGACCCTCGGCATCCCGGTCGGCACGGTGAAGTCGCGTCTGGCGCGGGCGAAGTCGAAGCTGCGCGATGAGATGGCGGCGATGGAGGCATCATGGGCATGAATGACGACGGGCTGACTCGCGCGAGAGCACTCCGAGATGCGCGACATCCTCCTGGCGGGAACGCAGCGGATCCGGCCGGCCGGCGCGCGCGGCAACCGCGTCGTGGCGGGCGCGCTGGCGCTCGTGCTGATCGGCGCCGTGTCCGGTGCCGCGATCGCCACCGCCGCGATCTTCGGAACCCAGACCACGGCGACCACGCCTACTCCGTCTCCGTCGGAGACGGCGACCCCCACTCCGGTGGCGACTCCGGCTCCGATTCCCACCTCTTCGGCACCTCCTGAGGTGCCCGCTGGCGCCGTTCTGCCGTTCGGCGGGGAGTGCGAAGCCGCGTTGACAGACGCGGAGGCCACGACTGCGGCCGGCATGCCCATGGCGCTCTCCGACTACTGGTGGCGGACAGGAGCCGACGAGGTGCTCGGCGGCATCGACTGCATCTGGCTCTCGACGGAGTCCTACGCCGCAGCAACGGTGAACGTCTTCGCGTTCCCCGTGGAGGTCGTGCCGTCCGAGGTATCCGAAGCCGTCGTACCGGGCTGCGTTGACCTCGGCTACGAAACCCCGACCGTCCAATGCTCCGTGGCGGGCGTCGTCGACGAAACGTGGCTGCTCGTACGCGCAACGGGGGATCCGAACGGCACGACTGAGGCCGGCACCCAGGCGGCGTTCGACCGCGCGTCGGCGAACCTCGCCGCCTTCCCGGCTCCGTCGCCCGCCGTGAGAACCGCGGCATGGTGGGCACCGCTCGATTGCAATGCCCTGGTAGGGCAGATCGATCCGGCCTCGTACGGCTTCGAGCGCGTTGCGCTCCTCGACCAGCAGGGCTCGACGTCCGACGGGGGCGCCGCCCCCGAGACCATCGCCGATACCGCCCGGTCGTGGTGCGACCTCCACTTCACGGCGGGAAGCGGCGATGACACCTCGGGCGAAGTGGTGCGGGTATCCATCGTCCCCGGTGGAGCGATCGCCTTCCCCGCGGCCGCCACGACCGAGTCGGCGACCGCATTCACGGTTACCGGCGCGCAAGATGCGGTGATCGTCCCGGGATTCGATCGGTACGAGGGAGCAGGGTCGGTCATCGTCGCCACTGACGGAACCAATGTGCTGATGGTGACCCCCGACTTCGTCCGTGAGACGACGGACGCGGGCCCGATCGCCGACGCAGTCTTCGCGCAGATGCATCCCTGACGCCGGCCGCGAAGGCGCGGCATCCGCCCGCCTAGACTTGACCCTCGTGGTCACACGTCTCTCGCACTTCTTCCTCCGCACCCTGCGCGAAGACCCGGCTGATGCCGAGGTCGCGTCGCATCGGTGGCTCGTCCGCGCCGGGTACATCCGCCGCCAGGCCCCGGGCATCTTCGCGTGGCTGCCGCTGGGCCTGCGGGTCAAGGCGAAGATCGAAGGCATCATCCGCGATGAGATGACCAAGGCCGGCGCCTACGAGGTGCACTTCCCGGCGCTCGTACCCCGCGACCCGTATGAGCAGTCCGGCCGTTGGGAGACCTACGGCAACGGCATCTTCCGCCTCAAGGACCGCAAGGATGCCGACTATCTCCTCGCTCCCACGCACGAAGAGCTGTTCACTCTTCTCGTGAAGGACCTGTACTCCTCGTATAAGGACCTGCCGCTGGCGATCTACCAGATCCAGGACAAGTACCGCGACGAGGCGCGGCCTCGCGCCGGGCTCCTGCGTGGCCGCGAGTTCACGATGAAGGACGCATACTCGTTCGACTACACGGATGCCGGGCTCGAAGCCTCCTACACGGCCCAGCGTGATGCCTACGAGCGGATCTTCCAGCGGCTCGGTCTCGAGTACGTGATCGTGGCAGCCGACAACGGATTGATGGGCGGGGCGCGCAGCGAGGAGTTCCTGCACCCCACGGCGATCGGCGAAGACACGTTCGTGCGCTCGGCCGGCGGCTATGCCGCCAATGTGGAGGCGTTCACGACCGTCGCGCCGGAGCCGGTCCCGTTCGACGGGCTGGGCGAGCCGGTCATCTTCGATTCGCCGAACACGCCGACGATCGCGACGCTCGTCGATCATGCCAATGCCCACCTCGACGGCCCCGCGGCCGGGGAGTGGACCGCGGCCCACACGCTGAAGAACGTCGTGCTCGCGCTGACCCATGTGGACGGCTCGCGCGAACTCGTCGTCGTGGGCGTGCCGGGAGACCGCGACATCGACGACAAGCGGGTGGAGGTCGCGTTCGCACCCGCAGCGGTCGAAGCCGCGACCGACGCGGATTTCGAGCGGAATCCTCTGCTGGTCAAGGGCTATATCGGCCCCTGGTCGCCCACGGGCTCGATCCTCGGCGAGGAGTCGGCCACCGGCATCCGCTACCTGCTCGACCCGCGTGTCGTGGAGGGCACGTCGTGGATCACGGGTGCGAACGTGGACCAGAAGCACGTGCATTCCCTCGTCGCCGGACGGGATTTCGGCACCGACGGCTATGTCGAGGTCGCGAATGTCCGCGCGGGCGATCCGGCTCCGGACGGTTCGGGTCCGGTCGAACTCGCGCGCGGAATGGAGATCGGGCATGTGTTCCAGCTCGGCCGCTTCTTCGCGGACGTGCTCGGGCTGAAGGTCCTCGATGAGAACGGCAAGCTCGTCACCGTCACGATGGGTTCGTACGGCATCGGCGTCACCCGCATCCTCGCGATCATCGCCGAGCTGAACAACGATGCGAAGGGGCTCATCTGGCCCGCATCGGTCGCCCCGTTCGACGTCCACGTCGTCGCTGCCGGACGCGACGCCGCGGTGTTCGAGGTCGCTGCCGAGCTCTCGGACGAGCTCGAGGCCGCCGGCCTCGACGTTCTCTACGACGACCGCCCCAAAGTTTCTCCGGGAGTCAAGTTCGGCGATGCCGAGATCGTCGGGGTTCCGAAGATCGTGATCGTCGGGCGCGGGGCAGCCGACGGCCAGGTCGAGCTGTGGGACCGCCGCTCGGGCGATCGGGAAACGCTCTCGATCGCGGAGGCGTTCGCGCGGCTCAGCCGCCGCTAGATGAAACAGGGGATCCCGCCGACACAGAGCGACGTGCTGCTCTGGTTCGGCGAGATCCCCTGTTTCGATGCGGCGGCGTGCGGCTGCGTCAGCAGCTGATCTTCTCGTGCCGCATCGTGTCGTCGGGAGTGTCCTTCGTGACGAGGGCCTTGAGCATTCCGGCGGCCATCACGAGCTTGCCGTGCTTGGGCTCCCAGAACTCGCACTCGACGGGGGTCACCTTCAGCAGGGCGATGCCCGGCGTCTCGAGGCCGTCCTCGAACCAGATGTCGAGCGACGGGGTGTACAGCTCCTTCATCTTCGCGTCGTCGTGCACGACGCTCGCGCGGCCCGCGACCGAGACGAAGCGCATCCCCTTGGAGTCGAGGTACGCGAGCCCGATGTCGTGATCCGCCTCGACCTCGTCGACCTTCTTCGTGTCGTCCGCCGTGAAGAACCAGATGTCGCCGTTCTGGTCCATCTGGCGCGTGCTCATCGGTCGCGAAACGAGGTTTCCGGCCGGGTCCTGCGTGGTCAGCATCGTGAAGTCGATGTCTTCCACGAGCTCCTTCAGTCGCGTGATCGCGTCGGTCTGGGTCATCACTTCATCAGCCATGGTCCGAGGCTCACACGCTGGGCCGCGGCATCCCAGGGGCTTGACAGGCCGCCGACGGCGGCTTACTCCGCAGTCAGGTGCGCGTAGCGCGCCCGGAAAAGGCAGAAGACCCCGTAGGCGATGAAGCCGAGCCCCACTTCGGTGACCAGGAGAGGGCCGAGGGTGAGCCCCAGCAGCGCCTGGAGGGCGCCGTCCAGACCGCCCGCGGTTGCGGCATCCGAGCTCAGCGAGGCGATGATCAGCAGCAGGCCGACGATCACCAGCGCGATCCCCTTCGCGATGAACCCGACCAGCCCGAGCGCCGCGATGGCACGGCCGGCCTTGGTGTCGGGAAGGTCGACCTTGTTGCGGAACGAACGCCGCGCCCCCATCACGATGAACACGACGCCGCCGATGCCGATGCCGAGGCCCACCAGCACGAGCAGCACAGGGCCGCCGGGGAACCGCAGCAGCTCTCGGCTCGCGGCTTCGGTCGCCTCCTCCGTGTTCACGCGGGCACCGAGCGCGGCGGCCGCGGCGATCGCGCCGAGCGTTGCGAAGATCGCCGCTTGACCCCACGCGCCGATTCGCCGACCCCACTTGCTCACGACTCCCGGGCCGCCGTCGGATGCGGCGCTCATCAGGATGCCTTCGAGCAGCTGCCAGGCCGCGAGAGCCCACAGGGTGACCGCGACGGACCACAGCAGGACGAATCCGAAGGGGACGGATGCGATCGCCATCAGCGCGCCCGACTGGTCGGTCACGCCGTCGCCGCCGAACGCGACGACGAGGGCGATGGCACCGATCAGGATGTGCACCAGGCCACTCGCTCCGTAGCCGGCGCGTGCGAGCACCTGGAACGGTGTGCTCTGCTCCGCCTCCTGGGCGACGCGCTTGGGTGCTGCGGAGTCCATCCGAGCCAGCCTACGTGCCGTCCCGCGGCGCCGGGCCCGACCTAGGATGGCCCCGATGACCGACGAGCGTGTGCCTGCGGTACGGAGGCCACGCCTGCGACGTGCCCTCCGTCTGATCGAGAGCGCGCCGGCGCCGGCATCCCTCGCGATCGGCGTCGCGGTCCTGCTGCTGGGCGCTTTCATCGTGACGCGGCCGCTGACCTCGCTCTGGCTGCTGGCGATCGTCGTCGGGGCCAGCGCGATCCTCTCCGGAATCCTCGGCCTGTCCGACGCCAAGGCGGAATCCCGCGGTCGGGTGGCAGACCTCTGGTACCGCGTCATCTGCATCCTGTGGATCGTCGGCGGGGTCGCCGTCCTGGTGTGGCTCGGCCGCAGCATCGAACTCCTTCCTGCGGTGCTCAGCCTGCTGCTGATCCTCGGCGGGCTGGGCTCGCTCGCCGGTGTGAGTCGCGGGCGCGTCAGCGAGCGAGTGCTCGCAGCCGCCTCGGGAGGCGCGCAGATCGTGTTCGGCATCCTCGCGCTGGTCTGGCCCGACCTCACTCTGCTCATCGCCGCCGTCCTTTTCGGAGTGCGCACGACGATCTACGGAGCGTCGCTCATCTGGCGCGCGGCCCGTCGTCTCGCCGGAAAGCCAGCCTCTGCGCAGGATCCTGGGGGCACGCGGCGACGTCGACTGCTTCTGGATGCCGGCAGGTACGCGCTCGCGGTGACCCTGGTCGTGCTCGCCGGATCCGCCTGGTGGGTCAACAGCTGGCTGGCTGACGGGGCGCCGGTCGTCGACGCCTTCTACGATGCACCCGCCGACCCTCCCGATGAAGCGGGCGTCCTGATCCGCTCGGACGCATATGCCGGTCAGGCGCCGGCCGGCGGCGAGGTGCGGCGCATCCTCTACAGCACGACCGATGCGGTCGGCGTGCGTGCGGTCGCGAGTGCGCTCGTGATCTCGCCGATCGACCCGCCCTCGGGCCCGCGTCCGGTGATCTCGTGGAACTGGGGCACCACCGGCGTCGCGCGCGGGTGCGCGCCGAGCCTGATGGACACGACCGCGACGCGCTGGGCCGTCCCGGCGGTGGAACAGGCGCTGGAGCGCGGGTGGGTGATCGTCGCGTCCGACTACAGCGGCCGAGGAGCCGATGGCCGCTTTCCGTATCTGATCGGCGAGGGCGAGGCGCGCTCGAGCATCGACGCCATCCGCGCGGCGCAGCAGCTGGAGGGACTGCGCCTCTCGTCCGATGTCGTGGTGTGGGGGCACTCGCAGGGCGGTCACGCAGCGCTGTGGACCGAGCCCGTCGCCGCCGACTACGCGCCACAGCTGCGGATCCTGGGAACGGCGGCGCTCTCGCCCCTCACCGATCCGCTCGCCATGGCCCGTGAACTCACCGAGCGCGACGCCTCCGCCGAACTGTCGATCATGGCCGCATGGGTGCTCGTGCCGTACGCGGCCCTCTACCCCGACGTGAACGTCGAGGACTATGTCGCGACCTCCGGGCGGGCGATCGTGCGGGAGATGACCCAGCGCTGCCTGAGTGAGCCTGGCCTGTTCGTCTCGGCGATCACCTCGCTCGGCGTCTCGGCCGACCGTCCCCTCTATCCGGCGAACCTCATCGGGGGACCGCTCGGGCGTCGCCTCGCGCAGAACGCCGCAAGCGGACCGTGGCAGTCCCCGCTGCTGATCGGGTGGTCGGTGCAGGACGAAGTCATCCCGCCCGAGCTGCCGCAGCGCTTCGTCGAGGACCTCTGCGCAGCGGAGGTCGACGTGCGGTGGGTGCCGTATCAGCGCGGTGACCATCGGTCGCTCATCGTCCCCTCCTCGCCGTTCCTGCCGACGCTCATGCGATGGACGCAGGCGCGTTTCGACCGCGACGACGCCGTCGTCTCGGATTGCGCGCGCGCCGTCGGCTGACGCGTGCGGGGTCGGCCCGGAGTTCTCCCAGATCCCGGGGCACAGCATCCGGTACCTTTGAAGGATGCCGCGCGCCCGCCGCGCGACGGCGACAGCTGAATAGGGAGGTCACTTGTGGACATCGATCTGTCACTCTTGCGGACGATTGAGCGAGAGAAGGAGATCCCCTTCGATGAGCTTGTGCGCATCATCGAGCAGGCGATCCTGACCGCCTACGCGAAGCACACCACCGCCACGGGCGAACTGCCCGACGGAGCACGCGCGGTCCTGGATCGAAAGACCGGTCACGTCGCGATCTTCCTGCCGCTCATCGACGACGACGGTGCGGTGATCGGCGAAGAGGAGACCACGCCCGACGACTTCGGCCGCATCGCGGCCTTCGCCGCCAAGCAGGTCATCAGCCAGCGGCTGCGCGACATCGCCGACGATGCGGTACTGGGTGAGTTCCGCGGCAAAGAGGGCGACATCGTCGCCGGGGTCGTGCAGCAGGGCCCGAACCCGCGCATGGTGCATGTCGACCTCGGATCCGTCGAGGCGATCCTGCCCCCCGAAGAGCAGGTCGCCGGCGAGGAATACGCGCACGGGTCGCGCCTGCGCGTGTACGTGACGTCGGTCGCCAAGGGCACGAAGGGCCCGCAGATCACGGTCTCTCGCACGCACCCCGGCCTGGTCCGCAAGCTCTTCGCCCTCGAGGTCCCCGAGATCCACGCGGGTCTGGTCGAGATCGTCTCGCTCGCGCGCGAGGCGGGTCACCGCACGAAGATCGCGGTGCGCGCGACCGACCCGACGATCAACGCCAAGGGCGCCTGCATCGGCGAGCTCGGCCGTCGGGTGCGTGCCGTGACCGAGGAGCTGGGCGGGGAGAAGATCGACATCGTCGACTACGACCCC
Source organism: uncultured Actinomycetota bacterium (assembly GCA_963781135.1). Taxonomy (GTDB): domain Bacteria; phylum Actinomycetota; class Actinomycetes; order Actinomycetales; family Microbacteriaceae; genus Microbacterium. The sequence goes on along the minus strand of CAWADY010000010.1, from coordinate 1,196,557 downwards.
GAACTGGCGAAGTTCGTCGCGAACGCGCTCTCGCCGGCGAAGGTCACCTCGAGCTTCATCCTGGACACCACGACCAAGGCCGTGCGTGCGCTCGTCCCCGACTACCAGCTCTCGCTCGCGATCGGCAAGGAGGGGCAGAACGCCCGCCTCGCCGCCAAGCTCACCGGCGCGAAGATCGACATCCAGCCCGACAGCGTGCTGGAGAGCTGAGCGACGGGCGCCGACGGGCGCCCAGCCCAGAGGTGTAACATGGATTCTGTACGAACGTGCGTCGGATGCCGCGCGCGTGCCCCCCGGACCACGCTCTTGCGAGTCGTGGCCGTCGATTCCACCCTCGTCCCCGACGAGAAGGCATCGATGCCGGGTCGGGGTGCGTGGGTGCACGAGACGAACGCATGCGTGGAGGCCGCGATCCGGCGCCGCGCTTTCGTGCGGGCATTGCGTGTGCCAGGTCCTCTGGATACGCAGACCTTCGAGAAACGGCTGAATGGCTATGGAAACAAAGTGAACGGCTCGAAATGAGACCCGTCCGCGACTGAGGTCTGCCCTGCCTGGGTGGACCAACCCAGACAGGAGAATTGTGGCTGCCAAACCACGCGTACACGAGATCGCTTCCGAACTCGGTGTAGACAGCAAGATCGCTCTTGCAAAGCTCAAGGAGCTCGGCGAATTCGTCAAGAGCCCCTCTTCAACGATCGAGCCCCCCGTGGCTCGCAAGCTGCGCGCTGCCCTCGAGGCAGACGGCGCAGGCAAGGCTGCGGCGGCCCCGGCTGCCGCTCCGGCTGCGGGCGCCGCGCCCAGCGGTGCCGCACGCCCGGGTGCCGCACGTCCGGGTGCTCCGCGCCCGTCGGCGGCCACTCCGGCCCCTGCGCCGGCCGCCCCCGCCGCCCCGGCTCCGGCTGAGGTTGCTGCTCCGGCAGCAGCTGCGCCGGCACCCGCACCCGCGGCATCCGCTCCCGCCGCTGCCGCTCCGGCGGCTCCGGCTGCTCCGGCACAGCCCTCGGGCGACGCACCCGCTCCGGGTGCACCGCGTCCGGGCGGCGCTGCAGGCGCACCGCGTCCGGGCAACAACCCGTTCTCGAGCGCGCAGGGCATGGGCCAGCGGCCCGCAGGGCCGCGTCCGGGCAACAACCCCTTCGCCAGCGCGCAGGGCATGGGCCAGCGCCCGAGCCCCAGCCCGGGCAACATCCCGCGCCCGCAGGCGCCGCGTCCCGGCGCGCCGCGTCCGGGCGCCCCCGGCGCGCGTCCCGGTGGCCCGGGTCGTCCCGGCGGTGCCGGTCGTCCCGGTGGAGCGCCGTTCCAGCAGCGTCCCGGCGGCCCCGGTCGTCCCGGCGGTGCCGGCGGCGGCTTCCAGCGTCCCGGCGGCGCACCCGGTGGAGCACCCGCAGGCGGTGGCTTCGCGGGTCGTCCCGGTGGTGGCGGCGGTCGTGGGCGTGGCCCCGGCGGTGGCACGGCCGGCGCGTTCGGCAAGGGCGGCGGCAAGTCCAAGCAGCGCAAGTCCCGTAGGGCGAAGCGTCAAGAGTTCGAGATGAGGGATGCGCCGGTCGTCGGTGGCGTCAACGTCTCGCGCGGTAACGGTGAGATCATCCGCATGCGCCGCGGCGCGTCGATCTCGGACTTCGCCGACAAGATCGAGACGCTGACCGGCTACACGGTTCAGCCCGGCACGCTCGTGACCATCCTGTTCAACCTGGGTGAGATGGCGACCGCGACCGAGTCGCTCGACGAGGCGACCTTCGAGGTCCTCGGCGCCGAGCTCGGCTACAAGATCCAGATGGTCTCGCCCGAGGATGAGGACAAGGAGCTCCTCGAGGGCTTCGGTCTCGACCTCGATGCCGAGCTCGAGAACGAGAACGAGGAAGACCTCGAGATCCGTCCTCCCGTCGTGACCGTCATGGGCCACGTCGACCACGGTAAGACCCGACTGCTCGACGCCATCCGCCAGACCAACGTGGTCGCGGGCGAGGCCGGCGGCATCACGCAGCACATCGGTGCGTACCAGGTCTGGACCGAGCACGAGGGCATCGAGCGCGCGATCACCTTCATCGACACCCCGGGTCACGAGGCGTTCACCGCCATGCGTGCTCGTGGTGCGCAGGTGACCGACCTCGCGATCCTCGTGGTCGCCGCCGACGACGGCATCATGCCGCAGACGGTGGAGGCGCTCAACCACGCTCAGGCCGCCGGAGTGCCGATCGTGGTCGCGGTGAACAAGATCGACAAGCCCGACGCCAACCCGGCCAAGGTTCGTCAGCAGCTCACCGAGTACGGCCTGGTCGCAGAGGAGTACGGCGGAGACGTGATCTTCGTCGACGTCTCGGCTCGTGCGGGCACGAACATCCAGCAGCTGCTGGATGCCGTCCTGCTGACCGCGGATGCGGGTCTGGACCTCACGGCCAACCCGAACAAGGCGGCGCGCGGTGTCGCGATCGAGGCGAAGCTCGATAAGGGTCGCGGATCGGTGGCCACCGTGCTCATCCAGTCCGGAACGCTCCGGGTCGGCGACGCGATCGTGGCGGGTACCGCTTACGGCCGCGTGCGTGCCATGGCGGACGAGAACGGCGACGCCGTGCTCGAGGCCTACCCGTCGCGCCCCGTGCAGGTGCAGGGCCTGAACTCCGTGCCCCGCGCCGGCGACACCTTCATCGTCACCGACGAGGACCGCCTGGCCCGACAGATCGCTGAGAAGCGTGAAGCGGCCGAGCGCAACGCACAGCTGGCCAAGGCCCGCAAGCGCATCTCGCTCGAGGACTTCACCCGCGCTCTCCAGGAGGGCAAGGTCGAGTCGCTCAACCTCATCATCAAGGGTGACGTGTCGGGTGCCGTCGAGGCGCTCGAGGAGTCGCTGCTCAAGATCGAGGTCGACGAGTCGGTGCAGCTGCGGATCATTCACCGCGGCGTCGGTGCGATCACCGAGTCGGATGTGAACCTGGCGACGATCGACAACGCGATCATCATCGGCTTCAACGTCCGCCCCGACACGAAGGCACGCGAGCGTGCGTCGCGCGAAGGCGTCGACACCCGTTTCTACTCGGTCATCTACAACGCGATCGACGACGTCGAGCAGTCCCTCAAGGGCATGCTCAAGCCGGAGTTCGAAGAGATCCAGTCGGGTGTCGCCGAGATCCGCGAGGTGTTCCGCTCCTCCAAGTTCGGCAACATCGCCGGTGTCATCGTCCGCTCCGGAACGATCACCCGCAACGCCAAGGCACGCGTCATCCGTGACGGCGTCGTGGTCGCCGATGGCCTGGCCATCGAGTCGCTGCGTCGCTTCAAGGACGACGTCACCGAGGTGCGGACGGACTTCGAGGCCGGTATCGGTCTCGGCAAGTTCAACGACATCCAGATCGGCGACGAGATCGAAACCACCGAGCTGGTCGAGAAGCCGCGAAGCTGACATGCGATCGGCGAAGGCTCAGGGCAGCGCTCTGGGCCTTCGCCGGCTCAGTCCTTCGGGCGGAAGGTAGGAGAAATGGCTGGAGAACGGCAGGCGAGAGTCGCGGACCGCATCCGCGTGGTGCTCGCAGAACGACTCGAGAAGGGGCTGCGCGACCCGCGCCTCGGCTTCGTCACGATCACCGACGTGAAGGTGACCGGAGACCTCCAGCACGCTTCTGTGTTCTACACGGTCATGGGTGACGAGGCGCACCGCGACGAGACGGCAGCCGCGCTCAAGTCGGCGACCGGACTGCTCCGCACCGAGGTCGGAAAGAACCTCAACACGCGGCTCACCCCGACCCTCGAGTTCTTCCTCGATGCGATCCCTGAGAACGCGGACCACATCGCCGCGCTGCTGCGCGAAGCGCGGGAGCGTGACGAGGCGGTCGCAGGACTCGCGGCATCCGCTCAGTACGCCGGCGACGCCGATCCGTACGTGAAGCCGCGTGAGTTCGACGAGGCTGAAGAAGAGGCCGACGCCGAGGGTCTGGCGCGCACCGAGGACTGACTCAGTGCGGCAGCCGCGCTCGGTCGTCGATCAGCTCGATGAGCCCGTCGTCGGCGAGCGAGGTGATCGCGCGGTCGCGCTGCAGCGTGTCCGGCCAATGCGCGATCAGCTGGTCTGATCGGATGCCGGGGGCTTCGGCATCCCGCAGCGCTTTGAGCACCGCGCCGCGGGCCTGGCGATCGCTGCCCTCGTAGCGCGCCTGCCGGCGACGGTCGTCGCCGGTGTCGGGGTAGCCTGCGGCCCGCCACGCGCACGCGTGCGCGATCGGGCATGCATCGCACCGCGGAGCGCGAGCGGTGCACACGGTGGCGCCCAGTTCCATGGTCGCCGCGTTCACGATGGCCGCATCGGCGTCGTCGAGGGGCAGCAGCGCATCCATCGCGGCGAGGTCGGTGCGCGCCGGGGGACCCGGCTGCGACCTGCCGTCCACGGCCCGTGCGAGCACGCGGCGCGTGTTGGTGTCGACGACCGGGTGCCGGTCGCCGTACGCGAACACCGCGACCGCGCGCGCCGTGTAGTCGCCGATCCCGGTGAGCGAGAGCAGAGCGTCGACATCGCGCGGCACGATTCCGCCGTGCCGGTCGCGGATCTCGACCGCCGCGCGGTGCAGCCACAGCGCTCTGCGCGGGTAGCCGAGGTTCGCCCACTGGCGCACGGCTTCGGCCGGGGGGTCGCCGGCGAGATCGGTCGGCGTCGGCCAGCGCTCCAGCCACGCATCGAGGTGGGGGATCACCCTGTTCACCGGCGTCTGCTGCAGCATGAACTCGCTGACCAGCACGCCCCACGCGCCGAACCCGGGCGCGCGCCACGGCAGATCGCGAGCGTTGCGCCGGTACCACTCGATGAGCGGTGCGGCGATCTCGGGCATGCGGATCAGCCTAGGCGCGGCTTCGAAAGAGCGGGCCCCTCAGGACGAGAGCCCTTGCGGCGGGCGTGAGCGGCCCGCGCCGCCGGGGCGACCAGCGCCGCCGGGCCGCCCCCGGCTCGACGCCGACTCTCGCGCCGTATTCTTGAGGCCATGCGCCTGCCGATCACCCCCGCCACCACCTTCCTGCGGGAACTGCGCGACGAAGCTCGCCAGCACTACCGCAGCGGCCGGGTGATCATCGCCGTGGACGGCATCGACGGCGCGGGCAAGACTGTGTTCGCGGATGCGCTGGCCGAGGTGTTCGCCGAAGGCGGCTCGGCGGTCTTCCGTGCGTCGATCGACGATTTCCACCGCCCGCGCGTCGAACGGTACGCGCGCGGACGGCGCTCGCCCGAGGGCTTCTACCGGGACTCGTTCGACTACTCGACCTTCCGCCGTGTGCTCATCGACCCTTTCCGCGAAGGCGGGCAGACCGGCGCGAGCACGGGGTTCCAGCTCGCCGCGTTCGACCTCGAGCGCGATACCGCGGTCGAGGCGGCGTGGACGACGGCGCCGCGGGATGCCGTCCTCATCGTCGATGGAGTGTTCCTGCACCGCCCCGAACTGAGGGGCCTGTGGAACTGGTCGGTCTGGCTCGACGTACCCGTCGATGTCGCGTTCCAGCGCATGGCGCTGCGTGACGGGACCGACCCGAGTCCGTCGGCGCCGTCGAACGCGCGCTACCGCGACGGGCAGGAGCTGTACCTCAAGGAGGCCCAGCCGCGCACCGAGGCCGACGTGATCGTCGACAACACCGATCTCGCGCACCCGCACCGGGTCTTCGCGGACTACTGCTGATGGTGGCTCCCGGAGTGCTGCTCGTCGACAAGCCGGGCGGCATGACGAGCCATGACGTGGTCGCGCGTGCCCGCAAAGCGCTCGGCACGCGCAAGATCGGGCACGCCGGCACGCTGGATCCGATGGCGACGGGCCTGCTGATCCTCGGAGTCGAGGCCGCCACTCGCCTCCTGACCTTCATCGTGGGACTCGACAAGACATATGAGGCAACGATCCGCCTCGGTGCGACCACCGACACGGATGACGCCGACGGCGAGATCGAGACCGTGACGGATGCCGCAGCTGTCGACCCGGCCGAAATCGCGGCCGCGATCGCCGACCTGACCGGCGAGATCTCGCAGGTCCCCAGCCGCGTCTCCGCGATCAAGGTCGGTGGCCGGCGCGCATACGACCTCGCGCGCGCGGGGGAGGAGGTCGAGCTCGCGGCGCGCAGCGTCACGGTCTCGCGGTTCGAGGTGGTCGACCTGCGGCGCACCGACCGCTTCGTCGACCTCGACGTGGTGGTGGACTGCTCCAGCGGCACGTACATCCGAGCGCTCGCGCGGGATCTCGGTGCGGCGCTCGGCGTCGGCGGGCACCTGACCGCGCTTCGCCGCACGCGCATCGGTCCGTTCGGTATCGACGGTGCAGCATCCATCGACGATCTCGGCACCACCCCCCTGCGTACGCCGGCCGAGGTGGGCTCCCTCGTCTTGGGCGCTCTCGCGGTGTCGGCCGACGAGGCCCGCGACCTCCGCCACGGCAAGCGACTCCTCGGAGCGGCGGCGCGGCTCGATCGGGTACCGGCCGCCGCGATCGACCCCTCGGGCGCGATGGTCGGGGTCGTGGAGCGCCGCGGCGACGACGTGAAGAGCGTCATGAACCTGCCCGAGGAGGCATCGCGATGATCCTGTGGTTCACGATCGTGCAGGTCGTCGTGGCCGTCGCGGCCGGCTTGCTGTGCGTCGTGCTGGGGCTCGCCGGCCGGCGGCCGAGCGACCTGAGCGTCGGCGGCCTGGCACTGCTCGAGCTGCTGCTCATCGTGCAGATCGTGATCGCGATCATCGCCCCGCTCGCGGGCAACCCGCCGACCGGGAGCCTTCTGGAGTTCTGGGTCTACCTGGTCTCGGCGGCGCTCATCCCGCCCGCGACGGTGGCGTGGGCGCTGCTGGAGCGCAGCCGCTGGAGCACGGTGATCATGGGCGTCGGCGCGCTCGCCGTGGCGGTCATGGTGTGGCGGATGCACGCGATCTGGACGATCCAGGTGGCCTGAGCCACCGCGTAAGCTTGACCAGTCATGTCGTCGTCATCCCGCCCCCGCATGACCGGCATCGGACGCGTGCTCGTGATCGTCTACGCGATCATGGCGCTCGCTGCCACCGGTCGGTCGTTCGTCCAGATCGTGCAGCGCTTCGACGAGGCACCCCTCGCCTATGCGCTGTCCGCGGCCTCCGCCATCGTCTACATCATCGCGACGCTCGCGCTCGTGTTCGCCGGAAGCAGGGGCTGGTACCTCGTCGCCTGGGTCGCGATCTGCTTCGAGCTGGTCGGCGTGCTCGTCATCGGCACGCTGAGCCTGGTGCTGCCCGAGCTGTTCGCTCACCCGACCGTCTGGTCGGGGTTCGGCGCGGGGTACCTGTTCGTGCCCCTCGTGCTGCCGTTCTTCGGCATCTGGTGGCTCGCGACGCATCGCCCTGCGACTCCGACGACGACGGATGCCGTGTCCACCGCGGTGGCGTCGTGATCGTCTTCCGCGATCCCTCGGAGGTGCCCGCCGACTTCGGTCCGTCGGTCGTGGCGATCGGCAAGTTCGACGGCGTGCACTCGGGTCACCGTGCCGTGCTCGACCGAGCCCGGGTCGATGCCGCGACCGGCCAAGCGCGGGTCGTGGCGGTCACGTTCGACCGCAACCCGCTCGCCCTGCTGCGCCCGGAACTGTGCCCCGTAGACCTGATCGGCGTCCACCAGAAGGTGCAGCTGCTCGCCGAGACCGGGATCGACGCGACGCTCGTGCTGCGTTTCGACGAGGAGCTGGCGAACCTGACCGCCCGCGAGTTCGTCCGCCGCGTGCTGGTGGATGCGCTGCACGTGCGCACCGTCATGGTCGGAGCCGACTTCCGGTTCGGTCGCGGGGGAGCAGGCAACCCCGAAGTCCTGAGGGAGCTCGGTCGCGAGTGGGGCTTCGACGTGGATGTGGTCGACGACGTGCGGGCGATCGGAGCGGGCCGTCGGGTCTCGTCGACCTGGATCCGCGAGGTGCTCTCGGAGGGCGATGTCGAAACCGCCGCGAAGCTGCTGGGCAGGCCCGCGTCGGTCTGGGGCGAAGTCGTGCACGGGCTCAAGCGCGGCCGCGCGCTCGGCTTCCCCACCGCGAACCTGGCTCCCGATCTGGAGGGCTTCGTGCCGGCGGACGGCGTCTACGCGGGCTGGCTGATCGACGAGGGATCGGCTGACGGACTGCGGTCCGGCGTGCGCTACCCCGCGGCGATCTCGATCGGCGTCAACCCGCACTTCGACGACGTCGAGGTGCGCCAGGTCGAGGCGTACGTCCTGGACGAGACCGACCTCGATCTGTACGGCCATCGCGTCGAGGTGCAGTTCGTCCGGCGCATCCGCGGCATGGCGGCCTTCACGGGCGTCGACGCGCTCGTGGAGCAGATCACCGACGACGTGCGCCGGGTGCGATCCGCGCTCAGCTGAAGTCGCGGGCATAGACCCGTGGCATCGCCCGCGCCTACGATCGACCCGTGGACGCCCTGACCCTGCTGCTCGCAGTCGTCGCCCCCGCCCCGGCCGACTCCGTGAACCTGTGGGGTGCGCTGGGATGCGCGGTCGCCTACTCCGCGGCGCTCCTGGCCACCCTGGACGGATTCGCCGACCTCATCCTCGCGAGGGACGACTCCCCGGCTGGGCGGCTCACCCCCGCGGTAGGATTGAAGTTCGGATCGAAACTGGCCGCGGCCGCGATCGCGGTGATCTCCGCGGGGATCGTCCTGGCGCTGGATGCGAACTGGTTCGCGTTCACCGCGTTGACGATCGCCTTCCTGGTCGTCGTTGCAATCGGCCTCGTCGTGATGCTGCGACCTCGGCGAGCGAGATCCGAAAGCGATTCGCGAGTCGGCGGGTGAGCACCCTCGCCGTGGCTGACCGCTGAGGGCGTGAACCCTCGCGGAGCGTGGCGCGGGAAACCCTCGCGGAACGCGATGACAAGGAGATGACGATGAGCCGAACCGACCTGCAGACGCTCCCCGAGCGGGCCGTCGAACTGCTCGGCGGTGAGCCCGACGACACGACGCTGCGCCGCTACCTGCACGGACTGCCGGGCGTCGACGCGGTCGGGCTCGAGCAGCGCGCCGCCGGCCTCGGGACCCGGTCGATCAAGACCACCTCGAAGGCCTGGGCGCTCGACAAGATCATCGAGCTGATCGACCTGACCACCCTCGAGGGCTCCGACACCCCGGGCAAGGTGCGCTCGCTCGTCGCCAAGGCTCTCACGCCGGACGCGTCGGATCCGACCTGTCCCCGGGTCGCCGCGGTGTGCGTCTACGGCGACATGGTGCCGCACGCGGTCGCCGCGCTCGGAGCCGCCCACGGCGATCCCGACGATGGGCTCGTCTCGGTCGCCGCGGTCGCCACGGCGTTTCCGAGCGGGCGCGCGTCGCTCGAGATCAAGCTGGCCGACACGGCGGATGCCGTCGCCGACGGCGCCGACGAGATCGACATGGTGATCGACCGCGGGGCATTCCTCGCCGGTCGCTACGGCCTCGTGTTCGACCAGATCGCCCGCGTGAAGCAGGCGTGCCGTCGCGCCGACGGAACCTACGCCTCGCTCAAGGTCATCCTCGAGACCGGTGAGCTGAACACGTACGACAACATCAAGCGGGCATCGTGGCTCGCGATCCTCGCCGGCGGGGACTTCATCAAGACCTCGACCGGCAAGGTGCAGCCCGCGGCCACGCTGCCCACGACCCTGCTCATGCTCGAGGTCGTCCGCGACTGGCATCGCGCGACCGGTGAGAAGATCGGCGTGAAGCCCGCGGGCGGCATCCGCACCTCGAAGGACGCGATCAAGTACCTGGTCACCGTCGCCGAGACGGTGGGCGAAGAGTGGCTGCAGCCGCATCTGTTCCGCTACGGCGCGTCCAGCCTGCTCAACGACGTGCTGCTGCAGCGCCAGAAGCTGCGCACGGGGGCATACTCCGGCGCCGACTACGTGACGATCGATTAGACAGGCGACTGAGGACCCGAACACCATGAGCTTTCTCGAATACGCCCCCGCGCCCGAGTCGCGCGGCATCCTGAACCTCCGCGACGCGTACGGCCTCTTCATCGACGGTGAGTTCGTCGAGGGGACCGGCGAGAGCTTCGCCACGATCTCGCCCGCCGACGAATCGCACATCGCGACGATCTCCGCAGCCAGCGAGGCGGATATCGACCGCGCCGTCGCCGCGGCTCGACGCGCCTACGACAAGACCTGGTCGAAGATGAGCGGCCGCGACCGCGGGAAGTACCTGTTCCGCATCGCCCGGCTGGTGCAGGAGCGCGCACGCGAACTCGCCGTGGCAGAGAGCCTCGACAACGGCAAGCCGATCAAGGAGAGCCGCGACGTGGACGTCCCTCTCGTCGCGGCCTGGTTCTTCTACTACGCCGGCTGGGCCGACAAGCTCGACTACGCCGGGCTGGGCTCGAGTCCCCGCGCCCTGGGCGTGGCCGGCCAGGTCATCCCGTGGAACTTCCCGCTGCTGATGCTCGCCTGGAAGATCGCCCCCGCGCTCGCGGCCGGCAACACCGTCGTCCTCAAGCCCGCTGAGACGACGCCGCTGTCGGCGCTGATCTTCGCCGAGATCCTGCAGCAGGCCGACCTGCCGCCCGGCGTCGTCAACATCGTGACGGGCGCAGGCGCCACCGGCGCGGCGCTGGTCTCGCACCCCGACGTCGACAAGGTCGCCTTCACCGGCTCGACCGGTGTCGGCCGCGCGATCGCGAAGGAGGTCGCCGGGTCGGGCAAGAAGCTCACTCTGGAGCTCGGCGGCAAGGCGGCGAACATCGTGTTCGACGACGCCCCGATCGACCAGGCGATCGAAGGGATCGTCAACGGCATCTTCTTCAACCAGGGCCACGTGTGCTGCGCCGGCAGCCGCCTGCTCGTGCAGGAGAACGTCCACGACGAGGTCGTCGAACGGCTCAAGGAGCGGCTCTCGACGCTGCGCATGGGCGACCCGCTCGACAAGAACACCGACATCGGCGCGATCAACTCCCGTGCACAGCTCGATCGCATCCGGGCACTGTCGAAGATCGGCGAGGAAGAGGGTGCGCAGCGGTGGAGCGCCGATTGCGTCATCCCCGACAACGGATTCTGGTTCGCGCCGACCATCTTCACGAACGTGCAGGCCAGTCACCGCATCGCACGCGAGGAGATCTTCGGGCCGGTGCTGTCGGTGCTCACCTTCCGCACCCCCGCCGAAGCGATCGCGAAGGCGAACAACACGCCGTACGGCCTCTCGGCCGGCATCTGGACCGACAAGGGGTCTCGCATCCTCGCGGTCGCCGACCGCCTGCGCGCGGGCGTGATCTGGGCAAACACCTTCAACCGGTTCGATCCGGCCTCCCCGTTCGGCGGCTACAAGGAGTCCGGCTACGGCCGTGAGGGCGGGCGCCACGGACTGGCCGCCTACCTCGCACCGGGATCGTCGACACCGCGCGCCCGCCAGGCCGCGCTCGCCGCAGGCGCCACAGCCCCGGCGAAGGCGGCTTCGACCCGAACGCCGCGCGCGGCGAAGAAGGGGGCCAAGAGATGACCCGCCTCGCCGTGCCCAAGACCTACAAGCTCTACATCGGCGGCAAGTTCCCGCGCAGCGAATCGGGCCGAACCTACGAGATCGAGACCACGAAGGGCGACTTCGTCGCGAACGTCGCGAAGGCGTCGCGCAAGGACGCCCGCGACGCGATCGTCGCCGCGCGCGGCGCCCTCAAGGGCTGGGCCGGCGCGACCGCGTACAACCGCGGCCAGGTCCTGTACCGCATCGCCGAGCTGCTCGAGGGCCGCCGGGCGCAGTTCGTGGACGAGATCACCCGTCTCGAGGGGGTCAGCGCGGCCGCGGCATCCGCTCAGGTCGACGAGGCGATCGACCGCTGGGTCTGGTACGCCGGGTGGACCGACAAGCACGCGCAGGTCACCGGCAACGCGAATCCCGTCGCGGGTCCGTATTTCAACATCTCGGTACCCGAGCCCACCGGGGTGGTCGCCGTGATCGCGCCGCAGGACTCGTCCCTGCTCGGATTCGTGTCGGCCGTCGCGCCGCCGCTCGTGACGGGCAACACGGTCGTCGTGGTGGCCAGCGAGCGCCTGCCGCTCTCGGCCATCAGTCTCGCGGAGGTCCTGGCGACCTCGGACGTCCCCGGCGGCGTGGTGAACATCCTGACCGGTTCACCGGCCGAGATCGCGCCCTGGCTCGCCTCGCACGCGGACGTGAATGGGCTCGACCTGGTCGGCGCCGGAAGCCTCGACTGGATCGACCTGCAGATCGCGGCCGCCGACACGCTCAAGCGTGTGCTGCCGCCCGAGGAGGGACCGGATGCCGCGGCTCCGAGTCTCGACCGGATCAGCGCGTTCACCGAGACCAAGACGGTCTGGCACACCAAGAGCATGGTCTGAATCCCGCGCTGAAACTGCGCCGAATTTCGGTAACGAAACGGTAACGGGACATGTAGGGTGGGTGCACACGCCGATGACGACGTGTGTACCGCCGGAGGACATGCCCGATGCCCGACGACATCGCTCCCCGTGAGGGGACGGTCGACCCTGCCCGTGACCGACTGCAGCCGCTGCTCATCGTCTGCGTGCTCGCGACCCTGAGTCTGATCATCGCCTTCCTCGGCGCGACACCCGCCCGCGTGAGCGCGACCGAGCTGCTCGGCGAGACACGCGCGGCCGGCGACGAGGCATTCATCGCGAGTCACCGCGGCGGCGGCGCCACCGCACCCGAGAACACGCTGCCGGCGATCTCGGCGGCCCTGGCATCCGGTTTCGACTACGTCGAAGTCGACGTCGCCCTGACCGCGGACCGCCAGCCCGTCCTGATGCACGACACCACGGTCGACCGCACGACCGACGGACACGGCCGTCTGTCGTCGCTGACACTGGCGCAGGTGCAGGGGCTGGATGCCGGAGCCTGGTTCCACGCCGACTATGCCGGCACCGCGGTGCCCACCTTCGGCGAATTCCTCGATGTACTGGCCGGCACGGGGCAACGTGCGATCGTCGAATTCAAGGGGGAGTGGGATGCCGCGGCCGTGCAGGCCGCGGTGGCAGAGGTCACGGCCCGCAATCTCGAGCGACGCGTCGCCGTCTCGAGCTTCGATGCCCGGACCCTCGTCATGGCCGGGTCGGCGTCGTCGGTCCTCCCGCGCCTGTTCATCCTGAAGCACCTTCCGCCGGACGTCGTTCGCGCCGCCACCGAGGCGGGCGTGCGCGGACTGGTCGTCGATCGCCGGGCGATCCTCGAGCGTCCGGAGGTGGTGGACGAGCTCCATGCGGCCGGCATCCGCGTGGTCGTGTACACGCTCAACAGCGACACGCAGTGGGATGAGGTCACCGCCCTCGGGGTGGACGGTATCGTGACCGACGATCCCGCCACGCTTTCGACGTGGCAGCAGGGCGTCGCAGGCGAACAGTAGCCTCGCCGGGATCGCGATCCCGGAGGTGCCATGTCGAGTGCGAATGCCCGTCACGTCGGGCTTCAGCGCGCCGTCGCGGCCGCCGCGGCCGCCGCCGCCCTGTGCCTCGGGCTGGTCGGCTGCCAGCCGGAGCCCGTTGCGACATCCGCTCCCACGCCCAGCTCGTCGGCGTCGGCGTCGCCGTCGCCGTCGCCGTCGCCGACCGGCTCACCGTCGCCGAACGAGACCGCACAGGCGGGCGAGGAGATCGCCCTGCCGACTTCGTGCGAGCAGCTCTACTCACCCGAGATGCTGGCGGGGCTGCAGCAGCGGGTTCCCCTGAACGATCCCGGGATCACGATGACCTCGACCCAGAACGTCGGCGCCCTCGAGATCCTCACGTCGGGCATCCCGACGCTTCGCTGCACGTGGGGGGCTCCGAGCGAGACGGGCCTCGCGACCAACGTGTCGATCGTCGACCCCGCGCAGTCCGCGGCGGTCGTGGATGCCCTGGCCGGGTCCGGTTTCACCTGTGAACCCATCGACGGCGGAACGGTGTGTCGTTTCGAGCGGACCGTCATCACTCAGGACGACGTCCAGGTGTCGCTCACCGAGACCCACGTCCTGCGGGGGAACGCGTGGGTGTCGACCGCGACGGTCGACTTCGAGGCCGAGGGCTACTCCGAAGACATCGTCGCAACGCTCTGGGGCTGAATCCCACGCGATTCCGCTAGACTGACAGTCGAGGATCTCGTCGTCGACATGGCCGCAGCTCGCAGAAGCGAGTGCCCGTGGCCCGGAGGCACCGACATCCCGTCCCGCGTTCGTGACGGCGCATGCCGCCCGCGGGAGCACGCCGACCTCGCCGGTCCCGACCGGTCACCGCCGGAGTATTCCGGCACTCACGCTCAGGAGGAGCATGCCGACCACGGCATCTGCCGCGCAGAAGGCCTCGGGCCAGAGCGCGTCATCGCAGGGTTCGTCGACCAAAGGTTCGACTCAGGGTTCGACAGCACAGCGGCGCAGAAAGCCCCAGTCGTCGCGCCGCGATGACGAGGCGCCCATCATCCCGATCCTCGCCCGCAAGGTGCGCGAGGTCGAGGCGAAGGCTCAGCGCGGCAAGCTCGGCCCGACCAACCGGGTCAAGTTCCAGGTGATCGCCTTCCTGGTGCGCGAAGAGCGCGCTCGGGTGAAGGCCGACACGACCCTGGCCGATTCCGCGCGCTCCGAGCTGCTGAAGCGCCTCGACGGTGTCGCCACGATTCTCGCGAAGACGGCGGCGCGCGACACGTCGCTGATCCAGCTGCTCGAGGTCGACCAGGCCGCGAGCCCGGTCGCGCGGCGCATGCGCCGCGACTGGCTGATCGAGTCCGGCGCAGAGCTCGCTCCCGATGAGCTGATCATCACCGACGTCGCCCCCGCCTCGACGGGCGTCGTGCCGGCTGCCCTGGCGCAGCGCCAGGTCGTTCCCCCGACGATCGAGTCGCGCCAGATGGCCAACCCGTTCCTCGCCCCCGACCTCGCCGCACGCGCACCCCGCGAGACCCCGCGTCGTCGCCTGGACGGCTGGGAGCTGATGGGGCCGCTCTACAAGGCGTTCGAGACCGGCGCCGGCGGCGGACAGGCGTCGATGGAGCTGCCCCCGATCCCCGAGTTCGATCGGCTCTCACCCAAGGGTCTCGAGATCATGGTGCACCAGTCGCGCTTCCTCGAGTCGGTCCGCGACGGCCACCGCACGTTCCTCCTGGCCGACGAGCCGGGTCTGGGAAAGACCGCGGAGTCCGTTCTCGCGGCATCCGTCGCCGACGCCTACCCGCTGCTGGCCGTCGTCCCCAACGTCGTCAAGATGAACTGGGCACGCGAGGTCGAGCGCTGGACGCCGCAGCGCCGCGCGACCGTCATCTCGGGCGACGGCGAGCACGTCGACGCGTTCGCGGACGTGTTCATCGTCAACTACGAGATCCTCGATCGCCACCTCTCCTGGCTGAGCTCGATCGGCCTGAAGGGCCTGGTCGTCGACGAGGCGCACTTCATCAAGAACCTCGGCTCGCAGCGCTCGCAGAACGTGCTCGCCCTCGCGGCCCGCATCCGCGAGCAGGTGCGCAACCCGCTGCTGCTGGCCCTCACCGGCACCCCGCTGATCAACGACGTCGAGGACTTCGACGCGATCTGGCGCTTCCTCGGCTGGACGACGGGCGAGAAGCCCGGACCCCTTCTGATGGAGCGGCTCGACGCGACCGGTCTGACCCCCGCCGACAAGGCGTTCTATCCCGAAGCGCGCGACGCCGTGATCTCGATGGGGATCGTGCGCCGCAAGAAGAAGGATGTCGCCGCCGATCTTCCCGACAAGCTCATCGCCGACCTGCCGGTCGAGCTGGATGACGAATTCGGGCGCTCGATCCGTCAGGCCGAGCGCGAGCTCGGGTCACGCCTGGCCGATCGCTACCGTCGCATCATCGATGCGCGCGGAGACCGTGGACTGGCACCCGGCGAAGTCGACCCCGACATCGTGCGCCTGGTCGCGCAGAACGAGCTCGACGAGTCGAAGGCGGCCGGCACCGGCTCCGAGAACGTCTTCACGATGGTCCGCAAGATCGGTCAGGCGAAGGCTCTGCTCGCGGCGGACTACGCGGTGCAGCTGCAGCGATCGGTCGGCAAGGTCGTCTTCTTCGCGAAGCACATCGACGTGATGGATGCCGCGGAGGCGCACTTCGCCTCGGCCGGCCTTCGGACCGTCTCGCTGCGCGGCGACCAGACGACGCCGGCGCGCCAGCAGGCGATCGACGACTTCAACAACGACCCGGGCATCGGGGTCGCGGTCTGCTCGCTGACCGCGGCAGGTGTCGGCGTCAACATGCAGGCGGCCTCGAACGTCGTGCTCGCCGAGCTGTCGTGGACGGCCGCAGAGCAGACCCAGGCGATCGACCGCGTGCACCGGATCGGTCAGGACGAGCCGGTCACCGCGTGGCGCATCATCGCCGCGCACACGATCGACACGAAGATCGCCGAGCTCATCGACTCGAAGCAGGGGCTCGCCCAGCGCGCGCTCGACGGCGAAGCCGTCGACCCGCAGTCGAGCGACTCCGTGCAGCTGTCCGCGCTCATGCATCTGGTCCGACAGGCGCTCGGCGCGGACTGATCGCCCACCGGGACGGCCGGTTGCGGCATCCGCTCGTCGGCGAGTCGTTCGCCTCGTCGTCGTGGCCGCCCGCTCGTGTGGCCGGTCGTGGATTCCGACGCTAATGTCGGGGGAGGCAGCGTCGCCGACTCACCTCTCCCGACAGCGAGGATCACAGCATGAAGATCGGCATCCTGACCAGCGGCGGCGACTGCCCCGGACTGAACGCGGTCATCCGCGGCGTCGTCCTGAAGGGCACCACCGCCTACGACCTCGAGTTCGTCGGCATCCGCGACGGCTGGCGAGGCGTCGTGGACGGCGACTTCTTCCCCCTCACCCGCCACGAGGTCAAGGGTCTGTCCAAGGTCGGCGGCACGATCCTCGGCACGAGCCGCACCAACCCCTACGAAGGCTCGCGCGGCGGCGCGGAGAACATCGCGAAGACCCTGTACGGTCACCGGATCGACGGCATCATCGCGATCGGCGGCGAGGGCACGCTCGCCGCGGCCGATCGGCTGTCGAATGACGGCATCAACGTCATCGGGGTTCCCAAGACGATCGACAACGATCTGCGCGCGACCGACTACTCGTTCGGCTTCGACACGGCCGTGAACATCGCCTCGGAGGCCATGGACCGCCTGCGCACGACCGGTGACTCGCACCAGCGGTGCATGGTGGCCGAGGTCATGGGCCGGCACGTCGGCTGGATCGCCCTGCACGCCGGCATCGCCGCCGGAGCCCATGCGATCCTCATCCCCGAGGTGCCGCTGAGCATCGACGACGTGTGCGAACTGGTCTCGAAGGCGCATGACCGAGGCCGCGCGCCGCTGGTCGTGGTCTCGGAGGGCTTCACGCTCAAGGACATGGACGAGGCGTTCAGCGACAAAGGCCTCGACGCGTTCAACCGGCCGCGCCTGGGCGGCATCAGCGAGGTGATCGCGCCCGAGATCGAGCGGATCACCGGCATCGAGACCCGCGCGACCGTGCTGGGTCACATCCAGCGCGGCGGATCGCCGTCGGGCTTCGATCGGGTCCTGGCGACCCGCCTGGGCCTGCACGCCGCCGACGCGGTCGTGGAGGGCGCCTGGGGCAAGATGGTCTCGCTCAAGGGCACCGACATCGTCCGCGTCCCCTTCGCCGAGGCCCTGGGCGAGCTCAACACCGTCCCGTTGTACCGCTACGAAGAGGCCGCCGCGCTGTTCGGCTGACCCGCCGGGCCCTCGGGCCGCGGCATCCGCTCGGCTCTCTGCTTTTCGTCGAGACAGGGGATTCTGGCCAAGGCAGGGGGTGTCGTCCCCTTCCTCGGCGAGATGCCCTGTGTCGATGACCTTGGCGACTCGTCCACAGGGCGGCGCTGTCAGCAACAGTCCCCAGAGCGCCGGCCACGCGCGGTGGCGGGGGTGTGAGCGGTGCAGTGTTCGAGGATGATGGCCGTCGATCTGCCGGAACTGCTGCTCGCGCGGCATCATGCGCCGACCCTGCCGCGTCTCGACCGCGACAACGCACTGCACCGCATCCGTTCGGGCGCCTATGTTCGGCGCGCCGAATGGGAACCGCTCGCGCCGTGGCAGCGCTATCGACTGAGGGTGCTGGCCGTGGCGGCGACGTGGAGCTCGCCGGTGTTCTGTCTTGAATCCGCCGCGACACTGGCGGGGATGCCGGTCTTCGGCGAGCCGCGTGAGATCCACCTGTTCGACCCGGCCGGAAAGACCTGGCGCGAAGGCGATGTCGTCGTGCACGGATCGGCCGACGATCGCCGCATCATCCAGATCGGCGGGCGGAGTCTGACCTCACTCGAAGACACGGCAACCGATCTGTGCAGAGTCCTCCCGCCGGCGTTCGGTCTCGCGGTGGCGGATGCAACCGCGCGCCGCATGACACCGGGCTCGGTGCTGCGGGTCAGCGATGTCGGGCGCCGGCAGGCCGCGAAGCGCGGTGTCAGGCGACTCGACTGGGTGCAGGATCGGACGGATGCCGCTGCCGAGTCTCCCGGCGAGTCAGTGTCTCGCGCCGTGATCGAGTGGCTCGGCTACGAGGAACCCGAGCTGCAGGTGAACTTCTCGTACGAGGGTCACGACGATCGCGCCGACTTCTACTGGCGGCGGCTGCGATTGGTCGGCGAGTCCGATGGTTACGGCAAGTACGACGCCGAGGACGTCGAGTCGACCAAGCGGATCTTCATCCGCGAGAAGCAGCGCGAAGACCGGTTACGGAGGCACGAAGGCGGGTTCGCCCGATGGGACTGGGCCGACACCGTGGGATGGAAGGCCCTGGATCGCAAGCTGGCCGCTGCCGGCCTCGTGCCCGTTCGCGATCGCGACCTGGCGATGCTCGCCACCCTCGCATCGAACCCGCGCTCCCTCGTCCACTTTCCTCGCCGAAACAGGGGATTCGAGCCGACGCAGGGGGCGGCAACCCCCGCTTCGGCGAGATCCCCTGTCTCGGCGAGATGAAGGGCCGAGCGGATGCCGGGGGTCAGGCGTCGGCGGCGCCGACCACGTCCAGCAGCCAGGCCAGCTCGAAAGCCCGCTCGCGCCACGCGTTGTAGCGCCCGCTCACACCGCCGTGGCCGGCGACCATCTCGCACTTCAGCAGCGCGTCCGCGCCGACTTCGCGGAGCCGCGCGACCCACTTGGCGGGCTCGACATACATGACCCGGGTGTCGTTGAGCGAGGTCACCGCGAGGATCTTCGGGTAGGCGGCATCCGACCGGACGTTCTCGTACGGCGAGTACGACTTCATGTACGCGTACACGTCGGCGTTGTGCAGGGGGTCGCCCCACTCGTCCCACTCGATCACCGTGAGCGGCAGCGACGGATCGAGAATCGTCGTGAGCGCGTCGACGAACGGCACGTCGGCCAGGATGCCGGCGAACAGCTCGGGGGCGAGATTCGCGACCGCGCCCATCAGCAGGCCACCCGCCGAGCCCCCCTCGGCGACCATGCGGTCGGCGCTCGTGAATCCGTTGTCGATGAGGTGCATCGCGCTGTCGACGAAGTCCGTGAACGTGTTCCGCTTGTGCAGCAGCTTGCCGTCCTCGTACCACTGCCGGCCCATCTCGCCGCCGCCGCGCACGTGCGCGACCGCGAAGATCACGCCGCGATCGAGCTCCGACAGGCGCGGCACCGAGAAGCCGGGCTCGATCGAGTGCTCGTACGACCCGTAGCCGTACAGGTGCAGCGCGCGCGGCGCGGCGCCGGCGTCGCCGAACGAGCGCTTCCAGACGAGCGAGATCGGAATCTGCGTGCCGTCCTGCGCGGTCGCCCACACCCGCTTCTGCGCGTAGTCGGCGGGCTCGTATCCGCCGAGCACGGGCTGGCGCTTGCGCAGCAGCAGCGCGCCGGTCGCGACCTCGTAGTCGAATACGGTGCCCGGGGTGACGAACGAGCCGTAGCCGAGGCGGATCAGCGGGGGAGCCCACTCGGGGTTGCCGCCGCTGCCGACCGAGTAGAGCGGCTCATCGAACTCGAGCTCCGAAACGGCGCCGCTCGCGTAGTCGAGCATGCCCATTCGGGCAAGGCCCCCGCGCCGGTATCCGAGTACGCCCCAGTCGCGGAACGTCGAGACACCGAGCAGTCGCTCGCCCGGGCGATGGGGAACGACGACCTCGCGAGGGCCGGCGGGGTCGGATGCCGCCACCTTGACCAGCTCGAAATCGAGGGCTCCGTCGTTGTGGAGGATGAACAGCACGTCCTCGCCGTCGATCACCGCGTGCGACGAGTCGTACTCGACTCCCTCGGTGCGCGGCCACACCAGTCGCGGCTCGGAGCGCAGGTCCGCGGCATCCACGAGCCATTCCTCGGAGGTGATCGACGAACCCATGCCGATCACGAGATAGCGGTCGCTGCGGGTGAAGCCCGCGCCGAGCCAGTACCGCTCGTCGGGCTCGTGGAAGAGCTTCACATCGTCGGCGACGGGCGTGCCGAGCTCGTGCAGCCACACCGTGTCGGGCCGCCAGGCGTCATCCACGGTCGTGTAGACGATGAAGCGCCCATCGGGCGAGAAGGTGGCGCCGGCGAAGGTGTCGGGGATCTCGTCGGGCAGCTGCTCGCCGGTGACCAGGTCGCGCACACGGACGGTGTAGCGCTCGTCGCCCGCGACATCGACGCCGTAGAGCATGCGATCGCCGTCGGTGGTGATCTCGAAGCTGCCGAGCGAGAAGAACTCGTGCCCCTCGGCTTCGACGTTCCCGTCGAGCAGGATCTGCTCGCCCTCGACCGCCACATCGGGCGAGAGCTCCGGGGGCGTCCAGTCATCGTCGGAGGCCAGCGGCGCGCGGCACTGGATGCCGTACTGGCTGCCCTCGACCGTGCGACCGTAGTACCACCACGTGCCGCGCCGCGTGGGCACCGACAGGTCGGTCTCGAGCGTGCGGCCCTTGATCTCGTCGAAGATCTTGTCCTGCAGATCCGCGAGGTGAGCGGTGCGGCTCTGCGTGTACGCATTCTCGGACTCGAGGTGCGCGATGACCGCGGCATCCTCTTTCGCGCGGAACCATTCGTACGCGTCCTCGACGTCGTCACCGTGATGACTGCGGACGATCGGGTTGCGTGCGGCGACGGGAGGGAGGGCGGGTGCGGCGTCGGTGGTCACCCGTCCCACGCTAGCCGACCCGATCGTCCGCGCGGCCGGGTCGCTAGGGCGACGGTTCGGCGGCCGGGACCTGCTTCTGGCGGGGGAGGGGGACCTCGTTCGGGATGCCGCGCGAGACGAGCAGCGACAGCAGTGCGAGCAGAATCAGTCCGAAGAACGCGGTGCGCAGCGACGAGAGCTGCGACTCGATGTAGATCGCCTCGAGCTCGACCGCCTCCGCGTCGCTGAGCCCGGACTCCTTCGCGATCCCCTGAACCGTGGAGGCCGGAATGATCGCCACGCCGCCCTCTGTGCGCTCGTTGACGATCGCCTGGGTCTCCTCGGGCAGAGTGCTCTGCGCGACGCCGCTCGCGAACGAGGAGGCCAGCGCGCCGATGAGGATCGACCCGATCAGGGCGGTGCCGAGCGATGAGCCCAGGTTCTGGAAGACCCCCTGCAGCCCGCCGACCTCGCTGGTGTCCTTCGCGGTGACCGACGACATGTTGACGTTGCCGAGCTGCGAGGCGAGAAGTCCGAGCCCCGCGCCCGCGCAGAACATGCCGATGCCGAACGCCGGGCTCGACAGCTCCGGATCGATCGCGGTCAGCAGGAGGATCGAGCTCGCGACGAGGACGACCTGCCCCACGCGCACGACGCGGCGCGGAGACCACCGCGTCGAGAGGCGGGTGCCGAAGATCGAGAAGAGGATCAGCGAGATCGACAGCGGGAAGATCCGCCAGCCGGTCTGGAGCGCATCGAAGCCGAGCGTCATCTGCAGGTAGACCGGCACCATGAAGAAGAGGCCGGCGATGATCGCGTATTGACCGCCCAGGACGCTCAGCCCGCTGCGCAGCTGACGGATCGACAGCAGGTCGACGTGCACGAGGGGATCGCGTCCCTTCGCCACCAGCTGACGCTGGCGCGCGAAGAACAGCACGAGGAGCGCGATGCCGATCACGATGAGCCATGCGGTCAGCGAGATGCCGAGCGGAGCGATCTCGACGCCGTTGAGCTCGGGGGAGTTCAGCGGCACGATCCAGCCCCAGGTCTTGCTCTGCAGCATCCCGAACACGACGCTGACCAGGCCGAACGCCGACAGGAAAACGCTCAGCAGGTCGATGCGGATGCTCTGACGCTGCGACTTCTCGGCGATCCTGCGCGCGAAGAGCACGACGAAGACCAGGATCACGACCTCGCCGACGAACACGTACCGCCAGCTGAAGTACGTCGTCATGAAGCCGCCGATGAGCGGTCCTGCCGCAACGCCCGCGCCCGAGACGGCGCCGATCGCCGCGAACGCCGTGACCCTGTCGCGACCCTCGTAGTTATCGGCCAGGAGCGCCGCGATCGCCGGAATCACGAGCACCGCCCCCAGCCCCTCGATGATCGACCAGCCCAGGAACAGCACGGTCATGTTGGGGCTGAACGCGGTCATCAGCGAGCCGACGGCGTAGACGATCGACCCGATCACGAGCGCGCGTCGGCGACCCCAGATGTCGCCGAGCTTCGCGCCGAGCAGCATCGTGGCTGCCATCGTGAGGGTGTAGAAGGTGATCGCGCTCTGCATCGCGGTCACGCTGCTGTCGAGGTCCTCCACGACTGCGGAGATCGACACATTCATGACCGTGCTGTCCAGAACCATGACGAACTGGGCGGCGCCCAGGATCAGCACGACGAACCACTTCTTCATCTGTCCACCCGACTCTGCCCCGGCGAGGTCGGGGCATGCCTCATTCAACACCGTCGGATGCCGCGACCGCGTCACGCCGGGAGGGTGATGCGATCAGACCCTGAGGATCGGCTGAGTTGACCGGACGCAAGGGCGGTGTAAGGATTCTTCTGACCGGTTGCCGGTTCCTTAATTCGCCGTGAACTCTTCGTTCGCAACGCCGATCACGTCGGCACCACATTTCTTTCACTCTCTACGGAAAGCAATCGGTGGAAACCGCAACCCTGATCGTCGTGCTGGTGATCGTTCTGGCGCTGTTCTTCGACTTCACGAACGGCTTCCACGACACCGCCAATGCGATGGCCACGCCGATCGCGACCGGGGCGCTCAAGCCCAAGGTCGCGGTGCTGCTGGCCGCCATCCTGAACCTGGTGGGCGCCTTCCTGTCCACGGAGGTCGCCAAGACCATCTCGAATGGCCTGATCCGCGAAGACCAGATAGATCCGAACGCGTTCCTGCCGCTGATCTTCGCCGGCTTGATCGGTGCGATCACCTGGAACATGTTCACGTGGCTCCTCGGCCTGCCCTCGAGCTCGTCGCACGCCCTGTTCGGTGGACTGATCGGCGCCACCATCGTCGGCGCGGGCTGGATGGCGATCGACTACAGCGTGGTGCTCAGCAAGGTGATCCTGCCGGCGATCCTGGCGCCTGTGACGGCAGGCCTCATCGCCTTCGCGGCGACCCGCCTGGCGTATGCGATCACCCGCCGCTACGACACGAAGCCCGACGGCCGGGATGGATTCCGCTGGGGTCAGATCTTCACGTCGTCGCTCGTAGCGCTCGCTCACGGCACGAACGATGCGCAGAAGACGATGGGGGTGATCACCCTCACCCTCATCATCGCCGGCTGGCAGAGCAGCGCCGACCCCGATCCGCAGACCTGGGTGATCCTCGCGTGCGCGATCACGATCGCACTGGGCACCTATATGGGTGGCTGGCGGATCATCCGGACGCTCGGCAAGGGACTCACCGACGTCAAGCCGGCACAGGGCTTCAGCGCCGAGTCGTCGACGGCCGCCACGATCCTCGCCTCCAGCGCCCTCGGCTTCGCGCTGTCCACGACGCAGGTCGCCTCCGGCTCGGTCATCGGATCGGGTCTCGGCCGTCGCGGGTCGTCCGTGCGCTGGCGGACTGCCGGACGCATCATGACCGGCTGGCTCTTCACGCTCCCCGCCGCGGGAGCGGTCGGCGGGGTCATGGCGCTGATGGTCGCCTGGCTCGGCGGCTGGGGCATCCTGATCGATGCGATCTTCGCTGTCGTGGTCATCCTCACGATCTTCGTGCTCTCGCGTCGCAATGCGGTCACCGCCGCCAATGCGATGAGCGAAGTCGCCGAATCCGGCACCGCCGTGAAGGTGAAGCGCAATCCCCCGCCGACGCGGCGCCAGCGCGCCGCCTCCAGGGATGAGGCCCGGCGCAACAAGGAGGCCTCGAGATGAGCATCTCGATCGACTGGATCGCCTTCGTACAGGTGTTCCTCGCAGCGCTGTTCGCCTCTGTCGTCGTGGTCGGCTTCTACTCCCTCGGTCTGCGACTGCTCGTGCGGGCGGGCCGGGCACCAGTGGTGAGCCCCGCCGAGTTCACCGACGCCATCACCGTCATCACCGTCAAGGACGCCGAGCGAGCGGCCAAGGCGGCCGCGAAGGCATCCCGGAAGAGCCCGCTGACCGAGGGCCAGAAGCAGATCGCCGCCGTCGGCGCGTACCTCTCGTTCGGAGTGTGTGCGCTCGCGGTGCTCGGCGGGCTCCTGCTGATCCTCTTCAACCACTGACCTTCGCGGTAACCGCGTCGGGAGCGCGCATAGGCTGAGGTCATGAAGGAGGCATCCGTTCAGTTCGGTCAGCACCCGCCCGCGCGGCGCACGATCCTGCACCTGAGCGACACGCACCTGCTCGCGGGAAACGTCCCGCTCGGCGGGCGCTACGACACGGCAGCCAACCTGCGGCGCACGCTCGACGCGGTCGAGGGCCTCGGCATCCGACCCGATGCGATCGTGTTCACCGGCGACCTGACCGACCTCGGCGAACCCGAGGCGTACCGTGCGCTGCGCGACGCCATCGAGCCCGTGGCCGAGCGCCTCGCCGCACCCGTGATCTGGGTCGCCGGCAACCATGACGAACGCCCTGCTCTGCGCCGCGACCTGCTGCGCCTCGAGCCGAGCGAGGAGCCGGTGACCGCCGTGCACGACCTCGGCGGACTGCGTCTCATCGTGCTGGATTCCACCGTGCCCGGCTGGCACCACGGTGATCTGGATGACGCGCAGCTGGAGTGGCTGCAGGAGAAGCTGGCCACGGCCGCGCCGCTCGGGACGATCCTCGCGATGCACCACCCTCCGCTGCCCTCGCACATCCCCCTGTTCGACATCCTCGAGCTGCGCGACCAGAGCCGCCTCGCTCGCGTCGTCACCGGCACCGATGTGCGCGCGATCCTTGCCGGCCACCTGCACTACTCGACGAGCGGCACCTTCGCCGGCATCCCGGTGAGCGTCTCGGCCGCCACGTGCTACACGATGGACCTCGCACGCCCGGCGGCCGAGGTGAACGGCATGGATGCCGGGCAGTCGTTCCATCTCGTGCACGTGTACGACGACACGATCACCCACGCGGTGGTTCCCGTCGTCGATGCCCTCACGGGCGAGTACTTCTCAGCGGAGTGGGTCGAGCGGATGGCCGCGCTCACGCCCGCGGAGCGGCTCGAGGCGTTCTCGCGCAAGCCCGGCCGATAATCACCGGATCGATTGACTTAGAGCGCGCTCGAAGTTCTACCGTGGGGACATGACCCTCATTCACGACGGCGTCGCGATCTCGGAAGCCGCCTCGGCGACCGGACTCTCGACGCACACGCTGCGCTACTACGAGCGTGCCGGGCTCATGCTCGAACCGGTCGACCGCGCGTCTTCGACGCACCGGCGCTACAGCGAAGCCGACATCGGATGGGTGCAGTTCCTCACCCGGCTGCGCTCCACCGGAATGCCGATCGCCACCATCCGCGAGTACACGGATCTCGTCCGCCGCGGGGAGGCGACCATCGACGCGCGGCGAGAGCTGCTCGTGCGCCACCGCATCGCGGTGCTGCACCAGCTCGAAGACATCCAGGCGAGCCTCGCCGCCATCGACATCAAGATCGCCATCTACGAAGAGAAAGTCGCACACGCATGAAGAAGATCACCCTCGGCACCGACGGACCCGTCGTCGGCCGCATCGGCCTCGGCCTCATGGGCATGAGCGCCTTCTACACCGGTGCCGCCAAGGACGATGCCGGAGCCATCCGCACGATCCAGCGCGCGCTGGAGGTGGGCGTGACATTCCTGGACACCGCCGAGATCTACGGCCCCTACGTCAATGAGGAGCTCCTCGGGCGTGCCCTCGGGGGGCGCCGGGACGAGGTCGTGATCGCCACCAAGTTCGGCACGATCCGCCACAGCATCGACGACAAGGGCGGACTCGACGGCAGTGCGGCGAACGTCCGGCTCTCGGTCGAGGGGTCGCTGCGCCGCCTCGGCACCGACCACATCGACCTGTACTACCAGCACCGCATGGACCCCGGCACGCCCATCGAAGAGACGGTCGGCGCCCTCGCCGAGCTCATCGCGGAGGGCAAGATCCGCCACTACGGTCTGTCCGAGGCTGCGCCGGCGACGATCCGGCGCGCGCACGCCGTGCACCCGGTCACCGCGCTGCAGACCGAGTACTCGCTGTGGAGCCGCGACCCCGAAGCAGAGATCCTTCCGACCGTGCGCGAGCTCGGCATCGGGTTCGTGCCCTATTCGCCACTGGGTCGAGGGTTCCTGACCGGCGCGATCCGCTCGCTGGATCAGCTGGATGACGGCGACTTCCGCAAGTCGAACCCGCGGTTCGCCGACGGAAACCTCGATGCGAACCTCGTGATCGTCGAAAAGGTCGAGGCCGTCGCGGCCGAGATCGGAGCGACTCCGGCTCAGGTGGCGCTGGCCTGGCTGCTCGCCCAGGGCGATGACATCGCCCCGATCCCCGGCACACGGCGCATCGCCGCGCTCGAGGAGAACGTCGGCGCGGACGCGGTGGTGCTCTCGCCCGAGCATCTCGCTGCGCTCGCCTCGCTGGATGCCGCGACCGGCGACAGGTACGCCGACATGTCGCCGTTGACCCGCTGAGTCCCGCCAGCGGCTCATCGCCGCAACGTACAGCGCGGACGCGTGGGTTGTCCGCGCTGTACGGGTGTCTCGGCCCGCAGCGAGAGTAACCTCGGAGCATCCCTTCACATCGCCGTGACCGACCCACGAGGACACACACATGGCTCTGGACGCAATGACGCGCACACGTATCGAGACCGACTCCCTGGGATCCATGGAGATCCCCGCCGACGCGTATTGGGGGATCCACACCGCCCGCGCGCTCGAGAACTTCCCGGTCTCGAAGCGGCCGATCTCGGTGTACAAGGACCTGGTCCGCGCGCTCGCGATGGTCAAGCAGGCCTCCGCCCGCGCCAACCGCGACATCGGCGCGCTCGACGCGTACAAGGCCGACCTGATCGACCGGGCTTCGCAGCTCGTGATCGACGGCGAGTACCACGACCAGTTCGTCGTCGGGGTCATCCAGGGCGGTGCCGGAACCTCTACGAACATGAACGCGAACGAGGTCATCACCAACATCGCGCTCGAGCTCGCGGGCCGCGAGAAGGGCGACTACGGCTTCCTGTCTCCGATCGACGACACGAACCGCAGCCAGTCCACGAACGACGTGTACCCCACGGCGGTCAAGGTGGGACTCGGCCTCGACCTGCGCACGCTGCTGGACGAGCTGGACCTGCTGCGGCGTGCGTTCCTGGCCAAGGCGGTCGAGTTCCACGACATCCTGAAGGTCGGCCGCACCCAGCTGCAGGATGCCGTCCCGATGACCCTCGGGCAGGAATTCAACGGATTCGCCACGACCCTCGGCGAGGACCACAGCCGGCTCAAGGAGAACGCCTACCTCCTCTGCGAGATCAACATGGGCGCGACGGCGATCGGCACCGGCATCACCACGCATCCGGAGTACGGCAAGTCGGTCCTTCGCCACCTGCGCGAGATCTCCGGGCTCGACCTGGACACCGCGACAGACCTGGTCGAATCGACGAGCGACACGGGCGCGTTCATGTCGTTCTCCTCGACGCTCAAGCGCAACGCGATCAAGCTGTCGAAGATCTGCAACGACCTCCGGCTGCTCTCGTCCGGACCGCAGGCCGGGTTCGGCGAGATCAACCTGCCCGCCCGGCAGGCGGGGTCCAGCATCATGCCCGGCAAGGTCAACCCGGTGATCCCCGAGGTCGTCAACCAGGTCGCCTTCGCGGTCGTGGGCGCCGACATGACGGTGACGATGGCGGTCGAGGCGGGTCAGCTGCAGCTGAACGCGTTCGAGCCGGTCATCGCGCACTCGCTGTTCCAGTCGATCACCTGGATGCGCCGGGGAATGCACACCCTGCGGGTCAACTGCGTTGACGGCATCACCGCCAACACCGAGCGCCTCGGTGCGATGGTCGGCGCATCGGTCGGGGTCATCACGGCGCTCACTCCGTTCATCGGCTACGCCGCGGCTGCCGCCCTCGCCAAGACCGCCCTCCTGACCGGACGCAACGTCGCAGACCTCGTGGTCGAGGCCGGCCTCATGTCACGCGAAGAGTGCATGAAGCAGCTGTCGCCGGCCCGCCTTTCGGGTCTGGAGACCGTCACAGCGGCGATTCCGGTCGTGTACGCCGACGATTCGGGCGAGACGGACGAATGACCGGGTGGTGTGTCGGTCGTTGCCGCCGGTCGCGCACGGGTACTAGCGTTCGAAACACAGCTTCCATCGAGAGGACCTTGCAATGACCGATCCGCAGAACCCCGACGTACCGCCGCCCCCGTCCGCGTACAACTCGCCGCCACCGCCGGCATACGACGCGGCCCCGACATACTCGGCGGCGCCGCCGGCGCCGTACGGTGCGCCCGCCAACGCGCCCGTTCCGGGCAGGACGCTCGGCATCGTCGCGCTCATCGTGGCGATCTTCTTCAATGTCATCGGTCTGATCCTGGGCATCGTCGCGCTCGTCCAGAGCCGCAAGGCGGGGCACAAGAACGGGTTCGCGGTCGCGGCGATCATCGTCGGCGCGGTCCTCACCGTCCTCGGGATCATCGTCGGGATCTTGGTGTTCACCGCGTTCGCTGCGGCGGCCGGCTTCGCCGGTGAGGTATTGCAGGCGTGTCAGGCGGTCGATTTCACCGGCACGGTGACCGTCCAGGGCCAAAGCGTGGACTGCAGCACCATCGCACGCTGATCGATCATCCACGAACGCCCGTCACCTCGGTGGCGGGCGTTCGCGCTGTGATCAGTCCAGGATGCGGCAGTGGGTCGTGAGGGCGCCGATACCGTCGATCCCGACGGTCACGGTCGAGCGGTCCCGCAGGAACACCTGAGGGTCGCGGGAGTAGCCGGCACCGCCGGGGCTGCCCGTCGAGATGAGCGTGCCGGGCAGCAGCGTCGCGGACTTCGACAGGTGCGAGATCAGCGTCGCGACCGGCCGCACCATCTGGTTGGTCGAGGCGTCCTGCAGCGTGTGCCCGTCCAGGACCGTCCAGATGTGCAGATCCTGCGGATCGGGCACCTCGTCTGCGGTGACCACGAACGGCCCGGTCGGGGTGAACCCGTCGAACGACTTGCAGCGCGACCACTGCGCCTCGGAGTACTGGATGTCGCGAGCCGTGATGTCGTTCACCACGGTGTATCCCCAGACGTGCGACAGGGCCTCCTCGGGTGAGACGTCTTTCGCCGGTGCGCCGATGATGACGCCGAGCTCGGCCTCGTAGTCCACCGACTCGCTGAGCACGCGGGGCCAGGTGGTCGTGGCGTCGTGCCCGGCCAGGGAGTTTGGCCACAGGACGAACACCGTCGGGGTGGAATCCGTCTTCAACCCCAGCTCGCTGGAGTGCGCGGCGTAGTTCAGACCGATCGCCAGGATCACCGGGGGAGTCAGCAGCGCGGACGCGTACGTCGCTTCGGAGAGCGGATGCCGCGGCCCGGCACCCGCAGCGGCATCACGTACCCGGTCGAGCAGCTCGTCGCCACCCGCGATCAGCTCCTCGAGGTATCGGGGGGCTCCGGGGAACAGCTCCGCGACGATGAGCGCCGTGTCCCCGTCCACCACCGCGAGGCGGGGCCCTTCGAACCCAGGCAGGGACACGTGGGCGAAGCGCATTGTTCCACGCTACCGGGCCGCCGTACCCTGCGCGGTGCGTTCGGCGCAGCCATATGCTGTGCGCATGACGTATGACCCGAGGCAGCCCGACCCCCGGAACACACCCGCCCGACCGACCCTCACACCTCCGCCCTTCCCCTCGGCGCTCGCGCAGCCGCGGATCTCGCAGGGCGCTCCGATCGCCCCCGCGCCGACCTCGCCCGCGGCCGTTCCGGTGCCTCCCAAGGCGGGCCGCACCGCCCCCGTCTGGATCGTCGGGGTGATCGTGCTGATCCTCGTCGGACTCGTCGGCTACTTCCTCAGCGCGATCGGGCCAGCCGCATCGATCATCGGGATGCTGCTCGCCTTCGTGCCGTTGGCGGCCGTCCTGTTCGCCATCCGCATGATCGACCGCTGGGAGCCCGAGCCCCGCGGACTGCTCGTCCTGGCCGTCGCGTGGGGTGCAGTGGCCGCCGTCGGCATCACCCTCGGCGTCGACCTGCTCGTGAGCATGATCCTGGGTGTGGACGATTCGCTCATGCGCGATGCGTTCTCGGCCGTGGTGCAAGCGCCGATCGTCGAGGAGTTCGCCAAGGGGCTCGGCGTGTATCTGATCTTCCTGACCGCCCGGCGCGCCTTCGATGGTCCGGTGGACGGCGTCGTCTACGGCGCACTGATCGGCGCGGGCTTCGCATTCACCGAGAACATCCAGTACTTCGCGATCAGCTTCATCGAGGGCGGCGTCGTCGACGTCTCCACCACCTTCTTCGTCCGCGGCATCCTCTCGCCGTTCGCGCACGTCATGTTCACGAGCATCACCGGCTTCGCCCTCGGCTTGGCCGCCCGACGCGGTGCGAGCCCCGGCCGTGCCGTCGGGCCGTGGGTGCTGGGCATGTTCGGCGCGATGTCGCTGCATGCGCTGTGGAACGGCTCCGCTGTGTTCGGAGACTTCTTCCTGCTGTATCTGACCCTGCAGATCCCGCTGTTCGTCGGGTTCATCCTCGGCATCATCGCCCTTCGCCGCGAAGAGGCGCGCGTCACCCGTTCGCGACTCGGCGACTACGCGGCGGCGGGCTGGTTCACCCCGCAGGAGGTCGACATGCTCGCGACCGGGCAGGGTCGAAAGGCGGCTCTCGCGTGGGCGGCGGGCCTGCGCGGAGACCGCACGCGCACCATGAGGGTGTTCATCGCCGACGCCACCGCGCTGGCGGCGGCACGCCAGCGCGCGATCTCCGGTCGTGACAAGAATGCGCGCGAGGACGAGCAGGTTCTTCTCGCCCGCACGACCTCGGCGCGCGCCGCGTTGTTCGCACCGTAGACCCGGAGAAAGAACCCAGCGCCCGGTCTCCGCGGCAATGCCTGCGTGAGAACCGGGCGCTGAGTTGGCCTGACTTCAGCGTGCCTTGGCGGTGGCGGCCTGTCAAGGCCCGGCCACCCCGCTCGCGTTGACCATCGCCGCCCGCTCGGGTTGGATGGACTCATGACAGATGACCGCACCAAGCCCGAGATCGACGCCCCCGAGGGCCCCGCACCCGATGATCTCGTCATCCGCGATTTGATCGTCGGAGACGGCGCCGAGGCCAAACCCGGCGACACCGTGACCGTCCACTACGCCGGCGTCGAGTACGAAACCGGCGAAGAGTTCGACTCGTCGTGGAACCGCGGCGAGAGCATCCAGTTCCCCCTCCGCGGCCTGATCCAGGGATGGCAGGACGGGATTCCCGGAATGAAGGTCGGCGGTCGTCGTGAGCTCGTGATCCCGCCGCACCTGGCCTACGGCCCTGCCGGCGGCCACTTCCTCGGCGGCAAGACCCTCATCTTCGTGATCGACCTGATCTCGGTCGGCTGACCAGCGACAGACTTCGTCGACAGGGCTCGGATGCTGCGGCATCCGAGCCCTTCTTCGTGGAATTTCCATTCACGGGAATGGAATCGAACCACGGTCGGTTGACGCCAGAGACGTGCCGCTCTGCCGGCCAGATCACACACCCTCATCCAAGGAGAGACATGACCGACATCACCACCGCCCCCGTTGAGATCCCCGGCTACCGTGCGGGCACCTGGGTGCTCGACCCCAGCCACAGCGAGGTGGGCTTCACCGTCCGCCACATGATGATCTCGAAGGTGCGCGGTCATTTCGGCATCAAGAGCGCGACGCTCATCGCTCCGGAGAACCCGCTGGACGCGAAGGTCGAGGCGCACGTCGAGGCTGCATCGCTCGACACGAAGGACGAGGGACGCGACACCCACCTGCGCTCGGCGGACTTCTTCGACGTCGAGACCTACCCGTCGATCGACTTCGTCTCGACCGGTGTGCGCGTGGAGAACGGCGAGATGCTCGTCGACGGCGACCTGACCATTCGCGGCACGACGAAGCCCGTCACGTTCGAGTTCGACTTCGGCGGCTTCGGCAGCGACCCGTGGGGCAACTACAAGGCCGGCGCGACCGCGAAGACCGTCATCAACCGCGAGGACTTCGGCCTGACGTGGAACGCCGCGCTCGAGACCGGCGGCGTTCTGGTCGGCAAGGACGTCACCATCACGCTCGACCTTCAGGGCGCGTTCCAGGCCTGACCCGTACGAACACGAAGGGGGATGCCGATCGGCATCCCCCTTCGTCGTCGTCAGGTTCGGCGCGTCAGCCGCAGCCGG
The DNA here is from genome assembly GCA_963781135.1 of uncultured Actinomycetota bacterium. Lineage (GTDB taxonomy): Bacteria > Actinomycetota > Actinomycetes > Actinomycetales > Microbacteriaceae > Microbacterium. The sequence goes on along the minus strand of CAWADY010000010.1, from coordinate 1,164,033 downwards.
TCCTGCGCGAGCAGGATGCCGAGGAACACCACGACCGCCCCGACCGGCTCGTTCCACGACAGCCCCTCGCCGAGGATCAGGATGCCGAGTGCCACACCGACGACGGGAGTGATGTAGGTCACGGTCGAGGCGCGAGTGGGTCCCCATGCGCGCAGCGTGTTCTGGTTCCAGATGTAGGCGACTCCGGTGCCGAGGCATCCGAGCAGGATGACGCTTCCCACGATCCAAGGGTCGAGCGCTACCGGTGTCAGAGCGATGAACGGCGTGAGCACAGCCATGATCGCCGCGGCGATCCCGATGTTCAGGAACGAGAACACCAGCGCGCTCATACCGGAGTTCGAGACGAACTTGCGCATGTAGGCCAGGCTGAAGCCGTAACAAGCCGTCGCGCCCAGGATCGCGAACTGCGCCACCAGGCTCTGGTTGAGATCGAGCCCCTGCCACGGCGCGATGATGATCATCACGCCCAGGATGCCGACCACGATGCCCGCGATCTGCACGAGCTTCAGCCGCTCCACACGGAACAGAAGCCCCGCCATCACCGCCGTCATGATCGGCGTCGTCGCGTTGTAGATGCTGGCCAGCCCCGACGTCACGTGCTGCTGTGCCCACGAGAAGAGCAGGAAGGGCACCACGCAGAACGAGACGGCCAGCACCGTCATATGGGCCCACAGCTTGAGGCTGCGCGGCAGCGTTTCGTGCCGGAGCGCGACGAACAGTCCCAGCGTCAGAGCGCCCAGGATGAGCCGCGACCACGCGACCTGTGCGGGGGAGAGCCCGCCGAGGGCGACTTTCATGAACAGGAAGCTCGAGCCCCAGATGATGCCGGTGAGCACGAACTGGATCGCGATCGAGCTCTGCGAAGGCGCACGGCTGGCAGCCGTCGACGCGACGGCGGCGCGCGAGGAGTCGGTGGCGGGCGGCGGGGTGGGCACTCGGCGACTCTAGTCCCGGGCCGCGACGCCGGGGGGCGGCCGCGGATGCCGCGTCCGAAATCCGCCGATGTACGGCTGTCCTGCGACGCGGTTGTGTCCGGCGACAGGGGCCGCGGCCACGAGTTCACGGCGTCGGCGCCCGACTGGTAGACTCTTCAGGTTGCCGTTCGATCGGCCGCGGATAAAGAGCGCTCGCGCATCAGGCGTCGGGCACCGCGCAATGAGGAGAAAGGGGATCCCATCTATGGCACTCGAATCAGACGTCAAGAAGGCGATCATCGACCAGTACGCGACGCACCCCGGTGACACCGGATCCCCCGAGGTGCAGGTCGCGATGCTGACGCAGCGCATCAAGGACCTCACCGAGCACCTCAAAGAGCACAAGCACGACCACCACTCGCGTCGTGGGCTCTTCCTGCTCGTCGGTCAGCGCCGTCGTCTGCTCGGCTACCTCCAGGACATCGACATCGCGCGTTACCGCTCGCTGATCGAGCGCCTGGGGCTGCGCCGCTAGTCGCAACCAGCGCACAATCGCTTTCTGAAGGGCCGTCCCAGGTGTGGGGCGGCCTTTCGCATTCGCGCGCCTCCGCGTCAGAGCAGGCCGAGCTCGGTGGCGCGCGCCACGGCGGCGCTTCGGTTCGGGGCGTCGAGCTTGCGGTAGATGTGCGCCATGTGGGTCTTGATCGTGTTCACCGAGACGAAGAACCGCGCCGCGAGCTCCGCATTCGTCAAGCGTGTCGGAAGGTAGGCCAGCAGCTCTCGCTCCCGGTCGGTGAGCGGTTCGGTCAGCCCCGCGTCGGGCGACGCGCGCAAATGCTCACGTGCGCAGTCGAGCACCTCCGCGCGGAACGGCGAGGACCGAAGTGCGATCGCCTCTACCAGCTTGATCACCTCGGGTCCGGCCCAGACGAACGCCGAGACGATGCCGTGCTCGGCGGCGAGTTCGAGCGCATCGGTCAGCCGTCTGCGGGATTCGGCTTTGCGTCCCTCGGTGTGCGCGAGCCAGGCGGTCAGGATCGCGTGCTCGATGGTCGCGAGCGGAAGGTCGGCGCAGGGCGCGAACGACGCGGCATCCATCAGTGACCGCGCCTCAGCGGGCCGTCTCTCTCCGAGTGCCGCGCAGACGCTCTCGACGAGCAGTGGTGACCAGGCGCGCTGGTTCGTCGCAATCGCGACGGTCTCGCCGGCCAGCCGTCGCGCGCGGCGCTCTGCCGCATCGAGTGCGTCCCGGACGATGGGCGGGGCCGGCTTGGCCGGTTCGTCAGCCGGCGATAGCTGGTCGCCGGAGAGCATCCTGTGGAGGTAGGCGATCCACGTGAGCTGGGTGCGGCGATTGGATGCGGCGCGCACGTCTCCCTCGTGTCGGGCGAACGCCTCGGACTGCGGCCGGCCCCGGTGGATCGCGACGAGCGACAGGGCCAGGTAGGCGTCGGCGGGCGCGGGGTGCACGAGCAGACCGACGTCCCGCGCGAGCTGAAGCGCCTCATCTGCGAGCTTCTGGGCGACGACGAGCCTGCCCGACCAGGCCTCCAGCAGCGCCTGCGAGCCGAGCAGGTGCACACGGTAGACCGAGTACTGCGCCCCAGGAGAATCCAGCGCGAGCCGCAGCACGCGCCGGGACTCGCCCAGGTCGCCGGCGAACAGATGCGAACGACCGAGCGAGATCAGACTGATCGTCTCGAGCATTGTCCGATCGGTGAGGCCTATCAGGTCGGGCGGTATGACGTCGGGGAAGGCGCGCAGCTGCCTCAGCGACTCGTTCGCCGCATCGATCGACACGGTGACCTGCGGGCGGAACTGCGTCCGCGCCGAGATGTACGCGTGCGCGATCAGAAGATGGCCGGGTTCCACGCCGGGGCGCGCGATCAGTCGCCGCAGAACGTCTTCGGCCAGGGCCGCCTGTCCGCTCATGCCGAGGACGATGCCGTAGAGCGCATCGGCCGATGGTCGTGCAGTGCGGTCGGTCTCGGGAATGGCACCGAGCCATTGGGCGACCGAGAGCGCGTGACCGCGCTCGTAGACCTCTCGCCCACGCGAGAGGATCAGGTCGATCGCACGATCCCAGGCGCGTGCGTGCAGGAACCATTCGATCGCCGACGAGACATCGCCTTGCTGCACGAACCATTCGGCAGCGGCGGAGACGATGCGCATCTCGTCGTCGGGGTGTCGCGCCCGCAGCCGGTATCGCAGCAGATCGCGGAAGAGGTGGTGGAAGCGGAACCACTCGTGATGCTCGTCGATCGGAATCAGGAACATCGAATCCCGCTCGAGCTCGTCGAACAGCTCAGCAGCGTTCGGAACCTCGAGCACCGACTCGACGAGCCCCGGCGTCATGCGGTCGAGCGCCGAGAGCCTGAGCAGGAGCTCCCGCCGCTCTTCCGACTGGGCGACCAGCACCTCCTCGCTCAGGTAGTCCGAGATGAGGCGATCGGATCCGGCGAGGCGTCGGGCGAACGTCTCGGGATCGGGCTGGTGCCGCAGGCTGATGGCGGTCAGCTGAACACCCGCGGCCCAGCCCTCCGTCGTGTCCATCACCGACGTCACGGTCGCGGTGGTCGCGGGCACTCCCGCGATGCGACGGAGCACCTCGGCGGCGACGTCGTCGTCGAAAGCGAGCTCCGCCTCGCGCAGCTCGAGAAGCGAGTACCGCAGACGGTGCCTGCTGATCGCCAGCCGTCGGTCGCCGCGCGATGAGAACACCATGTGCGCCGACGCGGGCAGATGGTCGGCGAGCCACCACAGATCGTCGATGAGCGCGCGGTTCGTGAGAGTGTGCAGGTCGTCGAAGACGAGCACGAGACCCGGGTGGTCCGCCAGTACCGTGCTGAGCTGCTCGAGCAGCGGCTGCCCGAGGCCCCCGCCGCCGATCGTCAGCAGAGGGCTCAGGTCGATCAGCGGCCGAGTCCACAGTCGCCAGGCGCCCGGTGAGCTTGCGGGCGAACCGGATCGGGTCATCGTCCGCGGGCTCCAGTTCGAGCCAGACGAATCGCAGATCGGGCCGGGACGCTGCCCATTGCGACAGCAGCACCGTCTTGCCGGAGCCGGCCGGCGCGACCACGAGCGTCAGGGGCGCAGCCAGCGCCTCGTCGAGGCGTCCGCGAAGGAGTGGCCGGTCGACGGCGTGCGCTGGTGCAATCGGCACCGCGTTCGTGGTCGGCATTCTGGCTCTCGGATCTCGGTACGGCCGTGAATCACCCTGTCCGGATGAGGATCCGTGCAGGGTCGCAGACAAGTATGGATCACACCGAGTCGGCCGGCATGGAGGCAGGAGGCGAAATGACCTCGCACGTCTACGAAGTCATCGTACGCGGGCGCATGAGCCAGGAGCTCATGGCCTCCCTTGACGGGTTCGCGATCGACACCGGCGACGACGGACTCACCCGGCTGGTGGGGGACGTTCCCGATCAGCCGCAGCTTCTCGGCCTTCTCGCGGCTTTCGACGACCTCCACATCGAGGTCGTCTCGGTGAACCCGGTCACCGCCGACACCGCTCACGCCGAGACCGCCTGATCTCAGCCGACGACCACCCACCCGCGGCACGCCGCAATCGCACAACGAAGGAGATAATCACATGCCTCTAGGAAGAAGGGGTCGTCCCGGCCTGATCGGCATGGCCGCTCGTACCGCTGTCGTGGCGGGGACGGCGACCGCGGTCAGCGGAAACGTTCAGCGTCGTCAGCAGGAGAAGGCGCAGGGTCAGTACGACCAGCAGCAGTATGAGGCTGCTCAGCAGCAGGCGCAGATCGATGCGGCCGCGCAGGCCGCGGCGGCGCAGTACGCGCAGCCCGCCCCGGCACCCGCTGCTGCTCCGGCGGCCCCGGCAGGTGGCGTCGACATCGTGGCGGAGCTTACGAAGCTGGCGTCGTTGAAGGATGCCGGCATCCTCAGCGATGCCGAGTTCGCGGCCGCGAAGGCCAAACTCCTCGGCTGAGTCGAACCTCGGCGGCGGCGCGGGTCAGGCGGATGCCTCGGCCCGCGCCGCCACGAGGTCGGCGTGGTGGATCGCCGCCACATCAGGGTGCGCCCGCAGCCGCGACTTGAGCGCATTCGCTCCGTAGAGCGCATGGATCGGGTTGGCCGGGTCCTGCGTCACGCCGCGGGCTGCTGCCGCCAGGTCTGCGGGGAGCTCGATGATCGGCAGTCGCGCATCGAGCGCGGGGTTGAAGAAGAACGGCACCGAGATGCGGTCGTCGGGGTATTTCGGCGAGACGACGCGGTGATTCGTGGCGATCAGGTATCCCTGAGTCGCGTACTCGAGCAGCTCGCCGATGTTGACGACGAACGCACCGGGAACGGCAGGCGCGTCGACCCACTCGCCGTCGCGCTCGACCTGGAGGCCGCCCTTGCCGGGCTCGACCCACAGGAGGGTGAGCACGCCGGAGTCCTTGTGCGCACCGACACCCTGCTGCGGAGTCGGGTCGTCCTTGCCCGGATAGCGGACGATCTTGATCAGCGTGGACGGCTCGCCGAAGTGCTGGTCGAAGTACGACTCGTCGGCCCCGAGCGCCACGGCCCACGCCCGCAGCAGCTTGCGAGCGACGCCGGACAGGTGGTCGTGCCACTCCGAGACGACCACGCGGAGTTCGGGCTGCGCGGCCGGCCACAGGTTCGGGCCGATCAGGCGTGCGTAGTCGGGCGCCGAGACGTCGGCGACAGCTGTGCGTTCGGGCCCGATGTCGATCTGCTCGCGCCAGTCCACGCGACCCTGCGTCCGCTCGCCGCCGACGCGCGTGTACCCGCGGAAGTGCGGGCTCTTCACGTTCTCGATCGCGAGCTTGTCGGCCTCGGGGAGAGCGAAGAAGTCCCGCGCCGCTGTGTGAAGCCTGTCCTCGAGCTCGGGGGAGATCCCCGTGCCGGTCAGGTAGAAGAAGCCGACGTCGTGGGTGGCCGCGCGCAGATCGTCGCGGAATGCCGCGGCGGCTTCGGGCCCCGCGTCCAGTCGGGAGAGGTCGAGGATGGGCAGCGAGAGATCAGCCATGCCCCGACGATAAGCGCGGGCCGCGGCATCCGGCCGTATGTTGCCTCCGGTTACCGCGCCCGCCCGAAGGGCCGCTTTGACCGCCACACCGAAGCCGGGTACCGTTGTGAGGTGAGGGTTACCTAACCTCCCGCCTTCTTCCCGCAACCAGCGTCTCGAGATCTCCGTGCTCGCCACCTTCCTGATCGGCCTCCGCGAGGGCCTCGAAGCCGCGCTCGTCGTCGGCATCCTGGTGGCCTACATCACCCGCATCGGCCGCCGCGACATCCTGCCGCGCATGTGGGCGGGCGTCGGGCTCGCCGTCGCGCTGGCTCTCGCGATCGGGGCCGTGCTGACCTTCGGCGCGTACACGCTCACCTTCGAGGCGCAGGAGATCATCGGCGGAACCCTCTCGCTCATCGCCGTCGCGATGGTCACCTGGATGATCTTCTGGATGCAGAAGACCGCACGCACCCTGCGCTCGAGCCTCGAGGGCGGAATCGACCGCGCGCTCGCGCAGGGCGGTCTCTGGGCGCTCGTGGCGATCGGCTTCGTCTCGGTCGCCCGCGAAGGCATCGAGACCACACTTCTGCTGTGGTCGATGGTGCAGTCCTTCGGCGACGCGCCGGCCGCGCTGCTGGGTGCGCTGCTCGGGCTGCTGGCCGCGGTCGTGCTCGGCTGGCTGCTCGCACGCGGGATGCTGCGCCTGGACCTCCGCCGCTTCTTCCTCTGGACGGGCGCGTTCCTGATCATCGTGGCCGCGGGCGTCCTCGCGTACGCCGTGCACGACCTGCAGGAGGGCGGTGTACTCCCGGGACCCTTCGGTGCGCTCGCGCCGACCGACCCGGTCTCGGGGGCGGTCGCGATCGGACTGGTCGGCTGGCCGTTCGGCTGGGCCTTTGATGTCACCGCCCAGATTCCGCCCGGATCGCCGCTCGCGGCCGTGCTGCAGGCGGCCTTCGGATTCATGCCGCAGATGACGTGGCTCCAGGTGATCGCGTGGACTCTTTACGTCGTCATCGTGGGGGCGTTCTTCCTCCGCGGAGCGCAGCGGGGCCGCATGGCCGCCGCATCCAAGAAGGCGACCCCCGTCGTCGACGCGTCCTCGGTCGATTCCGTCCCCGAGCCCGTCCACGCCGGGCCTGCTGAAACTCCCTCCCTACCTCAAGGAGCCGCATGACCCCCTCCCGCATCCTCGGCGTCGTCGGCGCCGTGGGGCTCTCCGTCGTCGTGCTCGCCGGCTGCGTCGCCAAGAGCGATGCCGCCGCATCGGATGCCCTCGTCGTCAACGCGACGGACTCCGCGTGCGACGTGTCGTCGGTCACCGCCACGAGCGGCACGCTGGCATTCGATGTCACGAACGCCGGCTCGGATGTGACGGAGTTCTATCTGCTCGCAGACGACGGTCTGCGCATCGTCGGTGAGGCCGAGAACATCGCGCCGGGCGCGTCGCGCACCCTGACGGTCGTCGCGCAGCCCGGTGAGTACTTCACCGTGTGCAAGCCCGGCATGATCGGCGAAGGTGTCGGGCGCACGGCGTTCACCGTCTCGGGCGACGCCGTCGCGATCGACGGGCCGGATGCCGAGCAGAAGCAGCAGGCCGTCGATCTGTACGCCGCCTTCGTCAAGGACCAGGTCTCGCAGCTCGTGCCCCAGGTCGAGGAGTTCGCCGCCGCCTACGAGTCCGGCTCGGACGATGCCGCCCGCGCGGCCTTCCCGCAGGTGCGGGCCTACTACGAGCGCATCGAGCCCGTGGCCGAGGCGCTGGGCGACCTCGACCCCCGCATCGACTACCGCGAGGTGGACGCCGTGGCCGAGGGCCTCGACTGGACCGGCTTCCATCGCATCGAGAAGGATCTCTGGATTCCCGCGCAGGACGCGCTCAACGCCGACGGTGAGACGCCGGCGTGGCAGGACTGGGCCCCCTCGACCCCCGAGGAGCGGGCGGCGTTCGGCGACCAGCTCGTCGCCGATGTCTCGGAGCTCTACGAATACGTGCACTCCGAGGACTTCCAGGCTGCGCTGGATTCGCAGGGAGTCGCGGGTCTGAGCAACGGCGCGATCGCGCTCCTGGACGAAGTCGCGACGGGCAAGATCTCCGGCGAGGAGGACTGGTGGTCGGGCACTGACCTCTGGGACTTCGCCGCGAACGTGGAGGGGTCGAAGATGGCCTTCTCGCTTGCGCGCGACTTCGCAGCCACGAAGGGCGACGACGGCGCGGCCCTGGTCGAGGAAATCGACGCGGGCTACGCCGCGCTCGAGGAGTCCCTCGCCGCACACGGTTCGCTCGCGGCCGGCTTCGTGACCTATTCCGCGCTCACCGAAGCGGACAAGCGCGAGTTCACCGACCTCATCAACGCGCTCGCCGAGCCGCTTTCGCAGCTCACTGTCACCGTCCTGGAGTGATGTGAGCGGTTCCTCCCTTCCTCCGGGGGACGAGGCCTCGAGGCCGAGTCCCGACGACGGCCCTGCATCCGATCCGGTCGCCGAGCCGGGGCTCGAGCGCGGCGTGAGCCGGAGAGGCCTGCTCGGTCTGGTGGGGGCGGGCGCGGCCGGAGTGGCGATCGGAGCCGGAGCGGGTGTCGCCGGGGGTGTCGCGATCGCCCGCGCGGCCGACGGCGGTGCCGCAACTTCTCCGTACGACTTCTTCGGTGCGCACCAGGCGGGAATCACGACGCCGGTGCAGGATCACATGCACTTCGCCGCGTTCGACATGATGGCGCGCACGGATCGCGACGATGTGATCTCCCTCCTCGAGGACTGGTCGTATGCCGCGGCGCGCATGACCCGCGGTCTCGAGGTCAGCGCGACCGGCGCCGTCGGAGGCTCTCCCGAAGCGCCCCCGGACGACACCGGCGAAGCGCTCGGGCTGGGCGCGAGCGGTCTCACGATCACATTCGGCTTCGGCCCGACCCTGTTCGTCATCGACGGCGTGGACCGCTACGGCATCGCCGAGCGACGTCCGGCCGTTCTCGAGCGGCTGCCCGCATTCCTCGGCGACGACCTCGATCCCGACGAGTCGGGCGGCGACCTGTGCATCCAAGCCTGTGCTGATGACCCGCAGGTCGCGGTGCACGCGATCCGCAACCTGAGCCGCATCGCGTTCGGGCGGGCGAAGATCCGGTGGTCGCAGATGGGCTTCGGGCGCACGTCGCGCACGACTTCGGCGCAGGAGACGCCGCGCAACCTCTTCGGTTTCAAGGACGGCACGGCGAACATCCTGGCCGGTGACAGCGAAGCGCTCGCTGAGCACGTGTGGGTGCCGGCATCCGACTCACCCGACTGGATGGCAGGCGGCTCGTACCTCGTCGCGCGCAAGATCGCGATGCTGATCGAGACGTGGGACCGCGTGCGACTGTCTGAGCAGAACGCGATCATCGGCCGGAACAAGGGCGAAGGCGCGCCGCTGTCGGGCGGAGACGAATTCACCGAACCCGACCTCGCCGCAAAGGATGCCGACGGCGCCGCGCTCATCCCCGAGACGAGCCACGTGCGCCTCGCGCACCCCGAGACCAACGGCGGCGTGCGGATCCTCCGGCGCGGCTACAACTTCGTCGACGGCAACACCGATCTCGGACGCCTCGACGCCGGTCTGTTCTTCCTGTCGTACCAGCGCGCGCCGGAGCAGTTCGTGACGATCCAGCGCTCGCTGTCGACCGATGTCATGAGCGAGTACATCCGGCACGTCGGCTCCGGGCTGTGGGCCGTGCCGCCGGGGGCGACCCCGGGGTCCTACGTGGGGGTGGGTCTGTTCTCCTGACCCGCGGTCAGCCGTTCTGGCGCGGATCGGCCTGGGTGCGCACCGGCCGAGGAGACCTCGCGCGGCCGCCGGGAGCCCGTCGGATCGGACCGGCGACCCTCGCGACCCGCCAGGCTCGGGTCGGCGAACAGCCAGCGTGGCCGCGGCTCGACGAGCGGCCGGAAGAGCGTGCGGACCGGCTTGGTCGCGAGGCCCAGCGCGATCAGCACCGACGCGACGACAACGATCGGCAGCCAGATCCAGGTCGGCTCGAGGTCTCGGAGCACGCCCGACTCGCGGAACGGGTACAGCACGAACGAGTGCAGCAGGTAGACGTACATCGTGTACTGGCCGAAGTGCGTCCACCAGTGCGAGCCACGCGGCAGCAGGGCGAAGAACGCCGCCGACAAGACGAGGGCGATCGCCATCAAAATCAGCCGGACGCCCCCGGCCCACCACTCCGTGCCGCCGATCGACGAGTAGTTCTCGTCGTAGAACAGCCACTCGCGCAGGTTCATCGCTCGCCACTCGTCGGCGAAGGTCCACGCGGCCCAGCCCGCGGCGACCAGGAGCGCCGCCGAGACCACGAACACCCACCACGGCCGGTCCCGCAGCAGGCGGAGTCGCTCCACGACGTCGCGGTCGCGCAGCCACCACCCCAGAGCGAAGAAGGGCAGAAGACCGAGCGTCCGCGAGAGCGACAGCGTCGAGTCGATGTTGGGCAGGTAGCCCGCGCCGATCGAGATCACCACGGTCCACAGGAGCGGCCAGCGCAGCAGCGCGAGGTAGGGCAGGACGAGGCGGAAGATGCCGAGGGCGAGCAGGAACCACAGCGTCCATGACGGCTGCGTGAGGTTCGGGTTGGCCTGCCCCTCGACGATCCACTTCGTCAGCGTCCAGAGCGCTTCGAAGATCACGTACGGCAGCAGGATGTCGGTGATCACGCGCGCCATCTGCCGTGATCCCGGTGCATCGGACTTCGAGAAGTAGCCCGAGATGATCGCGAACGCGGGCATGTGGAACGCGAAGATCAGCAGATACAGGGCCAGCGCGGCGTCCGAGTCGTAAGTCAGGCGCTGAGTGGCGTGACCGAGCACCACCAGCACGATGCACGCGAAGCGCGCGTTGTCCCAGAACGGCACCCGCCGCTTCGCGCGAGGCACCCCGATCCTCCCGGTCGGTGGAGCGCCGGGGGAGGAGGATGACGCGGCCGCGCTGCTGGGCGACGCCGCGTTCGGTGAATCGGTCATGACGGCGAACGCCACCTTATCGTGAGGAGCGAGTCCTGAAGGAGGCCCCGCATGCTCGACGCCCCCGTCCTGTCGGTCTCGAACGGCGCGGTGCGCGGTGTGCGCGCCGGCGAGAGCGACCGCTGGCATGGGCGCTGCGCACGCGATGGAGCTGGGGTTCGTCTTCGACACACTGGCCGCCCCCGACTCGATCGCGCTCGGCGGCCCGGACGCACCCCAGTCGCTTGCCGATGTCATGCACCGGGCGTGGGTGAGGTTCGTCATCGACGGCGAACCCGGCTGGGAGCGTTGGTCGCAGCGGCGACCGGTGCAGGCGTTCGACGCCGACGGCGGACACATCGACTACGCGCCCCGTGCCGAAGAGCTCGCGGGGCTTCCCGCGCGATAGTCTCGGCGTCGCGATGACCACGATCGATGAAGCCCTGCGGCGCGACCGGGCGATCCCGGACCTCGATTGGCATGTGTTCCCCGAGGGGACCGTGCTCGACGCGTTCGCCGCTCCCAGCGGCCCGATCTCGCGGGTTCGGCTCGGCGACCCCGATGCGCAGCGCGTGCTGCTGATCTCGGGGGTGGCGGGATCGAAAGAAGACTTCGTTCTGCTCTTCCCGCTCTTCCTGGCGGCGGGCTACAGCGTCGAATCGTACGATCTCGCCGGTCACTACGACTCGGTGGCGGCCGGACCGGAAAACCTCGTTCCGCCCCGTGAGCACTACGACTATCGGCTCTTCCTGGACGACCTGATCGCGATCATGGAGGACGGCTCCTCGCCCGTGCACGTCCTCGGCTACAGCTTCGCCGGCCTGGTGGCCGAACTCGCTCTCGTCGAGCGACCCGAGCTGTTCGCCAGTCTGACGCTGATGTCGGCGCCTCCCGCGACCGGCCAGGTGTTCCGCGGGGTCAAGCACATCGGCCCGATCTCGGACATGCCCCCGCACCGCGCTGCGGGCCTCATCCTGTGGGGGATCCGGTACAACCTCAACCGCACCGCGCCGATGCGCATCGCGTTCGTCCGCGAGCGGATGGCGGTCACGCGCCGCTCCGCCATCGACGACATCGTGGGGCTGATGATGACGATGCCCGACATCGCCGATGCCGTTGGCGCGATCGACATCCCGAAGCTGATCGCGGTCGGCGAGCAGGACCTCTGGCCCACGGAGCTGCACGCGTCGTACGCCGAGCGCATCGGTGCGCGCGTGGCGGTGTATCCGACCGGCCACGCTCCGTGCGAGACCGCCCCGAACCAGCTCGCACGGGACATGATCGAGATGTTCGGCGGCCGCCGACGACGAGCTTCGCCCTGACGAGCCCGGACCGGGAATAGATTCGTGTCGACGGTGTTTCACCAGATACATTCATCTGAATAGAAACGGATGCCACAGCATCCCGAATCGGAGAGCGATCGTGAACGACACCACCACAGCCGCATCGAAGGCGCCGGCCATGCAGTTCGGCATCTTCACGGTGAGCGACATCACCGAAGACCCGACGACCGGCCGCACGCCCAGCGAGGCCGAGAAGATCCGCAACACGATCACGGTCGCCACGCACGCGGAGGAGGTCGGCCTCGACGTCTTCGCCCTGGGTGAGCACCACAACCCGCCGTTCTGGTCGTCCTCGCCCACCACGACCCTCGCTTACATCGCCGCCCAGACCGAGCGTCTCGTGCTGTCGACGGCGACGACCCTCATCACGACGAACGACCCGGTGAAGATCGCCGAGGATTACGCGATGCTGCAGCACGTGTCGGGCGGTCGCACCGACCTGATGCTCGGCCGCGGCAACACCGGCCCGGTCTACCCCTGGTTCGGCCAGGACATCCGCCAGGGTCTGCCCCTCGCGATCGAGAACTACGCGCTGCTGCACAAGCTCTGGCGCGAGGACGTCGTGGACTGGGAGGGCAAGTTCCGCACGCCGCTGCAGGGCTTCACCTCGACCCCCCGCCCGCTCGATGACGTGCCCCCGTTCGTCTGGCACGGGTCGATCCGCACCCCCGAGGTCGCTGAGCAGGCCGCCTACTACGGCGACGGGTTCTTCGCGAACAACATCTTCTGGCCTTCGGAGCACTACCAGCGCCTCATCACGCTGTACCGTCAGCGCTTCGCGCACTACGGGCACGGCACTCCCGAGCAGGCGATCGTGGGTCTGGGCGGCCAGGTCTTCATGCGGTCGAACTCCCAGGACGCCGTCCGCGAATTCCGTCCCTACTTCGACAACGCCCCGGTCTACGGCCACGGGCCGTCGATGGAGGATTTCACCGAGATGACCCCGCTCACCGTCGGATCGCCGCAGCAGGTCATCGACCGCTACGCCGGCATGCGCGACATCTTCGGCGATTACCAGCGTCAGCTGTTCCTCATGGACCACGCCGGGCTTCCGCTCAAGTCGGTGCTCGAGCAGCTCGACATCCTGGGCGGCGAGGTCGTGCCCGTTCTCCGGAAGGAACTCGCGAAGAACCGCCCGGCGGATGTGCCGAACGCCCCGACCCACGCGGCGCTCGTGGCCGCCAAGTACGGCGACCAGGGCCCGCAGGAGAAGATCCCCAACGCGAACCGCGGCGACAACCTCACCGGCGGAACCCCGTACCGTGAGACGGTCGCCGCGGCCGGATCGTCGTTCGGCTCCGCCGCCGTCCGCAAGGGGGCCTGAGATGACCGCGCGTCGCATCGCGGTGATCTCCGCGGGGCTGTCGAACCCGTCGTCGACGCGGCTGCTGGCCGACCGGCTGGCGAGCGCAACGGTTCGCGCCCTCGCGAGAGACCGGCGAGGGCATCGAGACCGAGGTCGACGTGTTCGAACTGCGCGACTACGCGCACGACATCACGAACAACCTGCTCACCGGCTTCGCCGCTCCCGCACTCGAGACGATGATCAACACCGTCGTATCGGCGGATGCCGTCATCGCCGTGACGCCGATCTTCTCGACGAGCTACTCGGGCCTGTTCAAGTCGTTCATCGACATCCTCGACCCCGACGCGCTGACCGGAAAGCCGGTGCTGATCGGCGCGAACGCCGGCACCGCACGTCACTCGCTCGCGATCGACTATGCGATCCGTCCGCTGTTCACCTACCTGCACGCCGAGCCGGTCTCGACCGGGGTCTTCGCGGCGTCCAGCGACTGGGGCGCCTCGGGCGACCAGGTTGCCCCGCTCGGCGAGCGCATCGACCGGGGCGCGCGTGAGCTGGCCGAGGCGATCGCACGACGCTCACCGAGCGTCGAGGCCGATCCGTTCGACCCTGCGAACTATCTCGGCGAGGGACGCTCGTTCGGTCATCTGCTGGGCGGGCTTGCGGGGGAGTAGGTCACTTTCGGCGGCTGGTAGCGTCGGGAGCACGGAGTCGGTTCGGCCCCCGCTGCGGGAAGAAGACGATCATGACTGCCCCTGAACCCCTGGTCCTGGGCGTTGTCGGCGCCTCGCGCAAGCCGGATGAGCGGCGCGTTCCGCTGCACCCCGGCCACCTCGACCGGATCCCCGACGAACTGCGCTCGAGCGTGCTGCTGGAGACCGGCTACGGCGAGCGCTTCGGCGTGACCGACGACGAGCTGCGCCCGTTGGTCGGCGGCGTGCTGGACCGCACCGCGCTGATCGCGGCGTCCGACGTGCTGCTGCTGCCGAAACCGCAGCACGAGGACCTCCGCGACATGCGCGACGGCCAGGTGCTGTGGGGGTGGCCGCATCTCGTGCAGGACGAGGTCATGACCCAACTCGCGCTCGACAAGCGCCTCACGACGATCGCCTTCGAGGCGATGAACCACTGGGGGAGCGACGGCACGTTCGGCCTGCACGTCTTCCACCTCAACAACGAGATCGCCGGGTACTGCTCGGTGCTGCACGCCCTCCAGCTGTGCGGCTCGACCGGCGACTACGGCCGCCGCCTGACCGCAGTGGTCATCGGCTTCGGCGCGACCGCGCGTGGGGCCGTGACGGCGCTGCGCGCCCACGGCGTGCACGACGTGCGCGTGCTCACGAACCGCCGCACGGCATCGGTCGCCGCCCCGATCCACGCGGCGCAGATGATCCAGTTCGACCACGACGACGGCCCGTACCTGAGCGAGGTCATCACCGACGACGGCCGCGTGCCGCTCGCGCCGTTCCTCGCCGAGAGCGACATCGTCGTGAACTGCACGCTGCAGGACCCGAACCGGCCGCTCCTGTACCTGAAGACCTCCGATCTCGACGCATTCCGGCCCGGCAGCCTGATCGTGGACGTGTCGTGCGACGAGGGCATGGGGTTCGAGTGGGCGCGGCCGACCAGCTTCGTCGATCCGATGTTCACGGTCGGCGGCAACATCAACTACTACGCCGTCGACCACAGCCCGTCCTACCTGTGGAACTCCGCGAGCTGGGAGATCAGCGAGGCGCTGCTCGGCTTCCTCCCGATCGTCATGGCCGGTCCGCAGGCGTGGGCGGGGAACGAGACGATCTCGCGCGCGATCGAGGTGAGTGACGGCGAGGTGCGAAATCCCGCGATCCTCGAGTTCCAGAATCGCGCAGCCGAGAGGCCGTACCCGATCGCGGCCGGCTAGAGACGTACGTCCGAGAGCCGGGTCAGCTCCATCCACGCGGTCTCGCGGGCCGCGCTCACCGGCATGACGTCCGCCGGCACCAGCACGCCGAAGTCGATGTCGGCCAGCGCGCCGATGTCGGCGATCGGCGCCTGGAACGTGCGGAACGAGCCCAGCCGGGCGACGGCGGTGGTGCTCGGGTCGATGAGCTCGGTCTGATCGAGGACGAATCCGGCGGCGGCCAGCACGGTGTCGCCGTCCTCCGCGGGCTCGGTCCACGCGGCGACCTTCCAGAAGCGACGGGGGATCAGGATGCCGCGATACGGCGGATCGGTCTGCTCGAGCACCGGCCCGGTGAACACCGACACCCGCTGGTCTGTCGCGTCGGCGAACTGGAGCACGTGGTCCTCGAGCCCCACCCAGAGGTCCTTCGACTGGTTGAACACCGATGCCTGCGGGGCCGCGTTCGTGTACACGAAGGTCGCCTCGGTCGCAGCGCGCGCCTGCGCGAGCGTTCCCCATCCGGGGTCGCGCCGACGCACCAGGTGCCCCCGGTCGAGGTCGTTGTCGGCATACACCGCCGGGCCGGCCTGCTCCGAGGCCGGCACGCGCGGGTCGAGGTCCCAGTCGCCCGTTCGCGGCAGATCCTGCAGGGTGCTCCCGTCGATGTTGACCCCCGTCACGGCGGCGAGGCGCCGGACCGTGTCGAGGACCACCGAGAAGCGCAGGTAGGGCAGCGCGGTGAGCCCGTGCAGGCCCCGGGGCTGCGGCATCCCGATCGCGATATCGAGGAAGTCGGGGTCGTACC
This sequence comes from uncultured Actinomycetota bacterium, assembly GCA_963781135.1. Classification (GTDB taxonomy): domain Bacteria; phylum Actinomycetota; class Actinomycetes; order Actinomycetales; family Microbacteriaceae; genus Microbacterium. The sequence continues at coordinate 1,147,840 of CAWADY010000010.1, read as the reverse complement.
CGGCGGTCACCTCCTGCATCGCCGCGTCCGTCATCCCCGCCACCGGTACTCGGTCTCAGGCCGACCGGGACTGCCGTAGCGGGGCGAGCGCTCGACGCGGGCGGCATCGGCGAGATGCTCGAGGTACCGGCGCGCGGCGACGCGCGACATGCCGAGTCGCGTCGCCGTCTCCGCGGCCGACAGCGGGCCGTCCGTCCGAACGGCGGCGGTGACCCGTTCGAGGGTGTCGGCCGAGAGTCCCTTCGGAAGGGCGACGGGCGCGCTCGGCCGCAGGGCGCTGAGCATCGCGTCGATCTCGGACTGCGTCGCGGGGCCGGAGGCGTCGCGAGCTCGCTCACGGTAGGCCCGATACTGCTCGAGGCGTTCGCGGAACACCGCGAACGCGAAGGGCTTGATCAGGTACTGAGCCACGCCGAGCGCGACCATCTGCCGAACGACGTCGGCATCGCGCACGCCGGTCACCGCGATGACGTCGACGTCGGCCGCCCGAGCGCGCACGTGCCGGAGCACGTCCAGACCGGTGCCGTCCGGCATGGTCATATCCAGCAGCACGAGGTCGATCCCCTCCGCGGGTGGGCGCTCCAGGATCGCCGAGATCGCCGCCCGCGCGCCCGTGCATTCGGCGACCACCCGGAAGCCCTCCAGGCGCTCGAGATACGTCCGATGCAGTTCGAGCGTGAGCGCGTCATCATCGACGAGGAGCACCTGGATCATGCGCTCCTCCCGGGCAGGATGACCTGGAACGTCGTGGGGTCGGCGGTCACGTCGACGGCGCCTCCGGCAGCCTCCACGATCGAGCGGACGAGCGCGAGTCCGACGCCGCGGCCCTCGGCCCCCGCGGGCTTGGTCGAGAACCCGTGCTCGAAGATGCGATCGCGCAGTGCGGGCGGCACCCCGGCGCCGGAGTCCGAGACCGAGATCTCGAGGGCGCCTCCCGGTGCGGGGGCGAACACGACGCCGACGGTGCGCGGCTCGGATCCGGCGGCCGCGGCATCCACGGCGTTGTCGATCAGGTTGCCCACGACCGACACCGCGTCGACCGGACTCAGCGTGCTCCGTGGAGCCGCCGGATCGATCTGCGCCGTCCACTCCACACCGCGCTCGCGCGCCTGCGCCGCCTTGCCCAGCAGCAGGGCGCCGACCGTGGGGTCGCCCTCGCGTCGTGCGGCCACCTGGTCCACGAGCGCCTGGCTCTGGCGGGAGGTCTCGGTCAGGATGCCGATCGCCTCGTCGGTGCGGCCGAGCTCGAGCAGCGCAACGGCGGTGTGCATGCGATTGCCGTGCTCGTGCGTCTGCGCGCGCAGAGCCTCGCCGAGCGTGCGGACCGACTCGTAGGACGAGACGGCATCGCGCACGGCGCTCGCCGGAAGGTCTCCGGCGATCCGGCGCGTGAACCGGCCGGCGAGCCAGGCGGCTGCCAGCCCGACCCCGGCGAGGGCGACCGCGATCGCGATCACGAACGGCACCTGTCGCAGCACCCCGCTGCCGACGCTGCCGAGGGTGATTCCGGCCGAGACCACCGCCACGACCTCGCCGTCGTCGGTCACCGGCACCACCGAACGCAAGGACGGGCCGAGGGTTCCGACTGCTTCCTCCGTGAGCGTTCGCCCTTTCAGCGCGGGTGCGAAGGTGCCCAGGTACGGCTTCCCGATCTCGGAGGGATCGGCGTGGGTCAGCCGGATGCCGTCGGTGGTCATGATCGTCACGAAGTCGATCGGGGTCTCTTCCATGATCCGCTCCGCGACCGGCTGGAGCTGCGCAGTCGCGTCCGCATCCGATCCGCTCGTCACCGCCGCGGCCACTTCCGGCATCTCGGCGATCGTCCGCGCGACCGCCAGCGTCACGGACTCGGCCTCTCCGCGCTCGGTCGCCTGGGCCTGGAATGCGAGGAGGAGCACCAGCAGCACGGTGATGACCACGACGGCGCCGAGGAACGCGAGGAACACCCGCGATGCCGCGCTCGTCCCGCGTCTGGCAGCCATACGCCTCCTCGCGATCCGATCCGTCACGACCAATACGACCACAACCCCGCACATCCGGCATCCGCGCTCAGAGTAATCGCAGGACGGATGCCGGACCGGCAGCCCGAGAACAACGAAGTTTGATCCCCTAACGGAGGCGAAGATGGCTCTTCAGATCCCCAGAACCCAATCGTTCAAGCTCCCCGGCTACAACTGGCGGCGCGGCAAGACGGCGTGGGACAAGCACACGTGGCTGTACATCGCGGTGATCATCGCCGTCGTGCTCGGTGCGACGATCGGCTTGATCTGGCCCGAGGTCGGCATCGCCCTCGAGCCGATCGGCAAGGGCTTCGTCGCCCTGATCAAGATGATGATCGCGCCGATCATCTTCTGCACGATCGTGGTCGGCGTCGGATCGATCGCGAAAGCCGCGACGGTCGGCAAGATCGGCGGTCTGGCGCTGCTGTACTTCATGATCATGACGACCTTCGCCCTCGCGATCGGCCTGGTCGTGGGCAACCTCATCCACCCCGGTGAGGGTCTGAACATGACCAACTCGACGTACGACGCCACGACGACCGAGGCCAAGACGACGCAGGAATTCCTCCTCGGCATCATCCCGACGACCTTCTTCTCGGCCTTCACCGGCGAGAGCGTTCTCCAGGTGCTGTTCATCGCGCTCCTGGTCGGATTCGCACTGCAGAAGATGGGGCCCAAGGGCGAGCCCATCATGTTCGCCGTCAAGAACCTGCAGGCGCTCGTGTTCCGCATCCTCGGCATGATCCTCTGGCTCGCACCCCTCGGCGCATTCGGCGCGATCGCCGCGGTCGTCGGCAAGACCGGATTCGCGGCCATCATCAGCCTCGGCGTGCTCATGATCGCGTTCTACATCACGTGCGCGATCTTCATCATCGGCATCCTGGGCACGCTCCTGTACGTCGTGGCGCGGGTCAACCTGTTCAGCCTGATGAAGTACCTGGCACGGGAGTACCTCCTGATCGTCGGCACCTCCTCGTCCGAGTCGGCGCTGCCGCGACTCATCGCCAAGATGGAGCACCTCGGCGTCGCGAAGCCGGTCGTGGGCATCACGGTTCCGACGGGCTACTCGTTCAACCTGGACGGCACGGCGATCTACCTCACCATGGCATCGCTGTTCATCGCCTCGGGCATGGGGATGCCGATGTCGATCCCCGAGCAGATCGGCCTGCTGCTGTTCATGATCATCGCCTCGAAGGGTGCCGCCGGAGTCACCGGCGCCGGACTGGCGACGCTCGCCGGTGGCCTGCAGGCGTACCGCCCCGACCTGGTCGACGGCGTCGGCGTCATCGTCGGGATCGACCGGTTCATGTCCGAGGGTCGTGCGATCACGAACTTCACGGGCAATGCGGTGGCCACGGTGCTGATCGGCACGTGGGTCAAGGAGTTCGACTCGAGCCGCGCGCGCCAGGTGCTGCGCGGCGAGATCCCCTTCGACGAGGCGACGCTCTCGGGCGACGACCACGACGGCATGTCGGACGCGAAGGATGCCGTCGGCATTCAGGGCCTGGAAGAGGCCGCGATCGCCGAGGCCGAAGCGAAGGAGCAGCGGGCGAGGGAGCGCGAGGTCGCCCTGCGCTGAGCATCACCCCGGAACGACACGAAGCCCGCCTGCATGATGCAGGCGGGCTTCGTGTCGTACGGGCTACTCCGCCCCTTCGGGCGGCAGGTCGTCGGCCTCCACGTCGGCGCCCAGCGGCTCCGCGTCGTCGTCCGATCCGTCCAGGTCCGGCAGTTCGTCGGCTTCCTTCGAGATCTCGTGGAACGTCGGATCGAAAACCATGACTGCTCCTCTCAGCCGCTCTTGCGGCGGAACTCGCGCTTGGTCTGCACCGCGCCGTGAGTCCCGTGCACGGAGGAGTCCCCGTCCAGGTGCGCCTCGCCGTCGCGGTGCTTCGCGTTCTTCTTGTCGAGCGCCTCCTTGAACTTGCGCTTCATCTCAGCTGCCTCATCGGTGGGCTTGTCTTCGGTGCTCATGCTCTCCACCCTAGGCATCCGCTCGCCGCCGCCGCCACCCTCGGCGCCCGTCGCCGTTCCCGGAAACCCGGGATCGGAGCCCGCACTGATAGTCTGAGTCGGGTTGCCCTCGGGCATCCGCTCAAATGAACACGAGCTACACGGAGCAGGCCGGCAGCAAGCTGGTCCCCTGTGGTGGACTCCCCGTCGTCGCACGCCGGGTGCTCTTCTACTGGTGACCAGCGCAGGTACAGCGCGACGGACTGTCGCGCGCCGATAATCTGCCTGTTCCTGCTCCTTCGAATGAACTCGCGCGCCATACGGGCGCGCGAGTCAAAACAAAGAAGGAGAGACCTCTTGGAAGGTCCTGAAATCACCGCCGCAGAAGCCGTTCTCGACAACGGCCGCTTCGGCACCCGCACTGTCCGCTTCGAAACCGGACGCCTCGCCCAGCAGGCGCAGGGCGCCGTCGCCGCATACCTCGACGAGGAGACGATGCTCCTGTCGGCCACCAGCGCCGGCAAGCACCCTCGCGAAGGCTTCGACTTCTTCCCGCTGACCGTCGACGTCGAAGAGCGGTCATACGCCGCCGGCAAGATCCCCGGCTCGTTCTTCCGTCGTGAGGGCCGCCCCTCCACCGAGGCGATCCTCGTCTGCCGTCTGATCGACCGCCCGCTGCGTCCGTCGTTCGTCGACGGCCTCCGCAACGAGGTGCAGATCGTCGTCACCGTCCTCTCGATCGCTCCCGGCGAGTTCTACGACGCCCTCGCGATCAACGCCGCGTCGCTGTCGACCCAGATCTCGGGTCTGCCGTTCTCGGGCCCGATCGCCGGTGTGCGCCTCGCGCTCATCCCCGGTCACGGCGAGAACGCCGACCAGTGGATCGCGTTCCCGACCGTCACGCAGCTCGAAGAGGCCGTCTTCGACCTCATCGTCGCGGGTCGCGTCATCACCGATGCCGAGGGCAACGAAGACGTCGCGATCATGATGGTCGAGGCCGAGGCCACCGAGGGTTCCTGGAACCTGATCAAGGGCGGCGCCGTCAAGCCGAACGAGCAGGTCGTCGCCGAGGGCCTCGAGGCCTCGAAGCCGTTCCTCAAGCAGCTCGTCGCGGCGCAGAACGTCGTGGCGAACACCGCCGCGAAGCCGATCAAGGAGTTCCCGGTCTTCCTGCCCTACAGCCAGGAGACCTACGACTTCGTCGCCGGCCGTGCCTACGACAAGCTCGTCCCGATCTACCAGATCGCCGAGAAGCAGTCGAGCGTCAGAACGCCGATGACGAGCTGAAGGACGCCGTCAAGGCGGAGCTGCTCGCAGCCGTCGAGTCCGGCGAGCTGCCGGCAGTCGCGACGCTGGAGTTCTCCGCGGCGTACAAGTCGGTCACCAAGGTCATCGTCCGCGGTCGGATCCTCTCCGAGGGCGTCCGCATGGACGGTCGCGGCCTGGCCGACATCCGCCCGCTGGATGCCGAGGTGCAGGTCATCCCGCGCGTTCACGGTTCGGCGATCTTCCAGCGCGGCGAGACCCAGATCCTGGGTGTCACCACGCTGAACATGCTCAAGATGGAGCAGCAGATCGACTCCCTGTCGCCGGTGACGCACAAGCGCTACATGCACCACTACAACTTCCCGCCGTACTCGACCGGTGAGACCGGCCGCGTCGGCAGCCCCAAGCGTCGCGAGATCGGGCACGGCTTCCTGGCCGAGCGCGCCCTCGTGCCGGTGCTGCCCAGCCGCGAGGAGTTCCCGTACGCGATCCGTCAGGTGTCCGAGGCTCTCGGCTCCAACGGCTCGACGTCCATGGGATCGGTGTGCGCCTCGACCCTGTCGCTGCTCAACGCCGGTGTGCCCCTCCGGGCCGCCGTCGCGGGCATCGCGATGGGCCTGGTCTCGGACGAGGTCGATGGACAGACGCGCTACGCCGCGCTGACCGACATCCTCGGCGCAGAAGACGCGCTCGGTGACATGGACTTCAAGGTCGCCGGCACGTCGGAGTTCGTCACCGCGATCCAGCTCGACACGAAGCTCGACGGCATCCCGTCGTCGGTGCTGACCGCCGCGCTGCAGCAGGCTCACGAGGCGCGCCTCACGATCCTCGGCGTCCTGAACGCCGCGATCGACGCGCCGGACGAGATGGCTCCGACCGCGCCCCGCGTGATCAGCGTCCAGATCCCCGTCGACAAGATCGGCGAGCTCATCGGCCCCAAGGGCAAGACGATCAACGCGATCCAGGACGAGACGGGAGCCCAGATCTCGATCGAGGAGGACGGCACCGTCTACATCGGTGCGACCGACGGCCCTTCGGCCGAGGCCGCCCGCGCCCAGGTCAACGCGATCGCCAACCCGACCAACCCGGAGGTCGGCGAGCAGTTCCTCGGCACCGTGGTGAAGCTGGCGACGTTCGGCGCGTTCATCTCGCTGCTGCCCGGCAAGGACGGACTGCTGCACGTCAGCGAGGTCCGCAAGCTCGCCGGCGGCAAGCGTGTGGAGAACGTCGAAGACGTGCTGAGCGTCGGTCAGAAGATCCTCGTGAAGATCACGAAGATCGACGACCGCGGCAAGCTGTCGCTCGAGCCCGTTCTCGAGGAGCCCGCCGACCAGGAGGGTCGCGCCGCGGCCAACCCCGGTCCGGAAGGCCCCGCCGAAGGCTGAGTCTCATCGCGACGCGCTGCACTCGGCGTGTCGCGACACACGGTGCCCGCTCCTCCACTCGGAGGGGCGGGCACCTGCATTTCCGCGGATCTGTCCCCCGAACGGTGGACACGCGTCGGGCATCATAGCGCCTTGTGACCCAAGCGTTATCCAATATTTACCCGCTGGATGCCGGAATGACCGGCTCCGGCCCCGTTACGGCCTACCCTCGAATCAAGCGCCGGGGGGCGTGAAGACATAATTCGCAGTCACGGAAGCTCCATCCGGAGTCGACGTGAGGGGGTGGGACCATGGCTACATTCGGCGTAGGCTCGGCCGTCTCCTCAGGGAGCCTGCCGCCCGTTACGGCGCCTGTCGACGTGCACCCTTCCGCCCCGATCCCCGTGCAGGGTCCGCCGCTCGGGCAGGGCGTTCGCGTCAAGCTCGGCGAGGCCGGAGCAGAGATCTTCCCGCTCATCCTCGGCGGCGCCGAGTTCGGATGGAACGTCGACCTCGAGTCCAGCCACGAGATCATGGACGCCTACCTCGAGCGCGGCGGCAACGCCATCCACACCGCCGACAGCTTCGCCGGCGGGCGCAGCGAGCACATCATCGGGCAGTGGCTGCACTCCCGGGGTCTTCGCGACGAGATGACCCTCGCGGTCCGCGTCGGCGGGCACCCCGACAACCCGGGCTTGGGTCCCGTCAACCTCGTGCGCGCAGTCGAGGCCTCGCTCACACGACTGCGGACCGATCGCATCGACGTCCTCTACCTCGACGCGGCGACCGGTTCGATGGATCTCGAAGAGACTCTGGCCACCGCGGAATGGCTCGTCGAGTCCGGCAAGGCGCGGGCACTCGGTGCTGCCGGCTTCACCGCCGCGCAGCTCGTCGAAGCCCGCATCTACGTCTCGGCCGGCTACCCTCGCATCACCGCGCTCGACGTGCCGTTCAACGTGCTGCGTCGCCATGAGTTCGACGCCGACCTTCGGCTGGTGGCCGGAGCTCAGGGTATGGCGGTCACACCGTCGCACGCGCTCGAGCACGGCTTCCTCGCCGGGCGCCACCGCACCCGGCTTCGTGGCGGACTCTCGGTGCGCGGCGCTCAGATCGCGGCGAACATCAACCGCCGCGGCAGCCGCACCCTGCGAGCTCTCGACGCGGTCGGAACGGATCTCGGCGTTCCCGACGCGGCCGTCGCCGTCGCCTGGCTGCTTGCTCAGAAGCTCGTGACCGCTCCGATCGTGAACGCCTACGCCCCCCATCACGTCGAAGAGCTGGTGCAGGGGATCGGCGTGCGGCTGAGCCGCAGCCAGCTGGCGGACATCGCACGCGCCTCCGAGTAGTGCGCCCCCGGGCCTGGTCCCGGACCTTCATGCCCGGGGTGGCATAGGCTGGAAGCGTGCCCTCACGGCACGCGAACCCCCGACGAAGTGAGCTGGCGTGACGCACTACATCTATCTCGTGCGGCACGGCGAACATCAGGACGCCGAGCACGGAATGATCGATGGACCGCTCTCGCCGCGCGGCCGTCGTCAGGCAGGATTCCTGGCCGACAGGCTCTCCGGGGTCCCGTTCGACGCGGTCTGGCATTCGCCGCTGGAACGCGCGAGTCAGACCGCGCGCGCAGTCGCCGAGCGGATGCCGTCGCTCTCGCCGCAGCCGTCGGCGCTGCTGTTCGACTGCGTTCCGAGCGGCATGACTCCCGAGACTCCGGCCGTGTTCGAGCCGTTCTTCGGGAGCGTGACCGAGGCCGAGGTCGAAGCGGGCAGCGCGCAGATGGCCGATGCGGCGAGCGAGTACCTCGTGCGCAAGAGCGGAGAGGTGCATGAGCTGCTGATCACGCACAACTTCGTGATCGGCTGGTTCGTGCGCGAGGTGCTGCAGGCGCCCGAGTGGCGGTGGATGACGCTGAATCAGGCCCACTGCGGCCTGACCGTGATCGCACAGAAGCAGGGCCGCCCGTGGACGCTGCTCTCGCACAACGACCTCGCGCACCTCCCGGTGGAGCTGCGCACCGGTCTGCCCGAGGTCTACCCGGTCTGATCGGAGCCGATCGGTTTCGCGTACCAGCGCGTCGCGTTCGGATTGTCGTTGTACGGGTCGATGGCCTCGAAGCCTGCCGCCGCGTAGAGACGCCCGGCGGCTTCGAGCGTGTGGTGCGTGTCGAGCACGAGCTCGCCCGCGCCGAGCGCGATCGCCCGGCGCTCCAGGTCTGCGATCAGAAGCCGGCCCCACCCTCGTCCGCGCGTCAGAGGACGCAGGTAGAGATGCTTGACCTCGTACCGCGATCCGTGCGGGCCGTCGTCGATGCGTCTGATGCCGCCGCACCCGACGGCCTCGCCGTCGTCGTCGCGGACGACCACGAACACCCCCGCGGGCGGCTCGAACGCGGACGGATCGGGGAAGACGGTCGTGTAGGTGTGGCCGGGAAAGGTCGAGACGCGCATCGCGAAATACTCGGCGAGGAGCTCGTGCGCGTCGGGGGAGTCGACCGGAGCGGGACTGATCGTCGGCATGCGCTCGAGCGTAGCCCCGCGCCGGTCGGCGCAGGCGCGTCGCGCGCCGCGCCTACGATGGTTCCATGACGACGCGCGTGGCCATTGTCGGCGGCACAGGCAAGCTGGGCGGCATCATCCGCGACGTGATCGACGACGCCGACGACTTCGAGGTCGTCGCGACACTGTCGTCCCGCTCCGAGCTCTCGGAGCTGGAGGGCGCAGACCTCGTCGTCGACGCGTCGACCCCGGCCGTTTCGATCGATGTCGTGCGAGCGGCGATCGAACGGGGCATCAACGTCCTGGTCGGCACCTCCGGATGGTCGGCTGAGCGCATCGCGCTCGTGCGGCCTCTCGTGGATGCCGCGGGCACGGGCGCCGTGTTCATCCCCAACTTCTCGCTCGGATCGGTCATCGGCTCGGCCCTCGCAGCCGCCGCGGCGCCGTTCTTCCCCTCGATCGAGATCGTCGAGGCGCACCGCGAGACGAAGGTCGATTCGCCCAGCGGAACCGCCGTGCGCACAGCCGAGCTCATCGCGGCCGCGCGGACCGAGGTCGGCCCGGTGGAGTCGCCGCACGTCGATCAGCGCGCTCGCGGCCAGCAGGTCGCCAGCGTGCCGATCCACTCGCTGCGCCGCCCCGGAGTCGTCGCCCGGCAGGAGGTGCTGCTGTCCGGTCCCGGCGAATCGCTCACGCTGGCCCACGACACCGTCGACCCCGCTCTGGCCTATGCGCCCGGCATCCGCGTCGCGCTCGCGGCCGCGCGCGACGCCCGCGGCGTGATCGTGGGTCTCGACAGCTTCCTCGACATCGGCATCCGCGTGCCGCGTCCGGCGCCCGAACGCGCCGTCGCGGAGGGCGGCGTGCCCGGACAGGTCGCGCGCGCGACCGGCGCATGACCGCACGCATCGGCGTCGCCCTGATGGCGGTGCTGCTCGCCCTCTACATCGTGCTGGTCGCGCAGCGCGCGTGGCTGCTGCTGATCAGCGGGGAGCCGATCGCCGTCGCGATGGGCCTTGCCCTCGTGGTGCTTCCCGTCATCGCGGCCTGGGCGCTCGGGCGCGAGCTGTGGTTCGGCGTGCGCGCAGAGCAGCTCGCGCGCCGGCTCGAAGCCGAAGGCGGCCTGCCGGAAGAGCCCGTCACGGTCCGACCGAGCGGACGCGTGGTGCGCGAAGACGGCGACGCGGTCTTCCCGCACTACCGAGCCGACGTCGAGGCGCACCCGGACGACTGGCGGGCCTGGTACCGGCTCGGCCTGGCGTACGACGCCGCCCGTGACCGCAAGCGGGCTCGTGCGGCGGTGCGGCGCGCGATCCAGCTCGAGACCGCCGAGCGACGGGCTTAGGCAGCCGGAGCGGGCACGGCGGCATCCACCGCCTGTTCCACCGTCGTATGCGTGAACGCGAAACCGGAGTCCTCCAGGACCTTCGGCCGCACTGCCGCATCCGTCGTCAGCAGCCCCTCGGTCGCATCCACTCCGAGGACGAGCTTCAGCGCCCACTCCGGCGCGCGCACCAGGAACGGCCGGTTCATCCGCACGGCCAGCGCGAAGCCCAGATCGTTGGCGGTCGCGATCGTCGGGCCGATCGAGGTTCACCGGTCCGGTGATGTGCGGAGTCGATGATGTGGCGGATGCCGCGCACCTCGTCTTCGAGAGAGATCCAGGGCCACTTCTGTGTGCCGCGGCCGATCGGCCCGCTCGACCCCGAACCGCGTCAGCAGAACGAGGGGCTTCAGAACCCCCTGCGGGTGCACGATCGGCGCCGTCCGCAGCAGCGCGACCCGCGCGTGTTCGCCGAGCGCCCAGCGCCGCCGCTCTCCCATTCGCCGCACAGGTCGGCGAGAAACGTCTCACCCCGCGGTGACGCTTCGGTCAGCAGCGGCACCGGGCGCCGATCCGTAGTAGCCCACGGCGGATGCCGAGACGAACGCCGGTGCGCCGCCGCCGAGTTCGCGCATCGCGCGCGCGAGCGCCCGGGTCGGCGTGATGCGCGACCACAGCAGTGTGTTCTTGTAGCGGCGCGTCCAGGGAAAACGCCCGATCGACGCACCGTTGAGGCCGACGACCGCGTCCGCTCCCTCCAGCACGGCGGGGTCGAGGGGATCGGCAGTCCGTGAGCCACTCGACCTCGTCGGCCGTCTCGAGCGGGCCGACGCACGAGCGTGGTGACGCGGATGCCGTCCGCTCGCAGGCTGTCGACCAGGGCCGAGCCGATCGAGGCCCGAGGCGCCGGGACGACGACCCGGCGACCGTCGCCGGGATCAGGCAAGCGTGGCCTCGAGGGTGATGTCGATGCCGGCGAGGGCCTGCGAGACCGGGCAGTTGACCTTCGCGTCCTCCGCGATCCGGTCGAAGTCCTCGCGATCCAGGCCGGGCACCACGGCGTTCACGTTGAGGTGGCTTCCGGTGATGCCGGTGCCCGGGGTGAACGTGACGGAGGCGGTCGTGTCGATCGACTCGGGCGGGGTTCCGTTCTGGGCCAGGGCGAGTGAGAACGCCATGCTGAAGCACGACGAGTGGGCTGCCGCGATGAGCTCTTCCGGCGTGGTCACCGAGGTCGAGCCTTCGCTGCGCGCCTTCCAGTTGAGGTCGAAGGTGCCGATCCCCGAGGACTGGAACGTGACCTGGCCCGATCCGTCGATGAGGCCGCCCTTCCAGATGGTCGTGGCTTCACTCGTGACGGTCATCGGAACCTCCTGGTCGACGTGCCCCCGCGCTCCGGGCGCCTCGCGGTCAGCCTAACCTCGGTACACCCTCGCCGCGACCGATTCAGGCCGTGGCGGGTCGCTCGCGACCGACGATGCCGGCGCGCTGCAGAACCAGGTAGAGCTGGCAGCCCAGGCACAGGCCGAACACGGCGTTCAGGAACGCGGCGACGAACGCGGCTGCGGCCGCGATCGGGAGTGCCCACGGGACGCCCGCAAGGTGCAGGATCAGGCCGATCGTCACGACGAAGAGGCCGACGCCCTGCGCGAAGCGTGGCGGGCGCGGGTCTTCGAGGTCGGTCGGGGGCGTGAGCCGGGGCTGGATCAGCGTGCGGTAGAGCACTCCCCACGGGGCGGTCCGAGGCGAAAGGACGCCCCACAGGAACAGCAGCGCGATCACGACCAGCAGCAGGAACGCCGGCTCGGCGGCGCGCTCGGCGACGGTCGCGCCGATCGGCGTGGTGAGACCGAGGAAGACGTCGACCAGCAGCAGCAGGGCGGTGATGCCGGCGGCGAAGCGCGGACCACGGGGGTCGATGCCACGCGGCTTGGAGGCGGCATCCGTTCGATCAGACATTCGCGGTCTCTTCGGTCAGGCGGCTGAGTTCGAGTTCGAGCACTTCGCGGTTGGGAACCCCGCCGAAGCGCGTCTGCACGACGCCGTCACGGTCGAGCACGAGCGTGGTCGGGGTCTGCAGGATGTGGAAGTGCTTGGCGATGTCGGGACGGTGCGTCACGTCGATGTCGAGGTGCTCCACGCCAGCGCGAGCGTCGGCGACGGCGGCGAGGGTCCGGTGCACGCCGGGACAGCGCGAGCAGAGCTCGGTGCTGAACTGCAGGAGGGTGGCCGTCTCACCGAGCGATTCGGCGCCCAGACGGGTCGGCTGCACCACTTCGTGGGGGATGTGCCGGCGCGGTCTGCCCTGCCGCCACTGCACGAAGACGCCGAGGGCAACCGTCGCTGCCAGCAGGACAGCGAGGCCGATGAGCGCGTTGACGAGGGTCACAGCATCCCAGGCTAACTGCTTGCGGCTGAATACGTGTCGGATGCGCGTTGTGTGACGAGCCGGTCGTCACAAACACCCCGCCGCCTCGGTCCGTCGTCGGTGGGGGAGGGCTACCATCGAGACGATGTCCGAGACGATCCCGACTCCTTACGAAGACCTGCTCCGCGACGTGCTCGAGCACGGCGCCGTCAAGACCGATCGCACCGGAACGGGCACGCGCAGCGTGTTCGGCCGGCAGCTGCGCTTCGACCTCTCGCAGGGCTTTCCGCTGGTCACGACCAAGCGCGTGCACATGAAGTCGATCGCGTACGAGCTGCTGTGGTTCCTGCGCGGCGAGTCCAACGTCGCCTGGCTGCAGGAGAACGGCGTGACGATCTGGGACGAGTGGGCCGATGCGAGCGGCGAGCTCGGCCCGGTCTATGGAGTGCAGTGGCGGTCATGGCCGACCCCGTCGGGTGAGACGATCGACCAGATCGCCGGTGTGATCGACGAGATCCGCCGCAACCCCGACTCGCGACGCCTCATCGTCTCGGCGTGGAACCCTGCCGACATCCCCGACATGGCACTCGCGCCCTGTCATGCGCTGTTCCAGTTCTACGTCGCCGACGGCCGGCTGTCATGCCAGCTCTACCAGCGCAGCGCCGACCTGTTCCTGGGCGTCCCGTTCAACATCGCCTCCTACGCTCTGCTGACGCACATGGTCGCGCAGCAGACCGGACTCGAGGTCGGCGACTTCGTGTGGACCGGCGGCGACTGCCACATCTACGACAACCACCTCGAGCAGGTTCGCCTGCAGCTGGAGCGCGAGCCGTTCGCACCCCCGACACTGCGGATCACGCGGAAGCCCGACACGATCTTCGACTACCGCTACGACGACTTCGTGATCGAGGACTACCAGCACCATCCCGCGATCCGCGGGGCCGTCGCGGTATGACGGGTGCTCCGAAGGTCGGGCTGATCTGGGCCCAGGCCGAGGGCGCGGTCATCGGACGCGACGGCGGCATGCCGTGGCATGTGCCCGAAGACCTCGCTCACTTCAAAGCGCTCACGCTCGGCTCGCCCGTCGTGATGGGCCGCGGGACGTGGGATTCGCTCGACCCCCGGTGGCGGCCGCTGCCCGGGCGTCGCAACATCGTCATCACCCGGCGGTCCGACTGGTCGGCCGACGGAGCCGAGCGCGCCGGCTCGGTCGACGAGGCGCTCGCGGTCGCGGCATCAGACGAGCCGGAGTGGATCTGGGTCATCGGCGGCGGGACGATCTTCGGCCTCACGATCGATGACGCCGACCGGCTCGAAGTGACCGAATTGCGGCATCCCGCCGGTTTCGAGGCGCAGCCGGGCGATGTGCGCGCGCCCGCGATCGACCCGGCCGTGTTCGCGGTGACGGATGCTGATCCTTCCGAGGGTGCGCGTGAGTCGCGCAGCGGCATCCGCTATCGATTCCTCCGGTACGAGCGCACCGCGTCGGCCTAGGGTCGTTCGCATGGCGCGCACGGCTCTGATCACCGGCGCGAGTTCGGGCCTCGGTGCCGAATACGCGCGTCAGCTCGCCGCGCGCGGCACCGATCTGGTGCTCGTCTCGCCCGAGCGGGATGCGCTCGCCGAGCTCGCGGCGCAGCTCGGCGCCTCCTTCGGGGTCGAAGTGGACGTGCTGGTCGCCGACCTGCTGGTCGGGCGGGAGTGCGAACAGGTGGTGCGGCGGCTGACCGACCCCGCTCGCCCGATCGACATGCTCGTCAACAGCGCCGGCTTCGGGCTGCACCTGCACTTCGACCGCAACGACATCGACGACGAGGCGCGCCACCTGAAGCTGCACGTCGAGGTGCCGATGCGGCTCATCCACGCCGCGCTCGGCCCGATGCTGGAGCGCGGGAGCGGCCGCATCGTCAACGTCGCATCCGTCGCGGGTTTCGTGCCGTTCTCGACTTACGGAGCCTGCAAGGGCTGGCTGATCTCGTTCAGCGAATGGGCGAACGGCCGGTACTCCTCTCGGGGAGTGACCGTGACGGCGGTGTGTCCGGGATTCACGCGCACCCGGTTCCACGAGCGGATGGGGCTTGCTCGGCGCGAGATGGGACTGCCGGCGTGGATGTGGCTCGACGTGCGCGAGGTCGTGCGCGCGTCGCTGCGCGACATCGCCCGAGGCAGGTCCCGGTCGGTGCCCACACTGCGCTACAAGCTCGCGGTCGCGTTGAGCCGCGTGGTCCCCTCGCGCATCGTCGGCTCGATCACCGGCGGGCGTCAGTAGGCTCGTGCGCATGGCCAGAACCGCGGTGATCACCGGAGCGAGCTCGGGCCTGGGTGCCGAATACGCGCGGCAGCTCGCGGCCCGCGGCACCGACCTCGTCCTCGTGGCGCGCGACGAGGACGCGCTCAGAGAGCTCGCGAGCAGCCTGGTCGCGGCGTACGGCGTGGGGGTGGAGGTGCTCGCCGCCGATCTCCTCGTTCCGCGTGAGCTCGAGCGGGTGGTGCAGCGGCTGACCGACCCCCGGCATCCGGTCGACATGCTCGTGAACAACGCGGGCTTCGGACTTCCGCTGGCCTTCGACCGCAACGACATCGACGACGAGGTGCGACACCTCGCCCTCCTGGTGGAGGTGCCGATGCGGCTCATGCACGCCGCGCTGGGTCCGATGCTGCAGCGGGGGAGCGGGCGCATCGTGAACATCGCGTCGGTGGCCGGCTTCATCCCGCGCTCGACCTACGGTGCCTGCAAGGGCTGGCTCATCAGCTTCAGCCGGTGGGCGAACGGCCGATACGCCCGGCGCGGGGTGACCGTCACCGCGGTGTGCCCGGGGTTCACCCACACGAGCTTCCACGAGCGGATGGGTCTGCAGGCCGGCCAGGAGGGCGTCGCCGACTGGATGTGGCTCGAAGCCCGCGACGTGGTCGCCGAGTCGCTGCGCGACATCGCCCGCGGCAAGGCCGTCTCGGTGCCCTCGCTGCGCTACAAGGCGATCGTGGCCGTCACCCGCGTCGTCCCCGCCCGCCTGATCTCAAGGGCCGGCGCGCGCGGGCGGCGCTGACCGGGCAGATCGGGTGACTGTGGTGCCGAAAGCCCGGTCGGTGACGTCGACACCCCGGCTGACGGATGCCGCCGCTCGGCGTGTCCCGTCGACGGACCGGGCTTTCGGCTCGTGGTTGATGTGTCGAGGAGTACGACAGGGGGGCCGAGCTGTTCCTCCCCAGGCCCGTAGTCGTGCACTCGAGTCCACAGACCGCACCCTCAGCCGTCGATGGCCGGGGACAGCGTCCAGCCTGGAATGGTGTCCGCAACCCGAGCTGCCGTCGTCGTCCGCCGCAACGGCGGGCCGATGAGGACGAGAGAGCTGAAGCGCGCGGGGGTGTCGAGGTCCGAGCTATCCGCGGCGGTCCGTGACAGGACTGCTCGTGCGGCCGCGCAACGGCATCTACTGTCTCCCCGAGACCTCACCCGCGATCCTCGAGTCGCTGAGCCACTGCGGCCTCGTCGCATGCGTCACGGCATCCCGCGAGTACGGCCTGTGGACGCTCGACCTCGGGGAGGATGAAAGCGTCCACACCTGGGTCGACCCCTGCCACCGGCCGGTGCGCATTGCGCTGCATCCGGACGAGGGCGAGCCGGACTGCTGCGTCTTCCATCGCGACACCGCGATCGACCCCGCTGATCGTGGTCGCGTCGGCATCATCCACACGCTCCGCCAGCTGCTCAGATGTCGTGGTGCGGAGTGCTTCTTCGCGGCACTCGAGTCAGCTCTGAGGCAGGGGCTGATCGACGACACGCAGCGCGCCACGCTGCGAGCGGCTCTGAATCGCGACGACCGCTGGCTCGTCGACTTCGCTCGCACCGACGCCGACAGTGGTCTCGAATCGATACTGCGCCTGCGGCTTCTCAGACATGGGCTCGCGCTCGCGAGCCAGGTACGCGTCCCGGGGGTCGGTGTCGTCGACTTCGTCATCGGCGACTGCCTGATCCTGGAGGCTGACGGCGCGACCCACGGCGGCGAGCACCGCCATAAGGACCTCGTCCGCGACGCCGTCGCGATGTCGCTCGGCTTCGTGACGCTGCGCTTCGACTCGGCGATGATTCTGCACGACTGGCCGACCGTCGAGGCGGCGATCCTCGCCGCAGTCGGCCGCAACCTGCACCGCAGTCACGCAGGCATGACCTGGTGACCGCCTTCCGTCCCGTGCTGAGTGCCGAAAGCCCGGTCGGTGACCTCGACACCCCGATGAAGGATGCCGCTACCCGGCGAGTCGCGCGACGGACCGGGCTTTCGGCACACCACGCGCGGCACCCGCCCCGCGGGTGACCCGCCCGCGGCGAGCCGATAGCCTGAGGACATGACGCACACCGGCAATCCCTTCGGTCAGGTGCTCGTCGCGCTCGTCACTCCGATGGCAGCCGACGGCGAGGTCGATTGGCCTGCCGTCGAGAAGCACATGGACGACGTCATCACCGCGGGAGCCGACGGCATCGTCGTGACCGGCACCACCGGTGAGACGAGCACGCTGACGGATGCCGAGAAGATCCGCCTGGTCGAGGTCGGCAAGGATGTCGCCGCCGGTCGCGCGAAGATCATCACGGGCGGCGGGTCGAACGAGACCGCGCACGCGATCGAGCTCTACAAGGCGAGCGAGAAGGTCGGCGCCGACGGCATCATGATCGTCACGCCGTACTACAACAAGCCCACGCAGGCCGGCGTGCTCACCCACTTCCGGCTCGTGGCCGACGCCACCGACCTGCCGGTGATCCTGTATGACATCCCCGGACGCACCGGTGTGCCGATCCGCTACGAGACGATCATCCGGATCGCCAAGCACCCCAACGTGCTGGCGATCAAGGACGCGAAGGGCGACTTCAGCGAAGTCAGCCGGGTGCTCAACCAGACCGACCTGATGTACTTCTCCGGCGATGACGCGAACGTGCTGCCGCACCTCGCGATCGGCGCCACGGGGCTCATCGGCGTGACCGCGAACATCGCCGCCCAGCCCTATCGGGCGATCGTGGATGCCGTCAACCGCGGCGACCTCGCCGCCGCGACCGCCGCGCACAAGCAGGTCGAGCCGCTCGTGCGGGCCGTCATGACGCACGTGCCGGGAACCGTGTCGGCGAAGTACATCCTGCACGGGCTCGGCCGGATCGGCAGCCCGCGCGTGCGCCTTCCGCTGGTCGGTCCCGAAGAGTGGGAAGCCGCGAAGATCGAGGACGAGCTCGCGCTCGTCCGCGACGTGCCCGGCGCCGACTTCTCCAACTTCCGCCCCGACCGCAACGCGGCCGCGGGCGGCGCACTGCCGAAGGTCTCAGGAACCACAAGATGATGCGACGTGCGAGCCGCTGAGCGGTCGCGCGCGCGAAAGCGGATGCCACGGCATCCCGAGGAAGGTGTCTGATGCCCAGCACCGTTTACGATCCGCCCGCCCTTGATGCCGGCACTCTGCGCGTGACGCCGCTCGGCGGACTCGGCGAGGTCGGCCGCAACATGACCGTCTTCGAATACGGCGGCAAGCTCCTGATCGTCGACTGCGGCGTGCTGTTCCCCGAGGAGCACCAGCCCGGCGTCGACCTGATCCTGCCCGACTTCGAGCCGATCAAGAACAGGCTCGACGACGTCGTCGGCGTCGTGCTGACGCACGGCCACGAGGACCACATCGGCGCTGTGCCGTACCTGCTCAAGCTCAAGCCGGACATCCCCCTGATCGGCTCCGGCCTGACCCTCGCGCTGATCGAGGCGAAGCTCAAGGAGCACCGGATCAAGGCGTACACGCTGACCGTCACCGAGGGTCAGCACGAGCGCATCGGTCCGTTCGACCTCGAGTTCATCGCGGTCAACCACTCGATCCCCGACGCGCTCGCCGTCGCGATCCGCACGCCCGCGGGCCTCGTGCTCGCCACCGGCGACTTCAAGATGGACCAGCTGCCGCTCGACGGGCGGCTGACCGATCTTCGCGCGTTCGCCCGCCTGGGCGAAGAGGGCGTCGACCTGTTCCTCGTGGACTCCACGAACGCCGACGTGCCCGGCTTCACGCCGCTCGAGCGCAGCATCGGGCCCGTGCTCGACCAGGTGATCGGCAAGGCGCCGCGCCGCGTGATCGTGGCGAGCTTCTCGAGCCATGTGCACCGCGTGCAGCAGGTGCTGGATGCCGCCGCCGCACACGGCCGGCGCGTGGCACTGCTCGGCCGCAGCATGGTGCGCAACATGGGCATCGCCGAAGATCTCGGCTACCTCCACGTCCCCGAGGGCGTCTTCATCGACTACAAGAAGGCCCGCGACCTGCCCGACGACAAGATCGTCTACATGTCCACGGGGTCGCAGGGCGAGCCGATGGCCGTGCTCAGCCGCATGGCCAACAACGACCACGAGATCGAGCCCGGGGCGGGAGACACCGTGATCCTCGCCTCGAGCCTCATCCCCGGCAATGAGACGGCGATCTACCGCGTGATCGACGGCCTCACCAAGCTCGGCGCGAACGTCGTGCACAAGGGCAATGCCAAGGTGCACGTCTCGGGCCACGCGGCCGCGGGCGAGCTGCTCTACTGCTACAACATCCTCAAGCCCAAGAACGTGCTGCCCGTGCACGGCGAGTACCGGCACCTCCAGGCCAACGCGAGGCTCGCGCAGGACTCCGGCGTCCCGACCGAGCGCACGATCATCGGCGAGAACGGCACCGTGATCGACCTGAAGAACGGCGTCGCGAACGTGGTCGGTCAGCTCGACATCGGCTTCGTCTACGTCGATGGCTCGACGGTCGGCGAGATCACCGAGGCCGACCTCAAGGACCGCCGGATCCTCGGCGAAGAGGGCTTCATCTCGGTGATCGTGGTGGTGGATGCCGCCACCGGGCGCATCATCACAGGACCCGAGATCCACGCCCGAGGTTTCGCCGAGGACGACACGGTCTTCGACAGCGTCAAGCCGAAGATCGCCGCCGCGCTCGCCGAGGCCGCGCAGTCGGGCGTCCGCGACACGCACGCGCTCTCCCAGGTGGTGCGCCGGGTGATCGGTCGCTGGGTGAACCAGCAGCTGCGTCGTCGCCCCATGATCGTGCCGCTCGTCATCGAGGCGTGAGCGCCGCCCGGTAAAATCGGGCGATGGCATCCTTCAGCGTCCGCCCGGCCGGCCAAGCCGACGGCGCTTTCCTCGGCGACATGGTCGTCGAGGCCGCCAACTGGCGGCCGGGTGCCGCGCAACCCAAGCATCAGGTGATGACCGCGCCCGAGCACAGCCGGTACGTGTCGGGCTGGAAGCGCCCGAGCGATGCGGGTTTCGTCGCGGTGGACGCGGCCGGAGAACCGATCGGGGCCGCCTGGTACCGCCTGCTGCCACGCTCTGATCCGGGCTTCGGCTATGTCGGCACGGGGGTTCCCGAGCTCATCATCGGCGTGCGCCCGATCTGGCGCGCGCACGGCGTGGGCCGGACGCTGCTGCAGACCCTGGCCCAGCAGGCGCGTGCGGACGGCTACGCGCGCCTGTGCCTGAGCGTCGAGCGCGGCAACTTCGCGGTCACCCTGTACCGCAGCGAGGGTTTCGCCGTGACCCAGAGCGGAATCGGCCGCGACACGATGGTCAAGCGCCTGCGCTGATCCGTCGCTCGCCGCTCAAGGACCGGTGAGGACGGATGCCGGCCGCCGCGTCGTTGCGGGCATTTCCGGCTCCGCCGCCGTAGCGTGGGGGCATGGCCAGGAGCACAAGCCCGACCAAGAATGGTCGCGCGCCCGCGAACGCGTCATCTTCGCGCGCGTCGTCGGGGGCACGAAAGCCCGCCCCGGCGCCGAAGCGATACGTCGGCGAGACCGAGAAACCGCCGATCATCGTGCGCGCCTGGATGGGTCTGGCGCACGGCACCGGTGGTCTGTTCCGGGCATTCGGACCCGAGACCCTGGAGAAGGAACAGCGCAGGGACGGCCTGCCGTTCCTGATCGTGCTGCTCGCGATCGCGGGCGCGGTCGTCGAGTGGTTCTTCATCGGCAATCAGATCGCCCAGACCATCAGCGCGTACACCGCGGGCGGGCTCGTCGGCCGGGTCGCGTTCGTGCTGCCCGTCCTGCTGCTCCTGCTCGCGGGGTGGCTCTTCCGTCACCCGGCATCCGTGCACGACAACGGGCGGATCGGGATCGGCTTCACGCTCTTCGTCCTGTCGATCGCGGGCTTCTGCCACATCGGGGGAGGGCGTCCGCAGCCGCGGCAGGGTCTTCCGGCGCTCAGCGAGGCCGGCGGAGTCTTCGGCTGGATGCTCGGCGAGCCCCTGGCGCTCCTGATCACCGACATCGGTGCGGGAGTGGTGCTCGGTGTGTTCACCGCACTCAGCATCCTGATCCTCACCAAGACCCCCCCGAACCGCATCGGACGCCGACTGGGCGAGCTGTACGCCTGGATGTTCGACGCCGAGCGTCCGCAGCCGGCAGAAGCCGCTGAGGGCGACGAGACGGCCGACCAGGATCCGTCGCTGCCCTGGTGGCGGCGCAACAAGACCGGTCGCGAGAAGGACCCTGACGGCATCGGGTCGCAGGACCTCACCGAGCTGCTCGCTCCGGGAGCGGTCCAGGGCGGGTTCGAGCAGGCGGCGGTCACGATTCCGCCCCCGCCTCCCTCCGAGGCTCTCACCGAGGTCATCGATCCCGCGGTCCTGGCCGGCGGGGCACGCGCGGCGAAGAAGGCCGAGACCGGCATCCGCGACGATGAGACGGCGACTCCGCTCGATGACGGCGTCCTTCCCGGTCTCTCCGGGCTCGGCGCGGCCGGTCCCCGTCATGCCCCTGTCTCGCCGTACCGCCTCCCATCGGTCAATTCGCTCGCCGCCGGAACGCCGCACAAGGCCCGCTCCGCCGCCAACGACGCCGTGGTCGCCTCGATCACGAGCGTGCTGCATCAGTTCCAGGTCGACGCACGGGTGACCGGCTTCTCGCGCGGACCGACGGTCACCCAGTACGAGATCGAGGTCGGCCACGGGGTCAAGGTCGAGCGGATCACCGCGCTGCAGAACAACATCGCCTACGCGGTGGCCTCCAACGAGGTGCGCATCCTCGCCCCGATCCCCGGCAAGAGTGCGATCGGCGTCGAGATCCCCAACGTGGACCGCGAGATCGTCACCCTCGGCGACGTGCTGCGCTCGCCGGCCGCCCAGCAGGCGACCCACCCCATGACGATCGGCGTCGGCAAGGACGTCGGTGGCGGGTACGTCCTGGCCAACCTCGCGAAGATGCCGCACCTCCTGGTGGCCGGCTCGACCGGCTCGGGCAAGTCGAGCTTCGTCAACTCGATGATCACGAGCCTGCTGATGCAGGCCAAGCCGTCCGACGTGCGCATGGTGCTGATCGACCCCAAGCGCGTCGAGCTGACCTCGTACGCCGGCGTTCCGCACCTGATCACGCCCATCATCACGAACCCCAAGAAGGCTGCCGAAGCGCTGCAGTGGGTCGTGAAGGAGATGGACATGCGGTACGACGACCTCGCGTCGTTCGGCTATCGCCACATCGACGACTTCAATCGCGCCGTCGTCGCGGGCGAGGTCGTGGTGCCCCCGGGCAGCGAGCGCGTGCTCAAGCCCTACCCGTACCTCCTCGTGGTCGTGGACGAGCTCGCCGACCTCATGATGGTGGCCCCCCGCGACGTGGAGGACTCGATCGTCCGCATCACGCAGCTGGCACGTGCCTCCGGCATCCATCTCGTCCTGGCCACGCAGCGTCCGTCCGTCGACGTCGTGACCGGCCTCATCAAGGCGAACGTGCCGTCGCGCCTGGCGTTCGCGGTGACGAGCGTCACCGACTCCCGCGTCATCCTCGACCAGCCCGGAGCCGACCGGCTGATCGGCCAGGGCGATGCGCTGTTCCTGCCGATGGGAGCCTCCAAGGCCATCCGCGTGCAGGGCGCATGGGTGAGCGAGGACGAGATCGAGAAGGTCGTCAAGCACGTCACCGCCCAGGCCCGCCCCGAGTACCGCGAGGTCGCCGTCGTCGCCGAGAAGAAGGAGATCGACGCCGACATCGGCGACGACCTCGAGCTGCTGCTCGCGGCGACCGAGCTGATCGTCTCGACGCAGTTCGGCTCGACCTCGATGCTGCAGCGCAAGCTCCGCGTCGGGTTCGCCAAGGCCGGCCGGCTGATGGACCTGCTCGAGTCGCGTGAGATCGTCGGACCGTCCGAGGGGTCCAAGGCCCGCGACGTGCTCGTCAGCGTCGAACAGCTGCCCGATGTGCTCGCGCGGCTCCGCGGAGACGACGTCCCCTCCGGCGCCTCGAGCGATCCGGTCGACGCGCAGTTCGACGGCTACCCGGTGGTCGACGCCGAAGGCGACGAAGACGCCTGGGGACTGACGGGCCGCGACTGATGGCCGTTCCGCGCCAGCTGCCCAACACGATCACGATCGTGCGCATCCTCATGGCGCCCGTGTTCCTGTGGATGCTGCTGGTCGACGGCGGCGCCGACGGGCCGCTGCGCTGGTGGGCGGCGGTGGTGTTCATCGTCGCGATCGCGACCGACGGCATCGACGGCTGGATCGCGCGGCGCTACGAGATCGTCACCGACCTCGGCAAGCTCCTCGACCCCATCGCCGACAAGGTGCTCACCGGCTTCGCCTTCATCGGGCTGTCGATCCTCGGCGAGCTGCCCTGGTGGATCACGATCGTCGTGCTGATCCGGGAGGTCGGGATCACCGTGCACCGACTGGTCGTGGCAAGCGACCATGTGGTCGCCGCGGCGTGGATGGGCAAGCTCAAGACGCTCGCGCAGGCGGTCGCGCTCTCGCTCGCCCTGCTGCCGCTGTGGACCGTGGTCGGCGACTGGATCTTCTGGGTGAACGGCGTCACGATGACGATCGCGGTGCTGCTCACGGTCGCGAGCGGCATCGACTACGTCATCACCGAGGTGCGAGGGGCGCGCCGCGGGCGGAGCACCGCGTGACGGATGCCGAGCCTCAGGCGACTGACCCGTCGGCGGGGTCCGCGGCTGAGGAGCTCGTGAGCCGGCTGATCGCGCACGGGTGGACGGTCGCGGTCGCCGAGTCGCTCACCGGGGGACTGGTGGTGTCCTCGCTCGTGTCCGTGCCCGGCGCGTCCGCCACCGTCCGCGGCGGCATCGTCGCGTACGCGACCGCGCTCAAGCACACCCTGCTGGGAGTGGATGCGGCACTCCTGGCTGCGCAGGGCGCCGTGCACCCGGATGTGGCGCGGCAGATGGCGGAGGGCGTCCGAGGGACGGCCGCGATCGACGGGCGGGCGGCGGACGTGGGGATCGCCACGACGGGCGTGGCCGGGCCGACACCGCAGGACGGACGCCCGGTCGGCACGGTCCACATCGCGGTCTCGACGCCCGCCGGCACGCGCGTGGAGACGCTGGCGCTCGGCGGCACCCGGGCGCGGATCCGCGCCGAGGCGACCGCCGCGGCCCTCGCACTCGCTCTGGAGTGCGTGCCTCTGATGAGTTCGTGAGCGGCGGGAACAGACCGTGTTTCGTGTCGGTTACATTCGGCGATTCCCACCCATTCCACAGCCCACGGGATTAGATTGACCTCATCCGGTGTTGTACTGTTATCCACCCGGATACGGCGGAATCAGAAGTGAGGAGGGGGCCCATCATGATCCTGGTACGACAAGAAATCGGCGAAGTCCTTCGTGACTTCCGGCAGCAGAAGGGCCGCACCCTCCGTCAGGTTGCGAGCCGCGCGAGTGTTGCCCTCGGCTACCTCAGCGAGGTCGAGCGCGGACAGAAGGAAGCATCGAGCGAGATCCTCGCGTCGGTGGCGGAAGCACTCGACGTGCCCATCTCGATCATCATGCGTGAAGTCGGAGACCGCATCTCCGTGCTCGAGGGCATCCAGACCTTCCCTGACGTCGTACCCGACGATCTGGTCGCTTCGGTCGACGCCGAGCTCTCGCTGCGCTGACCCGCGCCCTGATGCGTCGCAGCGAATTCGATCGCGCCGTCGCGGAGGAGTTCGGTCCGCAGGGCGGTGCCCTGATCACGGATCTCTTCCTCTCGGCGCTGGACGACCGCACGGCGGCGCAGGCACTGGAGGCCGGGGTTGCGCCGCGTGAAGTCTGGCTCGCCCTGTGCGCCGAGACCGATGTTCCGCCGGAGCGACGCTACGGCGTGGGCCGTCTCGAGCCGCGTCGTCGCTGAGGCCCGCGACGCCGGAACGACGCGGCGTGTCGCATCGAACGTCTGTTCTATTCGCGCGTAGGCTCCTGCACAGCGGAGTCGAGGACGTGTCTGTTCACAGGACGGGTGAGGAGCGAAGACGAATGTCGGAGCCCATCCCTAGCGTGAACAACGTCGAACGACACCACACGCCTTGTCGCAGCCTCCCTCCCGACCCTCGGGGTGGAGCGCGACAGCCTACAGGCGACGGAACGCGAGCATAAGGAGCACGCCATGCCCTCACCCGAGAACCGCGAGAAGGCCCTCGAATCGGCCCTCGCCCAGATCGACCGGCAGTTCGGAAAGGGCTCGGTCATGCGGCTGGGCAGCGACGAGCGTGCGCCGGTCGAAGTGATCCCGACCGGTTCGATCGCCCTCGACGTCGCGCTCGGCATCGGCGGACTCCCGCGCGGCCGCATCGTCGAGATCTACGGCCCGGAGTCGTCCGGAAAGACGACACTCACGCTCCACGCGATCGCGAACGTCCAGAAGCAGGGCGGCATCGCCGCGTTCATCGACGCCGAGCACGCACTCGACCCCGAGTACGCGCAGAAGCTGGGCGTCGACATCGACCAGCTGCTCGTCTCGCAGCCCGACACGGGCGAGCAGGCGCTCGAGATCGCCGACATGCTCATCCGCTCCGGATCGATCGACCTCGTCGTCATCGACTCGGTCGCCGCGCTCGTGCCGAAGGCCGAGATCGAGGGTGAGATGGGCGATTCCCACGTCGGTCTGCAGGCGCGACTCATGTCGCAGGCGCTCCGCAAGCTCACCGGTGGTCTCAACACGACCAACACCACCATGATCTTCATCAACCAGCTGCGCGAGAAGATCGGCGTCTTCTTCGGAAGCCCCGAGACCACCGCCGGCGGCAAGGCGCTCAAGTTCTACGCGTCGGTGCGCCTCGACATCCGCCGGATCGAGACCCTGAAGGACGGCACCGACGCGGTCGGAAACCGCACCCGCGTCAAGGTCGTCAAGAACAAGATGGCGCCGCCCTTCAAGCAGGCCGAGTTCGACATCCTGTACGGCACGGGCATCTCGCGCGAGGGCAGCCTGATCGACTTCGGCGTCGAGCACGAGATCGTCAAGAAGTCCGGCTCCTGGTACACGTACGACGGCGAGCAGCTCGGGCAGGGCAAGGAGAACGCGCGTGCCCTCCTGATCAAGAATCCCGACATCGCGGCCGAGATCGAATCGAAGATCAAGGCGAAGCTCGGCATCGGCCAGTTGAAGGTGGTCGAGGCGGGCGTGCCGCTGAGCGACGCCGACGAGCTCGCAAAGCGTCGCCCGGCCTGATGACCCCTCTCGAAGGTGACGGGGGCGTGGTTCGACAGGCTCACCAGCCGGGGCTCGCCCCCGTCACCTACCTGCCCGGGGCGGCTCCGGTCGAGGAGCCGGTGCGGTGGGCGATCCCGCTCGAGTCCACCGTCGATGACGCCGACGATCGCGACGCAC
Source organism: uncultured Actinomycetota bacterium (assembly GCA_963781135.1). Classification (GTDB taxonomy): domain Bacteria; phylum Actinomycetota; class Actinomycetes; order Actinomycetales; family Microbacteriaceae; genus Microbacterium. The sequence continues at coordinate 1,121,472 of CAWADY010000010.1, read as the reverse complement.
CGGATGACGACGGCGACGATGTCGAGGAATCTTCGGCCGACGCCGAAGAGACGCTGACGCGTCGGCTGCGCCGCAGCGCGCTGTCCGAGCGCGAGGCGCGCACATTCCTCGCGCAGCGCGGCATCGATGCGTCCATCGTCGAGGCGACGGTCGAGCGCTTCACGAGCCGAGGGTGGATCGACGACGCGGTCCTGGCCGAGCAGCTGCTGTACGCCGGCACGAGCCGCAAGGGTCAAGGTCGTCGCGCGATCGCGCAGACGCTCAGCGCGCGCGGCATCGCCCGCGACGTCGCGGATGCCGCGCTGGCGACACTGCCCGATGACGACGACGAGCGCGCGCTCGAGTACGCCCGTACGAAGGCGAACGGCCTGCGCAGCTACGATCTCGAGACCGCGATGCGCCGCTTGATGGGTCAGCTGGCACGTCGCGGCTACTCCGGATCAATCGCCTCGAACGCGGCGCGCACCGCGCTGACCGAGCAGCGCGGCGGCGGCGGGGGAGTGCAGTTCCGCTGAGCCCCTCCGGGGCGTGCGCCGCAGCGGCGCACGTAGAATGGCACTCATCATGACCACTCCGTCTTCAACGCCGACGATGATCGCGCCATCGCCCGCGGCTCTGTCGTCCGACGGCCGGGTGCGCACCTACGAAGTGCGCACGTTCGGCTGCCAGATGAACGTGCACGACTCCGAACGGCTGTCGGGTTCGCTCGAGAGCGCGGGCTACGTCGCGGCCGGGCTCGGCGAAGAGGCCGACGTCGTGATCATCAACACGTGCGCCGTCCGCGACAACGCCGCCGGCAAGCTCTACGGCACGCTCGGCCACCTCGCGTCGGTGAAGCGCCGCAAGGACGGCATGCAGATCGCCGTCGGCGGGTGCATGGCGCAGATGGACAAGCAGGCGGTGCTCGATAAGGCGCCGTGGGTGGATGTCGTCTTCGGCACCCACAACATGGGTTCTCTGCCGAGTCTGCTCGAGCGCGCCCGCCACAACGGCGAGGCCGAGCTCGAGATCCTCGAGTCGCTCGAGATCTTCCCCTCCACCCTTCCGACCAAGCGCGACAGCGTGTACAGCGGCTGGGTGTCGATCTCGGTCGGCTGCAACAACACCTGCACGTTCTGCATCGTGCCGAGCCTGCGCGGCAAGGAGAAGGATCGCCGGCCGGGCGACGTGCTGAACGAGATCCGCCTGCTGGTCGACGACGGCGCGATCGAGGTCACGCTGCTCGGCCAGAACGTGAATTCGTACGGTGTCGAGTTCGGCGATCGCCACGCGTTCGGCAAGCTGCTGCGCGCTGCGGGTGAGATCGAGGGGCTCGAGCGCATCCGCTTCACGAGCCCGCACCCGGCCGCCTTCACCGACGATGTGATCGACGCGATGGCCGAGACGCCCGCGGTGATGCCTCAACTGCACATGCCGCTCCAGTCGGGCAGCGACCGTGTCCTGAAGGCCATGCGCCGTTCCTACCGCAGCGAGAAGTTCCTCGGCATCCTCGACCGCGTCCGCGACCGCATTCCGAACGCCTCGATCACCACCGACATCATCGTGGGGTTCCCCGGCGAGACCGACGAGGACTTCGAAGACACCATGCGCGTCGTCGAGCAGGCACGGTTCTCCAGCGCCTTCACGTTCCAGTATTCGATCCGCGAGGGAACGCCCGCCGCGACGATGGCGGATCAGGTTCCCAAAGCGGTCGTCCAGGAGCGCTACAACCGGCTGATCGCGCTGCAGGAGCGGATCTCGCTGGAGGAGAACCACGCGCAGCTCGGCCGCCGTGTCGAGGTGCTCGTCTCGATGGGTGAGGGCAAGAAGGATGCCGAGACCCACCGGCTGACCGGACGCGCCGAAGACAACCGCCTCGTGCACTTCGAGGTCGCACCGGGCAGCGACACTCCTCGCCCCGGTGACATCGTGTCGGTGACGATCACGCACGCGGCCCCCTTCCACCTGCTCGCCGACTCCGACGGCGCACCCCTGCGCATCCGTCGTACGCGCGCCGGTGACGCCTGGGATCGCACGCAGGCGGAGTCGTGCGCGATCCCCGCACCCGCCGACGCTTCCGGCGGTCCTCGCGCGGTCTCGCTCGGCCTTCCGACGCTGCGCATCGGGGTGTGACGCCGCACGCTCAGGGGCCGGGTCGAGAAGCCCCGGCGTCCGAGGCCGGGCCGCGACTTTTCGCGGTGGTCGGGGCGACCGGCACCGGCAAGACCGAGCAGTCGCTCCTGCTCGCTGAAGCTCTGGCCGCGCGCGGGCGCCCCGCCGAGATCGTGAACGCCGATGCGATGCAGCTGTATCGCGGCATGGACATCGGCACGGCGAAGCTCGCGCCGACCGAGCGCCGCGGCATCCCGCATCACCTGCTCGACGTGCTCGAGATCACCGATGACGCCGCGGTGGCGTGGTACCAGACAGCCGCGCGCACCGCGATCGAGCAGATCCTCGATCGCGGATCGCATGCGATCCTCGTCGGCGGATCGGGTCTGTACGTGTCGAGCGTGCTGTTCGATTTCCGCTTTCCGCCCCGGAATGAGGCCCTGCGAGCCGAGCTCGAAGCCGATCTGGAACGCGACGGGCCCGGCGTGCTCTACGACCGCCTCCGTCTCGCGGACCCGGTGACCGCCGAGCGGGTCGATCCGCGCAACGGCCGGCGCATCGTGCGCGCGCTCGAGGTGCTCGCCCAGGGCGAGGCGACGCACGGCGCGGCGCTGCCCGACGAGCCCGTGCGGTGGCATCCGTCGAAGATCATCGGCCTGACCAGTCCGCGCCCAGAGCTGGTCGCGCGCCTCGACGCTCGCGTCGAACGGATGTGGGAAGAGGGCCTCCTCGCCGAGGTCGAGGAGCTCAGAGCACGGGGCCTGGAACGCGGTGTCACCGCCCGCCGCGCGATCGGCTACGCGCAGGCGCTCGCCCAGCTGAACGGCGCCGCGACACGGGCCGAGGCGATCGCGGAGACACAGGCCCTCACGCGGCGCTACGCGCGGCGACAGGTGTCGTGGTTCAGGCGCTACTCCGACGTCGCGTGGTCACAATCGGGCGAAGATGTCGTGCTCCAGCGGATACTGGGCTCATGACCACGATCCGCGCGTTCACCCTCCGAGACACCGAGTCCGTCATCGCCCTCTGGCAAGCCGCGGGCGTCACCCGCTCCTGGAACAATCCGCACCTCGACATCCAGCGCAAGCTCACCGTGCAGCCCGAACTGTTCTTCGTGGCGGTGGACGGTCACGACATCATCGGGACGGTGATGGCCGGCTACGACGGGCACCGCGGGTGGCTGTACTACCTCGCATCCGACCCGATGCGGCGCGGAGAGGGGATCGGCCGGGCTCTCGTCACCGCAGCCGAAGACGCCCTTCTCGAAATGGGCTGTCCGAAGGTGCAGCTCATGGTGCGGCCCGACAATGCCGATGTGCTCGGCTTCTACGACACGCTCGGCTACGAGCGGTTCGACACGTCCACCACGGCCAAGCGCCTCATCACCGACTGAGCCGTCATGGCGGCGCTGACGCTCACCTAAACTGGCCACATGCCGCAGACCGTCGCCTTCACGAAAGGTCACGGCACCGGCAACGACTTCGTCGTGATCCCCGACCCCGACGGTGAGCTGGAGCTCACGGACGACCAGGTGGCGGTCCTGTGCGATCGTCGATTCGGCATCGGCGCGGACGGCATCCTCCGCGTCGTGCGGTCCACGGCGATCGACGAAGGCGCGGATGCGGCCTCCGCGGGAGCCGAGTGGTTCATGGACTACCGGAACGCGGACGGCTCGAAAGCCGAGATGTGCGGCAACGGCATCCGGGTCTTCGCACGCTATCTCGCCGACGCGGGCTGGGCTGCGCTCGAGGGCAGCCCCGCGCTGATCGGCACCCGTGCCGGCGTGAAGTCCGTGACCCGCAGCGACCTCGGGTACGAGGCGGACCTGGGCACCTGGCGGGTCGAGCCCGATGATGTCCTGGTGCGCGCCCGCGGCCTCGGAGTGCCGCGCCCGGGCCTCGGCATCGATGTCGGCAATCCGCACATCGTCGTCGCACTCTCCAACGCCGAGGAGCTCGAAGCGCTCGAGCTGACCTCGCGCCCCCAGCTGCATCCCGAGCCGCCGCGCGGGGCGAACATCGAGTTCGTGGTGCCGAGCGACCCGCTGGTGCGCGACGGCGTGGGCTCCATCCGCATGCGCGTCTTCGAGCGCGGCGTCGGCGAGACCCTCAGCTGCGGGACCGGGGTCGCGGCCGCGGCGCTCGCGGTGCGGCACTGGGCCGGCCAAGCCGCCCCCGACCGGTGGACGGTCGAGGTCCCGGGCGGGACGCTCGGCGTGCGGATGCTGCGGGTGCGCGGTGACCTGCATGTGCTGCTGTCCGGTCCCGCGACACTCGTGTACTCCGGCGAGGTCGCTCTGGCCTGAAGCAGGCTCAGGGCAGACCGCACCTCATCAGGGCAGGGCGATCTCGCTCGTCGGCGTCGAACCGTGCCGGCGCACCTTCAGTACGCGGAAGCCGCGCCCGGTCGCCGCGCGGTGCACGCTGTAGCCGGGCGTGAAGGATGCCGCCAGCCACCGCTGCAGCGAATCCGAGCCGAGGTTGCGCTGCACGACGAGCCAGGCATCCGAGCGCTCGTCCAGCCGTGGAATCCACCGCTCGAGCAGGCCGTGCAACTCGTGCTTGCCGACGCGGATCGGGGGATTCGAGCGGATCGTGCGGAAGGTCACGTCATCGGGAACATCATCGGGGTGAACGGCGTTGACATTGCTGAGCGCGAGCGTCTCGGCGTTGCGCCGCACCAGGTCGAGCGCCCGCTCGTTCACGTCGACGGCCCACACCGTCGCATGCGGCGCCTCGGTCGCGAGTGACAGTGCGATCGGCCCCCACCCGCTGCCCAGATCGAGCAGGTGCCCACCGGGCGGTGGGGGAGGCGTGTTGGCCAGAAGCACAGCGGTGCCCGAGTCGATGTGATCCGGGCTGAAGACGCCACCGGCGGTCGTGACCTCGACCTCGGAACCGGCGAGAGTCACGCGAATGCGGCGAAGATTCTCAGCACTCGCCGGCGACGCGCTGAAGTAGTGGTCCCCCGACATGCTTGCGAGCGTAGCGGAGGAGCTCCCTCGCGGGGGAGTTAGAGTTTTACGGGCATCACGGAAGGAACCCATGACGGATACGACAATCCCGGCGAGCACCGAACAGGCAGAGGTCGACGCAGTGGTCGATCCGGTCGCGCGTGTGCTCGAACGCGCGGAGGCGCACTCGGGCGTGCGCGTCTTCGGGGCGGCGCAGGCACTGCAGGATCAGTCCACCACCTCCCGCTCCGACACGGACGGCGAGCAGTGGGACCGCGAGGAGCGCGCCGCGCTGCGCCGCGTCCCCGGCCTGTCGACCGAGCTCGAGGACGTCACCGAAGTCGAGTATCGGCAGCTGCGCCTCGAGAACGTGATCCTCGTCGGCGTGCACCCGCAGGGCGAGCAGGAGGACGCCGAGAACTCGCTGCGCGAGCTCGCCGCTCTTGCCGAGACCGCGGGCGCCGTCGTCCTGGACGGCGTGATGCAGCGTCGGCCGCACCCCGACCCCGCGACGTATCTCGGTCGCGGCAAGGCCCAAGAACTTCGCGACCTCGTCGCCGCGCTCGGGGCGGACACCGTGATCGCCGACACCGAACTCGCACCCAGCCAGCGGCGCGCGCTCGAGGACGTCGTGAAGGTGAAGGTCATCGACCGCACCACGGTCATCCTCGACATCTTCAGTCAGCACGCCAAGAGCCGTGAGGGCAAGGCGCAGGTCGAGCTCGCGCAGCTCGAGTACCTGCTTCCGCGCCTGCGCGGCTGGGGTGACTCGATGAGCCGGCAGGCCGGTGGCCAGGTCGGCGCCGGCGGCGCGGGTATGGGCTCGCGTGGTCCGGGTGAGACGAAGATCGAGCTGGACCGTCGCCGCATCCGCACGAAGATGGCACTGCTGCGTCGGCAGATCCGCGACTTCGCTCCCGCGCGCGAAGCGAAGCGGGCCGAGCGCAAGCGCAACACGATTCCGTCCGTCGCGATCGCCGGCTACACGAACGCCGGAAAGTCGAGCCTCCTCAACAGGCTCACCAGCGCCGGGGTGCTCGTCGAGAACGCCCTGTTCGCGACGCTGGACGCGACGGTGCGCCGTGCCGAGGCATCCGATGGTCGTGTGTACACGCTCACCGACACGGTCGGGTTCGTGCGCAATCTGCCGCACCAGCTGGTCGAGGCGTTCCGCTCGACCCTCGAGGAGGTCGGCGACTCCGACGTCATCGTCCACGTGGTGGATGCCGCGCACCCCGACCCGGCCGCGCAGCTGCAGACCGTCCGCGACGTGATCGGCGACGTCGGTGCCCGCGACATCACCGAGATCGTCGTGTTCAACAAGGCCGACCTCATCGACGACGACACGCGCATGCTGCTGCGGGGCCTCGAGCCGCGCGCGCTGTTCGCCTCGTCGCGCAGCGGCGAGGGGATCGACGAGCTGCGTGCGGCGATCGAAGCCGCGCTGCCGATGCCGGCCGTCGAGATCCGCGCGCTCGTGCCCTACGACCGCGGCGACCTCGTCTCAGCCGCGCACGAGTCGGGCATCATCGTCTCGCAGACCCACGAAGCGGGCGGCACCGCGCTGCATGCCCACGTGTCTGAGCGCCTCGCCGCGGAGTTCGCTCCGTTCGCGGTCTGACCGCGCTCAGCTCAGGGCGAGCGGCGGCACCCCCGGGGTGTCGAAGCCGAACACCGCGCCGAGGAACGCCAGTTCGGTCTCGAGCGCGTTGACCACGTTCTCCGCCCGGCGGAAGCCGTGGCCCTCGCCCTCGTAGACCACGTACGCATGCGGGATCCCGTGCGCGACCAGCGCGTCACGGATGGCCTCGGACTGCGCCGGGGGGACGACCGGGTCCTCGGCGCCCTGAAGTAGGAGCAGCGGAACGCGGAACCGCTCGGGGTGCGACAGCGGCGACCGCTCGATGTACAGCTTCTCGGCGTCCGGCAGCGGCCCGATCAGTCCATCCAGGTAGCGCGCCTCGAAGTCGTGCGTGTCGGCGGCCAGGACGCGCGCATCGCCGACGCCGTAGCGTGAGATGCCCGCGGTGAACGCGTCGGTCCCGACGAGGGCCGCCAGCACGGTCCAGCCGCCCGCGGAGCCGCCGGCGATCGTCAGCCGAGCGGCGTCGGCGGCACCGGTGGCCGCGAGCCCCGACGCGGCGGTCGCGACATCCTGCACGTCGACGACCCCCCATTGCCCGCGCAGCCGTTCGCGGTAGGCACGCCCGTAGCCGCTGGAACCTCCGTAATTGACATCCAGAACGCCGATGCCGCGACTCGTGAAGTAGGCGATGCGCCCCGACGCCGCACCCCCGCGGTGCGTGGTCGGGCCGCCGTGCACGTAGACCAGATACGGGGGCTGCTCGCCCTCGGGAGCCCCCACGTCGGGGTTCGTCGGCGGGTAGTCGAACGCGTGCACCGGACCCGTCGGGCCGTCGAACGTGACCGCGCGCGGGCGCGGCATCCATTCGCTTCCCCACTCCGGCGGCCCGCCGTGGATGAGCTCGGCCGCTTCCGGGTGATCGACGTCGATCGCCCACAGAGCGCTCGGCGAATCCGGCGAAGCGCCCGAGACGAGCACGCGTGTGCCCTGCACATCCTCGACGCAGACCTCGGTGGTGACGGATGCGGGCAGCGGGGTGACGGTGCCATCGGTGTCGATCAGCACGAGCTCGTCGTCACCGTTCGTGCGGACCGCGACGATGCGGCCGTCATCGAGCCTGCCGAACCAGCGAGTGCCCAGCACCCACAGGGGTCCGCCGGTGTCGGCATCCGCCGGAGCGACGGCGTGACGCTCGAGGTCGGCGGACAGATGCTCGCGCCACAGGTTCCAGCGTCCGGTCGAGTCGTCGGCGTACAGCAGATCGTCATCGTCGATCCACACGGGCTGCAGCGGCGCGCTGCCCTCTCCGGCGACCGCCGTCCATTCGACGACGATCCCGGCTTCGAGCCGCCCCACCCGCAGCTCGGACCGGTCCCAGGGCATGTCGGGGTGGTTCCACGCGATCCATGCGAGGTGCCGGCCACTCGGCGAGAGCGCGGGCTGTGCGAGGAAGTCGCTCTCGCCGACGATCGCTGTCACACCGGACCCGTCGAGGGCGATGCGCACGATCGAGCGGTGTGGAACCTGCGATCCGTCGTGCGCCTCGCGGATGGCGAGAAGCTCGCCGTTCTGCCACGTGAGCCCACCGAAACGCATGCCGTGCTCGGCCGGGGTCAGCGTGCGCGGCTCCCCTCCCGGTTCGAGCGCCCAGACGCACTGGTCGGCCTTCTCGACGAAGAGCAGCGTGCCCTCATCCGTCGTCGTCCATGACCCTCCGCCGTACTCGTGCACGCGCGAGCGGGCGTTCCACGGCGCCAGCAGCACGTCCTCGATCGCGCCGTGCGCGCCGCGTCGGCGCACCGCCGTGCGGCCGCCCTCTTCGGGGACGCCCTGACCCCACCACACCTCGTCGCCGACGAACCGCGCACCGTCGATGCGCGGGGTCGCCGCCGTCACATCAGCGGCGGTGAGGGGGGACGGCCAGGAGCCGAATGCACGCGTCTCGCTCATGTATCAACCGTATTCCGCGAGCGCGGCTTGCGCCTGCGGTCTCCGAGATCGTCGACCTGCTCGAGCGCGCCGCCGACGAGCTGCCGCTGCGTCAGGTCTGGGTCAACCCCGACTGCGGTCTGAAGACCCGGGGCTATCCCGAGACGGTGGCCGCGCTGCAGAACCTCGTCGAGGCCACCCGCCGCGTTCGCGACCGGGCGAGCATCAGCGTTTAGGGGTCTTCTTCGGGGCCGCGGCCGGCGCGACTGCCGTGTCCGCGGCTCCGGCATCCACCGGCCCGGCGTCCACGAGCACGCTCGTGTCGGTCGCGTCCGGGTCGATTCCACCGTTCCGCCCTCGACCATCACGGCGTTCGCATCGGTCAGCACCACCGTGTCGCCGTCCGCGATCTCCGGATGCGGCATCCGGCACCGGCGCGTCGTCGCGACGCTGCAGCAGCTCGAGGATCCAGCCGACCAGCAGAGCGACCACGAGCACGAGGATGATGTCGCCCAACGACAGCGGGCGGATGGCGAACAGCCACAGCACGGCCAGCACCGCGATGCCCGTCCGCACGAGCACGCGGTGGCGTCCGAGCCACGCGCCGAAGGCGCCCGTGTCGAGACCGCGCTCGGCCAGCTGGGACCGGGCTGACGTGTTCAGGTCGTCGGTCGCCGTGCGCACACCGCGCGCCGGGCGCGAACCGCCCATCAGCCAGCCGATCACGGCGACCAGCACGCCCAGCACCATCAGCACGAGAGCCGTCTGCGTCATCGCGCCCACCAGCTGCTGGTAGATCACGTTCAGAGCGGTGGGGGACAGGTCGAGATCGCCGGCGACGATCCCGACGGCGGTCGCTCCGATCGACAGGGTGGCCGCGAGCGTGGCCGATCCGACCGCCAAGGCGACGCCGGTGCCGAGGACGGCCGTGCTGCGGCGTCGGGCGAGCAGGATGCCGAGGCCGAACAGCGCGAGCGTGATGACCGGAAGCCAGAAGCCCATCGTCGCTGCGATCGCGTAGCCGGTGCGGATCGCGGTGAGGTTGTTGCCCTCTCCGATGATCACGACCTTGTCGATCGTCGGAATGAGCTGCGCGACTCCGAGTCCCCGCTCGGTGAGGTTCGCCTTGACGCGGTCGACCACGGCGCCGAGTTGGATGCCGACGCCCTCGTCGGTCTTGACGACCAGACCGCCGCCGTCGGAGGTCGCCGCGGTCGTCAGCGCACGGTGAGCGGCGCGGGTGGCGGTGGCCCACACGTCGGCGAACGCCTCGGATTCCACGACCCGGGTCACGGTCTGGTTGACGAGGTTCTCGAGCCCGTCGGCGGCGGGCGCCTGCAGCAGGCCGAGCGCCTGCACCGCGCGCGGCGGAAGGCCGAGATCGGCGATGCCGTCGAACACGCTGGCGGTCAGTTGACTGAAGTCCACCTGCGTCGTGATCCCCGACATGGTCTCATCGATGATCATCGCCTGCACGGCGGGATCGTCCACGAGGGGGGCGAGCGTGTTGACGAACGCGTCCTCTTCGACGAGCTGCACGCGCGCCCAGGCCCCGACGATCGAGACGGGCACCAGGATCGCGGCGACGACGATGCAGATCGCCGACAGGACGGTGCGCCAACGGCCGCTCTTCCGAGCGGGCGGTGCGACCGCGTCATCTGTGACCGTGTCGCGTGCGCGAAGCTGCTCGTTCTCGGCGCGCAGCGCCGCGAGCTGGGCGTGCAGATCGTCGTCGGCAATGGCGGACATGAGGCCTCCTCGATGCGGATGACCTCATCATGGCCTAATTGCCCGGCCCGCATCCCACCCGGATCGGGTGATTCTGCTGCGGCGCGCGAGGTGCGCCCCGCAGCAGTCGCGCTCAGACGGCGCGCAGCACCGCCACGATCTTTCCGAGCACGACGGCCTCGTCACCCAGGATCGGCTCGAACGCCGAGTTGCGAGGCAGAAGCCACGTGTGCCCGTCGCGCTGACGGAACGTCTTGACCGTCGCCTCCTCGTTGAGCATCGCCGCGACGATGTCGCCGTTCTCCGCGGTCTGCTGCTGACGGACCACGACCCAGTCGCCGTCGCAGATCGCCGCGTCGATCATCGACTCGCCCGAGACCTTCAGCATGAACAGGTCGCCCTTGCCGACGAGCTGGCGGGGGAGCGGGAAGATCTCCTCGACCTGCTGCTCGGCCGTGATCGGAACGCCGGCCGCGATCCGTCCCACCAGGGGGACCATCGCCGCGTCGCCCACGCTCGGAGCCGAGTCGGCCGGGTTCTCGGTCGACATGCCGGGCAGGTCGATGAGCACCTCCATCGCGCGCGTCTTGCCGGCATCCCGCCGGAGGTATCCGCTGAGCTCGAGCTGGTTCAACTGGTGCGTGACGCTGGAGAGCGACTTGAGGTCGACGGCGTCGCCGATCTCGCGCATGCTCGGCGGGTAGCCGTGCCGCGCGATCGATCGCTGGATGACCTCGAGGATCGCGAGCTGCTTGTCGCTCAGGCTCTTGCGCCGGCGCGTCTGCGGCTTCTCGCGTCCGTTCGCATCGCTCATGATTCCCGCTCCTGTCTCGCCCGATCGGGGCATCGGTCTTCGAATGTCGGAGGCCCGTGGTGGGGTGTTCCCATCGAAACCGTATCCGGTTCCGGTCCGTCGGCCCCGCAGCACGTCCGCGTGTCGCGTTCGAAAGACGAGACCCTCCGCCGGCAGTTGACATCCTAAAACATCGAAGATACATTCGGAAGAGAGATTCGCATCCCCGGCTCCCGGCCGAGCCGCGGATGCGAACCTCTTCCCTTTCACCAGGAGGACGACATGACAGCGATCAGCATTCCGGCACCCCGTGCGACGCGACTGCGCCTCACCGTGCGCGGTCGCCGCATCCTCGCCGCCATCGCAGCGCTTCCCGCGGTGATCGCCCTCAGCCTGGCCGTGATCAGCGGAGGCAGCGCCCTGGCGTCCCGCGACACCGGGGCGACGACCGGCTCGTTCGCGACGCTCACGGTCTCCGCCGGAGACTCGCTGTGGTCGATCGCCGAGCAGGTCGCCCCCGGTGCCGACCCCCGCGACGTCGTGGACGCCATCGTCCGCCTCAATGCGCTCGACGGCGTGACGGTCTCCGCCGGCCAGCAGCTGTCCATCCCGAGCGAGTACACCGCGGCTCCCTGATCGCCCGCGGGCGCGCGGTCGCCGACCGCACGACGTCCGCGCCGCGGGAGGGGATCGCATGTCAGGCGGCCCCTACCATGGGAGGGGTGAGCATCAGCCTCGACGACCTGCCCCTGCGTGACCACCTCCGTGGCATGACGCCGTACGGCGCACCGCAGGCGGCCCTGCCGGTCGCCCTCAACGTCAACGAGAACACGCACCCCGTCCCGCAGGAGGTCGCCGACGACATCCTGGATGCCGTCGCCCTGGCTCTGCGCGATGTGAACCGGTATCCGGACCGCGAGTTCACCGAACTGCGCGAAGGCTTCGCCGACTACCTCGGCTATGGCCTGACGCGCGAGCAGATCTGGGCGGCGAACGGATCGAACGAGGTGCTGCAGCACGTCCTGCAGGCGTTCGGGGGACCGGGACGCACCGCATTCGGCTTCGCGCCGACGTATTCGATGTATCCGCTGCTGACGCAGGCGACCGGTGCGAGCTGGACCGCGGGAACCCGTGCCGCGGATTTCTCGGTCGACGCCGAGAGCGCGGCGGCGCAGGTGGCCGATGCCGAACCCGACGTCATCTTCCTGTGCGCGCCGAACAACCCCACCGGTACCCCGATGACGCTCGAGGTCATCGAAGCGGTGTACGACGCGACCGACGGCATCGTCGTCGTCGACGAGGCGTATCAGGAGTTCGCGCCCCGAGACGTCGGCTCCGCCCTCGCGCTGCTGCCGGGGCGCGAGCGCCTGGTGGTGTCGCGCACGATGAGCAAGGCGTTCGCGTTCGCCGGTGCGCGCGTCGGCTACCTCGCCGCGGACGCCGCTCTGGTCGATGCACTGCGTCTGGTGCGCCTGCCCTACCACTTGAGCTCGCTGACCCAGGCGGCCGCCTCGGCGGCGCTCCGCCACGCCCCGACGATGCTCGGGATGGTCGACGAGATCATCGCGCAGCGCGACCGCATCTCGGCCACCGTCGAGGCGATCGGCTATGAGCCGTACGAGTCCTGGACCAACTTCGTGCTGTTCGGCGGGGTGCACGATTCCGCCGCGACATGGCGGGGACTGTACGACAAAGGCGTCCTGATCCGCGATGTCGGCATCCCTCAGCACCTGCGTGTGACGGCCGGCACCGAGCAGGAGACGACCGCGTTCCTCGATGCCCTCGCCTCGCTAGACTCGGCCTCATGAGCCGTCCCGGAGCAACCCGCACGGCAGCGCTGCGCCGTTCCACGAGCGAATCGACGGTCGAGCTCGAGCTCGACCTCGACGGCTCGGGTCGCAGTCACATCGACACCACCGTGCCGTTCTTCGACCACCTGCTCACCGCCTTCGCCAAGCACTCGCTCACCGATCTGACGGTGCGCGCCTCGGGCGACACCGACATCGATGCTCACCACACGGTGGAGGATGTGGCGATCGTGCTCGGCCAGGCCATCCGCGAGGCACTCGGCGACAAGTCGGGCATCTCGCGCTACGGCGACGCCCTGGTTCCGCTCGACGAGGCGCTCGCGCAGGCGGTCGTCGACATCAGCGGCCGCCCATACCTCGTGCACGGCGGAGAGCCGGCCGGTTTCGAGCTGCACCTCATCGGCGGTCACTTCACCGGCTCGCTCGTGCGGCACACGTTCGAGGCGATCGCGTTCCACGCCGGACTGACCGTCCACGTCACCGTGCTCGCCGGGCGCGACCCCCACCACATCGCCGAGGCCGAGTACAAAGCGTTCGCCCGCGCGTTCCGTCAGGCGAAGGCGCTCGACCCCCTCGTGGAGGGCGTCCCGAGCACCAAGGGCGCCCTGTGACCGAAGGGCACGATACGGATGCTGTGACCGAAGGGCACGAAACAGGTGCGGCGAGTGAAAGACCGCTCGTCGCGGTCCTGGACTACGGCTCGGGCAATGTCCACTCCGCAGTGAAGGCCCTCGCGGCGGCGGGCGCCGACGCGCGACTGACCGCCGACCGCGGGCTCATCGACGATGCGCAGGGACTCGTCGTTCCCGGCGTGGGTGCCTTCCGCGCCGTCATGGAGGCGCTGCGCGCCAGTCGCGGCGACGAGATCATCGACCGTCGACTCGCCGGGGGCCGGCCCGTGCTCGGCATCTGCGTGGGCATGCAGGTGCTGTTCGATCGCGGCGTCGAGCGAGGCGTCGACACCGAGGGCATGGGCGAGTGGCCGGGGGTCGTCACCGAACTCGATGCGCCGGTGCTCCCGCACATGGGCTGGAACACGGTCGAGGCGGGCGAGGGCTCGCGGCTGTTCCGCGGCATCGAGAACGAGCGGTTCTACTTCGTGCACTCGTTCGCCGCGCAGCAGTGGCTGCTGGACGTGCAGCCGCCCTTCCCGCAGCCCGCCCTCACGTGGTGCACGTATGGGCAGCCGTTCCTGGCCGCGGTCGAGAACGGCCCGTTGTCGGCCACGCAGTTCCACCCGGAGAAATCAGGGGATGCCGGCATCCGGCTTCTCGCCAATTGGATCGACGGGCTCGGCGGGGCTACCCTCTGATTTCGTGCCATCTGCGACAGCGCAACGCTCTCGCGTCGTCCCCGCACGAGGAGCCATGAACGATTTCGCATCCACGCCCGAGTTGATCCTGCTGCCGGCTGTCGATGTCGCCGACGGCAAGGCCGTCCGCCTGACCCAGGGGAAGGCGGGCACCGAGACGAATTACGGCGACCCCGTCGACGCCGCTCTGGAGTGGGCGAAGCAGGGCGCGGACTGGATCCACCTCGTCGACCTCGACGCCGCCTTCGGCCGCGGCAGCAACGCCGGCATCATCCGCAAAGTGATCAAGCAGGTCCGCGGGGTGCTGGTCGAGGTCTCCGGCGGCATCCGCGACGACCGCAGCCTGGAGGCGGCGCTCGAGAGCGGCGCCTCGCGCATCAACCTCGGCACCGCGGCGCTGGAGAACCCCGAGTGGGCCGCCGACGTCATCGGGCGCTACGGCGATGTGATCGCGGTCGGACTCGACGTGCGAGGCACGACCCTCGCCGCCCGTGGGTGGACCCAGGAGGGCGGAGACCTCTGGACGGTGCTCCAGCGACTCGAAGAGGCCGGCTGCAGCCGCTACGTCGTCACCGACGTCACGAAGGACGGCACCCTGAAGGGGCCGAACCTCGAGCTCCTGCGCGAGATCACCTCCCGCACGACGAAGCCGGTCGTCGCCTCGGGCGGCGTCTCGAGTCTCGACGACATCCTCGCGCTGCGCGACCTCGTGCCGCTGGGCGTGGAGGGCGCGATCGTGGGCAAGGCCCTGTACGCGGGTGCGTTCACCCTCGCCGAGGCGCTGGATGTCGCCGGACACTGATCCGCACGACCACCACCACGCGGGTGATTCCGCGGGCGTTCCCTGGGAGGGACGGCGCTTCGAGTCCAACGCGCACTCGGGCGATGACGGCTCCGCCGATCCTGCGCTGCTCGGCGCACTGAGGTCCTTCCGCGATGGAGACGGCGACCAGGTCGCCGTCATCGAGGCGTATCGCACGGCGCGCCTGCTGATTCCGCTGATCGCCCAGAAGGGCGACGAGGGCGTGGGTGCGCACGGTCTGACCGTCGACAAGACGCAGGAGCTGTCGATCGTCACCGTCGCAGCCCCCGACGGCCGCAGCGTGCTGCCGGTGTTCACGTCCGTCGCGGCGATGAGCCGGTGGGATGCCGCCGCCCGGCCGGTGCCGGCCGACGGCGTGCGCACCGCCGTCGCGGCGTCGGCCGACGACACCGACCTGATCGTGATCGATCCCGGGTCGGAGACCGAGTTCGTCATCCGTCGCCCCGCGGTGTGGGCGATCGCGCAGGGCATCGCGTGGGAGCCGAGCTTCACCTCGCCCGAGGTGTTCGCGGGTCTGCAGGAGAGCGTCGGGGGAGAGCTTGCCGTGATCGACCTCGCGGTCGAACCCGGAGACCCCACCGGCCGCTTGCGCGGACCCGAGCTCGTCGTGCGCCTCGACCTCATCCACGGGCTCGAGCAGACCGAGCTCGACGCGGTGCTCGGCCGACTGGCGAAGCGCTGGGCGGCCGATCATCGCATCGCGGTGCTGGTCGACTCGCTGACCGTCCAGCTCGTCCGCGCCTGAGCCTCTCGGCAGGGGGATGGCCCTTGCGGGTGTCGCCGCCGGGCGGGAGGATCGCTTCCGCGGAGGTGACGCGATGACCAGCGGCACGGGGAACGACCGAGACGGCGCGCATGCGGACGAGTACGGGCCGGCGTTGGATGCCGCGCAGCGGTACGCGATGGAGTGGCTGGACTCGGTCGACGAGCGGCCCATCCGGCCCGAGCTGGATGTCGACGGCATGCTGGAACGGCTCGTCCCGATCCTGCCCGAGGAGGGTCTGGCAGCCGACGAGGTGATCGACGAACTGGCGGCAGCTGCCGGCCCGGGCCTGATGGCGATGGGCTCCCCGCGCTTCTACGGCTTCGTCATCGGCGGCGCGTACCCGGCGGCGCTGGCCGCCGACTGGCTCGTCGCCGCGTGGGACCAGAACACCGGGTCACGCCAGCCCACCCCGGCCACGGCGGCCGTCGAAGAGGTCGCGGCGAGCTGGCTGCTGAAGATCCTCGGGCTTCCCGGAGACAGCGGGGTCGGATTCGTGACCGGCGCCACCAGCGCGAACCTCAGCGCGCTGATCGTCGCGCGCGACACCGTCCTGCGCGACCACGGCCACGACGCCGCCACGGGCATCCAGGGGGCACCGACGATCCGGTTCCTCGCCGGCGGCGCGGTGCACACCTCGGTCGTGCTCGCCGGGCGCATCGCGGGCCTCGGTGCGCCGGTCACGGTCGGCGCCGACGAGCAGGGCCGGATCGATGTGGCGGGACTCACCGCCGCGCTCGAGGCGCACCACGGTCCGACGATCGTCGCCCTTCAGGCCGGTGACGTGCACTCCGGCGCGTTCGATGACTTCGAGGCGGCGATCGACGTCGCGCACCTGCACGGCGCCTGGGTGCACGTCGACGGCGCGTTCGGGCTGTGGGCGGCGGCATCGCCCCGCCTGCGACACCTGTTCGCGGGCGCCGAACGCGCGGACTCGTGGGCGACCGACGCCCACAAGACACTCAACGTGCCGTACGACTGCGGTGTGGCGATCGTGCGGGACGAGGCGGCGATGACGGCCGCGCTGGGCGCGCACGCGGAATATCTGCCGGCGGTCCGGACCATCCCCGACCCCTACGATCGCGTCCCGGAGCTGTCGCGCCGTGCCCGGGGCGTGCCGGTCTGGGCCGCATTGCGCTCGCTCGGTCAGCGCGGCGTCGTCGAGCTCGTCGACGGCCTCGTCGATGCCGCGGGCGCGCTGGCCGAAGGGTTCCGGGCGATCCCGGGTCTCGAGGTGCTCAACGACGTCGTCTTCACCCAGGTGTGCCTCGCGTCACGGCGGGACGCCGACACGATCGCGCTGGGGGAGTGGCTGCGCGCCGAGGGAACCGTCTGGGCGTCCTCGTCCACGTGGCGCGGCCGCGCGGTGGTGCGATTCGCCGTGAGCAACCGCGGTACCGACGACGCGGCCGTCCGGCGCACCGTCGACGCCGTCGCCCGGGGAGCTGCGGCGGTCGGCATCGGGACTAGTTGACCGGACCGGTCCACTTCTCGCCGGGTCCCTTGCCGATGGGGTCGGGGATCACGGATGCCTCGCGGAAGGCGAGCTGGAGCGATCGCAGCCCGTCGCGGAGCGATCGGGCGTGCATGTCGCTGATCTCGGGCGCGCCCGCGGTGATGAGGCCGGCGAGGGCGTTGATGAGCTTGCGTGCTTCGTCGAGGTCGGTCTGATTCGCGGGGTCGTCGGCCAGCCCCACCTTCACCGCGGCGGCGCTCATCAGGTGCACGGAGGCGGTCGTGATCACCTCGACCGCGGGGACGTCCGCGATGTCGCGGGTGGCAGCCGACGCGGCACGCTCCTGCGCTTCCCAGCGAGCCTGGCGTTCGGCATCCTGCGCCAACCGTCCGGCCTCAAGATCGTCGTCGCTGTCTCGAATCGTGTCCACGTGTCACTCTCTGCTAGACTTGCGCGGGCTCCGGAACGTCTCGCTCCGGAACGAAAGAGGATTCACATCCCACCCGCGCTTGCCGCTCCAGGCTACCGGGTCATGCACTCCGCCTCGTCCGTCAGGACGAGGTCGCCCCACGACAGCAGACCTGAACAGTCTCGTGGTGGGTATCGGGTGCGGAAGCCGACGCTCACGCGTCGTGCGGGTGGAATCGAGTCTCTCTTCCGCCCGCGATGCATCCCGCTTCGCGGTGGCCGACACCCGCATGAAAGAGGAGTTCCGCATCAGCGATCCCCGCACCAATGACCGCATCCGCGTGCCCGAGGTCCGCCTCGTAGGCCCGAACGGAGAGCAGGTCGGCGTCGTACGCATCGAGGTTGCCTTGCGTCTGGCGCAGGATGCCGATCTCGACCTTGTCGAGGTGGCTCCCAACTCGAAGCCGCCCGTCGTCAAGATCATGGACTACGGGAAGTTCAAGTACGAAGCAGCGCAGAAGGCCAAGGAGGCCCGGCGCAATCAGGCGAACACGATCCTCAAAGAGGTCCGTTTCCGTCTGAAGATCGAGGCCCACGACTACACGACCAAACTCAAGCGCGCTGAGGGCTTCCTCAAGGCGGGCGACAAGGTCAAGGCCATGATCCTGTTCCGCGGTCGCGAGCAGTCGCGTCCCGAGCAGGGTGTGCGCCTGCTCCGCAAGTTCGCGGAGGATGTGGCCGAGTTCGGAACCGTCGAGTCGAACCCCACGATCGACGGCCGCAACATGGTCATGGTGGTCGCCCCGCACAAGAACAAGTCCGAAGTGAAGACCGAGCAGAACGCCCAGCGCGCTGCGAACAAGGAGGCCGCGCGCTCCGCGGCCCACGGCGGTCCCGTCACCGAAGAGCCGGCCCCGGCACCCGCCGAGTAGGCCCCACAGACTCCCGCCACGCGGGAAACACCACGAAGCCCGCGAGGGCGACACACGAAGGAACAAGAGATGCCGAAGCAGAAAACCCACTCGGGTGCCAAGAAGCGGTTCAAGATCACCGGCAGCGGAAAGCTGATGAAGCAGCAGGCCGGCATGCGCCACAACCTGGAGGGCAAGGCCAGCAAGCGCACGCGTCGCCTCAACCAGGACCAGGTTCTGTCCAAGGCCGACACCAAGCAGGCGAAGAAGCTTCTCGGCCGCTGAGCGCGCGTCGAATCACGTTAGGAAAACTGAGAAATGGCTAGAGTCAAGCGGGCAGTAAACGCCCACAAGAAGCGTCGCGTCATCCTCGAGCGCGCCTCGGGTTACCGGGGTCAGCGTTCGCGCCTGTACCGCAAGGCGAAGGAGCAGGTCACCCACTCGCTCGTCTACGCGTACCGCGACCGTCGCAAGCGCAAGGGCGACTTCCGCCGTCTGTGGATCCAGCGCATCAACGCCGCGAGCCGCCAGAACGGCCTCACGTACAACCGCCTGATCCAGGGCCTCGGCCTTGCCGGCGTCCAGGTCGACCGTCGCATGCTCGCCGAGCTCGCGGTCAACGAGCCGGCCACGTTCGCGTCGCTCGTCGCGACGGCCAAGGCCGCGCTGCCTGAGAACGTCAACGCACCGAAGACCGCGTAGTACCGGCATCCGGTTCAGGGGCGCCCTCCTTCGGGAGGGCGCCCTTTCGCGTACCCGTGAACGGGCGGGGCGAGCCCTATGCTGAAGACGTGCTCGAGAACCCGCGTTCGCCCCGCGTTCGTGCGGTCGCGAAGCTGACGAAGCGCAGTGCCCGTCAAGAGACCGGGCTGTTCCTGCTCGAGGGGCCGCAGGCCGCGCGAGAGGCGCTCGCGTACCGTCCCGACACGGTCATCGAGATGTTCGCGACGCCGTCTGCGCTCGAGCGCCACGCCGATCTGCGCGATGCCGCCCGCGACGCGGGCATCGAGGTCGTCTTCACGACCGAGGGCGTGCTCGACGCCATGGCAGACACCGTCACGCCGCAGGGCATCGTCGCCGTCGCGCGTCAGACTCCGACCTCCGTCCGCGACGTGTTCGCGGCATCCCCCCGTCTCGTCGCGATCTGCGAAGAGGTGCGCGATCCGGGCAATCTGGGCACGATCATCCGGGCGGCTGACGCCGCGGGGGCGGATGCCGTCATCCTGACGGGCCGGACGGTCGACCCGTACAACCCCAAGGTCGTGCGCGCGACGACCGGATCTCTCTTCCACCTGCCCATCGCGGTCGGAGTCGATCTCACGACCGCGGTCGAGCGAGCCCATGCCGCCGGCGTGCGCGTGGTCGCGGCCGATGTCGGCGGGGACGACTTCCTGGCGGCGCGCGCGCTGCTCGCGGAGCCGACGGCCTGGCTATTCGGCAACGAGGCCCGCGGGCTCGACGAAGAGTCGCTCGCGTTGGCCGACCTGTCGCTCCGGCTGCCGATCTACGGCAGCGCCGAGTCCCTCAATCTCGCGACCGCGGCGAGTGTGTGCCTGTACGAGACCGCGTTCGCACAGCGCTCGGGATCGACCGCGTAGGTGATTCCGGTCCTGTTACAGTCCGGTAAAGCTCGCGGCGGGGTCTCGCGACCGCGCACAGCCGCCCCATAAGGTGGGGCGTATGGCGACACCGGATAGTCCCGCAGTTGCGCCCCAGACGTCGAACATCAATGTTCGACGGGGCGAGCCGCTCGTGGTCATCGATCACGTCGACAAGCATTTCGGCGATCTGCACGTGCTGCGCGACATCAACACGGTCGTCAATCGCGGCGAGGTCGTCGTCGTGATCGGTCCGTCCGGGTCGGGCAAGTCGACGCTCTGCCGAGCGATCAACCGTCTCGAGACCATCGATTCCGGCCGGATCGCCATCGACGGTGTCGACCTGCCTGAAGAAGGCGCAGGGCTCGCGAAGCTGCGCGCCGATGTCGGCATGGTGTTCCAGTCGTTCAACCTGTTCGCACACAAGACCGTTCTCGAGAACGTGACGCTCGGCCCGATCCGGGTGCGCAAGATGTCGCGCAAGGACGCAGACGAGAAGGCGATGGCGCTGCTGGACCGGGTCGGCGTCGCGAACCAGGCCAAGAAGATGCCGGCGCAGCTCTCCGGCGGCCAGCAGCAGCGTGTCGCGATCGCGCGGTCGCTCGCCATGGACCCGAAGCTGATCCTCATGGACGAGCCGACGAGCGCGCTGGACCCCGAGATGATCAACGAGGTCCTCGATGTGATGGTGGGCCTTGCCAAGGACGGCATGACGATGATCGTCGTCACCCATGAGATGGGCTTCGCGCGGAAGGCCGCCGACCGCGTGCTCTTCATGGACGGCGGCGCGATCGTCGAAGAGGCCACGCCCGAGCAGTTCTTCACCAACCCCCAGAGCGAGAGGGCGCAGGACTTCCTGTCCAAGATCCTCGAGCACTGACACACCCCGGCCGCTGCACCGTGGCCAGGACCACTGAAGGAAGGCCGTCACAAGCGGCCCGCACAGCAAAGGACAGGTAGGACATGAACAGAACTCGACTCGCCCTGCTCGCACTGGCCACAGCCGGAGCGCTCGCGCTCTCCGGCTGCGCATCAGACGGCGGAGATGCAGGCGGCGAGACCGCCACGCCGGAGCCGGAGCCCACGTTCGCCGAGGGCAGCACGATGGCGGCGCTCGCCGAGGCGGGCACGATCACCATCGGCACCAAGTTCGACCAGCCGCTGTTCGGCCTCGTCGGACCGTCGGGCGTTCCTGAGGGCTTCGACGTCGAGATCGGCAAGATCATCGCCGCAGAACTGGGCATCTCGGAAGACAACATCGAGTGGAAGGAATCGGTCTCAGCCAACCGCGAGCCCTTCATCCAGAACGGCGAGGTCGACATCGTCATCGCCACGTACACGATCAACGACAAGCGCAAAGAGGTCGTCTCGTTCGCCGGCCCGTACTACCTGGCCGGTCAGTCCATCCTCGTGCTGGCCGACAACGAAGACATCGAGACCGAGGACGACCTCGTGGGCCAGCCGGTCTGCTCCGTCACGGGCTCGACGCCCGCGGCCAACCTCGAGGCACTCGGTGCCGAAGTCCTGCTGACGGACACGTACAGCAACTGCCTCGGCCCGCTGCGCGACGGCACCGTGGTCGCGGTCTCGACCGACAACGTGATCCTCGCCGGTCTGGCGGCCCAGAACGAGGGGGAGTTCAAGGTGGTCGGCGAGCCGTTCACCGAGGAGCCCTACGGCATCGGCCTCGCCCTGGAGGACACGGAGTTCCGCGACTGGATCAACGACGTGCTCGAGGCCTCGTACGAGGACGGCAGCTACGAAGAGGCCTGGAACTCCACGGCCGGAACGGTTCTGCCGTTCATCGAGCCGCCGGCAGTCGACCGCTACTGATCGATCGGAAACCCGGGCCGGCCGTCAGGTCGGCCCGGGCATCCACCCTGAGCACATGCCGAACCGACGGAAGGAGGCGCGATGGAGCAGCTGATCTCGCTGCTGCCCGAATTCTGGGCGGGGTTCCAGGTGACCCTCCTCCTGCTCGTCGTGTCGGGCGTGCTCGCCCTGATCCTCGGGACGGTCATCGCAGCCATGCGGATCTCCCCGGTGGCGGCGTTGCGCGGATTCGCCGCATTCTGGACGGAGATCGCGCGCAACACGCCCCTGACCCTGATCTTCTTCTTCACGGCCTTCGTGATGCCGATGCTCGGCGTCCGTCTGCCGTATGTGCTGCTCGCCTTCATCGCGCTCACCTACTACACCTCGCCGTTCGTCGCCGAGGCGCTGCGCTCGGGCATCAACGGCGTGCCGATCGGCCAGGCCGAAGCGGCCCGCAGCATCGGGCTCGGCTTCGGCCAGACCGTCTCGCTGGTCGTGCTGCCCCAGGCGTTCCGCATGACGGTTCCGCCGCTCATCAACGTCTTCATCGCCCTCACGAAGAACACCTCGGTGGCCGGCGGGTTCTTCGTCGTCGAGCTGTTCGCCACGACCCGTCAGCTGGCGAATGACAACGGCAACATCGTGCTGCCGATCCTCTTCACGGCCGCGGCGCTGTACCTCGTCGTGACCGTTCCGCTGGGGCTTGCGGCAGGGCAGCTCGAGAAGCGCTGGGTGGTGAAGCGATGAGCGGAACGAGCGTCCTCTTCGACGCCCCCGGCCCGAAGGCGCGTCGGAACTCGCGTATCGCCTCGGTGGTCGCGCTCGTGCTGATCCTTGGCGGCCTGCTCTGGATCGTGCTGACGCTCGCCGCGCCGCGCGAGTCGGGCGGAATCACCCTGCCCGGCATGTTCGACGGCACCCGGTGGAACATCTTCCTCGACCCGGAGCTGTGGGGCTCGATCGGCCGCGGCGTCGTCGCGACGCTGCAGGCGGCGGCGGTCGCGGCGGTGGGAGCCATCGCGCTCGGCGTGGTGCTGTCTCTCATGCGGAGCTCGTCGATTGCCTGGCTGCGCATCCCGACGGGATGGCTCATCGAGTTCCTGCGGGGCATGCCCGTGCTGCTGATGATGCTGTTCATCCTGCTCGTGGCCTCGACCGGCGCGTTCTGGGCGGTCGTCATCGCCCTCATCCTGTACAACGGCACACTGATCGGCGAAGCGCTGCGCGCCGGGCTGGTCGCGCTGCCGCGGGGCCAGCGCGAGGCTGCCCTGAGTGTGGGAATGCGCGAGTTCCAGTCGAAGATGCTGGTCGAATTCCCGCAGGCGTTCCGGCAGATGCTGCCGATCATCGTCGCCCAGCTCGTCGTGCTGCTCAAGGACACCTCGCTCGGCTACATCGTCGGGTACAACGAGATCATCCGCAACAACATGAACAACCTGGGCAGCTTCTACGGGAACCGGTACATTTTCTCGCTCTTCCTGGTGACCCTGCTGATCTACCTGGCGATCAACCTCACGCTGTCGTGGTTCGCTCGCTGGCTCTCGCGCCGCACCGCGAGCGGTGGACCAGGTCGCCGCCGCGGTGGAAAGGTCGCCGATCCGATGGCCCCGGGAGCGCTGCTCGAGGTCGAGGCGAAGGCCGACCTCAGCGGCAAAATGCCCCGCTGAGCCGGTTCCGTCAGCCCGGTCCCGCGCGCAGGTTGCAGTATCCCCCGTCGGTAGACTCGTCTCTCGTGTCTGACTCACCTGAGAACGCGTCCTCCGAGATCTCGCCGGAGGCGGTGGATGCCGCCGTCCACGCGGCCCTCGACGCCATCGGCGCCGCATCCGATACCGCCGCCCTCAAGGCCGCCCGCGCCGCGCACACCGCGGAGGGGTCGCCGCTGGCGAGGCTGAACGCGCGGCTGCGCGATGTCGCACCCGATCGCAAGGCGGAATTCGGCAAGCTCGTCGGCCAGGCCCGCGGACGCGTGACCCAGGCACTCGCCGCGCGTGAGGAGCAGGTCGCACTCGCCGAGACCGCCGCGCGGCTCGAGGCCGAGCGCATCGACGTCACGGCGCTCGCGTCGCGCGCACGCGTCGGGGCGCGGCATCCGATCTCGCTCCTGCAGGAGCAGGTCGCCGACATCTTCGTGGGCATGGGGTGGGAGATCGCCGAAGGCCCAGAGCTCGAGCACGAGTGGTACAACTTCGACGCGCTCAACTTCGACGCCGACCACCCCGCGCGTCAGATGCAGGACACGTTCTTCGTCGATCCGGTGGACCGCCACCTCGTGATGCGCACCCACACCAGCCCCGTGCAGGTGCGCTCCATGCTCGAGCGCGAGGTGCCCATCTACGTGCTCTGCCCCGGGCGTGTGTACCGCACCGACGAGTTCGACGCGACGCATCTTCCGGTCTTCACGCAGTTCGAAGGGCTCGTCGTCGACAAGGGCATCACGATGGCGCACCTGAAGGGCACGCTCGACCACGCCGCGCGCGTGCTGTTCGGCCCCGAAGCCAGGACGCGCTTCCGCGCCAACTTCTTCCCGTTCACCGAGCCTTCCGCCGAACTGGACCTCTGGCACCCGACCTTCAAGGGCGGGGCGCGCTGGATCGAGTGGGGCGGCTGCGGAATGATCAACCCGAACGTGCTGCGCGCTGCCGGCATCGACCCCGAGGAGTACTCGGGCTTCGCCTTCGGGATGGGAATCGAGCGGACCCTGATGTTCCGCAGCGATGTGCAGGACATGCGCGACATGGCCGAAGGCGATGTGCGCTTCAGCGAGCAGTTCGGGATGGTGGTCTGATGCGCGTCCCGCTTTCGTGGCTGCGTGAGTACGTCGATGTGCCGGCGGATGCCGCCCCCGAAGACGTGCTCGCCGCGCTCGTGCGCGTCGGGTTCGAAGAGGAGGACGTCCACCGCTTCGAGCTGCAGGGACCCATCGTGGTCGGCGAAGTGCTCGAGTTCGTCGAGGAGCCGCAGTCCAACGGCAAGACGATCCGCTGGTGCCAGGTGCAGGTCGCGCCCGACGGCGAGCCCGCCGCGGACGGCGGGCCGGCGGTGCACGGCATCGTGTGCGGCGCGCGCAACTTCTTCGTCGGCGACAAGGTCGCCGTCACGCTGCCCGGTTCGGTGCTGCCCGGCCCGTTCCCGATCGCCGCGCGCAAGACCTACGGTCACACCTCCGACGGCATGATCGCCTCGGCGAAAGAGCTCGGACTCGGCGAGGAGCACAACGGCATCCTGCGCCTGGTGGAGCTCGGCATCGACGCGCCCGTCGGCACCGACGCGATCGCGCTCCTCGGCCTCGACGACGTCGCGGTCGAGATCAACGTCACGCCCGACCGCGGCTATGCGCTCTCGATCCGCGGCGTCGCCCGCGAGTACTCCCACGCGACCGGTGCCGACTTCCGCGATCCCGGTGTGCGCGCGTGGGCCGACGTGTCGCACTCGAAGGACGCCTTCACGTCGGTCGTGGACGACGGTGCCCCGATCCGAGGCCGCCTCGGTGCCTCCGAGTTCGTCACCCGCATCGTGCGCGACGTCGACCCGACCAGGCCCACTCCGTCGTGGATGGTCGCCCGCCTGACGCTCGCCGGAATCCGCTCGCTCGGCATCCTGATCGACATCACCAACTACGTGATGCTCGAACTCGGCCAGCCCCTGCACGGCTACGATCTCGACACGCTCGCCGGCGGCATCACCGTGCGCCGCGCGAACGCGGGGGAGAAGCTGCAGACCCTCGACGGCAAGACCCGCGATCTCCACGTCGAAGATCTCCTCATCACCGACGAGTCCGGGCCGATCGGGCTGGCCGGCGTGATGGGCGGCGGCACGACCGAGATGACCGCGGCGACCCGCAACGTGCTGCTGGAGGCCGCGACCTTCGATCCCGTGACGATCGCGCGCACCGCACGCCGGCACAAGCTGCCGTCCGAGGCGTCTCGCCGTTTCGAGCGCGGCGTGGACCCGAACATCCCGTTCGTCGCCGCTCAGCGCGCCGTCGACCTGATGGTCGCCTACGCCGGCGGCACCGACGACCGTGAGGGCGGCGCGCTGCTCACCGGCTACGAGTTCGCCGGGATCGACCTGCCCTTCGGGTTCGTCGAGGGTCTGATCGGCGTCGCCTACACGCATGACGAGGTGGTCGGGGCCCTCGAGATGATCGGCGCGGCCGTCCGCGAGCGCGCGGGCGATTTCGCCGTGTTCCCCCCGTCGTGGCGGCCCGACCTCACCGACAAGTGGACGCTGGCTGAAGAGGTCGCGCGCATCGAGGGATACGACCGCATCCCGTCGGTGCTGCCGACGCCGCCGTCGGGCCGCGGCCTGACCTCGGCGCAGCAGGGTCGTCGTCGCGTCGGCAACGCCCTGGCCGCCGCCGGCTATGTCGAGACGCCCTCGTTCCCGTTCACGACCGAGGAGCAGAACGACCTGCACGGCTCCGCGGCGGGCGGGCGCCTGCCGAGTGTCAAGCTCGCCAACCCGCTCGACGGACAGTCGCCGTTCCTGCGCCGCAGCCTGGTGCCGGCGCTGCTGCGCGTCGCGCACCGCAACGTCGCGCGCGGGCTCACCGATCTCGCCGTGTTCGAGATCGGCACGGTCTTCCTGCCTGCGCCCGGCGTGCGGTACGGCACCGAGTTCGTTCCGCCTCTCGCGGTGCGACCGGATGCCGCCACCCTCGCCGCTTTGGACGCGTCGATCCCCCCGCAGCACCGGCACGTCGCGGTGCTGCTCACGGGGTGGATCGCACCGAAGCAGCCCGGCGCGGCTGCCGCGGCCGCCGGACTGGCCGACGCGCTCGACGCGGTGCGCACGATCGCATCGGCCGCGGGCGTCACGGTCGAGGTCGCTCAGGCCGAGCGCGCCGCCCTGCACCCGGGTCGCACCGGCGTGCTCTCGGTGGGCGCGACCGAGGTCGGCTATGTCGGCGAGCTTCTGCCGGCCGTGGCCGAGGCCGCCGATCTTCCCGGTCGCGTGGTCGTCGCCGAGCTCGATCTCGACCTGATGCTGTCGCTTGCCGGCGAGAAGGTCGTCGCCGCGTCGCTGTCGGGCTATCCCGCCGCGACGCAGGACGTGTCGCTCGTGGTGGGCGACGACGTCCCCGCTGCGGACGTGCGGGCGGCCCTGGTCGACGGCGCCGGCGCACTCCTGGAGTCGCTGCGCCTCGTGGACGACTACCGCGGACCGGGCGTGCCCGACGGCGCGAAGAGCCTCACCTTCGCGCTGCGCTTCCGCGCCCCCGACCGCACCCTGACCGCGGCCGAGGCTACCGAGGCGAAGCTCGCAGGCGTCACCGCCGCGGCCGAGCGCTACGGGGCGACGCTGCGCGAGTAGCGCGGCGCCGAGGGTCGCGCCGATTGCACGACCTGATGCCGAGTGCACGGCATCCCCCCGCACCGAGGTCGTGCACTCGAGGCGAGGTCGTCCACTCGACGAACCGGGTGTTCCGCCGGGGGCGGAACAGGGTGCCGCGCACCCGGGCGGTCTGCTGAGATGTCAGCATGACGGACGTACTGATCCTGGGCGGGACGGGCTGGCTGAGCGGGCGGGTCGCGCGCGCGTGGACGGATGCCGGTGCCTCGGTCACGTGCCTCGCCCGCGGTGGCAGGCCGGCGCCCGAGGGTGCCGAGCTGATCGTCGCCGACCGCGCCGAGCCCGGCGCGTATGACGATGTCGCCGCTCGGGAGTGGGATGAGATCGTCGAGATCTCGTCGATCCCCGAGTTCGTGGCTGAAGCGGTCGATGCGCTCGCCGAGCGGACGCGGCACTGGACCTACGTCTCGTCTCTGTCGGTGTATGCGACCAACGACGAGGTGGGCGCCGACGAGAGCGCTCCGCTCAGCGAGCCCGCCCGGCGGGGTGACGAGTACGACTACTCGCGCGCGAAGGCCGCCGCCGAGTCGTCGGTGCGGAGCGCTCTCGGCGATCGCGCCGCGATCGTGCGGCCCGGACTCATCGTCGGCCCGGGCGATCCCACCGACCGATTCGGGTACTGGGTCGCGCGGCTCGCGCTCGCCGGCGAGGAGGACGTCCTCGCTCCCACCCTCGAGGGCCTCACCACGCAGGTGATCGATGTCGACGATCTGACCGACTTCATCGTGCGGCGGGGCGCCGAGGGCTGGCATGGGACGGCCAACGCGATCGGCGACTCGATGCCGCTCGCCGAGCTGCTCTCGGTCGCGGCCGAGACCGCCGGTCACACCGGCAGGATCGTCGAGGCCGATGACGCGTGGCTCACGGGCCACGACGTCGAGCATTGGATGGGACCGCGCTCGCTGCCGCTGTGGCTGCCGCGCGACATGGTGGGGTTCTCGACCCGGTCGCACGCCGCCTACCGCGCCGCCGGCGGCCGGATCAGCGGCATCCGCGGCACGCTCGAGCGCACGCTCGCCGACGAGCGCGCTCGGGGCCTCGACCGCGCACGCGCATCGGGTCTGACGCGTGCCGAGGAGCTCGCGCTGC
The DNA here is from genome assembly GCA_963781135.1 of uncultured Actinomycetota bacterium. GTDB lineage: Bacteria > Actinomycetota > Actinomycetes > Actinomycetales > Microbacteriaceae > Microbacterium. Next base: position 1,093,055 of record CAWADY010000010.1, on the reverse strand, counting down.
TGGCGGAGCTCACGCCCTGACCGGACCCGCCCCGCGGATGCCGCCCTCGACGTGATTTGCAGGGCCGATGCCGGAGGGGCTATCGTCGGGCCCATGCCTTCGGCAGCGCCCTTCTCCGCCACGCTCGTTCCGAGCGTCGCTCCCGCGCGCCGACGTCTGGACGGACGCCGACTCTAGGCGACGCTGCGCACCTCGGATCCGGGGAGCTGTGGGCGTCGCCGTCTGCAGCCCACGACCCCAGACTCTAAGGTGGAATCCATGACATATTCGGTCGCCGTCTCCGGCGCATCCGGCTATGCGGGCGGTGAGATCCTCAGGATCCTCGCCGCACATCCCGACGTCGAGATCCGCACCGTCACCGCGCACTCGAACGCGGGACAGCCCCTCATCCAGCATCAGCCGCACCTCCGGTCGCTCGCGCACCTCACGCTTCAGCCTTCGACGCCCGAGGTGCTCGCCGGCCACGACATCGTGTTCCTCGCGCTGCCGCACGGCCAGTCCGGGCAGTACACCGACGCGCTCGCCGACACGCCTCTCGTGATCGATGCCGGCGCCGACCACCGGCTCTCCTCGATCGCCGACTGGGAGCGCTTCTACGGCGGCGACTTCCACGACCCGTGGACCTACGGTGTTCCCGAGCTCCTCGTCGGCGGCGCCAAGCAGCGCACGCGCCTGGTCGGAGCCACCCGCATCGCGGCACCCGGCTGCAACGCCAGCACCGTGAGCCTGAGCCTCGCGCCCGGCGTCGCCGCCGGCGTCATCGATCCCTCCGACATCGTGGCGGTCCTCGCGGTCGGCCCCTCCGGGGCGGGCAAGAGCCTGAAGACCAACCTGCTGGCCAGTGAGATCCTCGGCAGCGCCAACCCGTACGCGGTCGGTGGCACGCATCGGCACATCCCCGAGATCCGCCAGGCGCTCGCGGCCGCACGGATGTCGGAGAACGGCACCGGAATCGGATCAGCGGGTTCGTCCGGTCCGAATCCGGTGAGTGAATCCGATTCCGGTGCAGACGAGGGCATCCGCATCTCGTTCACCCCCGTCCTCGTGCCGATGTCGCGCGGCATCCTCGCGACGAGCACCGCACCGATCGCCCACGACGCGACGGATGCCGAGATCCGCGCCGCCTGGCAGGACGCCTACGGCGACGAGACCTTCGTGCAGCTGCTGCCCGAGGGCCAGTTCCCGCGGACCGCCGACGTGCTGGGTGCGAACACCGCCCTCATCGGCCTGGCGATCGATCGCCCCGCGAATCGGGTCGTGGTGGTCGCGGCGGTCGACAACCTGGTCAAGGGCACCGCCGGCGCGGCGATCCAGTCCATGAACATCGCCCTCGGCCTGCCCGAAGGCACCGCACTCACCGTGAACGGAGTGGCACCGTGAGCGTCACGGCAGCACAGGGGTTCGAGGCGGCAGGCGTCGCCGTCGGACTCAAATCGAGCGGCAACCTCGACGTCGCCGTCGTGGTCAACCGCGGACCGCTCAAGGTCGGCGCGGCCGTCTTCACGTCCAACCGCGCGAAGGCCAACCCGATCATCTGGTCGCAGCAGGTCGTCCAGGACGGCGTCGTCGAGGCGATCGTGCTCAACTCCGGGGGAGCGAACTGCTTCACGGGCTCTTTCGGGTTCCAGACGACGCACCAGACCGCCGAGCGAGCCGCCGAGCTGCTCGGCGTCGGCGCGGGAGACGTGCTGATCTGCTCGACGGGCCTCATCGGCACCGGCGACGAGGTGTTCCGGGCGAAAGTGCTCGACGGCACCGAGAAGGGCATCGCCCAGCTCAGCGCCGACGGCGGCGAAGCGGCATCCCTCGCCATCATGACGACGGACTCCACACCGAAGCGGTCTGTGGTCTCGAGGGGCGGCTGGTCGATCGGCGGCATGGCGAAGGGCGCCGGGATGCTGGCCCCCGGGCTTGCGACGATGCTCGTGGTGATCACCACCGATGCCGTGATCGACGCCGCGCAGGCCGACGCCGCGCTGCGCAGCGCCACGAGGATCTCCTTCGACCGGCTCGATTCCGACGGCTGCATGTCGACGAACGACCAGGTGACGCTGATGGCGAGCGGCGCCTCCGGCGTGACCCCGGATGCCGACGACTTCGCCTCCGCGCTCGCCGAGGTGTGCTCCGACCTGGCCCGGCAGCTGCAGGGCGACGCCGAGGGAGCGAGTCATGACATCGCGATCCGCGTCGTGCATGCGGCATCCGAATCCGATGCGGTCGAGGTCGGGCGTTCCGTGGCCCGCAACAACCTCTTCAAAGCGGCGATCTTCGGCAACGACCCGAACTGGGGCCGTGTGCTCGCCGCGATCGGCACCACCGATGCCGAGTTCGACCCGTACGACGTCGACGTCTGGATGAACGGCGTCCGCGTGTGCAGCCAGGGCGGACCCGACGCGTCTCGCGATGACGTCGACCTCACGCCCCGCGCGACCGACCTGCTCATCGACCTCAAGGTCGGCGAGGCGACCGCGACGATCCTCACGAACGACCTCACGCACGACTACGTCCACGAGAACAGCGCATACGCCACATGAGCGACATCGATCTGCAAGACACCGACCCCGCTGAGGCCAGCGGCAAGGCGGCGACCCTCATCGAGTCGCTTCCGTGGCTGCGGCGCTTCAGCGATCAGGTGATCGTCATCAAGTACGGCGGCAACGCGATGGTCAGCGACGAGCTGCAGGACGCCTTCGCGGCCGACATCGCGTACCTGCGCTACGTCGGCGTCAAGCCTGTCGTCGTGCACGGCGGCGGGCCCCAGATCTCGTCGATGCTCGACCGGCTCGCGATTCCGAGCGAGTTCAAGGGCGGCTACCGCGTCACCAGCACCGAGGCGATCAGTGTCGTGCGCATGGTGCTCACCGGTCAGATCAACCCGCAGCTCGTCGCCAAGATCAACGCCCACGGTCCGAATGCGACCGGCCTGTCGGGTGAGGACGCCGGTCTGTTCGGCGGGCGCCGGCGCGGAGTCATCGTCGACGGCGTGCATCATGATCTCGGTCGCGTCGGCGACGTCGTCGAGGTCGATCCGCAGCAGGTGCACGATCAGCTCGCCGCCGGACGCATCCCCGTCATCTCCAGCATCGCGCCCGACCTCGACCACCCGGGCCACTCGCTCAACGTGAACGCGGATGCCGCGGCCGCGGCACTGGCGATCGCCCTGGGCGCGGCCAAGCTGGTCGTGCTCACCGATGTGCCCGGCCTCTACGCCGACTGGCCGAACCGCGACTCCCTCGTCTCGCACCTGACCACCACCGAGCTGCGCACGATGCTGCCGAAGCTCGAATCGGGCATGATCCCGAAGATGCAGGCGTGCCTGGACGCGGTCGAGGGCGGCGTCGAGACGGCGGCGATCATCGACGGGCGCGTGCCGCACTCGGTGCTCGCGGAGATCTTCACCAGCAAGGGAATCGGAACGGAAGTGGTGCTCGGATGAGTTGGCAGGATGACGCAGGGCGCGACCTGGTGCGCAGCTTCGGACCCCGGATGGCGATGTTCGTCCGCGGGGAAGGCGCCTACCTGTGGGATGCCGACGGGCGACGCTACCTCGACTTCCTCGCGGGCATCGCGGTGAACTCGCTCGGGCACGCGCACCCCGTGTTCGTCGAGGCGATCGCGAACCAGGCGGCCACGCTGGCGCACGTGTCGAACTACTTCGCGACGCCGCCGCAGCTCGAGCTCGCATCGCGGCTCAAGCGCCTCGCCGGCACGGGGGACTCCGGCCGCGTCTACTTCGGCAACTCGGGCGCCGAGGCCAACGAGGCCGCGTTCAAGCTCGCCCGCCTGCACGGTGCCGCCACGAACGGCGGGGCCGGGCGCCCGCGGGTGCTGGCCCTGACCGACGCCTTCCACGGCCGCACGATGGGCACGCTCGCCCTGACCGGCAAGCCGTACATGCAGGAGCCCTTCCTGCCGATGGTCCCCGGCGTCGAATTCATCGACTCCACGATCGAGGCGCTCGAAGCGGCACTCGACGACAGGGTCGCGGCGCTGTTCGTCGAGCCGATCAAGGGCGAAGCGGGCGTGATCGATCTGCCCGAGGGCTACCTCGCGGCGGCGCGCGAACTGACCTCGGCGCACGGCGCGCTGCTGATCATCGATGAGATCCAGACCGGCGCGGGGCGCACCGGGGAGTGGTTCGCCTTCCAGCACGCGGGCATCACCCCCGACGCGATCACCGTCGCGAAGGGCATCGGCGGCGGGTTCCCGATCGGAGCCCTCATCACGTTCGGTGCCGCGAGCGAGCTGTTCTATCCGGGAACGCACGGCTCGACCTTCGGGGGCAACGCCCTCGGCACCGCCGTCTCGTCGGCGGTGCTCGCCGAGATCGAGGACGAAGGGCTCGTGCGCAACGCCGCCGAGCGGGGTCGCCAGCTTCGCGATGCGATCGCGGCGATCGACAGCGGGCTCATCGCCGGATGCCGGGGCCAGGGGCTCCTGATCGGCGTGGCGCTGCGGCATCCGGTCGCGAAGGCGATCGTCGCGGCCGCGCAGGAGCACGGGCTCATCATCAACGCCCCGAACGACGAGACCATCCGGCTGGTGCCGGCGCTGAACATCGGCGACGTCGAGGTGGACGAGTTCATCCAGCTGTTCACCGCGTCGCTGCGCACCGTCGAGGACGCCCTGGTCCTCGAGGAGGTCACCGCATGACCCGTCACCTGCTGCGCGATGACGACCTGACCGCCGCCGAGCAGTCCGAGATCCTCGACCTCGCCGTCGCCCTGAAGAAGGACCGCTGGAAGCTCACGCCGCTCGCCGGCCCGCAGACCGTCGCCGTCATCTTCGACAAGTCCTCCACGCGCACGCGCGTCTCGTTCGCGGTCGGCATCGCCGATCTCGGCGGATCGCCCCTGATCATCTCGACCGCGAACAGCCAGCTGGGCGGCAAGGAGACCCCGTCCGACACCGCGCGGGTGCTGGAACGCCAGGTCGCCGCGATCGTCTGGCGCACGTACGCGCAAGCGGGGCTCGAAGAGATGGCCGCCGGCACCACCGTGCCCGTGGTCAACGCGCTCAGCGACGACTTCCACCCGTGCCAGCTGCTGGCCGACCTGCTCACGATCCAGGAGCACAAGGGCGAGCTGCGCGGGCTCACCCTCGCGTTCTTCGGCGACGGCCGGTCGAACATGGCGCACTCGTACATGCTCGCCGGGGTGACGGCGGGCATGCACGTGCGGGTCGCCTCGCCGGAGTCGTACGCGCCGCGCGAGGACGTCGTCGCGGCCGCCGACCGCCGGGCCGCCGAGACCGGCGGCTCGCTGACCCTCTTCACCGACGCGAACGAGGCGGCCGCGGGCGCGGACGTCATCGTCACCGACACGTGGGTGTCGATGGGCAAAGAGGAGGAGAAGCTCGCACGCCTGCGCGACCTCGGCGAATACAAGGTCACGCGCGAGCTGATGACCCTCGCCAAGCCCGACGCGATCTTCATCCACTGCCTGCCCGCCGACCGCGGGTACGAAGTCGAGGCCGAGGTCATCGACGGGCCGCAGAGCGTGGTGTGGGACGAGGCCGAGAACCGACTGCACGCGCAGAAGGCGCTGCTGGTGTGGCTTCTTCGCCAGGACTGACGACACCGGCGGCGCCGGGCTGGCTCGGCACCCGCTGGCAGCGGCTGAACGGGCCGCAGCGCATCGCCGGCGTGGATCTCGCGCGCGGGCTGGCCGTGATCGGCATGATCGCGGCGCACGTGCTCTGGATCGATGACTTCGACTTCGCGGATGCCGCGACCTGGGTCGCGGTCGTCGACGGGCGCTCGTCCATCCTGTTCGCCACGCTCGCCGGGGTCTCGATCGGGCTCGTCACGGGGGGCAGCCGGCCGCTCGCCCCGCCCGAGATGCGCGCGGCACGCCAGCGCCTCGCCGTCCGAGCCGGAGTGCTCTGGCTCATCGGGATCGTCCTGATCGCGACCGGTGTGCCCGTGTACGTGATCCTGCCCGCGTACGCGATCCTCTTCCTGCTCGCCCTGCCCCTCGTCTCGCTGGGCGCTCGCGCGCTGTTCGTGCTGGCGGCGGCGCTGGCCGTCGTCATGCCGTTCGTCCAGGTGCTGCTGGACTCGGTGCCGTTCTGGAGCACTCCGGTGGGGCAGACCGTGTCGGTCGTGACCGGCTGGCACTACCCGTTCCCGGTCTGGATCGCTTTCGTCGTCGCCGGCCTGGCGGCAGCCAGGGCGGGCATCACCCGCATGCGCGTCCAGCTCTGGCTCGTCGGCGCGGGCGCTGCGCTCGCGGTGGTCGGCTACGGCCTGGACGGCGCGGGCGGGGCGGATGCGGCATCCGGCGTCGTCTCGTTCGGCGCCGCGGTCTGGACCGCCGACCCGCACTCCAGCGGCCTGCTCGAAGTGATCGGGTCTGGAGGGTTCGCGCTCGCCGTGATCGGGCTGTGCCTGCTCGCGTGCCGGAGCGTGCTCACCTGGATCGTGCTGCCGCTGCGAGCGGTCGGGGCGATGCCGCTCACGGCCTATACGGCGCAGCTCGTGGTCTGGGCGATCGTGGCCACCGCAGTGCTCGGCGACCCGGGCGATCTGGAGGGCTTCCGCGATCTCTCGCCCTTCTGGCCGATGACCATCACCCTGGTGATCGCGTGCACGGCGTGGGCCCTGCTCATCGGGCGCGGTCCGCTCGAATGGGTCGTCGACCGCATTTCACGACCCACGGTGCGGCGTCGATAGGCTGATCGGATGAGCGAAATCAAGGGCGACGGCACGAACGAAGGCGCACTGTGGGGCGCCCGATTCGCGACGGGCCCCTCGCCGGAGCTCGCCGCGCTGAGCCGCTCCACCCACTTCGACTGGGAGCTGGCGCTCTACGACATCGCCGGCTCGCACGCGCACGCGAAGGCCCTGGCTTCGGCCGGGTACCTCACGGCCGACGAGGAACGCGCGATGCACGAGGGGCTCGACGGCCTGGCACGCCGCATCACCGATGGGACCCTGCAGGCGGGTCCGCACGACGAGGACGTGCACGGCGCGCTCGAGCAGGCGCTCATCGCCGACGTCGGTCCCGAGCTCGGCGGCAAACTGAGGGCGGGGCGCAGCCGCAACGACCAGATCGCGACGCTGGTGCGGATGTATCTGCTCGACCACTCGCGCACGATCGCACGCGACATCCTGCGCGTGGTCGACGCCCTGGTGGCGCAGGCCGAGACGCACCCCGAGGCGGTCATGCCCGGACGCACGCACCTGCAGCATGCGCAGCCGGTGCTGCTCGCCCACCACCTGCAGGCTCACGCGTGGCCGCTCGTGCGGGATCTGGAGCGATTCCGCGACTGGTCGGTGCGCGCATCGGTCTCGCCGTACGGCGGGGGAGCGCTCGCAGGATCGACGCTCGGGCTCGACCCGCAGCTCGTCGCGCGCGAACTGGGCCTGGCGCGGCCGGCCGAGAACTCGCTCGACGGCACGTCGGCCCGCGACGTCGTGGCCGAGTTCGCGTTCATCACCGCGATGATCGCGGTCGACATCTCGCGCTTCGCCGAAGAGATCATCCTCTGGAACACCCGCGAGTTCGGCTTCGTGACCCTCGACGACGGGTACTCGACCGGGTCGAGCATCATGCCGCAGAAGAAGAATCCCGACATCGCGGAGCTCGCGCGCGGCAAGGCCGGCCGCCTCATCGGAAACCTCGCCGGCCTGCTGGCGACGCTCAAAGGGCTGCCTCTGGCGTACAACCGCGATCTGCAGGAAGACAAGGAGCCCGTCTTCGACTCGGTGCGCACGCTCGAGGTGCTGCTTCCCGCTTTCGCGGGCATGGTCGCGACGCTGCGGTTCCACACCGAGCGGATGGCGCAGCTCGCCCCGCAGGGGTTCTCCCTCGCGACCGATGTCGCCGAGTGGCTGGTCAAGCGCGGGGTTCCGTTCCGCGATGCGCACGAGATCTCCGGCTCACTCGTCAAGCTCTGCGAGGAGCGCGGGCTGGAGCTGCACGAGGCGAGCGATGAGATGCTCGCCTCGGTCTCACCGCACCTCACGAGCGATGTGCGTCAGGTGCTCACCGTGGACGGCTCGGTCGCGAGCCGCGACGGGGCGGGCGGAACCGCGCCGGTGCGGGTGGAGGAGCAGCGCGCCGAGCTGATCGCCCGGGCTCAGGCAGCAGCGCACTCGCTCGGTCTGTAACCGGCTCAGCCCTTGTGCTGCGCGTCGCGCAGCACACCCGCGACGTCGTCCGCGCTGACGCGGGTGCGATCGATGAGCGTCCGCAGCTGCCGGGTGGTCTCGGCGCTCTGCGCGCTCGCGTCGATCGCCCGCAGGAACGCGAGAGCGACCACCGCATCCTGATGCTCGCCGAGGGCGTCCTGCAGCGCCTGCCGTTCCTCGATCGTCCGGTCCGCGTCCGCACCCAGGATCGGCTGCGCGAGTTCGACCGCGTAGCGGTGGCGCTTGGCCGCCTTGCGGGCGTCGTGCAGCAGCTCGCCCGCGCTCTCATCGCCCGCGGCTGCGCGTGCGCGCTCGAGTCGCGATCGCACCCGCTTGTCGGCCTTCTTGATGCGGGGGAGAGCGCGGGCGGCGGGCCGCTCGGCCTTGTCGCTGAACGGCGGATCCTCCCGCCAGCGCTCGAGCTGCGCGAACAGCGCGACTCCGCGTGCACCGCGCAGACCGTCGGTCACCGCCCCCCAGGCTTCCGTCCGCCGGCGTGCGATGTCGGCCGCGATGACCTCACCCACCGCTTCGCTCGGCGACTCGGCGGCGAAGCGCTCCGCGAGCACCTGCAGGTCGCGAACGTCGCCGAGCAGGAGCCCCGCCCATTTCGCCTCCTGCGCGAGAGTCTCCCGATCGACGAGCCGGTACACGCCGCCGAAGGTTCTCAGCGTGGCGCGCAGTCGCCGGATCGCGACGCGGACGGGGTGCACGGCATCCTCGTCGCGCGCCTCGATCGCCGTGCGGGCTTCGAGGATGACGGCGCACTGCACGTCGATGTAGTCCTGGACGAGGGAGCCGAGGCTGCCGGCGGGGGAGGCGGTCACGAATGCCTCAGCGGGTCACGTCGTCGGCGTCGATCCGGTTCACCAGATCGCCAGTCGGACGAGCGCACCCAGGATGCACGCCCACAGCAGGCTCGACAGCGTGCCGATGATGAATCTCTCCCGCGCTTCTGCGGCGGCGAGCTCTGAGAAGCGGCCGACGCCCTTGACGGCCACCACGATCGCGATCGCTTCGGGAAACCCGGCGATGAGAGAGATGACCACGGCGAGCCGCTCGAGGTAGCCGATCGTCGTCCCGCCGCGCATCACCTCGCGGGATGCCGTATCGGCTTCGGTGACCGTCGCCTGGGGCTCCGCGACACCGGCCGCTTCGGCATCCAGGATGATCCCGCCGTTCGCGCCGTCGCGGACGCGGCCGTGAGTCGCGATCTCGAGGATGCGGCGGGTCACGGGATTGCCGCCCAGCACTCCGAGCGTCGTTCCGAGCAGCGCGACGATGAGCCCCATGATCAGCGGAACGTTGAACGGCGCGACCACGACGACGATCAGCGCGAGCACGATGAGCCCGCTCGCGATGACGAGGGGAAGCGTGGTGGGGCGTCGGAGGCTGATGACGATCAGCACGAGCGCTCCGCAGAGTGCCAGAAACAGGAAGATCGACAGCGCCGCGACGACGAGGGCCTCCGGAAAGATCACAGGCATGCGGTCAGTCTTTCACGGCGACTTCACCACGCTCGGGCACACGCGGGTCACCGGTCGAGCCGGGCGAACGTGCGCTCGAGCGCGGGAATGGCCGCCTCCTCGAGCCGCAGCCCTCCGGCCTTGGCGCGCAGGCTCACCGCAGTGGGGGTGATGCCGAGCTCGGCGGCGATGCGCTTCTGCGTGAGACCTTGCGCCAGCAGGTCGGCGACCTCCCAGCCCTGGGCGGATCGCCGGTCGCGCAGGTCGACGAGAAGGCGAAGGTAGGCCTCCGCATCGGCGGCGGCCACGGGGTCGGCGGCCGCGACCGCAACCCGGCCGGCAGAGGACTTGGCCCGTTCGACGGCCTCCCGCGCGAGGACGAATGCGGAGCCGCGTGCCGCGCGGATCTCGGCAGGCAGGGGCGACTCGAGCGCCCCGGCACCGATGCCCACGCTCCACCGTCCGTCGCGCAGCAGCGCCAGTCCGACCTGCAGCGCGGCCGCAGCGCTGTCGGTCAGCGCCTGCAGCTCGTCGCCGGCGTTGCGCTGCACGGGAAGGGTGAGCCGGTCTGCGCCGACCCGCTCGACGAGCGCAATGCCCTCCGGCACGAGGTCGGCGCTGGTGCGGCTGTCGCGCTGGTCTGCGGTGATGACGAACATCTGTCCTCCTGGCAAGCCTCAATAAGCATCATAGCTTCATTCCAGCAAATAATGTCATGAGACTTCATCGATGGGACGCGGTGGTCGGTTATGCCCCCACGCTGAATGGAGTCAGATCAAGCCTCTGGGCTACACCGGCTGGACGCGTCCGCACACGTATGCCACCGTCGATCCATGGCCAAAGTGGAGCATTTCGAGATCCCCGTCGACGACATCGCCCGCGCGCAGGCGTTCTACACATCGGTCCTCGGATTCGGCTACGAACCGTGGGGCGACGAGATGGGGATGCTGCGTCAGCCGCAGGATGAGGGAGTGAACGGCGACCTGCACCTGCGCGGCGCCACGCCGCACCCGACCGTCGTGTTCACGGTCGACCGCATCGAAGACACGGTGGCCCTCGCGCTGGCGAACGGCGGCGAGCAGCTCGGCGAGATCCAACCGCTCAGCGAGAACTCGCGGTGGGTGTACATCAAGGACTCCGAGGGCAACATCATCGGCCTGTACGACGAGATCTCGGTCGCCTGAGGCCATCCGCCCCCGGTTCGAGGGCACCGGATGCCCGCTGATAACCTCGGACCCGTGTCTTCTCCCGCTCTGACCTCGAGCGCGCCCGCCATCGATCCGACATTCGAGAATGTCTGGGACGAACTGGTGTGGCGTGGGCTCGTGCACGTCTCGACCGACCAGGACGCGCTGCGCGCGCTGCTCGCCGGGCCGCCGATCGTGTACTACTGCGGGTTCGACCCGACCGCCCCGAGCCTGCATCTGGGCAACCTGGTGCAGCTGCTCACCATGCGCCGCATCCAGCTCGCCGGCCACCGGCCCCTCGGGCTCGTGGGCGGATCGACCGGGCTGGTCGGCGACCCGCGACCCTCGGCCGAGCGCACGCTCAACACGAAGGAGACGGTCGCCGAGTGGGTCGGGTACCTTCGCTCGCAGATCGAGCGATTCCTGAGCTTCGAGGGCGAGAACGCCGCCCGCATGGTCAACAACCTCGACTGGACCGCGCCGCTCAGCGCGATCGACTTCCTGCGCGACATCGGCAAGCACTACCGCGTCGGCACGATGCTCAAGAAGGATGCCGTCAGCGCGCGGCTGAACTCCGACGAGGGCATCAGCTACACCGAGTTCAGCTACCAGATCCTGCAGGGGCTGGACTACCGCGAGCTGTTCCTGCAGTACGGCTGTGTGCTGCAGACCGGCGGCAGCGACCAGTGGGGCAATCTCACGAGCGGCGTCGATCTCATCCACCGCGCCGAGGGCAAGAGCGTCCACGCGATCGGCACGCCCCTGATCACCAACAGCGACGGCCGCAAGTTCGGCAAGAGCGAGGGCAACGCGGTGTGGCTCGACCCGAAGCTCACGAGTCCGTACGCGATGTACCAGTTCTGGCTGAACACCGACGACGCCGACGTGGCAGACCGACTCAAGGTCTTCACGTTCCTCACGCGCGCCGAGATCGAGCAGGTCGTGGCCGCGCATGATGCCGAGCCGTTCCGTCGCATCGGCCAGAAGCGGGTCGCCCTCGAGGTGACGACACTGGTCCACGGAGCGGATGCCGCCGCGGCTGCGATCGCGGCGTCGGAGGCGCTCTTCGGGCAGGGCGATCTGTCGACGCTGGATGCCGCCACGCTCGCGAGTGCTCTGCGTGAGCTGCCGCACGCCGAGCTGGCCGCAGGCACTCCGGTCGTCAGCGCCCTGGTCGATACGGGCCTGGTGACGAGTCTGGGTGAAGCCCGCCGCGCGATCGCGCAGGGCGGGGTGTCACTCGACGGGGTCAAGGTCGACGACGATGCCGCCGTCGTCACCGGATCGCTCCCCGGCGGAGTGTCGGTGCTGCGGCGCGGCAAGAAGACGCTCGCCGGCGTGTTCGTCCGCGGGTAGACCGGCGGCGCATGCCCTTCACGCCGAGCCACGCCGTCGTCGCGCTTCCGTTCCTGCGCACCCCGCTGGTACCTGCGGCGATCGCGATCGGCGCGATGGCGCCGGACTTTCCGCTGTTCGTGCGCGGTCTGCCCCTGCATTACGGGCTCACGCACAGCCTCTGGTGGCTGCCGCTGACGATCGTGATCGCGCTCGCGCTGCTGCTCGTCTGGCGGTGCGTCCTGCGACCGGCCGCGCGTGAGCTGTCACCGGTGGCGCTCGCCCGACGTCTGCCCGAAGCGTGGGATGCGGGCGCCGGCAACGCGCTGCGCGAGACGTTCGCGATCGCCGGCGTGCCGGCGCGAACCTCATGGCGCGGCATCGTGCTGCTGATCGCCTCGCTGGCGATCGGCATCCTGACGCACATCGTGTGGGACCTGTTCACGCACGAGGGTCGATGGGGCGTGCAGATCGTTCCGCTGCTCGACGAGCAGTGGGGGCCGCTGACGGGGTACAAGTGGCTCCAGCACGGCTCGTCGGTGCTCGGCCTGGCCATCCTCGCGATCTGGGCTGGGCGGTGGCTGCGTCGAAGGCTGCCCGAGTCCGCGCCAGAGCGACTGCTGTCCGATCCGGTGCGCTGGGCATGGTGGCTCTCGCTGCCGATCGCTCTCGTGGTCGCATGGGGGATCGGTCTGGCGCTGTACGGACCGTTCGCGGCCGACTGGACCGTCCAGCACCTCGCGTATCGGGTCCTCCCGCCGGCGTGCGCGGCGTGGGGCGTGCTCACGCTGGCGCTCGCCGTCACGATCCAGGTTCTGCGCGAGCGGCGAGGGGCATCGATCAGCTAGCGCGAAGCTCCTTCGCAACAGCTCGCGCAGACGCCCGCGCATGCAGCTTGATCTGCAACAGCTGACCCTTCAGCGGATTGGAGAGTCCGATGAACCGCAGCCCCGGCGCGGTCGGCAGCGTCCGGGGGCCGGTGACGAGCGGATATCCGCGTTCGTCCAGCACCCCGAGGTGGCCCGCGACGGGCACGAGACCCGTCGTATAGCCGGTCGCGGCGATGACGGCATCCGGCGCGATTCGGGTGCCGTCCGCGAGCACGACCTCGCCGCCGTCGAACCTCTCGAGCGCGGCGACGGGCAGAACCCGCCCCGCGCGGAGACACTCGACCAGACCGACATCGATCGTCGGCGTGACTCCCGTCGCACGCGCCTGCGCCACGACTCCCGCGGTCGGCGGGGGCATGCCGAACGGCGTCAGGTCGCCGAGAACGGCGCGCTGCAGCAGCCGGTTGACGGGGTCGACGAGCCATGCAGGGGAGTACTCCATCCCGATCGCCAGCAGTCCGGTCGGCACCGGTCCCAGCTGCCGCGGAATGATGTTCGGCGGTGTCCGGATCGCAAGTCGCACGGTCGCCGCTCCCCCCTCCGCGAGATCGGCCGCGATCTCGGCGCCGGAGTTGCCCGCCCCCACCACGAGCACGTCGCGTCCGGCGAATGGCCGGGCATTCCGGTACTCCGACGCGTGCACGACCGCGCCCCCGAATCCGTCCTGGCCCGGCCAGTTCGGCCGAACCGGGGAGTTGCTGTAGCCGGTGGCGATCACGATCTGCCGCGCCGAGAGCGCGCCCTCGTCGAAGGTCGCGGTCCACAGCCGTCCGTCATGGTCCACTCGCCGCACCTCGGTCGCGAACCTCGGCGCAATCCGCTGCCGCCGCGCGTAAACGCTCAGGTACTCGGCGACGTCGTCCTTCGCGACCCAGCGCCCGAATCGAGCGGGAATGCGCACGCCGGGCAGGGACGACTGCACCCGAGGAGTGTGCAGGTGCAGTCGGTCGTACCGCGACCGCCAGGTCTCACCCACGCTTTCGCCGCGATCGACGACGAGGGTGTCGATTCCCCGGCGCAGCAGGCACGCGGCCACGGCCAGGCCGGCCGGCCCCGCGCCGATGACGAGCACCTCGGCGTCCACCCGCGCCACCGTCAGCGCTCGATCCACGTGGGGGAGTCGCGCGCCCACCGCCGCGGGGGATCGAACGCCGTCGGCCCCCCGTCGTACGCGAGCGCCGGTGCCGTCGTGGTCAGCCGAAGGCCATCGACCTCGAAGCTCTGCAGGTGGGGCGCGGGTCGAAAGCCGGCCCGTTCGGCTCGGGTTCGTCCGTGCGCGGCAGGCCGAGCAGTTCGGCGGCGACGCGACGAAGCGACACGTCGACGGACCATGAGCCGCCCTCGGACGCCTGGCGGCCCAGGGCCATCACCACCCCGGCGGCGAGAAGGTAGCCGGCGCTGTGGTCGAGCGCCTGCGCGGGCAGAGCGCCGGGGCGATTCCCATCGGGGGACTCGATCCACGCGACCCCGCTCGCGGCCTGCACCAGACTGTCGAATCCGCGGCGGTCACCCGTCGCTCCCGTCGATCCCCACGCGGTCAGCCGCGCGACGACGATGCCGGGACGCTGCGCGGCGAGATCGTGCGGGCCGAGGCCGAGCCGTTCGAGGGCACGCGCGCGGTAGCCGGTGACGACGACATCGGCGGTCTCGAGCAGGTGGTCGAAGGTCGCGCGGTCACCGGCGGCGCTCAGATCCAGCAGCGTGGAGCGCTTGCCGTGGCCGCTGTCGAGGTGCTGCCATTCCGGCTCGGGCAGCTGCGGCGGGTCGATCCGCAGGACGTCGGCGCCGAGCAGCGCGAGCGTGCGCGTCGCGACGGGACCGGCGATCACCCGCGTGAGATCGAGTACGCGGATGCCGCGCAGCGGCGCGTCGGTCGGCGACCACTCCCGCAGATCGCGCGGACGGCATGCCCCTCGCGCAGCACCTCGACGATCGGCGCTTCCCGAAGGTCCGCGTCGACGACGGAGTTCTCGTGCGCGACACCGACGCAGAGTCCGCCCGCCCCGGTGATCGCCTGCGTCGCAACCCCGGCCGGCATGCCGCGCAGTGCGGCGGCCACGGCGTCCTTGTCGGCACCGGCGTCGAGCCCCAGACCCCGCCGCAGCGCGGCCGCATGGTGCGGATAGTTGCCGTGCGTGCGCACCCAGCCGTCCGAGGACCGGAAGAAGCCCGAGAGCGGCGCCCACGCATCGACGGGCTCGCCGCTGCATCGGAAATATCGCTCGCTCGAGTACGCGACCGCGATCCGATCCGGGTCGAGCGCGACAGACCGCGCGCCGACCAGGCCCGCGGCGGCGAGGGAAGCCGCCGCCACAGTCGCCCAGGCCAGGGGGGCGACGCCGGTGCGGGCGGGGAGGGGCACGGGGTGGGGTGGCGCGCTCACCGCACGCAGCCGAGCGGGGTCGCCACCCAGATCGGCCCAGATGCGAGCAAGAAGATCGGGCGCCGGCTGCGCGGACGCCGTCATGCCTGCTGCTCGTGCGGCCCGCCGGGGGCGATCAGATGCGAAGGCACAGCCATGCACGGAGGCTACGCCGCACGCGTCATGGCCACCAGAGGTCGGTTCGCCCCAGGGGCCCGATCTCGCGTGATTCCGGGCTCTGGGGAGGCGACACGCCCGGGCTGCGGGCCGGATTTGCCACACCCGCGCAACCCACGTAACTTATTACTTGTTCGCCCCACAGGGAAGCGGAGAGGCCGAAAGCCTTACCCCCCTCAAGCGGAGAACCACCCCCCTTCTGAAGCAACACTCATTGAGTGTTCCGGCCCTCGGGTCTAGGATGGAGGTTCCCACTCCTCGAAGCTGTCGAAGAGTGCTGTACGTGGACGCTCAAGCGCCGCGAACGGCCGATTTGACACGCTGACGGAGGGGGATAAGATAGAGAAGTTGCCCAGCGGGCCGGCCGAATCGCCGAGACGCAGGGCAGCAGATCTAGCTTCGTGAGATGTCGTCACTGACAGCTGCTCCCGACTTCGCGTCGAGAAACGCCGATTTGACACGCGGAACACGAAGCGTAAGATAGAGAAGTTGCCCTGCCGGGCCAGCCGAGAGGCTGGAAGCAGGAGCATCCGATCCTTGAGAACTCAACAGCGTGCACTTGTCAAATGCCAAAAAACCTCGCGGTCAGCTTGTCTGACCGATGAGATTCTTTTGAGATTAAACGAGATGTCAGCAATGACATCCGATCGTCAGATCAAACTCGCTCGGCTCGACCCATTCCGGTCTTGTCGCAGCAAAATTCTTTTACGGAGAGTTTGATCCTGGCTCAGGATGAACGCTGGCGGCGTGCTTAACACATGCAAGTCGAACGGTGAAAGAGAGCTTGCTCTCTGGATCAGTGGCGAACGGGTGAGTAACACGTGAGCAATCTGCCCCTGACTCTGGGATAAGCGTTGGAAACGACGTCTAATACCGGATACGAGCTGCGAAGGCATCTTCAGCAGCTGGAAAGAACTTCGGTCAGGGATGAGCTCGCGGCCTATCAGCTAGTTGGTGAGGTAAAGGCTCACCAAGGCGTCGACGGGTAGCCGGCCTGAGAGGGTGACCGGCCACACTGGGACTGAGACACGGCCCAGACTCCTACGGGAGGCAGCAGTGGGGAATATTGCACAATGGGCGCAAGCCTGATGCAGCAACGCCGCGTGAGGGACGACGGCCTTCGGGTTGTAAACCTCTTTTAGCAGGGAAGAAGCGAAAGTGACGGTACCTGCAGAAAAAGCACCGGCTAACTACGTGCCAGCAGCCGCGGTAATACGTAGGGTGCAAGCGTTATCCGGAATTATTGGGCGTAAAGAGCTCGTAGGCGGTTTGTCGCGTCTGCTGTGAAAACTGGGGGCTCAACCCCCAGCCTGCAGTGGGTACGGGCAGACTAGAGTGCGGTAGGGGAGATTGGAATTCCTGGTGTAGCGGTGGAATGCGCAGATATCAGGAGGAACACCGATGGCGAAGGCAGATCTCTGGGCCGTAACTGACGCTGAGGAGCGAAAGGGTGGGGAGCAAACAGGCTTAGATACCCTGGTAGTCCACCCCGTAAACGTTGGGAACTAGTTGTGGGGTCCATTCCACGGATTCCGTGACGCAGCTAACGCATTAAGTTCCCCGCCTGGGGAGTACGGCCGCAAGGCTAAAACTCAAAGGAATTGACGGGGACCCGCACAAGCGGCGGAGCATGCGGATTAATTCGATGCAACGCGAAGAACCTTACCAAGGCTTGACATATACGAGAACGCTGCAGAAATGTAGAACTCTTTGGACACTCGTAAACAGGTGGTGCATGGTTGTCGTCAGCTCGTGTCGTGAGATGTTGGGTTAAGTCCCGCAACGAGCGCAACCCTCGTTCTATGTTGCCAGCACGTAATGGTGGGAACTCATGGGATACTGCCGGGGTCAACTCGGAGGAAGGTGGGGATGACGTCAAATCATCATGCCCCTTATGTCTTGGGCTTCACGCATGCTACAATGGCCGGTACAAAGGGCTGCAATACCGTAAGGTGGAGCGAATCCCAAAAAGCCGGTCCCAGTTCGGATTGAGGTCTGCAACTCGACCTCATGAAGTCGGAGTCGCTAGTAATCGCAGATCAGCAACGCTGCGGTGAATACGTTCCCGGGTCTTGTACACACCGCCCGTCAAGTCATGAAAGTCGGTAACACCTGAAGCCGGTGGCCCAACCCTTGTGGAGGGAGCCGTCGAAGGTGGGATCGGTAATTAGGACTAAGTCGTAACAAGGTAGCCGTACCGGAAGGTGCGGCTGGATCACCTCCTTTCTAAGGAGCACTTGGAGGCCTTCGGGCCTTCCAGAGCCAGACTCGAGACACACGTTCTCGACTGGTAGCTCATGGGTGGAACATTTGACTAGGTGCGAAGGACGACGTTCTTCACTCAGTACGCTGCTTGCAGCTGGAACCGTGACGCTCGCCAGATATCGCACATGCACGCTGTTGGGTCCTGAGGGACCGGATGCGCTCTGATCTTCGGATCGGGGCCATGCGAAACTCAGGACCTTTTCCTATGCCGGCAGTGCTGGCAGCGGGGAAGGTACCGCCCGTACTTTGAGAACTACACAGTGGACGCGAGCATCTTTGAGCCGATCTTTGATCGGCTCATATTGATGATCTTAAAGATCATTAGTCAATTTCGAGTTGGATCGAAAGGTCCAAACCGATTCTTGATAAAACTCATGTGATTTCAAGTCTTTAAGAGCAAACGGTGAATGCCTTGGCATCTGGAGCCGAAGAAGGACGTAGCAATCTGCGATAAGCCTCGGGGAGTGGATAAGCACACTTTGATCCGAGGGTGTCCGAATGGGGAAACCCCGCTGGGCGGCGTGCCGACCCAGTGACTCCCGCCTGAATATATAGGGCGGGTAGAGGGAACGTGGGGAAGTGAAACATCTCAGTACCCACAGGAAGAGAAAGCAACCGCGATTCCGTTAGTAGTGGCGAGCGAAACCGGAACAGGCTAAACCGAGTACGTGTGATATCCGGCAGGAGTTGCGTATTCGGGGTTGTGGGACTTTTCAGGCTGCTCTGCCGAGCAGCCGGCGTTACAAGAAGGTATAGACGAATGGCATTGAAAGGCCAGTCATAGAGGGTGTGAACCCCGTAGTCGAAATGCCTCCCTTGGCGCGAAGAGTATCCCAAGTAGCACGGGGCCCGAGAAATCCCGTGTGAATCTGTCAGGACCACCTGATAAGCCTAAATACTCCCAGATGACCGATAGCGGACAAGTACCGTGAGGGAAAGGTGAAAAGTACCCCGGGAGGGGAGTGAAATAGTACCTGAAACCGTTTGCTTACAAACCGTTGGAGCCTCCTTAGTAGGGGTGACAGCGTGCCTTTTGAAGAATGAGCCTGCGAGTTAGCGATATGTGGCGAGGTTAACCCGAGTGGGGTAGCCGTAGCGAAAGCGAGTCTGAATAGGGCGATTCAGTCGCATGTCCTAGACCCGAAGCGAAGTGATCTATCCATGGCCAGGTTGAAGCGACGGTAAGACGTCGTGGAGGACCGAACCCACTTAGGTTGAAAACTGAGGGGATGAGCTGTGGATAGGGGTGAAAGGCCAATCAAACTTCGTGATAGCTGGTTCTCTCCGAAATGCATTTAGGTGCAGCGTTGCGTGTTTCTTGCCGGAGGTAGAGCTACTGGATGGCCGATGGGCCCTACAAGGTTACTGACGTCAGCCAAACTCCGAATGCCGGTAAGTGAGAGCGCAGCAGTGAGACTGTGGGGGATAAGCTTCATAGTCGAGAGGGAAACAACCCAGACCACCAACTAAGGTCCCAAAGCGCGTGCTAAGTGGGAAAGGATGTGGAGTTGCCTTGACAACCAGGAGGTTGGCTTAGAAGCAGCCACCCTTGAAAGAGTGCGTAATAGCTCACTGGTCAAGTGATTCCGCGCCGACAATGTAACGGGGCTCAAGCACGCCACCGAAGTTGTGGCATTGATATTATTGGTAGGCCTTCGTGGTCCAGCCGTATTGATGGGTAGGAGAGCGTCGTGTGGCCAGCGAAGCGGCGGTGTGAACCAGCCGTGGAGGCTACACGAGTGAGAATGCAGGCATGAGTAGCGAAAGACGTGTGAGAAACACGTCCTCCGAAAGACCAAGGGTTCCAGGGTCAAGCTAATCTTC
Organism: uncultured Actinomycetota bacterium; assembly: GCA_963781135.1. Taxonomy (GTDB): domain Bacteria; phylum Actinomycetota; class Actinomycetes; order Actinomycetales; family Microbacteriaceae; genus Microbacterium. The sequence goes on along the minus strand of CAWADY010000010.1, from coordinate 1,073,415 downwards.
CCTGGGTAAGTCGGGACCTAAGGCGAGGCCGACAGGCGTAGTCGATGGACAACGGGTTGATATTCCCGTACCGGCGAAGAACCGCCCAAACCAATCCAGTAATGCTAAGTGTCTGAATCCCACTGACGGATCCCTTCGGGGTGAAGCGTTGGGCCTAGCACACGACCCTATGCTGAGGCGGTTAGCGTATTAACAGGTGTGACGCAGGAAGGTAGCCCAAGCCAGGCGATGGTTGTCCTGGTGCAAGTGCGTAGGCCGAGTGATAGGCAAATCCGTCACTCATACAGGCTGAGACACGATGCGGATAAAAAGTGGGTGATCCTATGCTGCCAAGAAAAGCATCGACGCGAGGTTCAAGCCGCCCGTACCCCAAACCGACTCAGGTGGTCAGGTAGAGAATACCAAGGAGATCGAGAGAATCGTGGTTAAGGAACTCGGCAAAATGCCCCCGTAACTTCGGGAGAAGGGGGGCCTTCGACGTATTAGGACTTGCTCCGAAAGCGTTTGGAGGCCGCAGAGACTAGTGGGTAGCGACTGTTTACTAAAAACACAGGTCCGTGCCAAGTCGCAAGACGATGTATACGGACTGACGCCTGCCCGGTGCTGGAAGGTTAAGAGGACCGGTTAGCCGCAAGGCGAAGCTGAGAATTTAAGCCCCAGTAAACGGCGGTGGTAACTATAACCATCCTAAGGTAGCGAAATTCCTTGTCGGGTAAGTTCCGACCTGCACGAATGGCGTAACGACTTCCCAACTGTCTCAACCGCGAACTCGGCGAAATTGCATTACGAGTAAAGATGCTCGTTACGCGCAGCAGGACGGAAAGACCCCGTGACCTTTACTATAGTTTGGTATTGGTGTTCGGTGTGGCTTGTGTAGGATAGGTGGGAGACTTTGAAGCTTGGACGCCAGTTCAGGTGGAGTCATTGTTGAAATACCACTCTGGTCACTCTGGATATCTAACTTAGAACCGTAATCCGGTTCAGGGACAGTGCCTGATGGGTAGTTTAACTGGGGCGGTTGCCTCCCAAAAAGTAACGGAGGCGCCCAAAGGTTCCCTCAACCTGGTTGGCAATCAGGTGGCGAGTGTAAGTGCACAAGGGAGCTTGACTGTGAGACTGACAGGTCGAGCAGGGACGAAAGTCGGGACTAGTGATCCGGCAGTGGCTTGTGGAAGCGCTGTCGCTCAACGGATAAAAGGTACCTCGGGGATAACAGGCTGATCTTGCCCAAGAGTCCATATCGACGGCATGGTTTGGCACCTCGATGTCGGCTCGTCGCATCCTGGGGCTGGAGTAGGTCCCAAGGGTTGGGCTGTTCGCCCATTAAAGCGGTACGCGAGCTGGGTTTAGAACGTCGTGAGACAGTTCGGTCCCTATCCGCTGCGCGCGCAGGAAATTTGAGAGGATCTGACCCTAGTACGAGAGGACCGGGTTGGACGAACCTCTGGTGTGTCAGTTGTTCCGCCAGGAGCACCGCTGATTAGCTACGTTCGGGATGGATAACCGCTGAAAGCATCTAAGCGGGAAGCCGGCCTCAAGATGAGATTTCCATGCCTTCGGGCGAGAGGCTCCCAGCCAGATTACTGGGTTGATAGGCGAGATGTGTAAGCGTGGCAACACGTGTAGCTGACTCGTACTAATAAGCCGATGACTTGATAACACACCGTTTTTTGGTGCTTGCGTCCACTGAGTGGTTCTCGATGTACGGTCGAGAACCGCATGACAATGACTTTGTTATGCAGACTTGAAACATCAATAGTGTTTCGGCGGCCATAGCGTGAGGGAAACGCCCGGTTACATTCCGAACCCGGAAGCTAAGCCTCACAGCGCCGATGGTACTGCAGGGGGGACCCTGTGGGAGAGTAGGACACCGCCGGACTTCTTTCGTGAAATGGCCACCCATTGATGGGTGGCCATTTCTCGTTAACAAACCAATCGGGAGGATCAGGACATGGCAGACGAAGATCCGACCAAGCGCCCTCGAGAGGGCGATGCGCCTCGGCGCAGCAGCGATCGGCCGGCGGGCGCCTCGTCGCGCCCGAGCACGGGTGCTCGAAAGTCGTATCCGCCGCGCGATGGGGAGAAGAAGCCCTACGTGAAGCGCGATGGTGACAAGAAGTACCCGCCGCGCGATGGTGACAAGAAGCCCTACGTGAAGCGCGATGGCGACGAAGTCGTATCCGCCCGTGATGGTGAGCGGAAGTCGTATCCGCCGCGCGATGGCGAGCGGAAGTCGTACCCGCCGCGCGATGGTGAGCGGAAGTCGTATCCGCCGCGCGATGGTGAGCGGAAGTCGTACCCGCCTCGTGATGGTGAGCGGAAGTCGTACCCGCCTCGCGATGGTGAGAAGAAGCCGTATGTGAAGCGTGATGGCGACCAGAAGTCGTATCCGCCCCGCGACGGTGAGCGGAAGTCGTATCCGCCGCGCGATGGCGAGCAGAAATCGTATCCGCCGCGCGATGGCGAGAGGAAGTCGTACCCGCCGCGCGATGGCGACAAGAAGTCTTACGTCGCGTGATGGCGAGCGGAAGTCGTATCCGCCGCGCGACGGTGAGCGGAAGTCGTACACACCCCGCGACGGCAGCAGCCGACCGCCGCGCGCCGGCGCCGGACGCGACGAGCGCAGGGACGATCGCCAATCTCGGCCCGAAGAGCTGCGCGCCGTCAGGCCCGCGTTCGATGAGCCGATCGTGCCCGATGAGGTCACTGCGAACGATCTCAATGCCGCGGCACGGAACCAGCTGAAGACCCTCAGCAAGGAGAACGCCGAAGAGGTTGCGCGCCACCTGGCGATGGCGGCCGAGGTCATCGATGCCGACCCCGAGCTCGCTCACCGTCACGCCATTGCCGCGACGCGGCGCGCGGGCCGCATCGGCGTGGTCCGCGAGACCGCAGCGATCACGGCGTACGCGATCGGCGACTACGCACTCGCTCTGCGCGAACTGCGGACCTACCGAAGGATCTCGGGCAGCGATGACCAGATCGCGCTCATGGTCGACAGCGAGCGCGGCGTCGGCCGCCCCGACCGGGCGCTCGAGGTCGGGCGCGCGGTCGACCGCAGCACGCTGGCCCAGTCGGTTCGCGTCGAACTCGCGATCGCCATGTCGGGCGCCCGGCTCGACCTCGGTGAGAACGAGCGCGCGCTGCAGGAGCTGGACATTCCGGAGCTGGACCCCGATCGGGCGTTCGAGTGGAGTCCGTCGCTCTTCGCCGCTCGCGCGACCGTGCTCGAGGAACTCGGCCGCGACGACGAGGCCGAGGAATGGCATCGCCGCGCCGAGGTCGCCGAAGACGCGCTCAACGCAGCGAACGGCTCCGACGGCGACCTCGAGGTCGTGCTCGTCGAGGAAGTGGTCGAGCAGTTCGTCCCTGAGGATGCCGACGAGGAGGCCGCTGCCTCCGAGGGTCAGGACTGATGGCGCTGTTCAGTCGCCGAGGCGCTGAACCGACCCCGCTCGACGGCGTCGACGTCGTGCTCGCCGACCTGGATGGTGTCGTCTACGCCGGCGCCGGCGCGCTCCCGCACGCCGTGGACAGCCTCAACCGCAGCCGCGAGGGCCGTCGCCTCGGCTACATCACGAACAACGCCTCCCGCACCGACGCATCTGTCGCCGGGCACCTGAGCGAGCTCGGGCTCGACACCACGCCTGCCGAGGTGGTGACGAGCCCGCAGGCGGCCATGCGCCTGCTCGTCGAGCGCGTCGCCCCCGGTTCGACCGTGCTCGTCGTCGGCGGCGAAGGGCTCGTCAACGAGCTCGAGAAGGCGGGCTTCGTCGTCACCCGCAGCGCCGACGACTCGCCGGCCGCGGTCGTGCAGGGGTTCGCCCCCGAGGTGGGCTGGGCGCAGCTGGCCGAGGCTGCGTACGCGCTCGCCCTGCCCGAGGATGAGGGCGGCATCCCGTGGATCGCCACCAACACGGACTGGACCATCCCGCAGGCCCGCGGGATCGCCCCGGGAAACGGCACGCTGGTCTCCGCCGTGCACACCGCGGTCGGTCGATTGGCGACCGTCGCGGGCAAGCCCGAAGTGCCGATCTTCGATGAGGCCGTCGCGCGGTTCGGCGCGCAGCATCCGCTGTTCCTGGGGATCGGCTCGACACCGACATCCTGGGAGCCAACCGTGCCGGCATCCCCTCCGCCCTCGTCCTGACCGGGATCGACCGTCCGAAGCATGTGCTCGCGGCTCCGTCGGGCTCGCAGCCGACGTACATCCTGAGCGACCTGCGCGAGCTGCATCAGCCGTACCCCGAGGCGACGGTGCGCGACGGAGTCGTGTCGGTCCGCGGGGCGAAGGTGCGGATCGACGGTCCGGACGTGCGGATCCTCTCGGAGGGCGACGAGCCGGTCGATCTGCTGCGCGCCGGCGCCAAGGCGATCTGGGACACGGGGCGCGCGATCTACGGGTTCCGCGTTCCCGAGAAGCTCTACGCGGATCCGTTCCATCGTCCGTGAGGGTCGGCCCGATCGGGCGACGCCCACGTATCCTGAGGGCATGGATCAGACCGTGCCGCACGACGACGAGCAGGCCGATCTGCTCTCGACGCTCGAGGTGATCGAGGCTCAGCCGCTCGCAACGCGCGCCGCCGCCTATGAGGGATTGCACGACGCCCTCGCGCGTCGCCTCGAATCGTGACTGCATCTCACGCCCACGCGCGCCGGCGCCGATGACGGGCGGCGGATGAGCACGCGTCTCGATGCCGCGATGCCGGCACGAGGGCTCGCTCGCTCGCGCACCCACGCCGCGACGCTCATCGCCGACGGGCTCGTCACGGTCGACGGCCGCCCCGTCGTGAAGGCATCGACCCAGGTGGCCGACGATGCCCAGATCGCGGTCGCGGCCAGCGACCACTACGTCAGCCGCGCCGCACACAAGCTCATCGCCGGTCTCGACGCGTTCGACATCCAGGTCGCGGGGCGCCTGGCCCTGGACATGGGCGCATCGACGGGCGGATTCACCCAGGTGCTGCGCGAGCGCGGCGCCGATCCGGTGATCGCCGTCGATGTCGGGCACGGCCAGCTCGCGGCATCCGTCGCCGACGACCCGGGCGTCATCTCGATCGAGGGATTCAACGTCCGGTACATGACGCCCGAGAATCTGGCGCAGGCGAGCGGTGTCGAGGCGGCTCCGCAGCTGGTCACCGGTGATCTGTCGTTCATCTCGCTCTCGCACGTGCTGCCGGCCGCACGTGCGGTGGCCGCCGCAGACGCCGACTTCGTGCTGCTGGTGAAGCCGCAGTTCGAAGTCGGTCGCACGGCGGTCAAGGGCGGACTCGTGACGGATGCCGCAGCCCGTGCCGATGCCGTCGCCGGGGTGCTGTGGGCCGCGTGGGACGCGGGCTTGGGCACCTGCGGCGTCGTCGCTTCGCCGATCGCCGGCACGCACGGCAACGCCGAGTTCATCGCGCACTTCCGAAACCTGGGCGACGGCGCCGGGCGCGGGAGCAATCCGACAGAATGGTTGAGCACCGTGAACCGACTGACGGGGAGTCCATGACCGACGCCGAACGCAACATCCTGGTCGTCGTGCACGCGCGCCGCGACGACACCGTCGCCGCCGCGCAGCGCGTGGTGTCGGCCCTGCGCGAGGCGGGCGCACGGCCCGTGCTGTCGCCCGACGACCGCGAAGAGCTCGGCGACGCGCTCGCCCTGCTGGGGCAGGTCGCCACGCTCGGCGTCGACGTGTCGGTCGGCGACATCGAACTGGCGATCGTACTCGGCGGCGACGGCACGATTCTGCGCGCGGCCGAGCTCGTTCGCGAGGGGACCGCTCCGGTGCTCGGCATCAACATGGGGCACGTCGGGTTCCTCGCCGAGATCGAGCGCGATGACATGGACTACGCGGTGAGCCGCGCCATCGACCGTGATTACGCCGTCGAAGAGCGCCTCGCCCTGCAGGTGCGGGTGAAGGATTCCGCGGATGCGATCCTCTACGACACCTGGGCGCTGAACGAGGCGACGGTCGAGAAGGCGAGCCGCGAGCGGATGCTCGAGGTCGTCATCGAGATCGACGGGCGACCGCTGTCCTCGTTCGGCTGCGACGGCGTCGTGGTCTCGACGCCCACCGGCTCGACCGCGTACAACTTCTCGGCCGGCGGCCCGGTCATCTGGCCCACGGTCGAGGCGATCGCCGTGGTGCCGCTGTCGGCTCATGCGCTGTTCGCGAAGCCCCTCGTCGTCGGCCCCGAGCACGCGGTCGCGATCGAAGTGCTCGAGCGGACCAACGGCACCGGCGTGCTGTGGTGCGACGGCCGGCGCTCGCACGACCTGCCGCCCGGCGCCCGCGTCGTGGTGCGCCGATCGGAGCGGCCGGTGCGACTCGCGCGGCTGCACCCCGCGGCGTTCACCGACCGTCTCGTGCGCAAGTTCCGGCTGCCTGTCGAGGGTTGGCGCGGACCCGCACTTCTCACGACGGGTGTGATCGGCCAGGTTCCGTGATCGAAGAGATGCGCCTGCGTGATCTCGGCGTCATCGCGGAGGCCACGCTGCCCATCGGTCCCGGTTTCACCGCGATCACGGGTGAGACCGGCGCGGGCAAGACCATGGTCGTGACCGGCCTCGGGCTGCTGCTCGGCCAGCGCGCCGACTCGGGCGCCGTCCGCGCCGGCGCGGCGCAGGCCTCGGTCGACGGCGTGTGGATCGTGCCCGAGCACGGCGCGGTCGCCGACCGGGTGCGCGAAGCGGGCGGTGACCTCGAGGCGATCGGGGGAGGGCGGGCGGAGCTGCTCGTCGGGCGCTCGCTCTCGAGCGAAGGACGCAGCCGGGCGAGCGTCGGCGGGCGCGCCGCGCCCGCGGGAGTGCTCGCCGATCTGGCCGACGAACTCGTCGTCGTGCACGGCCAGTCCGACCAGCTGCGCCTGCGCACCGCCGCCGCCCAGCGCGACGCGCTCGACCGCTTCGGCGGCCCGGGCGTTGAGACCGCCCTCGCGGCGTACCGCGCGACCTACGAACGATCGCGCGAGCTGTCGCGGGAGCTGACCACCCTCACCGATGATCGCGACGCGCGCGCCCGTGAGGCCGAAGAACTGCGGGTCGCGATCGCCGAGATCGAGCAGGCCGCGCCGCAGCCGGGGGAGGACGCCGACCTCTCGGTGCGCGCCGAACGGCTCGCGAACGCCGAAGAGCTGCGCGCGGCGGCCGCGGCCGCCCACGAGATCCTCTCGGGCGACGGCGACGTGCCCGACGTCGGCATCCTGCTCGCCGAGAGCCGTCGGGCCCTCGAGCGCGGGCACGACCCCGCGCTCGACGAGCTCGCCGCGCAGGCCGCCGACCTCGGCTACCGCGCCGCCGATCTCGCGCAGTCGCTCGCGGTGTATCTCGCCGACCTCGATGAGACCGGACCCCACGAGCTCGCCGCGGTCGAAGACCGCCGCGCGGTGCTCGGCGGTCTGATCCGCACGCACGGCTCGCTGGATGCCGCGATCGACCTGCTCGAGACCGGCTCGGCGCGGCTGGCCGAACTCGACGACGACGGCGCGCGCATCGAGCGGCTGACGCAGGAGCGCGATGCCGCGGCATCCGCCCTCGACTCCGATGCGGCGGCCCTGACGTCCGCGCGCACCGAAGCAGCCGCACGGCTGGGCGCCGCGGTCACCGAGGAGCTGCACGCGCTCGCGATGCCCGACGCGCGAGTCGTCGTCGCGGTCACGCCGGGCCCCGAGTCGGCGAGCGGCCGCGACGACGTCGCGATCCTGCTCGCCCCGCACACCGGCGCCGAACCGCGCCCCGTGGCCAAGAGCGCGTCGGGTGGCGAGCTCAGTCGCGTCATGCTCGCGATCGAGGTCGTGATCGCTGCGGTGGATCCGGTTCCGACGTTCGTGTTCGACGAAGTGGATGCCGGCATCGGCGGCGCCGCGGCGATCGAGGTCGGCCGCCGCCTGGCGCGGCTGGCCCGCTCGTCGCAGGTCATCGCGGTCACCCATCTCGCGCAGGTCGCGGCGTTCGCGAACAATCATCTGTCGGTCGTGAAGGCCAGCGACGGATCGGTCACGGCGTCGGATGTGCGGCGCCTGGACGGCACCGATCGCGAGGCCGAGATGGCGAGACTGCTCTCGGGAATGCCCGATTCGGATGCCGCGCTCACCCACGCCCGCGAGCTGCTGGGCCTTCGGGCCCAGTCGGACTGATAGGATAAAAGCCCGTGGCGGAAACTCATGCGGCGGACAATCAAAACGGCACCACTCGGCACATCTTCGTGACCGGCGGTGTCGTTTCTTCTTTGGGCAAGGGACTGACGGCGGCCAGCCTGGGCAATCTGCTCACGGCCCGTGGCCTGCACGTGGTCATGCAGAAGCTCGACCCCTATCTGAACGTCGATCCGGGGACGATGAACCCGTTCCAGCACGGCGAGGTCTTCGTGACCGACGACGGCGCCGAGACCGACCTCGACATCGGCCACTATGAGCGCTTCCTCGACATCGAGCTGAGCCAGGCGGCGAACGTCACCACCGGTCAGATCTACTCGCAGGTGATCGCGCGCGAGCGACGCGGCGAGTATCTCGGCGACACCGTGCAGGTCATTCCGCACATCACCGACGAGATCAAGCGGCGCATGCGCCTGCAGGCCGACGAGACGCCCCAGCCCGACGTGATCATCACCGAGATCGGCGGCACGGTCGGCGACATCGAGTCGCAGCCGTTCATCGAGTCGGCCCGGCAGATCCGCCACGAGCTCGGGCGCGCGAACGTCTTCTTCGTGCACGTCTCGCTCGTGCCGTTCATGGGCGCCTCGGGCGAGCAGAAGACCAAGCCCACGCAGCACTCGGTCGCCGCCCTCCGCTCGATCGGCATCCAGCCCGACGCGCTCGTGCTGCGCAGCGACCGCCCCGTCACCGAGTCGAACAAGCGCAAGATCGCGCTCATGTGCGACGTGGACGAAGATGCGGTGGTCAACGCGGTCGACGTGTCGAGCATCTACGAGATCCCGACGATGCTGCACGAGCAGGGCCTCGACGAGTACATCGTGCGCACGCTCGGCCTCGGCAAGGCCGCCGAAGTGGACTGGTCGCGCTGGGACCGCGTGCTCCAGGCCGTGCACAACCCGAAGCACGAGGTGACGATCGGTCTGGTCGGCAAGTACATCGACCTGCCGGATGCCTACCTCTCGGTCACCGAGGCGCTCAAGGCCGGCGGCTTCGCGCACGAGACCCATGTGACGATCACCTGGATCCCGTCCGACCTGTGCGAGACGCCCGAGGGCGCCGCCAAGGCGCTCGGCGGCCTCGATGGCATCGTCGTCCCGGGCGGGTTCGGCATCCGCGGGATCGAGGGCAAGCTCGGCGCGCTGAAGTTCGCCCGAGAGCAGGGCATCCCGACGCTCGGCCTGTGCCTGGGCCTGCAGTGCATGGTGATCGAGTACGCACGGCACGTCGCCGGCATCGACGACGCCTCGAGCACCGAGTTCGACCCCGACACCACGAACCCCGTCATCGCGACGATGGCCGAGCAGGTCGCGATCATCGCCGGGGGAGACCTGGGCGGCACGATGCGCCTCGGCATGTACCCCGCTGAGCTCGCCGACGGATCGCTCGCCCGTGAGCTGTACGGCGCCTCGCGCGTCGACGAGCGCCATCGCCACCGCTACGAGGTCAACAACGCCTACCGCGACGCGCTCTCCAGCGCGGGCCTGTTCTTCTCGGGTCTCTCGCCCGACCGCAACCTCGTCGAGTACGTCGAGCTGCCGCGCGAGGTCCACCCGTACTACATCGCGACGCAGGCGCACCCCGAGCTGCGCTCGCGGCCGACCGACCCGCATCCGCTGTTCCGCGGGCTCGTCGGCGCGGCACTCGAGCGCCACCGTTCCAGCGAGCTGTTCGACGTCGAGAATGGCTGAGAGCGAGAGCGGCGCGGCGGCGCTGCACGACGAGCCCGTCGACGCCGAGATCCTCGAGAGCGACCTGGTGTACGCCGGGCGCGTGTGGGATGTGCGCAGCGACACCGTGCGGTACGGCGACGGCGAGATCGTGCGTCAGTACGTCGACCACCCCGGAGCGGCGGCGATCGTCGCGGTCGACCAGGAGGACCGCGTCCTGCTGATCCAGCAGTACCGTCACCCGATCCGTCACCGTGACTGGGAGATCCCCGCAGGGCTGCTCGACATCGCGGGGGAGTCCCCCCTCGAGACCGCGAAGCGCGAGCTTGTCGAAGAGGCCGATCTGACGGCCGCCGACTGGGAGCCGCTCGTGAGCATCTTCACCACCCCCGGCGGCAACGACGAGGTCGTGCACCTCTTCCTCGCGCGAGGTCTCTCGCCGGTCGGCACCGCCCACGCGCGAGAGGCCGAGGAGGCCGACATCCGCATCGAGTGGATCCCCCTGCAGGATGCCGTCACCGGCGTGCTGAAGGGGCGGTTGCGCAACGGCATCCTGGCGGTCGGTGTGCTCGCCGCAGCAGAACGACTGCGCCGCTCAGGACACTGACGTGCAGCTCGAACGGGCGGTGGACGCGTATCTGCGGCACATCTCGATCGAGCGCGGACTGTCCGACCACACCGTCGCGGCGTACCGCAGGGATCTTTCCGGCTACGTCGGCTGGCTCGCCGAGCGCGGCATCCGTGATTCGAGCGACGTGACCGTCGCGCTCGTCACCGCGTTCGCCGCCGAGCGGGCCTCAGCGGAGCCGCCCCCGGCGGCCTCCAGCCTGGCGCGACTGCAGTCGTCGGTGCGGGGGCTGCATCGCTTCCTGGCGCGCGAAGGGATCGAGTCAGGCGACCCGACCGGGCGGCTGCGACCGCCGAAGGCCGCGCGGCGCCTGCCGAAGGCGCTCACGATCGACCAGGTCGAACGGCTGCTCGATGCCGCCGGCCCCGAAGCCGGCGAAGCCGAGGCGAGCGAGCTGATCGGTCTGCGCGACCGCGCGCTGCTCGAACTGCTGTATGCGACGGGTGCGCGGGTGTCGGAGGTCGTGCAGCTCGATGTCGACGACCTTTCGCATGGAGATGTCGTGCGCGTCCGGGGCAAAGGGTCCAAGGAGCGGATCATCCCGGTCGGCTCCTACGCGAGGTCGGCGCTCGAGGCCTATCTGACGCGCTCGCGTCCGGAGCTCTCGCGCCGCGGCCGCGCGACGCCGCGGCTGTTCCTCGGCGCACGCGGCGCGCCCCTGTCGCGCCAGAGCGCCTGGCTCGTGATCCAGCACGCGGCCGAGCGCGCGCAGCTGACCGCGCACGTGTCGCCGCACACCCTGCGACACTCGTTCGCGACACACCTGCTGCAGGGCGGAGCCGACGTGCGCGTGGTGCAGGAGCTCCTGGGCCACGCGTCGGTCGCGACGACCCAGATCTACACGCATGTCTCGGTCGATGCGCTGCGCGATGTGTATGCGACGTCGCACCCTCGCGCGCGCTGAGGCGCGGCATCCGCTCGTCAGTTGCGGCGAATGGCCGTCTCGGTGCCCGCGATGACAGCCGAATGCCGCAAGTCGCGATCAACGCTGTGCCGCACCGCGAGGCGACCGGGGTGAGCGCCGAAGGGGTCGCTAGAATCGAGCAAGCACGACGCGAAGGTGGGAGACCGGGTGGCTGGCAGCGCGACGAAGGGGACCGTTCCCAAGAAGACGGGACCCTCGCCGAAGGCGGACGAGGACGCCGTGACGATGGGTCCGACCGGCCGTCCGTATCACGGCTTCCCGACGCCTCCGAAGCTCGACGGCCACGGGCCGGCCCGCATCATCGCCCTGTGCAACCAGAAGGGCGGCGTCGGCAAGACCACGACGACCATCAACCTGGCCGCCGCGCTCGCCCAGTACGGACGCAAGGTGCTCGCGGTCGACTTCGACCCGCAGGGCGCACTGTCGGCCGGCCTCGGCATCCAGACGCACGATGTGCCCACGATCTACGACCTGCTGCTGGACACCAAGCGCGACCCGCGCGAAGTCATCGTCCAGAGTTCCGTCGAGGGCCTGGACATCCTCCCGGCCAACATCGATCTGTCTGCCGCCGAGGTGCACCTGGTCAACGAGGTCGCCCGTGAGACGATCCTCGCGCGCGTGCTGCGCAAGGTCACCGCCGACTACGACGTGATCCTGATCGACTGCCAGCCGTCGCTCGGCCTGCTGACCGTGAACGCGCTGACCGCGAGCCACGGGGTCGTGATCCCGCTCGAGTGCGAGTTCTTCGCCCTGCGCGGCGTCGCGCTGCTCATCGAGACGATCGACAAGGTGCGCGACCGCCTCAACCCGACGATCGAGCTCGACGGTGTGCTCGCGACGATGTACGACCCGCGCACCCTGCACTCGCGCGAAGTGCTCGAGCGCGTCGTGGAGGCGTTCGGAGACGACGTGCTCGAGACCGTGATCGGTCGCACCGTGAAGTTCCCCGATGCGTCCGTGTCGGGCATGCCCATCACCGAGTTCGCGCCCGAGCACGCGGCCGCCCAGGCGTACCTGCGGCTGGCGCGAGAGCTGGTCGCGCGTGGTGCTGTCGCCTGACGAACCGATCGCCGACGTCGACATCGACGAGGAGCCCGAGGGGTTCCGGGTCTCGCTCGGCGTGTTCGACGGCCCCTTCGACCTGCTGCTGACGCTGCTCTCGAAGCACGAGCTCGACATCACCGAGGTGTCGCTGAGCAGGGTGACGCACGAGTTCATCGCCTACCTGCACGAGCTCGACGCCGATGAGGAGATGGAGCAGGCCTCCGAATTCCTCGTGATCGCCGCGACACTGCTCGACATGAAGGTCGCGGGCCTCCTGCCGCAGGGCGAACTCGTCGACGCCGAGTCCGTCGCGCTGCTCGAGGCACGCGATCTGCTGTTCGCCCGACTGCTGCAGTACCGGGCGTTCAAAGAGGTGTCGGGCTGGTTCGCGACACGCCTGCGGGCTGAAGACCTCCGCCACACCCGCACCGTGCGGCTCGACGAGAAGTACCGTCAGGCCGTGCCCGAACTGGTCTGGACGCTGACGCTCGACGATTTCGCGGCCCTCGCGATCCTCGCGATGACGCCGAAGGAGATCCCGCACGTCGGGCTCGACCACCTGCACGCGCCGCTCGTGAGCATCCGCGAGCAGGCCGCGATCGTCGTGACGCTGCTGCGGGATGCCGGAACCCTCAATTTCCGCGCGCTCGTGGCGGGCGCCACCCAGCCCGGCGTCGTCGTCGCGCGATTCCTCTCCGTCCTCGAGCTGTACCGGCACGGCGCGCTGTCGTTCGAACAGCTCGAGCCTCTCGGAGAGCTGACCCTGCGCTGGACCGCCGAGCGGTGGTCCGATGAGAACCTCGCAAGTCTGGGAGCCGACTATGACCAATGATTCCCCCGCGCCGCCGAGCGATGTCGCCCGACGACTGGAGGCGATCCTGCTGATCGTCGAGGAGCCGCAGAGCCTGGTGAGCCTCGCGACCGCGGTGAGCGCGCCCGTGCCCGCGGTCCGTCAGGCGATCGAGGCGCTCGTGGAGGACTACGACGGCCTGGCCGGCGGTCCGCGACGGGGCTTCGAGCTGCGCGAGGTGGGCGGCGGCTGGCGCCTGTACGTGCGCGAGGAGCACGACGACCTCGTCACCGAGTTCGTGAACACGCAGGCTCCTTCGCGGCTGTCGCAGGCGGCGCTCGAGACCCTCGCCGTGATCGCGTACAAGCAGCCGGTGACCCGCGGGCAGGTCGCGTCGATCCGTGCCGTGAACGTCGACTCGGTCGTTCGCACGCTGCTGGCGCGCGGCCTGATCACCGAGGAGTTCACCGATGCCGAGACCGGGGCGATCCACTACGGCACGACCGACGCGCTCCTGGTGAACCTCGGAATCAACTCGCTCGACGAGCTTCCGCACATCTCGCCGCTCCTCGACGACGGCGCCGACGGCTTCGACGAGGTGCTGCGCGCATGAGCGACGAGACCTGGGACGCACCGGCCGAGACCCGGCCGACCGACGGAGTACGGCTGCAGAAGGTGCTCGCGAACGCGGGCGTCGCCTCGAGAAGGGTCGCCGAGAACCTCATCGTCGAAGGCCGGGTGCGGGTCAACGGCGTCGTGGTCACCGAGCTCGGCTCGCGCATCGACCCCGAGGTCGACCTCGTCGACGTCGACGGCACGGCCATCCAGCTCGACGAGACCAAGCGCTACGTCATCCTCAACAAGCCGCGGGGCGTCGTCAGCTCGATGCGCGACGAGCGCGGGCGACCCGATCTGCGCGAATTCACCGAGGACTGGGACGAGCGGCTCTACAACGTCGGACGACTGGATGCCGACACGAGCGGCCTGCTCGTGCTCACGAACGACGGCGAGCTCGCCCACGTGCTCGCGCACCCCTCGTTCGGCGTCACGAAGGTGTACGTCGCGAAGGTCGAGGGAAAGGTGACCGCCCAGACCATCGCGACCCTCACGCGCGGGATCGACCTCGATGACGGACCGATCGCGGCCGACAAGGCGCGGCTGCTTTCCAGCTCGGCGGAGGGCGGCGGTTCGCTGATCGAACTGACCCTCCACTCGGGGCGCAACCGCATCGTCCGGCGCATGATGGCCGCGGTCGGGCACCCGGTCGTCGAGCTCGTGCGACGCCAGTTCGGCCCGCTGCACCTGGGAACCCTCCCAGTGGGGCGGGCACGCGAGTTGACTAAGGTTGAACGGGGCGCTCTGCTGACACTCGCGCGCGGCGCGGCCGAAGAGCCGCCGCCTGCAAGCCGCGAGGGCGAAAGCGGGTAGAGACCACCAGGAGACCGAGTGAGCGAATCGATTGGCACGCCGTCGCGTGCCGCGAGTCCTCTGGCTGCGCGCGTGCGCGGCACCGTTCGCATCGTCGGCTCCGGTCTGCTCGGCTCCAGCATCGGTCACGCGCTCATGGCGCGCGGCATCGACGTCGCGCTCGACGACACATCTCCCTCGCAGCTGCGGCTCGCGATCGACTACGGCGCAGGACGCCGTCCGCGTGACGACGACGATCCGTCGCTGATCGTCGTCGCCGTTCCGCCGGATGTGACCGCCGACGTGATCGAACGCGAACTGCTGCGGCATCCGAAAGCCGTCGTCACCGACGTGGCGAGCGTGAAGCTCGAGCCGCTGCGAGAGCTGCGCGCCCGCGGGGTGGACCTCACGCACTACATCGGCTCGCACCCGCTCGCCGGTCGCGAGCGCGGCGGGGCGATCTCGGCCCGCGCCGACATCTTCGTCGGCCGGCCCTGGGTCGTCTGCCGCGACGAAGAGACCTCGGCCGCCGACCTGGCACTGGTCGAGGGCCTGGCCCTCGACCTCGGCGCGACGCCGCTGGAGATGACGCCCGAAGATCACGACCGCGCCGTCGCGCTCGTCTCGCACGTTCCGCAGCTGGTGGCGAGCCTGCTCGCCGGCCGGTTCGTCGATGCGCCGGACGGCTCGCTGCGGCTCGCCGGCCAGGGCGTGCGCGACACGACCCGGATCGCGGCATCCGCCCCTGAACTGTGGGTGCAGATCCTCGGTGCGAACTCCGCGCCGGTCGTCGACGTGCTCGACGCCCTCGCCGCCGACCTCACCTCCGTCGCCGCCGCTCTGCGCGACCCTGACGCGCCCGGATCGCGGCGCGCGGTCGCCGACACGATCCGTCGCGGCAACGACGGCGTCGAGCGGCTTCCGGGCAAGCACGGCCAGAACCGCCGCTTCGAGCAGGTCGTGGTGATGGTCGACGACACTCCTGGTCAGCTCGGCCGCCTCTTCGGCGAACTCGGCGAGCTCGACGTCAACGTCGAGGACCTGCGCCTCGAACACTCCCCGGGGGCCCAGTTCGGGCTCGCCGAGATCAGCGTCGTTCCGAGCGCGGTGCGTCGCGCCGTCGAAGGCCTCGAGGCGCGCGGCTGGAAGATTGCGAGCACGACGAATGATTAGCCCGACCCTCGAGCCGATCGACGACGTCACGGTCGTCGCGATCGACGGACCCGCCGGCAGCGGCAAGTCGAGCATTTCGAAGCAGGTCGCCCGGCGTCTCGGCTTCGGCTACCTCGACACCGGCGCCGCCTACCGTGCGCTGGCCTGGCACGCACTCGACCACGGCGCCGACACGTCGGATTCGACGTCGGTGCTCGATGTCGCGGGTGACTTCGACTGCGCGATCTCGCTCGACCCCGACGACTACTGGGTGCGCGTCGGCAGCACCGACGTGACCGACGCGATCCGCGAACCCCGCGTGACCGACGCCGTCAGCGGTGTCGCACGCGTCCCGGCGGTGCGCCGGACGCTGGGCGCGCTGTTCCGCTCACTCGTGGCCGATTCCGATCGCGTCGGCGTCGTCGTGGAGGGCCGCGACATCACCACGGTCGTCGCCCCCGACGCCCCCGTGCGCATCCTGCTCACCGCCGCCCCCTCCGTCCGAGCCGCGCGCCGCAGCGCCGAGCTGACCGGTCACGACGCCGATACGGTCGCCGATGCCCTGCACCGGCGCGACGCCCAAGACTCCACCGTGGTCGACTTCCTCACCGCCGCACCCGGCGTGCAGGTCGTCGATTCCTCGGACCTCGATTTCGAACAGACCGTGGATGCCGTGCTCGACGTCGTCCACGCGGTCGTACCCACACAGACAGGAGCGCGAGATGAGCGCTGACGACGAATACGAGGGCGGCGACGACAAGATCGCCGAGGCCATGGCCGACCTCGACGAAGAACTTGCCGAAGCGCGCGCCGAAACCCTGCGCGCGAGCCTCTCCGACTACGAGCTCGACGATGAGGATGCCGAACTGCTCTCGGGCATCACGCTCGGCGAAGACGGGATCTCGTACTCCCCGGCGCTGCCGGTGGTCGCGATCGTGGGCCGCCCGAACGTGGGCAAGTCCGCGCTCGTGAACCGCATCCTCGGTCGCCGCGAGGCGGTCGTCGAGGACACCCCGGGTGTCACGCGTGACCGCGTCACCTACAAGGCCGAGTGGATGGATCGCCGCTTCACCGTGGTCGACACCGGCGGGTGGGAGCCCGACGCACGCGGCATCGACGCCTCGGTGGCCGCGCAGGCCGAGATCGCGATCGACCTGTGCGATGTGGTGCTGTTCGTCGTCGACGCCATGGTCGGCGCGACCTCGACCGACGAGCACGTCGTCAGGCTCCTGCGCAAGAGCGGCAAGCCCGTCTTCCTGGTCGCCAACAAGATCGACGACGCGCGCCACGAGCCGGAGGCCGCCGCTCTGTGGAGCCTCGGACTCGGCGAGCCCTACGCCGTCTCGGCGATCCACGGCCGCGGTGTCGCTGATCTGCTCGACGAGATGATGAAGGTGCTGCCGTCGGTGTCGGCGGTCGCGAAGCAGGAGATCGGCGGCCCGCGCCGCGTCGCGATCCTCGGCCGCCCGAACGTCGGAAAGTCATCGCTGCTCAACAAGGCCGCCGGTGAAGAGCGCGTCGTCGTCAACGACCTCGCCGGCACGACCCGCGACCCCGTCGACGAGATCGTCGACCTCGGCGGGCGTCTGTGGCGGTTCGTCGACACGGCCGGCATCCGTCGTCGTGTGCACCTGCAGCAGGGCGCCGACTTCTACGCGTCGCTGCGCACCTCGGCCGCCCTCGAGAAGGCCGAAGTGGCCGTCGTGGTGCTCGATGTGAGCGAGTCGATCAGCGAGCAGGACGTGCGGATCATCGACCTCGTGCTCGAGTCGGGCCGCGCGCTCGTGCTGGCGTTCAACAAGTGGGACCGCCTGAACGACGACGACCTCGAGAACGCCGACCGTCGTCGCTACCTCGAGCGCGAGATCGAGCAGGACCTCGCCCACGTGGCCTGGGCGCCGCGCGTGAACATCTCGGCCCGCACCGGTCGCCACCTCGAGCGGCTCGTTCCGGCGCTCGAGACCGCGCTGGACTCGTGGGACACCCGCATCCCCACCGGAAAGTTCAACGCGTTCCTCGCCGAGCTCGTCGCCGAGCACCCGCACCCGCTGCGCGGCGGAAAGCAGCCGCGCATCCTGTTCGGCACGCAGGCCTCGACCCGTCCGCCGACGTTCGTGCTGTTCACCACCGGGTTCCTCGACCCGGGCTACCGCCGGTTCATCCAGCGACGCCTGCGCGAGATCTGGGGCTTCGAGGGAACGCCGATCGTCGTCAACATGCGGGTGCGCGAGAAGCGGACGCGCTAGCCGGTCGGGGCTCAGCCGATCGGCGGCTTCGCCGGTGGGCGCACCATCGCGGTCGCGTCCGGCACGGCGAAGCCGAACTGCTCGTAGAGTCCGTGCGCGTCGGCGGTGAAGAGCACCCAGCGGAACTCGGCCCCCGGGCCCTCCTCGATCATCGTCTGCATCAAGCGCTTGCCGATGCCCGACCCCTGGTGATCGGCCACGACGAACACGTCGGCGAGGTAGGCGAAACCGACGCCGTCGGATGCCGCCCGGGCGAATCCGACCAGCTCATCGGTGCCCGCGCGATAGGCCCCCACCACGCGCCAGGCGCTGTCGAGCTGCGCCTCGATGTCGGCGCGGGTGCGCCAGCGCCCCCAGTAGGCCTCGGTCGACAGCCACTGCCACACCGTGTCGCGCGGAATGCGGCGGGGGTCGTCGTCGAGGTCGTAGTCGTCATTCGCCATCTGAGTATTCTCGCGGGCGCCGTGTTGCCGTGTGGGTCGCGGGAGCGGTCCGATCGAGAGCCGGTGGCACGCGCGTGTGACAGGGTGGTCAGGTGAGCATCGAGCCCCCCGCCTTCGAGCACCGCCGCCCGGTCGGGCCGCGCGATCCCGGCGACGCGTGGGTGGTCGCTCCCAGCGGTGAGCGGTACTGGGGTGCGTTCGGAGCCGCCGGACTGCTGGCCCTCGACGAGCACCGTGGCGTGCTGCTGCAGCACCGCGTGTCGTGGTCTCACTACGGCGATACCTGGGCTCTGCCCGGCGGCGCTCGGCACGAGGGCGAGTCCGCGGGCGACGGCGCCCTCCGGGAGTCAGCGGAGGAGGCGGGCGTGCCCGCGGGGGCGGTGCGGCCGCGACTGCTGAGCGTGCTGGATCTGGACTACTGGTCGTACACGACGCTGGTCGGAGACGTCGTGCGCCCGTTCGAGCCGACGATCAGCGACCCCGAGAGCCGCGAGCTCGCCTGGATTCCCCCCGCCGAGGTCGCCGACAAGCCGCTGCACCCGGGGTTCGCCACGTCATGGGCCGTGCTTCAGCCGCTGCTGGATGTGCGACCCGCCGTCGTGGTGGATGCCGCGAACGTGGTCGGTTCCGTGCCAGACGGATGGTGGCACGATCGCCCGGCGGCCGCCCGACGCCTCATCGCCCGGATCGGCCGGCTCGCGGAGGACGGCATCCCGGCAGCCGCGCTCGACCTGCCCGAGCACACCTGGTTCCCCGAATGGGTCGTGGTCGTCGAAGGCCAGGCGCGTGCCGCGGGCGACGGCGTGGAGGGTGTCGAGGTCGTCAGGGCTGCGGCATCCGGCGACGACGCGATCCTCGCCGAGACCGTGCGCCTGATCGCGTCCGAGCGCAGGGTGACCGTGGTCACGAGCGACCGCGAGCTCGCGCGACGCGTGACGGATGCCGGTGCCGCCGTGCACGGCACGCGCTGGCTGCTCGACCAGCTCTCCTAGGACTCGAAGCCCTCTGCGTCGCGGCCGCGCAGCTTGTCGATGTCGCGCCGCTCGCGCTTGGTCGGCCGGCCGGCGCCGCGGTCGCGCATCGGAACGAAGGCGCGCTCCTCGCGGGGCAGCGGCGGAGGGGTCTTGTCCTCGACGGCCGCCGCGGCCGGAACGGCACCGACGCGCTTGGAGATCGGCTCCTTCACGACGAGGATCCGATCGAAACCGGCGATCCTCACGCGCAGCTCATCGCCCGGTCGCACGGGCTGCGCGGCCTTGGCGCGCTCGCCGTTGACCCTTACATGCCCCGCGCGGCATGCAGTGGTCGCCGCGGAGCGCGTCTTGTAGACCCGGACCGCCCAGAGCCACGCATCGACGCGTGCCGCGCCGGCTGTCATGTGCCTTCACCCGCCGGTTGCGCGACGGCGTGCGCCTGCTGCAGCCGGTCGGCGACCATCACGCCCGCGGCGATCAGGCCCTGGCCGACGCAGTACGTGAGCATGACGAGCGGGCTCGTCCAGTCCGGCATCGCGTCGGGTGTGAACAGGCGGAACGCCAGGATCGTGTCGGACGCGAGGAAGAACGCGCCGCCGATCGCCACGAGCGGGTGACAGCGGGATGCCGCGACCGCCGTGCCGCCCAGGACCAGGCCGTACAGCGCCACCGGGATGAGCAGCGCGCCGAGGTTCGGCCAGAGGATCGCCAGCAGAGCGCCCCACCACAGGCCGTACACGAGTGCCCAGGTGGGGACGCGGCGCACGGGGATGCGTCGCCAGAAGATCCAGATGTAGCAGAGGTGTGCGAGCCCGAAGAAGAGCAGCATGATCGGCACGGTCGGGGCGGCGGCGAAGAACGTTCCCGCGCCGTCGCCGAGCCACGAGAACGCGATCGCCGTGAACAGCAGCGTGTACGTCGTGCCCCAGCGCGAGCCCCTGCCACCCCAGAACACCGCGACCACGAGCAGGGGCATGAGCAGGAGCTTGGTCGGGCCGGCGAGCCGCGTCGGCACCGATGGCGAGCGCGACGATGTGGATGAGCGAGACCACCGCGTACGGCGCGAAGCCGAGCAGGATCCGTTGCATGATTCTCCTCATCGAGCGGGCGGGCACCATAATCGTCGCATGACCGACGTGCTCGCCCGGATCGGCCTTCGCCGGATGACCTCGCGCAACACCGAGGAGCCGCACCGCGTCGCGACACCGCTCGAGCTGCTGTTCGACCTCGTCTTCGTGGTCGCCGTCGTCGCAGGCGTCGCAGAACCTGCACCACCTGATCAGCGAGGATCACGTCGGGCAGGGCGTGCTGTCGTACCTCATGGTGTTCTTCGCGATCTGGTGGGCGTGGATGAACTTCACGTGGTTCGCCTCCGCGTTCGACACCGACGACTGGCTGTACCGGGTGATGACGATCGTCCAGATGGCGGGAGTCCTCGTGCTCGCCGCCGGCGTTCACGCGGCCATGGTGGACTTCGACTTCCTCGTCGTGACGTGGGGCTACGTCATCATGCGGCTCGCGATGGTGGCCCAGTGGCTGAGGGCCGCGGCATCCGACCCCGAATCGCGTCCGACCGCGCTGCGGTTCGCCCTCGGAATCGGGATCGTGCAGCTGCTGTGGCTTGGCCGTATGTACCTGCTCGACGATCAGTGGCAGTTCTGGACCTTCTTCGTGCTCGTCGCTGCCGAGCTCGCCGTGCCGGTGTGGGCGGAGTCGCACCAGCGCACGAGCTGGCACCCGCACCACATCGCTGAGCGGTTCGGCCTGTTCACCCTGCTGCTGCTCGGCGAGAGCCTGCTGGCCTCGGCGAACGCGATGATCGACGCGCTCGGCGAGGGCGAGCACATTCCCGAGCTGCTCGCACTCGCCGCGTGCGGACTCGTCGTGACCGCCGGCATCTGGTGGCTGTACTTCGCGCGCGAGCAGCACGGGCGGCTGAACAGCCTGCGCTCGGGCTTCACGTTCGGCTACCTGCACTACCTGATCTTCGCGTCGGCGGGCGCGGTCTCGGCGGGCGTCGAGGTCGAGATCGACTCGATCACCGGGCACAGCGAGATCTCCCACGAGATCGCGGGGCTCGCCCTCACCCTGCCGATCGCGCTGTTCGTGCTGAGCGCGTGGGCGATCCTGCTGCAGCCGACGCTGTCGCGGTGGACTTCGGCGGCCGTCGTCAGCGGCGCGATCCTGATCGCGGCGAGCGGGCTGCTGCCGGTCGGGGAGTACGTCGTCTCGGCGCTCCTGCTGGTCGCGATCGTCGTCGTGCTCGAGACGGATGCCGCCCGGCGCGGACTCAGCGCGCAGCCGGCGCGCACGATCTGAGCTCTAGTCGCTCACGTCGAGCGCGACGATCGGCCGGTCGGGCTTGGGGCGCGCGATCTCGCGGAACCCGGCGGCCTCGAAGACCGACAGGATGCCGTGATAGAGCTCGTTGGAGCTCTTCTTGCCGGCCGCCGTGTCGACCGGGTACGCCTCGATCACGCGCGCGCCGTGCTCGCGGGCGTAGTCGACGGCCGCGGCGAGCAGGCTCGTGGTGAGGCCCTCGCCCCGATGCTCGCGCCGCACGACGAAGCAGGTGACCGCCCACGCGTGCGGGTCATCGAGTGGCACCGGCGTGTTCGCGACGATGTCGCGCGTGCGCGAGATGCGGACCTGCGCGGTGCGGGGTCCGACGCGCACCCAGCCCGCGGCCTCGCCGTCGACGTACGCGATGAGTGCGGGCGGGGGCTCGGGGTTCTTGAGCTCCTTGCGGAGGAGTGTCCGCTTCTCGTCCAGCGACGCCCGTTGGAACTCCGCGTTGGTGATCGTCCACCACTGGCACTGGCAGGAGTGGCCGTCGCCGCCTCCGCTGAGGGCGTGCTCGGCGTCGGGCAATCGGTCGGCGGTCGCGGGGGAGATGACGATCTCAGCCATGCCTCGACGCTATCGAGGGCTGGCGACACTCTGAAGGGGTGACTGCGGATGCCGGTCCCGCCGGTCGTTCGCGGCGTCCACGACGACCGGGTAGTATTGGGGAGTTGTCCGCTCGCGGGCATCGGGATGTGGCGCAGCTTGGTAGCGCACTTGACTGGGGGTCAAGGGGTCGCAGGTTCAAATCCTGTCATCCCGACTGGAAAGTCCCGGGAACCTCAAGGGTTCCCGGGACTTCTTAGTCCGCGTGCGGGACGCCTGATCGCCCGGCGCAGCCAGCGGCGCACCCGGCGAGTACAGGCGTTCGAACTAGCCGAGCAGGTCTACGCCGAATTCAGCGACGACAGCCCGCAGTTCAGCGAGGTAGCGCTGCGCCTGCTCGGTGAGCGGGATCGCCGTATGGCCGATCCAGCCGATCTCGATGCGTTCGTCAACGTCGAGCGGGATGGCGACGATCTCCGGGTCGAGGTCGTCGCTGATGATGCCCGTCGAGATCGTGTAGCCGTCGAGCCCGATCATGAGGTTGAAGATCGTGGCGCGGTCGGAGACCCGGATCTCCTGCTTGCTCGACAGGGTGGAGAGGATCTCCTCGGCGAAGTAGAACGAGTTGTTCGCTCCCTGGTCGAAGGTGAGCCGCGGCGAGTCGGCGAGATCGGCGAGGGTGACGCGATCTCGAGAGGCGAGGGGGTTCTTCCGAGAGATGAAGATGTGCGGCTGGGCGAGGAAGAGCGGGTGGAACGAGAGACCGGAGTCCCGGAGCAGCTTGTCGATGACGTTGCGGTTGAAGTCGTTCCGGTAGAGGATGCCGAGTTCGCTGCGGAGTGTTCGGACATCCTCGATGATGTCCCAGGTGCGGGTCTCGCGTAAGGAGAACTCGAATTCGGCCGCCCCACTGCTTTTCACCATCCGGACGAACGCATCGACCACGAACGAGTAATGCTGTCCTGAGACCCCCAGCAGACGTCGCGACGGCGGTCGACCGAGGTAGCGCTGCTCGAGGAGCGCTACCTGCTCGGTGACCTGCCTGGCATAGCCGAGGAACTCCGCACCATCGGCGGTGAGCGTCACTCCGCGGGCGGAGCGGAGGAGGAGGGCGCGGCCCACCCGGGACTCGAGGTCCTTCATCGCCGCGGACATCGTCGGCTGAGAGACATAGAGCAGGTCGGCGGCCGCGCTGATCGACCCCTCCGCCGCGACCTCGATGAAGTAGTGGAGTTGCTGCAGCGTGATGGCGCTTGATCCGCGGGGCATAGGTAAAGACTATCGCAGTACATAGTCACGACAAGTTTGTTGATAGTCGCAATTCGCGTGCACGATGGCTTTACGTACTTCCGCAAGGCCGAGCCCGGCCGATCAGCCACGGATTGGTCGCTCATGGCGAACGAGTTCACATTCAGCATCACCACCACCCGATTCGATGAGGACTACTCGCCGTCGGACAGCTCGCGAATCACGACGAATTTCGCCAATCTGGCCCGTGGCGAGCACCGCCGGCAGAATCTCTGCAACGCGCTGACGATGATCGACCGTCGCTTCAACGACCTTGCGCACTGGGACAACCCGAACCGGGACCGCTATACCGTCGAACTCGATATCGTCACCGTCGAGCTGCAGTTCGCCGCGGGAGGCGCGGATCAGCAATTCCCGCTGCTCGAGGTCCTCGACATCCAGATCGTCGACCGGCGGACCGAGGCACGTCACCACGGGATCGTGGGGAACAACTTCTCCTCCTATGTTCGCGATTTCGACTTCAGCGTGCTGCTGCCGGCGGCCACGGAGGCCGCCGGAAAGTTCACCGTGCCCGACGATTTCGGCAGTCTGCACGGCAAGCTGTTTCAGCACTTCCTCGACTCTGCTGCATACCGGGAGCGATTCCCGTCGTCGCCCGTGATCTGCATCAGCGTCTCGACGAGCAAGGAGTACCGTCGCACCGCGAACCACCACCCGATCCTCGGCGTCGAGTATCAGCAGGACGATTACTCCCTGACCGACGAGTACTTCGGGAAGATGGGGCTGCAGGTCCGATACTTCATGCCACCCGGCAGCGTCGCGCCGTTCGCCTTCTACTTCCGCGGCGATCTGCTCAGTGACTACACCAACCTGCAGCTCATCGGCACGATCAGCACCATGGAGACGTTTCAGAAGATCTATCGCCCGGAGATCTACAACGCGAATTCGACCGCCGCGAGCATCTACCGACCGAGCCTGGAGCAGCAGGACTTCTCGCGGACCCAGATCGCCTACGACCGCGTCGAGCGCAATCAGCTTGCGGCAAAGCAGGGGAAGTACACGGAGGAGCACTTCGTGAAGCCGCACAGCGAAGTACTGGAGCAGTGGGCCGCCAACTACCCCGCTCTCGTCGGATGACTCGCGGAGAATCGTCGATCATGCACACGCTGTTGCCCACCTCCATCGTCGGCAGCCTGCCGAAGCCGTCCTGGCTCGCCGAACCGGAGACCCTCTGGTCTCCGTGGAAGCTGGAGGGTGACGCGTTGGTCGAAGGCAAGCAGGATGCGCTGCGGATCGCCGTCCAAGAGCAGCGCCGCGGCGGAATCGACATCATCAGCGACGGGGAGCAGACCCGC
This sequence comes from uncultured Actinomycetota bacterium, assembly GCA_963781135.1. GTDB lineage: Bacteria > Actinomycetota > Actinomycetes > Actinomycetales > Microbacteriaceae > Microbacterium. Next base: position 1,048,506 of record CAWADY010000010.1, on the reverse strand, counting down.
CAGCACTTCGTCACGACGTTCATCGAGCACCTCAGCGGCGTCGACTTCGAGCAGCGAGAGACAGTTCGAATCCGCGATCGGTATGACGCGAGCGTGCCGACCGTCGTCGGTGCCGTGAGCCGTGAGAAGCCCGTGTTCGTCGATGATGCGAAGTTCCTCCGCCAGCAGACCGACCAGCCGATCAAGTGGGCACTCCCCGGCCCGATGACGATGATCGACACGCTCTATGACCGTCACTACCAGAGCCGCGAGAAGCTGGCTTGGGAGTTCGCGACGATCCTCAACCAGGAAGCGAAAGAACTCGAGGCGGCGGGGGTCGACATCATCCAGTTCGACGAGCCCGCATTCAACGTCTTCCACGATGAGGTGCAGGACTGGGGAGTGGCAACGCTGGAGAGGGCGGCAGAGGGACTGCGCGCCGAGACAGCCGTGCACATCTGCTACGGCTACGGGATCAAGGCGAACACCGACTGGAAGGCGACCCTCGGGCCGGAATGGCGGCAGTACGAGCAATCGTTCCCGCTCTTGCAGCGGTCCACCATCGACATCGTCTCACTGGAATGCCAGCACTCCCATGTCCCGATGGACCTCATCGAGCTCATCCGCGGCAAGAAAGTCATGCTCGGAGCCATCGACGTGGCAAGCGAGACGATCGAGACGCCGGAGGAAGTCGCCGACACCCTTCGGAAAGCGCTCAAGTTCGTCGACGCGGACAAGCTCATCCCGAGCACTAACTGCGGCATGGCGCCGTTGCCCCGGCACGTAGCACTCGGGAAGTTGAGTGCGCTCAGTGCGGGCACGAAGATCATTCGCGAGGAGCTGGCCGTTGACGAGCCCTGACCCGCATGCATCCCGCGCGGGAGGCCGGATCGAGACGCCGAAACACGGCTTCTCGGCTTCCCTCTCGCCCGATGAGTTCAAAGCCCTGTTCCGCGGGCACCCCGGGGGTGTCACCGTCATCACGGCGGATGCGGGCGACGGGCCCGTCGCGCTGACGGCGACATCGGTCGCCTCGGTGAGCGCCGAGCCTCCGTTGCTGATCTTCTCGATCTCGGCACTGTCGTCGGCATCCGACGTGCTTGCGCGCGCCGAGACCGTCGTCGTGCACTTTCTCGACGCGCACGACATCGAGGTGGCGAAGCTCGGTGCGACCAGCGGCATCGATCGCTTCGCGCAGACGCACCGCTGGTCGCGCCTGATCACCGGTGAGCCGGTTTACCGCGATGTCCGCGCCTGGGTACGCTGCACTGTCATCGATCGCATGGATGCAGGGACCTCCACGGTCATCGCCGCTCACGCACTGCAGTCCCACATCGAGCGCGACGTCCACCCGGGTGGGCCCGGCGACGCGCTGATCTACCACAACCGAACGTGGCACCGTCTGGGCGAGCACTCCCGCATCGAGGACTGACGGAAGCGGCGTCGCATATCCGCCGGCCGGGCCAGGTAAGTGTCAGGCGGTCTCGTCGCTCACCGGCACGACCGGAACCTGCAACTCGGTCACCCAGTCGGGGCCGGGCTCGTGGCCGGTGGCTTCGAGATACACCTCGCGCGCGGGACCGATGACCCGGTATCCGTCAGCGACGACCTTCTCCATCAGCGCAGACCACGACTCGCCGATCCCTGTCATATCTCCCCGGTGCACGAGCGTCGCTGCGGTGGGCATCTCGGGCAGCTCCACGACCTCGTACCCGATGCCGGAGACCGGATCGGTTTCAGCGGCGTACGAGACGTGCACGGCGAAGCGATCGTCGGCCTCGGACTCGTACCAGAAGATGCCCGGCTCGATGATCGGGCGGCCGGCGGCGGTGAGTGCGTCATCGAGACCCTGGACGAGCGGGCCGACGACGGGACCGACGTTTTCGGGTCCCATTCCCGTGGCGTACGCGCTGGCCCCGTAGACGGTGACGGGTTCGACCCGCTTGTAGGTGACTTCAGACATGGTGGTTCCTTCCAGAAGGCGGAGGCGCCGCTCGATCCGAGCGATGCGTGCGCGATCGTCTGCGACCGATGCCTCCAGCTCCGCTCGACGCTCGGTGAGCACCTCACGCAGCGCGGAATCCGGATCGCCGGCGCCGCTCACACCCGCGATACGTTCCAGACTCACGCCCAGTTGGCGCAGCTCGGCGATCCGCAGCAGCAGCGGCAGCTGATCGATCGCATAGCGGCGGTACCCGGTGCGGTCGTCGACGTCCACGGGAACGAGCAGGCCGATCGCGTCGTAATGACGCAGCATCCGCACGCTCACCCGTCCCAGGGCGGCGAATTCTCCGATGGTGTACATGACGGGAACCACGATCGACCATGACACAGTGTCAGGGTCAAGCGCGAGCATCGAGGAGCGCTCACTGCCTGGGCTCACGCCCGATTTGCGGCATCCCGATTCTGCCCCGACCATGGGGACATGGAGAACGGTCAGACCTACGTGACGCCGGACGGCGATCCGCTGGCCGAGACCGATCTCGCGCACTGTGACGGCTGAGGCGTGACGGACGCGCAGGCGGTCACGCGCCCTCGTCGCTGGGCTGCGATCGCGGCACTGGTAGCCCTTGTGGTCTCCGGGCTCCTCGTGGTCGCCTTCGCGCCGGACGACACCGCAGGGTCGGACATCGCCGGCGACGCGCTGTATGCGGCCGCGGTCTATGCCGCCGTCGTGCTCATCGGGCCGCGGCTTCGTCCCTGGGCGGTCGCTGCGATCGCGGCGGGGTGGTGCATCGCGGTCGAGCTCTTTCAGCTCACCGGCATCCCCCTCGCGGCGGGCGCCGCGTTCGCTCCGGCGATGTTCGTGCTCGGCACCGTGTTCGATCCGCGCGACCTCGTCATCTACGTGATGACGGTGACTGTCGCATGCGCCATCGACGCGTCGATCGGCGCCGTGGTGCGCGGGCGCGTCGGACGAGCGGGGAGCGAGGGCCGCGGCATCCGCGCACCGTGACATGCTGGATTCGCCCCGCGCAGTAGCGGGCGAAGGAGGATCCCCCATGCAGCAGCGTCCCCTCGGCCGCACCGGCCGTTCGGTGTCCGCAATCGGCCTCGGCACCTGGCAGCTCGGCGCCGACTGGGGTGCGGTGAGCGAAGACGACGCGCTCGCGGTGCTGGCGGCATCCGTCGATCACGGGGTCACACTGTTCGACACCGCCGATGTGTACGGCGACGGACGCAGCGAATCGCTCATCGGGCGCTTCCTCGCCGAGCGCCCCGGCCACGGCATCACCGTCGCGACGAAGATGGGTCGCCGCCTCGCGCAGGAGCCGGAGAACTACACGCCCGAGAACTTCCGCGCGTGGACCGAGCGGTCCCGCGCCAACCTCGGTGTCGACACCCTCGATCTCGTGCAGCTGCACTGTCCGCCGACGGCGGTGATCGAGGATGCCGCGACGTACGACGCTCTCGATGCTCTCGTCGCCGACGGGGCGATCGCGGCGTACGGCGTCTCGGTCGAGACGTGCGCGCAGGCGCTCGCCGCGATCGCACGGCCGAACGTGACGAACGTGCAGATCATCTTCAACCCGTTCCGGCTCAAGCCCCTCGACGAGGTGCTGCCCGCGGCCGAGGCCGCCGGCGTCGCGATCTTCGCGCGCGTTCCGCTCGCCTCGGGTCTGCTGTCGGGCAAGTACACCGCGGCGACGACGTTCGCCGACAACGACCACCGCTCGTACAACCGTCACGGCGAGGCGTTCGACCGCGGCGAGACGTTCTCGGGCGTGGACTACGACCTCGGTCTCGCCGCGGCATCCGAACTGGCCGCCGCCGTGCCGCAGGGTGTCTCGCTGCCGGCGGCGACCCTCGCGTGGATCGCCTCGCGACCCGGAGTGACCAGCGTCATCCCCGGCGCGCGCAACGTGCGACAGGCGGAATCGAATGCGGATGCCGCTGCCGCGCTCACCGGCGGATTCGACGTCGAGGCCTTCGACGCGGTCGTGCGCGAGGTCTACGACCGGCATCTGCGGGAGGCGATCCACCCGCTCTGGTGAGTAACCACCCCCGGGGGCCGGGCCGTGGGAGTCGAGTCACCGCTCGCGATCCGTTTCGTCCCGCGTCCCGGGACTTTCCGCGCGAGCTCGGTACCGATAAGGTTCAACCTGGGGATGAACCTGGCTAGGGCGAAAGAAAGATGCTCTGTTGACGTACGTCCCACCGCGCCGTGTCGACGGCATCGCGTCCCCCTCTCCGCTCGGGGTACCCCGACCAGACCCGTGGTGGGTGCTGCTTCGCTCAGCCAACGTCCCGGTTGCCGGCTCCAACCCCCGTATCGCCGTTGATTCGACCACGGGTTTCGTGGCACCAGTACGTGCCGACCACCCGGACGCGATTCACGCTCGTCCCAGCGCCGCGTCCCGGGCCTTCGGGTGGGTGGCGATCGCGGCGACTATTTTCGCCTTCGGGTCTTTTTGTGCGGGGAGCGCACTGCAGGTGGCCGACCAGACCGCCAACGGCACGCTCGTCGCCGTCGACATCCTCCTCATCGTGGTGTTCGCGCTCGTCACGGCGAGCATGAGCTTCTCGGCGCTCATGTACCTGATGGCCCGCACGGGTGCGATGCATCGGCTCAGCCGGCATGAGCGCGCTGCACGGTCAGAGCTGGACGCGCATTTCGCCGATGGCCGGCAGTCCATGACGGTGCTGGTCCCGTCGTACGCGGAAGAGGCCCGCGTCGTGCGTGCCACCCTGTGGTCGGCGGCGCTGCAGGAGTTTCCGTCGCTGCGCGTGGTCCTCTTGGTCGATGACGATCCGTTCCCCGCCGACTCGGAGGTCCTCGCCAAGCTCGACCGAACCCGCCGCCTCGCTGGCGATATCGAAGCGGCGCTGCGCGAACCGGCACGAGAATTCGCCGCCGCGCTCACCGCGGCGCACGCCGAACCCGCTCACGTGCACCGGACGGTTTCCACGGTCAAGGCGCGGGAGGTCGCGTCGCTCTACGCGCGCGCCAGTCAATGGTTGTCGGTGATGGCGGATGCCGAGGATGTCGTCGATCATGCGGATCAGTTCTTCGTCGACCAGGTGCTTCGCGGCCTTGCGCGCGAATTGTCCGCCGTTGCCGACGACCTGCACACGCGGATCGCTGTGGGGAACGCTCACGCGCTGCCAGAGCTCCAGGAGCGCCGCATACTTCTGCTACGCCTGGTGCGGATCTTCGACGCACGCCTCGCCGTTTTCGAGCGCAAGCGGTACGCCTCCCTCTCGCATGAGGCCAACAAGGCAATGAACCTCAACTCATACATCGGTCTGATGGGCGGCTCGTGGGTCATCGACGACGTTGAGAGCCCTGAGGGCAGCGTCCGCGTCCTGCAGCAAGCGAGGCACGCTCAAAACCCGGACCTTTATATCCCGGCGACGGACTATTTGCTCACGCTGGATGCCGACTCGCTGCTCGTCGCCGGATACTGCGAGCGGCTCGTTCATGTGCTCGAGCAGCCCGGCAACGAGCGCATGGCGGTCATCCAGACGCCGTACTCGTCCTACCGCGGCGCCTCCACGATGCTCGAGCGGATCGCGGGTGCCACTACGGATCTCCAGCATTTCCAGCACCAGGGCAAGTCCGCGTTCGACGCGACATTCTGGGTCGGCGCAAACGCCATCATCCGTACGAGCGCGCTCGATGACATCGTCGATGTGCGCACCGAAGAGGGCCCGGCCGGACCGCGCGAGGTGCGCACCTACATTCAGGACCGAACGGTCATCGAAGACACTGAATCGAGCATGGATCTCGCGGCCAAGGGTTGGAGCCTGCACAACTATCCCGAGCGGCTGAGTTTCAGTGCGACGCCGTCCGACTTCGGGTCGCTCGTCGTCCAGCGCCGGCGTTGGGCCAACGGCGGTCTCATCATCCTCCCGAAGATCATGGACGTCGTGCGGGACCGCCGCGCTCGCGGCGAACGCACGCGCCCCAGTGAACTGCTTCTGCGCGTCGACTACCTCGGTTCCATCGCGTGGACGACCACGGGCGTGATCCTGATGCTCGTGCTGCCAGAGGCGGGTCGGCTCATGAGCCCGCTTCTGTTCCTGATCGCTCTGCCCTACTTCGCCGTGATGGCGCTTGACCTGCGTGCGGGCGGGCACCGAGCGATCGACGTGCTGTGGGTTTTCGCCCTCAACGTGGTGCTGATTCCCGTCAACCTCGCGGGGGTCATCAAGTCCGTCGAGCAGGCGATGACGCAGCGCAAGATTCCGTTCGCAAGAACGCCGAAGATCGTTGATCGCGTCGCGGCTCCCGCGCTGTTCGTGGTGCTGCCGTACGCGGTCGTGGTCGCGCTCGGCCTGCTGGCCTGGCGAGCCGCTGCGGAGGGACACTGGACAGGCTTCGTGTTCGCGTGCTTCACCGGCGTCGCTGCGCTGGTGGGTGCGATCGTGTTCGTCGGAACGCGCACGGCCATCGCTGACATTGCGGTCGGGCTGGAGCTCGCAGCGATCGGAGCTGCCCTCGGGTTGGTGCTCGCTGGCGGCAGTCGTCGTCCGGCTTCCGCGCGCCGCTCCATCCGCACTCCGCAGCCGTCGCCAGCTGCAGCTACTTCAACGGCGTCGACGGCGACCGGGAACTCGGTGTCGGCGCCAGCGGCGTTTCGCTGCAGGCCGGCGAGACGCATCACCGCGAACGTGTCGCCGGCGACGTCGCGGAGACAAGATCATCCTGCACGGCGACGTCAGCAGGACTGCGACATCATCCTCGGCGGAGGGCCGGCGACCGCGGGCATCACCTCGCACGGCCGGCCATCGACGGCACTACAACCTCGGCGTGGTCGTTCGAAGACCACGACGACTCCGACCGTCCGAGCTTGACCTGGTACCGTTCACGCCGACGTGCTCGACGCACCACGGTCGACTCCGACCCCGACCCCGACGGCGCCGACGAAGCCCGGCAAGGGCGGCAAGGGCGGCGGCAAGGGCAGGGGCTAGCACCCCCACGCAACGCCGAATGCCCCGGTCAGCGCTCGCGCTGACCGGGGCATTCCGCTTGTCGCGGCCTTACGGCGTCGGGTAGTCCACGATGTAGGACGGCACGCCGATGTGGTCCATGTCGGCGGGGGCGCCGACACCGTTCACGACGTGCTCGATCGTTCCGGCGCTGAGGTTCACCGTCATGATGTGGTGAAGCTGCACGCCGGGCGTCTCAGGCACCTCGAACCCGTTGGCCGTGAGGATCGACGGGTTGTTCTGGTTGAACACGTACACGCCGGCACCGTCGAGGCGGTGGGTCGTGACGTCGTCGGCGACCTTGTAGCCGGGGTAGCCGAGCGTGCCGTCGGGCTGGGTCCAGTCCGCCTGGGTGGGCGGGTCGTACGGCAGCTCGTTCTGATACAGGATGACGCGGCCGTTCTCGCCGTTCCAGACCGTGTTGTAGGTCTGGAAGTGCTCGACGAACAGACCCGTCGCGGTGACGTTGTCGCCGTTGACGATGACGCCGGTGGTGCCGGTGTTGGTCGCCCAGCGGTCGGTGTCGCCGTTCACGCCGTTCGTGAAGCCCTCGAGGCCGTGGTCGGCTCGCCACACCCAGGTGTGATCGATCAGCACGTTGTCGGAGTTGATCTCCAGCGCGGTCGTGGTCTTGCCGATGTGCGGCCCGCCGACGCGGAAGTACACGTCGCTGAGCGTGATCGGGTTGGCTCGGGTCGAGCTTCTTGCCGCCGTTCGCGTTGCCGACCTTCAGCAGCACCGGCGAGAGCGTGGTGCCCGCGTCGATGGTGACTCCGGCGATGACGATGCCGGCGGCATCCTTCACCTCGAGGGGAACAGCACCGCCCACCGAGGTGAGCGTCGCGTGACCCATGCCGAGTACGACCGTGTCTGCCCGCTTGACCTCGATCGTGCGGTCGATGTCGTACACGCCCGGCGTCAGGATCAGGTGCTGGCCGCGCGCGAGCGCGTTGTTGATGTCTTTGACCGAGTCGTTCGGCGTCGCGATGAAGAACTCCGTGATCGGGATGCTGCGACCCGCGGTCGCATCTTCACCCCACGAGGTGCCGCTCGTGTTCGTCTGGGCCGACGGCACGCGCACGTTGTACGCGCCGCTGTCGTCGACGAAGAGGTACGGCTTCTCGCGACTGACCGGCGTCTCGTCGATCGTCGTGTACGGCGGGTCCGGGAACCCGGCGTCGTCGGGGGCGCCGACGACGCCCGAGAAGACCTGGTTCCAGACGCCGTTGCTCCAGCCGTCGATCTCGCTGTTGCGAGTCAGCCACTGCTGCTGCGAGCCGCTGATCGTGTACGACAGGTCGGAGTCGGCGATGAAGCCGCCGCTGGCGAATTGCGGTCCTGCGGTGCAGTAGTCCATCAGCGACAGGTTCGCGCCGGTGACCTGGAACGCGGCGCATCGAGACCGCCTGCGACACCGCCCAGAAGTTGGCGCTGGAGCGGCATCCGTCCTGGCCCGCCTTGTTGACCTGCAGCGAGAGGTTCGAGATCGTGCGCCAGAAGTTCACGAGGGCGAGGCAGTTCGACGTGCCGCCGTCGGCGAGGCACCGGTTGTAGACCTCGATCGCCCCGTTGACGTTGACGTCATCGGGGGAGGCGCCGAGTCCGGCGACCTCGGTGTAGTAGCCGACCTCGAACTGCAGAGGGGCCTCGGCGGTGCCGTAGTCACCGGGAAGGAAGTAGACGGCGTGCCGGCTGCTGCCCATCTCGTTGTCGCGCTGCTGATCGGCGAGCGCGTCGAGCGAGCTCTGGATCTCGGCCAGGGGAGTGTCGGGGCTGAAGATCTGAACGTTGGGGCCGAAGTCCGGGTTGAGCGGATCGACCGTTCGCGGTGGTGCCGCGTTCGCCGGCGCGGCGACGAGCGCGCCCGCGATGAGAGCGACACCGGCCGTTGCGGCGGCGAGAGCTCTGGCTCTGGTGCGGAGGTGGGGGGATTCGTGCGGGGACATGCGAAGGTCCTCTCCGTTGAGAAACAACCCGCGGCGGGGGCACCGCGTTACTTACAGGACTGTAACCACTCATGGGAGCGGTTTCAAGGGTCCGTCGCTGCGAGATGCATTCGCCTGTCAGCCGTCGGAGCGCGACGTGGTGTCAGGCGGCGAGGTAGTCGAAGCGTGCTCTGCCGCCGAGGCGCGGGGTGCGGGCGGGATCGACATGGCGGGGTGGGATGAACCACACTTTCGCCCGTGTGCCCACGCCGTCTATGCGGATGTCCCAGCCATTGTCATGAATGCGATGGTGACAGGACTCGCATAACAGCACCCCGTTCTCGAGGTCTGTCGGACCTCGATCTCTCACCCACCAGAGGATGTGGTGGGCGCGGGTCATGCCAGGTGGCAGCCCGCACATCGCGCAGCCCCCGTCTCGTTCGACCAGTGCGAGGCGCTGTGATTTCGTGAAAAGGCGCTTCTCGCGACCCCAATCGAGGATCTGGCCGGCAGTGCCGAGAACGCAGGGGATGATGGAGCCTCCTGCGGCCATTCGGCGGGCGGTGGCGATGCTCACCGGCTGGTTGATGCCGTCGATCAGGGCGTGGCCTTCGCCGGATGCAAGGTCTTCGAGGCTCATGCGGACGACGACAGTCGCTCCGCCGAGCGGGACGTCGGTCGCTTCGCAGCCGAGCATGTGCCGGGCGATCATCACGAGTGCATCGAGTTGACGCTGGGGGACGGAGCGCATGTCGGAATCGGGGTCGGTTCCTCGATGCGGGTCGTCGAGCGCAGCACGGAAGTCGGCTGTCACGATCGCTTCGATCGCGGTCTTGATCGGCGCCTGACGACTCGACATCGCACTTGCCGTTGAAGTGGAACATTCCGTCGCGCTCGTACATCAGCAGGTTTCGTTCGCCTCGGGCATCGCGCTCTTTCGGCTCGAGCCCGTCGGGGTCGAGGTGCGCTTCGGCCCGGGCGATCAGTTTGGCGAGCTGATCCAGGCTCATGCCGACGGCCTGCTCCGACAGAATCCGTTCGGCGGTGTCGAGCGCATCCCGATCGGCACGCAGTGCCGCGCGGTCGAGCATGGTGATGATTGCGGATGCGGCATTCACGCCGATCTTGCCGGCGTTGTGTGCGGCAGCGACAAAGGGGTGCCGGGCCGGCGCGGCCTCGCCGGTGAGGGTCGTTCGCGGTGCGGTGGCTTCTCCCACCTTCACCAGCCGCTGCGCGTCGCCCGTCGATGTTCCCGTGGCGGCGGCGATCAGGACTGCGGGGTTGCGAAAGCCCTGTTGCTTGGCCAGGCCATCGCTGCCCAGCTCGGGCCGTGACTCGCGCATGATCTCCGCGGCCACAGGGGCGTGGACGGCACTGGTTCGGCGCTGAAGAAGCGCCAGGGCGTCGTTCACCGCGATCAGTTGCGAGCCTTTCAGCGCGGATGCCGGCAGCAGCGCGCCGTCGTCGCCACCAGCCCACGCGGCGCGGAGTGCCGCCACAGCCTCATCGATGCCGGCGAGCGGATCGCCCGGGTTGTCGATGAGTTCGTTCATGCATTCATGGTAGCGCCGGGGTCCGACACTATAGCACAAAGATGCTAAGACTGTGGACAAATACAGCGACTGCCCGCGCTGGGGAGGACTCGGACAGTACAGCACAGGCTAGAACAAAGAAACGATCGCCTGCCAACCGCGCTGAACATCCCAGCCCCACAGCGTAGTCACCGTGACGAGCGCGGCGAGCAGCAGAACGTTCACCACGACCCGCGCCCAGAACCTCTTTCGGAAAGAGCGCTTCCGAGTCTTGTGCCGAAAGATCTGCTGCGCGACGAGGGCTCCGGGCCATCCACCCGCAAACCCCAATGTGAGCAGCGTCTGCTCCGACACGCGCTGCCCTCCACGCAGTGCCGCCGCCTTGTCGAAGCCGTACGCGAAGAACGCGATCACGCTCATCACTCCGTACACGGCGGTCAACCAGCGCGGGGTCTCGAGCACGACGACCATCGCAGCGAAGGCGACCACGAACACGAGCAGCACGATCCAACTGAGGGCCGCGGGGAGGGGCCGCGACATGTCCCGCTCGGGTCGACTCACGGCGTACCGCCCGCTCGGGAGAGGACGAGTCGATTCGCGCGGCATGGGCTCGATCATAGGAGTGCGCCACTCGCGCCTCCGACCAGCGCGGGCGCTCACGAACCCACCGCCGACGCGCAATCTTGTGCGCATCGAGCCCGCGCAGCCTCGCGAGTATGGTGAAGCCGTGTCTCTCTCGCCGCGCGTCACAGTGGTCATTCCGTGCCGCAATGACGCGGAATTCCTGGAGAGGTGCCTCGAGGCTCTGGGTGCGCAGACGCGGCCCGCCGACCGCGTGATCGTCGTCGACAACCTCAGCTCAGACGGCTCCGCCGAGGTCGCGCGAGCGCTACGGGGCGGATCTCTTCGAAGAAGAGGTCACCGGAATCTGGCCGGCGGCTGCCCGCGGCTACGACGAGGCACTCGCCGACGCCGACATCATCGCGAGGCTCGATGCCGACTCTCGTCCGCACCCGGATTGGATCGCGCGGATCGTCCGCGCTTTCGTCGCGGATCCGCACCTCGGCGTGCTCACCGGCGGGGCCGAGTTCTACGGTGCGGGACCCGTGGTCAGCTACCTCGGCGAGCATTGGTACATCGGCGGTGGTCATTTCTGGATCAAGAAGTGGCTCGGCATCCCTCTCGTCTTCGGTTCGAACTTCGCCATGCGCGCCACGGTGTGGGAGCGCGTGCGCGACCAGGTCGACCGCACGAACGCGAAGATCCACGACGACCTCGATCTGACCATCCGGCTGCGCGCGTCGGACGGGATCAGGTATGACCCCGACCTGCGGATGCCGATCTCGGCGCGACCGCTCGTCACGCAGCGCGGGCTGTGGCGGCGCGTGTGGCGCGTGATTCCGACCTTCGCGACGAGCTGGCCCGAAGGCGCCGCGTGGAACCGTCGCGAGCTCGACGGCCACCACATGCCGGATGCCGCTCCCGCCGATTCCGAGACGTGGCCGCCGATCGACGAGGGGCTTGCTCCGGGCTTCAGTCGGTGACCTCCGTCGCAGCGTTTCTTCGCAGGTAAGTCGAGATCCCTCGCGGACACCTGCGCCCTCCCCACCGCGCCCGACCCTGTTGACACGCACCCCTCCGTCCGGGATCATTTGCGCCACTGACGACACTGGGGTCGTCGGTTCCGTCGGCTGGGGTTTGGCGGAACTCAGGCGGTTGGGGGACCTCCCATGTCGAAGTCACGTGTATTCGCGTCAGCCATGTTCGCGGCAGGTCTCGTCATCGCGGGTTTGTCGGCCGGGCCGGCGTTCGCCGACGACCCGCCACCACTGGTGTGGACTGATCCGGCTGGCTTTCCGATCGTGACCTCCGACTACACTGCGGGTTTGAAGATCGCAGAAACCATGGTGGATCCATTCGGATATGAGACCAGTTACGCAGACCCGCTTAAGGTGTGGAACCCGTATTTCTTCAACACCTCGAATGAGACTCTCGTCATCGGTCTCGGCATCGATCTTTCCGAGGAGGGCGTTGTCGAGCCGCTGTGGGAGGAATCCTCATGGGGCATCTTCAGCGAGGAGACCCTGCACGAGTCTTTCCGCATAGAGGTAGCGTCTGGCGAGCCGATGCCCGACGTCGGCAGTTCCGGCCTGCCCCAGTGGCCAGGCCACACTGCGGCGATCTTTCTCCTCGATGAGTCGCAGGATCCGGTGGTCGTCTCCGAGATCTTCCACTACACCGCCCCCGGCGGCTTCGTCCCGATCAACATGGATCAACGGCAGGCCCATGCCGACTACCTCCCCACTGTTGGACAGGAGCTGACGGTGGCAGGCTCTGCTGCCGGCGCGCAGGTATTCGCCGGTGTCGTGGCGACGGCGACAGCACCCGGTCTGCCGCCCGGCGAAGAGCTCGAACTGTGGATCGCACCGAATTTCGACTTCTTCTTCTTCCACTTGCTGGGTGCGGTGCTGCCCTCTGACGCGCGGAAGGTCGGCAGCGGTCTGGTCGCTGCCAACGGCACACTGACTGCGGACTTCGAGATTCCGGCCGATGTCGTACTGAACATCGACGACGTCACCGGCCTGCAGATCCCTACGCCGTACCAGTTGATCGCGGGAGTACGCGCCGATGACTATTGGCCCACCGGCACATGGGGGGCGTTCGACGTGCTGCCGCTCGCAGATCTGGAGTCGGGGTCTACGCCGATAAGCGAGGGTGCGCAGTCTGCTGCCGTAACGCTGGAGAGCGCCCTTGTAGAGCTGGGGGCACTCGATGGATTACCCGCGATGGATTTCACTGCGACAGTCAGCGCGGTAGGCCCGTCGATCAGCGGATTCCAGCTGGCCGGCTCGGCGCCTCGGTACTTCCACCTGAGCTCGACAGCACCATTGACGGGGCCTGTGGAACTCTGCATCACTTACGACCCTCTAGAAATTACCGGCCCGCCGCCGCGACTGTTCCACTTCGAAGAGGTTTCGCCTGGCACGCGCGGGTGGGTCGACATCACGTTCGCGCAATCCGAAGGGCAGGTGTGCGGCTTCACCTCGAGCTTCTCGCCCTTCGCGCTCGGCTATCCCGACGAGTTCGACTTCACGGGCTTTTTCAGCCCGGTATCGATGACCGGGGAGAATCTCGCGAAGCCGGGCCAGGCGATCCCCGTCAAGTTCTCGCTGAACGGCGATCAGGGATTGGATGTCGTCACTTCGGCGCACTTCGTCGTCGAAGGGACCGACACAACCCCCGAAGGCCAGCTGATCCCGGCCACGACGACCGAAGGCAACGGACTGAGTTACAGCGCCTCAAGCGACCAGTACACCTACGTCTGGAAGACGGCGAAGACTCTCTCGCTGAAGACCGGCCGGTTCGAGTTGACGCTCAGTGATGGAACCGTGCACACGTTTGACGTGACCTTCAAGAAGTAGCACCTGACAAGACCCGCTTCGGAGGGGACGCTCCGAGGTGGACTTTCGGTGACACGGCGTCAGTCGTACCCTCACTGTGCCGCTATGTTAAGCGGACGGCAGGATGTCGCGTGGGGGCGCTGACGACTGCCGGCAGAAGTCTCTTTGGGGGAGATGATGACCGACAGCCCGCCCTCCAAGGGGCCGCCGCCAGGCTGGTACGCGGACTCGCCGACCAGCGTGCGCCTGCGCTGGTGGGACGGCTCTGCGTGGACGGACCACTACCAGGCTGCGACGGAATCGCTGTCGATTGCACAGCCGACAGACGCAGCGACGGCGGAGGTGGCTCCCACCCCGCCGTTGACTCGCGCCGAGCGGCGGGCAGCCGAGCTCGCGGCGCAGCCCAAGCCCCCGGTCGCCGTCGTCGAGCCTGAGACGGTGACCCCAACCCCGCCCGCCGCCGCGGCGATACAGCCGCCAGCGACGCCGGAGCCGCAACACGCGAACAGCGTCAAGGACGTTGCCTCCCAGCCGCCCGAAGCGGCGCGCCTCGCGCAGGCATTCCCCGACCAGATCATGGATCGCACGCCGAGGATAGGGGAGTACCGACCGCCACTCGCGCCGGTCACGTATCGTCCACCGGCCGGATCGCACGTCGCCTCGACGCGCGCCACCTACGTCACCATCGAGCAGCGCAACGGGCCGGCGAGGGCATCGCTGATTCTCATCCTTATCAGCCTGCTCGGCGGAGTCGCGGTGTTCTGGTTCCTGATGGGTGCCGACCCCGCGCTCGTCGGCGTCGTGAACCTCGTCAACGGCGCGATCCTTCTGCTGGCGTTCATCCTTGCCGTGATCAGTGTGATCGTTGCGGTGAACCGTCCGACGAAGAAGCGTGAGCCCGTCTTCGCGCTCGTCGTCTCTTCGTTGCTGATCATCGGCACGATCGTCGTGTTCACGCTGCGTGTCGTCGCCGCAGGGCTTGTCCCGGGCAGCGGCTAGGCTCACCGCCATGAGGAAGCCATCCTGGCTCATCGCCCCACTCCTTCTCGTCGCGATGCTCGGCGGATGCGCGGTTCCCGTGCCTGCGGCGAGTTCGAACCCCGTGAGCGACCTCATCGATCTCATTCCGTGGGCGAAGTCGGTCGCGGGTGACGCGACTGCCCAGGAGATCGAAGCACGAATCGCGGAGATCACTGCGCGGCTTCCTGAGCTGGATATCTCGGAGGCGAAGCGTGCCGAGGTGGCGGGCAAGCTGCAGACGCTCGACGCCGCAGTCGTCGCTGACCCTGCCGAGTCCTGCGGCTCACGCTGCCGAGCTGAACGCGATCCTCGACGAGCTCAAAGCCGCAGTGCCGTAGGCATGATCATCGAGTTCGACGGCGAGATCTTCCGGTGGGATGCCCGCGAAGACGCTGCCTGGTACTTCACCGCCGTGCCGCCCGAGCTGAGCGACGAGATCCGCGAGATTCCGCGGCCGTATCGCGGTTTCGGCTCGGTCCGCGTGCGTGCACGCATCGGCGGATCGGAGTGGTCGACGTCGATCTTCCCCGACTCGACGAACGGTTCGTACGTGCTGCCGCTGAAGAAGAAGGTTCGGGATGCCGAGTCCCTCGTCGATGGCGGCCCGGTGTCGGTGCGCCTCGAGGTGCTCGACGGCTGAAAGGAGCCTCACGAGACCGCCCGAGCTTGGGCGAGCGAACCTGCAGGCTCACTGGTCCCAGGATTGTGTCGCAATTCGTTGGTCGAATCCTGCGCCAACCCTGAGCTAAACTCCGTTGACACTGCATGAGAGAAATCTCATGCTGGGTGTTTGGGAGAAGATTCACGCACGCGTGAATCTCGTTGCCGCTTTTGGGGAGTGGCGAGAGATTCTATGTGAAGCGTCTCGGTCCAGGTCTGGGGATGCTGGAGCGAGAGTTGCGCGTGCGTGCGTCGTCGCCCTGCTCTGGGGAAACTGGAACGCGTAGCTGGGTTGCCGAAACTGGTCAATGGCCGGTCGAGTCAGAGCTGACCATCATCAAACACCATCAAGGAGTTGCACACCCATGCGTACTTTCAAGAACTACATCGACGCCGCGAAGCGTCGCAAGCTCGAGGAGACCGGCGAAGAGGGCTTCTCGCTCATCGAGCTCATCATCGTCGTCGTCATCATCGGCATCCTCGCCGCGATCGCGCTGCCGCTCTTCGGCCAGATCCAGAAGAATGCCGTCGATGGCGCAACCGAGTCGGCGACCAAGAACGCGGCGACCACCGCCGTCTCAGATGTCGCGCAGGATCCATCGTCGGCTGGCATTGCCACGATGCAAACAGACGCCGACGCGATCGCCGAGACGATCGGCGACCAAGACGGCGCGGCGAACGACCTCACGCTCAACGTGGACGGAACAACCGCGTCCGATGTCTGCGTGACTGGATTCAACACCAGTCAGGGCGGAAAGTACATCGGCGCCTACTCGGCCACGGCCACGGCCACCGTGTTCAAGTCCGGACCTGGCTGCCCGTAAGGTCCCGCTCCGCTCGGGCGGGAGTCCGCTCACCCGGACTCCCGCCCATTCAATTCATTGCTCAGGAATCGGATGCTCGTGCGTAGGCTCGATGAAGCAGGCTTCGGTCTGGTGGAAGTCGTCATCGCGTTCTTCCTGCTCGCGATCATCTCGGTGGCGCTTCTGCCCGCGCTGTGGAACGGCGTCATTCAGTCGTCGACGCAGGCCACGACAGCATCTGCAACCCGTTTCCTCTATGCGATCGTCGAGCAGGGACGCGAGAGCGCGGCGACCGCCGGCGGCGCCTCTGCGTGGTGCACGAGCATCGGCAGCCAGGCTGCAAAGGCTCCGGCGAGCTTCACAGCGACCGTCGTTGCCTGCACGCCGGACTCAAGCTCGCTGGTGACGCTGACTCTGACCGCGACCAGCAACGAGTCCGACTCCAAAGCACCTTGCCACTGTCACCGCGAAGGTATACGTCCCATGAGCGCCGGTCGTGACGACGACGGCGCTTCGCTCATCGAACTCATCATCTACATCATCGTGCTCGGCCTCCTCATGACGGGACGTCTCGATGATGTTCATCAATATGTGGCTGACCCAGGAGCATGTCGACGCCCAGACGCAAGCCACCACTCATGGGCAGCTCGTGAGTAGTGAAGTCGAGAAAGCGATGCGCAATGCAGCTGGATTCAAGGTGATCGACGCCGGAAGCACACTGCTGGTGGAGACTTCGTTTTCGGGCGCCGAGAAGTGCCAGGCATTCCACTTCGACCCCGCGGGCGGGGTCGAAGGACAGGGCACGCTGCACATGGTGCTTGCATCGGCGCCCGCGCCTGCTCCGTCGGCCGGCTACGCATGGCAGGACGGAATCGCCCCGCACACGGACGTCGTCTTCTCCAAGCTTTTCACCCGCGTGAATGCGTCAGGTTCGCCGGTCGCGGCAGACGGCGATAGACGGGGTCGGGGTGCACTACAGCTTCGCCGCGAAGGCGTCCGACCGCAGCACCAAAATCGGCCCGGTCGTGTTCACCGGCACGGCTTTTGCTCGCAACTCGACTCTCGGGAGCACCACGACATGTTGGCCCTCGCTCTGAAGCAGCGCTCGCGCGGTCAGGACGGCCGCGCCCCAGGCGACGACGCCGGCGTCGCGCTCGTCGTCGTCCTCATCCTTATGTTCCTCGGGGCGATCGCCGCCAGTGCCGTGGCGATGATGGTGATGACAACCATCCAGAGCACCAGTTCCAACAAAGTGGCGACCCAAGAGTACGTGGCGGCCGAGTCCGGTCGCGACGCAGCTGTCGCCACCGTCGCACAGGGCATCAAAGCCGGAGACGGTACGCTGGCCTGCTCTTCTGGTGTCGCTGTCGCGCCGGGCACAGCCTCGACCTACAGTTACGGCGCTACTGTTCGGTGGGCGACGGATACCGAAACGCCGGAGAAGTGGCCCACCATCGCAAGTGGCGCGGACTCGTATTCCGCGTGCCCGACCGCTTCTTCGAATTACGTCGTGATCCACGCCACCGGCACCGTGCCCGGAGGAGGACATACCAGCGAGGTCGATTCCGCATACGCCTGGTCGTTGCAGCCCGATACCCGCCCCGCTGGAACGCTGGCCTACTTCGACGGCCAATTCACCGCCACCAAGTCGACCTATGAGGGCGATCTCGTCATCCGCGGCACCGACAACTACAAGTGCAACAACGGTGCAGGAAACGCCCTCAAGGGTGATCTGTGGGTGACCAACGCGAGCGTGGAGGTCACCGGCGACTGCTACATCACGGGCAGCATTTACGCGTACGGATTTGTCGATGCGCAGAACAAGAACCTCAACGTCGGGGGCGACATCATCACCCAGACCGGCGACATCGATCTCAAGTCGGATGGCGTCGTTGTCGGCGGACAGATCCATGCGGGTCACAATGTAATCCTCGACAAGAGCGGTACCGTCGGCAACGGCACGACGATCAAGGCCGTGTGCGGCGTCAATCCCTCTCCTGTGGCTTCCTGCACCATCGGCGCGATCCCGTCGACATGGACAGCACAAGGACGGGTCGGCAGTGACGGCTGAGCGCCAGCCTGTGGCAACGTTCAACCCCACGCTGAAGGCTGTGCACGACGCTACCGCGTGGCTCGAGCTGGACGACACCAAGAATCTCTCGGCCGACTCCGAGGTCTACCCCAACGCCACCACGCCGAACGTTTGCTCGTCCGACAACCTGCGGGACATTCTGAAGGTCAGTGGCACGCGAGCGTTCATCGACATGAGCGGGTGCGCGAGCAAGGACATCTTGGTGCAACCGGCTGCGACCACGGTCAAGCGGTCCGCGATGATCTACGTTCCGGCGACGGCAGGGATGACGCTGAAACTGACGAATGCGCTCTCCAATGGCGGGGGCGACCCCGAAGTGCTCTTCGTGCATGGCGACTCGAACGTCGCTGATGGCAAGCCGACCGTCTGTACGACCGGTGCCGACAAACTCGCCGTGTCTGCAGCCGATCGGGGTGCGCACGATGATCTACAGCCCATGCGGCGTCAACGAGACGATGGACCTCACAATGATCGGGCAGCTGTATATGGGCACCGACGGCCTGCATCTGAATGGCGGCACTTTCGACTGCGCGTCGATGGGATGGGTTCCGGCATTCAAGAACCTCGCCTGTGGAGTCAAAGGCGCCGATGGCGTTTTCGATCCGAGCAAGACGACGCAGCTGATCGGCGCGCTCACCCGACAGACTGAAGTGCAGTGACACCCGGGCTCCTTCCCTTTGCGGTCGTCGTCTCGGGTGTGTTCGGCCTTGTCGTCGGCTCGTTCCTGAACGTCGTCGCCGTGCGCGTGCCGGCCGGTACATCGCTCGTCCGGGAGAGCCGCTGTCCGCCCTGCGACGTGGCGATCAAGCCATGGCACAACGTCCCGGTCGCGGGGTGGCTCATCCTGCGTGGCCGCTGCGCGTCGTGCGGCGCGTCGATCTCCCCCAGGTATCCGATCGTCGAAGGCGTGACGGGCGTTCTCTTCGCACTCGTCGCGTGGCTTGTCGGTACCACCAGCACGCGCACCCTTCCCGGAGACGTTCGCTCGTGCTGGTGGCTTTCCTCTACTTCGCCGCGATCAGCGTGGTGCTGACGCTCATCGACCTCGACACTCACCGGCTGCCGAATGCGATCGTGCTTCCGAGCTATGTCGTGGCGGGCATCCTCTTCGTCGTCGCAGCCGTACTGGCGGCCGAATGGGGTCCACTACTCGGTGCAGCGATCGGCATGGCCGTGCTGTACGCCTTCTACTTCGTCATCCGCCTGATTCGTCCCGACGGGATGGGCGGCGGTGACGTGAAGCTCGCCGGACTCATCGGGATCTACCTCGGATGGCTGGGCTGGGGCGCGCTCGCCGTCGGTGCGTTCGCGGCCTTTCTCTACGGCGGAGTCTTCGGCATCGCGCTTATGCTCGCGCGACGGGCGGGACGCAAGACCGCCATCCCGTTCGGGCCGTGGATGATCCTCGGTGCGTGGACGGGTGTGTTCACCGGCGAAGCCGTCGGCCGCTGGTACATGAATCTGTTTGTTGGGGCTTAGGAAGGAACACCACGATGGCAAAGACGATCGTCGGGCTGGAGGTGACCGAAGAGAGCGTGCGCGCTGCGGAGCTCTCGCTCGGTCGCAGACCGCAGCTGATCGCATACGGCGAGGTGCCGCTGCCACCTGACGCGGCGCGCGACTCGGAGGTGCTCGACCCGGGCGCCGTCGCGGTTGCGCTGCGGCAGCTGTGGACCGGAGCTCGTTTCAAGAGCAAGACCGTCGTGCTCGGCGTCGCGAGCCGCCGCATCCTGGTGCGCGAATACACCACTCAGGCCATGCGGCCCGACCTGCTTCGCGAGGCGCTGCCGTACCAGGTGCAAGACCTGCTGCCGGTGCCGGCGAGCCAGGCCGTGCTCGACTTCTTCCCCCTCAGCCAAGAGGGCGATCAGGTCTCGGGCCTGCTCGTCGCAGCCGTGTCGGAGAACATCGAGCAGATCATCGCCACCCTGTCGAAGATCAAGGTGCGAACGCAGGCCGTCGACCTCGCCGCGTTCGGACTCGCGCGCATCACCGCGCCGCTCACCGCACCCGAAGAAACGGTCGCGACGATCAACATCGGCGACCACACCACCCAGGTCGTCATCTCGCAGGCGGGCGTGCCTCGCTTCGTGCGGATCCTTCCGATCGACGTCGCGACCGCCGCGGCGCGCCGCCACACGCGCGACCGACGCACTCGAGCCCGCGCTCGAATTCGCGGTCGCCGGGTGCCACGCGCACGCGTGGCGCGATACGCGCGGCGACCTCGTCCGGAGCTTCCGACCTCGCGGCACGACTGCGCAGCACGCTCGCATTCTTCGCCAGCCGCCCCGGCGCGATGGCGCCGTCGAGGTCTTCGTCACCGGCGCCGGCGCAGCCGTCGACGGCGTCATCCCGGCCCTGACGGCGGCGATCGACACCCCCATGCACCATCGTCACGGTCGCCGACGTCGTCGCCATGTCAGGACCACCGCCCGCCGGCGAGATCGCACTCAATCTCGTGGGAACGGTCGGCATCGCACTCGGGGAGGTGCGCCGATGAGCGCGATCGTCACGCACCCTTCAGCGGGGTGCCGCGCGTCAACCTCATGCCGCGATCCGAGGTGGCCCGGCGCGAGCGCGACGGTCTGGTTCGCATGTGGGTCTGGATCGTGTTCGGCGCGATCATCGTCGCGCTTCTCGTCATCGCCGGGGCGTTCGGCTTCAAGTTCGTCGGCCGACCAGGGCCTTGTCGCCGAGCAGGCGCACACGACCGACCTGCTCGTCGAGATCGCCGCGCTGTCGGAGGTGAGTCAAGCGCTCGCGACCGAGTCTGAGCTCACCGACTTCCGCACCGAGGCGATGGCGACCGACCTCGCCTGGAGCCCGGCGCTCGCCAAGGTCACCGGCATCCTTCCCTCCGACACGACCCTCACCGGCTTCGACTTCACCGTGGGCGGCACGCCGCAGGGCGACGACCCGACGCTCGAGCAGGGCCTCGTCGGCACGGTCACGATCGACAGCCCGACCCCGCTCGACATCGTCGCGATCATCCGCTCGCTGCGCGGCGTCGATGGCGTGCTCTTCGCCGATGGCCAGTCGGTCACCTCGGGCCAGGTATCGGAGGCGCGATTCACCTACCTGCTGAACGTCGAATTCGACCAGACCGTCTACTCCGGCGAATACGCCGCCACCGAGGAAGGACAGGGCTGATGTCCAAGCAACTCGTCACCGTCATCGGCCTCGTGGTCTCGCTCGGCGTGATCGCCCTCGGCGTCTTCCTCGTCGCAATGCCGCTCTACTTCCAGGCGGTCAGCGTCGTCGGCAGACCGCAACGGTCGCCCAGACGAACGCGGTCTATCAGGCGCAGGTCGACAGCCTGCGCGAGCAGGAGGAGAACCTCGATCAGATCAACGCGAGCGTCGCCGGGCTCCGTTCGCAGATCCCCGCCACCGGCCAGCTCGACGACGTCTTCGAGGTCGTCGGCCGTGCAGCCGAGGCATCCGGGGTCGCCATCACCGCGGTCACGGCCGGCGAGCAGGTCGTGTTCACGACCCGCACCAGTGCCGCCGAAGGTGACGCTGCAGCCGTTGCGCCAGCACCGACTCCTGAGCCGACGCCGACCGACGCCGCGACCGACGCGCTCGATGCGACGCCACCGACACGCACCGTCCGGCAACGTCAGCGCGACGGGCCGGCAGCAGGTCGACTTCGAAATCCAGGCGACTGCGGACGACATGGCCCAGGCGACGGCATTCCTCGACGCGCTTCGCTCAGGCCCGCGCCTGCTGAGCAGCATCTCAGCGATCGCGACGGGGGCGCCGGCGGGCACCGTCGACGTCCAGATCTCGGCGCTGACCTACCTCGACGCGGAAGGGTGACGACATGGACCACGTCGATTTCGAGACGCTCCTCGCGCAGCGGCGCACGATACCGCGCGTCGGACGTGCACATCACGGCCGAGGCGCCGCCGCTCATGCGCGTCGACGGCGACCTCGTGCCCATCCCCGGCTACCCCGACGTCCTCTCGGAGGCATGGGTCGAGAAGACCGCGTTCGACCTCATGACCGACGGGTCAGCGGCGCGAGTTCGAAGAGCACGGCGAGGTCGACCTCGCGCACGCCACCCCTGGCATCGGCCGGTTCCGCACCAACGTCTTCCGCCAGCTCGGCTCGATCGCGATCGCGCTGCGCTTCATCCCCGACCGGGTGTACTCGCTCGAAGAGCTCGGCGCGCCGGCTATCGCCCGCGACCTCGCGCTCCGGCCGCGCGGGCTCGTGCTGCTCACCGGTCCGACCGGCTCGGGCAAGTCGACGACCCTGACGGCGATGGTCGACATCGTCAACCAGCTCGTGCCCGCGCACATCATCACGATCGAAGACCCGATCGAGTTCCACCACGAGAGCAAGCGCGCCCTCATCCACCAGCGCGAGGTCGGCCGCGACACCAATTCGTTCGCCGAGGCGCTGCGCCGCGTGCTGCGCCAGGACCCCGACGTGATCCTCATCGGCGAGCTGCGCGACCCCGAGTCGATCAGCACGGCCCTGTCGGCCGCAGAGACCGGCCACCTCGTGCTGTCGACGCTGCACACGCAGGGCGCCGCGAAGAGCATCAACCGCATCATCGACGTGTTCCCCGCCGACCAGCAGCACCAGATCCGCACCCAGCTCGGCGACACCCTGCAGGGCATCATCAGTCAGACGCTGCATGCCGCTCTCGCAGACCAACGGCCGCACGATCGCGACCGAAGTGCTCATCAACACCCCCGCCGTCGCGAACATGATCCGCGAGGGCCAGGTCGCTCAGCTCTACTCCGCGATGCAGGCGGGCTCCGCGGTCGGCATGCACACGCTCGATCAGGACCTGCGTCGCCTCGTGTCGGAGGGCACGATCGCGCTCAACGTCGCGAGGGACTTCGCGACCGACCCGAAGAGCCTCGACGGGGTGCACGTGCGACCGCGAGACCTCGATGCCGAGGAGTGGGCGCATCACGCGGGCGAGTGGCGGCAGGCGGATCCCGCAGCGTCGAGCCCGCGAACGCCGCGGCCGGCACGGGCATCGGCATGGGATCGCGGTTCGGCACGCCGACGGTCGGCGGCCGGGTCGACCCGACCGCGCGCGATGTCAGCTGGAGCGACGAGACGACATCGACGCCGACTGGGCTGCGTCACGAGGAGGGTTGACGATGGCTGTCGTGCAGGAGTTCGTCTACCGCGCGGTCGATCCGCGCGGCGGGGCGGTCGTGAAGGGCACGATCGAGGCGCCGAGCGAATCGGCCGTCACCGGCAAGCTCAAGGCGCAGGGGCTCACGCCCCTCGAGGTCACGCTGAAGTCCAACACCGGGCTCAACCGCCAGATCAAGCTGCCCGGGTGCGACCAAGCACGTCTCGGCGCGGACGCTCGCGGTCTTCTCGCGGCAGATGGCAGGGCTGATCAACGCGGGGCTTCCGCTCATGCGGACGCTGTCGATCCTCATCGAGCAGACCGACGACAAGAAGCTCCAGCCTGCGCTCATCCAGGTGCAGGCCGATATCGAATCGGGCTCGTCGTTCTCGGCGGCGCTGGCGCGGCATCCGCAGACCTTCCCGCCGCTGATGCTCAGCATCGTGAAGGTCGGCGAATCGGGCGGCTTCCTCGGTGCCGCGCTCGCGTCGATCGCCGAGAACTACCAGCGCGAAGCCGAGCTGCAGAACAAGATCCGCGCGGCGATCACGTATCCGATCATCGTGCTGATCATCGCGATCCTCGGCGTGCTCGCGATGGTGACGTTCATCGTTCCGGTCTTCGAGAACATGTTCTCGGGCCTCGGGTCCGCGCTGCCGCTGCCGACGCAGATCCTCGTAACCATCTCGAACAACATGTGGTGGGTGCTCCCAGCGCTCGCGATCGTCATCATCGCCGTCGTGATCTGGTGGCGCGCGAACAAGAACACCGAGCAGGTGCGCCGCGTCGTCGACCCGATCAAGCTCAAGATGCCGATCTTCGGCAAGCTCACGACCAAGATCGCGGTCGCGCGTTTCAGCCGCAACCTGTCGATGATGCTCAACGCGGGGGTGCCGATCATCCAGGCGCTTTCGATCGTCGGGCAGGCGTCGAACAACTGGAAGATCGAGCAGGCCGTACGCGACATCCAGGAGTCGATTCGTCAGGGCAAGCTCATTCGCCGGACCCCTCGCGAAGGCGGAGGTCTTCCCGACGATGGTGCCGCAGATGGTTTCGGTCGGCGAGGAGTCGGGAACGCTCGTCGAGATGCTCGCCTAGCATCGCCGACTTCTACGAGGACGAGGTCGAGACCGCTACGGCGCAGCTGTCGTCGACGATCGAGCCGATCCTGATCGTCGGCCTCGGCATCATCATCGGCGGCATGGTGATCTCGCTGTACCTTCCGATCTTCACGCTCTACGGGGAGATCGCAAACCAGTCGTAGCGGTGAGGCGGGGCGTTCGCTCGCCGCTCGCTCACGACCGGGCGCTCACACCGAGACGCGCAGCACCTCTTCGATCGTCGTCATGCCCTGCGCGACCTTCGACCAGCCGTCCTCGCGCAGCGACACCATGCCCTGCTCGAGCGCCACCTGGCGCATCTCGCTGCCAGTCGCCCGCGTGACGACGAGCGTCTCGATCTCTTCGCTCATCGTCATGACCTCGTGGAGCGCGACACGACCGCGGTAGCCCGTGTTGGAGCACGCGGAGCACCCGCGCCGCCCGGTAGATCTGCGGCAGATCGGACGGGTCGTGCGGGAAGCCGAGCGCCGTCAGCACCTCGGTCGGCTCCACGTTCGGCTCGCGGCACTTCATGCAGAGGCGACGCGCGAGGCGCTGGGCGACGATCGCAGTCAGCGCCGTCGCGACGAGGAACGGCTCGCAGCCGATCTCGGTGAGGCGGGTCAGCGCGCTCGGCGCATCATTCGTGTGCAGCGTCGAGAGCACGAGGTGGCCGGTGAGCGCCGCCTCGATCGAGATGTTCGCCGTCTCGAAGTCGCGGATCTCGCCGACGAGCACGACATCCGGGTCGCTGCGCAGGATCGACCGCAGCGCGTTCGCGAATGTCAGGCCCGGCGCGGTTGTTCACCTGCACCTGGTTGATGCCGCCGATGCGGTACTCCACCGGGTCCTCGACCGTGATCACGTTGATCTTCGGAGTTCGCGACGGCGCGAAGCGCGGTGTAGAGCGTCGTGGACTTGCCCGAACCGGTCGGACCGGTGGCGAGGATCATGCCGTGGGGCTTGCGTGATCGCCTCGCGGAAGCCGCTTCTCGTTGGTCGCCGAGAACAGCAGATCGCGCATCGCATGACCTGACCGGTGTTGTCGAGGATTCGCATGACGATCTTCTCGCCCCAGACCGTCGGCAGAGTCGCCACGCGAAGGTCGACCGAGCGGCCCTCGTGGTTGACCGATAGGCGGCCGTCCTGCGGCTTGCGCTTCTCGGCGATGTCGATCGACGACATGATCTTCAGACGCGAGATGATGCCGTCCTGGATCGTGCGGTCGGCCTTCTGCATCTCGTGCAGCACGCCGTCGATCCGGAAACGCACTGTCAATTGGTACTCGCCGGGCTCGACGTGGATGTCGCTCGCACGGTCGTTGATTGCCTGAGCGATGAGGAGGTTGACGAACCGGACGATCGGGGCGTCGGAGTCCTGCTCCTCGAGCGTCTCGGTGAACGAGGCTCGCGGTCGATCTCGGCCGATTCTCTTCGATCGCGATCGAGAGTTCGCTGAGCTCCTCGTCGGAGCGGAGGAATCGCTCGAACATCTGGTGCAGCGCGTCCTGCGGCGACGACGACCGGCTCGACGAAGAGGTCAGTCACGCTTGCGACGTCGTCGAGCGCGACGATGTCGGTCGGATCGAGTATGCCGACCGTCGAGCCGATCGCCGCGGCGGTCGATGGGGATGAGCTGAGAACTTGCGGCAGAGATTGCCGGGCACGAGCGCCGACGACGCTCGGATCGAGCGGCATGTTCGACAGGTCGACGTAGCGATGGCCCGGTGTGCAGCGCGATCGCCTGAGCGACCTGGGTTTCGGTGACCATCTTCGAGCTCACGAGCAATCTGTTCGAGCTCGGGCCCTTCACCGACTTCCGCGATCGCCGCCGACATCTCGGCCGCGCGCACGGCCCCGGTGAGCACAAGCGTCTGTGCGAGTCCTCGCATGGTGATTCCCCTAATCCCCAAGTGCCATCTTAGGAGCCCACCGCGGTCGCACGCGTCAAGTCCCCGAGCACCGCTCCGCCGGCCGGATAGCCTTCACACCATGGCCAACCTCATCGCGCGCATCACCGCCTGGGCGCTGCAGCGCAAGCCGGTGCGCGCGTTGCTGCTGTACACCGAGAACCGCGGCCCGATGCTGGCCGACAGCGTGACCTACCGCACCCTGTTCAGCGTGTTCGCGGGCGTGCTGCTGGGCTTCTCGATCGCCGGTCTCGTGCTGGCCGGCAACCCGCAGCTTCAGCAGGCACTGATCGATGCGGTCGATGCCGCGATCCCCGGCCTGGTGGGCGAAGAAGGCCTCATCGACCCGTCCTCGATCGCGATACCCATCGGCCTGACGGTCACGACGGTCCTGTCGATCGTCGGTCTGGTCGGCGCCGCGATCGGCGCGATCGGATCGCTGCGCGCGGCGTTCCGCTCCCTGGCCGACAAGGTGACCGACGACGTCTTCTGGATCTGGGTGCTCGTCCGCAACCTCATCATCGCCATCGGAATCGGAGCGGCGTTCGCGGCATCCGCCGTTCTCACGTTCTTCGCGAACGCGGGCATCGGCGCGCTCAGCGAGTTCCTGGGCCTGTCCGAAGGCAATCCGCTCTCGGTGATCGGCACGCGCGTCGGTGTCGCTGGTGCTCGTCTTCGTCCTGGATGCCGCCGCCATCGCGGTGCTGTTCCGCACGCTCTCGGGAGTCAAAGCCTCGTGGCGCACCCTGCTCCCCGGTGCCTTCTACGGCGCGATCGGACTGACCGTGCTGCAGCAGCTGTCGAGCCTGTTCGTCGGGGGAGCGGCATCCAACCCGCTTCTGGCGTCGTTCGCCTCGCTGATCGCCCTGCTGCTGTGGTTCAACCTGTCGGCGCAGGTCATCCTGATCGCCGGCGCGTACATCATCACGAGCGTCGATGAGGAGCAGGACCGCGTGCGCGCGCGCTTCGGCGCATCGACCTTCGCGCAGCGGCGCGTGAAGCGGGCCGAAGAGGGCGTGCGCCTCGCGACCGAAGAGCTCACGCACGCACGCACGGACGAAGAGAAGGAGCGCGTCGGAAAATGACCGAATGGGTTCCGGTCTACCCGTCCGCGCAGGTGCGCGCTGCCGAGAAGCCCGAACTCGCCGCCGGCGTCCCCCTCATGCTGTGGGCGGCGCGAGCTCTGGCCGGAGTCGTCGCCGACGAGCTCGTCGAGCCAGGTGTTTCGGAGAGTCCCGCCCATCCGGAGTTTCCGGGTCAACTCGGCGAGCCGCTGGTGGGGCGCATCCTGGTGCTGGCAGGCAAGGGCGACAACGGGGGAGACGCGCTCTTCGCCGCGGCGGCGCTGCTGCAGTGGATGCCGCAGCGTGCGGCGTCAGCCGAACCTCCGGCCGACGATCTGCACATCGACGTGTTCTGCACGGCCGGCGACGCGCACGCGCAGGGGCTCGCGACCGCGCTCGCTGCGGGCGCTGAGCGCATCGAACTCGCTGAGGTCATCGCGAGAGCGGCGCGGTACGACATCATCATCGACGGCATCCTCGGGATCGGCACCTCGAGCAGCCCTGCTCTGCGCGGCGATGCGCGTGAGGTCGTCACGGCGCTGCTGCCGCACGTGCGATTCGGCCGACCGCGGGTGATCGCGGTGGATCTGCCGAGCGGGCTTCATCCCGACGACGGCACGACCGCCGATGACGTGGTGCTGCCGGCATCCGTCACGGTCACGTTCGGCGCCGTGAAGCCGGGACTCGACACCGATCGCGGTCGAGAGCTCTCGGGAGCGCTCATCTTCGTCGACTTCGATCTGCCGTTCACCGAACCGCCGCTGACCAGCGCACCCGTGGCCTACGCGCTCGCCGGGCGACTCTAGTCGTCGTTGTGCGGGTTGCCCGCGCCCTTGTCGTGCCCGAACTTGTTGCCGTTGCCGTTCTTCGGGGCCGGGTCGCCCTTGTCCTTGTTCTTCTCGAGCCCTTTGCCCTGACCGGGGAAGTCGGGCGAGTTCTTGTCGAGCCCTTTGCCCTGGCCCGGGAAGTCGGGCGAGTCCTTGTGGTGGCCCCACGCCTTGCCCTGCCCGTTGCCGGGGCCGTCGTCGACCTGCGCCGCGGTCGCGCCCGGAAGGACGGCCGCGATCGGCTGGCCCAGCGCGAGACTCGGCACGAGCAGTGCGGCGGCAGCGACGACGGCCACGATTCCGCCCACGATGACGAGCTTCTTCGACCCCATGAAGACCCCAGTTCCGGCAATCACTGCCGTTGCCGCGAGCGTAGCACCGGCGCTCAGCGCGCGGCATCCCTCAGCGCCACGTGAAGACCTTGTAAATCCTGGCGCCGGTGACCGATCTCGATGCGTGCGAATACGGTTCAGATCTGTAGCGTCTAACCATGCCCCAAGAGCCCACCCTCGCGCCCTCCGACGTGGCCGCGCCCCCGCGCGCGACCCACCCGCTCGCGCTCGCCCCCGTGGCGGCGCCGGCGAGCACGGTCGACGGCTTCGTCCGCGAGTTTCTGCAGAACCTCAACTTCAACCGCGGAGTGGCTCTGTCCAACTCGAGCGCGACCGACCGCTACTACGCGCTGGCCTACACGGTGCGCGACTACCTGATGGCGCGGTGGCTCGAAGACGGCCGCCGGCAGCGCGAGGTGCAGGCCAAGGGCGTGTGCTACCTCTCGGCGGAGTACCTGCTCGGCCGTCAGCTCGACAACAACCTGCTCGCGAGCGGGCTGGCCAAGATCGCCGAAGACGCGCTGACCGCGTGCGGCATCGAGCTCGACGAGCTGCGCCAGGAGGAGGTCGAGCCCGGCCTCGGCAACGGCGGACTCGGGCGCCTCGCGGCGTGCTTCATCGACTCGCTCGCGACGATGGGCGTGCCGAACACGGGGTACGGCATCCGCTACGAGTACGGCATCTTCCGTCAGACCTTCGTCGACGGCCAGCAGGTCGAGCAGCCCGACGCGTGGCTCGCCTACGGTTCGCCGTGGGAGTTCCCGCACCCCGAGGCCGCGCAGACCATCTCGTTCGGCGGCCACACCGAGAAGTACGTCGACGGGGGAGTCACCCGGTCGCGCTGGATCCCCGCCTGGAGCGTGCAGGCGGTGCCCTACAACTACATGGTTCCGGGCTACCAGAACGGCCGCGTCAACACGCTGCGCCTGTGGAGCGCGAAGGCGACCGACTCGTTCGACCTGCGCGTCTTCAACTCCGGCGACTACGAAGAGGCCGTGCGCGCGCAGACCTACGCCGAGAACATCTCGAAGGTGCTCTACCCCGAGGACTCCACGCCGCAGGGCAAGGAGCTGCGCCTGCAGCAGCAGTACTTCTTCGTGGCGGCATCCATCAAGGACTTCCTCGAGGTGACGCTGCCGAAGGACTTCGATCTGACGAAGCTGCCGAGCCGCATCATCTTCCAGCTCAACGACACCCACCCGGTGATCGCGGTGCCCGAGCTCATGCGCGTGCTCGTGGACGAGAAGCACATGGAGTGGGAGGACGCGTGGGCGATCACCCAGCAGTGCTTCGCCTACACGTGCCACACCCTGCTGCCCGAAGCCCTCGAGGTGTGGTCGGTCGAGCTGCTCGGACACCTGCTGCCGCGCCACCTCGAGATCATCTACCGCATCAACGACGACTTCTTGGATGCCGTCCGCGAGCGCTTCGGCGACGACGAGATGCGCATTCGCGACATGTCGATCATCGGCGAGCACCCGGTGCGCTCGGTGCGCATGGCCTACCTCGCGACCGTCGCCGGCGCGAAGGTCAACGGCGTCGCCGAGCTGCACTCGCAGCTGCTGCGCGACAAGGTGCTGCCCGATTTCAACGAGTTCTTCCCCGGCAAGTTCACGAACGTCACCAACGGCGTGACGCCCCGCCGCTTCGTGCGCCTGGCGAACCCCTCGCTGTCGGCGCTCATCACCGACGCGCTCGGCTCGGGCTGGGTCACCGACCTCGGGCGGCTGCGCGAGCTCGAGTCCCACGCCGAAGACCCGGAGTTCCGCGCCCGCTTCGCCGAGGTCAAGGCCGCCAACAAGCGGCGCCTGAGCGAGGTGCTGCGCGAGCGCGACGGCTTCGAGGTCAGCGACGGCCACATGCTCGACGTGATGGTCAAGCGCCTGCACGAGTACAAGCGGCAGATGCTCAAGCTGCTGCACATCGTGACGCAGTACGAGAGCATCGTGTCGGGGCGGGTCGCGGCATCCGATATTCAACCTCGCACGGCGATCTTCGGGGCGAAGGCCGCGCCGGGCTATGCGATGGCCAAGCACATCATCCACCTGATCAACGCGGTCGGCTCGGTGGTGAACGACGACCCCCGCGTCGAGGGCCGGCTGAAGGTGCTGTTCCCGCCGAACTACAACGTCACCCTCGCCGAGCGGGTCATTCCCGCGGCCGACCTGTCGGAGCAGATCTCGCTCGCCGGCAAAGAGGCCTCCGGCACCGGCAACATGAAGTTCGCCCTCAACGGCGCCCTCACGATCGGCACCGACGACGGCGCGAACGTCGAGATCCGCGAGCTCGTGGGCGACGACAACTTCTTCCTGTTCGGCATGAGCGAGCCCGAGGTCGAGGCGCTGTGGGCCCGCGGGTACAAGCCCGCCGAGTTCTACCATGCCGACGACAACCTGCGCCGCGCGCTGGACCTCATCGCGTCGGGCGCGTTCTCGGGCGGCAGCCGGTCGACCTTCGAGCCGATCGTGTCGAACCTGCTCTACGACGACCGGTTCATGGTGCTCGCCGACTACTCGACGTACATCGCGGCGCAGGCGAAGGTGGATGCCGCCTACGCCGACCCCGAGGCGTGGACGCGGTCCTCGATCCTCAACGTCGCGCGTTCGGGCTTCTTCTCCTCAGACCGGTCGATGCACGACTACATCGACCGCATCTGGCACACGCCGCCCTCGTTCTGACCCCTGGTCCTCTCGCCGACCGCTACACACAGTGGCGAGCGCGCATGGAGCGTCGGCCGCGCTCGCCACTGTGAGTAGCGCTCGGCGGTAGCGGTGGGCTCAGCGGGCGTAGCGCTCCACGAAGGCGCTCAGGATGCGGCTCGGGTGCGACACCGGCGCGCGGTGCACCGCGGCGAGGGTGACCTCCAGCTCGTGCGGGGCGAAGTAGCCGTGACCGGCGTAGGCGTGGATGCGCGTGGTGATGCCGTCGACGTCGAGCTCGGGGTGGAACTGCGTCGCGTACACGTTCTGGCCGACTCGGAACATCTGCACGGGGCAGAGCGGCGATGACGCCAGCAGAACAGCGGATGCCGGCAGCGAGCTGATCGCTTCCTTGTGGCCCACGAAGGCCCCGAATGTGCGCGGCAACCCGATCAGGAGCGGGTCGGAGGCACCGGCATCCGTCATCGACACCGGCACCACGCCGATCGGCTCGGAGTAGGTGCGATCGATCGTCGCGCCCAGGTAGGAGCCGACGGTTCCGACGCCGTAGCACGCACCCAGGAACGGAAAGTCGCGGGCGACGACCTCGTCGAGCAGCGTCGCGAACTCCGCCTCGACGCGGCGCTGCACCGCGGACTTCTTCTCGGCGGCATCCGAGGCGTTGAACGGACCCCCGCCGACGAAGATGCCCGAGAGCTCATCGAGCGGGAGCGACGGCATCGGCTCGGACTCGAGGCGCACCCGCACGAGCTGGCTCTCGGAGAGTCCGCTGTAGCGCAGGAACAGCGCGTACTCCTCATCGGCCGGACCGTCTTCGGCCCGGGTCGCAAGAAGCACGAACGGTTTCACTCCGCCAACCTACCGGCCGCGCGAGGTGCGGTACGCCGGCGGCCGCCGCGGTCGCGCGGACGGCACAGGTGGCAGTTCTTGTCGCTTCAGCATCCGTGTGGCGACGAGACCTGCCACCTGAGCGCGCGACCCGCCCGCGAAGGTGGCGCTCTTTGTCGCTTCACCCCGCCGAAAGCGACAACTTCTGCCACCTTCACCCGGCCCGACGAATTCCCGGCCGCACCAACCCACGATGCGAGAGGATCGGAGCATGACCGACAGCCGTTCCCGCACTTTCGACTGGTCCGACCCCGCCGAGGCGCTCACCCAGGCGCGCAGCGCCGGCACCGGGCTCGAGGCCCTGCAGGCGATGATCGACGGCACGATCCCGCCGCCGCCGATCGCGCAGCTGATGGGCTTCACTCTCGTCGAGGTGAGTCGAGGGCTCCGCGGTGTTCGAGTGCGAGCCCGCCGAGTTCCACTACAACCCGATCGGCGCGGTGCACGGCGGACTCGCGTGCACCCTGCTCGACTCCGCGCTCGGCTGCGCCGGCCACACCACCCTCGCGGCGGGAGTCGGGTACACCTCGATCGACCTCAACGTGCGCTACCTGCGCCCGATCACGCACGCGTCGGGGGTGCTGCGCGCGACGGGTCGGGTCGTGAAGCCCGGCCGGCGGGTGATCTTCACGGAGGGCGAATTGACGGATGCCGCCGGCCGCGTCGTCGCTGCCGCCACGAGTTCGCTTCTCGTGCTGGCGGCATCGGACTAGCCTCCGACCCATTCAGCGAGTGCGGGACTAGGCTCGCCACATGGCTATCGCACGTCTGCACGGCGGACCCCTTGACGGGCAGCTCCTGCCCCTGGAAGACCCCGAACTCGACAAGCTCATCGTTCCCTACAGCGAGACCCAGGTGGTCTACGAGCGCAAGGGCGCGGCCGAGAACACGGGCGAGCACGATGGCCCGACCGAGGCGGAGTTCTGGTTCGTCGAGTCCGAGGGCGAGATCGACCCCTACAGCGATACGGCACGTGACCGCCGCTGACCCACCGGTTCCCTCGTCCGAGCCTTCTCGCTCGGTCGAGATCGAGCTCAAGTTCGACGCGGACGACGACACCCCGCTGCCCGACTTCACAGAGCTGCCGGGAGTCGCATCGGTCGGCGCTCCGGAGCTGCGCGAACTCGACGCGCGCTACCTCGACACGGCCGAGTACGCGCTCGCGTCGGCCGGGTACGCCCTGCGCCGCCGCAGCGGCGGCCCTGACGCGGGCTGGCACATCAAGGGCCCGCGCATCGGCGGCGGCCGCACGGAGCTTCACTGGCCGCTCGGTGAGGCGGACGACGAAGACGTGCCGGATGCCGTCCGCGCAGCCGTCGCGGCCGTGACGGACGCGCCACTGAAGCCGATCGCCCGCATCCTCAACACCCGCACCGCGTACGCGCTGCTCTCCGCCGAGGGAGGGCTGGTCGCCGAGTTCGTCGACGACCGGGTCACCGCGACCGATGCCCGCACCGGCGCGGTCCGCACATGGCGCGAGTGGGAGATCGAGCTGGGCGGCGCCGCATCCGCCGACCCCCGCGTGTTCTTCGCCGCCGTGGAGGCAGCGGTTCTCGCCGCCGGGGGCCGGGCCGCGGCATCCGCGTCGAAACTCGCTCGCGCGCTCGGCTACTGACCGGCGTCGCCGGTGGCCCGGCATTCTCCGCCGTAGGGAACCCAGACTGCGTCGTCGCATTCGGGCAGAGGATCTCCCGAGCGCACCGCCTCGACGACAGAGTCGACTGCTTTCTCAACCAGGGCCTCAGAGTCCCAATGGATCGCATGGCTGGCATCGGTGGCGATGAGGTGGAGCGAGTCGTCGGAGAGGTCGCTGAGCTCATCATGGAGCTGTGTGTACCATTCCAGCGTCGCCTCGTCGACGCCCTCGGGAGGTATCCCCTCGGTGAGGACGATCAGCGGAAGGCCGGTCATCTTCAGCTGCGCCACCTCATCTGCCGTTGATTCGAGGTTGATCGCTCGTCCACCT
This sequence comes from uncultured Actinomycetota bacterium, assembly GCA_963781135.1. Classification (GTDB taxonomy): domain Bacteria; phylum Actinomycetota; class Actinomycetes; order Actinomycetales; family Microbacteriaceae; genus Microbacterium. Next base: position 1,014,315 of record CAWADY010000010.1, on the reverse strand, counting down.
TCTTCGAACGTCGACGGGTCAGAGAATTCGCTTTCGAACTGTCCCCATCATCGATCCTCGAAGACCAACCACCTGGAAGCGCGTCGCCGATGTCGACGCAGTGGGCGAGCGAGCGCGGCGACCGCCGACCATCCGACCATCGGTGTCCTTCGCCGACAGTGGAGGCAGCTGTTCTCGCCGCCGGGGGCCGGGGTGCGGCATCCGCGTCGAAACTCGCTCGCGCGCTCGGCTACTCGACCGGCGGGCCACCCGCCTCGCTCAGTCGTCACAGACCGTCGCATCACAGCGCCGAAGCGACGAAATGCGCCCAGTGAAGCGCGGAGAACCGGCTTCACTTGGCGCATTCGGTCGCGTGACCGGCGCAAAGTGACGGATCGCGCCAAGTAAGCCCGATCCGGCTCTCGCGCTAGAGGTTGATCATGTGGCCGGCGAGGCCGTGGAACGCCTCCTGCACGGCCTCCGACAGCGTCGGGTGCGTGTGCACGTTGCGCGCCGCCTCGAGGGCCGTGAGGTCCCACTTCTGCGCGAGCGTGAGCTCGGGCAGAAGCTCCGACACGTCGGGGCCGATCAGGTGCCCGCCGAGCAGCTCGAGGTGCTCGCCGTCGGCGATGAGCTTGACGAAGCCGATGGGCTCGCCGAGGCCGTTGGCCTTGCCGTTCGCCGAGAACGGGAACTTGGCGACCTTCACGTCGTAGCCGGCATCGCGCGCCTGCTGCTCGGTGAGACCGAACGAGGCGACCTGGGGCGAGCAGAACGTCGCGCGCGGCATCATGCGGTAGTCGCCGAGGGCCATGGTCTCGGCCTTGCCGATCGTCTCGGCCGCGACGACGCCCTGTGCCTCGGCGACGTGCGCGAGCTGGAGCTTCGCGGTGACATCGCCGATCGCGTAGATGTGCGGCACGTTCGTGTGCATGAAGTCGTCGATCTCGATCGCGCCGCGATCGGTGAGCTTCACTCCGGTGTTCTCGAGACCGAAGCCCTCGACGTTCGGGGCGAAGCCGATCGACATGAGCACCTTGTCGGCCTCGATCGAGCCCTGGGCGCCGTCCTTGCCGGTATAGGTGACGGTGACCTTGTCGCCCGAGTCGACGACGGTCTCCACCTTGGTCGAGGTGAGGATCTCCACGCCGTACTTCTTGTAGTGACGCGCGATCTCCTTCGAGACGTCGGCGTCCTCGTTGGGCAGGGCCCGGTCGAGGAACTCGATGATCGTGACCTTGACGCCGTAGTGGGTCATGAAGAAGCCGAACTCCATGCCGATGGCGCCGGCGCCGACGATGACGATCGAGGACGGCAGTTCGCGCGTCATGATCTGCTCTTCGTAGGTGACCACGTTCTGGCTGAGCTGGACGCCCGGCAGGAGCCGCACGCGCGAGCCGGTCGAGATGATCGCGTTGTCGAAGGTGACGCGCTCGACCTGTCCGTCGGACTTCGTCACGTCGATCGTGTTCGCATCGACGAACGAACCACGGCCCTCGTACTCGGTGACCTTGTTCTTCTTCATGAGGAAGTGGATGCCCTTGACGTGCGTCTCGGACACCTTGCGGCTGCGGTCCCAGGCGACGCCGAAGTCGAAGTGCACGTCGCCGGAGATGCCGAAGAGCTCGGCCTGGTCGTGGAAGACGTGGGCGAGGTCGGCATTGCGCAGGAGCGCCTTGGAGGGGATGCAGCCCACGTTCAGGCACACACCGCCCCAGTACTTCTCCTCGATGATCGCAACGGAAAGGCCGAGCTGTGCTGCTCGGACGGCCGCGACATAACCGCCGGGGCCCGCGCCGAGAATGGCGACGTCGTAGTGAGGCATGCCTCAAGCCTATCGGTCGGCGGGGGGCTCGGAACGGGGCGCGGAGCCGTCGGCGGGGCCGCCCGCAGCGGCCTCGGCGGCGCTCGCGTGAAGCGCCTCTTCGTCGCGGATGCGGCGTGCTCGCGAGATCAGAAGGTACGCGACCGCGCCGCCGATCGCGGCCAGCAGGAGCAGTCCGCCGATGATCCACGGCAGTGCGGGGTTGCTGCTCTCGACCGGCACCGGAGCCTCCGTCGGCTCAGCCGTCGGCTCTTCGGTCGGCGTCGCCGTCGGCTCTTCGGAGGGCGTCGTCGTCGCGGTGGGCGTCGGTGTCGGGGGAGCGGTCACGGTGAAGCCGAACTCGCCCGAGATCGGGTGTCCGTCGCTCGAGACGACCTTCCACAGCACGGTGACCAGGCCGGATGCCGCTCCGCTCAGCGGCTGCGTCACCACGGTGCCCTCGACCAGCGGGATCGCCGTCCGCGAGCAGCGCTCCGGATGCATCCGTGACCTGGAGTTCGGTGGCGCCGGGGTCGGTCGGCCAGCTCACCGCTGAACGTCAGGGTGAGCTCGGCGGGAAGGGCCTCGAGCGAGGTGTCCGCCGCGGGGTCGGTCGAGACGAGCTCGTCGTGCGCGCTGGCGGGCGACGTGACCAGCAGGCCGCCGGCGGCCAGCAGCAGGGCGGCGGCCGCGGCGGTGATCGCGCGACGGAAGGAGCGAGGGGGAGCGGTGTTCGTAGGCATCCTCTCCAGGCTACGCCGCACCGGACCGGCCCGATCCATGTGTCGGCCGTGTGAATTCATGCTGAGCGTGCGCGGGACCCGGTGACGCGGAACCCGTCGAGGAGTAGCGTTCGAGTCGGCGGCGGACGCCGCCACGAGGTGAAGTGGAAGGAGCGTGACGTGGACTCGATGATGATGGACATGATGTCCAAAGACATGTCGAAAGCGGGCATGAGCACCATGGACATGCAGCTCATGCAGGCCTGTATGGACGCCTGCTCGGCCTGCGAGCAGGCGTGTACGGTGTGCTCGACTCAGATGATGGACTGCGCCCCGGCGTGCATGAACTGCGCCGACATGTGCAACACGATGATGCGCACGATGCTGCGGATGCAGGGCGCGACGCCGGCGGTCATGATGTCGATGCTCGACGCATGCATGGCGATGTGCCAGATGTGCATGGACGAGTGCATGGCGCACGCCGACATGAGCGAGGTCTGCAAGATGTGCGCTCAGTCCTGCAAGGCATGCATGGAAGCCTGCATGGCGCTCAAGGACAGCATGATGAAGATGGCCTGACGGCCACCGCACGACTGCGGGTCGTCTAACCCCGCAGGATGTTGAAGCGCAGCGACCCGACGGCGAGAACGTCGTAGCGGCCGTGGAGCGCGACGGGTGCGCCCGTGACAGTCTCGCGGGCGGCGCCCGAGCCGTTCCACAGCTCGACCAGTTCGCCCTCGACGAGTGTGCGCACGAAGACGACGCCGTTGTTCGGCATCCGTCGATTCGACGATCGCGTCGACCCACTCCGATGGCGTCGCCGACGAGAGGCGGGCCTGGATCAGGTGGAGCGCGTGTCCGGGAGCGAACGACGAGCAGGACTCACCGTGGACGCACATGCACGCAGCACGCTCACGCACCTGGAGGGGCGGAAGGTGGCGGTGCGGGGTCGACACGGGGGTCTCCTTCGAAGTAGGTTCGGTTACTCGTCAGGCTAGGCGTCACGCCGCCGGCGAGCACGTCAGGTGACACACGGCGAAACATTGCGGAACGCCGCGTTCCACCCCCGATCCGGCCTCTTCGGGCGGCGCTCGATCGGATACGCTGGATTCAAAGGAGGAACACCGTGGAGGACAACCGCCGACCCGAGCCGGACGAGATCCGCAGGGCTTCCGGAGCGGGCGCCAACGCGGGTGACTCGCACGGCGCCACCGATACGACGCAGACGTTCGGTCACGACTCCGACCTGTCGTTCGTGCCGTTCGGCAGCGATCTGAACGACGCCGAGCTCGACGCGATCGAGGCGCTGCCGACGAGGGCGGCCCTGTTCATCGTGCGCTCGGGCCCGACCGCCGGTGCACGGTACCTGCTCGACACGGACGTGACCACCGTGGGGCGGCATCCCGAAGCCGACATCTTCTTCGACGACGTCACCGTCTCGCGTCGTCACGCCGAGATCACCCGCACCGGGACCTCGTTCGAACTCGTCGACCAGCGCTCGCTCAATGGCACGTACGTCAACGGCGAGCGCGTCGACCGCGCGGTGCTCACGAACGGCTCCGAAGTGCGCGTCGGCAAGTTCCGCTTGAACTTCTTCGTCTCGCCCGCCGACCTGCCGCAGGCGGCGGACGGCTGATGCCGGCATCGTCCGCCCGCGAACGTTCATCGTCCGCGGGGCTCCTCAGCATTGGCCAGGTCCTGGCGCGCCTTTCTCCTGAGTTCCCCAATCTGACCTCCAGCAAGCTGCGGTTCCTCGAGGTGCAGGGCATCGTCACGCCCACCCGCACCGACTCCGGCTACCGCAAGTTCTCGCAGGACGACCTCGAGCGACTGCGACTGGCGCTCACGCTCCAGCGCGATCACTACATGCCCCTCGTCGTCATCCGCGAGTACCTGGCCGACGTCGATGCCGGCCGCGACCCGGCGCCGCCGACCGCCGTGCCGCCGTCGATCGTTCCGGCCCCGCGCCGGTACCGGCGCGAGGAGCTGCTCGCAGCCTCCGGCGCCGCGCCGCAGCTGCTGAACGACGCGATCAGCACCGGAGTGCTCACCGCCGCCGACGGGTACAACGACCAGGCGGTCGCGATCCTGCGGGCACTCGTGGCCCTGGACCGCCACGGCATCGAGCCGCGACACGTGCGCACGCTGCGTCAGAGCGCGGAGCGCGACGTCGCACTGGTCGAATCGGCGCTCTCGCCCCTGCTGCGACGGACGGATGCGGCATCCCGAGCCCGTGCGAGCGAGCTCGCGCCCGAGCTGGCCAAGCGCCTCGACGAGGTGCGCGCGATCTTCGCCCGCGCCGCGCTCGACCGCATGCTCTCCTGACGCCCGCAGCGCGACTCATCCGCGACACGCCGGGCCCGCTGACGCGGATGTCGTTGCCCGGCGGCCGGGCCCCATCTAACGTTGACTTGTCCGATCATCAAGGAGGAAGCGTATGAACGCTCACGACGCGGACGAACCCAAGTTCGTCGCAGACCTCCTCTTCACCGACGGCCTTCCCGAAATGGATGACGAAGTCGGCTACCGCGGCGCTGTCGCCGCTCGAGCCGCCGGCATCACGTACCGCCAGCTGGACTACTGGGCCCGCACCGAGCTCGTCGAACCCACCGTTCGCGGGGCTTCGGGCTCCGGATCGCAGCGGCTCTACGGCTTCCGCGACATCCTCGTGCTCAAGCTCGTCAAGCGCCTTCTCGACACCGGCATCTCGCTGCAGCAGATCCGCACCGCGGTCGAGCAGCTGCGGGCATCCGGCATCCGGGACCTCGCGGGCACCACGCTCATGAGCGACGGCGCGTCGGTCTACCTGTGCACCTCGAACGACGAGGTCATCGACCTCGTCAGCCGCGGACAGGGCGTCTTCGGAATCGCGGTCGGCAAGGTGCTGCACGAGGTCGAGTCCACGCTGGTCGACTTCGAGGCTCAGTCGCCCGAGGCGATGGACGAGCTCTCCGCTCGCCGCGCCGCCCGCACCGCCTGACGCGCTCCAGTACGCACGCCGGCCGACCCGCGAGGCCACGCGTTCGACGCAGTTCGCGGCATCCGCCGTCGTTCTCTCTGCGCTCGACGCAGGGAAGTGCGTCGAAAGCGACCTGCCTCAGACGGTGGTGCTGCCGGCGGTGGGGATGCGGCCGGTGCGCATGACGCGGTCCAGCAGCGCGTCGAAGTCGGCCGCGAGCTCCTGAGCGGAGTCGCCGGGCCAGATGTGCAGGGGCTTGGCAGCGCCCTGAGCCTGCTGGAGCGAGGTGCGCTCGGGCAGCTGCGGCGCCAGCACGAGCGGGCCGAACATGTCGCGCAGCTCTTTGATGCGGAACTGGTGCTCGATCGACTGCGGACGCACGCGGTTCACGACGATGCCGAGGGGCTGCAGGCGGGGCGAGAGGCCGCGGCGGATCTCTTCGATCGCGCGCAGCGCGCGGTCGGCGGCGGCGACCGAGAACAGTCCGGGCTCGGTGACGACGATCACGCGATCGGATGCCGCCCACGCGGTGCGCGTGAGGGCGTTCAGCGACGGCGCGCAGTCGATCAGCACGAGGTCGTAGTCGGCCTCGATGGTCGCGAGGGCCTCTTCCATCTTCCAGACGTCGCGCACGGAGGGGTGCGGGCCGTCGAAGTTGATCGCCGACGGGCTGCCGATCATGACGTCGATCGTGCCGGGGTGCACCTTCGCCCAGCCGCTCGAGGTGATCGCCTGACGGACGACCTTCTCCTTGGGGTTGGCGAGGACGTCGGCGACATTGAGTCGACCGGCGACCTGGATGTCCATGCCGGTGGAGACATCGGACTGCGGGTCGAGATCTACCACGAGAGTCCGAACTCCCCGCGCGAATGCCGCGGAGGCGAGTCCCAGAGTCACGGTTGTCTTGCCGACCCCGCCCTTGAGCGAGCTGACGGAGAGTACGTGCACAAGCGACTACGTTACCTTCCCCTAGGCTGAGAGCACACTCAGCCCGATCCACAGGCCGCCCAGCGAGGTGTGTATGTTCCGAAAGATCCTGGTCGCGAACCGTGGCGAGATCGCCATTCGAGCGTTCCGTGCCGCCTACGAACTCGGTGCCCGCACCGTGGCGGTCTACCCGTTCGAGGACCGCGGCTCGATCCACCGTCAGAAGGCCGACGAGTCCTACGTGATCGGCGAGCCGGGCCATCCGGTCCGCGCCTATCTCGATGTCGACGAGATCATCCGCGTGGCGCTCGCGTGCGGCGCGGATGCGATCTACCCGGGTTACGGATTCCTCTCCGAGAATCCGGAGCTCGCGGCACGGGCGGCCGAGAACGGCATCACCTTCATCGGACCGCCCTCGAGGGCGCTCGAGATGGCCGGCAACAAGGTCACCGCCAAGCATCACGCCATCGCCGCGGGGGTTCCCGTGCTGCGCTCGACGGAGGCGTCGGAGGACGTCGACGAGCTCGTCGCGCAGGCCGCCGACATCGGCTTCCCGATCTTCGTGAAGGCCGTCGCCGGTGGCGGAGGACGCGGCATGCGCCGCGTCGAGGAGCCCGCAGGGCTGCCGCCCGCGATCGCCGAGGCGATGCGCGAGGCCGGGGCTGCCTTCGGCGACGCACGCGTGTTCCTGGAGCAGGCCGTCGTGCGCCCCCGCCACATCGAGGTGCAGATCCTCGCGGATGCGACCGGACACACCGTGCACCTGTTCGAGCGGGACTGCTCCGTTCAGCGCCGCCACCAGAAGGTCATCGAGATCGCGCCGGCGCCGAACATCACCGACGAACTGCGCGCGGCCCTCCATCGGGATGCGGTCGCCTTCGCCGAGTCGATCGGCTACGTCAATGCGGGCACGGTCGAGTTCCTCGTGGACACGGCCGGCGAGCGAGCCGGCGAGCACGTCTTCATCGAGATGAACCCCCGCATCCAGGTCGAGCACACCGTCACCGAAGAGGTCACCGACGTCGACCTCGTCCAGTCGCAGATCCGCATCGCCGCGGGCGAGACACTCGCCGACCTCGGGCTCAACCAGGAGAACATCGTGCTGCGGGGCGCCGCCCTGCAGTGCCGCATCACCACGGAGGACCCGGCGCAGGGCTTCCGGCCCGACACCGGGCGCATCACGACGTACCGCTCCCCGGGCGGTGCGGGCATCCGCCTCGACGGCGGCACGACGGCGGCGGGCTCGCAGATCAGTCCGCACTTCGACTCGATGCTCGCGAAGCTGACCTGCCGCGCCCGCGACTTCCCTTCGGCCGTCGCACGGGCCAAGCGCGCACTCGCGGAGTTCCGCATCCGCGGTGTCGCGACCAACATCCCGTTCCTGCGCGCGGTGCTCGATGACCCGGCGTTCGTCGCGGGCGACCTCAGCACGGCGTTCATCGAAGAGCGCCCGAATCTGCTGAACGTGCACCAGTCGCGCGACCGTGCCACCAAGCTGCTCAGCTGGCTGGGCGACGTGACCGTCAACCGCCCGTACGGCGAGAAGCCCGTCTCGGTCTCGCCCGGCAGCAAGCTCCCCGCGATCGACCTCTCCACCGCCCCGCCTTCGGGCACGCTCGATCGACTTCGCGCACTCGGCCCGGCCGGATTCGCGCAGGCGCTGCGCGAGCAGGTGCCGCTCGCGGTGACCGAGACGACCTACCGCGACGCGCACCAGTCCCTGCTCGCGACCCGGGTCCGCACCCGCGATCTCGTGCGCGTCGGACCGCACGTGGCCCGGATGACGCCGGGGCTGCTCTCGGTCGAGGCGTGGGGCGGTGCGACCTACGACGTCGCGCTGCGCTTCCTCGCCGAAGACCCGTGGGAGCGCCTGGCCGCGGTGCGCGAGGCCATCCCGAACATCCCGATCCAGATGCTCCTGCGCGGTCGCAACACCGTCGGCTACACGCCGCGGCCGGACGAGGTCGCCCACGCCTTCGTCCGCGAGGCCGCGGCCACCGGTGTCGACATCTTCCGCATCTTCGACGCGCTGAACGACGTCAGCCAGATGCGCCCGGCGATCGATGCGGTGCTCGAGACCGGAACCGCGGTCGCGGAGGTGGCGGTCTGCTACACCGCCGACCTGCTCGATCCGTCCGAGACCCTCTACACGCTCGACTACTACCTGCGGCTCGCCGACACGATCGTCGAGTCGGGCGCGCACATCCTCGCGATCAAGGACATGGCAGGTCTGCTGCGGCCGGCGGCCGCGGCGAAGCTCGTCACGGCCCTGCGCGAGCGCTTCGACCTGCCGGTCCACCTGCACACGCACGACACCGCGGGCGGCCAGCTCGCCACGCTGCTCGCCGCGAGCGCCGCGGGGGTGGACGCGGTGGATGCTGCGGCCGCGCCGCTGTCGGGCACGACGAGTCAGCCCTCCCTGTCGGCGCTGGTCGCCGCCCTGGCCCACACCGAGCGCGACACCGGCATCAGCCTCGCCGCCGTGAGCGACCTCGAGCCCTACTGGGAAGGCGTGCGCCACCTGTACAGCCCCTTCGAGTCGGGGCTTCCGGGACCGACGGGCCGCGTGTACCACCACGAGATCCCGGGCGGGCAGCTCTCCAACCTGCGCCAGCAGGCGATCGCGCTGGGCATGGCCGATGACTTCGAGCGCATCGAGGACATGTACGCCGCCGCCGACCGCATCCTCGGCCGCATCCCCAAGGTGACGCCGTCGTCGAAGGTCGTCGGCGATCTCGCGCTCGCCCTGGTCGCGGCGAACGCCGATCCGGCCGACTTCGCGGAGAACCCGCAGAACTACGACATCCCCGATTCGGTCGTCGGCTTCATGGCGGGGGAGCTGGGCGACCTGCCCGGCGGCTGGCCGGAGCCGTTCCGCACCAAGGTGCTCGCCGGGCGCCAGATCTCGATCGATGTGCCCCCGCTGACGGATGCCGAGCGCGAGGGTCTGGAGGGCGACACCGCCGCGCGGCGCCGCACGCTCAGCCGTCTGCTGTTCCCCGGACCCGCGAAGGACTTCGAGTCCAACCGCGAAACGTACGGCGACCTGTCGGCTCTGGGCACGCCGGACTACCTTTACGGGCTCAAGCCCGGCGAAGAGCACATCGCGGAGATCGACCCGGGCGTCCAGCTCTACGTGGGCCTCGAGGCGATCGGCGAGGCGGATGCGAAGGGCATTCGCACCGTGATGACCACCCTGAACGGTCAGCTGCGTCCGGTGTACGTGCGCGACCGCAGCATCAAGGTCGACGCGCGTCAGGCCGAGCGGGCGGATACGACCAAGCCGGGCCAGGTCGCGGCTCCCTTCTCGGGTGTCGTCACTCTGAAAGCCGCCGTGGGCGACACGGTGACAGCCGGCCAGCCGGTCGCGTCGATCGAGGCGATGAAGATGGAGGCGGCGATCACCTCGCCCGTCGACGGTGTCGTGGAGCGGCTTGCGATCGGGGAGACCCAGCAGGTGGAAGCGGGCGACCTTTTGGTCGTCATCCGTCCTGGACAGTAGCCTGGAGGGTGCGGCATCCCCCCGCACCACGTCTTTCTGTCTTTGGAGATACCCCAGTGACGCCCGATCGCAACGACCAGACGCACGACGAGGCCGCCGAGCACGCGCAGAACGGCGTGCTCTCCGACACCGGAAGCGTCGAGTCGACCGGCCTCGGATTCCTCGGCGGGCAGACCGAGCAGGTCAGTGTCGTGCTTCCCTCCAACTCCGATGACGACCTCGTCGACGACGACGTGATCGACGACGAGGTCGCCCTCGATGCGCTCGGATACACCGACGAGGCCGCCGCCGACGAAGGCGACGAGGTCGCACAGACCGGCGAGATCGAGGTCGAGGAGTGGACGGACGCGGAGAGCGTGTACGACTCCTCAGCCGTGATCGAGGATGCCTCCGTCGTCGAGGAGAGCGTCGAGCACAGCTTCGAGGATGCTGCCGTGCACGAGGGCGCGATCGACGATGCCGATGTCGCCGAGGATGCGCCGGTGTTCGCGCGCACGTCGATCGCCGAGAGCTTCGTCACGCCGCCGAAGCCCGCCGCGCCGCCGACGAGCACGACCCCGACGACCGGCTCGATCCCCAGCACGCGGTGGGAAGCGCAGCATCCCGACGCCGAGGAGCGCCCCGAGCCCGCACGCGCGGTCGAGCGGGTCATTCCGCGCGCCGACGTGGCGATGGCCTCCAAGCGCCTCGGCGAGTTCGAGGCGGGGCGCGAGACCGCCGACCTGCTCACCGCCGACCGTCTGCTCGACCCGAACCAGGTCGTGCGGCCGGAGCCCGAGGGCGCGTGGCAGCACTTCGTGTATTCGATCTCGGGTCACCGCATCAACCTGGGCGACGGCAAGCGTGCCCGCGCGCGCAAAGAGCTCGACCGTCGGATCGCAGCGCCGCTCAGCGGAAGCGCCCGATTCGTTCCGGTGCTCTCGCGCAAGGGCGGCGTGGGCAAGACGACCGTGACGACCCTGCTCGGCATGGCCCTGGCCGACGCGCGTGATGACCGCATCATCGCCGTGGACGCCAACCCCGACCGCGGCACGCTCGCCGAGCGCATCTCCCGCGCGAGCGGAAAGACCGTGCGCGACCTGGTGAAGGTGCGCTCCGAGGTCACCGGGTACAACGACTTCTCGAACATCGTCGCGCGCGACGAGACCCGCCTGGACGTGCTCGCCTCCGACACCGACCCGCGTGTGTCCCAAGCGCTGAACGACCGCGACTATCACGACGTCGCGAGCCTGGCCGCGCACTACTACTCGATCGTGCTGACCGACACCGGCACCGGCATCGTGCACTCGGTGATGGGCGCCACTCTCGACCTCGCCGACCAGCTCGTCGTGGTCTCGGGCCTCAGCGTCGACGAAGCCCGCCTCGCCTCCGAGACGCTCACGTGGCTCGAGACCAACGGGTACTCCGAGCAGGTGCGCAACGCGATCGTGGTGCTCAACAACTCGCGGCCCGGAACACCGCTCGTGCGGCAGGACGAACTCGAGGGGCACTTCCGCACGCGCGTGCGGACCGTCGTGCGTGTTCCCTACGACTCGCACATCGCCGCCGGCAGCGCCATCTCGTTCCGCGACCTGCAGCCCGCGACCCGGCTCGCGGCACGCGACCTGGCGGCCTCGGTCGTCGAGGGTCTGCGCGCCCTGACCCCCGCCGCGTAGGCGCCATGTCGGTTCGACCCATCCGCGTCTTCGGCGACCCGGTGCTCCGCGCTGCGAGCGCCCCGATCGTCGAGATCGACGACGGCATCAGAGCCCTGGTTCGCGATCTCGTCGAGACCGTCGAGCTTCCCGGTCGCGCCGGCCTCGCCGCCCCGCAGATCGGTGTGGGCCTGCGGGCTTTCAGCTACAACATCGACGGCGAGATCGGCTACATCCTCAACCCCGTGCTCGTCGAAGTCTCGGGAGAGCCCGAGCTCGTCGGCGAAGGGTGCCTGTCGGTGCCGGGCCTCTGGCACGAGGCGCTGCGCCACCCGCACGCCACGGTCACAGGGATCGACCTGGAGGGCAACGAGGTCGTGCTCGAGGGCGATGGTCTGCTCGCCCAAGCACTTCAGCACGAGACCGATCACCTGGACGGAAAGCTCTTCCTCGAGCGGCTCCCGGCCGAGACCCGACGGATCGCGATGCGCGAGATCCGCGAGAGCAGCTGGTTCTGACACGATAACGGCCCCGCAGCGGATGCTGCGGGGCCGTTATCGTGCGCGCCGCGCTCAGCCGATCGGCGTGGTCGACGTGGACACCGGCACGTTGTACAGCTCGGCGACCTCGGCGGCGTAGTCGTCCATGATGACGTTGCGCTTGATGCTCATCTTCGGGGTGAGGTGACCGCTCGCCTCGCTCCACTCCGTCTCGAGGATCGTGAACTTGCGGATCGACTCCGCACGCGACACCTGCGCGTTCGCGCCGTCGATCGCGCGCTGCACCTCGGCGCGCACCGCGGGGTTCTTCGCGGCATCCGCCAGCGTCATGTCGGCGGGCAGGCTGTTGTTGCCCAGCCACGTCGGGAGCATCTCGCTGTCGAGGGTGACCAGCGCCGAGATGAACGGCTTCTGATCGCCGACGACCACGACCTGCCCGACGATCGGGTTGGCGCGGATCGGGTCTTCGAGCGCGGCGGGAGCGACATTCTTGCCGCCGGCCGTGACGATGATCTCCTTCTTGCGGCCGGTGATCGTGAGGAAGCCCTCGGAGTCGAACGCGCCGATGTCGCCGGTCTTGAACCAGTCGCCGTCGAACGTGGCGGCCGTCGCCTCGGGGTTGCGCCAGTACTCCTTGAACACGTTGACTCCGCGCACCTGGATCTCGCCGTCGTCGGCGATGCGCACGCCGACCCCGGGAAGCGCGGGGCCCACCGTGCCGATCTTCGACTTCGTCGCGAGGTTCACCGTCGCCGGTGCCGTGGTCTCGGTCAGGCCGTAGCCCTCGAGGATCGTGATGCCGAGGCTGTGGAAGAAGTGACCCAGACGCGGCCCGAGCGGAGCCGAGCCCGACACCGCATAGACCACGTTGCCGCCCATCGCCGCCCGCAGCTTGCTGTAGACGAGCCGGTCGAACAGAGCGAACTTGATCTTCATGCCGAGCGGGATCTTCTTGCCGTCCTGCAGCAGCTTGGAGTGATCGATCGCGGTGTGCGCGGCGGCGCGGAAGATCTTGCCCTTTCCTCCGGCCTCGGCCTTCTGCTCGGACGAGTTGTACACCTTCTCGAACACGCGCGGCACGGCCAGCAGGAACGTCGGCTTGAACGAGCCGAGCGCCGGAAGAAGCTGCTTCGTGTCGGGCTGGTGGCCGGTCTTCACGCCCGCGTGGATGTCGAGGATCGAGATGAAGCGCGCGAAGATGTGCGCGGTGGTGATGAACAGCAGCGTCGATGCGCCGGGCGTCTCGACGACCTCCTTCAGCGCCTTGGACGAGTTGCGGATCAGCTCGACGAAGTTGCTGTGCGTGAGCACACACCCCTTCGGCCGACCCGTCGAGCCGGACGTGTAGATGAGGGTCGCGATGTCGGATCCGTTGGCGATGTTGCGGCGGCGCTCGATCTCGGCATCCGTCACGTCCTTGCCCTGATCGACGAGCTTGTCGAGGTCGCCGCGCTGCATCTCCCAGACGGAGCGCACGAGCGGGACCTCGGCGCGGATCTCCTCCACCCGTGCCGAGTGCTCGGCCGACTCGGTGATGCAGGCGATGGCACCGGAGTCGGTCAGATTCCATGCGATCTGCGTGGGCGAGCTGGTCTCGTAGATCGGCACCATGACGGCGCCGGCGAAGAACAGCGCGAAGTCGACGAGCGTCCAGTCGTATGTCGTCCGAGCGATGAAGCCGACCTTGTCGCCGGGCTCGATGCCGGCGGCGACGAGGCCCTTGGCCAGGGCGATGACCTGAGTGTGGAACTCGGTCGCGGTGATGTCGCGCCATCCGTCGCCGTCGGGGACGGCGAACAGCGCCAGCTGCGGCGTCGCCTTCACCCGGTCGACGAGCAGATCGGTGACGTTCGCCTGCGGGTCGGCAGGCACGATTGCGGGGACTTCGAATTGAACCACGGCAACTCCTTCGGTACCGGTTGGATTCTCGGGTAGGTCTGGTTCGAGTGTATCCGAGCAGGTGCGACGGCCATCAGTGCGGTTCGGTCCCGAAAGCCTGCTGACGGGCGCCTGGGGTGTCGGGCACCCGCGCACTAGACTGCAAGGCGCCGTCGCCGCCGCGCCGGCGTGCCTGCCTTGTGCGGGTCCGAATGAAGGAGTGCAGTGCTCAAAGTCGGGATCGACATCGGTGGAACCAAGATCGCCGGGGGAGTCGTCGACGCCGACGGTCGCATCGTCGAGAAGCTGAGGGTCGATACACCCATCGACACGCGCGCTCTCGCGGATGCGGTGGTCGACATGTCACGTCACTTCGAAGCGGCCCACGAGATCGCCGCGGTGGGCGTCGCCGCGGCGGGCTTCATCGATCGCGATCGCGCGAACGTCATCCACGCACCGAACATCGCGTGGCGCGATGAGCCGTTGAAGGCGATCCTCGAGGCGCGGATCGCCGTGCCCGTCACGATCGAGAACGACGCGAATGCGGCCGGCTGGGCCGAGTTCCGCTTCGGAGCCGGGCGCGACGTCGACGACATGGTCATGCTGACGATGGGCACCGGCGTGGGCGGTGCGGTGATCGCGAGCGGAGCGCTGTACCGCGGGGGCCATGGCATCGCCGGAGAGCTCGGCCACATCCGCTTCACCCGCGATGGGCTGCCCTGCGGCTGCGGGCAGAACGGATGCCTCGAGCAGTATGCGTCCGGTCGCGCCCTGCAGCGCGAGGCGAACGCGATCGCGGATGCCGGGGGCATCGGCGACGCGCTGGCGCAGGTCCGCGCGCAGAAGGGCTCGATCAGCGGCCCGGCGGTCTCGCGTCTCGTGCTCGCCGGTGACGCCGGAGCGGTCGAAGCGCTGCGTCGGGTGGCGACCGCGCTCGGCGAGGCGTGCGGCGGCTTCCAGGCCGTCCTCGACCCCGAGCTGTTCGTGATCGGCGGCGGGGTCGCTCAACTGGGCGAAGACCTGCTCGGCCCGGTGCGGATCGCGTATGAGACCTCCCTGCCGGGCTACGGCGACCGCCCGATCGCGGAATTCGCCATCGCCGAGCTGGGCAACGACGCCGGCCTCATCGGCGCGGCCGACCTCGCGACCGTCGGGGAACCGTCCGAGAGCGCCCGAGCGGGGAGCGCATAGGCGATGTTCTACTGGCTGATGAAGTACATCGTGATCGGACCGCTCCTCAAGGCGATCTTCCGGCCGTGGATCGTGGGCCGAAAGAACGTTCCGGCCGAGGGTGCCGCGATCCTCGCGAGCAACCACCTCTCGTTCATCGACTCGGTGTTCCTGCCGCTCATGATCGACCGACCGATGTCGTTCCTCGCCAAGAGCGACTACTTCACGGGCAAGGGCCTCAAGGGCTGGGCGACCCGGATGTTCATGAAGGGCACGGGTCAGATCCCCATCGACCGCACCGGCGGCAAGGCCTCCGAAGCATCGCTGAACACCGGACTGCAGGTGCTCGGGCGCGGCGACCTGCTCGGCATCTACCCCGAGGGCACCCGCAGCCCCGACGGCCGGCTCTACCGGGGCCGCACAGGGCTTGCCCGCATGGCGCTGGAGGCGCACGTGCCGGTGATCCCGGTCGTGATGGTCGACACGGACACCGTGATGCCGATCGGGCGCCGCCTGCCGCACATCGGGCGCGTCGGGATGGTGCTCGGCGAGCCGCTGGACTTCTCGCGGTTCGCCGGCATGGAGGGCGACCGGTACATCCTGCGCTCGGTCACCGACGAGATCATGGTCGCGCTGCAGCGCCTCGGCGAGCAGACGTACGACGACGTCTACGCCTCGACGGTGAAGAACAGGCTGCCCGCCTCTCCCGCCGACTGAGCCGCCTCAGCGGGCGTCACGGAGAGCGGGTGGCACTCGCGCGCCGATAGACTGATCCGATGCTCCAGCAGCTTGACGCACTCGACCATTGGCGGACCCTGCCCATCAAGCAGCAGCCCGCCTGGTATGACGCGGATGCTGTGGCGGCGGTCTCCGCCGAGATCGCGACGCTGCCCCCGCTCGTGTTCGCGGGCGAGGTCGACAACCTGCGCGATCAGCTCGCGCGTGCGGCATCCGGCCGGGCGTTCGTGCTGCAGGGCGGCGACTGCGCCGAGACGTTCGCCGGCGCGACGGCCGAGCAGATCCGCAACCGCATCAAGACGGTGCTGCAGATGGCGGTCGTGCTGACCTACGGCGCGGCGATGCCGATCGTGAAGATGGGGCGCATGGCGGGCCAGTTCGCCAAGCCCCGCTCGAGCGACACCGAGACGCGCGGAGACGTGACACTGCCCGCGTACCGCGGCGACATCGTCAACGGATTCGACTTCACCGAGGGCTCACGCCGCGCGGACCCTGCCCGGCTGCTCAAGGGCTACCACACGGCCGCGTCGACCATCAATCTGATCCGCGCGTTCACCCAGGGTGGCTTCGCCGACCTGCGCGAGGTGCACAGCTGGAACAAGGGCTTCGCCGAGAACCCCGCCAACCAGGCCTACGAACGGCTCGCGCACGACATCGACCGGGCCATCAAGTTCATGGAGGCGGCGGGCGCCGACTTCGACGAGTTGCGTCGCGTGGACTTCTACACCGGCCACGAGGGTCTGCTCATGGACTACGAGCGGCCCATGACGCGCATCGACTCGCGCACCGGAACGCCGTACAACACCTCCGCGCACTTCCTCTGGATCGGCGAGCGCACGCGCGAACTCGACGGCGCCCACGTGGACTACTTCTCGAAGATCCGCAACCCGATCGGCGTGAAGCTCGGACCCTCGACGACGCCGGATGCCGCGCTCGCGCTCATCGACAAGCTCGACCCCGAGCGCGAGCCCGGTCGACTGACCTTCATCACGCGCATGGGAGCCGGGAAGATCCGCGACGCCCTGCCGCCGCTGCTGGAGGCCGTCCGCGCCTCGGGCGCGACGCCGCTCTGGGTGACCGACCCGATGCACGGCAACGGCATCACGACCCCGACCGGCTACAAGACGCGTCGCTTCGACGACGTCGTGGACGAGGTCCGCGGCTTCTTCGACGCGCACCGCGCCGTCGGAACGCACCCGGGCGGCATCCACGTCGAACTCACCGGCGACGACGTCACCGAGTGCCTCGGCGGCTCCGAGATGATCGACGAGGCCACGCTGGCGACCCGCTACGAGAGCCTGTGCGACCCGCGGCTGAACCACATGCAGAGCCTCGAGCTCGCGTTCCTGGTGGCAGAAGAGCTCGACAAGAGGTAGCGCGGGTCAGAAGGCGCCGTTGATGCGGAAGCTGACGACCGTGCCCTCGGCGTGCTGCGTCCCCGCGGCGGGAACCTGCGACTCCACCTCGGTGATCTCGTCGAGCACGGCATCCCACAGGGTGGCGTACTCGTACTCGAACCCGGCGTCGGTGAGCGCCGCCTTGGCCTGATCGCGGGTCAGCCCGACGATGTCCGGAACAGGGAACAGGGGCGGGCCTGCAGAGACGACGAGCGTCACCGATTCCCCCGGCTGCCAGCTGCCGCCGCCCTCGCGCTCGGCGATGTAGACGACCTGACCGGCGTCGAGATCGTCGCGGAACTCCTCTTGCGTGCCGGCAACCGACAGGCCGCTGTCGGCGAGGATCGCCGTCGCAGAATCCACGCTCTCGCCGTACACATCGGGCACGGGGCCGAGCGACACCGACAGCGTCGCGGTATCGCCCTCGAGCAGGTTGCACCCCTGCGTGCAGTCCACCGTGTCGCCGCCCGCGCGCGGGCTGACCGCGACGTAGATGACCGTGCCTCCGGCGGCATCCGTGAAGTACTCCAGATCGGGATCGGCCACCTGCACATTGATCCCCTGCAGGATGCCGCGGGCATCGGCGGCCGTCAGACCCGCCAGTGCCTGCACGGTCTGCGGCTGTGGGCCCTGCGAGACGAGCACTTCGACCGTGCCGTCCTTGTCGAGCCTCGAGCCCGCCCCCGGTTCGGTGCCGACGACCACGCCGGGAGCGACGTCGAGGTCGTACACGTCTTTCTGGACGGCCTGAAAGGACTGCTCAGCGAGGATCTGCTGCGCCTCCGCGAAGCTGCGGCCGCTCACGTCGGCGATCGCGACCTGCGAACCCGGACCCGAGCCGAACCACCAGCCGACACCGGCGGCGAGCGCGGCCAGCAGCAGGACGAGGGCCATCAGCCAGCCGCCCTTTTTGGAGCGACGCTTGGTCGCGGTGCGCAGGCGCGTGGCGTTGTCGATATCGCCGACCGCCGTCGTCGGCGCGGTCATCGTGGTGGGCAGCACCTGGGTGAGGTCGCCCGAATCTCCCTGGACCTCTTCGCGGATGATGCCGGCCGAGAGGGTGCGGGCGACCTGGGGAGCGATGCCGAGCTCGCGCTCGATGTCGCGCAGGCGATCGAGCATGACCGACGCGTCGGTGGGCCGGTCATCCGGAGACTTCTCGGTCGCCCACAGGACGAGCTCGTCGAGCTGCTCGGGAACACCCGGGTTCTTGACGCTGGGCCGGGGCACCGAGTCGGTGGCGTGCTGGAAGGCGATCTGCATCGGCTGCTCGCCCTTGTACGGCTGCTCGCCGACGAGCATCTCGTACAGCATGATGCCGAGCGAGTAGATGTCGCTGCGCGCGTCGGCCATTCCGCGTGTGACCAGCTCGGGAGCGAGGTAGGCGATCGTGCCGAGCAGCTGCGCGCCGGTGGCGGTGTTGGCCGTCGTGGCACGCGCGAGCCCGAAGTCGCCGATCTTGATGCGGCCGTCCTCGGCGAGCAGCACGTTCTCGGGCTTGACGTCGCGGTGCACGATGCCGGCCCGGTGCGCGGCGGCGAGCCCGGAGAGGATCGCGTCCATGATCGTCACCGTCTGCGGCACCGTGAGGCGGCGCTGCTCGCGCAGGAGTTCGCGCAGAGTGATGCCCGGGAGGTACTCCATGACCAGGTAGGCCATGTCGCCGTCCTGACCCTGATCGAAGACATTGACCACGTGCGGGTCGGCGAGCCGCGCGGCGGACCGCGCTTCTTGGATGAACCGGCTCTGGAACACGGTGTCATCGCTCAAGTGGCCGTGCATCACCTTGAGGGCGATCCGGCGCTCGAGCCGCAGGTCGGTGGCCACGTACACGGTCGCCATGCCGCCGCGCGCGATGCGCGCGCGCACCCGGTATCGGCCGTCGACCAGACGTCCGATCAGCGGGTCGGCCTGCTGACTCGTGCTCACGATCCGAGTCTACGGACGGGTTCCTGCGAGCCCGCGGAGCGGCTCACCCCAGCCTGCGGCGCCGACCGACGGCGTCGGGAGTGCTTTCGAGGGGTCACCCGTGGGCAGCGAGCCACGCATACGCGGGCTGCTCCCACTGCGCGTACCGGTCGGGATGCGCCGAGATCTGCACCGCTTGCGCGGCATCCGCGAACGACATGTCCTGCCACCCGTCGATGTCGAGCAGACCGCGGGTGAGCAAGCCGTTCGGGTCGGCGGGGCCGCCGTAGAAGGCCCGCGCGGCGCGCACCGGATCGCGAACCTCCTCCGGCGTTCCCCACCCCGCGCTCGGGCGCTGTTGGAAAAGACCGAGCGAATCGCGGTCGCCCCAGTCCAGATTCAACAACCAGGATTCCTGCATCGCCGTGCCCAGCGCGATCGCGATGCCCCGGTCGGGCACTCCGAGTTCACGGCCGACGCTGATGATCAGTGCCGCGTTCGCGATCTGCTCGGCGTCGAGCGCGGTGGAGGGCGTGGGGGCGGCGGACGTCGTGTTCGCCGCGAGGACGACGGATGCCGGCATCGGGATCGCGATGCTCTGCCCGGGGTAGATGATCGACGACGTGGTGAGGCCGTTCGCATCGAGCACGGCCTGTACGGGGACGGCGTGCAGCTGCGCGATCGCGCTGATCGTGTCGCCGTCCGCGACGACATACGAATCGGCCGCCGGCGGTGCCGGGGGAGCGGCAGGAGGCGCGGGCGCCGCGGGTTCAGCCGGTGTCGACGACGCCCCGGGGATCGCGAGGCTCTGCCCCGGGTAGATGATCGACGACCAGTCCAGGCCGTTCGCGCTGAGAACCTCGTGGATCGACAGGCCGTGGTGGCCGGCGATCGAGCTGATCGTGTCACCGCCGACGACGACGTAAGAGCCCGTGGTGGGTGCCGCGGGCGCCGTCGCGGCAGGGGGAGGCGGGTCAGCGGGTGCCGCGGCGAGCCGCAGCACCTGACCCGGATAGATGATCGACGACGAGGTGAGGCCGTTGATCGCGAGCACATCCGTCGTGCGCAGGCCGTGGCGGGCAGCGATCGTCGCGACAGTGTCGCCGGACTGCACCTCGTAGGTCTCCGGCGCAGCCGAGGCGGGAATCCGCACAGACGACGGAGTCGGCACGCGCACGGCGGACGAACCATCGAGCGCAGAGAGAATGCGGGGCGACGCGGAGTCGCCCGACCGCGAGGGCTCGGCCGCGTGCGCGGGGGCGGCGCTCATCAGGACGGCGAGCGAACCCGCAAGGGCCACGGGCATGCCGGCGGCGGCGCTTCGGCGGACATTCGCAGGCACGTGACGGGTGTCGGGTCGCAAGAGTTCTCCTCTGTGGCTCAGAAAACGGTGTCACGGAAGTGAATTCGTGTCAACTGGTGTTGTCAGAGTGACTGATGTGACGAAAGTGATTCCCACGGTGTCCTCCCGCGGAATGAGGGTGCCGAGGATCACGGCGGGGATGAGATAGTGGCTTCGTGACCGCTGACGCCACGCCCATCGCCACCGAATGGCTCACCCTTGCCGAACTGACGGAGGTGCTCGACGAACCGCTCGGCCGCGTCCGTCGACTGCTCGACGAGCTGCACCTCGTCGGCTCGCGCCGACATGGGAGCTTCCAGGTCCCCGCCGTCTTCATCCTCGACGGCGAGCCCATCGGCTCGCTGCGCGGCACGCTTTTCGTGCTGCATGACGCGGGGTTCACCGACGATGAGGCGATCGACTGGCTGCTCACCTCGGAGGAGTCGATCGGCATCCCGCCGATCGAGGCCCTGCGTGCCGGCCGCAAGAGCGAAGTGCGTCGGGTCGCGCAAGCGCTCGGCTGAGGCCAGGTCGTCAGGTCGTGCGCACGGTGGCGGCGCGCGCAAGGTCGCGCAGCTCGCCCACGGCGGCATTCCCGAGCCGCGCGCCCGACAGCGCACGTTCGCCCTCGCGCGAGAAGTCCGCGATGAGCTGCTCGACCCGCTCGAGCGCACCCGTGTCGACGATCGTCTGCTGAAGCGACGAGATCTGCGCGGCATCCAGCTCGGGATCCCCGACCAGCTCGTCGACGATCCGACGTGCCGGGGGAGCGAGCCGCTCGCGCGCGTAGGCGATGAGGACCGTGCGCTTTCCCTCGCGCAGGTCATCGCCTGAGGGCTTGCCGGTCACGGATTCGTCGCCGAAGACGCCGAGCACGTCATCGCGAAGCTGGAACGCCATGCCGACCGGATGCCCGAACGCCGCCAGCGCGGCCTGCTGCGCGGCGTCGGCGCCGGCCAGCGCCGCACCCACGGCCAGCGGCTGCTGGATGCTGTAGCGCGCGGACTTGAGCGACGCGACCCGAAGCGCACGCTCGGCATGCATCTGGTCGGGCTCGGTGATGTACGCGGATTCCTCGGCGATGTCGAGGAACTGGCCGATCGTCACCTCCCGGCGCATCGTCGCGTACTCGGTGCGCGCCGTCGCCGCGTCGAGGACGGATGCCGCGGCCAATCCCTCTTCGAGAAGATCGTCGCTCCAGGCCACCAGCAGGTCGCCCAGCAGGACTGCGCCCGACCGTCCGAAGGCCGCTGCGTCGCCGGCCCACGCGTGCGCGCGGTGAGCGGCCTCGAGCGCGCGATGCGCGGCGGGGCGGCCGCGTCGCGTGTCGGAGTTGTCGATCACGTCGTCGTGCACGAGCGCGGCGGCGTGGAAGATCTCGAGCGCGGCCGCGGCGGCGACGACCTCCGGGGGCGGCGCAGGTGCGGTCCGACCCGCTTCCTCCACTGCCCTCCACCCGGCGATGCAGAACCGCCCGCGGAGGCGTTTGCCCCCGTCCAGAGCCGTCGCTCCGGCCTCGACGAGCAGCCGCGCTTCGGGCCCGAGGTCGGCCGTTGCGGCTCGCTGGGCCGAGAGGAAGTTGTTCAGACGCTGGGAAACCGCTTCAACGGCATCCGGAGAGGGTGACACGGGCCTAGCCTAGTGATCGAGGGCACGCGTAGAATCGACGGGTCCGAGCAAGCAGAGGGGGATGCATGCCACTCTCCGAACAGGAGCAGCGTCTGCTCGACGAGATGGAACGCCATCTCATGCGCAATGACGCCGACGTGGTCAGCGCGCCTACCGACGGTCGAACGCTGAGTTATCGCAACATCGTGTATGGCACGGTCCTGGTGCTCGTCGGCCTCGGTGCGCTCATCGTGGGCGTGTCGACGCAGCTGATCGTCGTGGGAGTCATCGGCTTCGTCGTGATGCTCGGCGGTGTGATCCTCGCGGTCACCCCGACCCGCGGCATCCCGCGCGGCCCGGTCGAGGCCGCACCCGCCGCCCCCAAGGCGCGATCGAATTCGTCGTTCATGGATCGCATGAACGACCGCTGGGATCGACGCCGCGAAGGGCAGTGACCCACCGCCGACAGCACCACTGAAGCACCGACCTCCGGGTCGGTGCTTTTCTTTTTGCCTCCGAGAGCGCCGAATGGCGAGTGGGGGGAGCGCCGGGGCTCCGTTGTGTCACGAATGGGTGACAAAGTGGAGCGAAGTGGAGTAAAGTGGTGAGCATCCCACGGGGGCCGGACGAAGGGGGTGGTGGCAATGCTTTTGGGCACGCACACTCCCAAGCTCGACGACAAGGGGAGGGTCATCCTTCCGTCGAAGTTCCGCGACGATCTCGGCGCCGGCATCGTCATCACCCGGGGTCAGGAGCGCTGCCTCTACGTGTTCAGCTCCGACGAGTTCGAGCGCATCCACGAGCGCATCCGCGAGACCCCGCTCTCGAACAAGCAGGCGCGTGACTTCCTGCGCATGTTCCTGTCGGGTGCGAGCGCCGAGAAGCCCGACAGCCAGAACCGCATCACGATCCCGCCGTCGCTTCGCGCGTATGCCGGGCTCGAGAAGGAACTCGTCGTCACCGGAGTCGGCGCCCACGCCGAGATCTGGAACGCCGACGCCTGGAACGCCTACGCCGAAGGCAACGAGGAAAGCTACGCCGAACTCGAGCAGGAGGTGATTCCGGGACTTTTCTGAGCCCCCGGCCCTGACTCCCAGCCGCTCACGCCCTGGCACACTTCCCCGGTGCCAGGTCAGAGCGGATGGGGATCAGGATCTGGGGAGCAGGATTCCCCGCACATCATGAGCCTGCGCGACATCCACACCCCGGTACTCCTCGACCGCTGCGTCGAACTGCTCGCACCCGCCCTGGACAAGGAGGGTGCCGTGTTCGTCGATGCCACCCTCGGCATGGGCGGCCACTCCGAAGCGTTCCTCGAGCGATTCCCCGGCATCCATCTCGTCGGCCTCGACCGCGACCAGGACGCTCTGCGGATCGCGGGGGAGCGGCTCGCTCCGTACGCGGACCGCATCACACTCGTCCACACCGTGTACGACGGCATCGCCGCCGCGGTCGAGTCCGCGGGCTTCGACGCCCCCGACGGCATCCTCTTCGACCTCGGAGTGTCGTCGCTGCAACTCGACGTCGCCGACCGCGGCTTCGCGTACTCGCAGGATGCTCCGCTGGACATGCGGATGGACCAGACCACGGGTCCCATGGCGTCGTACATCCTGCAGACCTACAGCGAGGGCGAGCTTCGCCGCATCTTCGAGCGCTACGGCGAAGAGAAGCTGTCGGGTCGGTATGCGCGCGCCATCATCAAGGCGCGCGAGTCCGAGCCGATCGAGCGGTCGGGTCAGCTCGTGGAGATCCTCATCGCCGCGACGCCCTACGCCGCGCAGCGCACCGGACACCCCGCCAAGCGCGTCTTCCAGGCTCTGCGCATCGAGGTGAACGGCGAGCTCACCGTGCTCGAGCGCGCGATCCCCGCCGCGCTCAGTGCTCTCCCGGTCGGCGGCCGCATCGTCGTGCTCGCCTACCAGTCGCTCGAGGACCGCCTCGTCAAGCGCGCCCTGGCCGAAGCCTCGACATCCACCTCGCCCGCCGGATTGCCGGTCGAGCTTCCCGACCACGCCGCGCGCTTCCGCCTGCTCGTGAAAGGCGCGGAGCTCGCGTCCGAGGAGGAGCGCGCCCGCAACCCCCGCGCAACACCGGTGCGCCTGCGCGCCGCCGAGCGAGTGAGGGCCGCCGCATGAGCGCCGCGGACGCCGTCACCGCCGACGTACTCGGCTCGCCGGCGCGCAGGAGCGCACCCGCTCGGCGGCTCCGGGTCGTCGAGGAGCCGTCGCGCCGCCGCCGGCCCAAGCTCATCTACGGCGTCGTCGCACTGGCAGGCGCACTCGCGATCGGCAGCGCGCAGATGGCGCTGTCGATTTTGACGACGCAGAGTTCGTACGAGCTCTCCACGCTCACGCAGGAAGCGCGCCAGCTCACGTGGCAGAAGCAGATCCTCTACGACGACGTCGCCGGGCTGAGCTCGCCGCAGTACCTCGCGGCGAACGCCTCGGCGCTCGGCATGGTGATCGAAGAGTCGCCCAGTTACCTGCGACTGAGCGACGGGGCGCTGCTCGGCGCGGGCCAGGCCGCCCTCGGCGCCTCGTCGGTCGATGCGATCGGACGCGCCACGGTGCCGAATGCGCTGATCACCGACACGCCGCTCGTCACGGCGCCGAAGGCGACGATCGAGGGCGCGCCCGTCGAAGCCGATGTCGTGGTCACGGAGGGCGGAGTGCCGAACACACCGCCGCCCATCACCGACGGTCTGCCCACCCCGAGCACACACTGAGTACATGACCACGAGAAGCACGCGGAGCCCTCGCCGCCGCACGGTGGTCGCCCTCGCCGTGGTGCTCGCCGTGCTCGCCGGGTTCATCGTGCGGCTGGTGGACATCCAGATCGTGAACGCCGATGATCACATCGCCGACTCCATGCAGGTCGCGCTCGGCGCCTCGCGGACGCTGTATGGCACGCGGGGTGAGATCGTCGATGAATCCGGGCAGACGCTGGCGGGCAGCATCCTGCTCTACGACGGTGTTCTGGACCCGAAGAACGTCGGGCCGGTCACCCGCGAAGACGACGACGGCAAGCGCGTCGTCGTGCCGTGGAAGGACGTCGCCGCCGAGATCGGCGCCGTGACGGGTCAGACCGCCGAGGACGTGCGGAAGATCGTCGCCGACGCGCTCGCCGAGAACGCCGACTCGCAGTTCGCGTATCTGAAGCGGGGCCTGACGACCGAGCAGTACCGGGCTCTTGTCGACATCGGGGCACCGTACCTCACCTTCGACGCGCACCCCGCGCGGACCTACCCCGACGGCGCGGTCGCCGGCAACCTCGTCGGCTTCATGGGAATCGACGGCGACCCGCTCGCCGGCATCGAGCAGAGCCAGAACGACTGCCTGCTCGCCACCGACGGAACCCTCTCGTTCCAGAAGGGCAAGGACGGTGTCGTGATCCCGGGCACCGAGGTGCAGCAGCCGGCTGTCGACGGCGGAACTCTCCAGCTGACGATCAACCGCGACCTGCAGTGGTACCTGCAGCAGCTGATCGGCGAGCAGGTGCAGGACATGGGCGCCAAGCGCGGCACGATCACCGTCGTCGAGGTCAAGACCGGCAAGGTGCGCGCCGCCGCCGAGTTCCCCTCGGTCGACCCGAACGATCCTGCGGCGTCCGAGACCGAGAACCAGTACAGCCACATCTTCACCGACCAGTTCGAGCCCGGATCGACCTTCAAGGCGCTCACCGCGGCGACCGTGCTCGACGCCGGCGGCCAGGACCTCACGTCCACCGTCGTGGCCTCCGACTGGGAGAACTTCCCGAACGGCGCGCGGGTGACCGACGCGTTCAACCACCCCGCGTACACCTACACGCTCGCCGGAGTGCTCATCGACTCGTCGAACGCGGGCATCTCGAAGTTCAGCGAGCGGGTGAGCCTGCAGACGCGCTTCGACTACCTGCAGAAGTTCGGAGTCGGCACCGGAAGCGCCGTCGGCTTCGAGGGGGAGTCGAAGGGACTGCTCTACCCGGCCGACGAGTGGGACAACCAGCAGCTGTACAACATCTCCTTCGGACAGGGTCTCACGACCACGGTGCCGGAGCTGGTGGGCGCGTACGACGCGATCGCCAACGGGGGCCTTCGGATGCCGCTGTCGATCGTCGAATCCTGCACCAAGCCCGACGGCACCGTCATCACGCCCGACCTTCCCGAGCCGACCCAGGTGATCAGCGGCAAGACGTCGGCGCAGATGCGCGAGATCCTCGAGAACGTCGCGGCGCAGGCGGGCTACGCGAAGCAGGTGGAGGTGCCCGGATACCGGATCGCCACCAAGACCGGCACCGGTGAGAAGACCGATGGCGCCGGCCGCTACAAGGCCGGCGTGTACTTCACCACGATGATCGGATTCGCTCCGGCAGAGGACCCGCAGTACGTCGTCGCCGTGACGCTCGACGAGCCCACTACGGTAACCTCGTCTTCGGCCAACGCACCGGCGTTCCAGAAGGCCATGACCCAGGTTCTCAAGACCTACCGCGTCATGCCCGCGACAACGGCGCCGACGCTGCTATCCAAGTTCGGCTGAGCCCTGCCGACCTTCGAGCGGCGCCCGATCCGGCCGGAGAACCGATGATTTCCCTCACACTCGCTCAGCTCACCCACGTCCTCGACGGAGAGCTCCACCTGGCTCCCGGTGCCACGGCTGAGGATCTGGTGAGCGGCGGCGTCGACACCGACTCGCGGCTGATCGAGCCGGGTGGGATCTTCGTCGCCAAGCCCGGCGAGGTGACCGACGGGCACCTGTTCGTCGATGCTGCCGTCGCAGGTGGCGCCGTCGCGGCCATCGTCGAACACGTGGTGGCGGCCGAGGTCACGCAGGTCGTCGTCGCGGACGCGATCGCCGCTCTCGCCGCCCTCGCGCGCCATGTCGTCGCGTCGGTCCGCCGGGCGGGCGACCTCCGCATCGTCGGGATCACCGGATCCAACGGCAAGACCACGACCAAGAATCTGCTCGCCCGGATTCTGGAGGACGAGGGCGAGACCGTCGCGCCGCGCGCCTCGTTCAACAACGAGGTGGGTGCGCCCCTGACGATGCTGCGCGTCACGGACGCAACGCGGTTCCTCGTGAGCGAATTCGGTGCGAGCGCACCCGGCGAGATCGCACGCCTCGCCGGACTCGTCGAGCCCGATGTCGGAGTCGTGCTGATGGTGGGCATGGCGCACGCCGGCGGATTCGGCGGGATAGAAGCGACGTTCGAGGCGAAATCGGAGCTGGTTCGGGCGGTTCGTCCCGGCGGTTTGGCCGTGCTGAACGCCGACGACCCGCGCGTCGCGGCCATGGCGCCCATCGCGGACGAGCGCGGCGTTGCGGTGCGCTGGTTCGGGCGCGGCGCGAGCGCCGATGTGCGCGCGGACGATGTCGAGGTCACCGCCGACGGCACCCGGTGCCTCGTCACGGCCGATGGCACGTCGGTGCCGCTGCATCTGCGCGTGCTCGGCGAGCACCACGTCATGAACGCCCTCGCGGCGATCGCGGCGGCGACGGCGCTGGGCGTTTCGCTCGAGGCATGCGTGGCGCGTCTGCAGACCGTGGAGCTCGCCGAGCGGTGGCGGATGCAGCCCCTCGGGTCGGACCGCGTGCGGATCATCAACGACGCCTACAACGCCAGTCCCGACTCGATGTCCGCGGCCCTGCGCACACTCGCGCAGATCACCGGTCCCGGCGAGCGCACCGTCGCGGTCCTCGGTGCCATGAGCGAGCTCGGCGAGTACGCCGATGAGGAGCACGACCGTGTCGGCCTGCTCGCCGTCCGGCTCGGCATCCAGCGCATCGTCGTCGTGGGAAGCCCCGCTCGGCGGATGTACCTCGAGGCGATCGCCCAGGGGTCCTGGGACGCGGAGGCGATCTTCTTCGCCACCGCCGATGAGGCATACGACTACCTGATGGGCGAGCTGCGCGACGGCGACCGCGTGCTCGTGAAGTCCTCCAACTCGGCGGGTCTGCGGTTCCTGGGCGATCGTCTGGGAGAATCCTTCTCGTGAGATCACTTCTGACGGCGGCGGCGATCTCCCTGGCATTCACCCTGTTCCTGACGCCCGTCTTCCTGCGGCTGTTCCGCAAGTGGGGCTGGGGCCAGGTCATCCGCACGCCCGACGACGTGCACAATCCCAGCCACGGCGAGAAGCGCGGCACGCCCACGATGGGCGGCACGATCTTCATCGTCGGCACGATCGTCGGCTACCTCGCCGGCGCCTTCACCGGCAACAACCCCCCGACCATCTCGGGCTGGCTCGTGGTGTGGATGATGGTCGGCTTCGGCGCGGTGGGGTTCATCGACGACTACATGAAGGTCAGGCGCCAGCGCAGCCTCGGTCTGAGCGGTTGGCGCAAGATCGTCGGTCAGATCCTCGTCGCGGTGCCGTTCGCCATCGTGGCGCTGAACTTTCCGAACGCGTGGGATCAGACGCCTGCCACCGCGTACGTCTCGGTCTTCCGCGACGTGCCGATGCTGTCGTTCATGGCGCTCGGCCCCATCATCGGATGGCTGCTCTACCTGGCGTGGATCTCGTTCATCGGAGTCGCGTACTCCAACAGCGTCAATGTCTCCGACGGCCTCGACGGGCTCGCCGCCGGCGCGGGCGTGTTCGTCGTCGGCGCCTACAGCCTCATCGCGTTCTGGCAGTTCAACCAGTCGTGCAGCGACGGAGCCACGCTCTCAGACGGCGTCGCGTCGGCGTGCTACGCGACCCGCGATCCCTTCGACCTCGCGATCGTCTCGGCCGCCTTCATCGGAGCCCTCGTCGGGTTCCTGTGGTGGAACGCGCCGAAGGCGAATGTCTTCATGGGCGATGTCGGATCGATGGCCATCGGCGGCGTCATCGCCGCGATGGCGATCCTGACCCGCACCGAACTGCTGTCGATCCTCATCGCCGGGGTCTTCGTCATCGGGCCGGGCTCGGTCATCCTGCAGCGGGTCTACTTCAAGCTCACGCGCGGGAGACGGCTGTTCCTGATGAGCCCGTTCCACCACCATCTCGAGATGCGCGGCTGGTCCGAGATCTCGATCGTCGTGCGCATGTGGATCATCGCGGGCCTGCTCGCGGTGTCGGGCATCGGATTCTTCTACGTCGAGTGGCTCGCGCAGACATGACCGATTCGCCGCTCGATGCCCTGACGAGCTGGCACGCCGACTGGAAGGGTCTGCGCGTCGCGGTGCTCGGCCTTTCGGTGACCGGCTTCTCGGTGGCCGATACGCTCGCCGAGCTCGGCGCCGAGGTCGTGGTGTACTCCGAGTCCGCCGATGCCGAGTACGAGCGGCTGCTGCCGGTCATCGGCGTCCGGGCGTGGGTGGGCCCGCTCTCGACCGTGCCGAGCGACCTGAAGGCGTTCGCACCCCAGGTGGTCGTCGCCTCTCCCGGGTTTGCGCCGACGCACGCCGTGATCGCGTGGGCGCAGGATGCCGGCATCGCCGGTGTGGGGCGACATCGAGCTCGCGTGGCGCGTGCGCGACAAGGTCGTGCGCGCCGACGGGTCGCCTGCCGACTGGGTCCTCATCACGGGGACGAACGGCAAGACCACGACGACGAGGCTGACGGCGACGATGATGGTCGAGGGCGGGCTCCGCGCCGTCCCGGTCGGCAACATCGGCACCCCGGTGCTCGACGCCGTGCGCGACCCCGCCGGTTTCGACGTGCTGGTCGTCGAGCTCTCGAGCCACCAGCTCTGGTACCTGAGCCAGCAGCAGCGGGCCCGACCCGCTGAGCCCGCACGCGAGCGTGTGCCTCAACCTGGCCGACGACCACCTCGAGTGGCACGGGTCGTTCGAGGCCTACCGCGATGCGAAGGCGCACGTCTACGACAACACCCGCGTCGCGTGCGTCTACAACAAAGCGGATGCCGCGACCCGGGAGATGGTCGAGGACGCAGAGGTGATCGAGGGGGCGCGCGCCATCGGCTTCGACCTCGGCGTGCCCGGCCCCAGCGACCTGGGGGTCGTGGACGGGATCCTCGTCGACCGGGCATTCCTCGAAGACCGCCGCACGAGCGCTCTCGAGCTCACGACGGTCGCCGACCTCGCTGAGCAGGGCCTGGCCGCACCCCACATGGTCGCGAACATCCTCGCGGCGAGCGCGCTCGCCCGGTCGCTGGAGGTGACGCCCGCCGCGATCCGCGATGCGCTGCGCGGCTTCCGGCTCGACCCGCACCGCATCGAGATCATCGAGGTCGTCGAGGGGGTCACCTGGGTGGACGACTCGAAGGCCACCAACCCGCACGCGGCGGCCTCCTCTCTCGCCGCCTACCCGGGTGCGGTCTGGGTCGTCGGGGGCCTGCTGAAGGGCGTCGACATCTCGGATCTGGTCGCCACTCGCGGCGGCACGGCGAAAGCGGCGATCGTGATCGGCCTCGACCGCGAGCCGGTCGTCTCGGCGTTCTCGCGACACGCGCCCGCAGTCCCGGTGTTCGAGGTGGACGCCGATGAGACTGAAGGGGTCATGGCACGGGTTGTCGAGCTGGCTGCCGGGATCGCGCGTGACGGGGACGTCGTGCTTCTCGCCCCCGCTGCCGCATCCTTCGACCAGTTCACCTCCTACGCCGACCGCGGCCGGCGATTCGCCGCAGCGGTTCGAGAGCGGATCGGGAGGGGGACCGATGGCGAGCACGACTCAGACCCCGCCCAGGACCCGTCCTCCCCAGATCGCGGCTGACCCCGCGTCCCGTCGCGGCCTCGCCGCACGTGTGTCGCTCGGCAGGGTGTTCGCCCCTGTTCCGAGCGAGTTCCTCCTCATCGCCTCGACCGCGCTGCTGCTGACCGGCTTCGGCCTGGTCATGGTGCTCTCGGCGACCTCCGCGACGGCGACGGCTGCGGGCGAGCCGCCGTATGAGGCGGTCATGAAGCAGGCCGTGTTCGCCGTGATCGGCATCCCGCTCATGTTCGTCGCGAGCCGCCTGCCGATCCGGTTCTGGAAGCGCGCGGCCTGGCCCGCACTGATCGGCGCCGTGCTCTTCCAGCTGCTCGTGTTCGTGCCGGGGCTCGGCGTCGAGGCGAACGGAAACCGCAACTGGATCATGATCGCGGGGTTCCAGTTCCAGCCGGCGGAGTTCCTCAAGCTCGGCCTCGCGCTCTGGATGGGCTACGTCCTGTTCCGCAAGCAGACCCTGCTGGGTCTGTGGCGGCACGTGTTCATCCCGGTCGTCCCCGTCGGCGCTTTGGTGATCGCGACCGTCCTGGCCGGGCAAGACCTCGGCACCGCCATGATCCTCGTGCTGATCCTTCTCGGCGCGCTGTTCTTCTCCGGCGTGAAGCTGCGCATCTTCATCCTGCCGCTGATCGCCTCGGTCGCGGTCGTCGCCGGTCTTGCCGTCACCAGCCCGAACCGCATGCGGCGCATCATGAGCTTCCTCGACGCGGACTGCCTCGCGGACTACTTCAACAGCTGCTACCAGCCGCTGCACGGCATCTGGGGACTCGCCGGCGGCGGCGTGTTCGGCCTGGGCCTGGGCAATTCGAAGGAGAAGTACGACTGGCTGCCCGCCGCGGCGAACGACTACATCTTCGCGATCGTCGGCGAGGAGCTCGGCCTGATCGGCTGCGCCGTGGTGCTCGCCCTGTTCGCCCTGTTCGCCGTGGGCGCCTTCCACGTCATCCGCAAGACCGACGACCCGTTCGTCCGCATCGTCTCGGGTGCGATCACGGTGTGGATCGTCGGTCAGGCGCTCATCAACATCGGCGTCGTGCTGCGCGTGTTCCCGGTGCTCGGCGTGCCGCTGCCGTTCATGTCGCAGGGCGGCACCTCGCTGCTGTCGGTGCTCCTCGCCGCGGGCGTGCTGCTGTCGTTCGCTCGCACCCTTCCCGAGGCCGAGGCGAAGCGCCGCGCGGCGATCCAGCAGGCCGCCGCACGTCGACAGCGCGCTGCCTCCGCTCGCGCCCCGCGGGTCTCGCCGAACTGAGGGCATCTGCCGAAACGAGGAGCGCGGCATCCGATCGCCGCCTCATCTCGGCAGATCCCCTCATCTCGGCGCCAGAGCGCGGTCGGCGACGCGAGAGTCCGCTCACCGCCGCGGGTTAGGGTCGGAGGGTGACGACATACCTGCTCGCCGGTGGCGGCACCGCCGGGCATGTGAACCCGCTGCTCGCGGTCGCCGATGCCCTGCGGGCGCGCGAGCCCGACGCGCAGATTCTGGTGCTCGGCACGCGCGAGGGTCTCGAGGCGCGCCTGGTGCCCGAACGCGGGTACGAGCTGCTGTTCGTCGACAAGGTGCCGTTCCCGCGCCGACCCGACAAGGCGGCGGCGGCCTTTCCGGCGCGGTTTCGCCGGGCGATCGCGCAGGTGCGCGCACACATCCGCGATCGCGGCGTCGAGGTCGTCGTCGGCTTCGGCGGGTATGCGTCTGCGCCCGCGTACGTCGCGGCGCGCGGCGCCCGGGTGCCCGTCGTGGTGCACGAGGCCAACGCGAAGCCCGGGATGGCGAACTCGCTGGGCGCCCGGCGCGCGGCGGGAGTGGGCGTCGCGTTCGAGGGCACGCCGATCAGGGGCGGCCGCGTCGTCGGGATGCCGCTGCGACGCGAGATCGTCGACCTCGACCGAGCCGCGCTGCGCGGCGAGGCGGCGTCGTACTTCGGGCTGGATGCCGCTCGCCCGACTCTGCTCGTGTTCGGCGGCTCGCTCGGCGCGCAGCGGCTCAACGAAGCGTTCGGCGGTGCGTGGCGGGACGTCCTGGAAGCCGGGTGGCAGCTCGTGCACGTGACCGGCGAGCGCTCGACGCTGCCCGACCCGGGCGTGCCGGGCTATGCGATGCGCCGGTACGTCGACCGCATGGACCTGGCGTTCGCGCTGTGCGACCTGATCGTCTCGCGCGCGGGAGCAGCGACGGTCAGCGAGATCAGCGCGCTCGGCATCCCCGCCGTGTACGTGCCCTATGCGGTCGGCAACGGCGAGCAGGCGCTCAACGCGGCGTCGGCCGTCCGGGCCGGCGCGGCGATCCTGATTCCGGATGCCGAGTTCACCGCCGACCGCGTGCGGTCGGAGATCGTGCCGCTGCTGGCGGACGAGCACCGACGGGCGGCGATGGCGGATGCAGCGGCATCCGTCGGCACGCGCAACGGAACCGAGAACGTCGTCGAGATGATCGACGAAGCGCTCGAGGCACGACCGTGAGGCTCATGCGACCGGGTGCCGCCGCGCTGATCGTGTGCGGGCTGATCGCGATGGTCGCCGGGTGCGCCGCAGGCCCCGTGGAACCGGGGTCGGTGCCGGCGCCGCAGCAATTCGTCGATCGCGAGACGCTGCCCTCGTGCGGCGAGGTCACACTCGCGCAGGGCGACGAGATCCCCGCCGAGAACCTCGCGTGTCTCGAGGAGGCCGCTGAGGACGGCGCGGAGCTGGCCGTCACGCGTCCGACGACCGAGGGAGACCCGGTCACGGAGTACTACCGGGTGCTGCCCGGTGGCGGCTGGGAGGCCTACCTCGACGGCAGCATGGACCGCTACGGCGGGCAGTGGTGGTACACGGACTGCCCCGATGCGAAGGTCATCGAAGACCTCGCGACCTGCACGGGCAAGCCTCTCTGACCCCCGCGCACCAGCGCGCCGGGAGCCGCTCCCAGGTGGCCCAACTTAGGATTGACGGGTCATGATCAGACCCGACCTCAGCCTCCCCATCCCCGAGCAGATCCACGCTGCGCACTTCATCGGCATCGGCGGCTCCGGCATGTCGGGCCTCGCGCGCATGTTCCTGGATCGCGGCATCCGCGTGTCGGGTTCGGACCGGGCCGACAGCCAGGCACTGCGGGACCTCGCGGCACGTGGCGCCACCGTGTTCGTGGGGCACGATGCGGCGAACCTGGGCGATGCGGACACCGTCATCCACACGGGCGCCATCTGGCCGGAGAACCCCGAATTCGTCCTGGCGAAGGAACGAGGGATGCCGGTCATCCACCGCTCGCAAGCCCTCTCCTGGCTCATCGGCGGGCGTCGCCTCGTCTCGGTCGCCGGTGCGCACGGCAAGACCACCTCGACCGGCATGATCGTCACCGCTCTGCAGGCGCTCGAGGAGGATCCGACCTTCGTGAACGGCGGGGTGATCGCGCAGCTGGGGGCGTCCAGCGCGACAGGCTCAGATGATCTGTTCGTGATCGAGGCCGACGAATCGGACGGCACCTTCCTGCTGTACGACACGTCGATCGCGCTGATCACGAACGTCGACCCCGACCACCTCGACCACTACGGCACCGACGACGCGTTCGTCGAGGCGTTCGCCACGTTCGCGAACCGGGCCCGCGAGGCCGTGGTCATCTCGGCCGATGACGCGGGGGCGCGCACGGTCGCCGAACGGCTGACGCATCCGAACATCCTCACGTTCGGCGAGTCGGATGCCGCCGACGTGCGCGTGACCGGCATCCGCACCGACGGACCCGTCTCGTTCACGATCAGTCATCGGCGGCGTCGCGGTCGACGCGCGGCTGGCGGTTCCCGGCGCGCACAACGCGATCAACGCCGCCGGTGCCGTCGCCGTCCTGCTCACGCTGGGCCACGGTCTCGAGGACGCGGTGCGCGCGGTCGAGGGCTTCGAGGGCACGGTGCGCCGCTTCGAGCTGCACGGTGTCGAGCGCGGCGTCAGCGTCTTCGACGACTACGCGCACCACCCGACCGAGGTCGAAGCCGCCCTGGTGGCGGCGCGCACCGTCGTCGGCGACGGACGGATCATCGCGATCCAGCAGCCGCACACGTACTCGCGCACGCAGCAGATGTACCGCGAGTTCGCCGAGGTGCTCGAGCGCTGCGCCGACCACACGGTGATGCTCGACGTGTACGGTGCGCGCGAAGATCCGGTGCCCGGCGTGACCGGCGAGCTCGTCTCCGGCGCGTTCGCGGACCCCGGTCACGTGCACTACGTCGCCGACTGGCAGCAGGCCGCCGACTACACCGCGACCGTGGCGCGGGAGGGCGACTACGTCATCACGCTCGGCTGCGGCAACGTCTACCAGATCATCCCTCAGGTGCTCGACGCGCTCTCGCGCACCCCGGACGCGGCTTCGGCGGCGGCGGACGAAGCGGCGGAGTAGCGCCGGATGCGCCGGCCGACGCCTCTTCCGCCACCCGCGGACTCTCCCGCGGAGGCGGCGGATGCCGTGGAGCGTCCATCGGCGTCTACCTCTGTCGACCCCGATGCCGAGCGCATCGACGCAGGCGAGGCCGCTCGCGACGCGACGGATGCCGCACCCGATCAGACCGTCGCGCCGGTCATCCCGCTGACCGCGGCAACCCCCATGCAACGGCCGGCGGAGCTGCCCGGTGTCGCAGCGGCGCCCGACGCCGAGCCCACGGTCGAGGAGCCGGTGCGACTGCGCGAGGTCTGGGCGGCCGCACGCGCCCGCCGCAAGGCGCTGCGCGCCGAGGTGCGGCGCTTCACCGGCCGTCAGCGGCGCCGGCGTCTGCTGTGGCTCGGGGGTGCGGCATCCGTCGTCCTCCTCGTGCTCGCCACCC
This sequence comes from uncultured Actinomycetota bacterium, assembly GCA_963781135.1. Taxonomy (GTDB): domain Bacteria; phylum Actinomycetota; class Actinomycetes; order Actinomycetales; family Microbacteriaceae; genus Microbacterium. The sequence goes on along the minus strand of CAWADY010000010.1, from coordinate 978,834 downwards.
TGGGTGCGGCATACAGCCCGCTGTTCGCCGTCGAGCAGATCCGTATCGTCGGCTCGCAGCAGCTCGACACGCTCGCGGTGGAGGCGGCGCTGAAGGATCAGCTCGGCACGCCGCTGCCGCTCATCGACGAGAGCGCGGTCAAAGCCGTGCTCGTGACGTTCCCGATCGTGGAGTCGTATTCGCTCGAGGCGAGACCGCCGCACGAGCTGGTCGTGCGCATCGTCGAGCGCACCCCCATCGGCCTGATCCAGACCCGCGCCGGGTACACGCTGGTCGACGCGGCCGGTGTCGCCCTGTCGACGACCGAGACACCCGCCGCGGGCCGTCCGCTCGTCACGGTCGCGGGAGGCACCGGATCGCCGGCCTTCGAGGCGATCGGGCAGGTCATGCGGTCGCTGCCGGATTCGATCGCGACGCAGGTCACGGCTGTGTCGGCGTCGACGCCGGACGATGTGACCCTGACTCTGGGCGGCGCGAACGCGCAGGTCGTGTGGGGGAGCGCCGAGGACTCCGCGATGAAGGCGCTCGTCCTCGAGAAGGCGATGGTGGCCCGTCCGCCCGCTTCGGTCAGCGTCTACGACGTGTCTTCGCCGAGCGCGATCGTCGTTCGCTGACCTGGCTCGCGCGGGCATTCCGAGCAGTTCCGGGCAGGATGTCGCGACACGCCGCGACGCTCCCGGTGGTGCGGTGGCATCCGCTTACTTTCGTGACCAAGGGAATTGCATACCGGGCAATTCTTTACACCTCTAGTAGAGGTTGAAGGTTTACACGGTGTTTCAGACCAGGGTGCAGGACAGACGGAGGCCGGCATGAGCCAGAACCAGAACTACCTCGCGGTGATCAAGGTCGTCGGCGTCGGCGGTGGCGGCGTGAACGCCGTGAACCGCATGATCGACCTCGGCCTGCGAGGCGTCGAGTTCATCGCGATCAACACCGACGCACAGGCGCTGCTGATGAGCGACGCCGACGTCAAGCTCGACGTCGGTCGCGAGCTGACGCGCGGACTCGGCGCGGGCGCCGACCCCGAGGTGGGTCGACGCGCGGCGGAGGATCACGCCGAAGAGATCGAAGAGGCCCTGCGTGGCGCCGACATGGTCTTCGTCACCGCCGGCGAGGGTGGCGGCACGGGCACGGGCGGCGCCCCGGTCGTCGCGAAGATCGCGAAGTCGATCGGCGCGCTGACCATCGGTGTCGTGACCAAGCCGTTCTCGTTCGAGGGCCGCCGGCGTCAGAGCCAGGCCGAGACGGGCGTCGCGAAGCTCAAGGAAGAAGTCGACACGCTCATCGTCGTGCCGAACGACCGCCTCCTCGAGATCAGCGACCGCGGCATCAGCATGATCGAGGCGTTCGCCACGGCCGACCAGGTGCTCCTGGCCGGTGTGCAGGGCATCACCGACCTCATCACGACGCCGGGTCTGATCAACCTCGACTTCGCCGACGTCAAATCCGTCATGCAGGGCGCGGGTTCGGCCCTCATGGGCATCGGCTCGGCGCGCGGTGCCGACCGGGCGATCAAGGCCGCTGAGCTCGCAGTGGAGTCCCCGCTGCTCGAGGCGAGCATCGAGGGCGCGCACGGCGTGCTGCTGTCGATCCAGGGCGGGTCCAACCTCGGCATCTTCGAGATCAACGACGCCGCCCAGCTCGTCAAGGAGGCCGCGCACCCCGAGGCGAACATCATCTTCGGCACGGTCATCGACGACACGCTCGGCGACGAGGTGCGCGTCACCGTGATCGCCGCCGGATTCGACAGTGGCGAGCCGACCCTGCGCCTCGACCCCGTCACGACGTCGCGGGTCGTCCCTGCGCCCGTCGTGCCGGCGACCCCCGCAGAGGATGCCGCGAAGGAGCCGGTGCGCGAAAGCGAGACCGTCTCGGTCGGCGCCGTCGTCCCGGACTCGAGCTACGACTCGGCCTTCGGCGACGACGACCTCGACATCCCCGACTTCCTGAAGTAGCGGTGGACCTCGCCGCCCGACTCGCAGAGGTCGACGCCGGGATCGTGGACGCCGCACGCGCGGCGGGTCGCGATCCCGGTGCGATCACGCGCATCGTGGTGACGAAGTTCCACCCGGCCGAGATCGTTCGAGAGCTCTACGGGCACGGTGTGCGCGATGTGGGCGAGAACCGCCAGCAGGAGCTCAGCGAGAAGTCCGCGTCCGCCGGCGATCTCGATGGACTGCGCTGGCACTTCATCGGGCAGGCGCAGACCAACAAGGCCAAGGCCATCAGGGCGGCGGCATCCGTCGTGCACTCCGTGGACCGCATCAAGATCGCGGACGCGCTGGACGCCGCGGCCGCCGCCGACGCCCCGACCCTCGATGTGCTGCTCCAGGTCAACCTCACAGATGACCCGAAGCGCGGGGGAGTCGCCCCTGCCGAGCTCGAGCGTCTCGCCGAGCACGCGAGCGGATGCCGCACCCTGCGCCTTCGCGGGGTGATGGCGGTCGCGCCGCTCGACGAAGAGCCCGGCTCGGGCGTTCGCGCGCCTGGCGGAGTATTCCGGCCGCGTTCGCGCGATCGCCCCCGAAGCCACCTGGATCTCGGCCGGTATGACGGCCGACTACCCCGAAGCGATCGCCGCAGGCGCGACACACCTGCGCATCGGGTCGGCAATCACGGGCCCAAGGCCCCCGCACGGTTAACCTCGAAACACGAGCACGCAGGGCACTGAGAAATGCAGGAGGATGCGATGTCGAACCCGCTCAAGAAGACCATGGTGTACCTCGGTCTCGCCGATGAGGAAGAGGTCTATGAAGAACCCGCTCCGCAGTCGGCCGGCCGCAAGACGACCACGATCGAGAAGGCTGCCCCGGTGACCCCGCTGCACCGTCCGACGGTCGTGCGTCAGGTGGCGCCCGCGGCGATCAGCGAGATCCTCACCGTGCACCCCAAGCAGTACCGTGACGCGCAGGTCATCGCCGAGAACTTCCGCGACGGCATCCCGGTCATCATCAATCTTTCGCAGATGAGCGACGCCGATGCGCGCCGCCTGATCGATTTCGCGAGCGGTCTCTCGCTCGGTCTGTACGGGCGCATCGAGCGGGTGACCAGCAAGGTCTTCCTGCTCTCGCCCGAGAACGTCGCCGTCTCCGGCGACGGCGCGGTCGCGCAGGCCGACCCGGAGTCGGTCCCATTCGCGCAGGGGTAGCGCGTCACGCTGATACGATCGAGTTGTGAATATCGTCGGCGCGATTGCCACGATCCTCAATAGCCTCCTCCTGCTTTTCGTGATCGTGCTGCTGGTGCGGCTCGTGCTCGACTGGGTCCCCTTCTTCAACCGGGAGTGGCGGCCCAAGGGCGCCGGTCTGGTGGCAGCGGAGATCGTGTACACGGTCACCGACCCGCCTATCAAGCTCTTCCGGCGTTTCATCCCGCCGCTGCGCGTCGGCGGAATCGGCATCGACTTCGGCTTCACCCTCACGATGCTGCTGTGCTTCGTGCTCCTCGCGGTCACGCGCGCATTCATGCGCTGACGGCCCGACCATTGCGGGCTTCGACACGCTCGTGAGCCGCGACTATGCTTGCCTGGTACGACCGCCGGACATCGGCGGAGCGGCCCCCGACATCGGCCAGCGACCAGAGCGCTCGAAAGAGGTACCACCATGGCATTGACCCCCGATGACGTCGTCACCAAGCAGTTCCAGCACGTTCGGTTCAAGGAAGGCTTCGACCCGGATGAGGTCGACGACTTCCTCGACGAGATCGTCGTGGAGTGGCGCAAGACCATCGCCGAGAACGACGAACTGAAGGCGAAGCTGGCCGCGTACGAGTCCGGCTCCGAGGCGCCTGCTGCCGCAGCGCCCGCCGAGGTCGTCGAAGAGGCTCCGGCACCCGTGCCGGCCGCGCAGGTCTCCGACGCGGGCCAGGGCGCCGCGGCGCCCGCGGCCGCGAGCGCCGGCATCATCGAGCTGGCCCAGCGCCTGCACGACGAGCACGTCGCAGAGGGCATCGCCCAGCGCGACAAGCTCATCGCAGACGCCCAGTCCCAGGCCGCATCCATCGTCTCCGAAGCCGAGACGAAGGGCCGCGAAGAGATCGCCCGCCTCGACAAGGAGCGCGCGAGCCTCGAGAGCCGCATCACCGAGCTGCGCAACTTCGAGCGCGACTACCGCGCTCAGCTGCGCGGGTACATCGAGGGCAAGCTGCGCGACCTCGAGACCACGGGCACGACGTCGGGTTCGACCCCGGTGTCTGCCATCGGCCTCTAGGCCGGCCTTTGCCAGGCCGAGCCCCCCTGCATAAGGCGGCGGCCGGCACCATCGTCGCGATTCTCGCGGCGCTGGTGCTGGCCGCCGATCAGTTCACCAAGTACCTCGCGATCCAGAATCTGCCGCCCGAGCAGGCCGTGAAGGTGCTCGGGGACTTTCTGATCTTCTACCTCATCCGAAATCCCGGTGCCGCCTTCTCGCTCGGCGAGGGCGTCACCTGGATCTTCACGATCGCCCTCGCGGTGGTGGCCGGGGTGATCGTGTGGCTGGCGGCGACCCGCCTCCGCTCGCGCATCTGGGCGGTCGTGCTCGGGCTGCTGCTGGGCGGCGTGCTCGGAAATCTCACCGATCGCGCGTTCCGCGAGCCGGGATTCCCGGTCGGGCACGTCGTGGACTTCATCAACACGCCGTGGATGATGCCGGCGATCTACAACGTCGCCGACATCTTCATCGTGACGATGATGATCTCGGTCGCCCTCCTCGTGCTGATCGGGCTGCACCTGGACGGCACGCGCGAGGTGCGGGCGGCCAAGGACGACGACACTCTTCTGGGCGAGGGCGACGAATTCCCGCCGGAGGGTGGCGTGGTCGGCTTCCAGGGCGGCGAGTTCCCCGTCGCCGAGCCCGACGCCGGCGCTCCGCGCGACCGCGGACCTCGGCGCGACGCGGACAGCTGACGTGGACTCGCGCAGTCTGCCGGTGCCCGACGGGCTGGACGGAACGCGGGTGGATGCCGCCCTGGCCAAGATGCTGGGCTTCTCGCGCACGTTCGCGGCCGATGTGGCCGACGCCGGCGGTGTCGCGATGGACGGCCGGGTGCTCGGCAAATCGGACCGGCTGCGCGGGGGATCCTGGCTCGAGGTGTCGTGGCAGCCGAAGGAGGAGCCGCGGGTCGTGCCGCTCGCGGTGCCCGATCTCGGCATCGTCTACGACGATGACGAGATCGTCGTCGTCGACAAGCCCTCCGGTGTCGCAGCACACCCTTCCGTCGGCTGGGAGGGCCCGACCGTCCTCGGTGCACTGGCCGCCGGCGGTGTCCGGGTCGCGACCACAGGCGCTGCCGAGCGGCAGGGCATCGTGCACCGCCTCGACGTCGGAACGAGCGGACTGATGGTCGTGGCCAAGACCGAGCGTGCCTATACCGCGCTCAAGCGTGCCTTCAAGGAGCGCGAGGTCGAGAAGATCTACCACGCGGTCGTCCAGGGGCACCCCGACCCGCTCGCCGGAACGATCGACGCGCCCATCGGGCGGCATCCGTCCTCGTCGTGGAAATTCGCCGTCACCCCCGACGGCAAGGACTCCGTCACGCACTACGAGACGCTCGAGGCGTTTCCGGGTGCCGCGCTCCTGGAGATCCACCTCGAGACCGGCCGGACGCACCAGATCCGGGTGCACATGGCCGCCCACCGGCATCCGTGCGTCGGCGATCCGCTCTACGGGAGCGATCCGACGCTGTCGGCGCGCCTCGGCCTGACCCGGCAGTGGCTGCACGCACGGCAGCTGTCGTTCGCTCATCCCGCGACAGGTGATCAGGTGACGTTCACGTCCGAGTATCCCGCCGACCTCGCCCACGCCCTCGAGGTGCTGCGAGCGGACTGAGCACGCTCGGCGGTGTATCTGCGGTCGCGCCGATGCCTCTTCTCTCACAACGCACCCGTGAGGAGGGGCATCATGAACGACATCACATTCGCAGCGAGCCGCCTCGCAGCGTACCGGGCGAGCGACCTGGAGCGCGACGCACGGCAGCGCCGCGCGATCGCCGCACACACCGCGGAGTGCGTCCGCCCGCCGGTGCGCGAGCACCCGCGCGTGCGGTTCCCGCGCCTGCGGTTCCCGCAGCTGGGCGGAACGCCGACCGCGCGCCCCGCCGTCTGATCGATCCGCACGCCCTCCCGATCCGATCGGGAGGGCGTGCGGGCGTCCGTCGTCAATGGCACCATGTCGGCATGAGCATCGAGGTGCGCCCGGCGACGGATTTCGCCGATGTCGAGACCATGGTCGGGCCGAAGCGACCGGACGCGAACGTCTGCTGGTGCTTGAGCTACCGCATCCCGTCGAAGGACAACCTGGCGCTCACCGGCACGGCGAGGGGACGCAAAGTCGCTGCGCTCATGAAACAGGGACCGCCGGGCGTGCTCGCCTATCAGGGCGACGAGGTGGTCGGCTGGGCCGCCATCCATCCGCGCGCCGACACATCGTTCGCGACCAATCGCAGGATTCCGCATGTCGACGACCTCGACGTGTGGTCGCTGTGGTGCGTGCGCGTTCGCCCGGGTCATCGCGGCGAAGGGATCTCGCACGCGCTCGTTGCCGGCGCGGTCGAGTTCGCCCGCGCGGGCGGCGCGCCCGCCGTCGAGGCCTATCCGGTCGACAACAGGGGGAAGAAGGTCGATCTCACGATGGCGTACGTGGGCACGCGTCGGCTGTTCGAGCACGCCGGCTTCACGAAGGCGGCGGAGACCGATTCGGTGCTCAACGGCTTTCCGCGGGTTCTCATGCGGCTCGACCTGCGGTGACGCCGTGAACGTCGAAGGGCTGCCGGTGGATGTCCACCGGCAGCCCTTCGACCTGTGCTCTTACTCCGACCAGTACCCGAGGTTGAAGATGAGCTGCTCGATGATCGGAAGCATCGCGGCCGACTGCTCGGCCGTCAGCTTTCCGTTGCCGGTGAACGCATTCACCTGGTCGCGGAGTCCGGTCAAGACCTCCACCGCACCGGCGTTCTCGTCCTTCTCGACCAGCTTGAGCGCCTGGTCGAGCTTCACCGTGAGGGCGTTGGCGTTGCCCTTGTTCAGGCTCGTGCCGGCCACCGCGTTCTTCAGCTGGGTGATCTCATCGACCACGAACGCCTCCGGCTGCCACAGGTAGTCCCGCGCGAAGATCGTGAACAGCTGGTTCCACGCGTTGAAGTCGTGCGCACCGGCCACCACGGTGTTCTCGACGAACGCGACCTGGTCCAGCGCGGCCACCGTGTTGGCGTTGGGAAGACCGAAGTCCCACGCGCCACCGCCGTAGTGGATGTACGGGGCCGCGAGGTTCGGCGTGGAAGCGGGGACGCTTACGCCGCCGCTCCAGGGGCCCCAGTAGCCGAACAGGTCGGCGTCATCTCTGATCAGGTTCTGCGTCACGATGCTGCCCGCCGACAGACCCGCGAACGCGCGGTCGATCGGCTCGGTCGAGACGTTGTAGTTCGCCTCGACGAACGGGATCACGACGTTGCGCAGGTTGGGATACGCGTCGCCCAGGACAGCCTGGCTTCCGACGGGTCCGAGGTAGTTCGTGTTCGTCGTGATGACGACCGCGGGCTCGGTGGTGCCGTCCTGGAGCAGGTTGTCCATGATGACCGGGACGTTGCCCATGTTCATCCAGTCGGACTGGTCCTGACCGCCGCCGTGCTGCATGTAGATCGTCTTGTACGGCTCAGCGCGGTTCGGGTCGTAGTCCGGCGGAAGGTAGACGCCGAGGTGCGCGGGATGGTGCCGCCCAGTAGGGGCAGGCCCGGAACCTCAACGTAGGTCCATGTCCCCTTCGCCGAGTCCTCGCGGGGGTTCTCGAGATGGCACGTGCCCGAGCGGCGCGAAGTTCTGCTTCGCCGCGTCGTACGGCACGAACACCTTGTTGAAGGCGCGCCGCGAGGGGAAGGCGATGCCGTCGGGAGCGAAGATCGGCGAGTTCGCGGGATCGGCCAGCCACGCGTTCGTGTTGTTGTTGACGTAGAACCAGTACTGGTTGGCACCTGCGGCAAGCGGCACGCTCGTGTACCAGCAGTTGTCGCCGACGTTCGTCATCTCCACGTCGTACCCGCCGCCGCCGCGCATCAGGCCCGGCTTGTACTCGAACGGCGTGTAGACCTTCGTGTCCGTCGCGATCCGCCCAATTGCGCAGCATGATGTCGGCGACGAATCGCACGCTCGTCGCGTTCGGGGTTGCAGTAGACGAAGTGCCCGGTGTAGCCGGTGGGCGAGTTGGGGTCGGCCACGACGGTCGGGCCGGGCGGGTAGGGGACGTCGATCGCGTTCGCCGCCACGGCGGACGATCCGAGCACCATCGCCGATGCCAGTGTCAACGCGGCGATCGGCCGTCCGACCCGGCTCCGCCGGCGCGCGCGGCGTGTTGTCGAGACCACTCCGGTCTCGTCGGACGGTTGCAAGGCTCTCATCACTATTCCTCCTTGAATGGGATGCCGAGCGCCGGGGGGTGCTCCGCGCGGCCAGGCTACGCTCGGTTTACGACGTTGTAAAGGAATTGTTTACGACGTTGTACAAATCTTCTACGACGTTGTACAGACGGCGATGAATCGCCGAGGACCGGCGGCGCTACTTCCCGCGGCCGCCTTCGAAGTCGGCGGGGCCGTCGGCGAGCGCGCGACGGATCCGCTCACGCATGTCGGCGTCGAGGTCCGTGAGGTCGTCGAGGGCATCAACAGGGAACCAGCGCAGATCGGTCATCTCCCCGTCCACCGGGCGAGGGTCTCCCGACAGCCAGCTGCAGCGGAAGGTGAGATCGAGGTAGTCCGTCTGATCGCCGTTGTCGTACGTGATGCGGGGGATGACGTGGATCCACGCCAGCCGGTCGACCGTGATGACGACGCCTGCCTCCTCGAGTGCTTCGCGCGCAGCAGCGTCGGCCGGCTCCTCGCGCGGGTCGATGATGCCGGTGATCGGAGTGAGCGCATGGTTGTCGGTGCGCCGGCCGAGAAGCACCTGCCCTTCGCGGACCACCACGGCCGTGGCGCCCATGAGCCACAGGGGCGCGTGGCCGATTCCACGGCGCAATTCGAGGACGAAGTCGGGGGTCGGCATCCGCCCACGCTACCTTCGCCACCGAGATCGGCGTTCCCCGCCGGAGGCGTCGGCGCTCGCGGGTAGTCTCGATCCGTGACAGCCGACTCCTTCGTTCACCTTCATGTTCACAGTGAATATTCGATGCTGGACGGCGCGGCGCGCATCAAGCCCCTCATCGAAGAGGCGGGCCACCAGGGGATGCCGGCGATCGCGGTCACCGACCACGGCAACACGTTCGGCGCCTACGAGTTCTACAAGACGGCGACCGAGGTCGGCGTGAAGCCGATCATCGGCATGGAGGCGTACGTCACGCCCGGCACGCATCGCGCCGACAAGGCCAGGGTGCGCTGGGGGAGCCCCGACCAGAACGACGACGACGTCGCGGGTTCTGGTGCGTACACGCACATGACGCTTCTCGCCGAGAGCGACGAGGGACTGCACAACCTCTTCCGCATGTCGTCCTACGCCTCGCTGGAGGGCTACTACTTCAAGCCGCGCATCGACCGCGAGCTGCTGCAGACCTACTCGAAGGGCGTGATCGCGACGACCGGATGCGTCGGCGGCGAAGTTCAGACGCGGCTGCGGCTCGGCCAGTACGACGCGGCGAAGGCGGCCGCCGCCGAATTCCGGGACATCTTCGGCAAGGACAACTTCTACGCCGAGATCATGGACCACGGCATCGACATCGAGCGCCGGACGATGAACGACCTCCTGCGCCTCGCAAAGGAGCTCGACCTGCCCGCTGGTCGCGACGAACGACCTGCACTACACGCACCAGCACGACGCCCAGAGCCATGCCGCGCTGCTGTGCGTGCAGTCCGGCTCCACTCTCGATGACCCCAAGCGATTCAAGTTCGAGGGCGAGGAGTTCTACCTCAAGTCGCCCGCGCAGATGCGGCACATCTTCCGCGACAACCCCGAGGCGTGCGACAACACGCTCGCGATCGCCGAGCGGGCCGACCTCCACTTCGACACGAGCGCCAACTACATGCCGCGCTACCCCGTCCCGGCCGGCGAGACCGAGCAGAGCTGGTTCGTCAAAGAGGTCGAGCGCGGCCTGCACGCCCGGTATCCGGCCGGCATCCCGGCGGAGGTCCGCGCGCGGGCCGACTTCGAAGCCGGCGTCATCGTGCAGATGGGCTTCCCCGGCTACTTCCTCGTCGTGGCGGACTTCATCAACTGGGCCAAGGAGAACGGCATCCGTGTCGGTCCCGGCCGCGGCTCGGGCGCCGGGTCGATGGCCGCGTACGCGATGCGGATCACCGACCTCGATCCGCTCCAGCACGGGCTGCTGTTCGAGCGGTTCCTCAACCCCGACCGCGTCTCGATGCCCGACTTCGACATCGACTTCGACGACCGGCGCCGCGGCGAGGTCATCCAGTACGTCACCCAGAAGTACGGCGACGAGCGCGTGGCCCAGATCGTCACCTACGGCACGATCAAGGCCAAGCAGGCCCTGAAGGACGCGGGCCGCGTGCTCGGCTTCCCGTTCAGCATGGGCGAGAAGCTCACCAAGGCGATGCCGCCGGCCGTGATGGGCAAGGACATGCCCCTGGAGGGCATGTTCGACAAGGATCACCCGCGGTTCAAGGAAGCCTCCGAATTCCGCGCGCTGATCGAGACGGATGCCGAGGCCAAGACGGTCTTCGACACCGCCGTGGGCCTGGAGAACCTCAAGCGCCAGTGGGGCGTGCACGCCGCCGGCGTGATCATGTCGAGCGAGCCGCTGATCGACATCATCCCGATCATGAAGCGCGAGCAGGACGGCCAGATCGTCACGCAGTTCGACTACCCGGCCTGCGAGTCGCTCGGCCTGATCAAGATGGACTTCCTGGGGCTGCGCAACCTCACGATCATCGATGACGCACTCGATAACATCGCCGCGAACCGCGGGGAGAAGCTCGTGCTCGAAGACCTCGCACTCGACGACGCGGCCTCGTACGAGCTGCTCGCCCGCGGAGACACCCTCGGTGTCTTCCAGCTCGACGGCGGTCCGATGCGGAGCCTGCTGCGGCTCATGAAGCCCGACAACTTCGAAGACATCTCGGCCGTCCTGGCGCTGTACCGGCCGGGACCGATGGGCGTGAACTCGCACACCAACTACGCGCTGCGCAAGAACGGGCTGCAGCAGATCGAGCCGATCCATCCCGAGCTCGAGGCGCCGCTGGCCGACGTTCTCGGCACCACCTACGGTCTCATCGTCTACCAGGAGCAGGTGATGGCCGCGGCGCAGAAGCTCGCCGGCTTCAGCCTCGGCCAGGCCGACATCCTCCGCCGCGCGATGGGCAAGAAGAAGAAGTCCGAGCTCGACAAGCAGCAGGAGGACTTCTTCGGCGGCATGACGGTGAACGGCTACAGTCCGGCGGCGCAGAACGCGCTGTGGAAGGTGCTCGAGTCCTTCGCGGACTACGCCTTCAACAAGGCGCACACCGCGGCGTACGGTCTCATCGCCTACTGGACCGCTTATCTGAAGGCGCATTTTCCGGCGGAGTACATGGCCGCCCTGCTGACGAGCGTCGGCGACGCGAAGGACAAGCTCGCGGTGTACCTCAACGAGTGCCGTCGCATGGGCATCAAGGTGCTGCCGCCCGACGTGGGGGAGTCGATCCGCTACTTCGCCGCCGTCGGCGAAGACATCCGCTTCGGCCTCGGTGCGGTGCGCAACGTGGGCACGAACGTCGTCGACTCGATCGTGGTGGCGCGCCAGGACGCCGCTTTCGAGTCCTTCCACGACTTCCTGTCCAAGGTTCCCGTGCACGTCGCGAACAAGCGCACCGTCGAGTCGCTCATCAAGGCCGGAGCCTTCGACTCGCTCGGCTCGACGCGGCGCGCGCTCATGGAGATCCACGAGGACGCGACCGAGGCGGCCGTCGAGGTCAAGCGCAAGGCGGCGACCGGCGCGATCGGCTTCGACTTCGACAGCCTGTACGACCAGACCGAAGAGCCGCTCCCGGTGAAAGTGCCCGATCGGCCGGAGTGGACCAAGAAGGACAAGCTGGCCTTCGAGCGCGAGATGCTCGGACTGTATGTCTCGGATCACCCGCTCGCGGGCCTCGAGATCGCGTTGGCCAAACACGCGTCGATCAGCATCCACGACCTGCTCGCCTCGGAGGATCTGGGCGACGGCGACCAGGTGACGGTCGCGGGGCTCGTCACGAGCGTGCAGCACCGCGTCGCGAAATCCAGCGGCAACCCGTACGGCCTGATCACGGTGGAGGACTTCAACGGCGAAGTCACCGTCATGTTCATGGGCAAGACCTACACCGAGTTCCAGTCGATGCTCAAGGCCGACTCGATCCTCGTCGTGCGCGGTCGCATCTCGCGGCGCGACGACGGGCTCAACCTGCACGCGGTGTCGGCATTCACGCCCGACCTCGGCGCGCTGGACGCGTCGGGACCGCTCGTGCTCATGCTGCCTGAGCGGCGGGCGAGCCAGGCCACGATCGAAGAGCTGCTCCAGACGCTCAAGCGGCACGAGGGCGACACCGAGGTCACCGTGAAACTGCACGTGGGCTCGGTGGCGAAGGTCTTCGAGGTGCCGTATCCGGTGCGGGTGACGGCGGATCTGTACGGCGAGCTCAAGGGACTGCTCGGTCCGCAGTGCCTGGGGTGAGGCATCCGCTCGATGCGTACTCGACGCGCCTATGACTCGTCCGTGAGTCCTCGCGGTCTCATCGGCATCTCATGAGCCGCCGGTAGTATCGGGACGGTCGCGTAAGCGGCAGGAAAGGATCATCGTGACTGACGAGCGAGCGAACGAGTACGCAGAGGTCGACGAGAACGTCGTCGAGACCACACCCGAAGATCGGCAGCAGTACGGCGTCGGCCCGTTCTCGGTGCGCGAAGTGGCACTCGCGGGCGTCTGGCTTGTCGCGTTCGTCGTGTCGTTCTTCTCCGTCGCCAGCCAGCAGGCCATGGCGCAGCTGCTGTTCGGCGGCTCGGTCTGGACGAACGGGCTGGACTGGATCCTCACGATCGGCGCGCCCACCGTCGCGGTCTTCCTGATCGTGCTTCGCCGGTTCTCACCCGACGGCATCCGCCGCGTCGGCTCGCTCGGAATCGATCAGTTCGCGTCCGTCGCGTTCTCGGTGTCGGCGGTCGTCTGGCTCACCCTGCTGTGGCGCAACGTCGCCGTCGCGATCGAGACAGGCGTCTGGATCTACGGGTGGGTCGTCTGGGTCGAATTCTTCCTCATGCTCGCCGGCGTGGTCCTCACCGTGGCAGCGCCCTTCATCCCGGTCTTCGCCGAGGACTTCACCGGTCGCCGCGAGATCGCCGCGCACCGCAACGCCCGTCCGATCCGGCCGATCACGGCCCGTCCGCCGCGCCCTGCACGACCTGCCGAAGACGACGCCCAGCCCGACACGGCCGCCGAAACCGCGGCGTTCGCCACCGGCGCGTACGCGCAGACCGGGCAGTCCGACACGTACCCGGTGCCTGCCTACGGCGACCAGTCGTACGGTGAGTCCGCCCCCGCAGAGCAGAACGCGTGGGCGCCCGCCCACACGCGCGACACCTTCGAGCCGGTCGACGGCGCCGAAGCCGAGCCGCAGTCGCCCTCGAGCCACCAGGCCTTCTGGGCGCTGTCGCCGGAGGAGCGCGACGTGGTCGACGAGCGCGGCGTCCCGATCTTCCGGGTCGGCCCCAGCGCGTGGGCCCTGGTGCTCGAAGACCGCGGCGAGGCATTCGTCGTCCGTCACGAGGACGGCCGTGTCGGCTATCTGCACGACGTCTCGGGCGTGACGCGCGGCTGAGCCGGGCGCCGCCCACGCAGATAACGTAGTCATATGCTGCTCCGCACGATCGATCTGCGCGGTCGCGCCCACTCCCCGGCAGAACTGCTGGCGGCCGTGCCCCGTGCGACCGCTGCCCGCGCCGAAGCGCTGGCCACCGCCGCGAACCTGGTCGCCGATGTGGCCGCTCGCGGCGAGGAGGCGCTGCGCGAGCAGGCCGAGCGCTTCGACGGCGCGTCCGGCCACGACATCCGTGTTCCCAGGGTGCACCTCGACGAGGCTCTCGCGCAGCTCGACCCCCGCGTCCGCGCCGCACTCGAAGAGGCGATCGCCCGCGTCCGCCGCGCCTCGGCCGCCCAGGTTCCGCCGGCGACAGTCACCGAGCTCGCACCGGGCGCGCGCGTCTTCCAGCGCTGGCAGCCGGTCCGTCGCGTCGGCCTGTACGTGCCGGGCGGCAAGGCGGTCTACCCGTCCAGCGTCGTCATGAACGTCGTACCGGCCCAGATCGCCGGCGTCTCGGAGGTCGCGCTCGCCTCACCGCCTCAGCGTGCGCACGGCGGGCGCGTGCACCCCGTGATCCTCGCGGCGGCTCGACTGCTCGGTGTGGACGAGGTCTACGCGATGGGCGGCGCCGGCGCGATCGGCGCTTTCGCCTACGGCGTCGCGAGCCTGCAGCTCGATCCGGTCGATGTGGTCACGGGTCCGGGCAACAACTTCGTCGCGGCAGCCAAACGCGCCGTCGCGGGCGTCGTCGGGACGGATGCCGAGGCCGGCGCCACCGAGATCCTCATCGTCGCCGACGACACCGCCGACCCACGGCTGGTCGCGGCCGATCTGATCAGTCAGGCCGAGCACGACGAGCAGGCATCGGCAGTGCTCGTCACCGCGTCCGAGTCCCTCGCGGCCGCGGTGGCGGCCGAGATCGCCCCGCGCGCCGCACGCACGCGCCACGCCGCGCGCGTCGCAGCCGCGCTCGGCGGCCCTCAGTCGGCGATCGTCCTGGTCGACGATCTGGAGGCGGCCACCGCGTTCAGCAACGCCTATGCCCCCGAGCACCTCGAACTTCACCTCGCCGATGCGAACCCGGCGCCGTTCGTCCACGCCGGCGCCGTGTTCGTGGGTCCCGATTCGCCGGTGAGCCTCGGCGACTACCTCGCCGGCAGCAACCATGTGCTGCCCACCGGCGGGCAGGCGCGCTACGCGGCGGGACTGTCGGCGGCGACGTTCCTGCGCCCGCAGCAGGTCATCGAGTACGACCGGGCCGCACTCGCGCAAGTGCGGGAGGGCGTGGTCACGCTCGCCGAGGCCGAAGACCTTCCGGCCCACGGCGAGGCTGTCGAGGCCCGCTTCGAAGCGCCGCCCCTCCCTTAGGCGGGTGGCGTAGTCTGTCCAGGCCATGCATTGCCCGTTCTGCCGTCATCCCGACTCTCGAGTCATCGACTCGCGCACCAGCGACGACGGTCTCAGCATCCGTCGTCGTCGTCAGTGCCCCGAGTGCGGCGGCCGCTTCTCGACGATCGAGACCGCCAGCCTGAACGTGATCAAGCGGTCGGGAGTCATCGAGTCGTTCAGCCGCGAGAAGGTCATGTCGGGTGTTCGCAAGGCCTGTCAGGGCCGGCCCGTGACCGAGGGCGACCTCGCCGTGCTGGCGCAGAAGGTCGAGGAATCGGTCCGCCAGACCGGATCGTCGCAGGTCGACACGAACGAGATCGGCCTTGCCATCCTGGGTCCGCTGCGCGAACTCGATGAGGTCGCCTACCTGCGGTTCGCCAGCGTCTATCAGGCGTTCGATTCGCTCGAGGACTTCGAGTCGGCGATCGGCCAGCTGCGCGCCGACCACGTGACCGCCGATCACCGCGACGGCGATCACGCGGACGGCTCTGACGAGTCCGAGGTCGAGGCACCCGGCGAGCGCTGAGGGCCCGGGCGCGAGCCGATAGCCTGGGGGAGATGTATCCCCTCCTGTTCCGGACCGTCCTCTCGCGCATGGATCCCGAGACCGCGCATCACGCGGCGATGGTCGTGATCCGGCTGCTGGGCATCCCGCCGTTCTCGTGGGCGGCACGCGCGCTCACCCGGGCCGCCGCACCGCTGAAGACCGAGGCGCTGGGTCTGAGCTTCGAGTCGCCGTTCGGCGTGGCAGCGGGCTTCGACAAGGACGTCCGCGCGGCCAAGGGACTTTACGCGCTCGGGTTCGGGCATATCGAGGTGGGCACGATCACCGCGATCGCGCAGGACGGAAACCCGCGGCCACGGCTGTTCCGACTCGTTCCGGACCGCGCGGTGATCAATCGGATGGGCTTCAACAACCAGGGTGCCGAGGCCGCCGCCCGCCGACTCGCGCAGCTGCGACGACGCTCCGCACGGGCGGTGATCGGCGTGAACATCGGCAAGAGCCGTGTGGTGGAGGTCGCCGACGCGACCGCTGACTACGTCCGCAGCGCGACACTGCTCGCGCCCCTGGCCGACTACCTGGTCGTCAACGTCTCGTCGCCGAACACCCCCGGGCTGCGGGGGCTGCAGGCCGTGGAGACGCTGCGGCCGCTGCTCGAAGCGGTGCGGGATGCCGCGGGCCGCACGCCGCTGCTCGTCAAGATCGCGCCCGACCTGCCCGACGACGAGGTGGAGGCGATCGCACGCCTGGCCGTCGAGCTCGGATTGGCGGGCCTGATCGCCACGAACACCACGATCTCGCGCGAGGGGCTTGTCACCGATCCGGCCGTCATCGCCGCGGCGGGAGCCGGCGGCCTGTCCGGTGCGCCGCTGCAGGGTCGCGCACTCGAGGTGCTGCGGCTCGTTCGCGCGGCCGTGCCCGCGGAGTTCGCCGTGATCTCGGCGGGTGGTGTCGAGACCGCCGCCGATGTGCGGGAGCGGCTCGAGGCGGGTGCCACCCTCGTGCAGGGCTACACCGCGTTCCTGTACCGCGGACCCCTGTGGGGCCGGCAGATCAACCGGGGGCTCGCCCAGCGGGTCTGACGAGAAGCCCCTCCTAGACCGGGTGCTGGCCGCGCTTGACCTGCGGCTTCGGAAGGCGCATGAACCGCATCTGGATGATGCGCATCGCGCCGTACCAGCCGAGGCCCTTCTCCACGCGCTCGGCGCCGAACTTCTTGCGCGCCGCCTGCTTGACCCGGATCGACGAGATGATCATGTCGCCGATGACGAACAGGATGAAGATCCACAGGCCGATGAACGAGTAGTACTGGATCGCCGGGATCGGGATGAAGGTCGCGAGGATCACGAGCACCATCGCGGGCATGACAGCCTCACCGAGGTGCCAGCCGGAGTCGATGAAGTCGCGGACGAACTTGCGCTGCGGACCCTTGTCGCGGACCGGAAGGTACTTGTCCTCACCGGCGGCCATGCCGACCCGAGCCTTCTCACGCTGCGCGGTGAGCTCGGACTTCGCCCGCGCCTTGGCTTCCTTCGTGTCGGCGACGAGCGGGCGCTTGCGAGCGGCTTCCTGCTCGGCGCGCGTGGGCGTCGCGCGCCCTTTGCCGCCGGTCGTCGTATCGGCCGGAACGTCGGCGGGGACGGGGGAAGCGGGGGTCTTGGCCACGATGGAACCTCGGTGTCTCGAAGGGGAAGCACCTTAAGATTACCCGCATGACCACTGAGCTGACCCGACAGGATGCTGTGCGCGATGCCGCGGCATCCGGCATTCCCGCCGCCCTCGCCGACCTCGGCGCCCTCGTCCGCATCCCGTCGATCGCGTTTCCGGGGTTCGACACGAGCGAAGTGCAGCGCAGCGCGGAGGCCGTCGCGGCACTCGTCGAGGGCCTCGGCCTCTTCGATACCGTCGAGATCCGCCGTGCGGCGATCCCCGGCTCGGACGAGACGGGCCAGCCGGCGGTGCTCGCCTCACGCGCCGCACGCAACGGCCGGCCGACGATCCTGCTCTACGCGCACCACGACGTGCAGCCTGTCGGCGATGAATCGCTCTGGGAGTCCGCGCCGTTCGAGCCCACTGTCCGCGGAGGGCGCCTGTACGGCCGTGGAGCGGCTGACGACAAAGCGGGGGTCATGGCGCATGTCGCGGCGCTGCGTGCCCTCACCGAGGCTCTGGGCGCGGACTTCGACCTCGGTGTCGCACTGTTCATCGAGGGCGAGGAGGAGGCGGGATCGCGCTCGTTCGCCCAGTTCCTCGCCGACAACGCCGATGCGCTCCGCGCCGACGTCATCGTCGTCGCGGATTCGGGAAACTGGGACGCTCGTACACCCGCGCTGACCGTGTCGCTGCGCGGAAACACGCGGTTCACGCTGCGCGTGCGCACCCTCGAGCACGCCTCGCACTCCGGCATGTTCGGGGGAGCCGTGCCCGACGCGATGATGGCCACCGTCACGCTGCTCGCGACGCTGTGGGACGAGGACGGCGCCGTCGCCGTCGCGGGACTCGAGGAGAGGGATGCCGAGACCCCCGCCTACACCGAGGAGACGCTCCGCGACGAGGCGGGTCTCCCGGCGGGTGTGAGCCCGATCGGGCGCGGCACGATCCTCAGCCGCATCTGGAACAAGCCGTCGATCACCGTGACGGGCATCGATGCACCCAGCGTCGCGAACGCATCCAACACGCTGAGCCCCGAGATCGCCGTCGTCATCAGCGCACGCATCGCCCCGGGTCAGCCCGCTCGTGAGGCGTATGCCGCGATCGAGGCGCACCTGCGCGCACACGCGCCGTTCGGGGCGCAGCTGACCTTCAGCGACCAGGACTACGGCGACGCCTTCCTGGTGGACACGAGCGGATGGGCGGTCGAGACGGCTCTCGACGCGATGCACGAGGCCTACGGCGTCGAACCGGTCGAGATCGGCGTCGGCGGTTCGATCCCGTTCATCGCCGATCTGGTCCGGGAGTTCCCTGCGGCGCAGATCCTCGTCACGGGCGTCGAGGACCCCCACGCCCGAGCGCACAGCCCGAACGAGTCACTGCACCTCGAGACGTTCCGCAATGCGGTGCTCGCCGAGGCGCTTCTGCTCGAGAAGCTCGACGCGCGGTCCGCCGACTGACGGACACGCCCCCGCTGGAGCCGCGTCGGGATCGTCGGGCGTAGAATCGAAGCATCCCGCCGCGCAGGCGGCCCACCAGGAGGAGTGCCATGACCGACACTGCACTGTCGACAGACCAGATCGTCCGCGAGCACGGTGTCGGCCTGACCGATGCCGCCGCCCTGAAGGTGAAGAGCCTGCTCGAGCAGGAGGGTCGCGACGACCTGCGCCTGCGTGTGGCCGTGCAGCCCGGCGGCTGCAGCGGCCTCATCTACCAGCTCTACTTCGACGAGCGCTACCTCGACGGCGACAAGACCGTCGACTTCGGCGGGGTCGAGGTCATCGTCGACGACATGAGCGTTCCGTACCTCGACGGCGCGAAGATCGACTTCAAAGACACGATCTCGGAGCAGGGTTTCACGATCGACAACCCGAACGCCGCCGGCAGCTGCGCCTGCGGCGACAGCTTCCACTGATCGGACCGCATTTCGGCATCGGGCCCGGCCTCTTCTGAGAGTGTCCGGGCCCGATTTGCCGCCCCTGACAACCCACGCAACCTGGGCGGATGGCCTGAATCCGTTGGGAGGTTGCCCTAGACTGGCGATGTCATAATCGCGACCCGGAAAGGTGCACCGTGCCCCTGAAACGCCGCCTCCGCTGGGCTGTTCTCCCCGTCGGGATCGCAACGGCTGCCATCCTCGCCGGATGCACCCCGACGGAGCTGCACGGATATCTTCCCGGCTTCGTCGAGGATGGAACACCGACCACGAATCACACCGACATGGTCGCCGGCCTCTGGGTCAACTCCTGGATCGTCCTCCTCGCAGTCGGCGTGATCACGTGGGGCCTGATGGGCTGGGCGGCGATCGCGTACCGTCGCCGCAAGGGCCAGGTCGGCCTGCCGGTGCAGCTGCGCTACAACATGCCGATCGAGATCTTCTACACGATCGTGCCGCTCATCCTGGTGATCGGCTTCTTCGCCTTCACCGCGCGTGACCAGACGATCCTCGAGACGCAGACCGAGGACCCCGACGTCTCGATCGTCGCGATCGGCAAGCAGTGGGCATGGGACTTCCAGTACAACGGCGAAGACGAGGACGGCGCGGACGCCGTGTGGTCGATGGGCGTTCAGGCCCAGCCCGCCGCGAACGGCGACGTCGACCAGGAGAAGCTTCCGACGCTCTACCTGCCGGTCGACAAGTCGGTGAAGATCCTGCTGCAGTCGCGCGATGTCATCCACTCGTTCTGGGTCATCGACTTCCTGTACAAGAAGGACATGTACATCGGGCGTGACAACTACTGGTCGTTCACTCCCACCCGCGAAGGCACCTACGCGGGCAAGTGCGCCGAGTTGTGCGGGGAGTACCACTCCGCGATGCTCTTCAACGTCAAGGTCGTCAGCGAGGCCGAGTACGAGGATTACCTCGCCACTCTGGAGGCGGCCGGTCAGACCGGTGACATCAACGACGAGTACGACCGGCTGAGCAACAGCCCCGGCACCGGCGCAGACGAGCGCGAGGAAGGCGACTGATCATGGCGACCACACTTCCGCTTCAGGACAACACCCCGGGCCGTCCCACGACGCTCCCGCCCCGCCAGGCCGCGCTGCTCAGCTCTTCGCGGACCGAGTTCAAGGGCAACATCGTCGTCAAGTGGATCACCTCCACCGACCACAAGACCATCGGCTACCTGTACCTGATCTCCTCGGTCCTCTTCTTCATGCTCGGCGGCGTGATGGCGCTGATCATGCGCGCCGAGCTGTTCGAGCCGGGCATGCAGATCATCCCGACCAAGGAGCAGTACAACCAGCTGTTCACGATGCACGGCACGATCATGCTGCTGATGTTCGCGACACCGCTGTTCGCCGGCTTCGCCAACGTGATCATGCCGCTGCAGATCGGCGCTCCCGACGTGGCGTTCCCGCGTCTGAACGCCTTCGCCTTCTGGCTGTTCCTGTTCGGCTCGACGATCGCGGTCGCCGGGTTCCTCACCCCGCAGGGTGCCGCAGCATTCGGCTGGTTCGCGTATCAGCCCCTTGCGAACGCGAGCTTCTCGCCCGGCGTCGGCGGCAACCTCTGGATGCTCGGCCTCGGCATGAGCGGTTTCGGCACGATCCTCGGTGCCGTCAACTTCGTCACCACGATCATCACGATGCGCGCTCCGGGCATGACGATGTGGCGCATGCCGATCTTCTCGTGGAACACCCTGGTCACCAGCATCCTGGTCCTGATGGCGTTCCCCGTGCTGGCCGCAGCGATCCTGGCGGCCGCCGCCGACCGCGTGCTCGGCGCACACATCTACGATCCCGCGAACGGCGGTGTGCTGCTCTGGCAGCACCTGTTCTGGTTCTTCGGTCACCCCGAGGTGTACATCATCGCGCTGCCGTTCTTCGGCATCATCTCCGAGATCCTGCCGGTGTTCAGCCGCAAGCCGATCTTCGGCTACAAGACGCTCGTCTACGCGACGATCGCGATCGCGGCCCTGTCCGTCGCGGTGTGGGCGCACCACATGTACGTCA
The DNA here is from genome assembly GCA_963781135.1 of uncultured Actinomycetota bacterium. Taxonomy (GTDB): domain Bacteria; phylum Actinomycetota; class Actinomycetes; order Actinomycetales; family Microbacteriaceae; genus Microbacterium. The sequence goes on along the minus strand of CAWADY010000010.1, from coordinate 957,608 downwards.
CGGGTGCCGTGCTGCTGCCGTTCTTCGCCCTCATGACGATGCTGATCGCGGTGCCCACGGGGGTGAAGATCTTCAACTGGATCGGCACGATGTGGCGAGGGTCAGTGACGTTCGAGACACCGATGATGTTCGCGCTCGGCTTCCTGGTGTCGTTCGTCTTCGGCGGACTGACGGGTGTCATCCTGGCTTCGCCGCCGCTTGACTTCCCGTTGTCGGACTCCTACTTCGTGGTCGCGCACTTCCACTACGTCGTGTTCGGAACCGTGGTGTTCGCCATGTTCGCCGGCTTCTACTTCTGGTGGCCCAAGTTCACCGGCAAGATGCTCAACGAGCGACTCGGCATGGTGCATTTCTGGATGCTGTTCATCGGCTTCCACATGACCTTCCTCATCCAGCACTGGCTCGGTGTGGACGGCATGGCGCGGCGCTACGCGGACTACGCCTCCGCCGACGGCTGGACATGGGAGAACCAGGTCTCGACGATCGGTGCGATGATCCTCGGGGCCTCGATGATCCCGTTCCTGTTCAACGTCTGGATCACGGCCCGCAAGGCGCCACGCGTGACGGTGAACGACCCGTGGGGCTACGGCGCGTCGCTCGAATGGGCGACTTCCTGCCCGCCGCCGCGGCACAACTTCACCTCGATCCCGCGCATTCGCAGCGAGCGCCCCGCATTCGACCTCAACCACCCCGAGGCCGGCATTCCGGTCGGCGTGGGTCCCGCGAAGGACGCACCTGAAGCCCCGGTTGTGGACCTCGACGAGGGAAAGGTGAAGTAGGTGCGCACCAACACCGGTCTCTGGTGGATCCTGTCCGGGTTCTTCCTGCTGATGGCGGTCGTCTACACGACGTGGGCGATCGTGCAGAGCCCCGACCAGGCGTGGCACACCGGCCTCGAGCCTGTCGGCACCGTCGCACTGCTGTTCACCTCCATCATGGGCGCGCTGATCGCGTTCTACGTCGGACGCGTCCACTCCGCTCAGGGCGGCGAGCTGCCCGAAGATGTGCTGACCTCCGACATCGACGACGGCGACCCCGAGCTCGGCGAGTTCAGCCCGTGGTCGTGGTGGCCCATCGTCCTGGCATTCTCGGCTGCGCTGGGCATGCTCGGATTCGCGGTGGGCAACTGGCTGCTGCCGATCGGCATCGGCGTGTTCCTTGTGGCGATCGTCGGCTGGGTCTTCGAGTACTACCGCGGCTACTTCGCGCGCTGAGCCGCTCGAGCCCATGCCGATTCGGCTGAGGTCGGCCGGCGTCTCGGATGTCGGCGCGTTCCGCGCCGTGAACCAGGATGCTGCGTTCACGGCGCCCTGGGGAGCTGCCGTGGCCGACGGCGTCGGCGGTGGGCCGTCGGGCGACCTGGCCTCGGCCGCACTCATCCATCGCCTGGTGGCGGGTCGGGTGTCAGTCGCGGACGCGGAGGCCCTCGCCGTCCGCATCCGCGAGGCCAATTGGGACCTGCGGGCTCATGTCCAGCGCGACGAGGCGTTGCGCGGCATGGCCACGACCTTCACAGGCCTGTTCGTCTCGCAGTCCGGTCGCCTGCTTGTCGCGCACACCGGCGACTCGCGCGCCTACCTGCTGCGCGGCGGCGTGCTCACCCGCGAGACCAGAGACGACTCGTTCGTGCAGGCCCTCGTCGACCATGGCCTCATCGCGGCTGAGGCCGCGGCATCCCACCCGCGTCGAAACATCATCACGGCGTCACTGGCGGGCGCTGAGGACGACGCCGCCCATGTGGTGGACCGCGAACCTCGGCCCGGCGACCGGTGGCTGCTGTGCAGCGACGGGGTCACCGACTACCTTTCCGATGACGAACTGATGCGCGCCCTGGCCGTTGCGCAATCGCCGGAGGCCGCTTCGGCCGCTCTGGTGGCCGCGGCGCTGGAAGCCGGCACCCGCGACAACGCGACAGCGGTCGTCTGCGACGTCGAGAACGCGCCCGACTCGCCGCCGGATGACCGGCCGACGTTCTACGGCGCCGCTGCAGACCGGTTCTGCGAAGAACTCGACTCGGCGTAGATCAGCTCGCCACTGGCGTACGGACGACCATCACCTGGGCGTCGAACGTGCGGGGGAGTGAGCCCTCATCGTTCTCGGTGGGCTGACCCTCGCGTACCCAGTACTCGTACCCGCCGATCATCTCCCTGACGGTGTAGCCCAGCTTCGCGAACTCGATCGCCGCCTTCGTGCCGGCGTTGCAGCCGGGGCTCCAGCAGTAGACGACGACCGGCACGCTCAGGTCGAATTCGGCGGGCGCCCGTTCGGCGATGTCCTGACGGCGCACGTGGACGGCGCCCGAGATCCGGCCCTGCGCCCAGGCCTCGTCGCTGCGCACATCGACGAGGACGAATCGGTCGCCGTCCTTCTGGGCGGCGTACACGTCGGAGGCGTCAGTCTCGTGAGCGAGCTTGGCGGAGAAGTACGAGAGGGCATCGGTCATTCCTCCACGCTACGACAAGCGCCCAGGCTCCTCCGGTCGGAGAAGCGCCAGGCGCCGTCGAATTACTGCCGAGCTCAGGCCCCGTTGGGCTTCTTGCCCTTCTTGGGTGCGTCCTCTTCGGCGATGATCACGTTCGACGGGCGCACGGCCGTCTCGGAGTTGTGACCGTCGAAGATCGGGACGTGCGGGGCATCCGGAACGCCGGCGCGCTCGTGAGCGCCCTGCAGCTCTAGGTGCTCCTCGGTCGCGATGTGCTCCAGCTCGTGATGCTGGTGGGCGACCGCCGCGTCGATCTCGGACTGCGTGAGCGGCGACAGGCGGTCTTCGAACAGCGACTTCGATGCCACGGCACGCAGCTTCTCATGCCACGGGATGCGTCCCTTGGCGTTCGGTCGAACGACGAGAGGCTCGTACGTGTCGGTGTCGACGAGCTTCCAACGCTCGTACTCGTCGACGGGCTGGTGCACCTCGATGTACTCGCCACCGGGGAGGCGGACGATGCGACCGGACTCGTAGCCGTGCAGTGCGATCTCGCGATCCTTCTTCTGGAGCGCGATGCAGATGCGCTTCGTGACGAAGTAGGCGATGATCGGGCCGATGACCAGCAGTGCCTGCAGCGTGTGGATGACGCCTTCCATCGTGAGATAGAAGTGGGTCGCGATGATGTCGGAGGATGCCGCAGCCCACAGCACCGCGTAGAACGTGACTCCACCGGCACCGATCGCCGTGCGCGTGGCCGCGTTGCGCGGACGCTGGGCGATGTGGTGCTCGCGCTTGTCGCCGGTGATCCAGGCTTCGATGAAGGGGTAGATCGCGACGGTGACGATGAACAGACCCAGGCCGACGAGCGGCACGAGGATGTTGAACGACCAGGTGCGGTCCAGGAACACGAACTCCCAGCCGGGCGGAACGAGTCGGAGTGCGCCGTCGGCGAAGCCGATGTACCAGTCGGGCTGCGTGCCCGCCGAGACGGGGGACGGGTCGTACGGTCCGTAGTTCCAGATCGGGTTGATCGTGAACAGCGAGGCGATCAGCACGATCACACCGAACGTGATGAACAGGAACCCGCCCATCTTCGACATGTACACCGGCATCATCGGGTAGCCCACGACGTTGCTGTTCGTGCGGCCCGGGCCGGCGAACTGCGTGTGCTTGTTGATGACCATCAGCATGAGGTGCACGACGAGCAGTCCGACGAGGATCGCCGGCAGGAGCAGGATGTGCAGGGTGTAGAGGCGACCGACGATCGCCGTGCCGGGGAACTCGCCTCCGAACAGCAGGAACGAGATCCAGGTGCCGACCAGCGGGATGCCCTTGACCATGCCGTCGATGATGCGCAGGCCGTTGCCCGAGAGCAGGTCGTCGGGAAGCGAGTACCCCGTGAAGCCCTCGCCCATCGCCAGGACGAACAGCACGAAGCCGACCACCCAGTTCAGCTCACGCGGCTTGCGGAACGCCCCGGTGAAGAAGATGCGCAGCATGTGGACGCCGATGCCGGCGACGAACACGAGCGCGGCCCAGTGATGGATCTGCCTCACGAGGAGGCCGCCGCGCAGATCGAATGATATCCGCAGCGACGAATCCAGCGCCGCCGACATCTCGACACCGCGCATCGGGATGAAGGCACCCGTGTAGTGCGTGGGCACCATCGACGCCTGGAAGAAGAACGTCAGGAACGTTCCCGAGAGCAGGACGACGACGAAGCTCCAGAGCGCGATTTCGCCGAGCATGAACGACCAGTGATCGGGGAAGACCTTTCGGCCGAGTTCCTTGACGAACCCCGACAGGCTGGTGCGCTCGTCGACATAATTCGCGGTTGCTCCAAGGAAGCGGCCGCCGAGAGGATTTCCGTTCTTCCCAGGCGGGAGGGTGGTCATGTCATCCCGGACTGCGGGTGCCGCGACGACGTTCTCCGTGGGGTGGCTTGAGGTACTCAATGGCGCTCCCAGAAGCTCGGGCCTACGGGTTCGGTGAAGCCGCTGCGAGCGACGAGGTATCCCTCGTCGTCGACCGTGATCGGAAGCTGCGGCAGGGGACGAGCGGCCGGACCGAAGATGACCTTCGCCTGGTCGGTGACGTCGAACTGCGACTGGTGACAGGGGCAGAGCAGGTGGTGCGTCTGCTGCTCGTAAAGAGCCACCGGGCACCCGACGTGCGTGCAGACCTTGGAGTAGGCGACGATGCCGTCGTAGGACCAGTCGGCCTTCTCGGGCGTCTCGATGAGGTCTTCGGGGAGGAGGCGCATAACCAGCACAATCGCCTTCGCCTTCTCCTCCAGGTAGCCCTCCTCGTGGCCGAGAGCAGCCAGCGACTCGGGGATGACGTGCACCGCGGAGCCGAGCGTGACATCGGCGGCGCGGATCGGTGTGCCCTCGGGGTCGTGGGCCAGACGCATGCCCTCTTTCCACATCGTCTCTTCGAGCAGCGCGACCGGGTTTCCGGCATTGGGCTGTGCGGCGGAGCTCTCGGGTGCGAGACCGCGGAACAGGATGACGGCCGGCGCGAGGGAGGCGACCACGGCCGCGATCATGGAATTGCGGATCACCGTGCGCCGACCGAAGCCGGACTCCTCGTTGGCGTCGGCGAATGCCCAGGCGGCGGAGGTGCGTGTCGAGTCTCGGCCACGCGTCGCGTGGCGGACCTGGATGAACTCCTTGTCGGACATGACGGCCTTCACCCAGTGGATGACTCCGATCCCGAGGGCGAACAGCGCGAGACCGATGCCGAGGCCGATGAAGAGGTTGTTGTTGCGGATGTCGACGATCGCGCCGCTCTCGATCGGGAAGAGCATGTAGGCGGCGATCGCCCAGATGCTGGCCGCGGCCGAAATGTAGAACAGCGTGTACACCGTGCGGACCGCGCGCTTCATCGCCGCGGGGTCCTTGTCGGTCATCCGCTCGCGATGAGGTGCGAGCGCAGGGGGCTCCACCGGGTCCGAAACCGCGACGGCGAGCCCGGGCGAGGGCTTCCAGGAAGCCCTTTCATGCTCGAGCGGGTCGTCCTCGTGTGCCATGGTGATCCTCGTTCGTTGCTGTGGTCGATCGATCAGTTGGCCTTCGCCGCAATCCACACGGTGAGGGCGATCAGGCCGCCGATGCCGAAGATCCAGATGAACAGACCTTCGGAGACGGGCCCGAGCGAGCCGAGCGAGAATCCGCCCGGTGACTCATTCTGCTGCAGGAACAGCAGGGACGAGATGATGTCGCGCTTGTCTTCGGCCGTCAGCGTCAGGTCGTTGAAGACCGGCATGTTCTGCGGTCCGGTGACCATCGCTGCATACATGTGCAGGGCGCTCGTGCTGCTCAGCGCCGGCGCGTACTTGCCCTCGGTGAGAGCGCCACCGGCAGCTGCGACGTTGTGGCACATGGCGCAGTTGACGCGGAACAGCTCGGCTCCGCGGGCCACGTCGCCCTCGCCGTCGAGGATTTCCTCATCGGGGAAGGTGGGACCGGGAGCCATCGACTGCACGTAGGACGCCATCGCGAGGATCTGCTCCTCGGTGAACTGCACCGGCTTCTGAGGGGCCTGCGGCGCAGAAGCCTGGAGCGGCATGCGCCCGGTGCCGACCTGGAACTCCACCGCGAGCTCGCCGACGCCGTACAGCGACGGTCCGGTCGTGGAGCCCTGCAGATCCAGGCCGTGGCAGGTCGCGCAGTTCGCCTGGAACAGCTTCTTGCCGTCCTCGACCGTCAGCGCCGAAGCCGCCGACGTGTCGTTGCTCGATGCCATTGCCGCGGATGCACCGGCGTACACGCCGCCGGTGATCAGGAGGCCGATGCCGATGAGGGCGGCCGCAGCCCAGGGACTGCGGCGGCCATTCGAGCGGCGCTTGGTCTCTCGTGCCATGTTGGGGCTCAGCTCCGCTCTATTTCAGGAAGTAGATGACGAGGAACAGGGCGATCCAGACGACGTCGACGAAGTGCCAGTAGTACGACACGACGATCGAGGAGGTCATCTCTTTTCGCCCGAAGTTCTTGACGGCGTATGCGCGACCGATCACGAGGAGGAAGGCGATGAGGCCGCCCGTCACATGGAGGGCGTGGAAGCCGGTGGTGATGTAGAACGCCGACGCGTACGAGTTCGCGCTGATCGGCAGCCCTTCGGCGACGAGCTGTGCGTACTCCCACACCTGGCCGGAGACGAAGATCGCACCGAGTGCGAACGTGAGCCAGAACCACTCGACCATGCCCCAGCCCAGCCACCCGCGCTTGCGCGTCGAATACGGCTGGAAGCGCTCGGCCGCGAAGACGCCCATCTGGCAGGTCACCGATGAGAGCACGAGGACGATCGTGTTGACCGTCGCGTAGGGGATGTTCAGGAGCTGGGTCTCTTGCGCCCACAGCTCAGGAGAGGTGCTGCGCAGGGTGAAGTAGATCGCGAAAAGACCCGCGAAGAACATCACCTCGCTGCCGAGCCACACGATCGTTCCGACAGCGACCGGGTCGGGACGCTTGACGGAACGCATGGCCTGCGAGTAGGTCGCTGTCGTGGTCGTCACCTCACCATTATGGCCGATTCGGGCGCCGCAGGATCGCATCCGACGGCGGTTTTATTCCCATATCGACTTGGCGGCACCTCAGAGCGGGCCGCGAGTCGCCTGAGAGTCCGGTCGGAACTCGCCCAGCGGCCCGGCGGCCCGCGGCGGAGGACCGCCCGTCACACGATCCGCACCCGCCACGACACGCGGCTAGGCTCTTGATCCATGGCGGAGCTGTATACCTGGCCGGGAATCCTCACCACCCTTCTGCGCGACGAAGACCTCAGCGTCTCGGAGTCCACCTGGGCGATGCGCCAGATCATGTCGGGGGCGGCGACACCCTCGCAGCTGGCCGGATTCCTGGTCGCCCTGCGGGCCAAGGGCGAGACCGTTGACGAGATCGTCGGCTTCCGCGACGCGATCCTGGAGGCCGCGCTGCGGCTGCCGGTCGACCCCAACGTGCTCGACATCGTCGGCACGGGCGGCGACCGCTTCGGCACCGTCAACATCTCGACGATGTCGGCGGTCGTGGCGGCGGCATCCGGTGTTCCCGTGGTCAAGCACGGCAACAAGGCGGCGAGCTCCGCGTCGGGTTCGTCGGATGTGCTCTCGGCCCTCGGCATCGACCTCGCGCTGACTCCCGACCAGGTCGCTGAGACGCTGTCCCGCGCCGGAATCACCTTCGCGTTCGCGTCGGCATTCCATCCCGGTTTCCGTCACGCCGGCGCGACGCGCGCGGAGCTGGGGGTGCCCACCGTCTTCAACTTCCTCGGGCCGCTGTGCAATCCGGCGCGCGCCGAGGCGAATGCGGTCGGCGTCGCGCAGCTCGACCGCGTGCCGCTCATCACCGGCGTGTTCCGCACCCGCGGCGCGACCGCCCTCGTGTTCCGCGGCGACGACGGGCTCGACGAGCTGACCACCACGGGGCACAGCCGGCTGTGGGAGGTGAGCCGGGGCGACGTGCACGAGCACGACCTCGACCCGAGGGACCTCGGCATCCCGCTCGCCGACATCGGCGACCTGCTGGGCGGGGAGCCGAGCCACAACGCGCAGATCGTGCACCGCGTCTTCGACGGCGAGCAGGGAGCGGTGCGCGACATCGTGCTGCTGAACTCGGCGGCGGGTATCGTGGCGTTCCGCCTGTCGCAGGACGCGACCGAAGTGCAGCGGCCGATTCTGGAGCGGCTCGCCGAGGCGAAGGACGCGGCCGCCGCGGCGATCGACAGCGGCGCGGCCGCGCAGAAGCTCGCCGCCTGGGTCGAGGTCACCCGTTCATTCGCCTGACGCGCGGCGGACCTCAGCGCGTAGGGTCGGAGCGATAGCGTGTCCCACGGAATCCCTCGACCTCAGGAGGACGCAATGACCCAGGAATCTGCCACGAACCTCGACTCCATCGAACCCCCCGTCAAGCAGGTGGGACTGGTCAAGGCGGCGGGCATACTCGGCATCATCGGCGGCATCCTGCTGATCCTCGTCGCGGTGATCGCCTGGATCGGCGTCACGAATCAGCTGACCGCCGAGAACATCACGATTCCCGACGACGCCGCCGCTTTCCAGGGCCAGCAGGTGACCGGTCCCTTCACGGCCTTCGTGCAGGCGGACGTCATCAACAAGCACGCGCTCGAGGCCTCGGGCGGCAAGACCTATGCCGAGCTGGCGCAGGATGACCCGGTGCGCGACACCGTGATGCAGGCGTCGTTCCTGCGCGCCTCGCTGTTCACGTCGGTCGTCGCCTACGGCGTCGCGCTGTTCGCCGCCGGCATGGGTGTGCTCTCGATCCTGTTCGGATGGGCGATCCACCGGCTGGCCTCCGTCCCGGTCGTCGTGAAGCGATCGGGCCTCTCCGGCGCGTGACGCGCCGGCCGGCCTGGCGTCGCGCACATGGATCCGCATGACGCGCTGACCGAGATCGCGACTCTGCTCGAGCGCGAGCGGTCGTCGCGGTACAAGTCGAAGGCGTTCCGCACGGCGGCTGACGCGATCGAGGGCTTGAGCGACGCGCAGCTGCGGGATGCTGCGACCCTGCGTCGCCGCAAGGGCGTCGGGGATTCGACGTTCGCGGTGATCCAGGAGGCCCTTGCGGGTCAGGTGCCGGCGTACCTCGCAGACCTGCGGGAGCGGGCGGGCGTGCAGCGGTCGTCCACCCTGCGGGGACTGCTGCGCGGCGATCTGCACTCCCACAGCGAGTGGTCGGACGGGCTGACGTCGATCGATCTGATGGTGGATGCCGCGCGCGCGCTGGGGCACGAGTATCTGGCTCTGACCGACCACTCGCCGCGCCTGCGCGTGGCGAACGGCCTGACGGCGGAGCGCCTGCGCGCGCAGCTGGAGATCGTGGCCGACATGAGCGGCGAAGGATTCACACTGCTGTCCGGCATCGAGGTGGACATCCTCGAGGAGGGCGGCCTCGATCAGGAGCCGGGCCTGCTGCGGGAGCTCGACGTCGTCGTCGCCTCGGCCCATTCCAAACTGCGCATGGAGCGCGGACCGATGACCCGCCGGCTCGTGCGCGCGGTCTCGAGCGGGCGCATCGACGTTCTCGGACACGTCACCGGCCGGCTCGTGGAAGGTTCGCGGGGCACGCGGCCTCCCTCGGCCCTCGACGCCGAAGCGGTTTTCGGCGCGTGCGCCGAGCACGGTGTCGCCGTCGAGATCAACTCCCGGCCGGAGCGCCAGGACCCTCCCGACGAGTTGATCGCGATCGCGCTCGAGAGCGGCTGCCTGTTCTCGATCGATTCCGACGCGCACGCGCCCGGACAGCTGTCGCTGCTGGACTACGGTGCGGAGCGGGCGGAGCGAGCCGGTGTGCCCGCCGAGCGCATCGTCACGACCTGGCCGCTCGCGAAGCTTCGGGAGTGGACCGGTCTGCGACGGTGAGCCTGCCCGAGCGCGCGCGGCGCAGCATCCCGTGGTTCGTGCTCGCGGGTGTGCTGGTCGCCGCCCTCAGCATGCGCGGGCCGATCGTGGCGCCGACGCCGGTGCTGCGCGACATCGAGCACGACTTCGGGATCGGCTCGGCGACCGCGGGACTGCTCACCACCGCGCCGGTGCTCATGTTCGCGCTGCTGACGCCGGTCGCCGCGTTCGTGATCCGCCGGGCGGGCGCCGAACTCGCCCTCATGGTGTCGCTCAGCGGCGTGCTGCTCGGCACGGCGATCCGTGCGATCCCCGGTTTCGGCTGGATGCTGGCGGGCATGTTCGTGATCGGCGCGGCCGTCACGATCGGCAACGTCGTCATTCCCGTGATCATCAGGCGCGACGTGCCCGCCGCACGGGTGGGGGTGGTGACGGCGGCCTATGTCGCGACCCTCAACGTGGGCTCGCTCATCACATCGCTGCTGACCGCGCCGCTGGCCACACTGATCGGCTGGCCGGGGGCGCTGCTGGCTTGGTCGGTGCTCACGATCGCCGGGATCGTGTTGTGGGGAGCGCACCTGCGACGATCCCGCCGCGACGGCGACCGGTGGGGCGAGCGGTACTCGGGCGAGGAGCCGGAAGGCGCCGTGGTGCGGGACCTCGACCCGACGACGCTCACCGGGCCGCTGCCGGTGGCCGCGCGCGGCCGGACCGAGCGCGCGATGATCCACCGTCCCGTGACGTGGCTCCTGCTGTTCGCGTTCGCCGGACAGGTCATGATCTACTACGCCCTCTCGACCTGGCTGCCGACCATCACCGCCGACGAATTGGGCCTGGATGCCGCCGCCGCGGGCGCGCTGGCGTCGCTGTTTCAGGGCGCCGGCATCATCGGCGCCTTCCTGGTGCCGCTGCTGGCCCGGTTCACGCCGGCGATCGTGCCGACGCTGACGATCTGCGTGTCCTTCCTCATCCTCACCGTGGGGATGCTGCTCGCGCCCGAGCTGACGTGGCTCTGGCTCACGATCGGTGCGCTCGGGCATGCCGGCGGGTTCGTCGTCATCTTCACCGCGCTCGTCGTGGTGTCTCGCAGTGACAACGAGGCGGCCGGGATGTCGGCGCTCGTGCAGGGCGGCGGCTACGGCATCGGCGCGCTGGGCGCGCCGATCATGGGTGCGCTGCACGAGGCGACCGGCGGGTGGACGGTGCCGCTCGCGATGATGGTCGTGGTCGCGGTGCTGTACTGCGTTGCACTGCTGGCCGCGGGCGTGGCGGCACGGTCGCGACGCGGCTGATGCGAGTGCGGCGCGGCCCCCTGGTGAAGGCGCCGCGCCGCATTCTCGGCGATCAGGCCGATGGGGCCGCGTTCGCGCGCAGCACCTCGAGTCGGGCGCGATACTCCACCTCGTCGATGTCGCCCTTCGCGTAGCGCTCGGCGAGCGTGGTGGTTCCGCGGAAGGGTTCGCCGTACTCCCGAGGGAGTACGCGAGTGGTCGGTCAGCTGTGGATCAGCGGGCGCCGACGGCGTCGAGCGCGTCGATGATTCGTGTCATCGCGGTGCCCAGCGCCCACTGCTCGGCGAGGGCTGCGGCATCCGCTCTGCCGGCGTCATCGAGCGCACTCAGGCGCGAGTCGGTCTCTGCCAGGTCGAGGTCCTTCACGACTTCGACGACGGTCGGTGCGACGGCGAGATAGGGGAGTCCGGTGAGGATCTTGCTCTGGATGCCGGCCGACATGCCCTCGCCCGCTTCGGCGGCGGCGATGATGCCCGCGAGGTCGCCGTGCGCGGCCAGCAGGGTGGCGGCGGTCTTCTCGCCGATGCCGGCGACCCCCGGCAGACCGTCGGACGAGTCGCCGCGCAGTGTTGCGAAGTCGGCGTACTGGGTCGGCAGCACGCCGTACTTCGTGACGACCGTGGCATCGGTCACGATCTCGAGGTTGCTCATGCCCTTCGCCGTGTAGATGACGCGCACGGCGCTCGCGTCGTCGACGAGCTGGAACAGGTCGCGGTCGCCGGTGACGATGTCGACCGGAAGGGAGGCGCGCGTGGCGAGCGTGCCGATCACGTCGTCTGCCTCGTGCGCGGCGGCGCCGACGATCGGGATGCCGAGGGCGTCGAGAGTGCGCCGGATGATCGGCACCTGAATCTCGAGCGGGTCGGGGACGACCTCGACGTCGGGGCCGACGGCCGTGACCTCGGCCACTCGGTGCGTCTTGTACGTGGGGATCAGATCGACCCGCCACTGCGGGCGCCAGTCGTCGTCCCAACAGGCGACGAGATGCGTCGGCTCATAGGTCGTGACGAGCCGCGTGATGATGTCGAGGAACCCGCGCACCGCGTTGACGGGCGTGCCGTCGGGGGCCTTCACCGTGTCGGGCACGCCGTAGAAGGCGCGGAAGTACAGCGACGCGGAGTCGAGGAGCATGAGGCGGTCGGTCACGCGCTCATCCTGCCACGGCGGTGCGACGCGGGTGTTCTGCTGCCGGTGTGAGGAGATCTGCCGGATCGAGGAGCCAGGTGCGTGGAGGTCTCCTCAGCTCGGCAGATCCCCTCATTTCGGTCGCCGATTCAGCGGAGGTCGTACGTGATGTGCGTCACCTCGGGCGTCGAGCGCACGTCGGCGATCTCGAGGGATCGCGGCGGCACCCCGTCGAAGACACGCACGATGTCGGTGCGGCCGGAGAAGCCGACGGTGGCCGGCACGACGTGCAGCCGCAGGATGTCGAGGAGTCCGGCGGCCATGTACTGGTTCACGGTGTCGGCGCCGCCGGCGACGGAGATGTCGCCGCCTTCGGCGCTCGTGCGCGCCTGCGCGAGGGCCGACGCGATTCCGTCGGTGACGAAGTGGAAGGTCGTCCCGCCCTCCATCGGCACCGGGTCGCGAGGATGGTGGGTGAGCACGAACACAGGGCGGTGGTACGGCGGGTCATCGCCCCACCACCCGCGCCAGTCGCGGTCCCACTCGCCTCGGACCGGGCCGAACATGTTGCGGCCCATGATGTATGCCTTCGCGGCGAGGATCGCATCCAGTTCTGCTCGGTGCTTCTCGCCGTGATCGAACATCCACGAGTGCAGGACGGTGTCATCCGCTCCGTCTCCGAAGGGTGCCTCCTCGCGCTGGTTGTACCCCGTGGAGTACCCGTCCGCCGAAATCGAGAGATCTGCATAGACGACGCTCATGACGACAGTCTGCTCGGCTGTCCGGCCCTCCTGCCAGACTCCGGGCATGACATTCGCGAACTTCGGCACGCTGGGCACCGTGACAGGCAGGCGGGATGAGCTGGTGGCGCTCCTGACACGGCCGAGCGACGATCTCGCCGAGATCGGATGCCTGCTCTACGAGGTCGGCGTGTCGGATGACGAGCCCGACACCGTGTTCGTGGCGGAGCTGTGGGAGTCGGCCGAGGCGCATCGCGCCTCGCTGGAGCTGCCGTCGGTGCGGGCCGCGATCGCCGAGGCGCGCCCGCTGCTGTCGGGCGTGATGGGCGGGCAGAGGTTCGAGGTCGTCGGCTCGCCCCTGCGGGCAGCGGCGAGCTGACAGCTCAGCAGCCGGGGCCGCGCGGGTTCTCTGCGCAGGTCTTCTCGACCAGCGCCGTGCGCGCTTCGACCACCTGCACGTCGTACCCGCCGGTCGTCGCGGTGACCAATCCCGTGACAGGTCGCCAGGTGCCCGACCCGAAATTCACGGATGCCGCGTACTCCACGGTGACGCTCACCGGGTACGTTCCGCGCTCGCGGTAGGCGTGACTCGTGGCGGTCGGAGTGAACTGCGCCTGGCCGAGCGACCCCCAGCTCGTGCCGCCCGTCGCAGATCGCTCGGTCGAGCCGTCGCCGTAGTCGAAGACATAGCCGGCCGGCACGAAGCGGACGGTGACGTCCCAGCCGAGCAGGGTTCCGGTCATGTACTGCTCGGATGCCGCCGCCACGACGTTCGTGGGAGCGCCGACGATGCCGAACCCGGCCGGCTCGCCGGTGAGCGAGGGGCGCGCCGGTCGGAACGACGCGAGATCGGCGGCGGTGACATCTGGTGGCATGACCACGATGTAGCCGCCGCACGTGCCGACTGAGTCGCACGGATTCGGCTCCGGGACGGGCACGGTCGGCGTGAACTCTTCGGGGCCGGATTCATCGCCGCCCGATGGGGGTGCTGGGTCGGTGACGCTCGCGCCGATGTCGACCTGCTCACCCGAGTTCGACACGGAACAGTGCGTCCAAGTGCCAACCGCATCGTTGCACGAGTCGAGTCCGCCGAGCCGGTGACGCACCAGGTGAGACGAGCCAGCGCAATGAGGGACGACCGCTAGTCGACTGCATCGGCTCGCTCGCTCGCCGTCGATGGTCGGCGATCAGCGAGCCTCGTCGCGGAGGTCGCGCCTCGAACGACCGTCGACGGCAAGTGGCTCTGCACATCGGGCCGATCGGGTCCGACAACTGACTCGCCGCTTCAGATGTCGCGTGACTTGAACGTCGCTGACATCAGTCCAGACACGAGCCAGCTCGACCGCATGGTTCCGTCGACGATCGAACGACTCCGGACGACTGCAGTACGATCAGCGTTCACCCGAGACCGTGCCAGCCGTCCGCGTGCATCTGGCTGAGCGACGTCTTGCGTCACTCGCGTTCGCCTCACCGGTTGTCCAGGCATACACAGCCTCGAATGTCTCCGGATCGCTCAGATCCACCTGGTTCAGCGCGTCGACGTAGGCCCGGTAGGTCTCCTCCGCCGCGGCGAAGGCCTCCTCCTCATTCGCGAAAACCGGAGCCGACGGCGAGGGCGCGGGTTCGGGCTGGCAGGCGGTCGTCATCCCGAGGGCCAACGCGAGCACGAGGGCTGCGGCGGCACGGCGAATCATCCGACCACGGTAGCCGCGATCGACGTGGATCCACCGGACTTATCCACACCTGCGAGGCGGGCGACAGTCTCCTTCCGGGTGGCCGGCGCCACTGTCATAATGACCGCGTGAAGATCTCGAAACTGATCGGCGCCGCAGCCATACTGACGGTCGCGATGAGTCTGAGCTCATGTGCGCAGAGCAACACCCCGGTGATCGCTCCGGTGACGATGGATGCCGGCGACCTTCAGGGCACGACGGTCGAGCTCGTCGTCGGACAGGTCCTCAACATCAACACGGGCGATCTCGCGGTCGACAGCTACAGCGGCGAGGTCACCGACACCGCCGTCGCCGAGTTCGTGAAGGGCTACGAAGAGGGCGGCGCGACCTACAACCCGGGCGTGAAGGCCCTCGCCGAGGGCTCCACAGAGGTCGTGCTCTCGAACTCCGACGGCGGCATTCAAGACGTCACCTTCACGGTCGAGGTAGGCGAATAGGGCCAGCGGCGCAAGCTCGAGCCGGTGCTCCGGATGCCCATTAGCGTGGGGGAATGACCACTCAGCAGGAGAAAGCACAGACCCTCGCGCGACTGCACGCCGCGCCCGAGATCCTTCGCCTCGTCAACGTCTGGGACGTCGCCTCGGCCAAGACGGTGGCGGCGCTGACCGAGACGAAGGCGCTCGCCACAGCAGGCCACGCGATCGCCGCGACGTTCGGATACGCAGACGGCGAGAACATCCCGCTCGAACTCATGCTCGACATGGTGGGCCGGATCGTGGCCTCCACAGACCTTCCCGTGACCGCGGACCTCGATTCCGGTTTCGGCAACCCGGGTGAGACCGCCCGGCGTGCGATCGGCGTGGGCGTCGTCGGCGCCAACATGGAAGACCGCCTCCGGCCGCTCGACGCCTCCGTCGCGGCCGTCGCGGCCGTGATCGCCGCCGGAGAGGCCGAGGGGGTGCCGTTCGTCCTGAACGCCCGCACCGACGCGATCGCACGCGGCGGAGACCGGCCCATCGAGGAATCGATCGCCGACGCGATCACCCGTGGCCGCGCGTACCTCGAGGCAGGGGCAGACCTCGTGTTCGTTCCCGGCATCCTGAACGCCGACGTGACGCGGCAGCTGGTCGAAGGCATCGGGGAGCGCAAGGTCAGCGTCATCGGCCTGCTCGGTGCGCTGTCGGCTGCCGAGTACGAGGCTCTCGGCGTCGCGCGCGTGTCGTACGGCCCCATGACGCAGCGTGTCGCGCTGACCGCACTGCAGGACGTCGCAGCCGACCTGTACGCCGACGGAGTGATTCCGCCCGGCACTCGCGCCCTCAGCTGACGGGTCAGCGCATTGCGCGAGGGAGCCGGCACGGCGACGCGCCTTCGGGAATCCCGTCCGACGCGAGCGCGTTGGATCAACACGTGGAACATGTGCCCGTAGACGTCGTCGTGATCGGCGGCGGGCAGGCGGGACTCTCGGCCGCGTACCACCTGCGCAGACGCGGTTACACGCCGATCGGCCGTGCGACCGACGCTGCCCAGACCTTCGTCGTCCTCGATGCCAACCCCGCACCCGGTGGTGCGTGGCAGCACCGATGGGCGTCGCTGAAGATGGCGACGGTGAACGGCATCCACGAGCTGCCGGGCTACGCCGTGCCGCCGGCCGATCCGCTCCAGGCGAGCCGCGACGTTCTTCCTCCCTACTTCGGCGCATACGAAGACGAGTACGACCTCGCCGTGCGGCGGCCCGTCCGGGTGACCGCGGTTCGTCGCGCGGACGACGACGACTATGGTCGGCTGCTGGTCGACACCGACACCGGCGGGTGGGCGGCGCGCTACGTCATCAACGCCACCGGCACCTGGAGCCGCCCCTTCTGGCCGCACTACCCGGGGCAGAGCCGCTTCCGCGGCCGCCAGCTGCACGTCGCGGATTACGTCTCGGCGGAGGAGTTCGCCGGCAAGCGCGTCGTCATCGTCGGCGCCGGAATCTCTGCGGTACAGCTGCTCGACGAGATCTCACACGTTGCCGAGACGTTCTGGGTGACCCGGCGCGAGCCTGACTGGTCGGAAGAGGCTTTCGACATACCGGCGCGGGTGGCGGCGATCGCGGGTGTCGAGGACCGCGTGCGCCGCGGCCTGCCGCCCGGCAGTGTGATCTCGGTCACGGGCATGCACTGGACGCCGTGGGCGCGCGCCGCGCAGGCGCGGGGAGTGCTGGTGCGGCATCCGATGTTCGCGTCCATCGAAGAGGACGGCGTCCGCATGCCCGACGGGTCGCTCGTCGAGGCGGACGTCATCCTGTGGGCCACGGGTTTCCGGCCCGCTCTCGACCACCTTGCGCCCCTGCGCCTGCGGACGCCGGAGGGCGGCATCCGCGTGGCCGACGGGCGCGCGCTCGACGAGCCGCGCCTGTTCCTGATCGGCTACGGCCCGTCGCAGTCCACGGTCGGCGCGAATCGCGCGGGACGTGCGGCCGTGCGCGCGATCGTGGCGGATCGCGCCGAGGTCGCGGCGTGAGCTTCGGCAGCGCCGCAGCCCGCGGCACGCCCGCACGCCGCCTCGATGGCTCGGCGCCATGCCCGTGCGGCAGCGGCGATGCCTTCGGCGGATGCTGCGGCCCGGTGATCGCGGGAGCGGAGGCACCGACCGCCGAGCGTCTCATGCGTTCTCGCTACACCGCGTTCGTGATCGGTGACGCCGCGTATCTCGCGCAGTCCTGGCATCCGCGGACCCGCCCTGATGACATCGACATCGACCCCGATCTGGTCTGGACGGGCCTGGAGATCGTGGATGCCGAGGCCGGAGGTGCCGACGACGCGACGGGGGTGGTCGAGTTCCGCGCGTCGTGGCGACAGGGCGCCGGTGCAGAAACGGACGTGGGCGTGCTGCACGAGCGCAGCACGTTCGTCAGACTCCGCGGCCGCTGGCACTACCTCGACGGCGACGTGGGCTGACGGCCCTCGTGCCCGGAATCGTGCGTAGCGTGGAGGGATGGCACATCCCGCTCCGCATCCCATCGCCGCCGGTCAGGAGTCGGTCTGGGACTACCCGCGGCCGCCGCGCATCGAGGCTGTCGACCGCCGCGTGACGATCGACCTCGGAGGTCAGCGCATCCTCGACACGACCGACGTGGTCCGCGTTCTCGAGACGAGCCACCCTCCGGTGTACTACCTGCCCATCTCGGCGTTCATCGACGGCGCACTGGTTCCCGCGCGCGGATCGTCGTTCTGCGAGTTCAAGGGCTACGCCCGGTACTTCGACGTCGTGGGCGGCGCAACGACGGCACAGGGTGCAGGCTGGAACTACCCGACCCCCTCGCACGGCTACGAGCTGCTCGCCGACCGGGTCGCGGTGTACGCCGGAAAGATGGACAGCTGCACGGTCGACGGTGAAGAGGTCGTTCCGCAGCCGGGTGGCTTCTACGGCGGCTGGGTGACCTCCGATGTCGTCGGACCCTTCAAGGGCGACCCGGGCACACGCGGCTGGTAGCGCTCAGGCGGCCGGCGGCCGTTCGTCGGGAGCGGCATCCGGATCATCGTCGTCGGCCTCGGCGTTCGCGTCTTCTTCGAGCAGGGTGACCAGCGCCTGGTCGAACGCCTCGTCGTCGGCGGTCGCGGTGAGCACCGGCTCGGCGGCCAGAGTCAGGTCGATGAGTTCGCGCAGCAGTCCGCCGACTGTGGTGGAGCGCAGCAGCCGAAGCTGATCGAGCTGCCCCAGCGGAGCGATCGCCGCCAGCTGCCAGCTCGACTCGAGGGGGTCATCGGAGATCTCGATGTTGGGGTCCCACTGCACTTCGGAGTACTCGGCCGCGCGCGAGAGCACCCGCCGGACGATCCGCTCGGCTTCGTTGCGCAGCGGCGTCAGGGCGTCATCCCACACGAGTGCGGGCAGCTCACGCACCGCCGCGGTCGGGTAGGGCTCGTCGTCGCTCCACTCACTCACTTCGACGCGCGCGCCACCCACCGCGATCAGGTGGATGTCGCGCTCGCCGGCCATGACGTTCGTGATCCGCGCCATCGTGCCGATGCCGAACCGCTGGTCGCCGCCGCCGGCTTCGCTGCCCCGTTCGATGAGCACCACGCCGAACTGCGGGTCTTCGTCCTCGAGCAGCCGGCCGAGCATCATGAGGTAGCGCTCTTCGAAGATCCGCAGCGCCAGGGGCGTGTGCGGGAAGAGCACCGTGCCGAGCGGGAACATCGCGACGTTCGCCATGCGTCCAGTCAACCAGCGTTCGCAACCGGCCGGTCCGGAATGTGCCCGGACTCACAGGTGCGGGCGCTGTCTAGACTGACGCGGTGAGCTCCTTCGCCGACGCCGTAGCGACCGGCCCGGTCGTCCTCGACGGCGGCCTCGGCACGCTGCTCGAGTCGCACGGGCAGGACCTCTCATCGTCGCTGTGGTCGGCGCGACTGCTGATCGAAGACCCGGACGCCATCCGCCGCGCGCACGCCGAGTACTTCGCCGCCGGCGCGCGCGTCGCGATCACGTCGTCGTACCAGGTCAGCTACGAGGGGCTGGATGCCGCGGGTCTGCGTCGCCGCGACGCGGATGCGGTGCTCGCGCGCAGTGTGGAACTGGCCCGGCAGGCGCGTGAAGACAGCGGCCTGTCGCCCGACGAGGCGTGGGTGGCGGCATCCGTCGGCCCCTACGGCGCGTCGCGAGCCGACGGCAGCGAGTACACCGGCGATTACGGTCTCGACGTCGCCCAGTTGCGCGAGTGGCACCGGCCGAGGCTGCAGACCCTTGCCGCGGCCGCGCCCGATGCGATCGCGATCGAGACGATCCCCTCGCTCGCGGAGCTCGAGGCGGTCTGTCGGGAGCTCGACGGTCTCGGCGTTCCCGCCTGGGTGAGCGTCACGATCTCGGGCGGCCGGCTGCGGTCGGGCGACTCGCTCGTGGAGGCGTTCGCGCTCGCCGGGGCGGCTGAGGGTGTCGTCGCGGTCGGAGTGAACTGCTGCGATGTATCCGAGGTGAGCGGTGCTCTCGGCAAGCTCGGGGGGACCCCGCCCGGAGTCGTGTACCCCAACAGCGGAGAGGTGTGGCACGCCGATTCGCGCGAGTGGTCGGGCGCGGCATCCGCAATCGCGTCGAACGCGGGGGAGTGGGTCACCGCCGGCGCGCGACTGGTCGGCGGGTGCTGCCGAGTCGGTCCCGATCAGATCGCGCGGATCGCCCGCGCCGTCGCGTCGACTGCGGCACGCACCGCTTCGCCGGACGCGTAGTCCGGACCGAACGCCTGCGGCCGCGCGTAGCGTGGATGCGAATCGACCTGGAGGATCTCATGTCACGCATCCTGATCATCGGCGGCCACGGCAAGGTGGCGCTGCTTCTCGCCCCGCAACTGGTCGCGCGCGGCGACGATGTCGCGAGCGTCATCCGCAACCCGGCCCACGCCGCGGATGTCTCTGCGACCGGGGCGACGCCCGTGGTCGCTGACGTCGAGGCGATGTCCGTCGACCAGCTGAAGGCGCTCGCGACCGGCTATGACGCCGTCGTGTGGTCGGCAGGGGCGGGCGGCGGCAGTCCTGAGCGCACCTACGCGGTCGATCGCGACGCCGCGATCCGGTCGATGGATGCCGCGGCCGCAGCGGGTGTGCCGCGCTACGTGATGGTCTCGTACTTCGGCGCACGCGCCGACCACGGCGTTCCTGCCGACAACTCTTTCTTCGCGTATGCGGAGGCGAAGGCCGCGGCCGACGATCACCTGCGGGCAAGCGATCTGTCGTGGACCGTTCTCGGCCCGAGCACCCTGACCCTCGGCCCGGCGACGGGCGGCATCGACCGCGGCGCCGCGGAGTCCGGTTCGGTGAGCCGGGCGGACGTCGCCGCCGTGGTCGCCGCGACGCTCGACGAACCCGCGACTTTCGGACGGACCATCCGGTTCAACAGCGGTGAGGTGCCGATCGCCGAGGCGATTGCGTGAGTTCGCAGTTCACGGAACTGGTCGCAGATCGTCGGCGCGAGGTCGAGGCGCGGCTCGCGTCGGTGGAGGCGCAGCTCGACGCCATTCGTGTCGCGCGCAGCAGCGCGAACGACGACGACGAGCACGACCCCGAGGGTTCGACGCTCTCGACGGAGTGGTCTCGCGCCGAAGGTCAGCGGGCCGACGCGCAGCGCGAACTCGTCGAATTGGATGCGGCGCTCGAGCGCATCGCCGAAGGCGACTACGGTGTCTGCGCGTCGTGCGGCGGTGCGATCCCGATCGATCGGCTTCGGCTCCTGCCCGCTGCCACGCTCTGCGTGCCGTGTGCGAGCAGACTCTGACGATCCGTCACTCGTCCCGAACGAATCGCGGGCCGACGTACCCGTCGCGCTCGATCTGCTCGTCCCACATCGCACGTGGTCGCACCCAGAGCGCGCCGTTTCCATAGAGCGCCCGGTAGACGACGTACTCCTCCTCGGTCTCACTGTGCCGAGCGGTGCCGATGACCTCGTAGGCCTCACCTTTGAAGTGGCGGTAGCGGCCCGGCTGGATGATGCTCATGACGTTGGGCTCACGCTTCTGAACTCATGACTTCAGCCGCTGCGTCTGAGCGATCCACTCGTCGAGGATCACGCCGAGCGCCCGCTCCTGCTGCCGCACATCCCGGGCATCGGCGAAGACGGCGATCGCGCGGTCGGCGTCCCTCCAGTCCAGCAGCTTCTCGGGGTCGTCGATCACGATGTTCTTCGCGGCGCCCTTCCGCCTGGCTCCCGTATGCAGGACCAGGCGGACTCCGCCGCCCTTGAGCACACCGGTGGTCGCGAAATGGTCGTCGATCGCGAAGCTCGGTGCGCTCCACTTGATCTCTGCGCGGACGCGAGGGTCGCTGCCGGCGATGATGCGGCACAGCTCGGTGAGCGCCGCACGCGTCGGCTCGGGCACGCCGTCCAGATAGACGGCCACGACGTCTTCAGTCACGCTCCGGAGTGTACGCGGACGCCGCTCACCCGGTGCTCGGATAGCGGTTGTAGGCCCACGTGACGGTCGCGAGCACGCGCTGGCCCTCGATGCTCGGATGGAAGTAATCGGCGGTCGAGATGTGCGTCGAGGTGAACACGTAGTTCGCGACGGCGTTGTCGTCGAACGTGCAGCGCGGCAGCATGCTGCACTCCGCCTGCAACGCCGCGTTGTACGCATTGACGCGCGCCTGGACGGCGAGGCGGCGGTTCTCGTCGGTCGTCGTTCGTGCTGCGTCGGGTTGGCGAGCATCGACTGGCAGATGCCGGCCGATGGCCCAAATCAGTCGCGCCGATGAACTTGTCTCTTCGAGATCGACCACATTCGATACAGGCTCGGGATGCTGGCTACGAAGACCCTGTTGTCGGCCTTGGCGTCGTGGAACTGCGTGAGCGCGGCCTTGATCCGCGCCTGGTAGTCGGCGACGGGCGTCATCGCCGCCCACGGTCGGCGTGCAGGCGTCGTTGGCGCCGATCTCGACCGTCAGGTAGTCGGCCTGCGCCGTGATCGCGGAGGTCACCTGATCCGCGCCAGATCGCCCGAATTCGCGCCGACCTGCGCGACGTTCACACCCGTGATCGTCGTGCCCGAGGCCACCTGCAGACGCTGCAGAAGGGAGTTCAGAGTCGAAGCCGTGCCCGTCGACCAGCTGTACTGCGGGAACGAGCCGTAACTCGCGGAGTTGTAGGCGAGGGTGATCGAGTCACCGGCCGCCGCCATGACGTCGGGGTAGGCTGCTGGCGTGGGCGTGGGCGTTGGCGTGTCGGCGTGGGCGTCGAACTTGGCGTCGGTGTCGGTGTCGGCTTTCCTTTGCCCTTCGTCGAGCTGCCGGATAAGAGTGCTCGACTCGGTCTCCGGCGCGTTAGAGGGCGGCGGGTCGGTCGCGGGGGTGCTCGGCTTGGTCCCCTCGCCCGGCGGGGTGCTGGGGGCGGTGGTCTCGATGGGCGTCGGAGTCTCGCTCGGCACCGGGGTATCGCTCGGCGTCGGCGCTTCGCTCTCTGTCGCGCTCGGCGTGGGGGTGGCGGATGGGCTCGGCTTACCCTTATCGGGCGGGGGAGCGGCCATCGCGGGCGCACTGATGGCGGCGGTGGCGACGATCGCGAAGACCGAGAGGGCGGCGATGGCGAACGCGGCGCGTGGGTGACGAGACGGCATGGCGACTCCGTTCGGGTACTGCGTCGGGCGATTTCCGGCGCGCCCCAACGGACCGCAATCTGGCGCTCACGCTAGACCTCCGGGGCGCCCGGGTCAATGGACCTCGCGGCGGACATCCTCCGCCCCCACGTACGCTGGGTCAGTGCCCTCCGTCCTCAACGTCTCGGCGTATCTGTTCACCCGAGTCGACGATCCGCAGAGTCTGCGGCCCGTGTTGCACGACCGGGCGACGTCCGCGGGGCTGAAGGGCACGATCCTGCTCGCGGAGGAGGGCATCAACCTGTTCCTCGCCGGCGCGACCGAGCCGCTTCGCGGGTTCGTCGACGAACTTCGCCGTGATCCGCGGTTCGCGGCGCTCAGGACGAAGGAGAGCTGGTCCGACGCGCAGCCGTTCGGCAGGATGCTCGTCAAGGTCAAGCGCGAGATCATCCGGATGGACCATCCGACCATCCGCCCCGACGACGGCCGCGCACCGGCCGTCGCCCCGGACACGCTCCGGCGCTGGCTCACGTCCGGCCGCGACGACGCGGGGCGGGAAGTCGTGCTTCTCGACACCCGCAACGCCTTCGAGGTCGACTACGGCTCGTTCTCGGGTGCGCTGGACTGGCGCATCGAGCGATTCACGCAGTTTCCGGATGCCGTCTCCGCGCATCGCGCTGATCTGCAGGGCAAGACGGTCGTCAGCTACTGCACCGGCGGCATCCGCTGCGAGAAGGCCGCGCTGTATCTGCGCGACGAGGGGATCGACGCGTTCCAGCTCGATGGCGGCATCCTCGGGTATTTCGAAGCCGTCGGAGGCGACCACTGGGCGGGTGAGTGCTTCGTCTTCGACGAGCGCGAGGCGCTGACGCCGGCTCTGGAACCGACCGGTCCGGTTCGATGAGCGTGCGCCCCCGCGCGATCGCCGTCGCCCTCCTGCTGGACATCGCGCTCGTGGTCGCCTTCGCCGCGCTGGGACGCGCGAGCCACGACTCCGACGTCTTCGGGGGCCTGTGGCAGACGGCGTGGCCGTTCCTGCTCGGCCTCGCACTCGGATGGCTCGTGACGCTGGCGTGGCGCGCGCCACTCGCGCCGGTCCGCACAGGACTGGGCATCTGGGCGGCGACCGTCATCGGAGGGATGCTGCTGCGCGCAGCTTCCGGTCAAGGAACGGCGCCGGCCTTCATCATCGTCGCGACACTCACCTTGCTCGTCCTTCTGGTCGGCTGGCGGGTCATCGCGGCGCTGGTCGCTCGGCGCCGCACGCCCGGAGTCTAAGGTGTCGTTCGGGAGGTTTCGCGATGAAGGTCGACCTCAAGAAGGAGCTGCCCTCATACCGCGCCCGGCGGGGTGTGTTCGAGGTCATCGATGTGCCGCGACTGCGATACCTCATGATCGACGGCCATGGCGATCCGAATGCGCCCGCGTTCGAAGACGCCCTCACGACGCTGTACTCGGTGGCGTATCCGCTGAAGTTCCTGAGCAAGAAGGAATCAGACCGCGACTACGTCGTCATGCCGCTCGAGGCTCTGTGGTGGGCCGACGACATGTCGAACTTCACCGTCGATCGCGACAAGTCCCGATGGGACTGGACGGCGATGATCCTCACGCCCGAGTGGATCACCGACGATCAATTCACCCGCGCGAAGGCGAGGGCCACGGCGCCGGCGATCGACCGACTGCGCCTGGAGTCGCTCGATGAGGGCAGGTGCGTCCAGGTTCTGCACGTCGGGCCGTATGACGATGAGGGACCGGTGCTCGATCGCCTGCACCACGAGTTCGTGCCGTCGCACGGGCTGCGGATGACGGGTAAGCACCACGAGATCTACCTCAGCGACGCGCGGCGCGCCGATCCCGCGAAGCTCCGCACGATCCTGCGTCAGCCGATCGAGGATGCCGTGTCGTGAGCGGCCGCTACGCGATCGGCATCGCGGCGGTGCGGCCGTCGGCGAAGCGCGCCGCCGCCCGATCGTGGTTGCGCACGACCGGTACCAGGTCGGTCGCCTTGGGCAGACCCATGGGCTTGGTGGAGACGTAGATGCTCTCGGCGCGCTCGACCAGGAACGTCTCGTGCCAGATGCCGACCGCCCCCGGGGCCTTGCGCGCCGACTTGTTGAAGCGCGACCACGCCGGTCGATGCTCCTGCGCGGGATCCGACGCGTAGGCGTACAGCTTGTCGACCGACGACCAATACTGCACGACGTAGGGTCCACCGGCTCCCATCAGCAGTTCGTAGCCGAGAAAGCCGGACTCGGGATCCATGCTCAACTCCCGCAGCATGGGCGGCATCGCGGTGAAGACCGGCAGCCAGAGATCGGGTCGCCACCACCTGTTGATCTGCATCCCGATGTGGAAGACCACCAGTTCGCCGTCGTACTTGTGCGTGCTGCGTCCTGCGATGACTCGACTCATGACAACTCCTCGATAGTGTCACTATCCATAATGGATAGCGATACTATCCAAGTCAAGGGGTGAGCCATGAGAATCTCAGAACTGTCCACGCGAAGCGGCGTGCCGGTGCCGACGATCAAGTACTACCTGCGAGAAGGACTGGTGCCCGAGGGAGCGCGCAGTTCGCCGACACAGGCGGAGTACGACGACGCCCACCTTCAGCGGCTGCGGGTGATCCGGGCTCTCATCGAGTCGGGTGTCAGCGTTGCGGAGACCCGCAAGGTGCTGGCCGCGCTCGATGATCCGCCTCCCGATCCTCACAATCTGCTCGGTGCCGCGCATGCCGCTGTCACACCCGCGTTCGAGGAGCCGATCGATCTGAGCGAGGCCGAACGGCTCGTCGCGGGTCTCGGCTGGCGACCCGGGACGTGCGACGACCACGTGCTGATCGGCGTCGCCCGCGCGCTGCAGGGAATCGATCGTGCGGGCTTCGAGGTCCCGGCCGAAGTCATGCCCGTGTACCTCGACTCGATCCGCCGCATGGCCGACGCCGAGATCTCCTGCGTGCCGACCGAATCCGTCGAAGCGGCCGTCAGGTACGTCGTGCTCGGCTCTGTGATCGTCGAGCCGTTGCTGCTCGCGCTGCGACGCGTCGCCGAGCAGGTGTCGTCGGCGGAGCGCTTCGGCGCTGCGGCTGGCTGAACCCGTGTCGTGGCGGCACGGACCCGTCAGAACGGTGCGAGTTCCATCTCGCACTCGGGGTCAGCCGCGAATGCGACCGTGCTGACCGGAGTATCGGTGTAGGTCCGCCCGATCGGGCTCGTCCACTCGAGAACTCCTCCGGCTTTCTGGGTCACGGTCCAGGCGGTCTGGTGCTTCAACGTGTGATGTCGACGGCATAGGTGCGCCAGGTTGGTGGCGGCGGTGACGCCGCCGAACGCGTGATCGATCGTGTGATCGATGTCGCATCTGCGCGCGGGCATTCGGCAGCCGGGGAACCTGCAATGCTCGTCCCTCACTCGCAGATGCCGGCGAAGCTCTTCGGTCGACCGGTACCTGTCGACGGCGAGCACGGCGCCGGAGATCGGATGAGTCAGGATGCGATCGAAGCCCGGCGCGTTCGCCGCGAGCAGCCGCGCAGTCTCAGGATCGACGGGGGACCTGCCGTCGAGCACTGAGATTTCGAACGGGTCACGCACACCGTCGTCGATGAGTCCGAGCACCGGAACAGTGACCTGCACCGTGGCGTGGATCGCCGCGAGTCCGGTCGGTCCGATGTTGTGAGCGACAGGATCCGTCGCGAGCAGCAGGTCGGCGAGGATGTCGGCGCGCAGCTCGTCAAGCGTGCGGGTGTCACCGGCTGCGGCATCCGCTCCGTCACCGGAGGCGGGCGCGTCATCACCATCAGCCGAATCTGAGGGCTCCCGCGCGGCGATCACCGCATGAGCGAGACGGGTCAGCCTGTCGCGGGCGCCGTACACCTGCGCCGCTGGTCCGACACAGTGCAGCTCGGCGAGGCCGTCTTCGAGGTCGGTCGCCCACACCCGACGCTGGGCCCGAGCGCGGCTGTGGCGCTCGTCGAGCGTGATCTCGGAGAACCACTCGGCGCGAAGCTTCGCGATCGGCGCCAGCCGTGACGCTGACTCCGACTTCGCATAATCCAGCACAGACGCCTCGAACTCCGCACGCAGCTCGGGCCGGTCGATGATGCTGCCGCTGGCGACGATGATCCGCGCGTGGCCGACCGAGATCTCACCGGAGACAAGCGCGGCGAAGGTCTCGGGAAATGCCTCCACCAGCGACGAGGCGTCGTCGATCTGCCGCTGGACCGTGCGGTCGCTCACTCGCCAGAGCGCGGCGATCTCGGCGGCAACGGATCGATGGGGAAATTCGGCGGTGCTGGTCGCGGCAGGGTCTTCTTGAGCCGCCCATTCGTCGGCGATGCGCCGTGCCTCGGCCAGCAATGCGGCCTCCTGAGCGTCGAGTCGCGCCCGGTCGCGCCTGGTGCGTTCGAGCGCGGGAAGCAGCTGAGCCATGCGCTCCTCAGCCCTCAGTGCGGCGGCTATCGCCGGTGTCGCGGGGCTGTTCATACCTCTCATTTTGGCGAGGGCCTCCGACATTCCGAGCGCTCTGATCGCGCGCGGGGACGACCGGTTTTGTGGATGGATACGCTCCCGCAACATCCGTTCGCGTGGACTGGTCGCGTCGGTCACCCGAAGACCGGCGCGAAAGGCGGACCATGACCGAACTGCATACGACCGCCCCGCGGCGTGGCCTCCGATTCCATCGTGACCCGAACCTGACAGCCTCCCCAGAACCGACCCGCTCGGGACGCTGAGCGATATATCGTTGAGTATCGCTGAGCTCGACCGGGCTACGGCGCGCGAAGGAGGTCATCATGAGCGGTTCGAACATGGGCGATTGGTTCGGCGGAAGCTCCGGCGGGAGCACGCGCGGCTCCGGTCAGAGCTGGCCGATGAGCGGTCTGTGGGAAGCGATGGAGCAGCTGCGCGGGCAGTTCGAGCAGAAGGTCGGCGGCGGCACGCGCATGGGCAAGGGCGACGTCCGCACCGCAGTCCTGGCGCTGCTCGCCGAGAAGCCGATGCACGGATACCAGATCATCCAGCAGATCGAAGAGCGCAGCGGCGGAAGCTGGAAGCCGAGCCCCGGCTCGGTCTACCCCACGCTCCAGCTGCTGGCCGACGAAGGTCTGATCAAGGCCGAGGAGGCGGGCGGACGCAAGACGTATTCGCTCACCGAGGAAGGACGCGAAGTGGCGGATGCCGCCGCCGAGAAGTCCGCGCCGTGGGAAGGCTCGAGCACGCGTGAGAGCAGCGGTCGGGCGAGCGCACTGCCGAAGGCAGGCATCGACCTCGCTCAGGCCGTCGCACAGGTCGGGCGCTCGGGAAGCCCGGAGCAGGTGAAGCAGGCGATCGCCGTCCTCGATGACGCGCGCCGCAAGCTCTTCTCGATCCTCGCTCAGGACTGACCCGCGCCCAGAACGACGCAGTGCCCGCCGCGCGTCGGCGTCAAGGAGATTCGATGACCGACGTCGGCATCATGCGTGCCCGCTACCGCAGGATCACGCGATTCGCCGCGTTCTACCTGGTGCAGACATGGTGGTTCGAGCTGTTCCTGCCGCGCATCGGCCTCGCCGGCCTCGCGTCGCGGGGCCGGGCGGCGCGACTGCGGCGGATCGCGCAGCGCTTCCACGCGCTGGCCGTCGACCTCGGTGGCCTGATGATCAAGGTCGGCCAGTTCATGTCATCGCGGCTGGACGTCCTGCCCCCCGAGATCACCAAGGAGCTCGAGGGGCTGCAGGACGAGGTTCCGCCCGTTCCGTTCGACGCGATCCGGATGCTCGCCGAAGCTGAACTGGGCGTGCCGCTCGAGCGGGCGTACTCATGGGTGGACCCGACGCCGCTGGCGGCGGCATCCCTCGGTCAGGCCCATCGGGCGACGCTGTCGGATGCCGATGCCGAAGACACCGGACTGCGGGATGTCGTCGTCAAGATCCAGCGGCCGGGCATCGATCAGATCGTGGAGGTGGATCTGCGGGCGCTCCGCCGCGTCGGTGGATGGCTGAGCCGCATCCGGATCGTGTCCGACCGCGTCGACGCTCCGGCGCTCGTGGAGGAGTTCGCCGCCACGAGCCTGGAGGAGATCGACTACCTTCACGAGGCGGCCAACGCCGAGCGATTCGCGCAGGAGTTCGCCGGCGACGCACGTGTGAACGTGCCCGACATCGTGTGGGAGCGCACCACCCGCCGGGTGCTCACGCTCGAGGACGTGACCGCGATCAAGATCAACGACGTCGACGGCCTGCGGGCGGCCGGCATCGATCCCGCTGAGGTCGCGATCGACTTCGCGTCGGTGATGTTCGACCAGCTCTTCAGGGACGGGTTCTTCCACGCCGATCCGCACCCCGGAAACATCTTCGTCACCCCCCACGCGGCGGTGACCGCCGAGCAGTCCGAGGGGGTCGGCGAGCGGCTGCCGGGACCGGATGCCGCCCGCGCATGGCACTTCACGTTCGTCGACTTCGGGATGATGGGCGAGGTGCCGCCCGGGCTGCGCAAGGGGCTGCGCGGCGTGCTCATCGCCGCGGCGTCGCGCGATGGGAAGGGCATGGTCGACGGCATCCGTGAAGTCGGCGTGCTGCTGCCGTCGGCGGACACCTCCGAACTCGAGCGGGCGATGACCAAGCTCTTCGCGCGCTTCGGCGGGATGGGGTTCGCCGAGCTTCAGGAGGTCGATCCGCGGGAGTTCCGTGCGTTCGCGATCGAGTTCGGCGATGTCGTGCGATCGCTGCCGTTCCAGTTTCCCGAGAACTTCCTGCTCATCATCCGCGCGATGTCACTCGTGTCGGGAAACTGCAGCTCGCTCAACCCCGCGTTCAACATCTGGGATGCCGTAGAGCCGTACGCCGGCCAGCTGATCCGCCAGGAGGGCGGCAACGTGGTGCAGGCCTTCGCCACGCAGGCCGTGTCGGTCGCCGGCACGGTCGCGCGACTGCCCCAGCGGCTCGACGACCTCACGACCCGCATCGAGCAGGGTCGGGTGGCGGTGCAGAATCCCCGGCTCGAACGACGCATCGGCAGCCTCGAGCGCACCGCGCGCCGCGTGATCTCAGCGGTGCTGTTCGCCGCGCTGTTCGTCGGGGGGATCATCCTCCGTGCCGACGACGTCGTGTTCGGCACTCGTGCTGATGGCGATCTCGGTGCTGCCGCTGCTGCACGCCCTGTTCGCGGGCTGGGTCAGCCGCCGCCTGCCGTAGTCAGTCCGAAGCGGTGGATGCCGACACCCGCCGTCGGCGGCGACCGACGAGTGCGCGCACGCCGAGTCCGACGGCTGCGACGAGGGCGGTGGCGATGATCGGACGCAGAGCGAGCTCAGGAGTCAGCAGCGCCGCCTGGAACACTCCGACCGCGTAGTCGATCACGTCGGAGGACGAGCGCACGAGCACCTGGTTGCTCAGAGCGTTGAACAGGGCGGTGGTCACGGCCGGCGCGACCCAGACGAGCACCAGGGCGCAAAGGGCCGCGATGACCCTGCCCGCGGTGCCGATGCCGGTCCAGGCGATCGCGATGCCGGTCAGCACCGGGGCGATCCACGGCACGATCACGAGAACGTCGGCCAGCAGACCCTGTCCGACGCGCGTCGGGTCGATCAGGGCGCCGATCCACGACGCCATGCCGATCGCCCCGATCGTGAGGCCGATCAGCGCGCCCGCGCGGGGCGCTCCGGCCACGAGGATCGTGACGACGAGGCCGACGAGGATCGACAGGCCCGTTCCTGCGACGAGGGCGAAGAGATACACATTCGATTCGAGGCGGTCCTGCAGCCCTTTGTCCACGACGCCGGCGGTCTGCACCGTCGCCGGTATCTGGACGATCAGCACGCCGATGACGAGCAGGAGGAGACCCCAGCCGCGAACCCGCAGGGAACGTCCGCCGATGCCTGCGGCGGCCGAGCCGACGATGAGCAGCGAGAAGATCAGGATCACGGTGACGAAGCTGAAGGGCAGCAGCACGAACGGCATCGCCTCGGGCCGGACGGTGGTCGCCCACAGCACTTGCGGAGGAAGGCGCGCCCCGCTGATGAGCCAGGGCACAAGCCCGATGACCGCGCCGGCGGCGCCGACCGGCAGTGCCACCGTCCACGCCCAGCGCCAGGGTTCGCCGGAGCGGACGCTGCGGACGCGGGTCGTCTCGTCGTGAATGTCGTCGGGCTCGGTGTCGACGGCGTCGTTCATGCAGCACTCCATCTGCGGCGTCGATGCCGCGGCCCGCTCACGTGCGGTCAGGTCGGATGCGGCCAGCTTAGGTGACGTCGCGAAGGCCTACGCGGTCGGGGATCTCGAACGGAAGGTGGGGGAGCCACGAGGCGGGGTCGGGCCAGGGCCGCGATGACGGAAGGTTGCTCAGCAGTCGTCGGAGGGCGGCATCCCGCGGCGTCATCGGTGCCGGAGAGGTCAGCACGCGCTGCGGCGCATGGTGTCCGAGCGCCCCGCACCACCAGTGCCGCCAGGTGTTCGGTGCTCCCTCCGGCTCGAGCACGATGTAGTAGTCCGGCATGAGGGCGGAGCCGTCCTTGAACATCGCGAGAGCCGTCTCCACCTCGAACTCGAGGGCGCCGAGCGTCGAGCGCTCCTCGAAGAGCTCGACCCATGCGGCAGCGACGTGCTCGAGCGGGTCGGCGTCGTGCACGATCCAGGGAGTGCCCGCTGCGGCGATGCGGCGGGCGGCGAGCGCGGGTTCGCTGCCCTGAAGCGCGAGGACTTCCACTCCGCGGATGCCGTCGAGATTGGCCAGTGCATCTTCGGACTGATCGCCGACGATTGCGACGATGGTTCCGGTGTTCATCGTGTGCGCCATGTTCGATCGTACGGCGGAACGCCCCGGATCCGTGGATCCGGGGCGTTCCGTTATGAAGCTTCGGTGGTCGAGCGCGCGAACCACCGGGCGTGAGTCAGTACCAGCCGACCGACTCGGAGTGGCTCCATGCGCCGCAGGGGCTTCCGTAGCGGCCGGCGATGTAGCCGAGGCCCCACGAGATCTGGGTCGCCGCGTTCGTCTGCCAGTCCGCACCGGCCGTGGCCATCTTGCTGCCGGGAAGGGCCTGCGGGATGCCGAAGGCGCCGCTCGAGGCGTTGTAGGCCTGCGAGTTCCAGCCGGACTCCCGATCCCACAGCGAGACGAGGCAGCCGAACTGATCGTCGCCCCAGCCGTAGCCGCCGAGCATGCTGCGCGCGATGGCCTGCGCCTCGCCGGCGCTCGTGCCCGGTCCGGCGAAGTTCGGGGCGCTGCTGCCGCCGCCGCTGTTCGAAGAAGACTCGGCTGCCTCGGCCTCGGCGGCGGCAGCAGCGGCTGCCTCGGCCTCGGCGGCAGCTGCGGCGGCTGCGGCTGCTGCAGCGGCGGCTTCGGCCTCGCGCTGGGCCTGGGCCGCGGCTTCCTGTTCGGCCTTCAGCGCGATCGCCGCATCCAGGCGGCCGCGCAATCCGTTCACGTCGGCGTCGACGGAGGCGACCTCGGTCGCGACGTCTTCGCTGAAAGCGGCCACCAGCATGGCCGGGAGCATCGCAGCGCCCTGCAGGCGCTTCACGGCCTTCTTGAGATCGGCGGTGTCGACCGTGGTGGTGGGCACGCCCACGTCGAGACCGGATGCCTTGATGTCGGTGGTGACCGTCGTGGCGGCCGCGATCGTCTCCTTCGCATCGACGAGGGCCTCACGCGCGTCATCGGAGGTCTCGTCACCGGTCGCGTCGGCAAGGGTGGTCTCCAGCGGGACCGAGTACGACGCCAGGGCGAAGCTCTCCGTACTGCCGCTGGCCTGCGCCTGAGCCGGGGACGTCGGCAGGGCGACGCCTGCGCCGGCGGCGGCGACGAGGGCGAATGCGATTCCGGTCGCGATGATCGCGGGGCGCCGGCGAGTGCGGCGAGCGGCGATTCTGAGAGTGCGACGGGCAGAAGTGGGGGGCGTGATGGAGCGCATGTGACCGGTTCCGTATGGGGGGATTCGCGCCCTCGGGCAGAGCGCCATGCATCCCGAGAGGGGACACAAGTCCCCGACTCTTCCTGGGTTTTCTGGACAGGTCCGGTGCGTTACCTGAACGTTACATGTGAGCGCGGGTCGGAAAAGTGCTGATCAGGGATCGACGAATCGTCGGTTTCGGGATCGGTCCGTCAACGAACAAGTGCCGCTGACCCGAGGGTCAGCGGCACTTGCTGGTGTCGATCAGGACGGCGTGAACCGTCCTTCAGACGAGAAGATCAGAGCGGCCGGATGTTGGCGGCCTGCATGCCCTTCGGGCCACGCTCCGCCTCGAACTCGACCTTCTGGTTCTCGGTGAGCTCCTTGTATCCGCTCGCGGTGATCGCGGTGTAGTGCGCGAACAGGTCGGCTCCACCGTCGTCGGGGGCGATGAATCCAAAGCCCTTTTCGGAGTTGAACCATTTCACGGTGCCAGTGGCCATCGTGTCATTCCTTTTACTTTTCGGGCCGCGTGAGCGACCAGGGGTGCCGCGCCGCAGTGTGCGGAGCGGACGTGTGAGGCGCGGGGGACCCGCGGGAGTGCGTGCTGCGTGTGTGACGGATGCTGCGACAGCAGCGCGTGCGAGGTCGCGGGAGTCGTGCAGGCCGAGTTCTTCGCCGCGAGCGCTGTGCGCTTCGTAGCCGACGGGTGTGACGGCGACGAAGCCGGCGTACTCGCCGGCGGCCGTCGCGACGAAGACGTCGTCGTCAGCGGGACGCCAGTCGAGCGGCTGTCGTGATGAGGGGGTGGGGATGGTGACGGTGGTCAAGAGAACTTTCAGAAGTTGCGCGGCGATACAGACGCTCGTGCGCGGGAGTTGAGGGAGGTGGCGGATGTCGGTGCGACGATCCGGGCGTCAGGTTGTCTGTTGATCCAAGCTCTGCATCTGTGCGGAGGCAGTGGGTGACGACGCAAGACCCGAGTGGGCGAGGCCAGCCTAGCAGGCTCAGCTGTGAGAGCGTCGGTCCTGGCCGAATGGCGTCGATGTATCAGAGTGCGAAAGCCCTCCTCATCCCGTTTGCGCGGCGCGCATACGTCACCGAGCAGCGCCTCGCATGCGACCAGCGCAGGGTCCTTCCGCCGCTGGACAGTGAGGACTCTGCGGGCCGATACTGGGCGCATGGGCAGGGTGGCTGCCGTTCTCGGATCGATGATCTTCTTCGTCGTCGCGCCAGGGCTCGTTGCTTACATCGTGCCGTTCCTGCTGGCGCAGGCCCAGCCTGAGGCGTGGACGGTGAACCCGCCGGTGCTGAAGTGGGTCGGGCTCGGCCTCGGTGTCGCCGGAACGATCGCGCTCGTCGAATGCTTCGCTCGCTTCGCTGTGAAGGGCCTCGGGACGCCGGCGCCGCTCGCCCCGACCGAGCATCTCGTCGTCAGCGGGCTCTATCGGTACGTTCGGAACCCGATGTACGTGGCCGTGGTGGCGATCATCCTCGCGCAGGGCCTGTGGTTCGCCAGCCCTGCGGTGCTGATCTACGCGGCGCTCGTGTGGGCGACCGTCACCGCTTTCGTGATTCTCTACGAAGAGCCCACGCTCGCCCGCACGTTCGGCGAGGAGTACGCCGACTATCGCGCGCACGTCGGGCGCTGGGTCCCTCGTCTTGTTCCCTGGCACCCGAAGCCGGGGGATCTACCCCCAGGCGATTGACGACGTCACCACGACGTCGCGCTGCGGCCCGTAGTGCATCGGCGACGCGATGAAGAGCCCGACCGCGAGTACGCAGACCGCGGTCCCGATCAGGCATGCCCGCGTCATGACTGCGGCTGTCCTCGATTGCAGCCTGCGCCGGATCGCCGAGAGCAGGACGAGTCCGATCACACCGCCCGCAGTGTTGACGATGAGGTCTGTGACGTCGAAGCTGCCTGTGGATATCAGATGCTGCGTGACCTCCAGCGCGAGACTCGCGCCGACGAAAACGCACGCCGCCTTCCACCATTGCCATCCCGGCGCGAGAAGACCGAGATAGAGGCCGAAAGGTACGAACAGGAGGAGGTTCGCGACGACCTCCTGCGGCGCGCTGGCACCGGCATCGCCGCTCGGAAGGAACGGGATCAGCTTGATCGGGCGCGGTCGCAGCGCTGCCTCGCCGATCCAGGGCACCTCGAACTTCCACAGCACGCTCCACGCGAGCAGCGCGAGGTAGACCACGAACAGCGCGACCAGCAGAGCGCGCCCGCCCGTGCGCGAAGGTGTCGGGTCGACGGCAGACATCCTGATCAGTCTCGGTGCCGCTCGCGAAATCGCCAAAGCACCGCCGCCGGCGGTTCGCACTAAAATCGCGGCATGCATCGGATCTTCACGACCAGCTTCGCGGCGGTCTATCCGCTCTATGTCGCCAAGGTGGAGCGCAAGGGTCGCACGAAAGCCGACGTCGACGAGGTCATCGAGTGGCTCACCGGGTTCGACGAGGCACAGCTCAGCCGTCACCTGAACGACGGCACCACCTTCGAGGAGTTCTTCGCGGATGCGCGGCTGAACCCGAACGCGTCGCTGATCACCGGCGTCGTGTGCGGGGTGCGTGTGCAGGAGGTCGAAGACCCGCTGATGCAGAAGATCCGCTACCTCGATCTGCTCGTGGACGAACTCGCGCGCGGAAAGTCGATGGAGAAGATCCTGCGGGTCGCGCAGACCGCGTGACCGCGCACCGAGCATTGGCGCGCATCGCGGGCCGGAGTATGTTCACGGCATGACCGACGGCGGCTCCTACACGCTTCCCCACGATCTGCCCGGCGAGTCGGAACGGCTCACCCTGATGTCCGAGACCTTCTGGAGTTGGCAGAACTCATACGTCACGTCGATCGGACGCAAGCCTGTCGCGTAGGCCGAGCGGCCCCACGACGGGCGTAGCCTGATTCAATGCCCGCAGCCCCGACCCCGCAGAGCGCGCGGACGCAGCTCATGGCGCTCGCCGACGCGGTGGCGACCGGCCGAGGAGGGCGCGGTTTCGAAGCGTTCGCCGGGCTGCCGATGCCCACCGCTCCGCGCACGTCCGCGGTGCTCATGCTGTTCGGTGTTCTGGACGGTCAGGCCAGCGATCACGCGCCCGATTCGCAGGCTGTCTCGCGAGACCTCGATGTGCTGCTGCTCGAGCGCGCGTCGACGCTGCGCTCGCACCCGGGACAAGTGGCGTTTCCGGGAGGTCGGCTCGATCCCGACGACGACGGCCCTGTGGCCGCCGCACTCCGAGAGGCGGTGGAGGAGACCGGCCTCGATCCGTCGGGTGTCGAGGTCCTGGGCACCCTCGAGACCCTGCCCCTGGCCTTCTCGCAGAACCTGGTGATTCCCGTCGTCGCGTGGTGGCGGCATCCGTCGGCGGTCCGTGTCGTCGACGTGGCCGAGTCGGCCGCCGTCTTCCGCGCGCCCGTCGCCGACCTGCTCGACCCGGCGAACCGCGGAGTCACGGTGATCCGCCGGGACGGGCAGGAGTGGCGCGGGCCGGGCTTCCTCGTGCCCCGCTTCGACGAGCGCGGCGGACCGGACGGAGATCACCTCGTGTGGGGCTTCACCGGAATGGTGCTCGAGGGCCTGTTCGATCGACTGGGCTGGACCGAGCCGTGGGACCACGAGCGCGAGCTGCCGCTCGTGCTGCCCGAAGTGCAGACGCGGTAGCGGGGCGCCCACCCTCTGACCGAGCGGGCGGCAGAAGACTACGATTCCAAGCGCGAGCAATAGATCGCGGAGCACGTCCCATCGCGGGAGGAGGGCTGATGATCCTGGTTCGCGTTGCCGGAGTGGCCCTCGATCCGACCGGCCAGCACGTCATCCTTCTGAAGCCGATCGGCGAGCTCGCGGGGGAGGGCAGACTGCTGCCGATCTGGATCGGCGCGCAGGAGGCCACCTCGATCCTGGTCGCCGTCGAGGGGGCCGACGTGCCGCGCCCTCTCGCACACGACCTCATGCGCTCGCTGCTCGATTCGGTCGGCGCTTCGGTGACGGGTGTGGCCGTCACCCGCATCGACGAGGGGACGTTCTTCGCCGAGGTGACGCTGTCGACGACTCTCGGTGAGCGCATCATCGACGCGCGACCGTCGGATGCGGTCGCCCTCGCCTCGCGCGTCGACGCGCCGATCTGGGTGGCGGATGCAGTGATGGCCGATGCGGGCGTGCTCGACACGGTCACCGAGGCCGAGACCGACGAAGACGCCGACGATGTGCCGGACGAGGTTGCGCGGGAGCGGCTCGACGAGTTCAAGCGCTTTCTCGATGATGTGGACCCCGAGGACTTCGCTGCTGACTGATCACGCCCCGCGGCGAACGGCCTCCGCCACGTCGGCAGGCGCCCCGCGCCAGGGCGTGCCATGGCCGGGCAGCACCCATGCGGCGTCCACCGTCTTCAGCCTGTCCAACGACTCGATGGCGAGCCCCGGCTCGTCTGTGAACGGCGCGGGCTGCATGCCCGCACGGCCGGTGAGCACATGGCGCGTGGTGAGAGCGTCGCCGACGAACACCGCGTCCACGAACGGCACGTGCACCGCGATGCTGCCGGGGGAGTGCCCCGGCATCCCGATCACCACGGGCGCGCCCGGCAGCGGCAGTACGTCGCCGTCGGCGACCTCGATGACCTCCGACACGTAGCGCGTCCGCAGTCCGCCCTTGCGCAGCGCGTAGGTGAAGAACCCCGCCGTCGCACCGATGCGCATCGGCCCCATCGCGAGCTTGGGCTTGTCGCCGCCCTTCGCGCGGTCCGCGTCGGCGGTGTGCACGTAGATCGGCACGCCGTGGTCGGCGCGCAGGCGCTCCGCGAATCCGAGGTGGTCGCTGTCGCCGTGCGTGAGC
The DNA here is from genome assembly GCA_963781135.1 of uncultured Actinomycetota bacterium. Lineage (GTDB taxonomy): Bacteria > Actinomycetota > Actinomycetes > Actinomycetales > Microbacteriaceae > Microbacterium. Next base: position 920,238 of record CAWADY010000010.1, on the reverse strand, counting down.
ACGACTCCCTTGATGTCCTCCAGTGATCGCCCCATCGCCTTCAGCTCGATCTGCAGGTCGCGGAAGTGCCCCGGAAGGCCGGCGTCGATGACCGTGATGCCGTCGGGGGCGTCCACCAGGTATGCGGCGACGATGTCGTTGCCGATGCGGTGAAGGTGCGGGGCGATCTGCATGGCGTCTCCTCGATCAATTCGGATGATGGCTACGATACATAGCTATGATAGCTTACGTCAATAGCCGACAGGCCAGATTCTCGGAGGAGCCCGATGCCCACGCCTGACCGCACGTCGCTGACCGAGATCGTCGACGCGGGCCGCAGCATCCTCGAGGCGGGTGGTCCGTCCAAGCTCACGATGCAGGCCGTGGCCGAGCGCGTCGGCGTCCGGGCGCCGTCGCTCTACAAGCGCGTGCGGGATCGAGACGCTCTGCTGACCCTGGTGGCCGAGGCATCCGCGAACGATCTCGCCGACCGCCTCGAGGCCTCCGACGGCACCCTCGGAACGCTGGCGCGCGTGTACCGCGCCTTCGCCAGGCGGAATCCCGAGGGGTTCCGGCTCATGTTCGCGGTCGACGGTGCCGAGGCGGCGATGGCCCGCGCGAGCGTGCCGCTGCTGCGAGCGACGGGCGAGATCGTCGGGCCGGATGCCGCGCTCGACGCCGCGCGACTGCTCACCGCCTGGGCCACCGGGTTCGTGAGCATGGAGTTGTCGGGCTCATTCCGCTTCGACGGCGACCTCGACCGGGCGTTCGAGTACGGGCTGGAGCGGCTCGTCGCGGGCCTGCGCGCTTCGCCCTGACGCTAGGCGATCGGCTCCGCCCGGCTCAGCCCTCCGGTGATGCGGTCAGACGATCAGTTGAGCGCCTGGTGTCCCTTGTACTGCCAGTTCACCTGACCGTTCGCCTTGCCCTTGACCGTGCGGTTCACAGCCGAGGTCGTCTCGGCGAAGGTGAGTGTCGCGTGGGCCGCGGCATCCGCCATCTGCTCGAAACCGGCGAGGTCGACGTTGTCGATCGCGGCGGTCGCATGCGGCGGAACCCCACTCCCGCGAAATAATACGAGGCGTCCGAGCGTTCTGGTACCCTGAAATGTCACCTGTGTGGCTCTATTGCCGTGCGCGCGTGACACCGTACGACTCGCAATCAAATCCAACCGCTGACGCTTGCGGCATTCGCATGCCCGCTCGCTGAGGCCCGACACCCAACCCAACAAGGACAACCCACTACATGACTATCGCAACGACCGCCCCGGCCACCAAGCAGGTCGCCATCAATGACATCGGATCTGCTGAGGACTTTCTGGCCGCGGTCGAACTGACCCTGAAGTTCTTCAACGACGGCGACCTCATCGAAGGAACCGTCGTGAAGATCGACCGCGACGAGGTGCTCCTCGACGTCGGCTACAAGACCGAGGGTGTCATCCCCTCGCGCGAGCTCTCCATCAAGCACGATGTGGACCCCAACGACGTCGTCAAGGTCGGTGACCAGGTCGAAGCCCTCGTTCTCCAGAAGGAGGACAAGGAAGGTCGCCTCATCCTGTCCAAGAAGCGTGCTCAGTACGAGCGCGCCTGGGGTGACGTCGAGAAGATCAAGGAGACCGACGGTGTCGTCACCGGCTCCGTGATCGAGGTCGTCAAGGGTGGACTCATCGTCGACATCGGCCTGCGCGGCTTCCTGCCCGCGTCGCTCATCGAGCTGCGCCGCGTCCGCGACCTCACGCCGTACCTCGGCCAGGAGATCGAGGCGAAGATCCTCGAGCTCGACAAGAACCGCAACAACGTGGTCCTGTCGCGCCGCGCACTGCTCGAGCAGACGCAGTCCGAGTCGCGTACGTCGTTCCTGAACAACCTGCACAAGGGTCAGGTCCGCAAGGGCACCGTCTCGTCGATCGTCAACTTCGGTGCGTTCGTCGACCTGGGTGGCGTGGACGGCCTCGTGCACGTCTCCGAGCTCTCGTGGAAGCACATCGAGCACGCCTCCGAGGTCGTCGAGGTCGGTCAGGAAGTCACCGTCGAGATCCTCGAGGTCGACCTGGATCGCGAGCGCGTGTCGCTCTCGCTCAAGGCGACCCAGGAGGACCCGTGGCAGGTCTTCGCCCGCACCCACGCCATCGGTCAGGTCACCCCGGGCAAGGTCACGAAGCTCGTTCCGTTCGGCGCGTTCGTCCGCGTCGCAGACGGCATCGAGGGTCTCGTGCACATCTCGGAGCTGTCGGGCAAGCACGTCGAGCTCGCTGAGCAGGTCGTGTCTGTCGGCGAAGAGGTCTTCGTCAAGGTCATCGACATCGATCTCGAGCGTCGCCGCATCTCGCTGTCGCTCAAGCAGGCGAACGAGTCGGTCGACCCGTTCGGCACCGAGTTCGACCCGGCCCTCTACGGCATGGTCACCGAGTACGACGAGAACGGGGACTACAAGTACCCGGAGGGCTTCGACCCGGAGACCAACGCGTGGAAGGAAGGCTCCGACGAGGCCCGCGAGAAGTGGGAGCTCGAGTACGCGGCTGCCCAGGCTCGCTGGGAGCAGCACAAGGCTGCCGTCGCCAAGTCGCTCGAGGCCGAGGCTGCTGCCCCGACCGAGACCAGCTCGGCTTCGAGCTCGTTCGCGTCCGACAGCTCCGCCGGTGGCACCCTGGCCGACGACGAGGCGCTCGCCGCGCTTCGCGAGAAGCTCTCGGGTCGCTGATCCGGCACCGCAGTATTCGCTAGCGCGCTCGCGCGCCGGCACGTCACGGGCCGTCACCTTCGGGTGGCGGCCCTTCGCGTTCTCCTCGCGGGGTCGGAGGCTGGCCGTAGGCTCCGCAGGTGCCCACAGACGGATCATGCCGTGCCGACGACGGATGCCGCGCCCCCGCCGTCGCGGATGCTCCGGTCGCGCTCTGCGAGCATCACCTCGCCGTCGCGGGGGACTGGGCGGGCCGTGAGTTCGGCGTCACCGACGCGCTGCCGACGCCGTGCCGGCTCTGCGGCTCGCGCCTCGGTGTCCGCTACCCATCCGCATGGCTGTGCGCGGTCTGCGATTGGCGCCACGGAGAGCTCGTGGACCACGAGCTGTCGCCGCCGCGCGTGGATGTCGTGTACTACCTGCGCTACGGGGATCGAGTGAAGATCGGCACGTCGGGCAATCCGCGCCGTCGCGTCGCGGCGATCTGGCACGAGGACCTGCTGGCATTCGAACGCGGAGACCGTCGAGTCGAGCATCGTCGCCACGAGCAGTTCGCCGACGAGCGATTCGAGCGCACCGAGTGGTTCCGGCTCTCCGAACGGCTGCTCGCGCACATCGACGTCGTCCGCGGTGGCGTCGAGGAGCCGTGGGACCTCTATACCCGCTGGATGAGCGAACTCACGGCGCTGCAGGGCGGCTGAGCCCGCGCGGGAGCAGAGCGCAAGTGCGCGGCATCCGTTACCGTCACGGTATGGGCGACGCGACTGCGCGCGATCACTCGCAAAGTGCTTCGCGCCTCGTCAGACAGCGCACCGGCTGGCTGCGCGAGGACTTCGCCGACCGCACCCGCGCGCGCGCCGCGACCCTCAACCAGCTGCTCCTGGGCTCCGTGGTGTTCGTTCTCGGCATTCTCATCGCGATCGGTCCGTTCACGGGCGACGTCGTCATGTTCTTCACCGGCGTCGTGATCATCTTCGTCGTGACAGGCGCGACGCTGGTGATCCCATGGAATCGGGTCGCGTTCGGGTGGGTCGCGGTCGTGCCCGCGATCGACATCGTGGCGATCACCCTCATGCAGCTCGCGGCGCCCGGCTCCGCGCTGGGCCTGCTCTGGATCTTCCCGACGACGTGGCTCGCGGCGGGTTTCGGGCTGCTCGGGCTGGCAGCCGTGATCGTCGCAGTCGCAGGCATCGTCAGCGTCCTGGCCGCCTTGAACGAACAGCAGGTCACGTATGCGACCGTGCTCATGCCGCTGGTCCTGGTTGCCGTCGCCACGACGAGCCATCTGGCCGCGCGCCGTTCGGATGCGCAGCGCACTCTGCTGGCCAAGCAGGCGCAGCTGCTGCGACATGTGCTCGAGCGCACCCGCCGGCAGGAGCAGGAGGTGACGGAGGTGCTCGATGCCGTCGACTTCGGCGTGATCCGCGTCACGCCCGACGGTCAGGTGGCCGTCACGAACGACGCGCACGGGCGGCTTCAGCAGGCGATCCGCTCCGACGTCGACGGCGCCGACGATGCGAGCACAGCGCGAGAGGACGACATCCCCGCATTCCGTGACGACGGATCGACCCCGCTGCCGCCCGATGAGCTGCCTGTCGAGCGGGCCCTGCGTGGCGAGGCGTTCGACGGCCAGGTCGTCTGGTTCGGCGTCGAGCCGGGCCCACGCCAAGCGCTCAGCATCACCGCCCGGCGTCTCACCGACTCCGCGGGACAGGATGTAGGAGCCGTCGTGGTCTCACGGGACGTGACGACCGAGTTGAACGCCCTGCGCGCCCGCGACGAGCTGGTCGCCTCGGTCTCGCACGAACTGCGCACCCCGCTCACCGCGATCCTCGGATACCTCGACCTCGCGATCGAGGACCCCGACCTGCCCGATCATCTGCGCGGGAACCTCGATGTCGCCGAGCGCAATGCGGAGCGCCTGCTCGGCATCATCGGCGACATCCTTGCGGCGTCGAGCTCGTCCTCGTCGGTCGAGGCGTCGCTCACCCCGCTGGCGATCGATGCCCGAGAGATCGTCCGCGCGTCCGCGGAGGCTCTGGCGCCGCGCGCGTCCGGGCGGGCGATCACGATCGACATGGCCGGGCTCGAGGAGGCGTTCGTGTGGGCGGATCCGCTTCGTCTGCGTCAGGTCGTCGACAACCTGCTCTCGAACGCCATCACGTACAACCGCGACGGCGGCACCGTGTTCCTGGGTACGACCAGCGACCGGGCCTCGAGCTGGATCCTCGTGCGAGACACCGGTGCGGGCATGACGGAAGACGAACGGGCTCGTCTGTTCCAGCGCTTCTACAAGGCCGGCCCCGCCCGTCGGTCAGGCACGGGACTCGGTCTCGCGATCAGCCGCGACATCGTCCGCGCGCACGGCGGCGAGCTCGGCCTGCACAGTTCGCCCGGCGTCGGATCGACCTTCATCGTCAAACTCCCTGCCACCGAACCATTGGGGAACCCGTCATGATCCTCGACCTCGACCTCTACAGCGTCCTGGTGATGACCGCGGTGGTCGTCAACGTCAGCGGAGTGCTCTTCATCGTCGAGACGCTTCTGCGCCGCGACGAAGGAGCGGGCCGCATCTGGGCGCTCGCATTCCTCGCGGCCATGCTGACGACGCTCGCGTACGTCATCTGGGTGCAGTCACCCCAGGCCTGGTGGGCCATCGCGGTGGGCAACGCCGCGTTCGTCACGGGGACGGGCTGCATGTGGCTCGGATGCCGGCGATTCAATGGTCGGCGGATGGCATGGTCATCCGTCGTCGTGGTGGCCGCAGTGGCAGGGGCGGCGACCTCCGTCTTCGCGGCGGGTCCGGACGGGGGCGACTGGGCGGGTGCGCTGTGGATGTTCATCCCCCTGCTGGCATTCGCCGGCCTGGGGGCAGTCGAGTGCCTGCGTGGTGAGCTTCGAGAATCGCGCACGGCGTGGGTTCTCAGCGCCGTGCTGCTGTTCCAGTCGCTGTACTACCTGTCGCGCACGACCGCGTTCCTCACCTCAGGCCCCGACAGCTCGCTGTTCCAGAACGCGTTCGGCACGATCCCCACGAGCTTCGTCACGGTCACCCTGACGATCGTCGCGGTCGTGGTCACGTCGGTGCTGCGGGCGTCGCGGGCGCCGATGCGCGGGCATCTCAGGCCTGCGAGCTACGGCACGGTGCGCGACGGAATCCTCTCGCAGGACGTCTTCGACGGCTCGATGTCGGACCTCTGCGAACGCGCGAAGTGGCGTTCGGAGCTGGTCGGCGTGATCGCGGTGCGGATCGACGACCTCGAGCAGATCTCGACGGCGTTCGGCAGCGAGGTCGCCCGCGCCGTGACGGAGACCTGGCGCACGGGCGTCCGCCGGCACTCACCGTCGAACTCGTTCGTCGGCGAGGACGGACCCACGGGGCTGCTCATCGGGGTGCTCGTCGAGTCACCCAGGGAGGCGCGGCGACAGGCGGCGGTGATCTACCGCGCCCTCTTCGACGACCTCGGCATGGTGGGCGGAACAGGCACCGGTACGAGCGGCGGCGTCGTCGGCGCGGTGATCCCGGTCGTGGGGGTTGGCGTGGCACTGAGTGACACGATCGGCTACGACGCCGAACTTCTCGCCGGGGCAGCCCGGGAGGCGGCCACCCGCGCCGCGATCGATGTCGACGCTTCGGTGCTCATCGGAGACCCCGAGTAGTGGCGAGCGCGAGCGTCAGGCGGTGAGACGGTAACCCGACACCGCGCACGGTCTCGATCCAGCGGGGACTCGCGGGGGACTCGCCGAGCTTGCGGCGCAGATTGGCGACGTGCACCTCGATCGCGCGCGCATCGCTGTCGCTGACGAACTCCACGCCGGTGTACTGCTCACCTCGCAGCATCATCGCGAGGTCGGACTTCGCGCGCACGCGCCGGCCAGAACCCAGCAGGTCCGCCAGGATGTCGAACTCGCTGCGGGTCAGATCCAGATCGGCGCCGTCTACGGTGACGATGCGGGTCTCGGGGTTCAAACGCACGCCCTGGTGCTCGAGCCACCCCACGGCTGCAGTATCGGTGCCGAAGGACTCGGCGGGTGGCGTGGTGGCGATGTGATGCCGCGGCCGGCGGAGCATGGCGTCGATCCGCGCGCGCAGCTCGCGCGGCCGGAAGGGCTTCGCGACGTAGTCGTCGGCGCCGGCCTCGAGCCCCTGCAGCGCATCGATCTCCTCGGTGCGCGCGCTGAGCATCACGATATAGGTCGTGCTCACGGCACGGATGCGCTTGGCGGTCTCGAAGCCGTCCATGCCAGGCATGTTGACGTCGAGGGTCGTGATGAGCGGCTGGTGCTCACGAACGAGCTCGAGCCCCGATTCGCCCGTGCCCGCGCCGTACACCGTGAACCCGGCCTGCGCGAGGACGGCAGACAGGAGCGATCGGATGTCTTCCTCATCCTCGATCACGACCGCGACGCGCGCTTCTTCCACCGTTGCACCTTCCGGCGCTGACGAGTCGATCGCCGGCGCCCGGACGTCGGTAAGGATATCCCAGAACGCCGTCTGGAATCCGCGGTCGGGATCGCTCATGCGATCGGCAGCGGGATGTGGGATGGCGATCGCCCCCACGATCGCCATCCCTCCGCACCGCGAGCAGATCGTTCGATTCGCGCTGCACGTGTCAGGCACGAGCGCGAGGTCATGCGGGTCGGTGGCGCCACTGAGTCGCGTCCACCTGCCATCGCACGTCCTCCCTCAGACGCTGTCCGAGGATCCGCTTTCATCGGGTTGCAACTGACGATACGTCGGCGGACTCAAGAGCGGCTCAGGTCGCGCTCAGGACTGACTGAAGTTCTTCCGACTCGCCGAAAGCCGGAAGAGCACCGAGCCGCGCGTGCCCGCGCGTGGCATCCTCGATGCATGCCACTCGTCGCCCTCACCGGAGGCATCGCCTCCGGCAAGTCCACGATCGCCCGTCGCCTCGCCGAGCACGGCGCCGTGGTCGTCGACGCCGATCAGGTCGTCCGCGACGTCCAGCGGCCGGGCTCGCCCGTGCTCGCCGCGATCGCAGCCGAATTCGGGGACCGGATGCTGGGCGAAGACGGTTCGCTCGACCGCGCCGCGCTCGGCAGCCGCGTGTTCGGCGACCCGGATGCCGTCGCACGGCTCAACGCGATCGTGCATCCGGCGGTGCGCACCGAATCGAAGCGGCAGTTCGACGAGGCCCTCGCCCGCGACCCCGACGCGGTGGTGCTCTACGACGTGCCGCTTCTGGCCGAGGCGCGTCTGGGCGACCCGTGGGATCTGATCGTCGTCGCGCTACGCCCCCGCGGCGGTGCGCGCGCAGCGACTCGTCGCCCTTCGCGGGCTGAGCGAGCAGGAAGCCGCGGCCCGTATCGCCTCGCAGGTCACCGACGAGGAGCGCCTGCAGATCGCCGATGTGGTGATCGACACGTCCGGCTCGCTGGAGCACACGCTCGCGCAGACCGATGAGCTGTGGGCGGCGCTGCCACAGCACATCGAGGACAGACGCACCCGGCTCCGCGTAAACTGACACCATCAGCGATGGAGGTGTGCCATGGGATTCCTCACGAAGTTCCGCCGCCGCAAGAACCCCTACGCGGCTGTCAGCGAAGAAGAGCAGATCGCGCGGTACGTCTACCTGCTCAACACCCTTCCCGCGAGCGTGATCGAAAGCGCCCACGCCGCCGCGTTCAAGGATCTCTCCGCCGCCCAGCGCCGCGAGATGTTCGAGCAGCTGAGGCCGTTCATGTCGGATGCCGAGCGCACCGCATCCGCTGACGACCCGAATGTGCTCGCGAAGCTCGTCCGCCGCGCTGAAGAGCGCCGCACGGCGCGCGCCGCCACCGAGGGCGGACCGGATGCCGAGGCCGAGGCGTCGGTTCGCACGACGACCGCGACGGCGGACCCCAACCTCGTGGACCCGCGGGCGATGATGATGCAGACCGGCGTGATGGGCATCGTCGCCTACCAGTTCCTGCTGACGAGCTCCGTCTCGGCCTACTTCACCGTCGGAGCGGGCTCGCTCATGATCGGCGACCAGCCGGGCTGGGTGGGTGACACGTTCGACCCCGGGTCGGCGGGCGGCATCGACGCGGCCGGTGCCGGCGGCTACGACGGCGGCGGGTTCGACGGCGGCGGGCTTCGACGGCGGCGGTTTCGGGGGCGGATTCGGCGGCGACGGCGGCGGCTTCGGCTGAGCGCGAACGCCGCCCTCGATGTCGGAGCCCGCGCCTAACCTGGACTGATGCAGACGACACGATCCGTGCGGCCGTTCGAGGTCGTCAGCGAGTACGTCCCCTCGGGAGACCAGCCCCAGGCGATCGCCGAACTTGCCGGTCGCATCAACGCGGGTGAGACCGACGTCGTGCTGCTGGGCGCCACCGGAACGGGCAAGTCCGCGACCACCGCGTGGCTCATCGAGCAGGTGCAGCGGCCGACTCTGGTGCTTGCGCACAACAAGACGCTCGCCGCGCAGCTGGCGAACGAGTTCCGCGACCTGATGCCGAACAACGCCGTCGAGTACTTCGTCTCGTACTACGACTACTACCAGCCCGAGGCGTACGTCCCGCAGACCGACACCTTCATCGAGAAGGACTCGTCGGTCAACGCCGAGGTCGAACGGCTCCGTCACTCCACGACGAACTCGCTGCTCAGCCGCCGCGACGTGATCGTCGTCTCGACCGTCTCGTGCATCTACGGCCTCGGTGCGCCGGAGGAGTACATGCGGGCGATGGTGGCGCTGCAGGTGGGGGAGCAGTACGACCGCGACGCGCTCATCCGCAAGTTCATCGCGATGCAGTACAACCGCAACGACGTCGACTTCTCGCGCGGCAACTTCCGAGTGCGCGGCGACACGATCGAGATCATCCCGGTGTACGAGGAGTATGCGATCCGCATCGAGCTGTTCGGCGATGAGATCGAAGCGCTCTACATGCTGCATCCGCTCACCGGTGATGTGGTGCAGAGGCTCGAATCGGTGCCGATCTTCCCGGCGTCTCACTACGTCGCCGGTACCGAGACCGTTCAGCGCGCGATCGGAACGATCGAGGCCGAGCTCGAGATCCGGCTCAAGGAGCTCGAGTCCCAGGGCAAGCTGCTCGAGGCCCAGCGACTGCGCATGCGCACCTCGTTCGACCTCGAGATGCTCCAGCAGCTCGGGTTCTGCTCGGGCATCGAGAACTACTCCCGTCACCTCGACGGTCGCGCGCCGGGCGAGGCGCCGCACTGCCTGCTCGACTTCTTCCCCGACGATTTCCTGGTCGTGATCGACGAGTCGCACGCGACGGTGCCGCAGATCGGCGCGATGTACGAGGGTGATGCCTCGCGCAAGCGCACGCTCGTCGAGCACGGATTCCGGCTGCCGAGCGCCATGGACAACCGACCGCTGCGCTGGGACGAGTTCAAGGACCGCGTCGGTCAGACCGTATACCTCTCGGCGACCCCGGGCCGCTATGAGATGGGCATCGCCGACGGCGTCGTCGAGCAGATCATCCGCCCGACGGGGCTCGTCGATCCCCAGATCGTCGTGAAGCCCTCGAAGGGACAGATCGACGATCTGCTCGAGGAGATCCGGGTGCGCGCCGAGCGCAACGAGCGCGTGCTGGTGACGACTCTGACCAAGAAGATGGCCGAAGAGCTCACCGACTTCCTCGGCGAGCATGGCGTGCGTGTGCGCTACCTGCACTCCGACGTCGACACGCTGCGTCGCGTTGAGCTGCTGACCGAGCTGCGTGCCGGGGTGTACGACGTGCTGGTCGGCATCAACCTGCTGCGTGAGGGTCTCGACCTTCCGGAAGTGTCGCTGGTCGCGATTCTCGATGCCGACAAGGAGGGCTTCCTGCGCTCGGGCACCTCGCTCATCCAGACGATCGGCCGCGCCGCGCGCAACGTGTCGGGCGAAGTGCACATGTACGCCGACACCGTGACCGACTCGATGAAGGCGGCCATCGGCGAGACCGATCGGCGTCGCGAGAAGCAGGTCGCCTACAACCTCGAGAACGGCATCGATCCGACGCCGCTGCGCAAGAAGATCGCCGACATCACCGATGTGCTGGCACGTGAGGGCGCCGATACGGCCGCGATGATGTCGAAGCGGAACGCCGCGAAGCTGAAGTCGGGCAAAGGCAGGTCGCCGACGCCGCAGCTGCGCCGCGAGGGGATTGCGTCAGAGGGTGCCGAACAGCTGGAGGCGACGATCTTCGACCTGTCGAACCAGATGCTCGCGGCGGCCGGCGAGCTCAAGTTCGAGCTCGCCGCGCGCCTGCGCGACGAGGTGCAGGACATGAAGAAGGATCTGCGCGCCATGGAGCGCGCGGGTCACGCGTAGGCCGAATCAGGGACAGTGCATCAAGGGCTTGGGCCCTGACCGGTCGAAGGTGTGCGCCGTCATCGGCGCACCGCACAGCGGACATGCCCGTTCCGCCCGCTCTGCCACCGTCGGCGGGGGAGTCGTTTCGTACGGGCCGACGGCCGCCGGGCCTGCCATCCGGATCAGCTTCGCGTTGATCCAGGCGTACCAGCCGCCGGCCTCTCGGACTCGCGTGCGCAGCGGCATCCTGTTCTCCGTCATGTCATTAGTGTACTAACTATTCGTGGCGATAGGATCTCACCATGACCGACGACATCCTGGCCCTCGAGAACCAGCTCTGCTTCGCTGTGGTGACCGCAGCGCGGAACGTGGTCGCCGTCTACCGGCCTGTCCTCGAGCCGCTCGGGCTGACGCACCCGCAGTACCTCGTGATGCTGGCCCTCTGGGAGCGCTCGCCGCGATCGCTCGGCGACCTCGCGGGCGAGCTGGCGATGGAACCGGCGACCCTCTCACCGCTCGTCAAGCGCCTCGAATCACAGGGGCGGGTGTCGCGCACGCGTAACGGCAAGGACGAGCGCGTGCTCGACATCGCCCTCACCGATGCGGGCCGCGCACTGCGGGAAGACGCGCTGGACGTGCCGCGTCAGATCATGCAGCGGGTCGGTATGGATGCCGGCGAGATCGCCGAGCTGCGCACCGCGCTCGTGCGATTCGCCGGTCGGACGACGGACCCGGTCTCGCCGTGAGTCGTACTCGGTATCGGTTCGATTGCGGACGCGTGAACTCTGCGCCACCCCCTTGGCATACTCTCGGAAGGCTCTTAGGCTCGGCAGAGGTGCGAAGCAACTCGATGCGGTAGCCGACCCCCGGATCCGCGAAGTTCGCGATGCACCGCCGTCCCCCCATCGGTCCGATCCCAGAGGATGCTTCATGCGATCTCGGTCATTCACGCGGTCACACCCCGACCGCTCGACAAACCCCACTCGTCGGCGGCTCGCGCTCGGCGCTTCAGCCGCGTGGCAACCTGGCTCTCGCCTCGGGTGGCTCGCGCGCGCTCAGGCGGCGCCGCCCAGCGACCCGCGGACGGAAGGCACAGGGCACTACGGTCGACATCAACCTCGTCACCGTCAACGACTTCCACGGGCGCATCGAGCAGTCCGGCACCGCCGGTGGCATCGCCCGGCTGCGACAGCGGTCAACCAATTCCGCGCACGAGAACCCCAACACGATCTTCGCGGCCGCCGGCGACATGATCGGCGCGTCGACCTTCACGTCGTTCATCCAGCAGGACGTGCCGACGATCGAGACGCTGAACGCGGCGGGCCTCGACGTGAGCGCTGTCGGGCAACCACGAGTTCGACCAGCGGCTGCGCCGACCTGACGCGACCGGGTGATGCCCCTGCGTCTGGGAGTACCTCGGCGCGAACGTCTACGACAAGGACGACCGGCGACCCCGCGCTTGCCCGAGTACTGGACCAAGAAGTTCAACGGCGTCCGCGTCGGCTTCGTCGGCGCTGTCACCGACGAGCTGCCCTCGCTGGTCAGCCCGGCCGGCATCGAGGACATCACGGACGGCAGTCCGTGTCGACAGCGCCAACCGCGTCGCCGACCAGCTCAGCGACGGCAGGTCGACAACGGCGAAGCGGATATGCTCGTGCTCCTCGTCCACGAGGGCGCGGCGACGACCGACGATGCGTCGGCGACCGACCCGAACTCGCCGCTTCGGCCAGATCGTGCTGAACGCCGACCGACAATATCGATGCGATCGTCTCGGGGCACACGCACCTGGCATACAACCACGTGATCGACGGTCGTCCGGTCATCTCGAGCGGGCAGTACGGCGAGCGCTTCTCGACATGGAGATCTCGCTCGACCGCAAGTCGAAGTCGATCACCTCGATGGAGAACACACTCTACACGATGGCGACGGCGTTCGACGCGGCCGGCAACGTCACCGCCGTGGCTCACCGGAGCCCGACCCGGCGATCGTGCCGATCGTTTCGGAGGCGACGGCGCTGGCGGCCGAGCTCGGCAGCGTGGTGCTCGGCACGGCGATCGGCCAACTTCGGTCGCGCGGTGCGCGGCGAACCCGGTGAGGAGCGCCCGTCGCTTCCCGGAGAACCGCGGTGGCGAGTCCACGCTCGGCAATTTCGTCGCCGACGTCCAGAAGTGGTCGCTGAACTCCGATCAGGACCGCGGCATCGCAGATCGCCTTCATGAACCCCGGTGGCCTGCGGAGCCGACCTGGCTTCGGGAGAGGTCACGTACGCCGAGGCGGCAGCGGTGCAGCCGTTCGCGAACACCCTGGTGTCGATGCAGCTCACCGGTGCGCAGATCAAGGGCGTGCTCGAGGAGCAGTGGCAGCCGACCAGGCGATCGCGTCCGTTCCTGAAGCTGGGAGTCAGCGACGGCTTCACCTACACGTACGACCCGCTCGCGGCCACCGGCGTCGCACATCACCGAGATGTGGCTCGACGGTGCTCCGATCGACCCGGCGCGACGTACACCGTGGGCATGAACTCGTTCCTCGCGTCCGGCGGCGACAACTTCGTCACCTTCCGGCTGGGAACGGGCAAGGCCGACAGCGGCAAGGTCGACCTCGAGTCGATGGTCGACTACTTCGAGGAGTTCGACAGCGCGGCGCCCGACATCACCCAGCGCGCAGTCGGCGTGAACCTGCCCGGAGGCGCCACGGTCGCCGCCGGTGCGTCGGTGACGGTCAACCTGTCGTCGCTCGACTTCACGCGCGATGAGATCGACGCCAAGCTGGCTGTCGTCTCGTCGGGCGGCGTGGAACTCGGCAGCGCAGCGGTCGACACCGCCTACACGCGAAGAGTCCGACGAGGTGGGTAAGGCGACGGTCACGTTCACCGTCCCCGCCACCGCCAGCGGGCCGACGACATTCGATGTCAGCTGTGCCGTCCACGGGCACGACGAGTTCGTTCGTGTTGAACGTCACGCCCTGACCGGGAGCTGAACGACGGATGCCGCGGGGACTCGTTCCCCGCGGCATCCGTCGTTCCCGCTCTACCACGAGGTGCGCTCGGGGCGAACCCCGCGACCCGTGTCGGAGGGCGCGCCTACAATTGACCAGTGCCCATCGTCCCTGTCGCCGCGCCCGGAAACACCAGTGGAAAACTCAGTGTTCGGGGTGCCCGCGTCCACAATCTGAAGAACGTCGACCTCGACATCCCTCGTGATTCGCTCGTCGTCTTCACGGGTCTGAGCGGCTCCGGAAAGTCCAGTCTCGCGTTCGACACGATCTTCGCCGAGGGCCAGCGCCGGTACGTCGAATCGCTCAGCGCGTACGCACGCCAATTCCTCGGTCAGGTCGACCGACCCGACGTCGACTTCATCGAGGGCCTCAGCCCGGCGGTCAGCATCGACCAGAAATCGACCAACCGCAACCCGCGCTCGACGGTCGGCACGATCACCGAGATCCACGACTACATGCGCCTGCTCTGGGCGCGCATCGGCGTACCGCACTGCCCCGAGTGCGGCGAGGTCATCCAGCGCCAGACCGTGCAGCAGATCGCGGATCAGCTCATGGAGCTGCCCGAGAAGACGCGGTACCAGATCGTCGCTCCGGTCGTGACGCAGAAGAAGGGCGAATTCGTCGACCTCTTCAAGGAGCTCTCGGCGAAGGGCTACGCCCGCGCCGTGGTCGACGGCGACCTGATCCAGCTCGCCGAGCCGCCCGCGCTCAAGAAGAGCTACAAGCACGACATCGCCGTCGTCGTCGACCGTCTCGTCGCGAGCCCCGAGATCCTGAGCCGCGTCACCGACTCGGTCGAGACCGCGATCGGCCTCGCCGGCGGCATCGTGCAGGTCAACTTCGTCGACGAGGAGGGGGATGCCGCATGGCAGTCCTTCTCCGAGAAGCTCGCGTGCCCGAACGGCCACCCGCTGCAGCTGACCGAGATCGAGCCGCGCACCTTCTCGTTCAACGCCCCGTTCGGCGCGTGCCCGACGTGCTCGGGGCTGGGCACACGGATGTCGGTGGACGTCGACCTCATGCTCGGCGACGAGGAGGCCTCGATCCGCGAGGGCGTGCTGATCCCGTGGACGACGCAGGGCAAGGGGCTCTTCCAGTACTACGAGCGGCTCCTGGAGGGCCTGGCCGCCGATCTCAACTTCTCGCTCGACACCCCCTGGCGCGACCTCCGGCTCGACGTGCAGGAGGCGGTGCTGCGCGGCGAGAACTACAAGGTCACCGTCAAGTGGAAGAACCGCTACGGCCGCGAGATGCGCTACTCGTCCGGCTTCGAGGGCGTCGTTCCGTACATCGAGCGGCAGTACGTCCAGGCCGACTCGGATTCGCAGCGTCAGCGCTGGTCGGAGTACCTCCGCGAGGTGCCGTGTCTCGCGTGCAACGGCGACCGGTTGAAGCCCGAAGTGCTCGCCGTCCTCGTGCACGGGCACTCGATCGCCGACGCGTCGCGCCTGAGCCTCGCCGACGCGCAGGAGTACTTCGCCAAGCTCCAGCTGACCGACCGCGAGGCGAAGATCGCCGCACAGGTTCTCCGCGAGATCCGAGCTCGGCTGAACTTCCTCCTCCAGGTCGGCCTGAACTACCTCAGTCTCAGCCGATCGGCCGGCTCCCTCTCCGGCGGCGAAGCGCAGCGCATCCGGCTCGCGACCCAGATCGGCTCGGGGCTGACCGGCGTGCTCTACGTGCTCGACGAGCCGTCGATCGGTCTGCACCAGCGCGACAACCGCCGCCTGATCGAGACGCTGCTGACCCTGCGCGACCTCGGCAACACCCTCATCGTCGTCGAGCACGACGAAGAGACGATCCACGCCGCCGACTGGGTGGTCGACATCGGCCCGCGCGCGGGCGTCGACGGGGGGCACGTGGTGCACTCCGGGCCGCTGTCCGAACTGCTCACCGACACCCGGTCGATCACGGGCGACTATCTGGCCGGCCGTCGGTCGATCCCCACGCCGACCAAGCGCAGGCGCATCGACAAGAAGCGGATGCTGACCGTCGTCGGCGCCCGCGAGAACAACCTCCGCAACGTCACGGTCGACTTCCCGCTCGGCGTGATGACGGCGGTCACCGGCGTGAGCGGCTCGGGCAAGTCGTCGCTGGTGAACGGCATCCTCTACGAAGTGCTCGCGACCCGGCTCAACGGCGCACGCCGCATCGCGGGCAAGCACACCCGCGTCACGGGCCTCGACAACCTCGACAAGGTCGTGCACGTCGATCAGGCGCCCATCGGCCGCACCCCGCGCTCGAACCCCGCGACGTACACCGGCGTGTTCGACCGCGTGCGCACGCTCTTCAGCGAGACGCCCGAGGCCAAGGCCCGCGGCTACCAGCCCGGCCGCTTCAGCTTCAACGTCAAGGGCGGCCGGTGCGAGGCGTGCTCGGGCGACGGCACGATCAAGATCGAGATGAACTTCCTGCCCGACGTGTACGTGGACTGCGAGGTGTGCCACGGCAAGCGATACAACCGCGACACCCTCGCCGTGCACTACAAGGGCAAGAACATCGCCGAGGTGCTCGAGATGCCGATCGCCGAGGCGGCCGACTTCTTCGAGCCGATCCAGGCGATCCACCGCTACCTCAAGACACTGGTCGACGTCGGCCTGGGCTATGTCCGGCTCGGACAGTCTGCGACGACCCTCAGCGGCGGCGAAGCGCAGCGCGTCAAGCTCGCGACCGAGCTCCAGCGTCGCAGCAACGGCCGCAGCATCTATGTGCTCGACGAGCCGACGACGGGCCTGCACTTCGAAGACGTCGCCCGACTGCTCGAGGTGCTGAACAGCCTCGTGGAGAAGGGCAACACGGTGATCGTGATCGAGCACAACCTCGACGTGATCAAGTCATCCGACTGGATCATCGACCTCGGCCCCGAGGGTGGCTCCGGCGGCGGCGAGATCGTGGCGACCGGCACGCCCGAGCAGGTGGCGCGGGTGGATGGCAGCTTCACCGGCGCATTCCTCGCGGAGGTGCTCGGCCTCTCCGCGGTGCGCAAGGCCGGCTGACAGCCGGATGGTCAAGGTCAGCTCGCGACCCACCGTGGCTTACAAGCCGAGGCCGGGGGAGATCCCCACGAACCCGGGTGTCTACCGGTTCCGGGACGCCGCGGGGCGCGTGCTCTACGTCGGCAAGGCGAAGAACCTGCGTGCGCGGCTGTCGAACTACTTCGCGCCGCTGCACACCCTGCACGAACGCACCCGGCGGATGGTCACGAGCGCGGCATCCGTCGAGTGGACGGTCGTGGCCAGCGACGTCGACTCGCTGCAGCTCGAGTACATGTGGATCAAGGAGTTCGATCCGCCGTTCAACGTCCGTTACAAGGACGACAAGTCATATCCGTTCATGGCGATCACCCTCGCCGACGAGGCTCCGCGCGTCATCGTCACCCGCAATCGCCGCATCCCCGGCGCGAAGTACTTCGGTCCGTACCCGAAGGTCTGGGCCGTGCACGACACGATCGACCTGATGATCAAGGTCTTCCCGATCCGCACGTGCAGCGACGCGTCGTACAAGAAGGCGATGGCCACCGGCCGGCCGTGCTTCCCGGGTCAGATCGGCCGGTGCGGAGGACCCTGCTCGATGAAGGTCACGATCGAGGAGCACCGGGCGATCGTCGAGGACTTCATCGCGTTCATGGCCGGCGGCGATCAGCGGTTCGCGAAGGACCTCAACGCCCGCATGCGCGAGGCCTCCGCGGCGATGGACTACGAAGCCGCCGCCGTGTACCGCGATCGTCTGGTCTCGATCGACGCCGTGCTCTCCAAGAGCGCGCTGGTGCTGTCGCCCGACACGGATGCCGACCTCTTCGGCATCGCCGAGGACGAGCTCAACGCCGCGGTGCAGCAGTTCGTGATCCGCGGCGGACGCGTGCGCGGTGTGCGGGCGACGACGATCGAGAAGGAGCTCGACATCTCGGGCGGCGAGCTGGTCGACCAGGTGCTGCAGCGCGCGTACGGCGATGCCGCACCCGTCGACATCCCGCGCCAGGTGCTGGTGCCATCGCTTCCCGACGACGCCGTCGACCTCGAGGAGTGGCTGCGCGAGCGGCGCGGGAAGCTCGTCTCGATCCAGGTCGCGCAGCGCGGACGCAAGGCCGAGCTGCTCAAGACGGCGACGCTGAACGCCCAGCAGGCGCTCATGATCCACAAGACGCGACGCACGAGCGACTACGTGGCCCGCACGCAGGCATTGACCGATCTGCAGGAAGCCCTCGGGCTCGCCGAAGCGCCCCTGCGCATCGAGTGCTACGACGTGTCGCACCTCAGCGGAACGAATGTGGTCGCATCGATGGTGGTCTTCGAAGACGGTCTGCCGCGCAAGGACCAGTACCGCAACTTCGGGGTGCCCGAGACGACCGACGACACCGATTCGCTCTACCAGGTGCTCACCCGGCGGCTCGCGTATCTCGACCGCCCCGAAGAGCAGGACGAGCCACAGCCCGAGCCCACGCAGGACGGCGAGGTCACGACGACGCGCAAACGACCGCGCTTCGCCTACCCGCCCCAGCTGCTCGTCGTGGACGGCGGCAAGCCACAGGTGGAGGCGGCGGCGCGCGCACTCGCCGATGCCGGGCACGAAGAGATCGCCCTGTGCGGCATCGCGAAGCGACTCGAAGAGGTGTGGATGCCGGGGGAGGAGTACCCCGTGATCCTGCCCCGCACGAGCGAGGCGCTGTACCTCCTGCAGCGCCTGCGCGACGAGGCGCACCGGTTCGCGATCACCCATCAGCGTCGTCGCCGGCGCCGTGACATCCAGAGCGTGCTCGCCGAGATCCCCGGGCTGGGCGATGCACGCATCAGGGCGCTGCTGCGGCATTTCGGCTCCGTGACCGCACTCAAGCGGGCGACCGCCGAAGAGATCACGGAACTGCCCGGAGTGGGGCCGAAGCTCGCCGCCGCGATTCAGGCGCACCTGTCGAATGGGTAGGCTGAAACCGACGACGGGGGCGGTCATGACGGACACTGAGGACAGCACCTCGGTGCGCCGCGACGCGGGCGAGGTCCTGATCGTCACGGGGATGTCGGGCGCCGGCCGCTCGACGGCGGCGGACGCACTGGAAGACCTCGGCTGGTACGTGGTCGACAACCTGCCGCCGCAGATGCTGCGTCCGCTTCTCGAGCTGACCGAACTGGCCGGAGGCGCCCTTCCTCGGGTCGCGGTGGTCGTCGACGTGCGCGGGCGCGACCTGTTCGTCGAGCTCCCCGAGATCACGCGGGCGCTGCGTCACGGCCGGCCCGTGCGCGTGATGTTCCTCGACGCCTCCGACGAAGTGCTCGTCCGGCGGTTCGAAGCCGTCCGGCGCCCGCACCCGCTCCAGGGCGAGGGCACGGTCCTGGACGGCATCCATCTCGAGCGGCGCATCCTCGCGCCGGTGCGCGAGAGCGCGGACGTCATCATCGACACGTCCGCCTTCAACATCCATCAGCTCGCGACGCAGGTCATCGAGATGTTCTCGGCCGAAGGCGCGGCGCGCCACTCCGTCACCATCATGAGCTTCGGGTTCAAATACGGGCTGCCGCCCGACGCCGATCTGGTCGCCGACATGCGATTCCTGCCGAATCCGTTCTGGAACGACGATCTGCGGGCCCTCACCGGCGAAGACGACGCCGTCCGCGATTTCGTGCTGGCCCAGCAGGGCGCGGCGGAATTCCTGGACTCGTACGCCGCCGCCCTTGCGCCCGTGCTCGACGGCTACCAGCGCGAGAACAAGGGGCACTCGGTGGTCGCGATCGGCTGCACCGGTGGAAAACACCGATCCGTCGTGATGGCCCGCGAACTCGCCGCCCGCCTGTCGTCGCTGCCCGGCGTCGCGGTGCGAATGAAGCATCGGGACTTGGGTCGCGAGTAGGCTGGACCCTCGTTCCACCCGCTGTTCCGCACCCATGCGAGGAGATCCGTGTCGTTGACCGCTGACGTGAAGGCTGAACTGACGGCCGTGCGCGATCCGAGCCCCACGGCTCGGGTCGCGGAGCTGACATCTCTCCTTCGTTTCTCCGGTGGTCTGCACTCGATCGCCAACCGCGTCGCCGTCGAGGCCGAACTGGACTCCGATGTCCTGGCCCGCCGCGTGGCCCGCGACCTCCTGGAGATCTACGGTGTCCGTCCGGAGCTCGTTCACGTGCAGGGATCCGGCGCCCGCAGCGGCAGCCACTACGCGGTCCGCGTGATCGAAGGCGGCGAGACCCTGGCGCGTCAGACCGGGCTGCTCGACCAGCGACGGCGCCCCGTGCGCGGCCTGCCCAACAAGCTCACCACCGGCTCCCGCGGCGACCTCGCGGCGATCTGGCGCGGTGCGTTCCTCGCGGCCGGCACACTCAGCGAACCCGGCCGATCCGCCGCTCTCGAGATCACCTGCCCCGCGCCCGAGGCGGCGATGGCCCTCGTCGGGGCGGCGCACCGCCTCGGCATCCCCGCCAAGGCCCGTGAGGTGCGCGGCGTTCCGCGCGTCGTCGTACGCGAGGGCGAGGCGATCCGCGTGGCCCTCGCTCAGATGGGAGCCGAACGCGCCGCGAGCGACTGGGACCAGATGCGTCAGCGCCGCGAGGTGCGCGCCGGCGTGAATCGCCTCGTCAACTTCGACGACGCGAACCTGCGCCGCTCCGCCCAGGCGGCCGTCGCAGCCTGCGCCCGAGTCGAGCGCGCGCTCGAGATCCTGGGCGACGACGTGCCGGAGCACCTTCGCGAAGCGGGCGCGCTGCGCCTCGCGCACCGCGACGCGAGCCTCGACGAGCTCGGCCACCACGCCGACCCGCCTCTCACGAAAGACGCCGTCGCCGGCCGCATCCGCCGCCTGCTCGCGATGGCCGACAAGAAGGCCGAGCACGACGGCATCCCCGATACCGAGGCCGCGGTTCCGGTCGGCGCCGAGGACTGACCGATCGCCGGACGGATGCCGCGGCATCCCGTTATTGCACGTCATCCGGGGAAGCAACCCCCGTCGTCGGGTGTTGGCGATTACTAGGATGGATACGTCATTCTCGCTGAGTCGAGGAGTATCGGCTCAGCGCCGACAGGAAGAAGAGAACATGGCGAAGTACACCTTGCCCGACCTCCCCTACGACTTCGCGGCTCTGGAGCCGCACATCAGCGGCAAGATCATGGAGCTGCATCACGACAAGCACCACCAGGCGTATGTCACCGGCGCGAACACGGCCCTCGAGCAGCTCGCGGAGGCCCGCGACAGCGGCAACCTCGCCAACGTGAACAAGCTCGAGAAGGACCTCGCGTTCAACCTCGGCGGTCACGTCAACCACTCGATCTTCTGGACGAACCTGTCGCCCGAGGGCGGCGGCGAGCCCGAGGGCGAGCTGAAGTCGGCCATCGACGAGTTCTTCGGCGGCTTCGAGAAGTTCAAGGCGCATTTCACCGCCGCCGCGACCGGCATCCAGGGTTCGGGCTGGGCTGTGCTCAGCTGGGATCCGCTGGGCGAGCAGCTCATCATCCAGCAGCTGTTCGATCAGCAGAGCAACACCGCTCAGGGCACCGTGCCGGTGTTCCAGCTGGACATGTGGGAGCACGCTTTCTACCTCGACTACCTGAACGTCAAGGCGGACTACGTCAAGGCCGTGTGGAACATCGCCAACTGGCAGAACGTCGCGCAGCGACTGACGGCGGCCCGCGAGAAGACTTCTGGCCTGCTGGTACTGTCATAGCGAGTGTGGGCGTCCCGGCGGGATACCCCGCCGGGACGCCGTTGTCCATCGTCTGCAACCGCAATTAGCGCGCTCGCGCGCACGACACATCTCAGGAGAATTTCCGTGGCTGTCAAGATCGGAATCAACGGCTTCGGCCGCATCGGACGCAACTACCTTCGCGCGGCTCTCGCGCAGGGTGCGGACCTCGACATCGTGGCGGTGAACGACCTCACCGACAACAAATCCCTCGCCCACCTGCTCAAGTACGACTCGGTCGGCGGCGTGCTGGCGGAGGACGTCTCGTACGACGAGGACTCGATCACCGTCGGCGGCAAGAAGATCAGGGTCTTCGAAGAGCGCGACCCGGCGAACCTGCCCTGGGGCGAGCTGGGCGTCGACATCGTCATCGAGTCGACCGGCCGCTTCACCAAGGCCGAAGACGCCAAGAAGCACATCGCAGGCGGCGCCAAGAAGGTGCTCATCTCCGCTCCGGCGACCGGCGACGACGTCACCATCGTCATGGGCGTCAACGAGGGTGACTACAACCCCGAGACCGACGTCATCATCTCGAACGCGTCCTGCACCACGAACTGCCTCGCGCCGCTCGCGAAGGTCTTCAACGACGCGTTCGGCATCGAGCGCGGCTTCATGATGACCGCGCACGCCTACACGGCCGACCAGAACCTGCAGGACGGCCCGCACAGCGACCTGCGTCGCGCGCGCGGCGCCGCGATCAACATCGTCCCCGCCTCGACCGGTGCGGCCAAGGCCATCGGCCACGTGCTGCCCGAGCTCAACGGCAAGCTGAGCGGATCGTCGTACCGCGTGCCGGTGCCCACCGGCTCGATCGTCGACCTCACGATCGTCACGCCGACCGAGGGTCTGACCGCCGACCAGATCAACGCCGTCTACAAGGCCGCTGCCGCCGAAGGCGCACTGGCCGGCTACCTGGAGTACACCGAGGACCCGATCGTCTCGAGCGACATCCAGGGCAACCCGCACTCGTCGATCTTCGACTCGGAGCTCACCAACGTCAGCGGCAACCTGGTCAAGGTCTCGGCCTGGTACGACAACGAGTGGGGCTACTCGAACCGCCTGGTCGACCTCACCGAGTACGTCGGCGAACGCCTCTAGGCGCTCACGATGCCTCTGCGCACCCTGGACTCGCTGGGTTCGCTCGCCGGCAAGCGGGTCATCGTCCGCTGCGATCTGAACGTCCCCCTCAAGGACGGCGTGATCACGGACGATGGCCGCGTGCGGGCGTCGCTTCCCACCCTCAACGCGCTCATCCATCAGGGTGCCCGCGTCGTCGTCTGCTCGCACCTCGGCCGGCCCGACGGCGCACCCGACGCGAAGTACAGCCTGGGCCCGGTCGCGCAGCGGCTGTCGGAGCTGCTCGGCAAGCCCGTCGCGTTCGCCCTCGACACGGTGGGCGAGTCCGCTCACGATGCGGTCGCGGCGCTCGAGGACGGGGATGTCGCGGTCATCGAGAACCTGCGCTTCAACCCCGGCGAGACTGCGAAGGACGACGCGGAGCGTCGCGCGTTCGCGGAGGAGCTGGCCGACCTGGGCGACGTGCTCGTCTCGGACGGCTTCGGGGTCGTTCACCGCAAGCAGGCGAGCGTCTACGATCTCGCCGAGATCCTGCCGTCGGCAGCCGGCCTGCTGATCGCCGCAGAGCTCGATGTGCTCGACCGCCTCACCGAGAAGCCCGAGCGGCCGTACACGGTCGTGCTGGGCGGCTCGAAGGTCAGCGACAAGCTCGGCGTCATCTCGCACCTGCTTCCGCGCGTCGATCGGCTGCTCGTCGGAGGCGGGATGCTGTTCACCTTCCTCGCCGCGCAGGGGCACAGAGTCGGCGCGAGCCTGCTCGAGTCCGATCAGCTCGAGGTGGTGAAGCAGTACATCAAGACCGCCGAGGAATCGGGCGTGGAGATCGTGCTGCCGACCGACGTCGTCGTGGCCTCGAAGTTCGGTGCCGACGCGGAGCACGTCGTCACGCCGGCCGATGCGATCGAAGACACGCCATTCGGTGCGTCCGGCCTCGGGCTCGACATCGGACCCGACACGGCGGCACGTTTCGCCGAGGTCATCCGCGACAGCCGCACGGTGTTCTGGAACGGCCCGATGGGCGTGTTCGAGCTCGCCCCGTTCGCGGCCGGCACGAAGGCCGTGGCACAGGCGCTCACCGAGGTCGACGGGCTGAGCGTCGTCGGCGGCGGCGACTCGGCTGCGGCTGTGCGCCAACTCGGCTTCCAGGACGACCAGTTCGGACACATCTCGACGGGCGGCGGAGCAAGCCTGGAATTCCTCGAGGGCAAGAAGCTCCCCGGACTGGAGGTCCTCGGATGGCAGTGACAGGTCGTACCCCGTTCATCGCGGGCAACTGGAAGATGAACCTCGACCATCAGCAGGCGATCGCTTTCGTGCAGAAGCTGCACTGGGCGCTCAAGGAGGCCAAGCACCTCGACGGCACCGTCGAGGTAGGGCTCTTCCCACCGTTCACCGACCTGCGCACCGTGCAGACGCTGCTGGACGCCGACAAGATCCCGTTCGCCCTCGGCGCGCAGGACCTGTCGACCAAGGACTCCGGCGCCTACACCGGCGAGGTCTCCGGCGCGTTCCTGAAGAAGCTCAACTGCGCGTACGTGATCATCGGACACTCCGAGCGTCGCGAGTACCACGCGGAGACCGACGAGGTCGTCGCGGCGAAGGTGCAGGCGGCGCTGCGTCACGGCCTCGTGCCGGTCATCTGCGTCGGCGAGACCTCCGAGGACCTCGAGAAGTTCGGTGCGAGCGCCGTGCCGGTCGGACAGCTCGAAGTGGCCCTCGAGGGCGTCCCCGCCGATGCGGACATCGTCGTGGCCTACGAGCCCGTCTGGGCCATCGGCTCCGGCCAGGCGGCCACGCCCGAGCAGGCGCAGGAGGTCTGTGCAAAGCTCCGCGAGGTCGATCGCCGCCAAGCTGGGGACGGATGCCGCGGAGCGCACGCGCGTGCTCTACGGCGGCTCCGTCAAGTCGACGAACATCGCGAGCTTCATGCGCGAGCCCGACGTCGACGGCGCGCTCGTCGGCGGGGCAAGCCTCGTGGTCGACGAGTTCGCAGCGATCATCAGATTCCAGAAGCACGTCGGCGTCTGACCGGCGCTTATACTGGAGAATCGTGCGCCCGACAGGGGCGCGGTGAAAGGCTTAGATCTGTGCAGATCCTCGAGTTCGTCCTGCAGGTGCTCCTCGGCATCACCAGCCTGCTGCTGACCCTTCTCATCCTGCTCCACAAGGGACGCGGTGGCGGCCTCTCCGACATGTTCGGCGGCGGCATGACTTCAGCCCTCGGGTCCTCGGGCCTGGCTGAGCGCAACCTCAACCGCTTCACGGTGGTCCTTGCGCTGGCGTGGTTCGTGTCCATCGTGGCTCTCGGCCTCATCACGAAGTTCCAGAGCGTCTGATGGCCACCGGCGGAAATGCGATCCGGGGCACGCGCGTCGGCGCGGGCCCGATGGGCGAGCAGGACCACGGCTTCCACGCCGAGCGCATCGCGATCTCGTACTGGGACGCCCTGGGCAACGAGACGGTGCGGTACTTCGCGGCCGGGATCCCCGAAGAGGAGATCCCCGACACGATCGACTCGCCGCACTCCGGCCTCCCCGCCGGGCGCGACAAAGAGAACCCGCCGGCGCTGGCCAAGACCGAGCCGTACAAGACCCACCTCGCGTACGTGAAGGAACGACGTACCGAAGAAGAGGCCGAGCAGCTTCTCGACGACGCCCTCAAGCAGCTGCGGGAGCGCCGCGGCCTCGAGTGAGCGGCAGCTCGCCCGCGGGCTCGTGGCTCAGTATTCCTGATCGATGAGCTCGGGCGGCACCTGCGAGGCCGCCGCTTCGTCGACGAAGAAGATCGTCCGGCGGCGTCCTTTGGCGCCCGCGGCGGGCACGCTGGCATAGCTGGCGCCGGCCAGCGCGAGCCCGAGGGCGGCTGCCTTGTCGGTGCCGGCCAGCACGAGCCACACCCGGCGCGAGCCGTTGATGACGGGCCGGGTGAGGGTGACGCGCTCGGGCGGCGGCTTGGGGGAGTCGCGCACCGCGACGGCCACGCGGTCCGTGATCAGGATCTCGGGACGATCGGGGAACAGCGAGGCGATGTGGCCGTCCGGTCCGACGCCGAGGAAGCAGATGTCGAACGACGGCCACGGCGTGCCGTCGTCCTGGGGGAATCGCGCCAATTCGGCGGCGTAGCGCTCGGCGGCCGCATCCAGGTCGACGCCCTCGTCGCTCGCGGCCATCGTGTGGATGTTCGCCGCAGGGATGTCGATCTCGTCCAGCAGGGCGTCGCGCGCCTGCTTCTCGTTGCGGTCGTCGTGTTCCCTCGCGACGAAGCGCTCGTCGCTCCACCAGAAGTGCACGCGCGACCAGTCCACACGGTCACGGCGCGGATGCCGCGCGGCGGCGGCGAGAACCGCCGAACCCATCGACCCGCCCGTGAGCGAGACGTGGACCAGGGCTCCGTCAGCCGCGCACTTGGCCAGTCGGTTCACGAATCGTGCGGCCACGGACTCAGCGAGAGCGGCGGGATCATCGCTGATCACGACCCGCTTCTCGATGATGAATTCAGCCATGCGTCTCCTGCGTCGCGGGTTCCAAGAGCTCCCAGCCCTCGGTGATCACTCGACCATACAGGACGTCCGGATCGAGGCGACGGAGCTCTTCCGCGAGGCATTCGCGCAGGGTGCGGCGGGCGAGCACGAGGTCGTGCTCGGGCTGGCCGGGCTGGGTGAGACAGGCGACGGCGGGGGACGAGCGTGCGAGCAGGACCTCTCCGCCGGCGCGGGTCAGCCGCACCGACTTGATGCCGTCCTTCCACTCGTCTTCGGGCAGGTAGCGCCAGTCGACCGGCACGTCGAGCATGAGACGCAGCCACGCCGCCAGCAGCGCCGTGGACGGTGAGCTGGCGGCACCGCGCACCTCGACGGCGGTCACGGCTTCGTACGGGGGTTGGTCGAGCACGGCGGCCAACTGCTCGCGCCAGTGCGTGAGGCGGGTCCAGGCCAGATCGGTGTCGCCCGGAGCGTGGTTCTTGCCGAGCGCGGCGACCCACGCCGACGGGTCGCTCTTGGTGGCGGCATCCGTGATCCGTCGTTGGGCGATCTTGCCGATCGAGGTCGTCGAGGGCGAGTCGGGGGTCTTGTTCGGCCACCACACGACCACGGGTGCGTCGGGCAGGAGCAGACCGGTCACCAGGCTCTCGAGGTTCGAGCTGCCGGCCTCGCCGAACGCGCGGAGCGTGACGACCTCGCTCGCGCCCGCATCGCCGCCGACGCGGATCTGCGCGTCGAGGCGGGAGTCGGCGTCGGAGCCGTCGATCATGAGCACGATGACGCGCATCGGGTGCTCGCGCGACGCGTCGTTCGCCGCTTCGATGACCTCTTCGAGCGCGCCCTCGCGGGTCAGGATGACCAGGGTCAGCACGCGGCCGAGAGCGACAGCGCCGCCCTCTTCGCGCACGTTGACGAGCGCCCGCGAGATCTTGCTGACGGTGGTGTCGGGCAGATCGACGATCACGGGCGCCTCCAGGTGCGTCCATCGCGGGAGAGCATCTCTTCCGCGGATTCCGGTCCCCAGGATCCGGGGGCGTACTGCTCGAGGGGACCGCCCTGCGCGGTCCAGAACTCCTCGATGGGGTCGAGGATCTTCCAGGAGAGCTCGACCTCCTCATGGCGGGGGAACAGCGGCGGGTCGCCGAGCAGGACGTCGAGGATGAGGCGCTCGTAGGCTTCGGGACTGGCCTCGGTGAACGCGTGGCCATAGCCGAAGTCCATCGTGACGTCGCGCACCTGAGCACCTGCGCCCGGCACCTTGGAACCGAAGCGGATCGTGACGCCCTCGTCGGGCTGCACGCGGATCACGAGCGCGTTCTGGCCCTGCCCGGTGGTCTGCGTGCGCGAGAACAGCTGTTCGGGGGCGCGCTTGAACACGACCGCGATCTCGGTCACACGCCGGCCGAGGCGCTTTCCCGTCCGCAGGTAGAACGGCACTCCGGCCCAGCGACGCGTGTTCACTTCGAGCGTGATCGCGGCGTAGGTCTCGGTCGTCGACTCCGGGTTCATCCCGTCTTCTTCGAGGAAGCCGAGCACCTTCTCGCCGCCCTGCCACCCGCCGGCGTACTGACCCCGTGCGGTCGAGCGTGCGAGATCCTTCGGCAGGGTGACCGCGGCGAGCACCTTCTCCTTCTCGGCGCGCAGGTTCTTCGCGTCGAACGAGATCGGCTCTTCCATCGCGGTGAGCGCCATGAGCTGCAGCAGGTGGTTCTGGATGACGTCGCGCGCGGCGCCGATGCCGTCGTAGTAGCCGGCGCGGCCGCCCACGCCGATGTCCTCGGCCATTGTGATCTGCACGTGGTCGACGTAGTTCGCGTTCCAGATCGGCTCGTACAGCTCGTTCGCGAAGCGCAGCGCCAGGATGTTCTGGACCGTCTCCTTGCCGAGGTAGTGGTCGATGCGGAAGATCGAGTCGGTCGGGAACGCCGATCGCAGCGCGTCGTTGAGCGACTGCGCCGAGGCGAGGTCGTGCCCGAACGGCTTCTCGATCACGACGCGGCGCCAGCGCTCCGGCTGATCGGCGGTGTCGTCCACCAGGCCGGAAGACTTCAGCTGCTCGGCGACGATCGGAAAGTCCTTCGGCGGGATCGACAGGTAGAACGCGTGGTTTCCCATCGTTCCGCGCTCGATATCGAGCTTGTCGACGGTCTCGCGCAGCCGTCGGAACGCGTCGGGGTCGTCGAACTCGCCGGAGACGAACCGGATGCCCTGCAGCAGCTGCTGCCAGGTCTCCTCGCGGAACTCGGTGCGAGAGTGGGTCTCGACGGCCTCTTTGACGACCTGCGCGAAGTCCTGGTCTTCCCAGTCGCGGCGCGCGAACCCGACGAGCGCGAAGCCGGGCGGAAGCAGGCCCCGGTTCGCGAGGTCGTAGACCGCGGGCATGAGCTTCTTGCGGGAGAGGTCTCCGGTCACTCCGAAGATGACCAGCGCGCTCGGACCGGCGATGCGGTTGAGGCGATGGTCTTCGGGGTCGCGCAGCGGATTGTGGCCGCGCGAGATCTCCACGGTCATCGGGGGTGCACCATCATGTGGGGTGGACTCCTATTGAGCGGCTTCGAAGAGCGTGAGCACTTCGGCCTGGGGGTCGGTCAGGGTGAGAGTGACGACGGGCCGTCCGTGACCCTCCGCGAGCACGCTCGCATCTCCGGCTGCCTGCGCTTCGATCAGCTGGCCGAACGTGAACGGACGGCCGGGGATCTCGAGGTCGACATCGGTCTGCTCGAGGATCTGCAGGAAGACGCCGACGGCGGGACCGCCCTTGTGGAACTGCCCGGTCGAGTGCAAGAACCGGGGTCCCCAGCCGAACGTCGTCGGTCGACCGGAGTCGGCCGCGACCAGTTCGCGCAGACCCTGGAGCTGCTCGAGACGCAGCCGGTCGACGTATGCCTGAATCGACACGTAGCCGTTCTCGGGAATCTGCGCCCACAGGGCATCGAGCACGCCGGCGACGGTTCCGGATGCCGCGAGCGCAGGATCCGACACGCGCACCTCGACGCCCTCCAGCGCGAAAGCGGGGGCGGTCGGTTCGGGGCGGGCGTCGAGCAGACCACGCGCGGCGATCTTGGCGGATTCGACATCCGGCTGATCGAAGGGGTTGATCCCCAGCATCCGTCCGGCGATCGCGGTCGCGTACTCCCAGACGACGAGCTGCGCGCCGAGTGAACCGCTGACGAGGACCTCGCCCTCATGACGCTCGCGGAAGTGGAACTCGTTCGCCTCATCGACGAACCGCACGATCTGCATGTCGGCCGGCGGATTCTCGACTTCGGGGGAGACGGGCAGGAGCACGACGGGCAGGATGCCGGTGCCCTCCTTGCCGGTCGATTCCGCGACCAGCTGCTCGATCCAGTCGGGCAGGCCGATGATGTGCGTGCCGTCGGTGACCAGTCCGAGCTTGTCGCGACGAGCAAGCGCCGGGTCGGTGCCCGGATCGCCGGCGATCGCGGCCGCAAGGACGAGTGCGGGGTTGTCGGCGCTGTCGATCGCGACCTCGAGCAGGGTCGCCTCGGCCTCATCGAGAAGCTCGGCGATGTCGACGCCGGCGAGACCGGTCGGCACGAGTCCGAACGCGGTGAGCGCCGAATAGCGGCCGCCCACGGTCGGATCCGCGTTGAACACGCGATAGCCGTCGGCGCGGGCCGCCTGGTCGAGCGGCGAACCCGGGTCGGTGACGACGACGATGCGCTCGAGGGGGTCGATGCCGAGGTCGCGGAACGCCGCCTCGAACGCGCGCTTGGCGGAATCGGTCTCGACCGTGGATCCGGACTTCGATGAGACGACCAGCACGGTCTGCTCCAGGCCGCCGGCCTCGGCATCGCCGTCGATCGCGGCGAGCACCTGGCTGGGGGCGGTGGAGTCGAGGATCACCAGCGGCACGCCCGAGGTCTGTGCGATCACCTCGGGCGCGAGCGAGGAGCCGCCCATGCCGGCGAGCACGACGCGCGTGACGCCCTTGGCGACGAGCTCGGCGCGCAGCGCCTCGATCTCGGCGACGAGCGGCTCCGACACCGACACCGCCTGCACCCATCCGAGACGCTGGGATGCCTCGGCTTCGGCGTCCGGCCCCCACAGCGACGAATCGCCCGCGGTGATGCCCGACGCGACGAGGTCGGCGATCAGACCGGGGAGGGTCTCGTGGACGAGCGCCTTGACGTGTCCGGTGAGGTGGATGTCGAATGTCACTGTGCCGCGGCCTTCAGGGCCGTTGCCACGGTCTCCTGCAGTTCGTGCCAAGACGCGATGAACTTCTCGACGCCCTCGTCCTCGAGCACCTGCGTGACGTCGGCGATGTCGATGCCGGCCGCGGCGAGGCGGTCGAAGACCTCGTGGGCGCCGGCGTATGCGCCGGTGACGGTGTCGCCCGCGATCACGCCGTGATCGAAGGTCGCCTCGAGGGTCTTCTCGGGCATGGTGTTGACGGT
Source organism: uncultured Actinomycetota bacterium (assembly GCA_963781135.1). Lineage (GTDB taxonomy): Bacteria > Actinomycetota > Actinomycetes > Actinomycetales > Microbacteriaceae > Microbacterium. The sequence goes on along the minus strand of CAWADY010000010.1, from coordinate 889,682 downwards.
TCCCGGCGCGACGAGCTCGGTGACGTACAGGGTGTCCGGCAGTGCGGGGTCCTTCACGCCGGTCGAGGCCCACAGCGGTCGCTGCACGTTCGCGCCGGCAGCGGTCAGCGCCGTGGCGCGGTCGGTCGCGAACTCCTTCTCGAACAGCTCATACGCGAGGCGCGCGTTCGCGATGCCCGCGAGTCCCTTCAGGGTTGCGGCCTCATCGTCGCCGAGCGCGGCGATGCGCTTGTCGACCTCTGTGTCGACGCGCGACACGAAGAACGAGGCGACGGAGTGGATCTTCGAGAGGTCGTGACCAGCGGCCTGGGCCTGCTCGATTCCGGCCAGGTAGGCGTCGATGACCTCGGAGTAGCGCTCCAGGCTGAAGATCAGCGTCACGTTGACCGAGATCCCCGAGCCGATGACCTCGGTGATCGCAGGCAGACCGGCTTTGGTCGCGGGGATCTTGATGTGCACGTTGGGGCGATCGACCGTGGCCCACAGCTCCTTGGCCTGAGCGATCGTCGCGTCGGTGTCGTGCGCGAGATCGGGGGAGACCTCGATCGACACGCGCCCGTCGACGCCGTTCGTCGCGTCGTACACGGGACGGAAGACGTCGGCCGCGGCGCGCACGTCGTCGGTCGTGATCGCGAAGATCGCGTCATCGGCGCTGGCGCCGTGAGCGGCGAGCTCGTGGATCTGACCTGCGTAGGCGTCCGAGCCCGAGCCGATCGCACCGGCGAAGATCGTCGGGTTCGTGGTCACGCCGCTCACATTGCGGGTGACGATCAGGTCGGCCAGGTTGCCGGTGATGATCCGCGAGCGGGAGAGGTCGTCCAGCCAGATGCTGACGCCCTCGGCGGTCAGGTGGGCGGTGGGGGTGCTCATGCGTGCTGCTCCTTATTCCGCCGCCGCTGTCGCGGCGGCCAGGGTCTCGCGTGCCGCCTCGACGACGGCCTCGGCGGTGACGCCGAATTTCTCGAACAGGGTCTTGTAGTCGGCCGATGCGCCGAAGTGCTCGATCGAGACGCTCCGTCCGCGGTCGCCGACGATGTTGCGCCACGGCAGGGCGATCCCGGCCTCGACCGACACGCGGGCGGTGACCGACTTCGGCAGCACGGACTCGCGGTAGGCGGCATCCTGCTCGTCGAACCACTCGAGCGACGGCGCCGAGACGACGCGGGCGTTCACGCCTTCCGCGGCGAGGGTCTCGCGTGCGGCGACCGCGAGCTGCACCTCGGAGCCGGTCGCGATGAGGATGACATCCGGCGTGCCGTTCGGCGCTTCGGCCAGCACGTACGCGCCGCTTGACGGCGCCCTCGGCCGAGGCGAACGTGTCGCCCGTCGCGTCGCCGTCGCCGCGCTCGAACACCGGGATGTTCTGACGGGTCAGGGCGATGCCGGCGGGGCCGGCGTGACGGCGCAGCATCTCGAGCCAGACCACAGCGGTCTCGGTCGCATCGCCGGGTCGCACCACCGTGAAGTTCGGAATGGCCCGCAGGGCGGCCAGCTGCTCGATCGGCTGGTGGGTCGGTCCGTCTTCGCCGAGCGCGACCGAGTCGTGGGTCCAGACGTAGATGCTCGGGATGTTCATGAGCGACGCGATACGGACCGAGGGCCGCATGTAGTCGCTGAAGATCAGGAACGTGCCGCCGAACGCGCGAGTGGGACCGTGCAGGACGATGCCGTTGACGATCGCGCCCATCGCGTGCTCGCGGATGCCGAAGTGCAGCACGCGGCCGTACGGGTCGCCCGACCACTCGTGGGTGGACCACTCGATGGGGATGAACGACTTCGCATCCTTGATCGTGGTGAGGTTCGACTCCGCCAGGTCTGCCGATCCGCCCCACAGCTCGGGGAGCTCAGCTGCCAGCGCATTGATCACGGTGCCGGACGCCGCACGGGTCGAGACGTCCTTACCGGGCGCGAACACGGGCAGCGCGGAGGCGATGTCCTCGGGCAGCTCGCGGGCGTTGACGCGGTCCCACAGCGCCTTGCGCTCCGGGTTCGCCGCCGCCCACGCGTCGAAGCGCTCCTGCCAGGCGGCATGAACGGTCGCGCCGCGCTCGCCCAGGCTGCGGGTGTGCGTCAGGACGTCCTCGGGAACGACGAACGTCTCGTCCGGGTCCCAGCCGAGGACCTTCTTCGTCGCAGACAGCTCGTCGGAGCCGAGCGCGGAGCCGTGGATCTTGCCGGTGTTCTGCTTGCCGGGGGAGGGCCAGCCGATGATCGTCTTGAGGATGATGATGGACGGCTTGTCGGTCTCGCCCTTCGCAGCCTCGAGGGCGCCGAACAGCTCCGCAGCGTCCTCGACGTACTCGCCGGTCTTTTTCCAGTCGACCGTCTGCACGTGCCAGCCATAGGAGTCATAGCGCTTGGCGATGTCCTCGGTGAAGGCGACATTCGTATCGTCCTCGATCGAGATCTGGTTCGAGTCGTAGATGACGACGAGGTTGCCGAGCGACTGGTGACCGGCCAGAGAGGACGCCTCGCTGGTCACGCCCTCCTGCAGATCGCCGTCGCTCGCGATGACGTAGATGAAGTGATCGAACGGCGACTGCCCGGCCGGAGTCTCCGGGTCGAACAGGCCGCGCTCGTAGCGCGCCGCGTAGGCGAAGCCCACAGAGGAGGCGAGACCCTGGCCGAGCGGACCGGTGGTGATCTCCACGCCGTCGGTGTGGCCATACTCGGGGTGGCCGGGGGTCTTCGAGCCCCACGTGCGCAGCGACTTGAGGTCGCCCAGCTCGAGTCCGAAGCCACCGAGGTACAGCTGCACGTACTGGGTGAGCGAGGAGTGACCGGCCGAGAGGATGAACCGGTCGCGTCCAGGCCAGTGCACGTCGCCCGGGTCGTGGTTCATGACGCGCTGATACAGCAGATACGCCGCCGGAGCGAGGCTCATCGCCGTCCCCGGGTGGCCGTTGCCCACCTTCTCGACCGCGTCAGCTGCCAGCACGCGAGCGGTATCCACCGCGCGCCGATCGATTTCATCCCAACGCAGTTCCGACACCGGGCCGCCTTTCTCAGAGGATTAGCACCCGACTCAGCAGACCGCGTCGCAATTCGGGAGGAGCAGCCGGCGCAGGGCGCACGTGTTGTTTCAGCATAGCGAAGGGGGATTCCGCCAGGGCTATGCGATACGTCGTATGACGGCAGTGTGGCAGGCGCATCCGACCGGTTCATGTCGGTGTCGTGTCGCCACGGTGTCGAGGTGCTCACACCGCGCGGGAGCGGACTGTGAGCGCGCGTGAGCGAAGGGCGCGCCATGCGGATGCCATAGACTCGGAGGGCAGTTTCGAGCGGTCGAGCGGGGAGCGATGGACACCACGATGACGGCGGGCGCAGCATCCGCCGCCGCGGCACGACCGCACTCCCTGGGCCGCACGATCCGCGCGTACGTCGCGCTCACGAAGCCGCGCGTGCTCGAGCTCCTGCTCGTGACCACCGTTCCGGTGATGATCCTCGCGCAGGGAGGTCTCCCCGACATCTGGCTCGTCCTGGCCACGGTGCTCGGAGGCTCGATGAGCGCCGGTTCGGCGGCAGCGTTCAACATGTACCTCGACCGCGACATCGACGCGCACATGCAGCGCACCGTGAACCGCCCGCTCGTGACCGGAGAGGTCTCGCCGCGGGGAGCATTGATCTTCGCGTGGACGCTGGCCGCGGCATCCACCGTCTGGCTCTGGCTCACGACCAACTGGCTCGCCGCCGTCCTGTCGGCCGGTGCCATCTTCTTCTACGTCGTCATCTACACGATGATCCTCAAGCGCCGTACCGAGCAGAACATCGTGTGGGGCGGGATCGCCGGCTGCTTCCCGGTGCTGATCGGCTGGACGGCCGTCACCGGCTCGCTGTCGTGGACGCCGATGATCCTTTTCGCGCTCGTGTTCCTCTGGACGCCGCCGCACTACTGGCCGCTGTCGATGAAGTACAAGGACCAGTACGAAGAGGTCGACGTCCCGATGCTGGGGGCGACCCGCTCGGGTTCGCAGGTGGGACTCCAGGTCATCCTCTACGCGTGGGCCACCGTCGCGTGCTCGCTGCTGCTGATCCCGGTCGCCGACATGGGCCTGGTCTATACGGTGTCGGCGATCGTGTTCGGCGGCTGGTTCGTCTACGAGTCGCACCGCCTCTACAACCGGGCAGTGCGCGGCACCGAGCCGCGCCCCATGCGCGTCTTCCACGCATCGATCACGTATCTGACGCTGCTGTTCGTGGCGATCGCGATCGACCCGCTCCTGCCGTTCTGACCCGGCCGGCGAACCGAGGCCCGGCTACTTCTCGCGGGGGAACTGCGCGCGCAGCGCCGTCTCTTCGGCGTCGATGGCCTGCAGCGCCGCGACGATCGCCGGCTCCTGGTACCGGCCCTCGGTGCGCGCGCTCAGCACCGCCTCACGTTCGGCGTCGAGCATCGCCCGGCGCAGCCGGTACTTGAGTTCGAGCTGGGGGATCGAGGCATCGGGCCCGTACGTGTCGAGGGTCTCGCCCAGAAAGCCCGCATCGGTTCGCAGGATGTCGGCGACGCGCTGCTCGTCGTCCGAGACCGGCTGCGCGTCGAGGTAGTCGATACCCGCCTGCCGCGCCTCCGCCATGAGCAGTCTCCGCTCGGTGAGCTCCTGGGCGTAGCTCGGCTTGGGCAGCTTCAGCCGCCGGATGATCGCGGGGAGCGCGAGCCCGCCGAGCAGGCTCGCGACGACGACGACGAACGCGAGGAACTGCAGATACTCGCGCATCGGTGTCTCGGGCGGCAGCAGGAAGACCGCGGCGAGCGTCACCACGCCGCGCACACCCGCCGACGCGACTGCGACGCCGTTGCCCCATGCCCACGCGCGCTCACGCAGACGCCGGGGTCCCTTGCGGTACAGCAGCGTCGTTCCCATCACCCAGGCGAATCGCGAGGCCACCAGGGCGAGGAGGATGCCGATGCAGATGACCACGGTCTGCCAGAATCCCGGGCCCGTGCTGAGGGCGCCCGCGAGGATCCCCTTGAGGTTCAGGCCGATGAACAGGAACACCGCGTTCTCGAGGAGGAACTGGATCGTGCGCCAGTTGAGCCGTTCTGCGACCCTGGCCTCCGCCGACGAGACCACGGGGGCGCGGTAGCCCAGGTACAGCCCGGCGATCACGACCGCGAGCACGCCCGAGCCGTGCAGCACCTGCCCGAGCAGGAATGCCGCGAACGGGGTGACCAGGGTCAGGCTCGTGTCGAGCACGGCCGAGTGCAGGCGCGAGCGCACCCACGAGACGACGAAGCCCGTCAGCAAGCCCACGCCCGTTCCGACGAGCACCGCGACCACGAAGTCCAGGCCGATCTCGGGCGGCGAGACGGCGCTGACGATCGCGGCGATCGATGCGTTGAGGGCCACGAGCGCCGTTGCGTCGTTCAGCAGGCTCTCGCCCTCGAGGATCGTCACGACGCGACGCGGCAGCCCGAGCCGACCGGCGATCGCCGTGACCGCGATCGCATCGGTCGGGGCGATCACGGCGGCGAGCGCGAACGCGGCCGCGAGTGTGATCGACGGGATCAGCGCGAAAGCGGCGAACCCCACGGTGACGACGGTGAACGCGACGAGCCCGACGGACAGCAGCAGGATGCTGTCACGACGTGCGCGGACATCGATGACCGACGTGCGGATGGCCGCCGCGAACAGCAGGGGCGGCAGGATGCCGTAGAGGATGAGCTCGGGCTCCACCTCGACCTGGGGCACACCCGGAATGAACGACACCGCGCCGCCCACGATCACCAGCGCCACCGGGGCGGACCATCCCAGCCGTCCCACGACACCGGTCACCGCGACCGTGGCGATGACGAAGAGCACGATCCACGTGATGGTTCCGACCGGGTCCATTCAGCCAGTATCGAGCCCGAACCGCGGCGGGCGCGCGGAAAAGGGCGGGAGCACTCGGCTCCCGCCCCTTTCCGGATGATCAGCGGCGGTGAACGCCGCGACGATCGATGGTGCGCAGGATCAGCGCTGAGTCGCGCCGGCGGCGACGGGCTGCTCCTCGACGACCGGCTCGGCGACGACGGCCGGCTCGGTGGCGACGGGGGCGGATGCGACCGGCGTCTCATCGGCGACGAGCTCGTCGTCATCCGACCAGTCCAGCGCCTCGATGATCTCGACGTCGGTCACGGGAACGAACGAGCGGAGCACGCCGAGCACGAGAACCAGGGCGAGTCCGAGGATGCCGGTCGCGATCAGCACGCCGCCGACGATCGCCCACACCTGGCCGACGTACACATCGACCGGGGTCGCGGTGCCCGCGGTCAGCGCGGTCGACATGGTGCCGAGGGTGGTGACGGCGAGCCAGGCACCGAAGGCGCTGGTGGCGAGGGAGCCGACCAGAAGGATCCAGAACGGGATGCTGCGGACAAGGCTGGGACGAACGGTCATACGAATACTCCTCGATCAGGGGTGAAGTGCGGGTCCGGGCGCGGGTCACTCGGGACGCGGCAACCGACAGCATCGCGCGGTCTCCCGAGTCGCACGTGTGCGAATCCGATGAGTCGGCTATGAGTCGCGATCAGCGCGGGGCCGGGGCGGACTCAATCGATCCAGCGTACGCGGGACCTTCCTGAGTGAAGCCTGCAGGCTCGGTGAGATGCATCACGACGGCGGTCATCGCGGCCACCAGCAGCACCGCGAGCACCATGTGGATGTTCACGAGTGCGATCGGCAGACCCGCGCGCGCCTGCCAGAGGCCGACGACGATCTGCGCTCCCTCGACCGCGAGGAGAAGCCCGGTCCAGAGCCTCAGGCGTTGGGCCGGGGGAGTGCGCGCGGCACCGATCACCAGGACGAGCGTGCACGCGAGGAGCGCGTACGCCGGCCACGAGTGCACGTGCTGCATGAATTCGGGGTTGAGTCCGTTGCGCGATGCGCCGCCGTCCCCGGCGTGCGGACCGGAGCCGGTCACGAGGATGCCGACGACGACCGTCACGAGCACCAAAGCGCTCGTCACGTGCGTGACTGCCGCGTACCAGGCCGGCACGGCGCGCCGACGCGGGCCGGGCACGGCGTAGACGCGCGTGACGAGCACCGCCGACAGCGCGACCAGGACGACGGATGCGAAGTAGTGCAGGCCGACGACGTAGGGATTGAGATTGGTCAGCACCGTGATGCCGCCGATGATCGCCTGCAGCGGGACGTACAGGCCGATCACGAGCGACAGCCAGAACAGGTCACGGCGCCGGCGGCGCATCCTCACCACGAACAGGAACATCAGGATGGCGACGATGACCAGGACGAATGTCAGGACTCGGTTGCCGAACTCGATGACCCCGTGGATGCCCATCTCCGGCGTGGGGATGAGCGACTCGGCGGTGCACCTCGGCCAGGTGGGGCATCCGAGTCCCGATCCGGTCAGGCGCACCAGTCCGCCGGTGCCGACGATCCCGATCTGCACGACGAGGGTCGCCCACGCCGCGGCGATGACACGGCGATCCACGCGCGTCGGGAGCCACTGCCGGAATCGCGAGAAGATGTTGCGTCGCGCGCCGCCGGCCGCAGAGGGGCCAGAGGTCGTGGGGTCCGCGGCCATGGGGCCCTGCCTCCTGGGAATGCGCTCCGGACGACACCGGAGAAGGGCCTCGCCATCCGGTGCGGCGGCGGAACCCTGTAGAATCAAAGGGTCGGATGCGGGCGCGTCGCGCTCAGCATCACTGACAGTGTAGGCGCGCAGGACGGCGCCACTTGATTGGGCCCACCGAGCGGCATCCTCTCCGGAACTCCACCGGAGAAGCAGGAATGCCGGGGCGGATGACACCGTTGTGGCCCGGAGGAGAGTGTGACGATGTCGGATGTGCTGATCGACCGCCCGGAGCTTGCGAGCCTGGGACAGTACGAGTTCGGATGGCACGACGAAGACGCCGCCGGAGCCGCTGCACAGCGCGGTCTGAGCGAGTCCGTCGTCCGCGGGATCTCGACCCTCAAGAACGAACCCGAATGGATGCTGAAGCTGCGCCTGAAGGGCCTGCAGCTGTTCGAGCGCAAGCCGATGCCGACCTGGGGCGCCGACCTCAGCGAGATCGACTTCGACAACATCAAGTACTTCGTGCGCTCGACCGAGAAGCAGGCCGGCACGTGGGAAGAGCTTCCTGAAGAGATCCGCAACACGTACGAGCGCCTGGGCATCCCCGAGGCCGAGCGTCAGCGCCTGGTCGCCGGCGTCGCCGCGCAGTACGAGTCCGAGGTCGTCTACCACCAGATCAACGAGCAGCTCGAAGCTCAGGGTGTCATCTTCATGGACACCGACACGGCGCTGCGCGAGCACCCCGAGTTCTTCGAAGAGTACTTCGGCACGGTCATCCCGGCCGGTGACAACAAGTTCGCCGCCCTGAACACCTCGGTGTGGTCGGGCGGATCCTTCGTCTACGTGCCGCCCGGCGTGCACGTCGACATCCCGCTGCAGGCGTACTTCCGCATCAACACCGAGAACATGGGCCAGTTCGAGCGGACGCTCATCATCGCCGACGAGGGCTCGTACGTCCACTACATCGAGGGCTGCACGGCGCCGATCTACAAGAGCGACTCCCTGCACTCGGCCGTCGTCGAGATCATCGTGAAGAAGAACGCCCGCGTTCGCTACACGACGATCCAGAACTGGTCGAACAACGTCTACAACCTCGTGACCAAGCGCGCGATCGCACACGAGGGCGCGACGATGGAGTGGATCGACGGCAACATCGGCTCGAAGGTCACGATGAAGTACCCGTCGATCTTCCTGGTCGGAGAGCACGCCAAGGGCGAGACGCTCTCGGTCGCGTTCGCCGGTCCGGGTCAGCACCAGGACGCCGGCGCGAAGATGATCCACATGGCGCCCTACACGCAGTCCTCGATCGTCTCGAAGTCGATCGCCAGAGGCGGCGGGCGGGCGGGCTACCGCGGCGAGGTGCGCGTGGATGCGAACGCCCACCACTCCGCGAACACGGTCCGCTGCGACGCGCTCCTGGTCGACACGATCTCGCGATCCGACACGTACCCCTCGATCGACATCCGCGTCGATGACGTGCAGCTCGGCCACGAGGCGACAGTCTCGAAGGTCAGTGAAGAGCAGCTGTTCTACCTGATGAGCCGAGGGATGCCCGAGGACGAGGCGATGGCGATGATCGTGCGCGGCTTCATCGAGCCCATCGCGCGCGAGCTGCCGATGGAGTACGCCATGGAGCTGAACAAGCTCATCGAAATGGGCATGGAAGGCAGTGTCGGCTAGATGACGACGACCACGCAGGCACCCTCGCCGGTGCCGGGTTCGACGGTGCCCGGTTCGAAGGGCCACACGGACGGCGCCTGGGCTCCGATCCAGACGCGTTCGGAGCGCCCCCGCTCGTACGACCCCGCCGATTTCGAGCGCCCCACCGGGCGCGAGGTCAACTGGAAGCACACGCCGATGGACCGCATCGGCGAGGTGCTGCTCGACGAGCCCGCGCAGGACGACGCGATCACCGTGACTCTGACCGGCGCCGCGCTGGAGCACGGGTCCCTTCCCGTCGGGTCCGCCCCTCGGGGAGAGGTCTTCACCCCGGAGGACCTGCCCGCGGCGATCGCCTGGAGTCGCGAGGCCGAGGCGCACCTGCTGCGCATCCCGGCGGATGCCGAGCTCGGCGAGCCGGCCGTCATCGCGATCCACGGCAACGGCGGTCGTGCGCACGCGCACCTCGTGATCGAGGCGATGCCGAACTCGCACGCCACGATCGTCCTGCGCCACGATGGGTCCGCGCAGCTCGCGCAGAACGTCGAGATCATCGTCCGCGACGGCGCCCACCTCACGCTCATCTCGGTGCAGCAGTGGGACGACGAGGCCGTGCATGCGGCATCCCACCAGGCCCGCGTCGATCGCGACGCGACCCTCCGCCACTTCGTCGTCAGCTTCGGCGGCGGCGTGGTGCGCATCAACCCGAGCGTCGAGCTCGCCGGCGCCGGTGCGCAGGGACAGCTGTACGGCCTGTCGTACTCCGACGCCGGTCAGCACCTCGAAAGCCAGGTCTACCTGTTCCACAAGGGACGCGACACCCGCGGAGACGTGCTCTACAAGGGTGCGCTGCAGGGTGCGGGTGCCCGCAGCGTCTGGATCGGCGACGTGCTCATCGGGCCCGACGCGGTCGGCACCGACTCGTACGAGGCCAACCGCAACCTGGTCCTCACCGACGGCGCGCGTGCCGAGTCGATCCCGAACCTCGAGATCGAGACCGGCGACATCCGCGGCGCCGGCCACGCCAGCGCCACCGGCCGCTTCGACGACGAGCAGCTCTTCTACCTCCAGTCGCGCGGCATCAGCGAAGACGAGGCGCGTCGACTCGTGGTCGTCGGCTTCCTGAGCGATATCGTCCAGCGGCTCGGCATTCCGGCTCTGGAGTCGGAACTGCACGAGGCCATTCAGAACGAACTTCGAGAGATCGAAGGCGAACCTCAGGAAGGAGCGGCGCAGTGACCGCAACCCGTGTCTGCGCTCTGAGCGAGCTCGAGCAGGACTCCGCGATCCGCGTCGAGGTCGAGGGTGTCGCGATCTGCGTCGTGAAGGACGCGAACGACGACATCCACGCGATCGGCGATGTGTGCACGCACGGTGACATCTCACTGGCCGAGGGATTCGTCGACGGCGACACGATCGAGTGCTGGGCCCACGGCTCCGCGTTCTCGCTGCTGTCCGGCAAGCCCCTCAACCTCCCCGCTTATGAGCCCGTCCCCGTGTTCCAGGTCGTGATCGACGGCGACGATGTGCTCATCGACCCTGCTGTGAAGAAGGAAGCCTGAAAATGTCAGTCCTCGAAATCCGCGACCTGCACGTGACGGTCGAGACGGATGCCGGAACCACCCCCATCCTCAACGGTGTGACCCTCACGGTCCGCAAGGGCCAGACCCACGCGATCATGGGCCCGAACGGCTCGGGCAAGTCCACCCTCGCCTACACGATCGCCGGGCACCCCAAGTACAAGGTGACCAGCGGAACGATCACGCTCGACGGTGAGGACGTCCTCGCGATGACAGTGGACGAGCGCGCCCGCGCCGGCCTGTTCCTCGCGATGCAGTACCCGGTCGAGATCCCCGGCGTGACCGTCACGAACTTCCTCCGCACCGCCAAGACCGCGATCGACGGCGAAGCTCCCGCCATCCGGACGTGGACCAAAGACGTCAAGCAGTCCATGAAGAACCTGCGCATGGACCCGAAGTTCGCGCAGCGCAACGTCAACGAGGGGTTCTCGGGCGGCGAGAAGAAGCGCCACGAGATCCTGCAGCTCGAGCTTCTGCGCCCGCAGATCGCGGTGCTCGACGAGACCGACTCTGGTCTGGACGTCGATGCGCTCAAGATCGTGTCCGAGGGCGTCAACCGCGCGAAGGAGCAGACCGACCTCGGTGTGCTGCTGATCACGCACTACACCCGCATCCTCCGCTACATCCACCCCGACTTCGTGCACGTCATGATCGCCGGGCGGATCGTCGAAGAAGGCGGACCCGAGCTCGCCGAGCGGCTCGAGGACGAGGGCTACGACCGCTTCATCGAGCCTCTGCTCGAAGCCGCCGCTGAGGGCGAAGCGTAGAATCCTGCTATGACCGCGACGCTCGCACCCGAGAAGTACGACGAGGTCCAAGAAGCCCTCAAGGACGTCATGGACCCCGAACTGGGGATCAACGTCGTCGACCTGGGCCTGATCTACGACCTCGGCTGGGACGACGAGAACGACGCCCTGGTCATCCACATGACCCTCACGAGCGCCGGGATGCCCGCTCACCGACGTGCTCGAGGAGCAGACCGCGCAGGCCCTCGATGACGTGGTCGAGAGATTCCGCATCAACTGGGTCTGGATGCCGCCATGGGGCCCCGAGCGGATCACCGACGACGGCCGCGACATGATGCGGGCCCTCGGCTTCGCGATTTGAGTGTCGCTGTCTGACACGCGAAGTCGCGGCATCCATCGCCGTAGATAGGCTCGATGAGTGAGCGTCACCCCCCTGCAGGCACTGCCCCTCGACCAGCTGCGACAGCGGTCCAGCACGAAGTGGCAGAAGTACCCGCCCGAGGTGCTGCCGCTGTTCGTCGCCGAGACCGACTATGCGCTCGCGCCGGCCATCACCGACGTCCTGGCACGCGCGGTGCAGCTCGGCGACACCGGGTACACGCCGCCAGAGCCGGGCGTCCGCGAGGCGTTCGTCGAATTCTCACGTCGCCGATTCGCGTGGGAGGTCGACCCTGCGCTCGTGTTCTGGACCGGCGATGTGATGATGGGCGTCGTCGAGATCCTCCGCCGCGTCATCGCACCGGGGGAGCGCGTCGTGGTCATGACCCCGGTCTATCCTCCGTTCTTCGACACGGTGGAGGAGGCGGGCGGGGTCGTCGAGCGGGTGCCCCTCGCGCCGACGGAGACCGGCTGGGAGATCGATCTTCTCGCCGTCGAGGCCGCGCTCGCGGGCGGTGCGCGCGCCGTGCTGCTGTGCAACCCGCACAACCCCACCGGCACCGTCCACACGCGTGAGAGCCTCGCGGCGCTGGCCGACATCGCCTCAGGCTTCGGTGCGACGGTCATCAGCGACGAGATCCACGGACCCCTCGCCCACGACGGGCACACCTTCGTCCCCTTCCTCGACGCCTCACCGACGGCCGCCGATGTGGGCTACGCCGTCACGAGCGCCAGCAAGACCTACAACCTCGCCGGATTGAAATGCGCGGTGATGGTCGCCGGAGGACCTGCGCAGGCGAAGGTGCTGCGCTCCCTTCCCGACGAGGTGGAATGGCGCACCGGCCTGTTCGGCGCCCTGGCGAACGTCGCCGCGTACTCCGCCGAGAGCGACGCCTGGCTCGAGAGCCTGCTGGCCGCTCTCGGAGAGAACCGCCGCCTGCTCGTCGACCTGCTCGCCGAGCACCTGCCCGAAGCGCGGTTCCTGCCGCCGGACGCAGGCTTTCTCGCGTGGGTCGATGTGTCGGCGTATGGGTGGGGCGACAATCCCGCGCCCCGGATCCGGCGTGAGGCGAAGGTCGCGCTGCACCACGGACCGCTGTTCGGCGAGGAGGGCGTCGGGCACGTGCGCATCAACTTCGGATGCTCGCCGGAGCTGCTGACCGAGGCCGTCCGTCGCGTCGGCGCGCTCGTCTCGCGGTGACCAGCTCACCGCAGCCCCAGCCGCTCACGCCGGACGCGAGTGCGCAAGCGGTGAGCATCTGGGCTCCGCGCTACGTCTGGGTGACGATCGGGGCGGTTGCGCTCATCTTCCTCGCAGCGATCCAGGCCCTCGCCGTGACGACGGTGATGCCGATCGTGAGCGCCGACCTGGACGGCGATGCGCTCTACGCGGTCGCTTTCGCCGGGACGCTCGCGACGAGCGTGATCGGAATGGTGGCAGCGGGTGCCTGGAGCGACCGATCCGGCCCGCGGGGACCGCTGTATGCGGCGGTCGCCCTCTTCGTCCTCGGGCTGGTCATCGCGGGACTGGCCGCGACGATGCCCATGCTCGTCGTCGGGCGACTGGTGCAGGGGCTCGGCGCGGGAGGACAGACCGTCGCGCTGTATGTCGTCGTCGCGCGCGTGTACCCGCCCGAGACGCACGGGCGGGTGTTCGCGGCCTTCTCGGCCGCGTGGGTGGTGCCCTCGCTCGTCGGACCGTTCCTGGCAGGCGCCGTCACCGAGTACCTGCACTGGCGCTGGGTGTTCCTCGGCATCGCCCTGCTCACGGTGATCGCCTTCACCATGGTCGCCGTGCGACTGCACGGACTGCCGCTGCACACCGACCATCCGTCCGGGGGCGGGGTGCTCGGTCGGCTCGCGTGCGCCCTCGCCCTCGCCGTCGGTGCACTGGCGCTCAGCCTCGCGGGCGAGGCGGGGGCGTGGTCGGGCTTGGTGGTGGCGGCATCCGTCGTCGTCATCGCGGTCGCTGTCAGACCGCTGCTGCCGCGTCGGACGCTGCGGGCGTCACGGGGCCTGCCGAGCGTGATCCTCATGCGCGGGCTGATCGCCGGCGCACTGTTCGGCGCCGAGATCTACGTCCCGTACCTCCTGATCGCCGACTACGGGTTCTCGCCGACCTGGGCGGGGCTCGGGCTGACCGCGGCCGCGCTGCTGTGGGCGTCGGCCGCGTACGTGCAGGGCCGGTTCGGCGACCGGCTCGGCAACACCCGCATCACCCTCATCGGCACGGCCCTGCTGTTCACCTCGCTCGCGATCGCCGCCGCGACTGCCTGGGGCCATCTGCCTCCCGCGGTCCTGGTCGCGGGATGGGCTCTGGCCGGCGCGGGGATGGGCCTGATGTATCCGAGGCTGACGGTGCTGACGCTCGCCTACTCGACGCCCCAGAATCAGGGCTTCAACTCGTCCGCCCTGTCGATCTCGGACGCGATCGGGGCCTCGGTCGCGATCGCCGTGATGGGTCTCACGTTCGTGGCGCTGACCGGAACGGATGCGGGTTTCCCCGTCGTCTTCTTGATCGCCGCGGCGCTGTCGCTGCTCGCGCTCGTCCCCGGCCTGCGGCTCGGGCACGCGCACGAGGCGCGCTGACTGGTCAGTTCTCGGCGCGCCCCAATCGCCAGTACCCCATGAAGGCGACTGCGCGTCGATCGACCCCGCGCTCGGCGACGAGGTGCCGGCGCAGCGACTTGATCGCGCTGGACTCGCCCGCGAGCCACGAGTACAGCGGTGCGCTCTTGAGCGCGGCCCCGCCCTTCGCGGTGCGCGGCACCTCCCACAGGATGCCGGCATCGATGTCGACCTCCTCGACCTCGGCACCGCGGCCGGCAGGCACGAGGCCGGCGGCGGCCTCCTGCACCGCTGAGACGAGGTGCGCGTGGCGTTCGCCGTCGCCGCGCGCGCTCACCCGGTACTCGAAGCCCGGATGGTGGGGGAGATAGGCGGCGTCGCTGCGGTGCGGCAGTTCGAGCACGACGACGCCGGTCGCCTCGGGCGGCAGCTGCTCGAGGATCACCGCGATCGCCGGGGCCGCCGTCTCGTCGCCCGCCAGCAGCAGCTTGTCGGTGCGGGCGGGGGGCACGAAGTCGATGCCGTAGCTCACCCCGGAATGAGCCGTGGTCGGCGCGAGGATGAGCACCTCGTCGCCGACGGCCGCCTGTGAGATCCACGCGGATGCCGGGCCCAGCACGTCGTGCGCGACCATGTCGATGTCCACTTCGTGCACGTCGTTGCGAACCTGGCGCGTCGTGTACGTCCGGAACGGCGGGCGCTCATCCTCGGGCATCTCGCGCCACCGCGTGTACCAGTCGTCGCCGGCGGGCATCGCGTCGAGGCCGATGGTCTCGGTCGGGAACACGACCTTCACCCGCTGGTCGTACCCGGGATCGCCGTATTCGGCGAGGTCGGTGCCGCCGAACGTGAACCGCCGGAAGCTCGGCGTGAGGTCCGTGATCGCGGTGACCGGGGCTCGGAAGAAGCGGATGGCGTTAGCTGCGGATGACACGGGGCTCCTCGGATTCAGGGGTCAGGATGTGGTGGCGGCCGCGAGGGAGGACGATCGGGGTGCCCGAGACAGGGTCGGGGACCACGAGTGCGTCGAGGTCGAACACGTCGCGGATCAGCTCGCTCGTCATGACCTCCGACGGCGGGCCGCTCGCGACGATCCGGCCGTCTCGCATGGCGAACAGGTGATCGGCGTAGCGGGCAGCGAGGTTCATGTCGTGCAGGACCATCGCGATCGTCGTCCCGCGGTCGCGGTTGAGATCGGTGAGCAGATCGAGCACCTCGACCTGGTGGGCGAGATCGAGGAAGGTGGTCGGCTCGTCCAGCAGGAGGATGTCGGTCTGCTGCGCGAGAGCCATCGCGATCCACACCCGCTGACGCTGACCGCCCGAGAGCTCGTCGACCGACCGATCGGCGAACTCGGTGATGCCGGTCGCGGCCAGGGACTGCGCGACGACCTCGTAGTCGCGCGCGGTGAAGCGGGCCAGCATCTTCTGGTGCGGATGCCGGCCACGGCCGACGAGGTCGGCGACCACGATCCCCTCGGGGGCGATCGGAGCCTGCGGCAGCAGGCCGAGCGTGCGCGCGATCTCTTTGGTCGGTCGACCGTGCAGTGCCTTGCCGTCCAGCACCACCTGTCCCGAGCGTGGCGAGATGAGCCGGGCGAGCGCACGCAGCAGGGTGGACTTGCCGCACCCGTTGGCCCCGACGATCGCGGTGATGCGCCCGGGGGGCACCCGCAGGTCCAGCTGCTCGACGATCGTCCGGTCGCCGTACGCGAGGGTCAGAGACTCGGCCGACAGGCTGTGGGGTTCGGTCATATCGACCCTCCGGAGCGGTTGATCCTGATGAGCAGGAAGACGAGGTACGGCGCGCCGAGCGCACCGGTGATGACGCCGACGGGGTAGCGGCTGTCGAAGGCGAACTGGCCGACCAGATCGGCCGTGAGCACCAGCAGCGCGCCGACGAGTCCGGCCGACAGAAGAGGCGACGCGCCGGGGCCGATGATGCGCGAGGCGATCGGACCGGCCATGAACGCCACGAACGCGATCGGTCCGCACGCCGCGGTGGCGAAGGCCAGCAGAGCGACCGCCGAGACCATGAGCAGCACGCGCGTGCGGGGCACGTTCACGCCGAGGACCGCCGCGGAGTCGTCGCCGAGGCGCAGCATCCCGAGCCCGCGGCCCTGCGAGAGCACGAGCGGTACGAGGACCGCGCTCGCGACGGCCAATGGGAGAACCCCCGCCCAGGTCGCGCCGTTCAGGCTCCCGGTCAGCCATTGCATCGCGGTCTGCAGGTCCCAGGCGGCGGCCCGCGAGAGGATGTAGGTCACGGCGCTGTCGAGCATCGCCGCGACGCCGATGCCGATCAGGATGAGCCGCGTGCCCGCGAAGCCACCGCGGTGCGAGAGCAGGTAGATGGCCGCCGCCGTGACCAGGGCGCCCCCGAGCGCGAGGAACGACACCGCGGTCTCGTCGAGTGCGAGCACGATGATGCCGAACACTGCGGCGACGCTCGCACCGGAGCTGATGCCGATGATGTCGGGTGAGGCGAGCGGGTTGCGCAGCATGGTCTGGAAGGTCACACCGGCGATGCCGAAGGCGAACCCGGCGAGCACGCCCATCGTCGCGCGCGGCAGGCGCAGCTCGCCGACGGTGAACGATGCGCCAGGAACGGTCTCTCCGAGGATCACGCGGAGCACCTCTGCGGGGCCGTAGAACGACTTGCCGACCATGAGCGTGACGGCGAACACGACGACGATCAGGATGCCGAGCACGGCCAGCACCGTTCCTCGGTGGCGTCGGCGCACCCGAGCGCCGGCGACGACCGTCTGGACGCTCACAGTTCACGCACTCTCTGGCGACGGACGATCCAGATGAAGACCGGTGCGCCGATGAAGGCGGTGATGATGCCGACCTCGATCTCTTCCGGACGCGCGATGACGCGCCCGATGATGTCGGCGGCCACGAGCAGGCCTGCCCCCGCCACGGCGCAGAACGGGAGGAGCCACCGGTGATCGGTGCCCACCAGGAGGCGGCAGATGTGCGGGATGACCAGACCCACGAAGGCGATCGGACCGGCGACGGCTGTCGCGGCGCCGCACAGGATCACCGCTCCCGCGGCGGCGATCAGGCGGGTGCGGAACACGTTCTCGCCGAGTCCGGCGGCCAGGTCATCGCCGAGCGCGAGCGAATTCATGCCTCGCGCGCACAGAAGGCATGTGACCGCGCCCACGGCGAGCACGGGAAGCACCATCGCGATGCGGTCCCATGTCGCGCCGCCCACCCCGCCGATCTGCCAGAACCGGAAGGTCTCCATCGCGTCGACGCGCGGCAGCAGGAGGGCGCTCGTGAGCGAGGCGAAGGCCGCCGAGATGGCGGCGCCGGCAAGGGTGAGCTTGAGCGGGGTCGCGCCGCCGCGCCCGAGCGAGCCGACGCTGTAGACGAACACCGCGGCGACCGCGGCGCCGATGATGGCGACCACCAGATAGACGGTGGGGTCGGCGAGTCCGAAGAACACGATGCCGATCACGACGGCCAGCGCCGCGCCTCCCGATACGCCGAGGATGCCAGGGTCGGCGAGCGGGTTCCGGGTCACCGCCTGCATCCCGGCTCCGGCGAGGCCGAGAGCTGCTCCCACCAGCACCGCCAGGACCGTGCGCGGAATGCGAGCCTGAACCGCCGCCTCGGACACCCCGCGCACATCACCCCCCAGACCCGCGATGATCTCGCCGAGAGTGACTTCGCGAGCGCCGAACGCGACCGACAGGACGCACAGCACGCAGAGCACGAGCAGTGAGCCCGCGAGCCATGCCACGCGCACCGCTGCCGGACGCCGCAGTGCAGCGGTGTCCGGCAGCGGCGTACGCGTCTGCGTGATGGTCACGTGAGCCGTGCTCAGTCGAGCGCGCCCGCGAGCAGCGCGAAGTACTCGTCGATGCCCCACCCGATCGACAGGGGAGAGGGGTTCGCCGAGGCTGCGAGCGGCGTGGAGTTCTCCAGAACAGCGATATTGCCGTTCGCGATGGCGGGGATCTGGGCCAGCAGCGGGTCCGCCTGCAGCTGGGAGACGATCGCACCGTCCGCGTCGCCGTACGTCACGAAGACGTCGACATCAGCGAAGCGATCCGCTTCTTCCGAGCTGACCGTGACGTAGAACAGATCGGTGCCGGCGGACTCATCCGCGACGATCGTCGGCTCGGGCAGACCCAGGCTGTTGAGGAAGCCGGGACGGGTGTCGAGCGAGGTGTAGAAGCCGATCTGGCTGAAGTCGGCGGGATCGATGTAGGAGAACAGCACGTTGGAAGCCGCGAGCTCGGGGTAGTCGGCGAGCGCCGTCTGCACCTCGGCATCCAGGTCTTCGATGAGCTGGTCGCCCTCGGGGGCGAGGCCGATCGCGGTCGAGTTCAACCGGATCATGTCCTCGTAGGAGGTGCCCCAGGCGACATCGGGGTACGCGATGACCGGAGCGATCTTCGACAGGGTGTCGTAGTCCTCCTGCGTCAGGCCGGAGTATGCGGCGAGGATGACGTCGGGCTCGGTATCGGCGACGGCCTCGAAGTCGATGCCGTCGGTCTCATCGAAGAGCACCGGCGTCTCGGCCCCGAGTTCGTCGAGCTGGTCTTCGACCCAGGGGAGCACCCCGTCGCCGTCGTCGTCGCCCCACGTCGCCTTGCTCATGCCGACCGGAACCACGCCCAGGGCGAGGGGAACCTCGTGGTTGGCCCATGCGACGGTGGCGATCCGCTCGGGCTGCGCGTCGATCGTCGTCTCGCCGTAGGCGTGCTCGATCGTCACGGGGAAGGCGCCCCCGGTCGAGGACGCCGCCTCGGCGGTGTCGGCGGCATCCTGGCCGGAGCAGCCGGTCAGGACGAGAGCGGTGACGGCGGCCGCAGCGAGTGCGGCGACGGCGGTGGGGGTACGGTGCACGAGTTCCTCCGTGATCGTTTGTAAGGTAACCCTTACCTTACCTAGCGACCACGGGCCACGCGAATCCATGACCTCGCGAGCGTCACATGACGCACATGCAGAAGGCCCCGACCGGACGCGGTCAGGGCCTTCTGGACGGGGTGTGAACTCAGCCGTCCTTGCGGGCGTCGAGAGCGCGCACGCCACGCCATGCCAGCGGGATCGCGACTGCGGCGACGGCCGCCTTGATGAGTCCGCCGGCGATGAAGGGCAGGACGCCGGCCTCCATCACCGAGACGAAGGTGATGTCCACGCCCATCACGGCGCTGAGGATGAATGCCATGTACGGCACGCCGATGAGGAAGGGGATGATGCTCGCGATCACGAAGCCGGCGAACGCGAGTGCCGGCTTGCGATCCCACGCGCGCTGCGCGAACCAACCGGCGACGAAGGCAGCCGGAATGAAGCCGACGATGAATCCGAACGACGGCGACAGCACGTACGCGGGTCCTGCGATCGGACCGGCGAAGACGGGCAGCCCGGCCAGGCCCACCAGCATGTACGTCGTCAGGCTCGCCGCACCCCGCGCCGCGCCGAGGGAAGCGCCGACGAGGATCACGCCGAGTGTCTGTCCGGTGATCGGAACGGGGCCGATGAAGAACGAGACCTTCGCGAGCAGCGCGACCAGGGCCACACCGGCCAGCACGAGCGCGGCGTCGACGGCGAACGCGCGGGCTCGGGAGGACGGACGCGCGATGACGTCGGCCAGAACGCGACGTCGGGACGGTGCTGCCGGATTGGCGGCGATCGAGGACATGGGTCTCCTTCGGCGGGCGGCCCGAGTCGGGCAGGGGTGAAACGAGGGTGTCGCGACTCATCCTAGAGCCGCGTATCGGGCCGCACTGTGCGTCGATCACCAATGAATCGCGGCATCCGCTGTGCACGCCATCAGGCCCGCCCTGCCACCGCGACTTCGTCGAACGTCGGCGACGGTAGACTGGGAGATCGGCCGCTCGGTCGCTTCACAATCTCCCTCTACGAAACGGACCTTCGCTGTGCTCGCCGTGCACGACCTCGAGATCCGCGTGGGCGCCCGCGTGCTGATGGCGGACGTCTCGTTCCGCGTCAGCAACGGCGACAAGGTGGGGCTGGTCGGCCGCAACGGAGCCGGCAAGACGACGCTGACCAAGGTGCTCGCCGGCGATCTGCTGCCCGCGGCCGGTCGTGTCGACCGCTCGGGAGAGCTCGGCTACCTGCCGCAGGACCCTCGTACGGGCGATCCCGAGATGCTCGCGCGCACGCGCATCCTCGACGCGCGCGGCCTGGGTTCCCTGGCGATCGGCATGCACGAGGCATCGCTCCTGATGGGCGACGAGAACGCCGACGTCGCGGCCAAGGCGATGAAGCGCTACAGCAGCCTCACCGAGCGTTTCGAGTCGCTCGGCGGCTACACCGCCGAAGCCGAGGCCGCATCGATCGCCCACAACCTCTCGCTGCCCGACCGCATCCTCGATCAGCCGCTGCGCACCCTGTCCGGCGGACAGCGTCGCCGCATCGAGCTGGCGCGGATCCTGTTCTCGGATGCCGAATCGATGATCCTGGACGAGCCGACCAACCACCTCGACGCCGACAGCGTCGTGTGGCTGCGCGAGTTCCTCAAGAACTACAAGGGCGGGCTGATCGTGATCAGCCACGACGTCGAGCTCGTCGGTGAGACGGTCAACCGTGTCTTCTACCTCGACGCGAACCGTCAGGTCATCGACACCTACAACATGAACTGGAAGAACTACCTGCGACAGCGGGTGGCCGACGAGGAGCGCCGCAAGAAGGAGCGCGTCAACGTCGAGAAGAAGGCGACCCAGCTGCAGCTGCAGGCTGCGCGCTTCGGCGCGAAGGCGTCGAAGGCCGCCGCCGCGCACCAGATGGTCGCCCGCGCCGAGAAGATGCTCTCGGGTCTCGACGAGGTGCGCCAGGTCGAACGGGTCGCGAAGCTGCGGTTCCCGAAGCCCGCCGCGTGCGGCAAGACCCCGCTCATGGCGTCGGGCCTGTCGAAGTCGTACGGTTCGCTCGAGATCTTCACCGATGTCGACCTGGCGATCGACCGCGGGTCGAAGGTCGTCGTCCTCGGACTCAACGGCGCCGGCAAGACGACCCTCCTGCGCATCCTGGCCGGCGTCGACAAGCCCGACACCGGCCAGCTGGAGCCGGGGCACGGTCTGAAGATCGGGTACTACGCACAGGAGCACGAGAACCTGGACGTGTCGCGATCGGTGCTCGAGAACATGATGTCGGCCGCCCCCGACATCAATGCGACCGAGGCGCGGAAGGTGCTCGGATCGTTCCTGTTCACCGGCGACGATGTGCTCAAGCCCGCCGGTGTGCTCTCGGGCGGCGAGAAGACGCGGCTCTCGCTCGCGACGCTCGTCGTCTCGAGCGCCAACATGCTGCTGCTGGACGAACCGACCAACAACCTCGACCCCGCCTCGCGCGAAGAGATCCTCGGGGCGCTGTCGCACTACGAGGGCGCGGTCGTGCTCGTCTCGCACGACGAGGGAGCCGTTGAGGCGCTCAACCCCGAGCGCGTGCTGATCCTGCCGGACGGCGTCGAAGACCTCTGGAACCGCGACTACCAGGACCTGATCTCGCTCGCGTGATCACGGCGGGCGCCGCGATCAGCGGTGGGCCGCGTCGAGGATCGAGTCCTCGTCCTCCATGTCGCGATCTGCGCGCCGCGCAGGGGTGCGATCCCGAGGGGCCGGCTCCACGCCTCGGGCGCGATCCTCGGCGTCCTCGCGGCGGTGCCTGCGCTCGGTGCGGATCACGTAGCCGATGAAGACGAAACCCATGATCGCGAACAGGATCCACTGGATCGCGTACGAGAGGTACGGACCCGGATCTTCGGAGGGCGCGGCGAAGGAGGCCGGTCGCGCCGCCGGAGCCGGGTCCTCCGACACCATCACTCCATACGCGCTGAGCTCGAGCTCGGCCCCGACATCGGGCGCGATCGTCTCGGCGATGAGTTCGGGATTGATCGAGGGGACCTGGCCTTCGGGCGCCGAACGACCCGACGCCGGCAGCTGCTCCGCGGGGCGCAAGCGCGCGATGACCGTGGCCTCGCCCTCCGGCGGTGCGGGGATCTCATCGGGGAGCGGCTGATCCTCACCTGGACGAACCCAGCCACGGTCGATCAGCAGCACCCTGCCGTCGGCGAGGCGGAACGGCACCAGCACCTCGAAGGCGGCGGTGCCACCGTGCGGTCGATTGCGCACGAGCAGCTGCTGGTCGGCGAGGTACTCGCCCTCGAGCGTGACCGGGCGCCACTCGTCGGCCGCGCCGAGCACGGTTCCCGGCGCGATGATCGTCTCCAGCGCGACGGGCTCGGCATCGTAGTTCCGGGCCACGAGCGCGAGCTGCTCTGCCCTGTCGGCGTTGCGGGTGAACTGCCAGTTCGACAGGAAGCCGCACGCGACCGCGAACACGATGGCGACGGCGATGTACGAAGTCCAGCGCACCGCCGCGGGCGCGGACGCTCGCCGGCTCACGACGCGTCCCCCGTGGGGGCGGCGGGCGCGAGCGGTGTCAGCGGAGCGACCGCAACCGGAAATTCGCGCGCGGCGAGGTAGTCCCGCAGGAAATCGCGGTGCGCGTCGCACGCCACCCAGATCTTGCGGCGGTCGGGGGAGTGGATCTTCGGGTTGCGCCACTCGATGCGCCAGAGCGCCGGCTCGCGGCATCCCGCACGAGAGCAGGTCGCGGGCTCCTCGCCGGCGTGCACGCCGGAGGTCGCGTCGTGCCCACTGCTCACGCCTGGCCGTCCGAGCCGTCGCGACGCTCGTCGATCGCGTGGGTCTCCTCGACGCGCAGCACCGGACCGCCCTCGGCGGCTGAGGACGGCCGGGCCGACGGGGTCGCCGGGAGTGCGCGTTCCGGGTTCACGGCATCCGTCCGTTCCACGTCGGAACTCACGTTCGCCAACACGACCGCGATGTACGGCAGCACGATCGCTGCGGCCCCGAACACCCAGGTGTACCAGCCGTACGGCGTGATCACGACCATCAGGATGAAGCACGCGATGCGGATGCCCATCATGATCAGATACCTGCTGGAACGCCGATGCTCGTCGTCGCGCGGTGCGGCCGGCAACGACGTCGCAGACTGGGCCTTCGGCGTGCTCTTCACGGTGATTCCAGAGTACGCCTGCACGGGCGGCGAACGGCCGGTCAGACGGAGGTATTCGAACTCGCGATCAGCAGGGGGATCAGCGCGAGGAGGAGGATGATGCCGAGCAGCACGAAGCCGAGGCCCACGTACCCCATGATGGTGCCGGCGAGGGCGAGTCCGCGGCCCTGTTCACCGGTGCGCTTGATCTGTCCGAGCGACATGTGTCCGGTGACGACCCCGGCGATCGAGCCGAGCAGCGGGATGATCAGCAGGCCCACGAGCGACGACACCAGCGACACGATCGCAAGTGTGTTCGTCTTGGCCGCACCGTAGGCGCCGTACGCGGGAGCAGAGCCGTACGCGGGGGCACTGCCGTAGGCAGGCGCGGTGCCGTACGCGGGCGGCGCGGGGCTGTACGCGGGCGGCGCGGTGTCGTACGACGGCGCGGATGCCGGGTACGACCCGGGTGCGCCGTACGCGGGCGGTGCGGGCGGTGCCGAGGGCGGTGCGGGCGTGGTGCCGTCGGGATTCGTGTCGCTCACGTCAGGGCCTTTCGTCGAGTGCCGTTACAGCGTCGCAGTGCGCGCCGGGGGTGTCAAACACGGCACCGCTAGGCTTATGCGGTCCACTGCGTCCAGCCCTCCGGGAGAGCTCCATGTCCACCGATCGCGTCGTCCTGGTCACAGGAGGCAACCGCGGCATCGGCCGTGCCATCGCCGAGCGCTTCGTGGCCGAAGGCTACAAGGTCGCCGTCACCGCCCGATCCGGGGAGGGACCGGCGGGCACCCTGACCGTGCGGGCAGACGTGACGGATGCGGCAGCCATCGATGCCGCCTTCACCGAGGTGGAATCGCAGCTGGGCCCGGTGGAGATCGTCGTCGCGAATGCCGGGATCACCAAGGACACGCTGCTGCTGCGCATGACCGAGGACGACTTCGACAGCGTGGTCGCCACGAACCTCGGAGGCACGTTCCGCGTGGTCAAGCGGGCCTCGAAGGGCATGCTGCGGGCCCGGTGGGGGCGCGTGATCCTGATCTCGAGCGTCGTCGGCCTCTACGGCTCGGCCGGTCAGATCAACTACGCGGCCTCCAAGAGCGCCCTGGTGGGCTTCGCCCGCTCGCTCACGCGCGAGCTCGGCGCGCGCGGCATCACGACGAACGTCGTCGCTCCGGGCTTCATCGAGACCGACATGACGTCGGCGCTGCCCGAGGACACTCAGGCGGAGTACAAGAAGAACATCCCCGCCGGGCGCTTCGCGACCACCGACGAGGTCGCCGGCGTCGTCACGTGGATCGCATCGGACGACGCGGCCTACATCTCCGGTGCGGTCATCCCCGTCGACGGCGGCCTGGGGATGGGCCACTAGAAGGTCAGCGGTCGACCGCGGCCACGATCTTCTCGGCCAGGTTCGCGGGCTGCGAGAGCTGCGGCCAGTGGCCGGAGTGCAGCTCCACGATCTCGAGGTCCTCGACCGCGGCGAGCTCGGCCGCCCAGTCGGGTGCCGCCGCGATGATGCCGCGGATCTCTTCGGCCGGCACGGTGCCGGTCAGCATCGTCGTGGGAACACGGCGGCGCCGTTCGTCTCGCAGGCTGAGGGAGTCGGTCGGAACCTGCGCAGGAACCGACGTGGTGAGCTCAGCGGCCCGGAGGCGGGTCGCCTCGTCGAGGTCGGCTGTCTCCTGCTGCTCGAAGAACTCCCAGCCGGGGAAGGGCACCACGCCGTCGACGATCGGGAACTCCCAGATCGAACCGCCGTCGCCGGGCGGGAACGTGTCGACGAACACGATGCGGGCGATGCGCTCGGGGCGGGCATCGGCGGCGCCGTACACGACATTGCCCCCGCCGCTGTGACCGACGAGCACGACGAGCCCCGGAATCGCATCGATCTCGTCGACGACCGCGTCGACCCAGTCGGCGATGCCGATCTGCGCCGACTCGGAAGCCGGCGCGCCGACGCCGGGCATCGTCAGCGCGTGGACCGTATGCCCGGCACGTTCCAGAGCGGGTGTCACGTCGTCCCACGACGACGCATCGAGCCAGAGACCGGGAACGAGGATGATGTCCATACCGCGACGATACCGACCGTCGCCGACACGGTCAGGGCAGCAGCGGAATCACTTCGCGCAGGTCGACGCGCTCGACCACGAGGTCTGCCTGGGCCCGCACCGTCGGCTTCGCGTTGAAAGCGAGCCCGAGCCCGGCCGCGGCCATCATCCGCAGGTCGTTCGCCCCGTCGCCGATCGCGATCGTGTGCGCGAGAGCGACCTGCGAATCAGCGGCCCATTCGCGCAGCGCGGCCGCCTTGGCCTCGGCATCCACGATCGCACCGTCGACGGCGCCGCTCAGCGTGCCGTCCTGAGTCACGAGTCGATTCGCGCGCCACACGTCCACACCGAGGTCGGGGGCGACCGTGTCGAGGATCTCGTGGAAACCGCCCGAGACCACGCCCACCCGGCCGCCGCGCTCGTGCACCGCCGCGATCAGCTCGCGGACGCCGGGCGTGGGCTCGATCCGAGCGAGCACGCGTGCGAAGGCGCTCGTCGGGACACCGGTGAGAGCCTTCACCCGGGAGCGCAGGCTCGCGGCGAAGTCCACCTCGCCGCGCATGGCCGCCTCGGTCGCCGCGGCGACCTCGGCACCGCGGCCGGCCTCGTCGGCGAGGAGCTCGATCACCTCGTTGCGGATGAGCGTCGAGTCGGCATCGAGCACGACGAGGAACCGGGCGGATGTCGCAGGCATCCCTCCACGCTAGCGCCGCGCTCGACCCTCCCTGTGCCCGGGGAGATCAGGCGTCGACGTGCACGCCTTTGCCGACCACGGTCAGGCCCGTCTCGGTGACCGTGTAGCCGCGCTCGATGTCGCGCTCGCGATCGACGCCGACCGTCGCACCGTCCGCCAGGACGACGTTCTTGTCGAGGATCGCTCGATGGATGCGGGCACCCTGGCCGACGCGGACGTGGTCGAACAGCACGGAATCCGTGATCGTCGATCCGCCGCCGGCGAGCGTCCACGGCCCGACCACGCTGCGCTCGAGGTGGGTTCCGGACAGGACCGAGCCGAGCGAGACGATCGAGTCGATCGCGTTGCCGATGCGCCCGACCGAGTCGCGCACGAACTTGGCCGGCGGCGAGTTCACGGTCTGCGAGTGGATCGGCCACTGCATGTTGTAGAGGTTGAAGATCGGCAACGTCGAGATCAGGTCCATGTGGGCGTCGAAGAACGAGTCGATCGTCCCCACGTCGCGCCAGTAGTCGCGGTCGCGATCGGTCGATCCCGGCACGTCGTTGAGCTTCATGTCGTACACGCCGGCTTCACCGCGACCGACGAAATAGGGGATGATGTCGCCGCCCATGTCGTGGTTCGAGGTCGGCAGCTCGCCGTCGGATTCGACCGCCTCGATGAGGGCGTCGGTGTCGAAGATGTAGTTTCCCATCGAGGCGAGCACCTCGTGCGGCGCGTCGATCAGGCCCTTCGCGTCCTGCGGCTTCTCGAGGAACTCGCGGATCTTCGCGGGGTCCTTGTCTTCGACGTCGATCACGCCGAACTGGTTCGCGAGCGACAGCGGCTGACGGATGCCCGCGACCGTGGCCCGCGCACCCGTCGCGATGTGCGACTCCAGCATCTGGCGGAAGTCCATGCGGTACACGTGGTCGGCGCCGATCACCACGACGATGTCGGGCTTCTCGTCGTTGATGAGGTTCAGGCTCTGCAGGATCGCGTCTGCCGAGCCCGAGAACCAGCGCTTGCCCAATCGCTGCTGCGCCGGCACGGACGCGACGTACGAGTCCAGCAGGGGCGACATCCGCCAGGTCTGCGAGATGTGCCGGTCGAGGCTGTGCGACTTGTACTGGGTCAGCACGACGAGCTGTCGCAGACCCGAATTGATCAGATTCGATATCGCGAAGTCGATCAGGCGATACTGCCCACCGAAGGGGACGGCGGGCTTGGCTCTGTCTGCGGTGAGGGGCATCAGACGCTTGCCCTCCCCACCGGCGAGGATGATTCCGAACACCTTCGGCGCTGCTGGCATGGCCCCACCCTATGCCGGTCTTCGGCCCGGGTACTAGCGTGTTGACATGCGAGTCGACATCATCACCAAGGAGTATCCGCCGGAGATCTACGGCGGTGCCGGTGTGCACGTGACCGAGCTGGTGAAGGCACTTCGCGAGCAGATGGAAGTGCAGGTGCGCGCGTTCGGGGAGGGCCGCGAGGAGGACGCGACGACCGCGTACGGCGTGCCCGCGGAGCTGTCGACCGCGAACGGCGCGATCCAGACCCTCGGCACCGACCTCGAGATCGTTCCCGACGTCGCGGGTGCCGATGTGGTGCACAGCCACACCTGGTACGCGAACTTCGCCGGTCATCTCGCATCGCTCCTGCACGGCATCCCGCACATCGTGACCGCGCACAGCCTCGAGCCCCTGCGACCGTGGAAGGCCGAGCAGCTCGGCGGGGGTTATGCCGTCTCGAGCTACATCGAGAAGACGGCGTACGAGGGCGCGGCCGCGATCGTCGCGGTGAGCGACGGGATGCGCAACGACATCCTGCGCAGCTATCCCGAGCTCGATCCCGCGAAGGTGCGCGTCATCTACAACGGCATCGACGTCGACGCGTGGCACCCGGTCGAGGATCCGGCGCTGCTCGCCGAGCTCGGCATCGACCCGGCCAAGCCGTCCGTCGTGTTCGTCGGACGGATCACGCGGCAGAAGGGTCTGCCGTACTTCCTCCGCGCCGCCGAGCTTCTGCCGGCTGACGTTCAGGTGATCCTGTGCGCGGGCGCCCCCGACACTCCGCAGATCATGGCGGAGGTCGAAGGCCTCGTGCGTCGGCTGCAGGAGACGCGCGAGGGCGTGGTGTGGATCGATCGGATGCTGTCGCGCCACGATCTGTGCACGGTGCTGACCGCCGCCACCACGTTCGTCTGCCCGTCGATCTACGAGCCGCTCGGGATCGTGAATCTGGAGGCGATGGCCTGCGGCGCCGCGGTCGTCGGGACCGCGACCGGCGGCATCCCCGAGGTCGTCGTCGACGGTGTGACCGGCCGGCTCGTGCCGATCGAGCAGGTGCAGGACGGCACCGGGACGCCGCTGCATCCCGATCAGTACGTGGCCGATCTCGCTCGCGTCCTCACCGAGGTCGTGAGCGATCCGGAGCGCGCGGCGGCGTACGGCGCGGCGGGTCGCGAGCGCGCCACGAACGACTTCAGCTGGGGGTCGATCGCCGACGCCACGGCGGCCCTGTACGCGGAGGTCGCGGGCATCCGCGGATAGGCTTACGGCATGCCGCAGGTGCTCGAGTTCTCCGATGTCGTCGTCCGCAGAAACGCCCGGGACATCGTCGACCACCTGGACTGGTCGGTCGACGACGACCATCGGTGGGTCGTCCTGGGGCCCAACGGCGCAGGGAAGACGACACTCCTGCAGCTGGCCGACACGCTGGTCCACCCGACGTCCGGGCGGGTGACGATCCTCGGTGAGCAGCTCGGCCGCACCGACGTCTTCGAGCTGCGCCCGCGCATCGGATTCGCCTCCACGGCGATGGCCAAGCGCGTGCCGCCGGACGAGACGGTGCTCAACGTCGTGCTCACCGCGGCTTACTCGGTGCTGGGTCGCTGGAACGAGGCGTACGAAGACATCGACGAGCGCCGGGCGCTGCGGGTGCTCTCGGAATGGCGGCTCGACCACCTCGCCGACCGCACTTTCGGCACGCTGTCGGACGGCGAGCAGAAGCGCGTCCAGATCGCCCGGGCCATCATGACCGACCCCGAGCTGCTGCTGCTCGACGAGCCGGCCGCGAGCCTGGACCTGGGCGCGCGCGAGGAGCTGCTCATCCTCCTCGGCGGCTACGCGCAGGCCCCGACCACGCCGGCGATGGTGATGGTCACCCACCACGTCGAAGAGATCCCGATCGGTTTCACGCATGTGCTCCTGCTGCGAGAGGGCCGCGTCGTGGCGGCCGGTCCACTGGCGGAGACGCTCACGGCAGACAACCTGACGGAAGCCTTCGGCGTGCCCATCACGCTGACCTCCGACGGGGGCCGGTACGCCGCGCGGGCCAGCAACCCTGGCAGCTGAAATCGGTTGTCGAGCAGGCGCGCAGCGCCGTTTCGAGACACGATTCCGCGCCCGCGCTCAAGGCTGATAGAATCGACCCTTGGTGCACTCGCACCGCAGACTTTCGCCCTGGCAAAATCCAGTGCACCACTCCTTAGAGGATCACCATGAAGACTGACATCCACCCCGACTACCAGGCAGTCGTGTTCCGCGACCTCGGCTCGGGCGAGACGTTCCTGACCCGTTCGACGGTCACCTCCGACAAGAAGATCGAGCTCGACGGTGTCGAGTACCCCGTCATCGACGTCGAGATCTCATCGGCCTCGCACCCGTTCTACACGGGCAAGCAGCGCATCATGGACTCGGCCGGTCGCGTCGAGAAGTTCAACCAGCGCTTCAAGAACTTCGGCGGCTCGAGCAACTGACCCGCAGCTCCCTCGAAAGGCCTCGCTTCGGCGGGGCCTTTCGTGTTCCCGGCCTGAGCGCCGGCCCATCGACGGGATCAGCGGACCGGCCAGCCGCCGTCGAGGCGCTCCTCCGGTTCGAGACGGCCGATCCGGATGAAGTACTCGGTGAGGCTCGCAGCCTGCGCTCGTGCCCAGGCGATCTGCCGAGTGTGCAGCTCCTCGACGCGCGGCGGCAGCAGTCCCGCGAACCGCTCGGCGAGCGCCTGCGCGATCCGTCCCGCCGCGACCGCGTCGGCGGAGGCCTGGTGAGCGTCGTCCAGCCTCACGGCGTAGTGCTCGGCGACCGCCGCGAGGGTGCGCTTGCCCCGGCGGTACCGGTCGTACGTCTTGTCGATGATGAGAGGGTCGATGACCGGCGCCGGATCACGCAGCGGCGGGATGCCGTGCCGGATCGACTCCGCGGCGAGGAGTGAGAAGTCGTACGCGGCGTTGTAGGCGACGACCGGGATGCCGGCATCGAGCAGCGAGCGCAGCACGTCGACGATCTGCTCGACGACGTCGCTCGCGGGCGCGCCGACCGCCCGCGCGTGCGCGGTCGTGACGCCGTGGATCGCGGCGGCCGACTCGGGGATGTCGATTCCCGGGTCGGCGATCCAGTCACGGGCGAGGATGACCGCACCCTTCGCGTCGAGCAGGCCGACGTGCGCCGTCACGATCCGGTCGGAGGCGACATCGACGCCGGTCGTCTCCAGATCGAAGACTCCGATGACCCGCGTCCACGTCGGCGCGCCGACCGGCGCGTCCGCCGCCGCCTCGTGCTCACGTTCCGCCTTCATGCCCGTAACGGTATGCACTGCCTCCGACATCGCCCCGAGCCGGAGCGCGTTCGGCGTCCTCCCCGCTCGTAGACTCGGGGTGTGTCCGCACCGAACCCCTACTCCGCGCTGCTCGAGACCATCGCGGTGCAGCGCCGCGAGGTCGAGGTGCTCGGCGGCACGACCGCCTACTGGGTGTACGGACCGCCGGATGCCGAGACGACGATCATCGCCGTGCACGGCTTCCGCGGCGAGCACCATGGCCTCGAACCTGTGGTGGCGCATCTCGACGGCGTCCGGATCATCTCACCGGACCTGCCCGGATTCGGCGAGACGGCACCGCTGCCCGGGCGCCGTCATGATCTGTCGGCGTACAGCGAGTGGTTGACCGCGTTCGCCCCGGCCGTCGCTCCGGGAGCAGTGATCCTGGGGCATTCGTTCGGCTCGATCGTGGTCGCGGCAGCGGTCGCCGCAGGACTGGCCACACCCCGGGTCATCCTGGTCAATCCGATCGGCGCGCCCGCGCTGGAAGGACCGCGAGGCATTCTCACCCGTCTGGCCGTGTTCTACTACTGGGCCGGCGCCCGGCTGCCCAAGCCGGTGGGCGACGGACTGCTGCGAAACGGGGCGATCGTGCGCGTCATGAGCGTGTCGATGGCCAAGACGCGCAACGCCGACCTGCGCCGCTTCATCCACGACCAGCACGACACGTACTTCTCCCGCTTCGCCGACCGCGATGTGCTGCATGACGCGTTCCTGGCATCTGTGTCGCACGACGTCCGCGAGTTCGCTCCGCGCATCGCTCAGCCGACACTGCTGGTGGCCGCCGTCCGCGACGACATCACCCCGATCGAGGCGGAGCGTCACCTCGCCACGCTCTTCCCGGATGCCGAACTCGTCGAGATCGCCGACGTCGGGCACCTGATCCACTACGAGACGCCGGCGCCGGCGGCGACCGCGATCAGGCGGTTTCTTGCGCCTTCCGCTCCCGGTACGCGTTGACGTTCATGCGGTTGCCGCAGTTGCCGGTGTCGCAGTAGCGCTTGGATCCATTGCGCGAATAGTCGATGTAGACGGAATCGCAGTCGTCGGCCGAGCAGGTGCGCACCCGGTCGTACTCGTCGGAGCGGATCACGTCGACGAACGCCATGGCCGCCTCGACGAGGATCCGGGTGGCCAGCGGCGCGTCGTCCGAGGTCGCATGGATGTGCCAGTCGTAGTCGTCGTGGATCACCAGGCGGGGGAGCGCCTGGCCGTCGCGCAGCATCTCGTTCACGAGCGGCACCGCACCTTCGCGGTCGACGTCCCACAGTGCGCGCAGGCGCGGGCGGATGGCGCGCACGGCGGCGAGCTCGGTCTCGTCGCGACGGATCGCGCCGGTGTAGGGGTTCACCGCGAGGTACGCCTCGAAGTCGGCGATCGTCTGCAGAGTGTCGTCGTCGTCGAATCCGGGAAGGGTGTTGACCAGATAGACGGCGGCTTTGAGCGATTGCTCGGTGTCACGAATGAAAACCATGTTGACTCCTGACAGGGGTGGCCTGTATCGTCACCAGTGTAAGCGCATTTCACTCCTGACATCACGACACGGCCGGACACACCATGGCAGCTCCCACCGCATCCCTTCCGACGATCTCCACCCTGCCCGTGCACCGCGTGAGCACGTCCGGTCTGGTGCTGGCCGTCGCATCGGCGCTGGCCTTCTCCTCGAGCGGACCGTTCGTGAAGCCGCTGCTCGAGGCGGGCTGGTCGCTCGGCGCCGCGCTGCTCGTGCGCATGGGGGTCGCCGGACTGATCCTGTCGCCCGCGCTCTTCCTCGCGATCCGCCGGCAGCGGGGGTTCCTCCGCCGCCACTGGAGGCTCATCCTCGCCTTCGGTCTGATCCCCGTGCTCGGCTGTCAGCTGTTCTTCTTCTCGGCGATGCAGCGGATGCCTGTCGCCGTGGCCCTGCTCATCCAATACCTCGCCCCGGTCATGCTCGTCGCGTTCGTCTGGCTGCGCACACGAAGGGCGCCGTCCAAGCTCGTGCTGTGGGGTTCGGCCGTCGCGATCGTCGGTCTCGTTCTGGTCGTCGACATCTCCGGAGCGTCGTTCGATCTGCTCGGCACCCTGTTCGCGCTTGCGGCTGCCGTGTGCGTGTGCGTCTACTTCGTGATCTCCGAGCGCGCCGGCGACGACCTGCCTCCGCTCGCGCTCGCGGCCGGCGGACTGCTGACCGGAGCGATCGTCATGGCCGTCCTGTGCCTGACCGGCATCATGCCCTTCACTGCCCCGGCCGTGTCGGTCGTGCTCGCGGGCGTCGAGGTGCCGTGGTTCGTCCCCCTGCTGTGGGTCGCGGGGATCGCGACGACGGTGGGCTACGCATTCGGAGTCATGGCCGTGCCGCGCATCGGGTCGCGCGTCGCGTCGTTCGTCGGGCTGTCGGAAGTGCTGTTCGCGCTCGGGTTCGCCTGGATCTTCCTCGCCGAGGTTCCGGCGCCCATCCAGTTCGCGGGCGGCGCGCTCATCCTCGTCGGAGTGATCCTGGTGCGCGCAGACGCTCAGTCGTCCGGCAGCCCGCGCGGATCGGCTGTGGTTTCCTGACTGCGGGGAGATCCCCGCGCCCCCTTACGCCTGTCGTGCCAGCTCCATGAGCGGCGTCACGCGATAGTCGATCACCTCGCCCATCACGAGCGATGTCTCGGTGCGTTCGACACCCTCGATCGCGAGAATGCGGGCATCCGTGTCGAAGAGATGCTGCGTATCGCGACACGCGACCCGCACCAGCAGGTCCACCTGGCCGCTGAGGCCGTGCGCCTGCACGATCTCGGGCACATGGGCAAGTTCAGCGGTGATGCGCGGCAGATCGGCCTGGCGGACCATGACGCTGATGAAGGCCTCGATCGGAAAGCCCAGCGCGGTGGACGAGATGGCGCGCTCGTAGGAGAGGAACACGCCGGATCTCTCCAGTCGGGCCATGCGCGCCTGCACGGTGTTGCGCGACAGGCCGAGGCGTTCGGCGAGGGCGACGACGGTCGCTCTCGGGTCGCCTGCCAGGGCCGCCAGCAGCTCGAGGTCGACGTGGTCGAGAGTGCTCATAGTGTGAAACTTTAGCACGTCACCCTGCTCCACCCTTGGCAACATGCTCAACTGTGCGGAGGATGCTTGAGCGAGGTGCAATATCGACGTACGCTCGGGCTAGTCGGCGACGCAGCCGGCGTTCCGCGACGGACCGCCTCACGAGGGTGGCTCGCAACGAGGAGGGATGACGATGATGCACACCCTGAGCCCGACAGCCGAACCGGCGACCGACATCGACGATGTCGCCCGGCTGGTCTCACCGGAGGGCGAGCGCATCGCCGACCGCGAGCTGGATCCCTGGGTCGCCGACATCGACGCCGAGGCCCTGCGTGGTCTGTACCGCGACATGACGCTCGTGCGGCGCATCGACACCGAGGGCGTCGCCCTGCAGCGTCAGGGCCAGCTCGGACTCTGGGCGCCCTGTCAGGGGCAGGAGGCCACGCAGGTCGGAACCGCGCGCGCGTTCCGCTCCGACGACTTCGTCTTCCCGAGCTACCGCGAGATCGGCGTGAACTTCGTGCGCGGCGCGGTCGCCTCCGACTTCGTACTCGCGTGGCGCGGCGAGGCCCACTCGACGTACAACCCGTACGACATCAACACCGCGACGCCGCAGATCATCATCGGCGCCCAGTCCCTGCACGCCGTCGGCTATGCGATGGGCATCCAGATCGACGGCACCGACCAGGTCGCCGCCGCGTATTTCGGCGACGGCGCCACCAGCCAGGGTGATGTCAACGAGGCGATGGTCTTCGCTTCCTCGTTCCGCGCCCCGGTCGTGTTCGTGTGCACGAACAACCAGTGGGCGATCTCGGAGCCGGTCACCGTGCAGGCGAAGTTCCCCATCGCCGGCCGCGCGCCGGGGTTCGGCATCCCGAGTCTGCGGGTGGACGGCAATGATGTCCTCGCGTGCCTCGCAGCGATGCGCTGGGCGGTCGACCATGCCCGCACCGGCAACGGACCCGTGTTCATCGAGGCCGTGACCTACCGGATGGGTCCGCACACGACCTCCGATGACCCGACGCGCTACCGCGACAAGGACGAGGTGGAGCGCTGGCGTCGGCGCGACCCGCTGACCCGCGTCGAGGCTCTGCTGCGCTCACGCGGCGAGTTCGCCGAGGAGTTCGAGCGCGACGTCGCCGCCGAGGCCGACCGCTGGGGCGCGGATGTGCGCTCGGCATGCCTGTCGGCGCGCACCAAGCAGCCGATCGAGGTCTTCGACCACGTGTACGACGAGCCGCACGTGGGCCTGGATGTACAGCGCGCCCACTTCGCGGCCTACCTCGACGGATTCGCGGATGCCGCTGCCGGAGGTGGCGCGCGATGACTCAGCTGACGATGGCGAAGTCCATCAACGAGGGTCTGCGCCGCGCGATGGCCGACGATCCCAAGGTTCTCGTCATGGGCGAGGACATCGGCAAGCTCGGCGGGGTGTTCCGCGTCACCGACGGCCTGCTCGACCAGTTCGGCGCTCAGCGCGTGATCGACACGCCGCTCGCCGAGTCGGGAATCATGGGCACCGCGGTCGGCCTCGCCTTCCGCGGCTTCCGCCCCGTGGTCGAGATCCAGTTCGACGGCTTCGTCTATCCCGCGTTCGACCAGATCGTCTGCCAGGTCGCGAAGCTCCACTACCGCACGCGCGGGAACGTGACGATGCCGATCACGATCCGCATCCCGTGGGCCGGGGGAGTGGGCGCGGCCGAGCACCACTCCGAATCGCCCGAGGCGTACTTCGTGCACACCTCGGGGCTGCGCGTCGTCGCGGTCTCGAACCCGCAGGACGCGTACGTCATGCTGCGCCAGGCGATCGCCTCGAACGACCCGGTGGTCTATTTCGAGCCCAAGCGGCTGTACCACCAGAAGGGCGAGGTCGACCTCGACGTCGATCTGGCCGACGCGCCCCCGATGGGGCTCGCGCGCATCGCCCGGGAGGGCAGCGACGTGACGCTGCTCACGTACGGTGCTCAGGTGTCCACCGCGATGGACGCCGCGATCGCCGCCGAAGACGACGGGATCTCGATCGAGGTCATCGATCTGCGCTCGATCTCGCCGGTGGACTACCGCACGGTGGCGGCATCGGTGCGAAAGACCGGCCGCGTCGTGGTGACCCACGAAGCCGCCCGCGAAGCAGGGGTCGGCGCGGAACTGATCGCCAGCGTGACCGAGCAGTGCTTCCACTATCTCGAAGCCCCGCCGGTGCGGGTCACGGGCCACGACATCCCTTACCCGCCCGCCAAGCTCGAGAAGTTCCACCTGCCCGACCTCGACCGGATTCTGGATGCCGTCGACCGGGTCCTGGATCGACCGAACAGCCTGACGGGTGCGGAGGTGCCTTCGTGAGCACCGATTTCCGCCTGCCCGATCTGGGTGAGGGGCTGCCCGAAGCCGAACTCGTGCAGTGGCTCGTCGCCGAGGGCGACACGGTCACCCTCAATCAGACCATCGCCGAAGTCGAGACGGCCAAGGCCGTCGTCGAACTGCCCTCGCCCTACGCGGGTGTCGTCAGCGCGCTGCATGCCGCCGCGGGCGACGTCGTCGAGGTCGGCTCGGTGCTGATCTCGTTCGACATCCCCGGTCAGGAGACCGAGGCCCCTGAGCCCGAGGCGAAAACGGCCGAGGTCGCCACCGAGGAGCAGAACGCACCGGAAGAGAAGGCCCAGCCGAACCTCGTCGGCTACGGAGCCGCGCCGCGCAGCTCGGGTCGCCCCCAGCGGCGGGCCCGCAGCGGCGCCCGACCGCCGGTCGGCGTCGACACTGCAGTGCTCGAGGCCGCCCCCCACGATGTGATCCCCACGCACGAGCCGATCGAGGCGCTCCGCGAGCGGCCCCGCTCCACCCCGCCGGTGCGCAAGCTCGCGAAAGAGCTCGGCGTCGACCTCGCGCTGGTCGAGGCGAGCGGACCGACCGGTCTGATCACCCGCGCCGACGTGGAATCCTTCGCGGCCCGCATCGAGGTGCTCGAACGGCCGGCGCCTGCCCAGGAACGCGCCACCGACGCCGCAGATCGCACCACCCGCATCCCGATCCGCGGGGTCCGAAAGCACACCGCCGACGCGATGGTGCGCAGCGCCTTCACCGCCCCGCATGTGACGACCTTCCACACCGTGGACGTCACCGCCACCAGCGAGCTGATCGCGTCGCTGCGCGCCGACCGCGCGCTGGACGGCCACCGCATCGGCGTGATGGCCGTCGCCGCCAAGGCGGTCTGCCTCGCCCTCATGCGCCACCCCAGCCTCAACTCGCGCTGGGACGCGGACGCCGCCGAGATCGTGCAGCACCACTACGTGAACCTCGGCATCGCCGCGGCCACCGAGCGCGGGCTCGTGGTGCCCAACATCCGCGACGCCGAGGCGATGACCCTCGTCGAACTCGCGGACGAGATCGGGCGGCTGGCAGAGGTCGCGCGCGCGGGCAAGACGGCGCCGAGCCAGATGAGCGGCGGCACGTTCTCGATCACGAACGTCGGTGTCTTCGGCGTGGACGCCGGAACCCCGATCCTCAATCCGGGGGAGGCCGGCATCCTGGCCCTCGGCGCCGTGCGGCGACAGCCGTGGGAGTACCGCGGCGAGATCGCCCTGCGCGACGTCATGACGCTGAGCCTGTCGTTCGATCACCGCCTGGTCGACGGCGAGCAGGGAGCGAAGTTCCTGCGGGATGTCGCCGACATCCTGCGTGAGCCCGGGCGCGCGATGCTGCTGCGCTGACCGTCGAGAGGGGGTCTCGCTACCTGATCTTCGGGTAGAACAGGCCCAGACCGTGCCTTCGCAGCAGTGTGTAGGCCTGCTCGAAGGTCTCGGGCTCGGCATGGCCGTCGCCGCCGTACTTCGCCAGCAGCAGACCCAGCAGCCCCCGGCCCGGAGGGCTGAGCGGCTTCGTCTTGTGCGGGGACGCGGACGGATCGACCGTGTCGTCGGACTGAGGGTTGACCGGCACATACATCGGGTGCACGACAGGCCAGGTGCGCGGGTCTCGGGGCATTTCGAGGTTCACCGCGGAGAACAGATCGTTCGCCCCCGCATCCCGTCGCGTGAGCGGCCGGAGCCCGTGCAGCCGCGACAGGGTGGCGATCACGGAGCCGTGGTGCATCTCGTCGTGGATGATCGTGTTCGCCCGCGTGTACGCCGACACGGCGATCGCGGGGACCCGGCAGCCGAGCCGATCGAACGTGAATCCCATCTCTCCCGGTGCGGCATCCACCGTCGGGGGCGTCGCGCTCGGCGGGGGGACGTGATCGTACGTGCCGCCGTGCTCGTCGAAGGTGATGAGCAGCAGCGTGTTCATCGCGTTCGAGCCATCCGCCGTGGCGCTGGACTTGATGGCGTCGTACACGCTCGCCACGAGCTTCTCGCCCGCGCGAACATCGGAGACGGCCGAGTCGAGGATCGTCTGACCGTCCACATCCGAGCTGCGGAACACGCCGAACGGCGGATGGAAGTCGTTGTGGTTGTAGACCATCCTCGGCTCGATGAAGGCGTAGGCCGGCAGCGTGCCGGCCTTCGCGTCCTCGTAGAACTCCGACATGTGCCCGAAGTGCTCGGTGCGCCAGTACTGCTCCAGTGACGGAGCGTGCTGCACTCCGGTCAGCGAGACCAGCTGCATCTCGTCGAAGTAGACCTTCCACGAGATGCCGGCGTCGTCGAGGCGGTTGAAGATCGTCGGGGCCGCATCGGCATCGAGCCATTTGTCGTAGCCGGCGCCGTGCTTGTTGGTCACGTAGCCGTGCGAGGTGGACGCGTGGAAGAACGACCGGTTGCAGTAGGTCTGCGACGGCACACCGGCGAACCAGGCGTCGAACACCGCGAACTCGCGCGCCAGGGTCGACAGGACGGGCAGCTGCTCGGGCGAGAAGCCGCCCATGATCTGAGAGGCGACCTCGATCTTCGGAGGCTTGCCGCTGCTGCGCACGATGTTGTTGACGTAGTCGTGGACGAACCCGTCCATCGTCGGCGTTGTCCCCGACGGGGGCGCGTTGAACGGCGCCTGCATGTTGCCCGTCTGGCTGGACGCGTTCGTGGCGGGCAGGACGGTGCCGAACAGCTGCGTGTTCACGTGCGGATACTCTTCGCCCGGATCGGGATTGGGCTGGCCCATGATGACGTCTGTGGCGCCCTCGTACACGTGCGCGGCGATCCGCTCGCCGCTCGGTGCGACGTTCGCGTAGTCGCCGAACGCGAGGCCGTCGAACGTCTGGCCCGACGGCAGGTTCTCGGGCGTGTAGAGCCACCCGAGCAGGTTGTCGAACGACCGGTTCTCGCCCATCAGGACGACGACGTGGTCGAAACCCGGCACCGATCGGGCGCTCAAAGCGCCGTAGTCCTGGGCGCCTTCGCGATAGCCCAGTGCGTGGCCGATCGACGCACCGGCCGCCGCGCCCACGCCGCCGCCGACGACCAGTCCGGCCGCGGCGATGCCGCCGACCTTCAGGAAGTCGCGTCGCGAACTGACCGATTCGTCCTCGTGAACGGCGTCATCGCGCGTTCGTGCAGGGTCGTCGCGCTCCGCCTTGTGAGCGCCGCCCCCCGGGGCATCCTTCGGCATGGTGCGACCAGCATAGGGGACCGCGAAGGGGGTCAGGCGGTGAGGGCGGACGAGGCCATCGACTCCAGGATGCCGCGCACGGTGCTGTCCGGGGGCGACGCACGCACACGCCGGACGCTATGGGGCGTCGAGTTGATGAGACCGAAGCACGCGTGCGCTCGCACACGGAGTTCGGCCTCGGTGCGCGTCGGGTGGATCTCGGCCAGAACCGCCATCCACAGTTCGACGTACTCGCGCTGGAGCCGTCGCACCCGGTGTCGGTCGTCCTCGCTGAGGCTCGCCAGGTCGCGGTCCTGCACCCGGATGACGTCCGCATCCGTCAGGGCGAAGTCGACGTGGAACCGGATGAGGCCTTCCAGTCGATCGGAGGGGGAGTGGTTCTCGGCGATCACCTGCTGGCCGCCGTTCAGGAGCCGTTCGCTGACGCGCACGAGGATCGCGCCGAGCAGCGCCTGCTTGTTGGCGAAATGGCGGTACACCGCAGGGCCGCTCACGCCCACGGCGGCGCCGAGCTCTTCCAGGCTCACGCCGCTGAAGCCCCGCTCGGCGAACAGACGCGCCGCCTCGTGCAGAATCGCGGCCTGGCGATCCGCCTTGGCGCGATCCCGCTCGGTGACGCCGCTTGTCATTTCAGTTAATCCTCGCTAACCTGGACATTCAGTTAGTGAACCCTAACCACATGGATCGCGGCCAAACAACAGACGTGATCCGATCGTGACGTCGACGGAGATGACATGACCGCATCCGGCCCCGCGCTGCAGACCGCGGTGGTGCACGACGAATCGTTCACGCGCACGCGCGATGCGCAGGCGGCACTCGCCGAACGCCTGCGCGAGCGCTTGGCCGAAGCATCCGTGGGGGGCCCCGCCGCGTCGCGGGAGCGCCACGTCTCGCGAGGCAAGCTCCTGCCGCGCGATCGCATCGCCCGGCTTCTCGACGAGGGCAGCCCTTTCGTCGAGATCGCACCGCTGGCCGCCGAGGGCATGTACGGCGGGGAGGCGCCCGGCGCGGGCGTGATCGCGGGCATCGGGCTGGTCCACGGACGTCAGGTCATGGTCGTGTGCAACGACGCGACCGTCAAGGGCGGCACGTACTACCCCCTGACGGTCAAGAAGCATCTGCGCGCGCAGGAGGTCGCCCTCGAGAACAGGCTGCCGTGCATCTATCTCGTCGACTCGGGCGGCGCCTTCCTCCCGATGCAGGACGAGGTGTTCCCGGATCGGGACCACTTCGGGCGGATCTTCTTCAACCAGGCGCGGATGTCGGCTGAGGGGATTCCTCAGATCGCGGCGGTGCTGGGCTCGTGCACGGCCGGCGGCGCCTACGTGCCGGCGATGAGCGATGAGACCGTGATCGTGCGCAACCAGGGCACGATCTTCCTCGGCGGACCACCGCTGGTGAAGGCCGCCATCGGCGAGATCGTGACCGCGGAGGAACTCGGCGGGGGAGAGCTGCATGCGACCCGCTCGGGTGTCGTCGATCATCTCGCGGAGAACGACGAGCACGCGCTCGAGATCGTCCGCGACATCGTCGCAACGCTCCCTGCGCCGCTCGCCCCGGCATGGGAGGTCGTCGAGACGGTCGAGCCGGCTGTCGACCCCGCGGATCTGTACGGGGTCGTGCCGGTCGACGTCAACCAGCCGTACGACGTGCGCGAGGTCATCGCCCGCCTCGTGGACGGCAGCACGTTCCACGAGTTCAAGCGCGCGTATGGCGAGACGCTCGTGACGGGCTTCGCGAGGATCCACGGGCATCCGGTCGGCATCGTCGCGAACAACGGCGTGCTGTTCTCGGAGTCGGCCCAGAAGGGCGCGCACTTCATCGAGCTGTGCGACCAGCGCGGCATCCCCCTGCTGTTCCTGCAGAACATCTCCGGCTTCATGGTCGGGCGGGATGCCGAGGCCGGGGGCATCGCGAAGGACGGCGCCAAGATGGTCACCGCCGTCGCCACGACCCGCGTGCCGAAGCTCACGGTCGTGATCGGCGGGTCGTTCGGCGCCGGCAACTACTCGATGTGCGGGCGCGCGTACTCGCCCCGGTTCCTGTGGACGTGGCCGGCGAGCCGCATCTCGGTCATGGGCGGCCCGCAGGCGGCGTCGGTGCTCTCCACGGTCAAGCGCGACCAGATCGAGGGCCGCGGCGAGGAGTGGTCGGCTGATGAGCAGTCGGACTTCGAAGCGCCGATCCGCACCCGCTACGAAGAGCAGGGCAACCCGTACTACGCCACGGCGCGGCTGTGGGACGACGGCATCGTCGACCCGGCCGACACGCGCGACCTGCTCGGCCTCGCGCTGGACGTCGTCTCACGCGCTCCGCTGCCCGAACCGCGCTTCGGCGTCTTCCGGATGTGACCCAGATGACCACTCCGCTTTTCGACACCGTGCTCGTCGCCAACCGCGGCGAGATCGCGCGGCGCGTCATCCGCACGCTGCGGGCTCTCGGCATCCGCGCGATCGCCGTCTACAGCGATGCGGATGCCGACGCTCCGCACGTGCGGGAGGCCGACGCGGCCTACCGCATCGGCCCCGCCGCGGCCGCGCAGTCCTACCTCGACGGGGCTGCGATCCTCGCCGCGGCGAAGGATGCCGGCGCCCAGGCGATCCACCCGGGCTACGGGTTCCTGTCCGAGAACGCGGAGTTCGCCGCCGCCTGCGCCGATGTCGGGATCGTGTTCATCGGCCCGGGTCGGCGCGCGCTCGAGGTGATGGGCGACAAGATCCGCTCGAAGGAGCACGTCGCCGCGCACGGGGTGCCGGTCGTTCCGGGGTTCAGCGCGGCGGGGCTCTCCGAGGCGGAGATCGCCGCGGCGGCCGCTCAGGCGGGCTTTCCGCTGCTGGTCAAGCCGTCTGCGGGCGGCGGGGGAAAGGGCATGCAGATCGTTCGCGCCGCGGCCGAACTGCCCGAAGCGCTCGCCACCGCGCGCCGTGTCGCCGCGTCGGCGTTCGGCGACGACACGCTGCTGCTCGAGCGGCTCATCGAGCGGCCGCGGCACATCGAGGTGCAGGTCATGGCCGACGCGCACGGCGCCGTCATCCACCTCGGCGAGCGGGAGTGCACCCTGCAGCGCCGCCACCAGAAGGTCATCGAAGAAGCCCCGTCGCCGGTGGTCGATGCCGCCACGCGCGCCCGCCTGGGGGCTGCGGCCTGCGCGGCAGCCGCGAGCGTGGACTACCGCGGCGCGGGAACCGTCGAGTTCCTCGTCGCGGCCGACCGCCCGGACGAGTTCTTCTTCATCGAGATGAACACGCGCCTCCAGGTCGAGCATCCGGTCACCGAGCTGGTCACCGGACTCGACCTCGTCGAGCTTCAGCTCCGCGTCGCGGCCGGCGAGACGCTCGGAATCGCTCAGGACGACGTGCACCTGGCCGGTCACGCGATCGAGGCCCGCGTGTACGCCGAGACGCCGTCGCGGGGCTTCCTCCCGGCCACCGGCTCCGTGCTGTCGTGGGCGCCGGCGCCCGGGGTGCGCACCGACTCCGCCGTGGAAACCGGCAGCCGGGTGGGCTCGGACTACGACCCCATGATCGCCAAGGTCATCGCATGCGGCGCAGACCGCGCGGCGGCGCTCGCGGCTCTGGACGACGCCCTGGCGGGTACGGTGCTGCTCGGAGTCGATACGAACATCGCGTTCCTGCGCGCACTGCTCGCCGACGATGCGGTGCGCGCGGGAGACCTCGACACCGGGCTGATCGATCGCATGCCGCCGTTCGTCGATCCCGCCCCGACGGACGCGACGCTCGAAGCCGCGGCATCCGCGATCGATCCACACCGATCCGGGTCAGCCCACTCGTCGCCCCTGTGGCAGTCGCGCTCGGGCTGGCGGGTCGGCGGCGCACCGCTGCCCGCGACCGTTCTGCTGCAGGACGACGCGGGCGGCATCCACTCCACGACGTTTGCCGGTGGCGATTCCGGCCGTTCCACCGGCGCCGAAGCGACGGATGCTGCCACCTCGCCCGTCCGCATCGATGGGGACGCCGCGATCTGGGTGCACGGCGACGGCGCGACCCATCGCCTGCGGCCGCTCACGCGTCGGGCGGCCCTCGAGATGGCGCTCGAAGACGCCGCCGGTCCGGCCGCGGCCGCGCACCCCGAGCTGCGCGCTCCGATGCCGGGCGCGGTCGTCGCGGTGCACGTCGCCGACGGTGCGCGCGTGCGGGCCGGGGAGCGCATCGTGACGATCGAGGCCATGAAGATGGAGCATCCCGTCATCGCCCCGCACGACGGCCTCGCGACGATCGGCGTCGCGATCGGCGATCAGGTTCGCCGCGACCAGATTCTCGCTCGAGTCACGGCCCACGCAGACCCCCAGTGAAGGAACCACGATGAACTACGACCTCTCCGACGACGAGCAGCAGCTCGCCGACCTCGTCCGCGAATTCGCCGACGAGGTCGTCGCGCCGCGTTCTTACGAAGCCGACCGCACCAAGACCCTTCCGCTCGATGTCGTCGCGCAGATGGGGGAGCTCGGCCTGTTCGGACTGCCGTTCCCCGAGGAATTCGGCGGCCAGGGCGGCGACTACTTCGCGCTGTGTCTCGCGATCGAAGCGCTCGGCAGGGTCGACCAGTCGCTGGCGATCACCCTCGAGGCGGGCGTGAGCCTCGGCGCGATGCCGGTCTTCCGCTTCGGCACCGACGCGCAGAAGAAGGAGCTGCTGCCGGACCTGCTCGCGGGTACGGCTCTCGCGGGCTTCGGGCTGACCGAACCCGAGGCGGGATCGGATGCCGGTGCGAGCCGGACCACCGCGCGTCTCGACGGCGGCGAGTGGGTCATCAACGGCTCGAAGCAGTTCATCACCAACTCCGGCACCGACATCACGCGGTTCGTCACCGTGACCGCGGTCACCGGCGAGCGCGACGGTCGCAAAGAGATCTCGACGATCATCGTCCCGAGCGGCACGCCCGGCTTCACCGTCGAGCCCGCGTACGACAAGGTCGGCTGGCACGCATCCGACACGCATCCGCTCACGTTCCAGGACGCCCGGGTGCCCGAGGGCAACCTCCTCGGGGAGCAG
The DNA here is from genome assembly GCA_963781135.1 of uncultured Actinomycetota bacterium. Taxonomy (GTDB): domain Bacteria; phylum Actinomycetota; class Actinomycetes; order Actinomycetales; family Microbacteriaceae; genus Microbacterium. Next base: position 845,355 of record CAWADY010000010.1, on the reverse strand, counting down.
GGACGCGGCTTCGCCAACTTCCTGCACATCCTCGACGAGGGGCGCATCGCGATCGCCGCGCTCTCGACCGGCGCGGCGGAGGGCTGCCTCGAGGCGGCGGTGGACTATGCGAAGAAGCGCACGGTGTTCGGCGAGCAGCTCTCGACCCGCCAGAGCATCCAGTTCATGCTCGCTCGCATGCAGCTGCGCGTGCACAACGCACGCCTGGCGTGGCACCACGCCGCGCGCCTGCGCGACGCGGGCAAGCCGTTCAAGGTCGAGGCCGCCATCGCCAAGCTCACGGCGAGCGACGCGGCGATGGACAACGCGCGCGACGCGACGCAGATCTTCGGCGGCAACGGATTCATGAACGAATACCCCGTCGCCCGCCACTACCGCGACTCGAAGATCCTCGAGATCGGCGAGGGCACGAGCGAAGTGCAGCTGCTCGTCATCTCACGGGCACTGGGCCTGTCATGACCGGCTCGGGTAGCGTGAGCGCGTGACCGACCCCCGCCAGATCGTGCAGCGCGGCCTGTACTTCGAGGAGTTCGAGGTCGGCGCGCGCTACCTGCACCGGCCGGGACGCACGGCGACAGAGGCCGACAACGTGCTGTTCTCGTCGCTGACCATGAACACGCAGGCCCTGCACCTCGATGCCGCCTACTCGGCGACCCAGCCCTTCGGGCAGCGCCTGATGAACTCGATGTGGACGCTCGCGACGATGGTCGGCGCCTCGGTCACCCAGCTCACACAGGGAACGCTCGTCGCCCAGCTGGGCCTGTCCGACATCGCGTTCCCCGCCCCGCTGTTCCACGGCGACACGCTCTACACCGAGACCGAGATCCTCGACGCACGGCCGTCGGGCTCGCGCCCCGGTCAGGGCATCGTCACCATGCGGCACACAGGCCGCAACCAGGACGGCGCGGTGGTCGCGACAGCGACACGCGTGGCCCTCATGTGGCGCCGGGATGCCGCACCCACCGGGCCCGCCGTCACCTCGGAAGAGGAGTCCTCATGAGCGCTCTGGACCACGGTCCCGCGATCCTGTTCTGCCCTGCGGACCGCCCCGAACGGTTCGGTAAAGCGCTGGAGCGCGCGGATGGCGTGATCCTCGATCTCGAAGACGCCGTCGCGCCCTCGGCGAAGGTCACCGCGCGTGGCGCGCTCATCGAGTCGGAGCTCGACCCCGAGCGGGTGATCGTGCGCGTCAACGCGCCCGGAACAGATGGCTTCATCGCCGACCTCGCGACGCTTTCGCAGACCGATTACCGCACCATCATGGTCGCCAAGGCCGAGAGCGTGAAGCAGTTCAAGAGCATCGACCGGAGGTTCTCGATCATCGCGCTGTGCGAGACGGCCCGGGGAGTGGCGCACGCGGAGAAGTTCGCCGCCCACGACCAGGTGGTGGGGCTGATGTGGGGCGCGGAAGACCTCGTCGCGAGCATCGGCGGCACCGGAAGCCGCAAGCCCAACGGGCGCTACCGCGACGTCGCGCGCTACGCCCGCGCGCGCGTCCTTCTCGCCGCAGGCGCCCGAGGGAAGGCGGCGATCGACGCGGTGCACCTCGACATCGCCGAGACCAGGCGCCTGGCGATCGAAGCGGCCGATGCGGCGGCATCCGGGTTCACCGCGACGGCGTGCATCCACCCGAGTCAGGTCGAGATCATCCGGCGCGCGTACCGCCCGGACGAAGCGACGCTCGACTGGGCGCACGGCGTGCTGGATGCCGCGCGCTCGCAGGGCGGCGTGTTCACGTACGAGGGGCGAATGGTCGACGAACCGGTGCTGCGGCAGGCGCGCGCCGTGCTGGTGCGCGGTCAGTCGCCTTCGGACTGAGCGGCGGCCCGTCGGGCCACGATCGCACGGGTGACCTCGCCGATGAGCTCGTACGGGATGGGCTCGGAGTGCGGGAAGACGACCGAGTCCTTCTCGGCGCGGAACGGAGCGATCCGGCTCTCGAGCGGCTCGTCGAGGGTCGGCACCGGGTAGAGGCCGATGTGCTTCTTCCAGCCGGCGTAGTGCAGTGCGTAGCGACCGCCGAGCATGACCGCGGCGATGCCGTAGCGGACCTTCTCTTGGGGTTCGGGGACATCGGCCACGATGATCTCGCGGATCCGCTGAAGCCGCTCGGCGACCTCGGGCGGGAACCCCGCGATGTACTCGTCGACGGTTGCGGGAGCTGCCATGCGGCCGAGCTTAGGGGGTCGCTTCCGCGTAGGACAGCAGCTGAAGTCGCTCACGCTCGTACAGCACGGTGTACGCGGAGCCGTTCGCGAGCCTCTGACCCGTCGGCGGCAGCTCGCCGCCGGTGGCATGGCGCAGCAGCTCGCGGATGAGCGCGCCGTGGGTGACGACGATGACGGATGCCGCTGCCGGCGCTGTCGCGCGGCGTGCGTCGCGCACCACCTGGGCCAGAGCGCGCAGGGCGCGTGCGCGCAGGTGCGGCCAGGGCTCCGCCCCGGGGATCTCGGCGCTGTGCCAGTCGCCCCAGCGGCGGATGAACTCGGACGCCTCGACGCCTTCGGCATCCCCATAGGAGCGTTCGCGCAGCGCGGAGTACGTGCGCGGCGCGGGTAGGTCGAGTTCGGCGGCGATGATCTCGGCGGTCTCACGCGCGCGCGACAGGTCGCTCGAGACGACGATCGGGGCGACCGAGGACGCATCCCATCCGTCGCGGAGGAGAGCCGCAGCATCCCGGGCCTGCGCGCGGCCGGTGTCGTTCAGGGGGATGTCGGTCGAGCCCTGGATGCGCCGATCGCGGTTCCAGTCGGTCTCGCCGTGCCGGACGAGGGTCAGCAGAGTCACTCGACGAGCCTAAGCGCGAAGCGGGAGCGCGAGGTCATGGCGTCCGTGGTGCGGTGCTCACGCGGTCGCGGGAAGCGTGTCCGCGAGCACCTGCAGCACATCGCTCGTGCCCGCATCGACCTTGACGGTCGCGCGGTGGTCCGCGCGCGTCGCGCCGCGGTTGATGATCACGATCGGAAGCCGCCGCCGTCGGGCACGCTCGAGGAGGCGGATGCCGGAGTTCACGACGAGCGACGACCCCGCGATCACGAGTGCGTCGCTGCCTCGGACCAGCTGCTCCGCCTCGCGGAACTTCTCGGCGGGGATGAACTCGCCGAAGAACACGACGTCGGGCTTGAGCATCCCCTCGCACACCGTGCAGGACGGAATACGGAAGCCGGTCGTGCTCTCGGGGAGGACGTCGCCGTCCGGGCCGAGCGGGACGTTCTCGGGCACGCGGATCCAGGGGTTGTCCACCTCCACCCGCAGGGCGAGGTCGCGCCGGTCGAAGACCTGCCCGCAGTGGGTGCAGAAGACCCGGCGCATGGTCCCGTGCAGTTCGACGACACGCCGGCTGCCGGCTCTCACGTGCAGGCCGTCGACGTTCTGCGTGATGACACCGGATGCGATGCCTCGGGACTCGAGCGTCGCCAGAGCGAGGTGACCGGGGTTGGGCGCTGCGGCCGCGAACGCCTGCCAGCCGAGGTGGCTGCCGACCCAGTAGCGCCGGCGCGCGTCTTCGCTGGCGAGGAACTGCTCGACCGTCATCGGCGTCCGCACCGGAGCGCCTTTGCCGCGGTAGTCCGGGATGCCGGAGTCCGTGGATACTCCCGCGCCCGTGAGGATCGCGAGTCTGCGCCCCGCGAGCGCATCGAGGGCTCCCGCGATCGCGTCAGCCGTGCGGGCATCCTGCTCGGCGACCGTGAGTGTGTGTTCACCCACCATGCGATCACCCCCTCGAGCTCACCCTGTGGTCAGAGTGTAGGCGGCGCGGTTTACCGGGATGTTACGGGAGCCTCCGGACCTGGGAGAGTGGAGCACAGCGCGAAGCCCCGCGCGAAGCGAGCGGGACGAGGAATGCCCATGCGGGTTGTCGAGATCACCGACCCGACGGATCCGCGGCTGGCCGACTACCGGGATCTGACGGATGTCGCTCTGCGTCGGGTGCTCGAACCCGACGGCGGCCTGTACATCGCGGAGTCGGCGAAGGTGATCGGACGCGCCCTGGCCGCCGGCCACAGACCCCGGTCGATCCTCGTCCAGCAGAAATGGGTGACCGATGTCGCGGGGCTGCTCGCCGACGACATCGAGACGCCCGTGTACGTCGTTCCTGCCGACGTGGCGGAGTCGCTCACCGGCTACGCCGTGCATCGGGGCGCGCTCGCCGCGATGCACCGACCGGAGCTGGCTTCGGTCTCAGGCACCGTGGCGGGTGCGCGAACCGTCCTGATCCTCGAGGACATCGTCGATCACACGAACGTGGGCGCCGCCTTCCGCAGTGCTGCTGCGCTGGGGGCGGATGCCGTGCTCATCTCGCCGCGCTGCGCGGACCCGCTGTATCGCCGCAGCGTGCGGGTGAGCATGGGCACGGTGTTCCAGGTTCCCTGGACCCGCCTGCCGGAGTGGTCGCAGGCGCGCACCGCCCTCAGCGACCTCGGGTTCCACATCGCGGCACTCGCGCTGTCCGACGGTGCGGTCGGCCTCGAGGAGTTCGCGGCCGACCGTCCCGACCGGGTCGCACTCCTGCTCGGGGCCGAGGGGGACGGGCTGAGCCGGCGTGCCATGCAGGTCGCGGACACGGTCGTGACGATTCCGATGGCGGGCGGCGTCGACTCGCTCAATGTCGCCGCGGCCGCCGCCGTCGCGCTCTGGGCGCTGCGGGAGCAGCACCCGTAGCATCTGGGCGCTGAAGGGTGCGGGCTAGGCCTGTTCGCCGGGAGAAGCCGCCGAGTCTCGTGCGGGCGCGAGCGTCGTGACCGGCATCGCGGCGGGTCGCTTCGCGGTGAGGTCGTCGCCCGAGGATTCGTGGCGCACCCGGCGGAGCACCCAGGGGACGAAGTGCGTGCGCGCCCAGACGAAGTCCTCGGTGCGCGCCGCGCGCCAGGTGCGCACCGGCAGCGGGTCGGGCTGCATCGGCTGCAGATCATTCGGCACGTTCAGGGCGCGCAGCACCATGCGGGCGACCTCGTGGTGGCCGAGCGAGTTGTAGTGCAGTCGGTCGGGGTCGAAGAACCGCGGATCCTGCACCTCTTTCAGGGCCCACTGGTCGGCGACGATGCAGTCGTAGCGGTCGGCGATCGCCCGGATGTTCTCGTTGTAGATCGCGACCTTGCCGCGGAACCCTCGGAACACCGGGGTGAAGTTCGTGTCGATGCCCGTGAACACGACCAGCGTCGCGCCGTCTCGGCGCAGGCGCACGACGGCATCCTCGAACTGCATGGCGATGTCGTCCGGATCGGTGCCGGGGCGGATGACATCGTTTCCGCCTGCCGAGAAGGTGATCAGGTCGGGCTTGAGCTCGAGCGCGGCATCCACCTGCCCGGCGACGATCTGGGCGATGAGCTTGCCGCGCACCGCCAGATTCGCGTACGCGAAGTCATCGACCTGCTGCGAGAGGACTTCCGCGACGCGGTCGGCCCAGCCGCGGTTGCCGTCGGGGGAGGCGGGCTCGGGGTCGCCGATGCCCTCGGTGAACGAGTCGCCGAGCGCGACGAAGCGCCGCCAGGGATGCGGGCCGAGATTCGTGATCTCAGGGGTGTGATCGTCGCTCGTGGGCATTCTTCCTCGGTTCGTGATCTCTACGAGGCTATCGCGACTGCCGACATCCACCGCGTCCGTCGATGTCGCGCCGCTCGTCTATCGTGGTCACTCGTCGTGTCTGCCGCGGCGTGGTCGTGAGGGAGGGGTGCTGTGGACGAAGAAGCCCTCCTCGAAGCACCCGGTCCGCACATCGGCAGCTTCGCCGCGGAGCACCTCTCGCCGGCCTTTCCGCAGCGCGCGCCGTGGGGAACAGCCGATCGTCTGCGGGCATGGCAGGCCGAGGCGCTCGATCGGTACTTCAGTTTCGAGGGGCCCGACGGGGTGGGGTCCGGACCGCGCGACTTCCTCGCCGCGGCGACCCCCGGGGCCGGCAAGACGACGTTCGCCCTCCGCCTCGCGAGCGAACTGCTGCGCCGCCGCGTCATCGACCGCGTCGTCGTGGTCGCGCCCACCGAGCATCTGAAGACGCAGTGGGCAGATGCCGCCGCCCGCGTCTCGATCCGCCTCGATCCTGCCTTCAGCAACCGTCACTTCGCGCCGGCACGTCACTTCCACGGCATCGCGGTGACCTACGCCCAGGTGGCCGTGAAATCCTCCGTGCACCAGCGTGTGACCGAGGACGCCCGCACGCTCGTGATCCTCGACGAGGTCCATCACGGCGGCGATGCGCTCAGCTGGGGCGATGCCCTCCGCGAGGCGTACGGCCGCGCGACCCGACGGCTGCTGCTCTCGGGAACGCCGTTCCGCAGCGACACCTCGCCGATCCCGTTCGTGGAGTACCACCCCGACGAGCACGGCATCCGTCTCTCGCGCACCGACTACAACTACGGCTACGGTCGTGCCCTCGCCGACGGGGTCGTGCGGCCCGTGATCTTCCTGGTGTACGCGGGCCAGATGCGCTGGCGCACGCGCACCGGCGACGAGATGGAAGCCCAGCTCGGGCAGGACAACACGAAGGACATCACGGCGCAGGCGTGGCGGACGGCGCTGGACCCGGAGGGGGAGTGGATCCCCGCCGTGCTGCGCTCCGCGGACCGACGGCTCACCGAGGTGCGCGAGCAGGTTCCCGATGCCGGGGGACTCGTGATCGCGACCGATCAGACGGCGGCTCGGGCCTACGCGAGCATCCTTCGCGGTCTCACCGGCGAGGAGCCCGCGATCGTGCTCTCCGACGAAGCGGAGGCCTCCTCGCGGATCGAGGCGTTCGCGAACGGCACGAGCCGCTGGATGGTGGCGGTGCGCATGGTCTCGGAGGGTGTGGATGTGCCGCGCCTCTCGGTGGGCGTCTACGCGACCTCCGCCTCCACCCCGCTGTTCTTCGCGCAGGCGGTCGGCCGATTCGTGCGCGCCCGACGGCGGGGCGAGACGGCGAGCATCTTCCTGCCGCATGTGCCGCAGCTGATGGCGCTCGCGGGCGAACTCGAGCGCGAACGCGATCACGCCCTCGACCGCGACAGCTCCGGCGACGACGAGTGGGCGCTCGATGAAGACGCGATGGATGCCGCGGAGGCCGCGGAATCGGCATCCGACGCCCTGACGTACGAGTTCACGTATCAGGCGCTGGGGTCGCTGGCTCACTTCGACCGCGTGCTCTACGACGGCCGTGAGTTCGGAGAGCTCGCCGTGCCGGGAACGCCTGAGGAGGAGGAGTTCCTTGGACTGCCGGGACTGCTCGAACCCGAGCACGTCCACGAGCTCCTCCAGCAGCGGCAGGCCCGCCAGGGCAGACACCGCCGGGCGCGAGAGGCCCGCGAGGGTGCCCCCGCAGAGCCCGCCCCGCCGCAGGCGCTGCACCGCACTCTCAAGGAGCAGCGGCAGCTGCTCAACAGCCTGGTGGGGCTGTACGCACGCCAGACCGGCGACCCGCACGGCATGGTGCATGCGGAGCTGCGCCGCGTGTGCGGCGGTCCCGCCGTTTCGCACGCAACCGTTGCGCAGCTGCAGGCGCGGATCGACGTGCTGCGGTCACGGGTTCGCTCTTAGGGGTTGATCGAGCGCGGTCACCGAACTATGGTTAAGCCCACACGGAAAGCGCTATCCCGCCTTCGGACCGGCATCGCGAGATGTCAGCTCAACGGCACCATCCCCCCACAGAAGGATTCGAAGATGAATCTCGAACCCCGTCGTTTTCGTGCGCTCATCGCGGCTGCCGCAGCCGGATGCCTGATCATCGGGGCCGCTCCGGCGGCCACCGCGCAACCACCGGACCAGGCCGGCCCCTTCGGACAGGAATCGATCCCTGACGGCCTTCCGCAGCTCGAGAGCCTCGACCGGGGTCTGGTGGCGGTCTCTACGAGCGAAGGGGTTTTCGTCAGCTGGCGCCTGCTGGCCTCCGAGGTCTCCGGGGCGAGCGAGACCGGGCAGACCGGCCCGGCGTTCCTCGTCTCGCGCGACGGCGTGCCCATCTCAACGGTCACCGACAGCACGAACCTGGCGGATCCCGACGGCGACCTGACCTCGACGTACACGGTCACCCCGGTCGTCGACGGCATCGAGGGCGAGGTCAGCGTTGAGGTCACGCCCAGCGCCACCGGCTACCTCAGCGTGCCGCTCCGCAAACCTGCCAATGGAGTCACCCCCAAGGGCGAGACGTACACCTACTCCGCCAACGACGCGAGTGTGGCAGACGTGGACGGCGACGGAGCATACGAGCTCATCGTCAAGTGGGATCCGTCCAACTCGAAGGACGTCTCGCAGGTCGGCTACACCGGCGAGGTCTTTCTCGACACCTACGAGTTCGACGGCACGCTGCTCAACCGGATCTCGCTCGGCGTGAACATCCGCGCGGGTGCGCACTACACCCAGTTCCTCGCCTACGACTTCGACGGCGACGGGCGCAGCGAACTGATGCTGAAGACCGCGCCGGGCACGAAGACCACGACCTACGCAGCGGACGGTTCCGTCACGGCGGAGAATCACGTGACGATGCCGGAGCGGGATGCCGCGGCCGGCGTCACGCACCAGGACGACTACCGCATGAGCAACGCGGACTTCCGTGCGCACCTCACCGACCTGTTCCTCAGCTGGCACGAGCGTCCCGAGGTGGTCTCGGGGCAGTGGCCCGCGACGCTCGAAGAGGCGTGGGGCGCTCCGGTGACCCACGAGTACCCACTGTCGCAAGAGAGTGCGGAAGAGCTCACGTCGTACTTCATCGACGTCTACGCACCGAGTCGGAGCGGCAACAACCGCCTGTGGAACTTCGAGGGGTTCATCGTCGAGGGTCCCGAGTACCTCACCGTCTTCGACGGGCTGACCGGTGCCGAGCTGCAGACCGTCGACTACAAGCCCGGCCGCGGCGATGACGGCCTGCTGTGGGGCGACTACGCGATGGGCCGCATCGAACCGGGCAACCGCGTCGACCGCTTCCTCTCGGGTGTCGCGTACCTCGACGGCACGCAGCCGTCGGCCGTCTTCGCGCGCGGCTACTACACGCGCTCGACGATCGCGGCATACAACTGGACCGGTGAGCAGCTCGAAGAGGTGTGGTTCGTCGACAGCGGGCACGTTCCGCTGACCAACCCGTTCAACGACGGGCCGCACGGACGCGACGGCACCGACCCCGAATTCGCGACGCTGACCACGCAGGGCTTCCACTCCCTGAGCGCTTCCGATGTGGACGGCGACGGCAAGCACGAGATCGTCTACGGGTCGGCCACGGTCGACGACGACGGATCGCTGCTGTACAGCTCGTTCGACGTCATGCCGCCGCAGAGCGCCCAGCCGGGACAGACCGTGCGGCTGGGTCACGGCGACGCGATGCACGTCACCGACATCGACCCGAATCGCCCGGGCCTGGAGATCTTCACGGTCCACGAGGGCGGAACCTTCGCCCCCTACGGCTACGCCCTGCGGGATGCCGCGACCGGCGACGTAATTTACGGCGACTACACCGGGCGCGATACGGGCCGCGGCATGATCGGCGACGTCGACCCGACGGTACCCGGGTCACGAGACCTGGGCGACCCGCCTGCGTGCGGCCGACGGCACCGAGCTCGGTGCGGCCTCGGGCGCTCGGGACGAACCAGTCCATCCGGTGGTCGGCGGACCTCACGACGCAGATCGTGAACGGAAGCGGCGACGGCACGACCACGATCGACGACCGCATCCGCGGGCGGCTCCTCACGGCGACCGACACCCGCACGAACAACGGCACCAAGGGCACCCCCTCGCTCGTGGCCGACATCCTCGGCGACTGGCGCGAGGAGCTTGTCGTGCGGACCGCCGATTCGTCGGCCCTGCGCGTCTACGTATCGACGGAGGTGACCGATCACAAGCTCGCCACTCTCATGCACGACACGCAGTACCGGGCGGAGGTGGCACGTCAGCAGACGACCTACAACCAGCCGTCATATACCGGCTGGTACCTCGCGAGCGACACCGACTTCGCCGAGATCCCCGTCCTCACCGTGGAGACCACCGCGTCCGAGCCCAAGCTCCGGGATCGCCCCGGAACAGGCAAGGACGAGGTCCAGGTGCAGGCGAGCGACGGCGTGGCCTGGTACGTCAACGGCGAGCGTGTGACCGCACCCAACGGCAAGGTCCGCGTGGACGGCGCCGTCGAGGTCGTCGCGGTGCCGACCGCCTGGTATCGATTCCCCGCTGACGCGCAGCGGGTCTGGACCGCCGACTTCGAGGACTGATTCCTCGAGCTCGGCCCTGACGGCCGCCCGGCTGCTGCTTTCCGTGTTCGCAGCCGGGCGGTCTCCTGCGCGCTCGTCGGGTCGGCGCTTCGGAAACCCGAAATGCTGGCAATCCGCGCGCGGACAGGGGTCGCCGGCGCGCCGCTGGCTAGCGTGGAAGAGTCCCCGCACCGCCGCCCCGGAGGCTTGATTGAGCGCGCCCGCAGAACCCACCCCCCGTGATCGTCGTCGCTGGGCGCAGTACCTCGTCGATGAGCGCGCCGAAGCGCGCGTCTATCGCGAGCTCGCCGCCCGCCGCGACGGCGAGGAGAGGGAGATCCTCACTGCGCTGGCGGATGCCGAGGGCCGGCATGAGGCGCACTGGCTGAACCTGCTCGGCGGAGAGCCCGACCGGCTGCCCCGGCCCGCGGCGGGAACGCTCCTGCTCGGATGGATGGCCCGGCGATTCGGCTCGATCTTCGTGCTCGCCCTGGCCCAGAACGCCGAAGCCCGTTCGCCGTACGAGAGCGAGCCGTTCGCGACGCCGACGATGGCCGCCGACGAGAAGATCCACCACGAGGTCGTGCGCGGTCTGGCAGCGCGGGGTCGCCGTCGACTCTCCGGTACGTTCCGGGCGGCCGTGTTCGGCGCGAACGACGGCCTCGTGTCGAACCTCGCGCTCGTGATGGGCATCGGCGCCACGGGCGTCGCCCCCCAGTTCGTGCTCTTCAGCGGAATCGCCGGCCTTCTCGCCGGTGCCCTGTCGATGGGAGCGGGGGAGTTCGTCTCGGTCCGCTCGCAGCGTGAGCTGCTGGCAGCGACCGAACCCAACGATTTCGCGGATGATTCGCTGCCGTACCTCGACCTCGATGCCAACGAACTGGCCCTGGTGTATCGCACCCGCGGGATGGCACAGGACGAGGCGCTCGCCCGCGCGCGCCTGGTCGTCACCGCCGCCCAGGAGGGGACCGCGCCGTACGGGGCCGCGCTCGACCCCCCGAGCGATCATGAGCTCGTCGGAGGGGCGTGGAACGCGGCGCTCTCGAGCTTCCTGTTCTTCGCGTCCGGCGCGATCATCCCCGTCCTGCCGTGGATCTTCGGTCTGTCCGGTCTCGCCGCCGTCGCCACGGCTCTCGTGCTTGTCGGCGTTGCGCTGATGGCGACGGGTGCGATGGTGGGGCTCCTGTCGGGTGGGCCGCCGCTGCGCCGAGCCCTCCGCCAGCTCGCGATCGGCTTCGGTGCCGCAGCTGTGACGTACGTCCTGGGCTGGATCTTCGGGGTATCGGTGGGCTGACCTCGGTTTTCGGGGCGAGGCGTGAACGTGATAATGTCGATCTTCGGTTGGAGACAACCACACCCATGCGCGGGTGGCGGAATAGGTAGACGCGCTAGCTTGAGGTGCTAGTGCCCTTTAACGGGCGTGGGGGTTCAAGTCCCCCCTCGCGCACAGAATGAAGAAAGCCCCCTGATGGGGGCTTTTTTCGTGGGCCGAGACACTCCGCTCCCGGCATCCCGACTCACCGCTGTAACCGCCCCGTTTCAAGGCGCCCGATTGTCGCAGGTAGGTTAGTGCGCATGCCCACGACCGGTTCCGACCTGCCCGAAGTCGTTCGCATCGCGCAGGATCTGATCCGCTTCGACACCACGAACTGGGGTGGCGGAAGGGCCGAAGGCGAGCGGGAGGCCGCACAGTACGTCGGCGCGTACCTCGAGTCGCTCGGCTTGCAGCCCGAGTACTACGAGCCGATCCCGCGCCGCACGAACGTGATGGCGCGTGTGCGCGGCCGCAACCCGGACAAGCCCGCCCTGGTGCTGCACGGCCACCTCGACGTGGTGCCTGCGATGGCGGCGGACTGGTCGGTCGATCCGTTCGCCGGCGAGATCCGCGACGGGATGCTGTGGGGCAGGGGTGCCGTGGACATGAAGGACATGGACGCCATGATCCTCACCTCGGTGGCCGACATCCTGCGAGCCGGCGACCTCCCCGAGCGCGACCTCATCCTGGTGTTCTTCGCCGACGAGGAGAATGGCGGAATCGAGGGCTCCCAGCTCGTCGTCGCGAACCGACCGGAGTGGTTCGCCGGCGCGACCGAGGCGATCAGCGAGGTCGGCGGCTATTCGATCGCAGTGGGCGATCGCCGGGCGTACCTGCTGCAGGTGGGCGAGAAGGCTTTGATCTGGATCCGGCTCCGCGCGCGCGGCCGGGCCGGCCACGGCAGCCGCGTGCACCCCGACAATGCGATCACACGGCTTGCAGAGGCCGTCGTTGAGCTGGGGCGCACCGAATGGCCGGTGCGCCTCACCGCCACCACCGAGACGATGCTGGCGGGGCTCGCCGACCTCGCCGACACGGACGACGCCGATCCGGATGTCCTCGCGGCCTCGACGGGGCCGGCCGAAGGCTTCCTCCGCTCCACGCTGCGCACGACGACCAATCCGACGGGACTGAGCGCCGGCTACAAGCACAACGTGATCCCCGACGCGGCCGAGGCGCTCATCGACGTACGCACACTGCCCGGCACCGAGGACGAGGCGCTGGCCGACATCCAGCGGATCGTCGGCGACGACATCGAGATCGAGATCGTCGTGCGCGACATCGGGCTCGAGGTGCCTTTCGAGGGCGACCTGGTCGATGCGATGGTCGCCGCGCTCGGACGCGCCGATCCCGGAGTTCCGGTCATCCCGTACCTGATGGGCGGCGGAACCGACAACAAGGCGCTCGCAGCACTCGGCATCGAGGGCTACGGCTTCGCGCCGCTGCGGCTGCCTGCCGACCTCGACTTCACCGGAATGTTCCACGGCGTCGACGAGCGCGTGCCGCTGGACGCGCTCGAGTTCGGTCAGCGCGTACTGACCGACCTCCTTCGCACGTACTGATCCGCAACGCTCCACCACCCCGCGACCGATGACGCTCGAACCACCCCTCCGCACGAAAGGCGCCCATGCTTGTTGAGGCGATCATCCTCGGCCTGGTTCAGGGACTCACTGAGTTCCTTCCCGTGTCATCCAGCGCGCACCTGCGCATCCTCGGCGAATTCCTCCCCGGCGCACAGGACCCCGGCGCGGCCTTCACCGCCATCACGCAGATCGGCACCGAAGCGGCGGTCGTGCTGTTCTTCTGGCGCGACATCATCCGCATCATCAGTCGATGGTTCCAAGCGCTTGCGGGCCGCATCCCGCGCAACGATCCGGACGCGAAGATGGGCTGGCTGATCATTGTGGGCAGCATCCCGATCGTGGTGCTGGGGCTGCTCTTCCAGGACCAGATCGAGACGACTTTCCGGTCACTGTGGCTGATCGCCGGCATGCTGATCTTCTTCGGCGTGCTGCTCGGGATCGCGGATCATGTGGGCGCGAAGAAGCGCCAGCTCAAAGACCTCACCATCCCGCACGGCATCATCTACGGGTTCGCCCAGTCACTCGCGCTCATCCCCGGTGTGTCTCGCTCGGGCGGAACGATCACCGCCGGACTGTTCATGGGCTATGAGCGTTCCGCGGCCGCCCGCTATGCGTTCCTCCTGGCCATTCCCGCGGTCTTCGGAAGCGGTTTCTACCAGCTGTTCAAGAGCTGGAACGAACCGGGTGTCTTCACGCTCGGTGAGACGGCTGTGGCCACGGTGGTGGCGTTCCTCGTGGCGCTCGGAGTGATCGCGTTCTTCATGAGCTGGATCTCGAAGCACAGCTTCCTGCCGTTCGTGATCTACCGCGTGGCGCTCGGAACACTCCTGCTGGTGCTGCTGAGCCTCGGGGTGCTCGAGGCATACTGACGCGGGCCTGCGTCGGGGGCAGTGCTACCGGCGCGGGTCGTCGCGGCCGGGTTTGGTCGGCCCGTCCCCGCTGCCGGGACCGCCGCTGCCGCCGCGGCGCAGGTACTTCTCGAACTCCTGAGCGATCGCGTCGCCGGAGGCCTCGGGGGAGTCCCAGGTGTCGCGGGTGCGCTCGAGCTGACGGATGTACTCGGTCATCTCTTCGTCGTCCGCGGCGGCGGCATCGATCGAGGCCTCCCACGCGGCGGACTCCGACGAGAGCTCTCCGCGCGGAATCGGCGCGCCCGTGAGGTCTTCGAGCCGGTCGAGCAGGGCGAGCGTCGCCTTCGGCGACGGGGTGTGACCGGCGACATAGTGCGGCACGCTCGCCCAGAGGCTCGCGGCGGGGATGCCGGCGGCGTCCGCGGCATGCGAGAGCACGCTCAGAATCCCGACCGGTCCCTCGTACGTGCTCCGCTCCAGGTCGAGCGTGTTGCGGATCTGGTCGCTGTCGCTGCCGGCGAACACCGAGATCGGGCGCGTGTGCGGCACGTCGGACATCATCGAGCCGAGGGCGACGAAGCCCGTGATGTCCTCGCGGAGGGCGACATCGACGAATTCGCTCGCGAACGCCTGCCAGGCACGCGCCGGCTCCACGCCGGTGAGCAGCCACAGCTGCGTGGACCGGCCGGGCTTGACCGGCTTCAGGAGAGTGGCCTCGGGCCACGAGAGGATCCGCTTGCCATCGCCGTCGATGGCGACCTGCGGCCGCGTGTACTGGTAGTCGAAGTAGAGTTCGGGGTCGATCGAGAACACAGGTTCGTACTCGCCGCTCTCGCGCAGATGCGCCACCGCGGCGGATGCCGCCTCGCCGGCGTCATTCCAGCCGTCGAATGCGGCCACGAGCACCTTGCGTCCCAGTCCGTCCACACGACCTCCTCTGCCCGCATCAGCGGGCTCCATCCAGGATAGGCTCCGCACCCCGATGACGGGTCGCGCACCCCGCGGCGAGCCCTCGCGCGCCCAGCACCGCGCGGGCGATCAGTGCGCGCTGACTAGCATGGACCAGTGAGCGCGAGCACCCTGGCAGCAGTCCTGTGGGACATGGATGGGACGCTCGTCGACACCGAGCCCTACTGGA
Source organism: uncultured Actinomycetota bacterium (assembly GCA_963781135.1). GTDB lineage: Bacteria > Actinomycetota > Actinomycetes > Actinomycetales > Microbacteriaceae > Microbacterium. Next base: position 830,323 of record CAWADY010000010.1, on the reverse strand, counting down.
TGGCGGCCGAGACACCGCTCGTGGAGAGCTTCGGCGGCACGTGGTCGCACGAGCAGGCCCTGCGCCTGGTGGGCCTCGGACTGGAGGACTCGGCGCGCATCTTCCAGGACGCGGGTGTGCGCATGGGCATCCACGACATCGTCGACCACCTGACCGATGACGTGATGCGTCAGCTGGCGACCAAGGGGGTGCCCTTCCGCCCCGGCGCCCGTGAACTGCTCGCGAGCCTGCGCGCGGCGGGCATCAAGACCGGGCTCGTGACGATGTCGCTGCGGCGGATGGCCGGCACCGTCGTCGACCTCATCGACTTCGAGGCGTTCGACGTCGTCATCGCCGGTGACGATTCCACGCGACCGAAGCCCTTCCCCGATCCGTACCTGCAGGCATGCGCGGCGCTGGGCGTCGTGTCGCGTGACACCGTCGCGATCGAGGATTCGCCGAACGGCCTGCGCTCCGCGGTCGCCTCGGGTGCCGCCACGATCGGCGTGCCGCACATGGTCTCGATCGCCGGCGCGGGTGCGCATGCGGTCTGGCCGACGCTCGCGGGCCGCACCGCCGACGACGTCGTCCGCTTCCATTCCGAGCACGTGAACTCCGGCCAGAACCGGGGTCGAGGAGAGAATCCATGACCGTCGAGCGCCCCAGCGGCCCGTTCCGGATCGGCGATCGCGTTCAGCTCACCGGTCCGAAGAACCGCATGCACACGATCACCCTCCGCGAGGACGGCGAACTGCACACGCACCACGGCGTTCTGCGGCACACGGCCCTGATCGGCCAGCCCGACGGCTCGGTCGTCACCAACAGCGGTGGGCACGAGTACCTTGCGCTGCGTCCGCTGCTGCGCGATTTCGTGATGTCGATGCCGCGCGGCGCCGCGATCGTCTATCCGAAGGATGCCGCGCAGATCATCGCCCAGGCCGACGTGTTCCCGGGCAGTGTCGTGGTCGAAGCCGGTGTGGGGTCGGGTGCGCTGGCACTCTCGCTGCTGCGCGCGATCGGAGATGACGGGCGACTGTTCTCGTTCGAGCGCCGCGCGGAGTTCGCAGACGTCGCGAGGGCGAATGTCGAGACGTTCCTCGGCCGCGTGCCCCAGAACTGGAGCGTCGTGGTCGGCGACCTGGTCGCAGAGCTGCCGGATGCCGTCGCCCCGGCATCCGTCGACCGTGTCGTGCTCGACATGCTCGCTCCGTGGGAGTGCATCGACGTCGTCGCCGATGCGCTGCAGCCCGGGGGAGTCGTGCTCTGCTACGTCGCGACGGCCACCCAGCTCAGCCGGGTCGCGGAGTACATCCGTGCGACGGGGCTCTTCACCGAACCCGACGCGAACGAGACGATGGTGCGCGGCTGGCACGTCGAGGGACTCGCCGTCCGTCCCGACCATCGCATGGTGGCGCACACCGGCTTCCTGGTGTGGGCGCGGCGCCTGGCACCGGGTGCCGTTCCGCCCGAGCAGCGCCGGCGCGCATCGAAGTCGAGCTACGGGGACCATGACGTCGAGCTGTGGACCCCCGGCGCGGTGGGCGATCGTCAGATCACCGACAAGAACCTCCGCAAGCGGGTTCGCGAGGCGGAACGGGCCGCGAACGGCGCCCGGACCGCGGCGCACGGCACGGACGCCGACGACGATCTCGGGGTCGTCGAGTAGCGCAGGGAGCGCAGGGCCTTGGCCTCTAGACTGTTCCGGTGCGCAAGATCCCCGCTTCCCTCGCGGTCCTCGGACTCGTCGCCGTCGGACTCGTCGGCTGTTCCCTTCCCGGTTCGAACGCGTGCGATCGGGCTGATGACTCCGACGCATCCGTCCTGTCGGGCGTGACCGTCACGGGTGAGACCGATGAGGCACCCGAGGTCGAGCTCTACACGCCGTTCCACACCGATTCGGCCGCGTCCGAGGACGTCGTGGTCGGCGAGGGAATCGAGATCACGGATGACAGTCAGCTGATCGTGATGGACATCAGCATCACGAGCGGCGAAACGGGCGAGAACCTCGTCGAGACCAACTACGACGGCGACCTCTCCCGCGTCTCACCGGTCGCGCGGTGGATGGAGGTTGTTCCGGGACTCCAGGACGTGCTGCCCTGCGCCACGGAGGGCTCGCGCATCGTCGTCGCTCTTCCGCCGGGCGGCATCGAGGCCGCGACGGCCAGCAGCCTCGAACTCGGCGAGGACGACTCCGCGGTCGCCGTGATCGACATCCGCAAGGTGTATCTGCCGAAGGCGGAGGGCGCGATCCAGTTCAACGTCGGCAGCGGCATGCCCACTGTCGTGCGCGCACCCGACGGCCGCCCGGGCATCATCGTCCCCGACACCGAGCCGCCCACGGAACTGGTCGTCCAGACACTCATCAAGGGCAACGGCGAAGAGGTCACCGGCGACGCTCCCGTGCGCGTGCACTACACCGGCCTCACCTGGGCGGACAGCACGGTGTTCGATACGACGTGGGATGCCGAGCCGGCCTCGATCGACCTCGAGACGATGCTGCCGGGCTTCGCCGAGGCTCTCATCGGTCAGACCGTCGGCTCCCAGGTCCTGGTGGTCATCCCGCCGGACCAGGCGTACGGCGACCAGGCGCAGGGTCAGATCCCGGCGGATTCGACGCTCGTCTTCGTCGTCGACATCCTCGGCATCGACCAGCCTGCCGCTGCCGCCGACGCCGGTTGACGCGCCGGCCGATCGGGTTCGCCCAGCCGTCCGGCATCCCTCGACGGTTTCGAAAGGACGCCTAGGATAAGGGTCGTGCCTGCGAACGCTTCTGCGAAGAACCCGCCTGAGGAGCGCCTCGTCAATCTCGTGGTCGCCCTGGTCGCAACCGAGCAGGGACTGACCAAGGACACGATCCTCAGCTCGGTCTCGGGGTACCGCGAGCAGTCCGAAGCGGGAGCGTCCAAGGATGCGCTCGAGAAGATGTTCGAGCGCGACAAGGAGAGCCTCCGCCGGCTGGGGGTGCCGATCGAGACGATCGGCGACTGGGCGGACCCCGATGACCTCCGCGAGGCGCGCTACCGCATCCCCACGGCCGAGTACGAGCTTCCCGAAGACATCGTCTTCACTCCGGCCGAGCTCGCTCTGCTCAACCTCGCCGGTGGCGTGTGGAGTGAGAGCTCGATGTCGGCCGAGGCGCGCAGCGGGCTGCGGAAGATCCGTGCGCTCGGCATCGACGTGGACGAGCCGATCATCGGCTTCTCACCCCGCATCAGCCTGCGCGAGCCGTCGTTCGCCGCACTGCAGCAGGCGATCGAGCTGTCGCGCGTCGTCACCTTCCCCTACCTCAAGCCCGGCGAGGCTGCGCCGCGCATCCGACGCGTGCAGCCGCTCGCGCTGGTCGAGTACGAAGGGCGCTGGCACGTCTTCGGCGTCGACCTGGGCGTCGACGCAGAGCGCACCTTCCTGCTCTCGCGCATCGTCGACGACGTCACCATCACCCGCGAGGGTTTCGACGCCGCACTGCGCGACGGCGCGGGGGAGCGCGCGCTGGCGGGGCTGGATGCCGTCGCCGCGCGCAACCTGGCGCTTGTGGAGGTCAACCCCGGCACCGAGGCCGCACTGCGGCTCAGCAGGCGCGCGCTGCCCGCCGATCAGGGGATCCACGTGCCGTTCGTCGACATCCACGTGTTCGCGAACGAATTGGCCTCGTACGGTCCGGAGGTGCGCGTCGTCGAGCCCACGGAGCTGCGCGACCAGGTGATCGCGCGCCTGGAAGCCGCCCGCGCCGCCCACGGAGGAGCCGCATGATCGCCCGCAAGCCGCTCATCGCCACCGACCGCGCGGCGCTCATGCTGCAGCTCGTGCCCTACCTGATCGGCAAGGGAGAGGTCTCGATCGCCGAAGCCGCCGACGAGTTCGACGTGACCCCTGATCAGATGCGCGCCATGGTCGAGACGCTCACGGTGATCGGGCTCCCCGGCGACGGCGGCTACTGGCAGATGGCCAACGACCTGTTCGACATCGACTGGGACCTCCTGGACGAGCGCGACATCATCGTCATCACGAACTCCGTGGGCCTCGAGCGTGCGCCGAAACTGACGGCGCGCGAAGCCGCCGCCCTCCTGACCGGTCTGCAGATGGCCCGGGCGATCCCCGGAGTCGGCGACACCGAGCTGTTCGCGGGTCTTCTCGCCAAGCTCGCTCGCGGAGCCTCCAGCACCCCGGCCGACGTGATCCTCGCTCCGGGGCCCGTCGACGCCGTGCGGGACGCGGTCGCCGAGGCGCTGAAGCGGGGAGTGGCCGTCTCGTTCACCTACAAGGCGCCGGATGCCGCACCCACGACGCGCACGGTCGACCCCGTGAAGGTGCTCATCGCGACCGGCGAGTGGTACCTGCAGGGGTGGTGCCACCTGCGGGAGGCGATGCGCACGTTCCACCTCGATCGCGTCAGCGACCTCGAGCTGACCGACATCGCGATCGAGCACGGCGAAGACCCGGTGCCGGAGTGGTTCGAGACCGGCGGCGGCGACATCGTGGCCCGCATCCGCTTTCCGGAATCGGTCGCACCGCTGCTCGGCGACTACCTGGACCGCGCAGCGGTCGAGACGACGGGCGGTGTCTCGACCGCGACGATGCGCATCGCCGATGAGAACAGCCTCAGACGCCTTGCCGCGCGCCGTGCGGGCGCCGTCGAGATCCTCCAGCCCGAGTCCGCGCGCCGTGCGGCCGCCGCGTGGGCGGAAGCCGGTCTGGTGCAGTACCGTTAAGGTGCCTTGACGATTCCGGAACAGGCGGCCGTACCGCTGTCCGCGGGCTACACTGGAACGACGAACCGGAAGGACTCGACATGTTGCAAGGTCTCACAGGATGGCACTTCCTGATTATCCTCGCCGTCATCCTGCTGCTGTTCGGCGCCGCGAAGCTCCCCGCGCTCGCCAAGAGCATGGGTCAGTCGGCTCGCGTCTTCAAGGGCGAGATGAAGGCCATGAAGGACGACGAGACGACCGAGGGCAAGACGGAATCGGTCGCAAACCCCGCAAGCGAAGCACCGGTCACCCAGACCACCGCCGACGCGAGCAGGGCTGCTGATACCAAGTCCTGACCCGCGCGTGGCCACAGCAGGATCGCCACGCGTCGCCGACCCAGGCGAGCCCAAGCGCGACAAGCGCATGTCGCTGGGCCAGCATCTGGTCGAGCTTCGCAAGAGGCTGATGTTCGCGGCGCTCGCGCTCATCGTGGGCATGGTGGTGGCATTCTTCATCACCGACTGGGTCATCTATCTGATCACCGGGCCGATCCGCGACATCGCAGCGACCGAAGGCGACTCCGCCAAGGTCGAGCTGATGTTCGACACCGTCACGGGCGCCTTCGATCTGCGCCTGCGCATGTCGTTCGCGATCGGCATCCTGATCTCCGCGCCGATCTGGCTCTGGCAGATCTGGGCGTTCATCATGCCGGGCCTGACCCGCAAAGAGATCAAGTACACCGTCGGCTTCATCGCCTCCGCAGTGCCCCTGTTCTTCGCCGGCTGCTACGTCGGACTTCTCGTGATGCCGCACATCATCGAACTGATGAACTCGTTCGTGCCGGAAGGCGGCGCCTCGTTCTTCCAGGCCAGTTACTACTATGACTTCGTCTTCAAGCTTCTGATCGTCGTCGGGATCTCGTTCGTGCTCCCGGTCTTCCTGGTCGCGCTCAACCTGGCCGGAGTGATGAGCGGCAAGGCGATCCTCAAGGGCTGGCGCACAGCCGTTCTGGTCGCGGTCGTGTTCTCGGCCCTGGCCACCCCGGCTGCCGACATCGTGAGCATGCTCATGCTGGCCGGCATGCTCGTCGTGCTGTTCTTCGCCGCGGCAGGACTCTCGATGCTGTTCGACCGGCGTCGCGCCAAGCGCGCCGCGGCGATCCTCCCGCCCGAGGCCATCGCGTGACGGACCCGGGTCAGTGACGGACCAGAGCCCGGCTGAGCGTTACGCCCGGGCTTCGCAGGACCGCAGCCACCCGATCACCACCTCGTTCGCCGCATCCCAGCGCTTCGAGCTCGATCCGTTCCAGATCGCCGGCTGTCATGCGCTCGAAGACGGCCGCAGCGTCCTGGTCGCCGCACCCACCGGCGCGGGCAAGACGATCGTGGGGGAGTTCGCGATCCACCTCGCGATGCGCGAGCCAGCGGTCGGCGGGTTCGGTGACAAGGCGTTCTATACGACCCCGATCAAGGCGCTGTCGAACCAGAAGTTCCGCGAGCTGCAAGATGTCTACGGTGCCGACCAGGTGGGCCTGCTGACCGGCGACACCAACATCAACGGGAACGCCCGGATCGTGGTCATGACCACCGAGGTGCTCCGCAACATGCTCTATGCCGATTCATCCGCGCTGCGGGGGCTGCGCTACGTGGTGATGGACGAGGTGCACTACCTCGCCGACCGCTTCCGCGGTGCCGTGTGGGAGGAGATCATCATCCACCTGCCGCCGGCCGTGCGACTGATCTCGCTGAGCGCGACAGTCTCCAACGCCGAGGAGTTCGGCGACTGGCTCGACACGGTGCGCGGCGACACCGAGGTGATCGTCTCGGAGATCCGCCCCGTGCCGCTCGAGCAGCACGTCCTGGTGCGCGGTGATCTGCTGCCGCTGTTCGACGACCGTGCCGGCATCGCGACCGCGCAGGTCAATCAGGAGCTCATGCGCATCCGGTCGTTCAAGGGTTCGAACTTCGAGAACAACCGCCGCGTGCAGTCGATGCGCAGCGCCGCGAATCGGGGCGGGGGCTACGAGGCGGCTCGGCACCGTCCGAACAAGGGCGGCACCCGTCCGGTGCGCTCGGCGAACGTGCAGCGCATCGAACGGCTCGACCGGCCAGAGGTCGTCAAACTGCTGCAGCGATCGAACCTGCTCCCGGCGATCTTCTTCATCTTCAGCCGCGTGGGGTGCGATGCAGCGGTTCAGCAGGTGCGTCGTTCCGGGGTGAAGCTGACCACGCCGGAGGAGCGCGCCGAGATCCGCGCCCTCGTCGAGGAGCGCACCCGCGCCCTGCTCGACGAGGACCTTGCCGTGCTCGGCTACTACGAATGGCTCGACAACCTCGAGCGCGGTGTGGCGTCCCATCACGCCGGGCTGCTGCCGGCATTCAAGGAGGTCGTCGAGGACCTCTTCAAGCGCAAGCTGGTGAAGATCGTGTTCGCGACCGAGACGCTCGCGCTCGGCATCAACATGCCCGCGCGAACCGTGGTGCTCGAGAAGCTGGAGAAGTTCAACGGCGAAGCCCGCGTCGCGATCACCTCGGGGGAGTACACCCAGCTCACCGGCCGTGCCGGACGCCGTGGCATCGACGTGGAGGGTCACGCGGTCATCCAGTGGACCGAGGGCGTCGACCCGCAGCAGGTCGCGGCGCTCGCATCCCGGCGCACCTATCCGCTCAACTCCAGCTTCCGCCCGACGTACAACATGGCGGTCAATCTGATCGACCAGTTCGGCCGGGCCCGCGCGCGCGAGATCCTCGAGTCGTCGTTCGCACAGTTCCAGGCCGACCGTGCGGTGGTCGGGCTCGCCCGCCAGGTGCGCGAGCAGGAGGAGTCCCTCGCCGGCTACGCGAAGGCGATGTCGTGCGACCGCGGTGACTTCACCGAGTATTCGGGCATCCGCCGTGAGTTGACCGACCTGGAACGACTCAACCGCAAAGACGCGAACGCGTCCCGGACGACCCGCGATGCCCGACAGAAGCAGATCGCGAGCCTGCGGAAGGGGATGCTCCGGCATCCGTGTCATTCATGTCCCGAGCGCGAGGACCATGCGCGCTGGGCGGAGCGGTACTGGAAGCTCAAGCGCACCGTCGACAAGGTCCGCCGCGAGATCGACAACCGCACCGGAACGGTCGCCCGCATCTTCGACCGCGTGGTGGACGTCCTGCGCGACCTCGACTACGTCGCCGTCACCGACGAGGGCGCGACCGTGCTGACACCGGCGGGGCGCACGATGCGGCGCATCTACGGCGAGCGCGACCTCCTGGTCAGCGAGTCGCTCCGGACCGGAATCTGGCGGGAACTGGATGCCGCGTCCCTCGCGACGCTCGCGTGCTGCCTGGTGTACGAACCAAGGCGCGACGATGCCGGGCCGGGTGAACGGGGACTGCCGCGAGGACCGTTCCGTACCGCTCTGTCCGCGACCGAAAGCCTCTGGCAGCGTCTGGACGACCTCGAGCAGGAGCATCACCTGCCCGGCAGCGAGGCCGTCGCAACGGGGCTCGCGCAGGCCATGTACTCGTGGGCGCGCGGTATGCCTCTGGAGCGCGTGCTGATCGAGGCCGACATGGCTGCAGGCGACTTCGTGCGCTGGGCGAAGCAGACGATCGACCTGCTCGACCAGCTCTCGCTCGTCGCAGACGCTCCGCTTGCCACGACCGCGCGCAAGGCGCTCGATACGATACGCCGCGGCATCGTGGCATACAGCTCGGTCTGACCCACACGCCCGCCCACGGCCGGCGAGCCGAGGCTGTGCGGAGCCCCGCATAGGATTGCCTGGTGCCTCTCGCCGCCGCGCCGCGCCCGATCGTGCCGCTGTGGGCGGCGGTGCTCACCTCGGTCGCGAGCGGTGTGCTGCTCACGACCGCCTTTCCGGCGCTGAGCTGGTGGCCGATGGCATTCCCGGCTGTCGTGCTGGCGCTCATCGGGCTCGTGGGCAGAACAGTCTGGTCGTCGTTCCTGGTGGGCTTCGCGTTCGGCGCAGCGTTCTTCTTCGTGAACCTCATCTTCACGGCCCGCTACCTGGGGCCCGTGCCCTGGATCGCCCTGTCGATGCTCGAGGCCCTCCTCACCGCCGCCGGAGCGGTGCCGATCACCCTCGCGTACCGCTGGCTGCCGCGCGTGCTGCCCGGCCTCACGGCGCGACTCGTGCTGCTGCCGCTGCTCGTTGCCGGTCTGTGGACTCTGCGTGAACAGGTCGTCGGCTCCTGGCCGTACGGCGGCTTCCCGTGGGGGCGCATCGGCATCACGCAGGTGAACAGTCCGCTGGCAGACCTCGCCTCGTGGGTGGGTGTCTCGGGGCTGACCTTCCTGGTGGTGCTGCTGTGCGCGGCGGCGATCGAGTACGTGCGCGCCGCGCGGTTCCGCCGCGTCGTGACGGCGCTGCCGACCGTGATCGTGGCCCTCCTGCTCGTGCTCGTTCCTCAGTTCCCGACGTCGGCTGCCGGCTCACTGCGCGTCGGCGCGGTGCAGGGCAACGGCCCGGCCGGCTACTTCGACGAGCGCACCGAGAACGCCGTGCTGCGCGCCCAGCTGGAGGCGACTGCTCCGCTGTTCGGCGAGGACATGGACGTGCTTCTCTGGCCCGAAGGCGGAGTGGACTCCGACCCCACGTCGAACGACTCCACCGCGGCGGTCCTCGACGATCTCTCGGCGAGGATAGACGCCCCGCTGATCATCGCCGCCGTGACCCAGCGCGCCGATGAGTACTTCAATTCGTCACTGCTCTGGAAGACGGGTGAGGGCGCCGTTCAGACGTACGACAAGCGGCATCCGGTGCCGTTCGGCGAGTACGTCCCCGACCGTGCGTTCTTCGAGCCATTCGCCCCCGACCTCATCGGACTCATCCAGCGCGAATACACGCCAGGGGTGACCCAGCCCTTCTTCGATCTGAACGGCGTGGGCGTCGGCCTCGCGATCTGCTTCGACGTGATCTACGACGATGTCATCTGGGACGGTGCACGCGAGGGCGCCCAGATCTACATGTTCCAGACGAACAACGCCGACTTCCGCGGGACCGATGAGAACCTGCAGCAGCTCGCGTTCGCGCGCATGCGCGCGATCGAGACGGGCCGATCGGTGGTCAACCTCTCGACCGTCGGCACCAGCCAGGTGATCACATCGGAGGGGACGACGATAGACGGCCTGCCCGCCGATGTCGCCGGCCACATGCTCACGGACGTACCCCTGCGCACGGGCCTGACGCCGGCAGTGGTCGCGGGGGAGGGCATCAAGATCGTGATCGGCTGGGGGAGCCTGATCGCCGTCGTCGCTCTGGGGCTCATCGTCGCGCTGCGCGCCCGCCGACACCGCGACGCCGCAGGGCACGCGAAAACGCCGGCCCCCGAAGGGACCGGCGTCACGGGATGAAGCTCAGGCGCTGAGCTTGCTCGCCGTCACGTCTTCGCCGGCGCCGCGACGGGCGCGGACGTAGGCCAGGCGCTCTTCCAAGAGCTCTTCGAGCTCGGGAATCGTCCGACGCTCGAGCAGCATGTCCCAGTGGGTGCGAGCGACCTTGTCTTCACTGTGGTCGACCGTCGCCGTGCCCTCGCCGATGCGAAGAAGCGACTCCGCACCGCACGTGCGGCACTCCCAGGCCTCGGGGACCTCGGCGTCTGCTGCGAATGTCACGGTGGTGTCACGTCCACAGGACGTGCACTTGTAGATGTGTTGTGCGCGTTCATGGAACACGACGCCCTCTTCGCTCTGTAGGCTCTGGGCGCCGAGTCGAATGCCGCGCAGGCTGCGGTCTGCCATTGTGTGGTCCTCTCGTCGCTGTACAGGTATAACGCGGCCACCTGGGCGGATCATCCGAACGGAGCCCCCTGCGGTGTCATTCACAGACGATGCTCAGGGCCAGGTCGGCGCGATCTGTCACGAGGCCGTCCACGCCCATCGCGACGAGTCTGCGCATGTCGGCCGGATCGTTCACGGTCCATACATGGACCTCGACGTCGTGGCGATGCGCAGCGGCGATCAGACGGGGTGTGACGATCCGCAGGCGGCCCTGACGCTCGGGAACCTGCAGCGCATCGATGCCCTCAAGAGCCCTGCCCACGAGGCGCGAAGAGCGCACCGAAAGGGCGGCCAGCACACGGCCGATCGTCGTGCTCCCCGCTGATGTCGCGGGCCGGATGCCGCGGCCGACGTTCTCGGCGGCAGCCAGCGCGGCACGGCGGCGCTCGTCGGAGAAGCTCGTGAGGAGCACCCGATGCGCGTGCGGCGCGACGATGCGACCGACCTCGCCCGCGGCATCCTTCGCCTTCACGTCGAGGTTGAAGCGGACGGACGGGAAGGCGTCCAAGGCCTGCGTGAGGGTGATCAGGCCGCCGCGCGCCGCCATGAGGGCCTCGAGTTCCGTCGCGGTCACGTCGGCGACCCGGCGGGGGTCGCCGGTCACCCGCGAGAGGTCGTCGTCGTGGAAGAGCACGACGGTGCCGTCGGCGGTGAGATGACAGTCCGATTCGATGTACTGCGCGCCTGCCGCGTGCGCGGCGGCGACCGCGGCGAACGAGTTCTCGGCGACGCCGTGGGCCGCGTCCTCCGCGGTGATCAGCCCCCGGTGAGCGAGAACCCGAGGCCGCGTCGCGCCCTCGAACCACCGGTGTGTCACGACACCGGCGGCGCGGATTCCTCGGCGGGCTCGACAGCGGCGGCGGGTCGCGGGTTCGCGCGGTCTGACATGTCGGCGACGGAGCCGGCGAAGGCCGTGCTCATGCCCTTGAGCGCCTCAGTGAACTCGCTCGGGATGATCCAGAGCTTGCTCGACGCGCTGTCGGCGATCTTCGGCAGCGTCTGCAGGTACTGGTACGCCAGAAGCTTGTCGTCGGGGTTGCCCAGGTGGATCGCGCTGAAGACGGTCTGGATGGCCTCGGCCTCACCCTGTGCGCGCAGCACCGCCGCCTGCTTGTCACCTTCGGCGCGCAGGATCTCGGCCTGGCGGGCACCTTCGGCGGTGAGGATCGCGGACTGCTTCGTTCCCTCTGCCGTGAGGATGAGCGCGCGGCGGTCGCGCTCGGCGCGCATCTGCTTCTCCATCGAATCCTGGATGCTGATGGGCGGGTCGATCGCCTTCAGCTCGACGCGCCCGACGCGGATGCCCCACTTGCCGGTCGCCTCGTCCAGGACGATGCGCAGCTGGCCGTTGATCTCGTCGCGGCTCGTGAGCGCCTCTTCGAGGTTGAGCCCGCCGACCACGTTGCGCAGAGTCGTGGTGGTCAGCTGCTCGACGGCACCGAGGTAGTTGCGGATCTCATACGTCGCCGCCCGCGGATCGGTGACCTGGAAGTAGATGACCGTGTCGATCGAGACGACCAGGTTGTCCTCGGTGATGACCGGCTGCGGCGGGAACGAGACGACCTGCTCCCGCATGTCGATGAGTGGACGCACCCGGTCGATGAACGGCACCAGGATGTTCAGTCCGGGCATCAAGGTCTTGTGGTAGCGGCCCAGGCGTTCGACGACACCGGCGGTGGCCTGCGGGATGATGCGGATCGAGCGGACGATCACGACCAGCACGAAGATGAAGACGGCTGCGGCCAGCAGCCAGCCGATGGCCGTCGGGATGAAACTCTCGGGGGTCATGGGGTCGATTCCTCTGCCTCGGGGCGGACGTAGGCGGTGGCGCCGTCGATGCGGCTCACGCGGATGACGGTGCCCGGTTCGAGCTCGCCGCGCTGCTCGGGACGCGCGGTCCACGTGTCGCCGTTGGACAGCTTCACCTGACCGCCGTGGGGCGTCACCGTGGACAGCACCTGGCCCGACAGCCCGACGAGTGCGGCGACGTTGCTCGGCGTGGGGTCTTCTCCGCGTCGCAGTCGCTTCAGCAGAGGCGGGCGCAACACCAGGATGAGCACGGCGGCCACGAGGGCGGCGATGATCACCTGCAACCAGATCGGCGCTCCGATCAGGCCGGATCCGAGACCGGCGACTCCGCCGATGCTCAGCATCAGGAACGTGAAATCGAGGGTGAGCATCTCGATGACGAGAAAGACGAGGATCAGGACCAGCCACCCGATCCACGCGAATTGTTCGATGGTCTGGATGAGATCCACGATGTGCCTCCCTTTCATTCCAACCTAACACGCGGGTTTCCGGCGGGACCGGGACCGACGACCACTCAGGCGGGCACCGGATTGGTAGTGTCGAGGGGCGCCGCATCGCGCCTCGGTCGCATCAGTCAGGCTCGCACCCACAAGCGCGGCCATCGCAACAACGGAGTCACTCTTGAGCACGTCAATCACACCCATTCCCGCTGGCACGCTCGCAGGCAAGACCGCATTGGTGACAGGTTCGTCTCGCGGCATCGGCGCTCGAGACGGTTCGCTATTTCGCCCAGGCGGGCGCAGATGTCGTGATCAACTTCCGCAACAAGGCGTCGCGTGCGGAGAAACTCGCCGGCGAGCTGCAGGGTTACGGCGGAAAGACTCTCACCATCGGGGCCGACCTCACGGACCACGAATCGGTGGACTCGATGTTCGCCGCCGTGGAGAGAGAGTTCGGATCCCTCGACATCCTCGTGCTGAATGCATCGGGAGGTATGGAATCCGACATGGCGGAGGACTACGCCACCCGGTTGAATCGCGATGCGCAGGTGAACGCGCTCAAGAGGGCGCTTCCGCTGCTGGGTCCGGGCTCGCGCGTCGTATTCGTCACGAGCCATCAGGCACACTTCATTCGCAGCAAGCCGACACTGCCCGCTTACACCAGCGTGGCGCTGTCGAAGCGATCCGGTGAAGACGCTCTTCGCGAGCTGATCCCCGACCTCGAGGAACGGCATATCGGGTTCGTGGTCGTCTCCGGCGACATGATCGAGGGCACGATCACCGCCACGCTGCTTGAGCGAGCGAACCCGGGTGAGACCGAAACCCGACGCCGGACGGCAGGCCGACTTTACAACGTCAGCGAGTTCGCGGCCGAAGTCGCCCAGGCGGCTGTCGACCCGATCCCCGACGACAACACGCGACTGATCGGCGACACGAGCTCGTTCGCGGGGGAGTGAGGGTGCGCGCCGCCGATATCGAGAAGCTCGTCTCCGTCGGCCGCCCGGACATCGCATCGGATGGCTCGTTCGCCGTCTTCGCGACGTCGCGGCCCGATCTCGCCGCGAATCGAGCGGTGGGGCAGGTGTGGCGCGTCGACCTCCCCGGCGGCATCCCGCGGCGGCTCACCCGCGGCACCGCCGACTCCGCTCCGCGGCTGTCGCCGGACGCGTCGCGGATCGCCTTCGTGCGTGGCGACGCCAAGGGCAAGGGGCAGATCCACGTGGTGGCTGCCGGGGGAGGGGAGCCGGTGCAGGTCACCGATGCCCCACTCGGCGTCGAGAGCTTCGACTGGTCCGAAGACGGCGCGTCTCTGGCCTTCACCGCACGCGTTCCCGAGGAGGGCCGCTATGGGAGCGTCGAGGGACTGGAAGCCGCGGCCGAGGCGGCTCGCCGCATCACCGGCGTCCGGTGGCACTCCAATGGACTCGGCTACATCGCGGACCGACCCTCCCATCTGTTCATCGTGGCGGTGCCGGCGGTCGACGACGAGCCGTTCTACGAGCCCGCCGCAGCGGTGCGCCCGGAGGGCGAGGTCCCTCCGAAGAAGAAGCTGGTCGCTCACGAGGCACGCGCGCTGACCTCGGGTTCGGCATCCCATTCGGGAGTGGTGTTCCGCGGCGAGGAGGTTCTTACCGTCGTCGACGAGATCGAGCACGATCGGCGGGATCTGAGATCGCGACTGATCGCCGTGCGCGCCGACGGATCGGGCGAGCGAGAGCTGATCGGGGTGGGCTCGAACCTCTCGCTCTCGGACGCCGCGGTCGCCGCGGACGGGGTCATCGCGGTCCTCGCGGCCGACGCGGGGCCGTCCGGCATCGACTTCGTCGCTCCCGGTGTTGCGCTGTGGCTTCTCGACGAGTCCGGTCCGCGTCGGATCACGGATGGCGAGACGATCGACCTCGGCGAGGTCGGCAGCCACATCACCGCTGTCGGCGACGACTTCCTCGTTCAGGACCGCACCCGTGGACGCGTGCGCCTGCTGCGGGTGACGCGGTCCGGTGAGGTCTCGGAGCTGCTCGGAGGCGACGTCGAAGTCGGCGGCCATGCCGCCGCGGGGGAGCGGATCGTCGCCGCGGTGGCGACTCCCGCCTCGTACGGCGAGCTCATGGTCGTGGAACGCGGCGGCGCGCACGCGCTGACGTCTTTCGCGACCGGGGTGGATGCGGTGCTCCCGCGGGAGCTGTCGATCGAGGGCCGCGACGGCTACCCGATTCACGGGTGGGTGGCCAAGCCTGCGGGAGAGGGGCCGTTCCCCGTCATCCTGCAGATACATGGAGGACCGTATGCCAGCTACGGCATACACCTGTTCGACGAGACGCAGGTTCTCGTGGATGCCGGGTACGCCGTGGTCTACTGCAACCCCCGGGGGTCGGCGGGCTACGGCCGAGCCCACGGTCGCAGCATCCGCGGCGCGATGGGAACCGTCGACGCCGACGACGTCATCGACTTCCTCGAGGGGACCGTCGCATCCGACGCGAGTCTGGACGGAGCGCGCGTCGGCATCATGGGCGGGTCGTACGGCGGGTACCTCACGGCGTGGGTGATCGCTCACGACCACCGGTTCGCCGGCGCGATCGTCGAGCGCGGGTTCCTCGACCCGACGAGCTTCCAAGGGACCAGCGATATCGGTTCGTTCTTCGGCGACGAGTACGTCGGCACAGCCGCCGACGCGATCGCGCGGCAGAGTCCGATGGCGGTCGTCGGCCAAGTCACGACGCCGACCCTGGTCATCCATTCCGAACTGGACTTCCGCTGCCCCCTCGAGCAGGCCACGCGCTACTACGCGGCGCTCAAGCGGCAGGGGACCGAGGCGGAGCTGCTTGTCTTCCCGGGCGAGAACCACGAGCTGACCCGCTCCGGGCAGCCGCGCCATCGCATCGAGAGGTTCGAAGCCGTCCTGGATTGGTGGGAGCGACTGCTCCCCGTCGCGTAGCCGTGCAACGAAGAAGCGCCCCGGAACGATCCGGGGCGCTTCTTCGTGTGTCGACTCAGAGGTCCTTCTTGCCGAACGTGAAGGCACGCACGATCTGGATGATGCCCAGGACGATGAGCGAGATCCCGAGGATCCACCAGAGGATCGCCGCACCGACGATCGCGTTGAAGAGCAGGAAGATGCCGGCGATGATGCTGATGATCGCGAAGAAGATCGTCCAGCCCTTCGACGCGGCGTCGCCGAGCGTCGAGAGCGAGACGACGCCCTCGATGATCCACAGGATGCCGACGAGGATGCCGATGAACGCCGCGAGCCACAGTGTGGCCGCACCCAGGTTCACGAACGCGAGGATTCCGACGATGATGAACAGGATTCCGAGGGCGATGTGGCCGATGCGCGACCAGCCACCCTTGGTCTTGGAGAAGATGCCGAGGCCGGCGTAGACGAGGCCGGCGGCGATCGCGTAGATCGCGATGATGGCGGTGATGACCGCGGCCGACTGGCCGGGCCAGACGAGGATGAGGACACCGGCGATGACGGACAGGACGCCGCCAATGCCGAGGGCTGTGCGGATGCCGTTGACGGCTGACTTTTCCGCTTCGGATTCGGTAGACATGAGTCTTCCCTTTCTGGGAGTTACCTGAGAGGTGCGGTCATAGCATAGACCAGGCGCGGAACGGCCCGGGGCACCCTCACCCCGTGTGTCGCAGGAAGACGAGAGCGCAGGGGAGCGCTTTCCGCCGGTCAGCCGAGGAGAATCGTCGCGAGCAGCAGCACAGGAACGCAGCCGATCGTGGTGAGGAAGACCGTGTCACGAGAGATCGTCTCGCCCACGTCATATCGCTGCGAATAGTTGAAGACGTTCTGCGCGGTCGGCAGCGCGGCGAGCACCACGACGATGAGAACTTCGTGCGCAGACAGCCCGAAGACGAACTCCGCGACGGCCCACGCGATCAGCGGCATGGCGACCAGCTTGAGCCCGGTCGCCAGGAAGATGTCGCGGCGCCGACCCGACGGACCGAGCACCCTCTGGCCGTAGAGCGAGATCCCGTAGCTGATCAGCAGCACCGGAACGCACGCATTCGCGATCAGCAGGGCGGGCTGGAAGACGATCGGCGGAAGCTCGATGCCGCTGACGGACACGGCGGTGCCGAGCACGGAGCCGATCACGATCGGGTTTGTGAGGGCGCGGCCCACCGCCCGCCAGAACGATCCGTGCCCGGCGGTCGCCGCCTCGAGCACGGTCATCGAGATCGGCGTGAAGACCAGGAGCTGCAGCAGGATCACGGGCGCCGGATAGGCCGCGCTGCCGAGCAGATACAGCGAGAGCGGAATGCCGATGTTGTTCGAGTTGACCTGACCCGCCGACAGGGCCCCGATCATGACCTCGCCCGTGGAGCGGTGCCAGGCGAACCGCGAGATGAGCACGTAGATCGCGATCACGGCGACGGCGGCGATCGCCGACACCGGCAGCAGAGCCGAGAACAGGGTGCGCACATCGGCCTCGGCGAGAACGACGAACAGCAGGAAGGGCGACAGCACGAAGAAGGTCAGGCGTGCCAGCACCGGGCGGGCGTGCTCGCCCAGCAGGTCGATGCGCCCGATGACATAGCCGATCGCGATCGCGAGACCGACGACGACGAATCCCGTCAGGCTCTCGAGCATGGCTCCGAGCCTACGGCGTCAATCACCCCGACCGAGTGATGCCGGGGCCGAGGCGGCGCCGCTAGCATCCGAGCATCCGGCGCGCCGCGGCGGAGGCAGCGCGCATTCGGACGACGTGTTCGCGGGATGCCGGGGGAGAGGTCGCGATGTCTGTTCTGACTCGGATCGTTCCGGAGTGGATCCGCCACTACAAGCTGTCGTGGCTGTCTGTCGACGTCCTCGCGGGGGTGACGCTGGCCGCCATCGCGGTGCCCGAGGTGATGGGGTACACCTCGATCGCGCAGACGCCGGTGATCACCGGCCTGTACACGATCATCTTCCCGACGCTCCTGTTCGCGCTGCTGGGCTCGTCCCGGCTGCTCGTGGTGGGCGCTGATTCGGCCACGGCGGCGATCCTCGCCGCCGGACTCGCGGGTCTCGGCATCTCGGGGCTCTCGCCGAACTCCTCGGAGTGGGTCGCGTGGACCAGCCTCGTCGCCCTCGTGTGCGGCGGGATGCTGATCCTGGCGCGGCTGCTGCGACTCGGCTTCCTCGGGGACTTCCTCAGCGCCTCGGTCCTGATCGGCTTCCTCACGGGCGTCGGCATCTCGGTCCTGACCGGGCAGCTGCCCGACATGCTCGGCATCCCGAAGGGCGCAGGGAACTGGTTCGAGCAGCAGTGGAACACGCTGACGCATCTGACGGATGCGAGCCTGTGGACGGTCGCCTTCGCGGCAGGAACGCTGCTGATCATCATCGGCTGCAAGCTCATCAGTCGCAAGATCCCGGGTGCGGTGATCGCCGTGGTCCTCTCGATCGTGCTGTCGAACGTCCTGGACGCGTCGAGTCACGGTGTGGCCGTGATCGGGCCCGTGCAAGGGGGGATGCCGCCGTTCGGGCTTCCGCAGGGCCTCGACCTGGGCGACATCCCCGCGGTCATGGGCGTCGCCCTGTCGTGCTTCTTCCTGATCATCGCCCAGAGCGCGGCGACCTCACGCAGCTTCGCGATGAAGCACAGTGAGCGGGTGGACATCAACAAGGACATCGTCGGACTCGCGGGTGCGAACATCGCCGCCGGGCTCACCGGCACGTTCGTGGTGAACGGCAGCCCGACAAAGACCGAGATCCTCGACGAGCAGCGCGGTCGCAGTCAGATGGCCAACATCACGATGTCGCTCGTGGTGATCGTCGTGGTGCTGTTCCTCACCAAGTACCTCACCAACATGCCCGTGGCGGTGCTGGCGGCGATCGTGTTCATGATCGGCCTCGGTCTGGTCGACCTGAAGGGGCTCCGACGGATTCAGGTGGCCCGCATCAGCGAGTTTGTCATCGCGCTGGTCACCGCGATCGTCGTCTTCGCCTGGGGCGTCGAAGAGGGCATCATCCTCGCTATCGCCCTCTCGGTGCTCGAGCTCGTGCGCCGTGCGTACACCCCGTCGGACTTCCTCGTCGGGGTCAACAAGGGCGGGCAGCCCACCTACACGCCCGCCGAGCCGGGAAGCGAGAGCCTTCCCGGGCTGCTCGTGTTCCGCTTCGACTCGCGGCTCTTCTATGCGAACGCCAGCCTGTTCGTCGATCGCATCCAGGAACTCATCTCCGCGGCGCCGTCCCATATACGCTGGCTCATCCTGGACTGCTCGTCGATCGGCGACATCGACTACTCGGCGAGCCTCAACCTGGCAGGGCTCATCGAGGCCCTGCACGCCGAGAAGCGAGTCTTCGCACTCGCCGATGTCGATCCGACACTCATGGAGGTGCTCACGAAGCTCGAGACCCTCGAGCAATTCGACAACGCGCACATCTACCCGACCGTGCAGGAGGCCGTTGCGGCGTTCCGCGCGGATTCGGCCGCCCCCGCCTCGTAGGACTTGCCGGTCAACTCGGCGTCAGATGCGTTTGCCGATAATGCACATTATGTCAACTCGCTGATTCGGGAAGAGCCCGGATCGGCGAGCGGCGCGCTCCCCGATCCGGGCTCTGCCTGTCGTGTCGAGGCGACTCAGATGGTGTCGTCGGTGGTGCTGGTGGACTGACGGGTGATCCGCTCGTTGGCGGCCGGGTCGACCGCGGTGCGCGTGACCGTCTCGCTCGAGCGCTTACGCATCAGCAGCACGAGGCCGATGATGAAGACCAGCACTCCGGCACCCATCAGGATGTACCCGATCAGGTCGAGGTTGATCCAGTCCAGCTGCACGTTCACGGCGAACGCGAGGATCGCTCCGATGACGAACAGGACTACTCCGGCTCCGATGCTCATGGCACTTCCCTTCTGTGAGGACGCGGCGCGTCCCAACCTTTCCAGCGTCCTCGGCGAGCGGGAGCGCGGCAAGGGGTTGACACGCGCCTCCGCATCGTTTCAGCCGGAGATTCCCGCCACGATCTTCTCCAGGTCGTCGATGAACGCGTTGTAGCCGGCGATCGTCGCGGCGACCTGCTCATCGGAGAAGTCGGAGCGGTCCTGGCGCACCGTCAGCTGGGTGCCCCCGTCGACGGTTTCCAGGTCGAAGATGACGGGCAGTCCCGCGTCGTCGCCGGGCTGGTCGGTGAGGGTCATCGCAACCCGGGCGGGCGGGTCGACCTCGATGTAGGTGCCGGCCCAGTGGATCAGATTGCCGTCGGGCAGATGCATGACGGCGCGGAAGGCTCCCCCGGGCCGCACGTCCATCGAGAGGGTGTCCTGCGGCACCTTCACCTCTGCGGTGCCGAACCAGACCGCGAAGTGCTCGGGCTTGGTGAGCGCGTCGTAGACGATCTCGCGCGGCGCTGCCAGTGTGCGGGTGACGGCGAAGTACTCAGTCATTCGGATTCTCCTTGTCGTGTGGTGCGTCGCCCAACTGCTGAAGGGCGTTCAGGTACTGGTCGAGAGCGCCGAGGCTGTCCTCCCAGAATCGGGCGTAATCCCCGATCCATCCGGATGCCGCGGCCAGCGGCCGCGCGTCGAGCCTCGCGGGCCGGAACTGGGCGTCTCTCCCCCGGCTCACGAGCCCGGCGTTCTCGAGGACGCGGAGGTGCTTCGAGACGGCGGCGAAGGTCATCTCGAACGGCGCCGCGAGCTCTCCCACCGTCGCCTCCCCCGCCGCCAGGTGCGCGAGTATGGCCCGGCGGGTCGGGTCGGCGAGGGCCGCGAACGTGCGACTCAGCGCATCGGTGGTCATCTGTCCTCCCCAGTTCGTCGCAACACGTTGTATTCAACCGATATGTACAATACCAACTGGTTGAATACGTGTCAACCATGTCTGAGGGGCTCGGTACGGTTGCGACATGTCCCGTGTCGTCTACAACACCGCCACCACCCTCAACGGATTTCTCGCCGACGATGAGAACTCGCTGTCGTGGCTGTTCGTCGTGCCCGGTGCCGACCAGGCGGAATCCGAGTTCTCGCGCTTTCTTTCCGGCGTCGGCGCGCTGGTGATGGGTTCCACGACCTACGAATGGCTCCTGGATCACGAGAAGCTGCTCGAGCATCCCGAGAAGTGGTATTACCGCGACATCGTGAGCTTCGTGCTGTCGTCACGTCCGCTTCCCGAACTGCCGGGTGCCGATATCCGATACCGCAGAGGCGATATCGACACCCTGTGGCCAGAGGTGCGCGACGCAGCGGGCGATCGCGACATCTGGATCGTCGGCGGTGGCGACCTCGTGGGCCAGTTCGCCGACGCGGGCCACCTCGACGAGATCCGCGTCTCGGTCGCGCCGGTCACGCTGGTCTCGGGCAAGCCCCTGCTTCCCCGGCGCATCGAGTCCGACCGCCTGAGGCTCGAGTCCGTGAACCAGGCGGGCCAGTTCGCCGAATTGGTCTACTCGGTGCGCAGCGACTCAGACCGCTGACGGCTCGATGAGTGCCCAGTCCGGGTGCTTCGGCTCGCGACCGTCCCCGGACGACGTGCCGGTGAGCCGCCGTCGCACCCACGGACCGAGGTGCTCGCGGTAATAGGTCGAGCCGCTCATGCGCGCCGCATCCGGCAGCTGCGGCAGCGACCACCATGCCGCGGGCGGCTCCATGCCGAGTGCGGTGAGGACGCGTGCGGCGACGCGATGATGCCCGCGCGAGTTCATGTGCAGGCGGTCCTCCGACCAGTAGGAGGTCGATGAGAGCTCGCGGTCGGGCCAGTTGAATGCGCGGATGATGTCGGGACGGTCGGCGATCCGCGCGCCGACCGCATACGAGAGGATGTCGCCACGCCGCTGGATCATGCGGCTGAGCGGCAGCTGGGCGGACGGGTTCGCGCCGGAGAGCAGGATCAGCTGGACACCCTGTTCGTCGCAGCGCTCGATCACACGGCTGAATGCCGCCACGACGTGCGAGATCGAGGTCCGCGGACGGATCATGTCGTTGCCGCCGCCGTTGAACGACAGATGCGTCGGGTTCAGTGCGAGCGCCGGCTCCAGCTGCTCATCCACGATGGGCCAGGCGAGCTTTCCGCGGATCGCGATGTTCGCGTATTCGACCGGCGCCGCTGTCGCGTCCGCCCAGCCCTGGGCGACGAGATCCGCCCACCCTCGCACGCGACCGTCGGGAAGATCATCGCCGACGCCTTCGGTGAAGGAGTCGCCGATCGCGACGTATCGAACGGATGCCACTCCCCCAGCTTATGGCCCTCTCAGCGGTCGTCGAGAGCACGTCCACGGCGGTCGAGCAGTCCCCACGCACCGCCGGCGGCGATCGCGAAGAACGCCGCGAAGACGACGAACAGAAGTGGCGCACCCCCGGCCGCGAGCAGCAGCGGAACCGTCAGCGGAGCCACGATCGACGCGAGGCGCCCGATGCCCGCTGCCCACCCCGAACCGGTCGCGCGCAGCGAGGTGGGGTACATCTCGGGAGTGACCGCGTACAGCGCACCCCACGCACCCAGGTTGAAGAACGACAGCGCCATGCCGGTGGCGATGACGGTGGGTTCCGCAGCCGCCGTGCCGAAGAGGATCGCCGAGACCGCCGAGCCCGCGAGGAAGACCGACAGGGTGAGCCTGCGTCCCCACACCTCGATGAGCCACGCCGCGACGGCGTAGCCGGGCAGTTGCGCGAGCGTGATGATCAGCGTGAACCCGAAGGATCGCACGAGGTCGTACCCCTGCGACACGAGGATCGAGGGAATCCAGATGAAAGCGCCGTAATACGAGAAGTTGACGCAGAACCAGACGAGCCACAAGCAGGCGGTGCGCACCCGGAACTCCGCGGACCACAGGGCGGCGAGGCGTTCGCGCGCGGACTGCGCGGCGGCGGGAGCCGTGTCGGCGCGCACCTCGAGGTCCGCAGGCTCGGTGACTCCGGCGGCCGCCTCGAACGAGCGGACGACGGCGTCAGCCTCGGCGGACCGGCCGCGGCGAGCGAGCCATCGTGCCGACTCGGGCAGACCCCACCGGATGACCAGCGCGTAGGCTGCCGGGATCGCGCCGAGGGCGAAAGCCCACCGCCACCCGTCGTCCGATCCGGGGATCACCAGGAACCCGATCAGGGCGGCGGCGGTCCAGCCGATCGCCCAGAACGCCTCGAGGATCACGATCAGTCGCCCGCGCATGCGGGCCGGCGCGAATTCGCTCACGTAGGTCGAAGCGACCGGCAATTCTGCTCCGAGGCCGAGACCGACCAGGAAGCGCAGCACGAGCAGCGCGACGAGTCCTCCCACCAGGGCGCTGGCACCGGTCGCGAGGCCGTACACGAGCAGGGTGACGGCGAAGACCTGGCGTCGACCGAAGCGGTCGGCGAGCAGTCCGCCGACCGTTGCGCCGATGGCCATGCCGACGAAGCCGATCGAGGCGATCCACGCGGTCTGACTCGGCTCCAGGTTCCACTGCACCGCGAGCGATGCGATGACGAACGAGATCAGCCCGACGTCCATCGCATCCAGTGCCCAGCCGAGCCCTGATCCGGTCAGCACCCGCAGGTGCCGCCGAGTGAAAGGCAGTCGATCGAGCCGCTCGGAAAGCGATGAGGCGCGTGGAGGGGCATCCGTCATGACGTCATGGTACGTATCCCGGGGCACGCCGGGGCCTTTCTCAGCCGAGCATGTCGCGCACGAGAGGTTGCACCCGCGTGCCGTACAGCTCGATCGAGCGCATCATCTTCTCGTGCGAGAGCGTGCCCGTCGAGAACTTCATGTCGAACCGGGTGCTCCCGAGCATGCGCACGGTGTCGGCGATCTTGCGCGCCACGGTCTCGGGCGAGCCGACGTACAGCGCGCCCTCCGGGCCGACGTCGTGCTGGAAGCGCCCGCGGCTGTACGGGGGCCAGCCGCGCTCTCTGCCGATCGTGTTGTTCATCGACTCGAAGCCCTCGTACGCCTCTTCCCACGCCTGCTGATCGGTCTCGGCGATGTGGCCGGGCGAGTGGATGCCGACCGGCAGCTGCTCGCGGCCGAACGAGTCCAGTGACCGGTGGTAGAGATCGACGAAGGGCCGGAAGCGGGCGGCGGGGCCGCCGATGATCGCGAGCATGAGTCCGTAGCCGTAGCGGGCCGCCCGGACGACGGACTCGGGAGTGCCGCCGACTCCGACCCACGCGGTGAGACCGTGAGCGGTCTTGGGGAACACGTTCGCGTCGGTCAGCGGCGCACGCAGCGAGCCTTGCCAGGTCACCGGCTTCTCGGTCAGCAGCTGTGAGAACAGGTCGAGCTTCTCCTCGAAGAGCGCCTCGTAGTCGCGCAGGTCGTAACCGAACAGCGGGAACGATTCGATGAACGATCCGCGTCCGAGGATGACCTCGGCGCGACCGTTCGAGACCGCGTCGAGGGTCGCGAAACGCTCGTAGACGCGAACGGGGTCATCGGATGAGAGAACCGTCACCGCGGTTCCGAGGTGGATGCTCGTCGTGCGCGCGGCCGCGGCGGCGAGGACGATCTCGGGGCTCGAGATCGCGAACTCGGGACGGTGATGCTCCCCCACCCCGAAGAAGGCGAGCCCGACCTCGTCGGCCAGGACAGCCTGATCGACCACGTTGCGGATGGTCTGCGCGTCGCTGACCAGCTCGCCCGCCGCGTCGCGGGTCACGTCTCCGAAAGTGTCCAGACCGAGGCCGAGGGCTTCAGGGTCGATCGCGCTCATCATCACAGGCTCCCTTTTCTATTCACATGCATAGGAACAGCCGATGTTCGCCAAGCATTCCCCTGTAGGACGGATGCTGCGGGCGTATCGTGTCGCCGTGGCCATCTTCGCCGATCGGGCGGACGCGGGACGACAGCTCGCCGCCGCGCTGGAGGAACATCGCGGTGCGAACGCGGTCGTGCTCGGCATCCCCCGCGGTGGCGTCGTCGTCGCGGCGGAGGTCGCTCGCGCCCTCGCCCTGCCGCTTGCCGCGACCGTGGTCCGAAAGCTCGGAGCGCCGGCGCACGAGGAGTACGCGATCGGGGCGATCGCCGAGGGCGTGGAGGTGGTGAACGAAGACGCCGTGCGCCGGGGAGGCGTGACGCCGGAGGCCCTCGCGCGCGTGGAAGACCTCGAGCGCGCCGAACTCGCCCGCAGGATGCAGCTGTTCGCTGACTCGCCTCCCCCGATCGCCGGACGCACGGTCATCGTCGTCGACGACGGGATTGCGACCGGTGCGACGGCGACAGCGGCGTGCCGGTCGTTGAAGGCGCAGCGCGCGGGACGAATCGTTCTCGCTGTTCCCGTGGCTCCGGCCGCGTGGCAGCCCCCCGCGGACGCGGTCGACGAGTATCGTGTGCCCCCATCCGATCCGCGACTTCTGGGCGGTCGGGCAGTTCTACACCGACTTCACGCAGACGACCGACCGAGAGGTCATGCGCCTCCTCGCGGGCGGTTCGAACGGCTCAGCGTCCGAGGAGCACCCCGAACACTGAGCCTGCCGGTTGAACCGGCCCGACGATCAGCTGGTCAGAGCCGAGCGAAGGGTGTCCAGGCCCACACCGCCGATGTCGAGGGCCCGCTTGTGGAAGGTCTTGATGTCGAACGCATCGCCCTCGGCAGCCTTGGCGTCGTCTCGGATCTGCTCCCAGATGCGCTGGCCGACCTTGTACGAGGGTGCCTGCCCCGGCCAGCCGAGGTAGCGGTTGACCTCGAACTGAACGAACTCGTCGGGCATGTTGACGTTGCGGCGCATGAAGGCCAGGGCGTAGTCGGCGTCCCAGTTGCCTTCGCCGTCGGGGCGCGGCTTCTCGAGGTGCACGCCGATGTCGAGGACGACCCGGGCGGCGCGCATGCGCTGACCGTCCAGCATCCCGAGCCGGTCCGCGGGGTCTTCCAGGTAGCCCAGCTGCTCCATGAGCCGTTCGGCGTAGAGGGCCCAGCCCTCGGCGTGACCAGAGGTTCCGGCGAGCAGACGCCGCCACGAGTTGAGCTGCGCACGGTTGTAGACCGCCTGCGCGATCTGCAGATGGTGCCCCGGGACGCCCTCGTGGTAGACGGTCGTCAGTTCGCGCCAGGTGTCGAAGTCCTCGACGCCCTCGGGCACGGACCACCACATGCGGCCGGGACGCGAGAAGTCGTCGGTCGGCCCCGTGTAGTAGATCCCGCCTTCCTTCGTCGGCGCGATCATGCACTGCAGCTGGCGGATCGGCTCGGGGATGTCGAAGTGGGTCTTGCCCAGCTCGGCGATCGCGCGGTCGCTGGTCTGCTGCATCCATCGCTGCAGGGCGTCGGTGCCGTGCAGCTTGTGTGACGCGTCCTCCTCGAGGAATGCGATGGCCTCTTCGACGCTGGCACCGGATTTGATCTGGTCGGCGATCGACTCCTGCTCCGCGACCATGCGGGCGAGCTCCTCCACCCCCCAGTCGTACGTCTCGTCGAGGTCGATCGTGGCGCCGAGGAAGCGGCGCGACTGCAGCGCGTAGAGCTCGCGCCCGACGGCGTCCTTCTCGCCGGCGATGGGCGCGAGCTCGCCGCTGAGGAACTGCGCCAGGGAGTCGTACGACACCCGCGCCGCATTGGCGTTGTCGGCGAGCTCGCGGGCGAGGGATGCCGGAAGCTGGCCGTCCGCGGGTGCGGCCTCCGCAGCGAAAGTGGCGAAGAAGCCCTGGTCGGCGGTGTACCGCGTGATCTGGGTGACGACTTCGACCACCTGGCGGCGCGCCGGAACGATGCCCTGGGCGATGCCTTCGCGCAAGGTCGTGATGTAGCCCTCGAGTGCGGCCGGGATCGCGCCGAGGCGGGTCGCGACCACGGACCAATCCTCGGCCGTCTCGGTGGGCATGAGGTCGAGCGCCGACCGGATGTCCTGTACGGGCGAGGCGATGACGTTCAGATCGCGCAGATGCCACTTCGCATCGTGGAGGTCGATCTCGAGCTTGATCTCGCGGCTCAGGTCTTCTTTCGTGACCGCGTCGATGGCATCGACCGGGGTGGCTGCCTCGAGCTCGCCGAGGGTCGCACGGCTCGCGGCGACGTAGCGGTCCATGCCCTCGGGCGAGTAGTCGCCGTACCGGTCGTTGTACTCGGAGCGTCCGATGTAGGTCGCAAGCGTGGGGAACTGTTCGGCGAGCGTGTCCACCCACGCGTCAGCGATCGTGTCGATCGGCGTGGGAGTGCGTGTTGCATCTGTCATGACATCGAGCCTAGGCAAGGACCCGGACGCGGCCAACACCGTCAGTGGGCGGCTTCGTTCCAATCCTGACCGCGGCCGATCTGCACGTCGAGCGGCACCGCGAGCTCTGCCGCGTCGCCCATCCGCTGTCGGACGATGCGCTCCGCGGCATCCCACTCCCCCGCCGCGACCTCGATCACGAGTTCGTCGTGGATCTGCATGAGCACCCGGGAGCTCAGCTGCTCCGCGGCGAAGTCATCGTGGATGTGGAACAGCGCGATCTTCATGATGTCGGCAGCGCTCCCCTGGATGGGAGCGTTCAGCGCCGCGCGCTCGGCATTCTCGCGCAGCACCCGGTTCGGGCTGGCGAGGTCGGGGAACGGCCGCCGCCGGCCGAAGATGGTGGCGGTGTAGCCGTCGATCTTGGCCTGCTCGACAGAGGAGCGCAGGTAGTCCCGCACCGCGCCGAACCGGTGGAAGTACTCCATCATCAGCTGCTTCGCCTCGGTCTGCTCGATGCGCAGCTGCTTGGACAGGCCGAACGCCGACAGACCGTAGACGAGGCCGTACGACATCGCCTTCACCTTGGTGCGCATCGCGGAGCTCACGTCCTGCGGCTCCACACCGAACACGCGCGCACCGACGAACCGGTGCAGGTCCTCACCCGAGTTGAACGCCTCGATCAGGCCGGGGTCTTCGGACAGGTGCGCCATGATGCGCATCTCGATCTGCGAGTAGTCGGCGGTCAGGAGCGTCTCGTAGCCGGAGCCGACCTCGAACGCGGATCGGATGCGGCGGCTCTCCTCCGTGCGCACCGGGATGTTCTGCAGGTTCGGGTCGGTGCTCGAGAGGCGCCCGGTCTGGCTCCCGGTCTGCACGTACGTCGTGCGGATGCGCCCGTCCGCGGCGATCGACGTGTCGAGCGACTCGATGATCTGGCGCAGCTTGGTGGCTTCGCGGTGCTGCAGCAGCAGATCCAGGAACGGGTGCGGGTTCGAGTCCTGCAGATCGGCGAGCACGGCGGCATCCGTCGAGTACCCGGTCTTCGTCTTGCGGGTCTTGGGCAGCTGCAGCTCTTCGAAGAGCACCTCCTGCAGCTGCTTGGGCGAACCGAGGTTGACCTCGCGGCCGATCGCCGAGTAGGCCTCCTGTGCGATCGCATCGGCCCGCTGACCCAGCTCCGCCGAGAATTCCGACAGCTTCGCATGCGAGACCGAGACCCCGGCGAGTTCCATGTCAGCGAGCGTGAGGAGCGTCGGCAGTTCGATGTCGGTCAGCACGGACGCAACGCTCTCGGCCAGCTCGCCGCGCAGCGCCGCCGTGACGCGCAGCGTGAACCACGACAGCTGGCCGGGCGTCGCGCCCTCGGTCTCGGGCACGAGCTGCGTCGGGTCGGCCTCGGGCAGCTTCTCATCGAGATAGCGGTCGACCAGGTCGGCGAGGGTCTTGTCGGGGAAGCTCGGGCGCAGCAGCCAGCCGGTCACGATCGTGTCGAAGGCCAGTCCGCCCAACCGGATGCCCGCGCGACGGAGCGCCTTGACCTGCAGCTTCGCGTCGCTGAAGACCTTCGGCGCGTCCGAAGCGAGCCAGGGCTCGATCGCGGCTTCGATCTCGGGGCTCCACGTCGCTTCGACCGCGACGTTGCCCCGGGCGAAGCCGACGCGGCGGGGCAGCCCGCCCTCGATCGTGATGGTGACGCCGACCTCGTCTGCGGCACTCGTGAGCCACGTGGCGAGCTCTTGCGGAGCGGGTTCGGTCGGCACCGGGGCCGCGACCGCCGCGGCGGCCGAGATCGACGCCATCTGCTGCTCGATTCCCGCGAGTTCCGCCACGCGCGGGATGAGGGTCTTGAATTCGAGGCGCGCGAAGATGTCTCGCACCGCCTGGGCGTCCATCGGCTGCACTTCGAGGTCCGTGATCGTGACCGGCAGTTCGACGTCGCGCAGCAGCCGGTTGAGCGTGCGGTTGCGGCGGACGTCGTCCAGGTGCTCACGGAGATTGCCGCCGACCACGCCGCCGATCTTGTCGGCGTTCTCGAGCAGCGCGTCGAGGGTGCCGAACTGACCGAGCCACTTGACCGCGGTCTTCTCACCGACCTTCGGCACCCCGGGCAGGTTGTCGCTGGTCTCGCCGACGAGCGCGGCGATGTCGGGATACTGCTCGGGGCGCACTCCGTATCGCTCGATCACCGCGTCGGTGTCGTAGCGCTTGAGCTGCGAGACACCCTGCACGTTCGGGTAGAGCAGCGTGATGTCGTCGTCCACGAGCTGGATCGTGTCGCGGTCGCCCGAGCACACCAGCACGTCGAACCCCTGCTCGGCGCCCTGCGTCGCCAGGGTCGCGAGGATGTCGTCCGCCTCGAAGTCCTCTTTCTGCAGGACTGTGATGCTCATCGCGGCGAGGCAGTCCTGCAGCAGCGGGATCTGCCCTTTGAACTCGCTGGGCGACTCCGAGCGATTGGCTTTGTACTCGGTGTACTCGCGCGTACGGAAGGACTGCCGAGAGGTGTCGAAGGCGACAGCCATGTGCGTCGGCTTCTCGGCCTTGATGAGGTTGATGAGCATCGACAGGAAGCCGTAGATCCCGTTGGTGTGCTGGCCGTCCTTCGTCGTGAAGTTGTCGACCGGAAGCGCGAAGAACGCTCGGTACGCCAGCGAATGGCCGTCCACGACGAGAAGGGTAGGCTTTGCGGAGTCCGTCACCCTGCAAGCTTAGTAAGGGCTTCGGACGCCCCTTCCGACGACCGAAGGCCGTACATGACCGACACTCCCCCCGCCGAACAGAACGGGCTCATCTGGGCCGCACGCCGCGGGATGGGCGCTCTGGCGGAGAAGATGGGGATGCAGTTCGTCGAGTTCACGGTGGAGCGCGCCGTCGCGACGATGCCCGTCGAGGGGAACACCCAGCCGGTCGGTCTCATGCACGGCGGTGCGTACGTCGTGCTCGCCGAGTCCCTCGGTTCCATGGCGGCGAATCTGCACGCCGGGCCCGGGCGCCTCGCGGTCGGCGTCGACATCAACGCGACGCACACGCGCTCGGCGACATCGGGAGTCGTGACCGGCGTGTGCACGCCCATTCACCTCGGGCGCAGCATGACGGTGCACGAGATCGCCGTCGCAGACGAACAGGGTCGACGACTGTCGACGATCCGCATCACGAACATGATCAAGGATCTGCCGCAGGCGTGAGCCGCGGCATCCGATCGCTGCTGAGGGCGGTCAGGCCTTCTTCGGGGCGAGCTGCTCGATGATGGCCTTCGCGACGTCCTGCATCGTGAGGCGGCGGTCCATCGACGCCTTCTGGATCCAGCGGAACGCCTCGGGCTCGCTCAGGCCCATCTTCTCGTTGAGCAGGCCCTTGGCTCGATCGACGAGCTTGCGGGTCTCGAAGCGCTCGACCATGTCGGCGACCTCGGCTTCGAGCGTGATGATCTGCTCGTAGCGGGCCAGCGCGATCTCGATCGCGGGCAGCAGGTCGTTCGGCGTGAAAGGCTTCACGACGTACGCGAGCGCTCCCGCCTCACTCGCGCGCTCGACGAGCTCTTTCTGGCTGAACGCGGTCAGCAGCACGACCGGGCGCGATGTGATTCTTGCTGAGCTTCTCTGCGGCGGAGATGCCATCGAGCTGCGGCATCTTCACGTCCATGATCACCAGGTCGGGGCGCAGTTCGGTGGCCAGCTGAACGGCCGTCTCACCGTCGCCCGCCTCGCCGACGACGTCGAAGCCGTTGTCGCGCAGGATCTCGACGATGTCGAGACGGATCAACGACTCATCCTCCGCAACGACGACTCGTCGGGGCGTGGATGCCGGAGACCCAGTGGCCTGCTCTTGCTCAGTCACAGGTGCAATCCTACGGTATGGTCGTTCGCGGAAGCGCCGGGGCCGGTGTGGCGGAATGGCAGACGCGGAGCACTCAAAATGCTTTGTCCGAAAGGACATGTGGGTTCGAGTCCCACCACCGGTACGAAAGAAGAGGGCCGATCCCGCCAGGGGTCGGCCCTCTTCTTTCGTGTGAGTGGTGGTCTCCTCGAAGCCCAACGTGGGCGGGCCCACGCGGCCCGAGGCTCCGCCCGCCGCGCAGCGGCGAGCGGAGAGGCCGTGGGGACGAGTCCCACCACCGGTACGAAAGAAGAGGGCCGATCCCGCCAGGGGTCGGCCCTCTTCTATGCAGCCAGGCGAGCGCGTACGCGCCGCGCGTTGATCTCGTTCAGTGCGACGAGGACGGCTATCAGCACGACCGATGCCGCGACCACCAGCTCCGCGCCGACGGCGGCCGACAGCGGCACCAGCAGCCACGGCAGCAGGATGCCGGCGGGACCCCACAGGACGATGTCCGACCATGGGGCGCCGTAGCGCAGTGACTCGGCGGTGCTCGCGATGAAGAAGAGGCTGATTCCGCCGGCGAGGCAGACCGCGGCGCCGGCCG
This sequence comes from uncultured Actinomycetota bacterium, assembly GCA_963781135.1. Lineage (GTDB taxonomy): Bacteria > Actinomycetota > Actinomycetes > Actinomycetales > Microbacteriaceae > Microbacterium. The sequence continues at coordinate 799,149 of CAWADY010000010.1, read as the reverse complement.
GCAGAAGGTGTCCGGCGTCGGCCACCGCGGTGCCGAGGCCGGACGCGAACAGCGCGATGCCGGCGATGAGCAGGAAGGGCAGGTACATGACCGTGTCGCGCAGCCCGTTGACGCTTCCGCGCAGCTGCAGTCGGCGCAGCCCTCTTTCGACGGCGGAGGTCGCGTACCCGAAGAAGATCCACGCCAGCATCGACACCGCGGCGAACCCGAGGACTGCGGTGATGCCTGACGGCACTGTCCAATGGGCGTCGAGCTCGGCGATGATCGCGAGGATCGACTCCCCGAAGACGATCACCACCAGCAGACCGACGCGCTCGACGAGATGGTCGATGTCGAGGGCTTCGCGCAGCCAGGACTGCTGGCTGCCGAGGAAGCTCAACAGGACGATCTCGATCGCGACGGCAAGTCCCCAGATCACGTACTGCCAGGGCGGCGCGACCCAGACGGAGGCCACCCAGAGCCCGGCGGGCACCAGCGAGTACAACACGGGTCGCCACCACGGCACGCCCGTCATACGCCGCTTGGTCAGCCACGGCCAGCCCCACACCAGGCGGACCACGGCATTGCCGATCGCGAACGCAGCGGCACGCTCGGTCAGCGCCTCCGGAACGGCGGCCGCCATCACGCCGATCGCGATCATCCCGATGGTGACGGCGATCCAGATCGAGGGTGTGATGAGCGCGCCGAACAGGTTCATCGTCACGGTGGCATTGACCCACGCCCACCAGGCGGCGGCGAGGAACGCGAAGAAGACGGCGCCGTCGAGCCAGGAGGGGTCGCCGTGCATCGTGTGCGCGATCTGGCCGATGTAGGCGACCATCACGAGATCGAAGAACAGCTCCAGCCAGTGCACGCGACGGCCGGGCCGATGCCCGGCCGCCCCTGCGATGCCGGCCTGAGCGGACTCCCCCTGCTCGGCCGGCGTCATCGGATCACGCCCCGAAGTACTGGTTTCCCAGAGCCTTGCTCTTCAGCGCGTCGTACTCGCCCTGAGTGATGGTGCCGGCATCCAGCAGCTCTTTCGCCTGTGCGATGTCGGCAGCGGGCGTCGACGACGCGGAGGGGCGGTAGTCATCCGCCTCGGGAACTCCGCCCCCGCGCGCGGCGGCGTTGCGCTCGGCCATTCCGCGCCCGCGGGCGATCACGTAGACCAGAGCAGTCAGGAAGGGCGCGAAGATCAGGAAGATGATCCAGACGGCCTTCCACCAGCCGTTGAGCTTGTGGTCGCGGAAGAGGTCGCTGATGATCAGGAAGACCATGAAGATGTAGACCGTGAAGTAGAAGATCCACAGCAGGTACCAGAAGAAATCACCGAAGCCCACCATGGGCACCTCCGTATGTTGAAATGGTCGCGCTCAGCATAGCGAGCGCGACCATCCGCCGAAGCGTGAGACGACTTTATTCGCGCGACTGGTAGATCGGGGCCTTGCCGTGGACGGCGTCGCCGATCTTGTGGATGCGGATGTCGTTGGTCGAGCCGACGATTCCGGGAGGGGATCCCGAGATCACGACGACCTTGTCGCCGACCTTCGCGAGGTCGTTCGCGAGGAAGAAGTCGTCGACCTGGATGAACATGCGGTCGGTGTGCGCGACGTGCTCCACGAGTGCGGACTGCACACCCCAGGTGAGCGCCATCCGGCGACGGATCGCGGGTTCGGTCGCGAATCCGATCATGGGGATCTTCGGACGCAGACGCGACATGCGCCGCGCGGTGTCACCCGACTCGGTGAAGATGCAGAGGTACTTCGCCTCGACGAAGTCGGCGACCTCCATCGCGGCGAGCGTGATGGCGCCGCCCTGCGTGCGCGGCTTCGTCGTGAGCGGCGCGATGCGCTCGAGACCGTGATCCTCGGTCGAGGCGATGATGCGCGCCATGGTCTCGACGACCACGACCGGGTACTTGCCGACGCTCGTCTCTCCCGAGAGCATGACCGCGTCCGCGCCGTCGAGCACGGCGTTGGCGACGTCGCTGGTCTCGGCGCGCGTGGGCACCGGGTTGTCGATCATCGACTCGAGCATCTGCGTGGCGACGATGACCGGCTTGGCCATCCGACGGCAGAGCTCGACGGCGCGCTTCTGCACGATCGGTACCGCCTCGAGGGGCAGCTCGACGCCCAGGTCGCCGCGGGCGACCATGATGCCGTCGAACGCATCGATGATCTCTTCGAGGTTCTCGACGGCCTGCGGCTTCTCGATCTTGGCGATCACGGGCACGTGGCGGCCCTCTTCAGCCATGATCACGTGCACCCGCTGGACGTCCTTCGCGCTGCGCACGAACGACAGGGCGATCAGGTCGGCGCCGATGCGAAGTCCCCAGCGCAGGTCGGCTTCGTCCTTCTCCGACAGCGCGGGCACGTTGACCGCGACGCCGGGCAGGTTGATGCCCTTGTTGTTCGAGACGGCGCCGGCGACGATGACCTTGGTCGTGACGACCGGGCCTTCGACCTCGACGACCTCGACGCGCACCTTGCCGTCGTCGATCAGCAGGTGATCGCCCGGGTTGACGTCGGCCGGAAGGCCCTTGAAGGTCGTCGAGACGATCTCCTTCGTGCCTGCGATGTCGTCGGTGGTGATCTTGAAGATGTCGCCGACGGCGAGATCGTGGGGTCCGTCGGCGAACTTGCCGAGGCGGATCTTCGGGCCCTGCAGGTCGACCAGGACCGCGACGGGACGACCGGCGTCGTCAGCGGCCTTGCGCACGTTGGCGAAGTTCGCCTCGTGGACCGTGTAGTCACCGTGGCTCAGGTTCATGCGGGCGACGTCGACGCCCGCATCGATGATCGCGCGAACCTGCTCGTAGGTGGAAGTGGCGGGTCCGAGGGTGGCGACGATCTTGGCACGTCTCATCGTGTATGTACTCCGGCGGGGTGAGTTGAGGGGTGGCAGAAGAGCCGGGGCAAGCCTACGCGGGCTGCAACCCGATCGCGACATCGGTCGGGCGCACCGGCGCGGGCAGCTCCGTCTGGCCCATGAGGTACTCGTCGACGTGCGCGGCGACGGCGCGCCCTTCGGCGATCGCCCAGACGATGAGCGACTGACCGCGGCCGGCGTCACCGGCGACGAAGACGCCGGGAGCCGTCGTCTGGTAGTCGTCTTCGCGCTCGACGTTGCCGCGCGGGGTGAACTGCGCCCCGAGCTGCTCTTCGAGGAGCGTGCGCTCCGGACCGGTGAAGCCCATCGCGATCAGGACGAGGTCCGCGGGGATCTCGCGCTCGGTGCCGCTCTTGGGCACACGGCGGCCATCGACGAACTCGGTCTCGGCCACGCGCAGCGCGCGCACCTCGCCGGCCGCGTTCCCGAGGAACTCGACCGTGGACGCGAGATACGACCGCTCGCCGCCCTCTTCGTGCGCGGAGGAGATCTCGAACACGAGCGGAGCCATCGGCCACGGCTGGGTCTCGGGGCGCGTGCCCGGAGGCTGCTTGCCGATCGCGAGGTTCGTGACGCTGATCGCCCCGTGGCGATGGGCGGTGCCGATGCAGTCGGCACCGGTGTCGCCGCCGCCGATCACGACGACGTGCTTTCCCTCCGCGGTGATCTGGCTCGGCACCGCATCGCCCGCGAGGGCCTTGTTGGACTCGACCAGGTACTCCATCGCGAAGTGCACGCCCGCGAGGTCACGGCCCGGAATGGGCAGCTCGCGCGGCAGCGTGGCGCCGGTCGCGACCACGACGGCGTCGTAGCGGGCCCGCAGGTCGCTCCACGAGATGTCCTTGCCGATCTCGACGCCCGCGCGGAAGCGCGTGCCCTCGTCCTGCATCTGGCGCAGCCGGTACTCGAGGTGGCGCTTCTCCATCTTGAAGTCGGGGATGCCGTAGCGCAGGAGTCCGCCGATGCGGTCGTCCCGCTCGAAGACCGCGACGGTGTGCCCGGCGCGGGTCAGCTGCTGGGCGGCGGCCAGGCCCGCGGGGCCCGAGCCGACGACGGCGACGGTCTTTCCGGTCAGGCGCCCCGGCGGCTCGGGCTCGACCCAGCCGTTGGCGAAGGCCTCGTCGATGATCGACACTTCGATCTGCTTGATCGTGACGGCGGGCTGATTGATGCCCAGGACGCACGAGCTCTCGCACGGCGCCGGGCACAGCCGGCCGGTGAACTCCGGGAAGTTGTTCGTCGAGTGGAGCCGCTCGATCGCCGAGCGGCCCTCGCCGCGCCAGGTGAGGTCGTTCCACTCCGGGATCAGGTTGCCGAGAGGGCAGCCCTGATGGCAGAACGGGATGCCGCAGTCCATGCACCGTCCGGCCTGGCGCCGCAGCACCGCCGAATCGCCCGGCTCGTAGACCTCTTTCCAGTCCATGATGCGCACGGGCACCGGACGGCGAGCGGGCAGCTCGCGGTCCGTCACCTTGAGGAAGCCCTTCGGGTCAGCCACCGGTCACCTCCAGGATGCGGGTCCAGACGACATCGCCGTCGGGGTCGAGCCCCTCGGCGACAGCCTCCTGGCGGGTCAGCAGGACGGCCGCGTAGTCGCGCGGCATGACGCGGACGAAATTGTCGAGCTCGTCGTCGAAGTTCTCCAGCAGGGATGCCGCGAGAGTGGAGTCGGTCTCGGCCTTGTGCTGCTCGAGCAGGTCGCGGAGGATCTCGGCGTCGCCGGACCCCAGCTCGCCGAGCTCCAATTCGCCGGTCGCCAGCGCCTCGCGGTTGACGAGCTTGCTGTCGAGCCGGTAGATGTACGCGGTTCCGCCGGACATGCCGGCGCCGAGGTTGCGCCCGGTCGCGCCGAGGATCACCGCCAGTCCGCCTGTCATGTACTCGAGCGCGTGGTCGCCCACGCCCTCGACGACGGCCGTCGCCCCCGAGTTGCGCACGAAGAATCGCTCGCCGACCACGCCGCGCAGGAACATCGTGCCCTGAGTCGCGCCGTACCCGATGACGTTGCCGGCGATCACGTTCTGCGACGCGTCGAAGGTCGCGCCGCGGGGCGGACGGACGACGATCTGACCGCCCGAGAGTCCCTTGCCGACATAGTCGTTCGAATCGCCCTCGAGGCGGAGGGTGATTCCGGCAGGCATGAACGCGCCGAAGGACTGACCGGCCGAGCCGGTCAGGTTGACGACGATCGACCCGGACGGCATGCCGTTCTCTCCGTGCACGACGGTGACGTGATGGCCGAGCATCGTGCCGACGGCCCGCTCGGTATTGCGGATGGGCAGGTCGAAGGTGATCGTTCCGCTGTGGGCGATCACGTCGCGGGCCGCCTCGATGAGCGGCACGTCGAAGTGCTCCTCGAGCTCGTGCTTCTGCTCGCGCATGTTGCGCCGTGCCTGATCCTCGCCGAACGCGGGTCCGGTCAGGATCGGGGCGAGGTCCAGGCCGCTGGTCTTCCAGTGGTCGACCGCGCCGTTGATGTCCAAGAACTCGTGACGGCCGATCGCCTCGTCGAGGGAGCGGAACCCGAGCTCGGACAGGTACTCGCGCACCTCTTCGGCGATGAACTCCATGAAGTTGATGACGAACTCGGGCTTGCCGTTGAACCGCTGGCGCAGCACCGGGTTCTGGGTCGCGACGCCCACCGGGCAGGTGTCGAGGTGGCAGACGCGCATCATGATGCAGCCCGAGACCACGAGCGGTGCGGTGGCGAAGCCGAACTCCTCCGCGCCCAGGAGCGCGCCGATGATGACGTCGCGGCCGGTCTTGAGCTGCCCGTCGACCTGAACGACGACGCGATCGCGCATGCCGTTGAGCATGAGCGTCTGCTGGGTCTCGGCGAGGCCGAGCTCCCACGGCGTGCCCGCGTGCTTGAGCGAGTTGAGCGGGCTCGCGCCCGTACCGCCGTCGTGGCCGGAGACGAGGATGACATCGGCCAGGGCCTTCGCCGTGCCGGCCGCGACCGCCCCGATCCCGGACTGGCTCACCAGCTTGGCGTGCACGCGCGCCTGGGGATTCGCGCGCTTCAGGTCGTAGATGAGCTGCTTGAGGTCTTCGATCGAATAGATGTCGTGGTGCGGTGGCGGAGAGATCAGCCCGACGCCGGCCGTGGCATGCCGCGTCCGCGCCACCCACGGATACACCTTCGTCGGCGGCAGCTGGCCGCCCTCCCCCGGCTTCGCGCCCTGCGCGAGCTTGATCTGGATGTCGTCGGCCTTGGTGAGGTACAGGCTCGTCACGCCGAATCGACCGGACGCGACCTGCTTGATCGCACTGCGCCGCTCGGGGTCCAGGAGCCGGTCGACGTCCTCGCCGCCCTCGCCCGTGTTCGACTTCCCGCCGAGGCGGTTCATCGCAATGGCGAGCGTCTCGTGCGCCTCTTTCGAGATCGAGCCGTAGCTCATCGCCCCGGTCGAGAAGCGCTTCACGATCGACGCCACCGATTCGACCTCATCGATCGGCACCGGCTTGCGCAGGCCCGACCGCAGGGCGAACAGCCCGCGGAGGGTCTTCAGCTGCGATGCCTGGTCGTCGACGAGCTTCGTGTACTCCCGGAAGATGTCGTACCGGCGCGTCCGCGTGGCGTGCTGCAGGCGGAAGACCGTCTCGGGGTTGAACAGGTGCGGCGAACCGTCACGGCGCCACTGATACTCGCCGCCGGTCCAGAGTCGCTCGTGCGCGCGCACTGCGGCGTCCTCAGGGTAGGCGTACGCGTGCCGCGAGGCGTTCTCCGCCGCGATCACATCCAGCGCCACGCCGCCGAGCTTCGTCTCGGTGCCGGTGAAGTACTTGTCGACGAACTCGTGGGACAGGCCGATGGCTTCGAACACCTGCGCGCCCGCGTACGACGACACGGTCGAGATGCCCATCTTGGACATGATCTTCAGGACGCCCTTGCCGAGCGCGTAGATCAGGTTCTTGACGGCCTTTTCGGGCGTGATCCCGGTGATGTAGCCGGCGCGCACGAGGTATTCGACGGTCTCCATCGCGAGGTAGGGGTTGACCGCGGACGCGCCGTAACCGATCAGCGTGGCGACGTGATGCACCTCGCGAACGTCTCCGGCCTCGACCACGAGACCGCACTTCATGCGCGTCTCGTTGCGGATGAGGTGGTGGTGCACGGCCGCGAGCATGAGCAGGGACGGGATCGGCGCGAGATCCTTGTTCGAGTCGCGGTCGCTCAGGACGATGAACTCGGCGCCGTCCTCGATCGCCTCATCGACCTCGGCGCACATCTGCGCGATGCGCTTCTGCATGCCCTTGTGGCCGGCCTCGACGCGATAGAGACCGCGGATCGTGACCGACGAGCGGCCGGGCAGGGCGGTGTCGATGTGCTGGATCTTGGCCAGCTCGTCGTTGTCGATCACGGGGAAATCGAGTGTGACGGAGCGCGCGTGATCGGCGCCCCAGCTCAGCAGGTTGCGTTCCGGACCGAGGCCGAGCGCGAGAGAGGTGACGACCTCCTCGCGGATCGAGTCCAGCGGCGGGTTGGTCACCTGCGCGAACTGCTGGGTGAAGTAATCGAACAGCAGGCGGGGACGGTCGCTGAGGACCGCGACCGGCGTGTCGGAGCCCATCGCGCCGAGCGGCTCCGCGCCGTTCTGACCCATCGGCGTGAGGAGGATGCGCACTTCCTCCTCCGTGTAGCCGAAGGTGCGCTGACGGCGCGTGATCGACGCGATCGGGTGCACGATGTGCTCGCGCTCGGGGAGGTCCGCCAGGCGCACTCGTCCGGCGTCGAGCCACTCCTGCCAGGGCTCGAGGTCGGCGAGCTGAGCCTTGATCTCGTCCTCTTCGACGATGCGCCCCTGGGCGGTGTCGACGAGGAACATGCGACCGGGGCGCAGGCGTCCGCGGCGCTTGATGCGCTCGGGGGCGAAGTCGAGCACGCCGGTCTCGCTGCCGATCACGATGAGCCCGTCGGTCGTCTCGGTCCACCGCCCGGGGCGGAGCCCGTTGCGGTCGAGCGTCGCGCCGACCAACGTGCCGTCGGTGAAGATCAGTGCCGCGGGGCCGTCCCAGGGCTCCATCTGCATCGAGTGGTAGTCGTAGAACGCGCGCAGCTTCGGATCGATGTCCGCCTGCTTCTCGTACGCCTCCGGCACCATCATCATGATCGCGTGCGGCAGGCTGCGCCCGGTCAGGGTGAGCAGCTCGAGCACCTCGTCGAACGACGCGGAGTCGCTCGCACCCGCGGTGCAGATGGGCAGGAGCGGACCGATGTCGCCGAGCAGCTCGGATTCGAGCTGCGACTGGCGCGCCCGCATCCAGTTGCGGTTTCCGTTGACCGTGTTGATCTCGCCGTTATGGGCCAGCATGCGCAGCGGCTGCGCGAGCGGCCAGGACGGGAACGTGTTGGTCGAATACCGGGAGTGCACGACGGCCAGCTCGGAGGCGAATCGCTCGTCCTGCAGGTCGGGGTAGAACGGCTCGAGCTGAAGCGTCGTGACCATGCCCTTGTACCCGAGGGTGCGGGACGACAGCGACACGATGTACGCGCCCAGCTCGGTGCGGGCGCGCTTGCGCAGCCGGAACACGCGGCGGTCGAGCCCGATGCCCGAGAGGGCGGGCGCATCGCCCACCGCGGGACGCGAGACGAACAGCTGCTCGAACACCGGGCGTGCGTCGAATGCGAGCTTGCCGAGGTTCTCCTCGGCGGTCGGCACGTCGCGCCAGCCCAGCAGCACGAGGTTCTCGCTTTCGGCGATCTGCTCGATGCCCGCTTTCTCGGCGGCGCGGCGCTCGTCGTCGCGCGGCAGGAAGATCATGCCCGCGGCGTACTCCCCCACCGGGGGCAGCTCGAACTCGACGACCGCGCGGAGGAAGGCGTCGGGCATCTGCGTCAGGATGCCGGCACCGTCACCCGTGCCCGCATCCGATCCGATCGCGCCGCGGTGCTCGAGGTTGCGCAGCGCCGTCAGCGCGAGATCGATGATGTCGTGCCCCGCTTCGCCGCGCAGGGTCGCGACCATGGCGAGCCCGCACGCGTCCTTCTCGAAGGCAGGGTTGTACATCCCCTGCTTGGGGGGAAGCGCGCCGAAGGCGTGGTCTGCGGCGCCGTGATCGTGCCTGTCAAGACCAAGGCTCGAAGACATACCTACCGTCCTCACATTGATGCTCAAGATGGGACGACGTCGGCCCTGAACTGCGGAAGCTGAAGGTCCACCGTTCGGTGGAGTGCTACTTCGAGGCGTGTGTGCTTGTGGCGGTGCCCTCGGTGACTTCGTCCGTCGGTGGTTCGCTGACGTCGACGAAGTCGCCGGTGTCCTGCGATTGTACCGTGCCTGCGGGGGTCCACTCGCGGCCCGGCACGTACGGCGAAGGCTCGGAGCCCGGGTGGCGTCGCTTCTGCACGAAGAAGATCACGAGGCCGAGGATGACGCCGAGGATCGCGGCCCACACGTTGCTGCGCAGCCCCAGGATGATCTCGCTCGGATCGATCCGGATCGACTCCCACAGGATGCGCCCCGCGCTGTACCAGACGAGGTACAGGCCGAACAGGCGTCCCCATTGCAGGCGGAATCTGCTGCCGACCCACAGCAGGAACAGCACGCCGAGGACGTTCCAGATCACTTCGTAGAGGAACGTCGGGTGGAACAGGGTGCCCGGTGCGAGCCCCGGCGGGAAGGCGGCGTTGTCGGCGTCGATCTCGAGACCCCACGGCAGGTTCGTCGGCAGTCCGTACAGTTCCTGGTTGAACCAGTTGCCGAAGCGCCCCATCGCCTGGGCGAGCAGCAGACCGGGTGCGAGGGCGTCGGCGAACGTCCAGAAGCGGATGCCGGTCCACTTGCAGCCGAGGAAGGCTCCGATCGCGCCGCCGATGAGGGCGCCGTAGATCGCGATGCCGCCCTCCCAGATGCGGAAGACCGCCCAGATGTCGGTGCCCGCTGCGAAGTAGAACCCGGGGTGGGTGAGCACGTGGTAGATCCGTGCGCCGATGATCGCCAGGGGCACCGCGATCAGCGAGATGTCGATGACGACCCACGGCTCGGCCCCGCGCTTGGTCAGGCGCCAGTTGGTCAGCAGCACGGCCGCGATGATGCCGGCGATGATGCACAGCGCGTAGAAGTGGATGCGCAGCGGACCAAGGTCGATGTAGCTGACCGACGGACTGGGAATGCTGGCGAGGACGCCGTTCAGCGCGCTCGAGGGGGCGAACGTCATGCGACGAGTCTAAGCGGGCAGGCGCGTACCTGCAGACAGTGCCCGTGCGGTCTCGGCGAGCCCGTCAAGCCCTCCGTCGCGCAGGGCGCGCACGAGCGCCGTGCCGACGATCGCGCCGTCGGCGTACTCCAGCACGCCCGTGACCTGGTCGGGTGTGGAGATCCCGATGCCGACGCACGCGCGCAGCGGCGCCCCGGCGCGAGAGCGCATGCGGTCGACGAGCCGCCGGGCGGCGGCATCCAATTCGGCCCGCTCCCCCGTGATGCCCATCGTCGAGACGGTGTACACGAAACCCGTCGACGCTTCGACGATGAGGTCGAGCCGCTCGTCGGTCGAGGTCGGGGCCGCCAGGAAGACCCGGTCCAGGCCCGTCCGCTCGCTGGCGGCGATCCAGTCGGCCGCGGAATCGGGTGTGATGTCGGGAGTGATCAGCCCGGCGCCGCCCGCTGCGAGCAGGTCGTCGGCGTAGCGGTCCACCCCGTACTGCATCACCGGGTTCCAGTACGTCATGACGAGCACGGGGACCTCGACGCGGCGGGTGATCTCGCGCACGGCGGTGAAGGTGTCGCGCAGACGGAAGCCGCCCGCGAGCGCAGCCTGGGTGGCCTCCTGGATGATGGTGCCGTCCATCACGGGATCCGAGTACGGCGGTCCGAGCTCGAGGACGTCGGCGCCGTTCTCGGCGAGGAGCACGGCCGCGTCGATGCTGGTCTGCAGGTCGGGGAAGCCGAGCGGCAGGTAGCCGACGAATGCGCCTCTTCCGGCGGCGTGCGCCGCGTCGATCGCCGCGGCGACCCGCGAGGTCACAGCTCGACCCCTTCGCCCTTGGCCTCTTCTGTCGCCGCCGGGATGGCGACCGGAGGACCCTCGAGCACCGCGTCGGCGTCGTAGAGCTCGAACCAGCGGGCGGCGGTGTCCATGTCCTTGTCGCCGCGTCCGGAGAGATTGATCGCGATGACGGCGTCCGGCCCGAGTTCGCGACCGATGCGCATCGCACCCGCGAGGGCGTGCGCCGACTCGATCGCCGGGATGATGCCCTCGGTGCGCGACAGCAGGCGCAGGGCCTCCATCGCCTCGGTGTCGGTGGCCGGAATGTATTCGGCGCGTCCGATGGCCGCGAGCCAGGAGTGCTCGGGCCCGACGCCCGGGTAGTCGAGTCCGGCCGAGATCGAGTGGGACTCGATGGTCTGACCGTCCTCGTCCTGCAGCACGAACGTCTTCGCTCCGTGCAGTATGCCGGGACGACCGCGTTCGATGGATGCCGCGTGGCGTGCGGTGTCGACGCCGTCGCCGGCCGCCTCGACGCCGTAGAGCTTGACGCCCTCGTCGTCCAGGAACGCGTCGAACATGCCGATCGCGTTGGAGCCGCCGCCCACGCACGCGAAGACTGCGTCGGGCAGCCGGCCGATCTCGTCGAGCAGCTGGGCGCGCGCCTCTTCGCCGATGATCTTCTGGAAGTCGCGGACCATCGCGGGGAACGGATGAGGGCCGGCGGCGGTTCCGAAGATGTAGTTGGTCGTCTCGACGCTGGCGACCCAGTCGCGGTACGCGTCGTTGATCGCGTCCTTGAGCGTGCGCGATCCGGTCGTGACCGGGATCACCTCGGCGCCGAGCAGGCGCATGCGCGCGACGTTGAGCGCCTGGCGCTGCGTGTCGACCTCGCCCATGTAGATCGTGCATTCGAAGCCGAACAGGGCCGCCGCGGTGGCCGTGGCCACACCATGCTGGCCTGCGCCGGTCTCGGCGATCACGCGGGTCTTGCCGAGGCGCTTGGTCAGCAGCGCCTGACCGAGCACGTTGTTGATCTTGTGCGACCCGGTGTGGTTCAGGTCCTCGCGCTTGAGGAAGACCCGCCCGCCGCCCGCGTGCGCGGCGAAGCGCGGCACCTCGGTGAGCGCCGAGGGGCGGCCGGCATACGAGTGCAGCAGCCCGCGCAGCTCGAGCTCGAACGCGGGGTCGGCCATCGCCTCTTCGTAGACAGCGGTCAGCTCGTCGATCGCCGCGATCAGCGACTCGGGCATGTACCGGCCGCCGAATTCGCCGAAGTAGGGTCCGGGTGCTTCGCGCAGACTCATGAGCCGGCCTCCAGGAAAGCGGTGAGGGTGGCGACGGGGTCGCCCGTCACGAGGGCTTCGCCGATGAGCACGACATCGGCTCCTGCGGCTCGATAGTGTGCGACATCCGCGGGCGTGAGCACGGCCGACTCGGCGATCTTGATCGCGTCGGACGGAATGCCGTCGCTCAGGCGGCCGAACAGGTCGCGGTCCAGCGCGAACGTCGACAGGTCGCGTGCGTTGACTCCGATGAGCTTCGCTCCGACATCGGAGGCGCGGGCGACCTCATCGGCGGAGTGCGTCTCGACCAGGGGCGTCATGCCGAGCTCGAGCGTGAGCGCGTGCAGGCGGCTGAGCACATCCTGCTCGAGCGCCGCGACGATCAGCAGGACGAGGTCGGCGCCGGAGGCGCGTGCCTCGAGCACCTGATAGTCGGTCGCGATGAAGTCCTTGCGCAGCACCGGCAGCTCGACCGCCGCTCGAACGGCTTCGAGGTCGGCGAGGCTCCCTTTGAAGCGGCGACCCTCGGTGAGCACCGAGATCGTCGACGCGCCGCCCTGCTCGTAGAGCCGGGCCTGGTGTGCGGGATCGGGGATCGCGGCGAGATCCCCGCGCGACGGGCTGGCGCGCTTGACCTCGGCGATGATCTTGACCCGGTCGGCGGGAGCGAGGAAGGCGAGCGCATCGCGTGCGGCGGGCTGAACGAGCGCCGCCCGCTCGACGGCGGCGAATGGCCGCTCCGAGGCGCGAGCCTCGGCATCCTGCACCGCGCCGGCCGTGAGGTCGGCGAGCATGTTCAATGCTCTTTCGGTGTGTACTTCGCGCCGCCGACGCCGTAGCCGGCCTTGGCCATGCCCCATCCGACCAGCGCGCCGACCACGAGCAGAGCAACCGAGGCCCAGACCAGCCAGGGCAGGTCGAACCAGTACGCGAGCGTGCCGATCGTGATCGCGCCGAGCATGATGATGACGGCGGTCCATGCGGCGGGCGAGTGTCCGTGGCCGGGGTCGCCGATGGGGTTGCTCATTGTTTCCTCCGGGATAGCGCGGGTCCGGCCCAGTCTAGCGGGGTCCGGCGGTGGGATCTGCGGTCGGATCGGCCCCGCGCGACAGGTCGTCCCACGAGTCGATGGCGTCGAAGGGGCGGGATGCCGGTGCGTCGGCTCCCGCTTCGACCGGCGTCGCGGCATCCGACTCGTATCGGCGCCCCGTGCGGGTCCAGCGCCGGGCAGTGACCAGGATGAACACGCCTGCCGCGAGGAGCAGCAGCGCGAGCACGAGAGTCAGGGCCGGCCACGCAGTGGGCCGCACCTCCGCCACGAGCGCGTCGACGGCCTCGGCGCCGGTGATGCCCGTCGCGGCGGTGACGGTCGACGCGACGGCCGACACCGGGGTGGTGAACACGATCTGTGCACTGAGGAACCCGATGAGGCCCGCGATCGCGACGGTGAGCACGCCGAAGGCATACCGCAGCACCAGGCCGACGATCGACAGAGCGCCGCCGAGAGCCATGACCGCGAGGCTGAGGGGTGCCAGCACGGGAACCGCGGCCGCGCCGGTGACGGTCAGTTCGTGCCGGGCACCGTCGTCGAGTACGGCGGTCAGCCACGTCTGCGTCGACGAGATCAGGCTCAGCGCACCCACGAAGAGCGTCGTGAGGACGGCGAGAAGACGGGCGCGGCGGATCACGGCTGAGGCCGCGCGGGCCCCGGAACGGGGTCGAGGTCGTCCGCGTCGAAGCAGGTTCTCGTGCCGGTGTGGCATGCGGGGCCGACCTGGTCGACCTCGAGCAGGATCGCATCGCCGTCGCAGTCGAGGCGGGCACCGCGGACGATCTGGATGTTGCCCGACGTGTCGCCCTTGCGCCAGTACTCCTGGCGAGAGCGGGACCAGAACGTGACACGGCCGCTGGTCAGCGTGCGGCGGAGGGCCTCGGCATCCATCCAGCCCAGCATCAGCACCTCACGCGTGTCCCACTGCTGGACGATGGCCGCCACCAGTCCGTCCGCGGTGAAGGCGACGCGGGCGACTCGCTCCTGGACGGTCTCGGTCATGTGCGCACCTCGATCCCTTCGATCTGCATCTCGGCCTTGACCTGTCCGATCGTGAGCTGACCGGAGTGGAACACGCTCGCGGCGAGCACGGCGTCGGCGCCGGCTGCGATCGCCGGGGCGAAGTCCTCGACGCGGCCCGCGCCGCCCGAGGCGATCACCGGCACACTCGAGACCTCCCGCATGAGCGAGACCAGCTCGAGATCGAAGCCCTCCTTCGTGCCATCCGCGTCGATCGAGTTGACCAGCAGCTCACCCGCGCCGCGCTCGATGGCCTCGCGAGCCCAATCCAGCGCGTCGAGCGAAGTCAGCGTGCGCCCGCCGTGGGTCGTCACGACGAAGCCGGAGTGGGTGCCCGGCGAGCGCTTCACGTCGAGCGAGAGCACGAGCACCTGCGCGCCGAAGCGATCGGCGATCTCGTCGATCAGCGCAGGGCGCGCGATCGCTGCCGAGTTCACGCCCACCTTGTCGGCACCGACGCCCAGCAGACGCGCCACGTCGTCGGCGGAGCGCACCCCTCCGCCGACGGTCAGCGGGATGAAGACCTCTTCGGCGGTGCGCCGGACGACGTCGTAGGTCGTGGAACGTTCGTCGACCGTGGCGGTGACGTCGAGGAACGTGAGCTCATCGGCGCCCTGCGCGAAGTACTCCCGTGCGAGTTCGACGGGGTCTCCCATGTCGCGGAGGTTCTCGAAGTTGACGCCCTTCACGACGCGCCCTCCGGCGACGTCGAGGCACGGGATCACACGGCACACGAGAGCCATCACTACAGCCTTGCGTTGTGGATCGCCGTCACCAGGATCGCGCGGGCGCCGATCGCGTAGAGCGCGTCCATGACCTGGTTGACGTCCTTGCGCGGGCTCATGACGCGCACCGCGACCCACGCCGGGTCGCGCAGCGGAGAGATCGTCGGCGACTCGATGCCGGGGGCGATCGCGACCGCCGCGTCGATCAGGTCGGCGGGCAGGTCGTAGTCGATCAGCACGTAGCGCCGGGCGACCATCACGCCGCGCAGGCGCCGCAGCAGCGTCTGCGTGCCGTCGGCCTCGCTCGGCGCCTCGATCAGCACGGCCTCGGACTGGAGGATCACCGGTCCGAAGATCTCGAGCCCGGCCTGTTTGAGGGTGGTCCCGGTCGAGACGACGTCGGCGACGGCATCGGCGACGCCCAGGCGCACGGCGGACTCGACCGCGCCGTCCAGGGGCACCAGGTCGACGGCCACGCCGCGCTCGTCGAGGAACCCGTCCACGAGGCCCGGGTAGGCGGTGGCGACCCGCACGCCCTGGAGGTCCTCGACCGATGTGAAGCTGCCGGGAGGAGCTGCGAAGCGGAACGTCGACTCGCCGAAGCCGAGCGACTCGATCTCTTTCGCCCCCGGCATCCGCGCATCCAGAAGCAGATCGCGACCGGTGATGCCCACATCGAGCGCGCCGGACCCGACGTACGTGGCGATGTCCTTCGGGCGCAGGTAGAAGAACTCGACCTCGTTGGCCGGGTCGATCACGTGCAGGTCCTTGGGGTCGCGGCGACCGGTGTAACCCGCCTCCTGGAGCATCTCGGAGGCGGTGTCGGCGAGCGACCCCTTGTTCGGCACGGCGATTCGCAGCATGGCAGCGTGCTCTTTCAGATCAGTGAGGTGCGGATTCGAGAGGTCGACGGGCGGTGCTCAGAGATGTCGGTAGACGTCTTCGAGGCTGAGGCCCTTCGCGAGCATCAGCACCTGCAGGTGGTACAGCAGCTGCGAGATCTCCTCGGCCGCGGCGTCCGTCGACTCGTATTCGGCCGCCATCCACACCTCGGCGGCCTCCTCCACGATCTTCTTGCCGATCGCGTGCACGCCGGCGTCCAACTCCGCGACGGTGCCCGATCCCTCGGGGCGCTCGGCCGCCTTGGCGGTCAGCTCATCGAACAGCGCGTCGAACGTCTTCACTCCTTCAGGGTATCCAACCTGCGGCACCGCGAGCGCGCGGGGCTCAGTGCACGACGATGCTCAGCACGATGACCAGGAGCCCGAGCCCCGTCGTGGCCACCACTCCCCCGACCCGCCAGTACCAGGGGCTGCGGTTGCGCGCGGCGTTCGCGTAGCCGATGAGCGCGAGCATGACGATCCCGCTGCCGAGTGCGAGGTAATACGCGGTGTACTCCTCGATCACCTCGATCACCCCCAGCCAGAGCAGGAACGCGGGGATCAGCATCGCGACGAGCATGCCGTACGTGTGACGGATGCCGCGCGCGAGCGCGGTGCGCAGGACGAGCGGCGGTTGCGCTGCCCGGCTCGCGACGACGGCCGCGTAGATGTGCGCGAGCCAGAAGACGAAGACGGTGCCGACGACGAACACGAGGACTTCGAAGTCGGTGTCGTCCTCCCAGCCGACCGCGATCAGCGCAGTGACCAGCACGATGCCGTAGACGCCGTGCTCGCCGCTGTACGCGTCGAGAACGCGTCGTGCGTGATTCGTCATCGGCCCTGGTGGTGGTGTCGAATCGCGGTGGCGCGCAGCGCCGAGATCGCAGCATCCGGATCGGCTGCACCGAAGACCGCGGAGCCGGCGACGAACGTGTCGGCGCCCGCTTCGGCGGCCTGAGCGATCGTGGACTCGCCGATCCCCCCGTCGACCTGCAGCCACACCGATGACCCCCGCAGGCGCGCCTCGTCGGCGAGGAGGCGCAGCTTGGGCATGGTCTCGGGCATGAACGACTGGCCGCCGAAGCCCGGCTCGACCGTCATGATGAGGATCTGGTCGAACTCCCCGAGCACGTCGAACAGGCCCTCGATCTGCGTCGCCGGCTTCACAGCCAGCCCCGCGCGGGCACCGATCGCGCGCAGCCGGCGGGCGAGAGCGATCGGCTCCGTCGCGGCCTCGAGGTGGAACGTGACCGACGCGGCTCCGAGTTCCGCGTATTCGGGCGCCCAGCGCTCCGGTTCGTCGATCATGAGGTGCACGTCCAGCGGCACCGGGCTGGTCGCCTGAATGCGGCCCACCATCTGCGGCCCGAAGGTCAGATTCGGGACGAAGTGGTTGTCCATGACGTCGACGTGGACGAAATCCGCTCCCGCGATGCGGGCGAGATCGGCCTCCATGTTCACGAAGTCCGCGGCGAGGATGCTCGGATTGATCCGCACCTCGGCGGTGCTCTCCGCCCGACTCGGGTCTCGTTGTTCCGCTCGGCTGTGCACGCGTCCATTATGGTCGAGCCGTGGACCCCATCACGGCGCTGCTCCAGCAGGTGCTCGACCAGGTGCGCCCGCATGATGCCGGCGCTCCCGCCTCGTACATCCCCGAACTGGCCGGGGCCGATCCCGATCTGCTCGCTTTCGGGGTCGTCGGCCCGCGTGGTCGCGTCATGACGGTCGGCGATGACGACGCCGCGTTCACCATCCAGTCCATGTCGAAGCCGTTCGTGCTCGCCCTCGCCCTGCACAATCTCGGGCGGGAGGCGGTCTTCGCGCGCGTCGGCGCGGAGCCCAGCGGTGAGCCCTTCAACGCGATCAGCCTGGAGGCCGGAACCGGCCGCCCCGCGAATCCCATGGTCAACGCCGGCGCGATCGCGACGACCTCCCTGGTCCCCGGCCCCGACATCGACGATCGCACCGGCCAGATCGTCAAGATGATGTCGGCGTTCGCCGGGCGCTCCCTGTGGATCGACGAGGACGTCTACGCGTCGGAGTCCGCGACCGGCGAGCGAAACCGCGCGCTCGCCCACCTCCTGAAGTCGTACGGCGTCATCGAGGGGTCCGTGCAGGACGCGGTCGAGACCTACTTCCGCCAATGCTCCGTGCTCGTCACGGTGCGCGACCTCGCGGTCATGGCGGCGACGCTCGCGTTCGGCGGGCTCAACCCGGTCACCGGAGACCGCGTCGTCTCCGAACGGGTCGCTCGCGATGTGACCTCGATCATGGCCAGCTGCGGAATGTACGACTTCTCCGGCGAGTGGATGCTGCGTGTCGGCCTCCCCGCCAAGAGCGGAGTCAGCGGCGGCGTGATGGCCGTCGCTCCGTCGCAGTTCGGCGTCGCCGCCTTCAGTCCCCGGCTCGATGCCCACGGCAACAGCGTCCGAGCCAGCTCCGTCGTCGACATCCTGTCGGACCGATTCGGGATGCATCTGCTCGACGTGCACGAGAGCCTCGCAGCGCCCGGCATCTCGGTGTCCCAGACCGCCGAGGGACCCGTGGTCCGGCTCGGCGGCGAACTCGGGTTCGCCGGGGCGGAGCGGGTCCTTTCGATGCTTCGCGAGATCGCGGCCGGCTCGCCGGATGCCGCGGTGATCACGGTCGATGTCGCCGAACTCGCACGAACCCACCCGGCCGCGGTTCTGGTGCTGCAGACCGAGATCGACGGTCTGGGTCCGAGAGTGCGCCTGCTGGATGCCGACCCGGCGTAGCCCGGATCAGACGCGCCGCAGGAGCGTGATCGACATCGCGTCGGTGTTGTGGCGGTGCGGCCACAGCTGAGCGCGGCCGGAGCCGTCGTTCTGCGGTGGAAGACCCGGGTCCGAATCGGAGAGCTTCGTCAGCACCTCGCGCGCGTCGAGTTCCTCGATCGCGTCGCCGAAGTCGCGGCGCACTTCGCCGACCACCCCGGCCGTCTCTGCGAGATGCGGAGAACACGTGACGTACGCGACCACGCCGCCGGGTCGAAGGCCCCCGATGGCGGCGGCGAGCAGCTCGCCCTGCAGCTGGGTCAGCTCGGGCACGTCCGCCGGCGACTTGCGCCAGCGCGCTTCCGGCCGTCTGCGCAGCGCTCCGAGGCCCGTGCACGGCGCGTCCACCAGGATGCGGTCGTAGCCGCCCGCGGCGGCCCTGACGCGGCCGTCCTCCTCCGACACGGGCACCTCGAGGGGAACTCCCGCGATGGCCTGGCGGACCAGTCCCGCGCGCGCGGACGAGATCTCGTTCGCCTCGAGTCGGGCGCCGTGCAGCAGCGCCTCGGCCGCGAGCACCGCGGTCTTGCCTCCCGGCCCGGCACAGAGGTCGAGCCAGCGCTCCCCCGGTCGCACCGGCAGCGCTCTCGTGAGGGCCAATGCGGCCAGCTGCGAGCCCTCGTCCTGAACGCGCAGGCGACCGCCCGATTCGCGCACCAGTCCTTCGGGATCGCCGCCGCCCAGGCGGAACCCGAACGGCGAGTAGGGCGTGTGCCGCGCCCCGTCCGGTACCTCCGCGAGCCCCGGCAGCGCCGCCATCGTCACCCGGGGTGACGCGTTGTCGGCAGTCAGGAGCGCCTCGAGCTCGTCCGCGCGCCCCTCTGCGGCCAGAGCCCGGCGGAACGCGCGCACGATCCACACCGGGTGCGAGAACACCAGCCCGAGCCGCTCATCGTCCGAGCGCGCGCTCGCCGCGACGCGCTCGATCCACTCCCCCGGCGTGTCACGGGAGATGCGGCGCAGCACCGCGTTCGCGAACCCCGCGGCGCCGCGGCTGCCCGCACTGCGCGCCAGCTCGACGGATTCGTTCACCGCCGCGTGGGAAGCCACACGGGTCGACAGCAGCTGGTGCGTGCCCAGCCGCAGCGCATCGAGCACGGCCGGATCGATCTCCTGAACGGGGCGGTCCGCGGCGATCTGGATCACGGCGTCGTAGGTTCCCTGACGGCGCAGGGTGCCGTAGGTCAGCTCGGTGGCCAGGCCCGCATCGGCGGTGTCGAGTGCGGCACGGGCGATCGCCTTGGGCAGCAGCAGGTTCGCGTAGGCATCGGACTCGTTGACCGCGCGGATCGTCTCGAACGCGACGCGGCGCGAGGTGTTCGCGGCGCTCACGAGCCGAACCTCGCGGCCGTCTCGGCGTCGCGGCGGCCGCGCCACCAGTCCGCGGCGCTCATCGGGCTCTTGCCGGCGGGCTGGACGCGCTCGAGCATGACCGGCTCGGTCGCGGTCCCCACGATCACCGCACGCTCGTGCAGCGATGGCTCGCCCGCATCCAGCCGCGGGGCGCCGGCAGGGGCGGCGCTCGCGGCGAGGACCTTCACCCGAGCGCCGTCGATGGTCGTGTGAGCTCCCGGCTCGGGGGTCACGCCGCGGATGCGCGACAGGATCGCGTCGCGGGTCTCGCCCCACCGGATGCGGCCGTCGTCATCGCCGAGCTTGGGCGCGAGGGTGGCCACGCCCGACTGCGGGACGGCGACCGCCGTTCCGGCGGCGATGGCGTCGACGACCCCCGCGAGCAGGTCGGCTCCCTCGATCGCGAGGGCAGCCAGGACCTCGCCCGCGGTCGCATCCTGCGCAACCGGGTAGGGCCGCTCGGCGAACACGTCGCCGGCATCCAGGGCCGGAACGAGCTGGAAGACCGCGGCCCCCGTCACCGCATCACCGGCGATCAGCGCGTGCTGCACCGGCGCTGCGCCGCGCCAGCGCGGCAGCAGGGAGAAGTGCAGGTTGATCCAGCCGTGGGCGGGCGCGGACAGCAGCGGCTCGCGGACCAGTCCGCCGTAGGCGACGATCACACCGAGGTCGGGCATCAGTGCGGTGACCTGCTCGGTGGCCGCCTCATCCAGCCGGTCGGTCTTGATCGTCTCGAGTCCGAGTCCGGCTGCCGCCAGGGCGACCGGCGAGGGGGTCAGCACGCGCTTGCGGCCGATCGGCGCGTCGCGACGCGTGATGACCGCGACGATGTCGTGATCGGATGCCGCGAGCACGCCCAGCGAGGGAACTGCGGCATCGGGCGTGCCGGCGAAGACGAGGCGCATGGCTTCCTCACAGGTCGAGGTCGGGCACGTCTACCCGCACCCTGAGTGTATGGCGCGCGCCGGCAAGCCGGGGGTTTGGGGCGGAGCCCCATTGGGTATCCGCGCCGGGCACGCGAGACTTGGCGTTCTTGCGGGCGCGGAGGGCATCGGCGATGATCGAGCCTCGCAGGCTCTCGGCGACGCGCAGTCCGTGTGCGTAGTCGAATCGCACCAGCGCCCGGGCTCCCGCATCGGCGGTGACCGGCCCGAGGATCGCGTCATCGTCGAGCGCGGGCACCGCTTCACGCAGCGCGGCGATCGCGGCGTCGACGGATGCTCGCGGACCTTCCAGCGCGGCAACGCGCACGGTGGGCGGCATCCGCAGCGGAGCCCTGTCGGCCAGTTCGGCGCGCGCGTAGGCCGGCTGCGTCCACGTCGCGAGGGCTCGGGCGACGGCTCCGGTGACGCCGACCAGGTGCACGGGCGATCCCGGCCGGGCGAGCGCGGCCGCGTTCGACCACCACCGCAGGCAGGACTCGCCGATGCGCAGGTCTTCGGCCTGCAGCATCCGGTCCCCGTCCAGCAGGACGACGGCGTGGTATCCGCCCTGGGCGACGGGTTCAGCGCCGCGGGTCGCCACCACGAGCGCCGGTCGATCATCGACCGTGAGGACGGGGTGCTCGCCGTCGGCCACGATGATCCGGATGCCGGGAAACGCGCGTCCGAGTTCGTCGGCGGTGCGCTCGCTGCCCGACGACGCCATCCGCACGCGCACCGACGCGCATTTGGGGCACGCCCAGGCTGTGGCGGGTCGCCCGCACCAGCCGCACTCGGGAACCGCGCCTCGCCGCGCCGCGTGCAGCGGACCGCCGCAGTGCGCGCACCGGGCCGGCGTGCGGCAGTCGGCGCACACGAGCACCGGGGCATAGCCCGGGCGCGCGACCTGAACGAGGACGGGTCCTGACGTGAGCGCTTCCCGCGCCGCTGCGAATGCGGCGGACGGCACCCTGGCGCCGCGCGACTCGCCTTCTTTGGTGGCGCTGAGCACGACGCGGGGCGATGCACGGCGCGCGGCGGACACCTCGCGGACCCACCCGAGCCCGACGAGGCGCTCGACGTCGGTCGTGCGGGTGTGCCCCGCGAAGACCACCGCGCACCCGTCGAGCTCCTGGCGGATCAGAGCAGCGTCGCGCGCGTGCACGCCGGGGCTGAGCGGTTCGGCGAGCAGAGGGTCGCCGTCGTCCCAGATCGCGATGAGCCCGAGTGCATGCACCGGAGCGTAAGCCGAGGAGCGATTGCCGATGACGATGCACGGCGCGGCCGCGAGCAGGCGCAGGAATGCGGAGTACCGCGCGGGGGAAGCCTGTCGCGCGTCGTTGCGGATGATCGCATCGGCCGGCGCCCGGCCCGCCAGCGCCGCCTCGAGCTGGGCTTGGTCGCGGTGATCGGGGACCACGAGGATCGCGCTGCGTCCTGCCGCCAGCGTGCGCACCGCCGCGGCGGCCAGCAGCGCGGCCCACGACCCCGTGGTGACGCCGTCCTCGAGGCGCACGGGCTCGGGCGACGCATCGAGGGCGCCGCGACCACGCTGGTCGAGGCATTCCACGAGCGCCGGATGGCCGCTGAGCACCCGCTCGGCCCAGGCGCGCGCGGTGTCTTCGACGGCGGGGGCGGCCGCGGGTTCGGCGGCCAGCCACGCCTTCTCGGCGCGCACCATGCGCTTCGGGATGACCAGGCGCAGGATGTCGGTGGCGGATCCGGCGGCACGGTCGGCCGCGCGCCGCGCGAGCGCATACAGCGCCGGCGTCAGTACGCGGGTCGTCGAGACGACCGCGTCCAGCTCGGACAGCGGGCGGTCGACCGCATCGGCCTCGCCCAGCTCGACGACGTACGCGTCGAGGATGCGCCCGGCACTGCGCAGCGGAACCCTCACGCGGACTCCGGGCTGCACGTCCGCGGCGAGGTCGTCGGGAACGGCGTAGTCGAAGAGCCGGTCGAGCTGGGGCAGGGGCGAGTCGATCAGGACGCGGGCGATGCGCCGCGTGGTCATCTCAGTTCTCCGCTGCCGGCGAGGCCGCCGGGTGGCGGCGCCGCCTCACAGGCCGGCGGCTGCGCGCAGATCGTCGACGCGGTCGGTGCGCTCCCACGTGAAGTCCGCAAGCTCGCGGCCGAAGTGGCCGTACGCCGCGGTCTGCGCGTAGATCGGTCGCAACAGGTCGAGCTGATCGATGATCGCCTTCGGGCGCAAGTCGAACACGTCCAGGATCGCGCGGGTGATGACCTCGTCGGCCACCGCGCCGGTGCCGAAGGTCTCGACGTAGAGACCCACGGGCTTTGCCCGGCCGATCGCGTAGGCGATCTGCACCTCGAGGCGCTCGGCGAGACCGGCAGCGACGGCGTTCTTGGCCACCCAGCGCATCGCGTACGCGGCGGAGCGGTCGACCTTCGAAGGGTCCTTCCCGCTGAAGGCGCCGCCACCGTGACGGGATGCGCCGCCGTAGGTGTCGATGATGATCTTGCGGCCCGTCAGTCCGGCGTCGCCCTTGGGCCCGCCGATCACGAAGGGGCCTGCGGGATTGATGATCGAGGCGGCGTCGCGCACGTCGAGGCCGGTCTCTGCCAGGACCGGCGCGATCACCTCGGCGTCGACGGCGGCGCGCAGCGCGGTGAGCGAGATGTCGGGGTTGTGCTGCGTCGACAGCACGACCGTCTCGACGGTGCGGGGCGTGGTGCCGTCGTAGCCGATCGTCACCTGCGTCTTGCCGTCGGGTCGGAGGAACGGCAGCGCGCCGCTGCGTCGCGCGTCGGTGAGACGCTCGGCGATGCGGTGGGCCGTCCAGATCGCGATCGGCATGAGCTGCGGCGTCTCGTTCGTGGCGTAGCCGAACATGATGCCCTGATCGCCGGCCCCCTGCGCGTCGAGCGGGTCGATCGATCCGCCCTCCCGGTGCTCCTGCGCGGTGTCGACGCCGGTCGCGATGTCGGAGGACTGCTCGCCGATCGAGATGCTCACGCCGCACGAGTCGCCGTCGAACCCGGTGTCGCTCGAGGTGTAGCCGATGTGGTTGACCACACGGCGGACGATGCCCGGGATGTCGACGTAGCCCGCGGTGCGCACCTCGCCGGCGACGTGGACCAGGCCGGTCGTGACGAGGGTCTCGACGGCGACGCGGCTGTTCGGGTCCTCCGCGAGCAGGGCGTCGAGGATGCTGTCCGAGATCTGATCGCAGATCTTGTCGGGATGCCCCTCGGTGACGGACTCAGAGGTGAACAGACGCAGTTCGGTCATCGATGCTCCAGGTGGGTGCGCCCATGGGTCATGGGCGCCTCGGGTGCGGTCCGCACCAGTATGCCCGCCCCGGCCGACAAAGCCGAGGCGGAAGCCTTACGGGGTCACACCGGACCCCGTCGGTCACTCGGCCGCGCGGAGGCGCAGCTTGTCTTCGTGGATCTCGTGGAGCGCGATCGTGAGCGGCTTGTCCTCGACGGTCGAATCGACGAGCGGGCCCACGTTGTCGAAGAGGTTGCCCTCGTGCAGGTCCGAGTAGTAGTCGTTGATCTGGCGCGCACGCTTGGACGCGTAGATGACCAGCTGGTACTTCGAGTCGACCTTCTCGAGAAGGCTGTCGATGGGGGGATCGATGATCCCCTGGTTCTTCGTTCCGGCCACGGCGAAACCTCCTGGGTTTGAGCGACGGATGTCGGTGGAAAGTGTCGGCGCCGAACGGCGCGCTAAAACGGACGCGCGGGCGCCTGGACCAATTCTACGACCTCTTCGGCCGCGGAGGCGACGTCGTCGTTCACGACCCGGAAATCGAACTCGTTCTGCGCGGCCAGTTCGCCCTTCGCGGTGCGCAGGCGACGGGCGCGTTCCTCGTCGCCCTCGGTCCCTCGGCCGACCAGTCGCTGGACCAGTTCGTCCCAGCTCGGCGGCAGCAGGAACACCAGCGTGGCGGTGGGTTCGGCAGCGCGCACCTGCCGGGCGCCCTGGAGGTCGATCTCGAGCAGGACCGTGCGACCGGCCGCGAGTGCCTCCTCGATCGGGCCGCGAGGCGTGCCGTACCGGTGGGTGTTGTGCACGGTGGCGTGCTCGAGCAGCTCGCCGTCGGCGATCAGGCGATCGAACTCGGCGTCGTCGACGAAGAAGTAGTGCTCGCCGTCGGTCTCGGTCGGACGCGGCGGCCGTGTCGTCGCCGAGACGGACAGCAGGATCTCGGGATGGTGCTGCTCGATGTGAGCCGCGACGGTCCCCTTGCCGACGGCGGTGGGCCCGGCGAGCACGACGAGCCTGCTGCGCCCTTCCCGTGCGGTCTGCTCGGGCCAGCGCGTGTCGAGGAACGCGCTCAGAGCGCGGCGCTGTCGGGCACCGAGCCCGCCGAGGCGTTTGACCGGTGAGATCTGCAGCTCGGCGAGGATCCGGTCGCGCTTGCCCTCGCCGATCGCCGGCAGGCTGGTGAGGAACTCCGTCACGCGCATGGTGCCCGCCGGTGATGCCGGATCGTCGAACGCTCGTCCCAGCAGCTCCTGTGGCGTGATCACCCGCATCGCCACATCGCGTTTGAGGGAGGCGCGGGCGCGCCGGGCGGCGACGGCTCGACGGGATGCGGCGACCCTGTCGACCTCGGGAGGCGTCTGACGGTCAGGCATCGAAGCTCCTGTACTCCTGCACGCGGGACTCGATCGCGGCGGCCAGACCCGTCGGACCCGCCGACAGCAGGCTGCGGCTCTCGGACGCGATCACCAGCGGTGCCGAATCGCCGAACCGGGTGCGCAGATCGCGGGGCCCCGCCCCCTGATGTCCGAACCCGGGGCCCAGGATGGGCGCGGGCGGATCCGCAGCGCTCAGTCCGGCGTCGGACCAATCCACGGTCGAGCCGATCACGAACCCGATGCTGCCCCACGAGCCGTCCGCGGTGGTCTGCGCATTGTGCGCGGAGACCTCCGCGACGAT
Organism: uncultured Actinomycetota bacterium; assembly: GCA_963781135.1. GTDB lineage: Bacteria > Actinomycetota > Actinomycetes > Actinomycetales > Microbacteriaceae > Microbacterium. The sequence goes on along the minus strand of CAWADY010000010.1, from coordinate 773,403 downwards.
GCGACCCGACACGGTATGCCCGCCCTCAAGCCTCGCGCGCTGCGCGGTGAATGCATCGGGGTTGCTGGTCGCGGCCAGGACGAACACTCCCTTGCCGGAGTCCTCCGCGAGTCGGAACGTGCCCTCCAGAGTGCCGATGCCGAGGAACGGGTTCACCGTCATCGCGTCGGCCTCCAGCGGCGCACCGGGAGTGAGCCATGCTTCGGCGTACGCGTCCATCGTCGTGCCGATGTCACCGCGCTTGGCGTCGGCGATCACGATCAGGTCCGCCGCGCGCGCCGCGGCCAAGACCTGCTCGAGAGCGATGAAGCCCGCCGCGCCGTAACGCTCGAAGAACGAGACCTGCGGCTTGACGATCCCGACGCGGCCGGCCGCGGCATCCACCACGCGCAGCCCGAAATCGCGCGCGCCGCCCGAGGTCGCCTGCATGCCCCAGTCCGCCAGCAGGTGCGGGTGCGGGTCGATGCCGACGCAGAGCGGCCCCCAGCGGACGAGCGTGTCGCGGACCCGGTCGCCGAATCCTCGCGTTGCGGTCACAGGCGCGCCGCCCGGTCCGCCGCGTACTCCTGCAGGCTCTTGACGTCGTACCCGGCGCGCACCGCGTCCATCGCGCTCACGGCGGCGCCGAGGACGGCGATCGTCGTGAAGAGCGCCTTGTCGGCGGTCACGGCGGCCGCACGGATCTCATAGCCGTCGGCGCGCGCGGAGCGACCGCTCGGCGTGTTCACGACGATGTCGATCTCGCCGGCATTGATCAGATCGACGATGTTGCGCTCTCCCGACTCCTGCGTCTCGCTGTACTTGTTCACGACCTCGACGGCGATGCCGTTGCGCGCCAGGATCTCGGCGGTGCCCTCGGTCGCGACGAGGGTGAAGCCGAGCTCCTGCAGGCGATGGGCCGGGAGGATCACCGCGCGCTTGTCGCTGTCGGCGACCGAGATGAACACGGTGCCCGACAGCGGCATGCCGCCGTACGCAGCCTCCTGGCTCTTCGCGAAGGCGCGCGGGAAGTCGCGGTCGATGCCCATCACCTCACCGGTCGAGCGCATCTCGGGGCCGAGCACCGAGTCGACCGTCTGCCCGTCCTTCGTGCGGAACCGCTTGAAGGGCAGCACGGCCTCCTTCACGGAGACGGGTGAGTCCAGCGGGACCCGCGAGCCGTCGATGACGGGCAGCAGTCCTTCAGACCTGAGCTCGTCGACCGAGGCGCCGACCATGATGCGCGCCGCGGCTTTGGCCAGCGGAATGCCCAGGGCCTTCGACACGAACGGCACGGTGCGGCTCGCCCGTGGATTCGCCTCGATCACGTACAGCACGCCTGCGCTGATCGCGAACTGCACGTTCAGCAGGCCCCGCACGCCGACTCCCTCGGCGATGGCGAGAGTCGCTTCGCGCACGCGGTCGATCTCGGACCGCCCGAGCGAGACGGGAGGCAGGGTGCAGGCGGAGTCGCCGGAGTGGATGCCGGCCTCCTCGATGTGCTCCATGACGCCGCCGATGTACAGCTCGGTGCCGTCGTACAGGGCGTCCACGTCGATCTCGACGGCGTCATCGAGGAAGCGGTCCACCAGCAGCGGCATCCCGGGAGCGACGATCACCTCACCCGCCGTGCGGACGAAGTAGTCTCGCAGGCTCGCGGTGTCGTAGATGATCTCCATCCCGCGGCCGCCGAGCACGAAGCTCGGGCGGACCAGCACCGGATAGCCGATGTCCTCGGCGACGACCACCGCTCCGGCGGGGTCGACCGCGGTGCCGTGGCGCGGGGCGATCAGCCCGGCGGCATCGAGGATGTCGCTGAACAGCTGGCGCTCCTCGGCGAGATCGATCGCCTCGGGGCTCGTCCCGAGGATGCGGTACCCCGCGTCCTGAATGCCCTTCGCGAGACCGAGCGGGGTCTGCCCGCCGAGCTGGCAGATCACGCCGAGGATCTCGCCCGACTGCGCTTCGGCGTGCAGCACCTCCAGCACGTCCTCGAGCGTGAGCGGCTCGAAGTACAGCCGGTCGCTCGTGTCGTAGTCGGTCGAGACGGTCTCGGGGTTGCAGTTGACCATGACGGTCTCGTAGCCGGCGGCCGACAGTGCGAACGATGCGTGCACGCACGAGTAGTCGAACTCGACGCCCTGCCCGATGCGGTTCGGGTCCGGAGCCGATGATGACGACCTTGGTGCGGTCCGAGGGCGCCACCTCGGTCTCGAAGTCGTAGCTCGAGTAGTGGTACGGGGTGAGGGCCGGGAACTCGCCCGCGCACGTGTCGACCGTCTTGTAGACCGGACGCAGTCCGAGGGCATGGCGGATCTCGCGGACCGCCGGCTCGGTGTCGCGCCGCAGCTGTGCGATCTGCGCGTCGCTGAAGCCGTGCTCCTTCGCGAGGCGAAGCGTGTCGACGTCGAGCTCGCCGGCGGTGCGCACGAAGTCCGCGACCTCGTTGATCAGCACGATCTGGTCGAGGAACCACGGGTCGATGCCCGTCGCTTCGAACAGCTGCGCCACAGTGCCGCCCTTGCGCAGTGCCTGCTGGACGACGATGATGCGCCCGTCGGTCGGGGTCGACGCGACTTCGATCAGCTCAGCGAGCGAGCGGGGCTCGTCGCCCCAGTGGAAGCTCGATCCGCGCTTCTCGAGCGAGCGGAGCGCCTTCTGCAGGGCCGTCGAGTAGTTGCGGCCGATCGCCATGGCCTCGCCGACCGACTTCATGGTCGTCGTGAGCGTCGTGTCGGCGGCAGGGAACTTCTCGAAGTTGAAGCGCGGCACCTTGACGACGACGTAGTCCAGGGTCGGCTCGAAGCTCGCCGGCGTCACCTTCGTGATGTCGTTCGGGATCTCGTCGAGCCGGTAGCCGATCGCGAGCTTCGCGGCGATCTTCGCGATCGGGAAGCCGGTCGCCTTCGAGGCGAGCGCCGACGAGCGCGAGACGCGGGGGTTCATCTCGATCACGATGATGCGGCCGTTCGCGGGGTCGACGGCGAACTGGATGTTGCAGCCCCCCGTGTCGACGCCGACCGCGCGGATGATGTCGATGCCGATGTCGCGCAGCTTCTGATACTCGCGATCGGTGAGCGTGAGCGCGGGGGCGACGGTGATCGAGTCGCCGGTGTGCACGCCGACCGGGTCGACGTTCTCGATCGAGCAGACCACGACCGTGTTGTCGGCCGTGTCGCGCATGAGCTCGAGCTCGTACTCCTTCCACCCGAGGATCGACTCCTCGAGCAGCACCTCTGTAGTGGGCGAGTCGCGCAGACCCGCGCCGGCGATGCGACGCAGATCGTTCTCGTCGTACGCGAAGCCCGACCCGAGTCCGCCCATCGTGAACGAGGGGCGCACCACGAGCGGGTAGCCGAGCTCGGCAGCTGCGGCGAGGCAGTCCTCGATCGAGTGCGCGATGCGGGATGCTGCGACATCGGCCCCGGCATCCAGCACGAGCTGCTTGAAGATCTGGCGGTCCTCGCCCTTGTTGATCGCCTCGAAGCTCGCGCCGATGAGCTCGACGTCGTACTTGGCGAGAATCCCGTGATTGTGCAGGTCGATCGCGGCGTTCAGCGCGGTCTGGCCGCCCAGGGTCGGCAGGATCGCGTCGGGGCGCTCCTTCGCGATGATCGTCTCGATCACCTGCCACGTGATCGGCTCGATGTAGGTGGCGTCGGCGAAGTCGGGGTCGGTCATGATCGTGGCCGGGTTCGAGTTGACCAGGATGACGCGAACGCCCTCCTCGCGCAGCACACGGCACGCCTGGGTTCCGGAGTAGTCGAACTCGCAGGCCTGGCCGATCACGATCGGGCCGGATCCGATGACGAGAACGCTCTTGATGTCGTCGCGCTTAGGCATTCTTGTCCTTCAGGGTCGCGACGACGAGGTCACGGAACCGGTCGAAGAGGTAGTTGGCGTCGTGCGGGCCGGCCGCGGCTTCGGGGTGGTACTGCACCGAGAAGGCCGGGATGTCGAGGGCGCGCAGGCCCTCGACGACGTCGTCGTTCAGTCCGACGTGGCTGACCTCGACGCGTCCATAGCCGTTCGGGCTGTCGAACTCGCCCTCCAGCGGCGCATCGACCGCGAAGCCGTGGTTGTGCGCGGTGATCTCCACGCGTCCGGTGGTCTTGTCGAGCACCGGCTGGTTGATGCCGCGGTGGCCGAAAGGGAGCTTGTACGTGCCGAGGCCGAGCGCGCGACCGAGCAGCTGGTTGCCGAAGCAGATGCCGAAGAACGGCAGGCCGTCATCGAGCACGGCGCGCAGAAGCTCGACGTGGTCGCCGGACGCTGCGGGGTCGCCGGGTCCGTTGGAGTAGAAGACCGCGACCGGGTCGATCGCGCGGAGCTGCTCGATCGTGACGTCCTGCGGCAGCACGTGCACCTCGAACCCGCGTGCGGCGAGGTTGAGGATGGTCGCCTGCTTGACGCCGAGGTCGAGCACCGCGAGGTTGCCGATGCGCTCGCCGGTGGCAGGGGTGACCTCGGCGGCGGCCACCGAGACCGCGGCGGACAGGTTCTGCCCCGACATCTCGGGTGCGGCCTGGACGATCTCCAGCTGCTCCTGCGCGCTCAGGGCGGCCGCGTCCCCGGAGAAGATCCCGCCGCGCATGCTGCCCGCGGAGCGGATGTGGCGGGTGACCGCGCGGGTGTCGATACCGCTGATGCCGATCACGCCGTCGCCGACGAGCGCGTCATCGAGGGACTCGTCGGCACGCCAGTTGGAGACCACGCGCGAGGGGTCCCGCACGATGTAGCCCGAGACCCAGATGCGGCGGGACTCCGGGTCTTCGTCGTTCATGCCGGTGTTGCCGATGTGCGGCGCAGTCTGGAGCACGATCTGACCGGCGTACGACGGATCGGTGAGGGTCTCCTGGTAGCCGGTCATGCCGGTCGCGAAGACCACCTCGCCGAGGGTCGTGCCGCGTGCTCCGTACGCGCGCCCGACGTGGCGGGTGCCGTCCTCGAGCACGAGGACGGCGGGGTCGTTGGTGAGGAGCGTCATTCGTCCGTTCCTGTCAGGGTCAGAAGGGCGCCGATCTCGTCGGAGACGGCGCGGGCGGAGGCATCCTGGGGTCGGATGTAGGAGTCCACGACGGTGTCGGCGTCGACCCGCCACGAGATGCGCACCAGACCGTCGCGTTCGACGACGCGGTCGATCGCGACGGTCGCCTGCGCGACCTCGACGATGCGCTCGGTCGGGAGGAAGAAGCGGGGCTGACCTGTCAGGTCGAGGGCGACCCCCGCACTGGTCACCGTGAGGTCCGCTCGGGAGCGGAAGCCGAGGCCGCGGATCGCGAGCCGCTCGAGCGGGTCGTCGTGGCGGGTCGTGGCGACGTAGAGCGCTTCGTGCGTGCTGAGCGTGGTCGCGCCTGTGGGCGCTTCGCCGATCGGCGGCTCGAGCCCGGAGTCGCGGCGTGTGCGCCGCCACCATGCCCACACGAGCACCGCGATCAGTGCCAGGGTGACCAGGACGATCACGGCGAGCGCGCCTTCGCGGGTCATGCGCGCACCCCCGGTGCGTCAAGGAGAAGGCCGTCGGCGACCGTCGCGACGCCGCCGTGCAGCGTCCAGCGCACTTCGCCCGGAAGCTCGCGACCCAGGTAGGGAGAGTTCGCGCTGCGTCCGTGCAGATCCGCTTTCGAGAAGGTCCGGGTGGGTGCCGGGTCGTACAGTGTGAGCGATGCCGGCTCCCCCGCCGCGAGCGCGGTGCCGTGCCCGGCGAGCCGGCCGATCCGCGCCGGTGTGCGCGACATCACGCGTGCGACGTCTGCCCAGGTCAGCATCCCGGTGTCGACCATCGCGAGCTGGACGACCCGCAGCGCGCTCTCGAGCCCGACCATGCCGTTCGCCGCCGCGGGCCACTCGCACGCCTTCGCTTCAGCGGGGTGCGGTGCGTGATCGGTGGCGACGATGTCGATCGTGCCGTCGGCCAGCCCCTCGCGCACCGCGCGCACATCCTCTTCGCGGCGCAGGGGCGGGTTCACCTTGAAGTGGGCGTCGTAGCCGCGCGCGAGTTCGTCGGTGAGCAGCAGGTGATGCGGCGTCACTTCGGCCGTGACATCGACCCCGCGGCGCTTGGCCCAGCGGATGATCTCGACGGAGCCGGCGGTGGAGAGGTGGCAGACGTGCAGGCGCGAGCCGACGTGCTCGGCCAGAAGCACGTCGCGCGCGATGATCGACTCCTCGGCGACCGCGGGCCAGCCGGCGAGCCCCAGCTCGGCCGAGACGGCGCCCTCGTTCATCTGCGCGCCCTCGGTGAGGCGCGGATCCTGTGCGTGCTGGGCGATCACACCGTCGAACGCCTTCACGTACTCCAGCGCTCGCCGCATGATCAGCGGGTCCCAGACGCAGAAGCCGTCGTCGCTGAAGACGCGGACGCGGGCACGCGAGTCGGCCATGGCGCCCAGCTCGGCGAGCCGTTCGCCTTTCTGCCCGACCGTCACCGCGCCGATCGGCTGCACGAGGACGAACCCGGCCGCTTCGCCGAGCGCCAGCTCCTGCTCGACCACACCGGCGGTGTCGGCCACCGGCGAGGTGTTCGGCATCGCGAAGACGGCCGTGTAGCCGCCCGCTGCGGCGGCGCGTGAGCCGCTGAGCACGGTCTCGGATGCCTCGTAGCCGGGCTCGCGCAGGTGGGTGTGCAGATCGACCAGGCCGGGCAGGGCGGTCAGGCCGTCGGCGTCGACCACGGTCGCGCCGGCTCGGCTGAGGGAGCGGCCCGCTTCGGTGATCACGCCGTCCTCGACGATCAGATCGGACGCTCCTGCGCCGTCGAGCTTCGCGCCGCGGATCAGAAGAGTCTCGGCAGTCATCTCGCGTCCTCCTTCTGGTCGTCGTTCCGCTCGGCGGAGCGCTCCCCCGCCAGCAGCAGGTAGAGCACCGCCATCCGCACGGAGACGCCGTTCGTCACCTGGTCGAGCACGGTCGACCGGGGCGAATCGGCGGCTTCGGCGGAGATCTCGAGGCCGCGGTTCATCGGGCCCGGATGCATCACCATGCTATCGGGACCGAGCGAGGAGAGCCTGCGCGCGTCGAGACCCCACCGGCGGGAATACTCCCGTTCAGTGGGGAAATATGCGGCATTCATCCGCTCGAGCTGAATCCTCAGCATCATGAGCGCGTCGGGGTCGGCGGCGATCGCGTCGTCGAGGTCGAACATCACGCGCACCGGCCACGCCGACACATCGTGCGGGACGAGCGTCGGGGGCGCCACGAGCGTGACGTCGGCGCCGAGCGTGTCGAGCAGCCAGACGTTGGACCGCGCGACGCGGGAGTGCAGGATGTCGCCGACGATCGTCACGGCGATGCCGCTGAGGTCGCGGCCGCGGCTGTCGGCTCCGAACCGGCGCTTGCGGATCGTGAAGGCGTCCAGCAGCGCCTGAGTCGGATGCTCGTGCGTGCCGTCGCCGGCGTTGACCACCCCGGCGGTGATCCAGCCGCTCGTCGCCAGGGTGCGCGGTGCGCCGGAGGCACCGTGACGGATGACGACGGCATCCGCCCCCATCGCCTGGAGTGTCTGGGCCGTGTCCTGCAGCGACTCGCCCTTCGAGACGCTCGAGCCCTTCGCCGAGAAGTTGATGACGTCGGCGCTCAGCCGCTTCGCCGCGGCCTCGAACGAGATGCGCGTGCGGGTCGAGTCCTCGAAGAACAGGTTCACGACGGTCTTGCCACGCAGCGTCGGCAGCTTCTTGATCTCGCGCTGCTGCGTGTCGGCCATGTCCTCCGCGACGTCGAGGATGTCGAGGGCGCTCTGCGCGCGAGAGGGTCTTCGTATCGAGCAGGTGCCTCACGAGTCCGCTCCCTCGATCGTGACGAACTCCTCGCCGTCGACCTCGGCGAGCCGCACGTTCACGCGCTCGTCGGATGCGCTCGGCAGGTTCTTGCCGACGAAGTCCGGCCGGATCGGAAGCTCGCGATGGCCGCGGTCGACCAGAGTCGCCAGCCGCACCGCGGCGGGCCGACCGATGTCCTGGAGCGCGTCGAGCGCTGAGCGGATGCTGCGACCCGAGAACAGCACGTCGTCGACGAGCACGACGACCTTGCCGTCGATGCCGCCCGCGGGAATCGACGTGGGCTGCGGCGATCGCGTGGGGTTTCGGTGCAGGTCGTCGCGGTACATGGTCACATCGAGCGCGCCGACCGGGACCGACGTGCCGCTGAACTCGGCGATCAGGGCGGCGATGCGGTGCGCGAGCGCGACGCCTCGAGTGGGGATGCCGAGGATGACCAGGCCATCGGATCCCTTGTTGGACTCCAGGATCTCGTGAGAGATCCGAGTCAGGGCCCGGGCGATGTCGGCCTCATGCAGCACGGTTCGCGTGCTCATCCGCCGCTCCCTTCTCCGCCTCACGGGACGGGGTTAAAGGTTGCTGTGGTGCGGCCAGTCTACGCGAGAAAGCACCTGCGCCGATGCGGCCGCGGTGGAATGCCGGTGACCATGACCGACCCGGGCTCGCCCGCGGGCAAGTGGACCTGGGCGACGGCGATCGTGCTCGGACCGCTGGTGGGCACACTGACGCGCGAGCGAGCCGCCACCGCGACTGACACGCCTCTGGCCGGCTCTTCGCAGAGCCGGCCAGAGGTCGAGATGACTCAGCGCTTCGCGTCAGGCCCCTTCAGGACACGCGATGCGACGACGAGCGCCGCGGCGATCAGCACGGCGTTCTTGAAGATGTACTGACCGGTGAGCGTCGGGCCGGCGGCGCCGAAGACCTCGTTCGGCAGCAGCACGACCGGCGAGAGGATGCCCACGTACGCGATCGCGAGGACGACGAGTCCGGCACGCGCGAACACTCCGCCTGCGATGAGCAGAGCACCGGCGCTCACCTCCATGATCGCGGTGAGCACCATCGCGGTCTGCCCGGTGATCATGCCGAACGTCAGCCGCTCCCAGGTGGACTGGACGAGGAGCTCGAGCGGACTCATCCCCGGAACGAACTTGAGCGCGCCGAAGATGACGAAGATTCCGCCGAGTGCCACGCGGAGGGCAGGGATGCTCCAGCGCTGAAGGAAGACCTTCAGCGCCGCCTCGGCACGCGCCTCCACAGCGACGGCGCGGCGGAACGGCGAGGTGCGCGGCGATGAGGGGACGACGCCGGCAGCGCCGTGTCGGATGGGAACGGTGGTCATGCGAGGCTCCTTGATCGAAGACGAGGCCGCGTTTTACGCGGTTGTCGATCAAGAGCGCCCGCGGCCGCCTGCTGATACAAGGATCCGGAGGCCGACCCGGTGCGTTCGTGCCTACGCGACCGCGGTGGCGTCGGCCACGTCTGAGTTCGCTGCCTCGACGTTGCGGGAACGGATCGGATGGCCGTTCGAGGTGAGGCACTGCCCGCTGGTCAGATCCCACTTCCAGTCGTGGAGGCTGCACGTGAGCACGCCGTCCTCGATCTTCCCCGTCTTGGAGAGGTCGGCGCGCAGGTGCGGGCAGCGTCGCTGCACGACCCACTCCGCGAGCTGGACGTCTTCGGTGACGTCGGACTGCTCGGCGTACCAGTTCTCGACGTACTCGATGCGGTCGCGCGACAGGCACTTGAGGAACGTCGTGAGGAACTCGTTGAACTTGCCGCTGCGGCCGACTTCGAACTGCATCGACAGGAAGATCGAGTTGGACCAGTCGATCTCGTGGTCGCGGATGTTGGTCGAGACGAGATCGGCGGGGATCGTGTACCAGTAGATGCACTCCTCCCCCGCGTATTCGCGGACCTTGGCCTTGGGGAAGTCCACGACCATGTCCAGCTCACCGATGCGGAACCGCACGTTGCCGCCGACGCCCTCGCGGAAGATGCGCCCGCGGCGCAGCAGGGGCTCCCACCATTCCTTGAGCGCGGCGAGCATCTCCTCGGGCGGCAGGACCGGCGCACGCGTCGCCTCCTCCGCGACGATCTCTGCCTGACGCGTGTCACGCTGCTGTGTCAGGTACGCCCATTTGTCGCCGAAGATCCGCTCGATCTCGTCCGCGGAGTACAGGGTCTGCGTGACGGACAGCTCGCTGCCGTTCACCTCCACGACCGTGCCGGGGAGGAACTCGTAGCCCTTCTGCGCGGGGCGCTGCTCGGCCATGTGCGCCAGGAACTGGCGCTGATCGGTGAAGATCGAATCGCCGTCCCGGCCGTACCCGTTGTACTTGAACAGCTCGTCGCGCAAGAACATCGGAGGACCCGCCATCGGGAAGACGTGCTCGGCATCCACCTTCTCGACGTAGTACATCGCGCGCTTGTTCTGCGCATCCCGTTTGAGACGCGCGAAGTTCTGCTTGGCATCCTGTGGGAGGTCGTAGACCATGGGCCACCAGATCGCGCCGGACACCTGCGTGAAGTACGCATCGGGCTTGCTGAAGCCCAGCAGCTTCTCCAGATCGAGCGGGTGCGAGTCGTTCTGATTCAGGATGCTCGCCGTGCCGTCGTCGACGGAGAGGCTCGAGTCGCCGATCGGGCCGTCGCTCGGCGCGCGAAGAGGTGTCACCATGAGTCGCAGGTCGCCGAAATCGAGGGGCACCCCCGCCCGCGTGTAGATGATGTTGTCGTATCCGAGGGCGCGCAGATCGGTCTCGAGCTCGTCGGTCGGATAGTCCGGCAGGAGCACTTTGATGCCCTTCGGCACGTAGCGGTTCATGAGCGCGGGGTCGAAGTGGTCCCGGTGCCGGTGCGAGACGTACAGGAAGTCGGCGTTGCCGAAGCGCTCCCAGTCCAGACCCCGGTTGTCGGGGAACGGGAACCACGAGCCGAAGAACGTCGGACCGATCACGGGGTCGCACAGGATGCTGCCGCCCGCCGTCTCGATGAACATTCCGGCGTGGCCGAGACCCGTGATGCGCATGGATTCCTCCCGTGTCGAACAGCTCACGAGTCTACGCGGCGAGTTCCGGACCGATCGGGCGGGGCGCCGTGGAAACCGATACTCAGTCCTCGAGCAGCGCGCGGATGTCGTCGGCTTCCAGTGCTTGGCCGAACAGTCCGTCGTCGTCGAGCACGGCCCGGAAGAGCCGCGCCTTGCGGCGCTGGAGCGCCATCACCTTCTCCTCGATCGTGCCGGCGGCCACCATCCGGTAGACCATGACGGTGCGGGTCTGCCCGATGCGGTGCGCACGGTCGACCGCCTGCGCCTCGGCCGCCGGATTCCACCACGGGTCGAGCAGGAAGACGTAGTCGGCCTCGGTCAGGGTCAGCCCGAAGCCGCCCGCCTTCAGACTGATCAGGAACACCGGCGCTTCGCCCGTGCGGAACTCGTCGATCACGCGTTCGCGGTGCCGCGTGGAGCCGTCGAGGTACGTGTGCGCGATGCCGGCGGCATCCAGTCGTCTGCCGACGAGCGCGAGGAACGACGTGAACTGGCTGAAGACCACGGTGCGGTGACCTTCGGCGGCGATCTCGCGCAGCTGCAGCAGCAGTTCGTCGAGCTTGCTCGAGGGCACACCTGCGTCGTCGGGGTCGACCAGCACGGGCGCGAGGCTGAGCATGCGCAGCAGCGTGAGCGATCGGAACACGATGAAGCGGTTGCGATCCAGGTCCTCCAGCAGTCCGAGCACCTTCTGTCGCTCCCGCTGCAGCACGGCGTCGTAGAGCGCCCGGTGGGCGGGCGCCAGTTCGATGTGCAGCTCCTGCTCCTGCTTGGGCGGCAGCTCAGGCGCGACGAGCTCCTTCGTCCTGCGCAGCACGAGCGGACGGATGCGCCGTCTCAGTCTGGCCAGGCGCGCCGCGCGGTACGGTCCGCCTTCTTCGTTCTCGGGCACCTTTCCGCGCTCGATCGGCTGGACGTACTGCTCGCGGAAGCGCCGCGCGGAGGGGAACAGGCCGGGGGCGGTCAGAGACAGCAGCGCCCACAGCTCGGTCAGGCTGTTCTCGAGCGGAGTGCCGGTGATCGCGAAGGTCATCGGCGCTCGCAGATCGCGAGCTGCGCGGTGCAGTTTCGTCTGGGGGTTCTTGACGAACTGCGCCTCGTCGAGCACGAGCGCCGCCCAGTCCACGCTTCCGAACTCGGCCGCGTCGAGGCGCAGCAGCGCGTACGACGTGATGACGACATCGGCGGATGCGGCGACCTCACTGACGGCGCGACCGGACTTCGCGCGCGTTGCGGCGATCGTCTCGATGCGCAGGCCCGGGGCGAACCGTTCCGCTTCGCTGCGCCAGACCGACATGACCGACGTCGGCGCCACGACGAGGAACGGCCTGCCCTCCCCCGTTTCGTGCGCGTGCACGATCAGCGACAGCATCTGCAGCGTCTTGCCCAGGCCCATGTCGTCGGCGAGGATGCCGCCCAGGCGATGCCGCCAGAGGAATGCGAGCCAGTCGAATCCGGCGCGTTGGTACGGCCGGAGCTCGGCGGTGAGCCCGGTGGGTACCGGCGTCGGCTCGATCCGTTGCACGTCGCGCAGGCCCTCTGCGGTGGCTCGCCACGACACGGCGGGCTCGGCCTGGTCGGCCAGATCCTCGAAGTCGGCCCAGAGATCGACCTGATGACGGTTGATCCGTGGCGAGGTCTCCCACTCGGCCAGTGTCGCGGCCTCGTCCAGCAGCTCCCGCAGCCGGTCGAGCGCGGGGTGCGCGAGCGAGAAGTAGCGCCCGTCCGCGAGCAGCAGCTTGGTGCGGCGCCGGGTCAGGGCGGTCAGCAGCGGGGCGAACGGGATGCGGCGCCCGTCGATCGTCACGATGACGCCGAGGTCGAACCAGTCGGGGTCCGAGCTCTCCACCGTGCTGATGCTGATCTCGGGCTCGCCGGTCAGCTCGGTGTATCGCCGGGGCGCGCCGGTGCGCTCGATCCGCACACCGTCGATGGCCTCGAGGGCGGGCACCGTGCGCGCGACGAATTCGGCCGACTCGATGCCGCGCAGCGTCTGAGACGCGGGCGGCCCAGCCATCCCGGACTCACGCCACGCGGCATCCGCGCGTGCGCGCAGGTCGGCCTCGGCCGCCTCGTCGCGCTCCCGGTCCGCGTCGGAGCCGAACGGGAACCTGCCGAGGCCGGCGTACTCCCACTCCAGGCGCACGTCGGTCGTGTGCTCGGGACGGAATCCGACGCCGACGATCAGTGCCGGCGCACCGATTGCGGGCAGCTCGAGACCCCCGCGCGGGATCACCTCGATCTGCCGGGAGATGCGCGGAAGATGGTCGCGAACGAACTCCCCGACGTCGGATGCCGGAACCCGGATGCTGCCCGTCGCCTCCAGCAGCGCTCTCGCCGCGTCACCGAGCGCGAGCGGCGCGAGGGTGAGTGAGATGAGGCCCGGCTCGACGTCGAACGCGTAGATCCCCGAGCGGGCGACCGGTCGCGCGCGGGCGGCATCGATCGGCCGACCTTCGATCGTGACCTGCGCCGACAGGTCCAGCTCACCCCGCGGTGCGGGCTCGGCGACCATCGTCAGCGCGGCCGCCGAGGCGAGCGCGACGCGGATGTGCTTCGTCGTGCCGACGAGGGGCACGCCGACCGCTGCCGCCTGCTCGAGATGCGTCCACAGCAGCGCCGACCCGACGGTGTCGAGCGTGATCCACTCCGAGACGTCGGTGAAAGGACCCAGTGCCCGGATCTCGCGCGAGATGCTGTGCAGCTCGGCGAACCACCGGGCGTGACGCGCGTCGTACGGGCCGCCAGGACGACGCAGTGCATCCCACGAGACATCGCCTTTGATCCAGCGCCCGGTGCCGGTGCTGAGCATCAGCGGGCGCAGGCCCACCATGAGCGAGTCCGTCCGCTGACTCAACGCTCGCGGAGTGACCGTCTCTGCGCGGCGCGGCTGCCACGCGCTGGAGGTGCGGGTCAGCACACGGCGAAGCTCCACGCCCAGAGCGAGTGGCACGGTCTCTGCCGTCGACGGTGGCGCGGGGAGCAGGTCTCTCCACGTCGCCGGCACGCGTCCATCCTCGCAGGAGCGTCGGACGTACGCCCGACGGCCGGATTCAGGACGAGCGGGCGATGCGCGCGAGGACGCCGTGGACGAACGCGCCCGAGTCGTCGGTCGAGAACTCCTTGGCGAGCTCGACGGCTTCGTCGATCGCGACCGCCGTGGGGACGTCGTCGTTGTACAGGATCTCCCACACGGCCATGCGCAGCAGCGCCCGATCGACGGCGGGCATGCGGGCGAGCGACCAGTCCTTCGCGAACGTCGTGATCTGCTCGTCGATCTCATCCTGGTTGTCGATGACGCCGTCGACGATCTCGCGCGCGTACAGCCAGGACGCCTCGCGCGACGGCTCGCTCGCCGCGCGCGTCGCCTCGGAGGCGAGCGTCACTGCGAGCGCGTCGCCGCGGATGTCGGACTGGAACAGGATGTCGAGGGCGCGCTTGCGCGCCTTGGTACGGGCGCTCAACGTCAGTTGACGCGGCCGAGGTAGTCGCCCGTGCGGGTGTCGACCTTGACCTTCGTGCCGGTCTCCAGGAACAGCGGCACCTGGATCTCGTAGCCGGTCTCGACGGTGGCGGGCTTCGTGCCTGCCGACGAGCGGTCGCCCTGCAGGCCCGGCTCGGTGTAGGTGATCTCGAGGATGACGGATGCCGGAAGCTCGACGTACAGCGGGTTGCCGTTGTTCAGCGCGATCTGCACCTGCTGGTTCTCCAGGAGGAAGTTCGCGGCCTCCCCGACGACGGTGGCGGGCACGGTGAGCTGGTCGTAGTCGGCGACGTCCATGAAGACGAAGCCTTCGCCGTCGTTGTACAGGTACGTGAAGTCGCGGCGATCGACGTTCTCGATCTCGATCTTCGCGCCGGCGTTGTACGTGCGGTCGACCGTCTTGCCCGAGACGACGTTCTTGAGCTTCGTGCGCACGAAGGCGCCGCCCTTGCCCGGCTTGACGTGCTGGAACTCGATGACATTCCACAGCTGCCCGTCGATGCTGAGGACGACGCCGTTCCTGATGTCTGCGGTGGATGCCATGGCTGTGAAGTTCCGTTTCGTGAGGAAAGCTGCGGGCGGATTGCGACCCGACGTTCGATTCTACGGGATGCCTCGGCTTCGCCTCGGATCTCAGCCCTCTGCCTGGCCCGTGATGACGCTGATGAGCCTCTCGACGGCCGTCGCGTACCCGGTCACGCCCTCGCCGACCACGTGCACGATCGCGATGTCCGCGACGTACGAATGGTGACGGAACTCTTCACGCTTGTACACGTTGCTGATGTGCACTTCGGCGACGGGAAGGTTCACGCCCGCGAGGGCGTCGCGCAGCACGATGGACGTGTGCGTGAGCCCGCCCGGGTTGATCACGATGCCGGCGCACGTCTCCCGTGCGGCGTGGATCGCGTCGAGGAGAACCCCCTCGTGATTGCTCTGGATCGCGTCGACGTCGAAGCCGTGTGCGGCGGCGGCCGCGGCAACGAGGGCTTCGATGTCCGCGAGGGTCTGGGTCCCGTAGACGCCGGGCTCGCGCGCGCCGAGGAGGTTCAGGTTCGGGCCGTTGACGAGCAGGAGGCGGCGGGGGGCTGTCACGCACTCACCCTAACCGGCGACCTCCTGGTAGGCGGCGAACAGCAGCGACTCGTCGGGCGCCCGCAGCACGGTCGGTCGCGCGATGTCATCGAGCACGATGAAGCGCAGCATTCCGGCTCGGCTCTTCTTGTCGCGCTGCATCGTCGCGAGCAGCTGCGGCCATGCGCCGGCACGGTACGTGGTCGGCAGCCCGAGGAGCTCGAGGACGTCGCGATGACGCTGAGCCGCGGCATCCGGCAGTCGACCCGCGAGGCGCGAGAGCTCGGCCGCGTACATCATGCCGACCGAGACGGCGGCGCCGTGGCGCCAGCGATACCGCTCCGCGTGCTCGATCGCGTGTCCGAGGGTGTGCCCGTAGTTCAGCACCTCTCGCAGACCGCCCTCGCGGAAGTCCTCACCCACGACGTGGGCCTTCATCGAGATCGCGAGCTCGATGCAGCGGCGGAAGGCCTCGCTCGTGGGATCCACCGCGGCCGCGTGATCCGCTTCGATCAGATCGAGGATCTCGGGGTACCAGATGAACCCGGCCTTGACGACCTCGGCGAACCCGGCGACGGACTCGTTCGGCGAGAGGGTCGCGAGCAGATCGAGGTCGCAGACGACCGCCGTCGGCGCCCAGAATGCCCCCACCAGGTTCTTGCCCTCGGCCGTGTTGATCCCGGTCTTGCCGCCGACGGCGGCATCGACCATGCCGAGCACGGTCGTGGGCACCTGTACGACCTGCACGCCGCGCAGCCAGGTCGCGGCGACGAAGCCGGCGAGGTCGGTCACCGCTCCCCCGCCGAAGCCGACGACCGCGTCGGTGCGCGTGAAGTCCGCCTGGCCCATCACCTGCCAGCAGAACGCGGCGACCTCGACGCGTTTGCCGGCCTCGGCGTCGGGGATCTCGGCGAGCAGCACCTCGCGCCCGCCGTCCGACATGAGCCGCTCGCGCAGCTGCGCGGCGGCCGCACCCAGCGTGGGCGGGTGCACGACCAGCACCTTGCGCACGGTCGGGGCGAGCGCCTCGCCGACGCGATCCAGGATGCCGCGGCCGACGACGATGTCGTAGCCGGCGTCGCCGGTCACGGAGATGGTCGTGGTCTGGCTCATGCGTGCTCCTCGGCGTTCTGCGTCTGCTGCGCCCAGGCGACGATCTCGGCCACGACCGCTGCGAGCGGCCCGGATGATGTGTCGAGCGTGATGTCGGCGACTTCTTCGTATCGGCCGCGACGCTCGGCGAAGATCGTCTGCCAGCGGGCGATCGGGTCCTCGCCGTTCAGCAGCGGCCGGTTCGCACCGTGGATGCGGCCCGTCACGATGTGCGGCGACACCGTCAGGAAGACGACCCGGTGCGCGCCCAGGTCTGCGCGGGTGGCGGCGTCGAGGATCGCCCCGCCGCCGAGGGCGACCACACCTCCGCCGGTGAGGGCTTCGGTCACCGCGGCGCGCTCGAGCTGCCGGAAGCGCGCTTCGCCGAGGCGTTCGAAGATCTCGGGGATCGGACCGTGATCCCGGGCGATCAGCTTGTCGGTGTCGACGAAGCTCAGGTCGAGCGCGCGCGCGACACGACGGCCGATGCTCGTCTTGCCCGCACCCATCGGTCCGATCAGGACGATCGCACTGCCGGGCGCGTCCCTAGAGAGCGAGGTCATGCTCGATGAGGGCCGGGTCGCTCGCGTTCGTGGTGCGCAGCGTCTCGGGGATGGCGGCGAGGTACCCCTCGAGGTTGCGCCGCGTCTCCGCGACGCTGTCGCCACCGAACTTCTCGAGGACCACCTCGGCGAGCACGACGGCGACCATCGCCTCGGCGACCACGCCCGCGGCGGGCACCGCGCAGACGTCGGAGCGCTGATGGTGGGCCGAGGCGGTCTCGCCCGTCGCCACGTCGATCGTGCGCAGCGAGTGCGGAATCGTGGCGATCGGCTTCATGCCCGCCCGGACGCGCAGCACGGTTCCCGTCGACATGCCGCCCTCGGTGCCGCCGGCGCGGTCGCTCGACCGGGCGATCCCGCCATCGGTCGCGAACAGCTCGTCGTGCGCTTCGGAGCCGCGCCGGGTCGTCGTGAGGAAGCCGTCTCCGACCTCGACGCCCTTGATGGCCTGGATGCTCATGATCGCCTGGGCGAGCTTCGAGTCGAGCCGGCGGTCCCAGTGGACATGCGAGCCCAGCCCCGGCGGAAGGCCGTAGGCGAGCACCTCGACGATGCCGCCGAGCGTGTCGCCGTCGCGGCGAGCGGCATCGACCTCGTCGACCATGAGTGCCGACGTCGCGGCATCGAAGCACCGCAGCGGGTCGGCGTCCAGGGAGTCGAGGTCATCCGGAGTCGGCAGCGCGGCGTTCTCGGGCACGCGGACGGGACCGATCGAGAGCGTGTGGCTCACCAGGCGGATGCCGAGCTCGGCGAGGAAGCCGCGTGCGAGCGCCCCGAGCGCGACGCGCGCCGCGGTCTCACGGGCGCTGGCCCGCTCCAGAATCGGGCGGGCCTCGTCGAAGCCGTACTTCTGCATTCCGACGAGGTCGGCGTGACCAGGACGCGGGCGCGTCAGGGCGGCGCCACGGCCACGGGACATGTCGGTCAGGTCGACGGGGTCGGGGCTCATGACCTCGACCCACTTCGGCCACTCGGTGTTGCCGATGCGCAGCGCGATCGGGCTGCCGAGGCTCAGCCCGTGGCGCACCCCGCTCGAGATCGTCAGTTCGTCTTCTTCGAACTTCATGCGCGAGCCGCGGCCATAGCCGAGCTTGCGGCGGGCGAGGTCGGCTTGGATCGCGGCGCGCGACACGGGGACGCCGGCAGGCAGTCCCTCCATGATGGCGACGAGTTCGGGGCCGTGCGATTCGCCGGCCGTGAGCACGCGGAGCATTCGTCTAGTCTCCCACGAGCGCCAGGCGCATTGCCGCGAGCACGTCGCTCTCATCGGGCAGAGCCGTGTCGGGGTCGCCCCCCGCGAAGATCCGCACCTGGAGCAGGGCCTGATGCAGCAGCATCCCGCGCCCGGAGGCCGCGTGCCGACCCGATCTCCGCCACGCGTGCGCGAGTGGAGTGGGCCAGTGGCCGTACACGACATCGAGCAGCACACCGCCGTGCTCCGCGAGCGCGTCGGCTGTCTCGTCGGCGACCGGGGCGTCTCCGGGCAGGGTCGCGATCGAGACCGGCACCGGGTCGAAGCCGGCGGCCTCGAGTCCCACGCCGACGACCTCGATGCCGAGGGCAGCGCCGAGCTCGGTGAGCGGAATCACCGCCGCGGCGCGGCGCGCGGCGACCTCGACCCGCTGGACGCCCAGTTCGCCGAGGGCCACGAGAGCGGACTTCGCCGTGGCACCGGCGCCGATGATGCGCGCACGCTCGGGATCGACGATCCCCTCCTCGTGGAGGGCACGGACGATGCCGCCGACGTCGGTGTTGAAGCCGCGAAGGCCGTCGCCGGTCAGCAGGAGGGTGTTGACCGCGCCGGTGAGCTCGGACCGTCGGTCGCGCCAGGCAGCCGCCCGGTGGGCAGCTCCCTTCAGCGGCATGGTCAGTGAGAGTCCGCGCCATTCTGCCGACAGTCCGGCGAGTTCGGCGTCGAATGCGGACTCGCTCACCTGGCGTCGCTCGTAGCTCCAGTCGAGCCCCAGGACCCGGTACGCCGCGGTGTGAAGCTGCGGCGAGAGGCTGTGCGCGACGGGGTCGCCCCAGACCTCGAGGCGCGTGCCGTCAGGCGTCAGCATCCCGAGTCGGGGTGGTCACTGCACCAGGCCTGCCACTGCGCCACGGCGCGGTTGTGGTCGGCGAGGTTCGATGTGAACACCGTCTCGCCGGTGTCGAGGTTGACCGTGACGAAATAGAGCCAGTCGCCGTCCGCGGGATGCATCGCCGCATCGATCGCCACGTCACCCGGATTCGCGATCGGCCCGATCGGCAGCCCGGTGTTGACGTACGTGTTCCACGGGTTCGGGTCGGCCAGTGCTTCGCCGGACGAGCTCACCGTTCCGTCGTGCATCTCGCCGTAGCCGTACTGTGCGGTCGAGTCCATCTGCAGCAGGCCGAAGGTCTCCTGGTTGTTCGCGCCCAGGCGGTTCTCGATCACGGTGGACACCTGCTGCATGTCCTTCTCGTAGCGCGCCTCGCGCTGGATGATCGAGGCGACGGTCAGCACGCGCTGACGGTCCTCCGCGGGCACGCCGGCATCGTCGAGCGATTTCACGGTGCGGTTCACGAGGGTCGCGATCACGTCCTGCGCGGTCACGCCGGGGTCGAACGTGTAGGTGGCCGGGAACAGCCACCCCTCGAGCGGCTGGCCCCCTGCGGCGACGATCGCCGGGTCGAGGGGCACACCGTAGAGCGTCGGGTCTGCCACCGCAGCCTGGAAGTCCTCGATCGGAAGGCCGATGCCGTCCGCCAGCAGCGGCAGCGACTGATCGACGGTGAGGCCCTCGCGCAGCTGAGCGCTGTTCTCCATCTTGTTGGCCGGGTCGAGCAGGGCGGCCAGCGCCGCCTCGGAGGTCATCTGCTTCTGCAGTGTGAAGATGCCCGGCACGAACGGCGGATTCTGGCCCGTGTCGATCAGGTAGTCGTAGAAGGCCTCCGGGGTTTTGGTGACCCCGGCGTCGAACAGGCTCTGCGAGATCGGCGCACCGGTGTCGCCCGACGCGACGGTGACGAACACTTCGCCGTTCGCCATACCCGGGTCGTAGTCCTTGGGCTCTTCCCAGCCCATCACCTCGCGGATGCTGTCCTCGTACGTGTTCCAGATGTAGAACGCAGCACCGGCGATGCCGCCCAGGAGCAGCAGCACGACGCCGAGAGCGATCCACCCGCCGATGCGGCGTCGGCGCTTGTTCGTGGGCGGCGGCACCTGACCGACGCTATCGGTCGTGTGCTCGCCGCTGAACAGATCCTCGAGGGTGGCCGTCGCGACCGGTCGCGCGGTGATCGTGGTGCCGGAGCCGCCCGCGTCCAGGGCGGCGTCTGCGCCGCGCCGGTAGGCCGGCGCGCCCTCCGCCGCTGCGCCGCCGATGAACGGCCACTCCTCCGCGTCGGTGACGTCGGCCGATGACCGCGGTGCGGCTGAGGTGGGCGCCGGCGCAGGCAGGGCAGCGGGGGGCGACTTCTCGACGGGTGCGGCCGGCGTCGCACGCGCTGCCGCGCGAGCGGCGGCTTCGCGCGCTTCGCGGCGAGACATCGGGGTGGCCACCTGGGCTGTTCCGCCCGCGGGCGTCACCGGCGCGGCGGTGCCGCGAGAGTTGTCATCGCCGCTCGAGCGGTGCTCGCGCGGATCCGGCAGCTTGCCGAACAGATCCGCGAACGGATCGTCGAACGGCGACGGGGCATCGGGCATGTCAGGCGGGCTCCTGGGCCGGGGGGACGGGTGATCCGGCGGGCCGTCCGGTGCTCTTCTCGACATCGATTGCGTGCTGGAGCAGAACGACGGCCGCGACCTGGTCAACAATGCTACGAGATGAACGCTGTGATCTGCCCGAATCACGCAGCGCCGCGTGCGCGGACACCGTGCTGAGCCGCTCGTCGGTGAGCCGGACCGGCAGAGCGGACGCCGCCGCCAGCGCCGCGGCGAACTCACGCGCGTCGGTGGTCGACGCGGTGTCCTCGCCCCGCATGTTCAGTGGCAGGCCGACCATCAGCTCGACCGCGTCGTACTCCTGAGCGAGCTCCACGATGCGCCCGATCGACCCGTCGGAGCGTGGCACGGTCTCGACCGGAGTCGCGAGCATGCCGTCCGGATCGCAGCGCGCGACGCCGACACGTGCCTTCCCGACATCGATCCCGAGGCGGACGCCCCGACGGAACCCGCTCACAGGGCGCCGAGCGCATCCTTCACGGCGCTGAGCGCGGCCGGCAGTGCCGAAGCGTCCGTTCCCCCGCCCTGCGCGACGTCGTCGCGACCGCCGCCGCCGCCGCCCAGAGTCGTCGCGGCGACCTTGGCCAGTGCTCCGGCGCGCGCGCCGGCTGCTCGCGCGGCCTCGTTCGTGGCCACGATCACGACGGGGCGACCGCCCACCTCGGCGCCGATCGCGACGACGCCGGCCTCCGAGCCGAGACGGTCCCGCACGCCGAGAGCGAGCGAGCGCACATCGTCCGCTGAGGCGGCCGAGCCGATCGATTCGGCGACCACGCGGTTCGCGCCCACGACGGCGGCGTTCGCGGCGAGGGCAGGAATCCGGTCGGTCAGCGCGCGCGCTTCGAAGGCGGCGATCTTCTTCTCGGCCGCCTTGAGGCTGGCCGCGAGCTCGGCGATGCGGGTGGGGAGCTGGTCGCGGGGCGTCTTGAGCGTCGAGGTCAGCTGCGAGACGATGGCGCGCTCGGCGGCGAGCTCGCGGAACGCGTCACGCCCGACGAGGGCTTCGACGCGGCGGTTGGACGCGCCGACAGACGACTCGCCCACCAGGTTGACCAGCCCGATCTCGGCGCTCGAAGAGACGTGAGTGCCGGCGCAGAGTTCACGCGACCACGGTCCGCCGATGTCGACCATGCGGACGGTGTCGCCGTACTTCTCGCCGAACAGGGCCATGGCTCCGAGGGACTTGGCCTCGTCGAGTGACATGACCCGCGTCGTGACCTCGAGGTTCTCGCGCACCGCGTTGTTGGCGATCTCCTCGATCTCGGTGCGCGTGTCGGGCGAGAGCGCCTGACCCCAGGTGAAGTCGAGGCGCATGTAGCCGGCTCGGTTCAGTGAGCCGGCCTGCGTGGCGCTCTTGCCGAGCGTGTCGCGCAGCGCCGCGTGCACGAGGTGGGTGGCGGAGTGGGCCTGGCGTGCCGCGCGCCGGTTGACGGCATCCACGACAGAGGTGGCCGGCTGACCGACGCCGACCTCGCCCGAAGTGACCTCGACGGTGTGGCTGATCAGTCCCACGACCGGCTTCTGCACGTCGATGACGTCGAGCTCGTATCCGGGGCCCACGATGATGCCCTTGTCGGCGACCTGACCGCCGGACTCGGCGTACAGCGCGGTGTCGGCGAGGATGACCTCCGCGATCTGGCCGGCCGTGGCACGGTCGACCGAGACGCCGTCCACGAGCAGTCCGAGGATCGTCGACTCGGTCTCGAGATCGGTGTAGCCGGTGAAAACCGTCTCGCCGTGCGCGCGGAACTCGCGGTAGACGCTCGTGTCGGCGAGCTGGCGCTTGCGGGAGCGGGCGTCGGCCTTCGCGCGCGTGCGCTGCTCGAGCATGAGCGAGTCGAAGGCTGCCCGGTCGACCGTGAGCCCGGCCTCCTCGGCGATCTCCAGGGTGAGGTCGATCGGGAACCCGTAGGTGTCGTGCAGGAGGAACGCCTCAGAGCCGGCGATCGTCGTGCCGCCCGCCTGCTTCGTCTGCGCCACCGACAGGTCCAGCGTCGTCGTGCCGGCCGCGAGGGTGCGCAGGAACGTCTCCTCCTCGGCGACCGCGTAGGCGGACAGCCGGGGGTACTCGGTCTCGAGCTCGGGGTAGACGGCCTTCATCGCGTCGCGTGAGGCGGCGAAAAGCTCGGGGAAGGTCGGTCCGTCGACGCCCAGAAGCCGCATCGAGCGGATGCCGCGCCGCATGAGCCGGCGCAGGATGTAGCCGCGCCCCTCGTTGGAGGGGGTCACTCCGTCGGCCAGGAGCATGAGCGAGGAGCGCACGTGGTCCGCGATGATGCGCATGCGCACGTCGTCGCCGTGGTCGGCGCCGTAGCGCCGCCCGCTCAGCTGCGAGGCGAGGTCGAGCACCGGCCGCACCTGGTCGGTCTCGTACATGTTCTGCACGCCCTGCTTGATGAACGCGATGCGCTCCAGGCCCATCCCGGTGTCGATGTTCTTCTGGGGCAGCTCGCCGACGATGCGGAAGTCGTACTTCGAGGTCACGTCGTCGATCGCGTACTGCATGAAGACGAGGTTCCAGATCTCGACGTACCGGTCGTCGTCGGTGGCGGGGCCGCCGTCGACGCCGTAGGCGGGACCCTGGTCGAAGAAGATCTCGGAGCAGGGGCCGGCCGGGCCGGGCAGTCCGGTGCTCCAGTAATTCGTGTCCTTGTCGAGCCGCTGGATGCGATCCTCGGGCAGCCCGGCGATCCGCCGCCACAGGTCGAAGGCCTCGTCGTCGTCCTTGTACACGGTCACCCAGAGGTCCTTGGGGTCGAACCCGAGCCCTCCGTCTGCTTCCGAGGTCGTGAGCAGATCCCACGCGTACGTGATGGCGCCCTCTTTGAAGTAGTCACCGAACGACCAGTTGCCGAGCATCTGGAAGAACGTGCCGTGGCGGGGCGTCTTGCCCACCTCTTCGATGTCGTTGGTCCGGATGCACTTCTGCACGTCGGCGGCCCGCTTGTACGGCGCGGGAACGTCACCGCTCAGATAGGGGATGAACGGGACCATTCCGGCGACGGTGAACAGCAGTGCCGGGTCGTCGGTGACCAGGGATGCCGAAGGGACGATGGTGTGGTCGCGCTTCTCGAAATAGCGCAGGAATCGGTCGGCAAGCTCGGCGGTCTGCATGAGAGTCCTCGCAAAAGGGCGGCGTCCGGCAACGGACACCGCCTGACGGGTGGGTCAGTCGGTGAGCTTCTTGGCGGCGGTTCTCGCCGAGTCGATTGCCGCGGTGGATGCGTCGGCGGCGGAGTCGATCGCCTCGGATGCCGATTCCTTGACCGCATCGACGGCGTCGCTGACGGTTTCCTGGGCAGAACCGACCAGCCCCGACATCCGTGCTTCCTGCTCGCGGTATGCGTCGCCGATCCGGTCGGTGAACTCCGTGATGCGCGCGTCGACGTCGGCGAGCACCTCGTGGCCGCGGGGGTCCTTGTTCATGACATGCGCGGCGACGAAACCGCCGATCAGACCGAGCAGGAACCACAGGAGGTTTCTCATGTCACCACTTCCTCAGCCGCCGGGCGCGGCATCCCTCCATCGTAGGCGAGAACGCGAAAGGGCGCCGGGGTGACCCCGGCGCCCTTCTGCGTTGTGATGACTAGCGCGCGGCGTGTCTCGATACGGCGCTGACGCGCCTACTCGACAACCGACTGCGGCGCGCTATCGCGCGGCGTAGTACTCGACGACGAGCTGGACGTCACCGGTGACGGGGACCTCAGCGCGCTTCGGGCGACGCAGCAGACGCGCGTGCAGCTTGTCGAGCTCGACCTCGAGGTAGCCGGGAACGGGCGGCAGGACCTCGGCGTGACCGCCGGCGGCTGCGACCTGGAAGGGCTCGGTGCCCTCGCTCTTGGCCTTGACGTGGATGAGCTGACCCGGCTTCACGCGGAACGACGGGCGGTCGACGGTCTGGCCGTCGACGAGGATGTGGCGGTGCACGACCAGCTGGCGGGCCTGCGCGGTGGTGCGGGCGAAGCCGGCACGCAGCACGAGGGCGTCCAGGCGCATCTCGAGCAGCTCGACCAGGTTCTCACCGGTCAGGCCCTGGGTGCGGCGGGCCTCGTTGAACGTGTTGCGCATCTGCTTCTCGCGGATGCCGTACTGCTCGCGCAGACGCTGCTTCTCGCGGAGGCGAACGGCGTAGTCGCTGTCCTGCTTGCGCTTGGTGCGGCCGTGCTCACCCGGAGCGTACGGACGCTTCTCGAGGTACTTGGCGGCCTTCGGCGTCAGCGGGATGCCGAGCGCGCGGGAGAGGCGGACCTTGCGGCGGTCCTGGGACTTCGTGGGCACGGATGTGTCCTTCCAAAACAACATGGCCGCGTCTTTCGCGGACTCATGGACGTATCTCCTGCCCTTCCCGGTCGGCGCGCACGTCGGGGCGCACCGAAGGTGTGTTGGGGGAAGGAGATACCCGAAAACTGCGTTTCGAGCCGGTCAAGTCTAACAGACGCGGCTCAGCCGCCGAGGATGCGGCGGATCTTCTCCAACCGGGCCTGGACGTCGCGCTCCTGCCCGTGGCTGGTCGGCTCGTAGTAGCGGCGATCCACCAGGTCATCCGGCAGGTACTGCTGCGCCACCACGCCGACCTCGGAGTCGTGCGGGTACCGGTAGCCCTTGCCGTGGCCGAGCCTCTTCGCGCCCGGGTAGTGTGCGTCGCGCAGATGCGCCGGAACGCGCCCGAAGCCGCCCGCGCGGACGTCGGCGATCGCCTTGTCGATCGCGAGATAGGCGGCGTTCGACTTCGCGGTCGTCGCGAGATAGGCGGTCGCCTCGGCGAGCGGGATGCGGCCCTCCGGCATCCCGATGAAGGCGACGGCGTCGGCCGCGGCCACCGCGATCACGAGAGCCTGCGGATCGGCGAGTCCGATGTCTTCAGAGGCCGAGATCACCAGACGCCGCGCGATGAAGCGGGGGTCCTCCCCCGCTTCGACCATCCGGGCAAGGTAATGCAGCGACGCGTCGACGTCGGACCCCCGGATCGACTTGATGAACGCGCTGATGACGTCGTAGTGCTCATCGCCTTGGCGGTCGTAGCGCAGCAGGGCGCGGTCCACGGCGCTCGCGACGTGGTCGGCCGTGATCTCGGGTGAGTCGTGGCTCGCGTCGTCCGAGTCATCGGAGTCTCCGGCGACCGGCTCGGCGAGCGAGGCCGCCGCCTCGAGGGCGGTCAGGGCGCGCCGGGCATCGCCCGAGGCGAGCCGCACGAGTGCGTCGCGGGCCTCGGGCAGCAGCGTGACGCTGCCGCCGAGTCCGCGGGCGTCGGAGACGGCCCGATCGAGCAGCATGCCGAGGTCGTCGTCGGTGAGCGGCTGCAGTGTGAGCAGGAGCGATCGCGACAGCAGCGGTGAGATGACCGAGAAGGACGGGTTCTCGGTCGTGGCGGCGATGAGGACGACCCAGCCGTTCTCGACACCGGGCAGGAGCGTGTCCTGCTGGGCTTTCGTGAAGCGATGGATCTCGTCGAGGAACAGAATCGTGGACTGGCCGTAGAGGTCACGCTGAGTCAGGGCCTCCTGGAGGACCTCCCGCACGTCCTTCACCCCCGCCGTCACCGCCGAAAGCTCGACGAACCGGCGACCGGAGGAGCGGGCGATCGCCTGGGCGAGCGTCGTCTTTCCGGTGCCGGGCGGCCCCCAGAGGATCACGGATGCCGCCGCCCCCGTCGACACGTCCGGTCGGGCCAGCAGCACGAGGGGTGATCCGGGCCGCAGCAGGTGCGACTGGCCGGCGACCTCGTCGAGAGAGGTCGGCCGCATCCGCACGGCGAGCGGGGTCTGCCCCTGGAACAGCGCGGCGGAGGTCACCGATCAAGGCTAACGGCCGCATCGGACCCTCGGTGCGGACGCGGGTTTGGCCGCCGTGTCGACGGCCCGTAGGATCAACCCGCCCGGGATCCCCGGGGAGCGAGGGAGGTCCCGTGGCGACGGGTGGAAAGCAGCGTGACGGGCGTGCCGAGCGGGAGCGCGTGCGGGTCTATCAGGCCCGCCAGGCGTTCCACGCCGGGCAGGCGCGGCGCCGCACGCGCGACAACCTGATCGCCGGCATCGGCGGCGGGGTGCTCATCCTCGCGATCGTCGCCGGCCAGGCGGCGTACTTCATGGCCGGTCCCGGTGCTCCGGTCCCGACGCCGTCCGCGACGCCGACCGGCACCGCGACTCCCGACCCGAGCGCGTCTCCCACCGAATCCGCCGATCCCGGCGCAACCCCTTCGGCGACGCCCTCCGCCACCCCCACGCCCTGACCTCGGGCAGAGTCCTCACCGCCCTCGGCGACGGCTTCGGCCCGTACTAGGCTGGGGGCCGTCCATCCCCCCACAGGCGGCGAGAGCCGCGATGAGGTGCATCCCGTGACTGCTGCAGCAGAGTCCACTCCCGAATCCCCCACCGAGACCACTCCCGAGACCGACCCCGGCGCACAGAGCGTCGCCCCGATCGAGCCCGAGCCTGACGCGGTGCCCGACGAGGATCCGTCGCAGGTCGGCGCCGACGCCGAGCCGGAGCCCGAAACCGAACCGGAGCCCGAAGCCGGCGCTGAGGTCGAAGCCGACGCTGAGCCTGAAGCCGAAGCTGAGCCTCAGCCAGCGGTCGAACCCGACGCGGCGAGCGAACCTGCGGCCGAAGCGGAGCCTGAAGCCGCGACGGGACCCGGGATCGCGCCGGCAGTACCGCACCCCAGCGCGCTTCCCGGGCCGAGGAAGCCGGATGCCGCACCGTCGGACACCCCGGCGGAACCCGCAGACACCGAGCCGTGGGGGCGCGTCGACGACGACGGCACCGTGTCGGTTCGCGAGGCCGACGGCTGGCGTGTCGTCGGGCAGTACCCCGACGGCACCGCCGACGAGGCCCTCGCCTACTACCGCCGCAAGTTCTCGGATCTCGCGAGCGAAGTGGCTCTGCTCGAGGTGCGCCACCGTCGCGGTGGTGCGCCGGCGGCCGATCTCCGTGCGACTGCGAAGGCGCTCCACGCGAAGCTCCAGGACGCGGCAGCGGTCGGAAACCTCGCCGCGCTGGATGCCCGCGTGCTCGCCCTGACCGGTGAGCTGACCGAGGCGTCGGCGACCGAGGCCGCCGCATCCCGCCAAGCCGTGGACGACGCCGTGCGCGCACGCACCGAGCTGGTGGAGAAGGCCGAGGCCCTCGCCGCCCGCGATCCTCGCAGCGTTCAGTGGAAGCAGGCATCCGCTGACCTCACATCGCTGTTCGATCAGTGGCAGTCACAGCAGCAGAACGGCCCTCGACTGCCGAAGTCGACCGGCCAGCAGCTGTGGAAGCGCTTCCGCGACGCGCGCGCGACGGTCGACAAGCACCGCCGCGAGTTCTATGCGGAACTCGATGAGGCGCACAAGTCGGTGCGAGACCAGAAGGCCCGTCTCGTCGAGAAGGCCGAGGCCCTCGCCCCGAAGGGCGAAGACGGCATCGCGACCTACCGTGAGCTGCTGGATCAGTGGAAGACCGCCGGCCGGGCAGGCAAGAAGGCCGACGACGCACTGTGGGCCCGCTTCAAGGCGGCCGGTGATGCGCTGTACGGTGCGCGCGGCGAGCGCGAGGCGGCGGATGCCGAAGCGTCACGCGAGAAGATCGACCTGAAACGTGCGCTCCTCGATGAAGCACGTGTCATCGCCGACGAGCCCGACCTGGTCAAGGCGCGCAGCGCGCTGACAGCGATCCAGCGTCAGTGGGATGACATCGGCCGGATCTTCCCCCGCGACAAGGAGCGTGTGCTCGACGACGACCTGCGTCGCATCGAGACGGCGCTGCGCGGTCGCGAAGAGATCGACTGGAAGCGCAACAACCCCGAGACGAAGGCGCGCGCGAACGAGATGACGCGTCAGCTGACCGAGGCGATCCAGAAGCTCGAGGACGAACTGACCAAGGCTGAGAAGTCGGGCGACAAGGCCGCGATCGCGAAGGCGACCGAGGCCCTCGACGCCCGACGCACCTGGCTCACCGCTCTCGGAGGCTGACCCCAGGCCGCTGTCGGGTCTCGCCGACGGATTCTCCACAGACCGCACCGCGGCCGCGACTCGTCGCGCCCGCGTGCGGCACAGTGGCAGGCATGTCCTCTCCCTTCCTGTACTTCGCGGATGAGCGGCTCTCGCCCGCCGAGCTGTCCGCGGCGAGGCTCGACGGACATCTCGTGGAGCTCGGGGAGGCCTACATCCCTGCGGACGCGGTCGAAACGCGGGGCCTGCGCGCCGGCTCCCTGCGCAGCCTGCTGGGTGACACCCTCGCTGCGACCCACCTGAGTGCGGCGTGGATCCATGGCGCGCTTCATGAGCCGCCCGCCCGGCACACCGTGCAGCGCGCAGTGCCACGGCGGCTGCACCACGTGGTCGGGCGCCGCCTGCTCTACCGCGACCTCTGCGTCGATCCGGCCGACCTGCTGCGGATCGGCGGCGTGCTGGTCACGTCAGCGGAGCGCACCCTCGCGGACCTGTCCCGGATATCGGACGAGGACTACGCCGTGGCGGCGCGGATGATGGCCGATGCCGACCAGGGGCTCGCGGCGCGCACCGTCTCGTGGCTCGAAGCGCACGGCGCTCTGCCGCACAAGCGGTCAGCCCTCGTCCTCCTGCGTGCGCTCGCGGCGCGGAAGGTCGCGGGTCAGGATGATGTGACGCGGTAGACGTCGTACACGGCGTCGATGCGCCGCACGGCGTTGAGCACCCGCTCGAGGTGCACGATGTCGCCCATCTCGAAGACGAAGCGACTGAGCGCGAGCCGGTCGTTGGTCGTCGAGACGGTGGCAGACAGGATGTTCACGTGGTGCTCGCTCAGCACGCGGGTCACATCGCTCAGCAGCCCAGATCGGTCCAGGGCCTCGATCTGGATCTGCACCAGGAACACGCTCTTGGTGGTCGGCGCCCATTCGACCTCGATGATCCGCTCGGCATCGTCCATGAGCGACTTGACGTTCGTGCAGTCCGTGCGGTGCACCGACACTCCGCTGCCGCGCGTGACGAAGCCGACGACCTCGTCGCCCGGCACGGGGGTGCAGCACTTGGCGAGCTTGACGAGGATGTCGGGCGCACCGCGCACGAGGACCCCGGAGTCCCCGCCGCGGGGCTGGCGCGAACGGCCGACGTGCGGGATGTCGATCGGCCCGGTCGAGGTGTCGCTCGCGCTGACGGCGGCGGTGACCTTCTCGATGACGGACTGCGTCGAGACATGCCCCTCGCCCACTGCGGCGTACAGCGCGGTGACGTCCTCGTAGTTGAGCGAGCGAGCCACCTCGGTGAAGGAGTCCTGGCTCATCAGCCGCTGGAGCGGCAGGTTCTGGCGGCGCATCGCGCGCGCGATCGCCTCCTTGCCCTGCTCGATGGCCTCTTCGCGCCGCTCCTTCGTGAACCAGCCGCGGATCTTGCTGCGCGCGCGTGTGCTCTTGACGAAGGTGAGCCAGTCCTGGCTGGGGCCGGCATCCGGGTTCTTCGACGTGAACACCTCGACGACGTCGCCGCTCTGCAGTTCGGACTCGAGCGGCACGAGACGCCCGTTGACCTTGGCGCCCATCGTCCGGTGCCCGACCTCGGTGTGCACCGCGTACGCGAAATCGACCGGGCTCGCACCGGTGGGCAGTCCGATCACACGGCCCTTCGGCGTGAAGACGTAGACCTCTTTGGCGCCGATCTCGAACCGCAGCGAATCCAGGAACTCGCCTGGATCGGCCGTCTCGGCCTGCCAGTCCGAGATGTGCGCGAGCCATGCCATGTCGGCGTCGACGGACTTCGCGTCGGGCTTGCCGCCCGTCAGGCGCTCTTTGTACTTCCAGTGCGCGGCGACGCCGTACTCGGCCTGCTGATGCATCTCGTTCGTGCGGATCTGGATCTCGACGGTGCGCCCGCCCGGGCCGATCACCGTGGTGTGCAGCGACTGGTACAGGTTGAATTTCGGGGTGGCGATGTAGTCCTTGAAGCGCCCGGGCAGCGGCGTCCACCGCGCGTGGATGGCTCCCAGCACGGCGTAGCAGTCGCGCACGCTGCCGACCATGATGCGGATGCCGATGAGGTCGTAGATGTCGTCGAACTCGCGACCGCGCACGACCATCTTCTGGTACACGGAGTACAGCTGCTTCGGACGCCCCATCACGCGACCGCGGATGCGGAGCTCGCGCAGGTCGGCGTCGACCGATTCGATGACGTTGTGGACGTACTGCTCGCGCTGCGGGGTGCGCTGCTTGACGAGGCTTTCGATCTCGGCGTAGAGCTTCGGATGCAGCACCGCGAACGACAGGTCCTCGAGTTCGGACTTGATCGTCTGGATGCCGAGCCGATGCGCGAGCGGGGCGTAGATCTCGAGGGTCTCGGTGGCTTTCTTCTGCGCCTTCTCGGGCGGCACGAAGCCCCACGTGCGGGCGTTGTGCAGGCGGTCGGCGAGCTTGATGAGCAGCACCCGGATGTCGCGCGACATCGCCACGATCATCTTGCGGACGGTCTCGGCCTGCGCGCTCTCGCCGTACTTGACCTTGTCGAGCTTCGTGACGCCGTCCACGAGCATCGCGACCTCGTCGCCGAACTCGGCGTTCAGCGTTTCGAGGGCGTAGTCGGTGTCTTCCACCGTGTCGTGCAGCAGCGCGGCGGCGATCGCCTTGGGACCGAGACCGAGGTCGGCGAGGATCTGCGCGACCGCGAGCGGGTGGGTGATGTACGGCTCACCGCTCTGCCGCGTCTGCCCGGTGTGCGCCTCGTCGGCGACCCGGTAGGCGCGCTCGATGATCGACAGATCGCCCTTGGGATGGTGCGTCCGCACCGTGCGCAGCAGCTGCTCGACGTCGTCGCGGCGCGCCGATCTCGAGAAGATGCGCGGGACGAGCCGTCGCAGCGAGGAGGACTGGGCGGGAGGAACGGTCTCGGTCATCCGACTCCTCCCCTCCGCTGGACCTCAATCCTATGCCCGCGCAGAGCCGCCTCCGTTGCCGACGGAACGGGTGCTCAGACCGGGACGCCGGCCCTTTCGCGCGCGGCGAGAGCCCGCGCGTCGCGGGTCTTCACGTCCTGCTCGTTCTCGCGGAACAGCGAGTACAGCGGCGCCGCGACGAACAGCGTCGAGTACGCCGCGACGATCGTGCCGACGAAGATCGCCAGCGAGATGTCGGTCAGCGTCTGCGCACCCAGCCACAGGGCGCCGATGAACAGGATCGCGCCCGTCGGCAGGATCGCCACCACAGTGGTGTTGATCGACCGGATCAGCGTCTGGTTCACGGCGAGGTTCACCGATTCACCGAACGTGCGACCCGATATCTCGCCGTCCTCCGTCGTGTTCTCGCGGATCTTGTCGAACACGACGGTCGTGTCGTACAGCGCGTAGGACAGGATCGTGAGGAAGCCGATCACCGCTGCGGGCGAGATCTCGAAGCCGCACAGCGCGTAGACGCCGATCGTGATGATGAGCACGTCGAGCAGGCCGATGATCGAGGTCACCGACATCTTCCAGGTGCGGAAGTACAGCGCGAGGATCAGGAAGGTCAGCGCGAGGAAGATCGCCAGACCCCACAGCGACTGCCGTGTCACGTCGGCGCCCCAGCTGGGGCCGATGAAGGATGCGGTCACTTCGCTGACGGGGACGTCGTAGGCCTCGGCGAGCGCGCTCGTGACATCCAGCGACTCGGCGGGGGTCAGCTGGTCGGTTTGCACCCGGACCGTGCTGTCACCCACCGTCGTCACCTTGGTGACGGCATCCGGCACGACCGACTGGACCGCCTCGGTGGCGACCGCCTGATCCGGCGAGGACACACCCGAGACGGTGAACTGCGACCCGCCGGTGAACTCGATCGAGAACTGGATCGGGCGGAACAGCGGTACGAGCGCGGAGCCGATCACGAGGATCGCCGCGATGATGAACCACAGGCGGCGACGCCCCACGAAGGGGAACGAGGTCTTGCCGGTGTAGAGGTCGTTGCCGAGCTGGCTCATGGAGCGCATCAGAGCTCTCCCCCCTTGTCGGTCTTGGCCGGTTTCCCGGTGTCGGGCACCTTCTGAAGCTCCGCCTGCTTGCGCTCGGCGATCGTCTGCCGACGTTCGGCCTCACCGCGTGAGCGCGACGCGCGGCGTTCGGCCTGCGTCTTGGCGGTCGGGGCGACGGGGGCGCGGAACTGAGCGCGGCCGCGGTAGACCGCGCCGAGCGCGGTCGGATCCATGCCCGAGAGCGGGTGCCCCGACCCGAAGAACTTCGTGCGAGCGAGCAGCTGCATGACCGGGTGGGTGAACAGGATGAAGATCATGACGTCGATCACGGTCGTGAGCCCCAGCGTGAACGCGAAGCCCTTCACCGTGGCGTCGGCCAGGATGTACAGCACGACGGCCGCGAGGATGTTGATCGACTTGGAGATGTAGATCGTCCGCTTCGCGCGGTCCCAGCCGTCTTCGACCGCGCCGGTGATCGACTTGCCGTCGCGCAGTTCGTCTCGGATGCGCTCGAAGTACACGATGAACGAGTCCGCCGTGAATCCGATCGACACGATCAGTCCGGCGACACCGGCGAGCGACAGGCGGAAGCCCATGCGCCACGCCAGGATGCAGATCGTGATGTAGGTCAGCACGCCCATCACGATGAGCGACGCGATGATCACGAGGCCCAGAGCGCGGTAGACGATCAAGACGTAGATCGCGACCAGCGCCAGACCGATGAGACCGGCGATGAGGCCGATCTGCAGCTGCTGCGATCCGAGCGTGGCCGAGATGGTGTCGGAGCTGACGACCTCGAAGCTCAGGGGCAGCGCGCCGTACTTCAGCTGGTCGGCGAGCACCTTGGAGGTGTCCTGGGTGAAGCTGCCGGTGATGCTGGGGTCGCCGCCGAGGATGATCGCGTTCATCGACGGAGCGGAGAGCACGTAGCCGTCGAGCACGAACGCGAACTGGTTCAGCGGCGGGTCGGCGCCGTACAGCCGCTGGCTGATCTCACCGAACGTCTTGGTGCCGGCGTCATCGAACTTGAGGTTCACCGCCCACTGGCCGTTGGTCTGCTGCAGACCGAAGGTGGCGTCGCTGATCGATGATCCGTCGAGCTCGACCGGTCCGAGGATGTACTTGACCGTGCCGTCCGGATCGCACGTGATCAGGGGCTGATCCTGCGGCGCGTTCGCGGGGTCGTTGTCGGCATTGCTGCAGTCGTACGCGAGGTACTCCGCCTGCAGCGCGGGCGTGATCCACGCGACGTCGCTGCCGTTGGTGGGCGACGCCGTCGGTGTGGCCGCCAGCGTCGGGTCGGGCGTCGGGTACGGCGTCTCCTTGCCGTCCTCGCCGACGAAGGTCGTCGCGGGCTGCCCGGCCACGAGCACGGCGCGCAGCTGGAGCTGCGCGGATGCCTCGATGCGCTGACGGGTCTGCTCGTCGGCCGTACCGGGGATCTGGACGACGATGTTCTTGCCGCCCTCGGTCGTCACGTCGGCCTCGCCGACACCGGAGGCGTCGACGCGCTGGCGGATGATCGTGACGGCCTGGTTCAGCTGCTCCTCGGTGGGCGCTGCGCCGTCGGCGGTCTGCGCCTCGAGGATGATCTGCGTGCCGCCCTGGAGGTCGAGCGCGAGCTCAGGACTCCACGAGCTCTCTTTGAACACGTACACGCCGAGCGCGTTGATGCCGAACAGCAGGGCGGTGATGATCAGAAGACCGGTCAACGCACGCCAGGCATGCCGGACAGGGGTGGATGTCGCCACGAAGGGTCAGCTTTCTGGGAGCCCGGAAAGGGCGAGCGGTCAGGCCTTGGGCTTGGTGTCCGAGTCGGTGTCGGGGTCGACGGTCGGCTCACCCTCGACCGACCGCGCGTGGTCGTCGCTGATGGAGCTGATCGAACCGCTCGCGACGCCGGCGACGTAGCCCGCCTCGTTCGCCTCGGCCTCGATGAAGTCGTCCTCGGTGACCGTGCCCTCGACGGGGTCGACCACGCGCAGGATCGCCTGGCTGTGCACCTTGATCTGGACGCCCGGCGCGATCTCGACGATCGCGGGCTGGTCGAGGTTCTCGGGGTCGAAGGAGATGATCGTGCCGTACAGGCCGCCCTGCATCAGCACCTCGGCGCCGGGGACGGTCTGCCGTGCCTTCTGCTCCTGCTCGAGCTTCTGCTTCTGCATGCGCCGACGCGAGCTCCAGAACATGAAGCCGAGCAGGACGACCAGCAGGATGATGAGGCCGTAGTTGGAGAGGAATTCCATGGGAGGCGAGAGCCTTTCGAATCAGGCGCGCGCCGTGGCGGCTGTGCCTTGAGGAGGGGGTTAGGCGAGAGCCTTCAGCGATTATAGATCATCGAGTCTGAGCGCCGAGTCGACGTGCAACGGCACCCATGTGCTCGAACGCCGACGGCATCGCGATCCGGCCGCGCGGCGTGCGGCCCATGAAGCCGATGCGGACCAGGTACGGCTCGACGACGGACTCGATCGTCTCGGCCTCCTCGCCGACGGCGACGGCGAGGGTGCTGAGCCCGACCGGTCCCCCGCGGAACCGCCGCACGAGCGCATCGAGCACCGCTCGGTCGAGGCGGTCGAGGCCGATCGAATCGACGTCGTACAGGTCGAGTGCCGCATCGACGGTCGCGGTGTCGCCGCCTCCGCCGCGGACGATCATGAAATCCCGAACCCGGCGCAGCAGCCGGTTGGCGATGCGCGGCGTGCCGCGCGAGCGCCGCGCGATCTCGGCGCGCGAGGCGGGCGGCAGGTCGACGGAGAGCATCGCGGCGGAGCGTTCGATGACCCGCTCGAGCTCTTCGGGTTCGTAGTACTCCAGGTGAGCGGTGAACCCGAACCGGTCGCGGAGCGGGTTGGGCAGCAGGCCCGACCTGGTCGTTGCGCCCACGAGCGTGAACGGCGAGAGATCCAGGGGGATGCTGGTGGCCCCGGCGCCCTTTCCGACCATGATGTCGATGCGGAAGTCCTCCATCGCGAGGTACAGCATCTCCTCGGCGGAGCGGGCCATGCGGTGCACCTCGTCGATGAACAGCACCTCGCCCGGAGTGAGGCTCGACAGGAGCGCGGCGAGATCCCCGGCGTGCTGGATCGCCGGGCCGCTCGACATGCGCAGCGGCCGCGCGCTCTCGTGCGCGACGATCATCGCGAGCGTGGTCTTGCCGAGACCCGGGGGGCCCGACAGCAGGATGTGGTCGGCCGGTCTCTGCTGGATACGGGCCGCGTCCAGCAGCAGCTGCAGCTGGCCGCGGACCTTCTGCTGCCCCACGAATTCGGCGAGGGATGCCGGGCGCAGGGCGCCTTCGATCGCGAGCTCTCCCTCGTCGACGGGCTCGTCGGCGTCGTGCACGTCATCCACCGGCGGGCTCCTTCCGCGCAGGACCGAGGGTCGCGAGCGTCAGGCGCAGGAGAGCCGGAACGGCCGCGCGCTCGGCCGGGCTGGCCTCCTCGACGGCCGAAGCAACTGCCTCGCTCGCGGCGCGCTCGCTCCAGCCGAGGCCGATGAGCGCCTGCGTGACCTGCGCGGCGACGCCGGGTGCGGCATCCGCTTTCGGCGCACTGCCCGAGCGCGGCGCGACGACCTTGCCGGCGAGCTGCACCACGATGAGCTTCGCGGTCTTCGGCCCGATGCCCGACACTCGGCGGAACGGCGCGTCGTCGTCGGCGGAGACCGCCTCGGCGATCTGCGTGACGCTGAGGGCGGCCAGCACGCCGAGCGCCGATTTC
The DNA here is from genome assembly GCA_963781135.1 of uncultured Actinomycetota bacterium. Lineage (GTDB taxonomy): Bacteria > Actinomycetota > Actinomycetes > Actinomycetales > Microbacteriaceae > Microbacterium. Next base: position 737,096 of record CAWADY010000010.1, on the reverse strand, counting down.
GGTCCGACCCCCGTGACGCTGAGCAGCTGGGTGAAGACGACCAGTTCGTCTCTGCTCTCGAAGCCGAAGAGCGACAGGGCGTCTTCTCGGACGATCAGGTGCGTGTGCAGGTGCACGTCGTCGCCGACATCGGTCGCGGCGGCGACGTGCGGGGTGACTGCGACGGTCAGCCCCACTCCCCCGACCTCGATGACGATCGAGTCCGTATCGACGTGGGCGGCCCGACCGCGCAGCGAAGAGATCATGAGGCGAGCCTACGGCCGGGTTCGCAGTTTTGTTCGACCGACACACTCACCGACGGGCGAGACGTTCGGCATCCGCCCATGCCCGCTGCGCAGGGGTCAGCGATCCGCCGGCGGGTGCCTGGGCGGCGCCGCCGCGCCACGCGTGGCACAGCGCAAGGGCCAGCGCGTCAGCGGCGTCGGCGGGCTGCGGCACTTCGTCCAGCCGCAGGATGCGGGCGATCATGGCCTGCACCTGCTTCTTGTCGGCGGCGCCGTACCCCGTGACCGCGGCCTTGACCTCGGTCGGGGTGTGCGTGGTCGCCGGGAGCCCGCGCTCGCCCGCGATCAGCAGGGCGATGCCGCTCGCCTGGGCGGTGCCCATGACCGACTGGCGGTTGTGCTGCGAGAAGACGCGCTCCACGGCGACGACGGTGGGTCCGTGCTCGTCGATCACCGCGCGGATGCCGGCGGCGATCGTCGCGAGCCGACGCTCGATGGGCTCGTGCGGGTCGGAGCGGATCACGCCGACGTGCACGAGCGTCGCCGAGCGGTCACGTGCGACATCGACCACGCCGACGCCGCAGCGGGTCAGGCCGGGGTCGATGCCGAGAACGCGCAGAGCTGCCACTCCCCCACGCTAAGCGGGCCGTGGGACGAGGCGCGGTCGGCGCGCCCTAGTCCTCGGTCTCGAGCTCGGCCTGGACCTCGGGCGACAGATCGAAGTTGCTGTAGACGTTCTGCACGTCGTCGCTGTCTTCGAGGGCGTCGATCAGACGGAACACCTTGCGGGCCGTGTCGGCGTCGACCTCGACCTTGAGCGAGGGGACGAACTCGACATCGGCGGACTCGTAGTCGATACCGGCCTCCTGCAGCGCCGATCGGACGACCACCAGCTCGGACGCGTCGGTGATCACGCCGAAGCCGTCGCCGTGCGGCTCGATCTCCTCGGCTCCCGCGTCGAGGACGGCCAGCATCAGGTCGTCTTCGGACGTGCTCTCGGACGAGACCACGATCACGCCCTTGCGGTGGAAGTTGTAGGCGACGCTGCCGGGATCGGCCATCGTCCCGCCGTTGCGGGTCATCGCGGTGCGCACTTCGGCCGCGGCCCGGTTGCGGTTGTCGGTGAGGCACTCGATCAGCAGCGCGACGCCGTTGGGCCCGTAGCCCTCGTACAGGATCGTCTGATAGTCGACGGACTCACCGGTGAGCCCTGCCCCGCGCTTGACGGCGCGGTTGATGTTGTCGATCGGGACCGAGGTCTTCTTCGCCTTCTGGACGGCGTCCTGAAGAGTCGGGTTGCCTGCAAGATCGGCACCGCCGATCTTGGCTGCGACTTCGATGTTCTTGATGAGCTTGGCGAACGACTTGGCACGGCGCGAATCGATGATCGCCTTCTTGTGCTTCGTGGTCGCCCACTTGGAGTGGCCGGACATGGGTCCAGTTTACGCGGCTGGGCGCCGGGTCACTCTCCGACGATCTTCTGCAGCGTGCGCAGATTGCGGTTCGTGGTCGAGGAGCGGTACGCCTTCCGCGACAGCAGCTTGCCGAACGCGGTGTCGACTGTCGTGCCCTTCACCGGGTTCCAGTAGATGACTCCGCGGCCGCGTGAAATCGGATCCGCCTTCTCGTCGAAGGATGCCGCGGCATCCTCCAGTTCGTCCAGGACCGCCTCGTCCGATCCGAAGATCACCCACGGCTGGCGGCTGTCGATTGTGGCGTCGAAAGGGAACGCGGCGATGGCCTTCTCGACCTCTGTCCGGGTGACCAGCACGATCCAGGCGTCGTAGCCGAAGCGATCCCGCAGGGCGGCCTCGATCGACTGCTTGAGCCGCGCGCGGGCCGACGGCGCGGCATCCGCCTCGAAGGTCACGTTGCCGCTGGCCAGGATCGTGCGCACGTCTGCGAAACCGAGGTCGTCCGTCATGAGAGCGGCGAGGTCGGCGTTGCGGATCGTGATCCCGCCGACGTTGACTCCGCGCAAGAGCGCGACCCACGCGGTCATCGGCTGCCTACAGTGCGAACTCGAAGCCGAAGCGGGACGACAGCAGGGCCACGAGGTCGCGAGGCACCTTGCTCAGGTACGCCGGAGCAGGGGCGAGCGTTTCGGCGGAGCCGATGAACGGGAAGTACACCGGTCCTTCGGTGCTCGCTTCGACGGAGTCGCGGATCGCGACGATGTCGCCGCCGATGCGACGAAGACCGGTCAGGGTGATCGGCGACGCCAGGCGCAGGGTGTCGCTGACCGGCATGCGCCAGTGCGGCATCTGCTCGCCGCGCCGCGCTCTGGTCTCGTCGCCGAGCGGTCCGAGCACTCGTCCCCACGCGCCGATGCCCGGCACCGGCAGGGTTCGATCCCACACGAACAGCGTGTCGCCGGGTTCGGTGAAGCCGACCAGCTCATGAGACCACTCGAACCGGCGGTCATCGGACGCCTTGGGGGCACTCAACGCGTCGCCGACGTTGGCGCGCGAAGGGGCGATCATCCAGTACCGCTCTTCTGGGCGATCGCGCCACCAGTCGTTGATGGTCATGTCAGAAATGTAGCCGCTGCGCCCGCGAGCGTCAGGCGGCGCGCACGGTGTCGAGGAACAGCTCGTGAAAACGAAGCTCCCCGGTGACCTCCGGGTGGAACGAGGTCCCGAGCAGCTGCTCTCGGCGGACGGCGACGACGCGCCCGTCCGCAAGCTGCGCGAGCGTTTCGATGCCGGCGCCGACCTCTTCGACGAGCGGTGCGCGGATGAAAACCGCGTGCACGGGCGGGGCACCCAGCGCGGGCACGTCCAGGTCAGTCTCGAACGAGTCCAGCTGACTGCCGAAGGCGTTGCGGCGGACGACGACGTCGAGCCCGCCGAAGGTCTGCTGACCCGCGATCCCGTCGGTGATGCGATCGGCGAGGAGGATGAGCCCGGCGCACGTGCCGTACATCGGCATCCCCGATGCGATCGCGTCCCGGATCGGCTGCTGCATCCCGAACGACCGCGACAGCTTGTCGATCACGCTGGATTCGCCGCCGGGAATGACGAGTCCCTCGACGGCGGCCAGCTCGCTCGGGCGCCGCACGAGCTCCACGTCGGCGCCGAGGTCGGTCAGCACCCGGGCGTGCTCGCGCACATCGCCTTGCAGGGCGAGGACTCCGACGTGCGGGCGCTTACCAGCCACGCTCGGCGAGGCGGTGCGGCGCGGGCAGGTCCGACACGTTGATGCCGACCATCGCCTCGCCGAGCCCGCGGGACACGTCCGCGACGACCTTGGGGTCGTCGAAGAACGTCGTCGCCTTGACGATCGCGGCGGCGCGCTCCGCGGGGTTGCCGGACTTGAAGATGCCCGAGCCCACGAAGACGCCGTCCGCGCCGAGCTGCATCATCATCGCGGCGTCGGCCGGGGTGGCCACGCCGCCCGCGACGAACAGCACGACCGGGAGCTTGCCCGTCTCGGCGATCTCGGCGACCAGCTCGTACGGCGCCTGCAGCTCCTTGGCGGCGACGTAGAGCTCGTCCTTGGTCAGCGAGCGCAGGACGTTGATCTCACCGGAGATCTTGCGGATGTGCTTGGTCGCCTCAGAGACGTCGCCCGTGCCGGCCTCGCCCTTCGAGCGGATCATCGCCGCGCCCTCGTTGATGCGGCGCAGCGCCTCGCCGAGGTTGGTCGCACCGCACACGAACGGGACGGTGAAGCGCCACTTGTCGATGTGGTTGACATAGTCGGCGGGCGAGAGCACTTCGGACTCGTCGATGTAGTCGACGCCGAGCTCCTGCAGCACCTGCGCCTCGACGAAGTGCCCGATGCGGGCTTTGGCCATCACCGGGATCGACACCGAGGCGATGATGCTCTCGATCATGTCGGGGTCGCTCATGCGCGACACCCCGCCCTCGGCGCGGATGTCGGCGGGCACACGCTCGAGTGCCATCACCGCGACGGCTCCGGCATCCTCCGCGATCTTGGCCTGCTCGGCGGTGACGACATCCATGATGACGCCGCCCTTCAGCATCTCGGCGAGACCGCGCTTGACGCGACTCGATCCGTGCTGGGCGGAGGGGGACGAGGGGGTGGTGCTGTCAGTCATAATGATCGATTCTACTGGGGCCGGGATGCCGCGCCCGCCGCGGCTGCGAGCCACCGGCGACCTGCTGGACCGGGTCGGAGAGGGTTCAGGAGTGCCAGGCGTCGGCGACCGTGCGGCGCACTTCGCCGAGAAGCTGCGGCAGCGCCTTGGTCTTCGCGATGATCGGGAAGAAGTTCGCGTCGGCCGTCCAGCGCGGCACGATGTGCTGGTGCAGGTGCCCGTCGATGCCGGCTCCGGCGACGTGGCCCTGGTTCATGCCGATGTTGAAGCCGTCGCATCGCGAGACCTTGCGCAGGACGGTCATGCCCCGCTGGGTCAGAGCGCCGATCTCGGCGACCTCCTCCGCCGTCGCCTCGTCGTACTGCGAGATGTGACGGTAGGGGCAGACGAGCAGATGGCCGGAGTTGTAGGGAAAGAGGTTGAGCAGAACGTACGCGGTCGTGCCGCGCGCCACGATCAGCGAGTCCTCGTCCGACATGTGCGGTGCGGCACAGAACGGGCACGCGTCGCGCAGCGGCTGGGGCCCGGCGGCGATGTACGCCATGCGGTGCGGCGTCCACAGGCGCTGGAACTCGTCCGGGACGCCCGCCAGAGCGGCCGCGTCGACGAGCCCGGACCCGGGCTCGTCGACTTCGCCGTCCGTCACGCCAGATCCTCGGCCGAGTTCACCAGCGCCCGCGTCGAGATCGCGTCGCGGATGCGGCGCACGGCGTCGTCGATCGGCACGCCGTTCTCCTGGGTGCCGTCGCGGAAGCGGAACGAGACGGTGCCGCCGGCACGATCCTGCTCCCCCGCGATGAGCTGGAGCGGAACCTTCTGCGTCGTGTGCGTGCGGATCTTCTTCTGCATGCGATCGTCGCTGTGATCGACCTCGGCCCGCACGCCTTCGCGCCGCAGTATGGCGATGACCTCATCGAGGTAGTCGTCGTACTCCTCGGCGACGGGGATGCCGACCACCTGCACCGGCGAGAGCCACACCGGGAACGCCCCGGCGTAGTGCTCGAGGAGGATCGCGAAGAACCGCTCGATCGACCCCATCAGCGCGCGGTGGATCATGACGGGACGCTTCTTGACGCCGTCGCGATCGGTGAACTCGAGGTGGAACCGCTCGGGCAGGTTGAAGTCGAGCTGCACCGTGGACAGCTGCCATGTGCGCCCGATCGCATCCTTGACCTTGAGATCGATCTTGGGGCCGTAGAACGCGGCTTCGCCCGCCACCTCGGTCAGCTTGAGCCCGCTCGCGAGCGCGACGCGACGCAGCGCATCGGTCGCCTCGGCCCAGTGCGCCTCGTCGCCGATCCACTTCGACTTCTCGTCGTCGCGCATCGAGAGTTCGAGCTCGAAGTCGCTGAGCCCGAAGTCCCGCAGCAGCGAGAGGACGAACTCGAGCACTTCGGCCACCTCGCCCTCGAGCTGCTCCGGGGTGACGAACAGGTGAGCGTCGTCCTGCGTGAATCCGCGCACGCGCGTGAGGCCGTGCAGCGCCCCCGACAGCTCGTTGCGATACACCGTGCCGTTCTCGGCCAGACGCATCGGCAGGTCGCGGTAGCTGCGCGCACGCTCCCGGTAGATCAGGATGTGCATCGGGCAGTTCATGGGCTTGAGGTAGTAGTCGACGCCCGACTTGGTGATCTCGCCGTTCTCGTCGCGCTCCTCGTCCATGTGGATGGGCGGGAACATGCCCTCCGCGTACGTCACGAGGTGGTTGGACTCGATGAAGAGGTCCTTCTTCGTGATGTGCGGCGTGTACACGTAGGTGTACCCCGCCGCGCGGTGGCGGTGCAGCGCGTGCTGCTCCATCTCCTGGCGGACGATGCCGCCCCGCGGGTGCCAGACCGACAGCCCCGAGCCGATCTCCTCGGGGAACGAGAACAGGTCCAGCTCCTTGCCGAGTCGGCGGTGATCGCGCTTGGCGGCCTCCTCCAGGCGCTGCTGGTAGGCGCGCAGGTCGTCCTTCGACGGCCACGCGGTGCCGTAGATGCGCTGCAGCTGCGGGTTCTTCTCGCTTCCGCGCCAGTACGCGGCGGCGATGCGGGTGAGGTCCCAACCGTTGCCGATCATGCGCGTGTTCGGCAGGTGCGGGCCGCGGCAGAGGTCCTTCCAGACGACCTCGCCGTCGCGGCTCACGTTGTCGTAGATCGTCAGCTCGCCGGCGCCGACCTCGACGGACGCGCCTTCGGCGGCATCCTTTCCCGATGCCGTCCCGCCCTTGAGCCCGATCAGCTCGAGCTTGAAGGGCTCGGCGGCCAGCTCGAGACGCGCCTCCTCGTCGCTGACGACGCGGCGCACGAACCGCTGGCCCTCGCGGATGATGCGCTGCATCTCCTTGTCGATGGCCTTGATGTCCTCCGGCGTGAACGGCTGCTGAACCCCGAAGTCGTAGTAGAACCCGTCGGTGATCGGAGGGCCGATTCCGAGGTTGGCCTGCGGGTTGATGCGCTGCACCGCCTGGGCGAGCACGTGTGCGGCGGAGTGGCGCAGGATCGCGAGGCCGTCGGCGCTCTCGATCGTGACCGGCTCGACGGCATCCGTCTCGGTGACGGTGGTCGCGAGGTCTTTCAGTTCGCCGTTCACGCGCAGCGCGACGACGGAGCGATCGGGGAAGAGGGCGAATCCGTCGGCGGGATAGGTCAGGTCCGACGGAGGTGTGACGTCAGTCAAGGAACTCTCCAGAGGGTGGCTCGGATCAAGGGCTGCTCAGCTTCGGGCGCGCACTGCGCCCCGCCCGCTCAGGCGCCGAGCGTTCGCGTGCCGACGACGGCGACCTCAGTCGCGTTCGGCAGCCGGCGCAATCCCATGCCCACAGTCTAGTTCGGGCTCGGCCGGAGGCGATGATGGATGCCGAGAAGCTCGCGCTGCCGAGCGCAACGCGTCTCAGAGGTGCTTGAGCGCCTCGCGCCTGCTGAGCGGACTCAGATCGTGCGTGTCCGCGTACTGCCGCACCCAATCGGGCTCGACGCGGGCGTACTCCCGCAGCGCCCACCCGATCGCCTTGCGGATGAAGAAGTCACTGTCACCCAGGTTGGGCGCGATGACCTGGGCGAGCAGGTCACGGTCGACCCGGTCACGGCGTCCGAGCTGGGAGATGATCGCGATGCGCCGGATCCACATGTCGTCGTCCGTGCTCCATCGCCGCACCAGAGCGGCGGTCTCCGTCGGAGCAGCGTCGTGCCGGGCGGCGAGACGGTGGGCCAGTTCGTCGGTGTAGTCCCACCACCGACCGGTGCGCACCATGTGCTCGACGACGGGTACGACCGCGGAATCGACGGATGCCGGCGGCGCGGCCAGCAGCGACATCGCGGCGTAGCGCTCCTCCCGGTACACGGCGTCATCCCACAGCGTCAGCGCGGCATCCCTGAGCGTCTCACCGTCGACGATCTGCGCAGCCTTCGCCTCTGCGCGGGCGATCCGACGCACGTCGGGGACGGCGACTCCGAGGAACGGCATCGCGGACTTCATATAGGCCTGCTGCTGCGGCGCCCGTGCAGGGTCCGCGCGGGCGCGCAGCGCCGCGCGGATGTGAGCGACGAGATCGGTCTCTCTGCCTCCGGCGTGCACTGTCGCTATTCGCGCGCTTTCGCTCGGTGCCGGCGATGCCACACGACGCATGCGCCCGCGTAGATCGAGACGGCGGCCAGGATGACCGTTCTGAGCACTTCGTAGACGCCCACCGCGCCATCGGCGAAGGAGAGCCCGAGTGAGACCGCCGTGCAGACGATTCCGACGACGAGCAGGAGCCACGAAGTGCGCTCCGAGCGGATGATGTAGAGACTCTTGCGTCCCTCGGGAACGGCCATTCGTCGAGAGTAGCCTGAAGCGCGGCCGCATCCCGGGGCGGGCCAACAGAAAACCCCCGGCAATGCCGGGGGTTTCATCTGTGCGCGATACTGGGATCGAACCAGTGACCTCTTCCGTGTCAGGGAAGCGCGCTACCGCTGCGCCAATCGCGCCCGTTCGGGCTTTTCAGTTGAGGTGAGTGGCAGTACTGGAGGTGGCGACGGGATTCGAACCCGTGTAAACGGCTTTGCAGGCCGGTGCCTAGCCGCTCGGCCACGCCACCGTGTGGATTGACCCCACGTGCCGTGGTGTCCTCGAAAGGAACACCCCTGCACTCGAGCGGATGACGAGACTCGAACTCGCGACCCCAACCTTGGCAAGGTTGTGCGCTACCAACTGCGCTACATCCGCGTTTCCCGGATTGCTCCGGGCGCTTGAACGACTTTAGCCGATGAATTCGGACTCGCCAAACCAACGCGGGCCTGCGCGTGTCACACCTGCGCGGGTTCGCTCGGGCTCGAGGCATCCGGTAAGATCGGGACTCGGCCCCGCAGGGCCACGGGCGATTGGCGCAGTTGGTAGCGCGCTTCCTTCACACGGAAGAGGTCATCAGTTCGAGTCTGGTATCGCCCACCACGAGCTTGCGCTCAGTCCTCGACGGACCAGCCGTACCGACGATGAAGCGCGTCCGCCACCCGTGCGAATCGCTCGAGATCCAGCGCGGACGCCTCGCGCCGCATCCCATCGCTGTGCACGCTGTAGAGCTGGTCGACGTCGACCCACGACGCTCTCCCCTGCGAATCCCACGGCCCGGTGCCGATGCTGAGGAAATCGCGCTCGCCGTCGTGCGACTTGCTGGTGAGCCGCACCGCGAAGACCCGGTCGGCATCGCGGCGCCCCACGACCAGAACCGGGCGGTCCTTGCCGCGTCCGTCGTTCTCGGCGTAGGGCACCCAGGTCCAGACGATCTCACCGGCGTCGGGATCGCCGTCGATGTCGGGCGCATAGCTGATCCGCAGTCCATCGGGGCGGGGCGGGGCGATCTCGACGGTCGCCGCATCCCCGGCGCGGCCGATCGCATCGGGTCGCGAAAGCACAGGGGCAGATGGGCTGCGCGTCGAGGTCTGCGCCGTGGGCGCGGTCCGAAATAGCCGCGAGATCGCCCCGAGAAGTCCCTTGCGCTCAGTCACCCTGAGACACTAGCCCGTCACACGCCGGAAGGCTCCGCGACCGAAGTCGCGGAGCCTTCCGGATCGTACGGGTGTCAGGCCCTCGAGTCGGCGAGGACGTAGCCCTCTTCGCCGTGCACGATGGTGTCGATACCGGCGATCTCGTCCTCGTTCTTGACGCGGAAGCCCATCGTCTTCTGGATGGCGAAGCCGATGATCCATGCGAGCACGAACGAGTAGATCAGGACCGAGAAGGCCGCGATCGCCTGGACGAGCAGCTGGGTGAACGAGCCGCTGTAGATCAGGCCGGTGCCGTTGGCGAAGAAGCCCAGGTACAGCGTGCCGATCAGGCCGCCGACGAGGTGGATGCCCACGACGTCGAGCGAGTCGTCGAAGCCGAGCTTGAACTTCAGCTCGATCGCGAGGGCGCAGACCGCACCGGCCACGAGGCCGAGGACGATCGCCCAGATCGGGGTCAGGAACGCACACGCGGGGGTGATGGCGACCAGGCCCGCGACGGCGCCCGATGCGGCGCCGACCGAGGTCGGCTTGCCGTCCTTGATCTTCTCCACGATCAGCCAGGCGAGCAGCGCGGCGGCGGGAGCGGCGATCGTGTTGACGAACGCGAGCGCCGCGGCGTTGTCGGCCGCGAGCTCCGAGCCGGCGTTGAATCCGAACCAGCCGAACCACAGGAGGCCGGCGCCGAGCAGGACGAACGGCGGGTTGTGCGGGACGTGGACGCCCTTCTGGAAGCCCACGCGCTTTCCGAGCACGAGTGCCAGCGCGAGTGCCGCAGCACCGGCGTTGATGTGCACGGCGGTACCACCGGCGAAGTCGAGCGCGCCGACGCCGAAGAACTCCTGCATGCCGTAGGTGATCCAGCCGCCGTACGCGAAGCTGCCGTCTTCGGCCAGGCCGAAGTTGAACACCCAGCTGGCCACGGGGAAGTAGACGACCGTCGCCCAGACCGCGGCGAAGATCATCCATGCGCCGAACTTGGCGCGATCGGCGATCGCACCCGAGACGAGGGCGACGGTGATGATCGCGAACGTGGCTTGGAATGCCACGAAGGCCAGCGGCGGGTACGCGGCGCCCTCGGGCGTCTCAAGGACGCTCTGCAGGCCGATCGCGGACAGGTCGATCGACCAGGGGAACGCGAGTCCGTCCGCCGACGGGAATGCGATGGCGTAGCCGTACAGGACCCAGAGGACCCCGATCAGGCCCATTGCGCCGAAGCTGAGCATCATCATGCTGATGACGCTCTTTGCCTTGACGAGGCCGCCGTAGAAGAAAGCGAGTCCTGGCGTCATCAACAGGACGAGTGCTGCCGCTATCAGGATGAATGCTGTATTGCCTTGATCCATCTCGAAATGAACCTCTCTGCAGGGACGCAGGGTAAAAGCGTCGGGTCGTCCCAGTGTCGAGGGTGCGGGTTTCCTCCGGTCGCCAGGGTGTGTTTCGCGTGTGTTACACGACCCCTACCGAGGTAAACATCACGTTTCCGGATGCCGTGAGCCCGAGCCCAATCTCGCCCGAGCGGCGGTGCACTCCGCTAATCGAGGGTAGATGCCACCAGGCGCGAGATCGCGCGGAGATACTTCTTGCGGTAGCCGCCGGCGAGCATCTCCTCGGGGAAGACGAGGTCGAGGGTCTCCCCGGTCGCACGGATCGGCAGCTGGGCGTCGTAGACCCGGTCGATGAAGGCCACGAAGCGCAGTGCAGCGGACTGATCCGTCAGCGGCGACACATTGCGCAGTCCGACCAGCGCGAGTCCGTCGATCAGGCGGATGTAGCGCGACGGATGCACGGTCGCGAGGTGTGAGACGAGTGCGGCGAAAGCATCGTCCGAGACCACGCCGGTCTCAGCGGCATCCGTGATCGTCTTCTCGTATTCCGCATCGCTCAGCACCGCCGCATGACCGTCGAGGGCGCGGTGGCGGTAGTCGGTTCCGTCGATGCGGATCGTCTCGAAGCTCGCGGCCATCGCGTGGATCTCGCGCAGGAAGTCCTGCGCGGCGAAGCGCCCCTCGCCGAGGGCGTTCGGCGGCGTATTCGATGTCGCCGCGAGGCGGGTGCCCGAAGCCACCAGCTCGCCGAGAAGGCGTGTCATCACCATCGTGTCGCCCGGATCGTCGAGTTCGAACTCGTCGATGCAGAGCAGATCCGACCCGCGGAACAGGTCGACGGTGTTCTTATAGCCGAGGGCGCCCACGAGCGCGGTGTACTCGATGAACGAGCCGAAGTACTTCCGGCGCACCGGCATCGCGTGATAGATCGCCGCCAGCAGGTGGGTCTTGCCGACGCCGAAGCCGCCGTCGAGGTAGACGCCCGGCTTGAGCTCGGGCCCTTTCTTCGCCCGGCGGAAGAATCCGCCACGGGCCTCCGGTGCGGCCAACCCGGCGAACGCCATGAGGGTGGACTTGGCCTCCTGCTGCGAGGGGAATGCCGGGTCCGCACGGTAGGACTCGAACGTCGCGTCCTCGAACTGCGGTGGAGGGACGAGGGAGGCGACCATCTCGGCACCGGAGATCTGCGGGGTGCGCTCGATGAGGTGAACGATTCCCGTGCGGGTCGCGGAGGCTGTCATCCTGCTGATCCTGTGTCGCCTTCTTACGGAGTGAGTGCACTCCTCGGCCCGGGAATCTAGGGTCGAAGAGACGGTCCAACCCTACGCCGTCGCTTCCGCAATCCTGACCCGAGGAGCATCCGGTGTCCGTCGAGTTCGACACGTCATCCCCCAAGTTCGCCGAATACTCCGAGCCCGGCCGGCTCGTCACGGGCGAGTGGCTCGAACCCCGCCTCGGTCAGCCCGGACTCGTGGTCGTCGAATCCGACGAGGACGTGCTGCTCTATGAGACCGGGCACATTCCGGGAGCGGTGAAAGTCGACTGGCACACCGAGCTGAACGACCCCGTCGTGCGCGACTACGTCGACGGTGCGGGCTTCGCCGAACTGCTCGGGCGCAAGGGCATCTCGCGCGAGGACACGGTCGTCATCTATGGCGACAAGAACAACTGGTGGGCCGCGTACGCGCTGTGGGTCTTCTCGCTGTTCGGTCACGACGACGTGCGCCTTCTGGACGGCGGTCGCGACAAGTGGATCGCGGAGGGCCGCCCGATCACGACCGACGCCACCGCCCGCGCGGCGACCGACTATCCGGTCGTCGACCGCGACGACAGCACCCTCCGCGCGTACAAGGACGACGTCCTCGCCCACCTGGGCAACCCGCTGATCGACGTGCGCTCCCCCGAGGAGTACAACGGCTCCCGCACGTCGGCGCCGGCGTACCCCGAAGAGGGCGCACTCCGAGCCGGCCACATCCCGACAGCCCAGAGCGTTCCGTGGGCACGAGCGGTCGCCGAGGACGGCGGCTTCAAGTCCCGCGCCGAGCTCGACGCGATCTACCGCGGCGAAGTCGGGCTCACGGACGGCGACGACATCGTCGCGTACTGCCGCATCGGCGAGCGGTCGAGCCACACGTGGTTCGTTCTGCAGCACCTGCTCGGCTTCGAGAAGGTGCGCAACTACGACGGGTCGTGGACCGAATGGGGCAGCGCGGTGCGCGTGCCTATCGCGACCGGCGACGAGCCGGGCCGCATCCCCGGCTGATCCACGCGTGGGAGAATTGTGCCGATGACTGCGCACGTTCTTCCCGACTCCCTCGCCGAGATCCGCGACGAGTTCCTCGAGCTGCCCGAGGCGGATCGCCTCCAGCTGCTGCTCGAGTTCTCGAACGAGCTCCCCGCCGTCCCGGAGAAGTACGACGGCCACCCGGAGCTGCAGGAGCGGGTCGCCGAGTGCCAGTCGCCGGTCTACATCATCGTCGAGATCGATGACGACGGTCTGGTGGCGATGCACGCCACCGCACCGAAGGAGGCGCCGACGACCCGAGGGTTTGCGAGCATCCTGGCGCAGGGAATCACCGGGCTCACCCCCGACGCGGTCCTGGCGATCCCCGACGACTTTCCGCAGAGCATCGGCCTGACACGAGCGGTCTCGCCGCTGCGCATCGCCGGAATGAGCGGGATGCTGAGGCGCGCCAAGCGCCAGGTCGCCGCCAAGCGTCCGGCCTGAGGCGTCAGTCGCCCGTGATGCCCTGTCGTTCGAGCCAGCGCCGGATGCTGTCGCTCCAGCGCTCCTGGTCGTAGTTCCACAGCTTGGTGTGGCGGGCGACTTCGAACACCTGCATCTCGACGAGGTCGGGCCGGGCAACGACGAGATCGTGCGACGCGTCGGACGGCACGAAGCCGTCGTCATCGCTGTGCAGGATCAGGATCGGATGCTGCAGCTCGGCGGCCCGCGAGACCGCATCGAGCCGGTCGAAGGGGATCGCCGCACCCGCGCCGGTCATGGGGGTCGCCCATTCGGTCTGCAGCGCCCCGATCGCGAGCCCGGTCACCGCCGCCGGCAGGCGGAGGAGCTTCGCCTGATAGCCGAGCACGACGCGCCAGTCCACGACGGGCGACTCCAGAATCAGCCCCGCGAGGACGTCGCGGTGAGCCGAGCTGAGTTCGAGCTGAAGTGCGATCGCACCGCCCATCGACCAGCCCATCAGCACGATGCGCCGTGCACCGCGACGTCGAGCGAACCCCACGGCCGCATCCACGTCGCGCCACTCCGTCGCGCCGAGCGCGTACGTGCCGGCGCGGCTTCGGGGGGCCTCCCCGTCGTTTCGGTACGAGACCACGAGCGACGTGATGCCGAGCGAGTGGAACACCGGCACCGCGCGCAGGCACTCGGCCCTCGTCGTCCCGCGACCGTGCACCTGGATCACCCACACCTGACCGTCCCCCGCGGGGAACAGCCATGCCGGGCAGGGTCCGACGGCCGATCCGATGAGCTCGGAGGTGAAGGGGAGGTGCAGCTCTTCGGCGTGGTCGAAGTACCAGCCGCTGAATGCGGCATCCGCAGAGATCCGCGTCTGCGCCCCGATCTGCGTGAGGAGCTTGCGCTTGACGCTGGTCGCATCCTCGGCCAGCACCGAGCCGAGCTTGATGTAGCTCTCGGTGCCGCTCGTGAACAGGCCGTATCGGCCTGGGAGCTGGGTGTCGGCCGTCCGCGCGAGCGTGATGGTCTGCGCAGCGGTGTCCAGAGAGAGGATCCGCGTGTCCGGAACCCGGACCGCCGGGGTCACGACGCGCCGTGCCATGCGCAGAGATGCGAACGCCAGGCCGGACAGCGTCAGACCGAGAGCTGCGCCCAACACGGCGAGTGCAGCCCTCACTCCGGCCAGGAGTGCGGGAGAGGGGGCGCCCATCGCGGCGCGCCTGGAGTCGACCATCGAGGCCCCACTCTAGTCTTTCGGCGTGGCAGACCTTCGTCCCCCGACGGCGCCGCCGTCGTTCGAGCGTGCGGCGGCGGACGTCCGTTCGACCGTTTTCCGGGACGATCTGTCGGTGCGCGAGATTCCCGCGCCTTCGGGCCTGGCGCCGGAGTGCCTCGCGCTGGCAGGAGACGTGCGACCGGAGGCGGCGGGCGTCGACTCCCCCTATGGAACCGGGCGATTCATCCTGCTCCACGACCCCGACGAGCCCGCCCCGTGGAACGGGGCCTGGCGGATCGTCTGCTTCGCGCAGGCGCCGCTCGAGCCCGACATCGGCATCGATCCGATGCTCGCGGACGTCGCGTGGTCGTGGCTGATGGATGCGCTCGGGTCGCGCAACGCGCAGTTCCACTCCGCGTCGGGAACCGCCACCAAGACCCTTTCCAAGGGTTTCGGCTCGCTCGCCGCGGAGGGTGACGGCGCGCAGATCGAGCTGCGCGCATCGTGGTCGCCGCTGGGAAGCATGACGCCGCACGTCGAGGCGTGGTCGGAGCTGGTCTGCATGCTCGCCGGACTTCCGCCCGGCTCGGAAGACATCGCCGTCCTCGGCTCACGCAGGGTTGCGCGTGACTGATTACACCGTCATCACGGATGCCGCGGGACTCGCCGACGCCGTGTCGAAGCTCGAAGCCGGGTCCGGTCCGGTCGCGGTCGACGTCGAGCGTGCATCGGGGTTCCGCTATTCGCAGCGTGCCTACCTCGTGCAGGTGTTCCGGCGCGGCAGCGGCGTGTTCCTGTTCGACCCACCGGCCGTCGGCGATTTCGCGACGCTGCAGGCGGCCATCGGCGACGAGGAGTGGGTGCTGCACGCGGCGAGTCAGGACCTGCCATCGCTGCGCGAACTCGGGCTCGAGCCGGTGACCATGTTCGACACCGAGCTGGCTGCCCGGCTGCTCGGCCACGCGCGGGTCGGGCTCGGAGCCGTTGTCGAGGACACGCTCGGCATCGTCCTGGCGAAGGCCCATTCGGCGTCGGACTGGTCGACCCGCCCGCTCCCCCAATCCTGGCTCGAGTACGCCGCACTCGATGTCGAGCATCTCGTCGACGTGCGCGACGCGCTCGTCGCGGAGCTCGTCGAGCAGGGCAAGACCGAGTACGCGGCAGAGGAGTTCCGCGCGGTGCTCGATCGCACGCCGAAGCCGCCGCGGGAAGACCCCTGGCGTCGGCTGAGCGGACTGCACACCGTCCGCGGTCGCAAGGCGCTGGCGGTGGCCCGCGAGCTGTGGACCGCCCGTGAGGATTACGCCCGTGAGCAGGACACCGCGCCCGGGCGACTCGTGCCCGACCGCGCCCTCGTGGCAGCGCTCATCGCCGACCCGCAGACCAAGCAGGAACTCGCGCAGGTGAAGGAGTTCACCGGGCGCGCCAGCCGCAGTCAGCTGGATCGCTGGTGGGCTGCCTTCGAGGCCGGACGCGCGGCCACCGATCTGCCGCTCGAACGGGCACCCGGCGGAGAGTCCATCCCGCCGGCCCGCGCATGGTCGGACCGCAACCCCGCTGCCGACGTCCGCCTCAAGGCGGCCCGTCCGGTCGTGGAGGCGCTGGCCGAGGAGCTGAACATGCCGACCGAGAACCTCCTCACCCCCGATCTGCTCCGTCGCGTGGCCTGGAGCCCGCCGGAGCCGCTGAGCGCGGCATCCATCGGCGACACGCTGGCGGAACTGGGCGCTCGGCCCTGGCAAATTGCGCAGACTGCACAGCTGATTGCGGATGCCTTTGTGCAATCCGTGCAAAGCCCGTCACCCGCCCCGGAGACCGCTTCGTAGGTTCGACCCAACCGATTCCGGGCGCATCGACCGCGCTCCTAGGCTGATCTCATCCCTACTTACGGAGGCAGAGTGGCCGAGATCTCGGACGTCTTTTTCGTCGATGGAATGCGCACGCCCTTCGGGCGTGCCGGCGAAAAGGGCATGTATTGGAACACCCGTGCCGATGACCTCGCGGTCAAGGCGACCATCGGGCTCATGGAGCGCAACCCCGGTGTTCCTGCGGACCGCATCGACGACGTGGCGCTGGCCGCGACGTCGCAGACCGGTGACCAGGGACTGACTCTGGGTCGCTCGGTGGCGCTCCTGGCGGGACTGCCGCAGACGGTGCCCGGCTTCGCGATCGACCGCATGTGCGCGGGTGCGATGACGAGCGTCACGACGATGGCCGGCTCGATCGGCATCGGCATGTACGACCTCGCGCTGGCCGGCGGCGTCGAGCACATGGGTCGCCACCCCCTCGACGGCAGCAACGTCGACCCGAATCCGCGGTTCGTCGCGGAGAAGCTCGTGAGCGCCGACGCGCTGAACATGGGCCTGACCGCTGAGCGCCTGCACGACCGCTTTCCGGCGCTCACGAAGGAGCGCGCGGATCGATTCGGAATGCTGAGCCAGCACAAGGTGCAGGCCGCCTACGACAACGGCAAGTTCCAGCCCGATCTGGTCTCGGTCGCCGTCAAGGACGCCGACGGCTCGTGGGGCCTCGCGACCGAGGACGAAGGCCGCCGACCCGAGACGACGATGGAGGGGCTCGCTGCGCTCAAGACGCCGTTCCGCCCGCACGGGCGGGTCACGGCGGGAACCTCCTCCCCTCTGACAGACGGCGCGACCATGAGTCTGCTCGCCGGCGGCGGTGCGGTGAAGGAGCTGAGTCTGAAGCCGAAGATGAAGCTCGTCTCGTTCGCGTTCGCCGGGGTCCAGCCCGAGGTCATGGGGGTCGGGCCGATCCCGTCGACCGAGAAGGCGCTCAAGAAGGCCGGACTCACGATCGGCGACATCGGCCTGTTCGAGTTGAACGAGGCGTTCGCGATCCAGGTCATCTCGCTGCTGGATCACTTCGGCATCGCCGACGACGACCCCCGCGTGAACCAGTGGGGCGGTGCGATCGCCCTCGGCCACCCGCTCGCCGCATCCGGAGTGCGCCTCATGATCCAGCTCGCCGCGCAGTTCGCCGAGCGCCCCGATGTCCGTTACGGCCTGACGGCCATGTGCGTGGGCCTCGGGCAGGGCGGTTCGGTCATCTGGGAGAACCCGCACTTCGACGGCAAGAAGCGCAAGAACTGAGCGGGCGGAAAAGACGGATGACGAATTACACAGAGATCGACTTCTCCCCCATCCTCGCCATGACCGAGGGCGAGGTCGTGACCCATTCGCGGGTGCGCGACATCCGCCTCGCCTCCGGCAAGGTGCTCGCCCTGATCACGCTCGACAACGGGCGCGACCACAACCGGCCCAACACGCTGGGTCCGGCAACGCTCGCCGAGCTCGACGCGACGCTCGAGGCGCTGAAGGCGCGTGCGGCGGCCGGCGAGATCCAGGCCGTCGGCGTCACCGGCAAGCAGTACATCCTCGCCGCCGGAGCGGACCTGTCCGACATCTCGAAGGTCGGCTCGAAGGAGAACGCGAAGCTGGTGGCACAGTTCGGGCACATGGTGCTCGGCAAGCTGTCCGAGCTCGGCATCCCGTCGTTCGCGTTCGTGAACGGCCTCGCTCTCGGGGGCGGCCTCGAGATCGCTCTGAACTCGACGTACCGCACGGTCGACGCATCCGCTGCCGCGATCGCGCTGCCCGAGGTCTTCCTCGGCATCATCCCCGGCTGGGGCGGCGCGTACCTGCTGCCGAACCTGATCGGCATCGAGAACGCGCTCGAGGTCGTCATCTCGAACCCGCTCAAGCAGAATCGGATGCTCAAGCCCCAACAGGCGTTCGACTACGGGATCGTCGACGCGATCTTCCCCGCGTCCAACTACCTCGAGGACTCTCTGCAGTGGGCCGACAGGGTGCTCACCGGTGCCGTCAAGGTCGACCGCAAGCACGAGCCGGGCAAGATCGAGCGGCTCACCAAATGGCCGATCGCGATCAAGATGGCGCGCGGCATGCTCGAGAGTCGTATCGGCACGGTGCCCCGCTCTCCCTACGCCGCTCTCGAACTGCTCGAGAAGGCGAAGAGCGGCACGAAGGCCGAGGGCTTCGCCCGTGAAGACGACGCGCTGGCCGATCTCGTCACCGGAGACCAGTTCGCGGCATCCATGTACGCGTTCGATCTTGTGCAGAAGCGCGCCAAGCGGCCTGTGGGCGCCCCCGACAAGGCGCTCGCGAAGAGGGTCACGAAGGTCGGCATCATCGGCGCCGGCTTGATGGCGAGCCAGTTCGCGCTGCTGTTCCTGCGCAGGCTGCAGGTTCCGGTGCTCATCACCGACCTGGATCAGGCGCGCGTCGACAAGGGTCTCGCGTACATCAACGACGAGATCGGCAAGCTCGAGGCCAAGGGCCGCCTGGACGGCGACGCCGCCAACCGGCTGCGCGCACTCGTGCACGGTACGACGGACAAGTCGGAGTATGCGGACTGCGACTTCGTCATCGAGGCCGTCTTCGAAGAGGTCGGCGTCAAGCAGCAGGTGTTCGGCGAGATCGAGAAGATCATCGCCGATGACGCGATCCTCGCCACCAACACCTCGTCGCTCTCGGTCGAGGAGATCGGCGAGAAGCTCGAGCATCCGGAGCGGCTCGTCGGCTTCCACTTCTTCAACCCGGTCGCGGTCATGCCCCTGATCGAGATCGTGAGGACGCCGCAGACGACGGATGCCGCACTCTCGACGGCCTTCGTGGTGGCTCGTGGACTGGGCAAGAACGCCGTCCTCACCGCGGATGCCCCGGGCTTCGTGGTGAACCGCCTGCTGGCGAAGGTCATGGGCGAAGCCGCACGTGCCGTCTACGAAGGCACCCCGCTGCTGACGGTCGAGAAGGCGTTCGCACCCATCGGACTGCCCATGACGCCGTTCCAGCTCATCGACCTGGTGGGCTGGAAGGTCGCCGCGCACGTGCAGGACACGATGGCGCACGCGTTCCCCGAGCGGTTCTTCGCCTCGGAGAACTTCCACGAGCTCGCGGAGCTTGCCGAAGTCGTCGAGAAGGACAAGTCCGGCAGGGTCACCGGCTGGACCAAGGCTGCCCAGAAGGTGCTCAAGACCGGTTCGACCCCCGTCGGTGAGGCGGAGATCCTGCGTCGCGTGCAGGACGGCCTGGCGCAGGAGATCAAGCTCATGCTCGACGAGGGCGTGGTGCCCGAGGTCGAGGACATCGACCTCTGCCTCATCCTCGGCGCAGGCTGGCCCTTCATCGATGGCGGAGCGTCACCGTATCTCGACCGCGAGGGGGCATCCGAGCGCGTGTTCGGCGACACATTCCACCACCCGATCATCAAGGGCATCGCCGGCTGAGCGCAGGTGAACCGCGAAGCGCCCGTCCTCCTCGAGAGGGCGGGCGCTTCGTCGTTCGGCGGGGTGGCTACGCGTCGCGGACCTCGTCGTGCTGCGCGGTGCCGATGCCGGAAAGCCACTCGGGGTGCTGCTCGGTGGGCCGGGCGACGGGGATCCGCGTGCCGAGCACCTGCGAGACCACGTCCTGGGCGATCTTGGCGGGCGTGAGTCCGGCGTCCTCGAGGATCTGCTCGCGGGTCGCGTGATCGATGAATTCGTCGGGCAGGCCCAGTTCGTCCACGGCGGTGTCGACGCCCGCCTCGCGGAGGACCTGACGCACCCGCGTGCCGATCCCGCCGACACGGATGCCGTCCTCGATCGTGATGACGAGGCGATGGGATGCCGCGAGCTCGATGATCGAGGGCTGCACGGGAACGACCCAGCGCGGGTCGACGACCGTCGCTCCGATCCCCTGCGCCCGCAGTCGATGCGCGACGTCGACCGCGATGTGCGCCATCGGGCCGATGCCGACCAGCAGCACGTCCTGCGCATCGGAGCGGACGAGCACATCCACTCCGTCGCTCAGACGCTCCAGGGCGGGCAGCGTCGGGCTGACGGATCCCTTCGGAAAGCGGATGACCGTCGGGGCGTCATCGACCGCGACCGCCTCGCGCAGCTCTTCCTGCAGTCGCTCGGCATCACGCGGCACGGCGATGCGGATGTGCGGCACGATCTGCAGCATCGCGAGGTCCCAGATGCCGTGGTGGCTGGGACCGTCCGGGCCGGTCACGCCCGCGCGATCGAGCACGAACGTGACGCCGGCGCGGTGAAGTGCGACGTCCATCATCACCTGATCGAACGCGCGATTCATGAACGTCGCGTAGATCGCCACGACCGGGTGCAGGCCGCCGAATGACAGACCGGCGGCGGCGGCCACCGCATGCTGCTCGGCGATGCCCACGTCGTAGACCCGATCGGGGAACCGCTGGGCGAAGGGCAGCAGGCCCGTGGGTCGGAGCATCGCCGCCGTGACGCCGATGACATCGGGCCGGTCCTCTCCGACGGAGACGAGCTCATCGGCGAACACATCCGTCCATGCGGTCGCGGTCGAGCTTCCGACCGGTTCGCCCGAGAGCGGATCGATGCGCCCCACTGCGTGGAACTGGTCGGCCTCGTCGTCCCGTGCGGGCTGATAGCCGCGGCCCTTCTCGGTGATCGCGTGCACGATCACGGGCGCCCCGAAGTCCTTCGCGAGCTCGAGGGTCTCGAGCAGCATGGGCAGGTCGTGCCCGTCGACCGGCCCGAGGTATTTGATGTCGAGATTGGAATACAGCGCGGCGTTGTTCGTGAACCGCGAGAGGAACCCGTGGGTTCCCCCGCGCACTCCGCGGTAGAACGCACGTGCCGCCGGACCCAGCTTGCCGAACAGCGAATCCGAGCTGCGGTGCAGGGTCTGGTAGGAGTCGGCCGTGCGGACCCGGTTGAGGTACCGGGCCATCCCGCCGATCGTCGGTGCGTACGACCGGCCGTTGTCGTTGACGATGATGACCAGGTTGCGGTCGTTGTCGTCGGAGATGTTGTTGAGGGCCTCCCACGTCATCCCGCCCGTGAGCGAACCGTCGCCGACGACGGCGATGACGTGTCGGTCCTTGCGGCCCGTGCGGGTGAGCGCGCGCGATACGCCGTCGGCCCAGCTGAGCGAACTCGATGCGTGCGAGGACTCCACGACGTCGTGCGGGCTCTCGGAGCGCTGGGGGTAGCCGGCGAGGCCGCCGCGTGAGCGCAGCCCGCTGAAGTCCTGGCGGCCGGTCAGGAGCTTGTGCACGTACGACTGGTGACCGGTGTCGAAGATCATCGGGTCGTTCGGCGAATCGAACACCTTGTGCATCGCGAGAGTCAGTTCGACGACGCCGAGGTTCGGGCCGAGGTGCCCGCCCGTGCGTGAGACGTTCTCGATCAGGAACGCACGGATCTCTGCGGCGAGCTGTTCGAGCTGTTCGAGGCTGAGGGCGTCGAGATCGCGGGGTCCTGAGATGTTCGGAAGGATCGGCATCCGTCTCCCTCTGCGCTCATCGAAGCCCTGCGCGGGCAGGCCGTCCGGGTGCTCGGAGACCGTCCCCAAGTCTATCGCGGCACTCGTGAGCGGTCCTCGGTGCTCGCGGACTATCGTGCTGATGTGGTAGCCGCCTTCTCGCAGACCGTGACCAGCCCGCAGTGGCGCGCGGCCGCCGAAGCGTGGATCTCGCGGCGGCTCGCAGAGCGGAGCATTGCGATCGTCGGCCCGATCGACAGCCGCGTGTGCGGCCGTGGTCGACACAGCTGACGGTTCCCACCGACGCCGGTGAGGTGTGGGCCCCGCACGCTCTACGCGTCCGGGGCCTGATCGCGGCGTTCCTAGACGAGCGAACGCAGGACGTACTGCAGGATGCCGCCGTTGCGGTAGTAGTCCGCCTCACCGGGTGTGTCGATCCGCACGATCGCGTCGAACTCGACCGTCGCCTTGCCGGGCTCCGAGAACTCGCTCGGCGCCGCGGTGACGTGAACGGTTTTCGGCGTCACGCCCTCGTTGAGCTGCTCGAGACCCGAGATCGAGACGATCTCGGTTCCGTCCAGCCCGAGGGATGCCCAGGTCGCGCCGGCCGGGAACTGCAGCGGCACGACTCCCATGCCGATGAGGTTCGACCGGTGGATGCGCTCGAAGCTCTCGGTGATCACGGCCTTGACGCCCAGCAGGCTCGTCCCCTTGGCCGCCCAGTCGCGCGAGGACCCCGAGCCGTACTCCTTGCCGCCGAAGATGACCAGCGGCGTGCCCTGCGCCTGGTAGTTCTGGCTCGCGTCGTAGATGAACGACTGCGGTCCGCCGTCCTGGGTGAAGTCGCGGGTGTAACCGCCCTCGACGCCGTCCAGAAGCTGGTTGCGAAGGCGGATGTTCGCGAAGGTCCCTCGGATCATGACCTCGTGGTTGCCGCGACGCGATCCGTAGGAGTTGTAGTCCTTGCGGGTGACGCCGTGCGCATCGAGGTACTGACCGGCCGGGCTGTCGGCCTTGATGTTGCCGGCCGGGCTGATGTGGTCGGTCGTGACCGAATCGCCCAGCGTCGCGAGGACCCGAGCCCCCGCGATGTCGGTGACGGGCGTCAGCTCCATGGTCATGCCGTCGAAGTACGGGGGCTTGCGCACGTACGTCGATTCGGCATCCCACTCGAACACGTCGCCGGTCGGGGTCGGCAGGGTCTTCCAGCGCTCGTCGCCCTCGAACACGCTCGCGTACTGGTGAGTGAACATGTCCTTGTTGATCGAAGAATCGATCGTGGACTGCACCTCGGCCGCGTCCGGCCAGATGTCCTTGAGGAACACGTCGTTGCCGGCCTGATCCTGTCCCAGCGGATCCGTCTCGAAGTCGAAGTTCATCGAGCCGGCGAGGGAGTACGCGATCACCAGGGGCGGGCTCGCGAGGTAGTTCATCTTCACGTCGGGGTTGATGCGGCCCTCGAAGTTGCGATTGCCCGACAGGACGGCGGTGACGGCAAGATCGTTCTCCTGGATCGCAGCAGAGACCTCCTCGATGAGGGGGCCGGAGTTTCCGATGCAGGTCGTGCAGCCGTAGCCCACCGTGAAGAACCCGAGGTCTTCGAGATCCTGGGTCAGACCGGCCTTCTCGTAGTAGTCGGTGACGACCTTCGAGCCCGGAGCCAGCGTGGTCTTGACCCACGGCTTGGCCTTGAGCCCCTTCTTCACCGCGTTGCGGGCCAGCAGGCCGGCCGCCAGCATGACCGAAGGGTTGGACGTGTTCGTGCACGAGGTGATCGCCGCGATCGTGACGGCGCCGTGGTCGAGCGTGAACTTCTCACCGTCGGCCATGACCACCGGAGTCGGCTTGGAGCCGATGGTCGGCGCGTGACTGTGGTGGTGGTGGGTGTGCGCGCTGTACTCGTCGTCCGGTGAGTTGCCCGGCGGGTCCGACGCGGGGAACGACTCGGAGCCCTCGAGGTCGACGAGGTCGTGCTCGACGTCGGCATAGTTGGTGAGATCGCTCGCGAACTGGGTCTTGGCGTTCGCGAGGATGATGCGGTCCTGCGGACGCTTCGGGCCGGCGATCGAGGGCACCACGGTCGAGAGGTCGAGTTCGAGGTACTCGCTGTACACGGGCTCGGTGTCGGCGTCGTGCCACAGCTTCTGGAGCTTCGCGTACTCTTCGACCAGCGCGAGCTGCTGCTCGTCGCGACCGGTGAGGCGCAGATAGTCGATCGTCACGGAGTCGATGGGGAACATCGCCGCGGTCGATCCGAACTCGGGGCTCATGTTGCCGATCGTGGCGCGGTTGGCCAGCGGCACGGAGGCGACGCCCTCGCCGTAGAACTCGACGAACTTGCCGACGACGCCGTGCTTGCGCAGCATCTCGGTGATGGTGAGCACCACGTCGGTCGCGGTGACGCCGGTCGGGATCGCACCCGAGAGCTTGAAGCCGACGACCTTCGGGATCAGCATCGAGACCGGCTGGCCGAGCATCGCGGCCTCGGCCTCGATCCCGCCGACTCCCCAGCCGAGGACGCCGAGCCCGTTCACCATCGTGGTGTGGGAGTCGGTGCCGACGCACGTGTCGGGGTAGGCCCGCAGGACGCCGCCGACGCTGCGGTCGTAGATGACCTTGGCGAGGTGCTCGATGTTGACCTGGTGCACGATGCCGGTGCCCGGCGGGACGACCTTGAAGTCGTCGAAGGCCGTCTGGCCCCAGCGGAGGAACTGGTAGCGCTCGCCGTTGCGCTCGTACTCGATCTCGACGTTGCGCTCGAGCGCGTTCTCGGTGCCGAACAGGTCGGCGATGACGGAGTGGTCGATGACCATCTCGGCCGGCGAGAGCGGGTTGATGCGCTTCGGGTCGCCTCCGAGTGCTTCGACGGCCTCGCGCATCGTGGCGAGATCGACGATGCAGGGCACGCCGGTGAAGTCCTGCATCACGACGCGAGCCGGCGTGAACTGGATCTCGGTATCGGGTTCGGCTGCGGCATCCCACGATCCGAGCGCTTCGATCTGCGCCTTCGTGACGTTCGCGCCGTCTTCGGTGCGGAGCAGGTTCTCGAGCAGCACCTTCAGGCTGAAGGGGAGCTTCTCGTAGCCGGCGACGGCGTCGATGCGGAAGATCTCGTAGTCGGTGCTGCCGACCGTCAGGGTGCTCTTGGCACCGAAGCTGTCAACCGTGGACACGCGTGTCTCCTTCGTCGGCGGCGGAGCGGGCCTCAGGCCCGGCACTCCCCATCTTCCCTGTCCCCGGGCGCAGTGGCTAGTGAGGCTGGCCTTACCGCAGGAGGGAACAATTTATCTTGATGTCAAGATAAATGTATCACTTGGCGGGTGCGGGATAGAGTGCCCGCACGGCGAGCCAGGTCACCGCGACGAGTGGCGCGAACAGGGGCAGCCCCATGATCAGCTTCAGCGTGCCGAGGGCCGTCACGTCGCCGGCGAAGTACAGCGGCAGCTGCACGGCGAGCCGGAATGCGAACAGTCCCGCCCATGCGATCGCCAGCCAGAAGAACACCCGCTTCTTGCGCTTGTCGGCGCGCCAGCGCGTTCCCTCGTTCATCAGGAACCCGACCGCCAGGCCGATCAGAGACCAGCCGATCAGTGCGGAGACGAGGAACGCCGAGCCGTACACCGCGTTCGTGATGAAGCCGAAGACGAAGTTGTCCTGACCGCGCCCGGTGAACAGGGCGAGGGCTGCAGCGCCGGCCGTGGCGACCAGTCCGCCGATGGCCGCCGAGGGAGGCGACTTGGTGATGAGCCGGATGATCGTGAAGATCGCCGCGAGCCCGACCGAGAGCCCGAGCGAAAGCCACAGGTTGCCCGTCTGGGTCTCGCGGTCGTACGTCACCGTGAACAGCACGACGAAAACCAGGCTGGGCAGAACCGACTCGAGGATGCCGCGCCAGCCGCCCATGGCCCGCCAGACGACGTGTCCGGTCGGTGCTCCTTCGGCGGGGTCGAGTCCCGCGCGCTTGGCCGCCTGGCCGAGAGCCGAGCCGACCAGCTCGGAGGCCGACGCGGCCGGCGGGGTCAGTGACGGTGGGGACTCCGCCTCGCGGTCGGCGTCCGGCGACGGTGGCGGGGCGTCCGTCACGCGACGCCCGGCGTCGCCGGCATGCGGAGCGGAATGAGGTCCCGCGGGGGCATCGGAGTGCCGCCGCGCACGACCACGATCGACCGGAAGAGCTCCTCGACCTGGGCGGCGGCATCCACGTCTGCCGTCGCCGCGCCGCCGATCACGCCGCGCAGGAACCACCGGGGTCCGTCGACGCCCACGAAGCGGGCGAGGCGTTTGCCCGCGGCGCCGTCCGCGCCCGCAGCGACAGGCACCTCGGCGAGGAGCTCGGGTCCCAGCGGGCCTTCACGCTCCTCGACGCGTCCGCCCTGCTGACGGATCTGGGCCCGGATCTGCTCGCGGGTCTCCTCCCACAGCCCCGTCGTGCGGGGAGCCGCGAACGGCTGCACCTGGAGGGTGGATCCTGCGTAGTCGAGGCCGACAGCGACGATGCGCTTGGTCTGCTCCTCGACCTCCAGCCGCAGGTTCAATCCCTCGCGCGGCAGGATCTTGATGCCGCCGAGATCGATGTACGGGCGGACGGGGTTCGCCTCGGATTCATCGAAGGGCCCTGCGGTCGCGCGGTCTTCGAGAGGATCGGGGCGGGGGGTGTCTGTGGGGGTCGCGTCGGTCATGCCTGCGCTCCGTTCGTCTGGTAGCCGGTCGAGCCGAATCCGCCGTCGCCGCGGACGCTGTCGGGCAGCTGTTGGACCGGGATGAAATTGGCTCGTGAGACGGGCATGACGATCAGCTGCGCGATCCGGTCGCCGACGCCGATGTCGTAGGCCTCGTCCGCGTCGGTGTTCAGCAGGGTCACCTTCAGCTCGCCGCGGTATCCGGCATCGACCGTGCCGGGACTGTTCACGATCGTGATGCCGTGCCTGGTCGCCAGCCCGCTGCGCGGGACGACGAAGGCGACGTGGCCGTCGGGGAGGGCGATGCGCACGCCGGTGCCGACGAGCGCGCGCTGCCCGGGCTCGAGGCGCAGAGCCTCCGTGGAGACGAGATCCGCCCCCGCGTCGCCGGGATGCGCATAAGCCGGAACGTCGGGGGCGATAATGAGGACGTCCACAGTTTCAGCCACGCAACGAGGGTAATGCAGAAGACAGTGAGCAGTGTCCGCGGCAGTGCCGTCCCGTACCGCGAGAGGCTCAGCCCGTCGCTGTGGGTCATCGTCAGCGCGGCCGTCGCCGCTCCGATGGCGGCGCTGGTGATCGCGCCGATCGACACGACCCTCGCCCTGGTCGCCGGCGCGCTCGTCGGGGTCGCGATCGTGGTCTTCCTGATCGCCGGCTCCCCCGTCGTGCAGGTGAGGGATGGCGTGCTCACGGCGGGTCGCGCCCACATCGACCTCTGCCACACCGGCGAAGTCACCGTGCTGACCGGCGAGGATGCCCGGCATGCGCGCGGTCCCGGGCTTCAGCCGCGGTCGTGGCACCTGATCCGCGGTGGTATCGACGGGGTCGTGATCGTCGCGATCACCGATCCGGACGATCCAGCGCCGTCCTGGGTGCTCTCGACCAGAACTCCCGACCGCCTCGCTGCGGCGGTGCGGCGGGCGCAGGCTACGCCGCGCACTCCGTGCAGATAGGTCCGCCGGCGTCCTCGTGGTCGAGCTGCGAGCGGTGCTTGACCAGGAAGCAGTTCACGCAGGTGAACTCGTCTTCCTGAGCGGGCAGCACGACGACGTCGAGCTCGAGGTCGGACAGGTCCGCCCCGGGAAGCTCGAACCCCGAGGGGTTGTCGGCGTCCTCCACATCGACCGAGCCCGACAGTTTGTCGGGCACGCGCTCCTTCAGAGCCTCGATCGACTCGCTGTCGTCTTCGGTCTTGCGGGGGGCGTCGTAATCCGTGGCCATGCGTGAACGTCTCAACTTCCGGGGAATAACAGTGGTGCACTGACCCTGTCGGGCGGCGATAGTTTGCACGACCTGAACCCATTTCGCAAATGCGCGAACAGATCCGGGCCTGCGTTGCCGTGAAACTCGCGGCGCGCGCGGGATATTCCCGGCGTGGGACAACCCCTGTGACACCATGGGCGCACACCGCTGGATCGGAGGGGCGTTTCGCATGGAACAGCTCAAAGTCATCGGAACCGAAGACGATGTGCTCGTGCTGGTCACCGAGTCGGGTGATCGGTTCTCGCTCGCCGTCGACGACGTTCTGCGCGTCGAGCTTCGCAAGGCGCGCAAGGAACGAGACGGCGACGCACAGGTCGTCCGCCCGAGTCCGCGCGACATCCAGATGCACATCCGTGCCGGCATGTCCGCAGACGAGGTCGCCGCGCTGCTCGGCGCGCGCGTCGAAGACATCGCACGGTTCGAGGGGCCCGTCCTCGCCGAGCGCGAGCACGTGGTCAGCCAGGCTCTCGCCGTCCCGGTGCTCCTCGGCGCCGAGCTCGATCCCGACGTCCACCCCACTTTCGGCGGCGCCGTGCGCGCCAAGCTGGTCGAGGCCGGCGCATCTGGCGAACGCTGGACGAGCTGGAAGGAGACGACCGGCTGGGTCGTCAAGCTCGAGTTCACCGCGAGCCAGGTCGACCACGACGCGCGGTGGGGTTTCGACCCGCGACGCAGCACGCTTTCTCCGTTGAACGCGGACGCGATCCAGCTCTCC
Source organism: uncultured Actinomycetota bacterium (assembly GCA_963781135.1). Lineage (GTDB taxonomy): Bacteria > Actinomycetota > Actinomycetes > Actinomycetales > Microbacteriaceae > Microbacterium. Next base: position 708,663 of record CAWADY010000010.1, on the reverse strand, counting down.
CGGCAGGGATCCCTGCCGGAGGGGCTCATCCCCCGCCTGCGCGCCCTGGAGTCCGCCCCCGCGAAGGACGACACCCGGTTCGACAGCGGAGCCTTCGGCCCGCGCCGCATGCCGGATGCCGACCTCGAGTCGCCGGATCTTCGGGAGCCGGTCGCCCCGGCCGTGCAGGAGGCGGCCATGAAGCGCGCGAATGCTCCGGCCGTGACGTCGTCCGAGACGGCGGATCTGCTCGAGGCGCTGCGACGTCGGCGCGGGCAGCGCGAGCCGTTGCCCGGATCGGAAGAGATCGCCCCTTCTCGCACGCACGCCCCGGTCGCCCTGTTCGATGCACTCGAACCCGGGTATGACGAGACCCCGCGCGGTCGCGACGACCAATCGCAGAGCGAGGTCGAGCGTGAGGCGGTCGCCGAGGCGGCAGGTCGACGCAAGGGCCGCACCTCGATGCCGTCGTGGGACGAGATCGTCTTCGGCGCTCGCACCGAGGACTGAGCCTGCTCAGGCGAACGCGCCCAGTCGGATCAGGGGGATGCTGCGCTCCTCGTTCGTGAGCGAACCGTGCTGGCCCACCATGCGCTGAGCGCCCTTGTCGTCGAGCCGGTCGTCGTAGTAGGCGATGCCCGAGCGCGCCGCGACGATGATGTCGCCGATGCGCGGCAGCACTGCCGCGTCCACGGGCCCGAACAGACCGGCCGTGACGGCCTCGTCGCGCGAGAGCACCCAGGAGCGCCCGGCCTCGGCCTCCCGCCACCGCGCCAGCAGATCCACCGCCGCGTCGGTCTCGGCGTAGAGGTGCAGCATCCGCGGTTCGCCGCCGATGTGCCGGACGCCGTCGAGAAGGGGGCTGCCCTCGCCGAGGAGCACGTGGCGGTGGCGCGGAACGTCGACCATTCCGTGGTCCGCGGTCACCAGCGCCCCGGTTCCGGGGGTCAGCGCGTCGCCGAGGGTGCGAGCCGCGGCATCCACGCGCTCGAGGGCCGCCACCCATTCGTCGGACTGCCAGCCGCGCTTGTGCCCGATCGCGTCGAGGTCGGGCGCATACACGTAGACGAAGGCGCCCGGATGCCGCGCCGCGAGGTCTGCGGCGATGCGGGTGCGCTCCGCCACGTCGGTCGCCGCCACGAATTCCGCGCCGCGCATCGTCGCGTGGGTGAAGCCGGTGCCGGCGTATTCCGCTTTGGAGACGATGAAGGCGGGACGCCCTTCGGTCGCGAAGCGCTCCGTGAAGGGCGCCGAGCGCTGCCACGACGGGTCGAGGCCGTCGGTGTCCCATCCGCGCAGCTGATTGATCACCTCGTCGGCATCCGGCACCAGCGCGCGGTACCCGACGATGCCGTGCTCGCCCGGCGCGGTGCCGGTCAGCAGGCTGGTCAGCGCCGACGCGGTGGTCGACGGGAACACGGTGCGCGCCACGTCCTTCTTGGAACCGGCAGAGGACAGGAACCGCGCATGGCCCGAGCGCGCCGCGAGGTTGTGGGCGCCCAGCCCGTCGATGACGAAGACGATCGCGCTGCGGGCGGGTGCGAGCCAGTCGGAGGACCCGCCCAGGGCGGCGACCATCTGCGGCACGACACCGGTGAGGCTCCGGGCTCGCGGCGGGTCCGCGGGTAGGCTGAGGGACATCGGGGCCAGTCTCGCACACCGGCGGGAGCCCCTTCCCGACCGCCCCCACCGCCGCCGTCACCTGAGGCCAGATCGCCATGCCCGCAGTGCCCACCGACTCCTCCCCCGCCGCCGAGGAGCGCATCGAAGACGTCGACGTCTCGACCGAGATGCAGGGGTCCTTCCTCGAGTACGCCTACTCGGTGATCTACTCGCGCGCGCTGCCCGATGCGCGCGACGGGCTCAAGCCCGTCCAGCGCCGCATCCTGTACCAGATGGCCGACATGGGGCTGCGCCCCGATCGCGGTCATGTGAAGAGCGCCCGCGTCGTCGGCGAAGTCATGGGAAAGCTGCATCCGCACGGCGATGCCCCCATCTACGACGCGCTCGTCCGCCTCGCCCAGTCGTTCTCGCTGCGCGTGCCACTCGTCGACGGCCACGGCAACTTCGGATCGCTCGACGACGGGCCGGCAGCTCCCCGGTACACCGAGGCGCGGCTCGCGCCCGCGGCGCTCGCACTCACCGAGAACCTCGACGAGGACGTCGTCGACTTCATCCCGAACTACGACGGGCAGTTCCAGCAGCCCGCCGTGCTTCCGGCCGCGTACCCCAACCTGCTCGTCAACGGAGCGACCGGAATCGCGGTCGGCATGGCGACCAACATGGCACCGCACAACCTCATCGAGGTCGTCGCCGCCGCGATCCACCTGCTCGATCACCCCGACGCGACGGTCGAGGAGCTGATGGACTTCGTTCCCGGACCGGACTTTCCGTCCGGGGGGATCGTCATGGGACTGGAGGGCGTCAAGGACGCCTACACGAAGGGCCGCGGCGCGTTCAAAGTGCGCGGCAAGGTCTCGGTCGAATCGCTCGGACCGCGCCGAACCGGACTGGTCGTCACCGAGCTGCCGTACCAGGTGGGTCCCGAGCGCGTGATCGAGAAGATCAAAGACGCGGTGCAGTCCAAGAAGCTCACGGGCATCGCCGACGTCACCGATCTCACCGACCGCAACCACGGCCTGCGCCTGGTCATCGGCATCAAGACCGGCTTCGACCCGCAGGCCGTGCTGGATCAGCTGTACCGGCTCACGCCGCTCGAGGACTCGTTCAGCATCAACAACGTCGCGCTCGTCGACGGACAGCCTCAGACGCTCGGTCTCAAGGAGCTGCTGCAGGTCTACATCGGCCACCGCATCGAGGTCGTCACCCGGCGCAGCCGCTTCCGGCTGGCGCGCCGCGAAGAGCGCCTGCACCTGGTCGAGGGACTCCTGATCGCGATCCTCGACATCGACGAGGTCATCCAGGTCATCCGCACCTCGGACGACAGCGAGCAGGCGCGCGCGCGACTTCGTGACGTGTTCGATCTGAGCGAGGTGCAGGCGGAGTACATCCTCGAGCTGCGTCTTCGGCGGCTCACCAAGTTCTCGCGCATCGAGCTCGAGAGCGAGCGCGACGCGCTCAAGGCGGAGATCGCCGAGCTTCAGCTGCTGCTGGGCAGCGAGGCGCTGATCCGCGCCCAGGTCGCGCGGGAGCTCGAGGCCGCGTCGGATGCGTACGGGACGCCGCGGCGCACGCTGCTGATGAACGCCAAGCCCGCCGCTCCCCGGCCGACACGCGGAGCCCCGGCTCCCGACCTGCAGTTCGCGGACGCTCCGACCGTCGTCGTGCTGTCCACGACGGGTCGCGCGGTGCGCGTCGACCTCGTCGACGGGCAGGAGCTCGCGGCGCCTGCCCGACGCAGCAAGCACGACGCGATCCAGGCGACGGCCACCTCCACGACTCGCGGCGAGCTCGGCGCCGTCACGACCGCAGGACGCGTCCTGCGGTTCTCACCCGTCGACCTGCCCTCGGTGCCGCCGGCATCGGTCCAGCTGGCCGCCGGGGTGATCCTCCGGGACTACCTGGGCATCACCGACAAGAACGAGCGAGTCCTCGCGCTCATCCGGTTCGACGACGAGACGCCCCTCGCGTTGGGCACGCGGCAGGGCGTCGTCAAGCGCATCGTGCCCTCGACGCTGCCGCCCAAGCCCGAGATCGAGATCATCGGCCTCAAGCCCGGCGACGCCGTCGTGGGCGCGGCACCGGCGCCGGAGACCGCGGAGGTCGTGTTCGTCACGAGCGACGCGCAGCTGCTGCATTTCGCAGCGACGGCGGTCCGCCCGCAGGGCGCGCCCGCGGGCGGCATGGCCGGCGTCAACCTGTCGGCCAAGGCGAGCGTGGTCTTCTTCGGGGCGGTGTACGGCGGCGACGTCGTCGCGGTCACGATCTCGGGTGCCGAGGGCGTGCTGCCCGGCACGGATCCCGGGCGAATCAAGGTCTCGCGGTTCGACGAATTCCCGGGCAAGGGTCGTGCGACCGGGGGTGTGCGCGCGCATTCGTTCCTGAAGGGCGAAGACCGGCTCACCCTGGCGTGGGTCGGTTCGGCGAACGCCCGCGCCGTCGGACCGGATGGCGCAGCGCGGCAGCTGCCCGAGGCGACGGCCAAGCGCGACGCGTCGGGCCAGCCGCTCGACTCCGTGATCGGCTCGATCGGCGGCACCCTGGTCTAGCCCGGCGCGGTCAGGGCGTCAGGCGTCGATCGCCTCGCGTGACAGCCGGTCGGACGATTCGACGATGAACTCGCGCCGCGGGGCGACTTCGTTGCCCATCAGGAGTTCGAAAACGCTCCCGGCCGTCTCGGCATCCTGCAGGCGCACGCGGCGCAGCATCCGTCCGGACCGATCCATCGTCGTCGTCGCGAGCTGATCGGCATCCATCTCACCGAGCCCCTTGTACCGCTGGACGGGCTCATGCCAGCGGCGACCGGATTTCGTGACCTTCGTCAGCAGTGCGTGCAGTTCGTTCTCGCTGTACGTGTAGATCGTCTCGTTCGGCTTCGTGCCGGGATTCATGACGATCACCCGGTGCAGCGGCGGCACGGCGGCGTACACCCGTCCGTCGTCGATCAGCGGGCGCATGTAGCGGAAGAACAGCGTGAGCAGCAGCGTGCGGATGTGCGCGCCGTCGACGTCGGCGTCGCTCATCAGGATGACCTTGCCGTAACGGGCGGCGCTCAGATCGAACGTGCGACCCGAGCCCGCCCCGATCACCTGGATGATCGATGCGCACTCGGCGTTGCTCAGCATGTCGCTGACCGAGGCCTTCTGGACGTTCAGGATCTTGCCGCGGATCGGCAGCAGCGCCTGGAACTCGCTGTTGCGCGCCAGCTTGGCCGTGCCGAGCGCGGAGTCGCCCTCCACGATGAACAGCTCGGACTGGGCGACGTCCGACGACCGGCAGTCGACCAGCTTGGCGGGCAGCGACGAGGACTCCAGCGCGTTCTTGCGTCGCTGGGTCTCTTTGTGCGCACGCGCCGAGATGCGCGCCTTCATCTCGGCGACGATCTTGTCGAGCAGGAGCGCCGTCTGGTTCTTGTCGTCGCGCTTGGGCGAAGAGAACCGCGCCGCGAGCTCTTTTCGGACGACCTGCGTCACGATCTGGCGCACCGCCGGGGTGCCGAGCACCTCTTTGGTCTGCCCCTCGAACTGCGGCTCGGGCAGGCGCACGGTGAGCACCGTGGTCAGCCCCGCCATCACGTCGTCCTTCTCGAGCTTGTCGTTACCGACCTTGAGACGCCGGGCGTTCTGCTCGACCTGGGTGCGCAGGACGCGCAGCAGCTCCTGATCGAAGCCCTGCTGGTGCGTGCCGCCCTTGGGTGTGGCGATGATGTTCACGAACGAGCGAGTCACGGTGTCGTAGCCGGTGCCCCACCGCACGGCGATGTCGACGTGGCACTCGCGCTCGACCTCGGTGGGCACCATCGCCCCGGTCGGCTGCAGCACAGGCACGGTCTCGGTGAACGTGCCGCTGCCGGTCAGGCGCCACGTGTCGGTGATGGCGGCATCCGTCGCGAGGTACTCGGCGTACTCCGAGATTCCGCCGTCGAAGCGGAACGAGGTCTCGTTGTGCTGTTCGTGCCGCTGATCGCGGACGACGATCTCGAGCCCGGGCACGAGGAAGGCGGTCTGGCGGGCGCGGGTCGCGAGCTCCTCGAGCTGGAACGCCGCGTCCTTCGTGAAGATCTGTCGGTCGGCCCAGTATCGGATGCGGGTGCCGGTGACTCCGCGAGGTGCCCTGCCCGTGACACGCAGCTCGCTGCGCACCTCGAAGGGCGTGAACGGCGAATCCGGCGAGGGCGCGCCCTTGTCGGCGAAGACGCCGGGCTCGCCCCGGTGGAACGACATCGCCCAGGTCTTTCCTCCGCGATCGACCTCGACGTCGAGCCGCTCGGACAGCGCGTTCACGACGGAGGCCCCGACGCCGTGCAGACCGCCCGATGCCGCGTACGAGCCACCGCCGAACTTGCCGCCGGCATGGAGCTTCGTGAAGACGACCTCGACGCCGGACAGACCGGTGCGGGGCTCGATGTCGACCGGGATGCCGCGACCGGTGTCGTGCACCTCGACGCTGGCGTCGGCGTGCAGGACGATGTCGATGCGCTTGCCGTTGCCGGCGAGGGCCTCGTCGACGGCGTTGTCGATGATCTCCCAGACGCAGTGCATCAGACCGCGCGAATCGGTGGATCCGATGTACATGCCCGGGCGCTTGCGGACCGCCTCGAGCCCCTCGAGCACCTGCAGGTGATGGGCGGAATACTCGGAGGTCACAATCCTCAAGAGTATCTTCCGACGCCGCACGCCCTCTTCATAGACACGGGCGACGGGATCCGCGTACGCGCTGAGCGAAATGTCATCGGTTCGCGGCATTCTCGTAACAAACGCGTGGTTGTATGTGATGCACCCGCCGAGGGTGATTCGAGATCAGAGCGACGCTTACGAGGAGGACCCGAGATGAACACACTGTCGACACCTGCCGAGCCCGCCGTTCTCGACTACCGCCTGACGGCGCTGGACCGCTGCGACTCGTGCGGCGCCCAGGCCTACATCGCGGCCGAGGTCAACGGCAGCGAGCTGCTCTTCTGCGCCCACCACGGCCGCAAGTACGAAGAGAAGCTCCGCTCGATCGCCACCAGCTGGCACGACGAGACGGCCCGCCTGCTCGAGTCGGTCTGATCACTCGCCGCGGTAGATCCGCGGTACGAGGGGCGACACCCGGACGAGGATCTCCTCGCCCACGGTTCCTATCGTTTCCGCGAGATCCGTCGCGGATGCCGCTCCGGCCCCGAAGACGGTGACCTCGTCGCCGATCGCTGCGTGCGGCCACGCCGCGACCTCGGTGTGACCGAAGTCGACGTGCTGCACGCTCATGCGGCCGCGCCCCGTCGCGAGATCGGCGCGCCGCGCGAGCGTGGACGGAAGTCCGTGGAGCGACCCGACGCCGAGCGTCACCGCGTGCTCGCTGACGTGCGTCACGGGAGCGCTGAGAGCGGCGATCGGGCGGATGCCGAGGTCGGGCTCGCCGGGGCCGCCGGCTGATCTCACCCCGTAGCAGAATGCGCCCACGCGAACGAGGTCATAGCGGAACTCCGGCCGCGCGAACGACGCGGCACTCGCGGCGAGGTGACGGACCTCGAGGGTGAATCCGACCGCCTCGGCAGCGGTCACCGCGTCGTCGAACAGCGTCCGCGCGTCGTCGTCCTCGCGGTCGCTCGCCTCGGCGATATGGCTCCACACACCCACGATGCGCACCACGCCGTCATGCTCGAGAGCGCGCGAGCGTTCGAGCACCACCGGCCAGTCCTCGGGACGGATGCCGTTGCGGTGCAGCCCGGTGTCGATCTTCAGGTGCACCCGTGCGACCGCTCCGGCCTCACCCGCGACGGCGGCGATGTCTTCGAGGAAGCCGGCATCGCCGACACCCAGATCGATGTCGGCCGCGAGTGCCTCTGCGATCTCGGTGCGGCCGACCGTGAGCCAGGAGAAGATGCGTGCCTCCGGCCCGGCGGCGCTGCGTGCACGGATCGCCTCCCGGACGTCGAATGAGCCGAACCAGCGCACGCCCTCCGCCGCTGCCCGGCGGACGATGCGCTCGATTCCATGACCGTACGCGTCGTCCTTGACGACGAGCATGAGCTGCGCCGGCGCGACTCGGGCTCGGACGACCGTGATGTTCGCCGCGAAGTCATCGAGGTCGATGCGCAGAACGGGACCGCTCATGCCACATACTCCCGGTCGTTGCGCAAGCCGATCGTGGTCACGAGCTCACCCGCGGTCAGACCGCTCGCGTCGGTCCATTCCGCCAGAGCCGGCGATGCCTCGCCGGGGCCGCCGAAGTAGACGACCTCGACGCCGCGGCTCACGGCGCTGTCTGCTCCGACGTCGACGACGCAGACGTCCATCGCGACACGTCCGACGATCGCGTGCCGCTCCCCCGCGATCATGACCGATGCGGCATTTCCGAGCGAGCGTGCGACGCCTTGCGCGTAGCCGCCGGTGACCAGAGCGACCACCGTGTCGCGGGGAGCGCGATGGGTGTAGCCGTACGAGACTCCCTCGCCCTGTCGCAGGCGCTTGAGGCTGAGCACCGCGCCGCGGAGGGAGAGCACCGGGGTGAATCCCGCGGTCAGGCCGTACACGGCCTCGGGGGCCGTCGTCTCGCCGGACAGGACCATCTGCGCGGGGTCGAGGGTGCCGGCGAGTTCCGCCGCGCCACCGTCATCGACCAGGAGTCCCGCCGCACCCGCCCGCAGTGCGGCGGTCGCCACGAACGCGAGACCGTGCCCCCACGCGTCGGCGCGGACGTCGATGAGCGCACGGCGGGTGCTGGAGAGGACGGCGCGCAGATTCAGGTCGAGTGCGGAGCGCGAGATCCGCGCGACGGGGGCGGTGCGCCCCGGCGTGCCCGAGCCGGGCGCCGCGCGCCCAGGGATGCCGAGGGTCACGCCATCTAGACTAACCGGGGCCCTTCGGCCGACGCTTTGTCCACCCCGTCCCACCCCGGAGCACGTATGCCTCAAAAAGGCCTCGGCCTCTCGCCCCGCCTTCGCTACCTCGTCGACCGTGCACGACGGATCAACGTCGGATCGGTCCTCGAGCGTGCGCAGGAGTCCTCTGCCCAGCACGACAAGTGGACGCCCGCGATCGTCGTCGACATGCTCTGGCAGGCGGGATTCCGCAACGTCGGCTTCCAGGACTACATCGATTACGACTTCGCGATCCTGAGCCGCGATGAGCGGGCCACGTACATGACCCACCCCGTGTCGAACCAGCTCTCGCAGAGATTCGACCACCCGGACTTCCGCTACATCTTCCAGGACAAGGTCGAGTTCGACCGGGTCTTCAGCGAGCACCTGCACCGCGACTGGATGGTCGTCGATGCGGGGAACGCCGATGAGGTGCGCACCTTCACCGAGGCCCACGGCACGATCGTCACGAAGGAGCCGGTCGGACAGGCCGGCACCGGCGTGCACCGTTATCACGCGGCGGACGTCGAGGACTGGGAGGAGTTCCACCGGGGGCTGCTGGAGCGCGGCGAGCTGCTCATCGAGGACGTGATCGTCCAGCATCCCGATCTGGCCGCGGTCTGCCCCGGCACCGTGAACACCACGCGTATCACCGCTTTCTTCGACGGCGAGCGGACGCACATCCTCGCCATGGCGCAGAAGTTCGGCCGCGGGGCCGTGAGCGACCAGATGACGTTCGGCGGCTTCTACACGATGCTCGACGACAGCGGCCATGCCGTGGGTGCCGGCTACGACTCCCACGGGCACGTGCACGAGAAGCACCCCGATTCGGGGTTCGTCATCGGCGAGTTCCAGCTGCCGATGATGGACGAGGTGCGCGCATTCATCGACCGTGTCGCGCGCGTGGTGCCGCAGGTGCAGTACGTGGGCTGGGACGTCGTGGTCACCCCGGACGGTCCGGTGCTCGTCGAAGGCAACTGGGGTGCGGGCGTCTATGAGAACAAGCCCAGCGTCACCGGCATCCGCACCGGGCACAAAGCCCGGTACCGCGACGCGATCGGGTTCTAAGCGGCCCGCACGACGCCCAGTGGCGTCGACTGGTGCCCCTGGCCGAGCGGGTTGTCCTTGAGGATCGCCACGAGTCGCCTGTCACCGGCCTTGTCGAGCGTCGAGCCCAGGATGTTGCCGCCGAGGTCGTTGATGTCGACGACGGCGACCTCCGCCGACCCGCCGAGCATCTCCTTCAGGTGGCGCGCGACCTCGCGCGGGCGCTCAGGGCCGAGGACGACCGCCTTGTTGTACGGCGGGATCGTGCCGTCCGTCGGGCCGTCGATGGCACGGGCTTTGTCTCCGGCGATCCGGTAGAAGTCGCCCTTGCGACCGAAGAGCTTCGTGACCGCCGAGACGGCCGCAGCGAACAGGATGCGGATGGTGCCGCACTCGCGCAGCGCCATCTCCATCGTCTCGGGCATGCCGAGGCCGATGCCGTACGGCGTGCGCACCACGAACTTCGAGAGGAACAGCGCCAGCCTGCGGGGCTTGATGTCCTCGACCAGGTAGGAACGACCCTGCGTGATCGCGACGATCTTCTCTGTGACGAAGAAGATGTCACCCGGCGCGACGACGTCGGTGGCGTACTCGCGGATGAAGGCGTCGAGGTCGTCTCCGGGCATGACGACATGGGTGCGGATCGGGATGCGGGAGTACTTCGCGCCCTCGACCTCGACCGTCAGAGCCTTGCCGGCATTGGCCTCGGCCATCACTCGAGGTAGTCGCGCAGCGACTGCGAACGCGACGGGTGGCGCAGCTTCGCCATCGTCTTGGACTCGATCTGACGGATCCGCTCGCGCGTGACCCCGAACGTGTCGCCGATCTGGTCGAGCGTCTTGGGCTGTCCGTCGCCCAGGCCGAAGCGCATGCGGATGACGCCGGCCTCGCGCTCCGAGAGCGAGTCCAGGAGTGATTCGAGCTGACGCTGCAGCATCGTGAAGCCCACGGCATCCGCGGGAACCACGGCCTCGGTGTCCTCGATGAGGTCACCGAACTCGCTGTCGCCGTCCTCACCGAGAGGCGTGTGCAGCGAGATGGGCTCGCGGCCGTACTTCTGCACCTCGATGACCTTCTCGGGGGTCATGTCGAGCTCGCGGCTGAGCTCTTCGGGCGTGGGCTCGCGGCCCAGGTCCTGGAGCATCTGGCGCTGCACGCGCGCGAGCTTGTTGATGACCTCGACCATGTGCACCGGGATGCGGATCGTTCGCGCCTGGTCGGCCATGGCGCGCGTGATGGCCTGACGGATCCACCAGGTCGCGTACGTCGAGAACTTGAAGCCCTTCGTGTAGTCGAACTTCTCGACCGCACGGATCAGGCCCAGGTTGCCCTCCTGGATGAGGTCGAGGAACTGCATCCCCCGGCCGGTGTAGCGCTTGGCGAGCGACACGACGAGTCGGAGGTTGGCTCCGAGCAGGTGGCTCTTGGCGCGCTGGCCGTCGCGGGCGACCCACTGCAGGTCCAGGCCCGTCTGGTGGGACTTCTCGGCGGGCGTCATGTGCGAGAGCTTCTCTTCGGCGAACAGACCCGCCTCGATGCGCATCGCGAGCTCGACCTCTTCGGCCGCGTTCAGCAGCGGAACCTTGCCGATCTGCTTCAGGTAGTCCTTGACAGGGTCGGCGGTCGCGCCGGTGATCATCGTCGAGTAGACCGGGACGTCATCCTCGTCGGTGGACGAGATGACGATGGCGCCGGTCGGAAGCGGCTCGGAGAACGCGGGCTTGGTGTCCTCTTCGTCCTCGTCGTCCTCTTCGGCCTCGGTCGTCTCCGCCTCGGGCTCGGCGGCCACGGCGGCCTTCGCCTTGCCCCGGGTCGCTTTGGGCTTCTCGTCTTCGCTGTCGTCGAGCTCGACGGCGACGTCCTCGAGCTCTACGGCGTCGTCGAGCTCGACGTCATCCGCGAGATCCTCGGTGTCGTCCGTGTTCGCCTTGGCCGCACGCGCCTTGGTCGGCTTCGTCGCCGCCTTCGCGGGGGCCTTGGCTGCCGGCGTCTTGGCAGCGGTCGTCTTGGCCGCGGTCGCCTTCGCCGCGGTGCTCTTTGCCGCCGTGGTCTTCGCGGCGGGCTTCGTCGCGGTCTTCGCGGACTCGGCCGCAGAGGAGTCTGCCGCGGTGTCCTTCGCGCTGGTCGCGCGGGTTGTGGTCTTCGTGCCTGAGGTCACGGTTCGCCTTTCACCGTCGGACGCGCGTCGCACGCCCCCCGGTAGATTTCGGACACTAGTAAGACCCTTGTCAAGTCCCCGCTCTGCCGAGAAAAGCCTCGCAGAACCGGTTGACAACGGGTCAGGTCATCTATTGTCGCACATTCATCGCGCACATCCGACGTGCGCGACCGTCATACCTGGTACAACGCGCGAGCGGCGATCTGAATTCCGCCTCGGTCAGGCTCCGCGCTTCTCGTCGTCGCCGGTCGGACGATTGGCGAGGAACCGCTCCAGCTCCGCGGCGAGCTCGTCCGCGCTCGGCAGATCGCCGGTGTGGATCATCGGAGCGGCGAGTGTCGAGCCCGCCATATAGGAGTCATAGCGCTCTTCCAGGCCCTTCACCATCCGCGACAGTTCGTCGCTGCCGGCGACCTGCTCCTCGACCTTGGCGAGGTACTCGCGGTTCTCTTCGCGCAGTTCGTCACCCGCGAACACGAGACCCGTCGCAACGGTGAGGCTGTCCAGACCGGCCAGCGCGGCGGCAGGGTATTCGGTATCGCCCAGGTAGTGCGGAATCAGCAGAACGAAACCGGCGACGAGCGCGCCCGCCTCAGCGAACCGGTACTCCAGCAGGTGGCCCGCGGTGGCCGGAACCTGGGTGTGCGGCTGCCACACGGAGTGGGCCTCGGTCAGGTCACTGCGCGTGCCGCTGACGGTGGTGCCGATCGGGCGCGTATGCGGGACAGGCATCGGGATCGCGTGCACCCAGGTCACCGAGTGCACGTCGTAGGCCGCGGCGAAGTCGAGCACCGCGTCCGTGAACGCGTCCCAGGCGAAATCCGGTTCGTAGCCGGCGAGCAGCAGGAAGGGCTGGCCCAGTGAGTCGTGGGCGAAGGACAGCTCCAGCCGCGGAGGCCGGTAATCGGACAGGTGATCCTGCTCGAACGAGATGAGCGGACGGCGAGCCCGGTAGTCCAGCAGCACGTCGTTGGAGAACACCGCGACCGGCGACGGCTCGAGGCCGTCGCGGAAGTAGTCCACCAATCGGCTCACCGCGCTGCCTGCATCGGTGAATCCCGTGAGCGCGATCACAAGCGGAAGTCCCCGCGGGATCGGCGGCGCGGATGCCACACGCTCGTAGAGCGGAGCGGAATGAGCCATGTCCCCATGGTACGAGTCGCCCTTGTCGGCGCAGGCCGCGGACGTCCCGCTCAGAGCGAACACGGCCGAGGCCGCGTACCTAGGATGGAGACCATGTCGTTTCCCGACCTCGTTTTCAGTACCGCCCCCGTTCGAGAATCCGAAGCCGACGTGATCCTGCTGGCGCTGCCGCCGCTCGATCGCGACGACGCGCCTGCGCTGGAGGACTGGCCCGGTCTGCGCGAAGCGCTCTCGGCGACCGGCTTCACGGGCGGAGCGTCGTCGTTCCAGCGCGTCTTCGCTCCCGAAAGCACGCAGCTGCCACTCGCGGTCGTGGGTACGGGTGCGGATCCCGATGCCGCAGCCGTGCGGGATGCCGTGGGCACCGGCATCCGCCTGCTGACCGGCTTCTCGACCGTGGGCATCGCCGTGGTCTCCGACGATGCGACGCTGTGGCGCGCGGCCGCGGAGGGAGCGACCCTCGGCGGCTACCGTTTCGACGGGTACAAGACCGAGCCGCCCAAGCCCCGCGCGTCTCGCGTCATCGTGCACGGTGCCGCGGAGCCGGCACCCGAGGAGCTGGCCGCGGTCGCGGCTGCGGCGGACGCGGTCGCGCTCGTCAAGGACCTGGTCTCGATCCCCGCCGAGTGGCTGGGCCCGGCGGAGTTCGCCGAGCGCGCCGTCGCGTCGGTCGCCGACCTTCCGGTCACGGTCGAGGTGCTGGACGAGTCCGCCCTCCGGGATGCCGGTTACGGCGGCATCCTCGGTGTCGGTCAGGGATCCGACCGGCCACCGCGCCTGGTTCGTCTTGACTACGCACCCGCCGATTCCGCGCGGCACGTCGCGCTCGTCGGCAAGGGCATCACGTTCGACACGGGCGGCCTGTCGCTCAAGCCGGCCGGATCGATGGTCGGGATGAAGTACGACATGTGCGGCGCCGCGACGGCACTCGCGGTGCTCCGCGCCGTCGCGGCGCTGGGCCTGCCCGTCCGCGTCACCGCCTGGCTGTGCATCTCCGACAACATGCCCTCCGGTCGCGCGACGCGCCCCGGGGATGTCCTGCGCATGCTCGACGGCACGACGGTCGAGGTGCTCAACACCGATGCCGAGGGGCGACTCGTGCTGGCGGACGGCCTTGTCGCGGCGAGCAGGGAGCATCCGGATGTGATCGTGGACGTCGCCACGCTGACCGGCGCGATCACGATCGCCCTGGGCACCCGGCACGCCGGGGTGATGGGCGACGATACGGCCGTGGCCGATTACCTGGCCGTCTCGGCCGAGACCGGCGAACTCGCCTGGCAGCTTCCGCTGCCGGCGCACATGGTCGACGAGCTGGACTCCCCCATCGCCGATCTGCAGAACGCGAAGATCGGCGACCCGGCCGGAGGATCGCTGTTCGCCGGGCTCTTCCTGCGTCACTTCGTCGGGCGCGTGTCGGATGAGGCCGACGCGCCGCGCATCCCCTGGGTGCACCTGGACATCGCCGGTGTCGGCATGAACAAGGGCGGCGGGTACGGGTTCACCGACAAGGGACCGACCGGGGCGACCGTCCGGTCGCTCATCCGCTTCGTCGCCGGGGCGCGCGTCAGCAAGCCGGGGGTCTGGGGCGGAGCCCCAGAGGGTGAGGAGACCCGATGACAGATCACCAGTTCGACATCGTCGTGCTCGGCGGTGGCAGCGGCGGCTACGCCGCGGCCCTGCGGGCAGCCGAGCTCGGCAAGTCCGTCGCCCTCGTCGAGAAGGACAAGGTCGGCGGCACCTGCCTGCATCGCGGCTGCATCCCCACCAAGGCGCTGCTGCACGCGGCCGAAGTCGCCGATGTCACGCGGGATGCCGCGGCCATCGGCATCCGCGCCACGCTCGACGGCATCGACCCCGAGGGCGTGCGCGCCTACCGGGAGGGCATCGTCGCGAAGAAGTTCAAGGGCCTCGAGGGGCTCATCAAAGCACGCGGCATCACCGTCGTCGCGGGCGAAGGCGTCCTCGAGGCGGGTCCTTCCGTCCGCGTCGGCGATGACGTGTACCGCGGCGCAGACGTGATCCTCGCAACCGGCTCCTACAGCCGCAGCCTGCCCGGGCTCGAGATCGGCGGGCGTGTCCTCACGAGCGAGCACGCCCTCGAGCTCAACGAGATCCCGCAGCGTGTCGTGATCCTCGGTGGCGGCGTGATCGGCGTCGAGTTCGCCAGCGTGTGGCGCTCGTTCGGCGTGGAGGTGACGATCGTCGAAGCCCTCGACCACCTCGTCCCGAACGAGGACGTCGCGATGAGCAAGGCGCTCGAGCGGGCGTTCCGCCGACGCGGCATCTCGTCCTCGCTCGGCGTGCGGTTCGCGGGTGTCACGCAGACCTCGGATGCCGTCACGGTGACCCTCGAGAACGGGTCGACCTTCGACGCGGATTACCTGCTCGTCGCAGTGGGTCGCGGCCCGGCGACTGCGGGCCTCGGATTCGAGGAGAACGGGGTGACCCTGGATCGCGGCTTCGTCACCACCGACGAGCGCCTGCGCACCAGCGCCGAGCATGTCTGGGCGGTCGGCGACATCGTGCCCGGGCTGCAGTTGGCCCATCGGGGCTTCCAGCAGGGCATCTTCGTGGCGGAGGAGATCGCGGGGCTGCGTCCGGTTCTCGTCCCGGACGCACAGATCCCCAAGGTGACCTACAGCCACCCGGAGGTTGCTTCGGTCGGACTCACCGAGGCCCAGGCCGTCGAGGCGCACGGCGCGGACGGGGTCGTGTCGTACGAGTACAACCTCGCGGGCAACGGCAAGAGCGAGATCATCGGCACCGCGGGACTCGTCAAGGTCGTCCGCGCGAAGGACGGTCCTGTGCTCGGCGTGCACCTCGTGGGCGATCGCGTGGGCGAACTCATCACCGAAGGCCAGCTCGCCGTCGGGTGGGAAGCGCACCCCGAAGACATCGCTCCGTTCATCCACGCGCACCCCACTCAGAGCGAAGCGCTCGGTGAAGCGTTCCTCGCGCTGGCAGGCAAGCCTCTTCACGCGCTCTGACCCCGCGCGCCGACGCGCGATCACCAGGGCATCACTAAGCTAGAAACGACATCGGCATTCTGAAGGAGTCATGCACATGAGCACTTCCGTGGTCCTCCCCGCGCTCGGCGAGAGCGTCACCGAGGGAACGGTCACCCGCTGGCTCAAGAAGGTCGGCGACACCGTAGAGGCGGACGAAGGACTGCTGGAGATCTCGACCGACAAGGTCGACACCGAGATCCCCTCCCCCGTGAGCGGAGTGATCGAGGAGATCCTCGTCCAGGAGGACGAGACCGTCGAGGTCGGCGCCGTCCTGGCGAAGATCGGCGAGGGCGGATCTGCGCCGGCCTCCGATGACGCGCCTTCCGAGGCCGAGCAGCCCGCGGCAGAGCAGCCCGCGGCAGAGCAGCCCGAGGCCGAGCAGCCCGCCGCGGAGCCCGAGGCTGCGTCCACCGAGGCGCCCGCGCCCGCCGAGTCTGCGGCCCCCGCGGCCGAGGCGCCGGCTCAGAGCGGCTCCGCTGAAGGGAAGGACGTCGTCCTTCCGGAACTCGGCGAGAGCGTCACCGAGGGCACCGTCACGCGTTGGCTCAAGAACGTCGGTGACAGCGTCGAGGTCGACGAGGCGCTGCTGGAGATCTCGACCGACAAGGTCGACACCGAGATCCCGTCGCCCTTCGCCGGCGTCATTCAGCAGATCTTCGTCCAGGAGGACGAGACGGTCGCCGTCGGATCCCCGCTCGCGCGCATCGGCGACAGTGCTGCGGCACCCGCCGCGGAGGCACCGGCTCCTGCCAAGGAAGAGGCCCCGGCTCCCGCCGCGGAGGCCGCGCCCGCGCCCACCCCGGCTGCCGAGCCCACCCCGGCCCCCGAGCCCACCCCGGCGCCTGCTCCCGCTCCTGCGGCAGCCGCTCCCGCCGCTCCTGCTCCAGCCCCCGCGGCGCCCGCGCCGGCTCCTGCACCCGCGGCTGCTCCGGCCGACGACTCCGATGTGACGGCCTACGTCACGCCGCTCGTCCGTCGTCTCGCGCAGCAGCAGGGCGTCGATCTGGCGACCGTCACCGGCACCGGTGTCGGTGGCCGCATCCGCAAGGAAGACGTGCTCCACGCCGCGGAGGCCGCGTCCGCGCCGGCAGCGGCATCGGCTCCCGCGCCGGCGGCACCCGCCGAAGTCGAGATCTCGCCGCTGCGCGGGACGACCCAGCCCATGTCGCGCCTGCGCAAGGTGCTCGCCGAGCGCGCCGTGGCGTCGATGCAGGCGACGGCACAGCTGACCACCGTGGTCGAAGTCGACGTCACCAAGCTCGCCAACTACCGCGACGCGGTCAAGGGCGACTTCCAGGCCAAGACGGGCGACAAGCTGTCGTTCCTGCCCTTCTTCGCCCTCGCCGCCGCCGAGGCGCTGCAGTCCAACCCGGTGATCAACGCCACCGTCGACGGCGACCAGATCGTCTACCCCGCCTCGGAGAACCTCTCGATCGCGGTCGACACCGAGCGGGGCCTGCTCACACCGGTGCTGCGCGACGCGGCATCCAAGAACCTCGCCCAGATCGCGCACGAGATCGCCGATCTCGCCGCTCGCACCCGCAACAACAAGCTCAAGCCCGACGAGCTGGCCGGCGGCACGTTCACGCTCACGAACACCGGGTCGCGCGGCGCGCTGTTCGACACGCCCGTCGTCTTCCTTCCGCAGTCCGCGATCCTCGGGACCGGAATCGTCGTGAAGCGCCCTGGGCTGGTGTCGGTGGACGGCAAGGACGCGATCGCGATCCGCTCGTACGTCTACCTCGCCCTTTCGTACGATCACCGCATCGTCGACGGCGCAGACGCTGCCCGCTTCCTCACGACGGTGAAGAAGCGCCTCGAGGACGCGTCGTTCGAGGGCCAGCTCGGAATCTGATCGGCGGTCACTGCTCCGGGACGTCGTAGACATCCCGGAGCAGCCACCGGTCGCCGGTGCGCACGATGACGACGAGCTGCGGCGCCGCCGGTGAGGCGGACGCCTCCACACGCAGGACGGCCGCTCCGCCGAATTCGTCGAGCAGTGTCACGGTGCGATCCGCGGCAGCCAGATCGACGACGCCGCCGGGGAACGGAGCATCGACGACCTCGATGACCTGCTCGAGACAGGCTTGATCTGAGGCGCACTCGGTCCGTGCGCTGAGCAGGTCGGCGGCGATCACGGCCAGGTCGGGTTCTGTGCCGTCCTCGACGGGTCGATCGACGACGGGCTCGGGCGAAGCGGATGCCGGGCTCGGGGTCGATGTGGCCGGCGGGTCTGCCGGCACACCGGCTGTCGCCGGTCCCCCGCCGTCGGTGGGCCAGAGCAGCCCGCCGATCAGGACCACGCCGGCCAGCCCTCCCGCGACGAGCCAGGGACGCCTGCGTCCGGTGCGTGGCGCGCGCAGAGCACGCCAGAGCCCGGTCGTGGTCCGCGAGAGAAGATCCGCCCATTCCGCATCGAGATGGCGTGACAGGGAGTGCACCCACGACGGTGGGACCGGGTCTGGTTCGGTCGTATCGACCGGGGCGTCTGCGGAGGTGCGAAGACGGGCGCGCTTGGGGCCGAATGTGGTCGTGGCCAGCGCGAGCGGATCGGCGACCTCGAAGATCGCCGCTTCGGCGCGCGCGAGCTCGCGGGTGCGTCGGCGGGGGTCGGTCAGCGCCTCTGCCGCTTCCTCCAGAATGTGCGCGAGGCTCGGTACCTCGGCAGCGACCGATCGAAGGTGGGCTGCCGTCTGCTCATCCAACGGTGCGGTGCCGGTGTCGGTCGCCGCGACCGGTCGCCCCGCCTCGGTCAGCCACCAGACGCCGCGCGCCCCCGCTGCCGTCGCCGACAGCTCCCCGATTCCGCGGAGCAGGCTGACCGCCAGCGTGACGGCCTCTCCGACTGCCAGCTCGGCGCCGCCGGCGCGGCGCAGCAGGAAGTCCTCCAGCCGTTCGGTGCACACCGGCAGCAGGACGTCGTGTCCGCCCTGGCGACGGAGGATGTCGACCGGGCAGAGTACGTGACCCGAGGGATCGGCATCCCACCCGGCCCAGCCTCCGCCGAGGACCGCGGCGTCCACGGATACGCCTGTCACGCCGTCCGGCGTGCACAGCAGCGCTCCCGGCCACGGCGATTCCGCTTCGCCGGCGATCAGGCGGATCACACGGTACCCCTCCTGCAGCGACCCCTCCGCGCCATTCGTCACGTCTCGACCCTCCGGCGCCCCGGTGCCGTCTCGACGGGCACGCGAGCGACCTGTGGACGATCCCCCGGCATCCGTCGTTGTGGAGGAGCCGAGCGCGGCGGCCCGGAAAGGTAGGCTGGTGCCATGGCAGCACGCAGTACCGCACCCGAGAAGCGGCCCGGATTCTTCTCTCAGATCCGCACCCTGTTCACGTTCACGCACAAGGCATACCCCTGGCTTCCGTGGCTGCTCGTCGCGATCTTCCTCGTGTCGATCGCAGCGGGTGTGGCCATCGGATTCCTGCTGCCCCCCGTCGCGCTCTGGAGCATCATCCTGTGGGCCGTCACCGGGCTCATGCTCGGCATCCTCGCGTCGCTGATGACGATGACGCGTCTGTCGACGAGTGCGATGTACAAGCAGATCGACGGGATGCCGGGCGCCGCCGGCCACGTGATGTCCACGTCACTGGGTCGCAACTGGCAGTCCAGCGACATGCCCGTCGGCGTGAACCCGAAGACGCAGGAAGCGGTCTACCGGGCCGTCGGCCGCGGCGGCGTCGTGATCGTGGGCGAGGGCGCCCGCGGGCGCCTGACCCGCCTCATCAACGACGAGCGCTCGAAGGCGCAGCGGGTCGCGACCGGCGTGCCCGTCACGGTGTTCTACGTCGGCCACGGCGCCGACGAGGTGCCGATCGCGAAGCTCGCATCCTCGATCAAGGGACTGCCGAAGAAGATCGATCGCGCCACGATGGCCGCGGTCATCAAGCGTCTCGGATCCGTCTCGCAGTCGCTGGCGTCGCTTCCGATCCCGAAGGGGATCGACCCGACGAAGGCCCGGGCTCCGCGCCCCCGCTGAGCCCGGCTGTCAGGTACCGGACCAGGACGGTTCCGGCCGCCTTGTCATGGAGCCCGCGGTTGTCCGCGTCCCAGATCACGGCCGGGATGACGAGGGCGAGCAGCACCGATCGCAGGAGCGGGCGCCACAGTCCCGGCCATCCGTTCGGAAGGCGGTGCACGCGCATGCCGAGGAGGCGGTGGCCAGGGCTTCCGCCGATCGTCGGAATGAAGACGGTCTGCACGATGACGAAGATGAGAATGGTCGCGAGCGGGTCGTAATCGAAGAACGAGATCGAGATCAGCACGGCGCAGGCCCAGTCGATCAGGATCGCCCAGACGCGCCGGCCCAGCTTCGCGAGGCTTCCGCTTCCGCTCTCGGGCAGTCCGAGCCGTTCACCGGGATACGAACCGGGGGGCAGCTGATCGGGCACCTGGCCAGCCTAGCCAGCGTCGCGTAACATGCCGGAAACAAAGGTGTCACTGCGGAGCAATGCCCCCCAGGTACGGTTCCAGGAAGCCCGTGCGCGGGCGGCAGTTCCCGATGCCCTAACTCTGGAGCCTTCATGTTCAAAGATTCATCCGAGGTGCTCAAGTACATCAAGGACGAGGACGTCAAGTTCCTCGACATCCGATTCACGGATCTTCCTGGTGTGCAGCAGCACTTCAACATTCCGGCCTCGACCGTCGACGAGGAGTTCTTCACCGTCGGCCAGCTGTTCGACGGCTCCTCGATCCGCGGCTTCGCGAACATCCACGAGTCGGACATGCAGCTCATCCCTGACGTGTCGACCGCGTACCTCGACCAGTTCCGCGAAGCGAAGACGCTCATCATGGTCTTCGACATCTACAACCCCCGCACCGGCGAGATCTACTCGAAGGACCCGCGTCAGGTCGCCAAGAAGGCCGAGAAGTACCTCGCATCCACCGGCATCGCCGACACCGCGTTCTTCGCCCCCGAGGCCGAGTTCTACATCTTCGATGACGTCCGCTTCGAGGTGAAGCAGAACTCGAGCTTCTACTTCGTGGACTCCGAGGAAGGCGCCTGGAACTCCGGCCGCGTCGAAGAGGGCGGCAACCTCGCGAACAAGACCCCCTACAAGGGCGGCTACTTCCCCGTCAGCCCGGTCGACAAGCAGGCCGATCTGCGCGATGACATCAGCCTCAAGCTGATCGAAGCCGGCCTCATCCTCGAGCGCGCCCACCACGAAGTGGGCACGGGCGGCCAGGCCGAGATCAACTACCGCTTCGACACGATGGTGCACGCGGCCGACGACATCCTGAAGTTCAAGTACATCGTCAAGAACACCGCGGAGCAGTGGGGCAAGACGGCGACGTTCATGCCGAAGCCGCTGTTCGGCGACAACGGCTCGGGCATGCACACCCACCAGTCGCTGTGGCTCGACGGCAAGCCCCTCTTCTACGATGAGGCCGGCTACGGCGGTCTGTCCGACCTCGCCCGCTGGTACATCGGCGGTTTGCTGGCGCACGCCCCTGCGGTGCTCGCGTT
The DNA here is from genome assembly GCA_963781135.1 of uncultured Actinomycetota bacterium. GTDB lineage: Bacteria > Actinomycetota > Actinomycetes > Actinomycetales > Microbacteriaceae > Microbacterium. The sequence goes on along the minus strand of CAWADY010000010.1, from coordinate 687,396 downwards.
CACCAACCCGACGATGAACAGCTACAAGCGTCTGGTCAAGGGCTACGAGGCTCCGGTCAACCTGGTCTACTCGGCCGGCAACCGCTCGGCGGCCATCCGCATTCCGATCACGGGTTCGAACCCGAAGGCGAAGCGCATCGAGTTCCGGGCGCCCGACGCCTCCGGCAACCCGTACCTGGCCTTCGCGGCGCAGATGATGGCGGGCCTGGACGGCATCAAGAACCGCATCGAGCCGCACGAGCCCGTCGACAAGGACCTGTACGAGCTTCCGCCCGAGGAGGCCAAGAACATCCCGCAGGTGCCGAACTCGCTGCTGGACTCGCTGGACGCCCTCGCGGCCGACCACGAGTTCCTCCTCGCGGGCGGCGTGTTCACGCCCGAGCTGATCGAGACCTGGATCGAGTACAAGATCGAGAACGAGATCAAGCCCATCGCGGCTCGCCCTCACCCGTTCGAGTACGAGCTGTACTACGGCGTCTGACGCCCGCGCACGAAGGAAGGGCCCCGGGTCACCCGGGGCCCTTCCTCCGTCTCAGCCGTAGAAGAGCCGCTCGAAGACGCGACGCGCCCGCCGGGTCGTGCCGAGATAGTCCTCCTCGACCGCCGTCGCCGAGCGGGGCGGGTATCCGAGCAGGCGGCCGATGCCGTCGAGCTTCTTGCGATCGGTCGGCAGCACGTCGCTCGTCTGCCCCGACAGCAGCGTGTTCGCGGAGCGCAGGCGGCTCGCCAGACGCCACGCCTCGGCGAGCCGGTCCGCCGCGGACTCCGCGACGATCCCGGCATCCTGAGCCGCCCGCAGGGCCGCCAGCGTCGAGGTGGTGCGCATGCCGGCGACGTCGTGGGCGTGCTCGAGCTGCAGCAGCTGCACGAGCCATTCGACGTCGCTGAGCGAGCCCGGACCCAGCTTGAGATGACGCGCGGGGTCGGCGCCCTGCGGGAGCCGCTCGTTCTCGACGCGCGCCTTGATCCGCTTGATCTCGCGCAGTCCCTGCGGATCGACGGTCGCCGGGTACCGCACCTCGTCCGCGAGCTCGGTGAAGGCTCGGATGAGCTTCACGCTGCCCGCGACGCCGCGCGCGCGCAGGAGCGCCTGCGCCTCCCACGAGAGCGACCAGCGACGGTAGTACTCGCCGTAGGCGGCGAGCGACCGCGCGACCGGTCCATTGCGCCCCTCCGGCCGCAGTCCGGCGTCGAGGTCGAGCGGCACGCGGTGATCCTCGGAGTGCTTGCGCAGGCCCGAGACGAGCTGGAGCGACAGCTCGTGCGCGCGCTGGGCGTCGACGTCATTCGCGCGGTAGACGTACATCACATCGGCATCCGACCCGAATCCGAGCTCGCTCCCCCCGAAGCGGCCCATCGCGATGACCGAGAAGTCCAGCCCCGCATCCTCCGGAGGCACGATCTCGCGGCGCACCGCACGGAGCGTGGCCTGGATCGTGACCTCGGTGACCGTGGTGAGTGCGTTCGCGATCTCTTCGATCGTCGAGGTGCCGAGGATCGCCGACATCGCGATGCGAAGGAGCTCTCGACGCCGCAGGCCGCGCACCGATCGCATCGCGTCGTCGATCGTGACGTGCCTCGATTGGATCGCGCGCGCCTCCTCCTGCAGCGCGAGACCCGACCGCGGCCGCAGCAGCTCGGGATCGTCGAGCCACGCGGCGGACTCGGGGATCCATTCCATGAGCTCCCCGACGTACCGCGAGCTCGAGAGCACCCGGGTGAGGCTCTCGGCCGCACCCGACGAGTCGCGGAGCATGCGCAGGAACCATGGCGTGCTGCCGAGCCGCTCACTGATGCGACGAAAGGCGAGCAGCCCGTAGTCGGGGTCGACGCCGTCGGCGAACCACCGGATCATGACCGGCATGAGGTGCCGCTGGATCGTCGCGCCGCGGCTCAGACCGCTGGTGAGCGCCGCGATGTGCCGCAGCGCGCCCACCGGGTCGGTGAAGCCGATGGCCGCAAGCCGGTCGTGGGCCTGCGCGGGCGAGAGGGAGCGCTCCTCCTCGTGGAGGGAGGCGACCGCCGACAGCAGCGGACGATAGAACAGGCGCACGTGGATGTCGCGCACTTCGCGCTTGACGGTCTCCCACCTCTGCCAGACCTTCTCGCCGGAGTCTGCGATGCCGGAGGCGCGAGCGAGCACGCGCAGATCTTCGGGGCGTGAGGGCATCAGGTGCGTGCGTCGCAGGTTCTTCAGCTGCATGCGATGCTCGAGCAGACGAAGCACACGGTAGTCGTGCGAGAACGTCGCCGCTTCGGCGCGGCCGATGTAGCCCTGTTCGACGAGTGCATCGAGCGCGGGCAGCGTGCCGCGCTGGCGGATGCGGTCATCCGAGAGCCCGTGCACGAGCTGGAGCAGCTGCACGGTGAACTCGATGTCGCGGATGCCGCCGGGGCCGAGTTTGAGCTGGTACGGCACCTCGGCCGCCGGGATGTGCTCGGTGACTCGCTCGCGCATGCGCTGCACGCTGTCGACGAAGTTCTCGCGTGCTGCGCTCGTCCAGATCTTGGGCTGCACGGCGCGCACGTACGCCTCGCCCAGCTCGGCATCACCGGCGATCGGGCGCGCCTTCAGGAGCGCCTGGAACTCCCAGCTCTTCGCCCAGCGGTTGTAGTACGACAAGTGGGAGTCGAGCGTCCGCACCAGCGCCCCCTGCTTGCCCTCCGGCCGCAGATTCGCATCGACCTCCCACAGCGGCGGCTCGATCTCGGCCCCGTCGATGCCGCGCATGGTCTGCACGGCGAGGCGGGTCGCGATGTCGACGATCCTGCTCTCGCCGACGGACTCGATCAGGCCGTCATCCGCGCCGGCCACGAAGATCACATCGACGTCGCTGACGTAGTTCAGCTCGCGCGCGCCGGTCTTGCCCATCCCGATCACGGCGAGGCGGGTTCCGGCGACCTGCTCCCGGGGGAACAGCGCGGCGCCGGCTCCGCCACCCGACACCCGGCTGCGCGCGACGCACAGCGACGCCTCGAGCGCAGCGCCGGCGGCATCGGCGAGTCGCGCCGCGACGAACGCGATCTCGTCGACCGGAGAGGCGCTCATCAGGTCGTACGCCGCGATCGCGGCGAGCATCTGCCGGTAGCGGACCCGCAGAGCCACCCACGCCGAGTCGCTCGCATCGGCGGCGAATCCGTCCTCGGCCCCCACGGAGGCCAGCAGCGCCTCGCGGAGCTCCTCCTCGGTCGGGAGAGTCCTTCCCGCGCCGACGAGATGGGTGAGTTCCTCGGGGTGGCGCAGATAGAAGTCGGCGAACCCCGTCGACGTGCCCAGCAGCGCCCAGAGCGCGCGCCAGCCGGCGTCGTCCCCATGCAGGGCTCGGACGGATGCCGCATCCCGGCGCGCGATCCGCGTGAGAGCCGACACGGCGGCGTCGGGGTCGGCCGCACGGGAGGCCGGCCCGATCAGCGCGTCGCGGTCGACCTCCAGCAGCTCCTGGAGCTCGACGAGTTCGGCCTCCGCCTCAGCGAGCCGACTGAACCCGATCCGCGCGAGATGGGTGAGTGACTGCGAACGTTCGCTCGTGGACATCGTCTCGCGGTGCGAGCTCAGAGCATCTCGAGGTTGCTCTTCAGCTCGAAGTGCGTCACCTGCGAGCGGTACTCCTGCCACTCCCGGCGCTTGTTGAGCAGAACGTAGTTGAAGACCTGCTCACCGAGCGTCTCGGCGACCAGCTCCGACTCCTCCATGGACTCGAGTGCGTGGTCGAGGCTTGCCGGCAGCGGCGCGTAGCCGAGCGCGCGGCGCTCGGCGTCCGTCAGCGACCACACGTTGTCTTCGGCCTCGGGCGGGAGCTCGTAGCCCTCTTCGATGCCCTTCAGACCGGCCGCGAGCATCAGCGCGTAGGCAAGGTAGGGGTTCGCGGCCGAATCGAGCGCGCGGTACTCGACACGCGAGGACTGGCCCTTGTTGGGCTTGTACATCGGCACGCGCACGAGCGCGGAACGGTTGTTGTGGCCCCACGTGATGAAGCTCGGCGCCTCGTCACCGCCCCACAGGCGCTTGTAGGAATTGACGAACTGGTTCGTCACGGCGGAGATCTCTCCGGCGTGACGCAGCAGCCCGGCGATGAAGTGCCGGCCCGTCTGCGACAGCTGGTAGGTGGCGCCCTCTTCGTAGAACGCGTTGACGTCGCCCTCGAACAGCGACATGTGCGTGTGCATGCCGCTGCCGGGCTTGCCGCTGAGGGGCTTGGGCATGAACGTCGCGTAGACGCCCTGCTCGATCGCGACCTCTTTGATCACGGTGCGGAACGTCATGATGTTGTCGGCCGTGGCCAGCGCGTCGGCGTAGCGCAGGTCGATCTCGTTCTGGCCGGGCCCGCCTTCGTGGTGGCTGAATTCGACCGAGATGCCCAGGTCCTCGAGCATGCGCACCGACCGCCGGCGGAAGTCGTGCGCGGTGCCGCCGGGGACGTTGTCGAAGTAGCCGGCGGAATCGACGGGCTCCGGGCCCTCGGGTCCGAACGACGAGGACTTCAGCAGATAGAACTCGATCTCGGGGTGCGTGTAGAAGGTGAAGCCGGCGTCTGCCGCTTTGGCGAGCGAGCGCTTCAGCACATGGCGGGGATCGGCCACGGCCGGCTGTCCGTCGGGGGTCGTGATGTCGCAGAACATGCGCGCGGTCGGGTCGATCTCGCCGCGCCACGGCAGGATCTGGAACGTCGTCGGGTCGGGGTGGGCGAGCAGATCCGACTCGTAGGAGCGGGTCAGACCCTCGATCGCCGAACCGTCGAAGCCCAGGCCCTCCGCAAAGGCCCCCTCGACCTCGGCCGGGGCGATGGCCACCGACTTGAGGGTGCCGATGACGTCTGTGAACCAGAGTCGGACGAACTTGACGCCTCGCTCCTCGATCGTGCGCAGAACGAAGTCACGCTGCTTGTCCATCGAATTCCCTCCGGTCCCGGGCCGTCGCGGCCGGGCTAGTTCTCGTCGTTGTCGAGCGTGTCCGCTGCCGATGTGGAATGCGGCGCGTCTTCGCGTCGCTCCTCGTCGGCCCACGCTCGCGATCGCTCGCGAATGATCTCGGGGGCGCGTGCCGCCTCTGCGGCCGTGTCGAACGGGCCGGCGCGGTCGACGTGCGGAGACACGTAGCCGTGTTCCACCTCACCGGTCGTCAGGTTGTACCAGTACTTCTTGCTGTCGCCGGTCACTTCCCGCTCCTCTCGCGATTCCCCGATCTGTCGAAGGGGCCACTCGCTCGATCCTACTGATCGCCCGCGTCCTCCTGGATAGGCTGGGCCCATGGCTACGGACAAGACGCGCGCTGTCGGTGTGGACATCGGCGGCACAGGCATCAAAGCGGCGATCGTCGATCTCGAAGCGGGGACGCTGCTGAGTGACCGCGTCAAAGTGGCGACGCCGCAGGGAGCCGAGCCGAAAGACGTGCTCGCCGCGGTGCTGCAGGTGCTGGACAAGCTCGGTGTCCGCGATGACGCGATCCCGCTGGGTGTCGCGTTCCCCGCGATCGTCAAGTCGGGGCGCACCCTTTCGGCCGCGAACGTGTCGAAGAAGTGGATCGGCTTCGAGGCCGAGAAGTTCTTCGAGGACGGACTCGGTCGCGACATCCACTTCGCCAACGACGCTGACGTCGCCGGTGTGGCCGAGATGCGCTACGGCGCGGCGCGCGGCATCGGCGGGCTCGTGATCCTCACGACGCTGGGCACGGGAATCGGGTCGGCCGTGATCTACAACGGCGTGCTGATCCCCAACGCCGAACTCGGCCACCTGCAGCGCGCCGAGCACAAGAAGGACTTCGAGGCGTGGGCGGCGTACTCCGCGATGGAACGCGAGGCCCTGAGTTGGGAGCAGTGGGCGGCGCGGCTGCAGGTCTACTACAGCCATGTGGAGTTCCTCTTCACGCCCGACCTGTTCATCGTCGGCGGCGGCGTCTCCAAGCACGCGGACGCGTTCCTGCCACTGCTGAAGCTGAACACGCCGATCCTTCCGGCGATCCATCGCAACAATGCCGGCATCATCGGGGCGGCCGCACTCGCGCTCGACTGACGCGGGCACCGAGAGGGCGAATGGGCCGGCCTGTACGCCGGGTTCTGTCCGGGGGCCGGAGCCCCGTGGACGGTCATCTCTCTCGGCGACACGTTGCCGTGCCGCTCCAGCGGCCTACCCGAGGACTCGGCGAGCCGCGTCAGCATCCTCTGTCTGGCCTTGCTCCGGGCGAGGTTTACCTTGCGGGTCGTGTCACCACGACCCCGGTGGTCTCTTACACCGCCGTTTCACCCTTACCGCGGCCGAAGCCGCGGCGGTCTGTTCTCTGTGGCACTGTCTCGCGGATCACTCCGGGTGGGTGTTACCCACCGCCCTGCCCTATGGAGCCCGGACGTTCCTCGGCGCTGCGGTCTCCCGCAGCGACGCGACCGTCCAGCCGACCCATTCGCGCCGCCGAGTCTAGCCCGGCGACCTGGGCGCGCGGCGACGACCGCTCAGGCCTTGTCGGCGCTCTCGGCGATGCGCAGTTCGAGGGGGAAGTCGATCGGGAAGCCGCCGAACAGCAGCCGCCCTGCTGCCGCCGCGGAATCGCGGACGGCCTCCGCGACCTCATCCACGCGCTCGGCGGGCGCGTGGATCATGACCTCGTCGTGGAGGAAGAACGCGAGGTGCGGGCGTGTCGCGAAGACCGGCCCCGAGCGGGGCGCTGCCTCGTGCTCGGCGACGGCGGGCATCGCCGCGAGGCGTCCGCGCAGGTCTGCCATCCAGGCCAGCGCCCACTCGGCGGCGGTGCCCTGGACGACGAAGTTCCGCGTGAACCTGCCGCGATCGCGGGCCCACCGGCGTGCGCGGGTCTCGTCGATGCCGGATGCCTCGACCTCGCTCGCCCGCGACTGCGCGTCGTGCCAGGTCGTCGAGGGTGGCGGCGAGCTGCGTCCCAGCCATGTCGTCACCACGCCGCCGTTCTCCCCCGTGCGGGCGGCGTCGTCCACGAGCGCCATCGCGCGGGGAAACGTGCGACGCAATCGTGGCACGAGTCGCCCGCTGTCGCCCGTGGTGGCCCCGTACATCGCCCCGAGCATCGCGACCTTCGCCTCGGAGCGCAGCGCGACCGCTCCGGTGTCGACGATGCCGGCGTACAGGTCCTTCCCCCGCGCCGCATCGGCCAGCGCCGTGTCGCGCGCCATCGCGGCGAGCACGCGCGGTTCGAGCTGTGCGACGTCGGCGATCACGAGCAGCCAGCCGGGATCGGCGCGGACGGCGGCGCGCAGCTGGCGGGGAATCTGCAGCGCACCGCCCCCGGAGGACGCCCATCGGCCCGTCACGACGCCCCCGGGGACGTAGACGGGGCGGAACCGGCCGTCGTGGACCCATTCGGCCAGCCACGACCACCCGTTGGCCGACAGCAGCCGGGAGAGCTTCTTGTACTCGAGAAGCGGCTCGATGACCGGATGCCGGTACTCGGCGAGCTCCCACCGGCTCGTGGACTCCGCGAGCACGCCCGCGCGGTGCAGCGATCGCAGGAGCTTGGGCTGCGAGTCCAGGCTCGCGGCGGGGTCGCCCAGCGCGTCGCGCACCCTGCTCGCCGCGTTCTCCAGCTTCGCCGGTGCGCCTCCGCCCACGGGCCGCTCGCCGAGCACTTCCGTCAGGAGCGCCTCGTGAGTCGCGGCATCCCACGGCAGCCCCGCCGCGCGCAGTTCGACCGCGATCAAGGCGCCGGCCGACTCGGCCGCCGTGAGCAGGCGGAGCCGGCCCGGGTCGGCTGAGCCCTCGATCGCCGCGCGCTGTCGATGGAGCTCCTGCACGCACTCGTCGATGTCGCCCGGAGGACCCGTCACGGCATCGTCGCCGCCGAGATCGAACAGCGCCGGCGCGCTGTCGGATTCCTCCACGAACGCAGTCGCGTCCCACTGCGTCGCCGCCCGCACCGGAGCTTCCGCGGAGACCAGTTCGGAGTCTCGCAGGATCGCGTGGCACAGCCGCAGATCATGGCAGCGCGCGACGCGCACTCCCGCGTCGAGCAGGTCCGCATACCACCGCGGGCTGTCGCTCCACACCCAGCGCACCGAAGCCGTCAGCTCGGTCGATGCGATCCAGTCGGCCAGGTCCGCCGGACGCAGCGCAGTCCGGTCGAGCTCCTCGCCGTCCGCGCCCAGGCGGGCGGCGACGACGCCGGCATCCGCCCGGCCGAGGACGATCCAGCTCGCCCGGTCAGCCCTGTCCACCGTCGAGGTCCCGCCGGAAGCTCTCTCGGCGGTCCATGGATTCGTTGGCCGCGGCATCCGCTCGCTTGTTCGAGAGACGGGGCACCCACTCGAATGAGACGTCGCGACCCTCGATGAGCGCTCTCGCCCGGCTCGCGAGCACCTGCATGTCGGGATGCTTGATCTTCCACCGGCCGGTCATCTGCTCCACGACCAGCTTCGAGTCGAGCCGGACGTGGACGGATGCCGAGGGGTCGCGCTGCAGCGCGGTCTCCAGGCCCGCGATCAAGCCGTTGTACTCGGCGACGTTGTTGCTCGCGATGCCGACAAACACTCCGACCTCGCTCAGCACGTCGCCGGAGGCGTCATCGAGGACGACCGCTCCCCCGGCGGCGATTCCGGGGTTGCCGCGCGAGCCCCCGTCGGCTTCGACGACCAGCCGGCGGGTCACAGACCGGACTCCTCCGTGCGCACCAGGATGCATCCGCACTCGGGGCAGGTGATCACGGCGTCCTCCGCAGCGAGGCGGACGCTCTGCATATCGGTGCCGGCGAGGACCATCCGACAGCCCTCGCACGTGCCGCGCCGCAGCAGCGCGGCGCCGGAGCTGCGTGCGGCGACGCGGTCGTAGTAGGTCAGCAGCTCGGGCGCGATGCTGCCGGCCACCGCGGCTCGGTCGCGGGTGGCCGCTTCGAAGGCGGCGCTGGCCTCGGCCACGACGCGCTTGGCCTCCGCGCTGAGCAGGGAACCCTCGGTGTTGGTGTCGTCGATCACGGCTTCCTGCGCGGCGACTGCCGCGTCGGCCTCTTCGAGCCGCTCCATGACCTCGAGCTCGGCATCCTCGAGATCGCTCTTGCGGCGCGCCAGCGACCCGAGCTCGCTCTCCAGCCCCTGCGCTTCCTTCATGTTGCTCGTGGATGCCAGACGCTCCGCGTCGCGCGCGCGGCGGGCGTCGACCATCGCGACATCCGACTCGATGCGGGCCAGGTCGGCGCGCAGATCGTCACGGACGCCGAGCCGGGTCGTCAGCTCCTGCGCGAACTCCTGGCGCTGCGCGAGCAGAGCCTGCACGCGCGCGGCCTGCGGCGGATTGCGGCGTGCGGCATCGGCTTGACGGATGCGGGTGTCGAGGTCGGCGACTTCGAGAAGGCGGCGCTGATCCGCGGGGCTGGCGTTCACGCGTCCAACCTACCCCGCGGGATTTGCGGCTCGGAGTGCGGTGGGCCCTGCCGGGATCGAACCGACGACATCCACGGTGTAAACGTGGCGCTCTACCAGCTGAGCTAAAGGCCCTGGAGTATCGATTCTAGAACCCCCGCACCGGCGTCGCGGGCGTGACGGACTCGCTAGGCTGGACGATGGTGCGTTGTGCATGCCGAACAAAGGCCATGCCGCAAGCAGGCGATTACCTGGCACGATCTGCCAGACGACGAAAGGTCTTCCGTGACTGTCCACGACCAGGATCCGTACTCTCAGGGCCCCCTCGACAGCGATCCCGAGGAGACGGCCGAGTGGCAGGAATCGCTCGAGCAGCTCGTCGCCGCGAAGGGCCACGGCCGTGGGCGCGAGATCATGCTCAGCCTCCTGAAGCGCTCGAAGGACCTGCACCTCGGCGTGCCGATGGTCCCCACCACCGACTACATCAACACGATCGCACCCGAGAACGAGCCTGACTTCCCGGGCGACGAGGAGATCGAACGCCGCTACCGCGCATGGATCCGCTGGAACGCCGCGGTCACCGTGCACCGCGCGCAGCGCCCCGGCATCGGTGTCGGCGGCCACATCTCCACCTACGCATCGTCCGCTTCGCTGTACGAAGTCGGCTTCAACCACTTCTTCCGCGGTGCCGACCACCATTCCGGCGGCGACCAGATCTTCATCCAGGGCCACGCATCACCCGGCACGTACGCCCGCGCTTTCCTCGAGGGCCGCCTGAGCGAGGCGCAGCTCGATGGATTCCGCCAGGAGAAGTCCGCTGCGCCCAACGGCATCCCCTCCTACCCGCACCCGCGTCTGATGCCGGAGTTCTGGCAGTTCCCCACCGTCTCGATGGGGCTCGGCCCGATCAACGCCATCTACCAGGCGATGACGAACAAGTACCTGACCAACCGCGGCATCAAGGACGTCTCCGACGGACACGTCTGGGCGTTCCTGGGCGACGGCGAGATGGACGAGGTCGAGAGCCGCGGCCAGCTGCAGGTCGCCGCGAACGAGGGCCTCGACAACCTGACGTTCGTCGTGAATGCCAATCTCCAGCGACTCGACGGGCCGGTGCGCGGCAACGGCAAGATCATCCAGGAGCTCGAGAGCTTCTTCCGCGGCGCGGGCTGGAACGTCATCAAGGTCGTCTGGGGGCGCGAGTGGGACGAGCTGCTCTCCCGCGACACGGACGGCGCACTGCTGAACCTCATGAACGTCACCCCGGACGGCGACTACCAGACCTACAAGACCGAGGACGGCGCGTACGTCCGCGAGAACTTCTTCGGCCGCGATGAGCGCACCCGCGCGCTGGTCAAGGACTACACGGACGACCAGATCTGGAGTCTCAAGCGCGGCGGGCACGACTACCGCAAGGTGTTCGCGGCCTACAAGGCGGCCGTCGAGCACAAGGGCCAGCCGACCGTCATCATCGCCAAGACGATCAAGGGCTACGGCCTCGGCAAGCACTTCGAGGGACGCAACGCGACCCACCAGATGAAGAAGATGACGCTCGAGGACCTCAAGCACTTCCGCGACGAGATGCACATCCCGATCGCGGACGCGCAGCTCGAGGAGAACCCGTACCTCCCCCCGTATTACAACCCCGGCCAGCAGGACGAGACGATCCAGTACCTGATGGAGCGTCGTCGTGCCCTGGGCGGATTCCTCCCCGAGCGCAGATCGACGCACGTCGGCCTGGCGCTGCCGGATGACACCGCGTACTCGCAGCCGAAGAAGGGCTCGGGCACCCAGGAGATCGCGACGACCATGGCGTTCGTGCGCCTCCTCAAGGATCTGCTGCGCTCGAAGGGCTTCGGCCACCGCATCGTGCCGATCATCCCCGATGAGGCCCGCACCTTCGGCATGGACGCATTCTTCCCGACGGCGAAGATCTACAACCCGAACGGACAGCACTACACGTCCGTGGACCGCGAGCTCCTCCTGGCCTACAAGGAGAGCCCGCAGGGCCAGATCATCCACGTCGGCATCAACGAGGCGGGCGCGCTGGCCGCGTTCACGGGGGTCGGCACGTCTTACGCCACCCACGGCGAGCCGCTCATCCCGGTCTACATCTTCTACTCGATGTTCGGGTTCCAGCGCACCGGCGACGCCCAGTGGGCGGCCGGTGACCAGATGGCGCGGGGCTTCATCATCGGCGCGACCGCGGGCCGCACGACGCTCACGGGCGAGGGCCTCCAGCATGCTGACGGTCACTCGCACCTGCTCGCCTCCACGAACCCGGCGACGATCTCGTACGACCCCGCGTACGGATACGAGATCGCGCACATCGTCCGGTCGGGCCTGGACCGCATGTACGGCGGCGCGCACTCGGATCCGAACGTCATGTACTACCTCACGGTGTACAACGAGCCGCTGGTCCAGCCCGCCGAGCCGGCGGATGTCGACGTCGACGGCATCGTGCGCGGCATCCATCACATCTCCGCCGATGCGGGCGAGGGCCCCCGCGCCCAGCTGCTGGCTTCTGGCGTCGGCGTGCCGTGGGCGCTCGAGGCGCAGAAGCTCCTGCGCGATGACTGGGGCGTGAGCGCCGACGTGTGGTCGGTCACGTCGTGGACCGAGCTGCGCCGCGACGGCCTCGCCGCCGACGAGCACAACTTCCTCTACCCCGACGAAGAGCCGCACACGGCCTACCTCACGCAGAAGCTGAAGGACGCGCAGGGCCCGGTGGTCGCGGTGAGCGATTACATGCACGCCGTGCAGGACCAGATCCGTGAGTGGGTCCCGCAGCGGTTCGCATCCCTCGGCGCCGACGGCTTCGGCTTCTCGGACACGCGCGCCGCCGCACGCCGGTTCTTCAAGATCGACGGGCCGTCGATGGTCGTCCGCACGCTGCAGGCCCTGGCTGAGGAGGGTGCGGTGGACCGCTCGCTCGCATCGCAGGCGATCGAGAAGTACCGCCTGTACGACGTCACGGCCGGTACGAGCGGCAATGCGGGCGGCGAGAGCTGACCGCACGGATGGCATCTCGCCCGGCACAGAAGGACAAGACCGAGACGCTCGCATGGCTGCGGCGGATCTCGGGTGATCTGGCGAGCGCGACGATCAAGCGGCTCGAAGACACCCTCCCCTGGTACGCCGAGATGCCGCCGGCGCGCCGTTCCGCCGTCGGGCTGGTCGCGCAGGCCGGAATCTCGTCGTTCATCCAGTGGTACGAAGATCCCACCTCGACCCCCTGGATCGCCGCAGACATCTTCGCCGCCGCTCCGCGGGAGCTGCTGCGCAGTGTGAGCCTGACGCAGACCCTCCAGCTCATCCGGGTGACCGTCGAGGTGACCGAGGAGAGGCTCGTCGGCAAGGGCGACGACCTGCGAGAGGGCATCCTGCTCTACTCGCGGGATGTGGCCTTCGCCGCTGCGGACGTCTACGCCCGCGCCGCCGAGGCTCGAGGCCTGTGGGATGCACGGCTGGAAGCACTCGTCGTGGACTCGATCCTCACGGGCGAGGCCGACGAAGAGCTGCCCAGCCGGATCGCCGCGCTCGGCTGGCACGGCCATGGCGAGGTCGCGGTCCTCGTCGGCACGACTCCCCCGCAGTTCGACGTGGACCAGTTACGCCGCAGCGCCCGCAAGCTCGGAGTCGATGTCCTCATCGGCGTGCAGGGATCGAGGCTCGTGCTCGTCCTCGGACGCGCCGAACTGCCGGGACGCCCGGACGACGAGCCCGAGCTTCCGTTCCCCGAGATCGCGAAGCGACTCGAGCCGGGGTTCGGACCGGGGTTCCTCGTGCTCGGACCCGCGGTTCCCGCGCTCGTCGATGCGAGTCAGAGTGCGCGCGCCTCCCTCGCGGGCTTCGCCGTCGCGCGCGCGTGGCGCAACGCCCCCCGACCCGTCGAGGCGGACGACCTCCTGCCGGAGCGCGCGCTGGCGGGCGATCCGCTCGCCAAGCAGACTCTGGTCGAGCGCATCTACCGACCCCTGCAGTCGCACAGCGCCGATCTGGTCACCACCCTGTGGAGCTATCTCGACAACGGCCGGTCGCTGGAGGCGACGGCCCGTGAGCTCTTCGTGCACCCCAACACCGTCCGCTACCGCCTCAAGCGCGTCTCGGACGTCATCGGGTGGGACGCCACCGGTCCGCGCGAGGCGCTCATCCTTCAGACCGCCCTGATCCTCGGCTCGATCGGCACCGACTCGACCCGCCGTCGGCTGCCGACGCTTCGACGAGGAGGCGCGTGATCCTGTACGGCGCGCACAAAGCTCCGCGCGATTCTTGTGACGAGATCGCCAGAAGCCACCGCCCGATCCTTGGCAGGATGGAATGGTGATCATCGCCGTCTTCCCTGGGCAGGGTTCGCAGACTCCCGGATTCCTCGCACCGTGGCTGACCCTCGACGGCGCCGCCGAGCGGCTCGCGAAGTACTCCGAGTGGGCGGGCGTCGATCTGATCGCGGCCGGCACGGAGTGGGACGCGGACCGCATCCGCGACACGCAGGTGGCGCAGCCGCTCATCGTCGCGGCCAGCCTGCTCTCGTGGGGCGCGCTCGAGCACCGAGGCGCCGTCGCGGGCGTGGCCGGCCACTCGGTCGGCGAGTTCGCCGCCGCCGCGGCCGCCGGTGTGCTCAGCGAGGAGGACGCGCTTCGCCTCGTCGGAATCCGCGGGCGCGCGATGGCCGAGGCCGCCGCCGCCGAGCAGACCGGCATGAGCGCCGTGATCGGCGGGGACGAGGCATCCATCGTCGCCCGGCTCGAAGAGCTCGACCTCACCCCGGCGAACTACAACGGCGGCGGGCAGCTGGTCGCCGCGGGCTCGCTCCCCGCCCTGAAGGCTCTGACGGCCGAGCCGCCGGCCGGCACGCGGGTGATCCCCCTGCAGGTCGCCGGCGCGTTCCACACCCGCTACATGGGATCTGCCGTCGATGCGCTCCGTCAGGCGGCGGCGACCGTCGAGTCCGCCGACCCGGCCGTGACGCTCTGGTCCAACCGCGACGGCGCGAGCGTGACCTCGGGAGCGGATTTCGTCGACCTGCTGGTCGAGCAGGTCGCCTCACCCGTTCGCTGGGATCTCTGCATGGCCTCGTTCGCCGCAGAGGGTGTCACGGGCATCGTCGAGCTCTCCCCCGCAGGCACGCTCACCGGGCTCGCCAAGCGCGCGCTGCGCGGCGTGCCGAGCGTCGCGGTGAAGACTCCCGACGACCTTCCCGCCGCACAGGCACTCCTGAGCGGCGCACACGCATGACCGGAGACTCCGTATGACTCGCATGCTGATCCAGGCGACCGGCCCCGCACACACGCGCATCTACGCCTACGGTGCGGCGCGTGGCGAGGTGTCGGTCCCGAACGAGGACCTCATCGGTCCGATCGACTCCAGCGACGAATGGATCCGCCAGCGCACCGGCATCATCACGCGCACGCGGGCGCTTCCCGAGACGACGGCCATCGAGCTGGCGACGGATGCGGCGGCCGAGGCCATCGCCAAGTCGGGCATCGATCCGCAGCAGATCGACGCCGTCATCGTCGCGACCGTCAGCAATCCCAAGCAGACGCCGTCGGTGTCGGCGATCGTCGCAGACCGCGTGGGCGCGAATCCCGCGGCGGCCTTCGACCTCAACGCCGCGTGTGCGGGCTTCGCATACGGGGTGGCGCAGGCCGACGCGCTGATCCGCGCCGGCGCCGCGCACTACGTCGTGGTCGTCGGTGCCGAGAAGCTCAGCGACATCGTCGATCCGACGGACCGCAGCATCTCGTTCCTTCTCGGCGACGGTGCCGGAGCCGTCGTCATCGGGCCGAGCGACACCCCGGGCATCGGACCCACCGTGTGGGGCTCCGACGGGTCGAAGGCGGAGGCGGTCGGGATGGACGGCACCCTGACTCAGTTCCGCGACGGCGAAGTCCCGTGGCCCACCCTGCGCCAGGAGGGCCCGACGGTCTTCCGCTGGGCCGTCTGGGAGATGGTGAAGGTCGCCCGCCAGGCTCTCGAAGCCGCCGGGGTCGAGGCATCCGATCTGGCCGCCTTCGTGCCTCACCAGGCCAACATGCGCATCATCGACGAGTTCGCGAAGCAGCTCAAGCTCCCCGACACCGTCGTGATCGGGCGTGACATCGAGACGACCGGCAACACGTCTGCGGCATCCATCCCGCTGGCGACGCACCGCCTCCTCGAAGAGCACCCCGAACTCAGCGGCGGCCTCGCGCTGCAGATCGGCTTCGGCGCGGGCCTCGTCTTCGGCGCGCAGGTCGTCGTCCTTCCCTGACGCCGCCGACCCCGACACTAGAGTGAACAGGGCCCCGACGGGGCCACCCCGAAGAACAGGAGAAACCATGGCATTCAGCAACGACGAGGTCCTCGCGGGACTCGCCGAGCTCATCACCGACGAAACGGGGATCTCGGCCGACGAGGTCGCCCCGGAGAAGTCGTTCACCGACGACCTCGACATCGACTCGATCTCGATGATGACGATCGTCGTCAATGCCGAGGAGAAGTTCGGCGTCACCATCCCCGACGATGAGGTCAAGAACCTCAAGACCGTCGGCGACGCCGTCACCTTCATCACGTCGAACCAGGCGTAAGCGCCCTCCGGTGGGGGCCGTCGCGCCCCCACCGGCACACTCACGAGGATCTTCCAACACATGAGCAACTCCCGCATCGTCGTCACCGGCATCGGAGCGTCATCCCCCATCGGCGGGACCGCGCCCGAGAGCTGGACCGCCCTGCTCGCGGGCACCTCGGGCGCCCGCACCCTCGAGTACGAATGGGTCGAGCAGTACGACCTGCCGGTGACCTTCGCGGCCGAAGCGCTCGTCCGCCCGGATACCGTCCTGGAACGCCCCGAGGCCAAGCGCCTCGACCCCGCCTCGCAGTTCGCCCTCGTGGCAGCGCGGGAGGCGTGGGCGGATGCCGGAACCCCCGATGTCGCCCCCGAGCGGTTCGGAGTCGACTTCGCCACCGGCATCGGCGGCGTGTGGACCCTGCTGGACGCGTGGGACACGCTCCGCGAGAAGGGCCCGCGGCGCGTCATGCCGATGACCGTGCCGATGCTGATGCCGAATGCCGCCGCGGCGGCCGTCTCGATGCACCTCGGCGCCCGTGCGTACGCTCGCACCGTGGCATCGGCGTGCGCCTCGAGCACCGAATCGATCGTGAACGCGCTCGAGCACCTGCGGCTCGGTCTGGCCGACGTCGTGATCGCCGGCGGCACCGAATCGGCGATCCACCCGATCACCGTGGCGTCGTTCGCGTCGATGCAGGCGCTCTCCAAGCGCAACGACGACCCATCCCACGCCTCGCGGCCGTACAGCGTCGACCGCGACGGCTTCGTGATGGGCGAGGGTGCGGCTGCCGTCGTGCTCGAGACGGAGGAGCACGCGCGTGCTCGCGGAGCGAAGATCTACGCCGTCGTCGTCGGCGGCGGCGTGACCGCGGACTCGTATCACATCACCGCTCCCGAGCCCGAGGGCCTGGGGGCATCGCGCGCGGTCCGCATGGCTCTCGAAGCAGCCGGCGCATCGGTCGACGATGTCACGCACATCAACGCCCACGCGACCTCGACTCCGACCGGCGACATCGCCGAGTACAAGGCGCTCCTGAGCGTCTTCGGCGACCGCGTGCACGAGATCCCGGTCTCCGCCACGAAGGCATCGACCGGCCACCTGCTCGGCGGCACCGGAGCGCTCGAGGCGATCTTCACGATCCTCGCCCTGCGCGACGGTCAGGCGCCGCCGACGATCAACCTCACGACGCAGGACCCCGAGATCCCGCTGCGCGTGTCGGGCTCGCCGATCCCGCTCGGCAGCGGGCCGCAGCTCGCGATCAGCAACTCCTTCGGCTTCGGCGGTCACAACGCCGTCGTCGCATTCGCGACGGCCTGATCGCCGTCACGACGACGAAGACGCCCCCGACCGAAGCCTGGTCGGGGGCGTCTGTCGGCTCAGGCGGCCGATACGCGTTCTCGTCATCCGGGACTGTCTGTCTCCGACTGCCGTTAGTTGCGCCTCAGGCCGCCTGCGGCTGTTGAGTTGTGACCATATTCATCTGCCGACATGCATCAACCCACTTTGTGCAGCCAGACGACGGATGCATCGTCGCTCGCATGACGGAAGGGCTCGAGTTCTTCGTCCCACGCGGCACCGAGGGCGACCTGAAGCTCATGGTGCAGCTCGACCGGATCCCCCGCCGCCACCTCCATGGCGTAGCGGATGCGGTCCTCGCCGACGACAACGTTGCCGGCCGTATCGGTCTGGGCGTAGTGGATGCCCAGACCGGGCGTGTGCAGCCAGCGACCGCCGTCGCTGCGCGGCGACGGGTCCTCGCTCACTTCGAAGCGCAGGTGCTCCCACCCGCGGATCGCGGTCGCGAGGGCGGCGCCGGTTCCGGCCGGACCCTCCCAGTAGTACTCCGCGCGGCGGCTGCCCGACAGCACGGGCTGTTCGGTCCAGTCGAAACTGACGGCATGGCCGAGCGCACGCCCGACGGCCCACTCGAGGTGGGGGCACAACGCTCGTGGCGCAGAGTGAATGAAGATCACTCCACGCGCATGTGGTGAAGCCATGATCTCTCCGTTTCGTCAGGTGCGTCTTCCCCTACGACCTGATCTGAAGTGCCATGGCGGCTATGCGGTTGTGCTGCTCATTATCGCCCACCGGCCACCGGAATGACAAGCGTGTGATTCGGTGATTCGCGGATGCCGCGGAGTGAATCCCCGCACAGCTGTGGCCCCGATCGAGACGACCGGGGCCACAGTGTCACACGCGCGTGCGGATCACGCCTCGCTCATGGCCTGGATGTCGACCTGGCCCTTCGCGGCGTAGTAGGCAGCGCGCGCGGCATCCTTTCGTGCCTGCTCGGCGTAGCCGGCGTCGAGCACATCCTGCGGGACCTCCACGCTGTCGACGCGGTTCACGCCGTGGTACTTCTCGATGTAGGCGTCCAGCTCGGGACCCGACGTCCACGACGTGATGAGGTTGTACCGCGGTGCGGTGCCGACGTGGGTCGCCGCGTGCCAGAGACGCTGGGTGTCGATGATCAGCTGCGCACCCGCCGGGAGCGCGATGCGCACCTCTCCGGCCGGGTCGGTGCGGTTCTCGCGGAGGACGAAGAAGCTGTCCTTGTCGTCGGTCAGGTTGAAGAAGCCGCGGACGACCCACCCGGTGCCGTCGGGGTTGAGGCGGTTGTTGTCATCCTGGTGGAGGTTGTACAGGCACTCGCCGTACGGCGTCGGCTGCAGCTCGATCACGCGGCATCGGCCGACGTTCGCACCGGGCTCCTGGGCGCGACGGGTCAGGTTGGGCGCCTTGGCGACCTGGGAGTCGATCCAGACGCCGTCCTTGTCGGTGCGCGGCGGCTTGTGGTTCCAGAAGCCGTTGCACTCGATCTCGCCGAAGGCGCTCGCCAGCGGCGCGAACCGGGTGTCGCCCGAGGACTTCCAATCGTTGTACTCGATGTCGAGCCACTCCTGCGGATCGAGCTGCTGGTTGTAGCGGTCGAGGACGACGTAGCCGGTCTCTTCGAGAGCGGCGGACTTGATGTAACCCATGAGGTGGATCAGCCTTTCGTAGGGAGCCAGCACGTTTTAACAGGCTCAACTTAGGCAAGCCTACATCGGGGTGTGCGGCACCCCCGGGTGCGGGAGACCGTCGAAATGGAACGCGGCGAGGACGTGCCTATGCTGGAGGAATGGCCACTG
The DNA here is from genome assembly GCA_963781135.1 of uncultured Actinomycetota bacterium. Classification (GTDB taxonomy): domain Bacteria; phylum Actinomycetota; class Actinomycetes; order Actinomycetales; family Microbacteriaceae; genus Microbacterium. Next base: position 668,403 of record CAWADY010000010.1, on the reverse strand, counting down.
ACGGAAGCGATTCCACGAACGTCGACGCGACCGCGGTGAACACCATCTCGTGGCTTTCGACCGACCTGACCGTCGTGGTCCCGGTGTACCAGCGTCAGTATCGGTGGGACATCGGCGCCTGTGAACAGCTGCTCGCCGATGTGCGGGCCGTCGCGGATTCCGACGAGCGGCATATGCATTTCATCGGCTCGATCCTGTCGTCGGTGAGTGGTCGCGGCGAGGGCACCGAGCTCGTGCTGATCGACGGACAGCAGCGGCTGACGACGCTGATGCTGCTGGTCGCCGCGCTACATCACACCGTGAAGACGGATGATCCTGACATCGCCTCCGAGCTGGAGCGCGTTCTGGTGCGCACCGCGGACCCGAGGCGGACCAAGCTGCGCCCGCACCAGGCGTGGGCGGGGGTCTTCGAGAGCGTGGTCCTCGACCGGGAGCCGACACCCGGCGCGGCGCGAGAGTCGCGGTTCGACGACAACTACGCCTTCTTCCGCAGTCAGATCAGCGCGGCAGAGGCGCCGAAGGTGTGGTTGGGGCTGCAGAAGCTGGAGCATGTCGCCATCACGCTCGGTCCGGGGGCCAATGCCCAGCAGATCTTCGAGAGCCTCAACTCGACCGGCGAGCCGCTGCGCGATCACGAGCTGATCCACAACTACGTCCTGATGGGGCTCACGCACGCGGAGCAGAACGAGATCGAGCAGTCGTTCTGGGTTCCGATCGAGCAGAACACCGGGGACGCGATCGAGCGGTTCTGGCGGCACTACCTCGTGATGCGCACGGGGCGCGAAGTGGCGGTCACGGGCGGCCGTGGCGTATACGAGGCTTTCCGCTCCGAGTTCCCGCTGCTCGAGCGCGAGGACCTGCGATCTCTGGCCACGGAATGGAAGGAGTACTCGGAGATCTACCGCGTGCTCCTGGCGCCGGCACACGCGGGCGATGCGACAGCGGCGCAGCAGCTCTCGCTGCTGAACACGTTCGGCGGAGCCGTGTACCCGCTCATGATGCGCGTGTACCGCGACCGTCTGCGCGGCGCGATCGACGCGGCGGAATTCCGGGAGACCGCAGAGGAGCTGCAGTCGCTGCTGCTGCGCCGGACCGTCGTGGGAACGCCCACCGACAGCCTCGTGGCGCGGCTGTGCCGCGCGCGCGAACGCGGTCGCGAGGAATTCCAGCGAGCGGTCGGACGCATCACGCCCTCGGATGAACGCGTGCGGGTCGCGCTGAAGTACGGCGATCTCCCCCACCCGCGCTACGTGCTCGGTCGCCTCGCGGGCGTCGATCCCAGCGCCGAGGTCGACGTCGAGCACCTCTTCCCCGTCGCTCCGGGTGACAGCTGGAGCGGGGATGGAGAACGCGAATGGAGCGGGTACAGCGACGACGAGCAGAACAGCCATCGTGCCCTCGCACGGACACTCGGCAACCTCACCCTGCTGGAGGAGCCGCTCGCCGAGCGTGCCTGGGATCGCCCCTTCCCCGAGAAGCGCGCGGTCTATCGGCAGAGCGAGATCGCACTGACCGCACAGCTCGCGGCCGTGCCCTCGTGGGGAACTGCCGCGATCGCCGCACGCACGGCCGCACTCACCGCCGAATTCGTGCGGCTGTGGCCTCGTCCGGGACGAGTGGACATCGACGACGACGGTCTCACCCCGGTTCTGGATGCGCAGCGCCGCCGCGGCTGGCCGCCCGGATGGCAGCGCGAGTTCGAGTACGTGGAGTATCGGGGCGAGCACTGGGAGGTCTATGACGTCCGCTACCTCTTCAACCGCATCTTCAAGCGGCTCTGGGCCGACTCGCGCGGCGATGTCGTCGCCTTCAGCGCCCGCCGCGGCGGGCCGATCTACGCCGCGCAGTCCTGGAACGGGCAGTGGGATGCGCTCGACGAGTCGAACTTCCTCTACATGGGCTGGGACTCCAAGTACATGCTCACCGCGGTCCAAGGGGTGCTCGACGAGGCGGGCCTGGCGCCCGAGGTGTTCGTGAAGTACTCCTACATCGGCAACGCGATGAAGTAGCGATCCCTCGTGGTGCATGGTGGGGCGGGTGGGACTTGAACCCACGATCGTCGGGTTATGAGCCCGCTGCCTTGACCAGCTTGGCCACCGCCCCCTCGAGGATCGAGCCTACCGAACCGGGAACGCTCATCCGGCGCATGGCAGAATGCCCTTGTGGATCCGATCGCCTGGCTCGTCGTGGGAGTGCTCGTGGTCCTCGCGTTCGTCGGTCTCGGCCTCGCTCCGCGCCTGAAGCGAGACAACCTGCGTCGGCAGCTCGAGGGCGGCGGTGGATCGCTCAGCGGCATCGGGGCGGGATTCGACGTCGTCTGGCGCCCGTCGGCCGAGGAGGCGATGGCGCAGTGGGAAGCACAGGTGGAGATGCCTGCTCCCGCGCCCACGCCCGGCGACAAGGGTCACGTGCGGGACGGGCGGATCGTGATCGAGGTCACGGACTGACCGGGCGATCGCTCAGCGAGAACCCGGCTCATCGTCGATGTCGTGGACCGGTGGCTCGGGCCAGACTTTCGCGACCGCCTCGGTGAGTCGGATCGACCCGGTGCTGGGGTGCGTCTCGCGACCCGCACTTCCGCGGTCGATCGGGATCTCCTGGCTGTCGCTGATGACCTGCGGGTGATTGCGCGCCAGCGAGATGACACCGTAGACGGCGATCGCTCCCGCGATCGCGAACCCGACCAGAGCGGGCCAGGGCGCCGTGGCGGCCTCCTGCAGCACGATCAGTCCGATGAGGACCGCGACCATCGGGTCGATGACGGTCAGGCCTGCGATCACGAGGTCAGGCGGACCGACCGAGTAGGCCGTCTGCACGAAGTACGCGCCCACTGCGACGGCCGCCAGCAGGGCGATGAGGCAGAGCAGGGTGAGCCACTCGAAGTTGCCGGCCTGCACGCGCTTGATGACCACCTTCGCCAGGGTGGCGACGAAGCCGTAGATCACGCCCGAGGCGACGATGTAGAAGAGGGCCTGGGCGCGCTTGCGCAGCCAGATCCACAGGATCGCGAAGACGACGACCACGACGACCAGGAGCAGCAGTATCGTGATCAGCTGCTGGTCGGTGACCTTCTGCTCGGTGGCCACGAACGCCGCAATCGTCACGAAGATGAAGATTCCGCCGACGCAGGCGATGATCGCCCTGATCGATTTCTTCGTCGGCTTCAGTCCGCTCACTCGGGAATTCAGGAGTGTCGTGATCACCAGCGCGAGTGCGCCGAGCGGCTGCACCAGGATGAGCGGCGCGAACGCGAGCGCGCCGAGCTGGCAGAGGATCGCCAAGCCCAGCATCGCCGTTCCCAGCAGCCAGGAGGGTCGCTTCAGAAGGCTCAGCAGCTGCGAGCCGGTGAGCCCCGTGCTGCCGGAAGAGCCGCTCAGCCGTTCCACTTTCGCCACGCCGCGGTGCTGGTACTGCGCGCCGAACGACATGAAGACCGCGCCGAGAAGGGCCAGCGGAATTCCGAAGAGAATAGCGGGATCACGGAAGACGCCGACCACATTCTGGGTCACATCATCGAGGGAAACCTCCAGCCACATCACGTCTCGACCCTAACCGCACGGGTCGCTCGATAGGCTCAAGGCGTGGCCGTTCTGCCGATTCGCATCATGGGTGATCCGGTGCTGCACGCACCTGCCGCTGCCGTCGACGAAGTCACGGAAGACGTGAGAAGACTCGTCGCCGACATGTTCGAGACGATGGATGCCGCACCCGGTGTCGGGCTCGCCGCACCGCAGGTCGGCGTCTCGCTGCGCCTGTACACATACAGCTATCAGGACGACGACGGTGCGCCCTGGCGTGGAGTGCTGATCAATCCCGAGCTGTGGATGATCCCCCTCGAGCCCGGCGACCCGGATCCCGACGAGGAGTCCGAGGGCTGCCTGTCGTTCCCCGGAGAGCGGTTCGCGCTCAGGCGCTCCGATCGCGTGCTCGTGACCGGCACGGACCTCGATGGCGCACCCGTGCGGATCGAGGTCGACGGCTGGCGTGCCCGCATCATGCAGCACGAGTTCGATCACCTCGACGGCGTGCTCTACGTCGATCGTCTGGGCGACGGCGACTGGAAGACGGTGCAGAAGATCGCCCGCAAGCGCGGATGGGGTCGTGCCGGCGCGTCCTGGACCCCGGGCGTCGACGACATCGACGCCTGACAATCTCGGGAACGAAGAACGGCCCCAGAGTGGAGTCCGGGGCCGTTCGCTCCCCGGCTTGGACTCGAACCAAGAACCTATCGGTTAACAGCCGATTGCTCTGCCAATTGAGCTACCGAGGAAAATGCCCGCCGAGGCAGGCAACCCGAATAGCTTAGCAAATCGCGCGCTGTGCTCGTGACGTCAGGAAGCGATCAGCCGGTGGTCTGCTTCGGAGCTCGGCGTCCACAGCAGGTCGTTCGTTCCATGCCCATAGGCGATCGCGTGTCCGCTGCGCAGCACGAGGACGTCGGCGGAGAGATCGCGCACCACATCGGGCTCGTTGGTGCCGATGACGGCCGACATCCCGTAGTCCTCGCGGCGGCGCAGGATGGCGTCGCGGGCCGCGCGGCGCACCTCGACGTCCATGTTCGCGAACGGCTCGTCCGCGATCAGCACGCGCGGCTGCAGTACCAGAGCACGTGCGAACACGACGCGCTGCCGCATCCCCGCGCTGAGTTCGTACGGATACTTCGCCGCGGCACCCAGCGGCAGCATGAGTTCGTCGAGGAGTGTCGCCACGCGCACGGCGAGGGCTCGCTGATTCACTCGCCGGTCGCGGCTCGTGATGGGTTGGCCGATGACGTCGGCCACCGTCATGCGGGCCGGGAGTCGTGCGCCGGCCGACTGCGACAGGTATCCGGTCAGATACGTCAGCGTGCGGTGTGCGCGACCGGGGTTGCGCACCGGGATGCCCTCGAGGTGCGCGCTCCCCCCGACGATACCGAGTCCCGGCTCGTCGGCGCCGGCGAGCACCGCCAGAAGGCTCGACTTCCCCGACCCGGTGGGTCCCATCACGGCGAGGGTCGCCGCATGCTTCAGCACGAATGTGACCCCGTCGATGACGCGGATGTCGGGGCCGCCGCGCGACGTTCGTGCGACAGACAGATCGGTGGATCGGATCGCGACATCTGCGTCTCGACGGCTGGGCATGTGCTCATCCTGCCCTGCACCGCGCGTCGGCGCCAGCGCCACGCGACGGTGGGCTCGTGAAAGGTGAGGCTACTGGTCGGCGGCGAGGCTCTGGCGCTCGGCATCCAGCTCGCGAAGCCGCATGCGGATCGACCGACCCTCTTCGGAATCCGGCGCCACGCGCTGGATCGCACCGAGCAGCTCGGTCTTCTGCTGATCCACGGCGCGAACCACGAGCCGTCGCGCGAGGGAGGTCGCCGACACCGTGGCCGCGTCATCCGTCAGCGCCGGAAAATCGGCCGTGAGGAGTTCGGCGGCGAGGGAACGGTAGGGCTCGCGCACGGTTGAGACGGCATCCGCCGCCCAGCCTGGCCGGCTCACATCCGGCGCCGCCGCGATCGCCTGGCGGACGGCTTCCAATGCGGGATGCCGGAACGGGACGGCGACGGATCGTTCGAGGAGTGCGGGGTCGAGGCGGTGCCCGAACTGCAGCAGTCCCATGAGGGTGTCGCGTTCGAGTGCGACCTCCGCACTCCGCGGAAGCGAGGCGATCGTGACGCGCACGAGGGGCTCGCCCTCGCCGGCCTCCGGTGGGGCGGACGCCGCGCGGAACTCGTCGTCCGGCCGCCCCGAGCTGCTGCGGGCCGCTCGGTCGACCGCCGCACGGACCTCGGCGAGCTCCAGGCCGAGGCGGCGTGCGAGGACCCGGACGTACCCCGGGCGCAGTGAAGGATCGCGGATCTCTGCGACGATCGGGGCCGCGGCCCGCAGCGCCCCGGCCCGGCCCTCGACCGTCGACAGCGCGAAGCCCGCGAGGCGCTGGTCGATGACGAACTCGAACATCGGGACCTTGGTGTCCATCAGGGCGCGGACCGCTCCGTCTCCCCGTTGCAGACGGAGATCGCACGGGTCGAGCCCTTCCGGAGCAACCGCGACGTAGGTCTGCGCTGCGAAGCGCTTCTCGTCTCCGAATGCGCGCAGCGCGGCCTTCTGGCCGGCAGCATCGGGGTCGAAGGTGAACACCACCTCCCCTGATGCCGAATCATCGCCCATCACGCGCCGCAGCACCGAGATGTGGTCCGAGCCGAACGCGGTTCCGCAGCTCGCAATGGCCGTCGTGATGCCGGCCAGATGGCACGCCATGACGTCGGTGTAGCCCTCGACGACGACGACACGGTGGTCGCGCGAGATGTCGCGCTTGGCGAGGTCGAGTCCGTAGAGCACCTGCGACTTCCGGTACACCGGTGTCTCGGGCGTGTTGAGGTACTTGGGGCCCTGATCGTCGTCGTAGAGCCTGCGGGCGCCGAAGCCGATGACCTGGCTCGTGACGTCGCGGATCGGCCACACGGCGCGCCCGCGGAAGCGGTCGTACACGCCGCGCTGACCCTGCGAGACGAGTCCGGCCGCGCTCAGCTCGTCGTCGCTGAAGCCGAGCTTGTGCAGAGCGTCGCGAAGATTCGACCACCCCTTCGGTGCATAGCCGACTCCGAAGTGCGCGGCCGCCCCGGCATCGAATCCGCGTTCGCCGAGGAACCGGCGGGCGGTCTCGGCCTCGGGCGTGGCCAGCTGAGCACGGAAGAATTCCGCTGCGGCGCCGTTCGCCGCGTACATCCGGGCGCGCCCGGTGGTCTCAGGAGCCGCTCCCCCGTCTTCGTAGTGCAGCGTGTAGCCGATCCGGCCCGCGAGGCGTTCGACCGCCTCGGTGAACGAGACGTGGTCCATCGCTCGGAGGAACGAGTAGACGTCGCCCGACTCGTTGCAGCCGAAGCAGTGGTAGAAGCCGGCTTGCGGGCGAACGTTGAAGCTCGGGCTCCGCTCGTCGTGGAACGGGCAGAGCCCCTTCATCGCGCCGATGCCCGCCGCCTTGAGCGCGACGCGCTCGCCGATGATGTCGGCGATGTTCGTGCGCGCCTTCACTTCATCGACGTCGGCCTGGAGGATGCGTCCGGCCATCAGTGCGCGGTCTCCGCGGGGCGGGTCGGATGCGAGGAGCCCGGCGCCCAGACACCGAGCGATGCGGCATCCACCTCGCCGACGAGGCGACCGTGCCAGGCGATCGCGTGCTGATCGGTGAGGCTCGCGACCTGGTCGACGATGACGCGGCGTCGAGCGGCATCCGACTGGGCCGTCGCGAAATCGGAGGTGTACATCGCATCGAGCGCGTCGGGCTGCTCCCACAGGGCCGTCGCGAGCCGCTTCAGGACGCGGCGCTGCTCTTTGTAGACGGTCTTGCGCCCCTCGATCGAGACGACCACGGCTCCGATGATGCCCTTCAAGACGGCCATCTCGGCTTCGATCACCCGCGGAACCACGACGTGCGCCCGGTAGCGGGTCAGCACCGCCGTGGAATACGCCTCGCGGGTGGCCGTCGTCGCAGCTCGCGCGAAGCGGCCGATCAGATCGGAGGTCAGATTCTTCAGTCGCGCGTGCGACGCGCGTGTTCCATCGAACGACCCGATCCATTCCGGCAGCCGCATGAGCCGGTAGAGGGCGTCCTCGAGTTCATCGCGGGCGAAGTCGAACCCCACCCAGGTTTGGATCGCATCCAGCAGCGCGGTGTGCTCGGACCCCGCGGCGAGGCGGGCCGGGTCGAGGTAGCCGTTCACGATCGCATCCTCGAAGTCGTGCACCGAGTACGCGATGTCGTCGGAGAGGTCCATCACCTCGGCTTCGATGCAGCGGACGCGTCCGGGGGCTTCCGCGCGCAGCCAGCGGAACACGTCCTCGTCATCGGGATACACGCCGAACTTGAGCCGGCCTCCGGCATCGGGAAGGGGGTGCGCGGCGGTCCACGGGTACTTGCAGGTCGCGTCCAGGCTCGCGCGGGTCAGGTTGAGCCCGAGACTGCGCCCGGCGTCATCGATCGCCTTCGGTTCGAGCCGGGTCAGGATGCGGAGGGTCTGGGCGTTGCCTTCGAACCCGCCGAAGTCCTCCGACCAGTCGTTGAGTGCTCGTTCGCCGTTGTGCCCGAAGGGCGGATGCCCCAGGTCGTGGCTGAGGCACGCGGTGTCGACCACATCGGGCGAGAGGCGCAGCGCCGTCGCCAGCTCGCGGCCCACCTGCGCGACCTCGAGCGAGTGGGTCAGACGGTTGCGGGCGAAGTCGGCGGGGCTGGCCGGACTCAGCACCTGCGTCTTGGCGGCGAGCCGGCGAAGCGCCGCCGAATGCAGCACGCGCGCCCGGTCGCGGGCGAAGTCGTCGCGCTGCGACCGGTGGCGCTCGGCGAAGAAGCGTAAGGCGTCTGCATCGTCATAGCCCTCGGGGCGCTCGGATGCGACGCGCACCGCTCCGTCAGCCGCCACTGTGATCCAGTTCCGCTTCAGCCAGGGCGCAGGATGCCGCTTCGCCGAGCTCGCGGGATTCCAGCCAGCCCTGCGGCAGCGCGGGACGCTTGGGGGTGCCTGCGCGACCGCGCTGGCCCTCCGCCGCCGCCCCGGGATACGGAGCCTCGCGATCGAGGGAGGCGAGGAGCTGATCGATCTCGTCGAGGCTGGACGCGGTCGCCAGCGCAGCGCGCGTGTCTCCGCCCACGGGGTAGCCCTTGAAATACCAGGCGACGTGCTTGCGGATGTCGCGGCACCCGCGCTCCTCGTCGTCGAGGAACTCGACGAGCAGCTCGGCATGTCGCCGGAACGCGTCTGCGACGAATCCGAGGTTCGCATCGACCGGCGCGGCCGGCGCCGAACCGGGCGCACCGAGAGCGCGCGCGAGATCGCCGAACAGCCACGGACGCCCGAGGCATCCGCGCCCGACCACGACGCCGTCGCAGCCCGTCTCATCCATCATCCGCACGGCGTCCTCGGCCGACCAGATGTCGCCGTTGCCCAGCACGGGCACGCTCGTGACCGCCTGCTTGAGGGCAGCGATCGCCGACCAGTCGGCCTGCCCCGAGTAGAACTCGGCAGCGGTGCGCGCGTGCAGCGCCACGGCCGAGACTCCGGCATCCTCCGCGATGCGCCCCGCGTCGAGGTAGGTGAGGTGATCGGAGTCGATGCCCTTGCGCATCTTGATCGTCAAGGGAATCCCGCCCGCCGCGCGGGCCGCGCGGGTGACGATCTCGCGGAACAGCTCCAGCTTCCACGGCAGAGCGGCTCCGCCGCCCTTGCGTGTGACCTTCGGGACGGGACACCCGAAGTTCAGGTCGATGTGATCGGCGCGGTCCTCATCCACCAGCACCCGCACCGCGCCCTCGACGGTCGCGGGATCCACACCGTAGAGCTGGATCGACCGGGGCGTCTCGGACTCGTGGTGGGTGATCAGACGCATCGTCGTCGCATTGCGTTCGACGAGTGCGCGGGATGTGATCATCTCGCTGACGTACAGACCGGCACCGTATTCGCGGCAGAGACGCCGGAAGGCGGTGTTGGTGATCCCCGCCATCGGCGCGAGCACGACCGGCGCATCGAGCGCGATCGGCCCGATGCGCAGTGCACGTGCGGGGGCGAGGGTGGGCGTCACCTGTCCATTGTCCCAGACCTGCGAGCCCGCGCTCGGAATCGGGCTTAACCTGTGGGTATGACCGAGGCCACCGCCATTGACATCCGCCGTATTCCGTTCACGACCGCCGATGGCAAGGAAGCCACACTGTCCGACTACGACGGGCAGGTTCTGCTCATCGTCAACGTCGCCTCCCGCTGCGGGCTGGCGCCTCAGTACGAACAGCTCGAGGAGCTGAAGAAGAAGTACGGTCCGCGCGGCTTCGACGTGCTCGCCTTCCCGAGCAACCAGTTCCTGCAGGAGTTGTCGAAGATGGACGACATCCTCGAGTACTGCTCGATGACGTGGGGGGTCACCTTCCCGGTCTTCGACAAGGTGCGCGTGAACGGCAAGAAGGCGGCGCCGCTCTACAAGGAGCTGACCAGGGCCGAGGACGTCGACGGAAAGGCCGGCCGGGTCGAGTGGAACTTCGAGAAGTTCCTCGTGCTGCCCGATGGCCAGGTCAAGCGGTTCCGTCCGCGGATGAAGCCCGATGACCCGGCGATCGTCTCGGTCATCGAGGCAAACCTCCCGGAGTGATCCGCCGCTCGACGGCCGTTGTCAGGCGTTCGCGGTGACCGCTTCGCGGTGCTCTCCCCACACCTGCCGCACGATCTGAGAGAAGGCTTCGGCCGGCTGGGCACCTGACACGCCGTACTTGCCGTCGATCACGAAGAACGGCACTCCGGTGATGCCGTACGCCGTCGCCTGCGCCTGGTCGGCACGCACAGCCGGCAGGAAGCGTCCGCTCTGCAGAGCCTCGCGCGCGGCATCCGCGTCGAGACCCGCGTCGGCCGCAAGCGCGACGAGCTCGTCTTCGCGGCCGAGATGCCTGCCCTCGGTGAAGTAGGCGGACATGAGCCGCTCCGCGGTCTCGGCCTGCCGGCCCTGCTCCTTCGCGAAGTGCAGCAGCTCGTGGGCCTTCACGGTGTTCGTGTGCTTGAGAAGGTCGAAGCGGTACTCCAGGCCCGCGCCCGCCGCCACCCCCGTGACCCGCTGCAGCATCTGCTCAGCCTGGTCGGCGGAGATCCCCTTGTGCGTGGCCAGATAGTCCGTCTCGCCCCCGTCGAAGTCCACCGGGGTGTCGGGCGAGAGTTCGAACGAGTGGAAGGTCACCTCGACTTCAGGTGCGTCCTCGTCGGCGGATGCCGCGGCGAGTCCGTTCTCGAGATTGCGCTTGCCGATGTAGCACCAGGGGCAGGCGATGTCACTCCACACGTCGATCTTGATGGCATCCGTCATGCCGGATGCAACCCCGCCCCGGCGGTCGGAATTCCCGGGTTCCGGCATCTAGGGAGACCGGGTGAGAACCAGGCCGGGCCTCAGAGGGCAGGGATCTCCGGTGTGTCCACGGCACCGCCGAAGCGCCGGTCGCGGTCGAGGTACAGGCCGATCGCCCGCCACAGATCGACCCTCGAGAAGTCCGGCCAGAGCGTGTCGAGGAAGACGAACTCGGCGTACGCGGACTCCCAGAGCAGGAAGTTCGATGTGCGCTGCTCCCCGCTGGAGCGGACGAACAGGTCGACGTCGGGCATGTCGGGCTGGTACAGACGCTTCTGGATGAGCTTCTCGGTGACGGCCGAGGGCTTCAGACGCCCGGCCGCGATGTCGTCGCCGATCGTCCGCATCGCGTCGACCAGTTCGACGCGCCCGCCGTAGTTCACGCACATCGTCAGCGTGAGCACATCGTTGCCGGCGGTGAGCCGCTCGGCGTACTGCAGCTCCTTGATCACGGATCCCCACAGGCGGGGCTTGCGTCCCGACCAGCGCACCCGCACGCCCCACTCGTTGAGCTGGTCGCGGCGGCGGTGCAGGACGTCCCTGTTGAAGCCCATGAGGAAGCGCACCTCCTCCGGCGAGCGGGTCCAGTTCTCGGTCGAGAACGCGTAGACGCTCAAGTGCTTCACGCCGGCCTGGATCGCACCCGCGACCACATCGAGCAACGCGGCCTCGCCGGCGCGGTGACCCTCGATGCGCGTCTGCCCGCGCTTGTTCGCCCAGCGCCCGTTGCCGTCCATGACGATCGCGACGTGCGCCGGCACCCTGCCCTTCGGAAAGGTCGGCGGGTACAGACCGGTCCAGTCGATGGCCTTGTACGGCACCGCATCGCGGTGGGTGAACGGCTTCGGGCTCACGTCGCCGCCTCGACGTGCTCCAGTGAGCGGATGCCGCGCTCGAGGTGCCATTGCGCGTATGCCGCGATCAGGCCCGAGGCGGAACCGCGCGTCGGTGCGGAGGCGGCGTCGGCCACATTCCAGTCACCCTCCATGAGCGCGGACAGCAGGCCCGCCGTGGGGGCATCGACTCGAGCGGCTCCCACGGGAGCGCAGTCTCGGCAGATCATGCCGCCCAGCTGAGCGACGAACGTGTCATGCGGTCCCGGCGCGCCGCAGCGCGCGCACTCCGCCAGACCGGGAGCCCAGCCCGACAGGGCCATCGCCCGCAGAAGATATGAATCCAGGATGCTGCGCGGCACGTGCTCGCCGCGCGCGAGGGCGCGCAGACCGCCGACGAGCAGGAGGTACTGCTGCGGGGTCGCCTCGGCCTCATTCAGCCGGTCGGCGGCTTCGACCATCGCGTTGGCCGAGGTGTATCGGTCGTAGTGCACGGCGATGTCGGCGCCGTACGAGCCGAGCGACTCGGCCTGCTGGACGATGTCGAGATTGCGCCCTTGGTACAGCAGGACGTCGGCGACCATGAACGGCTCCAGTCGCGCGCCGAAGCGGGAGGAGGTGCGACGTACGCCCTTCGCGACCGCGCGCACCTTGCCGTGCGTGCGGCTGAGCATCGTGACGATGCGGTCCGCTTCACCCAGCTTGTGGGTGCGCAGGATCACGACCTCGTCGCGGTAGGTGGGCACCCTCCAATTATGGTCGCCGACTCCCCCACCGGACCCGCGCCGAGCCGTGCGAGAGAATGGGGGCGTGGACGCTTCCCTCTTCATGATCCCGCTCTGGGCGGACCTCACGGCGGTGGGACTCGGCGGCATCCAGGGCGCTCTGTTCGCATCGGGGTTCCGCGGTCAGCGCCGGCTCGACCTGCTGGGTGTCGCGATCATCGGCATCGTGATGGGCATGGGCGGCGGCATCATCCGCGACATGCTGCTCGATCAGCCGCTGAGCACACTGCAGAGCAACTGGTACCTGCTCACCGCCACCGGGGCGGCGCTGGTCGGGATGCTGCTCGCGGCGCCGCTGCGCAAGGTCAACGGCATCATTGTGGGGTTGGACGCGATCGTGATCGGAATGTTCGGGGCGTTCGGCACGAGCAAGGCGCTGGCGCTGGGGCTGCCCCCGGTGCCGGCGGTGTTCGTCGGCGTCTGCTCTGCGGTGGGCGGCGGCATCCTGCGCGATGTCTTCATGGGTCTGCCGGTCGCGATCATGCACGTCGGCTCGCTCTACGCGGTCGCCGCGGCGGCAGGGTGCACGGTGCTCGCCGTCGCGCACGCGTTCGGCGTGCCGCTCACCTTCGCCGCGATCGCCGGGGTGATCGTGACCGCCGTCATCCGCGTGCTCGCGGTCGTCTTCGACCTCTCGCTGCCGGAGCAGCGGATGCTCTACCGTCGCAGGGTCGCGGCCGAGACCGGTGCGCTGCCGATCGTCAAGCCGTGAGCGTCAGTGCGTGAAGCTCGTCACGAGCCCCTCGGTCGGCATCGGCGATTCGAGCGCGTCCAAGTAGGCCACCGCGTCGGTGATGTCCTTCACGAGACTCTCGGCGAGGTTGCGGCTCAGGCCGTTGCGCACCACGATGCGCTGCACCACCACGTCGGTGAGGTTGTCGGGCATGGGGTACGCCGGGATGAGCCACCCCTTCAGTCGAAGTCGCTCGGACAGGTGGTACAGATTCCACTTGTCGGTATAGCCCTTGGTGAGCTGCCAGGCGAACACGGGAATGTCGGTGCCGTCGTTCCACAGATCGAACGCGGGCATCTTCGCGATCTCGCCGGCGAGGTACACCGCGACATCCTGCGACGCCTTCTGCACCTTGTAATAGCCGTCCCAGCCCAGGCGGAGGAACAGGTAATACTGCAGGAGAACCTGGGCGCCGGGCCGGGAGAAGTTGAGGGCGAAGCTCGGCATGTGTCCCCCGAGGTAGGTCACATCGAAGACGAGGTCCGCGGGAAGGTCTCCGACCGTGCGCCACACGACCCACCCGAGGCCCGGGTAGACGAGGCCGTACTTGTGCGCCGACGTGCTGATCGACGCGACGCGCTCGACCCGGAAATCCCACGCGAGTTCCGGCTGCAGGAACGGGGCGATCATGCCGCCTGAGGCGCCGTCGACGTGGATCGGGATGTCCAGACCGGTCTCGGACTGGATGCGGTCCAGCGCTTCGGCGATCTGCGCGACCGGCTCGTAGACGCCGGTGTAGGTGACGCCCATGATCGCCACCACTCCGATCGTGTTCTCGTCGACGTACTTGTCGAGTTCGAACCCATCGAGGCACTTGTGCTCGTCGGAGATCGGAACGTAGCGGGGCTCGACGTCCCAGTAGTTGCAGAACTTCTCCCAGCACACCTGCACCGCGCTGGAGAGCACGAGGTTCGGCTTCTCGGTGGACAGCCCGGCCGCCCGGCGTGCCTGCTGCCACCGCCTCTTGAGTGCCAGTCCGCCGAGCATGCACGCCTCCGACGAGCCGATCGTGGACGTGCCGATGGCGCCCTCGGCATCCGGGGCGTTCCACAGTGTTGCGATCATCTTCCAGCAGCGCGTCTCGATCGCCGCCGTCTGGGGGTACTCGTCCTTGTCGACCATGTTCTTGTCGGCGGTCTCGGAGTAGAGCTTGTTGGCGAGCGGGTCCATCCAGGTGCCGACGAAGGTCGCGAGATTCAGTCGCGAGTTGCCGTCCAGCATCGCTTCGTCGTGGACGACCTGATAGGCGGTCTCGGGCAGCGACTCGCCGGGCGGAAGCATGTTGAGCGGAAAGTCGGTCGCCTCGCCGGCCCGCGCGAAGAGCGGGTTGAGCTGGTTCTGGTCGCTGATCCCGGTGAACCCGTGGGTCGTGGCGTCGTGTCGTTCGGAGCCCGGAGTGGTCATCATGCCGCCCATGCTATTGGTCGAGGTCCTCGCTGTGGGTCACGCTCTGAGAGTGACGTTCGCCGCGCTCGAGGGTTCTACGCTCGGATCATGACGCCAGACCGACGCGTTCGCCTTCGACGTGAGGCATGGGGCTTCGCCATCGGGTCCGTATTCTTCGCCGTCGGCGCCGTGCCGTTCTACGCGGAGGCCGTCGGTCCCGTGCTCACCAACCTCACGTTCTTCATCGGAGCGATCTTCTTCACGCTCGCGGCGTTCATCCAGCTCGCGCTCAGCGGTCGGCGTCCGCCGCGCCGTGGATCGAACCGGGCGGATCGGGCGGACTGGTGGGGGTCGGCGGTGCAGTTCGTCGGCACCCTCTTCTTCAACATGAGCACGGGCGCCGCGCTCATCACCGCGGTGAACACCGACACTCTCGTCGGGTCGGGATGGGTTCCCGACGCACTGGGTTCTGTGTGCTTCCTCGTCGCCAGTGCGTTCGCGGTGGCGGCGACGACTGATCGCGAGGGGCTGTGGGACCCGCAGGCGCGCAGCTGGCGCTGCACGTGGCTCAACATGGCGGGATCCGTCTTCTTCGGCCTGTCCGCGATCGGTGCGTTCGTGCTCCCGGCGACCTCGGACTTCGTCAGCCTGCTGTGGGCGAACCTCGGGACGTTCCTGGGCGCGCTGTGCTTCCTCGTGGCGGCGCTGCTGAGCCGACGCGACATCCCGGTGGATGCCGCGCCGGCTCAGGCGGCCTAGACGCTCGCGAGCTCCGCGGCGGACTCCCGCGTGCGGATCGCGCGGTTCACGCACGACACGATGGCCTTCAGCGAGGCGGTCGAGATGTCGCCGTCGATTCCGACGCCCCACAGGCGCTCACCCTCGACCTGCAGCTCCACGTACGCGGCCGCCTGGGCGTCGCCGCCCGCGCTGAGCGTGTGCTCGACGTAGTCATAGAGCGACACCTCGAACCCGCGCTCACGCATGATCGACAGGAACGCGGCGATCGGCCCGTTGCCGTGCCCGGTGGCCTCGACGCGCTCGTCGCCGTCACGCAGCGAGATCTCGAGTGAGACGTCGCCGTCCAGATCGCTCTGCGTGCGGGTGGCGAAGAGCTCGAAACGACCCCAGCGGTCTTCGGCGACTTCGGACGGCAGGTACTCGTCGGTGAAGATGCGCCAGATCTGATCGCTCGTCACCTCACCGCCCTCGGCATCGGTCTTGGCCTGCACGACGCCCGAGAACTCGATCTGCAGTCGGCGCGGCAGGTCGAGGGCGTGGTCGCTCTTGAGCAGGTACGCGACGCCCCCCTTGCCGGACTGCGAGTTCACGCGGATGACCGCCTCGTACGAGCGGCCGAGATCCTTGGGGTCGATCGGCAGGTACGGCACGGCCCATTCGAGCTCGTCCACCGAGACGCCTTCGACCGCGGCACGGGCGTCCATCGCCTCGAAGCCCTTCTTGATCGCGTCCTGGTGCGACCCGCTGAAAGCCGTGAACACGAGGTCGCCCGCCCACGGGCTGCGCTCGTGCACCGGCAGCTGGTTGCAGTACTCCGCGGTGCGCTTGACGTGGTCGACGTCGCTGAAGTCGATCATCGGATCGATGCCCTGCGTGAGCAGGTTGATACCGAGCGCGACGAGGTCGACGTTGCCCGTGCGCTCTCCGTTGCCGAACAGGCAGCCTTCGATGCGGTCGGCACCGGCCATGTAGCCGAGCTCGGCCGCGGCGATCGCCGTGCCCCGGTCGTTGTGCGGGTGCAGCGACAGGATCACGTTCTCACGGTGCGCGAGGCGACGGCTCATCCACTCGATCGAATCGGCGTACACGTTCGGCGTGGCCATCTCGACGGTCGCCGGCAGGTTGATGATCACCTTGCGGTCGGGCGTCGGCTCGAAGATCTCGATGACCTGGTTGCACACATCGACGGCGAACTCGAGCTCGGTGCCCGTGTAGCTCTCGGGCGAGTACTCGTAGTAGACCTTCGTCTCGGGAATGCGCTTCTCGAATTCGCGGCACAGGCGCGCACCCTCGAGGGCGATGTCGATGATGCCCTGCTTGTCGGTGCGGAAGACCACCTCGCGCTGCAGCACGCTCGTCGAGTTGTACAGGTGCACGATCGCCTGCCTGGCACCGGCGATCGACTCGTACGTCCGCTCGATCAGGTGCTCGCGCGCCTGGGTCAGCACCTGGATCGTGACGTCGTCGGGGATGACGTCTTCTTCGATGAGATGACGGACGAAGTCGAAGTCGGTCTGGCTCGCCGAGGGGAAGCCCACCTCGATCTCCTTGTAGCCCATGCTCACCAGCAGGTCGAACATGATGCGCTTGCGCTCGGGGCTCATCGGATCGATGAGCGCCTGGTTGCCGTCACGCAGATCGACCGCGCACCAGCGCGGGGCTGTCGTGATGCGGGCGTCCGGCCACGTGCGGTCGGGCAGCTGCACGGCGATCTGGTCGTGATAAGGCCGGTACTTGTGGATCGGCATGCCCGAAGGCTTTTGTGAATTGTCCATGGTTGTCGCTTGCTCTCTCGTCAGATGAGGCGGGCCAACAGCAAGCTCCGCGACGAGGAGGGCCCTAGAACGAGGACTCGTCGCGGCGACTAAGAAGGAGTCGGCCGAAGCGCATGGGATAGATGATACCAGCAGGCTGAGCCGCGCCGTATCGGTCGATCAGAACCCCAGCCTGCCGAGCTGCTTGGGGTCGCGCTGCCATTCCTTCGCGACCCGCACGTGCAGGGACAGATACACGCGTGAGCCGATGAGGGGTTCGATCTGCGCGCGGGCACGTCGTCCGACGTCGGCCAGTCGCGAGCCCTTGTGGCCGATGATGATCGACTTCTGGCTGTCGCGCTCGACGACGACGTCCGCGAAGATGTCGGTCAGATCAGAGTCCTCGCGCTTCGCGATGTCCTGGACCACCACGGCGATCGAGTGCGGAAGCTCGTCGCGCACGCCCTCCAGCGCGGCCTCGCGGATGATCTCGGCGATCCGGTCGTCGACGGACTCGTCGGTGACGACGCCTTCGGGGTAGAGGGCAGGACCCTCGGGCATGAGCGCGAGCACCTCGCCGGTCAGCACGTCGAGCTGCTCGTTCGTGAGCGCCGACAGCGGAATCACCGCAGCCCAGTCATCGCGCAGGGCGTCGACCTCGAGCAGTCGCTCGGTGACCTGCTCGCGGGAGGCGGCATCCGTCTTGGTGACGATCGCCACCTTCTTCGCGCGACGGTAGCCGTCGAGGGATTCAGCGATGCGCCGGTCGCCCGGCCCGACCTTCTCGGTGGCCGGCACGCAGAAGCCGATCACGTCGACATCACCGAGCACCTGCTCGACGAGGTGATTCAGCCGCTCGCCGAGCAGCGTGCGCGGGCGGTGGATACCCGGCGTGTCGACGATCACGAGCTGGCCGTCGGTGCGGTTCAGGATGCCGCGGATCGCGCGCCGGGTCGTCTGGGGCTTGTCGCTGGTGATGGCCACCTTCTCGCCGACCAGCGCGTTGGTCAGCGTGGACTTTCCGACGTTGGGTCGGCCGACGAACGTGACGAAACCGGAGCGGAAGACCGGCTCCGCCTTCGATCCTGCGGGCGTACCGGGCATCATTCGCCTCTCTTGGAGCCGCTCTTGGCGACGCCGATCTCACCGGTGCGCGGGGCGCGGCCGCCGGTGGACTCGTCCGCGGCGGTGGTCGCCGCACTGCGCTCGACGAACACTGTCGCCAGGCCCCGGCCGCGACCGCGAGAGGCGCCGCCGGTCATGACCAGACCCTCGTAGTCCGCGGTCGCGCCGGGCTGGGGCACTCGTCCGAGCGCCTTTCCGAGAAGTCCGCCGACCGAGTCCACGTCCTCGTCCTCGAGTTCGATGCCGAACAGGTCGCCGACCTCGTCCAGCCCGAGCCGTGCGCTCACGCGATACCGGCCGGGTTCGAGTTCGACGACCTCGTCGGAGCGGGGGTCGTACTCGTCCGCGATCTCGCCGACGAGCTCTTCGATCAGGTCCTCGAGGGTCACGAGTCCCGACACGCCGCCATACTCGTCGACGACGAGACAGACGTGCACGGCATCGCGCTTCATCTGCTGAAGGAGCGTCTCGGCCTTCATGGATTCGGGGACGAACACGGCCGGGCGCGCAATGCGGCCGATCGGCGCGTCGCGCCAGCCCGCCTCATCGCGGAACCCGAACTGGACGAGATCCTTCAGGTACAGGACGCCGACGACGTCATCGGCGTCGTCGTCCACGATCGGGATGCGGGACACGCCCTTCTCGAGGAAGATCGCCATCGCGTCGCGCGTGGAGGAAGATGCGTCGACCGTGACCATGTCGGTGCGGGGCACCATCACGGCGCGCACGAACGTGTCGGTGAAATCGAAAACCGAGTGGATCAGCTCACGGTCGTCCTGCTCGATGAGCTCGTTCTCGGCGGCCTCGTCGATGATGCTGAGCAGCTGCTCCTCCGACGCGAACGACGACCCGCGCACAGCGCCGGGGGTCACCCGGTTGCCGAGGGCGACGAGCCCGTGCGCCAGCGGCCCGAGGAAGATGCGCACGCCCCGGATGACCGGCGCGGAGCCGCGCAGAAGGCCTTTGGCGTGCTGACGGCCCACGGTGCGGGGGCTTGCGCCGACCACGACGAACGAGATTCCCGTCATCAGCACCGCGGCGGCGAGCATCGCCCACCAGATGCTGTCGAACAGGATCGTGAAGGCGACGGTGACCAGCACCGCAGCAGCGGTCTCGGCGAGGATGCGGATGAACACGACGGCGTTGGCGTGCGCCTCGGGGTCGATCGAGATCTTGCGCAAAGACGCCGCGTTGCGCCCGCCAGAGCCGAGGTCGGCCAGGTCGGCGCGGGAGGTGACCGTCAGCGCGGCGTCGATCGCCGCCATGAGTCCGCCGAACGCGATCAGCACAACCGCGGCGACCAGCAGCAGCGCAGCGGTCATGCGCGGGGTCGTCGTCGTTCGGCGACGTGGAAGCTCAGGATGAGGTCGTTCTGCAGACCGAACATCTCGCGCTTCTCCTCGGGCTCCGCGTGGTCGAAGCCGAGCAGGTGCAGCAGCCCGTGAGACGTGAGCAGGATCAGCTCATCCATCGTGGAGTGCTTCGCCGCGACGGCCTGGGTCTCGGCCACCTGCGGGCACAGCACGATGTCGCCGAGGAGCCCCGCGGGGGTCGGCATGTCTTCGGTGCCGGGGCGAAGCTCGTCCATGGGAAAGCTGAGGACGTCCGTCGGTCCGGGCTCATCCATCCACTGGACGTGCAGGGCCTCCATCGCTCCCTCGTCCACCAGCAGGATCGCGACGTCGGCATCCGCGCTGACGTGCAGCTCGGCGAGGTTGTGCTCCATGAGGCGCAGCAGCACGGTCTCATCGACGGCGAACCCGGACTCGTTGCTGATCTCGATCGTCATGAGCGCCCTCGCTTGGGAAGGTGATCGCGCGGACCCGAGGAGCGGGGTGCGCCGGTGCGCCGTTCGGCGCGGTTCGCGAACTCGGCCGCTTCGTCGCGTTCGCGGCGGTGGGCCAGACGGTGCTCGTCGTACTCGGTGTACGCGTCGACGATCCGGCCGACCAGCGAATGGCGGACGACGTCGTCGCTGGTGAGGTAGGCGAAGTGGATGTCTTCGATGTCGCCCAGCACGCGGGTGACCAGACGCAGGCCGGATGCGCCCACCGGCAGGTCGACCTGTGTGATGTCGCCGGTCACCACCATGCGGGTGCCGAAGCCGAGGCGGGTCAGGAACATCTTCATCTGCTCGGGCGTGGTGTTCTGCGCTTCGTCGAGCACCACGAATGAGTCGTTCAGCGTGCGACCGCGCATGTACGCCAGCGGCGCGACCTCGATCGTGCCGCTCGCCATGAGCTTGGGCACGAGTTCGGGATCCATCATCTCGTTGAGCGCGTCGTAGAGCGGGCGCAGGTACGGGTCGATCTTGTCGTTGAGGGTGCCGGGCAGGAAGCCGAGCCGCTCGCCCGCCTCGACCGCCGGGCGGGTGAGGATGATGCGGCTGACCTCTTTGCGCTGCAGCGCCTGCACGGCCTTGGCCATCGCCAGGTAGGTCTTGCCGGTGCCGGCGGGACCGATGCCGAAGACGATCGTGTTCTGCTCGATCGCGTCGACGTACGCCTTCTGCCCGAGCGTCTTGGGGCGGATGGTCCGACCGCGCGTCGAGAGGATCGCCTCGCCGAGCACCTCGGACGGACGGGGTCCGCCCTCGGACTGCAGGATGCGGCTCGAGGACGACACGTCCGACGGACCGAGCGTGTGGCCGGCCTTGGTCATCGCGAGCAGTTCGTCGACGAGTCCGCGCGCAGCGGCGACGGCTGCGGCATCGCCGGTCAGGGTGATCTCGTTCCCCCGCACGTGCACGTCGACCTCGGGATGCTCGCGCTCGACGACGCGCAGCAGCCGGTCCTGCGGGCCGAGCAGCTGCACCATGGCGACGCCGTCCGCATAGACGCGCTCCACCGTCTTGCCCGAATCAGGACTCTCGTGGGGCGCGTCAGCCACCGAGGCTCGATTCGTCGAGGTCGCCGGCGAGGACGTGGGCATGCACGTGGAACACGGTCTGACCCGCGCCGGCGCCGGTGTTGAAGACGAGGCGGAAGTCGCCGTCGGACTGCTCCGCGGCGACCGAGTTCGCCAGTCCGACGAGTTCGGACAGGAGGTCGGGATCGCCCGCGGCGAGTTCGACGACGTTGCGGTACTCCTCCGACTTCGGGATGACCAGCAGGTGAACCGGCGCTTTGGGGGCGATGTCGCGGATCGCGAACGCGTTCTCTGTCTCGGCGATGATCTCGGCGGGAATCTCGCCCTGAAGGATGCGGGTGAAGACCGACGGCTCGCTCATGATCCCAGTCTACCGGCGGGGTATCCCGGGCGGCGGGCGCTCACCAGCGGTGCAGGGCCGCGCTGACCACCGCGAGAGCTGCCGGTCCGGCGGTCGAGGTGCGCAGCACCGTGTCGCCCAGTCGCGCCAGCGTCGCCCCGCCACGCTCGAACGCCTCCAGCTCCTCCGGTGCGATGCCGCCTTCCGGGCCGACGACGAGCACGAGATCCCTCGGATCGTCCGCACGCAGTCCGAGCTCGGTCAGGTGACGAGATGCGGTGGGCTCGAGGACGACCATGACGGATGCCGCGCCGCGGGCGGCGAGCACGGCGGTCGACTCGAGAGCCGCGACCTCGGGGACCCAGGTGCGGTGGGCCTGCTTGGCCGCCTCACGCACGATCGACGCCCAACGGGTGCGTCCCTTCGCCGCTTTGGCGGAGTCCCAGCGCGAGATGCTGCGGGCCGCCTGCCACGGCACGATCTCATCGACCCCGAGCTCGGTCGCGGCCTGCACGGCCAGCTCGTCGCGGTCGCCTTTCGCCAGCGCCTGGGCGAGGACGATGCGCGGCGTCGCCGCCGGCGTGTCGATGCGATGGGTGATCCTGACGACGACTTCCCGCGGGGTGACGGCTTCGCATTCGCCGGTGAGCCAGGCTCCACGGCCGTCCCCGACCGTCACCTGCTCGCCGGATCGCACGCGCCGTACCGCGGCGGCATGGTGCGCCTCGCTGCCGGTCAGAGTGACGGCGTCGCCGACGCGTGCGTCGGTCGGGTCGTCCAGGAGGAAGTGCAGCGCCATGCGTCAGGAGTTGCGGAAGCGGTCGCGAAGCTTCGCGAACAGGCCCTGGTGGAACTCCGCGAGATGAGGCGCCGGCGCCTTCGTGCGCTTGGCGAACTCCTCGATCAGCGCGCGCTCCTTCGCGTCCAGGCGCGTCGGGGTCACCACGTGCACGCCGACGCGGAGGTCGCCGCGCTGGGTGCCGCGCAGCGGCGTGATGCCGCGTCCTTTGATCGTGAGCACGTCGCCGCCCTGGACTCCCGGACGCAGCTCGAGGTCGACCGGACCGTCGAGAGACTCGATCGTGGTGGTCGTGCCCAGGACGGCATCGGGCATCGAGACCTCGAGGGTCGCGAGCAGGTCGTCGCCGTCGCGGCTGAACTCCTCGTGCGGCGAGACGGTGACTTCGAGGTACAGGTCGCCGTTCGGTCCGCCCGCGGGTCCGACCTCGCCCGATCCGGGCAGCTGCAGGCGCAGGCCCGTCTCGACGCCGGCCGGGATGTCGATCGACACGGTGCGCCGGGCGCGCACGCGTCCCTGGCCCTGGCAGGTCGCGCACGGGTAGGGGATCATCGTGCCGTAGCCCTGGCACGATCCGCACGGCTGACTCGTGACCACGTTGCCGAGAAGGCTCCGCACGGTGCGCTGCACGTGACCCGAGCCGTGGCAGATGTCGCACGTGACCGGCGACGTGCCCGGCTGACAGCATGAGCCCTGGCACGTGTCGCAGAGCACGGCGGTGTCCACGTCGATGTCGCGGTGGACGCCGAACACGACGTCCTTCAGGTCGAGCGTGACCCGCACGAGGGCGTCCTGTCCGCGCTCGCGCCGCGAACGCGGACGGCCCGCGCGCTGGCCCCCGGCCGATCCGAAGAATGTCTCGAAGATGTCGCCGAAACCGCCGAAGCCGCCCTGCCCGCCGCCGAACGGCGAGTCACTGCCGCCGAGGTCGTAGCGCGCACGCTGATCGGCGTCGCTGAGCACGTCGTACGCGTGCGTCACGAGCTTGAACCGTTCGGACGCGTCCGCGCCCGGGTTCACGTCGGGGTGCAGTTCGCGTGCGAGGCGCCGGTACGCCTTCTTGATCTCGTCCGGCGTCGCGTCGCGCGCGACACCGAGCACCTCGTAATGGTCAGCCACAATCGCCTTCCCGTCCGCGCACAGCGCGGGATCGTCTGGTCACAGATGCCGCGTCAGCGGGCACTCTCGTCTTCGTCGAGCATCCGTGTGAGGTAGCGCGCGACGGCACGGACCGCCGCGAAGTTCGTCGGGTAATCCATCCGGGTCGGGCCGAGCACGCCGACGCGGGCGCGAGCGCCGGTCGTGTCGTACTCGCTGGCGACGACGGATGCCTCGGCCAGCCCGAACGGCTCGTTCTCCCGTCCGATGCTGGCCGCCAGCCCGTGGTCGTCGGCCACCATCTCGCTCATGAGCTTCATGAGCGTCACCTGCTCCTCGATCGCCTCCAGGAGTGGGTAGATGCTGCCGCGGAAGTCCGATTCGCTGCGCGCGAGGTTCGCGGCCCCGGCCATGACGAGACGGTCGTGGCGGAACTCTTCGAGCTCTTCGGCCACGACGCGCACGATGGCCGTCGTCGCGGCATTCAGCGCCGTCGCGTGTGCGGGCTCCTCGGCGAGGCGCTCCTCGACGCGCTGCGCGCCCTCGCGAACCGGCTTGCCGACCAGGAGAGACGCGACGTCGGCGCGCACCCGCGCCAGATCATCGTCGCCGAGCTCGTCGCGCACGAAGGCGAGCCGCTGAGACACGCGTCCGGTGTCGGTGACGAGGATCACCAGCATCCGCCCCCCGCCGAGCTGCACGAGCTCGACGTGCGAGACGGTCGCACGCGCGAACGACGGATACTGCACGATCGCGACCTGGCCGGTCAGCTGCGTCAGCGCCCGCACCGTGCGCACGAGCACGTCGTCCAGATCGGCCGGTCCGTCGAGGAACGTCGAGATCGCCGTGCGCTGCGCCGGAGAGAGGGGCCGGACCTCGGCGAGGTGATCGACGAAGACCCGATAGCCCTTATCGGTCGGAACGCGCCCCGAGGACGTGTGCGGTGCCGCGATCAGATCCTCGTCCTCAAGGAGCGCCATGTCGTTGCGGATCGTCGCGGCCGACACTCCGAAGGCGTGCCGCTCGACGATGGCCTTGCTGCCGACGGGCTCACGCGTGTCGACGAAGTCCTGCACGATCGCCCGCAGAACCTGCAGTCCTCGATCGGTGACCATCTCGCCTCCTCACCCGCGCCGTTGGCACTCACATCTTCTGAGTGCCAATTCTAACGGATCGGGCGGGACGGGAGCGGGAGGCTCCTCAGCCCGTCAGGGCCCTGACGACGGCATCGGCGAGGAGGCGGCCTCGTCGCGTGAGCACGACCCGTCCGTGCACGGCGGCCGGGCCCTCGATGAGTCCGTCCGCGATCAGGGCGGCGACCGCATGCCGTCCTTCACCGAGGAGCTCCGAGATCGGCAGGCCCTCGCGGATGCGGGTGCGCAGCAGCACGCTCTCGAGCGTCCGGGCTTCGGCATCCGGCCGTTCGCGTCCCGCGGCAGGCGACTCACCCGCCGCCAGCCTCTGCGCATAAGCCGCCGGGTGCTTCACGTTCCAGAAGCGCACTCCCCCGATGTGGCTGTGCGCCCCCGGGCCGAAGCCCCACCAGTCCGATCCTTGCCAGTAGGCGAGATTGTGGCGGGATCGGTGCGTCTGGCCGCGGGACCAGTTGGAGACCTCGTACCAGTCGTAGTCGGCGCTGCCGAGCAGGTCGTCGGCCAGCTCGTACATGTCCGCCTGCAGATCGTCGTCGGGTGCCGGCACCTCGCCGCGGCGGATCTGGCGGGCGAGCTTGGTGCCGTCCTCGACGATGAGCGCGTACGCCGAGATGTGGTCGGGATCGAGGGCGGCGGCGGTTTCGAGCGATGCCCGCCAGTCCTCGAGCGACTCGCCGGGCGCGCCGTAGATGAGGTCCACGCTCACATCGAGGCCGGCACGCCGCGCCGAGGCGACCGCGGTGCCGACGTTCGCCGGCTCGTGAGTGCGATCGAGGGCCGCGAGCACATGCGGCACGGCGGACTGCATGCCGATCGACATGCGGGTGACGCCGGCGGCCGCCAGTTCGTCGACGACGGCATCCGTCACGGTGTCGGGATTGGCCTCGACCGTGACCTCCGCGCCGGGGGCGATGCCGAATGCCTGGCGGACGCCCCCCAGCATCCGGGCGAGGTCACCCGGCGGCAGCAGCGTGGGAGTGCCACCGCCGAAGAAGACCGTGCTCGCCGGACGGATGCCGCCGGCGGCCGTGAGCACGTTTCGGGCCAGCTCCACCTCTCGGAGGAGCGTGTCGGCGTACTGGTCCTGGCGCGCACCGCGCAGCTCGCCGGCCGTGTAGGTGTTGAAGTCGCAGTACCCGCACCGCACGAGGCAGAAGGGCACGTGCAGATAGACCCCGAACTGCGCCGACTCGTCGATCACGACCGGCAGGGCGCCGTCGCGGGGGGCGGGCTCACCGATCGGGAGCGCGGAGCCCATCAGGCGGGGGTCGCGTACAGCGGTGAGATCGCCCGCAGGTAGCGCGTGAACAGCTCGCGGCGGCGGCGGCGCACGAGCGCGGGGAACACGCGGTACAGGAATGCCGACGGTGCATCGAACGCGCGCACCGTGAACCACACCTCGTCGTTGTCGTACCACTGGAGGATGAAGGACTCCTCGCCGCTGACGACGGATCCGCCGACGGTGCCGAGGGCGAAACCGACCCGGCGCGGCTCCTCGATCGCGAAGATGACGCGCAGCTCACCGTCCGCGCGCATCCCGCGCACGCGGCCGTCGACGCGGATCGTCGTGCCCGCGCCGACGTACGGGGTGCCGTCGGTGTCGAAGCGCTGATCGGCCTCGAGCCTGCTCGGAGCGAGGGCGTTGCCCTCGGCGTCGAAGCTGACGCCCGAATACATGGGTCCTGCCGCAGGGCGCACATCGCTCAGCGTGAGGCCGGCTCCGCGCAGGGCCGCCCACGACAGCAGAGCATCGCCCGCGGTTTCGAAGCGGGCCTCGCCGCTGCCGATGCGCCAGGATTCCTCGGCCGGGATGCTGCGCTCCGGCGGGAAGTGCATCAGATCGGGCGCCTGCGTGGCTCCGACGGCGGCGTAATCGACCGTCTCGTCCCTGAAAGTCCCGCGCCGCATAGATTCCAGCCTACTTCGCGTCGCCGGGCGCGCCACCCGGCGCCCGTGGCCGACTTACTTCTTCTCTTTGCCCTCGGTGTCGCCCGAGAGCGCGGCGATGAACGCCTCCTGGGGGACCTCGACGCGACCGACCATCTTCATGCGCTTCTTGCCCTCCTTCTGCTTCTCGAGGAGTTTGCGCTTGCGCGTGATGTCGCCGCCGTAGCATTTGGCCAGCACGTCCTTGCGCATCGCACGGATCGACTCGCGCGCGATGATCCGCGCGCCGATCGCGGCTTGGATGGGCACCTCGAACTGCTGTCGCGGGATGAGCTTCTTGAGTCGCTCGGTCATGAGCACGCCGTAGGCGTAGGCCTTGTCGCGGTGCACGATCGCACTGAAGGCATCGACCGGCTCGCCCTGCAGCAGGATGTCGACCTTCACCAGGTCGGCCTCCTGGTCGCCGCTCGGCTCGTAGTCCAGCGACGCGTAGCCGGCGGTCTTGGACTTCAGGTTGTCGAAGAAGTCGAAGACGATCTCGCCGAGCGGCATCGTGTAGCGGATCTCGACGCGGTCCTCGCCCAGGTACTCCATCCCGAGCAGCGTGCCGCGGCGGGACTGGCACAGCTCCATGATCGTGCCGACATAGTCCTTGGGCGCGAGGATCGCGGCCTTCACCATGGGCTCGGTGACGCTGGAGATCTTCGTCCCCGACGGGAACTCGCTCGGGTTGGTGACCGTGTAGGACTTGCCGTCGTCGGTGGTGACCTCGTACGTGACCGACGGCGCGGTCGAGATGAGATCGAGCCCGAACTCGCGCTCCAGACGCTCGCTGATGATCTCCAGGTGCAGCAGGCCGAGGAACCCGCAGCGGAAGCCGAAGCCGAGCGCGACCGAGGTCTCGGGCTCGTAGTTGAGCGAGGCATCCGAGAGCTTGAGCTTGTCGAGGGCCTCGCGCAGCAGCGGGTAGTCGCTGCCGTCGATCGGGTACAGGCCGGAGAAGACCATGGGCTTCGGGTCGGTGTACCCGGGCAGTGCCTGCTTCGAGGGCTTGGCGGCGTTGGTGACGGTGTCGCCGACCTTCGACTGGCGAACGTCCTTCACGCCGGTGATCAGGTAGCCGACCTCGCCGACGCCGAGTCCCTTGGTCGGGATGGGCTCGGGCGAGGAGACTCCGATCTCGAGCAGCTCGTGGATCGCGCGGGTGGACATCATCTGGATGCGCTCGCGCGGGCTGAGTGTGCCGTCGATCATGCGCACATACGTGATGACGCCGCGATAGGAGTCGTACACGGAGTCGAAGATCATCGCCCGGGAGGGGGCGTTCGGGTCGCCCTTCGGCGCGGGGATCTGCCGCACCACGTGCTCGAGCAGCTCCTCGACGCCGAAGCCGGTCTTGCCGCTGACCCGCAGCACATCCTCCGGCTTGCCGCCGATCAGGCTCGCGAGCTCCTTCGCGTACTTCTCGGGATCAGCCGCGGGCAGATCGATCTTGTTCAGCACCGGGATGATGTGCAGATCGTTCTCAAGAGCGAGGTACAGGTTCGCGAGCGTCTGCGCTTCGATGCCCTGCGCGGCATCCACCAGCAGGATCGCGCCCTCGCACGCGGCGAGCGAGCGGCTGACCTCGTACGTGAAGTCGACGTGCCCCGGGGTGTCGATCATGTTCAGGGCGAAGGTCGTTCCGTCGACCTCCCACGGCATGCGCACCGCCTGGCTCTTGATCGTGATGCCGCGCTCGCGCTCGATGTCCATGCGGTCGAGGTACTGCGCGCGCATGTCGCGGTCGGAGACGACGCCGGTGATCTGCAGCATCCGATCGGCCAGCGTCGACTTGCCGTGGTCGATGTGGGCGATGATGCAGAAGTTGCGGATCAGCTCGGGCGGGGTCGCCGACGGCTGGAGGGGCTTCAGGGCGCGCGGAGACATATCCGGGCAATTCTACGGGCCGCGGCGCCCGCCCCGAGTCTTGGCCGCCGCAGACCCATATCCTGAAACGCATGGTCGTCCAGGTGGTGCTCGTGCACGGCATCCGGACGTCTGCCACGATGTGGCGCGCGCAGGTGAGCGCGATGCGGGAGCGCGGCAACCCGGTGAACGCGGTCGACCTGCCCGGTCATGGGTCGCGGATGGCGGAGG
Source organism: uncultured Actinomycetota bacterium (assembly GCA_963781135.1). GTDB lineage: Bacteria > Actinomycetota > Actinomycetes > Actinomycetales > Microbacteriaceae > Microbacterium. Next base: position 639,905 of record CAWADY010000010.1, on the reverse strand, counting down.
AATTCACGCTCGAGTCGGCGCTCGCGACCATCGACGAAGCGGTTCGGGATGCCGCGACCCGGGGTCCGGTGCTGCTCGTGGGCCATTCGATGGGCGGCCTGCTGTGCATCGAGTACGTCGGCGCCGAAGACCCTCCGCCCGTCGCGGGGTTCATCGCCGCGTCGTGCACCGCGATCCCCCGCGGTCTCGCGCTCAACACCTATCGCGTCCTCGCCCGCGGATTCGATTCCCTGCCCGATCGCGGGATGTGGCTCACGGACCGGATGCTCGATCGCATCCTTCCCGACGAGACACGCGCGGACTTCGGCGCCGGCGGGTACGCGCTGGACGCGCAGGACACCGCGCTGCGGAGCCTCTCGGTACTGGACCTGCTCGCCGCACTGCACCGCATCGACGTGCCGCTCTGGTTCGTCAACGGGCAGTTCGATCAGCTGCGCGTCAATGAGCGACTCTTCATGCGCGTGGCGCAGCATGCCGAGCTGATCGTCGTCCCGCGCACGACCCATCATGTGACGGTGATGCGACCGGCGGTCTTCAACGCGATCCTGAACCTGGCGATCACGACGATCGAGCAGACCTGATAGACTCGGTGATTGGCTTGCGTGTGGGTTCATTCCCTCACGACCGTCGTGCGGCATCCCTCTCCTGGCGCTCGGCACTTCACATCGAACACTCCGAACGAAAGACCGTCTACAAACGTGGCAAACATCAAGTCGCAGATCAAGCGCAACAAGACCAACGACAAGGCTCACGAGCGCAACAAGGCCGTGAAGAGCGAGCTGCGCACCGAGGTGCGCCGCACGCGCGAGGCCGTCGCCGCCGGCGACAAGACCGCCGCCGAGCGCTCGCTCGCCCGGGCCACCAAGAAGCTCGACAAGGCCGCGAGCAAGGGCGTCATCCACGCGAACCAGGCCGCCAACCGCAAGTCGGCGATCGCCAAGCAGGTCGCGGCGCTCTGAGCACCGATCTTCACGAAAGCCCGTCCCTGGTGGGGCGGGCTTTCGTCATTGCCCAAAGGGCGCTTTGGTCGCGATCACGGTGATGAGCCGCTCGAGGGCGAAGACGCTGTCGCGTGAGCCGCCCTTGACCTCGGCATCCGCTCGAGCCGCTGCCTGGATCGCCATCCCGAGTGTGGCGTCGGACCAGCCCGACAGGTCGCGCCGCGCGCGATCGACCTGCCAGTCCTTGAGGCCGAGGCGGCCGGCCAGCGCAGCGGACGATTCGCGGTTGCCGGCGACGCGCGCCATCGTGCGCAGCTTCGAGGCGATCGCCGCGACGAGCGGAACGGGGTCGGCGCCGGAGGCCAGCGCGTGGCGCAGGGAGACGAGCGCCTCGCCGTAGCGGCCTGCGATCGCCGTGTCGGCCACCGCGAACGCCGAGGTCTCGACCCGCCCCCCGTAGTACCGCTCGACGACCTGCTCGGTGACATCGCCCGGCACGTCGGAGATGAGCTGCTGGCACGCGGCGGCCAGCTCGGTCAGGTCGTCGGCGAACGCCGAGACGAGGGTGCGCAGCGCGACGGGGGCGATCCGCTTGCGGGCCGTCGAGAACTCGCCCGCCGCGAAGTCGAAGCGATCGGAGTCGCGCTTGACCGCCGGGCACGCGATCTCGATGCCCGAGCCCTCCCCCGCGCGGACCGCGTCGAGGAGCTTCTTGCCGCGCACGGTCGCACCGGTGTGGCGGAGGATGACCGTCGCGCCCTCCTGCGGCATCGCCAGGTACGACACCGCCTCCGACAGGAAGGCGTCGGAGCATTTCTCGACGCCGGTCACGCGCACCAGGCGCGGCTCGCCGAACAGCGACGGTGAGCTCACCCCCAGCAGCGTGCCCGGCGCGTAGTCGTCGGCGCGCACGTCGGTGACTTCGAGACTCGGGTCCTCCGCACGCAGATAGTCGCGGATGCCGGCGATCGCGCGCTCGGCGCAGACCTCTTCGGGTCCGGACACCAGAACGACGGGTGCCGGCTGCGGCGCGCGCCAGGAGATCTGCGGAATCGCGGTGCGGGCCTTGCTCGCGGGGGTGCGTCGCGCGCTCGTCGCCATTCCCCCAGCCTACTCAGCGGGTACGACCTCGCTCCCGCGCTCGCGCCAGACCGCCACGCCCTCCCCCGCGCGCCAGACGGCGATGATTCCCTGCACGTCGGTGCGCGCGATTCGAGCGCCGATCGACTCCAAAGCGTCAGGATCTCCGCCCGCGGGATGACCGTAGGTGTTCTCGGCGCCGACGGTCACGAGGGCGATCGCCGGAGCGCGCCAGTTCGTACAGTCGCCACGTCCTGGTCGGCGCTCCCGTGATGGGCGACCTTCACGAGGTCGTACGGCGGCTCTGGGTCTCGCCGATGCGGCCAGAGCGGCCTGCGGTGAGGCGGAGAGATCTCCGAGGAACAGGGATGTCGGCATCCCCCCGCCGCGGACGTCGAGCACCACACTGAGGTCGTTGCCCGGCTGATACGCGCGCGTGTCAGCCCGCGGCCACAGCACGCGCCACGTCGACAGACCGAGCGTCCCGGTCGTGCCGGTATGCGCCTGCAGAGTGCGGGCACCTCCGCCGTGGAGGCGTGTCAGCACCCGAGCACCCTCAGGAGTTCCCGGCGGTCCGTGCAGGGCGGTGCCCACCCGCCCGACGACCGCATCGAGCCCGCCGACGTGATCGAGGTCGAAGTGCGTGAGCACGAGCAGGTCGATGTGGTCCACGCCCGCACGCGACAGGCACGTGTCGAGCCGCTCCGGATCGGGTCCGGTGTCGATGAGCGCGATCGCCCCCGCCGAGCGCAGAAGCACGGCATCCCCCTGGCCGACGTCGCACGCGAGGATGCTCCAGTCCGCGGGAAGGGTGAACCGGCCCGCGACCGAGGCGAGTGCGGCACCTCCGGCGAGAATGCCCGCGACGACCGCCAGCAGGAGCACCGCCGCCGCTCGTACCCTCTGCGGTGTCGAGGTGGGGCCGGCCCGGCGCAGGCGCGGCACGACGATGACCGCCCCGATCGCCATGCTGACGGCGGCGAGAGCGGCAACGCCCGTCCAGCCCTCGAGCCACGGCACCTGATCGCCCGGAAGTGAGCTGATGGTCTGCGCGGTTCCGGCGATCCACGCCGCGGGCAGCCAGGCGATCGCGGTGAGCCCGGACTGCACCCACGGCAGCGGTGCGGTCAGGCAGGCGGCGAGCCCGACGATCGTCGCGATCGGCGCGGCCGGCGCCGCCAGCAGGTTCGCGATGACGCCGTACAGCGGCACCGTCGGCGTGATGATCACCAGGAGCGGCCCGCACGCGAGCTGCGCGGCGAGCGGCACCGACAGGGCAAGGGCCATCGCGCGCGGCATGCGCCGCGCGAGCCCGGTAGCGAGCGGCCGGGCCCACAGCAGCAGCGAGCTGGTCGCGACGGCGGAGAGCGCGAACCCCAGAGAGCCCGAGAGCCAGGGGTCGGCCACCAGGAGCACGGTCACGGCGAGGCTGAGCACCGCGATGCCCGCCCCGGTTCGGCCGAGAAGCACGCCCAGCATGGCGATGAGCGCCATCGCCGCCGCGCGCACGACGCTCGGCTCGGGTGTCACGAGCAGCACGAAGCCGATCAGCGCGACGACACCGCCGGCCACCCGCGCCCCCCGCGAGCCTCCGACAGCCGCGACCGCACCGAATGCCAGGCCCACCACGATCGCGCAGTTGGCTCCCGATACCGCGGTGAGGTGCGAGAGCGAGGACTCTTTCATCGCCGCGTCGAGCTCCGGTGTGACGGCGGACGTGTCTCCCACGGCGAGCCCGGGGATCAGACCGGCACCGGGTGGCGGAAGGCCCGAGGCGGAGCCGACCAGTCCGCGGCGCAGATCGGCGGCGACGGCCAAGACGCCCTCTGGCTCGTGCAGCACGCGCAGCCCCCGCGAAGCGCTGACGGTGAGCACCGCGCGGTCGCCGACGGGAGCCGCCCGCGCCGTGCCCGACAGCTCCACTTCCGCGCCGACGTCGAGCTCGGCGCCATGATCCACATCGGACGGCTGGACGCGCACGGCGACATCGAAGTGCACGGAGTCACCCACGGTGCCCGTGACCAGACGGGTCGCGACGGCGTCGAACGCCCATTCGCCGGTCGCCCGCAGCTCGACCTTGCCGACGACGGTGGCCTCGACCACCACCGATCTGCCGCCGCTCAGGGCGAACCGTGCCGCGTCGGTACGGGCGGGCTGCGCGACGGCGACGTGGGATGCCGCAGCCGCGGCGGTGGCGAGCGTCAGCAGCAGGATGACCGCACGGCGGCGCGATCCCCGCATGAGCGCGACTGCGGCCAGGACGCACAGCGTGAGCACCCACAGCAGCAGCGCGACCAGCGCCGCGGCGGCGGGGAAGGTCGTCGCGGCCAGGGCCGCCGCCCACGCCCCGCCGGCGACGGGTACGAGCCGCAGATGGTTCGACCTGCGCCGGCTCACGCTCACACCGTGACGAGATCGCGGAGCGTCTCGAGCATCTTGTCGCCGATTCCGGGGACGGCGAGGATGTCCTCGACGCTCGTGAACCTGCCGTTCGCGTCGCGCCACTGGATGATGCGTTCCGCCATCGCCGGCCCGATGCGGGGCAGGGTGTCCAGCTGCGCGGCATCCGCGGTGTTCAGATTGACCCGTCCGTCGCCCGGAGCGGGAGGCGCGCCGACTGCCGGGGCGGCGCCGACCGCAGGCACGAGAAGCTGCTCGCCGTCGCTGAGTGGTCTTGCGAGGTTCACCGCCGCCTCATCGGCTCCCGGCGCGAAGCCGCCCGCCGCCGCGACGGCATCGACCACCCGCGAACCCTCGCCGAGCACATACAGGCCCGGGGCGACCACAGAGCCCGAGACGTGGACGAAGACCGGTGCCGAGGCTGCGGCATCCGGCCCGCCGGCGTCATCGATCGTGACCGCCTCCACCGGCGCTGACGCACCGCGGACGATGCCGATCGCGACGGTGACCGTCAGCGCGAGCAGCACCACGACGATCGCCGCGCCGAGACCCAGACGGGCTCGCGGGCTCGCGGCGCCGCTGCGAGGTTCTTCGGCCGACGACACACGGCCGAACGTAGATCAGCCCGGCGGAGTCGTAGATCCTGCCGGCGACTTCGGTGGAGTTGCCGGGCGCGGTGCCACCTGGGGAGGAGGCTCAGCTCGTGCTGAAGCTCACGACCTTGGGCGGACGCACGATGGCGCGGGTGATCTCACGCCCGGCGAGAGCCCGCTGGACGCGGGCGTCGGCGCGCGCCAGGGCCTCGAGCTCCTTCGGATCGATCCGCGCCGACACGTCGAGCGTCGCCCGCACCTTGCCGTCGATCTGGACGACCGTGGTCACGGTGTCTTCGACCAGGAGCGTCGGGTCGGCCTGACGCCAGGTGACGAGACCGACGAACGGCTCGTAGCCGAGCATCTCCCACATCTCCTCCGCCGTGTGCGGAGCGAACATGTCGAGGATCATCGCGGTCGCCTCGGCAGCCTCGCGGACCGCCGGGTCGGCGGGGCCGGCTCCGGTGTCGATCGCCTTGCGCGTCGCGTTGACGAGCTCCATGAGCCGCGCAACGACCACGTTGAACTTGGTCTGCTCGACGAGTCCGGGTGCGTCGGCGAGCAGACGGTGCGTGACGCGACGCAGCGACGGGTCGCCTTCCGCCCAGACGACGTCCGGGCTGCTGGTGACATCCTGCGCGACGCGCCAGGCGCGCGCGAGGAACTTCTGCGCGCCGGTCGTGGACACGTCCTCCCAGTTGATGTCGTCTTCCACGGGACCCGCGAACGCGATCGCCACGCGCACCGCGTCGGCGCCCGGGTCGACCATGCTCGAGGCGAATTCGACCAGATTGCCCTTGCTCTTGGACATCTTCGAGCCGCCGAGCAGCACCATGCCCTGGTTGATGAGGCTCGAGAACGGCTCGGTGAACTCGATGAGGCCCATGTCGAACAGGACCTTGGTGATGAAGCGCGCGTACAGCAGGTGCAGGATGGCGTGTTCGACGCCGCCGATGTAGGAGTCGACGGGAGCCCACTTGTTCGCCTCACGGCTCGAGAAGGCCTCGGTGGCATCGTTCGGTGCGAGGAACCGCAGGAAGTACCACGAACTGTCGACGAAGGTGTCCATCGTGTCGGGGTCGCGCAGCGCGGGCTCACCGGTTTCCGGATCGACCGTCGTCATCCATTCGGTGGCGGCGCCCAGCGGCGACGCGCCCTTCGGGGTGAGGTCGAGCCCTTCCACGTCGGGCAGCGTCAGCGGCAGCTGGTCTTCGGGCACGGGCACGATGCGGCCGTCCTCGGTGTGGACCATCGGGATCGGGGTGCCCCAGAAGCGCTGACGCGAGATCAGCCAGTCGCGCAGCCGGTAGGACTTCGATGCGCGACCGGTCCCCGCCGCCGCCAGCTGGTCGGTGATCCGCGCGATCGCGGTGCGCTTGGACAGCCCGTCCAGGCTCGCGGAGTTGATCATGCGACCTTCGCCGGTGAGCGCGAGTCCGGTCAGTGCCGGGTCGAGGTCCGCGAGCGACTCGCCATCCGTTCCCGGATCGATCGGGTCACCGTTCTCATCGAGCTCGATGACCGGGATGGCGCCTGTGATCGGCGCGGTGGTGTCGACGACGACCCTCACCGGCAGATCGAACGCGCGCGCGAAGTCGAGATCGCGCTGGTCGTGCGCGGGTACGGCCATCACGGCGCCGTGGCCGTAGTCCGCCAGCACGTAGTCCGCCGCCCAGATCGGCAGCCGCTCCCCGTTGATCGGGTTGATCGCGTAGCGCTCGAGGAAGACGCCGGTCTTCGGCCGATCGGTGCTCTGGCGCTCGATCTCGCTCGAGCGGCCCACGCTGGCGAGGTAGTCCTGGAACCGGATGCGCACGTCTGCCGAAGAGCCTGCGGCCAGTTCCGCGGCGAGATCGCTGTCGGGGGCCACGACGAAGAACGTGGCGCCGTAGAGCGTGTCGGGCCGCGTCGAGAACACGGTGACCTTCTCGGGGTGACCTTCGATCTCGAAGTCGATGTCAGCGCCGACCGAGCGGCCGATCCAGTTGCGCTGCATGCGGATGACCTTGCTCGGCCAGAATCCTTCGAGCTGATTCAGGTCATCGAGCAGACGGTCGGCGTAGTCGGTGATCTTGAAGTACCACTGCGTGAGCTTCTTCTTCACGACCTCCGCGCCGCACCGCTCGCATCGGCCGTCGACGACCTGCTCGTTCGCGAGCACGGTCTGGTCGTTCGGGCACCAGTTGACCGGGCTGTCCTTGCGGTACGCCAGGTCGCGCTCGTACAGGCGCTGGAACAGCCACTGATTCCACCGGAAGTACTCCGGATCGCTCGTGTGCAGGATCCTGGACCAGTCGTACGAGGACCCGTACTCGCGGAAGCTCCGCTTGTGCGTCTCGATGTTCGCGTACGTCCACTCGCGGGGATCGGCTCCACGTTGGATGGCCGCGTTCTCGGCGGGCAGTCCGAAAGAGTCCCAGCCGATCGGGTTCAGGACGTTGTAGCCGCGGTGACGCCAGAACCGGGCCACCACATCGACATACGCGTAGTTCTCCGCATGCCCCATGTGCAGGTCGCCGGACGGATACGGGAACATGCCGAGCACGTACTTGCGCGGACGACGGTCATCGACGCCCCCGGCGCGGAACGGATCCGCCGCCGCCCACCGCGACTGCCATTTCTGCTGAATGGCGTACGCGTCGTAGCCACCGCCGTCTGCGGGCGCGGCTGTGTCGGGCGGGAGGGTCTGAGACACGTGACGGAACCAATCGTGGGAGTGGAAGTTGCGGCGCGAAGCGCACCCTCCAGGCTACCGGACCGCCGCCGTCACCATCCGAGCGGGAGGTTCGCCCCGATCGCGGCGAGGGGCCCGCGCGCCTTCACGCCCACCTCGGCGACTTCGGCCGCCGCATCCGATCGCCACGTGATGCCGCCGCCCGCCCCGACGTACGCGCCACCGGGGTGCACGACGATCGAGCGGATCACCATCGCCAGATCCAGCGCGCCGTCATCGCCGACCCACCCGAAGCAGCCGGCGAACACCCCGCGCGGGCCGCGCTCGAGATCATGGAGGATCGTCATCGCCGACAGCTTGGGGGCACCGGTCATGCTCCCCGCCGGGAAGGTCGCATCGAGCAGGTCCCCCACGGTCGTGCCCGCGCTCAGCGTGCCCGAGACGGTGCTGACCAGCTGATGCACCGCGGGGTACGACTCGATCTCGAGCAGGCCGTCCACGCCGACCGATCCGGGTTCGCAGACGCGCGAGAGGTCGTTGCGCATGAGATCGACGATCATGATGTTCTCGGCGCGCTCCTTCTCGCTCCCGCGCAGCTCGGCTGCCAGGGCGGCATCGGTCTGCGCATCGGCACCCCGCGGGCGGGTCCCCTTGATCGGTCGCGTGCGGACGACGCCGTCCTCCACCTCGAGGAAGCGCTCCGGGCTCGCACTCGCGAGCGACACGTCACCCGATCGCAGCAGGCCGCCGTGATGCGCGGGCGTCCGCGACCTCAGCCGGGCGAAGGCGGCCACGGGGTCGACCGCCGTGGTGACGGCGAACCGGGTCGTGAGGCACAGCTGGTACGCGTCGCCCTCCCGGATCGCATCGCGGCAGCGTTCGATCAGAGCGGCATACGCGAGCGGGGTGTGGCGCGCGACGGCCTCCACCGGCGCAGGCTCGACGGTGGGCAGGCGGCCGTCCGCCGCGGCGACCCGCGCCGCGAACGCAGGCGCGTCCGCGGCGGGGGCGACGGCCCAGACCCGCCTGCTCGCGTGGTCGAAGGCGACGAAGTGCTCGACGCGCAGCCACCGCTCGGCCGGCACCTCGGCGTCCGCGACGCTGACCGGCGCCCCGGCGCGGGCCGCGGCATCCTCGTACCCGAGCCAGCCGATCCACCCGCCGCGGAAGCGTCCCGCCTCCCACTCATCGTGGCCGGAATCCGTCGTGAGAGACACGGCCCGCACCCGTTCGGGATGCTCCTCGACCACGCCGGTTCCGACCCAGCTCCAGCCGGTCGTCGCGTCGGGTCCGGCATCGAGCCAGAAGCAGTGCGGCGACGCAGCCGCGATCGCAGCGAAGACGGATGCCGGATCACGCCAGCCCTCGAGAGGCACGGCGATCGGAGACTCGGGCATGCTCCCAGGGTAGAGCGGCCGGTAATCGATCTAGGCTCGGGCTGTGAACGAGTTCCTCACGTGGCTGCTCGACGCGGTGCAGAGCGTCGACCCCGTGCTGCGGACGATCCTGGCGGGCGTGGCGATCATGCTCGAGACGAGCGTGCTGGTCGGGCTGTTCGTCCCGGGCGACACGATCGTCATCATCGCCGGCACCGCCGTCGCATCGCCCCTCGAGGGCGTCATGCTGATCATCGCGGTGGTCATCGGCGCACTCGTCGGCGAGAGCATCGGCTTCTGGCTGGGACGCTACCTCGGGCCGAAGATCCGGCACTCGCGCCTCGGCCGCCGCATCGGAGATGAGAACTGGGAGCGCTCGGAACGCTACCTGCGACGTCGCGGGGGCCCGGCGATCTTCGTCTCACGCTTCCTGCCCGTGCTTCATTCCCTGGTGCCGCTCACGGTGGGCATGAGCGGCTACTCGTATCGGCGCTTCCTCGCGTGGACCGTGCCCGCCTGCATCATCTGGGCGAGCCTGTACGTCTCCGTGGCGGCGCTCGCCGCAGGCACCTACCGCGAACTCGCAGACCGTCTGCACTTCGCGGGGTACATCTTCGTCGGCATCATCGTCGCCTTCCTGCTGCTGGTCTTCGTCGCCAAGAAGGTCATCGAGCGCGTCGAGCGCAAGCACCTCCACAGCGACGAAGAGCTGCCCGGACTCACCCACGGATCGGTTCGCACCGCGGAGGACGTGGAAGACTGAGGGGATGCCCCCCACCGAGCCGTCACCCGTGCGCCTGAAAATTCTGTGGCTCGCGCGACTCGAATACCGGTTCCATGCGTGGCGCGAGCGCCGCGCCCGAGCGCGCGGACTGACCCCGACGGTGACGCCCTTCCCCGGCTACGGCGGTCCCGAATGGGTGCGGGTCCTCGGTCGAGTCCTCATCGTCCCCCCGGTCCCCTCGACGGGCTCGGGCGAGTACGAGCGGGTGCGCGGCTGGCGCAGCTTCGCTTCGGTGCCCGTGGGCTTCGCGCAGGTGCGGATCACGATCGGCGGTGTGACCCACGAGGTCGTCGCGGACCGCGGCGGCGTGATCGACACCGACATCCCGGCTCGGCTCCCCGCGGGCTGGCAGACGCTGTCGATGTCGGTCGAGGGGAGCGAGCCGGTCGAGACGCGCGTGTTCATCGTCGGCTCCGACGTGCGCTTCGGAGTCGTCTCGGACGTGGATGACACGGTGATGGTGACCGCTCTCCCCCGCCCCCTGCTGGCCGCATGGAACTCCTTCGTCGTGAACGAGCACGCCCGCCAGCCCGTCCCGGGGATGGCGGTGCTCATGGAACGGCTCGTGCGCGATCGCCCCGGCACGCCGGTGATCTACCTCTCGACCGGTGCATGGAATGTCGCACCGACGCTCATCCGATTCCTGCGCCGGCACCTCTTCCCGCCCGGGTCCGTGCTGCTCACCGACTGGGGGCCCACGCACGATCGCTGGTTCCGCAGCGGCAAAGCACACAAACTCTCCAACCTCCGGCGGCTCGCGGTGGAATTCCCGCACGTGAAATGGCTGCTGATCGGCGATGACGGTCAGCACGACGACGAGATCTACACGACATTCGCCAGCGAGTCCCCCGGCAGCGTCGCGGCCGTGGCGATTCGCCGACTCTCCCCCGCCGAGGCGGTGCTGGCCGGTGGCCGCACCGCCGTGGACGACCACAAGGCGGCCACGGTGCCGTGGGTGACCGAGTCGGACGGCGCGGGACTGGCCGAGCGCCTCGACGAGATCGGCGTGCTCGACCGCTGACGTGTCGGAGCCTGCGCGTAGGCTCTCAGGCATGTGTGGACGGTTCGTCGTGGCCAGCGTCGGTTCCGAGCTCGTGGGGGTGCTGCGGGTCGATCTCGAGAGCGACGACCTCCCCGCACCGTCGTACAACGTCGCCCCGACCGCCCCGGTGGCGATCGTGCTCGATTCCGCGAAGACCGAGCCGCCGACGCGGCGACTCGAGACGGCGCGGTGGGGCCTCGTCCCCGCGTGGGCGAAAGACCCGTCGATCGGCTCACGCGCGTTCAACGCGCGATCCGAAGAGCTCGAAGACAAGCCGATGTTCCGCAAGGCACTCGAGAAGCGGCGCGCGGTCGTCCCGGCATCGGGCTACTACGAGTGGAAGCAGGTCGACGGGGCGAAGATCCCGCACTACATCCACCCCGCGGACGGGTCGCCGCTGTTCATGGCCGGCCTGTACGAATGGTGGAAGAACCCCGCCCTCGCCGACGACGACCCCGATCGCTGGATGCTGAGCTTCACGATCCTCACGCGCGACTCGATCGGGCATCTGGGTTCCATCCACGACCGCATGCCGCTGTTCCTCGACCCCGATCACGCCGACGCCTGGCTGGATCCGACGACCGACAACGTGCGTGACGTGCTCGATGCCGCCATCGACGCTGCGCCCGCGGTGGCAGACACCCTCGACGATCACGTCGTCTCGAAGGCCGTCGGCAACGTGCGCAACAACTCCCCCGAGCTCATCGAGCCTGCGCTCGACCAGTAGCTGCGGCTCAGCGCCGCCGATCAGTGCCGGGCGATGATCGCCGCGGCATCCGTCCCGCGCGGGAGCACGCCGTATTGCGAACCGCGGTCATCGCCCAGCCGGGCGGCGACGAACGCGCCGGCCGACGACGACGGCGCGTGCTTCAGCATGAGAGAGGCCTGGAGGGCCAGCGCGAGGCTCTCGCTCAGCCGACGAGCCTGTGCCTGCGCATCGTCCGGCTCGGAGTCCGCGACCTCGCTCAGGAGTGCGAGCGTGCGGGCGACGTGGGCGTCGAGCAGCGCCGATTCTCCCGCGGTCGTATCGAGTTCATCGGCGAAGGCAGCAGCTGAGTCCGGGTCGCGGGTGAGCGCACGCAGCACGTCGAGCGCGATCACGTTGCCCGAACCCTCCCAGATCGCCATCACCGGCTGCTCGCGGTAGCGACGGGCGAGTGGGAACGACTCGGTGTAGCCGTTGCCCCCGAGGCACTCCAGTGCCTCGTAAGCGTGGTGCGGGCCGCGCTTGGTCACCCAGTACTTCGAGACGGGTGTGGCGAGCCGCCGCAGCGCGACGTCACGGTCGGATGCTGCGGAGTCGAATGCCTGCGCGAGGCGAAGCCCGGTGAGCATGGCCGCCTCGGACTCCAGAGAAAGATCGGCCAGGACCGCGGTCATCGCGGGCTGGTCGACGAGCAGCTTGCCGAAGGCGGCGCGGCCCCGGGCGTGCCAGACCGCCTCGGCGACGGATTGGCGCATGCCCGCGGCGGTGCCCAGAATGCTGTCGAGCCGGGTCCGCTGCACCATCTCGATGATCGCGCGCACGCCGCGTCCGGGTTCGCCGACGATGAGGCCGATCGTGCCGTCGAATTCGACCGACGCTGACGCGTTCGAGCGATTGCCGAGCTTGTCCTTCAGATGCTGGATGCGGAACACGTTGCGCATGCCGCGGGGCAGAAGGCGCGGCACGAACAGACACGACAGCCCCTCGTCGATGTTGCCGCGGCGTGTCTGGGCGAGAACGAGGAACCCGTCCGACATCGGTGCCGAGCAGAACCACTTGTGACCGGTGATCTGGTACGCATGACCGCCCATGTAGGTGCCGACGGTCGTACCCGTGCGCACATCCGAGCCGCCCTGCTTCTCGGTCATCGCCATGCCGATGAGGGCGCTCGTCTTCTCCTCGTTGGGCAGCAGGCGCGGTTCGTAGTCCCGCGAGTAGAGCCGAGGAAGCCAGTCATCGGCCACCCACGGCGATTCCCTGATCGATGCGACCGCGGCGTGCGTCATCGAGACCGGGCATGCGTGGCCGGGTTCGACTTGAGCGAACAGCATGAACATCGCGGCGCGCGCGACGTCGGCTCCGGGCTTGGGGTCGGCCCAGGCGGACGTGTGGGCGCCGCGGGCGACGGCTGCCGCCAGGATGCGGTGGTAGGACGGGTCGTACTCCACCTCATCGAGCCGGAAGCCCCAGCGGTCGTGCGGATGGGCGGTGGGAGTGTGCACGTTCGCGAGGGTGGCGTCGCGCTGGAACGACGATGACCCGACGAGCTGCCCGGCCTCGTGCAGCGCATCGTGGGCCCACTCCGCCCCGAAGGCGCCGACCGCGCGCACGAGCGGCGAATTGAGCTCGTACTCGTCGATGTCGGTGCGCACCGGCGGCTGGTTCTCGACGTAATGCGTCGCGGCGCCGATCACTCGCTGGCCCCGGGCGACGGACGTCATGTGCGCTCCATGTCCCAGGGCGCGGCGAGGGCGACCTGCTCTTCATCGCTCAGGGGGGCCTTCGTCACGATGTCGTGCATGAAGGCCAGCTTGCGGCGGACAGGCTCGACCAATTGGAACGGGTAGAGGTCGCGGAAGCCCATGGATCGGTTGATGCGGTTGAACGCCTGCGACATCCACTCCCAGTCCGTCAGGAGGCGCTGGATGGGCTCATCCTGGTAGGACTCGCGCGGGACGACGTCGACGTCGCGCAGGCTGGTCACGGCGGCGTCGAGACGGATGCCGATCGCCGCGGCCGTCTGCAGCGTTCCGGTGATGTGCAGATAGTGGGCGAAGGTCTCGGCGAAGTCCTCCCACGGGTGCATCGTCGCGTACTCCGAGATGAAGGTCTCGTGCCAGTTGTCCGGGGCTCCCCTCGCGTAGTGGCGCTTGAGAGCGTCACGATAACTGGCGCGCTCGTCGCCGAACAGCGCGCGGCACCTGTCCCAGGCGTCGTCGTCGGTCAACAGGACGTTCTGGTAGTAGTGACCGACCTCGTGACGCAGGTGACCCAGGATCGTCCGGTACGGCTCGCCGAGCCTGATCCGCAGCGCCTCGCGTCGATCGTCGAGGCTCTCGGCGAGGTCGATCGTGATGATGCCGTTCGCGTGCCCGATCATCACGGGGCGTCCGTCGGTGAGGCTGGAGAGCAGGTCGAACCCGAGCCCGCCCGGCTCGACATCCCAGCCGACCATGGGCAGGCCGAGGCTCGCGAGCTGAAGGAGCAGGCGTCGCTTGGCCTCCTCTGTGCTGGCCAGCTTCTGGAGTGCCACCGTGTCGTCCGCGGCGGGGCGCGTGCGGGTGAGGCGGCACGAGAAGCACCGACCGGCCGGCGCATCATCGCGCACGAGCCAGTTGCACTCCCAGGAGCGGTTCGAGCAGGTGTACCACGTGCGCTCGTCGATCACGACCCGGTTGTTGCGCAGGCCGTAGAACTGGCGGGAGAGCATGTGGAAGCCGAGTTCGGCCTCGCAGTTCGGACACACCAGCGTGTCGAGATAGAGGAAGTGGCGACAATGCGGACACCGCGGCTGGAAGCTCACGGTTCTCACCGTAGCCTGCGGGATGGGCCTCCGGTCCCGCCGCGCGAGATCGTTCGCGAACGCTAGGCGGCCGGCGCGATCGGCAATCGAATGAGGACGTCGTCCCCCGTGCGAGGCGTGCCCCGCCCGTCGGTGTTGTTCGTGAGGATCCACAGCGTGCCGTCCGGTGCGGCCACGACGTCACGCAGCCGACCTTGGCCGTCCATGCCCACTGTCGCGTCGCGCTCCAGCGTCGAGGAGACGCTGACATCGACGACCCACAGCCGCTCCCCGCGCAGACCGGTCACGAACACGGTGTCGCCGACCGCGGCGATGCCACTCGGGCTCGCCTCGCTCGTGCGCCACGCCACCACGGGATCCGAGAACCGCCCATCGCCCGCCTCGCCCTCGACCGAGGGCCACCCGTAGTTCGCCCCGCCGACGATGTGATTGAGCTCGTCCCACGTGTCCTGGCCGAACTCGCTCGCCCACATCTCGCCGTCGCGGGTCCAGGCGATCCCCTGCACGTTGCGATGGCCGAGCGTCCAGACGGCGTTGCCGAACGGGTTGCCCGGCGCCGGATCGCCTTGCGGTGTGAGTCTCAGGATCTTCCCCCCGAGCGCGTCCGGATCCTGAGCGGCATCCCGGATCTGCGCGTCGCCCGTCGTCACGTACAGCTGGCCGTCCGGCCCGAACGCGATGCGGCCCCCGTTGTGGGTGCGGTTGCGAGGGATGCCGGCGAACACCGTCTCCGCATCGCCGAGGGTGAGCGCCCCAGCGTCGCCGGAGAGCGGCATCCGCACCACCCGATTGTCGTCGGCGGCCCCGTGGTACGCGTAGAGCCACACCCCGCCGTCCTCGTCCGACCAGACGGCGAGGCCGTGCAGGCCCGATTCGCCACCGGAGACGACTCCGGGAACGACACCGACCGTGCGGACGTTGCCGTCGGCGGTGATCTCGCTCACCGTGCCGCTGTCGCGCTCCGACACCAGCGCGCCACCCTCGGGGAGGGGAACGACCGACCAGGGAGCCGCGAGGCCGGTTGCGATGGTCGTCGGCTCTCCCGCCGGGTGCCACCAGCCGTCGGACGACGTCGGCGAGGGCGCGGGGGGCAGACTGCTGGTGGCACGCGGAGGGATGGAGTCGTTCGCCGCGGGCGGTGCGCACGCGGTCACCAGGATGAGCGCGACGAGCGACCCGAGGATCGCTCCTCCGCGCCGTCTCACGATGCGTCTGCGGCGGCTTCGATCGCGGCGATGTCGATCTTCGTCATGGTGAACATGGCCTGAACCGCGCGGTGGGAACGATCGGGATCGGGGTCTCGGATCAGCTCGATCAGACGGTCGGGCACGATCTGCCACGACAGCCCCCAGCGATCCTTGAGCCAGGCGCACGGCTGCTCCTGCCCGCCGTCTGCGGTCAGCGCATACCAGTAGCGGTCGACCTCCGCCTGGTCGGCGCACGAGACGAACAGCGAAACGGCTTCCGTGAACGGAAACTGCGGGCCGGCATCCATCGCGTAATAGTCGCGACCCGCCAGGCGGAAGTGCGCGTGCATCACCTTGCCGCCCATGCCCGGCACCTCATCGGGGTAGCGCGCGATCGAGACCACCTCGGAGCCGGGAATCAGCGCTGTGTAGAACAGGATCGCTGCTTCGCCGTCGTCGTCGAACCACAGGAACGGGGTCACGTCGGTCATCGGGTGTCTCCTCGCATCGCTCCAGACTCTCCCGCCCGGACGGCGCGGTCAAGGGAGACCGGGAACGAAGAAAGCCCCCGCGATGCGGAGGCTTCTTCGTTCGGTGGACCTGAGGGGACTCGAACCCCTGACCCCCTGCATGCCATGCAGGTGCGCTACCAGCTGCGCCACAGGCCCGGACGAGGCCTCCGAAGCGGAGGCAACCCGACTAGATTACTACATCGCTCCGCTCGCCTCGAACCGGTGACGGTGTCGCGGACGCGTCGTACGGTCGTCGGGAGGAAAGGTGTCGACATGGCCACGCTGGGCAACATCACGTTCTACGCCGACGATCCGCGCACACTCGCTCATTTCTGGTCGGGCGTGTTCGGCTACCCGCTGCTCGAGTGGGATGAACCGCTCAAGAGCCAGCTGCTCGAGGCGGGTCTGAGCGAGCAGGACCTGAGTCTGCGCGCCCTCGCAGAAGACCCGCAGGGCCGCGGTCCGCGGCTGTTCTTCCACCACGCGGATCAGCCCAAGGATGGGCGCAACCGGCTGCACCTCGACGTTCAGGCGGTCGCTGAGGGCCCGCCCACGCGGGAGCAGTTGGACGCCGAGAAAGACCGGCTCGTCGCGCTCGGCGCCCGAGTCGTCCGTCTCGTCGACCAGAGCTGGGGCGAGTGGCCGGAACTGTACTACCAGCTGGAAGATCCGGAGGGGAACGAGTTCTGCCTGCAGTGAGCGGTCAGTCGACGCTCGAGGGCGCGGGCAGCTCGATCGGAACGACGGGGCAGTCCTTCCAGAGGCGCTCGAGCCCGTAGTACATCCGCTCCTGCTCGTGGAAGACGTGGACGACGAGATCGCCGAAGTCCAGCAGGATCCATCGGGATTCCTGCCGACCTTCGCGGCGCAGGCGCTTGTGACCTGCCTCCAGCAGCTTGTCTTCGATCTCGTCCGCGATCGCGGCGACGTTCCGCTCGCTGCGACCGGTGACGAGCAGGAAGATGTCCACGAGTGGAAGCGGACCCGACACGTCGAGTGCGACGAGGTCCTCGCCGCCCTTGGAGTCCGCCGCGAGCGCGGCGATCCGCAGCATGTCGCGTGATTGGTCGGTCGCGGTCATCAGAAGACTCCTGTCACGAACGCCAGGATGAGCACGCCGACGAGAGCGAGCGCAAGCACTCCCGCGGTGATCGCGAGCGTCAGCATGAGCCGTCCGCCCTTTTCGGGGGTGGGCGGCTTGATGATGTCGCCGCCGTTCTTGACCGTGCTGATGGCCGCACTGGCGGCGATCGGCGTCGGCGACGAGTGCGCCGGGAGCTCTCCGTCCACCAGGACGGCGTCGGTCTCTTTGCCGTCGGCGGTTCCGGCAGCGTGGCCGGTCGAACCGAGCCCTTCGGGAAGGTTGAACGAGCCCGTGATCAGCACTTCGCCGGTCGCCGCGACCGGAGACACCAGGGGTGGTGCCGACGGCGTCTGCGACAGGATCAGCGCGTTGCCCGTGCCGATCGCACCGGTGACCGAGCGGGAGATCAGCTGGTCGAAGGATGCGGGAAGCTTGACCTGATCGACGTCACCGGCGAGCAGCTCCGCGCCGAACTGCGGGTTGACGATGGCGCGCTCTTCTTCTGCGGCAGCCTCACCCTCGTGTTCGGCCTGACCGGGGGCTTCGTGGTCGGCGTCGGCGCCGTGGTCGGCGTCGCGCTCGGTGTCGGCTGGGTGCTCGGCGTCGGATTCTGCGACGTCCGGTTCGGTCGGCTGCTCGGCAAGGTCAGCGCCGCGCGTCGATTCCTCCTCGACGACCGTCGCCTCGATGACGGTGTCGTGATCGTCGGCCGGGGCATCGTCCTGCGCGACCGTGGCCGCAGCTTCGGTGCCGAAGAGCTGCGCGAGACTCAGTTCGCCCGAGGGGGTCCCGTCTGCCGTCTGCTGCGCAGCGGAGGCGGCTGCAGCGACGGAGGCCGCGTGCGCGGCCGCAACCTCGGGTGTGATGACCGGAACCGAGGCCGTGCGGATGCGCTCCTGCTGACGCGCCTGACGACGCGTGAGGGGCGAGACGCCGAGATCCACACTCGCGTCGGCGCCTGGAAGGTCATGGACGACGGCAGGAACAGCGGCACGCGGCAGCGGTGCGACGTGCGGGGGCGGCGGTTCGACTGCTTCGGGTGCCTCGACCGCTTCGGCGACCTCGACGGGTTCCTCGACGGGCTCCGGGGCGGCAGGGGGCGCGTCGGAGACCGGCGCGTCCTCGACGCGCGGCACGTCGGTGGAGATGATCGGCGTCGCGCCGGTGTTGCGGATGTCCCGCAGCTGTTTGCGGGTGAGGGCTGGTGTTGCCGGCTGCTCGGGTGTGCTCATTCCTTGCTCCGGTAGAGGTGGTGCTTGGCAATGTATTGGACAACCCCGTCGGGAACGAGGTACCACACGGGATTCCCGTGTTCCACGCGCTCGCGACAGTCCGTCGACGAGATGGCGAGAGCGGGAATCTCGAGCTGGCTCACATCGTCTGTCGGCAGGCCCGCCGTACTGAGAACGTGTCCGGGTCGGGAGACGGCGACGAAGTGGGCCATGTCCCACAACTCATCATGGTCCCTCCAACTGAGAATTTGCGCTATGGCGTCGGCTCCCGTGATGAAGAACAGCTCCGCGGCGGGTCTCTGCTTCTTCAGTTCGCGCAGTGTGTCGATCGTGTAGGTCGGGCCGGCGCGGTCGATGTCGACCCTGCTGACGGTGAACCGAGGATTGGATGCGGTCGCGATGACGGTCATGAGGTAGCGGTGCTCGCTCGGCGAGACGTCGTCCTTGTGCCATGGCTGTCCGGTCGGCACGAAGATGACTTCGTCGAGATCGAACGACTGCGCCACTTCGCTCGCCGCGACCAGGTGACCGTGGTGGATGGGGTCGAACGTCCCACCCATCACCCCGATTCTCGGGGCTCGCGTCACCGACATGCAGTCGGCCTAATGGCCGTGCCCCGCCTGCTGAACATCGTTCGCGTGCTTGGCGGCGTACGCGTCGGCCTTGTGCGAGTGCCGGTTGGCGACGTTGCGATACGACAGCGTGACGAGCGCGAGCGAGCCGAACACCACGAGCGCGATGATGCCGAACACCACCGTCTCGAGCGCGATGTTGCCGTGCTCGGACTCTTCTGCGGCGAGGGCGACAAGCGTGGCCAGGGTCATACGTGCTCCGTTCGGGTTCGCGTCGCGGTGAAACGCGGTGTCAGTTTATCGGTCACGACCGGACTTGTCCGAAACCCCGCGCGAGCCACTTGGTACTCGTCAGCTCGGCCAGGCCCATCGGGCCACGTGCATGCAGTTTCTGAGTGGAGATGCCGACCTCGGCGCCGAAGCCGAACTCGCCGCCATCGGTGAAGCGCGTGGAGGTGTTGACCATCACGACTGCGGAGTCGACCTCCGCCAGGAAGCGTTCGCCGTTGACGTCGTCCTGCGTGATGATCGACTCGGTGTGGTGCGTCGAGTAGCGGCGGATGTGGTCCAGAGCGTCGTCCAGGTCATCCACGACGCGCATGGCGATGTCGAGGCTGAGGTACTCGGTGCTCCAGTCGTCCTCGGTGGCCGCGACGACGCCGTCATCGAGACGCACGATGTCGGGATCGCCGTGGACCGTGACGCCCTGCGCGCGCAGCGCCGCGACGACGGGCGGCACGAGCCGCTCGGCCGCCGCCCGGTGCACCAGGACCGTCTCGACCGAGTTGCACACGCTCGGGCGCTGGACCTTCGCGTTGACGACGATGTCGCGGGCCCATTCCAGCGGCGCCGATTCGTCGAGGACGATGTGGACGACGCCCGCACCGGTCTCGATGACCGGTACCGAGGACTCCGTGACGACCGTCTCGATCAGCTGGGCGCTGCCACGGGGCACGAGCACGTCGACGATGCCGCGCGCCTGCATGAGTTCGCGGGCGCCGTCCCGCCCGAACTCGTCGACGGTCTGGATCGCTTCCGGATCGATTCCGCGCGAGGCGAGCGCTCCGCGCATGGCGCGCACCAGCGCGGCGTTCGTGAGCTCTGCGGCCGAGCCGCCGCGCAGCACGACGGCGTTGCCGGCACGCAGGGCGAGCGCGGCGATGTCGACCGTCACGTTGGGGCGCGCTTCGTAGATCGACCCCACCACGCCGAAGGGCACGCTGACCTTCGTCAGCTGCACGCCGTTGGGAAGTGTGCGCTCGTCGAGGACGCGTCCGACCGGATCGGGCAGTGCGGCGATCTCGCGCACCGCGGAGGCGAGGGCGGCGACGCGAGGAGAGTCCAGGCGCAGGCGGTCCTGAAGGGCGACGGAGAGTCCGCCGGAGCGGCCACGCTCGAGGTCCTGGGCATTCGCGGCGACGACATCGCCGGTGGCCTCTTCGATCGCGTCGGCGATCGCGAGCAGCGCGGCGCGCTTGTCGGCGTCGGAGAGCAGACCGATCGATCGCGCCGCGGACTGAGCCAGCAGCATCCGTTCGCGTGCGGTCGTCGCGGTCGTGGTCATCCGCCCAGTGTATCGGCGGCGTGCGCGACGGACCCCCGGCGGATGGGTCCCGTGACCGCCACCGAGACGGGTTCGGGGTGCGGGTCGAACCACG
This sequence comes from uncultured Actinomycetota bacterium, assembly GCA_963781135.1. GTDB lineage: Bacteria > Actinomycetota > Actinomycetes > Actinomycetales > Microbacteriaceae > Microbacterium. The sequence continues at coordinate 619,261 of CAWADY010000010.1, read as the reverse complement.
TGCCGATGTCTTCGCCACGCAGTGCGCGATCGACGAGGTCAGCGCTCGTGACGAGCACGCCCACTCCGGATGCCGTGGCCACGCGTGCCGCCGACACCTTCGTGGCAGCCCCACCGGTGCCCACGCTGTTCACGACGACCGAGCCGAATTCATAGCCGCTCAGGTCATCGCCGTACTCCACGCGGTGAATCGGGCGCGCGCCCGGCTCGTCGGGCGGCCGCGTGTAGAGGCACTCGATGTCGCTGAGCAGCACCAGAGCGTCGGCGCCGATCAGCTGCGCGACCAGCGCCGCGAGGCGGTCGTTGTCGCCGAAGCGGATCTCGTGCGTGGCGACGGTGTCGTTCTCGTTGACGATCGGCAGGATGCGCAGACCGAGAAGCCGCTCCATCGCCCGCCGTGCGTTCGAGCGTGGCGTCGGGTTGTCGAGGTCTCCCGCGGTCAGCAGCACCTGTCCGGCCACGATGCGGAAGGGTCGCAGGGCTTCCTGGTAGCGGTAGATGAGCACGTTCTGACCGACCGCCGCCGCGGCCTGCTGGGTGGCGAGGTCGGTCGGCCGCTCACCGAGTCGCAGGTACGGCATGCCGGTCGCGATCGCGCCGGAGGACACCAGCACGACTTCCGTGCCACTCGCGTGCGCTTCGACCAGCGCCTCGACGATCGGCTGGATCTTGCCGGAGTTCTCGCCGCTGATCGAGGACGAGCCGACCTTCACGACGATGCGGCGGGCGGTGGGGATGTCCTCGCGCGTGAAGCTGGTCACGCGGACTCCTCGTCGTCCTGACCGATCTGTGCGGGCTGAGGAGCTTTCTGGGCAGCCTTGGCGGCGATGCGCTCGGCCTCGAGCTCGGCGCGGGCCTCGGCCTTGGCGTCCATGCTCGCGTAGTACTTCTCGCGTCGCTGGGATGTCGTCCGGCGCGGGTTCATGTCCAGACGCGGGTCGGTGCCGCGCGGTGCGGTCATGAGCTCGGCGACCGAGCCGAGTGAAGGCTGCCAGTCGAAGACGACTCCGTCGCCCTCGCCGATCACGACGGTCGAGCCGGGCTGCGCGCCCGCCTTGAACAGGCCGTCCTCGACGCCCAGCTTCTCGAGCCGATCCGCGAGGTACCCGACGGCCTCCTCGTTCTGGAAGTCGGTCTGCTGCACCCACCGGAGCGGCTTCTCGCCGAGCACCCGGTAGATATCGCCGTAGGTGCCGCCTTCGACACGGATCGTGAACTCGCGCTCCGAGCCGTGCGGGCGGATGACGATCCGCTCCACGACGGGCTTGGCCGCCTCGGCGACCCGGTGCGCCGCGACGACATCGCCGAGCGCGTACGTCAGCTGACGCAGGCCCTCGTGACTCACGGTGGAGATCTCGAACACGCGGAAGCCGCGCGCCTCGAGATCGGGCCGCACGAGCTCGGCCAGGTCCTTGGCCTCGGGAACGTCGATCTTGTTGAGCGCGACGATCTGCGGACGCTCCAGGAGCGGAAGCTGGCCGTCCGGCACCGGGTATGCGGCGAGCTCGGCGAGGATGACGTCGAGGTCGGTGAGGGGGTCGCGGCCGGGCTCCAGGGTCGCGCAGTCCAGGACGTGCACGAGCGCCGTGCAGCGCTCCACGTGACGGAGGAACTCGAGTCCGAGCCCCTTGCCCTCACTGGCGCCTTCGATCAGCCCGGGGACGTCGGCGACGGTGTAGCGGACGTCGCCGGCCTGGACCACGCCGAGGTTCGGGTGGAGCGTCGTGAACGGGTAGTCCGCGATCTTGGGCCGTGCCGCGGAGATGGCCGCGATCAGGCTGGACTTGCCCGCCGACGGGAATCCCACCAGAGCGATGTCGGCGACGGTCTTCAGCTCGAGGAGGACATCGCCTTCCCATCCGGGCGTGCCCAGCAGCGCGAAACCAGGTGCCTTGCGCTTCGGGTTGGCCAGCGTCGCGTTGCCGAGGCCGCCGATGCCGCCCGGAGCGACGATGAAGCGCATACCGGGCTCGATCATGTCGACGAGGGTCTCGCCCGAGACGTCCTTGACGACCGTGCCGACCGGCACGGGCAGCTCGAGGTTCTCCCCCATCGCACCGGCGCGGTGATCGCCCATGCCGAAGCCGCCGTTGCCCGCGGATCGATGCGGCGAGTGGTGGTACGACAGCAGCGTCGTCACCTGCGGGTCGGCGACCAGAATGATGTCACCGCCGTGACCGCCATTGGCCCCGTCGGGACCGGCCAGCGGCTTGAACTTCTCGCGCTTGACCGACACGCAACCGTTGCCGCCCTTGCCGGCGGACAGGTGCAGCGTCACTCGGTCGACGAATGTGACCATGCGCTCCCCCTTGGGTTTGTCGTGCCTGATGGAAATGTTGCCGGAACTGAACGGAGGGGGCGAGCCGAAGCCCGCCCCCTCCACGAGAAATCTGCGTGCGGCGGATTACTCCGCCGGCACCACGATGTTGACGACCTTGCGGCCGCCCTTCGCACCGAACTCGACCGCGCCGGCCTCGAGGGCGAACAGCGTGTCGTCACCGCCACGGCCGACGTTGGCGCCGGGGTGGAAGTGGGTGCCGCGCTGACGGACGATGATCTCGCCGGCGAGGACCTTCTGGCCGCCGAACCGCTTCACGCCGAGGCGCTGTGCGTTGGAGTCACGACCGTTACGGGTGGAGCTTGCGCCCTTTTTGTGTGCCATGTCTGCGTCTCTTCCGTGCTTACTTGATGCCGGTGACCTTGACGCGCGTGAGGTCCTGACGGTGCCCCTGGCGCTTCTTGTAGCCGGTCTTGTTCTTGAACTTCTGGATGACGATCTTCGGGCCGCGCTCTTCGCCGAGCACCTCGGCGGTGACGGTCACCTTCGCGAGCTTGTCGGCGTCCGTCGTGACGGCGTCACCGTCGACGAGCAGCACCGCGGGGAGCTGGATCTTGTCGCCGATCTTCGCGGACTGACGGTCGAGGACGACGATCGTGCCGACCTCCACCTTCTCCTGCCGGCCACCGGCGCGCACAACTGCGTAGACCACTTCATACCTGTTTCTTCGGGGAGCGCGCGGCTCCGGATGCCTGAGCAAAGACTCGGTGCGGAGCAGAAATGTCGTCAACGCACCAAAGGAATACTTTACCGGATCGCAGGGTCACAAGCAAAAGCGCGAGCAAAGTGCCGCTCCCCCGTGCGTAGGATCGGCTCGTGGCGATCCTGATCGACGATCCGCGCTGGCCGGCGCACGGCCGGCTGTGGGCGCACCTGGTCAGCGATTCCGACCTCGACGAGCTGCACGCGTTCGCCGAGGCGAACGGCATCCCCCGTCGTGGCTTCGACCGCGACCACTACGACGTGCCCGATGAGGCGCACGCGCGACTCGTCGCCGCCGGTGCTCGCCATGTGGACGGGCGCACGCTGGTGCGCGCGCTCATCGCCTCGGGTCTGCGGATCACGGCGCGCGAGCGCCGCGGCCGCTGACCCCGCCTCAGTCCTCGGACGGCGCGTGCGAGACCGGCGTGCCGGTGAGCGCTGCGGTCGTCACGCGGCGCCGTGAGCGTCCCTGACCCGGAGCCTTGGGCTCGGGAAGGGCGCTCAGGACCGAGTCGAGAAGAAGGTCCTTCTCGGTGCGAGGAGACTTGGATGCCGGATCCTGGCGCTTCTTGCGCTGCTTCTTCGGGCGCTCCACCACGACCTCTTCGACGGATGCCGCCACCGGGGCGACTTCCTCCTCGTGGTGCGAGTGGATCGTCGAGGCGGCGATCTGCGCCAGTGCGGACTTCACGCCCTCCGTGATCACATGCGTGCCGCCGGCGCTGCCGTTCGTGTTCGCAGCGGCTGCACGGGGGCGGCGTCCGGGAGGCTGCCCGTTGCCGATCGGTGCGCGATGCTTCACGACGGGGTCGTGGTGCACGATGACGCCGCGTCCGGCGCAGACCTCGCACGCCTCGCTGAAAGTCTCGAGCAGCCCGAGACCGAGCTTCTTGCGCGTCATCTGCACGAGGCCGAGCGAGGTGACCTCGGCGACCTGGTGCTTCGTGCGGTCGCGGCTCAGGCATTCGACCAGGCGGCGCAGTACGAGATCGCGGTTGGACTCGAGCACCATGTCGATGAAGTCGACGACGATGATGCCGCCGATGTCGCGCAGCCGCAGCTGACGGACGATCTCTTCGGCGGCCTCGAGGTTGTTCTTCGTGACGGTCTCTTCGAGGTTGCCGCCCGTGCCGACGAACTTGCCGGTGTTGACGTCGACGACCGTCATCGCCTCGGTGCGGTCGATCACGAGCGAGCCTCCCGAGGGCAGCCAGACCTTGCGGTCGAGCGCCTTCTCGATCTGCTCGGTCACGCGGAACGCGTCGAACGGATCCGCTTCGCCCTCGTACACGGCGACGCGATCGAGAAGATCGGGCGCCACGCTCTCGAGGTAGGCGGTGATCGTCTGGTGCGCGTCCTCGCCCTGGATCAGCATCTTCGTGAAGTCCTCGTTGAAGACGTCGCGGACGATCTTGACGAGGAGGTCGGGCTCGGAGTGCAGAAGGGCCGGCGCCTGGATGGACTCCACCTGGCGGCTGATGTGCTCCCACTGGGTCGTGAGCCGCTGCACGTCGAGCGTGAGCTGGTCCTCGGTCGCCCCTTCGGCTGCGGTGCGCACGATCACGCCCGAAGACTCGGGCAGAACCTCTTTGAGGATCTTCTTCAGTCGCGCGCGCTCGGTGTCGGGGAGCTTGCGCGAGATGCCGTTCATGGCACCGCCGGGCACGTACACGAGGTAGCGGCCGGGCAGCGAGATCTGGCTCGTCAGGCGCGCGCCCTTGTGGCCCACGGGGTCCTTCGTGACCTGCACGAGCACCCGGTCGCCGCTCTTGAGCGCGAGTTCGATGCGGCGCGGCTGGTTGCCGGTCTCGACGGCATCCCAGTCCACTTCGCCGGAGTACAGCACCGCATTGCGCCCACGGCCGATGTCGACGAACGCGGCTTCCATGCTCGGCAGCACGTTCTGCACGCGCCCGAGGTACACATTGCCGATGAGCGACGCGTCCTGATTGCGTGCGACGTAGTGCTCGACGAGCACGTTGTCTTCGAGCACGGCGATCTGGATGCGTCCGTTCTTGGAACGGACGATCATCTCGCGGTCGACGGCCTCGCGGCGCGCGAGGAACTCCGCCTCGGTGACGACGGCCCGGCGGCGGCCGGCCTCGCGACCGTCGCGGCGGCGCTGCTTCTTCGCCTCGAGTCGGGTGGAACCCTTGATCCGCTGGGGCTCGGTGATGAGCTCGACGGCGCGCTGGCGCGGCTGCTGCGGTTCGGCCGGGCCGGACGTCTCATCACGAGGTTCTCCGGTGCGACGACGGTTGCGGCGGCGGGCGCTGGTCGATGACGACTGCTCGGCAGGGGCCTCCTGCTCGGGCAGAGGCGGGAGCGCCGCGACCTCGGGCGGCGCGTAGAACATCAGCTGGGTCGAGACCGCGGAGACGAAGACCTCCGGCAGCAGTCCGAGATCGACGGCCGTCTTGGGGCCTGTGTCCTCTTCAGCGGAAGCCTCGGGTGCCTCGGCAGCGGGGCTCTCGGCCACCTCGGACTGCTCCTCGGGCTGCTCGGTCACCTCGGCGGGCGCCTCGTCGGCGGGCGCCACGTCGGCCGCCGACTCGTCGGCAGGTGCGCCGCCCGCCTCGGACTCCTCGGCAGGCGAATCGCTCCCGGTCGAATCCTCCGCACCCGGTGCTACCGGGGCGTCTGATTCATCGTGGGGTTCGAGGTGTGCATCGGTTTCATCGGCCATCACTGGCGTACTCCCTGCGGACGACACCGCGCGTCGTCCGGCGAAATCTCGTGCGGTGCCGCACCTGCGGTGCCGCTTACTCACTCGGTCTGCAGCCGGCCCGTGGCTCGGGCTGCGATGGGCGCTCATCGCCCGAAGTCTTCTGGGTGACGCTAGGGCGGCGCGGCCGCGAAGCGTCGTTGACCATTATCGCACTTTCATCGCGGGAATGTGCGGGCGACGCCCCGTGGTCGCTTTCGACCGCTTCCGAACGCGGCATCCGCTCAGCCCTCGATGCCATAATCCGAGGCATGACACAGCCCGTGACCCGCACCCGACCGACGGCCCTGGCGGTGTGGCTCATCATCGCCGGCGCGATCGGTTGGTGGGCGGCGTTCTCGCTCACGATGGAGCGGCTGCATCTGCTCGAGAACCCCGATGCGATCCTCGGCTGCGACATCAGCCCGCTCGTCCAGTGCGGCAAGAATCTCGAATCCTGGCAGGGCAGCGTGTTCGGCTTCCCCAACCCGATTCTGGGGCTCACCGGCTGGGTGGCGCCGATCGTGGTCGGCGTCGCGATCCTCGCCGGCGCCCGCTTCGCCCGGTGGTTCTGGTGGCTGTTCGAGGCGGGCGTCGCCCTCGCGTTCGCTTTCGTCATCTGGCTGATCGGGCAGAGCATCTTCGTGCTCGGCACGCTGTGCCCGTGGTGCATGGTCACCTGGGTCGTCACGATCCCGACGTTCTACGCGGTGAGTCTGCACGTGCTGCGCTCCGGCATCGTCCCGGCGCCACGCGGCATCCGCAACGGCGCCGACAAGCTGATGAGCTGGGTGCCGCTGCTCGCGGTGATCAGCTACGCGATCATCGCGATCATCGCCCAGGTTCGACTGGACGTGCTCGGCTCGATCTTCTGAGTCGTCTCGCGACTACGGGAACCAGATGTCGAGCTCGCGCGCGGCCGACTCTGTGCTGTCCGACCCGTGGACGAGGTTCTGCTGCACCTTCAGGCCCCAGTCGCGGCCGAAATCGCCGCGGATGGTGCCGGGCGCGGCGGTGGTCGGGTCGGTCGTCCCGGCCAGCGAGCGGAATCCCTCGATCACGCGGTTGCCCGCGAGGCGGATCGCCACGGAGGGTCCCGAGAGCATGAACTCGAGCAGCGGCTCGTAGAAGGGCTTGCCCTCGTGCTCGGCGTAGTGGCGCTCGAGCGTCTCGCGGTCGGGTTCGACGAGCCGGATGTCGACGAGCGAGTAGCCCTTCGCCTCGATGCGGGCGAGGATCGCGCCGGTGAGCCCGCGCGCGACGCCGTCGGGCTTCACGAGCACGAGAGTCTCTTCGGTGGCCATGTGTCAGTCTCCGTTCGGGGTGTCGGCTTCGGCGGCGAGGCGCGCGTTCCGCGCGTCCAGCGAAGCCCCCTTGATCGTCGCATATGCCCACATGCCGCCGAAAATGATCGCGACGAGGAACAGCGCCGGCACCAGGAAGCCGCCGAGGGCGACGATGACCTGAAGCACCCAGCCGAGGATGATCCCCCAGCGATAGCGCAGAACACCTGCGGTCAGCAGCATGACGAGCGCCAGCACCGAACCGATCACGATGCCCCACCACTGCGGGATCGACTCGGGCAGCGCCTTGAGTCCGAACACCGCGAGCCCGCCGAGGAAGACGATGATCGATTCGAACGTGAGGACGATCGACCCGAGCGATTCTGCTGCGCCCCGGCTGCGTCGCGGTCGCGGTGCGTCGGACACCTGATCGGTCACTCGCTCCACCCCGCCTTCCAGTCTTCGGCGGCGGCCAGCCTGACGGCTTCTCCGGCGAGGACGACGGAGCCCGCGATCACCACCGCACGACGATCGGATGCCGCAGCCCACGCGCGCGCGGACTCCGCGGCGTCGGCGACGTCGACATGGACCGTCACGGGCAGCCCGTGCGCTTCGGCGAGGTCCGCGATCCGGTCGGCGTCCTCGGCCCGCTCGGAGTCCGGCACGGTGGCGAACACGTGCGCGGCCAGCGGTGCGAGCTGCGCGACGATGCCGGCGGCATCCTTGTCGACGAGCACGCCGAGCACGAGACCCCACTCGTCGAAATCGAATGATGCGCTCACGGCCGCGGCGAGCGCCTGGGCGCCGTGCGGGTTGTGCGCGGCATCAACGATCACCGTCGGGTTCGACTCCGACCAGCTGCAGTCGGCCGGGTGAGCTCGCCTGCGCGAGCCCCTCGGCCAGGATGTCACCGGTGATCGGCTGGCTGCCGCCGCCGATGAGCGACTCGACCGCGGCGATCGCCAGCGCGGCGTTCTGGGCCTGGTGCGCCCCGAAGAGCGGCAGGTACTCGTCGTCGTAGACGGCCGCGATGCCGCGCACCGAGATGAGCTGTCCGCCGACGGCGAGTCGCGCGTCGGTGAGGGCGAATTCGGCGCCTTCGAACGCGATGGTCGCGTCGCGCTCGGCGGCCGCTGCGCGCAGCACAGCGACCGCTGCGGGGTCCTGCTGCGCCGAGACGACCGCGGCGCCGGTCTTGATGATTCCGGACTTCACCGTGGCGATCTCGCGGATGGTGTCTCCGAGCCGGTCGGCGTGGTCGATGTCGATCGGCGTGAAGACCGCCACGTCACCGTCGGCGGTGTTGGTCGAATCCCACGATCCGCCCATGCCGACCTCGAGCACGAGCACGTCGATCGGCGCATCGGCGAACGCGACGAACGCGAGAACCGTGAGCAGCTCGAAGAACGTCAGCGGCGCATCGCCCGCCTCGGCGAGTTCGGCGTCGACGAAGTCGACGAACGGGGTGATCTCGTCCCACGCGTCGGCGACGGCGGCGTCCGCGACAGGCTCCCCGTCGATCATGATTCGCTCGGTGAAGCGCTCGAGATGCGGACTCGTGAACAGGCCGGTGCGCAGGCCGTGCGCACGGATCAGGCTCTCGATGATCCGGCTGGTCGAGGTCTTGCCGTTCGTCCCGGTGACGTGGACCACGCGGTAGGTGCGCTGCGGATCGTCGAGCAGCTCGAGCACACGGCGGGTGCGCTCCACCCGCGGCTGCACCCAGCGCTCGCCCTGGCGCTCGAGCAGCGCGGCGTACACGGCATCGGCGCGACTGCGGTCGCTCATGCGGATGCCTCCACCTTCGCGGCCGCGCGTGTCACCGCGACCGTGAAATCGCCGGCATTGGCGAAGGTCCCCTTCGCGAACTGCGCCGAATGGTCGGATGCCGGGCCGGACTTCGAGGCCGCGCGGCTGCTGGCGGCCAGGGTCTCGCCATCGGCATCCGTCACGACGTACTCGGTGGAGAGCGTCTCGCCGGCGACGTCGGCGACCGCGAACGCCGAGGCGACCGCAGCGCCGTCCTGTCCCGACTGGAACGTCAGGCTCAGCCGGATGCGATCGCTCACGTCGAAGCCGGCCGCCTTGCGCGTGTCCTGCACGGCGCGGATGACATCGCGGGCCAGGCCCTCGGCCTCCAGCTCAGGCGTGCCCGTGGTGTCCAGCAGCAGGAACCCGCCGCTCGGGAGCACGGCGAGCGCTTCGCCCTCGGGCCGACCGGTCGTCTCGAGCACCAGCTCGAACTCCCCGGGCTCGAGCGTGATCGATCCGGCGGTCACCACACCGTCGGTCTCGGACCAGTCCCCCGCGCGTGCGGCCTGGATCGCCTGCTGCACCTGCTTGCCGAGCCGCGGACCCGCGGCCCGGGCGTTGACCGAGAGTCGATGCGAGATGCCGTACGCCTTCGCGGTGTCGTCCTTCAGATCGGCGAGCTCGACGGACTTGACGTTGAGCTCGTCGCGGAGGATGTCCTCGAACTGGGCGAGCGCCGCGGCATCCGGCACCACGACCGTGAGGCGGGCCAGTGGCAGGCGCACGCGCTTGCCCTCGCGCTTGCGCAGGGCATTCGCGACGGAGGACACCTCGCGCACCGCATCCATCGCTGAGCGGATGTCGTCCGCGGCAGGGAACGCGTCGGCGTCGGGCCAATCCTGCAGGTGCACGCTGCGCCCGCCGGTGAGCCCCTGCCAGACCCGTTCGCTGACGAGCGGGATCAGCGGCGCGGCCACTCGCGTGAGCGTCTCGAGCACGGTGTACAGCGTGTCGAACGCCTCGCGGCTGGTCGGATCGTCGGTCACCCCCACCCAGAACCGGTCGCGCGAGCGGCGGATGTACCAGTTCGTGAGCGCCTCGCCGAAGTCGCGGAGCTTCGCCGCTGCCGTGGTCGAGTCCAAGCCCTCCATGTCAACCGCGACCTCACGCACGAGGTCTCCGAGCAGCGCCAGGATGTAGCGGTCGAGCACGTCTGTGGAGTCGGTGCGCCACGTCGCCTCGTACCCCGCGCCGTCCGGTCCGCCGGCGGCGTTCGCGCCTCCAGCGCGAGCGGCGTTCGCGTAGGTCGAGAAGAAGTACCACGCGTTCCACAGGGGCAGCATGAACTCGCGCACGCCCTGCCGGATGCCCTCCTCCGTCACGACGAGGTTGCCGCCGCGCAGCACCGAGCTGGCCATCAGGAACCACCGCATCGCATCCGAGCCGTCACGGTCGAAGACCTCCGAGACGTCCGGGTAGTTGCGCAGGCTCTTCGACATCTTCTGACCGTCGCTGCCCAGCACGATGCCGTGGCAGCTCACGCCCGTGAAGGCCGGGCGGTCGAACAGCGCCGTCGAGAGCACGTGCATGACGTAGAACCAGCCGCGCGTCTGCCCGATGTACTCCACGATGAAGTCGGCGGGCGAATGCTCGTCGAACCAGTCGTGGTTCTCGAAGGGGTAGTGCACCTGGGCGTAGGGCATCGAGGCCGAGTCGAACCACACGTCCAGGACGTCTTCGATGCGGCGCATCGTGCTCTGTCCGGTCGGGTCATCGGGGTTCGGGCGGGTGAGCTCGTCGATGTACGGCCGGTGCAGGTCGACCTCGCCGGCGGAGTTGCGGGGCAGTCGCCCGAAGTCGCGCTCGATGTCGGCGAGCGAGCCGTACGCGTCCACGCGGGGGTACTCGGGATCGTCGCTGCGCCAGACCGGGATCGGCGATCCCCAGTACCGGTTGCGGCTGATCGACCAGTCGCGCGCGCCTTCGAGCCACTTGCCGAACTGCCCGTGCTTGACGTTCTCGGGAACCCACGTGATCTGGTCGTTGTTCTCGATCAGGCGGTCCTTGATCTCGGTGACCCGTACGAACCAGCTCGAGACCGCCTTGTAGATCAGCGGGTTGCGGCAGCGCCAGCAGTGCGGGTACGAGTGCTCGTAGCTCGCGAGGCGCAGCAGTCGTCCGTCCTGGCGCAGGATGCGCACGAGCGGGGTGTTCGCATCCATCCACAGCTCGCCGACCACGTCGGTCACCGCGGGAAGGAACCGTCCGCCATCGTCCAGGCTGAGGATCGTGGGGATGCCGGCGGCTTCGGCGACCCGCTGGTCATCCTCGCCGTATGCCGGCGCCTGGTGGACGATGCCGGTGCCGTCGCTGGTGGTCACGTAGTCGTCGGCGAGGATGCGCCAGGCGTTCTGCGTGCCCCACGTCTCGGCGTCGGCGTAATAGTCGAAGAGGCGGTCGTAGTGCACGTCTGCGAGATCTGCGCCCAGGTGGACGGCCTGCACCGCTGCCACGGCATCCGCGGGGTCGTCGTAGCCGAGGTCCTTCGCGTAATTCGGCAGCAGGTCTTCGGCGAGCAGATAGCGGTGCGATTCCGCCTCGGCGTACTCGTCGCTGCGGCCGTCGGGGCCGTGATGCACGTCGGCGGCGCCCAGCGGGCCGCCCGGGACGACGACATAGCGGATGCCGGGGCCGACGGCCAGCGCGAGGTTGGTCGGAAGCGTCCACGGGGTCGTCGTCCACGCCAGGGCACGCACGGCGGTCAGGCCGAGCGCCTCGGCCTTGACGCCGACGAGCGGGAAGGTGACGGTCACGGACGGGTCCTGCCGCATCTTGTACACGTCGTCGTCCATGCGCAGCTCATGCGTGGACAGCGGAGTCTGATCGCGCCAGCAGTACGGCAGCACGCGGTAGCCCTCGTAGGCGAGACCCTTGTCGTACAGGGTCTTGAACGCCCACAGGACGCTCTCCATGTAGTCGGTGTCGAGCGTCTTGTAGCCGCGCTCGAAGTCGACCCAGCGCGCTTGGCGGGTGACGTAGTCCTCCCACTCGCGCGTGTACGCCAGCACCGACTCGCGCGCCTTCGAGTTGAAGGTCGCGACGCCCATGCGCTCGATCTCCTCCTTCTCGGTGATCCCGAGCTGCTTCATCGCCTCGAGCTCGGCCGGCAGGCCGTGCGTGTCCCAGCCGAACACCCGGTCGACGCGATTGCCGCGCATCGTCTGGAATCGCGGGAACAGATCCTTCGCGTAGCCGGTGAGCAGGTGCCCGTAGTGCGGCAGGCCGTTCGCGAAGGGCGGCCCGTCGTAGAAGACCCACTCCGGCGCGCCCTCACGGTTCTCGATCGACGCCCGGAAGGTGTCGTCGGCCTTCCAGAAGTCGATGACCTCCCGCTCGATCGCCGGGAAGCGAGGGCTCGGCGGGACGTCGGGGCCGGTCTTGGGGTAGGTCATGTCACTCCAGCAGGTCGCGATGCTTCCTGCGAGGACGACCCTCCCGGTCGGGAGAACCGCGGTACCACCCCGCGTTGCGCCGGCTCTGTCGAGTCGGTGCCTCTTTCACAGCGGCTGTGACGGGCCTGCCCCGTCCGGTTCTACTGGGGGCTCGCGCCCTGTTCTTCCGGAAGCTCCCCGGTGATGCCGGATCGATGCTCGTCCGTCGATTCTACCCGCAAGCCGGGGCCGCGTAGCGTGAGCGGATGGCCCAGAGGTCCCAGCCCCATGCTCCGCGACTGTCCGCCCCCGACCTTCCGCCGCACCTCGAGGACGCCGCCCCGCTCACCCGCGGCGGCGATTTCTTCCAGGTGCGATGGACGGCGCTGGACGCGCAGACGGATGCCGCGCACGCGGCTCTGACCGAGTGTGCGCTGATCGGCGCCTCGGTGGAGCGCCTCGATCTGACCGGTGCGACCCTCGTCGACGTGGACGTGCGCGACCTCCGTGCGAGCTCCCTCGGTGCCCGGTCGGCTCGACTGCGGCGGGTGCGCATCACGGGCGGCCGCATCGGGACGCTCGATCTCGCCGACACCGAGATCGACGAGGTGGAGCTGCGCGGAGTGCGCATCGACTACGTGTCTCTGGCTTCAGCGCGGATCGCAGACCTGCTCATCGCCGACTGCACGATCGGCGCGCTCGACCTGCCGCAGGCCACGGTGACGCGGATGGCGTTCGCCGACACTCGCGCTGACGACGTCGACACCCGCGGGGTGCGGGCCAAGGAGCTGGATCTGCGCGGCCTGGAGGCCGTGTCGTACCTCGACGCGGCGTCGCTGCGCGGCGCGACCCTGTCGTCGCGCCAGGTCGAATACCTCGCCCCGGCGCTGGCCGTCGCTCTCGGCATCCACGTCCTCGACTGACCGGGCACGCGCTTTCGCTTGCAGCGAGCCGCGTCGTTGCCGAGTCGAGGAGATCTGCCGACCTGAGGAACCCTGGTGCGCTGCATCTCCTCACGTCGGCAGATCCCCTCACGTCGGCAAAGACGGAGACGCCAGGTGCCTCACGCCGCCCGGTGCAGCCCCTGAGCGACGGCGCGCATGATCAGGTCCTGTACCTGGGGCCAGTCATCGATCACCTGCCCGTAGCCGACCCGGATGACATGGAAGCCGCGCAGCATCAGCGCGGCGTCGTGGGCGATGTCCTGCTCGCGCTGCAGACCCACATGGGTCGCACCGTCGATCTGGAGCACCAGCCGATCGCCGATCAGGAAGTCGACTCGGTGACCGTACAGCCACGCCTGCGGGACGATGCGCACCTTCATCCAGCGAAGTCGCGGCACGACGAACGTCTCGAGTCCTGAGTCCGAGAACGGGCTGGCGCTGGCGAGAACGGCCTTGGCGGGACCCGGCAGGGCGAGGCGCGCGAGCGCGAGAGCATCGACGTCCCTTCGTCGCAGCGCGGACTCCCAGACGGCGAGGGCCGCCTCGAACGGCTGACACTGTGCGACGAGGCAGAGCACGTTCTCGATCGGGTCGACCAATGCCGATGGATGCCGCGGCACGACTGGTTTCCCCCAGTGGACGACTGCCGCGGCCGTCGGCTTCGCATCCGCATCGACCCAGTGCGCTCGACGCGCACGCCACCCGAGTGAGGAGGGGCGGCGACGTGAGGCACATCCGCCGCGAGCACCCACAGGCCGAGCCGCTGGGCCTGCGTGACGCAGGTGATCACGACGCCGGCGCGGGCCGCCGCGACGAGGTAGGGATCAGCATCCGGCACGGCCAGCCACGAGCGCCGTATGCGGATGAGCCGCCCGTCGGCGACACCTCGCGCGATGTCGTGCTTGCTGTAGCCGCGCGCGTACAGATCGGACTGAGGAATCACCCCACCCACGACGCGCACGGCTTCCGTCATTCCGCGCACTCGCACTCGACTCTCCATGCGCCGATGGTGGACTGCGCACGCCGACCGAGCAGCCAGGCAGACGGATCGGTGGAGAGCGGCGCCCCGATACCGCCTGTGCAGGACGCGATCGGTCGCTGAGATGAGGACATCTGCCGAGCTGAGGAGCCGCGCGGGCGGGATGCTCCTCCGTTCGGCGGATCCCCTCAGCTCGGCACCACCGCAGCTCCCCGCTGCCCGCTCCATTGCTGTCGACCCAGCGCGGAGGGCGGGTAGAATCGACCCACATCCCACACTCAGGCACGCTCACACAGTGCCGCACATATCGCACAGGAGATCTCCCATGGCCGACGCGCACATTCCCGACAAGCCCGCCCTCGAAGGTCTCGAAGCGAAGTGGGATGCCGCATGGCAGGAGCAGGGAACGTATCTGTTCGATCGCGTCCGCGCCGCCGAGCGCGGTCGCGCCGACGTGTACTCGGTCGACACTCCGCCGCCGACGGCTTCGGGATCGCTGCACATCGGCCACGTCTTCAGCTACACGCACACCGATGTGAAGGTGCGCTTCGAGCGCATGCGCGGCAAGACCGTGTTCTACCCGATGGGCTGGGACGACAACGGCCTGCCGACCGAGCGTCGCGTGCAGAACTACTACGGAGTGCGGTGCGACCCCTCCCTGCCGTATCAGTCCGACTTCACGCCCCCGTTCGAGGGCGGCGACAACAAGTCCAGCAAAGCCGCCGACCAGATCCCGATCAGCCGGCGCAACTTCATCGAGCTGTGCGAGTCGCTGACCCTCGAGGACGAGAAGCATTTCGAGTCCCTGTTCCGTCAGCTCGGGCTCAGCGTGGATTGGACGCAGACGTACCGCACGATCTCGGACGACACGATCCGCACGAGCCAGCTCGCGTTCCTGCGCAACCTGGAGCGCGGCGAGGCGTATCAGGCCCTTGCCCCGACGCTGTGGGACATCGACTTCCGCTCCGCGATCGCGCAGGCCGAACTCGAGGACCGCGACCAGCCCGCCGCGTATCACCGCGTCGCATTCCACAAGTCCGACGGCACCGGTGACGTGCACATCGAGACGACGCGTCCCGAGCTGCTCGCCGCGTGCGTCGCGCTCGTCGCGCACCCCGACGACGAGCGCTACCAGCCGCTGTTCGGCACCACGGTGCGCACACCGCTCTTCGACGTCGAGGTGCCGGTGCTCGCGCACCCGCTCGCGCAGAAGGACAAGGGCTCGGGCATCGCGATGATCTGCACGTTCGGTGATGTGACCGACATCATCTGGTGGCGCGAGCTGGACCTGCCCAACCGCACGATCCTGGGCAAGGACGGCCGCGTTCTGGCAGATGCCCCCGACGTGATTGTGACGGATGCCGCGCGTGCGGCGTATGCCGAGATCTCCGGCAAGACCGTCTTCAGCGCCAAGAAGGCCGTCGTGGATCTGCTTCGCGCCTCGGGCGAGCTCGAGGGCGACCCCAAGCCCTTCACGCACGCCGTCAAGTTCTACGAGAAGGGCGATCGCCCCCTCGAGATCGTCTCGACGCGACAGTGGTACGTGCGCAACGGAGCGCGCGACGCGGCGCTGCGCGAGAAGCTCCTGGCCCTCGGCGCCGAGATGTCGTGGCATCCGGAGTTCATGCGCGTGCGATACGAGAACTGGGTCGGCGGCCTCACCGGCGACTGGCTCGTCTCGCGCCAGCGATTCTTCGGCGTCCCGATCCCGGTGTGGTACGGCCTCGACGAGAATGGCGACCGCGACTTCGACGTCGTCATCACGGCCGATCTCGCCGCGCTGCCCGTGGACCCCACGATCGACGTCCCGCCGGGGTATTCCGCGGACCAGCGCGGCGTCGCGGGCGGTTTCGAGGGCGAGAAGGACATCTTCGACACGTGGGCGACCTCATCTCTGACGCCGCAGCTTGCCGGTGGCTGGCAGCGCGATGAGGAGCTGTGGGACCTCGTGGCACCGTTCGACCTGCGCCCGCAGGGACAGGACATCATCCGGACGTGGCTGTTCTCGACGATGCTGCGCAGCGCGCTCGAGGACGATAGCGCTCCCTGGACGAATGCCGCGATCTCGGGGTTCATCGTCGACCCGGACCGCAAGAAGATGTCCAAGTCCAAGGGCAACGTCGTCACTCCCGCCGACATCCTCGACCAGCACGGCACGGATGCGGTGCGCTATTGGTCGGCTTCCAGCCGACTGGGCGCGGATGCCGCGTTCGACCCGCAGAACCCGACGCAGGTCAAGATCGGCAGACGCCTGGCGATCAAGGTGCTCAACGCCTCGAAGTTCGTGCTGTCGTTCCCCGTGCCCGAAGGCGCCTCGATCACCCATGCGCTCGACGCGTCGATGCTGGCGACGCTGGACGGCGTTGTGCGGGAGGCGACGAAGGCCTTCGAGGCGTACGACCACGCGCGCGCGCTCGAGCTGACCGAGTCGTTCTTCTGGACCTTCTGCGACGATTACCTCGAGCTCGTCAAGGAGCGCGCATACGATCGCTCCGACGTCGGCCAGGCCTCGGCCGCGCTCGCGCTGCGGATCGCCCTTGCGACGCTGTTGCGGCTGTTCGCCCCGGTCCTCGCGTTCGCGACCGAGGAGTCGTGGTCGTGGTTCAACGACGGCTCGGTGCACACGGCGGAGTGGCCCGAGCCGCTCGGCGTCGACGGCGACCCCGCGGTGCTCCGCGCAGTCGGTGCGGCCCTCATCAGCATCCGACGGGCCAAGACCGAGGCCAAAGCCTCGCAGAAGACCCCGGTCACACGCGCGACGATCGCCGCACCCGCGGCGGCCGTAGCCCTCCTGCAGCTCGCCGAGGGCGACCTGAAGGCCGTCGGCAGGATCGACGAGATCACGTACGCGGATGCCGAGACCATTGTCGTCTCGGGCATCGAGCTCGCACCCCAGGAGGCATGACATGCAACTCGGCACTCGATGGACCGCGGGCGGCGAACCACCCGCGTCGCTTCCCGAGGCGCTTCGCCGCCAGATCACCGCCGTCGAAGCGGTCATGCCCGCCGACCAGCTGGGGCAGCCCGCACCGCGGTGGACGCTGACCTGGCTCGAAGGCCGGCCGATCGCCGAGCTCGACACCGGCGTGATCGTCAGCCTCGACGAGAACGGCGAGGCCGTGGTGCGCCACGACGAGGACGGCTTCGGCTAGGCCGACACGTCACCGGCGCCGGCGGTGCCGCTCATTTCGGCAGCATGCCGATCACGCCGCGCGCCTGAGCGGCGTCGCGCCCGGCGATGAACGCGAACTGTGCGTCATGAGCACGTCGATAGCCGGGTTCGCCGCGTCGTTCGAGGCGCTCGGCGACGAAGCGGTCCAGAGCGGATGCCGCGCCGAGCAGGGCGCGCTCGAACAGCGTCGCGCTCGTGCTGACGCGGGGTGAGCTGATGGCGGTCATGACTGTCCTCCCAGGTCGGGGAGCGGGAACAGATCGGCCCGGATGGTCACGGGTCGCACGTCCTCGCCGGTCTGATTGCGGTATCTGTCCACGGCGTCGTCGATCAGCGCCATGATCTTGAGAGAGAGTTCTTTGGACTGCTCGGGGGTGAGCCGTGCGGACGCGGTGGAGATCAGAGTGCCGCTCTGCCATCTCTCGTCCATGCTCGTGATTCCGTCATTCATGAACCCCATGAGCTGCTCCTGCCGGTTGCGGAAGAACTCGTTCATGACGATCTGGGTCGCGGCGCGGCCGGCGGGCGTCTTCATCGCTTCGGCGTTCGCGAACGAGACACCGCCGACGGGGCGCTCCCACCAGCGTTCGCGGCCCGTCCCCCGGTCGGTGCATTCCTGGATGAGGTCGTGCTTGGCCAGCGCGCGCAGGTGGTAGCTGGTCGAGCCGGAAGACTCCCCGAGCTTCTCGGCCAGCGAGCTCGCCGTCTGCGGCCCGTACTGACTGAGGATGTCGTAGATCTGCACGCGCAGCGGGTGAGCCAGCGCCCGCAGCGCGCCGGTGTCGAGAACGCGGTCCTCTGAGTGGCGCTCCGCGACGCGTGCGACGTCGTCCGGCGTGCCGTGCGCTTCGTCTTCCATGGCCATGATCTTACGGGTGCAAAGGAGTCTTTGCAAGCAATACTTTGCAAATCAATCATTGCAAATGTTCGGCGGCACGCCGCCGCCTGCGCACTAGGCTGGCCGTCATGGTGAACGAGAACCCGCTCCTGTCCCCCAGCACGCTTCCCTACGGTCTGCCCGACTACTCGGCGATCAGGCCGGAGCACTACCTGCCCGCTTTCGAGGAGGCGTTCGCCGCGCAGAAGCGCGAAATCGGCGCCATCACCATGGTCCGCTCGATGCCCACGTTCGAGAACACGATGGTGGCGCTCGAGACGCAGCGGCAAGCTGCTCGGCGATGTCTCACGCACGTTCTACACGGTCTCGTCCGCCGACGCGACGCCCGAGATCCAGGAGATCGAGGAAGAGCTCGCGCCACTGATGTCGGCGCACCATGACTCGATAGAGCTCGACTCGGCCCTGTACTGGCGCATCAAGACGATCCACGAGCAGCTCGACGACCTCGAGCTCAGCCCCGAGCAGCGCTACCTCGTCGAGCGGCGCTTCCGCGAGATGTCGCACGCCGGCGCCGGCCTCGACGATGCGGCGAAGGAGCAGCTGACCGCACTCAACCAGCGGCTGTCGACCCTGACCACCACGTTCGAGAAGAACCTCCTGCGCGATACGAACGAGCTCGCCGTCGTGTTCGACGACGCCGCCGAACTCGACGGGCTCGCCGAGGGCGAGCTCTCCGCCGCCGCTCAAGCTGCGGCGGACCGCGGACTGGAGGGCAGATGGGTCGTCACCCTCACTCTGTTCACCGGTCACCCCTACCTCTCGTCGCTCACGAACCGAACGAGCCGCAAGCGGATCCTCGATGCGTCGCGTGCGCGAGGATCGAGGGACGGCGAGAACGACAACCGTGAGGTCCTGCGCGAGATCGTGAAGCTGCGGGCCGAACGCGCGGGGCTGCTCGGCTACGACTCGCACGCCGCGTATGTGACCTCCGACGAGACCGCGGGCTCCCCCGAGGCGGTGCACGATCTGCTGCGGCGCCTGGCCGTTCCCGCGGCCCGCAACGCGAGCAGGGAGCAGGCTGCGCTGCAGGCCATCATCGATGCCGAGCCGGAGCCCTTCGCGCTCGAGGCGCACGACTGGGCGTTCTACACCGAGAAGGTGCGGGCCGCCGAGTACGACCTCGATCGCGGCGCGCTGCGCCCCTGGTTCGAAGCCGAGCGTGTGCTCCAGGAGGGCGTGTTCCATGCGGCGACCGAACTGTACGGGGTCACCTTCGCCGAGCGGGAGGACCTCGGCGCCTATCACCCGGACGCCCGCGTCTTCGAAGTGAGCAACCCCGACGGGTCTCCGGTCGGACTCTTCGTGCTCGATCTGTACACCCGCGACACCAAGCGCGGTGGCGCGTGGATGAACTCGATCGTCTCGCAGTCCCGGCTCCGGGGGACGCATCCGATCGTCGTGAACAACCTCAACGTGCCCAAGCCCGCCGCGGGCAAGCCGACACTCCTCACTCTGGACGAGGTCACCACCCTGTTCCACGAGTTCGGCCACGCGCTCCACGGGCTGTTCGCGACCGTGACCTATCCCCACTTCGCCGGCACGAACGTGTTCCGCGACTTCGTGGAGTTTCCCAGCCAGGTCAATGAGATGTGGATCTACTGGCCCGAGATCCTCGACACCTACGCCCGTCACGCCGAGACCGGCGAGCCCCTCCCCCGCGACGTCGTGGAGAAGCTGCGCGCATCCGAGGCGTTCAACCAGGGATTCGCGACGAGCGAGTACCTCGCCGCGTCGTGGCTCGATCAGGCGTGGCACTCGCTGACCGCCGAGGGGGCGGCATCCGAGATCGACGTGGCCGCGTTCGAGGCGGCAGCCCTCGCCGACATCGGCCTCGACAACCCCGCCGTGCCGACGAGGTATTCCTCGACGTACTTCGCGCACGTGTTCTCGGGCGGCTACAGCGCCGGCTACTACTCGTACATCTGGAGCGAGGTGCTCGACGCAGACACGGTCGAATGGTTCCGCGAGAACGGCGGGCTCACCCGTGCGAACGGCGACCGCTTCCGTGACCGGCTGCTCGGGGTCGGAGGGTCGAAGGACCCGCTCGAGGCGTACCGCGACTTCCGAGGGCGGGATGCCGAGATCCAGCCGCTCCTGGAGCGTCAGGGGTCTCGCGGCCTGACGCCGGCTCAGAGCAGGCCGAGCTGCTCTGCGAACGCCCGCGCGCGCGATGCCATCGCCGCAGGCACCTCCGCGACGGTGAAATGGCCGCCCTCGTCGAGACGCTCGAAGACGCGCAGGTCGCGGTAGAAGCCACGCGCCAGAGTTTCCGGATAATCCCGCTCGTGGCGCTGGATGTACACGGCTGCCGGAACCGAGACCGGAGGGATCGGCCCGGGCGTGTCGGCGCCCTCGTAGTAGGGCCGGAACGATGCGCCGATGCTCTGGGTGACCCAGTAGATCATCGCCTCGGTGAGAATCCGTTCGCGCGAGATGCGTCGCTCGACCGCCTGCGGATCACCGGAAGGCGTATCGCTCCACTCGACCAGCTTCTCGACCAGCCAGGCCAGCAGCCCCGCGGGTGAATCGTTGAGACCGATCGCCAGCGTGTCGGGGCGCGTGGCCTGGACGTGGCCGTACGCGCCGTCGGTCTCGTGCTGCGCTGACAGCCGCTCGAAGAAAGCCCGTTCCTCGGGAAGGCGCAGACCGCGTCGCTCCTGGCCCGTCGGGAAATGCGCGTGCGTCACCAGGATGCCGGTCACGGCAGCCGGATACGTGGCGGCGATCAGATCGCTCACGTTGGCGGAGACGTCTTCGCCGTACGTGAGGTAGCGGTCGTAGCCGAGCACCTCGGTCATGAGGCGGTGCATCGTCGTGGCGAGCCGCGACTCCGTGATCATTCCCTCCCGATACGGCGACGAGAACGCGAAGCCCGGGAGGCTGGCGACGATGACGTCGAAGTCGGGCAGCAGATCGGCGAAATCGAGCTGCAGGCTGAACAGGTGCGGCCAGCCGTGCATCACGAGGAGGGCGGGGGCGTCCGGTCGCGCGGACTTCAGGTGAGCGAAGTGGATCGTCGTGTCA
Organism: uncultured Actinomycetota bacterium; assembly: GCA_963781135.1. Classification (GTDB taxonomy): domain Bacteria; phylum Actinomycetota; class Actinomycetes; order Actinomycetales; family Microbacteriaceae; genus Microbacterium. The sequence goes on along the minus strand of CAWADY010000010.1, from coordinate 598,035 downwards.
TCGACGTCTGCGAGGAACTGAGGATGCGCGTTGAGCCATTCCTCGCGTGCCCGCCAGTCGAAGTCCAGCCAGGACTCGATGAGCGAGCGCAGGTAGGCAGAGGTCAACCCGGACGCCGGCCGGTGCGGTGAGTCCGGCAGCAGCCGGGTGCGCAGCAGCCGTTCGCGCAGATCGAGGAGCTCGGCATCCGACACGTCGATGCGGAAGGGGTGCATCGCCCGAGGCTACGCCGCGGGTCGGACAGCGCTGCTTCAGGCGCTCTTGCGGGCCTGCCGCTTGACGAACGTCGGAGCTGCGCCGGTCTCGACCGCGTCACGCGTGACGATGACCTTCTCGACATCGTCGTTGGACGGGATGTCGAACATGATCGGTCCGAGCACGTCCTCGAGGATCGCCCGAAGCCCGCGAGCCCCGGTCTTGCGCTCCACGGCGAGGTCGGCGATCGCCTCGAGCGCTTCGCTGTCGAACTCGAGTCCGACGCCGTCGAGCTCGAACATGCGCTGGTACTGCTTGACCAGTGCGTTCTTCGGCTCGGTGAGGATCTCCATGAGCGCCACCTGGTCGAGCGGCGTCACCGACGCGACGACCGGAAGTCGCCCGATGAACTCGGGGATCAGGCCGAACTTGTGCAGGTCTTCCGGGCGCACCTCGCTGAACAGGCTGAGGTCGTCGCCCTTCGTGTGCAGAGGAGCGCCGAACCCGATCCCGTGCTTGCCGACGCGGCTGGAGATGATGTCTTCAAGCCCCGCGAACGCGCCCGCGACGATGAACAGCACGTTCGTCGTGTCGATCTGGATGAACTCCTGGTGCGGATGCTTGCGTCCGCCCTGCGGCGGCACGGATGCGACCGTGCCCTCCAGGATCTTCAGCAGCGCCTGCTGCACGCCCTCGCCCGACACATCGCGCGTGATCGACGGGTTCTCGGCCTTGCGGGCGATCTTGTCCACCTCGTCGATGTAGATGATCCCGGTCTCTGCGCGCTTCGTGTCGAAATCGGCGGCCTGGATGAGCTTGAGGAGGATGTTCTCGACGTCTTCGCCGACGTAACCCGCCTCGGTCAGGGCGGTCGCGTCCGCGACCGCGAAAGGCACGTTCAGGCGCTTGGCGAGAGTCTGGGCCAAATAGGTCTTGCCGCAGCCGGTGGGACCGATGAGCAGGATGTTGCTCTTCGCGATCTCGACCTCATCAGCGCGCTGCTCGGCGCTCTGGATCGTGCCATGGGCACGGATGCGCTTGTAGTGGTTGTACACCGCGACCGAGAGCGCGCGCTTTGCGGCCTCCTGCCCGACGACGTACTCCTCGAGGAAAGCGAAGATCTCGCGGGGCTTCGGCAGATCGAAGTCGGAGACGACGCCGGTCGAGGACTCGGCCATGCGCTCTTCGATGATCTCGTTGCACAGCTCGACGCATTCGTCGCAGATGTAGACGCCGGGGCCGGCGATCAGCTGCTGGACCTGCTTCTGACTCTTTCCGCAGAAGGAGCACTTGAACAGGTCGGCACTCTCACCGATGCGCGCCATCAGGCTCTCCTCCTTGCGTGCGGGGTCGAGGCCCCAATGCGACGGGACAGGGCCCGGCTGTTCTCCGAGCCTAACCTCTGAGGCCGACATGCGCCGGGATTGCGACACGCATTGTGGATGCGGTGGCGAGCGTTCTGCTGTCGGCGGAACGACGACGCCCCGCCGCCCTCACGAGGAGGGCGACGGGGCGTGAAGGGGTGCGGAGCCTACTTGGAGATGGCGGCCGGCACGCGCTTGCGCGTCGTGAGCACCTGGTCGACCAGGCCGTAATCCACGGCCTGCTTGCCGTCGAGGATCTTGTCGCGGTCGATGTCGCGGTTGACCTCCTCGACGGTGCGGTTCGTGTGCTTGGCCAGCGTCTCCTCGAGCCAGGTGCGCATGCGGAGGATCTCCGCCGCCTGGATCTCGATGTCGGATGCCTGACCGTGTCCTGCCTCACCCATCGCCGGCTGGTGGATCAGCACGCGCGCGTTGGGCAGCGCCAGGCGCTTGCCCGGCGCACCCGCGGCGAGAAGCACGGCCGCGGCCGATGCCGCCTGGCCGAGCACGACGGTCTGGATCTGAGGCGAGATGTACTGCATCGTGTCGTAGATCGCCGTCATCGCGGTGAACGATCCGCCGGGCGAGTTGATGTACATGATGATGTCGCGGTCGGGGTCCTGGCTCTCGAGCACGAGGAGCTGGGCCATCACGTCATCGGCCGATGCGTCGTCGACCTGCACGCCGAGGAAGATCACGCGGTCTTCGAACAGCTTGTTGTAAGGGTCCTGGCGCTTGTAGCCGTAGGCGGTGCGCTCCTCGAACTGCGGGAGGATGTACCTGCTGGAGGGCATGGCCAGGCCGTTGCCTGCCGTGCCGCCGAAGGTGGGGATGCTCATTTCGCTGTTGTTCCTTCTCATTCGCCTTCGGTCAGTCCTGGTCTGTTCCGCCGCCGCCGACGACATCGCCCAGGTGGGCGCGGATGTGGTCGACGAATCCGTATTCGAGCGCTTCCTGCGCCGTGAACCAGCGGTCACGGTCACCGTCCTCGTTGATCTGCTCGACCGACTTGCCGGTCTGGGAAGCGGTGATCTCGGCGAGGCGGTTCTTCATCGAGACGATGAGCTGCGCCTGGGTCTGGATGTCGCTCGAGGTTCCGCCGAACCCGCCGTGGGGCTGGTGCAGCAGCACGCGGGCGTTCGGCGTGATGTAGCGCTTGCCCTTCGTGCCGCTGGTCAGCAGCAGCTGTCCCATCGAGGCGGCCATGCCGATGCCCACCGTGACGATGTCGTTCGGCACGAACTGCATCGTGTCGTAGATGGCCATGCCGGCAGTGATCGAGCCACCCGGCGAGTTGACGTAGAGGAAGATGTCCTTCTCCGGGTCCTCGGCGGCGAGCAGCAGGATCTTCGCGCAGATCTCGTTCGCGTTGTCATCACGCACCTCCGAGCCCAGCCAGATGATGCGGTCTTTCAGCAGCCTGTCGAAGACGCTCGTCGCGACAAGTGGTTCGGCCATGTTCACTCCTGTTTCGGTGGTCGTGGCTTCGAATCTACCGGCGCGCCCGCGTCCGCCTGCCCGTGTTCGCCCTGGGCAGAGAAGCGCGTCGCCGATGACGACGAAGGGGCGGATGCCGCAGCATCCGCCCCTTCGAGGTGTGGCCGCGCCTATTCGGCGGCGTCGGCCTTCTTGGTGCTCTTGCGCTTGGCGGCGGGCTTCTTCGCGGCGGGCGCCGCGGCCTCTTCGGCCTCGATGATCGCGTCGGCCTCGGCCGCGGCATCCGCGATCTCCTCGGCCTCTTCGACGACCTCGTCCTCGGCGGTCTCGTCGTCGTCGGTGGCGACGAAGCCGGTCAGGTCGACGACCTTGCCGTTCGTGTCGACGACGACGACCTGCCCGAGGGCCACCGCGACAGCCTTGCTGCGGGCGACCTCACCGACCAGCGACGGCAGCTGGTTGTTCGTCTGCAGCGCCTCGACGAAGTCCTGCGGCGCCATGCCGTACTGCGCGGCGGACTGCACGAGGTACTGGGTCAGCTCGTCCTGCGACACCTGGACGTCGAGCTTCTCGGCGACCGCGTCCAGCAGCATCTGCGTGCGGAACTGCTTCTCGCTCGCCTCGGTGACCTCGGCGCGGTGCACGTCGTCCTCGAGGCGGCCTTCGCCCTCGAGGTGCGTGTGCACCTCGTCCTCGATGAGCGCCGGCGGCACGGGGATCTCGACCTGGGCCAGCAGCTGCTCGATGAGCTTGTCGCGTGCGGCGTTGCCCTGCGTGAAGCTGCCCTGCTGCACGACGCGCTCGCTGAGGCTCTCGCGCAGCTCGGCGAGGGTGTCGAACTCGCTCGCGATCTGGGCGAAGTCGTCGTCGGCCTCGGGCAGCTCGCGCTCCTTGACCGCCTTGACGACCACCGCGACCTCGGCGTCTTCGCCGGCGTGGTCGCCGCCGATGAGGGTCGAGCGGAAGTTCGTCTCCTCGCCCGCGGTCAGCGAGTCGATCGCCTCGTCGATGCCTTCGAGCAGCTCGCCGGAGCCGACTTCGTACGACACGCCCTCGGCGCGGTCGATCTCGGCGCCGTCGATCGTGGCGACCAGGTCGAGCTCGACGAAGTCACCGGTGGACGCCGGGCGGTCGACCGTCACGAGCGTGCCGAAGCGCGCGCGCAGACGGTCGAGCTCCTCGTCGATCGCAGCCTCGTCGACCTCGATGGCGTCGACCTCGACAGTGGTGCCCTCGAAGGCCGGAAGCTCGAACTCGGGTCGCACGTCGACCTCGATCTCGACGAGCAGGTCGCCCGAGAAGTCCTTCTCGTTGGGCCATTCCTTGACATCCGCGCTCGGGCGGCCGAGCACGCGCAGCTCGTTCGCCTCGACGGCCTGGCGGTAGAACGTGTCGAGACCCTCGCTGACAGCGTGCTCGATCACGGCCGTGCGGCCGACGCGCTGGTCGATGATCGGCGCGGGAACCTTGCCCTTGCGGAATCCGGGGATCTGCACGTCCTGCGCGATGTGCTCGTACGCGTGAGCGATGCTCGGCTTGAGCTCATCGGGCGAGACCGTGATGTGCAGCTTCACCCGAGTCGGGGTGAGCTTCTCGACGGTGCTGTTGACCATGCCTGTTCGTTCTCCTTGTGATCGACCGCGCGCGGCGGCGCGGCGGCTGAAGATGTGGGTTCTGGGGGCCGAGATGTCGGGGCGACAGGATTTGAACCTGCGGCCTCCCGCTCCCAAAGCGGGCGCTCTACCAAGCTGAGCTACGCCCCGGGCGGGTGCGCACGTGGATACGTGCTGATCGGCCCCAAGAAGTCTAGCCGACGGCCCGGTGGGCACAGGCATCGCCGCGTCATGCCATAGAATCGAAAGCGCACATCCCGGCGGACGCCCGTCGGATGTGGGGCTGTAGCTTAGTGGTAAAGCCTCTGTCTTCCAAACAGATGATGCGAGTTCGATTCTCGTCAGCCCCTCCAATGCCCTCACGCGCCGACGATTCTCGTCAGCCCCTCCACTGCCCTCGCGGGCACCTCACCCTCGCAGGGCGATGCCTCTGTCGTGGCGCCGCGACACTATTGACACTGCCGCGCCTGTCTGCGACGTTCCAGGTGGATCTCGTCGTCCTGTGGGGAAGGAGTTGCGATGGTCAAGAACGTCGAGAAGGCGTCGTACCGCCACCGGGGGAAGATGACGCCCCGCCGACCGGCCTCGGCTCTGGCCGAGCGGTGGACGCTGATCGACGGCGTCGACGTCTTCTATCGCGAGTCCGCGAATCCTCCGGACGCGCGAGTGATGACGCATGTGCACGGCTTCGGTCTGTCCGGGCGCTATCTGCTCCCGACCGCCGAGCTGCTCGCCGACGAGTTCCACACCTACGTTCCCGACCTGCCCGGGTTCGGTCGCAGCGGCAAGCAGGGTGCGGCGCTCGACATCCCCGACCTCGCCCACGCCGCCATGCGGTTCCTGGACGATCGCGGAGTCGAGAAGACCAGCCTGGTCGGCAACTCGATGGGCTGCCCGGTGATCGTGGAGCTGGCGCATCGCTACCCTGAGCGCATCGAGCGCGCAGTGCTCGTCTCACCGGCGGGCGGCATCCACAATCAGCCCCTTCGCCGCGCGATGAGCCAACTCGCCAAGGACGGTGGGCGTGAGCCGCGGAAGATGATCACGGTCGCGACTCCCGACTACCTGCGTTTCGGCGTACCCAGCACCCTGAAGATGTTCAAGGCGCTGACGCAGTACCCGTCCGTGCAGCGGCTGCTCGAGCTGAAGATCCCGACGCTCGTCGTGCTGGGCACGCGCGACCCATTGCTGCCGGGACCGGACCGCATCAAAGAAGTCGCACAGCAGGATCAGAATCACGTGCTCCTGGTCGTGCTGGAGGGTGCCGCCCACGCGATCAACTTCAGCCACCCGCGCGAGCTCGCGCACGTGATCCGCCTGTTCATGGACGACAAGCCGATCACCCCGCTGCCGGGATCTGCGGGCGCACGGGTTTTCGAGATCTTCCGAGGCGCGTACCACCCGGTCGCGTCCGACGACTGAGCGCCCGGTACTAGATCGGTCGGGCGTTCATGTGCTCGACGACGTGCTCGCGGTACGCCTGGGCGTTGCGCAGGATCCCGGCGCGCTCGTCGTCGGTGAGCTCTCGTCTGACCTTCGCCGGCACGCCCGCGACGAGCGACCCCGGCGGGATCACCGCACCTTCGAGCACCACCGCACCGCCCGCGATGAGGCATCCTTCGCCGATCACGGCGCCGCTCAGCACGACGGCGCCCATCCCGATGAGCGATCCGTCCCCCACCGTGCACCCGTGCACGACGGCGTTGTGGCCGACCGAGACGTTCTCGCCGATGACCACGGGGTGGCCCGCGTCCACGTGGACGGAGACGTTGTCCTGCAGGTTGCTGCCGACGCCGATGGTGATCGTGTCGCCGTCGGCACGGAGCACCGCGTTGTACCAGACACTCGCGCCCTCGCTGAGGGTGACTCCCCCGACCACGCGCGCTCCCGGCGCAACGAACGCACCGGGGTCGATCGCCGGCGCGCGGCCGGCGGCGGACAGGACCGAGGCTCCCGGGGCGATCGTCATGACCCGACCCTACTGCTGAGCGCGTCGCTGATCGCCGCGGTGTACCAGGGCGCCAGGGTGTCGGCGAAGCTCACCGTCAGGTGGTCCTGATCGCGGTAGACGTTCGCGCCGCCGACGACCGGCGCACAGATCTCCGCATCGCAGAAGACGTCGGTGAAATCGAGCAGTGTCACGCCGGACAGACCGGATGCCGCTTCCCGCAGCGGATCATCGGCGACCAGCAGATCCGCACGCGGGCCGTCGCATTCGCTCATCGCGCGCGTGCGCAGGCACTTGTTCGGATCGGTCTCCCACACCGGGTTGTCGACGACCGTGATGACGGGCACTCCGCGATCGAGGACTTGGCTCCATGCGTCGCGGTAGCCGGCGACCGCGGCGTCGTACGACGAGTCGAAACCCGCCGACGAGTAGGGAGTCGTCGCGATGGCCGCCGTGAAGACGGCGTCGAGGTCGGCGTCGGCGAGTGCGGCCGTCACGCCGTCGCGCCATTCGGTGCACGCCGCGCCGAAAGCGCCAGGGGTGGACAGCGGCGTCGTGTTCCACGGGCACGCGCCCTTGAAATAGGTCGTGAGATGCCAGCCGTTCTCGTCGGCCATCTGCTGGAACGTGGAGAGCAGCTGGTACGCGTGACTGTCGCCGATCAGGGCGACCCGCGGCGCGTCGGCCGCATCGGAGCCGAACTCGCACGAGACGGGTCGCGCGTCATTCAACTGCACGAAGCACTGCTCGTCCGTCGGCCGATCAACCCCGGCGAACCCGGGTGCAGGAAGGATCGTCTCACCGAAATCCGTGCCTGCGCACCCCTCCTCGAGCACGACGGCGGCGCCGAAGCACTCCGGCGGGTTCTCGCGCAGCTCCTCGATGGCGCGAACCCCCTCGGTGTACGCAGGGGCGTTGACGGCCCACGCGACGCCGGCGGTGGCGCCGACGACGATCATCGCCGCCAGCGACGACCACAGGGTCACGCGTGAGGGCCGGGAGGTGAGCACCTTCCACCCGCGGGCCGGGTCTTCCACGAACCGCTTCGTGAGCCAGGCCAGCACGAAGCAGAGCAGCAGAAGGGCCACGCGGTGGTAGATCGTCAGACCCCAGAACGGTACGGAGGGCGCGATGATGATGAGCGGCCAGTGCCACAGGTACAGCGAGTACGAGATGTCGCCGACGAACTGCGCGGGGCGCAGCGCGAGAAGGCGCGTGGGGTACCACCACCGCTCGGTGTTCGATGCGGCGATCACGGCGGCGGCGGCGAGCGTGGGGATCGCGGCCATGTAACCGGGGAACGGCGTCTGCCCGTCGAACCGGAAGATCACGAGCACCAGCACCACGATGCCTGCCCACCCGAGCACGAAGCTGCCGACGGCGTTGCGGATGCGCAGCGCGGGGATGAGCGCGACCATCGCGCCGACGCCGAACTGCCACATGCGTCCGAAGGTGACGAAGTACGCGGGCGCGGGATCGGTGATCGTGAAGATCACGCAGAAGACGAAGGATGCCGCCGTCACCACTCCGAGTGCGGCGATGACCGCCCGGCGCCGCGCGCCGCGGAACCATTTCACCGCGATCCATGCCGCGAGCAGCATGATGAGCGGCCACATCACGTAGAACTGCTCTTCCAGCGACAGCGACCAGTAGTGCTGCACGGTCGCGGGATCGCCCGCATGGTTCAGGTAATCGGCCGAGTTGAGAGCGAGGTACCAGTTCTCGACGTAGAACGTCGAGGCGAGGATCTCGCGCACCTCGTTCGGAAGCGCTGAGATCGGCGTCAGATACGGAGACATCGCGACCAGCGCGCAGAAGAGCAGAACGAGCAGAGATGCCGGCAGCAGACGCCGCGCACGCCGAGCCCAGAACTGGCCGAGTCGCACGGTTCCGGTCGCGGTCAACTCACGCATCAGATGCGCCGTGATCAGGAAGCCCGAGATCACGAAGAAGATGTCGACGCCGACGTATCCGCCCGAGAACCGCGCCGGCCAGAAGTGGTACAGCACGACAGCCAGCACGGCGATCGCACGCAGGCCCTGGACGTGCGGAATGAACCGCGACGGTTCCGCGTGCTCCGGCGATCGGTCGAGGGGCTCCTGCCGGACCCGCCGCGAAGGCACGTTCAGGTGCTGGGGCGCGAGGTCGTGATCGGCGGATGGCACCCCTCGACGCTAGTCGCCTCGGCGCGGCATCCGAAGTCGACCCGTCGGCGAGATCGCAGACGGCGACCCATCGGGTTAGCCCAGCCTGTGCTTCCTTGCGGAATGTGCGGGCGTGAGTAGCGTTGAAGCACGCAGACGGATGGTGCACGAAAGCGCACGAACCGGCCAGATGGAGGCGAAGAGATGACCAAGATGCAGACCACCCCCGCAACAGCCGCCGATCCGACGGTCGCCGCCGGGACAGCCCAGTTCCTCACCCCCGTCGCGATCGGGCTCCAGGCCCTCGCGGTGAACGGAAAGCAGGCGCACTGGAACGTGCGCGGCGCGAACTTCATCGCGATCCACGAACTGCTCGACACGCTCGTCACGCACGCGCAGGATGGCGCCGATCTTGCCGCCGAGCGGATCGTCGCGCTCGGCCTGCCGATCGACGCGCGCCTGTCGACCGTCGCGGCCAAGGCCGCGCCGACGCAGGTTCCCGCCGGCTTCACCCAGTGGGAGGACATGATCCGCGGTGTGATCGCCGACATGGACGCCGTGCTCGTCGACGTGAAGGCTGCGATCGACGGACTCGACGAAGTCGACCTCGCGAGCCAGGACGTCGCGATCCAGATCCGCGAGTCGCTCGACAAGGACCGCTGGTTCCTGTTCGCGCACCTCGCCGGCTGACCGACGCCAGCGAAGCCCCGGTCCTTGGGACCGGGGCTTCGTCGTGTCCCCGCCCTCGGTGGTCAGTCGAGGTGGGTGAGGCGGCCCGCGATCAGCGTCGAGCGCACCCGCATCGCCCTCAGCTCCGCCTCTGAGGCGACCAGCGGGTCGCGCTCGATCAGAGCGAGGTCGGCTCGAGCGCCCGGTTCGATCACGGCCCCGGCCGTCGAGCCGCCGTGCGTCGAGGCGGCCAATGCGGTCGCGGCATCCACGCCCTGGTCCGGCCGCCACGCGGGGCGACCGTCGCGGGTGCGGAAGACCGCCGCCGCCATCGCCGCCCACGGGTCCAGCGGCGAGACGGGTGCGTCCGAGCCGAACAGGAGGTTGGCGCCGGTGTCGGCCAGCCCCCGCAGCGGGTAGGGCAGCGCGGTCTGGTCGGCCCAGATCGAGTCGGTGAGGTCGCGGTCGTCGATCGCGTGCTCGGGCTGCACGCTCGCACCGACGCCCAGCCGCGCGAAGCGCGGAATGTCGGCGTGGGCGACCAGCTGCGCGTGCTCGATCGTTCCGACAGCGCCGGTGAGAGCGTACGCGTCGAGCGCGTGGGAGTTGGCGATGTCGCCGATCGCGTGGATCGCGCAGGCCAGCCCGGCGCCGGTGGCCGCGGTCATGAGCTCGAGCAGCGTCTCGGGCGCGACGGCGAGCACGCCGTGGTTGTGCGGGTCACCGGGGTACGCGTGCGAGCACGCCGCGGTACGCGTTCCGAGCGACCCGTCGGTGATCACCTTGAGCGACCCGACGCGCGCGAGGTCCGACGTCGCGCCGCGCACGGCGTCGCCGGTGCGCAGCCCTTCGGCGATCGCCCGTTCGAGGAACTCGGGGTAGATGCCGAACTCGACCCGCAGCGTGTCGAAGCCGCCGTTCAGGCGACGCTCCCATGCGCTCTCGTTCCACGCCATGTCGAGGTCGACGAGCCCGACGACTCCGCGGGATGCCGCATCCCGTGCCATCGCGGCCACCAGACCGTCGCCGAGCGCGGGGTCGATGTCGTTCAGGCGACGGGAGATCTCGAACGCGGGAGCTTCCCGGAGGATGCCGATGCCGTCGGGTGCATGTCCCTCCCGGCGAAGTGCGGCGCTGTTGAGCCAGACGCTGTGCACGTCGGCGTTGATGAGGTACGTCGGCACCTCGCCGGTGGCGGCGTCGAGCAGCTCGAGGCTCGGCTGATCGGCCCACAGCGCGTCTCGGAACCCGGTGCCGATGCGGCGCCCGTCGGGAAGGACGGGCGCCTCCCCCATGATCCGCGCGGCGTGTGCGGCCGACTCGGCGTGGCCGAGCTGCTGCCGCTGCGCGACGAGCGCCCATTGCACGACGTGCACGTGGTGATCCCAGAGCCCGGGGATGAGCCACGCGCCTGCGGCGTCGAGCACCTCGCCGCGCGGGCGCAGCGCTCCCGTCGGAGCGATGTCGGCGATCACCCCGTCGGTCAGGAAGACATCGACCGGTCCGTCGGTCGGAAGCAGCGCACGGCCGGCGCCGCTGACCTGCGCGCCCGTGATCGTGCCGACGTTCGTCCCGATCCCGGTCACGGACGGACCATCGCGTCGTGCGCGCGCCTCATCTCGGCAGCCAGCGCCGGATTCGCGTACGCACCGTCACCGCTCAGCTGCGCGATCACGGTCTCGACGACCTCTGCCGACTTGTTCTGGCTCAGCTTGCGCTTGGCCACGACGCGGGTCGGGGTGAGTCGGAAGCCGACAGTGCCGCGCTCGAGGCGCTCGACATAGGTCGGATCGTTCGGGCGCTCCCACATCATGCGGGGCTCCGGCATCCGCCCTTCGAAGTGCGCGACGAGCCGGTCGAGCACCTGCAGGTTCTCTGCGGGCGAGAGGATCTCCGGCACGCCGGTCAAGTGCGCCGAGACGAAGTTCCACGTGGGCACGCTTGCGACGTCTCCGTACCAGCCGGGCGACACGTAACCGTGCGGGCCCTGCACCACGATCATGAGCTCGCGCTCCCCCAGGCCGTGGATCATGTCATCGGGCTTGCCGACATGGCCCACGATCGTGAGGTCGTCATGCCCCTCGTCGAGCAGAACGGCGTAGTGCGACGCGACCAGCCCGTCGGGAGTGCTGCTGACGAGGGTCGTCCACGGATTCCGCTCGATGAGACGGCGCAATTCCGCGACATCGGTCATCGCGAAGCTCGGGTTCTGACGCATGCTCCCAGCCTACGGAGTTCAGGCCTGGCACTTCGGGCACCAGTAGAGCTTGCGCGTGGCCATCTCCTCGACCACGATCGCCGTGCCGCACACCCGGCAGGGCAGGCCCGCGCGGTGGTACACCCAATGACGGTCGTCACGATGGGCCATCGCCGCGCGGTACGCCTCCGGGTCGAGGTCGTCCATGGTCATCATCTGGCCGGTCTCGACGCCGATCGCGAGAAGTCGCACCCAATCCCGCCACAGGTCGCGCACGACGTCTTCGCGAACCTCGCGACCCGGCGTGTGCGGGTTCTGCCGCGCGCGGAACAGCAGCTCGGCGCGGTACACGTTGCCGATGCCGCTCACGACGCTCTGGTCCATCAGCAGCTGGCCGATCGGGGTCGGCTTGCGTCTCACGACGGCCACGAAAGCCTCTTCGCCCGTGGCGACGTCGTCGACCAGCGGATCGGGTCCGAGCTTTGCGATCGTCGCGGCGACCTCGTCGGGTGTCTGCAGCTGGCACGCGGTCGGACCGCGCAGGTCGGCAGCCGTGATCTCCGTCAGCAGGCGAAGCCGGACCTGGCCCACGACGGGCGGTGGCCAGACCTCGCCGTCGTCGGCGAGCCCGGTCGTCTGCTCCGACATGCGCACGCGCACCCGCGCCCGCCGCGGAGCGCCGATCGAGGTCAGGGAGTTCTCTCCGGCCGCATCGAGGATCGGCACCTCGAGCTGCGTGCCGCGTTGGTTCGTCTGGCCCATCCGACCGTTCGCGGACGCGATCGTCGGGTCGACCACGACCTCGCCGGCGAAGTCCCACGCTCCGTACATCCCCAGATGCACGCGCAGCCAGAGGTCGTCGTCGAACTCGAGGAACATCTGCTTGCCCACCGCGCGCACCGCGGTCGCGGTACGCCCGCTGATGATGTGCGCGCCCTCCGCGAATCTCCCCTGCGGGCTGGATGCCGCCACCTCACGACCGACGAAGTTGCGGTCGAACTGGCGGGCGATCCGATGGACGGAATGCCCCTCCGGCATCAGCCGGCTTCGGGGTCGAACGAGCTGTCTTCCGCCGCGAGGACGTCGGGCTTCCCCCCGGTGGAGCGCGGATCGGCCTCGAGGGCGCCGTCGTCTTCGAACGCGGCGATCTGCGCGATCCGGCGCGCGTGTCGCTCTTCGCCGGAGAACGGCGTCGCGATGAACAGGTCGATGAACGAGGCGGCCTCCTCGAACGTGTGCTGGCGCGCGCCGATCGCGATCACGTTGGCGTCGTTGTGCTCGCGTGCGAGCTCGGCGGTGGCCACGCTCCAGACCAGCGCTGCACGGATGCCCTGCACCTTGTTGGCGGCGATCTGCTCGCCGTTGCCCGAGCCGCCGAACACCACGCCCAGCGTGTCGATGCCGGCATCCTGGTCTGCGACGACCGCCTGAGCGGCACGGATGCAGAAGGCCGGGTAGTCATCGAGCGGCTCGTAGTCCAGCGGTCCGTGATCCACGACATCGTGCCCCTGGCCGGCCAGGTGATGCTGCAGCTGGGTGGAGAATTCGAGGCCGGCGTGGTCGGTCGCGATGTGGATGCGCATGCCCCCCAGTCTAGGGAGCGCGGCCACGCCGAAGCTCGGAGTGGCCGCTCCGTTCAGAGCGATATGATGGATTCATCATGTCGATAACTCTCGATCAGCGTCCGCTCTACGAGGTCAAGGCAGGGCTCTTCAAAGGACTGTCGCACCCGCTGCGCATCCGGATCCTCGAACTGCTCTCGACGGCGACCGAGCGGTCGGTCGCCGAACTGCAGTCCGAGACCGAGCTCGAGGCATCCCACCTCTCGCAGCACCTCGCCGTCCTGCGACGCAACCGTCTCGTCGAGTCCGATCGGCGCGGCAGCAGCGTCTACTACCGGCTCGCCTACCCGGAGGTCGCCGAGCTGCTCACGATCGCCCGCCGTTTGCTGCTGCGCGTCGTGACCGCGGACGGAGAACGCGTGGCGGATGCCGCGTCTCTGCCCGCGCTCGGTCCGAGCGCGTGACCCGGGCGGGCGGGTACGTCCGCGCACTTCTGCCCACCGGCCGGGACTACCGATCGATCGGCCGGACGTGGCGCGGGGACCTGCTGGCGGGACTCACCGTCGGAATCGTCGCGCTGCCGCTCGCCCTCGGATTCGGCATCGCCTCAGGCGCGGGCGCAGCGGCCGGGCTGATCACCGCGATCGTCGCCGGAGTCATCGCTGCAGTGTTCGGCGGCTCGAACGTCCAGGTGTCGGGGCCGACCGGCGCGATGGTCGTCGTGCTCGCCCCGATCGTGGCCGCGCACGGCATGGCCGCGGTGGCCGTGGTGAGCGTGCTCGCCGGGATCATGGTGCTGATCGCTGGGGCTGCGCGCCTCGGGCGCGCTGTGTCGTTCATTCCGTGGCCGGTGATCGAGGGCTTCACCCTCGGCATCGCGATCATCATCTTCCTGCAGCAGGTGCCCGCCCTCACCGGGGCCGATGTCGGCAGCATCCTGCACACGAACGTCGTGGTCACCGCGGTGTCCTCCCTCGCCGCGGCGGACCCGATCTACCTGCTCTGGTCACTCTGCGCGGTCGCGATCGTCGCGGCGTGCATGTACCTGCTGCCGCTCGTGCACCGATCGATCCCGGGCTCGCTCGTGGGCATCGTCCTCGTCACGTTGCTGGCACTGGTGCTGCCGTCGCCGCTCGCGGTCATCGGGGCACTGCCGAGCACTCTTCCCGCGCTCGGCCTGCCGTCATTCTCGCTGGATACGCTCTCGCAGCTCATCCTGCCCGCGGTCGCCGTCGCGGCGCTCGCGGCGATCGAGTCGCTGCTGTCGGCGCGCGTCGCTGCCTCCCTCGCCGATACCGGCCCCTACGACCCCGACCGCGAACTCGTCGGACAGGGACTCGCCTCGATCGGCGCAGGACTGCTCGGAGGCATGCCGGCGACCGGTGCGATCGCCCGCACGGCGGTGAATGTTCGCGCGGGGGCCAAGACCAGGGTCGCCGCGATCTTCCACGCGCTCGTGCTTCTGCTGGTGGTGCTGGTGGCAGCAGGGCCGGTCGGCGCCATCCCGCTCGCCGCACTCTCGGGTGTGCTCATGGTCACGGCGGTGCGCATGGTGCATCTCGCGACCGCGCGGTCGATCCTGCGCTCCACCCGGGCGGATGCGATCGCCTACGTCGTGACCGCGGTCGTCACGGTGTCGGTCGACCTGATCGTGGCGGTGGTCATCGGCATCGCGGTCGCAGGAGTCTTCGCGATCCGCGGACTCTCGCGGGCGACGGGCGTGCACCGCGAACCGATCGACGGCGTGGCGGAGCCGGGCGACGACCGCATCGCCGTGATCCGCCTGGACGGCCCGCTCTTCTTCGCCGCCGCGGATCGGGTGCTCGAGACGGTCACCTCCCTGCACGACGTGACCGTGGTGATCCTGCGGATGTCGCAGCTGGAACTCGTCGACGCGACTGGGGCGCACGTGCTGTCCGAGATCGTCCAGCAGCTGGAGCGACGCGGAGTGACCGTGCTGATCAAGGGGGTGCGCGAAGGCCATGTCGAACTCTTCACGACCGTCGGGGTGCTCAGTTCGCTGCGGCACAGCAATCATCTCTTCGACGAGCTCGGTCCGGCTGTCGCCCACGCGCGCAGTCACGTCGTGCGCGCTGCTGCCGCCGATCGCACCGGTGACGGCGCCGGGTCCCCTGCGCAGGGCTGACGTAGGCTGGGGAGGTTGCCAGCGTCGGCCACCCGCCGGTCTCGCGACATCCGAAACCCCTACACATCGGGAGCAGCAGTGCCTGGAGAGAACCTCACCCGCATCGAGGCGCAGGAGCGCCGCGCGATCGTCGACACCCATTCGTATGAGGTGGCACTCGACCTCACGAAGGGCGACGAGGTCTTCGGATCGCGAACCGTCGTGCGCTTCACCGCCACCGAGGGCGCAGACACGTTCATCGACCTGATCGCCCGTGACGTGCTGTCGATCACTCTGAACGGCCGCGATGTTCCCGTGACGGCGTTCGCCGATTCGCGCATCGCCCTGGCGGGCCTCGAACGCGAGAACGAGCTCATCGTCGAGGCGGACTGCCTGTACACGAACACGGGCGAGGGTCTGCACCGCTTCGTCGACCCCGTCGACGGCGAGGTCTACCTCTACTCGCAATTCGAAGTCCCTGACTCCCGACGCGTCTTCACCGTGTTCGAGCAGCCCGACCTGAAGGCGACGTTCCAATTCACCGTCACGGCCCCCGAGCCGTGGAAGGTGGTCTCCAACTCTCCGACCCCCGAACCGAAGAAGCACGGCGACGGACGCGCCACCTGGCGCTTCGAGCCGACCCCGCCGATCTCGTCGTACATCACGGCCATCGTGGCGGGGCCCTACGAGGAGGTCCGCTCCGAGCTGACGAGCGCCTCGGGCCGGGTCATCCCCCTCGGGGTCTATGGCCGCAAGAGCCTGTGGCAGCACCTCGACGCGGACTACATCTTCGACAAGACGCGCGAGGGCTTCGCGTACTACGAGGCCAAGTTCGACTACCCGTATCCGTTCGCGAAGTACGACCAGCTCTTCGTGCCGGAGTTCAACGCGGGGGCCATGGAGAACGCCGGCGCCGTGACCTTCACCGAGTCGTACGTGTTCCGCAGCAAGGTGACCGACGCGATCAAGGAGCGCCGCGTCGTCACGATCCTGCACGAGCTCGCACACATGTGGTTCGGCGACCTCGTCACCATGAAGTGGTGGAACGGCCTCTGGCTGAACGAGTCGTTCGCGGAGTGGGCGTCGACGATCGCCACGGCCGAGGCCACCGAGTGGACCGAGGCGTGGACGACGTTCAACGCGATGGAGAAGACCTGGGCCTACCGTCAGGACCAGCTGCCCTCCACCCACCCCGTCGTGGCCGAGATCAACGATCTCGAGGACGTCCAGGTCAACTTCGACGGCATCACCTATGCGAAGGGCGGCTCGGTCCTCAAGCAGCTCGCTGCCTGGGTCGGCATCGAGGCGTTCTTCGCCGGCGTCGCGGAGTACTTCAAGAAGAACGAGTGGGGCAACACTGAGCTGTCCGACCTGCTCTCGGAGCTCGAGAAGACCAGCGGCCGCGAACTCGGCACGTGGGCGAAGAAGTGGCTCGAGACCGCCGGTGTCAACACGCTCGCGCCGGTGATCAGCGAGGACGGCACGGGCACGATCACGCGGTTCGCGATCACCCAGACGGCCCCTGCCGACTACCCGACCATCCGTCCGCACCGCCTGGGCGTCGGGTTCTACAACGTCACCGACGGCGCCCTCGAGCGCGTGCACCACGTCGAGCTCGACGTCGACGGGGACCTCACCGAAGTCCCCGAGCTCAAGGGACACAAGCGCCCCGATCTGGTGCTGCTGAACGACGAGGACCTCGCGTACGCGAAGATCCGCCTCGACGACCGCTCCCTCAAGACCGCGATCGAGCACCTCGGCGGAATCGCCGATCCGCTGGCGCGCTCGCTCGTGTGGGGCGCGGCCTGGGACCAGACACGGGATGCCGAATCCTCGCCGAGCGACTACGTGGACCTCGTGCTGCGCAACATCGGCAGCGAGACCGAATCCACCACCGTCCGCACCACCCTCGCCCAGCTCCAGCTCGCCGCGAACTCCTATGTCGCGCCCGAGAAGCGCGAGGCGACTCGCGCCAAGGTCGCTGACGGACTGTGGGCTCTCGCACAGTCCGCCGAGGCGGGCAGCGACAGTCAGCTGCAGTTCGTGACGGCGTTCGCCACCGCGGCATCGACGCCCGAGCACTGGGCGACCGTGCAGGCATTGCGTGAGGGTGAGACGACCCTCGAGGGCCTCGAGATCGACACCGACCTCGCCTGGCAGCTGCTGATCTCGCTCGCTGCGGGCGGGATCGCGCACGTGAAGCAGATCGACGAAGCCCTCGCTGCGGACAACACCGCGAAGGGCGGCGAGTTCGCCGCTCAGGCGAAGGCGTCCATTCCGCACGCTGGTGCGAAGCAGGCCGCGTGGTCGTCGATCATCGACAACACCGATCAGCCGAACACGATCGTCCGATCCACCGCGCTCGGTTTCCAGCATCCCGCCACCGTCGCGCAGCTGGGTGAGTTCGTGAAGCCCTACTTCGACATGCTGCTGCCGATCTGGAACTCGCGTTCGTACCAGATCGCGCAGTACATCATCGTGGGCCTCTACCCGGCACCGCTGGCGAACCTCGAACTGCGCGACGCCACGCGCGCCTGGCTCGCGGCCAACCCGGATGCCGCCCCAGCGCTGCGCCGGCTCGTGGACGAGAACCTCGCGGGTGTCGAACGGGCGCTCGCGGTGCAGGATCGCGACGCCTCCTAGGTGATCACCGGCGGATGCCTCGCACTCAGCGAGTGCCGAGGCATCCGTCGTTAGGATCGTCACGATGATCACGACCTGGACCTCCGTCGACCCGACGATCACCGACCCGGCGTTCTGGGCACCGATCGGCCAGTTCTTCGCCGAGGCGGGCTGGAACACGATCCGTGTGCTCGGCATCGTGCTCGGTGCCCTGATCATCGGCTGGATCCTGAAGCTGGTCATCCGCCGGGTCGTCTCTCGGATCGTCAACGGCGCCAAGACGAAGGCGAACGTGGACGACACCCAGGCGCTGGAGCGCTCGCCCCTCGCCGCGATCAGGCTCGTCCAGCGGACGCGCACGCTCGGAACGATCCTGCAGAACATCGTCAACGTCTCGATCGTCATCGTCTCGCTGCTGCTCATCGTCAATGTGCTGGCACCGAACGCCCTGGCATCGCTGACCCTCCTCACTGCCGCGATCGGCGCCGGACTCGGCTTCGGCGCGCAGAACATCGTCAAGGACGTGCTGAACGGCATCTTCATCGTCGCCGAGGACCAGGTCGGGATCGGCGATGTCGTGGACCTGGGGCTCGCCACGGGCATCGTCGAGTACGTCAGCGTCCGCGTCACCACGGTCCGCGACGTGAACGGCACGCTCTGGTACGTCCGCAACGGCGAGATCACCCGGATCGGCAACATGTCGATGGGGTGGTCACGCGTGATCGTCGACCTCGCTCTGCCCATCGGCACCGACATCGGCCTCGTCGAGAACACGATGCTCGAGACGATGAAGGACCTGGCGAAAGACGCCAAGTGGCGCACCCGCGTGATCGACAAGCCCGAGGTGTGGGGACTCGAATCGGTGTCGGGCGACGCCCTCGTGATCCGGCTCGTCATGAAGACACGCGCGAACGCGAAGGACGACGTCGCCCGCGAATTGCGGATGCGGGTGCTCAACTCCGTCGAGGAGATGGGGCTCACGCTGCCCCAGTTGAACTCGATCACGCTCAGCGGGCTCGAAGGCGCTCAGCGCGTGCGCGGCGCCAATCCGCCCAAGACGAAGCCGACGAACGCGATCACCACGCCTCCCCCGCCTCCCGAGCGTCCGGTGTGGCGGCCGAAGAAGACTCCGAAGGACCAGCCGAAGAGCCCGCCGGACAGCGCTGAGGGGTTGTCATGAGCGTCAGCTTCTATGAGGAGGTGGGCGGCCACGACACGTTCGTCCGCCTCGTGGACGCGTTCTACCGCGGCGTCGCCGATGACGAGGTTCTGCGACCGATGTACCCGGAAGAGGACCTCGCGCCCGCGAAGGAGCGCCTCACGCTGTTCCTCGAGCAGTACTGGGGCGGTCCGACCACGTACAGCCAGGAACGCGGTCACCCGCGCCTGCGGATGCGGCACTCGCCGTTCCATGTGAACCCTGACGCGCGCGATCGGTGGTTGACGCACATGCGCGCCGCGGTCGACGAGATCGATCTTCCTCCGCTGCACGAGGCCACCCTGTGGGACTACCTGCAGCGTGCCGCGTTCGCCATGGTCAACACATTCGAGCCGACCGGCATCGGCCCGTCCGCGGATGGCCGGGGTTCAGCATCCCTGCCCCTGACCAACCCGCCGTCCACCGCTCCCCACTGAGCTGTTCCCGTCGACGAAGGAGTCGCACATGCCCGCAACCCCCGCCACGCACGCCACTGACGTGCTCGTCATCGGCTGGGGCCTGGCCGGACTCGTCGCGGCCGCGGAGGCGGTCGCCGCCGGCAGGCGCGTCACCATCGTCGATCAGGAGCCGCGGACGAACCTCGGCGGGCAGGCGTGGTGGTCGTTCGGCGGGCTCTTCTTCATCGACTCCCCCGAGCAGCGGCGCATGGGCATCAAGGACTCGTTCGAGCTCGCACACCAGGACTGGGTCGGCACCGCCGGTTTCGATCGTGACGAAGACGCCTGGCCGCGTCGGTGGGCAGAGGCATACCTGCAGTTCGCGCACGAGGAGAAGCGATCGTGGCTGCGCGAGAAGGGCGTCGGCTTCTTCCCCGTGGTCGGCTGGGCCGAGCGCGGCGGCTACACCGCAACGGGCCCGGGCAACTCGGTTCCGCGGTTCCACATCACGTGGGGCACCGGCCCCGGCATCGTGGCGCCGTTCCAGGCGGCGGTCGAAGAGGGCGAGGCGCAGGGTCTCGTGACGATCCTCGCCCGCCACAGGGTCTCCACACTCCGCTCCGCCGACGGTGCGGTCACCGGCGCTGCCGGCGACATCCTCGCTCCGTCGGGCGCCGCCCGCGGCATGGCCACCTCGCGAGAAGTCGTGGGCGCTTTCGAGATCAGCGCCGGGGCGACGATCGTGTCTTCGGGCGGCATCGGAGGCAACCAGGACCTCGTCCGCAGGCAGTGGCCCGCACGTCTCGGTGCGCCTCCGGCTTCGATGATCTCGGGTGTGCCCGCCTACGTGGACGGCGCGATGCTCGAGGTCTCCGAGAAGGCGGGTGCACGGCTGATCAATGGCGATCGGATGTGGCACTACGTCGAAGGCATCCAGAACTGGGATCCGGTGTGGCCCCTCCACGGCATCCGCATCCTGCCGGGGCCGTCGTCGGTGTGGCTCGACGCGACAGGACAGCGACTGCCCGTACCGCTGTTCCCGGGCTTCGACACGCTCGGCACTCTCGCCCACCTGCGGACGACCGGGTACGACCACTCGTGGTTCGTGCTGTCGCGGCAGATCATCGAGAAGGAGTTCACGCTCTCGGGCAGCGAGCAGAACCCCGACCTCACCGGTCGCGACGTTCCTCTGCTGGTCAAATCTCGTCTGGGCAAGGGGGCCGCTGGTCCGGTGCAGGCCTTCATGGATCACGGAGTGGACTTCATCGTCCGCGACGGGCTGGACGAGCTGATCGCCGGGATGAAGGCGCTCCCCGGCGGTGAAGCGCTCGACGGTGAGCGGGTGCGCATCGAGGTCGAGGCGCGCGACCGCGAGATCGACAACGACTTCACGAAGGACGCGCAGATCGCGATGCTCCGCTCCGCACGCTCCTACCGCGGTGACCGACTCGTGCGCACCGCGAATCCGCACCGCATCCTCGATCCCAAGGCCGGCCCGCTCGTGGCGGTCAAGCTGCACATCCTCACTCGCAAGTCGCTCGGCGGCATCGAGACCGACCTCGACGGCCGCGCCCTCGCTCCGGGTGGCGAGCCGATTCCGGGGCTGTACGCCGCGGGCGAGGCGAGCGGATTCGGCGGCGGAGGCGTCCACGGCTACCGCGCGCTGGAGGGAACCTTCCTCGGCGGGTGCCTGTTCTCGGGGCGCACCGCCGGTCGGGCCGCTGCTGCCGCCGTTTAACTCTCGGTCGTCTGACCGGTCACGCGTACGGCCGTCATGCCCATCCGGGCGGGGCCGCGCACGATGACGTGACCCCGTCGGAGCGACACTCGCGTCCACGAGCCCGATGTGCGCACGAGGGCGTCTTCTTCGCCGACGATGAAGCCCAGTGTGAACGCGGCGAAGGCCACACCGAGCGGGAGTCCGCCCAACGCGTCATCGGGCGCTCCCCAGACCGCCGCCCGCACGGCGCGCACCGCATCTTCACCGGGATTCTGCGGAAGCGACTCCGCCACAGCCGCGATCCCCCACTGCGCCCGGGAGGCGAGGACGGATGCCGCGATGCTCCCCGTCTGCGACCACCCGCCGCGCGGCGGCGACACGCCCGCCCATGACGGCGAGAGGGCGGTCTCGGGAAGCTGCAGCTGCTCGGCGCTGTCGTCCGCGCCGGCGAGCTCGGAGGCCTCGACGACGAGGTCGCATACCAGCTCGGGGTCGACCGGAAGCGCCCGCATCGCGAGCACCGTCGGCGTCGCGTCGAACAGACCCCGCGGGGCGAACGGCGCCGCGGTCATCGTGAGGGTGCCGCCGGCCGCGGCCAGGCGCACCGCCCCGTCGCCGACGCGCGCCGATCGACCGGCGAAGGTGAGGGCGTCCGCCGCGGCGGGGGCATCCGCGAAGATCAGGCGCTGAGACATCCGCCCTAAGCTACAACACTGTGACCGACGCTCATCACACCGCCCCTGACGACTTCGTTCCGGATCCTGATCCGGTCGCCTCGATGCTCGCCGTGCTCGATCTCTCGCAATCCGGTGCGCGCACCACCGAAGACATCTTCACGGGTGTGTCGCAGCACATGCCGCTCGGCCGCGTCTACGGCGGCCAGGTGCTCGCCCAGTCGATCGTGGCTGCGGAGCGCACGATCCCCGACGGCCGCTCCGTTCACTCGATGCACGGGTACTTCCTGCGGCCCGGCGATGCGTCCAAAGGCATCACGTTCTCGGTGGACCGCATCCATGACGGCCGTTCGTTCTCGACGCGCCGCACGCAGGCCTTCCAGGAAGGCGTGCCGATCTTCTCGATGATCGCGTCGTTCCAGGACGAGGATCCCGGGATCGAGCATCAGACCGAGATTCCTGATGATGTGCCCGGTCCGGATGAGCTTCCCGATCTCGAGGATCACCTCGCGGGCCTGCACCCGGTCTCCAAGCGGCTGTTCATCGACCGGCCGCTGGATCTGCGCCACGTCCCCTCGCCGATCTACCTGACGGTCCAGGGCGACCACGTGCCGCGACAGGCCGTATGGATGCGCACGCGTCGTGAGATCCCCGACGACCCCGCCACCCACCGCGCGGCCCTCGCGTATTTGAGCGACATGACGATTCAGGAGTCCATCCTGCGCGCCCATGGCGTGGCCTGGGCGACACCGGGTCTGAAGGTGGCCAGCCTCGATCATGCGATGTGGTGGCATCGCCCCGGACGGGTCGACGACTGGATGCTCTACGTGCAGGAGTCGCCGAGCGCGCGGGGCGGGCGCGGCCTCGCGACCGGTCGCATCTACTCGCGGGACGGGATGCTGCTGGCCAGCGTGGCGCAGGAGATCATGGTGCGGGTTCCGACAGCGCCGGCCGACGCGCGCTGACCCTGCTCAGCGCCGGTGCGCGTAGACGACCGGATCGCCGAGGTACGGCTCCCAGGCGGAGCGCTGCTCTTCGGTCAGACGCACGGGGCGGCCCGTGGCGGCATCCACCATCACGACGACCGCGGACGCGCGCGCATACAGCTCCTGGCCCGCCGCGGAGACGGGGCTGAAAACCTCGTAGCAGACCTCGATGCTGGATCCGCCGATCTTGCCGAACCACAGCTGCACGTCGAGCGGGTTGCGCTGATACGGCACCGGTCGCAGGTACTCGATCTCCTGTCGGGCGATGAGCGTGAGGGTACCGGCATCGATGCCGGAGTCGAGCACCGCCGTGGGGGGCGCCTCCTCGTCGATGCCGGGCCGCCAGAACGCGCGCACGCGGACCTCCTCGAGCAGCTTGAGCATCGAGGCGTTGTTGACGTGGTTGAACGCGTCCAGGTCACCCCATCGCAGCAGCATCGGGATGTGCAGCCGGCGGGCACCGGCCGCCGAGGGAGTGGTGGAGGAACCGTCAGTCACGAGTGAGCTTGCGGTACGTCGAGCGGTGCGGGTTCGCTGCGTCCGCGCCGAGACGCTCGATCTTGTTCTCCTCGTACGCCTCGAAGTTGCCCTCGAACCAGTACCAGTTGTCGGGGTCGTCCGCAGTGCCTTCATACGCCAGGATGTGCGTCGCGATGCGGTCGAGGAACCACCGGTCGTGCGTGATGACCACGGCGCAGCCGGGGAATTCGAGCAGCGCGTTCTCGAGGCTGCCGAGGGTCTCGACGTCCAGGTCGTTCGTCGGCTCGTCGAGGAGCAGGAGGTTGCCGCCCTGCTTGAGCGTGAGTGCGAGGTTGAGCCTGTTGCGCTCTCCACCCGACAGCACGCCGGCCTTCTTCTGCTGATCGGGGCCCTTGAACCCGAACTGCGAGACGTAGGCGCGCGAGGGGATCTCGACCTTGCCGACCTGGATCCAGTCGAGGCCGTCGCTGACGACCTCCCACAGGGACTTGTTCGGGTCGATTCCGCCGCGACTCTGGTCGACGTACGAGATGTCGACCGTCTCGCCGACCTTCAGCTCGCCGCCGTCCAGCGGTTCGAGACCGACGATCGTCTTGAACAGCGTGGTCTTGCCGACGCCGTTCGGGCCGATGATCCCGACGATGCCGTTGCGCGGCAGGCTGAAGCTCAGACCGTCGATCAGGCTGCGTCCGTCGAAGCCCTTCCGGAGCTTCTTCGCCTCGAGGACCACCTGACCCAAGCGCGGCCCCGGTGGGATCACGATCTCGTCGAAGTCCAACTTGCGGGTGCGGTCGGCCTCGGCTGCCATCTCCTCGTAGCGGGCGAGACGGGACTTCGACTTGGTCTGCCGGCCCTTCGCATTGCTGCGCACCCATTCGAGCTCGCTGGCGAGGCGCTTGGCGAGCTTGGCGTCCTTCTTCCCCTGGACCTGCAGGCGCTCCTGCTTCTTCTCCAGGTAGGTCGAGTAGTTGCCCTCGTAGGGGTAGAGCCGTCCGCGGTCGACCTCGCAGATCCACTCGGCGACGTGATCGAGGAAGTACCGGTCGTGTGTCACGGCGAGCACCGCGCCGGGGTACTTGGCCAGATGCTGCTCGAGCCATTGGACGCTCTCGGCGTCGAGGTGGTTCGTGGGCTCGTCGAGCAGCAGCAGGTCGGGCTTCTGGAGAAGCAGCTTGCACAGTGCGACGCGGCGCTTCTCACCGCCGGAGAGATTGCTGACGATCGCTTCGGAGGGGGGTGTGCGCAGGGCGTCCATCGCCTGCTCGAGCTGGGAGTCGAGGTCCCAGGCGTCGGCGGCGTCGATGGCCTCCTGCAGGGTGCCCATCTCGGCCAGCAGAGTGTCGAAGTCGGCGTCGGGGTCTGCCATGAGACCGGAGATCTCGTTGAAGCGGTCGAGCTTCTGCATGATCGGGCCGACGCCCTGCTGAACGTTCTCGAGAACGGTCTTGTCTTCGTCGAGCTCGGGCTCCTGCATCAGGATGCCGACGCTGTAGCCGGGGCTGAGCTTCGCCTCGCCGTTGCTCGGGGTGTCGATGCCGGCCATGATCTTGAGGATCGTGGACTTTCCGGCGCCGTTCGGGCCGACGACGCCGATTTTCGCTCCGGGCAGGAACGCCATCGTGACGTCGTCGAGGATCACCTTGTCGCCCACAGCTTTGCGGGCACGGACCATCGAATATATGTAATCAGCCATAACCTGTCCAGTCTACGGGCCGACAGGCGGGGCCTTTCGCCGCCGCAGAGCCCGCGAACGGCGGGTCACCAATCGATCGGGCGCGTGTCTCCGATCAGGCAGGTGCCTTCGGCGAGGGCCGGGACGACCACGGTCACGGGGGCGCCGGTTGCCGGCCCGACCTGGCCGATGAGGCACTCCTGCCCCCAGCGCACCGAGAACTGAATGCTCTCGGCCGGGTTGCCCACCGTGCTCTGGTCGGGGGTGAGCTGCATGGCCCCCTTGTCGAAGCCTGCCGCGGCCAGCGCATCGACATACGCCCGTCCGGCGACCTGCTGCGGGCTCGCCCAGACCCCCGCGACCACCGCCGAGAACAGGGGCAGGTTCTCTTCGGCCGTGCCGGCGGGTACGAGCGTCGGCTCGGAGGGCTGGGTCGATGACGGCGAGGACGACGGGGATTCGGCGGCCCCGGCCGTGGAAGACGGTGTCGGTGTGACCGACCCGGTGGCGTCGGGGGCCGAACACCCGGTCAGCGCGAGTGCGAGCCCCAGTCCCACGCAGAAGTGGCGAGCCGCGACGGGGCGCGTGCGACGACGCTCGGGGTGGCGGGACACTGTTCGAGTGTAAAGTGCGCCACCCCGAGCTCTCGTCGCGGCGTCTCAGAACGGCGTCTCCACCCCCGCGAGTGCGAGCGCGCGGGGGTCGGTGCCGTCGTCGGTCGTCGCGGCGGTCGGCACGGTCGTCTGATCTGACGCGCTCGAGTCTTCCCGCTCGACGCCGGGGGCGTCCCACCCGCCGTCCCCGGTCTCTGCCGTCGCCCAGCTCTCGGTCGTCGATGATGACCCCGCCGACCCCGGCTCGTCCGATCGGAAGGTCGATGTGCCGAAGAGGAGGTCGTGGCCGATCGCGTCGATGTCGATGTCGACGGAGGTGCCCCGCTTCTCGCCGGTGTCCCAGTTGCGCACGCGCAGTCGTCCGGTCAGCACCACACGCTCACGCCGGTGGAGCGAGTCGAATGCGTGCTCGGCGAGCCGGCGATAGGCGGAGGCGGTGTACCAGTTGGTCTCGCCGTCGACCCAGCTGCCCGTCGAGCGGTCGAACCGACGCTCCTTGCTCGCGACCCGGAACGTCGTGATCGGCACGCCGTTGCGGATCTTCTTCTCGGGGTCGGTGCCGATCGTGCCGACGATCGTGATCGTGTCGTTCATGTCGCATCCTCTCTGCCCGAGGACGATCCCCGGGTCGCGCCGGTGTCCGAGTGCCCGTCGGACACCGGCGCGATCCCAGAATGAGTCGCGGGTCGACTCTCGGGAGGTCATCGCCCTGCGACTGAGGAAAGACCGGCCTCCTATGGACCTGGGGAGGAGCGAGTGCGCATGGCGTCGATGTCGGAGGTAGAACGTATCTTCGAATCAGAAGGGACCAGCCATGACTCTCACTCTCCAGTCCTCCTCCGCCACTCCGCACCTGTCGCGTGCGATCAACGTCCGGCTCGTACCGGCGGGCCCGCTGCTGTGGCGCATCGTGGATCACGGTCGCGCGATCGGTCACCTTCAGGCCGTCCGCGAGGGTGCCGACCTCCGCTACCGGGCGCGCCGATTCCACGCACCGAGCAGGGCGTTCCGCGACCTGGGCGAGTTCTGGTCGGTCGACGACGCCGTGGAGTGCGTGATCTTCGCGCGGTGACCGCTCGACCGGATCAGACCACCGAGTCCCACTGCTCCGTCATCGCCACCGGTGCACCGTTGCGCACGCGGGGCCAGGCATCGGCCAGGATTCCGACCGCGCGGACCAGCTCGTCGGGCCCCGCCGTGAAGGGAATGCGCAGATGCCGGTCGTGACCGCCTTCGACGGAGAACCGCGGACCCGCCGACAGCAGCAGCCCACGCGAACGGACGTCCATCACCAGGGTCGAGCTGAGCGGTGCATCCAGCCCGATCCAGAGAGAGACACCGCCGTGCACCTCGGGCACGCGCCACTCCGGCAGCATGCGCGTGATCGCTTCGACCACGGCATCCCGCCCCTCGCGCAGCACATGCGAGCGCTGCGCGACGACGGCCGAGTACTGCGGGAAGACAGCGGCGGCGACGGCCTGCTCGAACTCCGGCGTGCCGAGATCCTGCGCGGGTCTGGCGGCGACGAGGCGTCGCACGAAGTCTGCCTCCGCACGGATCCAGCCGACGCGCAGCCCGCCCCAGACCGTCTTGCCCAGCGAGCCGACTCGAACGACCAAGGACGGATCGCCGTCCATGAAACCGGAAGCAACCCGCCCCCGATCGATGTCGAGGTCCGCGGTGGTCTCATCGAGAACCAGGACCGTTCCCGAGCGCTCGGCGGCATGCAGCACCGTGGCGCGCTCGATCGAGGTCATCGAACGACCGGTCGGGTTCTGAAAGTCCGGCATCAGGTAGGCGAGCACCGGCAGAGTGCGCGCGAAGGCCTGCTCGGCTCGGTCGAGATCCCAGCCTTCCTCCGTCGTCACCGGCACACCGACCAGGCGCGCGTCCGCTCGTCGAAGGGCGTCGGCGGCATGCGGGTAGGTCGGGGTCTCGATGAGCACACGATCGCCACGGCCGAGCATCACGGCGGCGAGCAGGTGGATCGCGCTCTGTGCGCCCGTCGTGACGACGATCTCATTCGGCGAGGTCGGGATGCCGCGCTGCGAGTACCTCGCGGCGATCGCTTCGCGCAGCTCGATCCGCCCGAGAACGTCGTAGCCGGTCCTCGAGACGATCGTCGATGCCGAGAGCGCAACATCCGAGATCAGTCCGGCGAGTCCTGGCCAGGCCGGAGGACTGGCCTGCTGCAGGTCGATTCCGTCTTCGTTCGTCGACGCACGGCCGGGATCCCGGCGCCGCAACGGCAGCGTGACGCTGCCCGAACCGCGCGTGCTCGAGATGTGCCCGGAATCACGAAGGCTCCGGTAGGCGGCCGCGACGGTGCTGCGACTCACGTGGAGCGCCGCGGACAGCTCGCGCTCAGCCGGCAGCGCGGTGCGTGGGGCGACGCGGTTATCCAGACACAGCAGGCGAATCCCATCGGCCAAAGCTTCGTACGCCGGTTCGCGAGTGCGCCAGCCGCCGAGCGCGGCGGAGAGCGCGCGAGCGGAGATCCGAGAGTCCATGTAGCCAGAATAGAGCAATTGGACTGCATGGTACGAGCCAATTATGCGATTGGATGGCATCATGGCTCGTCGCGTTCTCCAGCTCCTCGTCGGTCTCCTCCTCTACGGCGCCGGTTGCGCGCTGACCGTCGAGGCAGGTCTCGGCGTCGACCCGTGGACCGTGTTCGCGCAGGGTTTGTCGATCCACACCGGGATCGGCATCGGCTGGGTGACCAACATCGTCGGTTTCCTCGTGCTGCTGCTGTGGATCCCCCTGCGCCAACGACCCGGCGTGGGCACGATCGCGAACATCCTGCTCGTGGGGACGAGCATGCAGGTCGTCCTGTGGGTCATGCCTCCCGTCAGCGGTCTCGCCCTTCAGATCGGCGTGCTGCTGGGCGGCATCCTTCTGGTGGCGCTCGCCTCAGGGCTGTATATCGGCGCGCACTTCGGCCCGGGTCCCCGGGACGGGCTCATGACCGGACTCCACGCGCGCCTCGGCTGGCCCATCTGGGTGTGCCGCGCGCTCGTCGAAATCAGCGTTCTTGCGATCGGATGGCTGCTGGGCGGAACCGTGGGGATCGGCACCGTCTTGTTCGCGGTGCTCATCGGACCGCTCGTCCACGTTGCGCTGCCGATGCTCGACACGGCGCGACCACTCCGCGGCCGGTCGCGCGTCGCGCCGGTCGCGGGCTGACCGCCGCTGATCAGTGCTCGCGGAACTCCGGCCAGTCACTGCCGGGGATCATCCGGGAGTGCAACGCGTTCTTCGCGATCTCCATCGAGGGGTACCTGCCTGCAGAGGCATCGGCACCCGCCATCGTGACGGTGTACCCGTCATCGTCCTTGCGAATGCTGCCGACCACTCCGGACGGGCCGTACGCGACCCACAGGGCATGGTGCGTCTCGGTTGTGCTCATCATCGAACTCCTTCCGCCCTCCCGACGGTACGCCGCGTGCGGGCGTGACGCCAGAGCATGCATGGCGAGTCGCCGACAGGTTCCGATCGAGTCACGTCGCCGGGTAGCGTATACGCGTCACCCCCCGTAGCTCAGTGGAAGAGCGTCCGGTTTCTACCCGGCTGGTCGGGAGTTCGAATCTCTCCGGGGGGGCCAGACCCCGTTCCCCGCCGGAGTCCGTGTCCGAGGCCCCTGACTAGGATGGAGCGCATGGTGGGCGCTTCCGACAACGACCGTCTCGTGTGGATCGACTGCGAGATGACGGGGCTCGACCTGGGGATCGACGAACTGGTCGAAATCGCCGTCGTCGTCACCGACTTCGAGCTGCGACCTCTCGACCCGGGCTTCTCGATCGTCATCAAGCCCGACGCCTCGGCGCTCGAGCACATGAACGACTTCGTCACCGCGATGCACGAGAAGTCGGGCCTGCTCACCGAGATCCCGCAGGGCGTCAGCGTCGCCGAAGCCGAGTTCGAGGCACTCGAGTACATCCAGCGCTTCGTGCCACTGCAGGGCAAGGCCCCTCTGGCGGGGAACACGATCGGCACCGACCGGATGTTCCTCGCCAAGTACATGCCTCGTGTGGACCGCTGGCTGCACTACCGCAACGTCGATGTGTCGAGCATCAAAGAGCTCAGCAGGCGCTGGTACCCGCGCGCCTACATCCACGCGCCGGCCAAGGGCGGCGGGCATCGGGCACTGGCCGACATCCGCGAATCCATCCTGGAACTGTCCTACTATCGCTCGGCAGTGTTCGTCCCCGAACCCGGCCCGACGAGCGATGGAGCACGTGCCGCGGCGGCCGCGGCCGTTTCGGCGTTCGCGCCTGAAGTATGAGAGAATTTTCGGGTTGCCCGCCGCGTGCGGGAGACATGGTGGGTATAGCTCAGTTGGTAGAGCGCGGCCTTGTGGTGGCCGATGTCGCGGGTTCGAGCCCCGTTACTCACCCCAATGATTGAGATGGATGCTGCGGCGTTCGAGACGCTCGTGACCGATGAGCTCGACCGGCTTCCCGACGACATGGTCGACGGTCTCGACAACGTGATCTTCGTCGTGGAGGACCGACCGGAGGACGGCAGTCTCGACCTCCTCGGGCTCTATGACGGCTGGGCGCTCACCGAGCGCGATCGGTACGGCGTGGGCGAACTTCCGGATCGCATCATCGTGTACCGCGAACCGCACCTCGCGGCCTGCGAGACCGAAGACGAACTGCGCGACGAGGTGCACACGACCCTGGTGCACGAGATCGCACACTTCTACGGCATCGACGACGATCGCCTGCACGATCTCGGATGGGCATGATGGCGATGCTCGCGACGCCCGAAGTCGACGAACACGTCGACATCCATGAGCAGGAGCAGACCGTACGCCCGTGGCAGACCGTGGTCTGGAACGATCCGGTGAATCTCATGAGCTACGTGACGCACGTGTTCCGGGAGTACTTCGGGTTCGATCGCACGCACGCCGAGCGTCTCATGCTCGCCGTGCACCATGAGGGCCATGCCGTGGTCGCCGAGGGCGCCCGCGAGCAGATGGAGCTGCACGCACAGGCCATGCACGACTACGGCCTGTGGGCGACGATCCGGCAGGCGCCGCAATGAGCGCTCCGCGCACCGTGGTGCTCGAGCTGACCCGGATGGAGGCCGCCCACCTTGCCGGCCTGGTCACGCAGTTCGCCGAACTGCTCGAAGACGCCGAGAGCGCCGCCGGCGACCCTGCGATCGCCAGACTCGTGCCCGACGCCTACTCCGATGACGCCGAGGCGGCCCAGGACTTCCGCGACATGACTGAGGGTGACCTGCTGGAGCGGCGGCGCCAGGATGCCGGCGCGGTGCTCGGGTCGCTGAGTGAAGCAGCCGTGCTGCCGGAGGATGCCGCGCCGGATGACGATGTTCTCCTGGAGCTCGTCGAGCTGAGGCTCGACACCGAGGCACTTCAGGCATGGCTCCGCTGTCTCGCCGCGATTCGGCTGGTCCTCGCGACGAGACTCGGAATCCGCAGCGAGGAAGACCACGATGTGGACGATCCGCGGTTCGGGATCTACGAGTGGCTCGGCTACCGGCTCGACGGGCTCGTGCAGGCGGCTTACGACGAGAGCTGAGCTGCTTCAGGGGATCGCGAAGACGTGCGTGGCTCGCCTGGTCGGCTCATCGCGAGCCAGATGACGCTCCTCCTGCTCCGCCCAGCGCGCCCAGTGCGGCCGGTAGGTCTCGCCGTCGCGCTGCAGCGCCCGCCGCATACGCGACTGCGGCGGTGACTCCAGCCACACGCGGACGTCACCGAGCCGCGCCGTCGCCGCGGTGAGCAGACCCGATCCCTCGACGATCAGCGGGAGCGACGGATCGACGGCATGCGCTTCGGCTGGGGCGGAAGCCTCCCAATCCCACCGCTCCCACACTCCGATCAGCCCTCTCGCATGCGGGCGGAGGATCAGTTCGCGAGCAGCCTCGACGCCGTCGGCGAGCCCGTCCCAGCCCGGATAGAGCGAATCCAGCGCAACGAGCTGGACCCGTCCGCGAAGGGGCCAGCGGCCGACCAGGGTGCGGGCGAGCGAGGTCTTGCCCGAACCGCTCCGGCCGTCGATGAGAACGACCGGATTCGACGCGGCCACGCCGACGATCGCCTCGAGCACGTGCGAGGCGGCGACGTCGAGCGCGGTCGAGACGGGGTCAGCGCTTGAGGGCGCGGATGACACGACTCAGGGCACGACCTGCGACCCAGACGAACGGAATCGCCACAGCGAGGAACGAGACGATGTTCGGCTCGAACCTCAGCTCGTCGCCTTTGCGGATGTAGGCGCCGAGCGGGACGGAGTAGCCGCCGCCACCGCCGCCGCCGTTCCCGGATTCGTCCGATCCCCCGCCGAAGCCGGTCCAGGCCAGGGCGACCGGGATGATTCGGACCCCGTCGACGTCCATCTGCTCGCCGTAGGCGCTCTGGACGCCGAAGGTCGCGGACTGCTTGCCGAGCTCGAGTGCGATGTTAGGCATGCGTCCACGCTACCGGGCGCGGGGCGCCCTGCCCAGGGCAGTGGGGCGGTTCGTCCTCAATCCAGGCTCTGCGGACGCGGATGCGAGGGCAGAGTTCCGCCGCCGCGCGCTCCGCCCAGCAGTGTGGCGCGCGTGACCGCCCCGCGACCGAACCGCGCGGTCGCGTCGTCGAGGGCGCCTTCGACGCGTCGCCACTCCTCGTCGTCGTCCCACAGAGTGAGCCCCGCGCCGGCGGCGGGACGCAGCTTCTCGGCGCGAACCCCGACCAGCCTGACCGGAAGAGGTCGATCCACAGCCTCGAACAGCTCCAGGGCTGCTTCACCGATCCGCTGGCCGACCGCCGTCGGCTCGGGCATCGTCTGCGAACGGGTGATCGTCGTGAAATCGGCGAAGCGCACCTTGATCGCGATCGTGCGTGCCTCCCAGCCGTGTGTGCGCAGGCGTGCGCCGACGCGATCTGCCAGCCGGCGGAACTCCGAGCGCAGCACTGCGCCGTCGTCGATGTCGGTGAGGAACGTCTCTTCGTGACCGACGCTCTTCTCGATGCGGGCGGTGTCGACACGGCGCGCATCGAGTCCGCGGGCGAGATGCCAGATCCGTTCGCCCATCGCGGCGCCGAGCGCACGATCGAGGACCGGTCGAGGGGTGTCGAGAATGTCGGCGACGATGTGGATGCCGCGTGCCTCGAGCGCCTCGGCGGACTTGGGTCCGATCCCCCACAGAGCGCGGACCGGGCGCGGCCGCAGGAAAGCGTCTGTGTCTGCCTCGGCCACGATCAGCAGTCCGTCCGGCTTGCTGATCGTCGAGGCCATCTTGGCGACGTGCTTGGTCGCGGCGACGCCGATGCTGCAGGTCAGCCCGGTCTCGTCGAGTACTCGCCGGCGCAGGGTCCGCGCGATCTCACCCGGACTCCCCCAGAGCCGGCGCGCGCCTCGCACATCGAGGAACGCTTCGTCGATCGAAAGCGGTTCGACAAGCGGTGTCACGTCATGGAAGATGCGCATGACCTCGGCTGAGAGCGCGACGTATCGCTCGAAGTTCGGCGGCACGGTGATCGCCGTCGGACACAGGCGCAGCGCCTGAGCGACGTTCATCGCGGAGCGGACGCCGAACCGGCGAGCTTCGTAAGACGCGCTCGAAACGACGCCGCGTCCTTCGAAGCCGCCGACGATGATCGGCTTGCCCTTCAGTGAAGGGTTGTCGAGCACCTCCACCGACGCGTAGAACGCGTCCATGTCGACATGGAGGATGCCGGTGCCGGTGTCGTCGGCGCCGTCGGGCGAGACGATGCGACCTGTTCCGTCACCGCGTCCCATGCGTCGATGATGTCAGCACGTACCGACATCTCCTCCCACTACTGCGCGGCGCGCTCCAGAACCAGTTCGCGCACGCGTGCGGCATCCGCCTGGCCCTTCATCGCCTTCATGACGGCACCGATGACCGCACCGGCCGCCTGGACTTTGCCGTCGCGGATCTTCGCGAGGACGTCGGGCTGCGCGGCGAGTGCTTCGTCGATCGCCGCGATGAGGGCGCCGTCATCCGAGACGACGGCGAGACCGCGTCGGTCGATGACCTCCTGCGGAGTCCCTTCGCCCAGGATCACACCTTCGAGCACCTGGCGGGCCAGTTTGTCGGTGAGCGTGCCGGCGTCGATCAGACCCTGCAGGGCGGCGACGTCTGTCGGGGAGACGAGATCGGAAGCTTCCCGCCCCTGCGCGTTCGCCGTGCGCGAGATCTCCCCGGTCCACCACTTGCGTGCGGCCGCGGGCGTCGCGCCGGCCTCGATCGTCGCGGCGACCTCGGCCAGGAGACCACCGTTCGCGACGTCCTGGAACTCCAGGTCGCTGAAACCCCACTCGGTCTTGAGCCGGCGGCGCCGTTCGGCGGGAGGCTCCGGCAGTGCAGCGCGCAGCTGCTCGATCAGCTCGGCGGACGGCACCACCGGCAGCAGATCGGGCTCGGGGAAGTACCGGTAGTCGTCGGCGTCCGACTTGGGACGACCCGGTGATGTCGTGCCGGTGTCTTCGTGCCAGTGCCGGGTCTCCTGCGTGATCGAGCCCCCGGCGGCGAGGATCGCCGCCTGACGCTGGATCTCGTAGCGAACGGCGCGCTCCACGGAGCGCATCGAGTTCACATTCTTCGTCTCGGTGCGTGTGCCGAGCTTCTCCTGGCCCCGGGGGCGCAGCGAGACGTTCGCGTCGCAGCGCAGGTTGCCGCGCTCCATCTTCGCGTCCGAGATGCCCAGGGACAGGACGATGTCGCGGATCGTCTGCACGTACGCCTTCGCGATCTCCGGCGCGCGGTGCTCGGTGCCGTAGATCGGTTTCGTGACGATCTCCACCAGGGGGACGCCGGCGCGGTTGTAGTCCACGAGCGAATACTCCGCGCCCTGGATGCGGCCGGTCGAGCCGCCGACGTGAGTGAGCTTGCCGGCATCCTCTTCCATATGCGCGCGCTCGATCGGCACGACGACGCGCGTTCCGTCGGCGAGCTCCACCTCGACGGACCCCTCGAACGCGATCGGCTCGTCGTACTGCGAGATCTGGTAGTTCTTGCCGAGGTCGGGGTAGAAGTAGTTCTTGCGCGCGAAGCGGCTCGACGGTGCGATCTGGCATCCGAGCGCGAGCCCGAGCGAGATCGAGTACTTGACCGCCTGCTCGTTGACGACCGGCAGCGAGCCGGGCAGGCCGAGGTCCACCGGTGCGAGGTCCGAGTTCGGATCGCGACCGAACGAGTTCGGCGCCGCCGAGAACATCTTGGTCTTGGTGTTCAGCTCGACGTGCACCTCGAAACCGAGCACGGGCTCGAACAGCTCGAGCGCCTTGTCGAAGTCCATGATCTTTTCCTTCGCCATCTCAGGCCACCCCTCCTCGAACAGGAGCGCGGTCCAGCAGCGGTCCACCCCACGCATCGACGAGCAGCGCTTCGAGCGCCGCGCCGACCCGGTACAGTCGGGCGTCCTGCCGGGCGGGGGCCAGGAACTGGATGCCGACCGGCAGCCCGTCCTCTTCGGCCAGCCCCGACGGAATGGAGATGCCGGGCACGCCGGCCAGGTTCGCCGGGATCGTCGTCACATCGTTCAGGTACATCTGCATCGGGTCGTCGATCTTCTCGCCGAGACGGAACGCCGTCGTCGGCGCGGAGGGGGTCGCGATGACGTCGACCTGAGCGAACGCGGCATCGAAGTCGCGCTGGATGAGCGTGCGCACCTTCTGGGCCGAGCCGTAGTACGCGTCGTAGTAGCCGGCAGACAGTGCGTACGTGCCGAGGATGATGCGGCGTTTGACTTCATCGCCGAACCCGGCATCGCGCGTCGCGGCCATCACGTTCTCGACGGTGGGCGTGCCGGAGGGCGTGACGCGCAGACCGAATCGCACCGAGTCGAACTTCGCGAGGTTGCTGGAGGCCTCAGCGGGGAGGATCAGGTAGTACGCGGCGACACCGAACTCGAAGTGGGGCGCGCTGATCTCCACGATCTCCGCACCCTGTGCCTCCATCACGGCCAGAGCCGCGCGGAAGGATGCCGAGACCCCGGCCTGGAACCCGGAGTCGGGCAGTTCGCTGATGACGCCGACCCGAAGCCCGCGCAGGACGTCGCCGCGAGCACCGTCGCGGGCGGCGTCGGCGAAGGAGGGCCAGGCGTCGGTCAGCGACGTCGAGTCGCGCGGATCGTGACCGCCGATGACATCGTGCAGCAGACCCGCGTCCAGCACGGTGCGGGTGACCGGGCCGACCTGGTCGAGACTCGAGGCCAGGGCGATCGCTCCGTACCGGCTGACCCCGCCGTACGTCGGCTTGAGGCCGACCGTGCCCGTCACGTGGGCGGGCTGGCGGATCGAGCCGCCCGTGTCGGAGCCGAGCGC
The DNA here is from genome assembly GCA_963781135.1 of uncultured Actinomycetota bacterium. Taxonomy (GTDB): domain Bacteria; phylum Actinomycetota; class Actinomycetes; order Actinomycetales; family Microbacteriaceae; genus Microbacterium. The sequence goes on along the minus strand of CAWADY010000010.1, from coordinate 562,116 downwards.
GAGCGGCGCCTCGAACGCGGCGACGGCAGCCGCGGAGCCGCCCCCCGAACCCCCGGGGATGCGATCGAGATCCCACGGATTGTGCGTCGGGCCGTAGGCGGAGTGCTCGGTCGAGGAGCCCATCGCGAACTCGTCCATATTGGTCTTGCCCAGGGGCACCAAGCCCGCGGCGCGCGAGCGCGCGACGACCGTCGCGTCGAACGGCGACAGGTACCCCTCGAGGATGCGCGAGCCGCTCGTGGACGGCATGTCGGTCGTGACCAGGACGTCTTTGATCGCGAGGGGAACACCGGCCACGGGTCCGAGTGACTCTCCGGCCGCGCGGCGCCGGTCGATGTCGGCGGCCACCTCGAGCGCGTGGTCGCTCACGTGCAGGAAGGCGTGGATGTCGGCATCCACGGCCGCGATGCGGTCGAGGTGTGCCTGCGTCGCTTCGACGCTCGAGACCTCGCCCGACGCGAGCTTCGCGGCGAGATCGGCAGCGGTGAGGCGGATCAGTTCGTTGCTCACTGCTCTTCTCCGAGGATCGCGGTGACGCGGAAGCGGCCGTCGGCGGCGTCGGGGGCGTTCTGCAGCGCCTGCGCGAGCGTCAGCGTCTCGCCGACCTCGTCGGGGCGGTAGACGTTCTGGAGCGGGATCGGATGGCTCGTCGCCGGCACGTCGGGGGTGGCCACCTGCGACACCTTCGCGATGTTGTCGACGATCACGTCGAGCTGTCCGGTGAGGCGCTCGACCTCCTCATCGCTCAGTTGGATCCTGGCGAGCACACCGAGATGGCGCACGAGATCGGGGGTGATTTCAGACACTCCCCAAGTCTAGGCGGTCACGATGGAGCGCCCTGCGGGCGGTCGCTCGCCGGGCCTAGGCTGGGCGCGTGACGACGTACGAGCCCCCTCGCCCCTGGATCGCCAGCTACGCGGAGGGGGTTCCGGACGACCTCGATCCCGTCACGGGTTCGCTCGTGGACATCGTCGAGGCGTCCGCCCGCGACTACCCCGACGCGCCCGCCCTCCAGTTCTTCGGCCGCACGACGTCCTATCGCGAACTGAACGACGCGATCGCGCGCGCCGCCGCAGGTCTGCGCGACCAGGGGGTCACCGCCGGGGACCCGGTGGCGATCGTGCTGCCGAACTGCCCGCAGCACATCGTGGCGTTCTACGCGATCCTCCGACTCGGCGCCGTCGTCGTCGAGCACAACCCGCTCTACACCCCTCGCGAGCTGCGCAAGCAGTTCGAAGACCACGGCGCGAAGCACGCGATCGTCTGGACGAAGGTCGTCGGGCTCATCCAGGACTTTCCCGCCGACCTCGCCGTCACCTCGCTGATCTCCGTCGACATCACCAAGGCCATGCCGTTCGGCACCCGGCTCGCTCTCACCCTGCCCATCGCGAAGGCACGCGAGGCTCGCACCGCACTGCACGAACGGGTGAGCGGCACGGTCACATGGGAATCGATCGTCGGGACGCCTGCCCTGCCCGCATCCCATCCGAAGCCGGCGACGGATGACCTCGCGCTCATCCAGTACACGAGCGGCACGACCGGCACACCCAAGGGAGCCTCGCTCACGCATCGCAACCTGCTTTCGAATGCGGCTCAGGCACGCGCGTGGGTGCCGTCGATCGTGCGCGGGCACGGCTGCGTCGTCTACGCGGTGCTGCCGATGTTCCACGCCTACGGACTGACGCTCTGCCTGACCTTCGCGATGTCGATGGGAGCCCGGCTGGTGCTGTTCCCCCGCTTCGATCCCGACATGGTGCTCGAGGTCACCAAGAAGCATCCCGCGACGTTCCTCCCCCTCGTCCCTCCGATCGCGGATCGGCTTCTGAAGGCAGCCCGAGAGAAGGGCGTGTCGCTGGAAGGCACACAGGTCGCGATCTCGGGCGCGATGGCGCTTCCGCACGAGCTCGTCGTGCCGTTCGAAGAGGCATCGGGCGGCTATCTCGTCGAGGGCTACGGGCTCAGCGAGTGCTCGCCCGTCCTCATGGCCAATCCGGTCGCCGACAATCGCGTGCCGGGGACGGTCGGTCTGCCGCTGCCGGGGACGGAGCTGCGGGTCGTCGACCCCGACGACCCGACGAAGGATGTCGAGCCGGGGGCGCGCGGTGAGCTCATCGTGCGCGGACCGCAGGTGTTCAGCGGGTATTACGGCAAGCCGGAAGAGACCGAGAAGGTCTTCGTCGACGGCTGGTTCCGCACCGGCGACATCGTCACGGTCGACGACGGTGGCTTCGTGCGCATCGTCGACCGCATCAAGGAGCTCATCATCACGGGTGGCTTCAACGTCGCACCGACCGAGGTCGAGATCGCGCTGCGCCAGCACCCGCAGGTCGACGACGCGGCCGTCGTCGGGCTGCCGAATCCGCAGTCGGGCGAAGAGGTCGTCGCGGCGATCGTGCTCGCACCGGGTGTGGACCAGCCCGACATCGAAGGGATCCGCGAGTTCGCGCGCGGCATCCTGACGCCGTACAAGGTTCCCCGACGCATCTTCGTCGTCGACGAACTGCCCAAGTCGCTGATCGGCAAGGTGCTGCGGCGTCAGGTGCGCGACTCGCTGCTTCAGCTGACGACCGGCACCTGACCGGCCGCGTCGCCGTCGACGCGGTCAGTCGGCCAGGCCGTCGCGTGCGACCGCCACGGCATACGGGTACAGCGTCGCGCTCATGACCCCCGCCGACACCGCCGGGTCTGTCGCCATCACGGCGCGAGCGGTGACCTCGTCGGGTGCTTCGAAGATCGTGATGCCGAAGGTGCCCTCGTCGATCTGGGTGCGTCCGGCGAGGATCAGGATGCCGGCGGCCTTCAGCGCCTGCAGATAGCCGAAGTGCTCTTCGATGACAGCAGACTCTTCGTCGGTCGCCGCATCGACCATCTCGGGTCGGGTCGGAACGATGCGGTAGATCCACTGCGCCATGGGTCCCTCATCCCGCATCGGGAGCGAGCGCGGCGAGGGCTGCCGGACCCTCGGTCACGAGAATGCGGAACTGTGCGGCGTCGATGATCCGCACGCCGAGCTCTTCTGCCTTGGCGAGCTTCGACCCGGCCCCTGGCCCGGCCGCGACGAAGTCGGTCTTCTTCGACACGCTCGAGGCGGCTTTGCCGCCGGCGGTGATGATCGCCTCCTGGGCGCCCTCGCGGCTGTACCCCTCGAGGGAGCCGGTGGCGACGATCGTCAGGCCTTCCAGGACTCCGCCTTCCGTGGAGGCCGCACCGGGTCCGGGATGGCCTGGAGTGCTCAGCTGCGCACCGGCCGCGCTCCATCGCTCGACGATCTCGCGGTGCCAGTCCACCTCGAACCAGTCCAGGAGCGAGTCGGCGATGATGCCTCCGACTCCTTCCACAGCGGCGAGCTCGTCGCGCGATGCGGCCCGGATGGCATCCACCGACCCGAACCACTGCGCCAGAGCCCGCGCAGCCACCGGTCCGACGTGACGGATGTTGAGCGCGACGAGGAACCTCCAGAGCTCCTTCGTCTTGGAGACCTCGAGGTTGGCGAGCAGCTGCGTCGCGGATGCCGACAGCACGTGATCGGGGTCGCCGTCGAACGGCCCGTTCGCGTCGAAGGCGGGATCGGTCTTCTTGCGCTGCCGCCGGAAGGGCGAGCGCGTGTCGGGTCTGCCGTCTTCGAGCAGACGCGGGAGCCCGGTTTCGGCGTCGCGGACGACGACATCGATCGGAAACAGATCTTCGGCGCGCAGATCGAACAGCCCGGCCTCGGTGACCAGCGGCGGCGTCTCGGGGCGCACGGGCTGGGTCAGTGCAGCGGCGGACACCTCGCCGAGCCCCTCGATGTCGAGGGCGCCGCGCGAGCCGATGTGGTCGACGCGACCGCGCACCTGCGCCGGGCACGAGCGGGCGTTCGGACAGCGCAGGTCGATGTCACCCTCTTTCGCGGGAGCGAGCGGAAAGCCGCACTCCGGACAGTTCTGCGGCATGACGAAGGCACGTTCGGTGCCGTCGCGCAGTTCGACCACCGGACCGAGCACCTCGGGGATGACGTCGCCGGCCTTGCGCAGCACGACCGTGTCGCCGATCAGGACGCCCTTCAGCTTGACGACGTCCTGATTGTGGAGGGTCGCCTGGCGCACGACGCTGCCCGCGACGCGCGCCGGCTCCATCACTGCGAACGGGGTCGCGCGGCCGGTGCGTCCGACCGAGACGACGATGTCGAGCAGCTTGGTGTTGACCTGCTCGGGCGGGTACTTGTACGCGATCGCCCAACGCGGTGCACGGCTGGTCGCTCCGAGCTCGTCGTGCAGGGCGAGCTCGTCGACCTTGACCACGATCCCGTCGATCTCGTGCTCGACGTCGTGGCGATGGCTCCCGTAGTGCTGGATGAACGCATCCGCCGCCGCCGCGGAGTCGGCGACCTGGAAGTACTGGCTCGTGGGGAGTCCCCACGAGCCCAGCAGTGCATAGACCTCGCTCTGGGTCGCGACCGGTGGGTCGGGCCATGCTCCGATGCCGTGCACCGTCATGCGCAGCCGCGACAGCCGCTGATGGACGGCGTCGAGCTGCTTCTCGTTCTTGCCCTCGGTCTTCTGCCGCAGCGAACCGCTCGCCGCGTTGCGGGGATTGGCGAACAGACGGTCGCCCATCTGCTCCTGATACGCGTTGAGGGACTCGAAATCGGCGACGTTGAAGAACACCTCGCCGCGGACCTCGACCAGCGCAGGGTGCCCTGTGCCGGCGAGGCGATGCGGGATGCCGCCGACCCGAAGCACGTTCTCGGTGACGTCTTCGCCCACCCGGCCGTCGCCGCGGGTGGCGGCAGAGACGAGTCGTCCGTGCTCGTACCGCAGCGAGAGGGCGAGGCCGTCGATCTTGAGCTCGCAGAGGTAGTGCACCGATCGGCCGGCGTCGCGCTCGACCTTCGCAGCCCATGCGAGGAACTCCTCATCGCTGAAGACGTTGTCAAGGCTCAGCATCCGCTCGGCATGTTCGACCGGCGCGAACAGGGATCCCGATGCCGCGCCCACCGACAGCGTGGGCGAATCCTGGCCCTGCAGCTCGGGATGAAGCCGCTCGATCGCCTCGAGCCGCTGCATCCAATGGTCGTACGTCGCGTCGTCCACGACGACGGTGTCGCGCCCGTAGTAGGCGTCGCGGGCCTCGAGGATCAGCTCGATCAGTCGCACGGACTCCGCGCGGGCGTCGTCGAGCGAAAGATCTGCGAGGTCTTCAGAGGTGGAAGCATCCGTCACGCCGCAAGTCTAGAAGCCTCGTGCGACACGGTGCCCAGCGGTGGCGGCCTCAGGCGTCGACGGGTACCGCGGAGACCGTGCGGTCGATCGTGAACTGCCCGAGCACGCGCGTGCCGTCGTACAGCACCGCCGTCTGGCCCGGGCGCGACCCCGTCCAGGGGTGTTGCCGGCGTGACCGTCACGATGCCGCCAGCGAGCACCGCGCGCGCCGGAACCGGGTCGGCGTGTGCGCGGATCTGCACGTGGCACGCGAAGTCGGCAGAGGTCGGGGCAGCTCCGGCCCAGGTGAATCTGCCGCCGGCGATCTCGGCGGTCGCCAGTGCTTCCTTCGGACCGACCACGACCGTGTTCGAGACCGGACGCACCTCGAGCACGAACCGCGGCTTGCCGTCGGCGGCCGGCACACCGAGCGCGAGTCCGCGGCGCTGACCCACCGTGAAGGCGTGGGCGCCCTCGTGCGAGCCCACGACCGCACCGGACCGATCGAGGATGTCGCCGCGCTCGGCTCCCACCCGCTCGGCGAGCCAGCCGCGCGTGTCGCCGTCGGGGATGAAGCAGATGTCGTGACTGTCGGGCTTGTGCGCGACGGTCAGGCCGCGGGCTTCGGCCTCGGCGCGCACGAGCGCCTTCGAGGGCGTCTCACCGAGGGGGAAGAGCGTGTGGGCGAGCTGCTCGGCGGTGAGCACTCCGAGGACGTAGGACTGGTCCTTCGCGGCGTCGCTCGCCCGGTGCAGCTCACGCTCGCCGGATGCCCCTTCGCGCACGATCGCGTAGTGACCGGTGCAGACCGCGTCGAATCCGAGGTCGAGGGCCTTTTCGAGCACGGCGGCGAACTTGATCTTCTCGTTGCAGCGCATGCAGGGGTTCGGGGTGCGGCCCGCGCTGTACTCCGCGACGAAGTCCTCGATCACGTCGTCGCGGAACCGCTCGGAGAAGTCCCACACGTAGAACGGGATGCCGAGGCGATCAGCGGCGCGGCGGGCGTCCATCGCATCCTCGATCGTGCAGCACCCGCGGCTGCCCGCGCGCAGCGTTCCCCCGGCGCGCGACAGCGCCAGGTGCACGCCCACGACGTCGTGCCCGGCGTCCACGGCGCGCGCAGCGGCGACGGCGGAGTCGACTCCCCCGCTCATGGCCGCAAGAACACGCATGGGATGAGTCTACGAGCCGGCGGCTCCGCCGAGCCTGGGAGCGCCGACCTGACGCGAGGAGAGCCCGGCGGTGCGCGCACGCTCGTATGCGGCGGGCAGGGCGGAGATGACCGCGTCCACATCGGCCTCGGACGTGGTGCGGCCGAGGGTCAGGCGCAGCGCGCTGCGCGCGGCGTGCTCGCCCAGCCCCATCGCCCGCACGACGTGCGACGGCTCGGGCACCCCGGCCTGGCACGCGGAGCCCGTCGAGACCGCGATGCCCGCGGCATCCAGCAGCAGAAGCAGCGAATCGCCCTGCGCGCCCGGGAAGATCGCGTGGAAGTGACCGGGCAGGCGCTCGGCCCTCTGCGCGGAGACGCGCATGTCGGGGATGCGCTCGCGCAGACCCGCCTCGAGGCGGTCGCGCAGTGCGGCGACGCGCGCCGCCTCTGCGGTCAGCTCCGCCACGGCCAGTTCTGCGGCGACGGCGAACGCGGCCGCGCCGGGGGCATCCTGGGTCCCCGCACGCAGACCGCGCTGCTGTCCCCCGCCGTGCAGGAGGGGCTCCACCCGCGCCTCCCGCGCCACGACCAGGGCGCCCACCCCGACGGGCCCGCCCAGCTTGTGCGCGGCGACGCTGAGCGCCACGAGGCCTGCGCTGCGCGAGCCTGACGCGCTGCGCAGCGCCCGGAACGAGAGCGGCACATGCCCGAACGCGCCGACGGCATCCACGTGCAGCGGCACGCCGGCTTCGACGCAGAGAGCGGATGCCGCCACGACCGGCTGCAGGGTGCCCACCTCGTTGTTCGCCGCCAGGAGCGTCGCCACGGCGGCATCCCCGCTGCCCACGGCGGCCTCCCACTCACCGAGATCGACGGCCGCGTCGCGGTCGACTCCCACCCACTCCAGGTCCGCGACCTCGTGCGCGCTCAGCCAGTTCAGCGTGTCGAGCGTCGCGTGGTGCTCGGCCGAAGGAGCGACGATGGCCGTTCGCCCCGTGGTCTCGCGACGCGCGCGATAGAGGCCCGCGATCCCGAGATTGACCGACTCGGTACCGCCCGAGGTGAAGACGACCTCGACCGGGTCGCACTCCAGTGCGGCGGCGAGTCGCTCGCGGGCGTCTTCGAGCACTCGACGCGCGGACTGGCCGGCTCCGTGGATCGAAGAAGCGTTGCCGACCCCCGCCGCCCCGGCGAGCCACGCCTCCCGCGCCTCGGGTCGCAGCGGCGTCGTGGCGGCATGGTCGAGGTACACGACCATGGGACTCCCCCGCTCGACGTAACCTGACTGCCTCCTGGCCTTACTACTGTAGAGCGCATGGTTTCGCCCGAACCCCTGACCGCGCTCGCCCCGCCGCCAGGGCTGTTGAGTTCCGAGCTCGACGACCTCGGCGTCACGCTCGGGCCCGACGGAGGCACGCTGCGGGTCTGGTCGGCCCACGCGAGCGAGATCGAACTCGTCGTCTTCGACGACACGGATCTGGACTGGATCACCGACACGATCCCCCTGCTGCCCGCGGGCGGCGATGTGTGGAGCGTCACCACTGCGCTGCTGCGGCCCGGAACGCGGTACTCCATCCGCGTGGACGGCCCGCACACGCCGGGCAACACGTTCAATCCCGGTACCCTCCTGGTCGAGCCCTACGCGAAGGGCCTCGTGAGCGGCGGCTACGAGGACTGGCGCTCGGTCGTGATCGACGGATCCTTCGACTGGGGAGGCATCGCGAAGCCCGCGGTGCCGATGGACCGGACGGTCATCTACGAGGGCCATCTGAAGGGCATGTCGAAACGGCATCCGCTGGTCCCGCCGGCCCTGCACGGAACCTATGCCGGTCTCGCACACCCCGCGATGATCGAGCACTTCCTCACGCTCGGCGTCACGAGCATCCAGCTGCTGCCGGTACACGCCTTCGCGACCGAGCCGCGACTGCTGCAGCACGGACTCACGAACTACTGGGGCTACAACTCCCTCAACTTCTTCACCCCTCACGGCGCATACGCGACCGAGGAGAACCGCCGCCAAGGTCCCGAGGCGGTGCTGCGCGAGTTCAAGGGCATGGTGAAGCTGCTCCACCAGGCGGGCCTCGAGGTCATCCTCGACGTCGTCTACAACCACACCGCCGAGGAGGGCATCGGCGGTCCGCGCACGAGCCTGCGGGGCATCGACAACCGGTCGTACTACCGCCAGCATGAAGACGGCGTGTATGTGGACGTGACAGGGTGCGGCAATTCGGTCAACACGTCCACCGATGCCGCCGCCCGGCTGATCCTGGATTCGCTGCGCTACTGGGCCAATGACGTGCAGATCGACGGGTTCCGGTTCGACCTCGCGGCGACGCTGGGACGGGATGCCGCGCACCACTTCACGCCCGACCACCCACTTCTGCGAGCGATCGTCGACGACCCCGCCCTCGAAGGGGTCAAGAAGATCTCCGAGCCGTGGGATGTCGGAATGGGCGGCTGGCAGACCGGCAACTTCGGCGACGGCTGGCACGAGTGGAACGACCGGTATCGCGATCGCGTCCGCAACTTCTGGCTGAGCGACGTCGACTACGCCCGTCGCGCGTCGACGGCCCCGGTCGGCATCGGCGGCTTCGCCACGCGGCTGTCGGGTTCGTCGAATACCTTCAGCGTCGAGCGCGGGCCGCTGGCCAGTGTGAACTTCGTCACGGCGCACGATGGCTTCACGCTGCGGGACCTGGTCTCATACGACGTGAAGCACAACGTCGGCAACGGCGAGCAGAACCGCGATGGGGCCGACACGAACCGGTCGTTCAACCACGGCGCCGAAGGCGCCACGAGCGATGAAGGCATCCTCGCGACCCGCAGGAAGGCGATGCGCAACCTCTTCGGCACGCTGTTGCTGTCCGCCGGCGTTCCGATGATCACGGCCGGCGACGAGTTCGCCCGCACGCAGCGCGGCAACAACAACGCCTACTGCCACGACTCCCCACTGACCTGGATGTCATGGGATCACGCGCCGTGGCAGGACGACCTGTTCGCGCACGTCCAGCGCCTCCTCCGTCTTCGCAGCGAGAATCCCGCGCTGCGTCCGAGCCGGTTCGCCAAGCTCGACGAGCGCACCCCGTCCGCGTCGGTCATGGAGTGGTACGACCAGACCGGCAGCACGATGTCGATCGACAAGTGGACGGATCCGTCGAACCGGACACTGCAGTACGTCGCGGCCTCCACGCCTGAGAACGAGGGCTTCAACCGCATCCTGCTGATGGTCCACGGCAACGAGAAGCCTGTGGATGTCACGCTTCCCGTGATCGCGGGCGTGACCTCGTTCGTGTCGCTGTGGTCCAGCGAGGACGAGGCGCCGAGCGAGGCACCCGTCGAATTCCTCCCGGGTGAGATCGTCCCGCTCGCCGGGACGTCGATGAGGCTGTTCCGCGCACAGTAGCGCACCCAGATCCGGCGCGCCGCAGGCTGTCCGATCGGCAGGGCGCGCGGTAGGTTCGAAACGTGGTCACGACGACGCGCACCGCGCGCACCAGCCCCTGGCGTAGCGCCTCTCCGATCCCGGTCCGAGCGGCATCCGACGCCCAGCCCGATCGCACGACGGCGACCCCCCGCATCCCCATCGCACTGTCTTTTCCGTCCGTCCCGGACGGCATGTTCCGCCCCAGCGCGTACGCGGGCGAGATCGTTCCGTTCCGCACGACGGCATTCCGCGAGGGCCACGACCTCATCGGCGTGCACGTGCGTCTGTTCTCTCCGTCCGGAGACGAATCGCTGCACCGCCTGCTGCCGCTGCACGACGGCTTCGACCGGTGGGAGACCGCCGTGACGCCGCTCGAAGAGGGTGTCTGGAGCTTTCGGTTCGAAGCGTTCGCCGACGACTTCGCCACCTGGGAACACGCCGCCGACCTGAAGATCGCGGCGGCGGTCGACACCGCCGTCATGCGCGAGTCCGGCGCCCGTCTGTTCGAGCGCGCAGTGGCCGAGAAGTCGCGTCCGATCACCGAGCGCCGCCGTCTCGAGAGAGCAGCCGTCTCGCTCCGCGACCCCGATGTGAGCGACGAGGCCAGCCTGGAGATCGTCCGAGACCCGTCGATCGCCGACTTCTTCGCGGCACGCCCGCTCACCTCGCTCATGAGCATCGGGCCGCGCAACGAACTCCTCGTCGAGCGTGAGCGTGCCGGTGTCGGGGCCTGGTACGAGTTCTTCCCGCGTTCGGAGGGAGCCCGCCGGCTCAAGGACGGAACGATCAAGAGCGGAACCTTCCGGACGGCGACCAAACGCCTGCCGGCGGTCGCCGCGATGGGTTTCGACGTGCTGTACCTGCCTCCGATCCACCCCATCGGGCGCCTGAACCGCAAGGGACGCAACAACACACTCGACCCGCAGCCGGGCGACCCCGGCTCGCCCTGGGCCATCGGGTCCGACGAGGGCGGCCATGACGCCGTTCACCCCGATCTGGGCACCCTCGCCGATTTCCGGGCCTTCGTTCGTGCCGCCCGCGCGCAGGGAATCGAGGTGGCCCTGGACTTCGCCCTCCAGGCCGCGCCGGATCACCCCTGGGTGGCCGCGCACCCGGAATGGTTCACGACCCTGCCCGACGGCACGATCGCCTACGCGGAGAACCCGCCCAAGAAGTATCAGGACATCTACCCGATCAACTTCGACAACGATCCCGAGGGCATTCGCGCCGAGGCGCTGCGGGTCCTGCGCCACTGGATCGCGCAGGGCGTGAAGATCTTCCGGGTCGACAACCCGCACACCAAGCCTCTGCAGTTCTGGGAGTGGCTCATCGCGACGGTCTCTGCCGACAACCCCGACGTGGTGTTCCTCGCTGAGGCCTTCACGCGGCCCGCACCGCTGCAGGGCCTCGCGCTCGCGGGCTTCCAGCAGAGCTACACGTACTTCACCTGGCGCAACACGAAGCTCGAACTCGAGGGGTTCCTCACCGGGCTCGCGATCGACACCGCGCACTTCCTGCGCCCGAACCTGTTCGTGAACACGCCCGACATCCTCACCGAGTACCTGCAGTACGGGGGGCGGCCCGCTTACAAGATCCGCGCGGCGATCGCCGCGACCGGAGCGCCGACCTACGGTGTGTACGCCGGTTACGAACTGTACGAGAACGTCGCGCGACCCGGGTCGGAAGAGAACATCGACAACGAGAAGTACGAGTACAAGCTGCGCGACTGGGCGGGCGCGGAAGCCCGCGGCGACTCGCTCGCGCCGTATCTCACGCGGCTCAACGAGATCCGCCGCGCTCACCCCGCCCTCGGTCAGCTGCGCAACTTCCGCGTCCACTGGAGCGACGACGACGCGATCCTCGTGTTCTCCAAGCGCATCAGCGCCGAGCTGTCCCCCACCGGACACGCCGACACGATCCTCGTCGTCGCGAACGTCGATCCCCACTCCGTCCGTCAGACGATGGTCCACCTCGACACCCGCGTCTGGGGTGTCGAACCGGGTGAGCCGTTCGAGGTCGAAGAGCTGCTCAGCGGCGCGCACTGGACGTGGTCTGATCACAACTTCGTCAAGCTCGACGCCTTCACCGAACCAGTCCACATCCTGCACGTGAAGGAGTCTCGATGACGAGTCCCACCGATGACCAGCTCGACGCCGTCGCCGCCGGCTCCCATCACGACCCGCATTCCGTTCTCGGCATGCATCTGGGGAAGGATGCGGAGGGAGCTCCCGAGTGGACGATCCGGGCTCGGCGCCCGCTCGCCCGCAGCGTCACGGCGGTCTTCGGCGACAGGACCCGGGTGCCGCTGGAGCACGTGCGCGGCGGAATCTGGGAAGGGGTGCGATCGGGTCAGGGCGGCAGCTACGAGCTGGTCACGACCTACGACGACGCCCCCGACTTCACCTCCGTGGACCCCTACCGTTTCGGTCCGGCGATCGGCGAACTCGATCTGCATCTGATCCGTGAAGGCCGCCACGAGGAACTGTGGCGCGTTCTCGGAGCCCACGTCCGCGAGATCGACGGCACGAAGGGCACGGCCTTCACCGTCTGGGCGCCGAACGCGCGTGCCGCTCGCGTGGTGGGCGACTTCAACAGCTGGGACGGCGCCGCGCACGCGATGCGCTCGATGGGCGCCAGCGGTGTCTGGGAGCTGTTCGTCCCGGGAATCGGCGTGGGCACGACCTACAAGTTCCAGTTCCTCGCCCGCAGCGGCGAGTGGGTGCTCAAGGCCGACCCGATGGCGCGGTTCGCCGAGGTCCCGCCCGCGACGGCATCCGTCGTCACCGATTCCTCGTACACCTGGGCCGACGGCGCGTGGATGAAAGCGCGGGCCTCGAGCCAGCCCGTGTCGCAGCCGATGTCGATCTACGAAGTGCACTTCGCCTCGTGGCGGCCCGGCCTCTCATACCGCGACGGGGCTGACCAGCTGATCGAGTACGTGACGGCTCAGGGCTTCACGCACATCGAGTTCCTCCCGCTCGCGGAGCACCCGTTCGGCGGCTCGTGGGGCTACCAGGTCACGGGGTACTTCTCCCCCACCAGCCGCTTCGGCGCCCCTGACGACCTGCGGTACCTGATCGATCGCCTGCATCAGGCCGGCATCGGCGTGATCATGGACTGGGTTCCCGGCCATTTCCCCAAGGATGCGTTCGCACTCGCCCGGTTCGACGGCGAGGCCCTCTACGAGCACCCCGATCCACGGCGCGGCGAGCACCGCGACTGGGGCACCTACATCTTCGACTTCGGCCGCAACGAAGTCCGCAACTTCCTCGTCGCGAACGCCCTGTACTGGTTCGAGGAATTCCACGTCGACGGACTCCGCGTCGACGCGGTCGCCTCGATGCTGTACCTGGACTACTCGCGCGAAGACGGCGAATGGGCGCCGAACGTCCATGGCGGCCGCGAGAACCTGGAGGCCATCCACTTCCTGCAGGAGGTCACCGCGACCTCGTACAAGCGGTACCCCGGCATCTCGATGATCGCCGAGGAGTCCACGAGCTTCCCCGGGGTCACGGCTCCCACCGATCGAGCCGGCCTCGGGTTCGGCTTCAAGTGGAACATGGGCTGGATGAACGACTCGCTGCAGTACATCTCGCGCGACCCGATGTATCGCTCGCACCACGAGGGCGAACTGTCGTTCTCGTTCGTCTACGCGTTCAGTGAGAACTTCGTGCTGCCGATCAGCCACGACGAGGTCGTGCACGGCAAGGGGAGCCTGTTCGCGCGGATGCCCGGCGATCACTGGCAGAAGCTCGCGAACATGCGCGCGTTCCTCGCCTACATGTGGGGGCACCCGGGCAAGCAGCTGCTGTTCATGGGACAGGAGTTCGGCCAGCTCTCGGAGTGGGCCGAGGGTCGCGGGCTGGACTGGTGGATCCTCGACCAGCCCTCGCACGCCCAGCTGCACGGCTTCGTCGCGACGCTCAACTCCGTATACAAGTCGCAGTCTGCGCTGTGGGCGCGCGACAGCGACGGTGCGGCCTTCTCCCGGCTCGGCGCGCCCACCTGGAACCCGAACGTGGTCGCGTTCTCGCGCCGCGACTGGCACGGCAACACGGTGGTCGTGGTGTGCAACTTCTCGGGGGTGCCCGTGCACGGGTTCGCGCTCGACCTGCCGGAATCCGGCGTCTGGCACGAGATCCTCAACTCCGACGCGCAGGAGTACGGCGGCTCGGGTGTCGGCAACCTCGGCGTCGTCCACGCCGGCGAGTCCGGGCGCGCGACGATGGTGCTCCCCCCGCTCGGTGTGCTGTGGCTCCAGCACGACAAGCAGGCGCACCTGCCGTCTCAGGCGAGCACGGGTCGGCTGCTGCTGCCCTGACCCGGCCTAGAACAGAAGCGAGGCGAGCCGACCGCGCGCGCGAAGCACGCGCGGGTCGGTGTCGCCGATGAGTGCGAACAGCTCGAGCAGGCGCTCGCGCACGGGAGCGCGCTCGTCGGACGGCAGCGCCGCGAACAGGTCGAGCAGGCGCGCGAACGCGTCGTCCACGTGTCCCCCCGCCAGATCGAGATCCGCGACGGCGAACTGCGCGTCGACATCCTGCGGCCCGGCCGCCGCGGCAGCGCGAGCCTCCTGGAGGTCCAGACCCTGCACGCGGTCCAGCAGCTTGACCTGACCGAGGCCGGCCCTGGCCTCTTCGTCGCGCGGATTCTCCGCGAGTGCCTTCTCGTAGGCGGCGATGGCGCGTGCGTAATCGCCCGCCTCGATCGCATCGAACGCCTCCGCATGCAGCGGGGGCAGTTCCGGTTCGACGGGCTCGGCATCCGCCGTCGCGTCTTCCTCGCCCGACACGTCGATCGAGCCGGTGACGCCGTTCTGGGCGGCCAGCTGCAGAAGCTGGGCGAAGACCTCACGCACCTGCTGCTCGGGTACTGCGCCGGTGAACAGCGGCACGGGCTGGCCGCCCACGAGAGCGACCACCATCGGGATCGACTGCGCGCGGAAAGCCTGCGACAGCTGCGGATTGGCGTCGACATCGACCTTGGCGAGGACAAGCCGGCCGCCGAGTTCGAGAACGACGCGCTCGAGGATGGGACTCAGCTGCTTGCAGGGTCCGCACCACTCCGCCCACAGGTCGATGACCACGGGAACCGAGCGCGAGAGCTCGAGGACCTGAGGAAAGGTCTCGTCCGTGACATCCATCACCAATGACGGGGCGGATGCCGGCGCCGCAGCAGCAGCACCGGGCGCGGCCGGAGCAGGACGATTGCGCAGTGCAGAGAGGTCGACGGCGCCGCGCAGCGCGGCCCCCGGAGTGACGTCCGTCAATTGATCACCTTTGCATCGAGGATCTCGGAAGCGTAGCCCAGCAGGCGGATCTTCTCCGTCGACCCGAGCCCGGGCACGTAGAAGAACAGCTGATCGCTGAAGGTCGTGGTGAAGCCCGTCGCGGACTGCTCGGCGCCGGCGAGCGTCTTGACCGTCGGGTTCGTGTCGAGCTTGATCACCGCGTCGGCGTTCGTCGGCTTGACCGTGTCGACCTCGTTGACGTTCACGGCGACGATCGCGCCGCTCTCGAGCGTCGCGAGGGCCAGAGGCGGGTGCGTGCCGGCGACGGTGTCGAACGACAAGCTCCCCGTGGAGGCCGCCGTCGTGTTGAAGTCCGCGAGGCGCTTCTCGCGGTCGGCCGCCACGCTCGTGCGGAACTGATCGCCCTCGGCCTCGAACTGGTCGTAGAACTCACTGCTCTCGCCCTTGTTGATCACGTCGGCGTACGCGGCCGCAAGCTGATCAGGGGCCATCACCAGGAAGGAGGAGTCCGGCGGCACCTGCTGGGCGCCGACATACGCCGGCGCGAGGTCGGGCATCTGCGTGGCCGCTTCGAGACTCGACAGATACGTGAGCTTGTACGGCGACCAGGCGTCTTCCTGCGTCATCAGCATGATGCTCGCGGTCTTGTCGGCCTCATCGTTCACGACGGCCATCACCGAGCGCGGCCATTCGTCATACGCCTGCGGCAGGACGATCTCGAGCGGCTTGGTCGGGATCGCCGCCGGCACCGCCTCGTCGGGCAGCGCGCCGCGGAGCCGATAGTTCGTCTCGCGCTCGTCGAGCACCGCGCCATCCAGGCGGGTGGCTGCGAGGGTCCCGTCCATCGCCGCGTCGGCGTCGGCGGCGGTCGAGGCGATACGAGAGATGATGCGCTCCGCCTGAGCCTTGGTGACGGCGGGCGCCTGCTGGCCCTCCGGCACGATGACCGATTCGGTGGGGCTGGGGGTAGGGCTGCTGGCGAGCTGCGGCCAGGAGTCCGCCGAGCAGCCGGAGAAGAGCAGAGCCGAGACGGCCACGGCGGGGATGATCACGAACGCGCGCTTGCCGGTGGTGACCGAACGCCGCGTCGGCGGCGTCGCGCTGATGACGCCCTTGTCGGCGCCCTCGACCGCGAGGTCGATGGGCTCGGTGACCGCGAGGGGCAGTCCCTTGCGACGAGGGCCTCGCGAACGACGGGCGTGACGGATGCCGAGGATGTACAGGAACACGCCGATCGCCATCAGGATGCCGCCGGCCACGATGAGCGGGCCGGCCCACGGTGTGGCGCTCGCGATCGCCCACGACACGCTGACCTGGGACGGCGCGGCGGCTTCGCCGTCCGTCGCGACGATGACGCTCATGTCTTCGGGGAGCTGGAGCGGGGCGATCAGGAGGTCCTCCTGCTGGAATTCGTCCAGCCACAGATCCGAGCCGATCGGGCTGCGCGCTTCGGCCGCTTCCGCTTCAGCTTCCGCATCCGGCGCCGGGGTCGGTTCCGCGGTCTCGCCTGCATCGGTCACCGGCTCGTCCTCGACGGTCGGGGCGACGGCATCCGAGACGACCTTGCCGGCAGCAGTGAGGGTGACCTCGTTGTAGGTCGTGTCGGCGAGCCAGGCCTCGAGATCGGCCGTCCGGCCGTACGCGGCGAAGATCTCCCCCTCGCCCTGCGCACGCAGCGTCTGGGCACCAGGGAGCTGGTTGAGGACCGCACCGTCGATCAGCAGATACGGTGCGTCTTCAGAGACCGAGATGGCGACGGTTTCGGACTTCGGGCCCTGGAAGACGGTGCGCTGAGCGATGCCCGCGCCGATCATCACAGCGGCCAGCACGAATGCCGCCACAGCCCACACGAAACGCACGAAAACACCTCTCCTGGACCCGCGGGGGAATGCAGCGGGCCGTCGACTCGACATTTCAGACTAGCGAAAGACACCTGAATGTCGCCCGGGAGGTGCCAATCCCGGCCATGTGTGCGACCTGTGCATATCCTGACGTGACAGCAATCACATCCTCGCCGGGACAGTCAGGAGACACCGTGAAGGTGCACAACCCATTCCGCGTCGCGCTGGTCGCGACGCTGGGCGTCGGCGTGGGGCTGCTGCTCATCAACAGCATTCAGACCCTCTCGACGATCCTGCTGTACGTAGGCACGGCGCTGTTCCTCAGTCTGGGTCTGGAACCGGCGATCGCGTTCCTCGAGCGGCGCAAGCTCCCCCGGTGGGCAGCGGTGCTGATCACGATCCTGGGACTGCTCGCGCTCTTCGCCAGCATCGTGCTGATGCTCGTCCCGATCATCGCGAGTCAGATCAGCCAGCTCATCGAGGCGATCACCGAGCTCGTCGAGCGAGGCACGACCCTCGATGACCTCAAGGAGTGGCTGGGTGGTGTCTTCCCCAACCTGAACGTCGACGAAGTGTTCGCCTTCGTGCAGGACTGGATCGAGAACCTGGACTACGCGTCGATCGGCGAGGGCGTCCTGGCCGTCGGCGCATCGGTGCTCGCCGGCATCGCCGGCGCGTTCATCGTGCTGATCCTCACGATCTACTTCACGGCGTCCACGCCGAACCTGAAGGCAGCCGTCTACCAGCTGGTTCCCGCCTCCAAGCGGGCCCGGTTCATCGACATCGCCGAGCAGATCACGAAGTCGGTCGGCTACTTCGTCATGGGGCAGGTCACGATGGGCGTGATCAACGGCGTGCTGAGTGCGATCTTCCTGTCGATCATCGGCGCGCCGTTCCCCGCCGTCCTCGCGGTCGTCGCGTTCTTCTTCTCTCTGATCCCCCTCGTCGGAACGCTGACCGGCTCGGCGATCATCGTGCTGACCTGCCTCGGACTCGGCTCGCCCACCACGGCGCTGATCGCCGCGATCTACTACCTCATCTACATGCAGATCGAGGCATACGTGATCTCGCCGCGCGTGATGAACCGTGCGGTCTCGGTGCCCGGCGCGGTCGTCGTCATCGCCGCCCTGGCCGGCGGATCACTGCTCGGCCTGCTGGGCGCGCTGATCGCGATCCCGGTCGCAGCCAGCATCCTGATCATCTACCGCCAGGTGATCATCCCGCGGCAGAACGAACGCTGATCCGCGGTCAGATCTCCTCGCCGGATGGGCCGTCCCACTCGGTCGGCAGAGGGAGCGCGTCGGGATTGACCGCCGCGACGATCTCGGTCAGCACGCGACGGGTCTGATTCTCGCCGACCCACAGGTGCTTTCCGCCCTCGACGGCGATCATGACGGCATCCGGCACACTGGCGAAGCGCTCGGCGGCGGCATCCGGACGCAGGTAGTCGTCGAGTTCGGGCACGATCACGACGACTTTGCGCGCGCCGTCCGCCCACGCAGCGACCTCTTCCGGCGTCGTGCGATGCAGCGGCGGCGACAGCAGGATCACGCCTTCGACATCGTGATCGAGGCCGTACTTCAGCGCCACCTCGGTGCCGAACGACCAGCCCACCAGCCACGGGCGGGGCAGTCGCCGCGCGCGCACGAAGTCCATCGCCGCTGCCAGGTCGAACGACTCTGCTCCGCCGCCGTCGAATTCGCCCTCGCTGGTTCCGCGGGGCGAGGTGGTGCCTCGGGTATTGAAGCGGAGAACCGCGAGGTCGGCGAGGGCGGGCAGCCGCGCGGCCGACTTGCGCAGGATGTGCGAGTCCATGAACCCGCCGGCAGTCGGAAGCGGATGCAGCGTCACGAGTGTCGCGACCGGGTCTGCCTCCAGCGGTACAGCGAGCTCTCCGACCAGCGTGAGCTCGTCGAGGGTGCGCAACTCGATCTCTTCCCGACGTGCGGGCAGGAGGACGGGTCCACGGATATCCATGTCAGGCGATCCTCCAGCAGTGCGAATGCCAATGGCGCCGACCGGACAGATCGGCCTGGTCTCCCAGCACCCCGTCCGCACGCCACACGACGAGGTGCGCGACACCGGGCTGCACGGCGCGACCGCACCCCGGGCAGACATAGGCCTTGGCTGCCTGAACGGCGGAGACGGGCTGCACGGTCCAGTCGACGCCACGACGCGTCTCGGTGCGCTTCCAGCCGGTCAGGAGCCGATCGAATGCCTCGTCGCCGGGCTCCTCGGAGCGTCGACGGTTCGACCGCGGCATCGGCTCAGTACCAGCCGACCGACTCGGAGTGCTCCCACGCGCCGCACGGGGTGCCGTATCGGCCGCCGATGTAGTTGAGGCCCCAAGTGATCTGCGTCGCCGGGTTGGTCTCCCAGTCAGGCGCCACGCTGCCCATCTTGCTGCCGGGGAGGGACTGCGGGATTCCGTACGCACCGCTGCCGGCGTTGTACGCGTTCACGCGCCAGCCGGACTCCTTGTTCCACAGTGCGACGAGGCAGGCGAACTGATCGTCGCCCCATCCGCGTGCGATCACCATCTCGTACGCGATGGCCTGTGCGGTGCCGGGATCGGGAGAGACGAACGGCGGGGCCCAGCTCGGAGTAGACGAGGAGGACTCCGATGCCTCCGCGACCACCGGCTCGGGCGTCGGGGTCGGAGTGGGCGTCACGTACACCGTGTAGCCGCCGCGGTCGAGACCGACCGCCGCGGTCTCCGCGCCGTCCGCGGCCCGTTCGATCTGCAGGCTCTGCACGTCGCCCAAAGTGCTCGAGTAGAGGGTGATCGGCTGACGTTCCTCGGCATTGGCCTGCGACAGGGCGACCCCGGTCGGACCGATGTACGCGGCGACGAAGCCGACCGCGGCGAAGGCCGCGAACACGCCGAGCACGCCGCGACGACGCGACCACGCGCTGGGCGGGGGCGGATGCCGAGACCCTCTTCGCATCGAGGACCGCCACATCCTGACGGGGCGTCCGTCGTGCGGGGATCAACTCGTTGCCGGAGGTCACAGTGCCCCGAGTCTACCCGGGCGCCTGCGCGCGTGTCATCCGCGGACAGCCTCGCGTCACGCGACGGCGAGCATGACCTCGATGACCGCGTCGAGCACGGCATCCACCTGCACTTCGCGGTAGCCGCCGCGCTGCATCCGGAACGCGACCGCGCGAACCTGCTCGACCGTGACCGAGTCGCCGGTCTCGAGATATTTGGCGAGCTTGTCGGCGACGAGGTCGACTTCGTCGATCCGATAGCCGTAGCGCAGCGACCCGACGCGGTCGAAGCGGCGCCCCTTGGGCCGGGACAGGCGATCGAGCACCACTTGCGCCGTCTCGCGCGTCTGACCGACCCAGGCGTGGGCGCCTTCGGTGCCGACCGCCGCCTCACGCTCGCGCGCGGCGAAGGCGTCCTCGATGCGGCCCAGGGCGGCATCCACGGCGGCGATCACGTAGCCGCGACGCACGAGCGGGAACGCCACCTGTCGGACTTCGGCGGCCGTCATCGGCTCGGCGCCGGCCTCGAAGGCCTCTCGGGCGCGCAGCAGGAAGGCGTCCACGGAGCGCTTGTCGTAGCCCTTCACCGACCCACGGGTCTCGGCGAAGGTGATCGTGGAAGAGTCGGAAGTCGTCATCATGCCGCCAGCGGAGAGAACAGGTAGAAGAGGGCGAGCGCGCCGACCACAGAGGGCAGGATCGAGTCCAGCCGGTCGAGCACTCCCCCGTGTCCGGGCAGCCACGAACTCATGTCCTTGATGCCCAGGTCGCGCTTGATCATCGACTCGCCGAGGTCTCCGGCGGTGGCGGTGCCGAGGATGACGATGCCGATCACGAGTCCGGTCCACCAGGGCAGGCCCAGCATGAACAGCGCGAGCAGCACGCCGGCGATCAGGGAGGCGAGCACCGCCCCGGCGAAGCCCTCCCAGGTCTTCTTCGGGCTGATCTTCGGCGCCATCGGGTGCTTGCCGAACGACAGTCCGGCAGCGTACGCGCCGGTGTCTGAGGCGACCGCGATGATGATGAATGCGAGCACCCACCACTCCCCGCCGTCCTGACGCAGCAGGATCAGGCACAGGCTCGTCAGGAACGGCACGTACAGCTGGATGAAGCCGGCGATGAGCACGTCGCCGAGCACGGCACCGTAGGTTCTGCCGTCCCTCGTGAACATCTGCGCGAGGAGGCGCCACACGATCACCAGCGCCACCGCAACGAACACGGCGACCCAGTGCAGCCAGAGTCCGACGAAGTATCCCGACAGCACCAGCACCGTGCCGATCACCAGCTGGGGAATCAGGTCGACCCTGCGGCCCGAGCCCTTCAGGGCGCGAGTGAACTCGAAGATGCCCAGGATGCAGGCACCCAGGGCGAACAGCACGAAGACCCATTTGAGGAAGATGAGCGAGGCGATCAGCGCCGCGCCGATCGCGAGTCCGATGATGGTCGCGACGATGAGATCTCGCCCGGTGCGCTGTTTGATGCGCTCGTTGGCCTCTTCGAACTCGGCGCGGGCCTGCGCGACCTGGCTCTCGAACTCGCTGCGGGCAGCGCGGACGTGCGTCTGGAAGTCGGCGCTGTGCTCGGGCGTGACGCCGCTCCTGCGCGTGCCGGCGGCGGCATCCCGCCTCGTCAGCGGCGGATCCGGGGGCGTATCGCTGCCCGGGACGTCACCGGATGCGTCGGTCATGGGTGAGCTCAGACCTCGAGCAGTTCGGCCTCTTTGCGCTTGAGCGCGTCGTCGATCGCGTCGACGTGGGCGCGCGTCAGCGCATCGAGCTCCTTCTCGGCACGGGCGAGCTCGTCTTCGCCGATGTCGCTCTTGAGGCTGTCGAGGTCATCCTTGGTCTTGCGACGGATGCCGCGCACGTGCACCTTCGCGTCCTCGCCCTTGGACCGGACGATCTTGACGAATTCGCGGCGACGCTCCTCGGTCAACTCGGGCAGCGTCACGCGCACCAGGTTGCCGTCGTTCGTCGGGTTGGCCCCGAGGTTCGGGGTGTCGCGGATCGCCTGCTCGATCGCCTTGAGCGCAGACTTGTCGTAGGGCGTGACCACCAGCGTGCGCGCCTCGGGGTTGTTCAGCGAGGCCAGCTGAGCCAGCGGGGTCGGTGTGCCGTAGTAGTCCACCAGGATCTTCTGGAAGAGCTGCGGGTTCGCGCGCCCGGTGCGGACGGTGGCGAAGTCGTCCTTCGCGCCCTCCACCGCACGGTCCATGCGAGATCCGGCCTCAGCCAAGACGTCCGCGATCACAGTGACTCCCATCGGTAGATCCAGAGCCCTCAGTCTAATGGGCCGAGTCCTGATCCTCAGGCGGTGACGAGCGTGCCGATCCGCTCTCCGAGCAGCGCGCGGGTGACGTTGCCCGCGGGCTCCATGCCGAACACGCGCATGTCCATGCGATTGTCCATGCACAGGCTGAACGCGGTCGAATCGACCACCTTGAGCCCGCGCTGCAGCGCGTCGATGTAGGTGATCCGGTCGATCATCGTCGCCGTCGGGTCTTTGTGCGGGTCGGCCGTGTAGACGCCGTCGACACCGTTCTTGGCGACGAGCACCTCCGACGCGCCGATCTCCAGTGCCCTTTGGGCCGCCACCGTGTCGGTGGAGAAGTAGGGCAGCCCGGCGCCGGCGCCGAAGATCACGACCCGGCCCTTTTCCATGTGCCGCTCGGCGCGGCGTGGGATGTACGGCTCTGCGACCTGTGTCATCGAGATGGCGGACTGCACGCGCGTGGCGGCGCCCGCCTGCTCGAGGAAGTCCTGGAGCGCGAGCGCGTTCATGACGGTTCCGAGCATGCCCATGTAGTCGGCGCGGCCGCGGTCCATGCCGCGCTGACTGAGCTCGGCACCGCGGAAGAAGTTGCCGCCGCCGACGACGACGGCGATCTCGACGCGGTCCACCGCTTCGGCGATCTCACGCGCGATCTGGCTGACCACATCGGGGTTGACTCCCAGCTGTCCGCCGCCGAACGCTTCTCCAGAGAGTTTCAGAAGGACTCGCCGGGTTCCGGTCGCCTCATCGATCACGTGTCATCCTCTCGTCGAGTACAAAACTATCCGAGCGAACCGGTCGGCATCGCTCCGGGCATGGGAAAGGCCCGCATCGAAAGCGATGCGGGCCTTTCCACGGTGCTAAGCGCCGACCTTGAAGCGGGCGAAGCCCGTCAGGGTGAGTCCGGCCGCCTTGGCGACCTGGGCGACGGACTGCTTGTTGTCCTTCGCGTAGTCCTGGTCCAGCAGCGAGACCTGCTTGAAGAACGCGTTCACGCGACCCTCGACGATCTTCGGAAGGGCGGCCTCGGGCTTGCCCTCCTGACGGGAGATCTCGGTGACGATCTCGCGCTCCTTGTCGACCTCGGCCTCGGGAACCTCGTCGCGGGACAGGTAGGTCGGGTTCGCGAACGAGATGTGCTGCGCGATGCTGCGAGCGGTCTCGGCGTCCTCTCCCGTGTAGGCCAGCACGACGCCGACCTGCGGGGGCAGGTCCTTGCTGGTCTTGTGCAGGTAGATTTCGAAGTTGTCGCCGGAGAGCGTCCGGACTCGACGCAGTTCGACCTTCTCGCCGATGATGGCGGCCTCGTCGGAGATGAGGGCGTCAACCGTGCCGGCGCCGGCGGACGCGGCCAGGGCGGCCTCGACCGAGTCGGCGGAGACGGCGGCGGCGGCATCGGCGACCTTGTCGGCCAGCGCGATGAAGCGGTCGTTCTTCGCGACGAAGTCCGTCTCGCAGGCGAGCTCGATCAGCGTGACCTTGCCGTCCTGCTCCCGTGCGGTGACGAGGCCCTCGCTGGTGGAACGGTCGGCGCGCTTGGCGTTGCCCTTCGCGCCCTTGAGACGAAGGATCTCGACGGCCTTCTCGACGTCGCCGTCGGCCTCTTCGAGTGCCTTCTTCGTGTCGACCATGCCCGTGCCGAGCTGGTCGCGCAGCGCCTTGATGTCGGCGATGGTGAAGTTTGCCATGGGTGGCGGCTCCTTGATTGTGATGAGTTCTGACGGATGCGTCGGCGGGGTCGCGCAAACGACCCCGCCGACGTGCACTGCGAAGATGTGCCTACTTCTCGGCGGCCTCGATGTCGGCGACGGCCTCGGCGGCCAGCTCTTCCGCAACGGCCTCGGCCACGACGGCTTCGGCTGCCAGCTCTTCGGCGACGGCCTCGATGACGACGGCCTCGGCGGCGAGCTCCTCGGCGGCCTCCTCGTCGCCGGCGGCCTCAGCCTCGACGGCCTCGAGCGCCAGCTCTACGGCGACAGTCTCGGCGATGACGGCCTCTGCAACGAGCTCTTCGGCGACCTCTTCCACGGCGACGGCCTCAACGGCCTCTTCACCGGCGCGCTGCTCGAGCAGTTCGCGCTCCCAGTCGGCGAGCGGCTCAGCGGCCTCGGCCGACTCGTCGGTCGGGTTGTGGCGCTGGATGAGCCCCTCGGCGGCGGCATCCGCGATGATGCGGGTGAGCAGGCCCACCGAGCGGATCGCGTCGTCGTTGCCGGGGATCGGGTACTGGAACTCGTCGGGGTCGGCGTTCGTGTCGAGGATGCCGATGATCGGGATGCCGAGCTTCGTGGCCTCGTTGACCGCGAGGTGCTCGCGCTTGGCGTCGACGACCCAGATCGCGGAAGGCGTCTTCGACATGTTGCGGATTCCGCCGAGCGACTTGTGCAGCTTGTCGAGCTCGCGCTTCTTCAGCAGCAGCTCCTTCTTGGTGAAGCCGCTGTCAGCCGGGTTCTCGTAGTCGAGCTCCTCGAGCTCCTTCATGCGAGCGAGGCGCTTGGAGACCGTCTGGAAGTTGGTGAGGAGGCCACCGAGCCAGCGCTGGTTCACGTAGGGCTGGCCGACGCGGGTCGCCTGCTCGGCGATGATCTCCTGGGCCTGCTTCTTCGTGCCGACGAACAGGACGGTACCGCCGTGGGCGACCGTCTCCTTGACGAATTCGTACGCCTTGTCGATGTACGTCAGCGACTGCTGCAGGTCGATGATGTGGATGCCGCTGCGCTCGGTGAGGATGAAGCGCTTGACTTTCGGGTTCCACCGGCGGGTCTGGTGTCCGAAGTGGACGCCGCTGTCGAGCAGCTGGCGAATGGTGACGACGGCCATGGCCGTTCTCCTGTTCTCGACGCTAGGAAGCGCCGCTTGCGGTTGTGTTTCGCCTGACCGATCGGCCGGCGGGCCTGGTGCCCGGCACACTCCCGCTCCAGGGCGATGTCGCCTTGTGAGACCGTTGGGAGTGGATGCCGCGCGTCCGTGAACCTGCGGTTCTCGGTCGCGCTCTGGGCACGCGTATTCACCCCGACGAGCGGGGTGTCCAACCAGTGTACCAGCCGCCCCTCCTCCCCAGCGCTCTGGGCTCGGCCGCTCTCCCCCGTTCTCGGCCGTCAAGATGTGTGTCGCGACCGAGCGCCGAAAGGCTGAGCGGATGCCGCCGACACAAGACCGCGCCGTTCACCGGCTCCGCCGCGGGGTGACGAGCGCCGTGGTCGCGTTCGCGCTGCTCCTGTCGGGGTCCGGTGCCGCCGCCGTCGAAGCGACCGATTTCACCGACCGTCCGAGGCGTATGGATCTCGCGGAGCTCGGGTGGGTGTGGCCGGCGACGGGGTTCCGGGTCGCGCGCGGGTATGTCGCGCCCGCCCACGAATACGGCCCCGGACATCGCGGCGTCGACCTCGATCTTCTGGGCGGCGCGGAGGTGCGCGCTCCCGCCGACGGGATGGTCGCCTTCGCGGGCGGCGTCGCCGGCCGCGGCATCCTGACGATCGATCACGGCGGAGGGCTCGTGACGACGCTCGAGCCCGTGGACAGCGATCTGCTGCCCGGGGCACCCGTCGTCAAAGGCGCGCTCGTCGCGACCCTCGCACTCGGCGGCCATGCTTCGCCGGGCGCACTGCACTTCGGAGTTCGGCTGAACGGCGCATACATCAACCCGATGCTGCTGCTGGGAGGCGTGCCGCGGGCCGTGCTGCTGCCCTGCTGCGACTGAGATCGCGTCGCTGCTCAGGCGCGCGGATGCGCGAGCTTGTAGGTTGCCGCCAAGCGCTCGGACGACACGTGCGTGTAGATCTGCGTGGTGCCGAGACTCGCGTGGCCCAGCATCTCCTGCACCGCGCGCAGATCGGCACCGCCGTCCAACAGGTGCGTCGCGGCCGAGTGACGCAGGGCGTGCGGTCCGACCGCCGAGGTGCCGAGCACCTCTCCGAGCTCGCGGGCGACCACGTCGTACACTGCGCGCGATGAGATCCGCGCACCGCGGGTGCCGAGGAACAGGGCGGCACCGGGCTTAGCTCCGACGGCCCGCTCCACCAGCCCCGGTCGCCCGCGCACGAGGTAGGCCTCGATGGCTCGTCGGGCGGGCCTGCCGAAGGGGACGACGCGCTCCTTGGACCCTTTGCCGAGCACGCGCAGCGTCGCGCGCTCGAGGTCGACGTCATCGCGGTCCAGACCGGTCAGCTCCGAAACGCGGATCGCGGAGCCGTAGAGCGCTTCGAGCATGGCGTGATCGCGCAGGTGAACGGGGTCGCCCGCCGCCGCGCGCTCGGCGAGTCCGTCGAGCATTCCGCGCACACCTTCCGCGGTGGCCACGCGCGGAAGCGTGCGGCCGCGCTTGGGCGCGACAAGCCGGAGGCTCGGGTCGTGCGTCACCAGGCCCTCCTCGGTGGCCCACCCGAAGAATCCCCGGGCGGCCGCAGTCCGCCGGGCGAGTGTCGAACGCGCATCTCCGCGCTGGGTCGCGCGCCACAGCCACTCGCGCAGCGCCTCCAGGTCGACGTCGGCCAGCTGCGCCCCGGGGACGGTCGCGGACAGATCGTTCAGATCGGCCCGGTACGCGCGGACCGTCGCGGGCGACAGCCGCCGCACGCGAGCGAGCTGCTCCGTGTACGCGGCGGCCGCTCGGTCGAGGTCCATCCCCCCAGCATGCCCGCACCGCGCGTGCTCACCTCGGCGGCGCACGGGCGTTCACGCCACGGGCACGCCCTTGCGCGCGCGGCGCCACCCCTCCTCACCGCGCATGACCTCGCCCTCGAGCGAGAGAAGACCCAGGATGCCGGCCACATCGCTCACCGCCAGGCCCGAGCGCCGTGCGATCTCGACCGCCGGACGCCAGGACCGGTAGCTCATCGCGTCGCGGACGCGGGTCGTGTCGTCGGTGCGCTCGCCGCTCTTCGGGGTGGAAGGCAGGTCGAACAGCGTCTGCGGGGCGGCGCCGAGCAGCTCGAGGGCATCGGCCGAGTTCGTGACGCAGCGCGCGTCGAACTCCCTCAAGAGACGGTGGCAGCCTGCCGACGCGGCACTGGTCACCGGACCCGGGACCGCGCCCAGGGGACGCGAGAGGGCGGCTGCATGCGCAGCGGTGTTCAGCGATCCGCTGCGCCACCCCGCCTCGACGACGACGGTCGCATCCGAGAGCGCCGCGATCAGCCTGTTGCGCTGCAGAAACCGCCACTTGGTCGGCGTGGTTCCGCAGGCGGCTTCGCTGACGACTGCCCCGGATGCCGCGATCCGTTCGATCAGCTCGCCGTGACCGGCGGGATACGGGCGATCGGCACCCCCGGCCAGCAGTGCGATCGTCGTGCCGCCGGCCGTCAGCGCGGCACGATGAGCGGCGCCGTCGATGCCGTAGGCCGCTCCCGACACGATGGACACGCCGTGGCCGGCCAGGTCCGCGGAGAGCTCCATCGAGACGTGCTCCCCGTAGCTCGTCGCCGCCCGAGCCCCGACCACGGCTATCGATCGGGCCGGCCGCGTGAGGGCGTCGATGTCACCCCGCACCCACAGGAGCAGCGGCGCGTGATCTCCCAGATCCGCCAGCGGCGCGGGCCAGCCGGGATCCTCGGGCGTGAGCAGCGACAACCCGGTGCGCCGCGCGATGTCGAGGGCATGATGAAGCTCACTGCGGCCGAGCCGGGGCCGCCACCGCTCGAGCGCTTCGCCCCACTGCTTTGCGCTGATCGACGCCGCGTCCCGAGCGACGCCGTCGCGCCCGCCGCCGATCACTTCGCCCAGCGCCGTCTCCGCGCCGAGCGCCGCCACGAGGCGGCCAGCGACGCCATCCCCCGGTTCGGTGATCCAGCTCCACACATACGTCGCGAAGACCCGCCGGGCACGCTCGTCGTCCAGATCGCCGCGTACGAGCGGCGCCAGGGCGGCGCGTGCCTGTGGCGGAGGAGGGAGGAAGTCCTTCATGTCGAGATGCCTTTCTTCATGAACAGGGCGCGGCCGATGTCCGAGACCGTCGGGCTCGCCCGCGCCGCCAGGTCGCTCAGGGTCCAGGCCACGCGCAGGACTCGGTCATAGCCGCGGAGTGTCAATGAGCCTCGGTGCAGCGCGGCGTCGATCGGCCGGCGCACGACGGGGGGAAGTGCGAGGGGTCCTTCTCGCAGCCAAGGACCGGAGACGCGGGCGTTCAGGCGCCACGGCGTGTCGCGCAGGCGATATGCCGCTCGGTCGCGCGCCTCCGCGACGCGCTCCGCTGCCGCCGCGGTGGTCACGGCGCCGGCCGCGAGGTCGGACGCGTGCGCCACCGAGACGCGCGCCAGCCCGAGCTCGATGTCGACGCGATCCAGCAGCGGACCCGACAGGCGCCCGAGGTAGCGCCTGATCGCCATGGGTGCACAGACGCAGCTGCCGCCGCGCACGCCGTAATTGCCGCAGGGGCAGGGGTTCGTGGCCAGGATCAGCTGGAACGACGCCGGGAAGGATGCCGTCACGCCGGCGCGGTGGATCGTGATCTCGCCCTTCTCGAGAGGCTGGCGCAGCGCGTCGAGCACGCTCGGCGCGAATTCGCCCACTTCGTCGAGGAACAGCACACCGTGCGTGGCGCGGGCGATCGCCCCCGGACGCAGGACACGGGATCCGCCGCCGACCAGTGCCGCGATGCTCGCGCTGTGGTGCGGAGCCTCCAGCGGCGGACGGCGCACGAGCGAGCCGACCCCCTGACCGGAGAGCGACCGGATCGCGGCGACCTCGAGTGCCTCGGCGTCGCCCAGCGCCGGCAGGATGCCCGGAAGCCTGCTCGCGAGCATGGTCTTGCCCGCGCCCGGGGGGCCGCTCATCAGCATGTGGTGGCCGCCCGCCGCCGCAGCGATGAGCGCGTCGACCGCGTCACGCTGACCGATGACTTCCGCGAGCTCGGCGGGACGGTGCTCATCCGCCGGGGCGGCCGGAGCGGGCACCGGGTCGAGGTGGCGCTCGTCGACCTCTGCGCCATGACGCCGGGCGACGTCACCGAGCGAAACGGCTCCGATCACCTCGATGCCCTCGACCAGCGAGGCCTCCGCCTCGTTCGCGTACGGCACGATCACCCGGCGCTTGCCCTCTCGAACAGCGGCCATCACCGCGGGCAGCACGCCCGGCACGGGGCGCAGGCGTCCGTCGAGCCCCAACTCGCCGATGTGCACCGTCTGCGCGAGGGAGGCGGCATCCATCGCACCCTCCGTGGCGAGCGCGGCGATCGCGATCGCGACGTCGAAGGATGATCCGTGCTTGGGCAGGCTCGCGGGCGACAGGTTGACGGTCAGACGCCGGCGCGGAAGTGCGAGCCCGCAGTTGGCGCTCGCGTTGTGAACCCGCTGCACCGCTTCGCCGAGCGCCTTGTCGGGCAGACCGATGATGCGGAACTCGGGCTGCTGATTCGAGAGATCTGCCTCGACCTCGACGAGCTCGCCGTCGAGCCCCGTGAGGGCGATCGCCCACGTGCGGGACGTCGTCACCGCAGATCCTCGAGGTGTTCGAGCGCGGCGGTCGCCGGGTCGGCGCCGATGATCGCGATCGCGTCCAGGCGCAGCCGGCGCCCCTGCGCCTCGTCGGGATGACCCGCGATCCACGCCATCGCCAGGCGCCACACGCGCGCCTGCTTGCGCCGGTCGATCGCCTCGAACGGGTGGCCGAAGCCCTCGCCCCGCCGCGTCTTGACCTCGACCACGACCAGCTCGCCGCGCCGCGCCACGACCAGGTCGATCTCACCCTCGCGAATGCGCCAGTTGCGATCGAGCACGACGTAGCCGCACGATTCGAGGTACCGCGCGGCGCGATCCTCGCCGGCGCGGCCGAGCACATCCTTGTCAGCCATGCAGGCATCGTCGCAACCCGGACAAGGCGGATTCGGCCCTCACGCGGAACCCTCGAACAAGTGCTCGATCCGGCGGGCTGGGGAGGACCGGGCGACGAGCGTGAACGCCGTCGCGACTCTAGGATGGACTCACCATGGATGACGAAGTCTTCGAAGACTACGACCGCGAACTGGAGCTCGCCCTCTACCGCGAGTACCGCGACGTCGTTTCGCAGTTCCAGTACGTGATCGAGACCGAGCGCAGGTTCTACCTCGCGAACGAGGTCAACGTCGTGCGGCGCGACACCGAGCACGACTTCTACTTCGAGATCACGATGACCGATGTCTGGGTCTGGGACATCTACCGCGCCGACCGCTTCGTCAAGTCGGTGCGCGTGCTCACGTTCAAGGACGTGAACGTCGAGGAGCTGTCGCGCCGCGACTTCCACCTGCCCGAGGAGCTCTCACTCGATTCCTGACTCGGAGTCGAGACCCCCTCAGAACAGGGTCGGGGACCCGATGAACGACCAGGACGCCCGGTGGTGGCGGCTGATGCCGTGCTCGAGGATCGCATCGCGGTGGTCGGGGCTGGCGTAGCCCTTGTTGCGCGCCCAGTTGTAGGCGGGCAGCTCGTCGTGCAGGTCGGTCATGAGCGAGTCGCGGGCGACCTTCGCGATCACCGACGCCGCGGCAGCGCTCGCGCAATCGCGGTCGGCCTTGATGACGGTTCGTATCGTGAGCCCCGTCCCTCCGGCCGGAGTGATGTAGTCGTAATTGCCGTCGAGCACGACGATCGCCTCCTCGGGCGCCACCCCGTGCGCACGGAGGTCGGCGAGCGCGCGCATCGTCGCCAGTCCGAGCGCGCGCATGATTCCGATCTCATCGATCTCCGCCGAACTGGCCCACCCGACGGCACTTGCCGACACCCACGACGCCGCCCGGGCGGCCACTTCGGCGCGCCGATGCTCGGGGACGAGCTTGGAATCGCGCAGGCCCTGCGGCACGCGCTTGCGCGAGCGCGGAGCGTCGATCATGACGGCGCCGACGGCGACCGGCCCTGCGAGAGCACCGCGGCCGACCTCGTCGCACGCGATCAGGATCGCGTGCTCGCGCAGCAGTCGCCGCTCGAGCGTGAGGCGAGGCTCCGCGACCGTCATTTCTCTGCGGGGTCGGCGGCGTCTTCGGGGGTGGGTTCGGGAACACCGGAGAACACCTCGTGGTGGAAGTCCAGCATCCCGAATCTGTTGAAGGGCCACGTGATCAGGAACGCGCGGCCGACGACGTTCTCGACCGGAACGAACCCCTTGCCGGGCTGCTCCTGGTTGTACCGCGAGTCCTTCGACGAATAGCGGTTGTCGCCCAGCACCCACAGGCGCTCCTCCGGGACCACGACGTCGAAGTCGTCGGCGGATGCCGGGCTGTCGGCGCTGGGGAGCTTGAGGTAGTCGCTCTCGTCGATCGGTACGTCGTTGACGGTGATCTGACCGATCGTGTTGCAGCACACCACGTGGTCCCCGGGCGTACCGATGATGCGTTTGACGAGGTGATCGTCGCTGTCGGGAGCAGACAGACCGACGAGCGAGAGCGTCCAGTCCACGGCTTCGACGATCGGCGAGCGGGGCGGGTCGGTGCGCACCGGAAGCCACCCGCCGGGATCGCGGAAGACGACGATGTCGCCACGCTCGTAGCCGCCGAAGCGCGGCGTGATCTCGTCGACCAGGATCCGGTCGTTGACCATGAGCGTGCTCTCCATCGACCCCGACGGAATGTAGAACGAGCGCACCAGGAAGGTCTTGACCAGGAACGACACGAGGATCGCGACCAGGACGATGATGATGACATCGCGAAGGAAGGACAACCACCCTCGGCGACGATCACGACCGGTGTTGAGCCCGGAACGGGAGGAGGGCGCCGGCGTTGCGGTTGCCGTCTGCTCGGTCGACATTCAGATCCTTCTGCGGGCACGCCACACGTGAGCGAGCCTCTTGCACAAGGGTCGCACATCCGGACCTGTGAAAACGACGAAACCCCGGGCCGAATGGCACCGGGGTTTCGAGGAAGTCGCGTCAGTTGTCGCGCTTCTCCTTGATCTTGGCCTTCTTGCCACGGAGGTTGCGCAGGTAGTAGAGCTTCGCGCGGCGGACGTCACCGCGGGTGACGACCTCGATGTGGTCGATCACCGGGCTGTGCACGGGGAACGTACGCTCCACGCCGACCTGGAAGCTGATCTTGCGGACGGTGAAGGTCTCGCGCACCCCGTCGCCGGAGCGGCGGATGACGACGCCCTGGAAGACCTGGATACGGGAGCGGTTGCCCTCGGTGATGTTGACGTGCACCTTGACGGTGTCGCCGGCGCCGAACGCGGGGATGTCGGAACGCAGCGAGGCTGCGTCGACGGAGTCGAGGATCTGCATGATCATTGCTCTCTGCGGCCGCCACAGGTCGACCGCGGTAATGGTGGGAAAGATGGTGTGTGCCCGAGGCCATCGACGTCACGTCTGAGAGCCGGCTCCCCTGAGGCAGAACCTGGTCAGGACACAAAGATCCATTCTGCCACGGATGCCGCGGCCCGCCAAAACGGCGTCAGACTGCCGGCGGCCGCTCGGTGATCACGATGACTTCGCGGTCGCTCGTCGTCTGCCGGGGAGCCTGGGCGGGGATGTAGCCGATCCCCTCGGTCGTGCGCATGAGGATCGCCGACGGCTTGGCCTCGCGCCACAGCTGCACGAGCTCGAGCCAGAACAGAGCCAGCCCCACGGCGATGGTCAGCACCATCACCGGAGCCCACCAGGCCTGGTTGTAGAAGCCCAGCGAGATCGTCAGCAGATGCCACACGCCGAACCCCAGCACGTCCCACCACGACACCGCCCGCTCCGCGCGGACGGTCCCCCGCGCGCGCACGAGGAGTGTCAGCACGAGCTGGCCGATGAACACCGAGGGGATCGCGAGGAACAGCACCCACAGGAACGCCCACCCACCGGCGTTGTAGACACCCCAGCCGATGAGCAGCCACAGCGGAAGCAGGAACGCAGCCGGGATCATCCAGACGTAGAAAGCACGACGTACCCACATAGCCTCGATCGTACGCCCGTGACCCGGGCTTGGGAGGTGCTCAGCGGCAGGACCGGGCAAGCTCCCAGACTGGCAGCGGCGAGTCCATGCACCCGCTGCTTCGGACAGAATGGTGGAGACGAAGGGAACCGGATGATCGAGTTGCGCACTCCCGCCGAGATCGAGGCCATGCGCCCCGCAGGGCGGTTCGTGGCAGAAGCGCTGGCCACGCTGCGCGACGAGACCAAGGTCGGCACGAACCTGCTGGCGATAGACCGCCGAGCCCACGACCTGATCAGGCGCGCGGGGGCGGAGTCCTGCTACATCGACTATCACCCGTCGTTCGGCGCCAGACCGTTCGGCAAGGTCATCTGCACCTCGGTCAACGATGCCGTGCTGCACGGCCTCCCGTTCGACTACGCGATCAAGGACGGCGACCTCGTCTCGCTCGATTTCGCGGTGTCTGTCGACGGCTGGGTCGCCGATTCGGCGGTCTCTTTCGTCGTCGGCACGCCGCGCGACGAGGATCTCGCGATCATCGACACTGCCGAGAGGGCGCTGGCTGCGGCGATCTCGGCGGCCGTGGTCGGCCAGCGGATCGGTGACATCTCGCACGCGATCGCGCAGGTCGCCCGGGCGGACGGCTACGAGATCAACACCGACTTCGGCGGGCACGGCGTCGGTCGCATCATGCACGGCGATCCACATGTGCCCAACGACGGCAAGCCCGGGCGGGGCTACCCGCTGCGAGCCGGCCTGGTCATCGCGCTCGAGCCGTGGTTCCTCGAGACCACTGACGAGCTGATCACGGACCCGGACGGCTGGACGCTGCGCAGCGCGGACGGTTCGCGAGGCGCTCACGCGGAGCATACGGTCGCAGTCACCGCCGACGGGCCGATCGTGCTCACGGATCGCTCCTGGCTCGGCGTCAGCTGACATGGACGCCGCCGCCGTCGACGTCGAAGAACTCGTCAAGAGCTACGGCAGCAAGACCGCCGTCAAGGGGATCACCTTCGACATCCGCGTCGGTGAGACGTTCGCACTGCTCGGGCCGAACGGCGCGGGCAAGTCGACCACCATCGAGATCCTCGAGGGCTATCGGCATCGCTCGGCCGGCTCGGTGCGCGTGCTCGGAGTCGACCCGCATCGCGGCGGACTCGAGTGGAAGGCCCGGCTGGGGATCGTCCTGCAGAGCACGGGCGAAAGCGGCCCGGTGACGGTCCGGGAGCAGCTGGCGCACTTCGCAGCCATGTACCCCGACCCGCGAGATGTGGACGAGGTGATCTCGGCGGTCGGGCTGGAATCGCAGCGCAAGACCCTGATCCGACGGTTGTCGGGCGGTCAGCGCCGGCGGGTGGATGTCGCGATCGGCATCATCGGCCGGCCCGCGCTGCTGTTCCTGGATGAGCCGACGACCGGCTTCGACCCGGCGGCGAGACGACAGTTCTGGGAGCTGATCCACGCGCTGAAGGATGAGGGAACAACGATCCTGCTGACGACGCACTACCTCGACGAGGCGGCCGAGCTGGCCGATCGGGCGGCGGTGATCGCCGGCGGCGAACTTCTCGACATCGCCTCCATCGACCAGCTGGGAGGCACCGAGGCACGGATGCCGATGGTGCGATGGTGGCAGGACGGCCGGATGCGCGAAGAGCGCACGACAGAGCCCGGCGCCTTCACGGCCGACCTGTATCGCGAGCTCGGTGAGGTCGAGCGCCTCGAAGTGGTTCGGCCGAGTCTGGAGGACGTGTACCTCGACATGATCGGTCACGAGGTCACGGCATCCGCGATCTCGGAGGCGGTCGCGTGAGCAGTCGCACGACGGAGTGGATCCGGCCGCTGCCGGCGGGCCGGTCGGCTCGGATCGGCGCACTGCGCGTGGGGTACGAGGTGCGCTCGTACTTCCGGCAGCCCGACACCCTCTTCTTCACCTTCCTGTTCCCGGTGCTCATGCTCGCGATCTTCGCCACCGCGTTCAGCAGCCAGGAGTTCGGCCCGCCCGGAGAGGAGATCAGTGCGGCGGCGTACTACCTGCCCGGCATGCTGGCGGCCGGCATCCTGCTGTCGGGACTTCAGAACCTGGGCGTCGAC
This sequence comes from uncultured Actinomycetota bacterium, assembly GCA_963781135.1. Lineage (GTDB taxonomy): Bacteria > Actinomycetota > Actinomycetes > Actinomycetales > Microbacteriaceae > Microbacterium. Next base: position 527,098 of record CAWADY010000010.1, on the reverse strand, counting down.
ATCGCCGTCGAACGGTCGGACGGCACGCTGAAGCGCTACGCCGGTTCACCCATGCCGATCGGCAGCTACTTCATGGGCAAGATGGGTCAGGTCGCCGTGACCGCCTCCCTTCAGGCTGCCGTGCTGATCTTCATGGCGTGGGCCGTCTGGAAGGTGGAACTGCCCTCCACGGCGGAGGCCTGGGGCACGTTCGCGTGGGTGTTCGTCCTCGGAGTGTCGTGCTCGGCAGTGCTGGGCATCGCCGTGAGCGCGCTGCCGCGGTCGGGCAAATCGGCGCAATCGGTCATCGTGCCCATCGCGCTCGTGCTGCAGTTCATCTCGGGCGTCTACATCGCGTTCGACATCCTGCCGGAGTGGCTCCAGCACGTGGCGAGCGTCTTCCCGCTGCGGTGGACGGCGGCGGGGATGCGGGCGGTCTTCCTGCCCGAATCGTTCGAGGCGGCTGAGCCCGGCGGAACCTGGGCGCTCCCTCTCGTGGCGATCGTGTGCCTGATCTGGCTCGTCGCCGGGCTGATCGTCTGCGCGGTCACGTTCCGGTGGAACCCGAAGGACCGCTGACGCCCTCAGGCTCCGTCGATCGCGCCGATCGTGTGCACCCGCACGTTGTTCGTCGATCCGGCGACGCCGGGTGGGGCCCCGGCGGTGACGATCACGACGTCGCCGAGTTGAGCGTGGCCGGTCTCCAGCAGGACGTCATCCACCGTCCGCATGAGGTCATCGGTGGTCAGTGCACGCGCGACGAGGAACGTCTCGACACCCCAGTACAGCGCGCTTCGGGATCGGGTTCCGGGCAGATCCGTGAAGGCGAGGATCGGCACGGGGTGCCGCAAGCGCGACATGCGCCGCGCCGAGTCTCCCGACTGACTGAAGACGCACACGAACTTCGCGCCGACGAAGTCGGCGATGTTCGCCGCGGCGAGCGTCAGCGCCCCACCCTGCGTGCGCGGCTTGCTGCCGAGTTCCGGGATCCGCGCGATGCCGTGATCCTCTGTCGAGGCGATGATGCGCGCCATCGTCTCGACGACCGTGACCGGGTGAGCGCCCACACTGGTCTCGCCGGACAGCATCACGGCGTCCGCCCCGTCGAGCACGGCGTTGGCGACGTCGGAGGTCTCGGCCCGCGTGGGCACCGGGTTCTCGATCATCGACTCGAGCATCTGGGTCGCCACGATCACCGGCTTGGCCCAGCGGCGCGCCAGCTCGACGGCGCGCTTCTGGACGATCGGGACCATCTCGAGCGGCAGCTCCACACCGAGGTCGCCGCGCGCGACCATCACTCCGTCGAACGCGTCGATGATCTCCTGCAGCGCCTCGATGGCTTCGGGCTTCTCGATCTTCGCGATCAGCGGGACGCGGCGACCCTCTTCGGCCATGATGACGCGTGCTCGCTGAGCATCGCGGGGCGACCGCACGAACGACAGCGCGACGATGTCGACGCCCAACCGGAGCGCCCAGCGCAGATCGTCTTCGTCCTTCGCGCTGAGCGCCGCGGCGGTCAGGGCGACACCGGGCAGATTCAATCCCTTGTTGTTCGAGACCTTGCCGCCGACGATCACCTCGGTGCGCACGCGGGTGCCATCGGTGTCGAGGACCTTCAGACGCACTTTGCCGTCGTCCACGAGGATCGGGTCGCCCGGCGAGACGTCCTTCACCAGCTGCGGAAAGGTCGTGCCGACGATCTCCTTGGTTCCGGCGACGTCTTCCGCGGTGATCGTGAAGATGTCACCGGTTTCGAGCAGGTGCGGTCCGTCGGCGAAGCGGCCGAGGCGGATCTTCGGCCCCTGCAGATCGGCGAGGATGCCGACCGCGTGCCCCGTGGAATCGCTCGCGCGGCGCACGTTCGCGTATGCGACCTCATGGACTTCGCGCTCGCCGTGACTCAGATTCAATCTGGCCACGTCGAGTCCTGCGATCACGAGCTGCTCGATCGTCTCGTAGGAGGAAGTCGCCGGACCCAGGGTGGCGACGATCTTGGCACGGCGCATGAATCTCCTCCTCGACGCGGCTCTCGCCGATCGTTCGAGACCAGTTTTACGCCCTGGGGTGCCGAGCGGGTTTCCCTCGGGTAACGCTCCTGTGTCAGGCCGGCGCGGCCAGCGCACCCCACCCCATGGCGATGCAGAAGCTGAGGACGGCCAGCACGATCGTCACCGGCACCATGACGACGCGTTCGGACTTGCTGCGTGAGGCGGCGTTCAGGACGATCCCGAGCGCGAAGTAGGCGAAGACGACCCACATCGCGATCGTGGCGAAGAGGTCGGGGAACACGTCTATCGCGCCGATCCGGTCGAGGGCGATCACGACGATGAGCGCGTAGATGGCAATCGCCACGGCACTGCCGACCCTCAGTCGAGCGGGGAGCACGCGATGCTGACCTCCCCAGGCGAACCGGCCGAGCGGGGCGCCGAGGGCCAGCGCCAGCTGGAAGATCGCGAGGGCAGTGAGGATGACGGTGAGCGCGAGGGCGAAGGGCACGCACGAATCGTACCGGCGCGGTTCTCACAACAGCTTTCACGCCGGCGTGAATTCCAGGAGACGCAGAGTTCACACGGCACACGACACCGCGAAACGCACCGTCCGTAGCTTCGGAATCACAAGCTCCACCTCACTTGCGACTCCCCAGGAGATCACGATGACCGAAGCGACACTCACGGCGCCGCCCGCCGGCACCACTCCCGACGCGGCCGTCGGCACGACCGCGGCACCCGAGGAGACAGGCCTGGTCCACCGCCGCGGACGCTGGATCGACGGATGGGATCCCGAGAACCTCGCGCAGTGGGAGGGTCCGGGGCGCGCGATCGCCAAGCGGAACCTCGTCTGGTCGATCTTCGCCGAATTCCTCGGATTCGTGATCTGGCAGCTGTGGAGCATCGTCGTCGTCCTGATGCCGGAGGCCGGCTTCACGCTTGACAGCAGCCAGATCTTCTGGCTCATCTCGATCCCCAGCCTCGTCGGCGCGACGCTGCGCATCCCCTACTCATTCCTCGTCCCGATCTTCGGCGGACGCAACTGGACGATCATCTCCGCCGGCCTCCTCCTGATCCCGGCGATCGCGATGGCGATCTGCCTCGGCAATCCCGAAACTCCTTTCCCGGTCCTGCTCCTGGTGGCGGCCCTCGCCGGCTTCGGCGGCGGCAACTTCGCCAGCTCGATGTCGAACATCACCTACTTCTACCCGCAGCGCGAGAAGGGCTGGGCGCTCGGCCTGAACGCCGCAGGCGGCAACCTCGGTGCCTCCGTCGCGCAGTTCGTCGTTCCGATCGTCGTCACCATCGGCGCCGGTGCCGCGGTCAATCTGCCGCTCGCCGGTTGGATCTGGGTGCCCTTCATCGTCGCGGCGATGATCGGCGCTGCGCTGCGCATGAACAACATCTCCTCGGCGAAGGCGGACTTCTCCGGCTCGGCCGCAGCACTGCGCGAGCCGCACCTGTGGCTGCTGTCGCTTCTGTACATCGGAACCTTCGGTTCGTTCATCGGCTTCGCGAGCGTCTTCCCCAAGCTGATCGCCGACCAGTTCCCCGCCTTCTCGAGCATCGCGGTGGGAACCGCAGCGGTGTCACTGGCGTTCCTCGGAGCGCTCGTCGGCTCGCTCGCCCGTCCGATCGGCGGCCGTCTGGCCGACCGCTTCGGCGGGGCGCGAGTGACGATCGGAGTCTTCGCAGCGATGGCGATCATGACGCTCGCCGTGATGGCCGTGATCCCGACGGGCCAGTTCTGGCTCTTCCTCGGGTGCTTCCTGCTGCTGTTCGCCGCCGCAGGCGCCGGCAACGGCTCGACGTACCGGATGGTCCCGGTCGTCTTCGCCCTGCGCGGCTCCGGTGACGCGGCCACCGGCGGCGACGTGTCGTCCAAGCGCAAGGCCGCCGCCGCGCTCGGACTCATCTCGGCGATCGGCGCGTACGGCGGATTCCTGATCCCGCAGGCGCTGAACCTTTCGAAGCTCGGAACCGGCAGCTACACCGGCGCGTTCTTCGTCTTCGTCCTCGCGTATGTCGCACTCATGGTCCTCACGGCACTCCTGTACGGCCGCAAGCGCAGCGACGGATTCCGGATCTGACACCGATGACCGACACGACCACCGGGGTCGCGGCATCCACCGACACCCACTGCCCCTATTGCGCTCTCCAGTGCGCGATGACGCTGACGCGGGCGGATGGGGCGGCGGAGGGCGCGGCCCCGGTGGTCGTCGCCGGTCGGGACTTCCCCACGAACCGCGGCGGCCTCTGCAAGAAGGGCTGGACCTCGGCCGAGCTCCTCCGCTCCCCCGATCGGCTGACCTCACCGCTCGTGCGAGGCGCCGACGGAGAGCTGCACGAGACCGAGTGGGATGCCGCGCTCGACCTCATCGCGGATCGGCTCCGCTCCATTCGCGCGGCGCACGGTGCGGACGCCGTGGCCGTCTTCGGCGGCGGGGGCCTCACGAACGAGAAGGCCTACCAGCTGGGCAAGTTCGCCCGCCTCGCGCTCGGCACGAGCCGCATCGACTACAACGGCCGCTTCTGCATGTCGTCCGCTGCCGCTGCGGGCAACCGCGCGTTCGGCATCGACCGTGGGATGCCGTTCCCGCTCAGCGACCTGGACGCGGCATCGACCGTCCTGCTGCTGGGGACCAACGTCGCCGCGACCATGCCGCCGTTCATCGGTCACCTCACCGGCGCCCAGGACGCCGGGGGCCTCATCGTGGTCGACCCGCGGCGCACGGCGACGGTCCGGCTCACCGACGAGGGACGCGGCATCCACCTGCAGCCGACCCCCGGAACCGATCTCGCGCTGCTCCTCGGCCTCACGCACGTCGTGATCGCGGAAGGCCTCGCTGACGAGACGTACCTCGCCGAGCGCACCGACGGAGTCGACGGACTGCGGCGCAGCGTCGCCGGATGGTGGCCCGAACGCGTGCAGTCCGTGACGGGCGTGCCGGCCACGACGATCCGCGCCGTCGCGCGCCGACTGGCCGCCGGCGACGGTGTGTACATCCTCACCGGCCGAGGCGTCGAGCAGCACGTGGACGGCACCGACACGGCGACTGCGGCGATCAACCTCGCACTGGCCCTCGGGCTGCCGGGACGCGCGGACTCCGGGTACGGCACGCTCACCGGGCAGGGCAACGGTCAGGGCGGCCGCGAGCACGGCCAGAAGTGCGACCAGCTGCCGGGGTACCGAAAGATCACCGATCCCGACGCACGCGCACATGTCGCGGCCGTCTGGGGCGTGGACCCCGCCGTGATCCCCGGTGCCGGCATCCCCGCGGTGGAACTCCTGCAGGCGCTCGGCACCGACGCCGGGCCGAAAGCGCTGCTCGTGCACGGATCCAACGTCGTCGTCTCGGCGCCGAACGCATCGGCGGTGCGGGAGGGGCTCGGGCGCCTCGATCTGCTCGTCGTGTCGGACTTCTTCCTCTCCGAGACCGCGGCCCTGGCGGATGTGATCCTCCCGGTGCCCCAGTGGGCCGAGGAGGAGGGCACGATGACGAACCTCGAGGGCCGCGTCATCCGTCGCCGCCGCGCCCTGACTCCCCCGGACGGCGTGCGCGACGAGCTCTGGATCCTCGCGGAACTTGCGCGCCGACTCGGCGCGCAAGGCACCTACTCGGTCGACGCACGCGAGGTGTTCGACGAGCTCCGTCGGGCGTCAGCGGGCGGGATCGCCGACTACTCGGGCATCGACGACGCGATGCTGGATGCCGGAGCCCCGGTGCACTGGCCGTGCCCGGTCGGATCCCTCGGCACACCGCGGCTGTTCGCGGACCGTTTCGGCCACCCCGACGGTCGCGCCCGGATCGTCGCGGTCTCCCCCGCGATCCACGATGGGCGTCTGCCCGGCGCGGGCGAGCTGACCCTCATCACCGGACGGCTCCTCGAGCACTACCAGAGCGGCGCCCAGACGCGTCGGGTTGCCGAGCTCGCCGCCGCCCAACCCGAAGTGCGCGTGACCCTGCACCCCGCCGCCGCCGAGCGCTACGGAATCGCCGAGGGCGACACCGTGGAACTGTCCAACGAGCGCGGGGTCATCCACGCGAAGGCGCTGCTCTCCGGCGACGTCCGCCCCGGTGACGTCTTCGTGCCCTTCCACTTCGCCGGTGACGGCACCGCCAACGTGCTCACCTCCGACGCGGTCGATCCCGTGTCGGCGATGCCCGAGTTCAAGACCGGCGCCGTGCGCGTGCGCCGGGTCGAGGAGGCGAACGTCGCATGACCGAATCCCCGCTCCGCGTGCTCGTGATCGGCTACGGACCGGTCGGCGCACGTTTCGCCGAGAACCTCATCCCCGCCGTACGCGCGGGGGACATCGAGCTCACCGTGGTCGGCGCGGAGCAGAGCGATGCCTACAACCGCGTGCTGGTGGCCGAGTACGCCGTCGGTTCGATGGAGCGCGGCTCGCTGACCATCGCCGATCGCGCCGCTGTCGAAGCCGCCGGCGGCCGCATCGTCACAGGCGTCTCGGTCAGCGAGCTCGATCGCACCGCACGGGTCGCCGTTCTGAGCGATGGCAGGCGGCTCACCTACGACCGCGTCGTGCTCGCCACCGGATCCCGCGCGAACGTCCCGACCCTGAACGGCGTCCCGCGCACGGTCCACCGGGTCGCCGGCGCCGACGACACGCTCCCCCGCGGCGTCACGGCACTGCGCGATCTCGACGACGCCGCCCGCATTCGCGACGCCGTCGCCGCAGGGCCAGCGGATCGTCGTCCTCGGCGCGGGAGTGCTCGGCCTGGAGTTCGCCTTGGCGGCGGCGCACGCGGGTGCGCGGGTCGCAGTCGTGCACCACGGACCGCATCCGATGCCGCGTAACCTCGATCGCGGAGCGGGGTCGGTGCTGCGCCGGGCGGTGCGCAGCACGGGGGTCTCGATCTTCGCCCACAGTCGCGCCGAGACGGCGCTCTTCCACACCGGCGAGGACGGTCACCAGTGGTTCGACCGCCTGCTCACCGCGGACGGAAAAGACATCGCCGGCGACCTCCTGGTGCTCTCGTGCGGCGTCACACCCCGCGCGGAGCTCGCCGAGGCGTCGGGACTGCACGCGTCGTTCGGCGTCGTCGTGGACTCCGGTCTGCGCGCCTGGGCCGATCCGTCGGTCTTCGCGATCGGGGACTGCGCGCATATCGCCGATCCTGCGGTGGTCGAAGCCGGCGGACGCCTGACGGGTGCTCCGAGCGGACTGATCGGGCCGGGATGGCGCCAGGCGGACTGGCTGGCGGCGCGGTTCCTCGAGGGGACCGAGACCACCGGTTCCGACGCGCTGCCCGCGGAGCGCGAGCCGCTGGTGATGCTCAAGGCCGAGCATGTCGACGTCGTCGCGGCGGGCGATGTCAGCGCCGACCCCTGGGACGATGACCCGACGGCCGCCAGGTGGCGCAATGGGCCGATCCCGAGCACGGCCGCTACGCCAAGATGATCTCCTCAGACGGCATCCTGACCGGGTTCGTCTGCGTCGGGATGCCCCGCACCGCCGCCGAGCTGACCCTGCTCTACGAGCGGGGCGACGAGCTTCCCGCCGACCGGTCGCTTCTTCTCCGATTCGACGGGCCGGATTTCGATCCGAGCGCCGCCGTACTCTCGCCGGATGCCACCGTGTGCTGGTGCAACGGGGTGAGCGTCGCGCAGATCGATGAGTCGATCACGGCGGGCAGCGCCACCGTGGAGTGCGTGGGGCGTGACACGCGCGCCGGCACCGGGTGCGGCGGCTGTCGCACCCGCATCTCCGACATGCTCGCGGGTCATGCCGTGGGGCCGGTATGAGATCTCACAATGACCGTGACCGAACCGTGAGAGAAACGTTGCGCGGAGGAAACGACCCCAGGACGGGCGCCGAAACGTCCCCTGCGTAGCGTCGGACCCACGACCCGCACCACCGCCCGCTCCACCCGCATCACCTGCTCCCTCCATCCGCGACGACAGGAGATCCCGTGCCTCGCACCTCGAAGAGAACGGATGCCGCGGCATCCGCATCCGATCCGCACGTCGTCGTCGTCGGCGCGGGAATGGTCGCCCACAGGTTCGTCGAGAGCCTGCGCAGCCGCGACGCCGAGGGCACCTGGCGCGTCACCGTGATCGGCGAGGAGGACCGCCACCCCTACGACCGCGTCGGCCTGACCTCGTTCTTCGCCGGTGCCAGCCCGGATGACCTGACCCTGCAGCGCTCGATCCTCGACGACGATGAGCGCGTGCGGTTCGTGCGCGGTGACGCGGTCGCCCGCATCGACCGGGAGGAGCGCCGCGTCACGACCGAGAGCGGACTCAGCATCGAGTGGGACACGCTCGTCCTCGCGACGGGGTCGTACGCAGCACGCCTGACCGTCGACGGCTTCGACCTCACCGGGTGCTTCGTCTACCGCACGCTCGATGACGTCGAGGCCCTGCGCGCGTTCGTCGACCGGCGCACCGCCGAACTCGGGCGTCCCCTGCGCGGCACGGTCATCGGCGGCGGCCTGCTCGGTCTGGAGGCGGCCGGCGCCCTGCAGGGACTGGACGTCGAGTGCACCGTCGTGCAGTCCTCGGACAAGCTCATGTCGGCGCAGCTCGACGCCCGGGGCGCGGACTCGCTGCGCAGGCTCATCCAGTCGCGAGGAATCGCCGTGCGCACCGGCAGCGTCACCACGCGGCTGGATCCCGACATCCGCGGCAACGTGCGCGGCCTCGAATTCCGTGAGGGCGACTACGCCGACACCGACGTGGTCGTGTTCACGGTCGGAGTGCGGCCGCGCGATCAGCTCGCGCGCGCCGCCGAGCTGAAGGTCGACCCCCGGGGCGGCGTCATCATCGATTCCGGATGCACGACCTCCGACCCCCGCATCCTCGCGATCGGCGAGGTCGCGAACTTCGACGGGCGAGCGGTCGGTCTCGTGGCCCCCGGGTACGCCATGGCCGAAGTGGCGGCGACCCGTCTCCTCGGATCCGAGGCGACCTTCCCCGGCTACGACGATTCGACGAAGCTCAAGCTCAACGGGGTCGATGTCGCGAGCTTCGGCGACGCCTTCGCTCAGACTCCCGGTGCGCTCGATGTCGTCTACGCCGACCCCGTGGCGGGCGTCTACAAGAAGCTCGTGCTCTCGGACGACGCGCAGACCCTGCTGGGCGGCATCCTCGTCGGCGATGCGAGCGCGTACGGGATGCTGCGTCCCCTGGTCGGCGGCCCGCTCGGCGCCGACCCCGCCGCCTACCTCATGCCGGAGGGCGCCGGCGATGCGCTGGCGAACGCCGAGCTTCCCGACGAGGCGCTCGTGTGCTCGTGCAACAGCGTGACCGCCGGGACGATCCGCTGCGCAGTGACCGACGAAGGCTGCACGGACGTCGCCGGAGTGAAGGCGTGCACCCGCGCCGGGGCGGCGTGCGGATCGTGCCTGCCGCTGGTCAAGAAGCTCGTCGGCACCGAACTCGCCCGCAGCGGCGCGAGTCTCAGCACCGCACTGTGCGAGCACTTCTCGCACTCGCGCGCCCAGCTGTTCGATGCCGTCCGCGTCTCGGGGCTGCGCACATTCAGCGCGATCATCGCGCGCTTCGGCACCGGGCGCGGCTGCGACATCTGCAAGCCGGTCCTCGCCAGCATCCTGTCCTCCCTCGGCCACGGACACGTCCTCGACGGCGAGAACGCCACCCTGCAGGACACGAACGACCACGTGATGGCGAACATCCAGAAGGACGGCAGCTACTCGGTCGTCCCGCGGATCGCCGGCGGCGAGATCACGCCGGAGGGACTGCTGGTGATCGGGCAGGTGGCGAAGGACTTCGGCCTGTACACGAAGATCACCGGCGGACAGCGCATCGACATGTTCGGCGCACGTCTGGAGCAGCTCCCCGAGATCTGGAAGCGGCTCGTCGACGCCGGGTTCGAATCGGGCCACGCATACGGCAAGTCGCTGCGCACCGTGAAGTCGTGCGTCGGCTCGACCTGGTGCCGCTACGGCGTGCAGGACTCGGTCGGCATGGCCGTGCAGCTCGAGCTGCGCTACCGCGGGCTGCGCTCGCCGCACAAGATCAAGCTCGGCGTATCCGGCTGTGCACGCGAGTGCGCCGAGGCCCGTGGCAAGGACGTCGGCGTGATCGCGACCGAGGCCGGCTGGAACATGTACGTCGGCGGCAACGGCGGCTTCACCCCGCGCCACGCCGTGCTGTTCGCCGAAGGCCTGGACGACGCCGCGCTGCTGCAGGCGATCGACCGGTTCCTGATGTACTACATCCGCACCGCCGACCGGCTGCAGCGCACCGCGCCGTGGTTCGAGGAGATGGAGGGCGGTGTCGACGCGCTGCGCGCCGTGGTCTTCGAAGACAGCCTGGGCATCGCCGAAGACCTCGACGCCGCGATGGCGGCGCACGTGGATGCGTACGAGGACGAGTGGAAGGCGACGCTCGAAGACCCCGAGAAGCTCCGCCGATTCGCGTCGTTCGTGAACGCGCCGACCACCCCCGACCCGTCGCTCGCCTACACCGCGGAGCGTGGCCAGCCGCGGCCGGCCACCTCCGAGGAGCGCGAGAACCCTCGCGTGCTGATCGCCGGGACGACCCTGGCGGTGCGGCGATGACCGCCCTGCAGAACCTCGCGGCGACCGCCGCGCGACCGCAGGAATCGCCCGCGGATCCGCTTGCGCCGACCGCTGACGATGTGGGTGCGCGTGTGCACGTTCGAAGACCTCGAGCGCGAGCGCGGCCTCGCAGCGCTCATCGACGGCCAGCAGGTCGCGCTGTTCCGCACGCACGAAGATCGCGTGCACGCCGTTCAGCAGCTCGACCCGTACAGCGGCGCGTACGTCATGTCGCGCGGCATCGTCGGCACGAAGGGCGACGCGCCGACCGTCGCGTCGCCGATGTACAAGCAGGTGTTTGATCTGCGCACCGGCTCGTGCCTCGAAACGCAGGGCAAGGACGCGTACTCGCTGCAGGTCTGGCCGGTCGCGGTCGACGCGAACGGCGACGTGTTCATCAAGTGGAAGGCGGCATCATGACGACCATGGTCGGGATCTCCCTCGCCGGCAGACAGGTCGTCATGGTGGGTGGCGGAGATGTCGCGGCGCGCCGCATTCGCCGGTTCCTGCTCGACGGCGCGGTGATCCGCGTGGTCGCCCCCGCGCTGAGCGCGGCCACCGAGCGCCTGGTGGCCGACAATGCGCTCGAGTGGCGGCCGCGCGGGGTGGTCGGCGACGACCTCGGCGATGCCTGGCTCGTGCACACCGCGACCGGCGATGCGCGGGTGGACGCCCAGGTCGCCGCTCAGTGCGAGGATCTCCGGATCCTGTGCATCAACGCCGGTGACGGCAGTCACGGCACGGCACGGCTCGCCGCTGAGACACGGTCGGGCGACAGCATCGTCGGCGTCGTCTCGGATGCCGGAGTGGATCCCGGCCGCACGCTCCTGCTGCGCGACGCGATCGCCGAGAAGCTCCGCGAGGGCAGCCTGCCGCTGCGCCGCCGGCGCCCGACCACGGTCGGTCAGGTGCACCTCGTGGGCGGTGGTCCCGGCCCCGTCGACCTGATCACGGTGCGCGGGCGCCGCCTGCTCGCCGAGGCGGACGTCGTCGTCGCCGATCGGCTCGGACCGACCGGCGTGATCAGCGAACTCGCCCCGGAGGTCGAGATCATCGACGTCGGCAAGAGCCCTCAGAACCACCCCGTGCCACAGGATGAGATCAACGAGATCCTGATCGATCGCGCACGCCGCGGGCTCCGCGTCGTGCGCCTGAAGGGCGGCGACCCGTTCGTCTACGGCCGCGGTGGCGAGGAGGTCGCAGCCTGCCTGGCCGCCGGCGTTCCTGTCGACGTCGTTCCCGGCCTCACCAGCATCGTGTCGGTTCCACAGGCGGCCGGCATCCCGGTCACGCACCGCGGCACCGCTGCGGCCCTGCACGTCGTCAACGGACAGGACGCGCCGACGTCCGCGACGCTCGCAGCGCTGCGCGACCCGCAGACGACCACGGTCGTCCTGATGGGCGTCAGCGCGCTGGCCCACTTCGCCACCGCTGCGCTCGAGGCCGGGGCGGACCCCGAACTGCCGGCAGCGATCGTCGAGAGCGGCCACACCGACGACCAGCGCACGACCCATGCGACCCTCGCCACCATCGCAGCCGACGCGGCCGCGGCCGGAGTGCGCAATCCGGCGGTGATGGTGTTCGGCCGTGTCGCCGCCGCCGACCTGCTGCTGCCTGCCCTGATCCATGAAGCGGCCGGTGACACTACTCTGTGAGCATCGCCAGTTCCACCGGTCCCGACACGGGTGCAGAACCGTCCGCACCCGTGATCTCGGCCGCCCTGGCGGGGTGCACGATCCTGCTGCCCGTCGACCGCCGCTCCGGCGAACTGACCGCGGCACTCGAGCGGCACGGCGCGGCGGTGCGGCTCGCCCCCGCGCTCACGATCGTCCCGCACATCGACGATGAAGAGCTCATCGCCCGCTCACGGATGCTGATCGCCGACCCGCCGGACGTGGTCGTGGTCACCACGGGCGTCGGGTTCCGCGGCTGGATCGAAGCCGTCGACGAGGCCGGACTGCTCGAGGAGTTCCTCGGTGCCATCCGACCCGCGCAGATCGTCGCGCGGGGGCCCAAGGCGCGTGGGGCGATCCAGCAGGCCGGTCTTTCCGCGGACTGGGTCGCGGAGTCCGAGACCGCGGCCGAACTGGAGGAGTTCCTTCTCGCGGAAGGGGTCGACGGCAGGCGGATCGCGGTGCAGCATCACGGCTCCGGCGCGGACGGACTGGACGAGGCGTTCGAGGCCGCGGGTGCCGACGTCGTCAGCCTCACGATCTACCGCTGGGGTCCGCCGCCCGACATCGCCGTCGTGCGGCGGTCCGTCATCGCTGCGTCCGCCGGCGAGTACGACGCGATCCTGTTCACCTCGGCTCCGGGGGCGCAGGAGTGGCTGGGGTCCGCCGAAATCCTGCAAGTGCTGCCCGCGATGCGCGCACAGGCCGAAGCCGGGCGACTGCTGATGGCCGCGGTCGGTCCGATCACCGCCGGACCCCTGCGCGCAGCCGGATTCGAACCGCTCATCCCCGACCGTGGTCGACTCGGCTCGCTCGTGCGCGCGGTGGTGACCTACTTCGGCGGCGGTCATGCTCCCGGCATCGAGACGACCTCCGGACGACTGGAACTGCGCAGTGCGGGGATCGTGCTGGACGGTCGCCACATCCCGCTGTCGCGCGTCGGACTCGACATCCTCGCCACGCTCGCGGATGCAGGCGGCGGCACCGTCTCGCGGGAAGAGCTGCAGAGCGCGCTCCCCCGTTCCGTGGCGAACACGCACGCCGTCGAGGTCGCCGTGGCCCGCGTCCGTGAGGCGGTCGGCGTGCCCGATCTGATCAAGACGGTGGTCAAGCGCGGCTACCGGCTGAACGTCGTCGACGACGACGACTGACCTCGAGCGCTGCGTCAGCGGAGATCGAGCACGACCGCCGAGCGCGGGGGCAGAACGGCATCATTCCCCGCGGCACCGTGGTCATCGCTGCCGCTGTCGAGGGTGAATCCGTCGTGCGTCGCGAGCAGCACAGTCGAAGACGGCGGCACCGGCATCCGCCCCGTCTCGGCTGAGAAGTTCACCAGGATCAGCGTTCCGCCGCGACGCAGGTGGAACAGCCGCGTGGATTCGTCGGCGCCGGCTTCGAGGGAGCCGAATGCGGGGTCGGTCAGATCGGGGACGTCGCGTCGGAGTGCGATCAGTGCCCGGTAGAGCGCGAGGATGCGCGCGTGCACGCCCGTATCGTGCTCGTGCCAGTCGAGCTTCGACCGCGTGAAGGTCTCGGGGTCCTGGGGATCCGGAACGAGCGAGCGGTCCCACCCCATCGCCGCGAACTCGGCGATCCGTCCTTCGACCGTCGCACGGCCGAGTTCCGGCTCCGGATGCGACGTGAAGAACTGCCAGGGGGTCGAGGCCGCCCACTCCTCGCCCATGAACAGCATGGGGGTGAACGGGGAGAGCACGGTGAGCACGGCCGCGATCGCGAGCCCGCCCTCATCCAGTGACTGCGAGAGCCGGTCGCCCGCGGCGCGGTTTCCGATCTGGTCGTGGTCCTGACTGAACGTCACCAGGCGCGAGGTCGGAATGCGACGGTCGATCGGGTGACCGTGCTCGCGCCCGCGGAAGGACGACCAGCTGCCGTCGTGGAAGAAGCCGGCGGTCGCGACCTTCACCAGCGCCGACAGCGGCTCGAAGTCTGCGTAGTAGCCGGCGGTCTCGCCCGAGACGGCCACATGCACAGCGTGGTGGTAGTCGTCGCTCCACTGGGCCGTCAGGCCGTAGCCATCCGCCTCGCGGGCCGCGATGAGCGTGGCGTCGTTCAGGTCGGATTCGGCGATGAGCGTCAGCGGGCGGCCCACGTGCGCGCTCAACGCATCGGTGGCTTCGGCGAGTTCTTGCAGGATGTGCCGAGACGAAGAGTCCTTGAGCGCGTGCACGGCATCCAGCCGAAGCCCGTCGACGTGGTGGTCGCGCATCCACATGAGGGCGTTCTCGACGATGTAGCGACGCACTTCGGGCTCGTCCAGATCGATCGACGATCCCCAGGTGTTCCGCTCCGCCTCGCGAAGGTACGGACCGAACTCCGGCAGATAGTTGCCGCTCGGACCGAGGTGGTTGTGCACGACGTCCTGGATGACCCCGAGCCCGCGACGGTGGCAGGCATCGACGAAGCGCTGGTACGCCGCCGGCCCGCCGTAGCCTTCGTGCACCGCGTACCAGAGCACGCCGTCGTAACCCCAGTTGTGGGTGCCGTTGAAGGCGTTCACCGGCAGCAGCTCCACGAACCCGATACCGAGATCGACGAGGTGATCGAGGCGCGCGATCGCGGAGTCGAGGGTGCCATCGGGTGTGAACGTGCCGATATGCAGCTCGTAGACGACCGATCCAGCCAATTGGCGACCCGTCCAGTCCGCGTCCTGCCACATGTGCGCGGCCGGGTCGAACCACGCGCTCAACTCGTGCACCCCGCGCGGCTGGCGACGCGAGCGGGGATCGGGACGCACGGCAGGAGCACCGTCGAGCACGAAACCGTACTCGTCGCCGTCGTCCAGGTCGACGTCAGCCGCGAACCAGCCGCCCTCGCGCGACGCCATCGCGGTCAGCCCGAGACCCGGGCGGTGCAGCTGCACCCTTTCGCGCCGGGGTGCCCAGACCTCGATCACGTGGATACCTCGCCCGCCGTGGCCGGCACGAGCAGAGCCACGGGGTAGGTCGCCAGCAGCGCGTCGAGCCGGATCGTGGAGCCGGCGAACGTGCGTCCGGTGAGCGCATCGGTCGTCAGTCCGGAGTGGCGCAGCAGCACCGTGTCACCCCATCCGCCCCGTTCTGCCAGCCCGAGCGGCAGCCGTGTCGCGACGGTGAGGACGCCGCCGCGGTCGAACGCGATCGCGTGAGCGGATGCCGCCCCCACGACCGTCATCGGCCGATACTGCGTGAACAGATCGGGGCGGTCGCGGCGCAATCGCAGCGCGCGGGAGGTGACCAGCAGCTTCGCGGCCGCGGTCGAATCCACGTCGGGAAGCTCGCCGCGGGTGAATCCGGAGTCCAGCGCGGCCAGCATCCGTCGCCGCTCGTCGAAGTCGACACGGCGCCGGTTGTCGGGGTCGACGAGGGAGGTCTCCCACAGTTCGGAGCCTTGATAGACGTCCGGGATGCCGGGGCCGGTGAGCTGCAGCAGCTTGGCGGACAGGCCGTTCGACCACCCGGCGGGCGCGATCTCGGCGACGAAGTCGGCGACGAGCTTCGCCACGTCGGCGTCGTCGAAGACGGCGTCCACGGTGGCGTGCATGCGCTCCTCGAACGCCGTATCGGGATCCCACCAGCCGGTCGCCTCCGCGGCCTCTCTCGAGGCCTTCTCGGCGTACGCGTGCAGGCGATCCCGGGACGCGGGCCACGATCCGACGACGGCCTGGTACAGGAGGTTGTCGAAGGGACCGTCGCCCGTCGACGCGCGGTCGCGGAGTTCGCCCAGCACGGCCGCCCACCGTTCCGGCATCTCGGCCAGCACATCGAGGCGGGCGCGGACGTCTTCGCCGCGCTTCGTGTCGTGCGTGGAGAGCGTGGTCATCGAGTCTGGCCAGGATGCCTGACGCAGCGCCTGCGCGCGGTGGAAGCCTTCGACCGAGAGGGCGAACACCGAGGGGTCGCCGCCGACCTCGGTCAGGGAGCCGAGCCGGGTGTAGCGGTAGAACGCGGTGTCTTCGACGCCCTTGGCCATGACCGGACCGGTGGTCTGCTGGAATCGGCGCGCGACGTCGTGGGCGGGGTCGGCGAGCACCGGCACGAGCCGGGCGATGGTGTCCGCGAGCTCGGGTCGGCGTGACGAGGCCTCGGCGGCGGCGCGGTCGAGCTGTTCGCGGCCCGCCGGCAGGTAGGAGCGATAGACGCGGAAAGCACGCCAGCAGCTCGGCGAGGGCATCGTGCGCCTGCGCCGCCGCCGTGCCGTCGAGATCGGGCAGTTCGCGCACGAGGCGCGCGATCTCCGCGCGCTGGATCGTGTCGGCGATCATCCGCTTCGTCTCGTGGATGAGGTCGGGGTACTCGAGCGGATCTCCGCCGCGCGTGTCGGCGCGCAGCTGCGCATCGAGTGCCGCGAGGCCGTCTTCACCCGCAGGATCGATCAGCACCCGGTCGATCTCGCCGAGCGCGTCGTAGCCGGTCGTGCCGTCGGTCTCCCACCACGCGGGCAGCTCCTCGCCGTGCTCGAGGATCTTCTCGACCAGCACGTAGGCGCTTCCGGTCTCGGCGGCGAGTCGCTCGAGGTAGCCGCCCGGATCGACGAGCCCGTCGGGGTGATCGACCCGCAGCCCGTCGGCGAGACCTTCGCGCACCCAGCGCAGCACTTCGGCGTGACTCTCGTCGAACACCCACGGGATCTCGACCTTGACGCCGGCCAGAGTGGTGACGGCGAAGAAGCGGCGGTAGTTCAGCTCCGCCGCCTCGCGCCGCCAGAAGATCGCCTCCCAGTGCTGCTGAGCGAGGACCTGCTCGATCACGCGAGGATCGTCGAGGTCAGCGCCGCCGAGTCCGCCCACCGGAATGGAGATCGAGTCGGTGGCCAGGGGAAGGACGTGCTCGTCGTAGAAGCGCGCGACCCCGTGCGGGGCGAGGTCCGTCGCGGCCGGGTCGATCGTGACCTGCCCCTGGGCGATCACCTCGTCGATGCCGGCGCCGAGGATCGGCACGCGCACCTTGCCGCCGCCGAAGTCCCAGTCGATGTCGAACGCCTCGGCGTACCGCGAATCGCGGCCGTAGGTCAGGACGTCCCACCACCACGGGTTCTGCGTCGGCTGCGAGATGCCCATGTGATTCGGGACGGTGTCGATCAGGATGCCGAGCCCCGCCGCCCGCGCCGCGGCGGCGAATCGTTCCAAGCCGTCCGCGCCGCCCCGCTCCGGGTCGATCTGCGACGGATCGACGACGTCGTAGCCGTGATCAGACCCCTTCGTCGCCTTCAGCAGGGGCGACAGGTACGCCCACGAGACGCCGAGATCTCGCAGATAGCCGGTGACTTCGGCCGCGGCATCCAGATCGAAGCCACGCCGGATCTGCAGTCGGTAGGTCGATCTCGGCGTGGCAGCCACGATCAGTGCTCCAACTCCGCCTTGGGCGAGTGGCCGGGCATCGTCGTGTCGGTCAGCGCTGCCAGCGATGCGGCGACGGAGTGGTCGATCTCGGGCTCGACGACGCTGTGCTCCGCGAGCACCATGAGCGCCTTCGCGTGGAGTTGGACGGTTCCGCCTGGTTCGAGGGGTTCGCTGTCGGCCTTCTCGCCGGCAGTGTCGATCAGCACGTTCCATTTCGGGCTGTCTTCGATCACCGGCGTGTGGAAGTCGACGATGTCGTCGCCGGCGTTGAACAGCACGATGAAGTGCTTGTCCACGATCGGCTCGCCCCGGTAGTCGCGCTCACGGATTCCGCGACCGTTGAGGAACACGCCGACCGCGCGCCCGAATCCCGACCCCCAGTCCTCGGGCTGCATCAGCGTTCCGTCGGGGCGCAGCCACGCGATGTCGCGGCGCTGCTGACCGACCTCCATCCGCACCGGGCGGCCGTCGAAGAATCGCCGGCGGCGGAACGTCGGGTGGTCGCGGCGCAGACGGGCCAGAGCGGCGGTGAACTCGATCAGCGGATGGTCGACGTTCTCCCAGTCGATCCAGGTGAGCTCGTTGTCCTGCGCGTAGCCGTTGTTGTTGCCCTGCTGCGTGCGGCCGAGTTCGTCGCCGTGCAGCAGCATCGGCACGCCCTGCGAGAGCAGCAGCGTCGCGATGAAGTTGCGCTGCTGTCGCGCGCGGATCGTGTTGATCGCGGGATCATCGGTCGGTCCCTCGACACCGAAGTTCATCGAACGGTTGTCGTCGGCACCGTCCTTGCTGTCCTCGCCGTTGGCCTCGTTGTGCTTCTCGTTGTAGCTGACGAGGTCGCGCAGCGTGAAGCCGTCGTGCGCGGTGACGAAGTTCACCGAGGCGACCGGACGCCTGCCCGAGTGCTCGTACAGGTCGGCCGAACCGGTCAGCCGGGAGGCGAACTCCCCGAGTGCCTGCGGCTCACCGCGCCAGAAGTCGCGCACGGTGTCGCGGTACTTGCCGTTCCATTCGGTCCACTGCGGGGGGAAGTTGCCGACCTGGTAGCCGCCGGGCCCGACGTCCCAGGGCTCGGCGATGAGCTTGACCTGTGAGACCACCGGGTCCTGCTGCACGAGCTCGAAGAAGACCGACAGTCGATCGACGTCATAGAACTCGCGGGCCAGGGCGGACGCGAGATCGAAGCGGAAGCCGTCGACGTGCATCTCGAGCACCCAGTACCGCAGCGAGTCCATGATCAGCTGCAGCGCATGCGGGTTGCCGGCGTTGAGGCTGTTGCCCGTGCCGGTGTAATCCGTGTAGTAGCGCTTGTCCTTGTCTTCGAGCCGGTAGTACGCGGCGTTGTCGATGCCGCGCATCGAGAGCGTCGGTCCCAGGTGATTGCCCTCGGCGGTGTGGTTGTAGACCACGTCGAGGATCACCTCGATGCCGGCCGCGTGCAGCGTCCGGACCATGCCCTTGAACTCCTCGACCTGCTGGCCGCGGTCGCCTGTCGAGGAGTAGGTGTTCTGCGGAGCGAAGAAAGAGATCGTGTTGTAGCCCCAGTAGTTCGACAGGCCCTTCTCCTGCAGCGTGGAGTCGTCGACGAACTGGTGCACGGGCATCAGCTCGATCGCGGTGACTCCGAGCTTCTTCAGGTGCTCGATGATCACCGGATGCGCGACAGCGCTGTACGTGCCGCGGATCTCCTCGGGGATTCCGGGATGCCGCTCCGTCAGACCCTTGACGTGGGCCTCGTAGATGAACGACTCGGAGTACGGCGTCTTCGGGAGTCGATCCCCGGCCCAGTCGAAGTACGGGTTGACCACGACGGCCTTCATCATGGACGCCGCGGAGTCGTCTTCGTTCACCGAATCGGGGTCGCCGAAGTCGTACCCGAAGACAGGCTGACCCCACACGACCTGCCCGTCGACTGCCTTGGCGTAAGGGTCGAGCAGCAGCTTGCTGGGATTGAAGCGTGCGCCGGTCGCGGGATCGTTCGGCCCGTACACCCGGTAGCCGTACCGCTGGCCGGGGCGGACCTGGGGCAGGTACGCGTGCCACACGTACGCGTCGACGTCGATCATGTCGACCCGCGTCTCTTTGCCGCGGTCGCCGAACAGGCACAGCTGGACGCGTTCGGCACCCTCGCTGAAGAGAGCGAAGTTCGTTCCATTGCCGTCGAAGGTCGCGCCGAGCGGATAGCTCGAGCCGGGCCAGGTCTGCACATCGCCTCCATCACGAGGCCGACCCTTCTGGATCGACCGGGAATCCCAGATTAGTGCGCGCCGACCAGGCGCAACGGGCCGCGAGGGCCCCGCTAAGATGACCCGTCTTCGGCCGCGAGCAGGTCGGGCCGACGCTCCCGCGTGCGTGCGACCTGCTGGTCGCGCCGCCATGCGGCGATCGCGCCATGGTGTCCGCTCAGCAGGATCGGGGGCACCTCCAGCCCGCGCCACGCAGCGGGCTTGGTGTACGACGGATACTCGAGCAGCCCGTCCTCGTGCGACTCCTCGACGAGACTCTCCGGGTTGCCGACCACACCCGGGATCAGACGTCCGACCGCCTCGATCATCGCCATGGCGGCGACCTCTCCCCCGTTGAGCACGTAGTCGCCGAGACTCACGAGCCGCACCTCGCCGAGCGTCGCCGCGTGTGCGAAGACCCGCTCGTCGATTCCCTCGTAGCGTCCGCAGCCGAACACGAGGTGCTCGCGCTCCGCGAACTCGCGAGCGGTCGCCTGCGTGAAGACCTCTCCGGCGGGCGACGGGAAGATGAAGACGGGTCGATCTGCGGCGGCATCCGCGGCGATCGCATCGAGCGCCTCGCCCCATGGTTCCGGCTTCATGACCATGCCGGCGCCGCCGCCGTATGGCGTGTCATCGACCGTGCGATGGCGGTCGTGCGTCCAGTCGCGGAGGTCGTGCACGCGCACGTCGATCAGTCCGCTGCCCCGGGCTTTGCCCAGGAGCGAGACTTCGAGGACGTCGAAGAACGACGGAAAGATCGAGACGACGTCGATGCGCACGTCAGGCCTCTTCGGGATCGCCCTCGTCAGCGGATGCCGCGGCATCGGCATCCGCGTCATCACCGTCGTCTGCGGGCAGGTCTTCGAACAGACCGGCCGGGGGCGTGACGAGGATGCGTCCGGCCTTGACGTCGACCTCGGGCACGATCGCCTTGACGAACGGCACGAGAACCTCGCGGTCGCCAGGCAGGCGCACGGTCAGCAGGTCCTGGGCGGGGAAGTGCTCGACGCGGATGACGCGCCCGACGACGTGGTCGTCGCGGACGACATCGAGTCCGACGAGCTGGTGGTCGTACCACGCGTCGTCTTCCTGCACGATGTCGTCGTCGTCCTGGTCGATCCACAGGATCGCGCGAACCAGCTCCTCAGCGCCCGAACGGTCGTCGACTCCGTCGAAGAAGGCGACGGGGTGGCTGTTCATCCAGCGGAACTCCCGCACGGTCAGCGACTTGCCGTGCCAGGGAGAGGACTCGGGAACCTGGAGGGTGAACGACGCGCCGGGCGTGAACCGCCCCTCCGGATCGTCCGTGTACAGCTCGAGCTTCAGAGCGCCCTTGAGGCCGTGCGCCTTGACCAGACGGCCGACCCGCAACTGGGTCTTGGCCGAGCGGGACGGGCGTGCCGCCTTATCAGGCTCGGCCTTATCGGGTACGGCCTTTTCCGGCGCAGCCACGTCAGTCATCCGCGACGTCGACGCGAACGCGTCGGCCGTCCGCGAGTGCGGTGATCAGCGTGCGCAGGGCCTTGGCCGTGCGTCCGCCGCGCCCGATCACACGACCCCGGTCATCTGGGTGCACGTGAACCTCGAGGACGTCACCGCGCGGGGACGTCGACGAGCGGATGGACACGTCATCCGGGTGATCGACGATCCCCTTGACGACGTGCTCGAGCGCAGCGGCCAGCACCACGATTACTCTGCGTCGGTCGCGGCGTCGGCGTCAGCCTCCGCCGGGGCCTCGGCTGCAGGCTCGTCGGCCTTCTTCTCAGCCTTGGGCTTGATGACGACCTTCTTGCTCGAGTCGATCTCGAACGGAGCCTTGGGCTCCTTGACCTTGACGGTCGAGACGGCGTTCGCGTCGCCCTTGAACTTGCCCCAGTCGCCCGTGAGCTTCAGCAGCGCCGCGACCTGCTCGGTCGGCTGCGCGCCGACGCTGAGCCAGTACTGAGCACGCTCGGAGTCGACCTCGATGAACGAGGGCTCCTCGGTGGGGTGGTACTTGCCGATCTCTTCGATGACACGGCCGTCGCGCTTGGTGCGCGAGTCGGCGACGACGATGCGGTAGTACGGCGCACGGATCTTGCCCAGGCGCTTGAGACGGATCTTGACAGCCACGATTCTCCTGAATTGTGTGAAGTGAGACGAACTGATCGCCTGGAGAGTGGGGTGCACACCCGGCGGAAGCTCAAAAGGAGGACGAGGATGCTGGATAGAGGGTCGAGCATCACGTCCGACCCTCTATTCTGCCAGATCGCAGGAGGTCCCGCGAACACCCCGCCCCCCACATCGCAGGCGGTCCCGCGAACACCCGACCGATTCATGACGTGCGCTTGCGCTCGTGCCCGCGCGAATCCGCGGCATCGCGGCATCCCCATGTCAAACTGTGCGCATGACGGTGCCCTTCGCGACATCCGCGCGGTCTTCGGTCGGACTCGAGTGGGAGCTGATGCTCGCCGATGGCGCGACCGGCGACCTCGTGCCGCGCGGCCCCGACGTCATCGACGTGCTCGAGGAGCGCACTGCGCTCGAGCGTTACACGGTCACCGGTGAGCTGCTGACCAACACCGTCGAGGTCACGAGCGGTATCGGCGACACCGTCGCCGCAGCCGTGGACGACATCGCCGACGCCATCGCCGCGGTGCGCACCGTCACGAACCCGATGAACGTCGAGCTGCTGTGCGCGGGCAGCCACCCGTTCGCGCAGTGGTACGAGCAGTCGGTGACCGATAAGACCCGCTATCACAAGCTCATCGAGCGCACCCAGTGGTGGGGGCGCAACATGATGATCTGGGGCATCCATGTGCACGTCGGGGTCGATGACGTGAACAAGGTGTTCCCGATCATCAACGCGTTGGCGGTGTACCTCCCCCACCTGCAGGCACTGTCGGCCTCCAGCCCGTTCTGGGCCGGTGAGCGGACGGGCTATGCGTCGAACCGCTCGCTCGTGTTCCAGCAGCTGCCCACCGCCGGCCTGCCCTGGCCACTGCAGGACTGGTCGGAGTTCGAGGGCTACCTCGACGACATGGTCCGCACCGGCGTCATGGCCGACGCGAGCGAGGTGCGCTGGGACATCCGGCCGGCACCGCGCTGGGGGACGATCGAGGTCCGCGCGTGCGACGGCATGTCGACTCTTCCCGAACTGGCCGCCGTCGCGTCGCTCGTGCAGGTGCTCGTCGAGCACTTCTCACGCGAGCTCGACGAGGGGCGAGAGCTGCCGGAGATCCAGCCGTGGTTCGTGCGCGAGAACAAGTGGCGCGCCGCCCGCTATGGCCTGGACGCGCGCATCATCGTCGACAGCGACGGCGCACAGCTTCCGGTGCGCGAGCACCTGCGCACGACCATGGAGGAGTTGAGCGAGATCGCCGCCGACCTGCACTGCGCGCGGGAGTTCGCCGGCCTCGAGACGATCATGACCCAAGGCGCCAGCTATGCGCGCCAGACCATGGTGGCCGATGCCGCCGACGGCGACCTGCGCGAGGTGGTGCAGCACCTGATCCGCGAGTTCCGCGCCGGGCCCACCCTGCGCGAGCACCTCGCGTCGCTCGGCCACTGACCGCTCGAGCGTCGGTCGTCCTAGCGTCGGAAATGGGACGGGCGTAGGAGAAATCTCGCCCGCATCATCCGACCGTCGTCCCATCTCCTACGCTCGGCGACGGTCTGCGAGATGAACTTGCTGGGCCATCGCCGTGGCGAGCACCGCCTCGACCCGCTCCCACTCGAACATCACCTGTTGGTAGTCGAATCGCAGCACCGTGTAGCCGAGCAGTGTCAGCCGCGCATCGGCATCCATGTCGCGTCGACGGGCAGCCGGCGAACTGTGATGCTCGAAGCCGTCAAGCTGAACGACGAGACGGTCACCGATCAAGAAGTCGACGGGGTGCCCGTCGATCCACACCTGCTGACGGATGCCGACACCGAGGCCGCCGAATCGCGCGAGGAAGATCGACTCGAGGCCCGAGTCGCTCAACGCGGAACAGGCATCGGCGACTTCGCGAGCACGGAGGCTCCGCCAGTCCACTCGAGCGAGCACACCGGCCTGAACCACACCGCGGCGCACGGCGGACTCCCACACCGTCAGCGCCAGATCCCGGCTCACACACTCTGCGACGAGAAGGAGCGTGTTGAGCAGGTGGTCCTCCGTTGCGTACTGAGTCACTGGTGCCGGCCCGACGGACCAGTGTGCGACGATGCCGTCGCGCGGCACCCGCGACGCCGTCGGCTTCACAGCGATGTGGAGCGACGCATGCGTCGGCACCCACAGACCGTGCCGGGACGCCGCGCTCAGGCAGCTGAGCCGCCCACCCGCCCCCACTGCGCGGATCAGCCGGTCATCGGCCGCGGGTCCGATCAGCCAGGAGCGTCGGACGCGCTTGAGGAGACCCTGTTCGACGGCATCCGCCATCGTCTGGCGGGAGAAGCCCGCCGCACGCGCCTCCGCTGAGTGCGCGATATCGCCGCGCCGCGCCATCCATTCGATCAGAAACGTCGCCTTGACCACGCCACGATCGTGCGGCGTTCGCCCCCTCAGGCACCGTGAGCGAAGTCTCTTCTGTGGACCGGCGTTCGCCCACGGCGGGATGGGGAGGAGCGGTGGTCTCTACGTCGCGGAAGGAAACCGGCGCTACGTCGGAGGTTATCCGCCGATATGTCCTTCGCCCGTCCGATCTCCTACGCTCAGACCGAGGTCCAGGGCGTCAGCGCGGCCCTGTCAGCCCTTGCCGAGCAGTTTCTGCAGCTGAGCCAGGTCGGCCTCGCTCGGTGCACCCTGAGCGCCGGCCCCTGCGCCTGCTCCGAGCCCGAATCCCGAGCCTGTGGGGGCAGCGGGGGCGGATGCCGCAATCCCGGCGTTCTCGGCGGCGCGCTTGGCCGGGTTGCCCGAGCGCGATCCCTGGGCCTTCTGCTGCTGCTTGCCGCGCTTGGCGGACGCACCCGGCCGGGAGCCCGGGATCGGACCCATGCCGGGGATGTTGGGGGTGCCGCCGCGGGCGACGGTCTTCATCATCTTCGCCGCCTGCTCGAAGCGGTTGACGAGCCCGTTGACGTCGGTGACCGTCATGCCCGACCCGCGGGCGATGCGCAGGCGGCGCGAGCCGTTGAGGACCTTGGGGTTGCGGCGCTCGATCGGCGTCATCGAGCGGATGATCGCCTCGGTGCGGTCGAGTTCCCTCTCGTCGAAGTCCTCGAGCTGCTGCTTCATCTGTCCCATGCCCGGCAGCATGCCGAGCATCTTCTTCATCGAGCCCATCTTCTTGAGCTGCTGCATCTGATCGAGGAAGTCCTCGAGCGTGAACGAGTCGGTGGCCAGCTTCTCGGCCATCTTCATCGCTTCGGCCTCATCGAAGGCCGACTGGGCCTGCTCGATGAGGGTCATGATGTCGCCGAGATCGAGGATGCGCGAGGCCATGCGGTCAGGGTGGAACGCCTCGAGGTCGTCGAGCCCCTCGCCCGTGGACGCGTAGATGATCGGGCGGCCCGTAACGGACGCGACCGAGAGCGCGGCTCCACCTCGTGCGTCGCCGTCGAGCTTGGACAGCACGACACCGGTGAAGTCGACCCCGTCCTGGAAGGCCTTCGCCGTGTTCACGGCATCCTGACCGATCATCGCGTCGATGACGAACAGGACCTCGTCGGGATCGGTCGCCGCGCGGATGTCCGCGGCCTGCTTCATCATCTCGGCGTCGACACCGAGGCGTCCTGCGGTGTCGATGATGACGACGTCGTGCTGGTGGCGGCGTGCGACCTCGACGCCCTCGCGGGCGACCTGCACGGGGTCGCCGACGCCGTTGCCGGGCTGCGGAGCGTAGATGGCAGCCCCGGCCTGGCCCGCGACGACCTGAAGCTGGTTCACGGCGTTCGGGCGCTGGAGGTCGGCGGCGATCAGGAGGGGCGTGTGACCCTCCTTCTCGAGCAGCTTCGCGAGCTTGCCGGCGAACGTCGTCTTTCCCGAACCCTGCAGGCCCGCGAGCATGATGATCGTCGGCGGGTTCTTCGCGAACTGCAGGCGGCGCTGCTGCCCACCCAGGATCGCGACGAGCTCCTCGTTGACGATCTGGACGACCTGCTGAGCGGGGTTGAGCGCCTTGTTGACCTCGTCGCCGAGCGCCCGCTCACGCACCTTCGCGGTGAACTCCTTGACGACGGGCAGGGCGACGTCGGCGTCCAGCAGGGCGCGACGGATCTCGCGGACGGTTCCGTCCACGTCCGCGGGTGTGAGCTTGCCCTTGGTGCGGAGGTTGCGGAAGGTCTCGGTGAGACGATCGGAGAGCGTGCCGAAGGTTGCCATAGTCCCCCAAGTTTACGTGAGGCGATCGGGCGTCTCGTCAGGCGGGCCCCAGCTCCTGGAAGAGCGTCAGCTGCAGGTCGGCCGGGGCCCTCAGGCGGGCGTTGACCGACCGCCACGGCGTTTCTCGAGCGGATGCCTCCACCTCGGCACCCGCATCGGCGAGGCGATCGAGGACCGAGGCCGTGTCGTCGACCTCGAGGGCGATCCGGATGCGGTCGCTCGAGCCGCCGTCGGTCTCGACGCCGTCGATGAAAGCGACCTGGGCGAGGTTCGCGAGTTCGAGCGTCGCCCTTCCGGCATCGAGGATGGCCACGCGCGCACCGCCCTCGGCCTCGTACGCCTCGGCCTGCGGCATCCCGACGACGTCGCGATAGAACGCGAGCGTGGCGTCGAAGTCGGGCGCCTGCACGACGACCCTCAGCTGACGCACCGCCCCGGCCGCGAAGACAGCAGTGGCGGGAGCGGCCGCATCGGCTGCGCGCGAGACGAATCGCGCCAAGGACGTGCGCCCCGCTCCGTCGTGCGCCCACGCGTCCACGGCCGCGAGCACCGCGCCACCCCAGGCCGCTCCGGCCACATCGGCTTGCAGTCGATCGGCGCCGGCGCGCATCAGGCGGCCGGTGACCGCCCGCGCGATGCGAGACCGTCGGAACGACGCCTCTCGCTCGAGCTCTTCGGCGAGCCCCATGGCGTCGGCGTTGACGAGTGCGAGCGCGAGGCTGTCGGGCGCGAAGTCCTCGGACAGCGACATCGCGGCGGCGCGGACCCCGGCAGCCGCATCCGTCCCCTCCTGGCCGTCGAGATGGGACTCGAAGTCTCCGACGCGCTCGTCCAGGCCCGACCAGAGGATGTCGGACTTCGACGCGAAGTAATTGAAGAAGCTCGAGCGGCTGACGCCCGCGCGACGAGTGATGTCAGCGATCTTGGTCGCCTCGAACCCCTGCTCGAGGAAGAGTTCGCACGCCGCTTCTGCCAGCGTTTCGCGCGATGACGCCCGGGGCCTGCCTGCTCGATGCTCTGCCATGACATCAGCGTAGGAGGCGGTGCGCGTCGCATGCTCGCACCGGCGCGCGGAGGTAATGTTGGACGCGATCCATAAATCGCCACAAGCGGAGGAACACGATGCTCGAGATCATCAACGCCGGGCTCGCACCCGACTTCGTGCCGTACCACGACGGGTGGGCGCTGCAACGGCAGCGTGCACGCAGAGGTGGTCTCGGCAGAACGCCCTGACACGCTCATCCTCCTCGAGCACGAAGCCGTCTATACGGCGGGCAAGCGCACGGAACCCCAGGAGCGGCCGACAGACGGCACTCCCGTCGTCGACGTGGACCGGGGCGGCAAGATCACCTGGCACGGACCGGGTCAGCTCGTCGGCTATCCGATCGTCCGCCTGCACGAGCCCGTCGACGTGGTCGCCCACGTGCGTCGCCTGGAGCGGCTGCTCATCGACGCGCTCGGCGAGCACGGAGTCGACGGCTACCGCGTCGAGGGCCGCAGCGGCGTGTGGGTGCGCCGTCCGCTGTCCGAAGACAAGATCGCCGCGATCGGCGTGCGCGTGGAGAAGGGGGTGACGATGCACGGGTTCGCGGTCAACTGCGACAACACGCTGGCGGGCTTCCGCGGGATCATCCCGTGCGGGATCACGGATGCCGGTGTGACCACCGTCAGCGAGGTGGTGGGCCGCGACGTCGGGCCGGCAGACATCGTCGACTCGATCGTGTCGGCATTCCAGGCCGAGTATGCCGGGGTCCTCGCGTGAGCGGCTGCGCCACCGGTTCCGCCGCGGCCTCGACGCCGGCTTCCGCTCCCGCCGGACGCAAGCTCCTGCGCCTCGAGGTCCGCAACGCGCAGACCCCGATCGAGCGCAAGCCCGAGTGGATCAAGACGCGCGCCAAGATGGGGCCCGAGTACACGGCGCTGCATTCGCTGGTCAAAGACGAGGGTCTGCACACGGTGTGCCAGGAGGCCGGGTGCCCGAACATCTACGAGTGCTGGGAGGACCGGGAGGCGACGTTCCTGATCGGCGGCTCGCAGTGCACCCGCCGCTGCGACTTCTGCCAGATCGACACCGGCAAGCCCGCCGACTACGACACCGACGAGCCGCGCCGAGTCGCTGAGAGCGTTGTCAAGATGCGACTGCGCTACGCAACGGTCACCGGCGTCGCGCGCGACGATCTGCCCGACGAGGGCGCGTGGCTGCATGCCGAGACCGTCCGGCGCATCCACGCGGAGAACCCCGGCACCGGCGTGGAGATCCTCGCGACGGACTTCTCCGGCAACCCGGTGCTGCTGCGCGAGGTGTTCGAGTCGCGCCCGGAGGTGTTCGCGCACAACGTCGAGACCGTACCGCGCATCTTCAAGCGCATCCGCCCGGCTTTCCGCTACGAGCGCTCGCTCGATGTCATCACGCAGGCGCGCGACTTCGGTCTCATCACGAAGTCGAACCTCATCCTCGGGATGGGAGAGGAGCCCGCGGAGGTCGTGCAGGCGCTCCAGGATCTGCACGATGCCGGCACCGACATCATCACGATCACCCAGTATCTGCGGCCGTCGCCGCGTCATCTGCCTGTGGACCGCTGGGTCAAGCCCGAGGAGTTCGTGCACTTCAAGGAGGAGGCCGAGCGCATCGGGTTCCTCGGTGTTCTCGCCGGTCCGCTCGTGCGCTCGTCGTATCGCGCCGGCCGTCTGTGGGCGCAGTCGATGATCTCGAAGGGCCGCGACATCCCCGACGATCTCGCACACCTGGCGCAGGACATCGCGCAGGAGGCGAAGGGGTTCGCTCAGGCGGTCTGAGCTCAGTCCGCGCTGGTCACCGAGAGCACGTCGCCGTCGGAGTCCAGGTTGACGAGAATGACGTCGTCGGTCGCGTCGGGGTCGAGTGCGTACTCGAGCACCGCGAACGGATCGGCGCCGCCGTGCTCGTCCGCCAGGATCGTCATGCTCATCAGCTGCAGCGAACGGATGACGTCCACCTGCACGTCACCGGAGATGTCGACGAGCATCTCTTCGAGCTCGTCGCCGAGCGCCTGCTGCTGCTGGAGGATGTACTCGATCACCTCGCTGGTGCGGTCATCGAGTTCTGACACCATGGCGTTGCGGGCGGTGCGATCGATCGACTCGATCGACGAGATCAGGCTGGCGGCGACATCCAGCGCGGCCTCCGACACATCGTCCTGATCCGGCGCGGTGAGATCGACCGTGACGCTCTGATCGCCGAGGTCGACGTTCTCAGACCAGAAGATCGACCCGTCCGGGCCGGACTCCAGCAGTCCGAAGAAATCGTGCTCGATCGCCATATCCCCATGAAACCAGCACCGACGCATCGGCGCTATCCCGTGACGGCGCGCCGTCATGTTAAGAGTTGAAGTCAGGCTCAGTCCACGAGCGATGCCGCGAAGACATGAGGCGTGAAGCCCGTCAGATCGCCGATGCCCTCGCCCTGGCCGAGGAGCTTCACAGGGATGCCGGTGCGCTCCTGAACCGCGAGCACGAACCCTCCCTTGGCCGAGCCGTCGAGCTTCGTGAGCACGAGCCCGGTCACTCCGGCGTGCTCGAGAAAGGCCTGCGCCTGCATCACGCCGTTCTGGCCGGTGGTCGCGTCGAGCACGAGCAGCACCTCGCTGATCGGCGCCTGCTTCTCGATGACGCGGCGGATCTTGCCGAGCTCGTCCATGAGGCCGCCCTTGGTGTGCAGTCGGCCTGCCGTGTCGACCAGCACGATCTCGGTGCCGGTGCGCTTGGCGTACTCGATCGTCTGGAAGGCGACGGATGCCGGGTCCTGCCCCTCGTGCTGAGGTCGGACGATCGCCGCTCCCCCGCGCTCGGCCCAGGTCGCGAGCTGGTCGACGGCCGCCGCACGGAAGGTGTCGGCCGCACCGACGACGACACTTCGTCCGTAGCGCTGCAGGAATTTGGCGAACTTGCCGATCGTCGTGGTCTTGCCCACGCCGTTGACCCCGACCACGAGCACCACAGCCGGGCGCTCGGTGAGCCGCAGCGTCGTGTCGAACTTGGCGAAGTGCTCCTCGAGCGTCTCCTTCAGCATGCGCTGCAGGTCGCGCGGATCGGTCGTGCGGTACCGCTCGACCTTCTCGCGCAGCTCGTCGATGATGCGCTCACTGATGTCGGGGCCGAAGTCGGCCGTGATCAGCGCCGTCTCGAGGTCTTCCCACGTGGTCTCGTCGATCGTGGGCTTGACGAACATGCCGCGCAGCGCGCCACCGAGGGACCACTTCTCTGCCATGGGTCAAGCCTATGGCGGTGCCGACTCTCGCCCCGACGTGGGTACTCAAACCGCCGGAGATCGACGGTGCCCTAGGCCGACGCGCGCTCGCCCACACGCTGACCGACGACCGCCGAAACGCCGTCCTGCCGCATCGAGACGCCGTACAGTGCGTCGGCGATCTCCATCGTGCGCTTCTGGTGCGTGATCACGATGAGCTGGCTGCTCTCACGCAGCCGCTCGAACACCCCGAGCAGACGGCCGAGGTTGGCATCGTCCAGCGCCGCCTCGACCTCATCGAGAATGTAGAACGGGCTCGGGCGGGCCATGAAGATCGCGACCAAGAGGGCCACGGCCGCAAGCGACCGCTCACCGCCCGAGAGCAGCGAGAGCCGCTCGATCTTCTTGCCGGCCGGACGCACCGATACTTCGATGCCCGTCGTGAGCGGGTCATCGGGGTTGGTCAGCGAGATGCTGCCCGTCCCGCCGGGGAAGAGCACTGGGAACACCTCACCGAACGCCGCCTGGGTGTCATCGAACGCAGCGAGGAAGATCGTCTGCATCCGCTCGTCGAGCTCCTCGATGATGGTCAGCAGGTCTTTGCGGGTCTGGGTCAGATCGGCCAGCTGCTCCACGAGGAACTTGTGGCGCTGCTCGAGTGCGGCGAACTCTTCGAGCGCGAGCGGATTGACGCGACCGAGCTGTGCGAGCTTGCGCTCGGCATCCTGCAGTCGACGCCGCTGCACTCCTCGATCGAAAGGTGTCGCCGGCGCGTCGTTCTCACCGGGTATGTCCTGATCCGGACCATATTCCGAAATGAGAATGTCTTCGTCGAGTCCCAGCTCGGACGCGACGCGCTCCAGCAGACTCGCCACGTGCAGCCGCTTCTCGTGGATCTGCAGCTCGAGGCCGTGCACACTCTCGGTCAGGCCCGCGAGCCGGTCGCGAAGGGCCGTCTCCTGACGCCTCAACTCGCCCAGTTCGGCGGTCACGGCGGTGCGCGACGACTCGGCCGCGGCGAGATCGACCCGCGCCTGGGTGACCGAGCGGTCGACGGAATCCATGACAGCCGGCAGCTGCGCGGCGACAGTGGCCGCGACCTCCCGCTGGGCTCGACGGATAACGGCGCGACGAGCGGCCTCAGCGGCGGCATCCCGTTCGCGTTCGCGCTGGCGCTCGAGCTGCACGACCCGGGCCTCACCGGCTCGGACCCGCTCCTTGAGCGTCTCGACGTCGAGGCGGGCGCGCATCTCGCCGTCGCGGGCGATCTCGAGCTCGGCGAGCATGCCCTCCCGAGCCGACGCGTCGAGGATGGGCCGCGGTGCCTCGCGTGCAGCGGTGAGCCTGTCGTCGGCGACTCGCGCGGCGCTCTCGGCGTCCTCGACCGCAGTCGAGACCTGCGCCAGCGCCGCCGTGAGACGGTCGCAGTCCGCGATCGCCGCTTCGTGGCGCACGGCTGCGCGGTTCACCTTCTCGGTGTGCGCGGCGAGAGCGGCGTCATGGGCGCGCAGCGTCGACAGCGCCGTCTTCGTGCGCTGGCGAGACGTCTCGAGAGTCTGGACGGCATCCGTGAGCGCCTCGCGGAGCGAATCGGCGACGACGACCATCTCTTCGCGGCGTTCGGCGGCGGCATCCCGCTCGGCAGCCAGCTCGAGGCGCGACCGACCCTGCCCCGACCCGGACCGCAGCGTGTGTCCGGTGTAGACCTCACCGGCGCGGGTCACGATCGTGACCCGACCGCCGAGTTCGGCATCCGCAAGGGTGGCGCCTGCGACTCGCGCGGCATTGAGGTCGTCGGCCACCACGACGTGCGACAGGATGCCGAGCACGCCCGCCGGCGCGACGACGACCTCACGCGCAGGGATGATTCCCGCGAGTTCCGGGAACGCGGGACTGACTGCATCGGCGGCCGCGATTGCGATGTCGACCACACCGAGATCACTGTCGCGGACGGTGCGGGCGACGGCGAAGGCGTCGTCGCGCGTCTCGACCAGCACGCCCTCGGCGAGCGGGCCCAGTGCCGCCGCGATCGCCGCCTCGTAGCCGGGCGTCACCTTCACGGCGTCGCCGAGAAGGCCTCGGATGCCCGACCCGCCGAGTCCGACGAGCTCAGCTGCCGCGTTGCGCACATCGAGCGCCCGGCCGAGAGCGGTGGTCTGGGCGGTGAGTGACTCACGCTCGCGCTCGGCGGCATGCAGCCGCTCGCGCAGCCGGCCCACGGCCGCTTCGGCATCGGTCGCCTCGCGCTGGGCACGGTCGTACGCCGCGGTGTACTCGGCGGCCGAGCCTTCGGGTACGAGTTCGGGATCGACCCCCGCGAGCTCCGCCTCCGCCTCTGCGCGGCGGGCGAGGGCGGCCTCGAGCGCGAGCCGCTGACGCTCCACGCCGGCGCGCACCGCAGCGAGGGCGGATGCGGCGGCTTCAGCAGACCCGCGCAACGCGGTGATGCGCATGTCGTGCTCCGAGACGAGCGCGCTCTGTGCGGCGATGTCGACATCCAGCGCATCGAGCTCGGCGCGGGCGCGGATGACGTCTCGAGATGCTTCGGCCGCGGCATCCTGCGCATCGCCCAGCCCTGCCGCGATCTCGTCGATCTCGGCGCGCAGGTCGTCGATCATCCCCTGCGAGACCGTCGTGATCTCGATGCCCTCGTCATCGGCGTTCTCGCCGAGCAGCGCCAGCCGCTGCCCCGTCAGCGTGAACAGGCTGCGCAGCCGCTCCTGTACCCGCTCGAGTCCGTACGCAACCGTTCGCGCCTCATCGACGCCTTCGGATCGCTGCTGCTCTTCGAGCTGCGCGATGCGGGTGCGGAGGTTCTCGGACTGATCCTGCAGCACCAGTCTTTCGGTGTGACGCTCCTGCTCGCTGCGAGCGTGACCTGCCAGCTCCGCTCTGAGGCCGGCGAGTTCGTCGGCCAGAAGGCGCGCCCGAGCGTCTCGCACGACGGCGGCGATCGTCGCCGCTTCGCGCGCGATCTCGGCCTGACGACCCAGGGGCTTGAGCTGCCGGCGCAACTCGCCCGCGAGATCGCTCAAGCGCGTCAGGTTCGCCTCCATCGCCTCGAGCTTGCGGAGGGTCTTCTCCTTGCGACGACGGTGCTTGAGAATGCCGGCCGCTTCTTCGATGAATCCGCGGCGCTCTTCGGGCGATGCCTGCAGGACGCTGTCGAGTCGGCCTTGACCGACGATCACGTGCATCTCGCGACCCAGGCCCGAGTCGCTGAGCAGCTCCTGCACGTCCAGCAGGCGGCAGACGCCGCCGTTGATCGCGTACTCGCTCGCGCCGTTGCGGAAGAGCGTGCGGCTGATCGTCACTTCGGAGTACTCGATGGGAAGAGCGCCGTCGGCGTTGTCGATCGTGAGCTGCACCTCCGCGCGGCCGAGCGGGCCGCGCGTCGCAGTGCCGGCGAAGATGACGTCCTCCATCTTGCCGCCGCGGAGTGTCTTGGCGCCCTGCTCGCCCATGACCCACGCGAGGGCGTCGACGACGTTCGACTTGCCCGAGCCGTTGGGTCCGACGATGCACGTCACACCGGTCTCGAACGCGAATGTGGTGGGCTGCGCGAACGACTTGAACCCTTTGAGCGTCACGCTCTTCAGGTGCATGCAGATGCCTTTCGCGCCGGTCGATTCACCGACTTACGCTACCCGAGGACTTGCGCCCGTCCCCGCAGGCGGGCCGGGTTCCTCGCCGTCGGATGCGGAGTTGAGCGTCGCGCGACACGCCCGTCGTCCGCCGAATCTGCGAATTCGCTTGACGGCCGAGCCGAGGTCGCGCTATCGTCGCTCTTCGCGTCCACATACACGAAAGGAGGTCACCGATGATGCACATGATGAACCCAGGCTTCGCGCCCGTTCGCCGATCCCCGTTCTGCGGAATCGCTCCGGTGACCTCGTCGTTCGGCGCCACTGCTCCCACTGCCGGCTGACCGCCGCCCAGGAGGACTCTGTCCAGCGGACGCTCTGCGTCCGTGCCGACGCCCGCCGATCGCGTATCAGCGATCCATCGAGGCTCCTCCTCCGTCGAGGCTCCCGCGTGTCGCGCATTCGCGACCCCGCCCTCTCGGGCATCTCCCTGTTCACCCTTCACTCGAAAGAGACCACCATGAACGACACACTGGCGCCCGTCCGGTCTCCCGGCTCGGACAGGCTCGTCCTTCCCGCCTCGGCGACGGACGGTGCGCACCTGACGCTCACCGACCGACTCGAGCTGCGGGTCGGCCTCTGGCTGCTGCTGCGCAGCGCCCGTCGCCAGAAGAGCGCGCGTGATCACGCCGACCACGCTCGCCGCCTCGTGAACCACCGATCGCTCACCGACCGGCATCACGACGCCCTCCGTGCGCACGCCCTGAGCAGCGTTCGCACCTGATCGGATCCGGGCCCGCCTCGAAGCGGGCCCGGATCCCACCACCTTCACCTGAACGGACATTCTCATGATCACCGCCCCTGTCGGCGTAGAACTGCGACCCCTGACCATTCCGGCATCCATCGATTCGCCCGATGCCGCCGACTTCATCGAGATGGTGCATGTGCGCAATCGCGTGTATCGCGAGATCTCGGGCCACGACGATCACCGCATCGCCGCGGACGAACTGCTGCCGGTGTACCAGCCCGACGAACACCAGCGCCGGCTCGTGTGGACCGTCACCGTTGACGGCGAGATGGTCGGCCGCGCGGGTGTTGACCTTCCGCTGGAGGGTGACTCCCAGCTCGCGTTCTGGCTCATCGAACTCGTGCACGACGTGTGGGGTCGCGGGGTCGGCTCCGCCGCCTACGACCTCGTGGAGCGCACCGCCCGCGAGAACGGCCGCACGGTCCTGCAATCGTGGGCCGAGCACCCCGATGCGCCGGGCCCGCGTCTGGCCGCGCCGACCGGATTCGGCACGATCCCCGACGACCACGCGGCTCGGTTCTATGTGCGGCACGGCTACACCCTGGAGCAGATCGAGC
This sequence comes from uncultured Actinomycetota bacterium, assembly GCA_963781135.1. GTDB lineage: Bacteria > Actinomycetota > Actinomycetes > Actinomycetales > Microbacteriaceae > Microbacterium. The sequence continues at coordinate 491,892 of CAWADY010000010.1, read as the reverse complement.
GAAACAGCGCGTTCGATCTGCGCGGCCCGTTCGACGGGGTGAAGCGTCTGCTGGCCGAAGCGACCGCAGCATCCGAGGGCTACCGGCTCGTGCAGTGGTTCGCGCCGACGCCGGCGGAGTTCGTGGACGGCTATGCGTGGATGAAGTCGCGCATGGTGACGGACGCGCCGGCTGCGGGTCTCGAGTTCGACGAAGAGACGTGGGATGCCGCGCGCATCGCCCGGCACGACTCGATCTACACCGACTCGGGCCGGCCGCTGCTGGTCACCGCGGCGCAGCACATCGCCACCGGCGAGCTCTGCGCCTTCAACGAGCTCGTCATCGGCAAGGACCGCACCGAGGCCTCGCACCAGGAGGACACGCTCGTGCTCAAGGGCCACCGCGGCCACAAGCTCGGGACGCTCGTCAAGTGCGCCGGACTGCTGACCTGGCGCGACTTCGCGCCGGAGTCTCCGAGAGTGATCACGTACAACGCTGAGGAGAATCGCCCGATGCTCGACATCAACGAGGCGATCGGATTCGCGCCCATCGCATACGAGGGCGCGTGGAAGAAGGTGCTCGATGACTGACATCTCCCAGCAGACCGCCGTGACCGTTTCGCGGATGGTCCCTGCCCGCCAGCCTGGACTCCCCCGACGCCGGTCCGTTCCTGGAGATGGTCCGGATCGCCAATGCCGTGTGCGTTTTCGATGCCGGGCACGACTACCTGAACGAGACCGCCGAGGAGGTCTTCGGGTTCTGGCAGGACCAGACCGACTGGACGCAGATCGGCTTCATCGCCGAGCGCGAAGGCAGTGTCCTCGGGGCCGTGAAGCTGATGATCGCGAACGAGGAAGACGTCAGCGCCGTCGAGTTCGACCTCATGATCGACCCCGAGCACTGGGGCGAAGGCGCCGAGGAGGCACTGCTGGCGGTTGTCGAAGAGGAAGCGCGCAACCGCGGCCTCCAGACGATCCAGTCGTGGACGCTTCATCGGCCCGACACCCCCGGACCGAGACTGACTCCTCCGACGGGGTACGGCGCGATCCCGGCCGACGATCGTCAGACCGTGTTCATGCGCGAGAACGCCTTCACGCTCGAGCAGGTCGAGCGCAACAGCGTGTTCGACCTGCGCGGCTCGTTCGAGATCGTCGAGCAGAAGCTCGCCGACGCCGTCCGCGCCGCGGGTGAGGACTACCGCCTGCTGATGTGGACGGCGCCGACCCCCGAGGAGCATCTCGACGGCTTCGCCGAGGTGCTCGCACGCATGTCGACGGACGCGCCCGCCGGTGGCCTCGTGATCGACGAGCAGCACTGGGATGCCGCGCGCGTCCAGCGCCGCGACGCCCGCCAGAAGGCTCAGGGACTCACGGTTTCAGTCGCGTGCGCACAGCACGTGCCGACCGGCACGATCGCCGCCTACAACGAACTCGTGATCGCCGAGCCCGACGGTGCCACCCAGCAGTACGGCACCCTCGTGCTCAAGGATCACCGCGGCCATCGGCTCGGCATGATCGTGAAGTGCGCGAACCTGCTTCGGTGGCGCGGTCTCATGCCCGACTCGCCGCGCGTCTCGACGTTCAACGCCGAGGAGAACAGGCACATGCTCGACATCAACGAGGCGATCGGATTCGTGCCCGCCTCGTACGCGGGCGCGTGGAAGAAGGTGCTGACGTGAGGTCCACGGCTGAGAGGCGCCGTCAGCCGCGCAGCTTCTGACAGTGCGCGCAGTAGTGACTCGACCTGTTCATGAACGAGACCCGCACGATCGGGTGCCCGCACCGGGGGCAGGGCTCGCCGGTGCGTCCGTAGGCGTTGAGCGAGTGTGCGAAGTAGCCGGCCTGACCGTTCACGTTGACGTACTGCGCATCGAAACTCGTGCCGCCCTCGGCCAGTGCCTGCTCGAGGACGGCGCGAACGTCGGAGAGCAGTCGATTGACCGCTCGCGTGGGCAGCCGGCGGGCGGGCGTCTCCGGATGGATGCGCGCGAGCCAGAGCGCCTCATCGGCGTAGATGTTGCCGACGCCGCTGATCGTGGTCTGGTCGAGCAGCACGCGCTTGATCGCCGAGTCCTTCCTCCCGAGCACGTCGCGGAAAGCTCGATCGCGGAAAGCGGGGTCGAGCGGATCGCGCGAGATGTGGGCGACCTGGCTGGGGACCGAGGCGTCGTGCGTTCCCCAGCCGCCGGGCGCGGCATCCGGAGTCGGTACGAGGGCGTCCAGAGCGAGCGACCCGAAAGTGCGCTGATCGGCGAACACGATCGCCAGCTCGCCGTGTTCGGGATGCTGGATATCGAGTCGCACCCGCTCATGGCGCTCGGGTTCGGCGCCGGGAGAGCGCAGCAGCAGCTGACCGCTCATGCCCAGATGGGCGACGAGCGCTTCGGAGGCGCCGGCCGCCTGCGGGGCGGTGGGTCGGAGCGGAATCCAGAGGAATTTGCCGCGGCGGGCCGCACTCTGCAGCACTCGCCCGGTGAGCGCGGCCTCGAACTCGGCTCCCGATCCGGAATGGCGGGTCAGTGCGCGCTCGTCGAGCACGCTCACGCTGACCACAGTGGCACCGGTCACTGCGGGATCGAGCCCCGCGCGGACGACCTCGACCTCGGGCAGTTCAGGCACGTGCGCTGAGCTCGCGCCACGCAAGCAGGGCAGCGGCCATCTCAGCCTGCTTCTTGCTCGACCCGGTGCCCTCGGCCGAGAAGTCTGACACGGTCACCGTCGCGGTGAAGACCCTGCTGTGGTCGGGGCCGGTGGAGGTGACGTCGTAGACGGGCGGAGTCGCCCCGGTCTGCGAGGCGAGCTCTTGCAGCGTGGTCTTCGGGTCGACCGCCGCGCCGTAGCGCTCTGGGTCGGCCAGGAGAGGGTCGATCAAGCGCAGCACGAGTCCGGTCGCGGCATCCGCACCGAGCGAGAGGTAGGTCGCACCGATGACTGCTTCCATCGTGTCGGCGAGGATCGAGTCCTTGTCGCGTCCGCCGGTCTGCTCTTCGCCGCGCCCGAGCATGACGTATTCGCCCAGTCCGATCCCCCGCGCGACGTGGGCGAGCGCAACGGTCGACACGACGCTCGCGCGGCGCTTGGCCAGCGCGCCCTCGTCGAGGGTGGGGTTCGCGGTGAACAGCCGCACGGTGACGGCCTGACCCAGCACCGAGTCGCCGAGGAACTCCAGGCGTTCGTTGTGGGGTCCTTGACCGTGCTCGTACGCCCAGGACCGATGCGTCAGGGCAAGCGACAAAAGCTCGGGGTCGATGACGACTCCGAGCTTGCCGGTGAGCGCGATGCGCGCACGTGCGACGTCAGTCACGATCCGCGGAGGCGGGATCAGACGTCGGCGACCTTGCGGCCCTTGTACTCGAGGAACAGCTCGGTACCCTGCGAGTCGGTGACGACCTTCGCCTGGTGCGGGCGGCTGTAGACGACCTTGCCGTTCTCGACGGTCGAGGTCAGCGTGATGGGCGCTGCCTTCCACTGGGCGCGACGCGAACGGGTGTTCGAGCGGGAGACCTTCCGCTTCGGGGGGTTACCTGCCATGGCTAGCTCTCTTCTGTGTTCTCGACGACGCGGTCCGCGCTAGGCGCGCGGGGCTTCGTCGTCGTGGTCTGGGGTGAATTGCTCGAGCGCGGCCCAGCGAATATCGAGGGGCTCACGCTGCTCTGATTCGGTGCTCACGGCCAGTCGCTCACCCGTGGCCGGATCAAGGCCGGGGCAATCCGGCTGACACACCGGCTGAAACGGAAGCGCCAATACGGTCGCGTCCCTGACCAGAGTTTCAAGATCCACGTGATCGTCTTGAACCTCGAAGTCAGTTGCTTCTTCTCCAGGATACGCGAAAAGCTCCTGAAACTCGACTTCGACAGGCTCGGCGATGTCCGTCAGGCACCGACCGCAGACCCCGATGTACTCGGTCTCGATGCGCCCGGTTGCAAGGATTCCCTCGTGGACCGACTCGAGGCGCACCTCGACCAGCACCGAGTCGCCTTCAGCGACGCTGACCAGGCCTTCGCCCCACTTCTCAGGGGCGGGCACGTCGAGCGTGAATTCGCGCATCTCCCCGGGGTGATGGACGATGTCGCGCACATGCAGGGCGAACGGACCGGAACGGTGTTTTCTCACGGTCGTCCATGCTACCCGCGCACGGTTGGGCGGGGGCTGTGCGCCCCTCGTGACTCAGATGTCGCGCGCGCCGGTGTCGAGGAAGCGTGCCACCGCCGGGGGCACGAAGGGCGACACGTCGCCGCCCAGCGCCGCGACCTGACGCACGAGTGAACTCGAGACCAGAGCGTGGGCGGGATCGGGCAGCAGGAACACGGTTTCGACGTGCGCGAGGTGGCGGTTGACGATCGCCATGGGCGTCTCATACGCGACGTCGATCTGCGAGCGGATGCCCTTGACGAGAACGCCGGCGCCGACGTCCGTCGCGTAGTCGACCAGAAGTCCCATGCTCCATGACGCCACGACCACATTGCCGTCGACGTCGCCCTCGGCGATCGACTGCTCCAGCAGCGTCAGGCGCTGGGCGATCGGCAGCATCGCCTCCTTGCCGGGGTTGTGCACGACGAGCACGTGCAACTCGTCGTACAGGCTCGCAGCGCGTCGTATGACATCGAGATGACCCAGCGTCGGCGGGTCGAACGATCCAGGAACGACGGCGATCCGGCTGCTCATGTGATGAGCCTATCGGCGACGAGGTGACCTAATTCTTCGCGAGGGCCGCGCGCTCCTCCATTCCGAGGCGTCGCTCCAGAGCGGCAGCGAGCCCCGGATGCCGGGTCAGCGCAGGATCATCCTCGAGCACCTCTTCAGCGGCGATCCGCGCCTGCGCGATGAGGTCGGCATCCGCAACGACCCGCAGGAGGCGCAGCGACGACCGCGCGCCCGACTGCGCATCGCCGAGCACGTCGCCCTCGCCGCGCAGCTCGAGGTCGATCTCGGCGAGCAGGAAGCCGTCGAGCGTGCCCGCCACCGCGTCGACCCGCTCTCGCGCCGGGGTACCGACCGGTGCTTCGGTGACCAGCAGGCACAGCCCCGGCACCCCGCCTCGTCCCACTCGACCGCGCAGCTGGTGCAGCTGCGAAACGCCGAACCTGTCGGCTTCGAGGATCACCATCGTCGATGCGTTGGGCACGTCGACGCCGACCTCGACGACGGTCGTGGCCACCAGCACGTCGATGTCGCCGCGCGCGAACGACTGCATGATCGCGTCCTTCTCATCCGAAGGCATCTTGCCGTGCAGCGGCGAGACGCGCAGAGCGTCGAACGCGGGATGCCGCGACAGCAGGTCGGTGACCTGTGCGACGCCCCAGCGGGTTCGGGGCGCCTCCCCCTCGACCACGGCGACCGGCTCATCGGCGGTGTCGTCTTTGAGCGACGCCTCGGCGTCGATCGCGGCGCACACCACGAACACCTGGTGACCCTTGCCGACCTCTTCGGCGATGCGGTCCCATACGCGCGCGAACCACGCCGGCTTCTCTGCCAGCGGGGCGACGAACGTCTGGATCCCGGCTCGGCCCTCGGGCATCGTGCGGATCGTCGAGACGTCGAGGTCGCCGAACACCGTCATCGCGACCGTCCGCGGGATCGGTGTGGCCGTCAGCACGAGCGCGTGCGGTGCGGCGCCCTTCGCGCGCAGCGACTCGCGCTGCTCCACGCCGAAGCGGTGCTGCTCGTCGACGACGACGAGCCCCAGGTCGGCGAAGGTCGTCGAGTCGCTCAGCAGCGCATGCGTGCCGATGACGATCCGCGCTTGGCCCGAGGCGGTGCGCAGCGCCGCCTTGCGGCGGTCGGCGACCGGCATCTGCCCGGTGAGCAGAGTGGGCATGAGCTCGGGAGCGAGCCGGGGTCCCAGCATCCGCGCGATCGACCGCACGTGCTGGCCCGCCAGCACCTCGGTCGGCGCGATGAGGGCCGACTGGCCTCCGCTCTCGGCGACCTGGAGCATCGCCCGCAGCGCCACGAGGGTCTTGCCCGAGCCCACCTCGCCCTGCACGAGTCTGTTCATCGGCCAGTCGCCCTGCAGATCGTGCGCGATCTGGTCACCCACCGACACCTGGTCGGGCGTGCGCGGGAACGGCAGCGATTCGTCGAAGCCCGCCAGGAGCGCACCTGGATCACGCCGGATGGCCGAAAGTGCCCGCACGAACTGTCGCTGCTGGAGCAGGGCGACCTGCAGGACGAACGCTTCGTGCATGCGAAGGGTGCTGCGCGCCTGGTCGATCTGATCCTCGACCTGGGGCCGGTGGATGCGCTCGATCGCGGTGCGCGCATCGAGCAGGCCGTCCGCACGGCGCAGTTCGTCGGGCAGGGGATCTGCAACCGGTCCGAGTCCGTCGAGCACGAGCTCGATGATCTTGCGCATCTGCCAGCTGGCGATCGTGCTCGTGGCGGGATAGATCGGGATCGGCAGGTTGGCGTTCGCCTCCGCGGTCAGCCGCGCGGTCTCTTCATCGTCGAACAGCTCGTAGTCGGGGTGGGCGAGCTGCTTCGCGCCGCGGTACTCCCCCACCTTGCCGGCGAACACTCCGCGACGCCCGGGTTGCAGGTCCTTCAGCCGCCAGGACTGATTGAAGAACGTGAGCGAGAGCTCGCCCTGCCCGTCGCTGATGACGACCTCGAGCAGCGAACCTTTGCGATTCTGCATCCGCCGCTCGCTGGCGCGACGTACCTCGGCCACGATCGTGACCGGTTCGCCGAGCGGGAGAGAGGATATCGGGGTGAGCTCCCCTCGCTTCGCGTACCTGCGGGGGTAGTGCGCGAGCAGATCGCCGACGGTGCGCATGCCGAACGCCTTCTCGAGCGCGGTCGCGGTCTTGCCGCCGACGGCGCCGTCGAGGCGCGACTCGAGAGCGAAGGCGGGCATGCTCCGAGTCTAGGCAGGAGGGCAGACGGTTTCCGGGTCGACGTCGGGCCCGGTCAGCCCCAGATCTGCGTGGCGATGTCGGAGAGGAACGCCCGGCCGTTGCGGTTCGAGGTCGACAGGTAGATCCAGACGCCATCGCGGGTGATGACGATCTCCTCCGTGTCCGGCGCGTCGCCCTTGAGCTGGCAGAAGCTCGCCCCGAAGTCGTCGGACGCGCCGCACGCGTAGCCCATCGCGGGGAGGGTCGCAACAGCAGTGGCCGCCGCATCCGGCGTCGCCGTGCTGATCAGCAGGAGCATTCCCGTCGAGTCGCCGACGATCCAGTCGCACCCGAGCACGAGCGTCGCGTTCTCGGGCACCGGCCGGACGAAGCCGGCGCCGTCGCTCTGCAGCGTGAGGTCGCCGATCGCCGCCTCACGCACGGCGGGCGTCGCGAGCGTGTTGCAATCCGTGGGCAGGTTCGCCGGCGCGACGGTGTCGGTCGGCGTCGGAGTCGGAGTCGGCGTCGGAGTCGGCGTCGCGGTCTGCGTGGGCGATGGTTTCGCGGTCGGCGAAGCGGTCGGCTCGCCGCCACCTCCTCCGCACCCGGCCAGCGCGGCGGCGAGAGCCGTCGCGAACACGATCGTGGACAGGGTGCGGGCGGCGGAGCGGCTCATCGTCGTTTCCGATTCTCTCAACTGTCGATGTTCCCGAGCATAGGGTGATGACGTGACACGGATCATCGCCGGACGCGCCGGATCGATCACCCTCGAGGTCCCCGACGCCGGAACACGGCCGACGAGCGACCGCGTCAGAGAGTCCCTCTTCGGCGCGCTGGAGTCGGCCGAGGCGCTGCAGGGCGCCGCGGTGCTCGATCTCTACGCGGGGTCGGGCGCACTCGGACTGGAGGCGGTCAGCCGGGGGGCGGCATCCGCAGATCTCGTCGAGAAGTCCCCCCGCGCCGCCGCGATCGTGGAGCGCAACGCCGCGAAGGTCGCGAAATCCGTGGGGAGGGGTGCCGCGATCCGCGTCCATCGCATCCCGGTGTCGGCATTCCTGGGCGGCCCCCGCGGGCCTTACGACCTCGTGTTCCTGGATCCGCCGTACGACCTCGACGAACCCGAGCTGACGCACGCGCTCGCGCTGCTGATCCCCTCGCTCACACCCCGCGCAACCGTCGTCGTCGAGCGCGCGGCCCGGTCACCCAAGCCCGAACTCCCCGAGGGACTCGTGCACTCCCGTGACAGGAAGTACGGCGACACCGTGCTGTGGTGGGTGCGGCCCTCGGACTGATCAGCCGCCGTGCGCATCCCAGTCTCGATAGGGGTCCCAGCCCGACCGGCCATCGTGCGGTCGACCGCCGACGAGCACCGGGTGCGCCGTCCGCTGCACCACGCGTCCGATGACGCGGAAGCCGTCGGGCGGCGTCGAGCCCGCCGGAAAGGTCGCCAGCAGGGCATGATCCTCGCCGCCGGTGAGGGCGTCGATCGCATCGGCGCCGAGCGCGGATTCGTCGATGTCGACAGTGACGCCGGATGCTGCGGCCAGGCGCGACGCATCGAGCACGAGGCCGTCCGACACGTCCATCATCGCGGTCGCTCCCGCATCGGCCGCGACGACGCCGAGGAGAACCGGCGGCTCGGGGCGCAGCTGCGCTCTCAGGGCCGCGGCCTCGTCGTCGGCGAGTGCGCCGAGGTCGATCGCAACCGGATCGCCGTCGCCATCCCGGAATCGTCCGAACAGGATGCCGAGGCCGCGGCCCGCGAGGCCGAGTTCCCCCGCCACAGCCACGGTGTCTCCGACGCGGGCGCCGCTGCGCAGCACGGGCGTACGACCGTCGAGTGAGCCGAGGGCGGTGACCGCGATCGTGAGCGTGTCCGAGACGGTGAGATCGCCGCCCTCGACGGCGCATCCCGGGGCGAGAGCGTCGCATGCGGCGCGCAGGCCGTCGGCGACCTGTTCGACGAAAGACACGCGTGTGTGATTGGGCATCGCCAGCGCGACCAGCAGGGCGGTCGGCCGGGCACCCATCGCCGCGATGTCGGCGAGATTCACCGCCGCCGCCTTCCAGCCGAGGTCGAAGCCGCTCGACCATGCGAGGCGGAAGTCCGGGCCGTGCACCAGCGTGTCGGTCGTCGCAACCACGCGCCCATCCGGGGCGGTGAGCACGGCCGCGTCGTCGCCCGGTCCTACCACCGCGGCCGAGCCTCCGAGTCGCGAGAGGATCCGCCGCAGGATCTCACCCTCGGACAGCTCCCCCACAGTCGGGTCGTCGGCAGGCGTGGTCACCCGTCCACGCTAGCGTCCTGCTCGCGGCGCCGCGGGTAGCCTGGATGGGTGCCCCGCCGAACCGCTGCCCTCGCTGTCGCGGCGCCTCTTCTGCTGGTCTGCGCCCTGCTCACCGGCTGCACCTCCACCGTCGCCCTCGAGCCGGCCGAGAACGCCAACGATCCCGCGTGCGCCGACGTGACCGTGCGCCTGCCCGACTCGGTGGACGGGGAGGCGCGACGCTGGACCGACGCGCAGGCGACCGGGGCGTGGGGCGATCCGGCATCCGTCATCATCACGTGCGGCGTCCCCGAACTCGGCCCGACGACGCTCCCGTGCCAGAGCGTGAACGGCGTGGACTGGGTGATCGACGAATCCGAAGCACCGCGCTATCGCGTCACCACATTCGACCGCACACCGGCGGTCGAGATATACCTCGACAACGACGTCGTCTCGAGCGCCGAGGTGCTCGATCGGCTGTCGCAGATCGTGAGCGTGCTGCCTCAGAACGGCGCCGCCTGCACCGAGTCGGGTACCGACGGCTAGCTCTCGGCGCGCTCGAGCGCCGTGTCGATGAGCTCCGAGATGAGTTCGGGGTATGACATACCCGAGGCGATCCAGCACTTCGGGAACATCGAGATCGGCGTGAATCCGGGCATCGTGTTCAGCTCGTTGACGTAGAGGGTGTCTTCGGCGAGGAAGAAATCCACCCTCGCCAGCCCGCGGCCGTCGACCGCGTCGAACGAGCGGATGCCGAGCTCCTGGATCCGGGTGATCTCGGCCTCCGTCAGATCGGCCGGGCACACCACATCCGCTCCGTCGCCGCCGAGGTACTTGCCCTCGAAGTCGTAGAACTCTCGCGTCGTCAGCACGATCTCGCCGGGGAGCGAAGCGCGCGATCCCGCGCCCCCTCGACCCTCGAGGATGGCGACCTCGACCTCGCGGCCGACGATTGCGGCCTCGATGAGCACTTTGTCGTCCTCGGCGAATGCCACCGCCAGTGCCTCCTCGAGTTCATCCAGCGCCGCGACCTTCGAGACGCCGACGCTCGACCCGGCTCGCGCCGGCTTGACGAACAGCGGCAGCCCGAGCGCGGCGGCATCCGTCCGCACCGACTCGGCAGCACGGGCCCATCCGGCACGGGTGACCGTGACCCACGGAGAGACCGGCACGCCGGCCGCCTGCAGCACGATCTTCATGAAGTGCTTGTCCATGCACAGCGCCGAATCGAGCACGCCGCCTCCGGCGTACGGGATCTCGAGCGTGTCGAGGAAGCCCTGGACCGTGCCGTCCTCGCCGTGGACGCCGTGCAGGATCGGCAGCACGACATCGACGCCTCCGAGGTCGCCGATCGTGCCGTCGGCGCGCCGCACGCGCAGAGCGCGATCGCCGCCACCCTCGGGCCACAGGATGCGGGTCCCGTTGTCGACCACCTCGGGCAGCTTGTCGGCGTCGAGCGCGAACTTGTCGGGGTCGTCGTCTTCGAGGACGAACACGCCGTCGCGGGTGATTCCGACCGGGATCACCCGGTAGCGGTCACGGCTGATCGCGCGGAGGACGCCGCCCGCCGTTGCGGAACTGATCGAGTGTTCGCTGGAGCGACCTCCAAAGAGCACCACCACCGCCGGCCTGTCCATTCTGCGTCCTCTCGCCCTGGGGCTCATCGTCGTCGGTCGTGAGGTGTGGTGCGATCTCACGAGGGTTCATCGTTCCGTCCAGAACCATCTTCACCTGCTCGACGATCGGCATCTGGATGCCGGCCTCGCGGGCGAGCTGCAGAACGGGCGCCACCGAGGCCAGCCCCTCAGCAGTCTGGTTCATCTGCTTCACGACATCCTGGAAGCTGTAGCCCTGTCCGAGCAGTCGCCCTGCCGTGTTGTTACGGCTGAGGGGCGATTGACAGGTCGCGATCAGGTCGCCGAGGCCCGCCAGGCCCTGGAGCGTCTCAGCGTGCGCGCCCTGCGCGACGGCGAAGTCGGTCATCTCCACGAGACCGCGAGTGATGATCGACGCCTTGGTGTTCTCGCCGTAGCCGACGCCGTCGACGATGCCGATCGCGACGGCGATCAGGTTCTTGAGCACGCCTCCGAACTCGGTGCCGATCACGTCGGTGTTCACGAACGTGCGGAAGTACCTGTTGCGCGCCCGCCGCGCGACCGCGTCGGCGGTCTCCTGGCTGATGGATGAGATCACCGCTGCGGTGGGCTGTTCGCGTGCGATCTCGAGGGCGAGGTTGGGGCCGGAGGCGACGGCGATGCGCGACGGATCGCAGTGCAGCTCCTGCTCGATGACCTGGCTCATCCGCAGCCCGGTGCGCCGCTCGACGCCTTTCATGAGCGAGACGATCGGTGCGTCCGAGCCGATGACCAGCGCCCGCACGCCCTTGAGGTTCTGCCGCACCGCCTGGCTGGGGATCGACAGGTACACCTGCTCGGCACCCTCGAGCGCCTCGGAGAGATGGTGGGTGGCGTACATCTCACGCGGGAGGTTGATCCCCGGCAGATACTCGCTGTTGCGCTTGGCCTCGTTGATCTCGTTCGCCAGTTCGGGGCGGCGAGCCCACATCGTGACGTGGGCGCCTCCGTCGGCGAGCACCTTGCCGAACGTCGTGCCCCAGCTGCCCGCGCCGATGACGGCTACACGGGGCAGCCCGGCATCCCCTCTACGGCTCAAGGCGACCTGTCTCTCTCTGCCCGTGCTCGGAGGGGTTCCACCGCTTCTCGGGGGCGGGCTCACCGCGCAGCTGCGACAGCAGCTGGGCGATCGCGCTCATGAGCCGGTCGGTGCCGGCCACGAGTGCGGCCGGCTGCGTGGCGCGGCCCGTGAAGTCGGACAAGTCAACGGGATCGCCGACGATGACCTTCACCGGCCGCCGAAGCGGCCAGAAGCTGAGCTTGCCGTAGCGGGGCAGGATGTCCTGCCCGCCCCAGTGGGCCATCGGAATGAGCGGGATGCCGTCGGCCAGCGCGAGGCGCACGGCTCCGGTCTTGCCGCGCATGGGCCACAGATCGGGGTCGCGCGTGAGTGTTCCCTCGGGGTAGACGATCACGCCGCGTCCGTGCTCGACGAGCACTTCCGACGCCTCGATCGTCTGCCGGGCGGCCGAGGCGGACGAAGAGCGCGCGACCGGGACCATTCCCGTGGCGCGCAGCGCCCAGCCCAGAACGGGGACCTTGAAGAGGCTCTCCTTCGCCATGAAGCGTGGCGCGCGGCCCATACGCCAGACCGCGACCGCGACGATCAGCGGATCGAACTCGGTGGAGTGGCTCGGTGCCAGGACGTAGGCGCCCTCGCGAGGCAGCTTGTGCCCGTCGATGATCTCGATCTTCGCGAAGAAGGCAGTCAGCGGAATAACGATCGCCGCCAGCGGCCAGAAGACGCTCGGCCTTGTCTTCTCCGCTGACGCCCGTGGTCGGGGCGAGGTCGTCGTCACCGGGGCTATCCGATGACGTCGAAGTCCGCGCCGAGGGCGTCGAGCTTCGTGAACAGCTTCTCGTAACCGCGGCGGATGATCCCGACGTTGCGGACGATCGACTCCCCCTCGGCGGCGAGGGCGGCGATCAGGTAGCTGTAGCCGCCCCGGAGGTCGGGGACCTCCACGTCGGCGCCGTGCAGCGGTGTCGGCCCGTTGATGACGGCTGCCTGCTCGAGCGCTCGTCGCGGCACGCGCCGGTCGGGGCTGTCGATGCCCTCGGGGTGTACGACGATGTCGGCGCCCATCTGCACGAGCGCCTCGGTGAAGCCGAGACGGTTCTCGTAGACGGTCTCGTGGACGATCGAGCGGCCTTCGGCCTGCGTCAGCGCGACGATGAGCGGCTGCTGCCAGTCGGTCATGAACCCGGGGTGCACGTCTGTCTCGACGACGACGGGCTTGAGCGCGCCGCCGCGGCGGAATCGGATGCCGTCCTCGTGGATATCGAACTCACCTCCCGCCTTGCGGTAGACGTTGAGGAACGTGAGCATCTCCTGCTGCTTCGCTCCGCCGACGAAGATGTCGCCGTCGGTCGCGAGGGCGGCGCACGCCCAGGAGGCTGCCTCGTTGCGATCGAAGATGCAGCGATGGTCGTACCCGCGCAGAGTGTCGACGCCTTCGATCAGGATGACGCGGTTGGGCTCGTACGAGATGATCGCGCCCATCTTCTGCAGCACCGCGATCAGGTCCATGATCTCGGGCTCGATCGCCGCGCCGCGCAGCTCGGTGATTCCCTTCGCCTTGACGGCGGTCAGCAGCACCTGCTCGGTCGCCCCGACACTCGGGTAGGGCAGCTCGATCTTGGCGCCGGTCAGGCCGTTCGGGGCGGTGATGCGGATGCCCTCGTAGGTCTTGTCGACGATCGCGCCGAATGCGCGCAGCGCATCCATGTGGAAGTTGATCGGCCTGTCGCCGATGCGGCAGCCCCCGAGGTCGGGGATGAGCGCCTCGCCGAGGAGGTGCAGCAGCGGACCGCAGAACAGGATCGGAATGCGGGAGGCACCGGCGTGCGCATCGATCTCCTCGAAGTGGGCGGAGACCGCCCCGCTCGGATCGAAGACGAGCGATCCTTCTTCGTCGCCCTCCACAACGGTGACGCCGTGCACTTCGAGGAGCGACCGGACCACCTGGACGTCGCTGATGTCGGGCACGTCGCGCAGCACGCTGTTCGTCTCGCCCAGCAGGGCGGCGACCATCGCCTTGGTCGCGAGGTTCTTGGCTCCCTTGACCTCGACCCGGCCGTTGAGCGGCCGCCCGCCGCGGATCGCGAGCGTTTCTCCGGACAGCTTCTCCCCTGCCTTCGTCTGCGTCTCGTCTTTCGATCGAGCACCGTCGTCTAGGAGTGTCTTCATCCGGTGGAACCTCACTTGTGTGTTTCGAGACAACGGCTGTCAGCGGTCCACCAGGCGCATGATGCGACACCGGGTGAATGCCCGAGCCTACGGAACCGCCTGAGTCTAGGGAACAGGCAGGGTCCGCGGCCGCCACGCCTCGCGGCGAGCCTCGAACTGCGCGATCTTGTCTTCATTGCGCAGAGTGAGCCCGATGTCGTCGAGCCCTTCGAGAAGCCGCCACCTAGTGTAATCATCGATCTCGAAAGGCACCTCGATGTCACCGATGGAGGCGATCCGGCGCTCGAGGTCGACGGTCATGCTGATGCCGGGATCGGCGTCGATGGCCGCCCAGATGCGCTCGAGGTCTTCGTCCGAGATCACCCCGGTGAGCAGGCCCTGCTTGCCGGCGTTGCCGCGGAAGATGTCGGCGAATTTCGGACTCAGCACGACGTTGAAGCCGAAGTCGCGCAACGCCCACACCGCATGCTCACGGCTCGATCCGGTGCCGAAGTCGGGTCCGGCGACGAGGATGCTGGCCCCCTGGTACACAGGCTGGTTGAGCACGAACTCGGGGTCCTGGCGCCAGGCGGCGAACAACGCGTCGTCGAAGCCGGTCTTGGTGACCCGCTTGAGGTAGACGGCCGGGATGATCTGGTCGGTGTCGACGTTCGAGCGCTTGAAAGGCACCGCGATGCCGGTCTGGGTGACGAACTTCTCCATGGCTAGACCTCCCCCGCCTGCACGCGGGCGTAGATCGGCGTTTCTTCGAGATCCTCTGGCAGATCGAGATCGCTCGGGCTGGAGAGTGTTCCGCGCACGGCGGTCGCCGCGGCCACGAGCGGCGAGACGAGGTGGGTGCGCCCGCCCTTGCCCTGGCGACCCTCGAAGTTCCGGTTGCTCGTGGAGGCGCATCGCTCACCCGGAGCGAGCTGGTCGGGGTTCATGCCCAGGCACATCGAGCAGCCGGCGAAGCGCCACTCGGCTCCGAACTCGGTGAAGACCTTGTCAAGGCCTTCCGCCTCGGCTTCGAGGCGCACGCGAGCGGAGCCCGGGACGACCATGACGCGAACGCCGTCGGCCTTCTTGCGACCCTTCACAATCGACGCGAAGGCTCGCAGGTCTTCGATGCGGCTGTTGGTGCAGGAGCCCATGAACACGGCATCGACCGGGACGTCCTTCATCGGCGTGCCGGGCGTCAGCGCCATGTACTCCAGCGCGCGCTCGGCGGCAGCGCGGTCGTTGGGGTCGGCATAGTCGTCCGGCGAGGGCACGACGGCGCTGAGCGACACGCCCTGTCCGGGATTCGTGCCCCACGTGACGAACGGCTCGAGCTCGTTCGCGTCCAGGTAGACCTCGGCGTCGTAGACGGCTCCCTCGTCGGTGGGGAGGGTGCGCCAGTAGGCGACGGCATCCTCCCAGTCCTGACCCTGCGGAGCATGCGGCTTGTCCTTGACGTACGCGAAAGTCGTCTCGTCGGGGGCGACCATGCCCGCGCGGGCGCCGGCCTCGATCGACATGTTGCAGATCGTCATGCGCCCCTCCATGGAGAGGGCGCGGATCGCGCTGCCGCGGAACTCGAGCACGTAGCCCTGCCCGCCGCCGGTGCCGATCTTCGCGATCACGGCGAGGATGATGTCCTTCGCGGTGACTCCGGGCTTGAGCGCTCCTTCGACGGTGATCGCCATCGTCTTGAAGGGGGTGAGCGGGAGCGTCTGGGTCGCCATGACGTGCTCGACCTCGCTCGTGCCGATGCCGAAGGCCATCGCGCCGAACGCGCCGTGCGTCGAGGTGTGCGAATCGCCGCAGACGACGGTGATGCCCGGCATGGTCAGACCCAGCTGCGGGCCGACGACGTGCACGATGCCCTGTTCCTTGTCGCCGAGCGAGTGCAGGCGAACCCCGAACTCCTCGGCGTTGCGGCGCAGCGTGTCGATCTGGGTGCGGCTGGTCAGATCGGCGATCGGCTTGTCGATGTCGAGCGTCGGAGTGTTGTGATCCTCGGTCGCGATCGTGAGGTCGAGACGCCGCAGCGGGCGCCCTTCGGCGCGCAGGCCGTCGAACGCCTGCGGGCTCGTGACCTCGTGCACCAGGTGCAGATCGATGTAGATGAGATCGGGCTCGCCGTTCTCGCCTTTGACGACCAGATGGTCCGCCCACACCTTCTCGGCGAGGGTGCGCGGCTGGTCAGGGATGTCGATGGTCATGTGTCTCGTTCTCCAGAAAAGGGAATCAAGCCCGTGACGAACTCCGCGACGAGGAAGGCCTGAGATTACGAGGACTCGCCGCGGCCGCTAAGGAGAAGGAGAGCGTTCCGCACGGCCCCAGAATACCACCGGGCCCGGATGCCGCGGGTTCAGGTGTCCGAGCCCGGTGGGCTAGATGGCGCGCCGCTGCTCCACGAGTGGGCACGCGAACGGGTCGCGCTCACCCAATCCGACACGATTGATGTAGCGGATCACGATTGCGTACGACTCCATGAGGCCCGTGGCCGTGTAGGGCACCCCGTGGCTCGCGCAGTACGTCTGCACCATCGGCGCGACGTGCCGCAGGTGGGGACGCGGCATGGACGGGAACAGGTGATGCTCGATCTGGTAGTTCAGACCGCCCATCACGACATCCAAGGCGCGGGTGCCGCGAACGTTGCGGCTCATCAGCACCTGACGGGTGAGGAAGTCGAGCTTCGCGTCCTTCGGCACGAGGGGCATGCCTTTGTGGTTCGGTGCGAACACCATGCCCATGTACACGCCGAAGATGCCGAGCTGGACCGCGAGGAACACGAACGCGATGCCGGGCGAGAGCACGAGGAACACGAGCGTGACGAATCCTGCGAGGCGCAGCGTGATGAAGCCGATCTCGACCCAGCGACGCTCGAGCTTCTCGCGCGACGTGACCCGTCGAACGCCTGAAGCATGCAGCGAGAGCCCTTCGAGCAGGAGGATCGGGAAGAAGAAGATGCCCTGGTGGGCGACGAGCCACTGCGCGAACGGCGACCGCGGCGCGCGCGCCTGCTCGGGCGTGAACGAGATCACCGGCAGGTCGATGTCGGGGTCGACGTCGATCTTGTTCGGGTTCGCATGATGACGCGTGTGCTTGTGGCGCCACCAGCCGTAGCTCATGCCGACGAACAGATCCCCGAGGATCAGCGAGATCCAGTCGTTCCAGCGACCCGACACGAAGATCTGCCGGTGCGCGGCGTCATGGCCGAGCATCGCGATCTGCGTGAACAGGATCGCGAAGCCGACGGCCGTGAACAGCTGCCACCAGGTGTCGCCGATCCAGATGAACGCGAGCACGGCGGCGGCGAGCACGACGGGGACGGCGATGAGCTTCGTCCAGTAATAGCCGTAGCGGCGTCTCATCAGTCCGGAGCCACGAACGATCGCGGCGAGCTCGGTGAAATCACTGCCTGTGTGAGCCGGGGTCTGGGGCTTTTTTGTGGAAATGATGCCTGAAGACATAACGACCTCCTGAGGTCGTTTTCCGGCGGACACAGACTCGCCCGCTCACCTCACAACGTACTCCGCCAAACTGTGCGACTCACAGCTTCGCGGGTCAGGGCTTCGGGGCCTCCACGACCTTCCGCTTGTCGCGCGCAGAGGCGATCAGGCTGGCGACCGTGGCCACGGTCATCGACAGGATGATCACTCCCAGCGACATCCACGTCGAGATCTCCGGTGCCCACTCGATCGGCTCGCCGCCGTTGATGAACGGCAGCTCGTTGACGTGCATCGCGTGGAAGACGAGCTTGAGGCCGATGAACGCCAGGATGAACGCGATCCCGTAATGCAGGTAGCGCAGGCGGTCGAGCAGATCGCCGAGCAGGAAGTACAGCTGGCGCAGGCCCATCAGCGCGAAGATGTTCGCGGTGAAGACGATGAACGGGCTCGTCGTGATCCCGAAGATCGCCGGAATCGAGTCGATCGCGAACAGCAGATCGGTCACGCCGATCGCCGCGAACACGATGATCATCGGCGTGAAGATCTTCTTGCCGTCCACGACCGTCCGCAGCTTCGCTCCGTCGTAGTGGTCGCTGATGTCGATCGTGCGACGCAGCAGTCGCACGATGAAGTTCTCTCGCTTGACCTCGTCGTCGTGGTCGCCGCCGGGGAATGCCTGGCGATACGCCGTCCACACCAGGAACGCGCCGAAGATGTAGAAGACCCAGCTGAACTGCTCGATCGCCGCGGCACCGATCAGGATGAACGCGCCGCGGAGGATCAGCGCGATGATGATGCCGACCATGAGCACTTCCTGCTGATACCGGCGCGGCACCGCGAACTGACTCATGATGAGCACGAAGACGAAGAGGTTGTCGATCGACAGGCTGTACTCGGTGAGCCAGCCGGCGACGAACTGCCCGGCGTACTCCGGTCCGGCGAAGATCCACATGAGGCCCGCGAAGATCAGCGCGAGCGTGACGTAGAAGACGACCCAGAGGGTCGACTCCCGGGTCGACGGGATATGCGGACGCTTGAGGATCAGCAGCAGATCGGCCGCCAGGATCAGCGTCAGCACGATCAGCGAGCCGATCTCGAACCAGAGAGGAAGTTGCAGGTCCAAAGGTGGGCCTTTCAAGAGGGTGTGGGGTCGGTCGAATCCCGAAAGTCTCTCCCCCGCGGCACCCGGAGTCCGGGCTGCCGAGGTGCGTGCCCGGGGATGCAGCGATGGCTCCCGTGATGACGGACACGCGATGACGGGATACTCCCTCTCGCCTGATCAGAATACAGGCTGAGACGATCGGGGCTGTCTCGACACTTAACGGGTGAGAGACAATGAGGCTCCGTCGGCCCTGGGCTTACCAGGCGGGCGGGGAAGGGATCGGGCATGGTCGAGTCGGAAACGGATGACGCCTCGCTCGTGGCGCAGGCCGCGAGCGGCAGCGAGCACGCGTTCCGAACGCTCTACCGCTCCTATGTGCGGCCGGTGTACTGGCTCGCCCACGGGCTCGTGGGCAACGCCGCGGACGCGGAGGACGTGACGCAGGAGACGTTCCTGGTGGCGTGGCGAAAGCTGCGCGGCCTCGAACTCGCCGGCGACTCGCTCCTCCCGTGGCTCGTGACGGTGTGTCGCTTCCAGGCGGCCAACCGGATCAGGGCGCAGCGGCGCGATCGCGAGCACACCGCGGATGCGGCGGATGACAGCATCCCGTCGACGGTGAACGTCGAACAGCAGGTCATCGACGCAGATCTGGCCGACCGGATCCTTCGCGAAGTCGCAGGACTGAGCGCCCTCGACCGCGACATCTTCCGGCTCTGCGCGACCGAGGGCTACGCCTACCAGGCCGCCGCCGAAGAGCTCGGCGTCGAACACGGTGTCGTCCGCAATCGTCTCTCCCGCATCCGCACGCGCCTGCGGACCGTTGCCAAGGAGAGCACATGAACACCGACCAGCAGCCCGACGCCGGGGCATCGCGCGAGCCGCTGCCCGAGCTGAGCGACGAGCGCATCAACCGCATCGAGACCTCGCTGTTCAGCGAGATCGCGCGCGACCGCACGGTTCACCGCAAGCGTCGGACCGGGGTCTGGGTCGCAACCTCCGCGGCCGCCGCGGTGATCGTCGTGGCTGCGGTGATCGCGCCGAGTGTCGGCGGCCTGCTCACCGGCACCGCGTCGAACGACGCCGCGGTCGGTCCCGCTGCCCCGCTCGTCGACTCCGGCGACGGTGGCGAGTCGGATTCCAGCGGCGGCGTCGCGCCGGATCCCAACGCCGTCAAGGAGGAGGGACTCGTCGCCCCCGACGACGCGGGCGCAGCCGATTCCGTGACTGGCGCGGATGTCGGCGAACCCACCCGCGACATCATCACGACCGCGTCAGCCACCATCGTGGTGGGCGACATCTCGGCCGCAGCCGCGATGATCACGGATGCCGCAGTCTCGCGCGACGGCTACGTCGAGTCGATGAGCATCGGGCAGTCCGGCCAGATCGTCCCGGTCGATCCGGAGACGGGCATGGTCTATGACAGCACGATGCCGTACCCCTACACCCCAGACGGCGCCTGGATCACCGTGCGCGTTCCCGCGGACGGGCTGCAGTCGCTGGTCGATCAGCTGTCGGGTCTGGGTGAGGTCACCGCGTCCTCGGTCAACCGTCAGGACGTCACGGCGGTCACGCTCGACCTCGAGGCTCGCGTCGAGGCCGCGCAGGCATCCGTCGACCGCCTGACCGAGCTCATGGCCCAGGCCGGCAACCTCTCGGACCTCATCGCGGCCGAATCCGCCCTGGCCGAGCGTCAAGCGACGCTCGAGTCCTACCAGCAGCAGCTGAAGTACTACGACGAGCAGGTCGCCATGTCGACGCTGACCGTCACCCTGACCGAGCCCGTCGAAACGGTCGAGGCCGACCCCACCGGTTTCGGCGATGGGCTCGCGGCCGGGTGGAACGGCTTGGTCGCGACGCTCAACGGCATCGTGATCGCGATCGGGTTCCTGCTCCCGTGGCTCCTGGTGATCGCGGTCATCGGAGGCATCGTCTGGGGCATCGTCACCCTGGTGCGGCGTCGCAAGACCCGTCAGGGGTCGGTCAGCAGCGTCGACAGCTCGGCGAGCGACTCGGGCACGAGCCTGTAGTACGCCCAGGTACCCCGCCATCGCGACCTCCGCACAGGGCGGGGGTCGGCCGAGCGCTGCTGGGCCGAGCGGCCGCTCGCCCGCACTCCTACACTGAGCGCATGGCTGCCTCCTCACGTCATCCCCTCCATCACGATCCGATCGTCACGGCGACTCCGAATCCCGCGCTCGATGTCAGCACCTCGACCGAACGGGTGATGTCGGAGCACAAGATGCGCTGCGGGACGACGGTCCTCGATCCCGGCGGCGGCGGCATCAACGTCTCACGGGTCATCCGCAACCTCGGCGGCCGGTCGACTGCCGTCTACGCGGTCGGCGGTCCGACCGGACAGGCCTACCGGGAGCTTCTCGAGCGGGAGGGCATCGCCGGCCACGCCGTGCGCATCGAGGCGAGCACCAGGCAGAGCTTCACCGTCGACGAGACATCGACGGGTCAGCAGTTCCGGTTCGTGCTCCAGGGACCGCACATGCGCGAACCCGAGTGGCGTGCCTTCCTCTCGGCCGTGGGCGATGACATGCCCGTCGGCGGCTACATCGTGCCCAGTGGCAGCCTGCCTCCCGGGGCGCCCGTCGATCTGTATGCCCGCATCGCGCATATTGCCCGCGAGAGGGGCACCCGCTGCGTGATCGACACCTCGGGAGCGGCATTGCGGGCCGCGCTCGACGAGGGTGTGTACCTGATCAAACCCAGCCGCCGGGAGCTCGGTGAACTCGTCGGCGCAGCGATCGACGACGAGGACAGCATGCGGGATGCCGCGCAGGAGCTCGTGCGCACCGGCGCGTGCGAAGTCGTCGCGCTGACGCTCGCCGGCGCGGGCGCCCTTCTGGTCACCGCCGATGGCGCGTTGCGGCTGCCCACCCCCGAGGTCGACGTGCAGAGCACGGTGGGCGCGGGCGACTCATTCCTCGGCGCGCTGGTGCTGCGGCTCGCCCAGGGGCGCGATCTGTCGTCGGCCTTCTGCTCTGCGGTCGCCGCCGGGAGCGCCACCGCGATGCTGCCGGCCACCGATCTGTGTCGAGAGGTGGATGTCACGAGGCTGGAGCGCCAGCTGAACGCCCAGCTCGAGGCCAGCCGCTCGAGTTAGCGATCGACCCGCCAGAAACGCCAGCTCGGCGGCCGTCTGGTCGGCATCGCCGACCGCTCCGCGGTGCGGCGGGCGGCGGCATCCGCTCGTTCCCTCCAGTCGCGCACCCACTCGTCGATCTCGACGGTCGGTGTGACCACCGGCGGGCCGCCGAGCAGCTGCCGACGTGCCTCGATCACGCGGTGATTGAAGTCGGAGAGGTATTCGCGCACCTCGCCCTCGGTGCGCAGCTCGTCGAGCCGGGCGGCCAACGACGCGTACTCCGTGCGCAGGGTCAGCGCGGGAGGCCCGAGCCCGGTGAGGCGCTCCCGTTCGATCTTGCGACGGATCCACCAGTCCGGATCGGTCGAGGTGCCCGAGGCCCGGGATCGGCTTGCCGGCCCCGGGAAGGTTGTCGAAGTCCCCTCGGCGGATGGCCTGCTCGATCGAGACCTCGACGATCGCGGCGCGCTCCGCTTCGCTCCAGATGCGGGATGCCGCCGGGTCGTCGTCGTCCGGGGGCTCCTCGCCCCGCTCGACCGCTTCTTTGCGCAGGCGATACCGCATCGCGGCTTCCCGACTGTCGTTCGTCACGCTCACCTCCACGCGTACCGTTCCAGGCTAAACGGCGGCGCGTAGGGTGGGGCCATGAAGGTCGCGATGCTCGGCCCGATCGCGTGGCGCACTCCGCCGCGGCACTACGGACCGTGGGAGCGCGTGACCAGCCTCCTGACCGAGGGACTCGTGCGGCGAGGCGTCGAGGTCACCCTCTTCGCCACCGCCGACTCGATCACCGCAGCGCACCTCGAATCGGTTGTGCCGCACGGCTATGCCGAGGACCCGAGCATGGACGGCCGGGTCATGGAGGCGCTGCACGTCGCGCACGCGATCGATCTCTCCCCTGACTTCGATCTCGTGCACAATCAGCTCGACTGGCTGCCCCTGGCCTTCGCTGAACAATGGGGCGCGCCGATGGTCACGACGATCCACGGATTCTCGGGGGCCGGCATCCTGCCCGCCTATCAGCGCGGCGGGTCGGCATTCGTGTCTATCTCGGATGCCGACCGCTCCCCCCTGTTGGAGTACGTGGCGACCGTGCACCACGGAATCGACATGACCGAGTTCACCAATACCGCTGCGGCAGGGGACGACCTCGTCGTGTTCGGGCGCATTCACCCCGACAAGGGGATCGCGGATGCCGTGGAGATCGCGCGCCGGGCGGACCGGCGCCTCGTGATCTGCGGGATCGTGCAGGATTCCGCGTACTTCGCCGAGCGCATCGAGCCCCACATCGACGGCGATCGCGTGGTGTACCGAGGTTCGGTCGGTCCCGAAGAACGGGCCGAGGTGCTGGCCACGGCAGCCGTGCTGCTGCATCCGATCCACTTCGACGAGCCGTTCGGCCTGTCGGTCGTCGAGGCCATGGCCAGCGGAACACCCGTCGTCGCCTACCGGCGCGGCTCGATGCCCGAGATCATCGACGAGGGCATCACCGGATTTGCCGTCGACGGTGTCGACGAAGCCGTCGCGGCCGTGCCCCGCGCGGCGGCGCTGGACCGTTCGCTCGTGTCCGATCGCGCCCGCGCGCGATTCGATGTCGATCGAATGGTCGACGGCTATCTCGACGTGTACGAGAAGGTTGTGCGGCACGCGGGAGGGCTCGCATAGGACCGCACTCCACGATCGCCCCGCTCAGCACTACCAGCGGGCGCGACGACTGCATATCGTTGAGCGGGTGACTGTCCCCACCCCGATGATGAATCCGATGCCGATCCGAGTACCCGCGTGATGCTGACGCCCCACGGGGCCCTTCTCGAGAATGACACCTCGCGGGTCGTCGCGAGGTTCTCACTCCCCGGTGGCGGACTCGCGCTGTCGAACTCGCGGATCGCGCAGATCGTCGCGCGGGTGCTCTCGACCCCGACCGAAACCGTGCAGGCGACCGCAGCTGCCGTGCTGTCGGACCTTCGCGCGAAACAGGGCGATGCGGCAGCGGTCATGGCCGCGAACGCCCGGGCCGTCGGCAGCCGCCTGCTGCACGATCATGCCGTGACGGACGCGCAGGCCGTCGTGCTCGGCGCCGCGTTCACCGCGGAGTATGCGATCGAGGGCGCAGCGCTGTGCAATCCCAGCACGATGGTCCACCCGTCGCAGGAGGGTCTCGCTCCGGGCGAACTCCGGGTCGCGGTCTCGCTGCGCGGAATCGGCGAGGGCCACATCTCGTCCATCGAGTTCGCGGACGCTGTGATCAGCGCCGACGGCACCTGGACTTTCGGGGAACGCTCGCACGACACCTCCCTGCCCGCGATCAGCCCGGGAGAGTGGTCGCTCCCCCACTTCCAGCGCGCCCTCGAGCACGCCGGCAACCTCACCGACGTCTCCACCGCGGTGCTCAACGACCTGCCGGACGAGTTCACGATGTCCGAGCTCGAGACGACTCTGCTGGAGCTGCCCGTTCAGCTGTCGGCGCGCCCCGACAGCCATCAGCCGATGCAGGCGATGCGCGAAGTCGCCGCATCCGCCTATCGAGCCGACTTCCCGGCGGATTCGCCGCTCAGCGGGCGGGTGTTGATGCCCGTCGTGGCTGAGGAGAGCAACGGGGTCGAAGACGCCCGCTTCGTCCTGTTCACGCACCCGGACGGCCGCACCGAGTACCGCGCGACCTACACCGCGTACGACGGGCATCGCATCGCCCCGCGGCTGATCACCTCGGACGACCTCGTGAGCTTCGGCATCCACCGCCTCGCCGGCTCCGGCGCGCTCAACAAGGGCATGGCGCTCTTTCCGCGGCTGGTCGGCGGCAAGCATCTTGCGCTCAGCCGAACGGACGGTGAGACGATCTCGCTCGCCGCCTCGGAGGACGGCCTGACGTGGGACGAGAGCGGCACCGTGTATCGACCCACCGAGATGTGGGAGGTCATCCAGCTCGGCAACTGCGGTTCTCCGATCGAGACCACAGAAGGCTGGCTCGTGCTGACGCACGGCGTCGGACCCCTCCGCACGTACTCTCTCGGTGCCCTGCTGCTGGACCTCGACGACCCCACGCATGTCGTCGCGCGCACGAGGGAGCCGCTGCTGAAGCCGGAGGGAGACATGCGCGACGGCTACGTTCCCCGGGTCGTCTATTCGTGCGGCGGCATCGTGCACGACGGCACGTTCTGGGTGCCGGTGGGTGTGGGTGACTCGCGCATCCGGGTGTACTCCGTCGGCGTGGACGAGCTGCTCGGGTCGATGACCCGCTGATCCGGCGCGGTCAATCCGCCTTGACGCAGCCCGGCGGCTCGGAGTTGCCGCTGACGGTGAAGTCATCGCAGGTCAGGAAGTGCTCCTGGTTCAGGCCGAGCAGGAACGCGGTCACCGCGATCCCCAGCACGACGCCCACGATCAGCCAGCGCTGACGGCGGGTCGAGTTCTCGCCGAAATCGGGCCACATGATGCGGGCGAGCACGAACACCGTGAGGGGACTCGCGACCAGCACGACGAAGAGCGCGAAGGCGGTCGCCACGAACGTGACGAAGTCGGTCGTCTCGAAGTCGATGAAGCTGAACGCCAGCCACACCGATGGCAGGAGCAGCAGGAAAGCCCGCCACAGCCGCCGGCCGACCGGACGACGTTCGAAGAGCACGAACGCGAACGCCGCAGTGGAGGCGACCCAGAGCGTCAGCAGCGTGTCGAAGAACAGCAGCCCCCACGCACCGAGTGTGAACGACGGCCACCACACCACGATCGCCATGCCGACCGAGATCACGGCGAGCGGGACGTCGCGACGCCGCACCGCGGCTGCCTCCGGAACACTGTTGTCGCTCATGCGGTGAAACTAGCGCACGGCCGGCAGCGCACAGCCCTCAGCGGCGCGAGTACTCCCACACGGCACCCTCGGGGTCAACCCGTGTCGCTGCAGGTGCGGCCTCACGCACCATTCAGAGACGACCCGATCGAGAGGATGTCATGGCCGACGAATTGAACAAGGGTGACCGGGTGAGCTGGAACACGCCACAGGGGCGGACGCGCGGAACCGTGATCGAGCGGAAGACGCGCGACTTCGACTTCGCGAGTCAGCACTTCACGGCATCCGCTGACGAGCCCGCCTACATTGTCGAGTCCGAGAAGAGCGGCGATCGCGCTGCGCACAAGGGGTCGGCGCTTCGCAAGCTCGGTTGACGCCGGTCCATTCACCGGAATATGTGCGCCTGAGTATCGTTGCAACCGATATGCAGCGCTTCGGAACCCTCTCGTTCGGACACTACGGACCACTCGGCGGTGGACGGATTCTGACCGCGGGCGACTCGCTGAAGCAGGCGATCGACCTCGCGCAGGGCATGGACGACCTGGGCGTGGACGGCACGTACTTCCGGGTGCATCACTTCGCGCGCCAGCAGGCCTCGCCGATGCCGCTGCTCGCGGCGATCGCTGCGACCACGCAGCGCATCGAGGTCGGTACCGGTGTGATCGACATGCGCTACGAGAACCCGCTCTACCTCGCCGAAGAGGCGGCCGCCGTCGACCTCATCAGCGACGGCCGGCTTGCGCTCGGCGTCAGTCGGGGCTC
This sequence comes from uncultured Actinomycetota bacterium, assembly GCA_963781135.1. Lineage (GTDB taxonomy): Bacteria > Actinomycetota > Actinomycetes > Actinomycetales > Microbacteriaceae > Microbacterium. Next base: position 465,826 of record CAWADY010000010.1, on the reverse strand, counting down.
ACCCGAGTCGGTGGTGCGCGGGTACGAGACCTTCGGCTACACGGGGTCGAACGATCCGCGCGGCGCCGACATCGCGAGAGATCACTTCGCGACCTTCCTCCGCGCGGTAGAGGGTCAGGGAATCGCCGAGCGCGACGAGCACAGCCCGTTCGGCGGCGGCACGGGTTTGCAGCGGATCGAACCGCACTCCCCCGGTCTGCGCTCACGCATCTGGTGGGGGGCGGGCAACAGCGAGTCGGCCGCATGGGCGGGCACCGTGGGCGTCAACCTCATGTCGTCGACGCTGCTGACCGAAGCCAGCGGGCAGCCGTTCGACGAGCTGCAGGCACAGCAGCTCGAAACCTTCCGGGAGGCGTGGCGTGAAGCCGGCCATGTCGGCGAGCCGCGCACGTCGGTGAGCCGGTCGATCTTCCCGATCACGACCGCCGAGGAGCAGATGTACTTCGGCGGCCGGCAGGACGGTGATCAGATCGGCGTGATCGACGGCATGCGATCGACGTTCGGCAAGACGTATGCGGCTGAGCCGGATGTGCTCGTCGAACAGCTGCTCCAGGATGCCGCGATCCGCAGCGCCGACACCCTCATGCTCACGATCCCGAGCCAGCTCGGCGTCGAGTTCAACCTTCGGGTGGTCGAGTCGTTCGCGAAGTTCGTGGCGCCCGCGCTCGGCTGGGTGGGCACCCGGGTCTGATGAGGCGCGAGCGCGTGCGCTCCGTCAGAACATCCAGGGCTCCAGACCCATGCCGCCGCCCGTGGGCGGCTCTTCGATGACCGGCGGTGGAGTCTGCCGTCTGCGGACCGGACGAAGCAGCGCGTCGCGCGAGCGCCCGGCGACCCCCGTGAGCCCGGCGCGCAGCCGCGTCAACTCCGACACCGCGGGGCCTCGCGGCATCGCACGAGGCAGCGACCCGGAGGCGACGATCCACGCGGGCAGATCGAGCAGCCGCAGCAGTCTGCCCAGCCGTTCCGACTCGTAGACGCTGTCGGGATCGAGCTCCTCCTCGAGCAGCTCGGACAGCGGCTCGGCGGCATCGGGGCGACTCCAGAGCTGGGCGAACGCGCCGGCGTACTCTGCCCCGACCGGTTCAGAGAGCACCTCCCTGTCGGCATCGGGCTCGCGCGACGGGTCGCTGCAGTACCTTGCCACCTCCTCCGCGGCGCGCCACGCCACGAGTGCGAGCTGGCGGTCGTGACGCACCCTCACGGCGAGGACGGGTCCGCGCAGTTGCTCGGCGAGGAGGGCGCCGACCTCGATGATCCCCCGCCGCTCGTCGGCGACGACGCCGTCTCCGGGGTCGCCCAGCACCACGAGCCAGTCCTGCTCGGGAGGCGCGATCCACCCCGTGAAGCGGATGCCGCCGAGCTCCTGCAGGAGGTCGGTCCGGGTCGCGTCCCGAGTGGGAAGGATGACGGCACCGTAGGAGTGTCCGTCCGGACCTCCCACCTGCGAACTGTCCGCCGGCATGGGGTACACGCCTAAATCATCGCTCATCTCACGCTGCTGCGGCTCGAACCACCGAGATGGAGCAAGGTCCGGTCGATGTGTCAAGCCCCTCAACGGACGGCGGCCACGCGATCAGGCTTGTTCCGACACTCGAAGAGAAGGGAATGATCGTGACTACGGCTCGCGACATCATGTCGACAGACATCCAGACCATCGGCGAGATCGACAGCGTGGCGGAGGCGGCACGGCTCATGGCTGATCTCGACGTCGGAGCCCTCCCCATCTGCGGTGAAGACGGCCGCGTGAAGGGCATGGTCACCGATCGTGACATCGTCGTGAAGTGCATCGCCCGCGGCGGTGACCCCGCAGCGACGATCGCGGGATCGCTCTCCACGGTCCGAGCCGTCACGGTCAGCGCCGACGATGACATCCGCGATGCGCTCAACCTCATGCAGCGCCATCAGGTGCGCCGCCTGCCCGTGACGGACGGGCAGGATCTGGTGGGCATCATCAGCCAGGGCGACATCGCTCTGGCGCTCTCGGCGACCGAGACGGCCGAGACGGTCGAAGCCATCTCGCGCTGATGGCTCCCCGCTCAGTCGGGACGCTCGCTCCCGACTGACGCGTTCGCGAGGGCCGAGAGTCGCGTGCCCGTCAACCGCTGCGTCGTCCACTCGCTCATGGGTTCGGCGCCGATCGACCGGTAGAACGCGACCGCCGGGGAGTTCCAGTCCAGAACCGTCCATTCGAGTCGCGAGTAGGCGCGTTCGATGCACAGCTCGGCGAGCGAGGCGATGAGCGCCTTGCCGTAGCCCCGGCCGCGCTGCGACTCGTCGACGTGCAGATCCTCCAGCCAGATGCCGTGGCGTCCGGTCCAGGTCGAATAAGTCAGGAACCAGATCGCGATGCCCACGATTTCGCCATCTCGCTCGACGACGTGCGTGAACGCGCGCGGTTGCGCTCCGAAGAGGGTCTCGGCGAGTGCGGCCACCGTGTTCTCGACGGCGTCGGGTTCGCGTTCGTATGCGGCGAGGGCATGGATGCCGGCCAGGATGCCGGGTTCGTCACCGGGTCGGGCGGCACGGAGGGTCGCCCCATCGGGCAGGGTTCGGGAGGTCACCCCTCGAGGCTATCCATCTCGGTGGCTGCGGCGTTCGACGCCCGGTGATCGCTACGCTGACCCCGGAGGACTGACATGACGACCGGACCAGAGCCGGGCTGGTACGACGACGGCCACGGAAAGCAGCGGTGGTGGGACGGCTCGGGCTGGACCGAGCACTTCATCGACCTCGGCGACCGCGACATCGAACTGCATGCGGGCGCTGCCCCGGCCGGTACGGCAGCGGGCTGGTACGACGACGGCCGCGGTCGGCAGCGCTGGTGGGACGGTGCCCGCTGGACGGATGCCGCGCGATTCAGCGGTACCGAGGACTCGTTCGCAGGCCTTGTCGTCGACGGCCGCTGGATTCACTTCGGTGCCCTGAGCCAGCCTGTCTCGGGCGTGACCGCGGCATCGGTCGAGAGCGGCGCGGCACTCCTGCGCCGCGGCCGCCTCGGAAAGCCGGCGACGGCCCGCGCACTCTACGGGCCGGCGGGCGTGATCACGCCCCGACTCCTCTCGCGGTCGGTGATCGGCACCACGAATTATGTGCTGGTCGACGTCGCCGGTCAGCTGTGGCTCGCGGGCGTGCCGGCGGGGCAGGATGCCGCAGCACGGCAGTTCGTGTCGTGGATCAACACCTCGGCGCAGCATTACCGCTACCGCTGAACCGGGTGGTGTCGATCCGGATGCCGCTCGATCGTCATCAGGGAAAGGGCGGGTTCACCCGCCGCAGAAGCAACCACGAGGAGATGTGCGATGGCGAAGCGAGATACGACGGGTCCGCTCGACATCACCTTCACGGCTCAGCTGGGACGAGTGCGCGAGGGTGACACCTGGACCTGCGTCCAACTGCCTGACTCAGCCAAGATCTTCGGCACGCGAGGTCTGGTGAAGGTTGCCGGCACGGTTGACGGAGAGCCGTTCACGGGAGCCTTCATGGCGCTCGGTGACGGAACGCACAAGCTCCCCGTCGCGTCGGCTGTTCGCAAGACGATCGGCAAGACCGACGGCGACGATGTCGTCGTCCACCTCACCGAGCGCCTCAACTGAGCGTCAGCGCGATGGCCCCCGGCATCCGTCGCACGATGAACCGGAAGAACGGCTTCGCGAGCACGGCGGCCTCGATCGGCTCGAGGATGCGTGGGCTCACCGTGAGCTGATCGCGACCCTTCCACGTGAGGCGAGCGCCGCCCGCCGCCACCACGTTGCGCGCCCAGTTGGTGGTCACGCCCCAGGGCAGGCCGATCAGCACGATGCCCCTGTCGATGGTCGGGATCACCGCGATCGGCGTCGCATACTCCGTGCCGCTGCGCCGCCCGCGATGGTGGACCACCGCCCACAGCGGAATCCAGCGATGCCCGGCGAGAGCGATCGCGATCGGCTGGGTCGCGCGCTGGAGGAACTTCGCGACCCTGCTCATCCGCTCTCTTCGATCAGGTGCAGCTGAGTTCCGTCGACGTCGATCAGGTAGCCCGCGCGCTGACCCCACTCGCGCAGTGCAACCGGCACGAGACGCGGGATGCCGACGGGCACTTCGGGCACGCCGCTCGCGCGCACCGCGGCGTAGAGCTCGTCGAGATCGCTGATGCGGATGCTGGCCATGAACCAGCTCGAATACGGGTCGTGCTCGGGGGCGAGGAAGAACTCCAGAACGAGGCCGCCGCGCCGGATGATGAGCCAGCCGCCGTCACGGTAGGAGGTCGCGAATCCGAACGCCTCATAGAAGGCGATCGTGCTGTCGAAGTCTCGTGAAGGAAGGTTCGGGACCGCGCGGTCCCGCAGGTGCGCGTGACTCGCACCGGCGGGGTACGTGTGGCCGCTCAGCGGGTCGTGTCGGCCGGCGAGGGCGTCGCGCGTCGCCGAGACCTCGTCGGCGCCACCGGGCTCTTCAGTGCCGTCGTGATGAGTCATGGGCCGTCGAGTTCGAGTGCCAGCCCGACGGCCTCGGTGAGTTCATCGAGCGCCTGTGCCAGCCGCTCGAGCTGATCCGCGTCGAGTGTCGGCAGAGACTCTGCGATCTGCGCGACCAGTGTCACCGGGTCCTCTGGCGTGTGCGGGGTCATAGGGGCATTATGCGACGATGCCGCCCCGGGCACCATCGTCCGGGTTCAGCCGAGGAACGTGCTCGGGTCGAACTCGTCGATCGGAATGATGCGAATGCGCGGCAGCGGTGCGTCGAAGACTCGCGCGTCGTACTCGAGGTCGAACTTCTGAAGACCGGCGAGCGTGCTGAAACCCGCGTTGCGGAACTCCGAGAACGCCGCGATCCCGACCCGGCGGTGGTCGGCGATCAAGGCGGACAGGTCCTCGAGGAAATCACCGTCGTGGCTGACCAGCAGCACATCGGCCTCGCGCGCAGCGACCGCCTGCAGCGTCCGCTGGATCGCGATGTCGACGACCTTCTCGTCCGGCGACCCCGAGAGCGGCACGACGACGTAGTCCATGGCCTTCAGCGCCTGGACGAAGGGCATCGGGATGCCGCTCGACGCGTTCAGGAAGAACACGCCGCGCGCGGGCTGGCTCCACACACGCTCAGCGAACGTGGTGAGGCGGTCCCACCGCGGTCGCTCATCGGGCTGCGGGCGGCGGCCCAGGATCGAGGTGCCGAGTGTGGCGTCGATGTTCTCGCCATCGACGAGCACCCATGTCACGCGACGGTCGGTGTCGGTCATCTTGGCTCCCCCTACAAAGAAATCCCCCGGATCTCCGGAGGATTTCTGTGTTGGTGACCCCAGCGGGATTCGAACCCGCGTTACCGCCGTGAGAGGGCGGCGTACTAGGCCGCTATACGATGGGGCCGCTTACGCAACCGTTCGATTATGCCATGAGCCCGGCATCCGAACAAATCATGGGCGGGCGCCCACGCCGCCCGTGGAAGTGGGTGTCTCTGGCGTGTCGTGAGGCGCATCCGCCACAATGTTGCGCGAGACGAATCAGGAGCGATGTCTCGATCCACCAGGCTCCAGTCCACAGAGATTGGAAGAACCATGGTCCAGCGCATCACCCGCAACACGCTCATCGGAATCGCCGTCGCAGGCGCATTCACTATTGGAGTCGCCGTGCCCGCATGGGCGGATCACACCGGCGGAGCTGAACTCACAGATCTCGGCTCGGCGGGCGAGGGCTCGTGCTACGTCGGCGGACTGCTGAGCGGCATCCCCGCGACGCTGTTCACCCCGAGCTACACGATTCGTGACTACGCCGGAAAACGGCACATCGCCTGCTACTTCGAGACCGCTGCGTCGTACACGGCAGACCCCGAGGGGGGCGGATACGACTGGAACTGGACCGCCCCGAGCAAACCGACCACCTTCTACGGTTCCGCGAACACCTGCATCGAGCCCGGTGGCAGCGCCGACGGGTATACGGAGGCTGCGCAATCGACGCCCCGATTCGTTCAGTACAAGACGCATCTGGTCATGTACTGCTCCTGGGCGCTGGCAGATCTCGCACACCCATAGGTCGGCTGCAGCGCAGCAAGTCAAGCGCTTGCTGTGCTCTCGTCGGACCGGTTGACTCGACGCATGCGAGTCACCAAGCATCACCATGCCGCCCTCACCGTCCGCGAGTCGGGAAAGACCCTCGTCATCGACCCCGGATCGTTCACCGACCCGCTGGTCGACCTCGGCGATGTCGTCGCGATCGTCCTGACTCATGAACACCCCGACCACTGGACGCCCGACCACCTCGATCGCCTGCTCAAGAACTCACCCGAGGCGCCGATCTTCGGGCCGGAGGGCGTCGCGAAGGCCGCGGCGGGCTATGACATCACCGTCGTGAACCCCGGCGACACCGTCTCGATCGAGCCGTTCACCCTGCGGTTCTTCGGCGGCACCCATGCGCTCATCCACGAGACCATCCCCGTGATCGACAACGTCGGGGTGCTCGTGAACGACGAGTTCTACTACCCCGGCGACTCCTTCGCGGTGCCGAAGGGTGCCGACGTGAAACTGCTCGCCGCTCCCCTCGGGGCGCCGTGGCTCAAAGTCGGCGAAGCAATGGACTTCGTGCTCGCCGTTGCACCGCGCCAGGCGTTCGGCACGCACGACATGGGTCTGTCGGTCATCGGCCGCACGATGCACCGCGCACGCCTGCGTTGGGCGACCGAGAAGGACGGCGGCGAGTTCCTCGAACTGGAACCGGGAGATTCGACCGACCTGTAGGAACGACGGATGCCGCGGACCCGAGGGTCCGCGGCATCCGTTCTGTGCAGCTATTCCGCGTCGAGATCCGTCTCGAGCAGCGCGACGAGCTCATCGAGGGCCTGCTCGGAGCCCTCACCCTCAGCCTTGAGAGTCACGACGGTGCCGTGTGATGCTCCCAGACCCATGAGCGAGAGGATGCTGCCCGCGTTGAGATCGGGACCGCCGTCGACCGCGATGGTCACGGGGATCTTCTTCTCTTGAACGGCCTGCACGAAGAGTTTCGCGGGCCGCGCGTGCAAGCCGGAGCTGCTCGCGATGGTTGCCTGACGTTCTGCCATGGTTACTTGCCTTTCGTAGAAGACGGCTGACTCCAGCATTCCGCATTCGACATGCGGGTGCGAGGGTTCAGGCCGGAACGGCGGCGACTTCGAGGTTGGACTCGGCCTCGGCCAGTTCCTTCGGCGCGATGAAGCGCTTGAAGGCGACGACCAGGAATCCGGTGACGACCACACCGGCAACGAGCGCCACCAGGAAGCCCCAGATCGGGTTGATCGCGAACAGGACGAAGAGGCCGCCGTGAGGTGCCAGCGACTGCACGCCGAATGCCATGCTCAGCGCACCGGTCACCGCGCCGCCGACCATCGAGGCGGGGATCACGCGCAGAGGGTCGGCCGCGGCGAACGGAATGGCGCCCTCGGAGATGAAGGACGCTCCGAGCAGCCACGCCGCGACGCCGTTCTCCCGTTCGACCGGGGTGAACAGGTTGCGGGCGAGCACCGTCGAAGCGAGCGCCATCGCGAGCGGCGGCACCATGCCCGCGGCCATCACGGCCGACATGATGAGATACGGCGTCGGGTTCTCCGCAGAGCCGGCGGAGAGACCGGCGACGGCGAATGCGTACGCCACCTTGTTGACCGGACCGCCGAGGTCGAAGCACATCATGAGTCCGAGGATGACTCCGACGATGACGATTCCCGAGGTGCCCGCGAGGTCGGTCAGCCACGTGTTCAGCCACTCCATGAGCGTCGCGATCGGACGGCCGAGGAACAGGATCAGCAGACCCGAGGCGATGATCGAGCCGATGAGCGGGATGATCACGACCGGCATCAGTCCCCGCAGCCAGCGCGGTGCGGGCAGGCGCCCGAGCCACCAGGCCACGAAACCGGCGAGCAGGCCGCCGACGATGCCGCCGATGAAGCCGGCGTTCATGAGCACAGCGACGGCCCCAGCCACGAAGCCGGGGGCGATACCGGGACGATCGGCGATCGCGAACGCGATATAGCCCGACAGAGCCGAGACCAGGAATCCCATCGACGTGACGCCGATGATGAACGCGACGGAGCCGAGGTACTGGCCGAGTCCGCCCGCGGGCAGATCCCAGAGCGCATTCTCGATGATGACCGTGCCTGCTTCGTCACCCACTTCGTACCCGCCGAGGGCGAAGCCGATCGCGATCAGCAGACCGCCACCGGCGACGAACGGGATCATGTAGCTCACACCGGTGAGCAGGATCCGCTGGATCCGCGCACCCCATGACAGCTGGGTGGCCGCCGTCGCGGTGGCGGCGGTGGCCGTTCCGCTGACGCGCGCCGAGCTCGGGTCATTCGCCGCCGCGACGGCCTCACGGATCATCTGGTCGGGCTGCTCGATGCCGCGCTTGACACCGGAGCGGATCACGGGCTTGCCGGCGAAGCGTCCGGGCTCCCGAACGTCGACGTCGGTCGCGAAGATCACCGCATCCGCGTTGTCGATCGTGCTGTTCGGCAGCGCCTTGTAGCCGCTCGAGCCCTGCGGTTCGACCACGAGGTCGATGCCGGCCTTCTTGCCCGCTGCAGTGAGCGCGTCGGCTGCCATGAACGTGTGGGCGATTCCGGTGGCACACGCGGTGACCGCCACAATGCGGGCCGGTCGTCCCTCGACGCTGAGCCCCTCGGCGACGGCGGCCGTCGTGGGAGCGGCGGCTGCGGCGGCAGGCGCCGCGGCCGGAGCGGCATCACCCTCGCCGATCGCGTTGCGCACGATCGCGACGACCTCGTCGGCGCTCGTGGCGGCGCGCAGGCCGGCGGTGAAGTCGTCCTGCATGAGGCTCCGGGCGAGCTTCGACAGCACAGCGAGGTGGGCCTCGGCAGCGCCCTCGGGAGCGGCGATGAGGAAGACCAGATCGGCGGGGCCGTCGGATGCGCCGAAGTCGACACCGGGCTTCAGCCGGGCGAACACGAGCGACGGCGTGACGACCGCGGAGCTCTTCGCGTGCGGAATCGCGATGCCGCCGGGCAGGCCGGTCTCGTCCTTCTGCTCACGCGCCCACGCGTCGGCGAACAGCGCCTCCGGATCGGTGGCGCGGCCCTGCTCGGCGACACGGGCCGCGAGAGCACGGATCACCGCCGCCTTGTCGGCGCCGAGCGGGGTGTCGAGAGACACCAACTCTGGCGTGATGGTCTGGGACACGATGACCTCCAATGGTCGGTGGTGCGGTCTTGCGGGGGTGGTGGGTGGATCAGGTGTTCAGTCGGCGGACGATGACTTCGCCTTCCGGCAGGTCGTCAGGAGTGGGCGCTTGGGTGCCGGGGAGGGATGCTGCCGCCGCACCGTACTTCACGGATCGGCGCAGCCGACCGGCGGGGTCGTCGCCGTCGACGTCGGCCAGCACGTACCCGGCGAGCGAGCTGTCGCCCGCCCCGACGGTGCTCACGACACGGATGCGCGGCGGGGTGGCCTGCCACGCACCGTCGGCGTTCACAAGCACGGCGCCGGCGGCACCGAGCGTGACGAGCGCTGCGGCCACCTTGGCGGGAACGAGCGCTCGAGCGACGGGGAGCACCGCGGCGGCGAGATCGGAGCCCGACTCGAGCGCGACGCCGACGAGCTCCGCGAGCTCTTCGTCGTTCGGCTTGATCAGGTCGGGTGAGGCCTCGTCGACGACCGCTCGCAGGGCGGCGCCGGACGTGTCGACGGCGATGCGAGGGGATGCGGCACCCCAGCGGGCGCGCACGGCGCGGGAGATGTCCACGTAGAGGCGGTCGCCGGCGCCCGGTGGCAGCGATCCCGCGAGGACGAGCCAGTTCGCACCCTCGCACGCCTCGACGACGGACCTGATCAGCTCGGCCACATCGGCGGGTGAGAGCGTTGCGCCCGGCAGGTTCAGCTTGGTCGTGACACCGTCGGGATCGGTGATCGTGACGTTCGCCCGAACGTGTCCGACGACCTCGACGAGCCGTGACGGCACGTGCGACGCGCGAAGCGCGGCGGCGAACGGGTCATCCTCAGCCAGTGGCAGGACCGCGAGCGTCTCGATGCCCGCAGCTGCGACCACCCGGGCGACGTTGATTCCCTTGCCCCCGGCATCCTCGCGAGACGATGCGGCCGCCTGCACCGCGCCCGGTTGAAGCGGGGCGTCGAGAGTGATCGTGCGATCCAGAGACGGGTTCGCGGTGACGGTGACGATCCGGCTGGTGCTCATGCGAGCCACACCTCCACTTGTGCGTCGGACAACGCGGCCGCCAACACGGGGTCGGGCGCGGCATCCGTCACGAGAACATCGATGGCCTCGAGCGGCGCGAAACTGACGAGCAGCTCGTTGCCCAGCTTGTCGGCGTCGGCGACGACGACGACGCGGCGCGCCGCGCGGACGATCGCCGACTTGACGGCGGCTTCGTCGGGATCGGGGGTGCTCAGGCCGAAGGATGCCGAGATGCCGTTCGTGCCGAGGAACGCGATGTCGGGGCGCAAGTGCTCGATCGCACGCACGGTGTCGGCACCGACGGCGGCCGCCGTGGTCGTGCGCACACGCCCTCCGATGACGGTGAGGTCGGCATCCGACGCTCCGGCCAGAGTGTGAGCCAGGGTCATCGCGTGGGTGACGATCTCGACTCTGCCGCCCGCGCCGCTGAGGCGCTCCGCCAACTGCGCCGCGACGGCCTGCGTCGTTGTGCCGGCGTCGAGGTACACAGATCCGCGGAACCGCTCGTCGATGAGCTCGAGCGCGCGATGAGCGATCGCGGACTTCGCCGCGCTGCGCCGGTGTGAGCGCTCGGCGAGGGTCGGCTCGGCGGTGCTGTCGCGATCGCGCGTGACGGCTCCCCCGTGCACGCGACGGAGGGCACCGGTGCGCTCGAGCTGATCCAGGTCACGACGGACGGTCTCGGTGGTGACCTCGAAGCGACGGGCGAGTTCGATGACGCTGACGCGACCCTCGCCGAGCAGCAGCCGCTCGATGAGTTCCTGGCGCTCCATTGCGTACATGCGAATTCCTCCGTGAATTTCCCACACGTTACAACACAAAGCAACATGTTCGCAACCCCCATCGGCCGTGCGATCGACTTCAACGCGTCCGCGCCGCGGGCGCTAGCGTCGAGGGGTGCCCGACAAACCGTCTGCAGAGTTCGAGATCCATGAGCGGCTTGTGCGTTCTCTGGTCTCGAGCCAGGCCACGAGCATTCCGGATGCCGCATCCCTGCCGCTGGCTCATGCCGCCGACGGGTGGGACTGCTCGGTGTGGCGGCTGGGCGACCGGTTCGCCGTGAGACTCCCGCGGCGCGCACTCGCCGCGCCGCTCGTGCTGCACGAGCAGCAGGTGCTGTCGGGCATCTCCGCCCGGCTCGCCGCGACCGGCATCGGGGTTCCCGCGCCGATCGTCTCGGGTCGCCCGGGCTTCGGCTACCCCTGGTCTTGGTCGGTCGTGCCGTGGTTCGACGGACTGAGCGGCCTGGCCACCCCGCGCGCGGACCGAACAGGGTGGGCGACGAGCCTCGCACGGGCCCTGCTCGCGCTGCACGTCGTCGCGCCGCCGACGTTTCCGGTCAACCCGGTGCGCGGCGTGCCTCTCGCCCGGCGCGCGGAGGCGGTGGCAGGCCGGTTCGAATCGCTCCGCGGGCGGGTGGACCACGATGCGCTGGCGAGACTTCACGAACTCTGGGATGCCGCGATCGCGGCGGCGCCCTGGGCCGGCTCGCCGGTGTGGATCCACGGCGACCTGCATCCCGGCAATCTCGTCGCCCGCGGGTCGGACCTGGTCGCGATCATCGACTTCGGAGACGTCACCGCGGGCGATCCGGCCTACGACCTCGCAGTGGCATGGCTCGCCTTCGATGCCGCAGGTCGAGAGGACTTCGTCGCTGCGCTGCGCGACCACTACGACGCGGCGACCTGGACGCGCGCGCACGGCTGGGCGGCGTCGGTCACCCTGATGCTGCTGGATCAGAGCGACGACAACCCGGAGTACGCGGCGCTCGGCGCCGAAGCGCTGGGCGAGCTGGCTCGCTGAGACCTGCTCAGGCGCCTTCGAGGGTCTCGGCGATCCGTACTTCGATCACGTCGCCCTGGAGGGTGAACCGAACCACGCTGCCGTTCGGCAGCTCGAGTCCGTCGATGGGCCGCATGCCCGAGTAGAAGCTGATGTCCGCCGTCGGATCGAGGGGTTCCGGGGCGCAACCGGCGGCCATCCACTCCCCCTCGGTGCTCGTGACGACGATGCAAGCGGATCCCTGCTCGGTGCGCGCCGACCAGACTTCCAGATCGTGGAACGGCTGATACCGCACCGGGGAGTCGGCCTGGATGCCGTACATCTGAAAGTCCAGGACCGCTCCTTCGATCGGAGCCTGCTGCAGCGTCGTCACCGGATGCGGCGGCATCAGGGCCGGCACCGCGAGTCCGACGATGAGGCCGACGACCAGGGCGGCGACGACATACGCCCACGGGGGAACCTGCCGCCACCAGGGACGGCGCGTCTCGGCCCCGGGTCTGGTCGATGCGGCGTCGACGGTCTCGTCGATCACCGCGGTCTGCGTGCCGTCACCCTTCGCGGACGATGAGGTCGTTTCGGCCACGCCCGAGACCCGGGAGGACGAGGGCGGTTCGTCGACGGATGCGGGTTCGACGACCTCGGCGCGGGCCAGTTCTTCGAGTTCGACCAGGCGGGCGAGGGCGTCGGCGTCACGATCGATGTCGGCATCAGGCCCGTAGGCGCGCGAGCGGAGTTCGGCGAGCTCACGCAGGCGATCTGACGACAGCGTCGGCGCATCCATGGCTCAATTATCGCCCGCCGGCGGGTGATCGGGGCGGGAGTCGCATGCCGGCACGCGATCATCGCCGGGCAAACGAAAAACCCCCGCTCAGCGGGGGTTTTCGAATGGCTGGGGTACCTGGACTCGAACCAAGAACAAAGGTACCAGAAACCTCCGTGTTGCCAATTACACCATACCCCAAGGCGGTGGGCGCAAGCCCGTGCCAAGGGTCAAGTCTACGTGACGGGAGCGCCTCGGCCAAACCGAGCGAGAGCGCTACGCGGCGCGGAACGTCTCCAGCGCGGACAGGCGCCGGATCGATTCCGCCTTGCCCAGCAGCTCCATCGACTCGAACAGCGGCGGCGAGATGCGACGGCCGCTGACTGCCACTCGGAGGGGTCCGTACGCCACACGCGGCTTCAGGGCGAGCCCCTCGATCAGAGCCGCGGCGAGGGCTTCCTGGACGGCGGCCGCCGTGAACTCTTCTTCGGGGATCAGCTCCAATGCGCCGACGGATGCGGCGAGGACGACTCCCGTGTTCTCGGGAAGCCCGGCCAAAGCGTCTTCCGCATAGAAGATGTCGTCGGTGAACAGGAACCGCAGCAGATTCGGCGCATCGCCGAGCAGCTGCAGACGCTCCTGGATCAGGGGCGCGGCCTTGCTCAGCAGAGCCTCATCCGCCTCGCTGAGCGGCACGGTCACGACGCCGGCTGAAGCGAGGTACGGCACGATGCGTGCCGCGAAATCGGCGGGCTCCAGCATCCGGATGTGGTCGCCGTTGATCGACTCGGCCTTCTTCTGGTCGAAGCGGGCCGGGTTCGGGTTCACGTCCACGATGTCGAACGCGGCGATCAGCTCGTCGAGCGAGAACACGTCGCGGTCGTGAGAGAGCGACCAGCCCAGCAGGGAGAGGTAGTTCAGCAAACCCTCGCGGATGAAGCCGCGCTCGCGCTGCAGGAAGAGATCGGCCTTGGGATCGCGCTTGGAGAGCTTCTTGTTGCCTTCGTCGCCCAGCACGAGCGGCATGTGCGCGAAGCGCGGGATGAAAGCGGTGACTCCGGCATCGACGAGCGCCCGATACAGCGCGAGCTGGCGGGCCGTGGACGGCATCAGGTCTTCGCCGCGGATGACGTGCGTGATGCCCATGAGGGCGTCGTCGACCGGGTTCACGAACGGGTACAGCGGCACTCCCCCGGCGCGGACGACCACGAAATCGGGGAAGGATCCTGCCGGGAAGGTCACCTCGCCGCGGATGAGGTCCTCGTACGTGAGGTCCTCGTCCGGCACGCGCAGCCGCCAGGCCGGCTCACGGCCCTCGGCACGGAAGGCTGCCTTCTGCTCGTCGGTGAGGTCGCGGTCGAAGTTGTCGTAGCCGAGCTGCTTCGCCCGGCCGTTCGCCGCATTGCGGGCGTCGATCTCTTCGGGCGTCGAGTAGCTCTCGTAGACCGCGCCGGCGTCTTTGAGCTTGTCGAGCACGCCGAAGTAGATGTCGTGCCGCTGCGACTGACGGTAGGGCGCGTGGGGTCCGCCGACCTCGACGCCTTCGTCCCAGTCGATCTCGAGCCAGCGCAGTGCATCGAGCAGCTGCTGGTAGCTCTCCTCGCTGTCACGCGCGGCATCCGTGTCTTCGATGCGGAAGACGAGCGTCCCGCCGTTGTGGCGCGCGTACGCCCAGTTGAACAGCACGGTGCGGATCAGCCCCACGTGCGGGAGGCCGGTGGGCGAGGGGCAGAAGCGCACGCGCACGTCGGCGCCGGAGGCGGTCGTGGTGCGGGGATCGGGTGTAGACATCGGAATCCAGCTTAGTTCGCGGATGCCGCCCGCCCCGTGTGGGCGGCGGCCGGGCACCGGAGCTAGGCGAGCACCCGGGTCAGCGCGGCGAGGGCGATGCGCACCGCGGGGACGCGCTCGGCACCGTGTGCCGTCACGACGTGCAGCGTGCGCGCCTCGGCGTGCGGCAGGGGCCGCGTGATCACGCCCGGCATGAGCGGGAACGACTCCACGGCCATGCGCGGCAGCGTCGCCACTCCGATGCCCTGCGCGACGAGGCCCTCGACCGCGACGAAGTTGTCGGTCTCGAATCCGATCCGCGGCGTGAATCCGGCGCGACCGCACAGCTCGAGCAGGTGGCCGCGGCACCGCGGGCAACCGGCGATCCAGTTCTCGTCCGCGAGTTCGGAGACCTCGACACGCTCTCCCGCAGCGGCGGGGTGGCCTTCGGGCAGCACGGCGAGCAGATCGTCGGAACCGACCGCGCGCACGGCGAGCCCGCGGGCGCTCGAGCCGTGCGGATCGTCGCGGTCTCCCGGATAGCTGAAGGTCAGCGCGATGTCGGCGCGATCCTCGCGCACGGCGTCCACCGCCTCGGGCGGCTCGGCTTCGACATACGTGATCGTGATGCCGGGATGATGCTCGGCGAGGTCGCTGAGCAGACGCGGCACCACGGTGGGCGACGCCGACGGAAAGGCGATGAGCCGCACGCGCCCGGCGCGCAGACCGCGCAACTCGGCGAGTTCGCCGGCTGCGGCATCCAGTGCCGTCGTGACCGCCGGGGCGTGACGAGCCAGCACTCGGCCCGCCTCGGTGAGGCGCACGCTGCGGCCCACCCGCTCGATCACCGGCACGCCCAGCCGCTGCTCGAGCCTCTTCATCTGCTGGCTGAGCGCTGGCTGGCTGTATCCGAGAGAAGCCGCGGCCGCCGTGATCGAGCCCTCATCGGCGATCGCCCTGATCACGCGCAGCGCCTGCACGTCGAACTCCGGATCATCGAAGACGCGGTCAGACATGGGTCAAGCATAAGCAGAGTGCATGATTCGAATAGAACACCTGCCGTAGACGAATGCTCTCGACGCGAGGACTCTGGAGCCATGGTCACGCTCACCCCTCCTGATCTCCGCTCCGCCCGAGCGGAGTTCGCCGGCGGCCGGTCCTACCTCGCGGCGTGCACGGTCGGGCTTCCGACGAACGCGACCCGCGCCGCCGTGATCGCCGATCTGGATGCCGCCGCCCACGGCCGGGCGACCGCGGTCGAGTACACGGCTGTCGTGGAGCGCACCCGCGGTCACTTCGCCCGGACTCGTGCGCGTCGACCCGGCCCGAGTGGCGATCGGCTCTCAGGCGTCGGTGTTCGCGGGACTCATCGCCGCTGCCATTCCGGACGGCGCTGAGGTGCTCTGCGTCGAGGGCGACTTCGCCTCGATGGTCCTGCCTTTCGCGCATGCGGGGCGCGGCATCCGTCTGCGCATCGCTCCGCTCGACGAACTCGCCGACGCGATCACTGCGGACACCTGGCTCGTCGCGTTCTCGCTCGTGCAGTCGGCGACCGGCGAAGTGGCGGATGCCGCTGCGATTCGCGCCGCGGCCGCGCGACACGGTACGCGCACACTGTGCGACGCCACCCAGGCCGTCGGGTGGCTGCCGGTGGATGCCGCCGACTACGACGCCGTGATCTGCCACGCGTACAAATGGCTGTGCGCCCCGCGCGGCGTCGCCTTCCTGACGATCAGCGAGGAGTTCGCCGCATGCGTCCCGGCTGTCTTCGCGGGCTGGTACTCGGGAGCAGACCCGTGGACATCCTGCTACGGGCACGCGGTGGAACTGGCCCTTGACGCGACGCGCTTCGATGTCTCGCCCGCGTGGCAGGCCTTCGTCGGCGCCGAGCCCGCGCTCGAACTGTTCGCCTCGCTCGACCGCGCGGCGCTCCACGAACACGCAACCGGACTGGCGGGCGCGTTCTGCACGGGCCTCGGACTCGAGGAGGCCGCGCGCCCGAGTGCGATCATCACCTGGAGCGACCCCGACGGTCGCGACCTCAGCCGGCTCACGGAGGCGGGAATCGCGGCATCCGGCCGGGCAGGCCGTGCGCGCGTCTCCTTCCACGTCTTCAACGACGAGCAGGATGTCACCGACGCGCTGCAGGCGCTCGGCCGGTAGGCCTACCCGGACGCGGTGACGCTCACCGGCCTCCGGCCGAGCGGTGCGAGCGCGATCACGGCGATCACGGCGATGCCGACCAGCAGCGCCAGTCCCCCGTAGCCGATCCAGCCGAGGATCACGCCGGCGAGGATCGCACCGGTCGCTGCCACGATGCTCATCGTGAAGTCGCTGAGCCCCTGGCGGCGCGTCCGCTGCGTCTCGGACGAGGCTTCGGTCAGCAGTGTCGACCCGGCGACGGTCGTCGCGCTCCAGCCGAGCCCGAGCAGCACCAGACCGATCGTGACCGCGACCGGCGAGTCCTGACCGAACGATGCGGTCACGAGGGCGGCGGCGAGGATCACCTGGCCGAGCAGGATCGTCTGGATGCGGCCGAGGCGGTCGGCGAGGATGCCGAACACCGGCGAGAGCGCGTACATGCCGGCGATGTGCAGGCTGAGCGTGATGCCGATGATCGTGAGCGTCGCGCCCTGGTGCAGCAGGTGCACCGGGGTCATCGCCATGACCGCGACCATGACACCGTGGGCGGCGGCGATCGCGAAGATCGCATAGCGGGCGACGCGCGGCTGGTCGGCCTTGGCGATGGGCCGCGCTTCGGGATTGGTGTTCTCCTCGGCGACCACCCGCTGTGCGAGCAGCAGCGGGTCGGGCCGGAGGGCCGTGAAGTAGATGACGATGGCCAGCACCTGCGCGACGATCGTGAAGACGTAGGGACCCGTAAGCGGCGGCATCCCGATCGCTGTGCCGACGAGCTCACCCGGGCCGGTGAGGTTCGGACCGAGCACGGCGCCGATCGTGGTGGCCCACACGACGATCGACAGATCGCGGCCCCGCGAGGCATCGGTCGCGAGGTCTGCCGCGGCGAAGCGCGACTGCAGGTTGGCGGCCTGCCCTCCGCCGATGAGCAGGAAGGCGACGAGCAGCAGGGGGAACGACTGCATCGCCGCGGCGAGCACGACGAGGATGACGCCCACCAGAGCGATCGCCATGCCTGTCGCGAGCGAGAGGCGACGCCCTCGTCGGCCTGCGAGTCGGGCGAGCGGGATCGCGATGATCGCCGTGCCGAACGTGACTGCCGCGGCCGCGAGCCCTGAGAAGGTCTCGTCGCCCGAGATGTCGGCCGCAAGGACGGCGCCCAGTGAGAGCGTCGCACCGAATGCGACACCCCCGAGCACCTGCGCGATCGAGAGCACGCCGACGGTGCGGCGCTGGACGCGCGCCAGATCGGCGGCGGTGAGCGGCAGTGGTGACGCCGCAGCGTCAGTCATCGGCCCAGGTCACGCGTCTCGGGCGGTGTTGCGCAGCGTGCCGAGGCCCGAGATCTCGACCTCGATCGTGTCGCCGGCGACGAACGGTCCGACACCCGACGGGGTTCCGGTGAGGATGACGTCGCCGGGCAGCAGCGTGAAGGCCGCCGACGCGTACGCGATGATGTCGGCGACCGAGTGGATCATGTCGGTGAGCGGCGCGCGCTGAGCGACCTCGCCGTTGAGGCGGGTCTCGATCGTCGCGGAGGCGACGTCGAAATCGGTTTCGATCGCCGGGCCGAGCGGGCAGAACGTGTCGAAGCCCTTTGCTCGCGCCCACTGCCCGTCGGTCTTCTGCAGATCGCGGGCGGTGATGTCGTTGGCGATCGTGTAGCCGAAGATCACCTCGGAGGCGCGCTCAGCCGCCACGTTCTTCGCGATCGAGCCGATCACGACGGCGAGTTCGCCCTCGAACGACGTGAACTGCGACTGCGGTGGGCGCACGATCGTGTCGCCGGGGCCGATGACCGACGTGTTGGGCTTGAAGAACAGCATCGGCTCGGCGGGCACCTCGTTGCCGAGTTCCTCGGCGTGCGCGCGGTAGTTTCGCCCGACCGCGATGATCTTCGAGCGCGGGATCACCGGCGCGAGCAGGGCGACATCACCGAGCGGGACGCGCTCGCCGGTCGTGTCGAATCCCGCGAACATCGGGTCTCCGTCGAGCACCACCAGATCGATGTCGTCGACGATGCCGTAGCGAATGGCGTCCTGGTGGCTGAAGCGTGCGATCCTCACCGGATCAGCCTACTCAGGCCGCGGCATCCGAGTCAGGCGTCCAGGCGCAGCAGCCATCCGTGCTTGTCGGCGATGCGGCCGTACTGGATGTCGGTCAGCTCTTTGCGCAATTCCAGCGCCAGCGTGCCGATCGGCTGCTCGTCGAAGAAGTCCTTGCCCTTCAGGGCGCCGATCGGCGTCACCACCGCGGCGGTGCCGCACGCGAACACCTCCACGATGTCGCCCGACGCCACGCCGGAGCGCCACTCGTCGAGCGAGACGGCGCGCCCCTCGACCTTGTGACCGCGGTCCATGGCCAGCTGCAGGATCGAATCGCGCGTGATGCCCTCGAGGATCGACGGGGACTGCGGTGTCACGATCGTGCCGTCCTTGTAGACGAACACGACGTTCATTCCGCCGAGCTCTTCGACGTTGCGGTCCTGGTCGAGGAACACCACCTGGTCGCACTCGTTCTCGTACGCCTCGGACTGCGGCAGCAGCGACGCGGCGTAGTTTCCGCCGGTCTTGGCCGCACCCGTCCCGCCCTTGCCCGCCCGGGCGTAGTCCTCGCTCAGCCAGATCGAAACCGGCTGCACGCCGCCCTTGAAGTAGGCACCGGCGGGAGAGGCGATCACGTAGTAGTTGACCTTATGAGCGGGTCGGACGCCGAGGAACGCCTCCTTCGCGAACATGAAGGGCCGCAGGTACAGGCTCTGGTCCTCGCCGGAGGGCACCCATGCGCCGTCGACGGCGATGATCTCGCGGAGCGACTGGATGAAATACGACACGGGCAGCTCGGGCAGCGCCAGGCGGCGCGCTGACCGCTGCAGACGACGGCCGTTCTGATCGGGGCGGAACGTGTGGATCGATCCATCCTGGTGGCGGTACGCCTTGATGCCCTCGAAGATCTCCTGACCGTAGTGCAGCACGGCGGCGGCAGGGTCGAGGGTGATCGGCCCGTAGGGCTGCACGCGCGGCCGGTGCCACCCGCCGTTCACAGACCAGCAGATGTCGACCATGTGATCGGTGAAGTGCACGCCGAACCCGGGGTTCACGAGGATCTCGTCGCGCTGGGCGGCGTTCTTCGCGGCGAGGTTCTTGGTGACAGCGAACTCGAGAGGCTTGAGTCCGGTGTCGGGGTCGGTTCCGATGAGTGTCATGTCACGTCCAAAACGAGTAGTGCGCCCACGAAGTGGGCGAGATTCCAGATTACGCCTGCAGCCGAGCGACGATGCCGTCGCCGATCTGGGCAGTGCTGCGGTGGTCCGCGCCGCGCGCCGCGATGTCGTCCTCGACAGCGCGGGTGACACGCTGAGCCTCGTCGTGCAGCCCGAGGTGATCGAGCAGGAGCGAGATCGAGAGGATCGCAGCCGTGGGGTCGGCCTTCTGCTGCCCCGCGATGTCGGGCGCCGAACCATGAACGGGCTCGAACATCGACGGGAACGCGCCATCCGGGTTGATGTTCCCGGACGCTGCGAGACCGATGCCACCGGTGACGGCGCCGGCCAGGTCTGTCAGGATGTCGCCGAAGAGGTTGTCGGTGACGATGACGTCGAAGCGGGACGGGTTTGTGACCAGGAAGATCGTGGCCGCGTCGACGTGCAGATAATCTACCGCGACTTCGGGGTGCTCCTTCGCCACGTCGTTCACGATCCGCTGCCACATGCCGCCGGCGTGCACGAGCACGTTGGTCTTGTGCACCAGCGTGAGCTTGTGCCGACGTCGCTCGGCCAGGGCGAAGGCATAGCGCACGACCCGCTCGATGCCGTAAGCGGTGTTCACAGATGTCTCGTTCGCCACCTCGTGCGGCGTGCCGCGGCGGATCGAACCGCCGTTGCCGACGTAGGGACCCTCAGTGCCTTCGCGGACGACGACGAAGTCGATCTCGCCCGGATCGGCCAGCGGCCCCGGTGCACCCGGGTACAGCTTCGAAGGGCGCAGGTTGACGTAGTGGTCGAGCTCGAACCGGAGCTTCAGCAGGAGGCCCCGCTCGATGTTCGCATCCTTCAGGCGCGCGTCGCCGGGCACTCCCCCGACCGCGCCGAGCAGGATCGCATCCTGGCCGGCGATCGCCTCGAGGTCGGCATCCGTCAGCGTGTCGCCGGTCTCGAGGAAGCGCGCGGCGCCGAGCGAGAATCGCGTCTTCTCGAATCGGATGCCGGAACCCGCGGTTGCCGCATCCAGCACCTTCTCCGCTTCGGCGATGACCTCCGGACCGATGCCGTCACCGGGGATGACGGCGAGTTTCACCACACGCGACATTGCTCTCCTTTATGCGGAATTCGGGAGGAGTTCCACATCAACGATAGCGGCGGGACTGGACGCACTTCGGTCCCAGCGTCAGTGCTCGACCGGCACCCGCTTCTGACGGCCGCCGAGCGTGAGGGCGGCGATCACGGCAGCGATGACGATGAGTCCCGCGCCGATCAGCGCCGTGACGCCGACGCCCGCATCGAAGGCGTGCGCCGCGGCATCCCGAAGTGCCTGGCCGAGCGCCTCGTCGAGCGACTCCGACGCCGCCACGGCGCCGGCGAGGGTCTCCCGGGCCGCGTCCGCGACGTCGGCGGGCAGCCCGGCCGGCAGCGCGAGATTGCCCCGATAGAACGCGGCCAGCATCCCCCCGATGATCGTCGTGCCGAGCACGGCGCCGAGTTCGTACGCTGTCTCGGAGACGGCGCTGGCAGCGCCCGCCTTCGCCGGCGGCGCGCTCGCGAGGATCAGCTCGTTCGACACCGTCTCGGCCGCGCCGATTCCGACGCCGAGTGACACGAAGGCCGCGATCAGCAGAGGCAGAGCACCGGTGCTCGTGCTGACGGCGACCAGCAGGTATCCGAGGATCGAGAAGCTCAACGCCACAGGCACGACGATGCGCGGGGCGACCCGCTTCGCGATCGGCACCACGCCGATGCCGGCGACGATCATCGCGAGCAGTCCGGGCACGAGGGCGAGCCCCGCCTCCATCGGCGACAGGCCGACGATCAGCTGGAGATGCTGAGCGACGAAGTACAGGAAGCCGACGAGTCCGATCACGCTGAGCAGGTTCACCAGCACCGAGCCCGAGAACGTGGGGCGGCGGAAGAGCGCCATGTCGAGCATGGGGGTCTCGAGGCGGTTCTGGCGGCGCACGAACAGCACGCCGAACACGATGCCCGCGCCGAAGAGGACCAGCGGCAGCGGGCTCTCGGTGCCGTGCACCGCGAACTCCTTGATCGCGTAGACGATCGGCACCATGGTCATCAGCGACAGGGCCACACTCGTGGGATCGAAGCGACCGGGGTTCGGGTCGCGGCTCTCGGGCACCAGGATCGGCACCAGGATCAGCAGCGGAACGAGCACCGGGACGGCCATGAGGAACACCGCGCCCCATGCGAAGTGCTCCAGCAGGATGCCGCCCACCACGGGTCCGAGGGCGGCACCGGCCGAGAAGCCCGCCGCCCACACGGCGATCGCGAGGCGGCGCTGGTCGCGGTTGGCGAAGATGCTCCGCAGGAGCGACAGCGTGGAGGGCATCAGCATCGCGCCGAACACGCCCATGGCCGCGCGAGCGACGATGAGCCACTCGGCGCTCGGGGCGAAAGCCGCCGCCGCGGAGACCAGGCCGAAGCCGGTGGCGCCGATGAGCAGCATCCGCCGCCGGCCGAACCGGTCGCCGAGCACGCCCATGGTCACGAGCAGGCTCGCCAGCACGAGCGGGTACGCGTCGATGATCCAGAGCTGCTGAGTGGCCGTCGGCTCGAGGTCGAGCGCGATCTGCGGCAGAGCGAAGCTGAGCACGGTGTTGTCGACGGAGACGAGCAGCACCGGAAGCATGAGCACGACGAGCGCAGCCCATCCGCGCCATCCGACGCGGGGAGCCCTGGCGTCGGCGATGGCGATGTCTTGCGTGAAAGTAGTCATGATATATAAACCGTCCAGCCGGTATAGTAACAGATATGTCTGGACCGTCGCAGGATCGGCACTCGCTACGATCGAGCGCATGAGCCGTCCCCCGCACGCCCGCGAGAGCGTGCTCGACGCGTTCGAGGCGATCCTGATCGACGAGGGAGAGCGAGCCGCGACGATGGACGCGACCGCCCGCGCCGCGGGAGTCTCGAAGGGCGGGCTGCTCTACCACTTCGCCTCGAAGGATGCGCTCGAATCAGGTGTGATCGATCGGCTCGACGCTCTGGTCACCGATGACATCACCGCGATGTCGACCGCCGCGGAAGGGCCGATCGCCTACTTCCTGCGGTCGTCCGTGATGCAGAACGATCCGCTCGATCGCGCGATCCTGGCCACGTCACGACTCGCACAGGGCGGCAACGTCTCGGCGAGCACGGCGCTGCGGGACGTGCGCGAACGGTGGGGAGACGCCCTGCGGCCGCACACGAAGGATGCGGCATCCCTCGATCTGGTGATGCTCGTCAGTGACGGGCTGTACTTCAACAACGCCCTTGCGGGTGGCAGCATCCCGGGTCCGGTCCCCCGCGGCGCCGAGATGGACGCCCTCATCGCTCTGGTCGAGCGGGCGGCGCGACGCTGACCTACCCGGCGATCGCGGACGCGTCGTGGGTCAGGGCTCGGTGATCTCGATCTTGCGGAACAGGTCGGCCTGGACCGCTTCGTGCAGCTCGGAGAGCATATCGTCGGGTACCGGCGAGTCGACGGTCAGCACCGAGAGGGCACGTCCGCTCGCATCGGGGTGCGCGACCTGCAGGCCCTCGATGTTGATGCCCGCATCGCCGAGCCGCTGGCCGTAGATCGCGACGATGCCCGGGCGATCCGCGTAGCGCATCACGATGTGGTGCTGCTCGAGCGCCACCTCGATGTCGTAGCCGTTGATGCCGACGACCTTGGGCACCATGCGGGTTCCCGCGAGGGTTCCGGCGATCGTGAGAACTGTTCCGTCGGAGAGCGTGCCTCGAAGGATCGTGAGGTTGCGGTAGAGCGGGCTGTCGGCCTCGACGATGAGCCGGGTCTCGATGCCCCGCTGCTCGGCGAAAAGCGGCGCGTTCACGTACGACACGTTCTCGCTCACGACGTTCGTGAGGATGCCCTTGAGCGCCGCCAGACGGTACACGCTGACGTCGTATGCGGCGAGCTCACCGCGCACCTCGATGTCGAGGCTCGTGACCGCGGCGTGCGCCAGGCCAGTGAAGAACTGCCCGAGCTTCTCGACCAGGGCGATGCCCGGGCGCACGAACGGGTCGATGACCCCGCCCGCGACGTTCACGGCATCCGGCACGAGGTCGCCCTCGAGAGCGAGCTTGACCGATCGCGCGACGGACACGCCCGCCTTCTCCTGCGCTTCGTCGGTGCTCGCACCGAGGTGCGGCGTGACGACGACGTTGGGCAGGTCCAGAAGGCGTGAGGCGCTCGAATCCTTGGCCGGCGGCTCGGACGTGAACACGTCGAGTCCGGCACCGGCGATGACGCCGGCGGTGAGGGCGGCGTGCAGCGCGTCCTCGTCGATGAGCCCGCCGCGCGCCACGTTGATGACGAACGCCGACGGCTTCATGAGCGCGAGCTGCTCGGTGGCGATCATGCCGGTGGTCTCGGGCGTCTTGGGCATGTGCACGGTCACGAAGTCGCTCTGGCGCAGCACCTCGTCGAACGAGAGCAGCTCGACCTGCAGCTGCTGTGCGCGGGTGGGCGTGACGTAAGGGTCGTATCCGACGACGCGCACGCCGAACGCGCGAAGGCGCTCGGCGATGAGGGCGCCGATGCGCCCGAGGCCGATGATGCCGACGGTCTTCTCGAAGAGCTCGGTGCCCGTGTAGGAGCTGCGCTTCCACTGCCCGTCCGCGAGCGACGCGTGCGCGCTCGGAATGTGCCGGGCCAGGCTGATGATGTGCCCGATCGTGAGCTCGGCGGCCGAGATGATGTTCGAGGTCGGCGCATTGACGACCATGACGCCCGCCGTCGTCGCGGCCTTGATGTCGACGTTGTCGAGCCCGACACCCGCGCGCGCGACGACCTTCAGCACCGGTGCCGCGGCGATCGCCTCGGCGTCGATCTGGGTGGCCGAGCGCACCAGCACGGCGTTCGCGTCGGCAAGACCCGCCAGCAGCGCAGTCCGATCGGTGCCGTCGATCTGGCGGACGTCGAAGTCCGGTCCCAGTGCGTCGATCGTGGCGGGAGAGAGTTCTTCGGCGATGAGCACGACAGGCTTCGGCACGACAGCGGATCCTTTGGAGCGTGGGCGCGCGGGACGCGGCCGGAAAGACGAGTGGATGCTGCGCCGCACGCCATCGGGGCGCATTCAGGTCACACTCTATCGGCTCGCTCCGCGAGGGCCGATTCGTGTGACGGCCGAGGGCGAACCGCTCAGTTCAGCAGAGAAGCCGTGTTGAGGGTCGTATAGGCGACGATGTTGAGCCAGAACACCGCGGTCAGCGCGAGCCCGGTGAGCATCACGAGGATGAACTGATGCGCCGGCCGCCTGAAGCCGATCGCGAATGCCGCGGCGAAGGCGAGGATCGGGAACACCGTGGCGAAGATCCAGATGAACCAGCCGAGTGCGTTCAGCCCGGTCAGCAGCTGCGCCGCCTGGATCAGGTTGCCCAGCGCGTTCCAGACGGCGTACGCGTAGAAGAGCCCGAACACTCCGGCGATCGTGACGACGGGCCACGTGGGGCCGTCGCGGTCAGTCGCCTCCGCGGTGTCGCTCACTGTCCCACCGCCCCGATCATGATGAACGGCCACGGCAGCAGCAGTGCCACGCCCGCGATGAGCCACGCGAACCGCACCCACGGCTTGGAATGCCGCGTGAGCAGGAAGACGCTGCCGAACCAGAGCAGGGGTGCGAGCACCGCGAGCCAGAAGCTGCCCTGGTACATCACGTCGGTGACGAGATATTCGGCACGACCCTGCAACCGCAGGCCGCCGATGACCCAGCCGATCGAGTAGATGAGGTAGACGCCGCCGAGGATGCCCAGCGTGATCAGGGTCGCGTTGCCCATCGGCTCGCGCTCCCCCGGCATGCTGACCGACCCGTCGGCCCGGATCCGCCCCACCTCATCGCTGCCTTTCCCGACGGCGGTGAAGCCGTCGGGAAGCGCCTTGGTCTCGGCATCCGTCGTCTCGACGGTGTCGGGCTCGGTCGCCTCGGGCTGCGCGGCGCGCTCGACGACAGGCTCTGGGGCGGCGGGCTTGGAGCCGACCTCGAGTGTCGGATCGTCGTCACCACCCCACGCGAGGGGTCGTCGTCTGTGCCGCGGGCCATGGGGTCAGCGTAGCCGCGAGCGGACGGACGAACCGTCCGCCGA
Organism: uncultured Actinomycetota bacterium; assembly: GCA_963781135.1. Taxonomy (GTDB): domain Bacteria; phylum Actinomycetota; class Actinomycetes; order Actinomycetales; family Microbacteriaceae; genus Microbacterium. The sequence goes on along the minus strand of CAWADY010000010.1, from coordinate 439,932 downwards.
GCCGGGCCTCACTCGAACTTCCGCAGCGTCAGCGCGTGCCACGTCTCCGGGCCGACGATGCCGTCGGCCGGCGGCGCGAACATGCCCTGGAACTGACGGGCGGCGGCATCCGTCAGCGGCCCGAAGTCTCCGTCGACGACGAGCGGTCCCGGCAGCAGAGTCTGCGCGGCGCGCACCGCCTCGCCGCTGTCGCCCTGCTGCACCGTCTCGATCAGCGCCGGCCAGTCGAGCTGGCCCAGGGTGGTGGAGATGAACGTGGCGCGCAGGGTCATCTGGAACGTGCGCGCCGCCTCGCCGCTGAGCGGACCGAACGCGCCGTCCGCCGCGATCGTCGCGCCCCGGAAACGCAGCAGGTGCTGCGCCGCGAGCACGCGCCAATTCGAACTCTGCGTCGCGCCGACCTTCACCAGGGGCCACGGTCGGTCTCCCGGTTGGAAGGTGCTGAAGAACGACCAGGTCTCTCGCCCTGCGACGCCGTCCTGCGTGAGCCCCCAGGACTCCTGGAAGAACCGCACACGCTCCTCGGTGATCGGGCCGAAATCCCCGTCGACGACGAGCGGGTCGATGCCCGGCGACGGCACCAGACCGAACTGCTGGACGGCGCGTACCGCGTCGCCGGACGAGCCGTTCTGCGTGCTGACCACGAGATGCGGCCACGTCTGCGGCCCCACGATGCCGTCGGCCGGCACTCCAGCGGACGTTTGGACCGCGCTGACCGCCGCGGTGGTCGCCGGCCCGTATGCGCCGTCGACCACGACGGCGTGCCCGTGCGCGCGGAGCAGGTACTGGATGGCGGGGACGACCAGTGTCGAGGCTCCTGGCCCCGTCGTGCCCCACGGTTCGACGTTCATCGAGACTCCTCTGTGGTGGAGCTCCCCCACCGACACCGTCCCAGACCGTCGCTCTCGCCACAAGTGCCGCGTTGCGGTTCGTGCGCCGGCCCTCGGCCCTCGAGCGCGTGATCTACTCGAGGTATGGCGATGGTCCGGGATCGGTGGAGGTCGCATCTCCTGCAGACCCTCTCCGGAACCGACGATGGGTCGCCGCAGTGGGTGCAGGATCTCGCACGAGGGACGGATGCCGGGTTCTTCGGACCCGGCTCGGCGTCGTGGGCTGTGCACGGAGGCATGGCGACCATGGTGGCCGGCATCCGCGCTCTGCTCGTGCAAGCGCTGCATCCGGGGGCGATGGCGGGCGTGCACGACTGGTCCCGCTATCGCGACGACCCCCTGGGCCGGCTCACCGGCACCATCCGCTGGCTGATCACGGTGACATTCGGCGACCGCGCCACCGCCGAGCGGTCATCGGAGATGGTGCGCGGCCTGCACCAGCGGGTGAAGGGCGAATACACCGATGCGTTCGGCACGCGGCGCAGCTACCGCGCGAGCGACCCCGAACTCATCGAATGGGTGCATCTGGCGTTCACCGACTCATTCCTGACGTGCCACGAGATCTGGGAGGCGGCGATTCCGGGTGGTCCTGACGCGTACGTGCGCGAGTGGGCGACCGCCGGTGCCCTCATCGGACTGTCCGACCCTCCCGTCACCGCCGCAGAGCTGCGCGGCCGACTGACTGCCGTCGCCGCCGCCGGAACGCTGAAGACCGACGAGCGAGTCCTCGACGTCGTGCGCTTCATCCGCAATCCCCCGCTCGCGCGCGCCATGAAGCCCGCCTATCGCATCATGTTCGCCGGAGCCGTGGGGTCGCTCGATCCACTCCACCGTCGGATGCTGGGCCTGACGAAGCCCGCTCTGCTCGCGGTGCCCGCGACAGGTGCCGTCTTGAGATCGGCCAAGTCGCTGCTGGGCGAACGGTCGACCTCGGAGGAGGCCGCGCTCGATCGGATCGCACGCCTGCAGCGCGACGCGGCGTAAAGGTCAGACCGCGCGGACCTGGTTGTTGCGGGCGTCGTGGGTCAGTTCGACCAGTCCGAGTGCTTCGAGCAGCGGTGGCAGGTACATGCCGAAGCGCCCGCGGTAACCCTTGCGCAGTCCGTACCAGCCGCCCACGGGGTTCGCGTCGCTGCGACCCCAGGCCTCGACGGTGCCATCGGCGGCAGCCTTCTGCTCGTCGGCCGCGCCGAGCGGCACCCAGTCGCCTTGTTCGCGCAGCCATGCGGCGAGGTCGTCGATCGCGCTGAGATGGTACTTCAGCGTCGTCGACCCGACCTGGCAGACGAGCGCCGGTGGGTCCGCATCCTCGTCGCGGTACATCGTGTACGCCGACGTGCCCGGTGCCGTGGTCAGGCGCCAGGGATCGTCCTTCGTGCCGCTGCCTTCTGCCATGGCTGACCCCTTGTCCGTCGCGAACACTACTCTCCGGAACGTCGATGCGACCAGTCCCCGGACGCGACAGTGCCCGGCTGTCGACGACTTCGCCGATCAGCCGGGCACAGTTGCTGCGATACGTGAGCACCCACTCACTGCGCGTGCCGCATGAGGCGCTCGAGGCGGTCTGCCGTCATCCCCGGGTGGGGGTTGGTCGCCGTGCCCTTGCGAGCCTCGAACTCGGCCTGCGCGGTGACGCGGTCGGTCCAGCTCCCCTGGTGCACCTCACGGGCCGCGACAACGGTCGTTGTCGTACCGGTCTGACGCGCCAGTTCTTCTGCGACGCGGTCTGCGGTGCGTCCGGCGAATCGTTCGGTGTTCGCGCGGTTCGCGGCGGCCTGCCGTGCGAGCTGCTGCTCGATGCGGTCAGCCGGTACGGCCAGGTCCACTCCAGCCGGTGCGACCGCGTTCTTCTGCACAGGCTCGCTGCTGGCGAGCTTGCCGGTCATGCAGCCTGCCATGCCGACGATCAGGACAGCGCTGAGTGCGGCGGCCCCCACGCCGCGTGAGATGCGGGACGCGGTGCTCGGCGACCGGCCCATCGAGATGTCGTTCATGGTGATTCCTCCTGAGTGTGCCCGGATCATCGTTGATCAGGGCTTTTCTGCCCGACTCAGCGTTGATTCGGGCTACTGGGGAGGAGGGGAGACTGCGCCGAAAGATACAAAGGGCCGCCCCTTCTGGGGGCGGCCCTGATTCGTACCGCGACATCTCGGATGCGCACGGAACCGGAGGATCGCGCCGGTTCGATCCGAATCCGGCGCGATTCTCCGAAATCTGAGGATCAGCGCGCGGCTGAGCCCTCGGTGTAGTCGGAGTCGGTCTGCTTCCACGCGAACAGCGCGCGCAGCTCCTTGCCGGTCGCCTCGATCGGGTGGTGAGCACCCTTCTCGCGCAGCTCGAGGAACTCGGGCGCTCCGGCATCCTGGTCGGCGATGAACCGCTTCGCGAAGGCACCCGACTGGATGTCGCCGAGCACGGCCTGCATGTTCTCCTTGACGCGCGGGTCGATGACGCGCGGGCCCGAGACGTAGTCGCCGTACTCGGCCGTGTCGGAGATCGACCAGCGCTGCTTGGCGATGCCGCCCTCCCACATGAGGTCGACGATGAGCTTGAGCTCGTGGAGCACCTCGAAGTACGCGATCTCGGGCTGGTAGCCGGCCTCGACGAGCGTCTCGAAGCCGTACTGGACGAGCTGCGAGGTGCCGCCGCAGAGCACGGCCTGCTCGCCGAACAGGTCGGTCTCGGTCTCTTCGGTGAAGGTCGTCTTGATGACGCCCGCGCGCGTGCCGCCGATCGCCTTCGCGTACGAGAGTGCGAGGTCCCACGCCGTGCCCGACGCGTCGCGCTCGACGGCGATGATGTCGGGGATGCCGCGACCCGCGACGAACTCACGACGCACGGTGTGGCCCGGAGCCTTCGGCGCGACGAGGATCACATCGACACCCTCGGGCGCGTCGATGTAGCCGAAGCGGATGTTGAAGCCGTGCGCGAAGGCCAGGGTCTTGCCCTCGGTCAGCTTGTCTTTGATGCTGTCGTTGTAGATGCCTCGCTGGTGCTGGTCGGGCGCGAGGATCATGATGACGTCGGCCCAGTCGGTGGCGTCGGCCACGCTCTTGACCTCGAAGCCGTCCTCCTGAGCCTTGGCGGCCGACTTGGAGCCGTCCTTGAGGGCGATGGCGACCTCGACACCCGAGTCGCGCAGATTCTGGGCGTGGGCGTGGCCCTGCGAGCCGTAGCCGACGATCGCGACCTTCTTGCTCTGGATGAGCGACAGGTCGGCGTCGGCGTCGTAGAAGATCTCGGCCATGGTGGTGTGTTTCTCCTTGTGTATGGGGTCTGTAGATCTGGGTCAGCCGCGCAGGACGCGCTCTGTGATGCTCTTGCCGCCGCGGCCGATGGCGAGCAGGCCCGACTGCGCGAGCTCCTTGATGCCGAACGGCTCGAGTGCGCGCAGCAGGGCGTCCACCTTGCCGTGGTCGCCGGTCACCTCGATCACGAGGGCGTCGGGTGCGTAGTCGACGACCGAGGCGCGGAACAGACTCACGACCTCGAGAACGCTCGAGCGGTTCGCATTGTCGGCGCGCACCTTGACGAGCATGTGCTCGCGCTGCACCGACGACGTCATGTCGAGCTCGACGATCTTGATGACGTTGATCAGCTTGTTCAGCTGCTTCGTCACCTGCTCGAGCGGCAGCTCGTCGACATCGACCACGACCGTGATGCGGGACAGGCCCGGCACCTCGGTCACGCCCACGGCGAGCGATTCGATGTTGAAGCCGCGGCGGGCGAACAGCCCCGCGACGCGGGTCAGCAGACCCGGCTTGTCCTCCACCAGGAGGCTCAGCACGTGAGTCGACATGGCTCAGGCCTCCTCATCGAACGACGGCGAGTGGTCTCGCGCGTATTGGACGTAGCTGTTGCTGACTCCCTGCGGAACCATCGGCCACACCATCGCGTCGGCGCTCACGACGAAGTCGATCACGACGGGACGGTCGTTGGTCTCGAGGGCCGTCTTGATCGCGGCATCCACGTCCTCTTCGCGCTCCACGCGGATCGCGAGGCATCCGTAGGCTTCGGCGAGCTTGACGAAGTCGGGGATGCGCACGGTGCCGTGGCCGGTGTTCAGGTCGGTGTGCGAGTAGCGACCGTCGTAGAACAGGCTCTGCCACTGACGCACCATGCCGAGCGAGGAGTTGTTGATGATCGCGACCTTGATCGGGATGTTGTTGATCGAGCAGGTGGCGAGCTCCTGGTTCGTCATCTGGAAGCATCCGTCACCGTCGATCGCCCACACGTGACGATCCGGCTCCGCGACCTTCGCGCCCATCGCCGCGGGCACCGAGTAGCCCATGGTTCCGGCGCCGCCGGAGTTGAGCCAGGCGTTGGGGCGCTCGTACTTGATGAACTGCGCGGCCCACATCTGGTGCTGGCCGACGCCGGCGGCGAAGATGCCCTCCGGTCCGGTCAGCTCGCCGATCCGCGAGATCACGTACTGCGGCGACATGTGGCCATCGGTCGGCTGCGAGTAGCCGAGCGGGAACTCCTTGCGCAGGCCGTCGAGATACGACCACCACTCGTCGGTGTCGGGGCCCTCGCTCGCGATGTGGCTGCGGAACGCCGCCTCGAGGTCGACCAGCACGTCCTTGAGGTCGCCCACGATCGGCACGTCTGCGGTGCGGATCTTGCCGATCTCGGCCGGGTCGATGTCGACGTGGACAACTTTGGCGTTGGGCGCGAACAGCGCCGCCTTGCCGGTCACGCGGTCATCGAACCGCGCACCGAGCGAGACGAGCAGGTCGGCCTCCTGCAGGGCGAGCACCGCCGGAACCGTGCCGTGCATGCCGGGCATGCCCAGGTGCTGCGTGTGCGAATCGGGGAACGCACCCCGCGCCATGAGCGTGGTCACGACGGGAGCGCCGGTCGTCTCGGCGAGGGTGAGCAGTTCGGCAGAGGCCTGCGCGCGGATCACGCCGCCACCCACGTACAGCACAGGCTTCTTGGCCTCGGCGAGCATCTGCGCGGCCGCCTGGATCTGCTTGCCGTGGGCCTTGGTCACCGGACGGTAGCCGGGCAGGTCGATCTTGGGCGGCCACACGAACGGCGCCTCGGCCTGCTGGGCGTCCTTCGTGATGTCGACGAGCACCGGGCCCGGGCCGGCCGGTGCCGGCGATCTCGAACGCCGCAGCGATCGCGCCCGGAATGTCTTCGGCGCGCTTCACGAGGAACGAGTGCTTCGTGATCGGCATCGTGATGCCGACGATGTCGGCCTCCTGGAACGCGTCGGTGCCCATGAGGTTCGAGAAGACCTGGCCGGTGATGCAGACGATCGGCACCGAGTCCATGTAGGCGTCGGCGATCGCGGTCACGAGGTTGGTCGCGCCGGGGCCGGAGGTCGCGATCGCGACGCCGATCTTGTTGGATGCCGCGGCATAGCCCTCGGCGGCGTGACCTGCGCCCTGCTCGTGGCGCACCAGGATGTGCCGCAGCTCGGAGCTGTCCATGAGCGGGTCGTAGACGGGAAGGATCGCGCCGCCCGGAAGACCGAACACGTCGGTGACTCCGAGCAGCTCGAGGGAGCGGACGACCGCCTGCGCGCCCGTGAGCACGGGCGCTGTGGCGGTGCGAGCGGGTGGCCGTGGGATGGCCGTGGCGGATTCGGCGGGCATGATGATGATCCTCTGTCGAGAGATTGATGTCTGGAGGCAGGCGTTAACCCGTGACCGCGCCCTCCGCAGCGGAGCGCACGAGCTTGGAGTATTTGGCCAGGACGCCACGGGTATAGCGCGGAGGAAGCGGCTCCCAGCCAGAGCGGCGGGAACCCAGCTCAGCCTCGTCGACGAGTAGGTCGAGAGTGCGAGCCGCGATATCGACCCGTATCAGATCACCATCGCGCACGAAGGCGATGGGACCAGCGTCCACCGCTTCGGGTGCTATGTGGCCGATGCACAGGCCGGTTGTGCCGCCTGAGAATCTGCCGTCCGTCAAGAGTAGTACATCTTTTCCGAGGCCAGCGCCCTTGATCGCGGCAGTGATCGCGAGCATCTCGCGCATGCCCGGACCGCCCTTCGGACCCTCGTAGCGGATCACGACGACGTCTCCCGCGGAGATCTCGCCGGCCTCGAGCGCGTCCATCGCGGCGCGCTCGCGCTCGAACACCCGGGCGGGGCCCTCGAAGACGTTGGCGTCGAAGCCGGCCGACTTCACGACCGCTCCCTCGGGGGCGATCGACCCGTGCAGGATCGTGATGCCGCCGGTCGCGTGGATCGGGTCGTCGAGCCGGTGGATCACGTCGCCGTCCACCGGGTCGGGGTCGAGCTCCCGCAGGTTCTCGGCGAGTGTCTTGCCGGTGACGGTGAGCGCGTCGCCGTGCAGCAGGCCCTCGTCGAGCATCGCCTTCATGATCACCGGGATGCCGCCGTGACGATCGACGTCGTTCATGACGTACTTGCCGAACGGCTTCATATCGGCGATGTGCGGCGTCTTGTCGCCGATGCGGTTGAAGTCGTGCAGCGTCAGATCGACCTGCGCCTCACGGGCGATCGCGAGAAGGTGCAGCACGACGTTCGTCGAACCGCCGAGCGCCATCGCGAGGGCGATCGCGTTCTCGAACGCCTCCTTGGTGAGGATGTCGCCGGTCGTGATGCCCAGCCGCAGCAGGTTGACGACCGCCTCGCCCGAGCGGTGGGCGTAATAGTCGCGGCGGCGGTCGGCGGCAGCCGGCGCGGCGGACCCCGGAAGGCTCAGGCCGAGCGCCTCGGCCACAGAGGCCATCGTGTTCGCGGTGTACATGCCGCCGCACGCACCCTCGCCCGGAGCGAAGGCGCACTCGATGCGCTTGAGGTCGGCTTCGGTCATTCGACCCGCCATGCAGGCGCCCACGCCCTCGAACGAGTCGATGATCGTGATGTCCTTCTCGGTGCCATCGCTGAGCTTGACCCAGCCCGGTGCGATCGAGCCGGCGTAGAGGAAGACGCTCGACAGGTCGAGCCGCGCGCTGGCCATCAGCATCCCGGGGATCGACTTGTCGCAGCCGGCGAGCAGCACCGTGCCGTCGAGGCGCTCGGCCATGACGACGGTTTCGACCGAGTCGGCGATGACCTCCCGCGAGACCAGCGAGAAGTGCATGCCCTCGTGGCCCATCGAGATGCCGTCCGAGACCGAGATCGTTCCGAACTGCAGCGGATAGCCCCCACCGGAGTGCACGCCCTCCTTGGCGCCCTGCGCGAGCCGGTCCAGGCTCAGGTTGCAGGGAGTGATCTCGTTCCACGAGCTCGCGATGCCGATCTGGGGCTTGTCCCAGTCGGCATCCCCCATGCCCACAGCACGGAGCATTCCGCGCGATGTGGTGGCTTCGATCCCGTCGGTGACGACGCGGCTTCGGGGTTTGATGTCGATGGAGTTTTCGAGACCAGGCATCCTCGAAGTCTATTCCCGCCGATCCGCCCGCATCCGCGCCAGCAGACCTAACGCGGCCGCCAATTCTTGGATGCTTCCCACACGCACCGACGCGGCGGATTCGCCCTGGCCGACGCGGATGCCGAGATCGCCTGCGCCGAGGCTCGCCAGTGCGTCCTCGTCGGTCACGTCGTCGCCGGCGAACAGGACGGCGGTCGCGCCCAGCCGTGCGCGCAGGGCCGCGAGGGCCGAGTCCTTGCCCTCGTGGCGGAACGAGTATTCGACGATGTTGTGGCCGGTGCGTCGCCGCCAGTGCGGTGCGCGCTCGGCGACGAGTCGATCGGCCGCGTCCCGCGCAAGCTGAGCATCTTCCTCCGAGGCGACGCGGGTGTGGATGCCGAACCCGAAGGTCTTCGGCTCGACCCAGACTCCCTCGAGGTCGCCGAGTTCGTCGGTCATCTCGTTGCGCAGCTCGTCGCGCAGCGCGTGGGCGGCATCGTCGTCGTCGGTGTCGAGCACGCCGTCGCCGGGCACCCAGAACTCCGCGCCGTGCGATCCTGCGAGGAAGATCTGGGCGTCGTCGGCATGCTCTGCGATCTCACGAAGGTCGTGGAGGCTGCGCCCAGAGACGAAGGCGACCGGGGTGTCGGGCAATGCCGCCAGCGCTGCGACGGCTGCGGCTGCGACGGGGAGGGCACGAGCCTTCATCGGCTCATCCTCGAGCGGCGCCAGAGTCCCATCGAAGTCGAGCGCGACCAGCAGGCGATCGGATGCCGCCACCCGCGCGAGCGCATCGTGCAGGCTCTTGTCGTCGGTGTTGCCGTTCTGCTGGTCGGTCACTGCTCTCCTCGGGTGGAATCTCGCCAGCGCACCGAGGAACTCGCGCGACCAGTCCTCGACGCTGTGCTCCAGCACGCGACGACGCGCGGCGCGCATGCGCCGCCCCTGCTCGCCCGGAGTCATCTCGACTGCGCGCATCATGGCCTCCTTCAGCCCCTCGATGTCGTGGGGGTTCACGCGCACCGCGGTGCCGAGCTCGTCGGCCGCACCGGCGAACTCGCTCAGGATCAGCACCCCTCGGTTGTCGACGCGCGAGGCGACGTACTCCTTCGCCACAAGGTTCATGCCGTCGCGCAGAGCGGTGACCAGCATGACGTCGGCGGCGAGGAACAGCGCGACCATCTCTTCACGGGGGTACGCCTGGTGCAGGTAGCGGATCGCGGTGTGCCCCATGGTGTCGAAATCGCCGTTGATGCGTCCGACGGTCAGCTCGATCTCGTCGCGCAGCTGGATGTAGGCGGCGACGCGCTCGCGGCTGGGGCTCGCGACCTGCACGAGGGTGACGTCCTGGACGCTGAGCTTCTCCTCGGTCAGCAGCTCCCCGTATGCCTTGAGGCGATGCCGGATGCCCTTGGTGTAGTCCAGGCGATCCACTCCGAGGAAGATGCGCTTGGGGTTGCCGAGGCTCTCGCGGATCTGCCGGGCGCGCTCCTTGACGTCTTCGCGCTGCGCGAGCTCGATGTACGACGACGCGTCGATCGAGATCGGGAAGGCCCTCGCGAGCGACCGGCGGGTCGTGCCGTCGGCCTCGGGCACGATGATGCCCGACGCCTTGGTCTCGTACCGCAGCTGGCGTCGCACGGCACGGGCGAAGTTGCCGGCATCGGCCACCCGCTGGAACCCGATCACGTCCGCTCCGAGCAGGCCCTCGAGCACCTGCCTGCGCCAAGGCAGCTGCGAGTAGAGGCCGTATGCCGGGAAGGGAATGTGGTGGAAGTACCCGATCACCAGATCGGGTCGCAAATCGCGCAGCATCCGCGGCACGAGCTGGAGCTGGTAATCCTGAACCCACACGGTCGCGCCGTCTTCGGCTGCCTCAGCCGCCGCCTCGGCGAAGCGCCGGTTGACGCGCACGTACGCGTCCCACCACACGCGGCTGTAGCGGGGCTCGGCGATCACGTCGTGATAGAGCGGCCAGATGGTGTCGTTCGAGAAGCCCTCGTAGTAGAGCTCGATCTCTTCGGCGCTCAGTGTGACCGGAACCAGCAGCGTGCCCTCGAACTCGAACGGCTCCAGCTCGACATCCGGTTGGCCGGCCCAGCCGACCCAGGCGCCGTCGGCCTTCTGCATGACCGGTTCGAGCGCGGTGACCAGGCCGCCGGGCGAACGCCGCCAGGCATCCGCGCCGTCCGCGTCGGTCATATGATCCACCGGAAGCCGGTTGGCGACCACGACGAACTCGGCCTTGTCCACTCGTACTCCTGACGCGGGGGAACTTCCAGGCTAACAGCGCCGCGCCGACGCCCATCGGTCGGGGTAGCGTGGTCGCATGCGCAGATATCTCTTCGGCACAGGAATCATCACGGCCGTCATGGGTGGCATCACCTTGCTGCGGGGACTGCGCAGCGAGGATCGCTTCACGTGGCGCGTGGGGCTCGCGTGGCTCAGCTGGGGAATCTCCCTCGCCCTTGCGATCGGCACGATCGTCGACACCCGTCGCGCGTCGGTGGGCAAGCTGATCGACACGGACTCGCCGATCGCGCCGAAGGCTCAGAAGCTGTTCAAGCGGCGCCTGGAGCGTTCGTAGCCAGATCGATCTCGTAGTGCATGAATTCGGTGTCCGTCGCGACCCGATCGTAGAGTTCCCGCGCCTTGTCGTTGCCGCGCTGGGTGAGCCAGTACACCTTGTCGCAGCCTGATCCGGCCGCCCAGACGCGCACGTGCTCGATCAGCGCCGCGCCGACGCCGCTCCCCCGAGCGTCCGGATGGACGAAGAGGTCCTCGAGATAGCAGTACGGCCCGGCCGACCACGTGGAGGGGTGGGTCAGCCAGTGCACGAGCCCGACCCCCTGGCCCTCGTCGTCTCGCGCTATCACGCCGTAGACGGCATCCGCCGGGTCGATCAGCCGGGCGAATGTGCGCTCGGTCTGCGCGGTCGTCAGCTCGGTCTCGTAGAACTCCAGGTAGCCCCACCACAGCGACAGCCACTCATCGTGGTCATCAGCGGTGAGCGGGCTGATCGTCGTCATGAGCCCGAGACTAGTCCCGCTCAGCGGGTCAGTATGAGCGCGTCGCCCTGACCGCCGCCGCCGCACAGGGCGACCGCCGCCGTTCCGCTTCCGCGGCGGACCAGTTCGTGAACGGCGTGCACGACGAGTCGGTTGCCCGACGCGCCGATCGGGTGACCGATCGCAATGCCGCCGCCGTGGATGTTCACGACCTCGTCAGAGAGTCCGAGCTCGGCCTGCGACCGGGCCACGACCGCGCCGAAGGCTTCGTTGATCTCCACGATGTCGAGGTCGGCCGGCGCGATGCCCTGCTTCTGGCACGCCTTCTCGATCGCGCGCGCCGGCTGCGCGTGCAGCGAATTGTCGGGGCCGGCGACCTGACCCGACGCGCCGACGACGGCGAGCACGGGCCAGCCGTTCTCGTCGGCGTGCGAGCGGGTCGTGAGCACGACCGCGGACGCGCCGTCGGAGATCTGCGATGAGTTGCCGGCGGTGATCGAGCCGCCCTCTGCGAACGCCGCGCGCAGCCTGCCGAGCGTCTCGACCGTCGTGTCGGGACGGATGCCCTCGTCCTTCGTGACCAGGATCGGGTCACCCTTGCGCTGCGGGATCTCCACGGTGACCAGCTCGGCGTCGAACACGCCGGCATCGGTCGCCGCGGCTGCGCGCTGGTGGGATCGGGCGGCGACCGCGTCCTGGGCTTCGCGCGTCACCTCGAGCCGCTCGTTGTGGCGCTCGGTCGACGCACCCATGCTTTCGCGGTCGTACGCGTCGGTCAGTCCGTCGAACGCCATGTGATCGAGCACCTCGATCGTTCCGTACGCCCAGCCTTCGCGTGAGCCCATGAGCAGGTGCGGTGAACGGGTCATCGACTCCATGCCCGCCGCCACGACGACGGTGGCATCGCCGACGGCGATCATGCGCGCCCCGTCGATGATGGCGGTGAGACCCGACAGGCACACCTTGTTGACCGAGGACGAGTGCACATCCCACGGGATGCCGGCGCCCACGGCCGCCTGACGCGCAGGGTTCTGACCAGAACCGGCCGGAAGAACCTGCCCGACGAGCACTGCGTCGACCGCGTCGGGGGCGATGCCGCCCTGTGTGAGCGCTCCGCGGATCGCGGCGCTGCCGAGCTGCACCGCGGTCAGCGATGCGAGCTGGCCTTTGAGGCGGCCCTGCGGGGTGCGTGCCGCGGCAACGATGACGACGTCGTCGGTGTTCATGAACTCACCTTAAGCGCGTCGGAGACGGTCAGCGGGGGCTCGGTCGCCGCGATGACCTCCTCGACGCTCACACCCGGAGCGGTCTCGATCAGCACCAGGCCGGCATCGGTCACATCGATCACCGCGAGGTCGGTGATGATCCGGTCGACCACCCCTTTGCCGGTCAGCGGCAGCGAGCACGAGTTGACGATCTTGGCCGAGCCGTCGCGTGCGACATGCTCCATGAGCACGATGACCTTCGCCGCGCCGTGCACGAGGTCCATCGCACCGCCCGGGCCCTTGACCATCTTTCCCGGGATCATCCAGTTCGCGAGGTCGCCCGACGCCGATACCTGCATCGCGCCGAGGATCGCCGCGTCGATCTTTCCACCGCGGATCATGCCGAAGCTCGTCGCGGAGTCGAAGAACGCCGTACCCGGCAGCGTGGTGACGGTCTCTTTGCCGGCGTTGATGAGGTCGGGATCGACGTTCTCCTCGGTCGGATAGGGGCCGACCCCGAGGATGCCGTTCTCGGATTGCAGCACCACGGTCATGCCGTCGGGCACGTAGTTGGGCACCAGCGTCGGAAGCCCGATGCCGAGGTTGACGTAGGAGCCGTCGGAGAGCTCGGCGGCCGCGCGCGCGGCCATCTCGTTGCGGGTGAGGGCCATGGTCATGCTCCTTCAGGGATGTCGCGCGACAGCGCTTCAGAAACCGACACGGTGCGGCGCTCGATGCGCTTCTCGATGTCGGTGCCGACCTCGACGATGCGATGCACGTAGATGCCGGGCAGGTGGATGGCGTCGGGGTCGAGCTCGCCGGGCTCGACGAGCTGCTCGACCTGGGCGATGCAGACCCGGCCGGCCATCGCGGCGAGCGGGTTGAAGTTGCGCGCCGCCTTGTTGAAGATCAGGTTGCCGTGCCGGTCGCCCTTGAGCGCATGCACGAGGGCGTAGTCAGTGACGATCGCCTCTTCGAGGACGTAGTCACCCGTCTTGCCGCCCATCTCGAACGCGCGCACGTCCTTCACCGGTGAGGCCACCGCGATGCCGCCCGCGCCGTCATAGCGGCGGGGCAACCCGCCCTCGGCGACCTGCGTGCCGACACCCGTCTGCGTGTAGAAGGCGGCGATGCCCGAGCCCCCGGCACGGAGCTTCTCGGCGAGCGTGCCCTGCGGCGTCAGCTCGAGCTCGAGCTCGCCGGAGAGGAACTGGCGCTCGAACTCCTTGTTCTCGCCCACGTACGACGACGTCATCTTGCGGATGCGCTTCGCGTTCAGCAGGACGCCGAGACCCCAGTCGTCGACACCGCAGTTGTTGCTCACGATGCTGAGGTCGGTCGTGCCCTGCGCGAGCAGCGCCTCGATCAGCGCGATGGGGTTGCCCGACAGGCCGAACCCGCCCACGGCGAGCGTCGCACCGTCGGGGATGTCGGCGACGGCCTCGGCCGCTGAAGCATACGTCTTGTCGATCACGGGCGACTCCTGTGTCTCGGGGATCAGTACATCCCCATCCTGCGCCTCATTCACGGGCTGGTCACTGATGCGGTTGCCATGTGGATGCCGGGCGGATTAGTGTCCATATGGTGGACGCTTCGAAGGAACGATCGGTGCCGGGCGCGCAATCGGTGGCGCGCGCGGCCCGACTGCTGCGGCTCGTGACCACCGCAGGCGACGACGGGCTCACCGTCGCCGACCTGGCTCGCCGCGCCGATCTCACGCGCCCCACAGCGCACCGCCTGCTCGCCGCCCTGCGCCACGAGGGGCTCGTCGACCAGGACGAGCGGAGCGGGCGCTGGATGCCGGGGCCCGAGCTCTATCTGATGGGCACGATCGCGGCATCCCGGTACGACATCACCGGAATCGCCCGAGACATCGTCCGTTCACTCGCGGTGCGCACCGAAGAGAGCGCCTTCCTCTCTGTGCGCCGCGGCGACGAGACCGTGTGCCTGCTGCGGGAGGAAGGCAGCTTTCCGATCCGCTCGTTCGTGCTCTCGGAGGGCGTGCGGTTTCCCCTCGGCGTCGCATCAGCAGGCCTCGCGATCCTGGCGTTCCTCCCACCCCACGATGTGGACACCTACTTCGAGCGCCATCCTGAGCTGGCCACGGACTACGGCGCCGCGCACGGCGAGCAGCGGTTGCGCGCGCGGCTGCGCGAGACGCAGGCCCGCGGGTACGCACTGAATCCAGGGCTCATCGTCGAGGGCAGCTTCGGACTCGGCGCCGCGGTGTTCACGCGCGAGGGACACCCGCAATGGGCACTGAGCCTCACGGGTGTCGAGTTCCGATTCGGGCCCGACCGGCTCGCCGAGCTCGGGCGCACTCTGCTCGCCCACGCACACCAGCTCACCACGCGGGTCGCGGCCACCAACCGGTAGTGCTCAGGTCGAGACTGCGGCCAGTTGCTCGCGCACGACCGTGGCGACGGCATCCGCCCCGCGCTCCGACATCGCGATCGTGTAGTGGTTCACGTCAGGCACCGCGATGTGCTGCAGGTCAGGGTAGGCGGCCAGCAGCCCGGGCAGCCGCTCCGCGGCATAGAGGGCGGGCACCTGGTCGAGCAGTCCGCGCTCGGCGGTGAGCAGCACCGTGGGGTGCCGCAGATGAGTGAGCGCCTCGACGATCGCGGTGCCGGCGTTCTGGTCGATCGAGTCCTCTTCCAGCGTCGAGTAGCTCGTCGCGGGCCGCAGCTCCGGCTCCTCGCCGACCAGATCGTAGGCGAGGTACGCCTCCAGCTCGGGCGTCCAGTCCCGCCGGAACGCCGGATGCGCACGCCAGAAGTCCCGGTAGGCGTCGACGGACGCGAATCGCAGGGCCAGCCGATCGGCGGTGGGTCCGAGCACGAGCGTGATGATCTCGTCGGACGAGAGGCCCTCGGGCAGGTCGAGCGGAAGCCCGCCGTCCACCAGCACGACACGCGAGACCCGCTCCGGGTACAGGTCGCCGAGCACGAGCGCGACGAACGCGCCCATGGAGTGCCCGACCACCACGGCGCGCTCGACGCCCAGCGCATCGAGCACGGCCACCATGTCGCGCGCGTGCGCGGCCAGCCCGGCGGGTCCGACCAGTCCGTTGCTGCGCCCGCGCCCGCGCAGATCGGGCGCGATCACCCGAACGCCGTCGAGGCGCTCGGCGACGAAGGGCCAGGAGAGGTGGGATGCCGTCACCCCGTGGATCAGCAGCACGGTGGGTGCGGCATCCGAGGGCGCGTCCCACACACCGACCCGAAGGTCTCCCCCGGCGACGGCGACGTCGACCGTGCGATAGCGGTTCGTGGGGTCCGAGGTCATCGGGCTGTCCATCCGCCGTCCATCGTGTACGAGGCGCCCGTGACCATTCCGGCGTGGTCCGAGACGAGCCAGCCGGCGAGCGAGGCGACCTCTTCGGGCTCGATGAGCCGCTTGATCGCGGTCTCGGTCAGCATGATCTTCTCGATGACCTCGCTCTCCGGGATGCCGTGCACCTTCGCCTGATCCACGATCTGCGCCTCGACGAGGGGCGTGCGCACGTACGCGGGGTTGATGCAGTTGCTCGTGACTCCGTGCGGTCCGCCCTCCAGAGCGGTCACCTTCGACAAGCCCTCCAGCGCGTGCTTGGCGGTGACGTAGGCCACTTTGAACGGGCTCGCCCGCAGCCCGTGCGCGCTCGAGATGTTGACCACTCGCCCCCATCCGCGCCGGTACATGCCGGGCAGCACCGCGCGGATGAGCAGGAACGGCGACTCGACCATGAGGCGCTGCATCAAGCGGAAGTCCTCGGGAACGAACTCGGCGATCGGGCTCACGCGCTGGATGCCGGCGTTGTTGATCAGGATGTCGACATCGAGCGAGACATCCTCGAGCTTCGCGGTGTCGGCGAGGTCGATGAGCCAGGGGTCGCCGCCCACCTCATCGGCGATCGACTCGGTGAGGTAGACGTGGTGGTCGGCGACGATCACGTGCGCACCGCGCGCCGCGAATTCCCGCACGCACGCGAGTCCGATGCCACTCGCACCGCCGGTGATGAGCGCGCGCTTGCCCGCGAGGCTCTGCTCGGTCATTCGGATCTCTCCCCTGCGTCGGATGCTGCGTCGGCTGCGGCTTGACGCGGCGCCAGCGCGTTGTCGATGAAGCGCATCATGTCGTCGAACACCTTCGGCTCGAGCACCGAGGGCGGCTTGCCGGTGACATCGCGCTCCCAGAGGAGGAAGCGCATGCCGATCAGCTCGCCCATGCCCATCAGCGCCCAGGCCGTCACCTCGGGATCAAGGGCGCGGTCGACGTCGCCGACCTCCTGTGCGGCGCGGAGTCCGGCCTCGTAGCCCTCGACGATGCGGCTGTAGTGCAGGCGCAGCGTCTCGGGCGAGACGAATTCGGCCTCGCGCACGACGCGGTACAGGGCCGGGTGCTCGGCGGTGAAGCGGAAGAAGCCTTCAAACCCCGCGCGCTCGGCGTCGAGCCGGGAGGATGCCCCCGCCATCGCCTCTGACATCGAGTGGCGCACGCGGCGGTTCAAGTCGATCACGAGTGCCTCGAAGATCGACTGCTTGCTGTCGAAGTACAGGTAGAACGTCCCGAGGCCGATGCCTGCGCGCTCGGTGATCTTGACGATCGACGCCTCGTGATAGCCCTGCTCGGCGAACACGATCTCGGCCGCTTCCAGCAGGCGCCGGCGGGTCGCTTCGCCACGCTTGGTGAGGGGTCGTCCGGTGGCGGGCGAGACGAGCCCCGCCTCGCCCTCGATCAGCTCATCGGGAATGGTCATGCTGCACACCTTCCGCTATCCGCCGCGCACGATCCCGGAGGCGGGACCGTGCGAGCTTCTCGATCGTCGAGCGCGGCAGCGAATCGACGAACTCCACGTGCACGGGAACCTTGAATGCCGCGAGGTTGCGGCGCGCATGCGCGAGCACCTCATCGGCGGACAGCAGAGCGCCGGCGACGGGCACCACGAAAGCGACGCCGCGTTCACCCCACACCGGGTCGGGCACACCCACGACCGCGCTGGCCTCGACGAGCGGATGCAGACCGAGCGCGTACTCCACCTCGGCCGGGGCGACGTTCTCGCCGCCCGAGATGTAGACGTCCTTGATGCGGTCGACCACGCGGAACACCCCGTCTGCGTCGCGGTGCACGAGGTCGCCCGTGCGCAGCCAGTCCCCCACCATGGCGCGCGCCGTCGCTGCGTCGTCGCCGAGGTACCCCGCGAACACGCTCGGCCCGCGCACCCACAGCTCCCCGGTCGCCTCACCCTCGAGCGGCAGCAGTGTGTCCGGGTCGGCGACACGCACGCTGACGTGCGGGTACGGCCTCCCGACGGCACCCACATGGGCTTCGGCGTCTTCGGGTGCCAGGTGCAGCACGTTCGGTGCGGCTTCGGTCAGCCCGTACCCCTGGGTGAGCGGCACCCCGCGCGTCGACCACTGCGCCTGCAGAGCACCGGGCATCGTCGCCCCTCCCACGAGCGCAAGCCGGAGGGAGGAGACGTCGGTGCGGCGCCAATCGCGGTCGGCGGCGAGCATCGCGTACTGCGTGGGCACGCCCATCATCGCGGTCACCCGACGCTCGCGGATCAGCTGCAGAGCGCGCGCGGGCTGAAACGAGCGCTCGAGCACGACCGTGGCGCCGACCCACCACGCCAGCAGCGGCTGACAGTTCCACCCCGCCACATGGAACTGAGGCAGCATCGCCAGCACGACATCGTCGTGCGTGAGCGGCAGAGCCTGCGCGAGCGCGAGGTTGTTCCAGAAGCAGTTCGCATGCGTGAGCACGACGCCCTTCGGCGCCGCCTCGCTGCCCGACGTGAAGATCACGAGCAGCGGGTCGTCGTCGAGCACGTGACGCACGGGTTGCGGGTTCCGAGCAGGGGGAACGGATGCCTCGACCCCGGTCGAACCGAGCGCCGCGATCGGCGGCACGAGATCGAGCCCCCGCAGAGCTTCATCGGCGAGAGATCCGTACTCGTCGTCGATCAGCAGGAGCGCGGGGTCGGAGCGGCGCAGCACATCGGCGAGTTCGCGCGGTGTGTTGCGCCACGACAGCGGCACGAAGGCGATGCCGGCCAGCGCGCAGGCGAAGAATGCGACGACGTGCTCGCTGGAGTTGCCCGAGATCGTGGCGAGGCGGTGCCCAGGACCGTAGCCGCCCGCGCGCAGCCCCTCGGACAGCTCGGTGGCGCGACGGGCGAGGGTGGCGTAGTCGATCGTGACGCCGCGGTCGTCGATCGCGATACGGCGCGGCGACCGCGCCGCGCGATCGGTGAGCCAGCGGCCGACCGTGTGCGAACCGTCCTCGAGTCCTGCTTCCCAGCTCATGCCCTCACCTCGACCGGTGCGTCGGCCTCGGCATCCGCATCGTCGATGCTGCGCAGCGACAGCCGCACCTTCTCGCCCTTGCGCCGGCGCCACCACGCGTCGATCGTGCCGGCGATGCCGCCCGGCAGGAACATCACGACCAGGATGAACAGCACGCCCAGCAGGAACAGCGGCTCCGACAGCGGGATGCGCAGCACGTCGGGAAGACCCGCGACGACATCGGATCCGGCCACGACGGTGAGGCGCTGGTCGAGCAGTGTGTAGAGCACGCCCCCCACGATGGCACCCCAACGGAAGCCGACGCCACCGAGAACCACCATCACGAGGATCGTGATCGTCAGGTCGGCCGAGACCGCCCGGGGCACGGTGCCCGACTGCAGCAGCATGTAGGCGACGCCGGCCAGGCTCGCCAGCACCGCGGCGATCACGAAGACGATGAGCTTCGCGCGGTAGGGCCGGAGGCCGAGCACCCGCACGCGCTGCTCGTTCTCGCGCGTCGCGCGGGCGAGATGGCCCAGCCGCGACGTGTCGACCCACAGCACCACGAGGTAGACGATCACGAGCACCGCGAGGGCGAACCAGTACAGGTTGCGGGTGTTGATGACCCCGACGAGGAAGTCCGGCACGTGCTCGGTGTTCAGGCTCAGCCCCTCCTCACCGCCGGTGATCTCGGAGTTGCGGCGCACCAGCACAGACCCTGCTTGCGCGAACGCGAGGGTCACCATCGCGAACGGAATGCCCGAAACGCGCATCGCCACCGCTCCGGTCGCGAACGCGATCACCATGCCGCCGATCAGGGCGATGAAGATGCCGGGCCAGAGCGGAACGCCGAACCGGTCGAGGGCGATGCCGAGGCCGTACGCGCCGGCGCCGAAGTACAGCGCGTGCCCGAACGACAGCATCCCGGCCGATCCGAGCAGCAGGTTGTACGAGAGCGCGAGGGCGGCGAACACCATGCACAGCGACAGCAATGCGAGCGTGCCCGGCATGTAGGTCGGCGTCGGCAGGACGCCGGGGATCGAGATGTTCAGCAGCGGCAGCACCGCCATCAGCACGATCAGCGCGGCACCGACGAGGGCCGGGATGAGGCTGACTGATCCGAGCCGGGCGCATCATGCCTTCCTCCCCAGGATGCCGGAGGGCCGCACGAGCAGCACGACAGCGAGCAGGATCACCACGATGAAGTCACCCGTGCCGCCCAGGTACGAGTTCGCGAACTGCTGCAGGACGGCCACGAGCACCGAAGCGATCGCCGCGCCGGTCAGCGAGCCGAGCCCGCCGATCACGGTCACGATGAACGCGAAGATCAGGAGTGTCGAGCCGAGGTGCGCCGACACGAAGGTCGTGTAGTGCATCGCAAGCACCCCGCCGATGCCGGCAGCGGCACCGCCGATCGCGAAGACCAGCGTGAAGGACTTTCGGACGTCGATGCCGAGAGCCGTCACCATGGAGCGGTTCTCGACGCCGGCGCGGATGACCATGCCGTAGCGCGTCTTCTGCAGGAAGAGCACGAGCGCTGCGAGCACGAGTACGGCTGCGATCATCAGCACCCAGTACGTGTTCGGGATGCGGGCCCCGAGCACCTCGGTCGTCTGCTTGAGCCACGGGGGTCCCGCGATGTTGATCGGGTCCGTGCCCCAGATCCCCTCGAACAGGGCGACCGCCGCGAACGACAGCCCGACGGTGACGAGGACCTGCTCGATGTGCCGCTCGTAGAGCGGTCGGATCAGGACGAGCTCGGTCAGGGTCGCGAACGCCGCTCCGACGAGCGCGCCCACCAGGATCGACAGCAGGAACGAGCCCCAGGATGCGGTGCCCAGCGCCTGCGCGACGGCCCAGCCGATGAACGCGCTCAGCGTGAGGAATGCTCCGTGCGCGAAGTTCAGCACGTGCATGAGCCCGTAGATGAGACTCAGGCCCGACGCGACGAGGAAGTAGAGAGCGCCGAGTCCGACGCCGGTGATCAGGGTGAGGACGAGCATGCTCATACAGAACCCTCCTCGCCGCCTGCGCGCAGGCGCAGTCTCGGCGTGCACGCCGAGCAGCCGCCGCGTGAGGTCGTCGTCGTCGAGGATCTCGCGGGCGACGCCGGTGTGCACGACGCGTCCGCCGCCGATGACGATCGCCCCGTCGGCGAGACGGCGCACGACCTCGAGGTTCTGCTCGACGAGCAGGATCGGGACGATCTTGGACGCCTCGAGCAGCGCGTCGGTGACCTCGGTGACGATCTTCGGCGCGAGGCCCTTGGTGGGCTCGTCCACCAGCAGGAGCTTGTTGTCGTTCAGGAGCGCTCGCGCGACCGAGACCATCTGCTGCTGACCGCCCGAGAGCGTGCCGGCCATCTGTGCCCGACGCTGCACGAGATCGGGGAACAGCGCGTCGACGAACTCGCGGCGCGGGTTGCGCTGCCGCTCGGCCAGTGCGAGGTTCTCGGCGACGGTCAGCTTCGCGAAGACCTCGCGGTCTTCGGGCACGTAGCCCACCCCGCGCTGGACGATGCGGTGCGTCGCCAGGCCGTCGATGCGCTCACCGGCGAGCGAGACCTCGCCGCGGCGATGGATCAGACCCAGGATGCCGCGCAGCGTCGAGGTCTTGCCCACGCCGTTGCGGCCGAGCACCGCGGTGATTCCCGTCGCCGGTACCGAGAACGTGACGTCCTCGACGACCTGCTGCCCGGCGATCGAGCAGCGCAGACCCCGCACCTCGAGAATGGGCGTGCTCATGCGGCGGTTCCGAGGTAGGCGCTCTGCACGACCGGGTCGTCCATGATCTTCTGCGGGGTGTCGTAGGCGATGATGCTGCCGAAGTACATGACGGCGACCTTGTCGACCAGGCCCATGAGCACGTCGATGTGGTGTTCGACCATGAGCACGGTGCAGCCGTTCTCGCGCTGCATGTCGCGGATGTTGTCGACGAGGCCGGCCACATCGCCGGAGCCCACCCCGGCCATCGGCTCGTCGAGCAGCACGATGCTCGGCTCCGGTCACCAGGAGCACCGCGATCTCGAGCTTGCGCTTGTCGCCGTGCGAGATGTCACCGGCCGCGGTGTCGAGCTTGTGGCTCAGCCCCACGGCCTCGAGCTTCGCGAGGGCCAGTTCGGTGGCGGCATCCGTTCGCCGGGGGAAGCGGAACAGCGAGTAATCGCCGCCGAGCGAGACCTGCGCGGCGAGCCGTACATTCTCGAGCACGCTGAGCCTCGGGAACAGGCTCGAGGTCTGGAAGGTGCGCCCCAGTCCCGCCCGCGCCCGCGCGGGCACGGACGCCTTCGTGATGTCGTCGCCGTTCATCAGGACGCGTCCTGATGTGGGCTTCATGAGGCCGGAGATCACGTTGAACAGCGTGGTCTTGCCGGCCCCATTGGGCCCGATGACGCCGACGAGCGAGCCGGCGGCGACATCGAGTTCGACATCCTTCAGGATCGTCGCGCCGCCGATCTGCAGGCCCAGGGCCTGGATCTGAAGCGCGGACGGGACGGGGGTGCTCATTCCGGTGATGTCCTCGGGCTACTTCGACGCTTCGGGCGGTGCGACCTCGTCGGCCGCGGCCGTGTCGACGAGCTCGGGCACGAACGTGTCACCGTCGGCGACGAGCTTGGCCTGGTACATCTCCTGGATCAGGGCGTGGTCGCTCTCGCGCACGGTCATCGCGCCCTTGGGGCCATCGAACTCGAAGCCTTCGAGGGCCGCGATCATCGCGTCGACGTCGCCCTTGCCCTCCTGGATGGCGTGCACGATCATGATCGCCGCGTTGAAGCCGTCGGGGCTGAACAGGTCGGGCGTGCCGCCTTCGCCGTCGATCAGATCGATCATCTCGGTGTTGGCGTCGTTCTCGTTCGCTCCCGGGAAGTAGTGGTTCAGGAAGCTGATCTTCTCGGACGCCTCGCCGTAGGCGGCGAACGTCGCCGAGTCTCCGAGACCGGTCACGACCGGAATCTCGTCGAGCACACCCTGCTGGCTCATCGCCTGCCACATCGCGCCCGACGTCGCCCCTGCCCACGCCACGAAGACGAGGTCGGGGTTACCCGCGAGCACCTGCTGCGCGAACGGGGTGAACTCCGTGACGTCTTCGGCCACGAGCACCGAGTTGACCGTCGCGCCCTTGGCGCCGAGGATCGCCTTCACGGCAGCCTCGTTGCCCTGGCCGAATGCGCTGTTCTGCGCGAAGACGGTGATCGTCTTGCCCTCGAGGTCATCGAGGAAGGTTCCGGCGGTCGCGACGTCCTGTGCGGACTGCCGCCCAGAGCGGAAGGTGTACTCGTTGATGCCCGTGATCGCGTCGGCCGCGGCCGGTCCCGACACGAAGAGCACCTTGTTCTGCGCTGCCTGCTCGGCGACGGCGAGGGCGACACCAGACGAGGCGCTGCCGCCGATGATGTTGACACCCGCGCCGATGAGCTCCTTGACCGCAGTGACCGCCTTGTCGGGGTCACCCGCGTCGTCTTTGTACTCGACGGTGATCGTCGTGCCGTCGATCTCGCCCGTGCCCTCCGTCGCGTAGTCGAGGCCGGCCTTGAATCCGTCGAGGTACTGCTTGCCGTAGCTTGCCAGCGGCCCGGTCTCGCTCGTGACGATGCCGACCGTGACCTCTGCCGGGCCGGCCGCCGTCTCGGACGCGTCGCCGCCCGGTGCGGCTGCCTGCGGGGCGCAGGCCGCCAGGACGAGCGCGGCCGTGGCGACCACGGAGCCCAGGAGCAACTTCTTCGTAACCCGCATGTGCGTGCCTTTCACCGTTGGAAGGAATACCTGAAACCTGATTCAGGTAGTTGCAAACCGTAGGAAGCGCAAGGGCTGGCGTGTCAAGTCGAGACGCCCGACCGCGGGGACTCGTTACCGTTTCGGGATCAAGGTCGTGGCGCAACTGCGCCATGACCTAACGCTTGCGGGACGGCTTGTCCTCGCCCGCCTTCGGCGCGTCCACGGTGACGTCGATCGGCGCCTGGCCGCGGTCGGTCGACCAGATCGCCGCGAGTCCGCGGTTGCCGTGCTGAGACGCGCGCACCGCGCGCTCGTCGGCCCAGCCGTTCAGGCGGTGGCCGGCGTGCCCCTTGACGTGCTCGAACGTCACATCGGGCAGCCCCGCGGCCCGTCGCGCGTCTCGCGCGTCGATCAGCGCCTGCAGGATGTCGACGTTCTTCGTCGGCTCCTTGGCGCTGGTCTTCCAGCCACGCCGGGCATGCGCGTCCATCCATGACCGGTAGGTGTTGATGGCGTACATCGAGTCGGCCTGGATGTGCAGATTTTCCACGCCCGCGTTGTCGCGGATCGCATACAGCACAGCCAGCAGCTCGCCGATGTTGTTCGTGCCGGCCTCGAGCGAACCCGCCGCCCAGCGGCCGTCTTCGCCGACCCAGGCCCATCCGGCTGGGCCGGGATTCCTCATGCACGCGCCGTCGGTCGCGACGGTATAAGTGCTCATGGTGCACCCCCTGGGACTTGAACCCAGAACCCACTGATTAAGAGTCAGTTGCTCTGCCGATTGAGCTAGAGGTGCGTCTTGCTGCCAGGCCCGCCGCATGGCGAACCGAGGGTAAACGTTACCATCACGATCGCGTCACTCGGAAATCGAGCCGGCACCTCGCGGTTAGGCTGGACGACGTGACCTCCCCCTCCACACCGGTGTCGTTCCGTGCGCCCTTCGAGGGCGACCTGCAGCCCGATCTGACGCTCGCGCTGCGATTGGCGGATGCTGCGGACGCGGCATCCATGGCCCGTTTCGACGCCGCCGACCTCGACGTGCAACTCAAGGCCGACGCGACCCATGTGACCGAGGCCGACCTCGCCACCGAGCGCGCGATCCGAGAGATCCTCGAGGCCGAACGCCCCGACGACGGCGTCTTCGGCGAGGAGTTCGGGGTCACCGGATCGACCGAGCGCCAGTGGATCATCGATCCGATCGACGGCACTGCGAACTACCTCAAGGGCATCCCGATGTGGACGAGCCTGATCGCGCTCTCGATCGACGGCATCCCGCGCGTCGGTGTGGCCAGCCAGCCCGCCCTCGGCCGCCGCTGGTGGGCGGCGACAGGTCTCGGCGCGTGGACGAACACGCCCGACGGCTCCCCCGCACGCCTCGCGGTGTCATCCGTCGACTCGATCGGCGACTCCAGTGCGAGCTTCCAGAGCATCCGCCAGTGGGACGAGGTCGGACAGCTGGATGCCCTCGTCCGCCTCTCACGCGCGGTCTGGCGCGACCGCGGGTACGGCGACACCTGGCCGTACATGCTGCTGGCCGAGGGCCGCCTCGAGTTCGTCGCCGAGTTCGGCGTCAAGGAGTACGACATCGCCGCCCTTGTGCCGATCATCACCGAGGCCGGTGGCCGGTTCACGTCTTTCGACGGCAACGACTCGCTGTCGGAGCGCTCCTCTCTCGCCACCAACGGCGTGCTGCACACCGCATTCCTCGACCTGCTGCACGCCGCCGAACCTTCGGAGTCCGCACGATGACTCGCACGCTCTCCCTGCTCGGGGCCTCCCTCGTGGTCACCGCGACGCTCCTCGGCACGTCTGCGTGCGCCGGGACCGGCACCGGCACCGAACCCGACGCCGCGGCGACACCTCAGCCCGTGGCGACCTCACCCTCGCCGGAGCCCTCTCCGACCGGCTCCACCGCGCCCACGGCTGATCCGACGTGCGAGACGATCATTCCGGCCGCGACGGTCGAGGACTTCGACAGCGTCGGCTGGACTGCCCGCGCCGAGCCTTTCCGCATCGGCGAGCTCGAGGTCGACGGCGGCGTCCAGTGCATCTGGGGTGACTTCACCACCGCCACCGACCACGTGCAGATCTACGGGTGGGCACCGATCTCGGCGGACGACGCCGACGAGGCGCAGAACGCTCTCGTGGCCCAGGGGTGGAAGGTCGAAGAGACCCCCGAGGGACTCATCGTCACCGAGAGCGCCGAGACCACGGTGGCGACAGACGATCAGGGGTACGGACTGACCTACCTCTTCGGCGACGGATGGGTGAAGTACGCAGACACGAAGCAGGGGTTGCTGCTGGTGACCTGGGGCTAGGTGCCTGGGCTACAGGAACGTCAGTTCACCGCGGACGATCGAGTCCCCCGAGTGGTTCGCGTCTCCGTCCACAGGCTCCTGTGAGACGTCGACGAGCACGTAGTCCTTCAGGTCGACGTCCGCCGGGATCGGGAATGTCTGCTGCCGTCCGTCGAGAACGCCGAGGCTCACGAGTGCGGATGCGTCGGCGGTGATCAGCCAGACCTCGCGGAAGGTGTCGGGGGCGGAATCCGCGCTCAGTTCGACCCGCACCGCCAGCGTTCCGTCAGGCCCCTCCTCGACGACCGCGCTGCCCTCCGCGCTCGGGTGGTCGGGGAACGGGGCAAGGGTCGCCTCGGCGACCTCGGTCTGTGCGGCGCGCTGCGTCACAGCCCAGACGCCCAGGCCGACTCCGGCGACGAGCACGAGTGAGGCGGCCAGCGCCCAGATGCGGCTCATGACGCGGCGACGCGGGGCGTCCACCACCGCCGGTGTCGCGGGCGCGATCGGCGCCGCAGGCTCCGGATCATTCGTCTCGAGCGCCAGTTCCTCGACGATGCGTGACCAGACCGCTTCGGGCGGGGCCTCCAGTTCGCCGACGTCGAAGCTCGCGCGACCGGCGACGACGGCGTGACGCAGCGCCGCCAGATCGTCGACGCAGACGGGGCAATCGCCCAGGTGCGCGGACTCGGTGGGCGTCGCGACAGGCTCTCCGATCGCGAACAGAGCGAGGCGCTCAGGATCAATGTGCGGCATGTGTCACCTCCAATCGGGTGCGCATTCGTTCCAGACTTCGTCGGATGTGACTCTTGACCGTGCCGAGCGGCATGTCGAGCCTCCGCGAGATCTCTTGGTGGGTGAGGTCGTCGAAGAAGGCCAGCTTCATGACCTTTCGTGCGTCGGGCTCGAGTCGCTCGATCTCCTGAGCGACCAGCAGGGTCTCGCCCAGGTCGACGTCTTCGGTCACAAGGTCTTCGGGGCGGGTGACCCGCCTCAGCTGCTCGTGCAGGGCGCGGACGCGGGTGCGGGCTTCGTGTGTGTCGGCGATCCGCCGCTTGGCGATCGCGACCAGCCAGGTCGAGAGGCGTGCTCGCGACGGATCGAATGAGGCACGCGAGGTCCACGCCGACACGAAGGTCTTCTGCGTCACATCCTCGGCATCGGTGCGGTCGCCCAGCGAGCGCAGGGCGAGGGTGAACACGACCGGCGACCAGCGGCGATAGGCGTGCTCGAGTGCGCGCTCGTCGCCGGCGATGAAGCGGGCGTCCCACGCCGACTCGGCGTCACGCTGCTCGGCAGCGTCGGTGCTCTCCTCCCCTCCAGCCACGATGTCTCCTCGTTCCTCGTCCTATGCTCTGGGTTCGGCCACGACGACCACGTTGTCGTCGTAGTGACCGGTTGTCTCATCGAACTCGCCGCCGCAGGTGATGAGCACCAGTGCTCTCGTTCCTTCCCGGGCGAACAGCGCGTCGGTCGGCAGCTCCTGCTTGGGATAGTACGTCACGCTGACCACCCCGTAGGCGGCGGTCGAGCCGTCGGCTCCGGTGACGGTGATCTCGGCATCCGCGGGCAGATCGCGCAGATTGGCGAAGGGCCCGATCGGGTAGTCGGGTGCATCGATGTGAGCTGCGATCACGGTGTTGCCGTCGGGGCTCCACGGATCGGGGCCGAATCGGTACCACCCCGCGATTGCGGGATTGGGCGGCAACTCCATGAAACCGCCCGATTCGACCCCGACCGGGACCACCTCCATGTCGACTCCGGCTGCGTCGACCTGAACCCGCACAGGGGGCAGCGACGCGCGCGCCGGCTCCGGCGCGCTGCCGACGATGGGGACGTCGGTGACAGCGGTCGGAGCCGCGGTGGGAGTCGGCGATGAGGTGGGGGGTGCGCCCGCCCCGCTGGGGGCCGGGACGGGCGCACAAGCCGAGAGAGCGAGGACCAGCACCAACGGTGCGATCAGTCGTCGGGTCACGTCTGGCTCTCTCGGGTAGCCCAGATCAGCGGTCGATCTTCGCTGCCTGGGTGCGGCGTGCCACAACGACGACGACGGATGCCGCTGCCAATGCGAACGCGAATCCGACGATCCAGAACGCCTGGGTCATCGCGTCGCGCTCTGCGGCGTATCCGGCCGTTCCGGAGGGGACGCCCCCGGGTGCGGTGTGGCCGACCGTGATGGTCTGCACCGCGAGGTCGAGGTTTCCTGCCTCAGCACTGCCCCACGCGTAGACGATGGTCAGGACGCCGTCCTGGACCGCCACGTCTGCCGGGCCGATCACCGGGTCGGTCGTTCCCGCGAGGGCGACGGATGCCGACACCGTGCCGACCGGCAGGTTGAGCGTCGCCTGGTCGGGGTTGACCAGGCTCGAGACGACTGCGGTGCCGCCAGCGAGGATGTCGACCGCGGGAGCAGCGGCGACGTGGCGCACGGTCAGCCGGCCCTCACCGGCGTTTGTCGTCGCGATGTCGTTCGTGAAGAGGTTGAGCGCCGGGTCACCGCCCTCGTTGAGGTTGGCGGTCGCCGTGTAGCTTGTGCCGGCCGCGAGGGTAATGGTGGCCGGTCCGAGAATGGGCGCGCTGTCGTCCGCGGCGTCGGTAGCCGTCAGAGCTACTTCGTAGTCGCCCGCGGGCAGGTCGAGCGGGCCGGCGAGGTCGCCCGGCTGGAAGTCATCCAGCGTCAATGCTCCGTTGACATACACATCCACCGGTGTGTCGGGGATGGCGTGGAGCACGTAAAGGTCGGCGCTGGTCGCCGAGATGGCTTGGGCGGGCACCACGAAGCCGGCCGCGAGGGCGAAGCCGGCTACGACGCCGGCTGCGATTGTCTTACGCACGTTGTCCTCCTTGGGGGGCGGCTTTTTCCGCCCTGCAGTGAGTACTTCCGTGCGAAGCGCGGCTTTGGATGCACGCGCATGAAGAAATCCTCAATTCAGCCTGTTTCGGAGGCGGTTACGCCGAGCCATTCGGCAAGTTCGCCGATCTCGGCACGCACCATCTCGGACTCTTCGCGTTCGAACGGCAGGAATTCGTGCACCGCGTTGATTCTGAGCACCTCGCGCTCCCGGTCGAGCTCGGCGTCCAGCATCCCGACGAAGCGATCGCCGATCAGGATCGGATGCGCGAAGAAGCCGTAGACGCGCTGCGGCTTGGGCTTGAACTGCTCGAGCACGTACGTGAACTCGAAGACCTCCTTCAGGCGGGGCCGGTCGAACAGCATCCCGTCGTACGGGTTGAGGAATGCGACCCGGCCCGCGTCATCGTCTTGGAGAGCCGCGATGGCCTCAGGGTCGACGCGGAACTTCCACTTGCTGCCCTCGACGACCGCCGGCTCACCCGCCTTGCCGACGGCGTTCCACCAGCGGTCTCCCTCTTTCGCGATTCCCGCTGCCTGGAGCGTCCGTCTGCGCAGCATCTGCGTCGCCTCTTCTTCGGCGTACTCGGGCAGGTCTGTCGGGTAGACGCGCTCGGCGAGGTCCCATCGCTTGTGCCGCCCCTCTCGCCCGACGATGGCGACCTGACCCTGTCGCATCAGGAAGTCGAGCATGGTCGGCACCTGGTTCGAGCCGGTCCATCCATCCGGAGCGCGATTGACCTGCGCGGTGTCGGGGATGTCGGCGGCGAGCAGGGGTCCGTCCGCCTTCAGCCGCGCGAGGACGTCTTTGCGAAAGCCGGAGTTCGCGTCGAGCCATTGACGTGTGCTTTCCCGTCGCGGCCAGCGGCGCATCGCGGGCAGCATCATCGGCAGCAGGCTCACCGGGCGGAATGCGCCGTCGAACTCGAACAGCAGCCGGTCGATCTCGACGGCCTTGGTGAGCTGCCCGGCCTCGTACGACCATCCGATGCGCGACCACAGCACCGTGTGCTCGCACGGGGCGATCGTCGCGGTCGGGTCGATCTTGACGTAGCCCAACTGCTCGGCGACCTCGACCACGTCGCCCGGTCGGTCCGCATCGAGCAGTTGGGCGCGCACCAGCGATCCGGCGCGCCTCGTCTCGCGTGAGCTGGTGGGTCACGACCCGAGGCTAGCGACTCAGGCCGGCGGCGCGTCCGGATCCAGCGTCTTCAGCATGTCCTCTTCGACTTCGTTGTCGGCATCAAGCTGGTCCTCAGTCGTCTCGTCGCCGCCGATGGGCGAGTCGCCGTTCTCGGCGGGCTGTTCGTCTCGTCGCTGATCGCTCATGCGGGCCACGCTACGCGCCCCGGGAGCCCCGGGGGCGGTTGCGCGCGAAGCACGTCGCGTGAATCAGGTCAACCCGGCCCCGGATTGGTCCGCGTGTCGCAGAGTGGGTCTCACCCGATCCGAATCGATCGCACAGAGCGGAGAACGCGAATGCATGACGCAGCGAAAGACACCCCCGACGAATCCGCAGTGAAGGGGTCCGTGCCCGCGGGCGGTGCCGGCGCGGACTCCGGCGCCGTGGAGGCCGTCGAGGTGGAGACAGGGCGATCGACGCGCCGATCCAGAACGTGTCGACGATGAACGACACTCCGGGCGTCGGCACGCGCGGGGCAGACGACGAGATGGAGCGCGGTGACGGTGACAAGCACTGAGCCCACTCGACTGAACCCGGGGCATCAGCAGCACCACCGCGTCGTCGTGATCGGCGGCGGCAACGGCGGGCTCTCGGTCGCCGGTCGCCTCGAGCGGATGGGTGTCGAAGACATCGTGGTGGTCGAACCGCGCGCAGAGCACCTGTACAAGCCGCTCTTCTCGCACATCGCCGGCGGCACCGCTCCCGGCAGCATGGCCGTCCGAGAACAGGGAGCGGTCATGCCGAAAGCATGTGGCGTGGGTGCAGGATGCCGTCACCGCGGTCGATCCGGAAGAGGACTCCGTACTGCTCGAATCCGGCGGCCGACTCACGTACGAGCACCTCATCGTGAGCGCCGGAATCCAGCATGACTGGGACGCGGTGCCAGGGCTCGCCGAAGCGATGCAGACCTCGAGTGCGTCGTCGCACTACGAGTTCGACCTCGCCCTGAAGTCATCGGCGCTCTTGCGTGCGCTGCGCAGCGGCACCGTGATCTTCGTTCAGCCCTCGGGGCCGGCATCCTGCGCCGGAGCGGCCCAGAAGCCGATGTACCTCGCGTGCGACTACTGGCAGAAGACCGGGGTGCTGGGCGACATCCAAGTGATCATGCTCGTACCCGATGAGACCGTCTTCGGCATCCCCGAGATCGATCGCGAGCTCGAGCGGAAGATCGCCGAATACGGCATCGACCTGCGGACCGCCACCGAGTTGACCGAAGTGGATGCCGCGAATCGCCTGATCACGGTACGCCAGCGCGGGCGGGAGCTGCCCGAGAAGCTGTCGTACGACGTGCTGAACGTCGAACCCCCGCAGTCCGCTCCGGACTGGCTCGCGAACCTGGCCGCCGCGGACGACGCCGGCGGGTTCGTGGAGGTCGACCCGCGCACCCTCCGACACAAGCGGCACTCGAACGTCTGGGCCCTCGGAGACGCGGCAGCGACAACGAACTCCAAGTCGGGTGGCGCGCTGCGCAAACAGACGCTGGCACTTGCTCGGAATCTCGTGTCGGTGCTCGACGGCAAGGAGCCGAACGAGGAGTACGACGGATACTCGGTGTGCCCGTTCACCGTCTCGCGGTCGACCGTCGTCTTCGCCGAGTTCGACGACGGCTACAGGCTGAAGCCGACGATCCCCTTCTGGAAAGGCCTTGCCAAAGAGCGGCGGCTCACCTGGATCTTCGACCGCCACATCCTGCCGTGGGTGTACTGGCACATGATCCTCAAGGGCAGAGCCTGACGCGAGTAGTGTGACGAACGAGCCCGGGCGATGGTGCCCGGGCTCGATCTGTCATGACCTTGCAGAATGAGAAGAGACAGCCCATGCGCAACGCCCTCCGCTCGGTTCTGGCCGCCGTCCTTTTCAGTGCGGCCCTTGGTCTTTCAAGCGGAGCGGCAGCGAACGCCGCGACGACCCCCGAGGTGACCGCGGATCCGGTGTCGATCGCCGCGGGCGAGACCTCGATCGTGACGGCAACCGGCCTGGGCGGGCTCGAGACCGCCTCCTTCGGAATGGGCGAGTCCGACGGCGCGACCTTCACCGAGAGCGGCACGGCGAGCTATGACGCGCCCGCGTCGAACGGCAGCGCCACGGCGACGTTCACCGCCGACCAAGCAGGTTCGTTCACGGTGGCCGTCGGCGACGGCGAGAACGTACTGGCCACCGTCATCATCACGGTCACCGCCGGCGCTCCGTCGGCCGGCGCCGAACTGACCGCCGAGTCCGCGACGATCGCGACCGGCGCGACGACCACCGTCACGGCCACCGGGCTCGGTGGGCTCGAGTCGGCATCGTTCGGGCTGGACGGCACACCGGGCGGCTCGTTCTCGCCGAGCGGCGCGACCTCGGTGACATCGCCCGTGTCTGATGGGACCGCAACCGCGGTCTTCACCGCCAGCGAAGCGGGCTCGTTCACGATCGCCGTCGGCGATGGTGAGAACGTGCTTGCGACGACCGTCGTCACCGTGACCGCGGCCGCCACGCCGACACCGACTGCCACGCCGACACCGACCCCGACTCCCGTTCCCGCGAACACCGACGATGGAGTACCGCGCCTGGGTGCTCTGGCTGATCGTCGGGCTCTTGATCGTGGCAGCCGTCGTCGTGACCGCGCTGGTCGTGAATCGACGCCGCGATCGCAAGGAGGCCGAAGCGGCCGCGTCGCCCGACACGACGAGCCCAGACGCCACAGATCCTGCCGCCGGACCGCCGACGGTCAGCTGAAGCGCAGCAGGATCTTTCCGGCGCGACCGGGCACCGCGCTCGCGGCGGCCGCCTCGCGCGCCCGCTCGAAGGGGTAGACCGCCTCGACAGGCAGCGGCACCTCGCCGGAGCCGACGCGCTGCAGCAGCTCGCCGAACAGTGCGCCGCGCGTGGCGGCATCCATCGTCCTGCTGACGGTACTGGCCCAGAACCCCTTCACCGTGGCCTGCTTGAAGATCAGGTCGCCCGACGAGATCTGCAGCAGGCCGGAGCCCATCGCGCCGAACGAGACGAGGGTGCCGCCTTCGCCGAGCAGCGACAGCAGTTCTCCGGCCGCCTTACCGCCGATCGAGTCGACGGCCGCGCGCGGCTCGGCCCCGTCGAGGATCTCCGCCGCGCGAGCACGCCAGTCGGCACTCTCCGTGGAGACGATGTGATGGATGCCGAGCGCAGAGAGCTCGTCGATGCCGGCATCCCGTCGCACCAGGCCGAGCACGTGGATGCCGCGGGCCGGCGCGAACTGCGCGACCAGCTTGCCGACCGCGCCGTTCGCCGTGTTCTGCACCATCCAGTCGCCTGGCTCGAGGTCGAGAGAGTCCAGAAGGGCGAGCGCGCTGAACGGCATCGAGACCAGCTGCGCCGCCGTCTCGTCGCTGATTGCCTCGGGCACGGGGATCAGGCCCGCAGCCTTCGCCACGAAATACTCGGCCCACACCCCGAAGGCGCCGCCGCTCACGCGCTGGCCGACCTTCAGCGTGTCGACCCCCTCACCCAACGCGTCGACGATGCCGACTGCTTCCGTGCCGCTCGCCGCCGGAAGATCGGGCTTGAACCCGTAGGTGCCGCGAATCGTCCAAAGGTCGTGGTTGTGGATCGTCGCGAGCACGGTGCGCACCCGCACCTCCCCGGGGCCCGGTTCGGGCAGAGGGCGTTCCCCGACCTCGAGCACCTCGGTCGGGTCTCCGAACGTGGAGTGGATGAGTGCGCGCATGGGTGTGCTCCTTCTCGATGACTCGCAGATGGGTGACACGAGCCTCGAAAAGGTTAGACCGCCTTCAGGCTGGCTTCAGCACCCGGTTGACACGATCGCATCATGACTGAGAACAGCAGCCACCCCGACCACACTCCCCTCACCACCCCCCTCGCGGAGACACCGGTGATCTCGCCCTCCGGCCAGCCGCCCGCACCTCGCCGTTCGCGCACCCGCACCTGGCTCATCGCCGGCGGTTCCGTGCTCGCCGCGGCGGTGCTCGCCGGCGGCGGAATCGCCGTCGGCGCAGCGATCGCCGACGAGATGGACGACGATGATGACGACCGCGCGAGCGCGAGCGCCCAGCAGGATGACGACGGCGACACGGCGGTCTCGCAGGCCGACATCGGCACCGAGTCCGCCGCCGAGCTGAACGAGATCATCGCCGCGGCCGCCGATTCGGCCGAGGGCGATGCGATCGGCATCGAGGCCAATACCGACGGCAGCTGGGACGTCCAGTTCGAGACGAGCGACGGCGCCGAGACTGAGGTGCGCGTGACCGCGGACGGGACGACCGAGGTGCTGTCGACCGAGGCCGCCGAGGCCGATGACACCGCTCCCCAGGCAGTGCTGGACGCCGACACCGTGGACGCGCTCGTCGCTGCGGCGATGGACGAGGTATCGGGCAACATCACCGACATCGAGATCGACGACGACACCGCGTCGCCGTTCGACATCGCCGTCGTGCAGTCGAACGGCCGCACGATCGACGTGGAACTCGACGCAGACATGACGGTGGTGTCGATCAACCCGACTCAGTCCTGACCGTTCGCGCTTACCCAGGGATCGCGAATCCCTGGGTAAGCGCGCCCTGAATGTCGCCGCGGCTCCCGCAGAGCATGGAAGCACCACCCACCGCATCACGCTCTTGGAGTCGCCCACCATGCCGAAGAACCTCGACATCACCGTCCCTGACCTGACCGGAACGCTTGCGCTTGTCACCGGCGCCACCGACGGAGTCGGATTCGAGATCGCCGCCCGACTCGCACGCGCCGGAGCCGAAGTCATCATCCCGGCCCGCAATCTCGAGAAGGGCGAGGGTGCCGCCGCCCGAATCCGTGAGCGGACGCCCGGTGCCCTCGTCCAGGTGCGGGCTCTCGATCTCGCCTCACTCGAGTCGGTGGCCGCGTTCGCCGACCTGCTCATCGTCGAGGGCCGGCCCATCGGCATCCTGATCAACAACGCCGGCGTGATGACCCCGCCGACGCGTCAGCTGACCACGGACGGCTTCGAGCTGCAGTTCGCGACCAATCACCTCGGACACTTCGCGCTCGTCGCCCGACTGATGCCGCTTCTGCGCGCAGGCCGTGCACACATCACGAGCCAGGTGAGCGTCGCTGCCAACGAGGGCGCGATCAATTGGGACGACCTCGGTTGGGAACGCGGCTACGACGCGATGAAGGCGTACAGCTCGTCCAAGATCGCATTCGGACTCTTCGGGGTGGAGTTGCAGCGTCGATCGGATGCTGCCGATCTGGGCATCCGCAGCAACCTCTCGCACCCGGGCATCACGCCGACGAACCTGCTGTCGGCCCAGCCCGGGATGGGTCGGCCGGACGACACTCGCGCCGTCAAGCTCATCCGCGCCCTGTCGCGTCGCGGCATCCTCGTCGGCACTCCCGCGTCGGCGGCGCTCACGGCCGTCTATGCGGCGACGAACCCCGACGCTCACGGTGGTCGACTCTACGCACCGATGGGCTTCCAGCACCTGAGCGGGCTTCCTGCTGAGCAGCGTCTGTACTCGCGTCTTCAGGACGCGGATGCCGCACGTCGCATCTGGGACGTGTCGGAGCAGATGGTCGGCGTGCAGATCGCCGCCTGACCCCATCTTTCGGCGAGACAGGGACTGCCGGTCCCTTGTTCCGCGCGCCGCACTCTCGGAGACTCGAAGCATGGACAGAGCGCAGCTGGCCGACTTCCTCCGTCGTCGGCGCGAGGTGCTTCAGCCCGAAGACGTCGGACTTCGCCGCGGTTCGCGTCGGCGAACCTCCGGACTGCGGCGCGAAGAGGTCGCCGCGCTGTGCGACATGTCGGTGGACTATTACAGCCGGCTCGAGCAGAGTCGGGGTCCGCAGCCGTCGGAGCAGATGCTCGCCGCGATCGCCCGCGGCCTGCGGCTCACGCTCGACGAGCGCGACCACCTCTTCCGGCTGGCGGGTCACACGGCACCTGTGCGAGCGCTGCGCAGCGAGCATGTCTCCCCGGGCACGATGCGCGTGCTGGACCGCCTCGCCGACACGCCGGCCCAGGTCATGACCGAGCTCGGCGAGACTCTCGCACAGACGCCCGCGGCGCGTGCCCTGTTCGGCGACGAGACGCGGCACGAGGGCTTCATGCGCAGCGTGGGGTACCGCTGGTTCGTCGATCCTTCGGCTCGGAACGTCTACCCGACCGAGGACCACGCGATGCACTCGAGGGAGTTCACCGCCGACATCCGCCGGGTCTACGCCAAGTACGGCGCGCGATCACGTGCCGGGGCGATCGTGGACGCGCTCCTGGCGGAGAGCGAGGAGTTCGCGACGCTGTGGGAAGCGCACGAGGTGCGCAGCACGCACGCACGCGAGAAGCGTGTTCAGCATCCCGAGGTCGGGGTGATGGAGCTGCAGTGCCAGTTTCTGATCGATCCCGAGCAGGGGCAGACGCTTCTGGTGCTGACCGCCACGCCGGGCACCGAGAGCCACGAATTGCTCCAGCTGCTGTCGGTGATCGGCACGCAGGCGATGGCGTCAGGCGCTGACACGATCTGACTCCAGCGGGGGATCAGAAACGCTGATTGCCACGGGTTCAGAACGGTGGCGCGTCGCTCGATCCCGCGCTCGCGACATCGCCGGACGCGGTGAAGACGGGCACCCGTCGCTCCGGTTCGACCACATATCTTCGACCGGTCGGCGAAGTCCATTCGACCGCGCCACCACTGCCCGGCACTTGTCGCAATCGCCACCCGCCGTGATGCTTCACCATGTGATGGCCTCGGCACAGAGGCGTGAGATTCTCGAGAGCCGTGTCGCCGCCATGCTCCCAGGCGATCGTATGGTCGACGTCGCACCGGGATGCCGGGAGTCCGCATCCTGGTCCCATGCACCGGTCAGCCCGCCACTTCACGAGGCGCTTGAGCGATGCGGGTGGTGAGTATTGCGTGCGCCCGACCGACAGAACCATGCCCGATTCGGGATGCGTGAGCACCCGCATCCACGTCGCGTCTGCACCGCAGAGCTCACGCGCCTTTGCGATCGGGATCGGCCCGACGCCTTCGACGGTCGCGGGGTCGTTCCCAGACGCAGCGACCGCCTCGTCGTCATCTTCGAGCAGCGCGAGAGCGGGCACCGTGACGACGACGGACGCTCGGATGCCGCGCGCCTCGTTCGGATGCGCGGTCGTGGTGCCCTCGATGAGCAGGTCGGCCATGACGTCGGCGCGGATCTGATCGAGCGTGCGGGTCTCGCCCTCCTGCGCCCGGATGATCTTCGCGATGGCGGTCGCCCGGTCGTACTCCGCTCGAGCCTCGACGGCGGGGCCGAACTTGTGCGTCCACGCCATTCCATCTTCGACGGGCTCGATGTAGAC
Source organism: uncultured Actinomycetota bacterium (assembly GCA_963781135.1). Lineage (GTDB taxonomy): Bacteria > Actinomycetota > Actinomycetes > Actinomycetales > Microbacteriaceae > Microbacterium. The sequence goes on along the minus strand of CAWADY010000010.1, from coordinate 402,888 downwards.
CCGGCGCTGCTCGAGGGCCGCTTGGTGGCGTTCGGCGAGCGTGACGACTCGAGCGGACTCGATCAGCTTGCGGAGCGAGCGACGGAACTCTCCCACGGGCTGGGTCTCGGCAAGCGCCAGCGCCTTGCCGAACAGCTCGCCGCGCAGCTCGGGCTCGATTTCGTCGAGTCCATCGACCAGCAGCTTGGCGTGCCGCTTCATGATGCTGCCCTCTCGCAGCGCAGTCATCGCGTCGGGGTAGCGGTGTACCAAACCCTCGGCCAGGGCGATCAGGTCACCGGCCTCGTGTTCGGTGATGCGGAGCGCGGCAGCCAATTCGAGCCGCAGCCCACGCATCACCACATCGGTCATGGCTCGACCCGCGACCTCGGCATCAGCGAGATGTGCGCCGCGGATTCGGTCGATGCGGGTGAGCTGCTCAGCGTCATGAGACGCCATCATGCGGTTCATGTCCATCACGACCTCGAGCTCATCCGGCACTGGCCAGTCGAGCGTGAGCGGGTCGTCGTACATGAGTCCAGTGTAGAACGTATGTACGACATCGGGAGAAGTTCTCCACAGGTCGTGAGTCCACGTTTGCGCGGGGTTGAAGGACGTCCGCGGCCATCTCAGGTCGACCACGCGCGGCATCCCATCACGACGCGGGATCGTACTGGAACTGTCGAACTTCCTGCGGGCACCGGCAGGCGACCGCGATCTTGGCGGCCCACTCGACAGCCGACTCCCGCGACGGCAGCTCGAGCACGGTGTAACCGCCGTTGGGAACCGTCACCCCGGGATACGTGCCCTCGGTCACCGTTTCGTCGCCGGCGACGACGATGGGGTCGACGGCTTCGTCGATACCGCCGCCGAACACGTAGACACCCGCCGCTTTCGCCTCCTCGATGACCGCGTGCGAGTCTTCCGAGACGGTGTCCCACTCATCATCGGCGACGTCCATCGCGAAACTCGGAAAAGAGATCAGATACTTCGTCATGCGCTCGACGGTAGCCCGGGCATCCGACTGCGCGGAAGGGTCCGCGCCACGCGCGAGCGGCAGAAGCGCACGGCATCCGTCCCCGGATCACACGATCGGGGCTTCGATCCCCGATGTTTCGGTAGCGTCGAATCGCGGGCGGCGCAGACCGTGCAACGGAAAGGTCAACTTTGGATCATTACGACACGATCGTGATCGGCGCAGGGATCGCGGGGCTCACCGCCGCCCGCCTGCTGACTCGAGCCGGGCGAGCCGTCCTGGTGCTCGAGGCTCGCGACCGCGTGGGCGGTCGAGTCGTCACCGATCGGCGCTACGGTCTCGCGACCGATCTCGGTGCATCCTGGATCCACGGCATCACCGATTCCCCCGTCGCCGCCGCGGCCGCGGCATTCGGCATGCCCATGGTCGAGTTCACCGTCGGCGGCTACCAGCCCGACAGCCGTCCGATCGCGTACTACGGTCCTGACGGCGAACGACTCTCGGATGCCGCCGCCCAAGCCTTCATCGACGACATCCACGCTGCGGACGAAACTCTGCGCGAAGTCGTCGCGGCCTCTGCCCCCGACGCCTCTTACCGCGACGTCACGGACGAAGCGATCTCTCGTCAAGGCTGGGAGGCGCAACGCGCGCAACGCGTGCGCGAGTATCTGGAGCACCGCTCCGAGGAGCAGTACGGCGCCTGGATCGAAGACCTCGCCGCGCACGGGCTCGATGACGACTCCATCGACGGCGACGAGGTTGTGTTCCCGGACGGCTACGACCGTCTCGCCTCCCACCTCGCGGAGGGGCTCGACGTCCGGCTCACGCACATCGTGGAGCGCGTGCAGTGGACGCCCGACGGCGTCGCCGTGACGACCGACTACGGCACCGTCACCGCCGACACCGCCGTGATCACGGTGCCGGTCGGCGTACTTCAGTCCGACGACTTCGTCATCGAGCCGCCCCTGCCCGATCCCATCGTCGAAGCGCTCAGCCGGCTGACGATGAACGCGTTCGAGAAGGTCTTCCTTCGGTTTCCGACGAAGTTCTGGGACGACGATGTGTACGTCATCCGACAGCAGGGCCCCGAGAGCCGGTGGTGGCACTCCTGGTACGACCTCACCGCCCTGCACGGCACGCCGACGCTTCTGACCTTCGCGGCTGGTCCCGCTGCCGTCGAGACGCGAAATTGGAGCGAACAAGAGATCACCGAATCCGTACTCGCCCAGTTGCGCCGTCTGTACGGCGAGAGGGTCGAAAAGCCCACGCACGTGCACATCACCGACTGGCAGGACGACCCGTTCTCTCATGGCTCGTACGCCTATATGAAACTCGGCTCGACCACGGTCGACCACGACACGCTCGCGACGCCGATCGACGGCATCCTGCACCTGGCCGGCGAGGCGACCTGGACGGATGACCCCGCGACCGTCACCGCGGCAATGTACTCAGGGCATCGCGCGGCCGAGAACATCCTCGGGCACGAGATTCCGATCGAGACGGTGTGGTCGGGTCGCTGACCTTCGCAGTGCCGAACGATGCTCGATGACGCAGGGCAATAGTGTGTCCCCATGCCGGATCGCACTCACGACGTTCCCGCGCCGCGACTGCTCTACCTCGTCAAGCAACTCGAATCGGCGATTCGAGCGCGGATGGATGTTGCTCTGCGCCCACGTCGCATCACGGTGCCTCAGTACACCGCGCTGACGGTGCTCGAGCAGCACGACGACATGAGCGCGGCGCAGCTGGCCAGGCACTCGTTCGTCACGGCTCAGGCGATGGAGGGCGTGGTCGCCGCCTTGCAGAGCGCGGGGCTCATCGTGCGCCATCGCGATCCCGAGAACCGCCGCCGTCTCGTCATCTCGCTGACGGAACAAGGGCGTGCTCTCCTCGAGGATTGCCGCCAGGACGTCGACCGGATAGAAGCTGTCGCCTTCGCCGAATTGACGACGGAGCAACGATCGCGACTGGGCCAGTGGTTGAGCGAGAGCCGGCGGGCGCTGGCCGCGGAGGTTCGCGACGCGTCATCGCAATGATCAACTTCCTTGACTATTTACCAAGGAGGTTGATACTTGCATGTGAGTGACCCCCGCTCGAACGAAGGAGTTCGCATGCATTCATCCACTACGTCCACTCCCCGCCGCTCCCGACTCACGTTCATCGGAGTCACCGCCGCCGCGGGCGCAGTTCTCGCCGTCGGGCTCACAGCTTCGTCGGCGTCGGCGGCGAGCGGCGAGTACGCCGGGACCCTGGCCGACGGGACCGCTTGGAGGGCGGTGGTGCCCGACGACTGGAATGGGACGCTTCTGCTCTACAGTCACGGCTACCAGCCTTCGTTCGCCGGTCCGCGCGCCCCGGCGACGGTTGCTCCGAACCCGGCCACCGAGCAGCTGCTTCTCGAACAGGGATACGCGCTGGTGGGATCGACCTACGAGGCGACCGGATGGGCAGTGCCCACCGCGCCGGATGACCAGCTCGAGTCATTGGATGCCGCTCTGGTTCAGATCGGCGAGCAGCCGGATCATGTCCTCGCGTACGGAACATCGATGGGCGGCCTGGTCACGGGGCGACTCGCCGAATCGGCGGGCGACGTGATCGCGGGCGCGATGCCGACCTGCGGTCTGATGGAGGGCGGCGTCGACCTGAACAACTATCAGCTCGACGGCTCGCATGCGATCGACGAACTCCTCGCCCCCGAACAGGACATCCAGATCGAGGGGTATGCGACCTCGGCGCTGCCTTCGGAACCGCCGCCGCGCTCAGCGGAGCGGTGGATGCCGGGCAGACCACCGCAGAGGGTCGTGCGCGCGTCGCGCTCGCAGCGGCGCTGTTCCACCTTCCGGGGACGGACACCCGCGACGCAGCCGCCTGGCAGAAGTCGATGTACACCCTGCTGAAGCAGACGCTGGGATTCGTCACACCGGGTCGCTTCGACATCGAGACCGCGACCGGCGGCAACGCCACCTGGAACGTCGGCGTCGACTACGGCAGGCTCTTCCAGCAGTCGGAGGATCGTCAGAAGGTCGCGGAGCTGTACCGTGCGGCCGGACTTGATCTGAAAGCTGATCTGGCGCAGCTCACCGACACCGCCGATATCGCTCCGGATGCCGGATCAGTGGGGACCCTCAACTCGACGTCAGGGCTGACAGGCGACCTGCAGGTACCCGTCCTGACGATGCACACGACGATCGACATTCTGGCGCCGGTCCAGGTTGAAGAAGAGTACGCGGAGGACGTCCGCTCGCAGGGCGACAGTGCGATGCTCCGCCAGACGTTCGTCGAGCGCGAAGGTCACTGCTCGTTCACCCCTGCCGAGATCGCGGCGGGCATCAGCGTTCTCGAAGACCGCGTGAACTCGGGTCACTGGGGTGGTGCGAGCAACTCCGTGCCACAACTCAACGCGCTGGCCGCCTCGCTGCATGACAGCGGTTCCGCGTTCGTGACTCTTCCCCCGCGGGAGTTCGTCGGCGATCGAATCTGGGAGTAGAAGACCCTCCGAAGTCCGGCGATCCGGTCTGGTGCCCGCCCCTCGGCGGGTACCGACCGGATCGCCGGCTGTGACCGAGCTCCCCGTTATGTGGCCCTGCTTCAGATCAGGTCGTCCGCAACGCGGATGAGCACCTTGCCGGTGACGCCGCTTTCGACGGCGTCGTGAGCGGCTGCCGTCTCTTCGAGCGGAAACCAAGTCAGAGGCAATCCCGCCTCGGCGCCGACCGGAAGAGCCCCTGCTTCGAGCGCGGCGGTGATGTCTTCGGCGGCCGTGGCGAGCGCCTCTGGGCCGACGGTGTAGAGCAGAAGGCCCTGCCAGCGCGCGTTCTTGGCGAAGCTCGCGACGATCGGGACGGTGAAGTCTTCACCGTTGTTGTTCGCGTAGTACGCGATGCTGCCGTGATTTGCGAGCACGTCGACGTCGAGCGAGGCATTCTGGGCGGGCGCCACCTCGACGATGTGCTCGACTCCGCTCGGAGCGATCGCGATGATCTTGGCCGAGAGGTCGGCATCCGGATATTGGACGACGTGATGCGCACCTGCCGAGCGGGCCAGCGCCGCCTTCTCATCGCTGCTCACCGTGGCCACGACGGTCGCCCCTGCCCACACCGCGAGCTGGATGGCGGCGTGTCCCACAGCACCCGCTCCCCCGTGAACCAGCACCACTCGACGATCAAGTGTGCCGGGCGCGAGCCTCGCCGGTCCGAACTCGTGCACCGTGAGTGCGCGGTGGGCGGTCATCGCCGGCACGCCGAGGCTCGCCGCGACGTCGAACGCAATGCCGTCGGGCAGTCGCACCGCGCGGCTCGCGGGCACAACCGTGAATTCCTGCGCCGTGCCGGTCGGCCGCTGGTGGGCGGCGAGGAAGACCCAGACTCGGTCGCCGACCTTCAGATCGGTGACGTCCGAGCCGACGGCATCGACCACGCCGGCGCCATCCTGGTTCGGAACGATCGCTCCGTCTTCGATCGGTTTGCCACCCGCGCGCGCCTTCCAATCGGTCGGATTGACACCCGACACCGCGACGCGGACGCGGACCTCGTCAGGGCCGGGTTCTGCAGGCTCGCGGTCGACGAGGTCGAGAACGGATGAGGTGCCGTGCTGGGAGTAGACGATGGCGCGCATGGTCAATGCAAGGCGCTGGTCGCGACATGCATTCCGGCGAATCCGAGTCGTGTCAGGAGGGCAGGCGGATGCCGGAGGACTCGAGTTCCAGTCCGGCCAGCCGTCGCATGACGATCTCGTCACCTCTCCGCCACGCACCCACTGCATCGGCATCGATTTTCGCGATCATCGCGATCCTCTGATTGGTGAGCGCACGCAGTGCCAGAAGGTCGATTCCGACCCCAGCGCGGACAAGTGCCTTCGCCCGGCCGGCCCTCCGAATGAAACGACCGCGGGTCAGCAGCCAGAGAAACAGAATCATGAGGATCGGCAGCACGGCGACGCCCAGGCCGAGCGTGAGCGCGAGTTGCTGGACGACCTCCTGCTGACTCTGCCCAGCCGCCTCCAAGGCCCTTCCGGCATCGCTCGCTCCGTCGAACGGAGCACGGATGCCGGACCCGATGAGCGGGACGCCGCCCAGGTTCTGCCCGACCTCGGTCATGGTTTCGCGGAAGCCCGCTCCGGCGTTCTCCATGTCTCTGCCGAACTCGGAGAGCTCGGTGATCAGGCTGTAGATCGTCGCTCCGAGCCACACCCAGCCGATGATGAACGCGAGCGAGATGACATCGACGAGAATCTGCCGCGTTCGGCGAGGCCCATAGTCGGAATAGAGTTTCACGGCCTCACGATTCCACAGAAAGGCCCAGCCCCCTCATCCGGGCGCGGGCTGGGGTCGCGGACTGGGGTGACACCGCTGGCCGGTGCGCTGTAGTGTTCCGCCAGGGCCGGACCGCGGTTGAAGCGTTCGGAAGTGCTCATGGGGACCTCGCACCGACCGTGAAAGGTATGGTGCGCGCCATGCGAGCAACCGGTCGGCCGTCGAGTGTTTGGATCCGGTCCCGGCCCGGCCGACCCAGGGAGCAGTAGCATGAGCCGCGCGTACTTCTGGGTCGCAACCATCCTCGCGGTGTACTGCTGGCTGATCACGGTGGCATGGCTCGTCGCGCCGTCGGTGCCGCTGACGTCCTGGGGTATGGAGTTCGAGCCGGAGTCGGTCGCGTTCGGTCTACGCGGCGGGGTGGCGACCGCTGCCTTCGGCGTTGCGCTTTTCCTGGTGCGCCGTGAGCCTCCGTCGCGCGGGCGCCTGGCGGTTTCGGTCGCCTTCATCGGTGCCTGGCTCTGCTACGCCGCGGTCGGTGTGTACATGGTGATCACGGACGTATCGGGGGTTGGGATGCTGGCGACAGTGGGCGTCGAGATCGCCGCCGCCGCCGCGCTCGCGTGGGCGGAGTTCGGGGCATCGCGCCGTGCGAAGCGGGAAGACGCACCGCCGAAGCGTTCGCCGTGAGCCGGTGAAGATCAGAGCGACTCGGTCGCGCAGCGCCTCCAAGAAGCGCTCTGGGCGCAGATATGGCCAAATTGTGGCAACGACTGGCCACGGGCACCTAGGCCAAAACCACGAAGGGCCCGAAGCCCGCAGGATTCTGCGGGCTTCGGGCCCTCGTCCGTGACAGCGGATTGGTGGAGATGGGGGGAATCGAACCCCCGTCCATCGCTGTGTCTCTGCGCCTTCTACGGGCGTAGCCTGTGCTGACGTTCTACTCGGCCCCGACCTTTGCCACAGGCATCTAGGTCGACAGGCCCAGCCTGGGAAGAGTCCCGCGTGACGTCCAGACGCCGTCACGCAGCAAGTCCCCTAGATGACGCCAGGGTCCGTAGCGGGAACGCCTACGGTCTGACGGAGTTCAGGCTCGCTTATGCAGCGAGGGCGAACTCAGTGCGCTTTGATTCGGCACTTGTAGTTTTGCAGAGATCGTTTACGAGATAACCCTGCATCCTCGGCCCGCTTCTCGCAGGAGCTCAGGCGATGTCGAAACCGATCATCCCCATGCACTCCCCTGACTTTGCAGAGGGCCGCTGTCACGCGCTGTGTAGTTGTCAACCTCGGAACCCTTCGGGTGCCGAGCATCCCAGTCTACAACGGATGCCGTGGCGCAGCCATTCCGCGTCGCTCCAGGCGTCCGCAGCGTCCCACGTAGGCTTCACGAGTGTCTAACAAACGCCTGTGGGCTGATCGTCGGAGCCGCAGTTGCGGCCGTCGCGGTCCTCATCATCGTCGCCATCGCGTTCTCATCGCAGGCAACAGAAGCGGAGCCGACACCTTCAGCCACGGCGGCATCCCCCTCCGCTACGCCATCCCCGAGCGCCACTCCCACGGCGACACCGGCCCCATCCGTCACCTCCGGCCAATCCTCTGCCGCAATCACGTGCGAAGACATCACCAACGCGAAATTCCGATCGAACTCCTCCGCCAGAACACCTGGGTGGTCGTGGCAGACGAACGATGAGCAGTATCAGTGCGCGCCCGTTCGACGTCTTCCCGAACGGCAGCCCGGAAGGCGAGGTAGCTGTGCCGGGCGGGCAAGGGCAAGGAAGTGGCGACCGACAACATCCTGGACGTCGCCTGGGCACCGATCGACCCGGAGAACGCGGTGGCGGCGATGCAACTGCTCGAGGCTTCGGGCTATCAGCGCATCGATGCGACAGAAGGCGTGTATCTCGCGATGCCTGGGGTCGAAGGCGGATGGCAGGACGACGAGGGCTACGCGGATGCGTACCTGTTCACGCCGGACGACGTCCGCTGGGCCGCATTCAAGTCCGATCTACAAGTACGTCAAGGCTCCAGACGAATCCGACTAGCTCCCGCGTAGAGTCTCAGCCATGAGCGAAGTCACCATCACCGTCCGCGGTGAGCATGAAACCCGCGTCCTTCCCGAAGAAGCGGTCGCGCACCTCTCCGTCCGCGCCGAAGGCCCCGAACGAGGCGCCGTCGTCGAGCGCATCGCCGCGCTCGCCGCTCCTCTGCGTGACGACCTCACGACGCGGAAGGATGCCGGGGGCGTCGCCGACTGGTCGAGCCAGCGCGTTTCGGTCTGGGCCAACCGCCCGTGGAACAACGAGGGCAAGCAGCTGGCCCTCGTGCACTACGCCTCGGTCGAGATCACTGCGACCTTCACCGACTTCGCCGCCCTCTCATGGTGGATCAGCGACGTCGCCGAGCGCGACGGCGTGCAGGTCGACAACGTGACCTGGCGGCTCACCCCGGCCACGGCGAAGTCCATGGAAGCCGATGTGGCTGCGCAAGCCGTGAAAGTCGCTGTGGACCGCGCGACCGCATACGCCTCGGCGATCGGCCTCGCATCGCTGACACCCCTCGAGATCGCCGACCTCGGCCTGCTCACCGACGCCTCTCCCGGACCGGCTCCGGCACCCAAGATGATGCGGGCGATGGCGATGGGAGCGATGGACTCGGGTGGTGCGCCCGCCGTGGAGCTGCAGCCCGAAGACATCGTCGTCACGGCAGCCGTCGAGGCCCGCTTCTCCGCACGCTGATCCGTGCCTGCTGAGCTCACTCCCCCGACGGAGACCCTGACACCGCGCCCCGGCGTCGCCGAGCGCCTGTCGCGCATGATCCAGCTGCCGACCGTCAGCGCCGAACTCGATTCTCGCGGAGCGGAGCCGTTCGAGGACTTCGTGACCCTGCTGGCCGAGCTGTACCCCGTGGTGCACGAGCGACTCGAACTCGAGCGGGTCACCGAGTTCGGCCTGCTCTTCCGCTGGGCGGGGGCGGCGGCATCCGCTCAGCCGGTCGTGCTGATGGCGCATTACGACGTCGTCCCGGTGGACGAGTCCGACGCATGGACTCACCCGCCGTTCGAGGGCCGGGTCGAGGATGGGTGGGTCTACGGACGCGGCGCGCTCGACGACAAAGGGCCACTCCTGGTCGTGCTCGAAGCGGTCGAGAACCTGCTCTCGGCAGGATTCACCCCCGCGCGCGACGTGTACCTGTCCTTCGGCGGGAACGAGGAGACGTTTGGTGCCGCCGCGCAGGAGATCGCCACCACTCTGCGCGAGCGCGGCATCGTGCCATGGCTCGTGCTCGACGAGGGCGGCGCGGTCGTCGACGCTCCGCTGCCGTTCGCTCTCGGGAGCGCGGCCATGGTCGGCGTCGGCGAGAAGGGCGTCGTCACCCTCGACCTGAGCGCGCGCGGCGATGGGGGCCACGCATCCGCGCCGCCGCGCATCACCGCGGTCGCCCGGATCGCGCGCGCAATCGACCGGGTCGACGCGGGCACTTTCGCCCCCCGCACGCCCGTCGCGATCACGCGCATGCTCAGCCTTTTCGCGAACAAGGCCCGCGGCCGCGACCAGACAGTGCTGCGCACGCTCGCCACGTTCCCCGCCCTGACCGCGCGGATCTTCGCGGCGATGGGCGGCGAACCGGCTGCGCTCGTCCGCACGACCGTCGCCGCGACCATGCAGCAGGGCGGCACCGCCGCGAACGTGCTGCCGTCGCAGGCGTCGGCGACCCTCAACCTGCGTATCGCGCTCGGCGAAACGGCCGCCGGCACGGTCCGGCGCGTGCGGCGCCGCATCCACGATCCCCTCGTCGAGATCTCGGTCGTCGAGTCGAGCGATCCTTCGCCCGAGTCGCCGACCGACAACGCGCAGTTCGCGCTGATCTCTGCCGCCGTGAAGGCGTCGTACCCGGATGCCACCACCGTGCCATTCGTCTGCATGGCGGCGACCGACAGCCGGCACTTCCACCGGTTCTCGGCCGCGGTGTATCGGTTCGCCCCGCTGGCGATGTCGAACGCGCAGCGCGCGTCGGTTCACGGGGTCGACGAGCGCGTCGAGATCGCGTCTCTCGAGAAGGGCGAGCTGTTCCATCGGGCGCTGCTGCAGCGGCTACAGTGATCGCACCCGAACCCCGAGCCTGAAGGAGCCGCGATGAAGCGCGCCGCACTGGGCACCCTCGCGACCGTCGTCGGCTTCCTGGCGTTCGTCGAGTTCACCAGCGGCGTGCTGCAGGGGTACTACACGCCCATGCTCACCGATATCGCTCGGCACCTGGGCATCCACGACGCCGACGTCAACTGGCTCGAGGGCGCGCAGCTCATGCTGTCGGCGCTCGTCGTTCCGGCGTTCGCGAAGCTCGGCGACATGGTCGGCCACAAGAGGATGCTCCTCATCTCCACCGCGCTCACCGCCGCGGCCGCGCTCGTTCTGCCGTTCACCGACTCGTTCACGGTGTTCCTGATCGCGTGGGCGCTCATGGGGTTCTACGTCGTGTGGCTGCCGCTCGAGATCGCGCTGATCTGGTCGCGGTCGCGTCGCATGGAGGGTCGCTCGGTCATCACCGCGCGGGCCGCGGGCTTCCTCGTCGCGGCGCTCGAGCTGGGTGCGATCGTCGGCGCGCTGGTCGGCGGTGCGTTGATCGACACCCTGCCGCTGACGGCCGTGCTGCTCGTGCCCGCGGTGCTCATCGTGGTCTGCTTCTTCGTGATCCTGTTCGGGGTGAAGGAGTCGCCGGAGCCGACGGGCGGGGTCTTCGACACGGTCGGACTGATCCTGATCTCGCTCGCCCTGATCTGCTTCACCGGAGGCCTCAGCCTCCTGCGCCTCGAAGGCGGCCTCGTGAATCCGTGGTCGTGGACGGTCGTCGTGCTCGGCATCCTTCTCGTGGTCCCCTTCGCGCTCTGGGAGCTGCGTCACGACGACCCGCTCATCGACGTGCGCATGTTCCGCTCACCCGCGCTCGGCCCGGTATTCCTCACGGCGGGCCTGTTCGGCGTCAGCGTGCTCGGCGCGCAGGCTCCGCTGTCGACCTTCGCCCGCACCGATCCGAACGAATACGGGTACGGCCTGGGCACGACCGGTTTCGCAACCTCGCTCATCATCGGGATCTATCTGATCGCGATGATCGTCGGCGCGCTGCTGTTCCCGTTGATCGCCCGGCTCACGGCGCCGCGCCTGACGCTCATGGGCGCCTCGACGCTCGTCGGCATAGGGTTCCTGCTGTTCCTGCCATTCCACGACTCCTACGTGCAGGTCATCGTGAACATGGTGATCGTCGGCTTGGGCTCGGGAGCGCTGGTGGCCGCCCTGCCTGCGGCGGCGGCATCCGCTGCTCCCCCGACACAGACGGGCGTCGCGACCGGTCTGACCAACTCGGTGAAGACGGTCGGTGGAGCGATCGCGTCGTGCGTGTTCGGCATCGCGCTGCTGAACGGCGCGACCGGTGCCGCCTCCGCGGCGGAGGGGACGGCCGGCTCGCTGAGCGGCTACTTCACGGTGTGGATCGTCTGCGGCGTGACCGCTCTCGTAGCCGCGGTGGCCTTGGCGTTCGTACCGAAGACCGCGTTCACCGATCGTGCAGTGGCCGAGGCGGGTACCGAGCCGGTGGTGCGCTCGACCGCGCAACGGGCTGAGTTCGAGCTCGCCGAGGCGGTTCTTCGAGCGCATCGCGCGCTCGGCCTCGCGCTTGTCCTGACGCTCGCGCAGGGTCTGGCGCTTGTCCCACTCGTGCTTGCCCTTGGCGATCGCGATCTCGACCTTGGCGCGGCCGTCCGAGAAGTAGAGCTTGAGCGGCACGAGCGTGTAGCCGCCCGCCGAGACGGCGTGCGAGAGCTTCACGATCTCGTCCTTGTGCAGCAGCAGCTTGCGCACGCGCTTGGTGGCGTGGTTCGTCCAGTGGCCCTGCGAGTACTCCGGGATGTGCACGGCATCGAGCCACGCCTCTCCCCCGTCGATGTACGCGTACCCGTCCGAGAGGTTCGCGCGACCCTGCCGCAGCGACTTCACCTCGGTGCCGGTCAGCACCAGTCCGGCTTCGTACGTCTTCTCGATCGTGTACTCGTGGCGGGCGCGACGATTGGTCGCGACGACCTTCTCACCGCGTTCCTTGGGCATGACGACTCCTTGATGGATGCCGCGCTGGGCGCGCGGCAGCCTGTCAGTCTATCCGACCCAAGGGCGCGATCAGGCGCGAAGCCAGCGGCGGATCGCGAAGCCGGCCGAGGACGCGGCGAGCAGGATGCCGATCAGGATCAGGATCGGCACCACGACCCACGCGTCTGCCACGCTCACCCACGTCGTCACGAAGTCCACGCGCTGGCGGAGGTACTGGTCGACCCCGAAGTGCACTCCGGCGATGATCGCTGCTCCCGCGAGCAGCGATCCGAGCAGCGCGGCGAACACGCCCTCGAGGATGAACGGTGTCTGGATGAACCGGTTCGACGCCCCGACCAAGCGCATGATGCCGAGCTCTCGCCGTCGGGCGTACGCCGACAGGCGGATCGTGGTGGCGATCAGCAGCACCGCGGCGATGAGCATGAGCGCGGCGATGCCGACGGCGATGTAGGTCGCGACCGTGAGCGCCGAGAACAGCGGCTCCAGATATTGCAGCTGGTCCTTGACCTCTTCCACGCCCTGCTGTCCGGTGAACGCCTCGACGATCACATTCGACTGGCTCTGATCGACCAGGTTGATCCAGTACGTCTCGTTGAGCTGCTCGGGGGTGATGACGCTCGCGTAGTCCTCGCCGAGCAGCTCGATCACGTTCGCGTACGCCTGCTCGCGGTCTTCGAAGCGCATGTCGCGGATCAGCGGCGAGATCGCCGGCCCATCGAGCTTGGTCTGCACCTCTGCCAGCTGCTCGTCGGTCGCGACGCCGTCGGTGCACGTCGGCGCCTGCGAGATCGCGGTGCACATGTAGATCGCGACCTGGGCGCGGTCGGCCCAGTAGTCCTTCATCTGGCCGATCTGCATCTGCATCAGGATCGCCGCGCCGACGAACGTCAGCGAGACGAACGTGACGAGCACGACCGAGATGACCATCGACGCGTTGCGCCGCAGGCCCGACAGCGCCTCCGAGAGAACCAGCCCTACCCTCACGAGGTGGGCCCCACTTCGTCGTCGGGATCGGTTTCGCCCAAGCCGAGTCGATCGGCCAGACCGAGCTCGGCGACGTCGACCTCGGCGATGTCGACCAACGGCACGGGCTGAGTGCGCGGCGCCGGGGCGTCGGCAGGTTTCGGAGCCTTCGCGGCGGGAGCTTCTTCCGCGACGACGGCGGGCTGCTCGACGGGTTCGACGTCGGGGGATGCCGCATCCGCCGTCTCTTCGTCTGTCGAGGTGTCGGCGGCCTGGGTGACCGCGTGCACGGCAGCCGCGGCGGCGGTGGCTGCTGCCCGCGCGGCGATGTCGGCGGTGCCTCCGTGACCGTACGCGCTGGAGACGGCGGCGGAGGGACTCAGCGCGGTTTCGCGCTGGACCTCGAGCACCGCGGTGAGCGCCGCGACCGCGGCTGCGCCGCGCTCGGGCTCGGGGGCGAGGCTCGGAATGCCCGAGGTGTCGCCGTAACCGCCGTGGCGTTCGTCACGCACCATCTCACCGTCGACGAGCTCGATGACCCGCCGCTGCATCTGGTCGACGAAACCGGCCTCGTGCGTGGCCATGACCACCGTCGTGCCACCCGCGTTGATGCGGGCCAGCAGCTGCATGATGTCGACCGAGGTGGCCGGGTCGAGGTTGCCGGTGGGCTCGTCGGCCAGCAGCACCTGAGGGCGGTTGACCAGGGCCCGAGCGATCGCGACGCGCTGCTGCTCACCGCCGGACAGCTCGTGCGGGAACCGCTTGTCTTTGCCGGCGAGACCGACGAGTGCGAGCACCTCGGGCACGGCCTGCTGGATGAATCCGCGCGAGGACCCGATGACCTGCAGAGTGAACGCGACGTTCTGGAAGACCGTCTTGTTCGGCAGCAGGCGGAAGTCCTGGAAGACCGCGCCGACGTGCCGGCGGAAGTACGGCACCTTGCGGTTGGACAGCGACCTCAAGTCGCGACCGAGCACGACGACGCGGCCGTCGCTCGGCGTCTCTTCGCGCAGGATGAGTCGCAGGCACGAGGACTTGCCGGAGCCCGAGGCGCCGACGAGGAACACGAACTCGCCGCGGAGCACCTCGAAGTCCACGTTGCTCAGGGCGGGCCTCGCTGTGCCGCGGAAGCGTTTCGTGACGTTCTCGAACCGGATCATGGCCATCCGAGCCTAAGCGGGCGGGCGCCGTGCACCCCGAACGACACCCGGGCATCCGGCATCCGCGCTCGTTGACATTCCGCATCGGCGAGCTCGGCAACGCCGCGGACCGGACCGCGTGGACATGGCACTGCGCCGATCATCGGAAGGCCCCGTCGGCGACGCCGGCGGGGCCTTCCGTGTCAGGTGCGATCGAGCGGATGCCTCCATCCGATCACGGGTGTCTCCTCTCGATCACGGGTCGACGACGATCACGCAGGTGTACGTCGCCCGGCAGGAGGTCGGTCATCGGTAGAGTGACGTCACCGTTCGGCTCGGCTGTCCCTCGACGACCACGTGGGAAGTGGAACATCCGGGTCATCCGTCGGTGTAGTCGCACTCGATGCTCGAGAACGTGCCGCCATCGACCTGCGAGATCACGGTAACCGTGATGTCGGTCAACGGCATGTTGGTGAACGTCGAGCGATCGGCAGCGGTGTCACAGTCGGTGCCTTCGACGACCGTCCAGGTCTGCGGGTTGGCAGCGACGTCACCGCGTAGCCCGGCGGGGACCGTGACTCGGTCACGCGTGTAGTCACCCGGACTCGAGTGAAGTGCAGGCAGGCTTACACCGTTCGTCGTCGGTGAGCAGGACGACGTCCTCGCTCCAAGCAGGTCGCTGCTGACCGTGAACGCCACGCCGCTCGTGCGGGTGGTCGCCCGGGCCGTCAGCGGCGTGCTTCTTGGTCTTCAGGATCACGAGAGCGCCGCAGTTGTCGAGGTTCCACGTCTGTCGGAGCGATGAAGTCCTTCATCGCCGCGGTGAACGAGTCGGACGAGCGGCTCTTCAGGTAGGCGCTGCCGAACGGCGAGCATGCCTCGTCCGAGAGTGGCCGAGAAGTTGACGGTCGCCTCGCCGAAGGTGCGTGCCGAGATAGTGCCCGAGCCCGTCGGACTCAGCTGCGGGGATCGCAGTGGTGTTGATCGATCCGGTCGCATCGCCCGAGGCGGTCAGGTTGACCCGGTGCCCCAACAGGGAGTGCTGTTCGCCGCCTCGCACTGGGACTTGTTGCCGGTCGTGACCCACTCCGAGAGGAACAGTTCGGGATGCGTGCCGCCGTTGGCGAGGTCGTACTGGATCAGCAGGTCGCCAGCCATGCGCACGGGCGTCACGCCATTGGCCGAGATGCTCCTCGGACTGGTTGAACTCGAAGTCCATGTTGGTCGTGCCGGTCGGGTCCTGCACGCGGTGCCAGAACATGTGCAGGAAGTCGTCGCCTGCCGTCTCCTCGAGGTAGACGCCGAAGTTCTTCAGGTCGCTCTTGTTCGGCGGGATGCTGCCGTCGACGACCGTGGGCACCACGGTGTCCTCCTTCGAGCCCTGGCCGAACGAGTCGTCGCTCGGGCGCCGCTCGGCACGTGTCGGCCTGTCGGATCTCGTCGACGCTCGCCCAGTCGAGGTCGACGGTGGGTCGGCGGTCGATCGTCGACCTTGAGGTTCGCGTCGGTGTCGATCTCGAAGTTGCTGCCGGCCAGGCTGACCTCGGCGATGGTTCGCCGCAGCGGGCCCGGCGACGAGGGCGGTGAGGGCAAGCGCGCCGATTCCGGCTGCGGCGCCGGCGCGGAGCCACCGTCGACGCGGCGACGGCGTGTGGGCGGTGGGACTCTGAGTGTTCATGGCAACCCTCTCTCAGGCGCCGCCAACTCGGGCGCTGGCCTGGCGCGGTACGAGGCCCACGCTAGGAAGCGCGCGGAGCGGCGACCATCGGGTGATGCACGCATCCGAGTCGGGTAAACGCCCTAGGGTCTGCGCCCGTCACCCTGAGCGCCGTCACCGTGACGACCCATGCCGCGAGACTGCAGTGGGACCGCGAGACGTAGGGGAATCCCCTCAGTCTCGACGTCCGGTTGCAGTCTCGCAGTCAGGAGACGAGCGGATGCCGCACGGGCGGGTCCCAGCGCGGGTCAGTCCTCGAGCGGGACGCTTGCGCCACTTGATGCCGGCGGCGATGAAGCCGTCCAGGTCACCGTCGAACACGGCCGAGGGGTTGTTGACCTCGTAGTCCGTGCGCAGGTCCTTGACCATCTGGTACGGCGCGAGCACGTACGAGCGCATCTGGTCGCCCCAGCTGGCGGTGATGACACCGGCGAGGTCCTTCTTGATCGCCGCTTCCTGCTCCTTCTGGAGGATCAGCAGGCGCGACTGCAGAACGCGCATGGCGGCCGCGCGGTTCTGGATCTGCGACTTCTCGTTCTGCATCGACACGACCGTGCCGGTCGGCAGGTGGGTCAGGCGCACCGCGGAGTCGGTGGTGTTGACCGACTGGCCACCGGGACCGGACGAGCGGAACACGTCCACGCGCAGGTCGTTCTCAGGGATCTCGACCTCGACGGCTTCGTCCAGGAGCGGGATGACCTCCACCGCGGCGAACGAGGTCTGACGCTTGCCCGCCGAGTTGAACGGGCTCATGCGCACCAGCCGGTGGGTGCCGGCCTCGACGCTGAGCGTGCCGAACGCGTACGGCGCGTCGACCTCGAAGGTGGCGGACTTGATGCCCGCCTCTTCGGCGTAGGACGAGTCCATGATCGTGACCGGATACTTGTGCTGCTCGGCCCACCGCAGGTACATGCGCAGCAGCATCTCGGCGAAGTCGGATGCGTCCACTCCCCCGGCGCCGGCGCGGATCGTGACGACCGCGGGACGCTCGTCGTATTCGCCGTCGAGCAGAGTCTGCACCTCGAGCTGTCCGACGATGTCTTCGAGCTCGGCGAGCTCGTGACGCGCCTCTTCGGCGGCGTCCTCGTCGTCCATCTCGTTGGCGAGCTCGACCATGACCTCGAGGTCGTCGAGGCGGCGGTCGATCGAGGTGATGCGCGCGAGCTCGGACTGCCGGTGGCTGAGCGCGCTGGTGACCTTCTGCGCCTTCTCGGTGTCGTCCCAGAGGTCGGGCGCACCCGCCTCCTCGCTGAGGCGCGCGATCTCGGCGGTGAGGGCGTCGACGTTCACCACGGCCCTGATGTCGGCGAAAGTGGAGCGCAGCGCCTGAATATCGGCGGACAGATCGAAATCAAGCATGACAGTCCAGACTAACGTGGATGCGGTGACCGACCGCGCCTCGACCGTGCTGTGGCGCTTCGGCCCGATGATCTACGGCCCGACGATCCTGTTCGCGCTGGGCGAGGGCGCGGTCATCCCGCTGATCCCGATCATCGCGGCGCAGCTCGGCGCCGACGTCGCAACAGCCGCGCTGGTCGCTTCCGCTCTGGTCGTCGGACAGCTCTGCGGCAACATCCCGGCCGGATGGGCCGTCGCGCGCATCGGCGAGCGGTTCACGATGGCGATCGCCGGCACGCTCTCGCTCGTCGGAGTCGTGGGCATGGTCTACGCGCCCGCGCTCGGCGTGTTCGCGGCATCCGTCTTCCTCATCGGATTCTGCGCCGCCGGTTTCGGCCTCGCGCGCCACTCGTTCATGACCACGCGCGTGCCGCTCGCCTTCCGCGCACGGGCGCTGTCGCTGCTGGGCGGCACCTTCCGACTCGGCATGTTCATCGGCCCGTTCGTCGCGGCGGGACTGCTCGCGATCTTCGGCGACGAGCACGCCGCGATCTGGTTCTTCGGCGCGTGTCTCATCGCGACCGTGCTGCTGGTGCTGCTCGGACCCGATCCCGAGAAGCAGCTCGCCGATGACCCGGAGGAGCGCATCCGGATCGCCGAAGACACCGGCGAGGCCGTCACCGGTGCGATCCCGACCGCCGAGCGCATCGGCGTGTTCCGCACGATGTGGCGCTTCCGCCGGGTGCTGTCGCGGCTGGGTCTGGCCGCGGCATCCCTCTCCGCCGTCCGCTCCGCCCGGCAGGTCGTGCTGCCGCTGTGGGGTTTCTCGATCGGCCTCGACGCGCAGACGATCGCACTGGTCGTCGGCATCTCGGGGGCGATCGACTTCGCCCTCTTCTACGCAAGCGGGCAGGTCATGGACCGGTTCGGTCGGCTCTGGGCCGCCCTCCCCGCAATGGTGCTGATGGGCGCCGGCTTCATCGCCCTCGCCTTCACACATGACCTCGACAGCGCGGCGATGTGGTTCGCGATGTTCGCTGCGGTGCTCGGCGTCGGCAATGGGCTCTCGAGCGGCATCCTGCTCACCCTCGGCGCCGACGTCGCCCCGCGCGCCGACCCCGCCCCGTTCCTCGGCTCGTGGCGCACGCTCACCGACGCGGGCGGCGCGATCTCTCCGCTGCTCGTCTCGGCCATCACGGCGGTGTCGTCGCTGTCGATCGCGACCGGCTTCGTCGGCGTCGTGGCCCTGCTCGGCGGGCTCGCATTCGTGCGGTGGGTGCCGATGTTCGTGCCGCGGGTGAGTCCATGATGCAGTTCTGCCGCAGCCGTAACGACGGACGCCGCTGTACCCGCGAGCTCGGCCACCGCGGGCTGCATCGGCACCGCACGATCATGTGGACGGATGCCGGAGCCGACGACCCGCACTGCCCGGGCTCCGGCTCTCCCGGCACAGCCGCTCCGACACTGGCGAACGGCTTTCCCGGTGGGCGGGCGGTCTGCCCGGACTGCCTGGGCTTCGTCGCGCTCGACCCGGTCGGCCGGCTGGTCGCGCACGACACGTGGAGTGCCGCATCCGATCGCGAAGCAGTCGAGCGTGCGGAGTGGTTCAACACGCACGGATGGACGGGTGCCGAGACCGACACCGCGCGCGGAAAGCCTCTTTCGTGAGAGCGGATCTGGAACTAATCTGTACTTGCCGCTGGGGAGCGCATATCGGGTGATGTCCGCATCACCCACTAGGGGAAGGCCCTAGGTGTGCGTCGCCCGTGCACAAGCATTGGCGGGGGAAGTCGTGAGCAACACAGACGACGGCACGTACGGGCTCGTGGTCACGGGCGACGCGGTGCGCAAGGACTATGTTCATCTGCTGGCGAGACTCGGCCTGAGGGCCGACGGTTTTTCGGACTCGGCGACAGCTGCCGGCGAGCTGCGTCTTCATCCGCCCGCGATCGCCATCCTCGAGGTCGAGCACGGCGGCTGCTCACTGTTGCGAGAGCTCCGTGACCAGTACGGCCCGGATGTTCCCGTCGTGCTGGTCTCGGCCGATCGCACAACGCCTGCGGACGTCGTGGCCGGACTCCTCGTCGGAGCGGACGACTACGCGGCCGAGACCATGGATGCCGACGAGTTCCTCGCCCGCGTGCGACGACTGATCGAGCGCACGCGGCGCAGCCCGAACGCCACCGCCGATCTGCGGCGGCTTTCGACCCTGACCGACCGTGAGCATCAGGTGCTGGCCCTGCTGACCGACGGCCGATCGCACAAGCAGGTCGCGACCGAGCTCGGCATCAGCGTCAAGACCGTCGGCACGCATGTTCAGAACCTGCTCGCCAAGCTCGGCCTGCATACGCGCGTCGAGGCCGTCGCCCTCGCGGTGCGCGCCGGCGACGGTATGGCACCGGCCGGAGCAGTCGGCTTCGCGCGCTCGGGCTGAACCGGTCGGCCTGCGCGCGACGCGCTCCGATGCGGCGGCTCAGCCCAGCGCGGTGCGGCTGGTCGCCGTCGCCTCGAGTGCCACGCCGTCGGGGACGAAGAGCGCGACGATCGGCGGCCGCCACGTATGAGCGACCGTGACCCGGGCGGAGACCCCGTCCGGGGTGCCCGCGTCGAGGAGCACGGCACCCCCGCCGACATCACCGACCAGCGCATCGGCCTGCTCGCGCACGCCCTCATCCGTGAGCTCAGCGCGTGGCTCACCACTGTCCACGACCAGGGTGAAGCCGTCCGCGCCGGCGAGGGCCGCGGCATCCGCCAGCGCGTCGAGCCGCTTCTGCGCGAGGTAGAGGCTCGTCGCGTCGACGCACACGAGGATCACCGCGATCGCCAGCACGGCGTAGCCCAGCGTGAGGATCAGGATGCTGCCCTCCTCGTCCTCCGCCGCTCGTTCGCGCAGCCGCATCAGCGCGGACCGCATCACTCCGACTCCCAGAAGCGCGACACCTTCTGCGCGGCGGAGGCCTCGATCGGAATGCTCGCGAGCCGATCGAGGCCCAGCACCGGTGGGACGAGCGGCAGCGCCACGCGCGTCTGGATCGTCACGACGAGCGTCGACCCGGCCTCCGGACACGTGGTTCCGGCGGGCCGGCAATCGAACGCGACGTCGACGGCGCTCGGGTCGAGGGCGTATTCATCGATCACCGAACGCAGGATCAGATCCGCGCTCCGGCGCGCCGCATCCGGACTCTCCGAGGTCGACAGTGCCCGCGCGATGTGACGCGCGCCGGCCTCCGCGCCGAGCGACTGCCCCTGGATCAACCCGAGCGAGACGATGAGATACACCAGCGGCACCAGGAGCAGCATCCCGACGAGGATGAACTCAAGCGCAGCCGAACCTCGGTCGGCGGGATCACTCGAGGGACTCGACGG
The DNA here is from genome assembly GCA_963781135.1 of uncultured Actinomycetota bacterium. GTDB lineage: Bacteria > Actinomycetota > Actinomycetes > Actinomycetales > Microbacteriaceae > Microbacterium. Next base: position 382,064 of record CAWADY010000010.1, on the reverse strand, counting down.
GAGCATGCGCGGTCACCTCCATCAGGCGCGGCACGCCGAGCAGGCCGACGAGGGGCAGCGTCGCGCGCACGCTGATCTCGACCGCGGGGTGGCCCAGCGCGCTCGTCTCGCGCACCTGCACATCGGCCGCGTACTCTGCGCCCACAGTTCGGCCCACGATCTCCCGCGTCCGCGCGGCGCCCTCGCTGAGCGACGTGTCCGCCAGCGCCGCCTGATGCGCGCCCTCGACGGCCGCATCGTGCACGACGTTGCGCACATAGACCGTCAGTCCGAACTGCAGCACACCCAGGGTGAGCAGCGTGAGGAGGGTGCCGACAAGCACGAACTCGACGGGGCTCGATCCGCGATCGTCCGCGACGACCGCGGCGAGTCGGGATCGGAAGCCGCGCACGGACTACAGGCCCGAAACCCGCTCGATCGCCTGCTCGAACAGGCCTGCCAGCGCCGGACCGGCGAGTGCCCAGATCACGACGACGAGCCCGGCAGTCATGAGCGTGATCAGAACCCAGCCGGGCACATCCCCGCGTTCGTCCTCGTACGCATCCTGCAGCAGGTCGCGAGCACGCTGGACCGTTCTCCCGAACGCAGTGCGGATCATGGTTTCTCCTTCCGGCGGTCAGCCGATTCCGAGTCGGAGCATGAAGATTCCCGGGAAGACCGCGAACAGCACGCTCAGGGGCAAGATGAGGAAGACGAGGGGGATGAGCATGTAGATCTCTTTTCGGCCCGCTCGTTCGATGAGTCCGCGCTTGGCGTCTTCGCGTGCATCGAGCGCCTGCGAATGCAGCACGTGCGCGAGCGGCGCGCCCCGGTCGATCGCCGCGATGAGCTGATCGATGCTGCGCGAGAGGGCGGCGATCTCGAGTCGGCTCGACAGGCGCCCGAGCGCCTCCGACAGGGATGAGCCGGTGCCGACGGCGAGCACCACCCCGCGCAGTTCGCCGGTCAGCTCTCCCGCGCCGACGGCGCTCACCCGGCGCAGGGAGTCGAGGATTCCCTCCCCCGCCGAAAGGCACAGCGCCAGGAACTCCAGAACGGTCGGCAGCTCCTCCTGGATGCGGCCGACGCGCGCACGGGCTGCCTGGGTGAGCCGGGCGTCGTATGCGAACGCGGCGATCACGCCGGCGAGGGGCGGCAAGAGCACGACCGTCCCTGACGCACGTCCGAGCAGCACCAGCACGACCACCCCGGCTCCGCCTATCGCGACCCCGCCGACCGCCCAGGCGAGCTGCCGGCCACGGAAGGCGGCGGCATCCATCGCCCACCCCGCCTGGTGCAGGCGACGATCGAGAGAAGCCGACCCGCCGGCGAGGTTCGCAAGGCGCCCCTGCGCCGCAGCCCACAGTGCGGTGAGGCTGGCGCCCTGCGTGTCGAGCCGCAGCGTGACCCCGCGCGGATCGGTGACATCGCGGATGTACGGCGCGATCCTGCGCGCCAGCGACGGCGCACCCCACCGCGGGGTGAGCGAGACGAGGAAGCACACACCGAGGCCGAATGCGCTGCCCAGCACGACCGCGAGCGCGATGTCGGTGACGCCGAGCGGGCTCACCCGAACCACCTCCGCGGCTCGGGAAGCCGGCCGATGCGGAGCATGATGCGATAGGCCACGAATGACACCGCCGCCCCCGCCAGGATCAGCGTGACGCCCTCCGGGCTGCTGTAGGCCCGAGAGCCTTCGGGTCGCATCGCCAGCAGGGCGAGGATCACCCACGGCGCGGCGACGCCGAGCACCGCCGCCCCGCGGATCCACGACTGACGCGACTCCACCTCCGCGCGCAGGGCGGCGTCGGCCCGCACCGACGCCGCCAGCGCACGCAGCACCGGGGTCAGCTCCGTCCCGCCTACCTGACGGGCCATCCGCAGAGTCTCGACGATTCGGTCGCCCACGGGATCGGACAGCGCGACCTTGAGATGCTGGGCGCTGGAGTCGAAATGCCCGGAGGCGGCGACGTCGCGCGCGAATGCCGCGAACGGCGGGCGAAGCGGGCCCGGCGCCGACTCCGCGAGACTCGCGACCGCATCCGGCAACGACATGCCCGCGCGCACCGACGCGATCAGCAGGTCGCAGACGTCGGGCCACAGCGCACGACGCGACCGTACGAGGCGCGAGCGTCGGGCGCGCACCCATGCGATGGGTGCGACGCCGCCGACGATCGCCGCGACGACGGCCAGGGCGGCGACCTGGGTGAGCAGCCACGCGACCGCGGTGAGGAAGACGGCCGACAGAACGGATGCCGCCACCAGTCCCGCCGGTGGCACCCGCGTGAGCCCCGCCGACTCCAGCAGGCGCGACACCCGTCCCGTGCTCGCGGCTGTCGGCTTCGCCTCACGGGCCGGCCACACCCATGGCGAGACGACGAGCAGCAGGCCGGCAGCCAGCACCGCGCCCCACACGAAGGTCATGCGGCATCCGCCCGGTACACCGTCCGCGCCTCCACCGTCGAGCCGGCCACGCCGCTCGGCTCGACGATCTCGACCACTCGGCGCCGGCCGGTCGAGTCCCGCTCGCAGTGGGCGACGAGGTCGACGGATGCCGCAACCGCCGGCAGCACGAAGCCCGCGTCGATGTTGCGGCCCGCCAGCAGCGGCAGAGCGGCCAGCTTCGCGAGCGCCTCGCGCGCGGAGTTGGCATGGATCGTCGCCGCGCCGGGCACGCCGGTATTCAGCGCGAGCAGAAGGTCGAGCGCTTCCGCGTCTCGCACCTCGCCGACGATCAGCCGATCGGGCCGCATCCGCAGGGCCTCCTTCACGAGCCGCCGCAGTGTGACCTCGCCGGTGCCCTCGAGGCTCGGCTGCCTGCCCTGAAGTGCGACCAGGTCGGGCGCGTCGACCGCCAGCTCGAACGTCTCCTCGACCGTGACGATGCGGTGATCGGACGGGCATGCCGCGATGAGCGCGCCGAGGAGCGTCGTCTTTCCCGCGTGGGTCGCGCCCGACACCAGGATGCTGCGTCCCGTGGTCATCGCCCGCGCAAGCAGCTCGGCGGCGGCGGGCCCGACGGAGCCGGTTGCCACGAGCCTGCCGAGATCGCGGTATTCCGGGAGGAACTTGCGGATGTTGACCGACCAGTGCCGCCGGGTGATGTCGGGGATCACCACATGCAGGCGGCTGCCGTCCGGCATCGACGCGTCCACGAACGGCTGACTCAGATCCACTCGCCGACCCGTGGCGTGCAGCATCCGCTCGACGAGGTCGCGCACCGCCGAGTCGGTCAGCGAGAGCGGAACCCGCTCTGCGACGCCGGCGCGGGCGATGAAGATGCGGTCGGGCGCGTTGATCCACAGTTCCTCGACCGTCGGGTCGTCGAGGTACGGCTGCAGTGGCCCGTAGCCGGCAACAGCGGCGAGCACCTCGCGCACGCACGAGGCTTCGTCATCGACCGGGGCGAGTCCGCGCGCGAGCGCGAAGTCGTTGTGACGTCGCACTTCGGCGTGGACGATGCGGGTGGCCGACTCAGGATCGCGGCTCGGATCCGTGCGCTCGGCGCGCAGTCGCTCTCGGACCCGCTCAGCCACCGCCGCGGCCGCAGTCGGGGCAGGAGCGAACGCGAGAGTCATCCGAGCATCCTCGCAAGCCGGCCGAGCGCGGCGACGAAGTTATCCACAGGTGCGCGGAATGCGCCGCGGGGGCAGGATGGGAGCACGGGTGAAAGGAACTCCCATGACGCACATGAGCAAAGACATCGCGCCGGGCCAGCGGGTCTTCTCCGGCCTCTTCGGAGTGGTTCAGCTTGCGCTCGCCTTCCTCGCGTTCTGGGATCTCACCCATCGGCCGGCCGACCAGGTGCGCGGGCCGAAACCCGCGTGGATCCCGGTGATCCTCATCAACTGGATCGGGCCGCTCGCGTACTTCTACGTGCACCGCAACCGCTGAGACGCGACGGCGGATCCGGGGGTCAGCCCCACAGCGACCCCACAGGCGCGTCGATAGACTGTCAGCACCCGCGGGAGTGGTGAAACTGGCAGACACGCAGGATTTAGGTTCCTGTGCCTCCGGGCGTGTGGGTTCAAGTCCCACCTTCCGCACGCGAGTCCACTGCCGTTCTCACACTCCGCAGCATCCACAACACGACCGCCGACCGTAACGACCGACGGGAACTCTCTTGCACAACATCGCACTCATCCCCTGGCTCGACCCCGAGACGATCATCGCCGCGGCCGGCCCCTGGGCCCTTCTCGTTGTGTGCTTCATCGTCTTCGCCGAGACCGGCCTTCTGGTCGGCTTCCTGCTGCCCGGCGACACCCTCCTGGTGATCTCGGGTCTGCTGACGAACACGAGCAACATCTTCGGCGTCAACATCTGGGTCGTCTCGCTGCTGATCGCCCTGTCGGCCTTCATCGGCGGTGAAGTCGGCTATTTCATCGGCCACAAGGGCGGACCGGCGGTGTTCGAGCGCAAGGAGTCCGGCGTCTTCAGCGTGAAGAACGTCGAGCGCACGAACGCGTTCTTCGAGCGCTTCGGCGGCCTGACGATCATCCTGGCCCGCTTCGTGCCGATCGTGCGCACGTTCGCCCCGGTCGCCGCGGGCGTCGGGCACATGCCGTGGCGCCGGTACACGCTCTACAACTTCATCGGAGCCATGCTGTGGGGCTTCGGCCTCACGATGCTGGGGTACCTGATCGGTTTCATCCCGTGGGTCGCCGATCTCGTGACCGAGTACATCGACATCATCCTGCTGGTCGCCGTCGGCGGCACCGCCCTCGTGACGCTGTGGCACTACCTCAGCGAGCGCCGCAAGGCGAAGAAGGCCGCCGCGGCGGGCGAGGATGTCGAGGTCGACGCCGAGGAGGCCAAGCACCTCGTGCTCGACCCCGAGGTCTTCGACCACGGCCCCGGTCACCCCGACTCGGGCGCGCCGAAGGTCTGATCCCGCGCGTCAGGACGCCTTCGCAGCCTTCTTGGCAGGGGCCTTCTTAGCGGCAGGTTTCTTCGCGGCGGGCTTCTTGGCGGCCGCCGGCTTGCTCGCAGTGCTCTTGGGCGCGGCGGCTTTGGTGTCGCCCGACCGGGCCGCACGACTGCGCTCGACGCTCGCGCGCAACGCCTCCATGAGGTCGATGACCTCGCCGCCCTTGGCCTCTTCCTCCTGCTCGCCGAAGGTCTCGGACGTGTCGAGGGCGTCGCCCTTCTCGAGCTTCGCCTCGATGAGGATGCGCAGCTCGTCCTGGTACTCGTCCGAGAACTCGCCGGGATCGAAGTCCGCCGCGAAGCTCTCGACGAGGGATGCCGACATCTCGAGCTCCTTCGCCGAGATGCGCACCGGCTCGTCGAGCGCCGGGAACGCGGCCTCGCGCACCTCGTCGGCCCACAGCAGCGTCTGCAGCACGAGCACGTCGTCGCGGACGCGCAGGGCCGCCAGCCTCGTCTTCTGGCGCAGCGAGAAGCGCACGATCGCGGTGCGATCGGTCTGCTCGAGCGTCTTGCGCAGCAGCACGTACGCCTTGGGCGAGGCGGAGTCGGGCTCGAGGTAATACGCGCGGTCCAGCGTCAGCAGGTCGACCTGCTCGCTCGGCACGAACTCGACGATGTCGATCTCGCGGCTCTTCTCGGCGGGCAGCGAGTCGATGTCCTCCTTGGTGAGCACCACCGTCCGCTCGCCGTCGTCGTACGCCTTGTCGATGTCGGCGAACGGCACGACCTCGCCGTCGATCTCGCAGATCCGCTGGTACCGAATGCGGCCGCCGTCCTTGTTGTGCACCTGATGCAGCGGGACGTCGTGGTCTTCGGTCGCGGAGTACACCTTGACCGGCACGTTGACGAGCCCGAACGTCAGTGCGCCCTTCCAGATCGCTCTCATCACACCAGTACACACCTGTCACACCCGTGCGTGCCAGTCCTTTGTTGTGCGGGGCGTTCATCGGCCGCTCACGCGACGGCCATGAGGTCGCCGTAGAGTCGGCATGTGTCGACTCCGCCCGCGCTCGTCCGGCGTCTCGGACTCGCCGACGCCGTCTTCATCGGCCTCGGATCCATGATCGGCGCGGGGGTGTTCTCGGCCTTCGCGCCGGCCGCGGCCGTCGCAGGCACCGGCCTGCTGATCGGGCTCGTGATCGCGGCGGTGGTGGCGTTCTGCAACGCGACATCGTCGGCCCAGCTCGCCGCCGCGTACCCGACCTCAGGCGGCACGTACGCCTACGGCCGCGCCGAGCTGGGTCCGTGGTGGGGGTTCATCGCCGGCTGGTGCTTCGTGATCGGCAAGCTCGCCAGCTGCGCGGCGATGGCGCTCACGTTCGCGGCCTACGCCGCTCCTTCGGGCTGGGAGCGACCGGTCGCGATCCTCGCGGTCGCCGCGCTGGTCACGGTCAACTACTTCGGAGTGACGCGCACGGCGCAGCTGACCCGGGTGATCGTGGTCGTCGTGCTGCTCACCCTCGCCGTCGTGGTCGCGGCCGGGGCTGTGGCCGGTCCGCTGCCGGAGTGGTGGAGCGCCTCGAGCCTGACCGAAGGCGGGGTGTACGGCATCCTGCAATCCGGCGGCCTGCTGTTCTTCGCCTTCGCGGGATACGCGCGCATCGCGACGATGGGCGAAGAGGTCAAGGATCCGCGCCGCACGATCCCCCGTGCCATCGTGCTCGCGCTGTCGATGGCGATCGCCGTGTACGCGATCGTGGCGATCACCGTGCTCGCTGTACTCGGACCTGAGGCGACCGCGGCATCGACAGCTCCCCTCGCGGACGCGGCCGCGGCGTCGGGCTGGGGGTGGACGCAGCCCGTGGTGCGCGTCGGCGCGGCCGCGGCATCCCTCGGCGCCCTGCTCGCCCTCATCGCCGGAATCGGCCGCACCACCCTCGCGATGGCCCGCGAGGACGACCTGCCGCGCTTTCTCTCCGCCGTGCACCCGAGGTGGCGCGTGCCGCACCGCGCAGAGCTCGCGATCGGCGCGATCGTGATCGTCACGGTCGCGTTCGTCGATCTGCGCGGGGCGATCGGGTTCTCGTCCTTCGGGGTGCTGATCTACTACTTCATCGCCAACGCGGCGGCCTGGCGTCAGTCGCCCGACGCGCGCCGCTATCCGCGCGCACTGCAGGTGCTGGGGCTCATCGGCTGCACGGCCCTCGTGGTCACCCTCCCCCTCGTGGCGGTGCTCGTGGGCACGGGCGTGGTGCTCGTCGGTGTGGCGTACCGCCTCTTGAGGCGTCGAATCGCGCGCTCACCGTCGTGATGACGGCAGGATGAAGGCATGGCGGATGCCGCGGCACGGGGTCGAGCGAACACGGGTGCTCAGAAGGAGCAGCTCGTCAGCATCGGCGGCCGGCGACTGCGCATCACGAACCTCGACAAGGTCCTCTACCCCGAGACGGGCACGACCAAGGGCGAGGTGATCGACTACTACACCCGCATCGGTCCGACGATGATCCCGCACGTCACCGGGCGGCCGGTGACCCGCAAGCGCTGGCCCGACGGCGTGGGCACCGAGGAGCACCCCGAGCAGTCGTTCTTCGCAAAGGACCTCGAGCGCGGCGCCCCCGACTGGGTGCACCGCCTGCCGATCCCGCACTCGGGCGGCCCGAAGGACTACCCGCTCATCGGCGACGTGCCCACCCTCGTATACCTCGCGCAGGTCGCGAGCCTCGAGCTGCACGTGCCGCAATGGCGTTTCACACCCGAGGGAGCGCGGGGGGATGCCGACCGCCTTGTGCTCGACCTCGATCCGGGTCCGGGGGTCGGGCTCGCCGAATGCGCCGAGGTGGCGCGATGGGCCCGCGACATCCTCGGTCACATGGGCCTGGATCCGTTTCCGGTGACGAGCGGAAGCAAGGGCATTCAGCTCTACTCGGCACTGCCACCCGGCCAGAGCAGCGAATCCGCTTCGGCGATCGCACACGAGCTGGCCAAGGCCATCGAAGCCGATCACCCCGACATGGTCGTCAGCAGCATGAAGAAGGCGATCCGCGGCGGGCGGGTGCTGATCGACTGGAGCCAGAACAACGGCGCGAAGACCACGATCGCGCCCTACTCGCTGCGCGGCCGCGCGCACCCGAACGTCGCCGCTCCGCGGACGTGGGAGGAGCTCGACGACCCCGATCTCGCACAGCTGTCGTTCGAGGAGGTGCTCGAGCGCGTCGAGACGATCGGCGATCCGCTCGCGGCACTCGGAATCCACGCCGGCGGCCGCGGCGCTGATGACGGCCCGCTGAGCACCTACATCGCCAAGCGGACGGCAGGAAAGACGCCCGAGCCGGTGCCCTCGGACCCGTCCGCCGCCGCGACGCCGGCCGGTGAGCTGCCGACCTTCGTGATCCAGGAGCACCACGCCACGGCGCTGCACTGGGACTTCCGCCTGGAACGGGACGGTGTGCTGGTCAGCTGGGCGGTGCCGCGCGGCGTGCCGCCGTCGTACAAGCGCAACAACCTCGCGATCATGACCGAGGACCACCCGATGGACTACGCGACCTTCGAGGGCAGCATCCCGGCCGGTGAATACGGCGGCGGCAGCGTCACGATCTGGGACGACGGCCGGTACGAGCTCGAGAAGTGGCGAGACGACGAGATCATCGCCACGCTCGAAGGGCGCCCCGGCGGACCTCTCGGCCGCGTGCGGCTGGCGCTGATCCGCACGGACGGCCACGGCGAGAAGTCGACCTGGCTGCTGCACCGAATGAAGACCGACATCGACGGGCGGGTGCAACCCGACGGGGTGCCGGTGGAGGCGTCCGTGCAGGCGGACGGGCCGGCGGTCGCGGCACGTGTCGAGGCGGTGCGTTCCGGCCGAGACGGGGGGCGACGACCCTCGGCTCGACCGAAATCCCCTGCCTCGGCGAGGGAGGCTGGCTCCGGACGCCGGCGCACCGCTCGCGTGGCCGCCGGGCCCCGACGCGCTCCGGCCCATGCTGTCGACCGGCTCGACGCCCGAGCGCGCGAAGCTCGCGGCGCGCCAGTGGGGCGACCCGGTCTGGGCGGAGGCCAAGTGGGACGGCATCCGCGCGGTGGGCGTGTGGGACGGCAAGCGACTGCGCCTCGTGGCCCGCAGCGGCAACGACATCACGTTCAAGTACCCCGAGGTGACCGAGGTCGACGTCGGTCTCGGCGACGAACCGGCGATCGTGGACGGCGAGATCGTCGCGATCGACGAGCGGGGTCGGCCCAGCTTTCCGCTGCTGCAGACGCGCATGAACCTGCAGCGACCGGGCGAGATCGCCCGCGAGATGAAGCGCACGCCCGTGCAGTACTACCTGTTCGACGTGCTCGGCGCGCAAGGGAACGACGTCACGTCCCTGCCCCTCCACCAGCGGCGCGAGATCCTCGAGGATCTCGCCGCCGGCGTCTCCGCTCCGCTGGTGGTGCCTCCGGTGTTCGACGATGTGGACGGCGCGCTCGCGACGAGCCGGAAGTTCGACCTCGAGGGGATCGTGGTCAAGGATCCGGCGTCGACCTACCGCCGCGGAGCGCGCAGCGAGTCGTGGCTCAAGGTCAAGCTCACCCGCACCCAGGAGGTCGTGATCGCCGGCATCCGTCCCGGCCAGGGCGGGCGCGCTCAGACGTTCGGGGCGCTGCTGCTCGGCATTCCCGGTCCCGACGGCCTCGAGTACGCGGGACGGGTCGGCACCGGATTCAGCGACGCGACCCTGCGCACGCTGATGCGCACACTCGAGCCGCTGCACACCGACCGGAATCCGCTGCTGTCGGTGCCGGCGCTGGACGCGCGGGGTGTGCAGTGGGTGCGCCCCGAGCTCGTCGGCGAGGTCGAGTTCGGCGAGTTCACCCCGGGCGGCATCCTGCGCCACTCGCGGTGGCGAGGCCTGCGGCCCGACAAGTCGCCCGCGGACGTGGTGCGCGAGTCCTAACCTGCGTCGCTCGCGGGATCGAGCACGGATGCAGGCGCTCAGGCGTGCGCGTCGTGCTCGACGTGCCCGGCGGGCTCGAGCTGGAAGGTCGAGTGCTCGACGTCGAAGTGCTCGCTCAGGCACGACTGCAGCCGCTGCAGGATCGCGCCGGCCTTGCCGTCGGCCAGCGTGGCCGGGTCGACGACGACGTGCGCGGTGAACACGGGAGCTCCGCGGGTGAGCTGCCACACATGCACGTCGTGACAGTCCACGACCCCCGGGGTGTCGAGGATGTGGTCGCGGATCTCGGTGACGTGCATGCCCTTGGGTGTGGACTCGCTCAGCACCGAGACCACTTCGCGCAGCAGCGTGATCGCCCGCGGGATGATCATCGCGGCGATCAACAGCGACGCGATGGCGTCGGCCTGCACCCAGCCGGTCGTCACGATGATGATCGCCGCGACGATGACCGCGGCCGAGCCGATCAGATCACCCATGACCTCGAGGTACGCGCCCCGCACGTTGATGCTGGTGCGCTGAGCCGCGCTCAGCAGCCACATCGCCACCGCGTTCGCGATGAGGCCGATGATCGCCACGATGAGCATCAGTCCGCCCGAGATCTCGACGGTGCTCGGGTTCAGCAGGCGCTGGATGCCCTCGATCGCGACCCAGACCGACAGTGCGATCAGGATCACGCCGTTCACAGCGGCGCCGAACACTTCGGCGCGCTGGAATCCGAAGGTGCGACGGTCATTTGCCGGCCGTGCTGCGACGACGCTCGCGATCAGCGCGATGACGAGGGCGGCGGCATCCGTGAACATGTGGGCCGCATCGGCGAGCAGCGCGAGCGATCCCGACACCGCCGCGCCGACGATCTGCACGACCATCACGACCGAGGTGATCGCCAGCGAGATCGCAAGCAGCCGGCGATTGCCGGTGCCGCGGATGCCGGGCGCGTGGTCGTGCATGATGTCAGGCTACGACCGCCGCGCGCCCGCGGACGCGATTGCGGCTAGTCGGTAATGAGTGCCGTTCTCACCTGCTGCTCACAGCGCTGCGAGCAGCGGCTGAAGTGCGGTGAAGGCCCGGGCGCGGTGCGACGAGGTGTTCTTCTCCGCGGCCGACCACTCCCCGACCGTGCGCTCGGCGCCTGCGGGCTGACCGTCGGGAACGAAGATCGGGTCGTATCCGAACCCGCCACCGCCGGATGCGGCGGCGGCCAGGCGTCCCGGCCATCGGCCCTCGACGACGTGCTCGGACGCCGTGTCGGGCACGACCAGCGCGATCGTCGAGACGAAGGATGCCGTGCGATGGGGATCGGCCACATCGGCGAGCTGATCGAGCAGCAGGTTCACGTTTGCGGCAGCATCCTTCGCGTGTCCGGCCCAGTACGCGGAGAACACCCCGGGCGAACCGCCCAGCACGTCGACGCAGATGCCGGAGTCGTCGGCGAGCGCCGGAAGACCGGTGTGGGCGGCGGCGGCACGAGCCTTGATGAGGGCGTTCTCAGCGAAGGTCACGCCGTCTTCGACGGGTTCGGGTCCGTCGTAGCCGATCACCTCGAGGTCTGGGCGGGTCGCGGCGACGATCGCGCGGAACTCCTCGACTTTGTGCGCATTGTGCGTGGCGAGGACGATTCTGCGGCGATCGGCGCCGGAATCCGAGGAGTTCTGCACGCCGATCACTCCGCGGGCGTGAGGGCGGCGACCTGCAGATCGCGCAGGTCGGCGCAGCCCGCCACACCGAGCTCGAGCAGCGCATCGAGTTCGCGCTTGTCGAAGGGCGCCCCCTCCGCCGTGCCCTGCACCTCGACGAACAGCCCGCGGCCGGTCACGACGATGTTCATGTCGGTCTCTGCGCGCACGTCCTCGACGTAGGCGAGATCGAGCATCGGCTCGCCGTCGATGATGCCGACCGAGACCGCCGAGACCGAGTCGATGAGCGGGGTGGAGCGCTGCGCGATGAACTTCTTCGACCGGCCCCACTCGATCGCGTCGGCGAGCGCGACGTACGCGCCCGTGATCGCCGCGGTGCGCGTGCCGCCGTCGGCCTGCAGCACGTCGCAGTCGATCACGATCGTGTTCTCGCCCAAAGCCTTCGTGTCGACCACGACGCGCAGTGCCCGGCCGATGAGTCGCGAGATCTCGTGCGTGCGCCCGCCGATCCTGCCCTTGACGCTCTCGCGATCGTTGCGGCTGTTGGTGGCTCGGGGCAGCATCGCGTACTCCGCCGTCACCCAGCCCTTGCCCTTGCCCGCCAGCCAGCGCGGCACGCCGTTCGTGAACGACGCGGTGCAGAGCACTTTCGTGTCGCCGAACGAGATCAGCGCCGAACCCTCGGCCTGGCTGCTCCACCCGCGCTCGATCGTGATCGGGCGCAGCTGGTCGACGGCGCGGCCGTCGGCGCGGACAATGGCGGAGGTGATGTCGGTCATGGGGCTCCTCGGGTGGGGGCGGGTGCCTCAGCGAGGCCTGGGAAGATCGATGGCGCCGGTCTGCACGAGCTGGACTTCGGTGACCTCGCGGCCCATCAGCCGGTGCGCGAGGCGGAGGAACTCGTCGGCCGAGGCACCGGTCGCCTCATAGACGTGCCGGGTTGCGGCATCCGGTCCCGCGAGAAGGTCGCGGCTCACGAGCTGCCGGTAGACGTCCTTGGCGGTCTCGGTGTCGCTCGAGACGAGTGACACCTCAGAGCCCATCACGTAGCTGATCGCGCCCTCGAGGAACGGATAGTGCGTGCAGCCGAGCACGAGCGTGTCGACCCCCGCGTGGCGCAGCGGCGACAGGTACTCCTCGGCGACGGCGAGCACTTCGGGCGAGTTGGTGACACCGGCCTCGACGAACTCGACGAACCGCGGGCAGGCCTCGGCGAAGACCGTGAGCTTCGCGTTGACTTCGAGCATGTCCTGGTAGGCGCCCGAGCCGATCGTGCCGGCGGTGCCGATGACTCCGATCCGGCCGTTGCGCGTCGTCGACATCGCGGTGCGCACCGCGGGGCCGATCACCTCGACGACCGGAACGTCGTAGCGTTCGCGGGCATCGCGCAGCATCGCCGCGGAGGCGGTGTTGCACGCGATCACGAGCATCTTCACGCCCTGTTCGACGAGCGTGTCGAGGATCTCGAGCGCGTACCGGCGGACGTCGGCGATCGGCTTCGGACCGTAGGGCGAGCGCGCGGTGTCGCCGATGTAGAGGAGGGACTCTCGCGGCAGCTGCGCAGAGATCGCCCGGGCAACGGTGAGCCCGCCGACCCCGGAGTCGAAGATGCCGATCGGCGCGTCTTTCACGAGAGTCGAGCCTACCGGCGGCATCCGATCCCCCGGTCATCGGACCGATCTCGAGCCCGACTCCTCAGCGGCACCACCGGGTCACTTCATCGCCACCGCTCCGACGACCGGCGCGGTGATCGCGTCACTAGGCTGGCGAAATGACCGGCAGCACCGCCCTGCACACCGACCGCTATGAGCTCACGATGCTCGAGGCCGCCCTGCGCGACGGCACGGCCCATCGCCGCTGCGTCTTCGAGCTGTTCGGTCGTCGCCTGCCCGGCGGTCGCCGCTTCGGGGTCGTTGCCGGCACGGGGCGCCTGCTGTCCCTGATCGACGACTTCCGCTTCGGCGACGACGAGCTGCGCTTTCTGCAAGAGACCGCGGTCGTGGATGCCGCCACCCTGGACTATCTCAAGGACTACCGTTTCAGCGGCTCGATCACCGGCTACCGCGAGGGCGAGCTCTATTTTCCGGGCTCCCCCATCCTCACGATCGAGGGGACGTTCGCCGAGGCCGTCGTGCTCGAGACACTCGCCCTCAGCGTGCTGAACCACGACTCGGCCGTTGCGACCGCGGCCGCCCGGATGAGCATCGCCGCGGGCGACCGGCCGCTGGCCGAGATGGGCTCGCGCCGCGCGGGCGAGGAATCAGCCGTCGCTGCCGCGCGCGCGGCCTACATCACCGGATTCGGCGCCACGAGCAACCTCGAGGCCGGCCGGCGCTGGGGCATCCCCACCATGGGAACGGCCGCGCACGCCTGGACACTGCTGCACGACACCGAAGAGGACGCGTTCCGCTCGCAGATCGAAGCGCTGGGCACGGGCACGACACTCCTCGTCGACACCTACGACACCCGCCGCGGCGTCGAGCTCGCCATCCAGGTCGCCGGAACCGGCCTGGGCGGCGTCCGCATCGACTCCGGCGACCTGCCCACCGTGGCCGCCGAGGTGCGGGCGCAGCTGGACGAACTCGGCGCGACCGCCACGAAGATCACCGTGACCAGTGACCTGGACGAGTATGCGATCGCCGCGCTCGCGGCATCCCCTGTCGACGCCTACGGCGTCGGAACGTCGGTGGTCACCGGCTCTGGCACGCCCACGGCCGGCATGGTCTACAAGCTCGTCGCCCGGCAGGCCGACGACGGCTCCTGGGTCGCCGTCGCGAAAGCCTCGACCGACAAGGGATCGAAGGGCGGCCGGAAGGCCGCGTTCCGCACGCTGGAGCGCGGCACGGCGACGCAGGAGCTGATCGCCGTCTCGGACGGCTTCGAACCGGTCGACACCCCCGATGAGCACGCCGACGGTCGGCCATTGCAGGTGCTGCTGGTCTCGAACGGCGAAGCGGATGCCGCGTACCTGGGCTCCGCCGGCGTCGAGGCCGCCCGCGTCCATCACGCGATGGTCCGCGAAGAGCTGCCCGTGCGCGCACTCGCGCTCAGCCGATCGGATCCGGCGATCCCGACGGTCTACGTCGACGCGGAGGCCTGAGCCTCACGGCCGGCAATCAGCCGACCAGCGACTCGTAGATCTCTTTGCACGTCGGGCAGACCGGGAACTTCTCGGGATCGCGCCCCGGCGTCCACTTCTTGCCGCACAGCGCACGCACCGGCTTGCCCGTGATCGCCGACTCGAGGATCTTCTCTTTCTTGACGTAATGCGAGAAGCGCTCGTGATCGCCGGGTTCGAGGTTCTCTTCCCGGATGAGCTCTTCGAGCTCTCGATCGAGAGTGGTCGTGCCACCCTGATCTGGGCGGTCGAGGGGGGTGCTCATGGTCAGTCAGTGTATCGCGCGCTCAACCTTCGAGGGCAGGTGCGATGTGGATGCCGCACCTCCGACGCACCGATTCAGATCGACTCCGCGAACTCCATGAGCCGGCCACCGCGGCGCTCGAACACGCTCGAGCCGATCGCGATTCCGCCCGCGAGGACGACCACCCCGATGGCGAGACCGCCCCACAGCGCCATCGTGGCGGCGTCGTCGTCGCCGTTCAGTGCCTGCCAGCCCCACCACAGTGACGGCGCGGTCAGCGCGATCGCGCCCAGCATGACGATGCCCTGGGTGATCGCGCTGCCCGATCCGGTGCGCGGAGGCTGCTGGAACGGACTCTCGCCGGGGCGCGACGCCGCATAGGGCGCCGTCACCGACGAGATGCTCGAGAGCCCCAGTCCGCACAGGAACAGTCCCGCGCACACTCCGATCATCGCCGGAAGCAGAGTCCATCGTCCGTGCAGCGAGATCGCGACCGGAATCAGCACCGCCAGAAGCGGGATGCCGATCAGCAGGACCGGGACGAGTCGGCCGATTCGGTCGGAGACCCCGCGCACCCCGCTGGCGATGTGCATCCAGACCGCCGTCGAGTCGTACGCGAGATCGTTGTGCGGCAGCCAGCCCAGGAACAGCGCCACGAAGGGGACGGGCACGAGCGCGACGATCTCGAGAGGCACTCCCGCGATCAGCAGCGGGACAACCGTCAGAACTCCGGCGACGGGGATCACGAGGAGGTTCACGATGTAGCGACGGTCGTGGAACCAGTACATGAGGCTTCGCGCCGCGACGGCACCGCCCGGCGTCCCGGGTGCGACCGCGAACCAACCCAGACCGCCGCGCTCGCGGACGGAGACGGGGCGCTCCGTGCTCGAGAGCATCCGCCGTACCAGCACCGCCCACAGCAGTCCCAGCACGACGAGAGTGGCCAGGGCGACCAGCAGGGCAGGGGTCGCCAGCTCGATGCCGCCCTGGGCGACACGGCCGGGAAGGGCCCAGGCGGCCCCGAGCGGAGTGAGCGCGAGCATCGAGACCGCTTCGGCCAGCTGCGTCGGAACGCGGCCGCCCCACTCGAGAGACGCGAAGAAGACGCCGACCGGCACCACCACCACGAGCAGCGCGAGGGCGAAGAGGCCCGACAGTTCGCGGGAGCGGCGCTCGCGCAGGAACAGCGCGGTCAGCGCCATGCAGACGCGGGCCAGCAGCACGCACGTGGCGACGCCGAGCGCGACACCGACCGCGGCGGCGGGCCACGGCACGCCGTGCTCGACCCAGACGATCGCTGCACTCACCGACACCGCGATCAGAGCGAACGTGGGAACGCTCAGAAAGCCCGCGAACGCCAGCACCGCGGCGAGTCGCCCGCTGGGCAGACCGAGGACGCTGAACCTGCGGGGGTCGAGCGGATCGGTGGCTCCGGCGATCAGGGGCGCCAGTGCGAATCCGAGGGTCACCGCCGAACCGCCGAGCACGATGACGGCGAGCACGACCCCGGCGGCGGCATCCCGCAGCGTCAGCAGAGCCCAGCACGACACGGTCGTCGCACCGATGAGCAGCAGGAGGCCCACCACGGTTCGTCGCATGTGTGCGGGGTCTCCGCGCAGGGCGCCCAGGAGAAGGGCGATCCTCAGTCGGAGAACGTGTGCAGCCACTCGAGGCCCTCCACGTCGCTGAGCCCGCCCGCCAGTTCGATGAAGCGCTGTTCGAGGGTCAGCTCGCCGCGGACCTCGTCCACAGTGCCTTCGGCCAGCACCTGGCCGGCGACGATCACCGCAACCCGCGAGCACACGCGCTCGACGAGGTCCATGCCGTGACTGGAGAGGATGACCGTGCCGCCGTGCGCGACGTACGTGCGGAGGATGTCGAGGATGACCGCGCTCGAGACTGGATCCACCGACTCGAAGGGCTCATCCAGCACCAGCAGCCTCGGCGAGTGGATCATCGCGCCGGCGAGCATGACCTTCTTGACCATGCCGGCGGAGTAGTCCGAGACGACGCGGCCGAGCGAGCCCGACAGGTCGAACGCGCGTGCCAGATCGGCGGTGCGACTCTCGACGACGGCCGACGGGAGACCGCGCAGGACCCCGTAATAATGCAGCAGTTGACGACCGGTGAGACGGTCGAACGTGCGGAGGCGGTCGGGCAGAACGCCCATCTGCCGCTTCGCGCCGAGTGGATCGGATGCCGCGTCCACGCCGTTGACGCGGATCGAGCCGCGATCGGGGCGAAGGAGTCCGGCGATCATCGACAGGGTGGTCGTCTTTCCGGCCCCGTTCGGGCCGACGAGGCCGTAGAAGATGCCCGCGGGCACGGTCAGGTCGATGCCGTCGACCGCCCGGGTTTCTCCGAACGCCTTCGTCACGCCCTTCACGATCAGTGCGGACGCGCCGGTGCCGACGGATGGCGCGACCCACGCCTCCGGCAGCGCCGCAGCGGTCGAGCCCACGCTGTGTCGGAGGCGGGCGGGCGCGGGTTCTTCGATCGCGGACGCCGCCGCGATGACCGAGGGCTCGACGTGAACCTCCTCTGAGACGAACACGGGCTCGCGCTCCGATTCGACCGCGGGTGCGGTCTGAACGGCCCGTGCCTCCACGACCGGCTCGGGCAGGGGCGGAGCCACCGGCTCCGGCTCGGGCAGGGGCGGAACGACCGGCTCCGGCTCGGGCAGGGGCAGAACCACCGGCTCCGGCTCCGGCGCGGCGGGTTCCGGCTCCGGTGCGACGAACTCCGGCTCCGGCGCCACGAAGTCCGGCCCCGACTCGCTGAAGCTCAGACTCCCGCTCGACGAATTCGGGCGCCACGCGCCCGGACTCGACCACGATCGCTTCCGCGGGCGCGGCATCCGATTCGCACCGTCTCGGGCTCGGCCGGCGCGACGTCGTCGGCGACGGGCGGGAGCGGCGGCATCGGCGGGATGACCAGGTCGGGCGGCAACGGCGGCGGCGGGCCCGGGTCGACGACCTTTTTGCGCGGCGACTTGCGCGGCGATTTCGTTGATGTCCCGCGCGGTGGGTCATCTTCGCGCGCCTGCTGCGCTGCGGCGACCTCGGCCGGTGTATCGGGCTTCGGAGGCAGCGATCTGACCGGAGACCCCGATCTGCGCGCGCCGCCGGAACCGCCATCCGGCTCGACCGGATGCGGGTCCTCTGGCATGGGCAGCGAGGCTGTCACTGACACAACCTACCAAGCGCGTCGGCGAGCCCCGCAATGTCTGCGCAACACTTGACAGCAATGCCGTTATGTCACAAATCGGCAACGGGAGCCCCGCATTATGCGGCTTCACAGGTGCTTTCGCTACCATGAAATCGGCACGAGGGAGTGTCGCGTCGGTGAACCGACAGTGAAGACACTCATCCCAGGAGCAGACTTTGACCCTTCAGACCGTGATTCTCGCAGCCGGAATGGGCTCGCGGCTAGGCCGCAGCCTGCCGAAGCCGCTGACCGAACTCAGCGACGGACGCAGCATCATGCAGCAGCAGCACGACAACATCCGTGCCGCTTTCGGCACCGATGCACGCATCATGACGGTCGTCGGCTACAAGGCCGAGACCATCGTCGAGGCGTTCCCGGACGTCGACTACGTCTACAACGACCGGTACGACCAGACCAACACGTCGAAGAGCCTGCTGCGCGCCCTGACCAAGAGCGGCAAGGGCGGTGTCCTGTGGATGAACGGCGATGTCGTGTTCGACCCGCTGGTCCTCGGTCGCGCGATCGAGCTCATCCAGCGCGATGAGTCCTTCGTCACGGTCAACACCTCCAAGGTGAGCGACGAAGAGGTCAAGTACACCGTCACCGCCGAAGGCCACATCAGCCAGCTCTCCAAGACCGTCACGGGTGGCATCGGCGAGGCCGTGGGCATCAACTACATCTCCAGCGGCGACAAGAACACGTTCATCCGCCAGCTCTCGCGGGTGGACGACCAGGACTACTTCGAGCGCGGTCTCGAGATGGCGATCGAGGAGGACGGCGTGCGTCTGCTGCCGCTGGACATCTCGGATCTCTACGCCGTCGAGGTCGACTTCGCCGAGGATCTCGAGCGAGCCAACCTGTTCGTCTGATAGATCCCTTCGAAGGCTCGGAGATCTGCCCGAGGCCCGTCTGTCAAGCCCAGCGTCTGCTCAGCGCACACGCATAGGATCGGGCCGTTATGGCCGATAAGGTGCACCGCATCCACTCCCTCCCCGACGACTCTCCGTGGACGGGGGGCCTTCCGCCTGCCGGCTCGGAAGAGCATCCGATGTTCGTGCGCATGCTTGATCGCGTCCTGGCCATCCAGCGTCCTGTCGTCGTCGCGCACCTGCGCAGCATCCGTCTGCGTCACCCGAATGCGACGACCGTCGAGATCGTCCGCATCCTCGAGCGCCGCTATCTCGCCGCGGTGACGACCGGCGGTGCCGCCGTCGGCGCGACGGCGGTCGTTCCGGGCATCGGAACCGGTGTCACACTCGCGCTCAGCGGCGTCGAGACGGTGGGGTTCCTCGAGGCGACGACGCTCTTCGCCCAATCGGTCTCCGAGGTGCACGGCATCCCTGTCGCCGATCCCGAGCGCGCCCGCGCGCTGGTCCTGACGATGATGCTCGGCAAAGAGGGCGTCGACCTCGTCTCGCAGCTCGCCGGCCAGGCCACGGGCAAGGGCGTGACGCGAGACCGGTACTGGGGTGAGCTGGTCACCAAGACGATCCCCCGCGCGGCGATGGGTCCGCTCGTCGACCGCCTGAAGACCACGTTCATCCGCTCGTTCGCCGCGCGCGGTGGAGCATCCTTCATCGGCAAAGCCCTGCCCTTCGGCATCGGCGCGGCGATCGGCGGCGCGGGCAACAACATCCTCGGTCGCCGGGTGCTCGTCGGCTCCCGCCGGGCCTTCGGGCTGCCTCCCCTCGATCTGCCGGCCGACCTCGAGCCGCGGCCGGACACGCTGCGGCTCGAGCACGCCGCCACGCGCGGCATCCGCCGGGCCGGCGGTGCGATCGCCGGAGGCCTGACGCGCGGGGTCTCCGCCGTCGGGTCGGCCGGACGCAAGGTCGGCGGCGCGGTCACCCCGCGCAGCCGCAAGGCGATCGAGGGCGCGGACTCCCCTGCAACCGGTGATGACGCACTCGACGTCGGGCTCGCCGACGACTGACGGGGCGCCGACGCTCTCCTCGCCGAAGTCTGTGGATGGCGCCCTGTTCGCACGACCTTCTCGATGGGCGCACAATGGAGGAATGGGTCTGTTCAGCGCGCGTCCTGAAGAGCCGACGGAGTGGGCCGGGCTCCCGTCCGAGCCGGTGCCGGATCGCTCCGAGGCGGAGAGCCTCGCGGCTCAGGTCGAGTCCGCCGACTCCCTCGCCTTCCTCGGAACGGCGATCGAGTCGGTCGTCATTCCGGTGGTTCCGATCGTCGAGGTCGCGCAGACCACGGTCGACTCCGCCGAGAGCGACCCACCCGAGTAGCGGCCCGCGATGCAAGCGTTTGCCTCCCGCTCGACAGGTTTCGGCGCCGGGGCATAATCTCGGGGGTATGGACAGTACGCTGGCGTGCCTGGCGGCATGGATGCCCCGGCAGCGGTGGTACGCGGCCAAAGGTCGGCCTCCGAGCCTGCGGCTCGTCGCATGGTGGGATACGCCGGCGACCGGCGCAGTGAGCGACGCCGGATCTCCGCGATCGATCGATGCGCGGGTGCGCACGTTCCTCGTCGCCGACGAGGGCGCATTGCCGGCGGTGCTCTACCAGATCCCGGTCGTGTCGCGTGCGACTGCGAGCGTCGACGCCTCTCCCGATCACATCATCGGCAGTCCCGAACCCGGCACGACCTTCATCGACGGTCCATTCGACTCCGCCTACACCGCCGCGCTGCTGTCCCTCGTCACCGCGGGTGGGCAGGGCAGGGGGCCGCGGTCGGTGGCCACCGGTCGCCCGACGCGCAGCGTCGCGACCGAGGGCGTGCGCACTGCCGCCGTGCTCGCGGGCGAGCAGTCCAACACCTCGGTGATCTACCGATCCGACGACGGCGCGATGCCGATCATCTGCAAGGTGTTCCGCCAGCTGCACCCGGGCCTCAACCCCGATATCGAGCTGCAGACCGCTCTGGCCGATGCCGGGTCGTCGCACGTTCCGCACGCCGTCGGGTCGGTCGAAGGCGTGTGGCCCGACCTGTCGACGGCCGACGCGACCGTGACGGGCTCGCTGGCCTTCGCACAGGAGTTCCTCCCCGGCGTGGAGGACGCCTGGCGCGTAGCCCTGCATGCCGCCGCGCGTGGCGAGGACTTCCGAGAGCGCGCGCACGCCCTCGGTGCCGCCACGGCCGACGTGCACCTCTCGCTCGCGGGGCTGTTCCCCACCCACGAGACGCAGACCGCGGATCGCGGCGCCACCGCGGCGACGTGGCGACGCCGTCTGGCGATCGCGATCGCCGAGGTGCCCGCGATCGCCGATCGACGCGACGCGATCGAGGCTGTGTACGCCCGCGCTCTGGAGGTCGCCTGGCCGCCGCTCCAGCGCATCCACGGTGACTACCACCTCGGGCAGGTGCTGCAGGTGCCCGGCCGCGGGTGGGTGCTGCTGGACTTCGAGGGCGAGCCGCTGCGGCCCATGTCCGAGCGCGTGCAATCCGACCTGCCGCTGCGAGACGTCGCCGGAATGCTGCGCTCCTTCGACTATGTCGCCGGCTCGATCCGCCTCGACCACCCCGACCGCTCCCCCGAAGCGGTGCGCGAGTGGGCGCTCAGCGCCCGCCGGTCATTCGTGGAGGGATACGCCGGCACGTCCGGCGTGGAGCTCGACGTCGAAAGCGCGCTCCTGGCGGCTCTGGAGCTGGACAAGGCGGTCTATGAGGCGATCTACGAATCGCGTAACCGGCCGACCTGGGTGACGATCCCGCTCCGCGCGATCGCCCGACTCGTCGAGAAGCCCGCCGCCGTCGGCTGAGGGTCAGTCGTCGAACTCGGCCTCTTCGGTCTCTTCCTCGTCGTCGTCTGCGAGGGCGCGCGTATGCCACTCGTCCCACGACGCCATCAACCCTCCCACCGCTGCGTGGAATCGAGCCGTCGCGGCACCCGGCGCCGTGTCGCCGAAGTAGTGGGCCACCCACTGCTCGAGTCGGGCGACGGCATCCTCGTCTCCCAGCACGCGATCGGTCTCGGCGACGATCGCGCCCGCATCCGCCGCAGCGAGCCACTCGCATGCCGCGAGGTACCCGTGCGTGTCGATCAGCGCTTCGGGGTCCGCCGGCCGGGTGACCATGAGCGGGCGATCGGCCGCGAGCCTGTCGTACACCATCGCCGAGATGTCGACGATCGCGACGTCGGCGGCGGCGAGCTGCCAGCCGAGTTCCGGCCCGTCGTCGAACACGTGGTGGGATGCCGGGTCCGCGGTGTTCGCGGCAGCCAGGGCTGCGATGATCCGACGATTCGCGGCACCGTACTCCGCGTTCACGACACCCGAGCGCGGGTGCGGCCGGTAGATGACGCGATGGCGTCCGGTCGCCAGAAGTGCGTTCACGAGCGTCTCGCCGTGCGAGAGGATCGACCCGTAGTGCGCCGAGGGGCGGTCACCCTCCCACGTCGGCGCGTAGAGCACGACGATCCGGTCATCGGGCGTGTACGGAAGAGCCCCGGAGTAGTGGTCGGCCTGCGGCCGCCCGATCTCGATCGTGCGGTGGTCGAGGTCGTAGTCCCACAGCACCCGGCCCAGCCGTTCACGAGCGGCTCGACCCGCGATGAACGCGTAGTCGTACGCCTTGTACTGATTCGTGGTCATGTACATCTTGTCGGACTCGCCGTGGTTGATGAACACGTGCCATCGGCGCCCGTACCGGAACATCTGGAAGTTTCGCGTGTTCTGGTTGACGTACAGCACCACGCGGATGTCCTGCTCGGCGACGAAGCTCTCGAGATCGCGCACGGTCGGCACGAACGCGACCGGTGGCGCGTCTTCGGCCAGGAGAGCGCGAGCACTGGTGGCGACACGGCTCAGGATCACGACGGGCCAGGTCTCTGCCAGCTCGGCGAGCGGCTTGTACCACTGGCGGATCTGGTACATGTTCACGGCGCCGTCGGCGAAGTACACGGCCACGCGGTAGTGGTGCGGAGGGTGCGGCGGCTGCGACGCGATCGTGCGGCGGACTTCGCCGACGGCCGTCCGGTTGCCGACCGCCTTGCGCAGCAGCGCCGCGGCCTTCTTCGCATCCGAGACGATACCCACGTCCTCAGGATACCGACGGGGCCCCATGACATGATCGACGGGTGCATGTCGACCAACCGGGACGCAAGGATGCGCCGGTCGTCGCCGAAGGCGCCGGGGTGAGCTTCGTGATGCCGGTGCTGAACGAGCGGGCCTACCTGCGGCGGGCCGTCGAGACCGTGCTCGCCCAGGATGTCGCAGGTCCGACCGAGTTGATCCTCGCGCTTGCCCCCTCGACCGACGGGACCACCGAGCTGGCCGGCGAACTCGCTTCCGACGAGCGCATCGTGCTGGTCGACAATCCGGAAGCCGACATCCCCATCGGGCTGAACCGCGCGATCCGCGCCGCCCGCTATCCGACGATCGTGCGCGTGGACGCGCACTCCGAGCTGGAGACCGGTTACACCACGCGGGCGCTCGCGACGCTGGACCGCGTGCGGGCGGCGAATGTCGGCGGCGTGATGAAAGCCGACGGTCGCACCCCCTTCCAACGTGCGGTGGCGCGTGCCTACAACTCTCCGATCGGGCTCGGCGGCGGCGCCTATCACGGGGGAACGCAGGAGGGCGAGGCGGAGAGCGCGTATCTCGGGGTCATGCGTCGCGATGTCCTCGAAGAAGTGGGCATGTTCGACGAGAGCATCCGCCGTGGCGAAGACTGGGAGCTCAACCTGCGCATCCGCCGGGCGGGCTACCGTGTCTGGTTCGATCCCGCCCTGGCGGTCACCTACTGGCCGCGCGAGAGCTGGACCCGCCTGGGGCGGCAGTTCTCGGCGACGGGCAGGTGGCGTGGCGAACTCGTCCGCCGGTACGGGCGCGGAAACTCGGTGCGCTTCTTCGCTCCGCCGGCCCTCGTCCTGATGCTCGCGCTCAGCATCGTGGTCGGCGTGCTGCAGCTCACGGGTGTGCTGACGGGGTGGTGGGCGATCGCGGCCTCCGCGATCTATCTGCCCGTGATCGCGTACGCCCTGCTCGTGATCGTGGTCGCGCTCGGGCGCGGCGGTGGCACCGGCTGGCGCGACAGACTGTGGACGCTCGCGGTGCTGCCGACGATGCATCTCTCCTGGGGCACGGGATTTCTCATCGGGGTGCTGCGCGGCGCGCACGACACGGTCGACACGTCCCGGCTGGGCAGCCGGAACACACCGCTTCCCTAGTCCGCGTCGACCAGTCTCTGATCGAGGATCCGCCCGACGACCCGCTCCGCGGCGCGCCCGTCGTCGCGCGCATTGAACTTCTCCTGCCACTGCGCGTATTTCGCTGCGAATGCGGTCGGGTCGCCGTCGCGCAGAGCCGAGATGAGCTCGGCCTCGGAGCGCACCACCGGCCCGGGGGCGTGCGCGGTCAGATCGAAGTAGAAGCCGCGCAGCTCGCCGCGGTAGTGCTCGATGTCGGGCACGAGGAAATACATGGGCTTTCCCGTGACGCTGAAATCGAACATGACCGATGAGTAGTCGGTGATGAGCGCGTCGGCGACCAGCAGCAGCTTCGACGTATCGGGGAAGCCCGTGACGTCCACGACGCGCGGACCCTCGGCATCCCGGCCCGGAAGGAGCGTGCGGGAGTGACCACGCACGAGCACCACCGAGTCTGTCGCGTCGGCGAGGGCGACCGGATCCACGAAGTCGACCATCTCGGTGCGGTCGTCGCGCCACGTTGGTGCGTAGAGGAGCACTCGCTCGTCGGGACCGACGCCCAGCGCGGCGCGGGTCGCGCCGTCGTCGCCGTTCGTCAGCACGTCGTTGCGCGGGTACCCCTCGACCCAGATGGGCCGCGAGAGGAAGGCGTACGCCTTGCCGAGGATGCGGGCGGCGTACGGGTTCTGCGCAAGGAGCACGTTCCACCGGCGCGATTCTTTGATGACGGCGGCCATGCGGCGCGGATCGAATCCCGGGCGGTGCAGTGCCAGCCGCTTCAGCGGCGTGCCATGCCATGTCTGCACGACCACCTGCCCGGGCCGACGGGCGAACGTGCGCCGCAGCCAGTCGTTGACCACGAGCAGGCGGGCAGAGCCCCGGGCCCGCCACCACTCGGGGCTGCCGTCCACGACGGGTACGGCGCCCTCGGGAATCTGGACCGAGAGGTCTACGACGCTCCAGTAGCGCGTCACGCCCGGTGCCCGTCGGGCGAGCTCGCGATCGATCGCGAGCGGATTGCAGCTCGCGTTGCGGCCGTAGAAGCTCTCGAAGAAGACCGCGTTCTCGAGGGCGGTGGGCCGGGTCGCGTAGCGCCGGTCGAGTGCGGCCTGCCCCTCGCCCGAATCGTAGGCCGGGTCGATCGGGGGTCCGATGGTCAGGGTGGCTCCGTCCAGCGCGGCGCGCACGGTGCCGAGCTGTGCGAGGGCGATGGATGCCGGTGGCTCGGCGCCGCCCTCGTCGGGCACATCGCCCTCTGCGTGCCGGATCCGAAGCTCGTACTCCCCCGTCGGCAGTGGAAGCTCCGCTCCGCCCCAGCGTGACGCCCGCAGCGGGAGGGCAGCCCTCCACGTCTTGCCGCGGCCCGTGATCGATCCGATCACCCTCGCGCGCGGACCGATGAGCTCAACCGACTCCGGCCGTGGTCCAGCACCCGACACGATCAGCGTGGCGCCCCCGTCGGTGGAGAAGCGGGCGTCGGTCATCGAAGTCCTTTCGTCGAGGGGCCGGGATGCAGCTCGCGGAGTCCGACCAGAATCGCACGGTACACCCTGCGGGTGTTCTCGCCGTCGCGGAAGTCGTGCACGCGGGCGCTCAGCCGATCGGCCGCCTCGACCCGCCGCGCCCGTTCGCTCTCGTCGCCCAGCAGCCGCTCCAGCTGCGTCGTGGCCTCCGACCAGTCCGTCGCCCAGCCGTCCCCGGCGACGTCCGCGTACGAGCCGTAGAAGCCGCGCGTCCGCGCGTAGGCATCGACGTCGGGGGCGAGGAACACGACCGGCAGCGGCACCAGAGCCGTGTCGAAGGCCAGCGATGAGTAGTCGGTGATGAGCGCATCGAGTCCGGGAAGAAGCGGAGTCACGTCGGGGGCGACATCGCTCCCGAGGCCCAGGACCCTCTCGGTGGCGAACGGAGGCGTGTAGTCGCCCGCACCCAGCGGGTGCGATCGGACGAGCAGCACCGCACGATGACGGCTCAGCACGTCGACGAGCCGTTGCCACTCCTCGGTCGAGGGAACAGCGGGATCCGGAGCCCCATCGCGCCAGGTCGGCGCGTACAGCACGAGCCTGTCGGTCGGGTTCGTCTCACCGGCCGCGGCCCCGATCGCGGCGCGCGCAGCGGAGCGTCTGGTCTCGGGCGTTCCCTGAGAGAGCACGTCGACGCGCGGCTCGCCCGTCACGGGCACGCGCTCGTCGGGCAGTCCGAACGCGGACTCGAGGCGACCGCGCACGAGATGGGACGCCGCCGGCAGCACACGGATCCGGTGCGCCGCTGCGCGGTACATGCGACCGAGGACGGCTCTGACCGTCCTCGAACGAGGAAGGATGCCGCTGCGGACGGTCTCGGCGGAGTCGAGGCCGATGCGCTTGAGCGGAATGCCGTGCCACAGCTGCACGATGAAAGCATCCGACACGGCGTAGCGGTTCACGTCGCCGAACCCATGGGTGATGACGACCACGCCCGCACGGGCCGTGAGCCAGAACCCCCGCAGCGAGCGCTTGCGCGCATGCGGGATGCCGAGGGATGCGGCATCCCGAGCCTCGCGGGAGGAGCCGACCAGCCAGATCGCCGTGTGGCCCTCGGCGGCGGCGACGTTCCACAGCGCCAAGGCGCCGTCGGCGATGCCCACCCCGCAGCCGAAGACCCAGCTGGCAGTTCGGCGTGGGATGAGGATGGTCGCGATGCGGCCGAGTGCGTACAGCGGGAGGCTCGCGAGCTTCCGCGCGTTTCCCGCGCCGAACGAGAAAGACGCCACCCCGCGAGCCTATCGCGGGGTGGCGTCCGGATCCTGGCGCGCGTCAGCAAGCCGGGGGTCTGGGGCGGAGCCCCAGTGGGAATCTCCCTCTCGTGCTACTGGAGCTCGCCCAGGGTCACGTCGATCGTCTGCGTCTCGCCGTCGCGGACGAAGGTGACGGTCGCATCGCTGCCCGCCGCTGCCGCTCGCACCTGCGCGGTGAGATCGGTGGCGTCGGTCACGGGGACCCCGTTGAAGGCGGTGACGATGTCGCCCTCCTGCAGACCCGCCGACACGGCCGCACCATCGGCGACGACCTCCGCGATGTACGCGCCGGTGATCGTCGAGGCTTCGACGGATGCCGCATCGCGGACGCTCGCGCCGAGCAGACCGTGCGTGGCCGCACCGTTCTCGATGATCTCGCCCGTCACGCGCTCGACGATGTTCGACGGGATCGAGAAGCCGACCCCGATCGAGCCGGATTCCCCACCGGTGCCACCAGCCGTCGCGATCGCGACGTTGATGCCGATCAGCTTGCCCTCTTCATCGACCAGCGCGCCGCCGGAGTTGCCCGGGTTGATCGCCGCGTCGGTCTGGATGACCGCGATCGAGATGGACTCGGACGGTGTCGCGCTCTGGTTGTCGCCCTCGCCGAAGTCGAACTGGAACGGGCTCTCCCCGCCGTCGGGCGTCTGGTCGTCCGGCGTCTGCTCATCGGGTGTCTGCGTGTCGCCCGAGTCCGGCGCCGCGGACGACGCGATCTGGATCGAGCGGTTGAGCGCGCTGACGATGCCGGTCGTGACGGTGTTGGACAGACCGAGCGGTGCGCCGACCGCGATGGTCTGGTCTCCGACGTTGAGCTCGGATGAATCCGCGAACTCGACCGGGGTGAGGCCCTCGGCGTCGACGAGCTTGATCACCGCGAGGTCGTACGTCGGGTCGGTGCCGACGACCTCGGCGTCATAGACGCGCCCGTCCGAGGTGGTCACGCGGATCGTGGCATCGGCGGTCTGACCGTCGAGGGTCACGACGTGGGTGTTCGTCACGACGTAGCCGTCGCTGGTGAGCACGACGCCGGAGCCGGTGCCTGCCCCGTTGGTTCCCGTCGCCTGGATCGTGACGACGCTCGGAAGCACCTTCCCCGCGATCGCGGTGGTCTGGTTGACGGCGTCGGTGTTGTTCACCGTGACGGTCGATGGACCCGCTGCCGGGCTCATGCCTGCCGGGGTGAAGAGGTTCACACCCGCGTAGGCGCCGCCGAGTCCTGCGGCACCGCCGACGATGGCGGCTGCGACGATGAGGCCGACGACCTTGCCCGCGCCCGACTTCTTCTTCTGCGCGGTCGCGGTCGAGACCGTTCCGGTCGCGTTCCGGTCGAAAGGCACCGTGGGCTGGGTCTGGTTGGCGTCGGGCCTGCCTGCCTGACCGAATGCCGACGCGTACTGCGGGGCGGCAGCGGGCTGACCCGCGTAGGCCTGAGCCCGCGGCGGACCGTACGAGGGCGTCTGCGTCGGGTAGGGCGGGTAGCCGGCCGGGCGCACGCCCTGCGGCGCCTGCCAGCCGGGCGCGACGGGCTGAGCGGGCTGCACCGGAGGCTGCGCCACGGGCTGTGCCGGCTGCGCCACAGGAGCGGCTGATGCCGCCGTGGCCGCGGGCTGCTCTGCCGGGTGCGCGGGCGTCTCCGCGGCCGAGGCCGGTGCGTCGCTGGGGGTGGATTCTGCGGGGCGTGCGCCCTCGGTGTCGCTCATGATTGCTCCTTCTGCCGACCACTGACCACTCTGGGCCCGGATTCTGTGCGTTTCTTATGCCGGGGATGGGGGTCGACTATGCGAGTAGCGTGAACCCGATGCGAGAAACACCCGGAGCCTGGCGCCGTACGGCGATCGGCGCAGGCCTCATCGGTCCGGACGGATCCACCCGCCCCACCATCTTCGCCGAGATGTCGGCCCTTGCGGCCCGAACCGGCGCGATCAATCTCGGACAGGGCTTCCCCGACGAGGACGGGCCGGCGACGGTGCTCGAGGCCGCCCGCGACGCGATCGCCCACGGCGTCAATCAGTATCCGCCGGGTCGCGGCATCCCGGATCTGCTCCTGGCCGTCGCCGAGCATCAGCACCGCTTCTACGGTCAGAACCTCGATCCCGGTCGCGACGTACTCGTCACCGCAGGTGCGACCGAGGCGCTCGCCGCGGCGCTGCTGGCGCTGATCGACGGTCCTGACGATGAAGTGGTCGTCTTCGAGCCGTACTACGACTCGTACGCCGCGGTCGTCGCGCTGGCCGGTGCGCGTCTGGTCACGGTGCCGCTGCGCTGGCCCGACTTCCAGCCCGACCTCGACGAGCTGCGCGCGGCCGTCACCGACCGAACCCGCGTGATCCTCGTGAACGACCCGCACAATCCGACCGGGGCCGTGTTCACCCGCGAGCTGCAGGACGAGGTGATCCGCCTCGCCGACCAGCACGACGCGGTGATCGTGACCGACGAGGTCTACGAGCACCTCGTCTTCGACAGCCCGCATGTGCCGATCGCGACGCTGCCCGGCGCGTGGGCGCGCACACTCACGATCTCGTCGGGCGGCAAGACCTTCTCGACGACCGGATGGAAGATCGGCTGGATCGCGGGGCCCGCCGACCTCATCGAGGCGGTACTGGCCGTCAAGCAGTTCCTCACCTACGTGAACGGGGCACCGTTCCAGCCGGCGATCGCGACCGGACTGCGGCTGCCCGACGCGTTCTTCACGGGGATCGCGGCGACGCTGCGTGAAAAGCGCGACCTGCTCGGCTCGGGACTCCGCGCAGCCGGATTCGATGTATCCGTCCCGGCGGGGTCGTACTTCACGGTCGCGGACGCCGCTCCCCTGGGCGCGAGGGATGCCGCCGAGTTCTGCCGCGAGCTCCCCGAGCGCGCGGGGGTCGTGGCCATCCCACTCACGGCCTTCACCACACCGGCGCACCGCGCGGAGTACGCGACGCTCGTGCGCTTCGCGGCCTGCAAGCGCGTGCCGGTGATCGAAGAGGCGGCATCCCGGCTGGCTGCGCTCGCCGTCTGACCCGCAGCCGCATCACCCGCGCGGCACGACCCGCATCCGCCGAAGCTCCAGCGCCGGATTCACGCGGCGCACGCGTTCGAGTGTGGCGCGGTCCAGATGCGCGACGACGACATCGGTCGCCGTACCGATCGCCGCGATCTCAACGCCCTGCGGGTCGACGATCATCGAGTTGCCGACCCCGAGCGGTGGCGGATGGTCGGCGGCGGCGACGAACACCGTGTTCTCGATCGCGCGCGCGTGCACCAGCGTGCGCCAGTGGTGCTCCTTGAGAGGTCCGCGCACCCACTCCGCGGGAACGAGGAACACGTCTGCGCCGGCATCGGCGAGCATTCGTCCGACCTCGGGGAACCTCAGGTCGTAGCAGGTCATCAAACCGAACCGCAGACCGTCGAGCTCGAACGTCTCAGGCTCGGTCAGCGGGCCGGGCTCAACCCAGTCGGACTCGCGCTGCCCGAACGCGTCGTACAGGTGAAGCTTGCGGTACACGGCGACCACTCCGCTCGCATCCACCGCGACAACCGTGTTGCGCACGCGCTGACCATCGGCGGCCTGCTCGACGAGTCCCGCGACGACCACGATGCCGTTCGTCTCCGCCAGCTGAGTGAGCGCCGCGACGAAAGGACCGTCGAGCGGCTCGGCATGCGCGGCGAGCGTGTCGTCGAACGGGTCGACGAAGTAGCTCGCGTACTCGGGGAAGACCACCACTGCGGCACCGCGGTCGGATGCCGTCGCCGCAAGCTGGCCGATGACGGTGAGGTTCGCCGGTTTGTCAGCGGCCGGCGCGAACTGTGCGACGGCCACCCCGGTGGCGCGCGAGCCGGAAGCGCTCAACGGTGACCTCCGTTCGTGAGACGTCCACGGATCGCGAGCGGCGCTGCGACCCACAGTGTCAGAATCACGAGCGCCAGTGCGACGACCGCGATGATCGCGGCGGGGCGGTCGACGACCACGTCGAAGACGAATCCCACGACCCCGACCAACAGCACCGACACGGTGACGAGCGCGGTGACCAGCGCGGCATGGCCGTATGCGACCACCTCGGTCTTCGCGCGCTGCTGGAAGAGCATGCGGTGAAGCGCGACCGGAGCCAACGCCACGATCGACGAGAGCGCGGACAAGACCACGAGAGCGAGGTAGATCGCCCGCTGGCCATCGTTCAGATCGCTGAAGGCGGGCTGGAAGGCCAGGGCGAGCAGAAAGCCGGTCAGAATCTGCGTGCCCGTCTGCATCACGCGAAGCTCTTGAAGCACCTCGTTCCAGTTGCGGTCGGCGCGCTCGGCCGCCGACTCGTCGCGGCCGTCGGACAGATCGTCCTGAGGGTCGGTGTCTCGCGCAGAGGGCATGGTTCATCCTCGCCCGCGGCGCACACCGACGGCAAGCCGACGCCGGACGGGTTCACTGCGCCGGTCCCGAAATGCAAAGAGAGGCCATCCTCGTTGCGGGGACAGGATTTGGCCACGCCGCCACTCCACTCGCCGCTGCGCGGCGGGCGGAGCCTCCGGCGGCGCGGGACCGCCTGAAGCAGGTTCACTGCGCCGGTCCCGAAATGCAAAGAGATGGCCCCGGACAAGTCCGGGGCCATCTCTTTTCGTTGCGGGGACAGGATTTGAACCTGCGACCTCTGGGTTATGAGCCCAGCGAGCTACCGAGCTGCTCCACCCCGCGGCACAAGAATTTAGCCTAGCACGGTTTGAAACGGGGGTCACATCGCCCCGATCGCGGCGGGCGGATCCCGCTCAGCGCGGGTCGATCGTCTCGCTGAGCTCGGAGAGGAATCGCGTGATCACGACGAGTTCTTCGTCGCTGTATCGCTCGGCGACGCCGCGCATGCTCTGCAGCCGCTCACGGAAGTGGCGGAAGAACGTCGCGCGCGACTCCTCCGTCAAGATGACGATCCGCGCACGCCGATCGCTGGGGTGCGGGCGACGTTCGACGTGTCCTGCCGCCGTCAGCCGGTCCAGGAGCTTCGTGGTCGACGCACTCGAGATGCGCAGGTGATCGGCGACCTGGTGCGGGCTGACCGTCTCGCCGCGCCCTTCCCGTACGATCAGCATACGAAGCGCTGCGAGATCGGAGGCGTTCATCTCCATGTCACCCTTCATGCCGCCATTCATGCGATCCATGGCGTCATTGAGGGCGCGAACGGCCTGGAGAACCTCCATGACCGCCCGGTCATGAGGTGTTGCTGCCGGCCACGGCTGAGACATTTGGACACTCCTTCCCTCCCTTGTATCATCGGCGCTACGATATCGCTAGCTAAACTAGCGAATTGAAGGAGGATTCATGAGCGACACCGACCACGTGGTCCTCCTCGATGACGAGGGCCGAGCGATCGGAACCGCGCCCAAGAGCAGCGTCCACGGGACCGACACGGCGCTCCACCTCGCCTTCTCCTGCCACGTGATGAACGACGACGGCCAGGTCTTGGTCACCCGCCGGGCATTGGGCAAGTCGACCTGGCCGGGTGTATGGAGCAACTCCTTCTGCGGCCATCCGCGACCAGCCGAGCCCGTGCTCACCGCGGTGCACCGGCGCGCGGAGTACGAGCTCGGTCTCACGCTGACCGACATCGAACTCGCCCTCCCCCTGTTCCGCTATCGCGCGGTCGACACGAGCGGCATCGTCGAGCACGAGGTCTGCCCGGTCTACACCGCTCGGACCTCCGGCGAGCCGGTGCTCAATCCGCTCGAGGTCGTCGATGCGAAGTGGGTCGACCCGCTCGACCTGGGAACGTCGCTCACCGCCACACCGTGGGCCTTCAGTCCGTGGCTCGTGCTGCAGGCCGAGCAACTGCACCTGTTCGACACCGAACCCGCGCTGCAGCGACGACGGGCGTCATGATCCCTCTCGCCACACGCGCGGCCATCGACGACTCGATCGATCGGTCCTTGCGGCGCATACGGCATCGCGCGGTCGAACTGGGCGGATCCTTCGAAGCGCTTGCGGATGCCGTGGGTCGAGCGACTGCAGGCGGCAAGCGCCTGCGGCCCACGCTGGTGGCCGCATCCTTCTTCGCGTTCGGCGGTGACCCGGACGACTGCCCGTCGCTGTACGAGGTGGCGGCAGCCTTCGAACTGCTCCACACCGCTTTCGTCGTCCACGATGATGTGATCGACCACGACACCGTTCGACGCGGAATCCCGAATGTCGGCGGTGAGTTCCGGGTGCGGGCACGTGAGCGCGGGGCGGATGCCGAGGGCGCGGCCGTGCTCGGAGATGCCGCCGCGATCCTGGCGGGAGACCTGCTGCTGCACGAGGCGTCCCGGCTCATCGCGCTGGCCGACGTCTCGCTCGAGGTGCGCGCGGGCTTGTTCGGGCTGCTCGACGACGCGATCTACGTCTCGGCCGCCGGTGAGCTCGCCGACGTCGAGAACGCGGTCATGCCCGACTACGCCGAGGCCGAGGCCGTCTTCGACGCGACCTTCAACAAGACCGCCGTGTACTCCTTCAGCGCCCCGCTCTGCGCGGGCGCCCTGCTCGCGGGCGCATCCGCCGAGGCGATCGCCGCCCTCGACGCCGAGGGCGGCCGACTGGGACTGGCCTTCCAGCTCGTGGACGACCTGATCGGCGCATTCGGGTCGGCCGAGCAGGCCGGACGCGACGAAGGCGGCGACCTGCGCGAATCCAAGCGCACTCCGCTGATCGCCCTTGCCCAGCAGACCCCGACGTGGGCGCGGGTGAACGACGCGCTCGCCGTCGCCCACACCGGTCCGATCGCGGTTCGCGAAGCCCAGCTCGCCCTCGAGGAGAGCGGCGCCCGACTGCGCCTGCGTGCTCTGATCGGCGATACGCTCGAAGCTGTGCGCACCGCGGCGAAAGACCCGGCTTTTCCGCGCGAGGCGCGCCCTCTCATCTGCGAGCTGGCCGATCGTGTCGAGGAGCGCATTCCGTGAGTCATGAGCCGACCGGGCTCGCCCTGTACGACAGAACCGCTCAGGATGCCGCGGCCGCAGTGATCGCGGCGTACTCCACCTCGTTCGGCCTCGCCACCCGCCTGCTCGGTCCGCGGCCCCGGCCGCACGTCCGCAACATCTACGCGCTCGTGCGCATCGCCGACGAGATCGTCGATGGACCGGCTGCCGCCGCGGGCCTCGACCCGGCCGCCGAGCGCGCGATCCTCGACGAGCTCGAGACCGAGACGCTCACCGCGATCG
Source organism: uncultured Actinomycetota bacterium (assembly GCA_963781135.1). GTDB lineage: Bacteria > Actinomycetota > Actinomycetes > Actinomycetales > Microbacteriaceae > Microbacterium. The sequence continues at coordinate 348,041 of CAWADY010000010.1, read as the reverse complement.
CGCGCGGATTCAGCTCCAATCTCATCGTGCACGCATTCGCGCGCACCTCGCGGGAGTGCGGCATCGGGGAGGAGCTCATCGGCCCGTTCTTCGCATCCATGCGCACCGACCTGCTCACCACCCGGCACGACGCGGCATCCCACGACGATTACGTCTACGGATCGGCCGAGGTGGTGGGCCTGATGTGCCTTCAGGTCTTCGTGAACGCCGGCGCACCGCATCCGACCGAGCCCGCCGCCGATCTGGTCGACGGCGCCCGCAGACTCGGAGCCGCATTCCAGGACGTCAACTTCCTGCGCGACCAGCACCATGACGAAGCCTCACTCGGCCGGGACTATCTGGGGCTCGAGTCGGGGAGGTCGAACAGGGTCGACGTGCTCGACCGGATCGACGCGGACCTCGCCGCCGCGGCGGCCGTGATTCCCCACCTGCCCGCAGACTGCAGGCGAGCGGTGACCGCGGCACACGACCTCTTCGCCTCGCTCTCGATGCGCCTGCGGCGCGACGTCTCGCCCGACGAGCGGGTGCGCGTGCCCGACCCGGTGAAGGCGACGCTGGCCGCCCGCGCGTGGCTGGGCTTCGCGCCCCGGCAGCACAGAACAGTGCGCGCACGCGCATGAACCGGAACGAGCCGACGAACGAGGAGTCGCACATGGCCGATGACGAGAAGGGCACGGCCGTCGTGATCGGTGCCGGCATCGCGGGTCTCGCCACCGCAGCGCTGCTCGGAGCCGAAGGCTGGGACGTCACGGTCCTCGAGGCGCGGGACGAACTCGGCGGCCGCGTCGGTTCGTGGGAGCAGGACGGCTTCCGCTTCGACACCGGCCCGAGCTGGTACCTGATGCCCGAGGTGTTCGAGCACTTCTTCCGCCTGCTGGGCACCACCGCGGAGCGCGAGCTGGACCTGGTGCCGCTGGACCCCGCGTACCGCGTCTACAGTCAGCCGAACCCCGACAGGCCACTCCCGCCCACCGACGTGCAGTCCGGTCGCGCCGAGGCCACGGCGCTGTTCGAGGAGATCGAGCCTGGAGCGGGCGCGAAGCTCGATGTCTACCTCGACTCGGCGGCCGATGCATACGAGCTCTCGGTGACCCGCTTTCTGTACGACACGTACGAGAGCACCGCCGGGCTGCGCGATCCCGCGTTGCTGCGCCGCGTCGGCCAGCTCGCCCCTCTGCTGACCCGGTCGCTCGCGAGCTATGTCGATCGGCGGTTCACCGACCCCCGGCTCCGACAGATCCTCGGCTACCCGGCCGTGTTCCTCGGCGGTTCGCCGTACGGCGTTCCGAGCCTCTACCACCTCATGAGTCACCTCGACCTCGACGACGGCGTGCTGTACCCCCGCGGCGGTTTCACCGAGATCATCGCCGCGGTCCAGCGCCTGGCCGTCGCCCGCGGCGCGGTCATCCGAACCGCGTGCGAGGTCGTCGAGATCACGACGACGGATGCCGTGGCCACCGGTGTGCGCCTCAGCGACGGCCGGCGCATCGCCGCAGATCTCGTCGTCTCCACGGCCGACCTGCACCACACGGAGACCACGCTCCTGCCGCCCGCGCTGCAGACCTACCCCGAGAAGTGGTGGGCCAAGCGCACCCCGAGCCCGGGCGCCCTGCTGCTCCTGCTCGGCGTCGAGGGCGAACTCCCCCAGCTCGCGCACCACACTCTGCTGTTCGCGGAGGACTGGCGTGCGAACTTCGAGGACATCTTCGACGAGCCCAGCCGCATTCCCGACCCCGCATCGCTGTACATCTGCAAGCCGAGCGCGACCGACACGGACCTCGCCCCGCCCGGGCACGAGAACCTGTTCGTCCTCGTGCCCATTCCGGCCGATCCGCACATCGGACGCGGCGGCGTCGGGGGCGACGGCGACGCCGCGGTGGAGACCGCCGCCGATCGCGTGATCCAGCAGATCTCTGAGTGGTGCGGCATCCCCGATCTCGCCGAGCGCATCGTCGTGCGGCGCACGATCTCGCCCGGCGACTTCGCGGCCGACCTGCACTCGTGGCGAGGCAACGCGCTCGGCCTGGCGCACACGCTCGGTCAGAGCGCCGTCTTCAGGCCGCGCAACGCATCGCGCAAGGTGCGGGGGCTCTCGTACGCCGGCGGATCCGCGCTGCCCGGTATCGGACTGCCGATGTGCCTGATCTCCGCCGAGCTCGTGCTCAAACGTCTGCGCGGCGACCGCACCCCCGGTCCCCTGCCCGAACCGGCCAGGGTGTGACGTGCCGGGACTCTACCTGCTTGCGATCCTCGTGTCGGCCGGCGGCATCGCCGCGCTCGATGCGCGCTTCAGGCTGGCCGCGTGGAAGACACCGCTGCGCACAGCCGCGGCCGTCGCGATCGGCACCGCGTTCTTCCTGCTCTGGGACGCGGTCGGCATCACCACGGGCGTCTTCCTGAAGGGAGACAGTTCCCTTTTCACCGGCATCGACCTCGCCCCCGAGCTGCCGCTCGAGGAGCTGTTCTTCCTCGCGTTCCTCTGCTACCTCGGTCTCGTCGTCTGGGCGGCCGCTCTGCGCTTCGTCACGCCCAGAGCATCGTCGGCTCCGCCGGCGCGGGGCTCGAAGCACAGCGGAGAGGAGCGCGCGTCGTGACCTACTCGATCATCGTGGTGCCGTTCGTCGTGGTCACGGTGCTCGTGACCCTCGCGACGCTGCGCCGGCCGGCCTTCAGCCGGCGGATGGCGGCATCGGCGATCTCAGCCGTCGTGCTGCTCCTGCTCACCGCGATCTTCGACAACGTGATGATCGCGGTCGGGCTGATCGTCTATCCCGAAGAACACCTGAGCGGCCTGCACATCGGCCTCGCGCCGCTGGAGGACTTCTCATATCCGTTGTGCGCGGCGTTCCTGGTGCCGGCTGTGTACACCCTGCTCGCGCGCAGACCAGACCGGGTGGCCGCGGCATGAGCGACGCTCAAGCACTGCGCCCCGGGACAGTCGTGAAGCAGCTGTTCATCGCCTCACGCCCGGTCAGCTGGATCAACACGGCGTATCCGTTCGCAGCCGCCTATCTGCTCACGACCCGCCAGATCGATTTCACCCTCGTCATCGGCACGCTGTTCTTCCTGATTCCGTACAACCTCGCGATGTACGGAATCAACGACGTCTTCGACTACGAGTCCGACCTGCGAAATCCGCGCAAGGGCGGCACGCACGGCGCGGTTCTCGACCGGCGCATGCATCGGATCACGCTGTGGGCAGCGGCGCTGTCGTGTATCCCGTTCGTGCTCTACCTGGTGGTCGTCGGATCGCCTGCCTCCTGGCTCGTCCTGGCGGCGAGCCTCTTCTTCGTGGTGTTCTACAGCGCGCCTCCGCTGCGGCTGAAGGAAGTGCCCTTCGCGGACTCCGTGACCTCCAGCATCCATTTCTTCTCGCCCGCCGTGTACGGACTCGTCCTGGCCGGTGCGGTCTGGACGTGGCAGCTGGGCGCCGTGATCCTCGCCTTCGCGCTCTGGGGTGTCGCGTCGCACGCGTTCGGCGCCGTGCAGGACGTCGTCGCTGATCGCGAAGCGGGGATCTCGTCGATCGCGACCGCGCGCGGCGCCCGCTGGACGGTGTGGTTCTCGCTCGTCTGCTATGCCGCCGCGGGTGCGGTCATGCTCACCACGACATGGCCGGGTCCTCTCGCGGCGCTCGTCGCACTGCTGTACATCGCGACGGTGTGGCCGTTCCGGTCGATCACGGACGAGACCGCCGAGCGCGCGACCGCTGGATGGCGCCGCTTCTTGTGGATCAACCAGATCGCCGGCTTCATCGTGACCCTGCTGCTGATCTGGTACTGGCTGCTCACGAGCTGACCGCGCCCGCGTCTGCGCTCAGCGCGAGATCACCCTCTGCTCACGAGTCCACCCGCTGCAGCGGCAGCTGCAGGGTGATCTCGCGCACAGAGGGTGATCTCGCGTGTGAAGAGCGGTCTATTGCCCGCCGAGTTCGATCAGCGTCTCGACCGCGGCCGTCAGTCGCTCGTCGGCCTCGGCGAACGCCGTCAGGTCGCCCGCCTGCAGGGCCGCCTGGCGGTCGAGCATCGCCTGCTGCGCGGCCTGCAGCGCGGCCTGGTACTCGTCCGTGGGCGGCTCGGTCGGCTGCGGATCGGTCGTCTCCCCCGGCGTCGGCGTCGGCGCGGGTGTCGCACCGGGCGTCGGCGCCACGTCGGCGTCACCGCTGTCGGCGCCGGAGTCGCCGCCGAACAGGACGTCGAGCGCCTCGTTCAGCGTGTCTTCGAAGGCGACCTGATTGCCGAAGGCCACGAGCACCTTCTGCAGCTGCGGCAGCTGGGTGCCGCTGGATGCCTGCACGAACACGGGCTGCACGTAGAGCAGACCGCCACCGACGGGCAGCGTCAGCAGGTTGCCGTTGATGACCTCCGACTGTCCCTGCTTCAGAAGGTTGATCTGCGACGAGATCAACGGATCCGAGTTGAACGTGTTCTGCACCTGACCGGGGCCGGGAATCGTGGTGTCGGCGTCGACCACGAGCATGCGGAGCCTGCCGTAATCCTCGCTCTTGACGCCCTTCTCGTTGCCGGCGTTCGAATCCACCGCCAGGTACCCCATCAGCACGTTGCGGGATGCCGTGCCCTCCGATGCCGGGATGAAGCTGGTGAACATGGAGTATGTCGGCGCATCCTGGCCCGGCATCTGCATCGTGAGGTAGTACGGCGGCTGCAGGACCGTGTCCAGCTGCGGGTCGTTCGGGGTCTGCCAGGCGTTGTCGCGCTGGTAGAACGACAGGGCATCGTCGACGTGATACACGCCCAGTGCGTACCGCTGCACCTTGAACAGGTCGGTGGGGTAGCGCACGTGGCTCATCAGGTCGCCGGACATTTCGCTGATCGGCTCGACCGTCGCCGGGTAGACGTTCTGCCATGCCTGCAGCATCGGGTCCTGGTCGTCCCACGCGTAGAGGGTGACCGAGCCGTCATAGGCGTCGACGGTGGCCTTGACCGAGTTGCGGATGTAGTTGATGTTGTCCAGAGCGAAGCGCTGTGCGGTCGTGTTCGAGTCCGAGATCGCCTGCTGCAGGCTCACCGTGGTCGAGTACGGATGGTTCGCACTGAGGGTGTAGCCGTCGATGATCCACACGACGCGCCCGTCGACCACACTCGGGTACGGGTCGCTGTCGAGCGTCAGGTACGGCGCCGCCTTCTGCACACGGTCGACCGGGTTGCGGTCGTAGAGGATCTGGGAGTCCTCGTTGACGTTGTCCGAGAACAGGATCTGCTCGGACTGGAACTTCAGCGCGTAGATCAGCCGGTCGAAGACGCTGCCGATGCTCGGGCCGCCGTCGCCGGTGAAGGTCGTCTTGGTCTCGCTCGAACCGTCGTCCGCACCGCGAGGGTAATCCAGCTCCACCGGAGCCGTGCCCTCAGGGGCGCCCACGATCGAATACGTCGGCGAGAACTCGCCGAAGTACACGCGCGGCTCGAAGTCCTCCTGATCGGAGAGGAACCCCGTAGCGGGGATGCCGCGCTCGAGGAAGACCGGGTCGCCGTCCGACGTGCGGTCGTTGCCCTTGGCAGCCACGACTCCGTAGCCGTGGGTGTACACCAGCGTCGTGTTCTGCCACGAGGCGGCGGCACCCAGCTGATCCATGTTGAGCTCACGGACCGAGACGACCGTGTCCTGCGACGTTCCGTCGATCTCGTAGCGGTCGACATCGAGCGGGTCGGCGAACTGGTAATAGCCGCGGAACTGCTCGAGCTGCCGCACCGTCGGGCTGATCACCGCGGGGTCCATGATTCGGATCTGAGCGGTCGTGGCCGCGTCTTCGCGCAGCGCGCCGGCGGTCGCATCGGTCGTCGCCTGGAAATCGCTCTTCTCGAGATCCTCGATGCCGTAGGCATCCTGAGTCATGTCGATGCCGCGCTGGTAGTACTCGCTCTCGAGCGCGTACTGGTTCGGCCGCACCTGGAACGTGTTCACGACCCACGGATAGCCCACACCCACGACGATCGCCGAGACGACCAGGAGTGCGGTCGCGATCAGCGGGTAGCGCCAGCGGCCGATGATCGCGGTGACGAAGAAGAGGATCGCGACGATCACGGCGACGACCGCGAGGATCGTCATTCCAGGGATGATCGCATTGACTCCGGTGTACCCCGGGCCGGTGATGCGGTCGCCCGGCTCGACGAGCGTCTTGTAGCGGTCGAGCCAGAGGCTCGCGCCCTGCACGAGCAGGTACAGGCCGGCGATCACGGCGAGCTGGATGCGAGCGGCTTTCGATATGCGCAGCTCACGCTGGCCGATGCGCACCGATCCGTACAGGTATGCCACGAGCGCCGTCACCAGCAGGCAGACGATCAGCACGGCCGAGATGAAGCCCAGCAGCGCGCTGTAGAACGGCATCGCGAACAGGTAGAAACCGGTGTCGAGATGGAACTGCGGGTCTGTGGTCTTCGTGGCGACGCCGTTGAACCAGAGCCACGTGGTCTCCCACTGGGCTGACGCCGCGAACCCGGAGAAGAAGCCGAAGAAGATCGGGATTCCCCACATCGCCAGTCGGCGCAGAGGCTCGACGACCTCCTGGTAGCGATCGAGCTGTGAGCTCAGCCGTGCGTAGACGGGCCGCAGTCGATAGGCGAGCTGGATCGCCAGCCAGACCGGGAGTGCCATGCCGATGAAGCCGACGAGGAACATCACGACGCGGGCGGTCCACTGCGTCAGCAGGACGGACTGGAACTCCAGCTGCTCGTACCACCGCCAATCGGCGTAGAGGTTCGCGAAGATGAAGAACGCCACGACGAGCGCGGCGATGATCGCAAGCGAGATCGCTATGACGCGGCGGGAACGGGAGGGCGTGGCCGGGGCCGGCGCAGAGGTCGTGGTCACCCCTCAATCCTAGGCGCGCGGTTCTGGGCGATTGCCGTGGAGTGAGCGAACTCCCGCCGTGAGTTCCGCTGTGCGCGAAGCGGGCCGCCTCAGCTGCCTTCGCAGGTGGGCAGAGCGGTCAGATCGCCGTCGTCGCGCACCGCCTCGAGCACGTCGAGCGAGTCCTCGAGTGTCTTGACCGAGAACACCTGCAGGCCGTCGGGGACGTAGCCGACCACCTCGTCGCAGTTCTCGGCGGGAGCGAGGAACCAGTTCGCGCCGGCGCCGACCGCACCCCACATCTTCTGGCGGATGCCGCCGATCGGCCCGACCACACCCTCGGCGTCGATCGTGCCCGTCCCGGCGACCGTCTCGCCGCCGTTCAGCTGGTCCGGCGTCAGGGTGTCGATGATCCCCAGCGCGAACATCATCCCCGCGCTCGGTCCGCCGACGTTGTTCAACTGGATCGTGACGTCGATCGGGAAGTCGAAGTCGTTCGTGAGCGTGATGCCGATGAGCCACAGCGTCTCGCCGTCGAGCTCGGTCTCTTTCGGGGTGATCGAGACGGTCTCCTCTTCGCCGTCGCGCTGGATCGTGAGCTCGACCGGCTCGCCGCCGCCGTCGTTGACGATCTCGCGCAGGGCTCCGGCATCCATCACGGGCGTGCCGTTCGCGTCGAGGATCACATCGCCCTCTTCGAGCACGCCCTCGGATGCCGAATCCTCCGTGAACGCGTAGACGGTGAGTTTCGCGTCGACGTCGTAGCCGAGCTCGGTGAGGGCGGCGGCGGTGGCCTCCTTCTGCGAGTCGACCATCATCGCGGCGCTCTCTTCGTTGCGCTGCTCGGTGCTCTGACCCTCGGGGTAGACCGAGTCGATCGGCAGCACGGCCCTGCTCGGGTCGAACCACGCCGTCGCCAGCTCGAACCACGACGGTGTGCGCTCGCGATTGCCGACGACCTGCACCGTGAGAAGGTCCAGCGCGCCGTCGGTGGGGAACGTCTCCGCGCCGTCCACCGAGATCAGGGGTACCTGGGTGCCGTCGGTGGCCTCAGCCGTGCCGAGCGTGTTGTAGACCGGCCCGGGCCGCTGGATCACATAGGAGGTCGGCAGGAAGGTGATGACCAGCAGCACAGCGAGTGCGATCGTGAGCGCCCAGATTCCGGCCACCATTCCGCGTGAGAGCCGCCGCCGGGGCGCGGGCGTGATGGTGACGTTCTCGTCGAACAGCGCCACGAGGGACCTTTCTCTGCCTGGTCGTTCGCGACCGGCGTAAGGGTGGAAGGGTCCGTGCCGGGAAGTGCGATGATCCGTGCGACTAGCGTAGAGCGCGAGGTCATGACCCGGCTGAAAGGCGGCTGAAGTGGCAGAGTCCGACCGTGAGGACGACCAGAGCCCCGAAGAGCAGTTCCAGGAGCTGATCAAGCAGCTGTTCGGCGGTGCCGGAGCGGATGTCGACCCGGAGCAGCTCGCGCGGCTCTCGGGCATGGGCATCGATCCAGCCATGATGCAGACGGTGATGCAGCATCTGCAGGGAGCATTCGCCGGGGGCGGTGACGAGGGAATCTCGTGGGATCTGGCCAAGCGCCAGGCGCTTCACATCGCGAACCAGGACGGCCTGGGCGTGACCGCCGGTGAGCGCACCGACCTCGATCAGGCGTTCGCCCTGGCGGCGCTGTGGCTGAGCGAGGCGACCACCATCTCAGAGCTCGCGGCACCACCGCGCACGCTGACTCGCGGTGGATGGGTCGAGGCCACCCTGCCCGTGTGGCAGGAGCTCGCCGAGCCCGTGGCGACCAGCATCGCCGACGCGCTCACCGAGGCGCTGCGCGCCCAGGCGCCGGAAGAGATGCAGAGTCTCGTGCAGGGTGCGGGCCGACTCATGCGGACGGTCGGCGGCTCGCTGTTCGCCTCCCAGCTCGGCCAGGTCGTCGGCAACCTCTCGAAGGAGGTCGTCAGCGGCGGCGATGTCGGCATTCCGCTGATGCCCGACGGCGATGCGGTGATCCTCCCCCAGAACTTCGCGGACTTCGGCCGCGACCTCGAGATCCCCCATGACCAGCTGGCGCTGTACATCGCCACCCGCGAGCTCGCGCACGCGCGCCTGTTCCGGCACGCCCGCTGGCTGCGGCTGCACGTGATCTCGCAGGTCACCGACTTCGCGCGCGGCATCCACGTCGACACCGACGCGCTCGAAGAGCTCGCCTCGCGCTTCGACCCCTCCGAGCCGGAGGAGCTGCGACGCGCCCTCGAGAGCGGGGTGCTGCTGCCGACTCGGTCGGAAGCTCAGACCGCCGCGCTGACCCGGCTGGAGAACCTCCTCGCGACGATCGAGGGCTGGGTCGACGTCGTGACCGAAGGCGCCACGTCGCGCTTGCCCTCGGCTGACCGCGTGGCTGAGGCCGTGCGCCGCAGGCGTGCCGTCGGCGGGCCCGCCGAGCAGGCGCTCAGCTCGCTGGTCGGGCTCGAGCTGCGGCCGCGACGCATGCGCGAGGCCGCCGCGATGTGGCGTGCCGTGACCGATGCCGTCGGCGTCGCCGGGCGCGACGCGCTATGGGACTACCCCGACCTGATGCCGACCGCCGAAGACATCGACGACCCCGCGGCGCTCGTGGCCCGACTCGAAGCCCGCGCGCGCGGCGAGGAGCCCGCGACCGACGAGATGGACGACGCTCTGGCACGCCTGCTCGCGGGCGAGGATCCGGGCGCGGCGCCGTCTGAGCCCGCGGCAGGGGACGACAGCCCGGACGCGCCGGAGGACCCTCGACCGGTCTGAGCTGCGAACCGCCCATCGCCTCCTCCACAGGCGCGGAGGGGCTCGCGTTGCCGCGTGAAGCTGTGGACAACCGTTGACGGGTGCGGTCACGCTGCACAATCGGGCTCATGCTCCGACTGGACCCGGCCTTCCCGCCGCTGTGGCGCTCGGCCACCACGCTGCAGTTCGGCGCTGACCCCGTCGTGGTGATCGACGACCCCGAACCGTGGCAGCAGCGGCTCATCCGCGAGCTCGAGTCGGGCATCCCCGATGCGTCCCTGGACCCGACCGCGATGGCGCTGGGCGCGCCCGAGAACGCCGCCGAAACCTTCGTGCGCCTGATCGCGCGTGCACTGTGCCCGCCCGCCACGCCGCGTCCGCGAATCGCCCTGCAGAGCCCCCACGGCTTTCCGCGCGAGCGGCTCGACCTGGTCGCGGAATCACTCGGCGCTGCGGGCGTCGATGTCTCGCCGATCACCTGGTTCGGAGCGCCGGCGGAACGAGTCGAATCGAGCGCTCCCGTGGTCGTGCTGGCGCATCATGTCGTCGAACCGCGGCGGGCGGCCGCGCTGATGAGCGGCGACATCCCGCACGTCCCACTCGTGTTCACCGCATCGGGAGCCGAGATCGGACCGTTCGTCGTTCCCGGGCGCACGGCGTGCCTTGCGTGCCTGGCCGCACACCGCTGCGATGCCGACCCGGCCTGGCCGCTCCTGGTCGCGCAGCTGCTGGGGCGGCCCGCACCTGCGGCGAGCCGGGCGATGGTGATCGAGGCGTCGTTCGTGACCGCGCGGCTGATCAGCGAGGCCGGGCGGCAGCGCCCCCGCTCCCTGACGCTCCGCGCGGATTCCCTCCACCGCTCGATGCGCGCCCACCGGCCGCACGCAGAGTGCCGGTGCCGATCTCTCGCAGGAATCGCGACGGCTGCCGCTCCCGCGTTCCTCGCGACCACGACATCGACAGAGCTCGCCCGGCCCGCGTGATGCCGACATAGGCCAGGCGTCGCTCTTCATCGACCTGCTCGAACGTCGTCGCGTAGCTGATCGGCAGCAAGCCCTCTGCGACGCCGAGAAGGTGGACGTGGTCCCACTCGAGCCCCTTCGCCGCGTGGAGGGTCGCGAGGGTGACCGTCCGCATGGCGGGCTCGTGCTGAGCCTTCGCCCTCGCCTGCAGTTCGTCGGTGAAGCCGCGCAGCGTCGTCCCCTCCGGGGACTCCTCCGCCAGCCGCAGGATCGCCGCGCGCGCCTCCCATGCGTCGCGCAGGGCACCGCCCGCCTGCGGAGGCTCGTCCGTCAGACCGAGCGAGCGCAGCACGTCGCGCACGGCGTCGGTGAAGCCTCTGTCGAGGGGCGCGACAGAGGCGCCGCGCAGGGACATCACGGCCTGACGCACCTCGGGCACGTCGAAGAACCGCCGCCCGCCGAGGACGGTCGCCGCGATTCCGTGATCGGCCAGCGCACGCACGAGCTCGGCGGACTGCGAGTGCGCGCGGTACAGGATCGCGATGCGGCGCGGATCGAGCCCCGCTGCGATCCGCGCGGCGATCTGCCCCGCGACACCGCGCGCTTCGGCGACGTCGTCGTCGTACGCCGTCACCGTCGGCGGGTCGACCGGCGATGCGTCAGCGGTCTTTCCCGGCACGGAGGTCTCCTCGCGCGCAGCGGCGGTCAGCTCGAGCGCGCCCGGGCGGCCGCGCATGAGCTCGTTCGCGACCGCGAGGATCGCGGCATCCGATCGGTAGTTCGTCTCGAGCCGAACGACGCGGGCACCCTCGTGGGTGGCGGCGAAGTCGAGCAGAAAGCGCGCGTCGGCCCCCGCGAACGAGTAGATCGTCTGGCTGGCATCACCCACGACGCAGATGTCGCGACGATCGCCGCGCCACAGCTCGAGCAGCCGGTGCTGCAGCGGCGACACGTCCTGGAACTCGTCGACGGTGAAGTGGCGGTACTGCTCGTGGACGGATGCGGCGACGTGCGGCTCCGCCTCCAGCATCCCCGCGCACGCCAGCAGGACATCCTCGAAGTCGAGCTGTCGGCGCTCGTCCTTGAGCTTCTCGTACGCGCGCTGCAGGTCGGCGACGCGTGAGACCTCGAGCCGGCCGACGCCGTTCGGCCGCGCCGCGGCATACTGCTCGATGCTGCGCATCGTGACCTTGCGCCACTCGATCTCGCTCGCGACGTCGCGGAGGGTCGCGGTGTCGGGCTCGATGCCCATGCCGTCGGCGGCGTGCGCGAGCAGGCGCACCTTGTTGTCGACGATGCCGGGGGCGCTGTCACCCGCCACCGTGGGCCAGAAGTAGTTGAGCTGCGCGAGCGCGGCCGCGTGGAACGTGCGCGCGGCGACCCCCTCGACGCCCAGAGCGCGCAGTCGCCCGCGCATCTCGCCTGCCGCCTTCGCCGTGAATGTCACCGCCATGACGCGACCGGGTGAGTACGCACCGGTGTCGACCCCGTGCGCGATCCGGTGCGTGATCACGCGTGTCTTGCCGGTGCCGGCTCCGGCGAGCACGACGACCGGTCCACGCAGCGTCGTGACCGCCTCGAGCTGACGTTCGTCGAGACCCTGCAGTGCGCCGTCGCTCATTCCGAGCTCGCGTACCAGTCGCTGATCAGGCTGTGGGCGATCGATGCGCGTCCCGGCAGCAGCAGGTCGCTCTCCCCCGCCAGCCCTGCGCCGATCTCGGACCGCTCGAACCACCGCACCGCCAGGATCTCCTCGCCGTCCGCCTCCGCGGCGGCGTCGTCGGCAGCGGCCGCCCAGAAGCCCAGCATGAGCGAGCGCGGGTACGGCCATGCCTGCGACCCGCGGTAGGTGACGTCGACGACCTGCACTCCGGCCTCTTCGCGCACCTCGCGGGCGACCGCGGCTTCGAGCGATTCGCCGGCCTCGACGAAGCCCGCGAAGCACGAGAACCGGTTGCCCGCCCACATCGCGTTGGCCCCGAGCAGCAGCCGATCGGGATGGGTTGCGCTGGTGATCGCGACGATCACGGCCGGGTCGGTCCGAGGAAAGTGCTCCCTCCCGCACGACGGGCAGTGCCGCGACCATCCGGCGCTGCGCACCTCGGTGCGCGCCCCGCACGCCGGGCAGAACGGCGCCTCGATGAGCCACCGCCCCAGGCTCAGCGCCTCGACGAACGCTCCGGCCTCCGTCGGCGTGAGCGAACCACCCACCGCGCGGAGTGCGGCCCAGCCGGCCGGCGCGGCGAACAGCTCGTCCTCGCCGCGGGCGAGCACAGCGGCCAGGAGCGCCGTCCCGCTGTCGTCCCGCCCGAGGAAGGCCCATTCCGCCCCGTCCGGCACCGCGGCCGGGGCGACCCAGTGCAGGGCGTCGGCTGTCGTGAGCGGCGCAGTGTCGCCGTTGAGCACCAGCACCCGGGTGGCGGCATCCGTACGTGCGTGATCGAGCAGACCGGGCGTCGAGCGCTCCTCGGCGGAGCGCTCAAGGCCGGAGCGCGCCAGCGGTGGAGGCTGCGTGCTGTCGGGCGCCGTCATCGAGGACCTCTCTGCCGCTGGTCGACAAGCCGGGCGTGGCGCGGGGGCGCACGGGCGCACCCGACCTACCCTGGGCTCATGGCACGCTCACCCCTCACTCTAGCCGCGTCCGTGACCTCGGCTCTGCCCCGGGTGGGCGTCGTCGGAGTCGGCGTTCTCACCGAGGGCGCGGCCGGTCGCTACGACGCCGCGCTCGCCGAACTCGATGACGGACGACGCGTCGTCGTGCGCGCTCCGGCCGACCCGGATGCCGGCACCGAACTCGCCGCCGAGGCGCGCGCCCTTCGTGCGCTGACGCCGGGCGTCCGCGGTCTGCTGCCCTTCCGTGCTCCCGAACTGCTCGGCGAAACGGGACTCGGCGATGCCCGGGCCGTCGTCGTTGACTTCCTTCCGGGCTATCGCGTGGATGCCGCGCACCTTCCGTCCGGTCGCGGCGCGGCGACGTCCATCGGCGAGGCCCTCGCCGCCCTCCACTCACTCCCCCTTTCGATCGTTCGCACCGAGGGGCTGCCGGCGCGCACCCCGCAGCAGGTTCGCGACGACGTCTCGAGACTGATCGATCGCGTCGAGGCGACCCGTGCCGCGCCGGGCGCGCTCGTCGACAGGTGGCGTCGCGCGGTCGAAGCCGACGAGCTCTGGCGGTTCGAGTCCGCCGTCGTCCTCGGTGGCGCCGGAGCGGCATCCTTCCTCTTCGAGGACGTGGATGCCGTGCCCCACGTGACCGGTGTGCTCGAGTGGCACGGCCTGTCGGTGGGAGACCCGGCGACCGATCTGCAGTGGCTCGCCTCGGCACCCGCGGCCGCCGAGGACGTCTACGGCGCGTATGTCAGCAGCTCCGACCGTGCTCCCGACCAGCTGGTGCGCTCCCGCGCCCGCCTGTATGCCGAACTCGAGTTCGCGAAATGGCTCGTGCACGGCCACGAGGCGGGACGCACCGACATCGTCGACGACGCCGTCGGGCTGCTCGACTCCCTCGCGGCCGGGGTGCGCGACGACGACATCGTGCCCGACTCCGCCCTCGGGGTCGACGACGCGATCGCGCTGCTGGACCGGGTGCCCGACGCGCAGTCGGCCCCGCTGGACACCTCGATGCACACCGACGCGTACGATCCCGAGGAGCTCGCGCTCTGGGTGACCGCCGACGACGCCGAAGATGCACCGGTCGACGACGCCGGTGACGCTCCGGCTGCCGCGGCGCACGATGACGTCTCGACAGCCCCGATCGACATCTCGGCGTTCGCCGATCGCACGAAGAGCGCGAGCGGTGTCGCACGTTCGACGGACGCCGATGACTCCGACGCGCAAGCCGACGCCGAGCGGTCATCGGATGCCGCGCTCCGGCGCTGGCTCTCGGAGTAGCCCTCGACTCAGCGTCGAGCGCCCTCACACCCGAGCAAGCTCGCGATCAGCCGCGCAGCACGAGGTCATCGGCGACGTAGTACAGCGCCACATCGATCTGTTCGAGCGGCACCCCGTGCTTGGCGTGGTACGCGCGGCGATACAGCTCGAGCTGCAGCATCCGCTCTTCGCGTTCGGCGTCGGTGCGCGGAGGGGCACCGGTCTTCCAGTCGACGATCTCGATGCGACCGCCGCGATCCTCACGTCGGAAGACCGCGTCCAGCTTGCAGATGATCACATGGGGTCGGCCGTCGAGGCCGGTGTCGGCGAAATCGATCTCGGTCTCGACCTCGATCGGACTGAGGTCGCCCCATTCGGAGGCTGCGAAGTTCGCCTGCAGAGCTGCGAGGACCGCGGCGTCCTCCGCTGACGCGGTGGTCGACGGCCCGTCGTCGTCAAGTTCCCACAGGGCGTCGTCGAGCGACCGCGCGGTGCCGACCTTTCCGGAGCGCTGCTCGACCCACGCGTGGAAGAGCGTCCCGAGCCGCGTCTGCCGGAAGGGCCGCTCGGGCAGCGGCCGGGCGATGCGCTGCACGGTGCCGGCGTAGTCCGAGACGAATTCCTTGTAGCGCGACGCAGCGATGCGGGTCGGGGCGGCCGCTGTGGTGGGTCGATGTCGCTCCTCGCGCTCGGCGAGCAGCAGCGCGGCGTCGCGGTCCGGCACCGCGCGCGGAGCCTCGAGCGCGGCATCGACGGCGGCGGCCGCCCGTTGCACGGCCTGCCGCCGGCCGCCGAGGGGGTCGATCGGCCATTGCAGCACGCGCCGCTCGCCGAGATACGGGTCGTCACCGGCATCGTCGTCGGGAAGCTCGACGCCGAGCACCTCGGCGATCTCGTTCAGGAACACGCTGCGGGCGCGTGGCCGCTTCGTGCCCGACCAGCTCGCGCCGGTGAGCAGCAGATGGTCGCGTGCGCGCGTCACGGCGACGTAGGCCAACCGCCGGTCCTCGTCGAGCTGACGCGCCCGGTTGGCGGCGATGAACGTATCGATCGCGAGCTTCAGGTCCTGCTGCGTGGGGGCGACATCGCGTTCCCACTGCAGCGCCGGCAGCCAGCGGGCGTCGCCGCGGAAAGAGTACGGCAGGATGCCGAAGCCCAGCCACCCCTTCGTATCGCGCGGCATGCTGGGCAGTTCGTCTTTCACGAGTCGCACGACGGCGACGGCGTCCCACTCGAGCCCCTTGGAGCCGTGGATCGTCAGCAGCTGCACGACGTCGTCCTCGGGAGGCTCGGTGCGCGGCGCGAACTCGTCCAGCTGCTCGGCGTGATCGAGCCACGCGAGCAGGTTCGCGATCGACCCGGACTCGTCGGCAGCGAGGAACGCGTGCAGCTCATCGACGAAGGCGCGCAGCTGCGCGGATGCGATCCGCGCGGGGCCTCGGGATTCGTTCGCGGCGAGCTCGACGTCGAGCCGCAGCTCGACTTCGATCAGCCGCACGAGGTCGGGGATCGGCATGCCGACCGCCCGCCGCAGGCCGGCGAAGACGGATGCCGCCTCCCGCAGTCGCTCGCGGGCGTCGGGGGTGAGTCCCCCGAGCCACCCGTGGTCGGCCTTGTGGCGGAGCACGAAGTCGAGGGCATCGATGAGCGACCCGTCATCGTCTCCGGCGCTCCCCCGGATGCGCTCGACCACCTCGGGCGCGAGCGGCTGCAGCGCGGCGTCGTGGCGCGCGATGCGCCGCGAGAGGGCCGCGAGCTCACGGAGATCGGGCAGACCGATCGCCCAGCGCGGTCCGGCGAGCAAGCGAATCAGCGCCGAGCCCGCGCTCGGGTCGCTGAGCACCCGCAGCGCGCAGACGACGTCGACCACCTCGGGCGTGGAGAGCAGGCCCCCCAGGCCCAGGATGCGGTGCGGGATGCCCCGGCGGCCGAGGGCGTCACCGAAGCGCACCATGTGCTTCTTGCTGCGGAACAGGATCGCGCCGGTCGTCGGCAGCGCGCGGGAGCCGCGCTCGCCCCGCACGCGAGCGAACCACTCCGCCACCCGATCCGCCTCGGCGTCCAGGTCGGCGTCGAAGGCGAGCTCGACCTCTCCCGTGGGCGCTCCGGGGCGGGCGCGCAGCTCGTGGACGGCGACGGATGCGGAGGCGGCCAGAGGTGCCAGCACGGCGTTGGCGGCGGCCAGCACACGCGCGCTGTTGCGCCAGCTGGTGGCGAGCGAGAACTCGGCGCACGGGGCGCCGGGTGAGAAGGCTCCCGCGAACCCGCCGAGGTTGCCTGCGCTGGCGCCGCGCCAGCCATAGATCGCCTGATGGGGGTCGCCTACGGCCATCACAGCCGTTCCGCCGAACAGCGCGGCGAGCAGATCGGTCTGCACGACGGAGGTGTCCTGGTACTCGTCGAGGAGAACGACACGGAACCGGTCGCGAACTTCGTCGGCGACGACGGGGTGCGTGCGCACGACCTCCAGCGCACCGGCCACCTGGTCGGAGAAGTCGAGGACCCCGATCCGGTGCTTCTCCGCCGCGTATTCTCGGGCGAGGTCGGCGAGCAGCGCCAGCGCCCCGACCTTCTCTTCGGCCTCGACGACGTCGCTGTAGACCACGGTGCCCTTGCGCGTGGACGGCCGCTCGAGGACGTCGCTGAAGCGTCCCGGGAACGCGGCGAGGTCGTCGAAAGAGACGAGATTGTCGACGCCGTCGCGAGCGATGCGCAGCGCAGCATCGACGATGCTGCGGACGGCTTCGCCGCGGGTCTCGAGCCGCGGGTCGTCCGAGGCGAACACGACGCGGCGCATGAGGAGCCATGCCGCCGACTCCGACAGGATGACCGCCTCGGCATCGCGCCCGATGCGCACGGCGTGTTCGCGCACGATCTGGTCGGCGAAGCTGTTGTACGTCGCGACCATGGGTCGATGAAGAAGCGCGTCGTCGTCGGGCGCCTCCGCGGTCGCTCCGACCTCCATGGCGAGTGCGTCGATCACCTCAGCACGCGCGGCGGCGGCCTTCGCCCCGACCTCGCCCGAACGCTCCAGCTCGCCGAACACCTCCAGGCGGCCCGCTGCGTACAGAGCCGGCAATGCCACGAGCAGCCCCCGGCGCTCGAATTCCGCGAGGCGCTGCAGGCGGCGCTGAATGCGCTCGGCGAGCTCGCCGGCGGCCTTCCGCGTGAAGGTGAGACCGAGAACCTCGTCGCGCCGCACGAGTCGATTCGCGACGAGCCAGACGACGCGCGCGGCCATCGTCTCGGTCTTTCCGCTGCCGGCGCCGGCCACGACGAGCGCGGGCTCGAGCGGGGCCTCGATGACCGCGGTCTGCTCGGGAGTGGGCGGGAACTGCCCCAGGGCGGCTGCGATCGCCGCGGCTGAGACGGTCTGGATGGTCACGGCAGTCGTCACGACGCGCTCACCGCTCCGATCGTGTGGATGCGGCAGAGCCCGTACGAGTGCTCGTCTCGGCAGTGATCCTCGTACGGCGCCGTGAACGACGTGCCCCGCATGACATCCACGGCGGAGCGGATGCGCGCGTGGAACAGGTCGCGCCGCTCGTCGTCGAACGGCGGCTGCCAGGGGGTCGCGTAGTCCGAGCGCGTCGCGGTCGGACGCAGCACGAGCAGCTTCGCGCCGCCCGCGGGAAGGCCCGCCGCGGCGGGGATCGCGCCCGACTCGAACGCCAGCTGGTATGCGCCCAGCTGCGGGTTGTCGGACACCTTCGCGTCGGTCTGCGGCTCGCGCTTGCCCGTCTTCAGATCCACGATCACGACCGTGCCCTCGGGGGTCAGCTCGACCCGGTCGATGTAGCCGGACAGGATCGCACCGTGATCGAACGCCTCTGCGTCCTCGAGCGGGATCGCGACCTCGAAGTGGGGTTCGGCGCCGATCAGCGTTCCGCCGTCGGCTTCGAACCGCCGCAGGTACAGGTGAAGGCGCCGCACGAGATCCCGCGCACGGGCGAGTTCGGCTCGGTCGCGCCACTCCGCCTCGAAGGTGAGCTCGCCCCACCGTGATTCGACCTCAGCCCACAGGCTCGCCTCGTCCGATCCTTCGGAGTGCTCCAGCGCGGCGTGGATGATCGTGCCGAGCCCGGCCGTCGCGCCTCCGGGGTCTCCGCCGAGATCGCCGATGACCCAATTGAGCTCGCACTCCTCCAGGGTGTGCAGTCGCGACGGTGACACGCGCACGTCCTCGACCGCGAGATCGCGCAGCGGTCCGCTCGAGGTAGGCGGCGCGACGCCGAACCATTCGCGCGGCGCGGCACCGGCCACGCCGGCGTCGGCGAGGATCGCGAGCTGCTGTGCCGACCGCTCCGCCCGGGCACGCGTGGTCGGCTCGGTCAGCGCGCGGCGATGCTGCGCCACCAGACCGCGCAGCGACAGGGGGTGATCGACCGTGTACGGCTCGGGGTCGGGCAGGAACTCGAAGAAGACACTCGGACCGGTGTCGTCGTCGTCGACCGCGGTCACGAGCACGCGGGCGGTCGCCCGCGACAGCGCGCGTGCCAGGAGCCGGAGCTCGTCGTGCATCGCGGCCCTGCGCCGGTCGAGGGTGGACGCGGCACCCGTGTCGACGCGGGTGGCGGCATCCGCGAGTCGCCACGTATCCAACAGCGAGCCGCGCAGCCGCGTATTCGGCCAGACCCCGTCCTGGACGCCGGCGATCACGACGGTGTCGAACTCGGTGCCGAGCGCGCCGGCGGGCGTGAGGATGCGCACCGACTCGCCCCCCGAGGGCGCGTCGAGACGGTCTTCTGCCACCGCGCTGTCGAGGATGCTGCGCACGAACACGCGCGGATCGGCGTCGAGCGAGCGCTCGACGAAGCGCTTGGCCGCCTGGAACAGGGCGACCACCGCGTCGAGGTCGCGATGCGCCTGATCGGCCAGCGGACCGTGACCGCGGGCGAGTTCGGACCACGGCCGCTCCAATCCGCTGCGGTCCCACGCGGTCCAGAGCAGCTCGTGCGCGGTCGCGCCCCGGCCGAGCTCGTCGCCGAGTACCGCCAGCGTCCGGGCGAGCACGGCCGCGCGCCGCGCCTCACGCGTGTCGATGAGGTCGAACTCGAGCGGCCGGAACATGGCCGACACGAGCAGTTCCCGACCGGAACGCTCCCCGCCCGCGGCGAGCTCGATGTGGCGCAGCGCCGAGCGCAGCCGTCGCAGCTCGACCGGGTCGAGGCGCCCGCCGGTTCCGACGAGCGCCTCGGCCACGTCGTCGAAGGTCCAGTCGTCGCGGGCGGCCAGGTCGATGATGCGCAGCAGGTCGCGAACCGGCGCCAGGGTGCCGAGAGGGCGCCCCGGCCCACTCGACCGCGTCGGGACCTCGCGGGCGGCCAGCTCCGCCTCGAGGGCCGTGACCTGACGCGTGTCGTGCGCGATCACGGCGCACTGCGACCACGCGACGCCGTCGTGCACATGGCGCTCGCGGAGCAGGCGCGCGATCGCGTCGTACTCCTCGGCGGGCGATCGGAGCGTCAGCGCTCGCACCGATGGGTCCGGCTGCGCCTCGGTGGCGCCGCCTCGATGCGCGACGACGCCGACTGCACCGATGCGCTGAGTCACCTGCCGGACGAGCTCGTTCTGCCAGGCCGTTCCGCGGTGCGCCGCAGGGAGCACGGACACGCCGCCGAGGCCGGCCGCGAGCCGCGCGAAGTTCTCGGGGGTGGCGCCGCGGAACGCACCGGAGCCGACGTCGGGGTCGCCGAAGGCGATCACCGCGATGCCGCGGGCGCGGCAGGCCTCGAGCATCTCCACACCACCCAGAGTGAGCTCCTGCGCGTCGTCCACGAGGATCACGGCGATGCGGTCGGCGACCTCGGTGCCCGGCGGGGCGGTGCGCAGCACGCCGACGGCCTCGCGCACCAAGCCCGCGGCATCCCGATGCGCACCGCGCATGTCGGCGCGCACCTGCAGGTACTCGTCGAGGAATGACGCCATCGTCCGCCAGACGGGGATCGCATGGGCATCGGCCAGGATGCGGAGCCTGTCGGACTCGATGCCCAGAGTCGTGCACTCCGCGACGAATGTGCGCACCTCGGTGCGAAAGCCCTTCGTCGACCGCACGGCCCGGGGCAGCCACTCCGGCCAGCGACCCAGGCCATCGACTTCGTCTTCGGCGTCGCCGTCGAGAAGGTCCTGGATCAGCTGATCCTCATCGCCGCCGGTGAGCAGCTGGGGCGGCTCGTTGCCCGCAGCCACCTCGGTCGCGCGGACGAGCTGGTACGCGAACGAGGCGACCGACCGCGCCAGCGGACCGGAGGTCGCGCGGCCGACCGCGAGCGCGAGCCGGTCGCGAAGCGCCGTGGCCGTCTGGCGCGACGGGGTCAGCACGAGCAGCGCATCGGGATCGACGCCCGCCTCGACAAGTGCCGCGACCCGCGCCACGAGCGCGGTCGTCTTGCCGGTGCCCGGGGCGCCGACCACGACACCGGATGCCGCGGGGGGCAGTGCCACGACGGCGCGCTGCTGCGGGTCCAGAACACGCGCCGCGTCGGGTGCGCCACCGGAGTCCATGGCTTCGACGGTAGCGCGAACGACCGACAGAGAGAGCGTTCGCCGAGAGCGTGGCGCGAGCGGGCGAGGCCCCCTGACCGGTGTCGTAGAGTTGCCATGCGCACGGGGATCCGGGCGCACGAGGTCCCGGGGCTCAGCCCCGCCGCAGGAGGTATTTCACGTGGAGATCCGCATCGGCATCGCGAACACCGGCCGTGAGCTCAACTTCGAGACGAGTGAGCCTGCCGCCGACGTGAAGAAGTCGGTGGCCAGCGCCCTCGACACGGGTGCGACCCACGTGAGCTTCACCGACGCGAAGGGCACGAGCTACATCGTCCCGACCGCGAGCCTCGCCTACATCGAGCTCGGCACCGAAGAGTCCCGCCGCGTCGGGTTCGTCGCCTGACGAGCGCACGACCGTGCAGATCCTCCTCGCGTTCATCGTCGGCGCCGTGATCGGAGCGGCCCTGCACTTCGTGGTGCCGGGCCGCAGCACCCGCGGCGTGGCGCTCGGTCCGATCGTCGGAGCCGCCGCCGCCGGCCTGGTGTGGATGATCCTCACCTGGGCAGGCGTGGGTCTGGACAGCCCGTGGCTGTGGCTGTCGGCATTCGTGGCACCCGCCGTGGTGACCTACCCGGTGCTGCTGCTCCTCACTCGCGCGCGCACCGGCCACGACGCGCGTGAACGCGCCCGGCTCAAGATCGGCTGAGCGGCGAAGACACCGCAGCGGCGTCAGGCAGCGAGCCCCATCGCGTCCATGCGCTTCGAGTGCGCGCTCATCAGGTCGGTGAACACGGGCTCGACCTTCTGCTCGTCCGCGACCTGCAGGGTCGAGGGCCGCAGTGCCGCCCGCGCGATCAGCAGCGTGTCGCCCACCAGACGCCGCCCCCACATGGCCAGCAGCGACTTCCATTCGGGGTCGCTCGCGATCGTATCGCCGATGATGTCGACGATCGCCTGGCGGTCATCGTCCGCCCGCAGGATGCGGGCGACGCGGCGGCCCGTGTCGCCGTAGCTGGAGGAGAGCGCCAGGTAGAAGTCGTCGAGCATGCCCGCGGTGATGTGCACCGAGAGCATCGTCTCCTGCGGCCGCACCCCATGGGTGGCGCGCCGGAACGCGTCGAGAGGCTCTCGGAACGGGAGCATCAGGCTCGTCGGATCGTCGCCGCGTTCGCGGATGAGGGCGACCAGCTCCTCGTGCTTCTGCAGCGCGGCGCCGGCAGCACGCGAGAGCGACTCCTTCTCGGCGAGTTCGAGTGTGGAGGCGATCAGCTCGGACAGGGTCTCGAAGTAGCCGAGCTGCAGGTAGGCGGCCTGACCGAGGAACGTGTCGATCTCGGGAGCGAGCTCCTCGAAGTCGACGCGGTGCGCGTCGCTCGCCTCATCGCGGGATCGCAGCTGCAGCTTGCGTCCCTGCGGCCGCTGCTGCCAGAACCACTTCACCACGCACTCAGCATAGGTGCGGGCATCCGCAACCCTCGACCCCGACCGGGCGAATACGGCTCCGCGCGGCGCGAGCCGGTATCCTGGACCCAGTCCCCGGCGTCGGATCGGGGCTCCCGCGCCTGTGGCAGAGATAGGGCGTGGATCCCACCCCCGCCCGCGCGGCGAGTTCGCTCCGCGCCAGGGCACACCACAAGGCAGCATCTCACTGCCGGACAGGCTCACATCGTGACGACCTTCGCCGAACTCGGCGTCGACCAGGACATCGTCGAAACACTCGCCCAGAAGGGCATCATCGACGCGTTCCCCATCCAGGAGCAGACCATCCCCCTCGGCCTTCCTGGCCAGGACATCATCGGCCAGGCCAAGACCGGCACGGGCAAGACGTTCGGCTTCGGCATCCCCGTCGTCCAGCGGCTCGGACCCGACCCGGCTCACGGCGTGAAGGCCCTCATCGTCGTGCCGACGCGCGAGCTGTGCGTCCAGGTGTACGAAGACATCGACATGCTCACGAAGGGCCGCTCGACCAGCGTCGTGGCCATCTACGGCGGCAAGGCCTACGAGGGTCAGATCGACCAGCTCAAGGCCGGCGCGCAGATCGTGGTGGGCACGCCCGGCCGCCTGATCGACCTGAACAACCAGCGTCTGCTCGACCTGTCGAACGCGACCGAGGTCGTGCTCGACGAGGCCGACAAGATGCTCGACCTCGGGTTCCTGCCCGACATCGAGAAGATCTTCTCGAAGGTCCCCGCCATCCGTCACACGCAGCTGTTCAGCGCGACCATGCCCGGCCCGATCGTCGCGCTGGCCCGCCGGTTCATGACGAACCCGATCCACATCCGCGCGACCGACCCCGACGAGGGTCTCACGCAGGCCAACATCCGCCACCTGGTGTACCGCGCGCACTCGCTCGACAAGGACGAGGTCATCGCCCGCATCCTGCAGGCCGATGGCCGCGGCAAGACCGTGATCTTCACGCGCACCAAGCGCGCGGCGCAGCGTCTGTCGGACGAGCTCGGCGACCGCGGCTTCAACACCGCGTCCGTGCACGGCGACATGAGCCAGGAATCGCGCGAGCGCTCGATGGCCGCGTTCAAGGCCGGCAAGAAGGACGTGCTGATCGCGACCGACGTGGCCGCCCGCGGCATCGACGTCGACGATGTCACCCACGTGATCAACCACACCATCCCGGACGACGAGAAGACCTACCTGCACCGCGCCGGCCGCACCGGCCGCGCCGGCAAGACAGGCATCGCGGTGACGTTCGTGGACTGGGACGACCTGCACAAGTGGGCGCTCATCAACCGCGCGCTCGAGTTCGGTCAGCCCGAGCCCACCGAGACCTACTCGTCGAGCCCGCACCTGTTCGACGACCTCGACATCCCCGCCGGCACCAAGGGACGCCTCACGACCGCGCCGCGCACGCAGACGGTCAAGACGCAGGATGCCGGCCGCCCGGCCTCTGCGGACCGCGACGGCGGTTCGAGCCGTCGTCGCCGTCGCACCGGCGAGTCCGGGGGCGCGAACGCGTCGACGGGTCCGTCGACGCGTACTGCGGCTCCCGAGGTTCCGGCCGAGCACGGCGGACATGACGCGGCCGAAGGCGCCGGCACCCACGACGGAGGCGGCAGCGAGCACCACGACGGCAACGCCGCTCCGCGTCGCCGTCGTCGTCGCCGCGGCGGTTCGCGTCCGAGCGGCGCCCCCGCCGGCGCCTGAGCCCGCGGCATCCGCTGACCGAGCGGCGCGGTCACGGTCGTCGGAGATCGGCCCGGAGGAGGACGTTTGACGCTGAATCGTCCTACGTCCGGCCGGTCTCCTGCGCCCGCACCGGCCGGCGCACCGGCGAGCACGCGGTGCGCGACGCTGTCGATCCGCCGCTCGAGTGGCGTGGGCTGGCGCATCCCCCGACGCTAATCGAGCGCTCGCGCCATCACCGGCATGCGCTTACCGTGAGGAAGCTGGGAAAGCGCTAATGTGAGCGGCGCGGCGATCGTGCCGCATCCCTCGCATGAAAGGCAGCAATGAGAATCATCGACGCAGTGGAGTACCAGGGTTTCTGGGGCTCCTTTGGGGACTTGATCTGGTGGTTCCTGTGGGCATTCGTCTTCTTCACCTACCTGATGGCGCTGTTCGTCGTCATCGGTGATCTGTTCCGCGACCACAAGCTCAACGGATGGTGGAAGGCCGTCTGGATCATCTTCCTGATCTTCGTACCGTTCCTGACGCTGCTGGTCTACCTGATCGCCCGCGGCAAGGGCATGTCCGAACGCGGCCTTGCCCAGGCCAAGGAGTACAAGGCCGCCCAGGATCAGTACATCAAGTCGGTCGCCGGTGCCAGCCCGTCCGAAGAGATCGCGAAGGCGAAGTCGCTGCTGGATTCCGGCGCGATCACCCAGGCCGAGTTCGACCACATCAAGACCAAGGCGCTCAGCTGAGCGCAGCCGCACGAAAAGAAGGTCCCGTCGCATTGCGGCGGGACCTTCTGCGTCAGGGGTAGACGGGCGCGGTCCCGGTCGCGCGGTCGATGATGCGCGCGACCATGTCGTCGGTCGTGGTGTGCTCGCCCGGCTGGTTCGGCTTGCCCAGGCCGTGATAGTCGCTCGACCCTGTCATGATCAGGTCGCGCTCCTTCGAGATCCGTCGCAGGGTGCGGATGCCGGCCTCGAGGTTCTCGCGATGACCGAGTTCGAACCCGGCGAGCCCGGCGTCCAGCATCCGCTCCATGAGCGCCATCGGCAGCAGGCCCGCCCTCCCCGCGGGGTGGGCGATGATCGGCACTCCCCCGGCACCGACGACCAGTTCGACGGCGAGGACCGGATCGGGGGCATACAGCGCGACGTAGTAGTCGCCGCGCGGGCTCAGGATGTCCGAGAACGCCTCGGCCCGATCACGCACGTGCCCCTTGGCGACGAGGGCATCGGCGATGTGGGGGCGTCCGACCGTGGCGCCGTCCGAGGTCTGAGCGACGATGTCGTCCCAGTGCAGATCGAAATCACGGCCGATGCGGTCGGCCATGGTGCGGGCTCGCTTCAGCCGCGACGAGCGGATGCGGTCGGTCATCGCGCGCAGCCCGACGTCGTCGGGATCGATGAGGTAGGCCAGCACATGCACGCTGCGCCATTCGTATTTCGCGGAGAGTTCCATTCCCGGAATGAAGGTCATGCCCAGCGATGCCGCCGCTTCGGCCGCATCCGCCCATCCCGATGTCGTGTCGTGGTCGGTGAGCGCCGCGGTGCGCAGGCCGTGCCGGTGCGCTGCCGCCATGACCTGCGCGGCCGACTCCGTACCGTCGGAGTGGATCGAATGCAGGTGCAGGTCGCTCGGCCCCTCGAAGCGTCGCGTGTCCGGCATCCATCGAGCGTAGCGCGCGGGTGCGACCGCGAGCCGGGGTTCATACCCGACGCATCCGGGTGCGTGCCGACCGATCTCCCAGCCTGCTGACATAGAGTCGCCGGGTGCTTCGCCTGCTGGGAATCCTGGGGACCGTGATGTTCGCGATCGCGGTCGCCGTCCTCACGTGGCCGTCGTTCTTCCGGCTCGAGCGGACCTTCCCGATCGCACAGATCGTCTCGTTCCGCGGGCTGCTCGCGATCGCCTTCGCAGCCCTCGCTGTCGTCGCACTCCTCCTCGCGATCGCGCGCCCGATGCGCGCCTTCGCGCTCACCGTGGCTCTGATCGCGGTGGTGGCCGTGGTCGCGAACGTCGCCGTCGTCACCACCCGCGGAGTGGGAACCGACACGCTGCCGGCCAAGACCGAGGACAGCATCCGGGTCATGACGTGGAACACCGCCGGATCGGCGACCACGCCCGAGGCGGTCGCGCAGATCGCCGTGGCGATGGACGCCGACATCGTCACGCTCCCCGAGACGACGATCGAGACCGGGGAGAAAGTCGCCCTCGCGATGCGCGACCTCGATCACCCGATGTGGGCGCACTACACCGACTACGCGTCGACGCAGTGGGATGCGGGCTCGACGACCCTTCTGATCTCGCCGGAACTCGGCGACTACTCCGTGATCGAGTCCTCGCTCGACGGTTCGAGCAACACCTCGACCGTGCCGAGCGCAGTCGCCATGCCGACCACCGGCGACGGACCGATCGTGGTCGCCGCGCACGCTGTCGCACCACGTCAGAGCTACATGCAGTTCTGGCGGGACGACCTGCAGTGGCTCGCGGATCAGTGCGTCGACGACAACGTGATCATGGCGGGCGACTTCAACGCGACGATCGACCACATGACCAATCTCGGGGTCGACGGCGGCACGCTCGGACGCTGCCGCGACGGCGCGGCCCAGACCGGCAACGGCGGCGTCGGCACCTGGACCGCCGAGATCCCGGCGCTGGTCGGAGCGCCGATCGATCACGTCATGGCCTCGAGTCACTGGAAGCCGACCGGGTCGCTCGTGCTGCGGTCGATGGACTCGTCGGGCAGCGATCACCGTCCGCTGATCGTTCAGTTCGAACCGGTCGACTGACTCTGCTCCCGGTGCGAGACTTGACGGATGAGCACCACAGGCGACAGCGAAACCACCGGCACGACCGAACTCGCCCCTGAGGCCACCGAGACTCCCGCGAACAGCACGGTGAATCGGCGTCAGGGGTTCGGTGACGGCTTCTTGAGCACGATCTCGACCGGATGGGCCGAGCGGCCCGAGATCCTTCCGCCGGCTCGCGAGCAGGCCGCGTACGCGGCGAGCCGCCGCGCCGCGGTCTCGGCGGAGTTCCCGGGCAAGCGCCTCATCATCCCGGCCGGGCCCTATCGAGTGCGCAGCAACGACACCGACTACCCGTTCCGCGCGCACTCGGCGTTCACGCACCTGACCGGCTGGGCCTCCGACGCGGTTCCCGACTCGGTGCTCGTGTTCGAGCCGCGCGACGAGGCCGGTCATGACGTGACCCTCTACTTCCGCGAGCGCGCCGACCGCACCACCGCGGAGTTCTACGCGAACCCCTCGATCGGCGAGTTCTGGATCGGACCGCGCCCGGCGCGGGAGGGCGTCGCGTCGGACCTCGGCCTGGCCACCGGACACATCGACGACTTCACGGCATCCGATGACGACGTCGTCGTCGACGAGGATGCCGACCTCACCCGCTTCGTGTCGGAGCTGCGCCTGCGCAAAGACGACTACGAGGTCGCGCAGCTGCAGCTCGCGGTCGATGTCACCGCCGCCGGATTCGACGACGTCGTCGCGAACCTGCCCCGCATCATCGAGCACCCCCGCGGCGAGCGCATCGTCGAGGGCGTGTTCCACCAGCGCGCGCGCAGCGACGGCAACTGGGAGGGCTACGACACGATCGCCGCTTCGGGGCCGCACGCCTGCTACCTGCACTGGACGCGCAACGACGGTGCCGTCGCGCCGGGCGATCTGATCCTGATCGACGCCGGTGTCGAACTCGACAGTCTCTACACGGCAGACATCACGCGCACGATCCCGGTCAGCGGCACCTTCACCGAGGTGCAGCGTCGGGTGTATGAAGCCGTCCGTGAGGCCGCTGACGCGGCATTCGCGGCCGCGAAGCCCGGCGCGAAGTTCAGCGAGCTGAACGCCGCCGCCTGGAACGTGATCGCCCACCGCATCGCGGAGTGGGGCTTCCTGCCCGTGTCGGCCGAGGAATCACTGGATCCGACGACCGGTCACCACCACCGCCGCTACATGGTGCACGGCACGAGCCACCATCTGGGCCTGGACGTGCACGACTGCGCCCAGGCGCGGCGCGAGCTGTACGCCGGCGGCACGCTCGAACCCGGCATGGTCTTCACGATCGAGCCGGGTCTGTACTTCCAGGTCGACGACCTGACCGTGCCCGAGGAGTACCGCGGCATCGGCGTCCGCATCGAGGACGACATCCTGATGACCTCCGACGGCCCGGTGAACCTGTCGTCGGCGATCCCGCGGACCGCCGACGAGGTCGAGGCCTGGGTCGCCCGCCTGAACCCGTGAGCTTCACCGCTCCACCGGCGTTCACGACGCGGCCCACCCTGACGGGCACGTTCGGCATGTCGGCATCCACCCACTGGCTCGCGACCGCGAGCGCTCAGGCGGTGCTCGAACGCGGAGGCAACGCCTTCGACGCCGCCGTCGCGGGCGGGTTCGTGCTGCACGTCGTGGAGCCGCATCTGAACGGGCCGGGCGGCGATCTGGTCGGCATCTTCGCGACCGCCGACGACCCGGGCACGCCCGTCGTGCTGATGGGACAGGGACCGGCACCGGCGGGCGCGTCGATCGAGCACTACCGCGCGGAGGGCCTCGATCTCGTGCCGGGTGCAGGCGCACTGGCCGCCGCGGTCCCGGGATCGGTCGACGCGTGGCTCATGCTGCTGCACGACCACGGCACGTGGGAGGTCGCGGACGTGCTCGCCTACGCGATCGGCTACGCCCGCGACGGCCACCCACTGCTCGCACAGGCCAGCGCCACCATCGGGCGCGTCGCCGGGCTCTTCACCGAGCACTGGCCGACCTCGGCCGCGCTGTGGATGCCGGACGGCGAGGTCCCCGAGGCGGGCACGATCGTGCGCAACCCGGCCTACGCGGCCGTTCTGGAATCCCTCGTCGCCGCAGGGCACGCGATCCGCGACGACGGCCCCGTGGGCCGCGAAGAGCGGATCGAGGCTGCGCGGCGCGAGTGGAAGACCGGCGCCGTCGCCCGGGCCGCGGCATCCTTCCTCGCGATCGCGCACCGCCATTCCGACGGCGCGGACCACGCGGGCGTGATCACGTCGGAGGACTTCGCGGCGTTCGCTGCCGGCTACGAACCGGCCGTCTCGATCGAATTCCGCGGCCACACCATCGCGAAGGCCGGTGCATGGACGCAGGGCCCCGCGCTGCTGCAGACGCTGCGCATCCTCGACGGGTGCGCGAACATCGACCCGTCCACCGAAGCGGGCGCCCACACGGTGCTCGAAGCGCTCAAGCTCGCCCTCGCCGACCGCGACGCGTACTACGGCGACGGCGATGTGCCGCTCGAGCTCCTGCTGTCGGAGGAGTACGCGGTCACGCGACGCGCCCAGATCGGCGAATCGGCGTCGCGCGAATGGCGACCCGGCGCGGTGCCCGGACGCGCGCCGTTCCGCCCCGCGCTGCGCACCGCCGGTGCCGACGCGAGCGAAGGTCTGGGTGAGCCCACCCGCGGCGACACGTGCCACATCGACGTCGTGGATCGCTGGGGCAACATGATCGCGGTCACCCCCTCGGGCGGCTGGCTGCAGTCCTCGCCGACGATCCCCGAGCTCGGCTTCTGCCTCGGCACCCGGCTGCAGGTGATGTGGCTGGATGCCGCCTCCCCCGCGGCCCTGCGCGCCGGGGCGCGCCCGCGCACGACGCTGACGCCCACGCTCGTGCTGCGCGGGGGTCGGGCCGAGATGGCGCTCGGCACGCCCGGCGGCGATCAGCAGGAGCAGTGGCAGCTGCCGGTGCTGCTGCGCATGATCGTGGGCGGCTACACCGCACAGCAGGCGATCGATGCGCCGTCGCTGCACACCACGGCACTGGTGGACTCGTTCTGGCCCCGCGGGTGGACCGCGGCGGGCGTGGTGGCCGAAGACCGGCTCGGTGCCGAGGTGATCGCCGGACTCGAGGGTCGCGGCCACGACGTGGTCCGCTCGGGCGACTGGTCGCTCGGTCGGGTCTCGGCAGTGGGCCGCGATGCCGCGACCGGAGGCGTCTGGGCCGCCGCCAACCCGCGCGGCATGCAGGGCTACGCCGCCGGCCGCTGATCGTCCCGCGCTCAGGAGCGCGCGCGGAGGAACTCCGCGACGAGCGGCGCCAGCCCGGCGCCGACCTCGTCGGCGGGCCGCTTGCGACCCTTCACCTCGAACGAGTGGCCGCCGCCCTCGATCCACGCGACCGTCGCGTCCTGGCACGAGCCGACGGCCTGCTCGAGCTGCGAGTGAGGATCGATGAACGGGTCGTTCGTCCCCTCGACGAACAGCTGCGGCTGGGGCACCGCCGGCAGGTGCGCCATGCGCGCCTTGGACGGGTCGCCGGGGGGATGCAGCGGGTAGCCGAGGTAGACGAGGCCGGCCGGGGCGATCGCCGCCTCCGCGGCCGCCATCGATGCCATGCGGCCACCGTAGGACTTGCCGGACGCCCAGAGTGGCTCCGTGCCCGAGCGCTCGCCGACGAATGCGAGCGCAGCCGCCCAGGTCGCGACGGCATGAGCCGCCGGGCCCGGCATCCGTCGCCCCGCCTCCAGGTACGGGAAGTTGAAGCGCAGCGTCGCGACACCCTGATCGCGCATACCGCGTGCGAAGCCGAGCAGGAACGGATGCCGGTACCCCGCGCCCGCGCCGTGCGCGATCAGGATCGTGGCCCAGGCGCCGTCGGGGCGCTGATAGGCCGCCGATACTTCGGCGCGACCGCTCGGCAGGTCGACCGAGAATCGCTCGTCGGCCTCGGGCACCGCGGTCACGGCTTCGGCTGCTCGGAAGCGTCGCCTTCGTCCGGGGCGCTCGCCTCAGGCTCGTCCGCATCGGGCGCGGCGGGCTCGGGCGCGGGCGCGACGCGCTCGCCGTAGCGGGGCGGCTCGGCTCCGGCATCCGCACTCGGAGTGGGAGCCGGCGCGGCCGCAGGCGTGACGGGCACCGCGGGTCGCTCCTCGACCGTCGCCTGCCTGCCCAGCACCTGCCGTGCGCGCTGCACGCTGTCG
Source organism: uncultured Actinomycetota bacterium (assembly GCA_963781135.1). GTDB lineage: Bacteria > Actinomycetota > Actinomycetes > Actinomycetales > Microbacteriaceae > Microbacterium. The sequence goes on along the minus strand of CAWADY010000010.1, from coordinate 317,072 downwards.
GTCGCGATCGTCACCTCGTAGTGATCGGCGACGACCTGCATGACCGACGCGAAGTCCTTGCGACGCCGGACGAACGAGTAGGTGACGATGCTCAGCAGCATGCCGATCGCTATGCCGACGAAGACGACGCCGACGAAGGCCTGGATCGGAACCGAGGGCGTGCCGATCACGAGGATCGCGCTGAAGAGCAGGCCGAGCAGGACGCCGTTGATCGCGCCGGAGCGCGCCGCGGTCGCGTAGCCCAGCCGACCCGTCACGCGTTCGATCGAGCGCAGTCCCTGTCCGACGATCGCGATGTCGCGCGCGGGGATCTCGGCAGCGATGAGGGCGGAGACGGCCTTCTGGGCTGCCTCGTAGTCGGGGAAGCTCGCCACCTTCTGCCCGACGTCGCCGACGTTCTGCGGAAACCTCCCGCCGTTCATGCTCATGCCCCCATCTTCCCACCGCGTCGGCTCCTGCCCTGCCATGCGCTCGGCTTCGGGCTCTGCGGTGCCCACCCGGCTACGCTGGAACGCGTGAGCACGCAGAGGGTCTTCGTCGCACGCCTGTCGGGGTGCTCTGTCTTCGACCCCGCCGGCGACCGGCTCGGCAAGGTCCGCGACGTCGTCGTCATCTACCGCAAGGACGATCCGCCGCGCGTGGTCGGCCTCGTCGTGGAGATCCCGGGGCGGCGTCACGTCTTCGTCTCGATCGGACGGGTGACCTCGATCGCCACCGGCCAGGTCATCACGACCGGTCTGATCAACGTGCGTCGTTTCCAGCAGCGCGGCGGCGAGGTGCGGGTTCTGACCGAACTCGTCGGACGCCGCGTCTTCCTCAGCGACGGGTCCGGGACCGCGGTCATCGAAGACGTCGCGATCGAGCGCAACCGGCTCGGCGAGTGGGATGTCGGTCAGCTCTTCCTGCGGCGGCCCCGCACGAGTGCGTCACCCTTCGCGAAGGGGCCCACGACGTTCGCGAACTGGTCCGAGGTGCAGGAGCAGCAGCTTCCCGGCGAAGCGCAGTCGGCCGAGCAGCTCGTCGCGACCTTCGCCGATCTGAAGCCCGCCGACCTGGCGAACAGCCTTCTCGACCTGTCGGACGAGCGCATGATCGAGGTCGCCGAAGAGCTCTCCGACGAGCGTCTCGCCGACGCCCTCGAGGAGATGCCCGAGGACGAGCAGGTGCACATCCTCGAGCAGCTCGGCGATGAGCGGGCCGCCGACATCCTCGACGCCATGGAGCCCGACGACGCCGCCGACCTGCTCGGGCAGCTGCCCGATGCGCGATCCGAGCAGCTTCTCGACCTCATGGAGCCCGAAGAGGCCGAAGACGTGCGTGCCCTTCTGCAGTACGGTCCCGATACCGCCGGCGGTCTCATGACGAGCGAGCCCATCGTGCTGTCAGCCGATGCGACGGTCGCGGAGGCTCTCGCGCTCATCCGCCGCCACGAGCTGCACCCCGCCCTGGCCGCATCGGTGTTCATCACGCTGCCGCCCTACGAGACGCCGACCGGGCGGCTGCTCGGCACCGTGCACTTCCAGCGGATGCTGCGCTATCCGCCGCACGAGCGGCTCGGAGCCATCATCGACGACACGCTCGACCCGGTGCCCGCCACGGCATCGGCGGCCGAGGTCGCGCGCATGCTCGCCAGCTACAACCTCGTCTCGCTTCCGGTCGTCGACAAGGCGCGACGCCTGGTCGGCGCGGTCAGCGTCGACGACGTTCTGGACTACCTCCTGCCCGACGACTGGAGATCGTACGGCGGTGACGATTCTTCAGACGGCGATGAGCCGCGCACACCGGCGGTCCCCGTGACGACCGCGTCCATTCCGAGGAGGCGCTGATGGCCCGTACGTCCCGCCAGCCCTCGCTCGATGCGCCCCGCGGCCGCACCGGCATGCTCAGCCGCAATCCGCAGCCCTCTCGGGACCGCTTCGGGCGGTTCTCCGAGGCGTTCGCCCGCGGGATGGGCACCTCCGGGTTCCTGATCGGCATGACGGTGTTCGTGGCCGTGTGGCTGCTGTGGAACACGTTCGCGCCGGTGCCCCTGCAGTTCGATCCCCGATCGACGAACTTCACCCTGCTGACGCTGATCCTCTCCCTGCAGGCCTCGTACGCCGCGCCCCTCATCCTGCTCGCGCAGAACCGCCAGGACGACCGCGACCGCGTGCAGATCGAACAGGACCGGCAGCGGGCCGAGCGCAACCTCGCCGACACCGAATACCTGGCCCGCGAGATCGTGGCGCTGCGGATGGTCGTCACCGACGTCTCGGAGGACGTCGTCACGAAGGACGTTCTGCGCGCGGAGATCAAGGCGCTCCTCGAGCAGCTCGACGAGCGCTCAGCGGACGCCCGACGGGACTCCCTGCCCACGGACGCCGCAGAGCGGTGACCGTCGTCACGGAGGACGCGGTCCGGCGTGCGGTCGGAGCGGTCGTCGACCCGGAGCTGCGCCGACCGATCGCCGAGCTGGGCATGGTGCGCGACATCTCGGTGGCCGACGGCGTCGCGTCCGTCGGCATCGTGCTCACGATCGTGGGGTGCCCGGCAGCAGAGCGCATCTCGTCGGATGTGCGCGCGGCGGCGGCATCCGTATCCGGCGTGACGGATGTCGCTCTCGAGGTGGGGGTCATGTCCCCCGCCGAACGGCGCGAGCTGACCGAGCGCCTGCGCGGGGGCCGCGCAGCGCGCGAGATGCCGTTCGGACCTGATTCGCTCACCCGGGTGATCGCCGTGACCAGCGGCAAGGGCGGCGTGGGCAAATCCACGGTGACCGCGAACCTCGCCGTCGCGCTCGCAGGCCGCGGACTCTCCGTCGGTCTGGTGGATGCCGATGTGCACGGCTTCTCCATTCCCGGACTTCTCGGTCTCGTCGACGCGAACGGCAACGTCCCACAGCCGACCCGCATCGACGACCTCATGCTGCCGCCGGTCGCCTACGGCGTGAAGGTGATCTCGATCGGCATGTTCCTGCGCCGGTCTGCGGGCGAAGCCCCCGTCGGCGCCGTCGCCTGGCGGGGCCCGATGCTGCACCGAACGGTCCAGCAGTTCCTCACCGATGTGTTCTTCGGCGACCTGGACGTCCTGCTCCTGGATATGCCGCCGGGAACCGGTGACATCGCGATCTCGGTCGGCCAGCTGCTCCCCCACGCGGACGTCGTCGTGGTGACGACCCCGCAGTCGGCGGCGTCGGATGTGGCCGTTCGCAGCGGGCTCGTCGCGCGTCAGACGGGGCAGAGCGTCGTCGGCGTGGTCGAGAACATGGCCGCGATGACCCTTCCCGACGGCACCACACTCGACCTGTTCGGCACGGGCGGAGGCGCCGAAGTCGCCGATGCTCTGTCGGAAGGTGACGACAAGGTGGCCGTGCTTGCATCGATCCCGCTCAGCCGTCACCTGCGCGTGGATGGGGATGCCGGCACCCCCATCGTGGTCGCCCACCCCGATGACCCCGCCGCGATCGCGATCAGTGCGCTGGCCGATCGGCTGGCCGCAGCCCCACGGGGCCTCGCGGGCCGCTCGCTGCCGTTCCGGCCGAACTGAGAACCTTCGGGCTAGGTCGCCTCGTTGTCGAAGGGCGGCGGATCCTCCGCCGTGAACGGCATGGTCGCCGTCTGCGGCTTCGTGAACGCGCTCGCCGTCGCGACCGCGGCGGCCGCACTCGCGGCGCGGACGGTCGGCACCGGCGCGTCGTCGAGCAGCGCCTCGCGGATGATGCGCCGCGGGTCGTACTGGCGCGGGTCGAGCGTGCGCCAGTCGACGTCGTCGAAGTCCGAGCCCATCTCGTCCTTCATCTTCGTCTTCGCGGTGCTGACGTATTCCCGGGCGCGCTTGGCGAACTTGGTCAGGCTCTCGACATAGCGCGGCAGCCGCTCGGGCCCGATGAGCAGCCCGGCGACGATTCCGATCAGCAGAAGCTTCTCGATCGTGAGCCCGAAGAACATGCACTCAGGTTACCGCCGCGCCTGAGGGTTCGGCGCCGCCTGTCCGCGTAGGCTGACCGCGAAGGAGCATCGATGGGCGAGCACGACGCGAACTACCGCTTCGCCGCTGAGGCGACGATCGAACCGGATCACATATCGCGAGCCCGCGCGCATGCGCTCGAACTCGGCGCCGCACCGGTCAGCGCGCCCGTCGGAGCGCAGTGCGCCGTGATCGCGGCAGCCTCGCAGGCGCTCAACATCGTCGAGATCGGCACGGGGGCCGGCGTCTCGGGCCTGTGGCTGCTCTACGGCTCGCCGCGCGCGACCCTCACGACGATCGACAGCGAGCCCGAGCACCTCGGGGCGGCACGTCAGGCGTTCTCCGAGGCGAAGATCCCGGCCGCGCGGGCGCGTTTCATCACGGGTCGTGCGGCCGAGGTGCTCCCCCGCATGAACGAGGCGTCCTACGACATCGTGCTGGTCGATGCCGATCCCGACGGAGTCATCGAGTACGTCGAACACGGCCTGCGACTCGTGCGAGCGGGCGGAACGGTCCTCGTGCCCCGCGTGCTGGGCCACGGTGCCGTCGCCGACCCGGTGCGGCGCGACTCCGTCACCGCGGCTTACCGCTCCCTGATCCAGGAGACGCAGGCGTCCGCGGCGGTGATCGGCGCGCTCTCGATCGTGGGCGAAGGTCTGCTGCAGCTCACCACCCGGCCGCTGGACTGACCTCGTCCCACGGGTGGCGCCGCGCCGGGCACGCGAAACGGCCGGTCCGAAGACCGGCCGTCGGCGTGTGAGGTGTACTCAGGCGGGGTTGACGACTCCGCCGAGCACGTCATAGAGCTCCTTGGCCTCAGCATCGTTCACCGAGACGACGAGGCGTCCCCCACCCTCGAGCGGCACCCGCACGATGATGAGACGACCTTCCTTCACGGCCTCCATCGGCCCGTCTCCGGTTCTCGGCTTCATGGCTGCCATCGTGGCTCCCTTTCGTCGTGGTCTGCGTGTCAAGTTTATCCCGCTGCTACGACAGGGGATAATCCGCGGCGTCCTGCGCCGCTCTCACGGGATCTGCCAGTACGTGTTGCCCAGTGCATACATGTTGTAGATCCACCACCATTGGCCGAGCAGACACGCTGCCAGCACGCCGATCCGCCAGATCTTCGAGCGCGGCATGGCAACGGCTCCCCACATCGGCGAGAGCGGCAGCAGCAGGCGGAAGATGCTCGACTGAGGGAAGAACACCGCGAGCAGATAGAGCAGATAGCTCGCCGACCACAAGCGCGACTCGACCCCCATGCGCCGGACGTGCGGCTCGAACAGGAGCAGTGCGGCGACTCCGGCGACGGATGCCGCGAGCACGATGTAGCCGGTCACCGCGCCGAGCCCCCAGGACTCGAACCAGAAGCCGGCGCCCTGCACGAAGCCGTCGAACGGGAGGAAACCTGCACCGGTGTCGCCCATCCAGTTCCGGCGCCAGGCGAGTTCGGTCGCGAGGTAGGCGCCCGAATCACCCGTGATGACGCCGGCGATGACCTGCCATGAGAACCCGGTCACGACGGCCAGGAGTCCCAGCGCGATGATGTGGGCGATCTCCGCGGGGGCGAGGGGCTCGTGACGACGCGAGAACCAGCGCCAGATGCCGAACAGCGCCAGGAACAGGCCGAAGGCGAGAACCCCGGGCCGAGTGAAGGCCATCAGCGGAATCAGCAGGTACAGCCAGCCGAACCGCCGCTTCATCACGAGCAAGAGCGACAGGAACAGCCACAGCAGGAAGAGCGACTCGGCGTAGCCGACCTGGAACAGCGCCGCCAGCGGCGCGCAGGCGAAGAAGATCACCGCCCACATGGCGACGTCGTCCGCGGCCCGCATCCGCACGATGCGGTACAGCACCAGACATGCCAGATACCCGGCGACCACCGAGATCAGCACCGCTGCCGCTCCCCACGATCCGACCAGCAGCCCCAGTCCTTTCGCGAGGTATGCGTAGACCGGCATGAACGCCCACTGATTCTCGGTCACAGCCCCCGAATCGGTGCGCGGAAGCTCTGACGGATACCCGTAGTCGGCGAGGAACCAATACCACTGAGCATCCCATCCGAGCGCGAGCGTGGCCAGGTTCGCGCCTTCGCCGAACCGCGATCCGACCGCCGACAGCTCTGCCGCCACGAAGAGGAATGCCGTCGTCACGACGCGCGCAACCAGGAACAGGATGCCGATCCGCAGCGCTGCCGGCAGCGCGGACCACCCGCGCGGAGCGGTCTCGGTCAGGGCGTGCTCAACCACGCCCGCAGTCCGCGTTCCACTTCATCGATCTGCGCGTGGGGAACACGCTCCTCGTCGTGGTGGGCCAGGTGCGGGTCGCCGGGTCCGTAGTTGACCGCCGGGACACCCATCGCAGAGAACCGGGCCACGTCCGTCCACCCGTACTTGGGCCGCGCCTGGCCGCCGACCGCGGTGACGAACTCCTGGGCGAGCGGAGCGTCCAGCCCCGGCCGTGCCCCCTCCGCGACGTCCACGACTTCGACGTCGAAACCGGCGAAGACATCCCGCACGTGGCTTTCGGCGTCCTGCGCGGACCGACTCGGAGCGAACCGGTAGTTGACTTCGACCTCGCAGAGGTCGGGGATCACGTTGCCGGCGACACCACCGCCGACACGCACGGCGTTCAGCCCTTCGCGGTACACCAGGCCGTCGACGGGAACCTCACGCGGGCGGTATTCGGCCAGGCGGGACAGTACGGGTGCGGCCTTGTGGATCGCATTCTCGCCGACCCAGGCGCGGGCGCTGTGCGAGCGGACCCCGTGCGTGCGGACGATCACGCGCATGTTGCCGTTGCAGCCGCCCTCGACCGCCCCGTTCGACGGCTCGCCGAGGATCGCGAAGTCGCCCGCGAAGAGGTCGGGCCGCGTACGCGCGAGCCGGGTGAGGCCGTTCAGGTCGGCATCGACCTCTTCATGGTCGTACCACATCCAGGTGATGTCGATCCGGGGGTCACTCAGTTCCGCGGCGAGCTTGAGCTGCACGGCGACGCCGGCCTTCATATCGACAGTGCCCCGCCCCCACACGAACGGCTCGCCGTCGATCTCGACGTCGCGCGTCGGCACATTGTCGTTGATCGGCACCGTGTCTATGTGACCGGCGATCACGACCCGCTGCGCACGGCCGAGCGACGTGCGCGCGACGATCGTGTCGCCGTCGCGGAAGAAGTCCAGGTGCGCCAGAGGTCGGATGGCGTCCTCGATGAGGTCGGCGAGCACTTTCTCGTCACCCGAGACGCTCGGGATGTCGCAGATCGTTTTGGTGAGGTCGATGGAGGTCGCGGTCAGATCGAGCGGCGGCATCCTCCGAGTCTAGTGACGAGCCGACGGCTCGCAGCGGGTTCGGTAGCGTGGAGGGATGAGCGATGAGCGGTGGGTATGGGGTATCGGCCTGGCGACGACATCGGAGGACGGGACGGTGCTCGACACCTGGTTTCCGTCGCCGGAGAAGGGGCGCGTTCCGCTCGGTTTCGACCCCGACATGCCACCGGACGAAATCGACAGGCACGCCGTTCCCGACCCGCGTCGCGCGGTCACTCTCGACGTGGTCGTCGTGGAGGCAGACCTGGGCGCGCCGCCGTCGTCCACCTCGGACGCGTACCTCCGGCTGCACGCGCTGTCGCACCGGATCGTCGCTCCCAACTCGGTGAATCTCGACGGCATCTTCGGGTTCCTGCCCAATGTGGCGTGGACCACCGCCGGTCCGATGCACCCCGACGACGCCGCCCGGCTGCGACCGTTCCTCGCGCGGGAGGGCATCCAGATCCAGGGTCTCGACAAGTTCCCCCGCCTGCTGGACTACGTGACCCCGCCGGGAGTGCGGATCGCGGACGCCTCGCGGGTGCGACTGGGCGCCTACCTCTCCCCCGGCACGACGGTCATGCACGAGGGATTCGTCAACTTCAACGCGGGAACCCTCGGGGCCTCGATGGTCGAGGGGCGCATCTCTCAGGGCGTCGTCGTCGGCGACGGGAGCGACATCGGCGGCGGAGCGTCCATCATGGGCACGCTCTCCGGCGGAGGCGCGCACCGCGTGTCGATCGGCGCTCGAACGCTCCTGGGCGCCAACGCCGGGGTCGGCATCTCGCTGGGCGACGACTGCATCGTGGAGGCCGGGCTCTACGTCACCGCGGGCTCGAAGATCGTGCTGGCCGACCAGCCGCCCCGCCACGACGGCAGCCGTCCCACGGTCAAGGGCGCCGAGCTCTCGGGTGAGAACGGCATCCTGTTCCGGAGAAACTCCCTCACCGGCGCCGTCGAGGCCGTGCGGCGGGCGGGTGTGGGAGTCACCCTCAACGACGCACTGCACGCGTAAGGTCGAGGCATCCCGCGAATCTGTCGCGGTGCGTCGCGGGGCAAGGGAGTCGCATGGGCGATCGCATGGACAAGAAGCTGTACGAATCCGAGCTCATGGTGCTGCAGGCCAAGCTCGTCGACATGCAGGCATGGGTACAGGACACCGGCGCGCGGATCGTCGTGATCTTCGAAGGGCGCGACGCCGCCGGAAAGGGCGGAACCATCAAGCGCGTGGGCGAGTATCTCAATCCGCGCGTCACGCGGACCGTCGCGCTGGGCACGCCCAGCGAGCGCGACAAGACCCGCTGGTACTTCCAGCGCTATGTGCCGCATCTGCCCGCCGCGGGTGAGATCGTGCTCATGGACCGTTCCTGGTACAACCGCGCCGGCGTCGAACACGTGATGGGCTTCTGCACACCGGCCGAGTACCACCGCTTCCTGCATCAGGCGCCGATCTTCGAGCGGATGCTGGTCGAAGACGGCATCATCCTGCTCAAGTACTGGTTCAGCGTGTCGGACATCGAGCAGGAGCGGCGTTTCAAGGACCGCGCCGCCGACCCGATGCGCAGGTGGAAGCTGAGCCCGAACGACGTGAACGCGATCACGAAATGGGAGGACTACTCCCGCGCGAAGGACACGATGTTCGTGCACACCGACATCCCCGAGGCCCGGTGGTGGGAAGTCGACAACGAGGACAAGCGGCGCGGACGGATCAACACGATCGCGCACCTGCTCTCGCAGATCCCCTACGAGATCGTCGAGCGCGAAGAGGTCGTCGTGCCCAAGCGTCCGCCCGCCGGCGGCTACGATCGCCCCCCGCGCGACGGGACCGCGAAGGTGCCCGATTACGCGAGGGAGCTCGAGGACGAGCAGAAGCAGGATCGGGTCAAGTCCAAGAAGAGCAAGAAGGATCGGGAATCGGACGCGGCTGCGATCGCCGAGAAGGAGGAGAAGTCCGGCGACGGTCCCGGCTCCGCCTGATCTGTCCCTCCCTTTCGTCGTTCCCCGGAGGCGCTCGCGATGTCATAATGTGCGCGACACCGTCAGGGGGCGAAGGGGGACGTCGGGGTGGATGCGACGCGCGAGGAGAGTGTCGACGTCCTTGTCGTCGGAAGCGGCTTCGGCGGGTCCGTCTCCGCCTACCGGTTCGCGAAAGCGGGGCAGTCGGTCGTGCTCATGGAACGCGGCGGTCCGTACCCACCCGGCGGCTTCGCCCGCACCCCCAGCGAGTTCAGTGAGAACTTCTGGTCGCCCTCCGACGCGCTGTACGGGCTCTTCGAGACGTGGAGCTTCCGCGGGCTCGAGGGGGTGGTCTCGAGCGGCCTGGGAGGCGGATCGCTGATCTACGCGAACGTGCTCCTGCGGAAGGATCCGGAGTGGTTCGTGCACGACTCGCCGCTGCCCGGCGGCGGGTACGAGAACTGGCCGATCAGCCGCGAAGACCTCGACCCGCACTACGACAGCGTCGAAGCGATGATGGGGGCCGTCCCGTATCCGTACACCGACACGTCCAAGACGGTCGCGTTCGAGGAGGCCGCGCATCGCGCCGGGCTGCGCACGGTGCGCCCCCCGCTCGCGGTCTCGTTCGCTCCCGAACGGGAGGGGCGCCCATCGATCGGGCTGGTTCCGACGCCCGCGTACGGCAACATCCACGGCTCGGAGCGGTTCACCTGCATGCTGTGCGGCGAATGCGACATCGGCTGCAACTACGGCTCCAAGAACACGCTCGACCACACGTATCTCTCGGCCGCCGCGCACGCCGGTGCCGACATCCGCACACTGCACGAGGTGAAGGGATTCCATCGCGTCGACGGCGCCTGGGAGGTGCGCTACCGCGTGCACGATCCGGCCGCCGGCACCAGTGAAGACAGGATGATCCTCGCCACCAAGCTCATCCTCGCGGCCGGCACGTTCGGCTCCACCTACCTCCTCCTGAAGAACAGGGCGTCGATCCCCGCTCTCAGCACGGCGATCGGCACCCGATTCTGCGGCAACGGCGACCTCCTCGGCTTCCTGTTCAACGCGCGCGAGAGCATCGAGCGCACGGCGAAGGCACGATCGCTCGTGAGCAGTCGCGGTCCGGTCATCACGAGTGCCGTGCGCGTCGGCGATCGCCTCGACGGCGATGACTCCGACGCGAAGGGACGCGGCTACTACGTGCAGGATGCCGGGTACCCCGGGTTCCTGAACTGGCTGATGGAACTGAGCCAGCTGCGTTCGGTGATCTCCCGCAGCTCCCGTGTCGCGGTGCGCATGCTCGCGTCTCGGCTGTTCGGCGAGGCGCGCTCGAACGTCTCACGCGACCTCGCCTCGGCGATCGGCAAGGTGTCCCTGTCCTCTTCGTCGATGCCCGTGCTCGGGATGGGCCGGGATCTTCCCGACGGCATGATGTACCTCGAAGAGGGCCGTCTTCAGATCGACTGGACGACCGCGACCTCGATCGACTACTTCGACCACATGCGCGCGACGATGGCCCGCATCGCCGTGGAGCTCGGTGCGGAGTACGCCGACAACCCGCTGTGGTGGGCCAAGCGCGTCATCACCGTGCATCCGCTCGGGGGTGCGCCGATGGGACGCTACCCGCAGGAGGGCGTCGTGGACCAGTGGGGCAAGGTCTTCGGCTGCGATGACCTCTGGGTGCTCGACGGGTCCGTCATGCCCGGGCCCACCGGCCCCAACCCCGCCCTGACCATCGCGGCTTTCGCCGACCGCGCCATCGAGCATCAGCTGGAAACGCCCACCCCGCCCCGCGTTCGTGCGCCGAAGCGCACACCCCGTCCTGAGAGGACTCTTCCGATGGATGCCGCAGTCCCCGCCGACCCGAACGCGACCACCGTCCGCTTCACGGAGCAGATGAAGGGATTCGTCAAGCTCGACGCGAGCGACCCCCGGGATGCGTACGAGGACGCGCGCATCCTGGACGAGAAGTTCATGTTCGAGCTCACGATCGAAACGAGCGACATCGACGGCTTCGTCTCCGATCCCGCGCACGCGGGCTCGGCATCCGGATTCGTCGACGCCGATATCTTCGGCGGGCCGGTCCCCGTGCAGCGCGGCTGGTTCAACCTGTTCGTGCAGCCCGAGAACGACGCCGAGCGCCGCATGATCTACCGGCTGTGGCTGACGCTCGACTCCGGCGCTCCGTTCACCGTGCTCGGCTTCAAGGACGTGCACGACGACCCCGGCTTCGATCTGTGGGACGACACGACCACGCTGTACGTGCAGCTGCTGACCGGCCATGTCCCGCCACCGGAGACCGGCGAACTCGGCGAACTGCATCCCGTCGGCGATCGCCGGCGTCGCCGGTGCGGGTGTACTGCGGATCAAGCCGCTGGATTTCGCGAAGCAGATGACGACGTTCCGCACGACCGGCCCGGGCGGGCCGGCGGCGGTGTCCGCATTCGGGCGCCTGTTCCTCGGACAGCTGTGGGACACCTACGCGGCGCTGGCCCCTCGGGAGGAGTGACGGCATGAGCACGGCGACAGCGCCTGTTCGCACGAGGTACCAGCGGCCGGGCACCCGCGGTCAGCAGACCGAGATCATCCCGTTCGAAGCGGACGACGGTGTGCCCCTGACGATGCTCCACGTCACGCGTCCGGGCGGCTCGACTCCGCGCGGACCCGTGCTGCTCGTGCACGGCGCCGGCGTGCGGGCCGAGATCTTCCGGCCGCCGCTCGAGCGCACTCTCGTCGACGCTCTGCTCGAGGACGGGTTCGACGTCTGGATGATCAACTGGCGCGCGTCGATCGACCTCCGACCGGTCGCGTGGACGCTCGACGAGGCTGCCGCGTACGACTACCCGGCCGGGGTCCGACTCATCCTCAGTCGCACCGGAGCGCCGAGTCTCAAGGCATTCGTCCACTGCCAGGGGTCGACGTCGTTCATGATCTCGGCGATCTCGGGGCTGGTGCCCGAAGTGACGACCGTGGTGACCAACGCGGTGTCGCTGCACACGATCCTGCCGACGTGGTCGGCCATGAAGATCCAGTTCCTCTCACCCATGGTGCGCCGGTATACCCCGACGCTCTCGCCCAAATGGGGGTACAAGACCGAGGGCGGCTTCTCGCGGATGCTGCGCACCGTGGTGGTCGCGACCCACCCGGAGTGCGACAGCCCGGTCTGCGCGATGGTCAGCTTCACCTACGGCGCGGGCCACCCCGGCCTGTGGGCCCACCGCAACATCGACAAGGAGACCCACGATTGGATCTCCGGCGAGTTCGCCGGCGCTCCGATGACGTTCTTCGCGCAGATGCGCGAGAGCGTGCGTCACGGCCACCTGATGCCGACCGGCGAAGTGTCCGCGATCGCCCCCGACCTGATGGCGGCGCCGAAGACCGACGCGCGGTTCTCGTTCCTGGCCGGGGCCGACAACCGGTGCTTCCTCGCGGAGGGCCAGCGTCGCTCGTTCGAGCACTTCGACGCGCACTCCCCCGGACGGCACACGCATCACGAGTTCCCCGGCTACGGGCACCTCGACGTCATCTTCGGTGCCAATGCTTGGCGCGACACGCATCCGACGATCGTCGACGAACTGCGCCACTGACCGCGCACGCCCGTCAGAGGGCGAACGAGGTCAGACGGCGCCCGGGTAGTCGCGCTTCTCGGCCCCGACGTACAGCTGCTGAGGGCGCCCGATCTTGGTCTGCGGATCGGACTGCATCTCGCGCCAGTGCGCGAGCCAGCCCGGCAGGCGGCCGATCGCGAACAGCACGGTGAACATGCGCGTGGGGAAGCCCATCGCCTTGTAGATCACGCCCGTGTAGAAGTCGACGTTCGGGTAGAGGCGCCGTTCCTTGAAGTAGTCGTCCTCGAGGGCGAGCTGCTCGAGCTCCTTGGCGAGGTCGAGCAGCGGGTCGCTGACGCCGAGGGCGGTGAGCACTTCGTCTGCGGACTCCTTGACGAGCTTGGCGCGCGGGTCGTAGTTCTTGTAGACGCGGTGCCCGAACCCCATGAGCTTCACGCCGTCTTCCTTGTTCTTGACCCGCTCGACGAAGCGCTGGACGCTCTCGCCCGAGTCGCGGATGCGCGCGAGCATTTCGAGCACCGCTTCGTTCGCACCGCCGTGCAGCGGGCCGTAAAGGGCGTTGATGCCCGCCGAGATCGACGAGAACTGGTTCGCGCCGGTGGAGCCGACCAGACGCACCGTCGAGGTCGACGCGTTCTGCTCGTGGTCTTCGTGCAGGATCAGCAGCCGCTCGAGCGCGCGGGTCATGACGGGGTTGATGTCGTACAGCTCTGAAAGCACGCCGAAGTTGAGCTTGAGGAAGTTGTCGACGAAGCTCAGCGAGTTGTCGGGGTAGAGGAATGCCTGCCCGATGCTCTTCTTGTGCGCGTACGCCGCGATCACCGGCAGCTTCGCGAGCATCCGGATCGTGTTCAGCTCGACGTGCTCGGGGTTGTTCGGGTCGGACTCGCTCTCGTAGTACGTCGAGAGCGCCGCGGTCGCCGACGACAGCACCGACATCGGGTGCGCGGTGGTCGGCAGCGACGAGAAGAAGCGCTTGAGGTCTTCGTGCAGCAGCGTGTGGTGGCGGATGCGCTCGTCGAACGCAGCCAGCTCGTCGGTGCTGGGCAGTTCGCCGTAGATGAGCAGCCAGGCGACCTCGAGGTAGGTGCTGTTCTGCGCCAGCTGCTCGATCGGGTACCCGCGATAGCGGAGGATGCCCTGGTCGCCGTCGATGAAAGTGATCGCCGACTTGGTCGCCGAGGTGTTGACGAAGCCGTAGTCGAGGGTCGTGTGCCCGGTCTGCCGTGTGAACGACGAGATGTCCACACTGGGGGCGCCGCCGTCGGTTCCGCGCAACAGCGGGAAATCGGCCGTCTTATCGCCGATCGTGAGGGTGGCTTTGTCCTGCTGAATGCCCGCGTCGGTCACGGCGCCTCCTCGCGATTCCTGGTCGTTCCGGGGGTTTCGACGCCCTGCAGATCACACCGAGGGGCGATTTCCGAGAGCCGGCGTGATGACGTGAGATGCCGCGCCACCGCGCTTTTACAGCCTAATGGGCACATCAGCATACTGCGGACACGGCCAAAGGGCACCGGCATCCGCTGGAGGAAACCTCCGACCGGTCACCCGACGCTCAAGCGCTCCGCTGCCGCGTCGATCCGCTCATCGGTCGCGGTGAGCGACAGCCTGATGTGCTGCGGGAAGTGCTCACCGTAGAAGTGTCCCGGCCCGGCCAGGATGCCGAGGTCAGCGAGCCGACCGAGGCTCTCCCAGGCATCGCGGCCCTCGGTGGCCCAGAGGTACAGCCCCGCCTCGCTGTGGTCGACGCGGAATCCCGCGGACTCGAGCGCGGGCTTGAGCCTCGCGCGCCGTGCGCGGTAGCGCTCCTTCTGCGCGGCGACGTGCGCTTCGTCGCCGAGAGCGGCGATCATCGCCGACTGCACAGGAGCGGGCAGCATGAGTCCGAGGTGCTTGCGGGCCGTGAGCAATCGCGCGACGATCACGGGGTCTCCGGCGAGGAACGCCGCCCGGTAGCCCGCCAGATTGGATTGCTTGCTCAGCGAGTACACCGAGAGGATGCCGCGGACGTCGCCCCCGGTCACGTCCGGGTCCAGCACCGAGGGGATCGGCCGTGCATCCCACGGTGCGTCCCAGCCGAGTTCGGCGTAGCACTCGTCCGACGCGAGCACGGCTCCCAGTTCGCGGGCCCGTGCCACGGCGGCGCGCAGGAAGCCGGCATCCAGCACGCGGCCGTCGGGATTGCCCGGGGAGTTGAGCCAGACCAGCCGCGTGCCCTCCGGCCACGCGGCGGGGTCGTCCGAGGCCGTCGGGGTCGCCCCCACCAGCCGGGCGCCGACCTCGTACGTGGGGTACGCCGCACGCGGATGCACCACGACGTCGCCCTCTCCGAGATCCAGCAGGAGCGGCAGAAGAGCGACGAGCTCCTTCGAGCCGATCGTGGGGAGCACGTTGTGCGGCGTGAGTCCGGGCACGCCACGACGGCGGTCGTACCAGTCGACGATCGCCTCTCTCAGTGCCGGTGTGCCGACGGTCTGCGGGTAGGCGTGAGCGTCGGTCGCCCGCGCCAGCGCGTCGGCCACGACGGGTGGGGTGGGGTCCACCGGCGAGCCGATCGACAGATCGACGATCCCGCCGGGGTGCGCACGCGCACGCTCCGCGTATGGTGCGACGGAATCCCAGGGGTAGTCGGCGAGGTCAGCGACGCCCATGGCGGGCTTACGGTGCCTGCGGGGGCAGGGCGTCGATGACCGGGTGGTCCTTGTGGATCACGCCGACCTTGGCGGCGCCGCCTGGAGAGCCGACATCCTCGAACCACTCGACGTTCGCCTTGTAGTAGTCCTGCCACTCGTCGGGCAGGTCGTCTTCGTAGTAGATGGCCTCGACGGGGCACACCGGCTCGCACGCACCGCAGTCGACGCATTCGTCGGGGTGGATGTACAGCATCCGATCACCCTCGTAGATGCAGTCGACCGGGCATTCGTCGATGCAGGCGCGGTCTTTCACATCCACGCACGGAAGAGCGATCACGTAGGTCACAGGGTTAGTCTAATTCGCCCGCGGGCACCGCGTCGGCGTCGACGGGCCGCAGTCGGTTCGGCCACGCGACGGCGAACAGCACCAGGACGGGCACCGATACCGTCCAGATGACCGCCAGGTCGGTCTGCGGGACGATCACCGAACCGCCGGGTCCTCTGCCCGAGAAGACCAGCGTGGCGAGGATCATGCCGAGTCCGGTCGCCAACGCAGCCCAGCGATCGGCGGTCAGCAGACGTACGGCAGCCAGCAGGGCTGCGCTGCCGATGATCGCGAGCACGAGGCCGAGAGGGAACCCGCCGAGCCGGTAGGCGTGAGCGATCGTGCCGGCCAGACCGTAGACGGCTCCCACGAGGAAGGCGACCAGCCAGGTCGCGATGCGGGAGAGCGTCGTGTTCACGCGAGCGGCCAGTGCGCGATGCGGGAGGTGCGCGTCAGCAAGCCGGGGGTCTGGGGCGGAGCCCCAGGAGGAGCCATCGTGTTCACGCGGCAAGCTTAGGCGCCGCGACGATGCGGTCGGGTCAGGCCGCCCAGCCCCACAGCCGCAGGAGTGCCGCCACGAGGGCCGCCGCGACGACGACGACGAGGAACGGGGCGCGCAGCAGGAGAAGTCCCGCGGCGACGAGCACCGCGGGGATGCGCGCATCGACCACGATCGCCTGTCCGTCACCGAGGGTCTGCACGGCGACCAGAGCCGACAGCAGCGCGACGGTCAGCAGGTCCGCGATCCGCGCCGGGCGCGGCGCCTCCAGGAACCGCTGCGGAATGAGGTATCCCAGCGTCTTCAGGGCGACGCAGATGATGGCGGCCACGAGCACCGCGGTCCACAGCGTCATGCGCGGCACCGATTCATGGGAGGCCCACCCTCTCCGCCACGTCCTCCGGCTCCTCGGGCGGCTCCTCGCTGATTCCGAGCCAGTTGAACCACCCGACGACGATCGCCACCACCGCGGCGAGGAGCACCGGGATGCCGGGCATGAGGGCGGGTGTGAGCATGGTCGCCACGACGGCGGCCGCGATGCCCACCGCGATGGGCTGGCGGTGTCGCAGCCGTGGCCATAGCAGCGCGAGGAAAGCCGCCGCGGCGGCGGCGTCCAGCCCGTACGCCTTCGGATCGCCGAGCACATCGCCCAGCAGCGCGCCGGCGAGGGTGGACAGGTTCCAGCCGATGTAGATCGCGATTCCGGTGACCCAGAATCCGAGCGTTCTCGCCCGCCGCGTCGTCTGCGCGAGGGAGACGGCCGTGGACTCGTCGATCGTGAACATCGCCGCGGCCGCGCGGCGCCAGAAGCCGGTGCCGATCACCGGCGACATCCGCATTCCGTAGGCGATGTTGCGGACTCCGAGGAGGGATGCCGAAGCGATCGCCGCCGGTGCCGCCGGCAGTCCTCCCGCGGCGATCACGCCGACGAACGCGAACTGGGATCCGCCGGTGAACATCACGAGGCTCATCACGCAGGTCTGCCAGATGTCCAGTCCTGCGGCGACGGCCAGGGCGCCGAACGACACCCCGTACGCGCTCGTCGCGAGCGCGACGCTCAGCCCCTGCCGCCAAGCACGCCGGCTCTCGGCATCCGGTGTCGCGTGCTCGGCAGTCACCCGCTCGAGCCTACCGACAGCCTCTCGTACAGGAACCGTGCCGCCGCGCCATCCGTGGCCCGGCGACTGCCATGTGCGGTCGGGTCAGACGCCGGCGTCCTGGCGCTTGAGGCGCGAGGTCGCGCGGGCGCGCTCGGTCTGGTCGAGGTTCACCTTGCGGATGCGCACGATCTCGGGCGTGACCTCGACGCATTCGTCGTCGCGGGCGAACTCGAGGCTCTCTTCGAGCGAGAGCTGGCGCGGCGGCGTCATCGACTCGAACGTGTCGGAGGTGGACTGACGCATGTTCGTCAGCTTCTTCTCCTTGGTGATGTTCACGTCCATGTCGTCGTTGCGCGAGTTCTCGCCGACGACCATGCCTTCGTAGACCTCCTGCGTGGGCTGCACGAAGAACGACATGCGCTCCTGGAGGGCGATGATCGCGAACGGCGTGACGACGCCGGAGCGGTCGGCGACGATCGAGCCGTTCTGGCGCGAGACGATGTGGCCGGCCCACGGCTCGTAACCGTGCGAGATCGCGTTCGCGATGCCGGTGCCGCGCGTGGTGGTGAGGAACTCGGTGCGGAAGCCGATGAGGCCGCGCGACGGGACGATGAACTCCATGCGCACCCAGCCGGTGCCGTGGTTGGTCATGTTGTCCATCCGGCCCTTGCGGGCGGCGAGCAGCTGCGTGATCGCGCCGAGGTACTCCTCCGGCGCGTCGATCGTGAGGTGCTCGAACGGCTCGTACGTCTTGCCGTCGACCTTCTTCGTCACGACCTGGGGCTTGCCCACGGTCAGCTCGAAGCCTTCGCGGCGCATGTTCTCGACGAGGATCGCCAGGGCGAGCTCGCCACGACCCTGCACTTCCCAGGCATCCGGTCGGCCGATGTCGACGACCTTGAGCGACACGTTGCCGACGAGCTCGCGGTCGAGGCGGTCCTTGACCATGCGGGCGGTGAGCTTATGACCCTTGACCTTGCCGACGAGCGGGCTGGTGTTCGTGCCGATCGTCATCGAGATCGCCGGGTCGTCGACGTGGATCTGCGGCAGCGGGCGCACGTCGTCGGGGTCGGCGATCGTCTCGCCGATCGTGATGTCGGGGAAGCCCGCGATCGCGACGATGTCTCCGGGGGCGGCGCTCTCGGCCGGGTAGCGCTCGAGTGCGCGGGTCTTGAGCAGCTCGGTGATCCGCGCGCTGCTGACGGTGCCGTCGGCGCGCACCCATGCGACTGTCTGGCCCTTCTTCAGCGTTCCGTTGAAGACGCGCAGCAGTGCGAGGCGGCCGAGGAACGGGCTCGAGTCGAGGTTGGTGACCCACGCCTGCAGCGGAGCCTCGTCGTCGTACGCCGGGGCGGGCACGTGCTGGAGGATCGCCTCGAACAGGGGCTCGAGGTCGTCGTTGTCGGGCAGGCTGCCGTTCTCGGGACGAGTGCGGGATGCCGCGCCCGCGCGCCCGCTCGCGTAGACGACCGGCACATCCAGGAGCGCGTCGACATCGAGGTCGGGCACGTCGTCGACGAGGTCGCTCGCCAGACCCAGGAGCAGGTCGTGCGCCTCTTCCTCGACCTCGGCGATGCGCGCGTCGGGGCGGTCGGTCTTGTTCACGAGCAGGATCACGGGAAGCTTCGCCTCGAGCGCCTTGCGCAGCACGAAGCGCGTCTGCGGAAGCGGGCCCTCGCTCGCGTCGACCAGCAGTACGACGCCGTCGACCATCGACAGGCCGCGCTCGACCTCGCCGCCGAAGTCGGCGTGACCGGGGGTGTCGATGACGTTGATGGTCACCGGGCCCGTCGGTCGCGTGCAGGCCCGAGTATGTGATCGCCGTGTTCTTGGCGAGGATCGTGATGCCCTTCTCGCGCTCGAGGTCGTTCGAGTCCATGGCGCGCTCTTCCATGTGCTCGTGCGAGCCGAACGAGCCGGTCTGGCGCAGCATGGCGTCGACGAGGGTCGTCTTGCCGTGGTCGACGTGGGCAACGATCGCGACGTTGCGGAGGTCTGAACGGAAAGCGCGCACCATGAAAAATCCTTGCAGAGCGGGGAAGCGCCCGGAGCCGGGCTACCCCAGTCTACCGGGCGCTTCCTGAGCGTCCCTCTTCGACTCGATTCGAGCCGCGATCGAGTCAGTCCGTCGAGCGCTCCGCGGACAGCAGGAGTGCGCGCGCCTCGCGACGCACCTTCTGCTGCTCGGGGTCGGGCACGGGCACCGCGGCGATGAGTCGCTGCGTGTAGGCGTCGCTCGCGCCGCGGAGGATGTCATCGCGCGTGCCGATCTCGACGAGCTTGCCGTGGTGCATCACGGCGATGCGGTGGGCGAGGATGTCGACGACGGCGAGGTCGTGGCTGATGAACAGGCAGGCGAACTGCAGCTGCTGCTGGAGCTCCTGCAGCAGATCCAGGAACCTGGCCTGCACAGAGACGTCCAGCGCCGAGGTGGGCTCGTCCGCGACCAGAAGCTCAGGCGCGAGCGCGAGGGCGCGTGCGATGCCGACGCGCTGACGCTGCCCGCCCGAGAGCTCGTGCGGGAAGCGGTTGCGGTAGGAGCGGGGCAGCTCGACCTGCGTGAGCAGGGTCTCGACCCGACGGTCGAGATCTTTGCCCTTGGCCTCTCCGGCGAGCAGAATCGGCTCGCCGATCGACTGGCCGATGGGCATGCGCGGGTTGAGAGAGGATGCCGGGTCCTGGAACACGATTCCGGTGCGGCGACGGATCGCGAAGAGTTCCTTCTGGGACGCCTTCGAGATGTCGTGTCCGACCGCGGAGAGCTTGCCCTCGGCGATCGGGAGCAGACCGATGGCAGCGCGACCCAGCGTCGTCTTGCCCGAGCCGGACTCGCCGACGAGACCGACGATCTCGCCGGGGTAGACCTGCAGGTCGATGTGCTCCGCAGCGCGGAACGCGGGCACGCGTCCGCGTTTGGGGTAATCGATCGCGACGTCTTCGAACGACAGCACCGGTGCCCGTGTCTCGACGACCTCCTCGGCCGCTGACTCTGAGGCGCGCTCGCGGATCGCGGCGATCGCGGGAACGACCAGACCGTCGCTCTCCACGACGGCTTCCTCGACGTCGACCTCTTCGAGCACACCGAGTCCGAGGTGCGGCACCGAGGCGAGAAGCTGCTGCGTGTACGGGTGCTGAGGATCGTGGAAGATCTGGGCGACGGTTCCGGATTCGACGACGACGCCGCTCTTCATCACCATGATGCGATCGGCCAGGTCGGCCACCACGCCCATGTCGTGCGTGATGAGGATGATCGCCGAGTCGAGGCGCTTGTGGAGGTTGCGCATCAGATCGAGGATCTCGGCCTGGACCGTCACATCCAGCGCCGTGGTCGGCTCGTCCGCGATCAGCAGCAGCGGATCGCAAGAGATGGACTGCGCGATCATCGCGCGCTGCCGCTGACCACCCGACAGCTGGTGAGCGTACTTGTTGAACGACTGCTCGGGGTTGGGCATCTCCACCAAGCGGAGCAGCTCGATCGCCTTCTCCTTCGCGGCCGACGGCGCCATGCCGCGGTCGTGCGAGCGCAGCGCCTCCATGATCTGGAAGCCGATCGTGTAGACCGGGTTCAGTGCGGTCATCGGCTCCTGGAAGATCGGTGCGATCTCGTTGCCGCGCAGCGCACGCAGCGTCGCATCGTCGACACCGCGCAGTTCGCGCCCGAGAAGCTTGATCGAGCCGGTCACACGCGCGTTCTCGGGCAGCAGTCCGAGCAGCGCCATCGCGCTGGTGCTCTTGCCCGACCCGGACTCGCCGACGATCGCGAGCACCTCGCCGCGGCGCACCACGTAGTTCATGTCGATCGCGGCGGGGTAGAACTCGCCCTCGACCCAGAACTCGACGCCGACGTTCTCCACCTCGAGGATGGTCTCGGGGAGCGCTTTGTGCGACGCCGCGATCTCGGCGTCGATGCCCGTCGTGTCAGTCATTCGGTGTGTCCCATCTGCGAAGCTTGAGGTCATGGCGTTCCAGGAGGTTCTGTACCGGCCGGCATTCGGCCGCACGCTCGCTGTCGTGACCGTGGTGGTGTGCGCGTTCGGCGTCGTCGCGCTGCTCTGGGGAGATGCGCCCTCGGCGATCCGCTACGTCTGGCCGATCCTGTTGATCGCGGCGGTCGCCTGGGCGCTGTTCTGGCGACCCAGTCTGCGGATGCAGGAGCACGGCGTGACCGTCGAGAACGTCTTCCGCACCTACTTCATCCCGTGGCCGTCGATCCAGGGAATCGATACCCGCTACTCCCTGACGATCCACACGTCCCGCGGGAAGGTGCCCGTCTGGGCGACGCCGGCTCCCGGCCGCCATCGCGCTTTCGGACTCGCCCGCAAGGACTTCGACGGAATCGGCCAGAGCGCTCGAGGCGAACACGGCAGTCTGCGCCCGAGCGACGCGCTGAGCACGCCGTCGGGAAACCTGGCGCAGGCGATCCGCGGGCATTGGGAGCGACTGCGCGACTCCGGAGCCTTCGCGAGCGGAGAAGATCCCGACGCGTTCACGGTGTCGTGGCACTACGCGACCGTCACCGTGATCGCGGCGCTGGCCGCGGCCACGGTGATCGGTCTGCTGGTCTAGCGGCGTCACCATCACCGCTCCGGGTTGAGAGGCTCGTTCTGCGCGTCTCCGGGCTCCTCAGGTCGCTGATCGTGATAGTTGACGACGTCGCCCGTGTACACGGCCTCCATCGCAACCGTGACCGTGTGACCTTCCTTCGGCTCGGTCCGGTCGAGGATCGGCACGACGGGTCCGCCCCGGCGGCCGGCTCGGCGCATCGCGCGTTCGCTGGGCATCTTCTTCTGCCGGGGATCGAACGCGTCGCGCAGACCGTCGCCGATGAAGTTCACGCACAGCGCGATCGCGATGATGAAGATGCCGGGCCACCAGAAGACCCACGGACGCGTGGAGAAGGCCGCCTGGTTGTCGGAGACGATCTTGCCGAGCGATGTGTCGGGCGGCTGCACGCCGAAGCCGAGGTAGCTCAGAGCCGACTCCAGCAGGATCGCGCCCGCCATGAGCAGCGTCGCGTTCACGACGATGACGCCCACCGCGTTGGGCAGGATGTGGCGGAAGATGATCCTCCGGTCGCGCGCACCCGACACGCGTGCGGCATCCACGAATTCGCGCTCGCGGAGCGTGAGGAATTCGCCGCGCACGAGGCGCGCCATCGTGGTCCAGGCGAAGATGCCGATGACGACGCCCAAGACTGAGGCGCCGAGGCTGCCGAATGTCTTGCCGAGCACCGCACCGATGACGATCAGCGGGATGGTGATGATGACGTCGGTGAAGCGCATCAGCACCGAGTCGGTCGCCTTGCCGTAGTAGCCGGCAATCGCACCGATCACGACGCCGATGACGGTCGCGACGACACCCGCGATGACCATGACCATCAGCGACTGCTGCGCACCGCGCATGACGACCGCGAAGATGTCGCGGCCGACCTCGTCCTGCCCGAACGGGTGCTCGCCGAACGCGGGTGGAAACACGCTCAGCGTCGGGACGCCGTTGTTGACCTTCTCAGCGATCTGGTCCCAGCGGTACGGCCACCACCCGGGAATACGCAAGCCCCACAGGTCGACGCCCACCGAGGTGAAGGCGAGGACGACGATGAAGGCGAGCACGATCATGGCCATGAGTGCTCCGCGGTGCCGGAAGAACCGGCGACGGACGATCTGGCCCTGGCTGAGGCCCTCGGTCTCTTTCTGCTCGATCGAGATCTCGGCGACGGCGCCTTCGGCGTTGACGTCGGGGCCCTGCGTGACTGTGGTGTTCATCTAGCCCACCTTGATTCTCGGGTCGAGGCCCGCGTAGACGAGGTCCGCGATGAGGTTGAAGAGCACGGCGAGCGTTCCGGTGACGACGAAGAACGCCATCACGGGATTCGGGTCGACGTTGTTGATTCCGTCGACGAACAGCCGGCCCATGCCGCTCCAGCCGAAGACCGTCTCGGTGACCACCGCGCCGCCGATGATCGCGCCGACATCGAACGCGATGATCGTCGTGATCGGAATCAGTGCGTTGCGGAACGCGTGGCGCACGATGACCGTGCGCTGGGTCAGGCCCTTCGCGCGCGCGGTGCGGATGTAGTCCTGGTTCATGACCTCGAGCAGGCTCGCTCGGGAGTAGCGCGTGTAGCTCGCGAAAGAGATCAGGATGATCGCGATCGTCGGCAGCAGCAGGTGGGTGTACAGGTCGATTCCCTGAACCCAGAAGTTGCCTCCCAGACCGGGGGTGGACGCTCCCACCGTGGCGATCGGCCGTCCGCGGACGCGGCTCGAATTCGCGTAGACCTCCCAGTACGACATGTACTTGTCCAGCGCGATGAGTCCGGCCGACAGGAAGCCGACGATCGCAGCCGTCCGCACCACGGGAGCGCGGTCGGCGCCGCCCATGAAGAAGCCGATCAGGCCGCTCACCACGATGGAGAGCACCGCCAGGAGCAGGAAGAACCACATCGTCATTCCGTTGAGGATGTAGTTGACCATCGGGTAGTACAGGCCGATGCCGATCAGCGCGACCACCAGCGACGCGTACAGCGCCCGGCGGTTGCGGAGGCCGGTCGAGATCGCGGTGACGCCGAACGCGATGCCGATCACGGACGCGCTGTAGACCACGATGCCGATGCTCGGATCGGCGAACCACTGAGTCGCCGAGAGGTAGATGAGGACGGCGGCGGTGGCGAGGGTCGCTGACCCGAACACGATCAGCCGGCGTTTCGCCTTGCCTCCGAGCAGAGACATCCACAGGAAGCCCGCGACCAGGGATATCAGGATGATCGCCGGTATCGCGATCGTCGGTTCGGCGAGCCAGTCGTTCATACGGATCGCGCCGTACTGCTTGAGCAGGACCGCGACCCAGAAGATCGGCAGCGAGAAGAAGAGGAACGAGACCAGCGTGACGCTGTAGTCGAAGCCGCTGTACTGGCGCAGTGCGGAGATGATTCCGACGGTCAGACCCAGGATGATGGCGACGACGGTTGCCGTGGTGACCAGCGTCAGCGTTGACGTGATCGCGTTCGACAGCAGGACGTTGACGGGCTGGTTCTGGACGCTGACCCCGAAGTCACCGCGGAACAGCGCACCGAGCCAGAGGAAGTATCGCAGCGGGGGCGGGACGTCGAGGTTGAGGAGCTTGGAGCGAGCTTCCATGAGCTCCGCCTTGTTCGGGGCACTGCTCTGTCTCAGTTCGTCGAGAGGATCGCCCGCGAACGAGGTCAGGATGTACATCAGGAACGTTGCAGCGAAGAGTACGAAGATCGACGCGATCAATCGCCGGATTATGAATGAAGCCATGGTGTGGCCGCCTGCCAATCGGTGATCCAGCTCGAGCAGACTCCGCCGGGATCACGTCCCGGCCGGCCGCTCTGCCACTGGAAGGAGTCTAACGGGTGGGGTGCAGGATTCTCAGGAATCCTGCACCCCACCGTGGTTCAACCGAGCCGAAGCTCAGCGGAGACCGTGACGACGACTACCCCTCTTCAGGAGCACCGGCATCCGTGACTTCCCAGTCCCATACGTTCCAGAAGATCGTCGGCGCGAGGATGGCCGGCGAGATGTTGGTGACGCGGTCGCTGTACGCCGTGACACCGGGGAACTGGAAGATGGTGACCCCGAAGAAGTCCTCCCACAGGATCCTGTCTGCCTCCTGCATCAGCGCGATCTGCTTGTCCTTGTCGAACTCCGCCGAGATCTCCTTCGAGATGGCGTCGATCTCCGGGTTCGAGTAGAAGCTGAGGTTGTTGATGCCTCCGGTCTCGAAGTTGGCCGTCCAGTCCGTGACTCCAAGGCTTTCGGACTGCCAGCCGAAGAAGACCGCGTCGTACGCGCCCGGGGTGCCGAGCAGGCCGCCCCACTCTTCCGAACCACAGTCCGTGACGTTGAAGCCCGCCTGGGCTGCAGAAGCCTGGATGAGCGCGAACTCGTTCACGCGGCGCGGGTTGTTCGACGCGTACAGGATGCAGACCTCGGGGTTGGTGACGCCCGACTCGGCGAGCAGCGCCGTGGCACCCGGGATGTCGACCTCGGCGAAGTTCTCCGAGGTGTTGTTCGCGATGGACTCGTCAGAGCCCTCCGAACCGGGAACGAAGATCTGCGAGCTGCGCAGCTGAGCATCTTCGCCCGCGATCGGCACGATGAGCTTGTCGACGATTTCCTGGCGCGGAACCGTCTTGAGGAATGCCTCGCGGACCTTGGGGTCCTTGAAGATGTTCTCGGGGTTCTTGGCGTTCTCGAACTGCAGGTCGATGTGCTCGTACGTGCCCTCGGAGCCAGTGATCACCGTCGCCCCGTCGATCGCGTCGACCGCGGTCTTGAGGTCGGCAGTGGCCTGCGGAGAGATGACGTCGACCTCTCCGTTCTCGAGCGCCTGGGCGGCTGCGAGCGGGTCGGGGATGAAGCGGACGGTGATCTCTTCGATGTTCGCCGCGTTGTCGCCCTTGTACTCCGGGTTCGCCGTGAGCGTGACGTACTGGTCGGCCACGAAGTCGCTGATGATGTACGGTCCGGTCGCGAGGTAAAGTTCCGGGTCGTCCGGCAGCTCAGTGAAGTTGAAGCCCGAGTTCCAGAAGGACGAGATCGGCGCGAGTGCGGCGTCATCCTCGTTCTGAATCGCGTCGATGATCGCCTGCTTGGCCTCTTCGTTGTCCTCGATGCCGAGCGCGTTCTTCGCCACCACGTGTGCGGGGAGGATCTCACCCTGCACTCCGTATGCAGTTTCCCAGTCGACGTACGGCGAGGAGTACTCGATCGTGATCGACTTGCCGTCTTCGGAGATCTCGGGCGTGTCCTGCACGAGGCCGAAGCGCGAGTCAGGCGTCGCGCCGCTGTCGAAGAACACGACGTCGGTGGGGAACGCATCGGTGAACTCACCGGTGTCGGGGTCGGTGAAGTCGGCCGGATCGAAATCGGGCGTGTCGAGAGCACGAGAGAGACCCGCCCAGTGCAGCATCAGGTCGGCTGCGTCGACGGGGGTGCCGTCCGACCAGTTGACACCGTCGGCGATCGTGTACTTGATGGTCAGCGGGTCGTCGGAGACCTTCTCGTACGAGCCGAACGACGTGTTCATCACGAGCTCCGGCGTGTCGTTGTAGTACGCGAAGCCGTCCAGCGCCATGTAGTTGATGTTGTTGTTCGCGGTGGCGTTACCGAACGACGTGTTGCCGTTGTATGAGTAGAACGCCTGGTTCCACGCAGCGGTGATCGACGAGCCTTCGACGAGACCGGAGTCGTCGCCGCTGTCGCCGCCACCGGCGGCGCAGCCCGAAATCACGAGTGCGCCGGCTGCGGTGAGTGCCACCGCGGCCGAGATGCGCTTAATTCTCACTGTTCCTCCTGTGCAGGGTTGTGCGCACACGTCAGACGGGGGCCTAACGGGGGCGCGGATAGGGAAACGATAAGCATGTGGTGTGGGATGTTCAAAACAACTTCAGAAAACGTTACAGAGCCTTAACTCAATTGGTCATGAATGTGGCAATCTGACAAGATGACCTCCCCCACGGGCCCCTCGGATGTGAGGTTTGCCACTGACCCGGCCACCCGCGCCCGCCTGTGGTGGGAGATCGGCATCGTCCTGGCCGTGACGGTTGGGCAATCTGCTCTGTATTCCCTGCTGTCCCTGGTGCGCGCATCCCTGCGCACGACGCCGATCGGTCAGCAGCAGACTCAGCTGAACCCGAATCGGGATGCCGAGATCCTCTGGAACGTGCTCTACCAGTTCCTGGGAATCGTGTTCGCCCTGGCTCTGGTCGCCCTGGTCGTCTACCTGATGTGGGAGCCCGGCCAGAACGCCCTGCGACGGATCGGGCTCGACTTCACCCGCTTCGGCGGCGACCTGGGGCGCGGCATCCTGCTCGCCGCCGTCATCGGCATACCGGGCCTGGGCCTGTACGCGGTCTCGCGGCTGCTGGGGCTCAACGTCGCGGTGGTCGCCTCTCCGCTGGATGCCGCGTGGTGGACGGTCCCGCTGCTGCTGCTGGCCGCAGTCCGCGCCGGACTCACCGAAGAGGTCATCTTCATCGCCTACCTGTTCGACCGGCTGCGCCGTCTCGGCTGGTCGTGGTGGGCGATCATCCTGTCGACGGCGGCGCTGCGCGGCGCCTACCACGCGTACCAGGGGGTCGGTGCGATCGTCGGCAACTTCGTGATGGGCGTCGTCTTCGGCTGGTGCTACCGGCGCTGGGGCCGGGTGATGCCCCTGGTCATCGCGCACACGCTCCTGGACATCGTCGCCTTCGTGGGCTATCCCCTGGCCGCCGCGCTCTGGCCCGGCGTCTTCGCCCCCGCGCCTTCGCCCACCGGAACCCCGACTCCGACCCCGACCCCGACCCCGTAGCCCCGGCATCCGTCCCTGATCCGTCTCTTTCCGCGAGACAGGATAGGCGCCGCGAGACTGAGGTCAACGCAGTCAGTTTCGTGGCGTCTATCCGGTCTCACGGTCACTGGCGGTGAAAGTGCCGACCCCTCCACAGGCTGCCGTGCGAGGGACCACATTCCACCGACTCGAGGTCTGAGCGCGTCCATGCAGCGCCAAGGGCTCACGCTGGCGTCGTGAGTCAGACGCTTCTCGATCCAAACGCCGACGTGCTCGCGTGTCCGATACCGCTGCTGAGGGCTCGGACGGTCTCCCGCCCGGGAATACTCGTCGCACGCGGCGAGCTGGTGGTGGTGAAGTACGGGGTGTACGCACCGGCCACGCTCTGGAGGGATCTCGCGCCGTGGGATCGCTACCTCGCTCGCGTTCACGCGGCGGCCCTCACGATGCCGGGTCTGGTCTTCAGCCACGAGTCGGCCGCGGTGCTCCTGGGGCTGCCGATCTTCGGCGAACCCTCGGACGTGCACGTCCTGCGTGATCCGGCCGCGACGTCGAGGCAGTTGGTCGGGGCTGCGAACCCACACCGCCGCCGTGCCACGAGAAACGGTCATGTCGGCGGTGGGCTCCAGCTCACCTCTCTTGCGGAGACGACGGTCGACGTCGCGCGTTCCCGACACCGCGCGATCGGGCTGGCGGTCGTCGACGCCGCCCTGCGCAGCGACTCCGCGCTGAGGGTCGAGCAGCTTGTCGCCATGAACGAGGCGCGCGCGAGCAGCCGCGGTCGTCGCCATGCGCGGTGGTCGCTCCACAGAGGCAACCCCGCCGCGGCACGGGCGCTCGAGTCGATCAGCCGTGCCGTTGTGGAGTTCCTGGGTTTCGCTGAGCCTGAGCTGCAGAGGATTCCGTTCGACCTCGATGGCCGGCGCTACTTCGTCGATTGCTTCTGGCCCGACGCGCAGATCGTGGGTGAGGCGGACGGTCGTGAGAATACGGCGGGGCGTACGGCGACCCCGGCCGCGCCGTGCACGACGAGAAGCAGCGGGACGGACAGCATCCGTCGCGTCGTGAAAGGGTTCGCGCGCTGGGGCTGGGCCGACGTCCGTGACCCCACGCGCTTGCGCCGGATCCTCGTCGCCGCGGGACTCCGCCCCGAATCAGTCGGAGATCCGGAGCCTCTGGCAACGATCACGGCCGCCCTCCATGGCCACCGCTTCGACCGCGAGACTGGATAGGCACCGCGAGACTGAGCGCGTTCGTCCACTGTCTCGTGGCGCCTATCCAGTCTCGCGGAAACGAAAGCCCGTCAGGCGAACGCCTCGACCGGCGGGCAGGCGCAGACCAGGTTGCGGTCGCCGTAGGCCTGGTCGATCCGGCGCACCGGCGGCCAGTACTTCGTGCGCACGAGCGTGTGCACGGGGTAGACGGCGAGCTCGCGGGAGTACGGGTGATCCCACGACCCCGAGACCACCGACTCGGCGGTGTGCGGGGCGTTCACGAGCGGGTTGTCGCCGGCCGGCCACTCCCCCGCCGCCACGGCGAGAGCCTCGGCGCGGATCGCGATCATCGCCTCGATGAAGCGCTCGATCTCGGCGAGGTCCTCGGATTCGGTCGGTTCGACCATGAGGGTCCCGGCGACCGGGAACGACATCGTCGGCGAGTGGAACCCGTAGTCGATCAGGCGCTTGGCGACATCGTCGACGGTCACACCCGTCTCCTCGCGCAGCGGACGCAGGTCGAGGATGCACTCGTGCGCGACGAGCCCGCCCTCGCCCGTGTACAGCACCGGGTAATGGTCCTTCAGGCGAGTGGCGATGTAGTTCGCCGACAGCACGGCGGCGGCGGTCGCATCGCGAAGGCCTTCCGCGCCCATCATGCGCACGTACGCCCACGAGATGGGCAGGATGCCGGCCGAGCCGTGCGGCGCGCCCGACACCGCACCGCCGTCGAAGGTGAATCCACCCGCGTGGTCGGCGCGCTGCGAGAACGGATGCCCGGGAAGGTACGGCGCGAGATGCGCCTTGGCCGCGACCGGCCCGACCCCGGGTCCGCCGCCGCCGTGCGGGATCGCGAACGTCTTGTGCAGGTTCAGGTGCGACACGTCGCCGCCGAGGTCGCCGAAGCGCGCGTAGCCGAGAAGCGCGTTGAGGTTCGCGCCGTCGACGTAGACCTGGCCGCCCGCATCGTGCACGGCCTGGGTGATCTCGAGCACGTCGTGCTCGTACACGCCGTGCGTCGAGGGGTACGTGATCATCAAGGCGGCGAGCGAAGCCGCGTGCAGCTCGATCTTGGCCCGCAGGTCGTCGAGGTCGACGTTGCCGGCCTCGTCGCACGCGACGACGACGACCCTCATGCCGGCCAGAACAGCGGATGCCGCGTTCGTGCCGTGCGCGGAGGACGGAATGAGACAGACCGTGCGGTCATGATCGCCGTTCGCGCGGTGCCAGCCGCGGATCGCGAGGAGTCCTGCCAGTTCACCCTGCGATCCCGCATTGGGCTGCAGCGACACCGCGTCGTACCCGGTGACCTCGGCCAGCCATGTCTCGAGCTGCTCGATCATCGCGAGGTAACCGCGCACGTCGGCCTCGGGCGCGAACGGGTGCACGCGCGAGAACTCCGGCCAAGAGACGGCGGCCATCTCGGTCGCGGCGTTGAGCTTCATCGTGCACGAACCGAGCGGGATCATGCCGCGGTCCAGCGCATAGTCGCGGTCGGCGAGCTGCTTGAGATAGCGCATCATCGCCGTTTCGCTCCGGTGCGTGTTGAACACCGGATGCGTGAGGTACTCGTCATCGCGCAGCAGCGCGTCGGTCACGCCCGCGAGGGGCACGGCATCCGCGAACGCGACAGCACGATCGCCGTGCTCGTCGGCCGCCGGCAGACCGAACGCCCACGCGACTGCGGCCAGGTCGTCGGCGGTGGTGGTCTCGTCGACCGAGATGCCCACGGTCGCGTCGTCGGCCCAGAACAGCTGGTAGCCGCGGGACCTCGCGCGCTCGATCACACGCTGGGACGGACCGGGGGTCGTGATCCGGATCGTGTCGAAGAAGGAATCCGACGCGAGCGACAGCCCGTACGAGCGCAGCCGTTCGGCGAGCGCCTCCGCCTTGCGCGCCACCTCGGTCGCGATCCCGCGGAGCCCGTCGGGCCCGTGGTAGACCGCGTACATCGCGGCCATGACGGCCAGCAGCACCTGGGCGGTGCAGATGTTGGAGGTCGCCTTCTCGCGGCGGATGTGCTGCTCCCGCGTCTGCAGCGAGAGACGGTAGGCGGGGTGACCGGCGGCATCCTGCGACACGCCGACCAGGCGACCGGGCAGCTGACGTTCCAGACCCGACCGCACGGCCATGTAGCCCGCGTGCGGGCCGCCGAACCCGAGCGGAACGCCGAAGCGCTGCGTCGTGCCGACCGCGACGTCGGCGCCCAGCGAGCCCGGTGAGCGCAGCAGCGTGAGCGCGAGCAGATCGGCCGCCACGACCGCGAGTCCGCCGGCGACGTGGGCGGCATCGATCACGCCGGCCGGATCCCACACCCGTCCCGACGCACCGGGGTACTGCACGAAGACGCCGAACAGCTCGTCGGGCAGCGTCGCGCCGTGCGCGAAGTCGAGTTCGACGAGCTCTACGCCCACGACCGCGGCCCGCGCGCGCAGCACGGCCTTCGTCTGCGGCAGCGCGTCGGCATCCACGGCGAACACGTTCGAGGCCGACTTCGAGGCGCGCCGGGCGACGAGCATGCCCTCCACGACCGCGGTCGGCTCGTCGAGCATCGACGCGTTGGCTGTGGCGAGCCCGGTGAGGTCGGTCACCATCGTCTGGAAGTTGATGAGGGCCTCGAGCCGTCCCTGCGAGATCTCGGGCTGGTACGGCGTGTACGCGGTGTACCAGGACGGATTCTCGAGCACGTTCCGCGAGATGACCGACGGCGTGAACGTGTCGTAGTAGCCCAGGCCGATCATGGGCCGCGCGACGCGGTTCTGCGAGGCGAGCTCGCGCAGCTCGGCGAGCGCCTCCGCCTCGGTCGCGGCGGAAGGGATGTCGGAGGTCTCACGCGGCTTCACATGAATGGATGCCGGAACCGCAGCCTGGACGAGGGCGTCCACCGAGTCGTACCCCAGCGCCCCCAGCATGAGCGCCTGCGACGCGGCATCCGTCCCGATGTGGCGATCCGCGAACCCGCGCACGCTGGCCGCCGACCCGCGGGAAGCGCCGAACGCGGTCGTGCCCCCGCTCACTCCTCGCCGCCCGTGAGCGCCAGGTACGCCTCGCGGTCGATGAGCTCGGCGGGTGCCGAGGCGTCGACTCGCAGCTTCACGAGCCAGCCTTCGCCGAACGGGTCGCTGTTGACGAGCGAAGGGTCGTCCACGACGGCCTCATTGACCGCGACGACGTCGCCGGTCAGAGGTGCGTAGAGCTCTCCGACGGACTTCGTCGACTCGATCTCACCGACGACCTGCCCGGCAGAGACTCCCGAGTCGACGGCGGGGAGCTCGACGAAGACGACGTCGCCCAGCTTGTCGGCGGCGTAGTCGGTGATGCCGACGGTGGCGACATCGCCGTCGATGGCGATCCACTCGTGCTCGGCGGTGTACTTGAGGCTGTTGAGGTCGGTCACGTCATCCTCCGGTGGTGGGCTGGGTGGTGATGGTCATGTGGTGCGACGGTAGAACGGCAGGGCGGTGACGGTCGCGGGGATGCGTGTTCCGCGCACGTCGATGAAGAGCTCGGTTCCGGGAGCGCTCAGCGCGGGTGCGACGAATGCCATGGCGATCGGATGCCCGAGGGTGGGGCTGAGAGCGCCACTGGTGATCTCGCCGACCGGGCCATCGGCATCCATCACGGCGTACCCGGCCCGCCCGGCGCGCTTGCCCTCCGAGACGAGGCCGACCAGGACGGGGGAATCGGTGGCGACCACGGCCGAGAGCCCGGCGCGGCCGACGAAGTCGTCCTTGTCCGCTGCGACGGCTCGACCGAGTCCCGCTTGTGCGGGAACGATGTCGAGCGAAAGCTCATGCCCGTACAGCGGCATTCCCGCTTCGAGCCTCAGTGTGTCGCGCGCCGCCAGGCCCGCCGGGACCAGTCCGATCGGCTCGC
This sequence comes from uncultured Actinomycetota bacterium, assembly GCA_963781135.1. Taxonomy (GTDB): domain Bacteria; phylum Actinomycetota; class Actinomycetes; order Actinomycetales; family Microbacteriaceae; genus Microbacterium. Next base: position 284,358 of record CAWADY010000010.1, on the reverse strand, counting down.
CCGCGGCGAGCAGGGCGTCCCAGAGCGCGCCCGCGTGCGCATTCGGAACGAGCAGCTCGTAGCCGTCCTCGCCGGTGTAGCCGGTGCGTGCGATCAGCACGGGATGCCCGTCGAAGGACGCGGCGACCGATGCGTAGTACTTCAGGTCGTCGAGCGGGTAGGCGAAGACAGCGAGCCCGGCGGTCGCATCGAGCACGGCGCGGGCGCGGGGACCCTGGACCGCGATCAAGGAGAAGTCGTCGGTGGCATCGACGATCCCCACCGCGCGCTCCTCCAGGCGATCGGCGAGCGCCTCGGCGACGGGCTCGCGATTGCCGGCGTTCGCGATCACCAGGAAGCGCTCGTCGCCCAGCCGGTAGACGATGACGTCGTCGACGATCCCGCCGTTCTCGTCGAGCACGAGCGAGTACTTCGCCTTGCCCACCGCCATCGTCGACAGGCGGCCGGCGAGCGCGTAGTCCAGATACTCGCCGGCGTCGTCGCCCTCGACGAAGAACTCGGCCATGTGAGAGATGTCGAACAAGCCGGCGGCCGTCCGGACGGCGTGGTGCTCGGCGAGGTCCGAGCTGTAGCGGACGGGCATCGCCCACCCGCCGAAATCGGTGAACGACGCACCGAGCGCCTCGTGGCGCTCGCGCAAAGGCGTGTAGCGAGGCTGCGGCGCGCTTTCGCGCGGCGCCGTGCGGGGGTCCGTCATGAGTTCTCCCGGTCTCGTGCGGGCAGGCGCCGTTCAGCGCCTGTGAACTCCCCCTCTGTCGTGGGCCTGAGAGTTTCACCTCGGCATCCGATCGCGAAGAGCGGATGCCGGGACTTTCACCGTCGGCGGATCCTCGAGGGATCTCTTTCCAGAGCGGCCGAGCCCGGGCGGTACGCGTGACCTGAGAGATTGGCGGGGAGGCTTGCTCCTTCGGTGCTCGGCTGCGTGCGCCGAGGCTCTCCCGTCCGGGTTATTGGCCTGTATTGACTTGCCTTGACAGCATAGCGTTCGAGCCCTGCCGAGCGGTCATCGCGTGCACGAACCGGTCGAGACCGCCTCGGTCCACCCGGCCGCCCCGGCCAGCACCGGCTCGAGCTCCGCGGTCGTCATCGCGTAGCCGCGGTCGAGGTCGCTCTCGGCCCGGGCGAACACGAGTCCGGCGACGGCGCCGTCGGCCGTCAGGAGGGGGCCTCCCGAATTGCCGGGCTGCACGGTCGCGGCCAGCGCATAGATGTCGCGCAGCGCGTTCGATGTGCCGTAGATGTCGGGAACGAGCACGGAACCCGACGAGATCACCTCGGCGTTCACCATCGTGAACGGACCGCCGTACGGATAGCCCTGCACGACGGCCGCCGTTCCCGGGGCGATCGGAGAGATGACCGGTATCGCGTCAGCGCCGAGGTCATCGACGGCGATGAGTGCGACGTCGTCGATGGCGTCGAAGTACACGATGCGTCCCTCGCGCGCGGGCTGACCCGGCAATTCGACGATCGGGGCGGTCACGCCGGCGACGACGTGCGCGTTGGTGACGACGCGGTCGGGCGCGAGCACGAACCCCGACCCGGTCGCGCTCGTTCCGCACGCGTACGCGACGCCCGAGACGCGCGCGACGGATGCCGCCGCGACCGCCAGCTCGGGATCGTCGAGCGCGACCGGCGGCGCGGTCGGCTGCACGTCGAGGTCCAGCAGCACCCCCAGCTGCGGGAGGCCGTCGTCCAGAACGGCGGAGCGGACGCGGGCCAGGGTCTCGGCGACGGGCCGGGGCGTCACCGAGTCGATGGCGCGCAGAACCTGCGACGATGCGAGCGCCGTCGAGATGCCGGGGGTTCCGGTCGCGGCCACGCTCGATGAGATCAGACTCACCGAGAGCGCGCCGGCCAGCACCGCCAGCGCACCGCCGAGCAACCGGTCGACCACCCGCAGCGGCGTGCTGCGGTCGACGCCGCGGCGCAACACGGCGCCGATCGCGCCGCCCGCGGCGGCACCGCCGAGCATCAGAGCGACGGCGAGGGCGATCACCGCGATCACGCGGGAATTCTGCCACGGCCACACGTCATTCACGATCGGTACGAGCCAGAATGCGGCGAAGCCGCCGAGCACCAATCCGATCAGCGCGCCGAGACTCGCCAGCAGGCCGCGCTGGACTCCGACGAGGAGCGCCACGAGCAGGATGCCGATGAGGACGACGTCGACGACGAGCACATCCCCTCCGTCCTGTGTCGTGAAATGCCGGGGCGTTCAGCGTACGCATCGATTCCTATGTTCGCGCTCGGAGAAACGCCATCGGAACGAGCAGTTTGCACTTCGGGTCACAGTGACACTAAGATCGTGACTGAGGTAATGGTCATCATGACACAAACAACGCTCAATCCCGACGCGCGGGTCACCGAATCCGCCACCGACGACGTCACCCGCGTCGCGGTGTCCACGGTGATCTTCACGCTCCGGCGCGACCCGACCACCGATTGCGCGCAGGTCGTGCTCCCGCTCGTCCGCCGCACCCGCGATCCGCACGAGGGCCTCTGGGCACTCCCAGGCGGCTGGCTCGACACCTCAGAGAGTCTCGATGCCGCGGCATCCCGCACCCTCGCCGAGACCACCGGCATCGCCCCGAGCTATCTCGAGCAGCTGTACGCGTTCGGAGCGGTCGACCGCTCCCCCACTCGCGTCGTCTCGATCATCTACTGGGCGCTCGTGCGACCCGACGAGATCCCCGACCACGACGTCGAGAACGTGACCTGGTTCGATGCCGCCGAGCTCCCGCGTCTCGCGTTCGATCACAACGAGATCGTCGAGTACGCACTGTGGCGGCTGCGCAACAAGGTCGGCTACAGCAGAATCGCGCACGGGCTGCTGGCCGACGCGTTCACACTCGCCGAGCTGCGCGAGGTCTACGAGTCGATCCTCGGGCGACGCCTCGACCCCGCGAACTTCCGCCGACAGGTGGAGGGTTCGGGAAACCTCATCCCGACCGACCGATTCCGCACGGGCAGCCACCGGCCGGCCCGCCTCTACCGCTACAACCAGGACGTCGAGCTCGCCGACCGCGGCCCCCTCGTCGTCCGCCACTGAACCTTTCGAGATCGAATCGAGAACCCCATGTCCGCGACATCCCTCACCCTGCCCCCGCTGCCGGTGGACCCGTCGGTCGACCACGAGATCCAGTCGATCGTCTCGGGTGCCTCCACCGCAGAGACCTGCAACACCGACCTCGCCGCAGGCCCGTGGAACTTCGACGACCGACCCGGCTACGGTCCCGGGTCGTCGATGGGGGACGTGATCCCGGTCGGCTCCCCCCGCCAGGGCGAACTGCCCGTGGAGTATCGCGAGGCAACTCCTGACGAGCTCGACGCCCGCGTGCGCGCGGCCAAGGAAATCCTCGGCTCCCGGGTCATGATCCTCGGGCACTTCTACCAGCGCGAAGAGGTGGTCCGCCACGCGGACTACGTCGGCGACTCTTTCCAGCTCGCCAACGCCGCCAAGGCGCATCCCGAGGCCGAGGCGATCGTCTTCTGCGGTGTGCACTTCATGGCCGAGACCGCCGATCTTCTCTCGACGCCCGAGCAGGCGGTGATCCTCCCCAACCTCGCCGCCGGCTGCTCGATGGCCGACATGGCAGACATCGACCAGGTCGAGGAGTGCTGGGAGCAGCTGGCCGAGATCTACGGCGACATGGACACGCCGGATGCCGATGGCCTGGTCCCCGTGATCCCGGTGACGTACATGAACTCCTCTGCGGCCATCAAGGGGTTCGTGGGTCGCCACGGCGGCATCGTGTGCACATCCTCCAACGCGCAGACCGTGCTCGAGTGGGCGTTCGAACGCGGCCGCCGGGTGCTGTTCTTCCCCGACCAGCACCTGGGCCGCAACACCGCCAAGGCCATGGGCGTGACGCTGGACCAGATGCCGATGTGGAACCCGCGCAAGCCGCTGGGCGGAGCTTCGGCCACCGAGCTCGAGGACGCGCGCGTGATCCTCTGGCATGGGTTCTGCTCGGTGCACCGCCGCTTCACGGTCGACCAGATCGAGAAGGCGCGCGCCGAGCACCCCGGGGTGCGCGTGATCGTGCACCCGGAGTGCCCGATGGCCGTCGTGGACGCCGCCGACGAGTCCGGGTCCACCGACTACATCCGCCGCGCGATCGAGGGCGCGACCACGCCTTCCACCTTCGCGATCGGCACCGAGGTCAACCTCGTGCAGCGCCTCGCGGCCGACAACCCCCAGCACACGATCTTCTGCCTCGACCCGGTCGTGTGCCCATGCTCGACGATGTACCGCATCCACCCCGGCTACCTCGCGTGGGTGCTCGAGGGACTCGTGAACGGCGAGGTGCTCAACCGCATCACGGTGCCGCAGGATGTCGCCGACCCGGCGCGCCTCGCGCTCGAGCGGATGCTGGCCGCCAAGCCGCCGGCAGCGCCGGCATCCGGGTGGGAGAACGCTTCATGACCACCTCCCCCACCCTGCACGCCGTCGTGGTCGGCAGCGGGATCGCCGGCCTCACGGTGGCGCTGCACGCGGTCGAAGACGGCTGCCGGGTCACCCTCGTGACCAAGGACGTGCTCGAGCACGCCAACACCCGTTACGCGCAGGGCGGGATCGCCGGCGTGATGTTCGCCGACGATCGCACCGAAGACCACATCCGCGACACGCTGACCGCCGGCGCCGGGCTGAGCGATCCCGAGGCGGTCCGGGTCCTCGTCGATGAGGGTCCCGCCCGGATCCGCGAGCTGATCGACCTCGGCGTCGCATTCGACCGCGGCGCGGACGGTGCGTTCGTCAAAGGTCTCGAGGCCGCTCACTCGTACCCGCGCATCCTCCACTCCGGGGGCGACGCGACCGGCACCGCGATCGAGAAGGCACTCGTCGCGCGGCTGCGCGCGAGCGATGTCCGCGTGATCGAACACGCCTTCCTGATCGACCTGGTGCTCGACAGAGGGCGCGTCGCGGGTGTCGAGCTGCTGGTCGGCGACGTCGCGGCAGGCGCCGGGACCCCGCACATCGCCGGGCGCCGGGAGCGGGTCGACGCCGACGCGGTGGTTCTGGCCACCGGTGGAGCCGGCGAGCTGTACGCGCACACGACCAACCCGTCCGTCGCGACGGGCGACGGGATCGCCGCCGCCCTGCGCGCGGGCGCCGAGGTGACCGATCTCGAGTTCTTCCAGTTCCACCCGACGGTGCTGGAAGGCAAGGCTGGCGCCGCCGGTCTCGGCATCGGGGAATCGTTCCTCGTCTCGGAGGCGGTGCGCGGCGAGGGCGCGACCCTGATCGACGAGACCGGCCGTCGCTTCGCGTTCGACGCGCATCCCGACGGCGAGCTGGCCCCGCGAGATGTCGTCGCGCGAGCGATCGCCCGGCAGATGGAAGCGCAGGACGGCCGCCCGGTGTACCTGGACGCCACGCACCTGCGTGCGACTCCCGAAGAGACGGCGGCCTTCCTGGCCCGCCGCTTCCCCACGATCGACCGCGCGGTCCGCGACCGCGGGCTGGACTGGGCGCGGGAGCCGATCCCCGTGACGCCCGCGGCGCACTACCTGATGGGCGGTGTCACGACCGACCTCGCCGGGCGAACGACGCTGCCCGGTCTCTATGCGGTCGGAGAGGTCGCACGCACAGGCGTGCACGGCGCGAACCGCCTCGCGTCCAACTCGCTCCTGGAGGGTGCTGTGTTCGGCGCCCGTGCGGGCGACGCGATCAGCCAGGACGCGGCATCCCGTGTCTGGCCCGCCTCCGCGCACGCGCCGTCGCCGGCCGCCTCGTCCTCGGTCGGCGAGTCCGCGGGCCCGTTCACCCGCACGGCGCTGCAGGAGCTCATGTGGGAGGACGCGGGGCTCGTACGCGATGCCCGCGGACTCGAGCATGCGGCATCCGTCATCGCCGCCTGGCGCGCGCACCAGCGCACGCCCGAGGCCGAGGTCGACTTCGAGAACGAGAATCTGCTCGTCGTCGCCGAGCAGCTCGTCGCTGCGGCGCTGCGCCGCCGCGAGTCCGTCGGAGCGCACTACCGCCGCGACGACCCCACCCAGAACGCAGCGGATGCCGCATCCTCCGTATCCGTGGCGAGCGGGGTCTCCTGATGCTCAGCTCCAGCGTGATCGACCGCGCCGTCGCGGCCGCACTCGAAGAGGACGCCCCCTGGGGCGACATCACCAGCGAGATGCTGATCCCGCAGACCTCGATCGCTCGCGCCGATCTCATCGCGCGCGAACCGGGCGTGTTCAGCGGCGGCGAGGTCTTCGCGGCGGCCTTCCGCCTGACCGACCCCGCGATCGACGTGCAGCTTGCGGTGGCGGACGGCGACGCGTTCGAGAAGGGCGCCGTGCTCGCGGTCGTCTCCGGCCCCGCCCGCGGCGTGCTGACTGCCGAGCGCATCGGACTGAACTTCGTGCAGCGGATGTCGGGCATCGCGACTCTGACGGCGCGATACGTCGCCGAGGTCGCGCACACCGGTGCCCGCATCGCCGACACCCGCAAGACCACCCCGGGACTGCGGGCGTTCGAACGGCATGCGGTGGTCAACGGCGGCGGGCACAATCACCGCTACTCGCTCTCGGACGCCGTGATGGCCAAAGACAATCACCTCGCGGTCCTCGCCGAGAAGGGCGTTTCGGTCACGGCCGCGCTGCAGGGCGCTATCGCTCGACTGTCGCATACCACCCACGTCGAGGTGGAGGTCGACCGGCTCGACCAGATCGAGGCGGTGCTCGCCGCCGGGATCGGCACGATCATGCTCGACAACTTCTCGCTCGACGATCTGCGCCGCGGGGTCGAGCAGGTCGGCGGGCGCGCCACGGTGGAGGCATCCGGTGGCGTGTCGCTCGACACCGTTCGTGCGATCGCCGAGACGGGCGTCGATGTGATCTCGGTGGGTGCGCTCACGCACTCGGCCCGCGCACTGGACCTCGGCCTCGACGTCCGCATCTCCTGAGGCTGCGCCGTGAGCATGCTCTACCTCGACAACGCCGCGACCACTCCCGTGCGCCCCGAAGTGCTCGAGGCGATGATGCCGTACCTCACGCGCTGGTTCGGCAACCCGTCGAGCCACCACACGGTCGGGGAGGCCGCCGCGGGCGCGCTCGAGGAGGCGAGGTCGCGCGTCGCGCGCGTGCTCGGAATGCGGGCGGGCGACGTGATCTTCACGTCGGGCGGCACCGAGGCGAACAACCTGGCGGTCAAGGGCATCGGCATCGGCTCCTGGCAGGCGAGCGGGCGCCGGCATGTCGTCACGACGCCGATCGAGCACGAATCGGTGCTCGAGTCCGCCAAGTACCTCGACCGCGTGCACGGCTTCGCGGTCACACGTGTTCCTGTGGACGAATTCGGACGCCTTGATCCGGATGCCGTGGCCGGCGTGCTGCACACCGACACGGCGCTGGTCACCTTCGGCTATGCCAACAACGAGGTCGGCACCGTGCAGGACGTTGCGGCGATCGCCTCCGTCGCGCGAGAGCGCGGGGTGCCGGTGCACATCGATGCCGTGCAGGCGGCCGGATGGCTGCCGCTGAACGTCGCCGACCTCGGCGTGGACGCGATCTCGCTCGCGGGGCACAAGCTCGGCGCCCCGAAGGGCACCGGCGTGCTGGCGGTGCGCGGCCGTGTGCCGCTCGAGCCGCTGCTGCACGGCGGTGGGCAGGAGCGCGGCCGGCGCAGCGGCACCGAGGACGTCGCCGGCGCTGTCGGGTTCGCGACCGCGCTCGAACTCGCCGAGGCCGAGCGTGCCGAGTCATCGGCACGTGTCACCGCGCTGCGTGACCGGTTCATCGCCCAGGTGCTCGGATCGGTGCCGAGCGCACGACTGACCGGCGACCCGATGCACCGGCTGCCGGGAACAGCGAGCTTCACGTTCGCCGGGACGAGCGGCGAGGCCGTGCTCCTCGAGCTGGAGCGCCGCGGTGTCGTCTCCTCCAGCGGTTCGGCGTGTGCGGCCGGCAGCGACGAGCCGTCGCACGTGCTGCTCGCGATGGGCATACCCGCGGAGGTCGCTCAGACCGCCGTGCGCTTCACGTTCCCGCACACTCTCGGCGCTCCCCTCGACGCGGTCGCCGAGGCCGTCGCGGCATCCGTCACCGCCGTCCGCACGGGCTGACGACCGGCGCCACCGCCGTAGAATCGGGCGGGTGACCACCGCCCGCGCCCGCCCTGTGGTCACCGTCATCGTGCCCGGGTTCAACGTCGCGCCGTATGCCGCCGAGGCACTGGAGTCACTGCAGCAGCAGACGCTGCGGGAGTGGTCGGCGATCCTCATCGACGACGAGTCGACCGATGGGACCGCCGACATCTTCGAGCGCGCCGCAGAGGGCGACGCCCGGTTCCGCGTGGTGAATCACGCGCGACAGATCGGGCTCGGCGCGGCCCGCAACACCGGTCTGGACCTCGTCGAGACGCCCTTCCTCGGGTTCCTCGACGCCGACGACGTGCTGACACCGACGGCCCTCGAGCGACTTGTCGGCATCCTCGACCAGACCGGCAGCGACTTCGCGCTCGGAGCGTATGTCCGACTGCGGCCCGACGACGCCGGCGGATACGGGCTCGGTACCGTGCAGCCCTGGGTCACCGCTGCCACCGCCCCCGAGCGGCGCGGCACGACGATCGACGAGCACCCGGAGGCGACCGGCAACATCGTGGCGTGGTCCAAGGTCAGTCGCACCGAGTTCTGGCATCGAACGCACCTGCGCTTCCCCGAAGGCAAGCTCTACGAGGACCAACTGGTCGCACAGCAGATGTACGCCCGGGCTCGCCGGTTCGACACGATTCCCGATGTCGTGGCGCTCTGGCGCATCCGCGCCGACGGCTCGTCGATCACGCAGCGCGAGGCGCAGCTCGATGTGCTGCGCGACTGCCTCGAGGCGATGGATGCCGGCCTGCAGGTGCTCGAATCCGGCGGGCATCCGCACGCGGCGCAGGCGCGCATCGGCCAGATGCTGCGCATGGACATCCCGCGCCTCGCAGACATCGCGCGGCTGCATCCCGATTCCGCCTACCGGCGCGCGCTCGGCACCTTCGCGCGCGAGATCTGGGACCGCGCCGGCGCCGCCCGCAGCACCGTGGACGAGGCATCCGCGACAGCCGTCGCCGCCGCCCGCCTCTGGTAGCCCGGGTCAGATCAGCGGGTTCTCCAGCGAGCCGGTCAGGATCACGACGGGGTCATCGAGCGGCACCGGCGCCGGGTCGTCGGGCGCGCGGTCGGCGCGCCGGGCGGGCAGTGCGCCGGGCGGCGGGGTCGCCTCGACTTCGAGGATGCGGGATGCCGCGAGCTGCTGGGCCGCGAGCTCGGCGTAGAGGCCGTCCTCGGCGATGAGGGTCGCGTGGGTGCCCGACTCGACGATGCGGCCGCCGTCGACGACGTGGATCACATCGGCTCCGATCACCGTGGAGAGCCGGTGCGCGATCGAGAGGGTCGTGCGGCCCCGGGCCGCCGCATCCAGAGCCTCCTGCACGACGCGCTCCGAGACGGTGTCCAAAGCTGACGTGGCCTCGTCCAGCAGCAGAACCGGCGGGTCTTTCAGCAGCACCCTCGCGATCGCGATGCGCTGCTTCTCGCCGCCCGAGAGCCGATAGCCGCGTTCCCCGACGATCGTGTCGTAGCCGTTCTCGAACCCGACGATGATGTGGTGGATGTTCGCGGCGCGGCACGCCTCCTCGAGCTCCTCCTGGGTCGCGTCGGGCTTGGCGTAGAGCAGGTTCTCGCGGATCGTGGCGTGGAAGAGGTACGTCTCCTGCGAGACGATCCCGACCTCGTCGATGATCGATTCCTGGGTCAGCCGGCGCACGTCCTCTCCGGCGAACAGGACCGACCCGCCCGAAGCCTCGTACATGCGCGGCGTCAGGTAGAGCACCGTCGTCTTGCCGGCGCCGGACGGTCCGACGAAGGCGACGTGCTGGCCCGGCTCCGCGGTGAACGAGACTCCCCGCAGTGTGGGCGGGGCGTCGGCCGCGGCGTCGGGGTACCGGAAGACCACGTCGCGGAACTCGATCCGCCCGATCGGACCGGGAGCGTCGGCCACCCGGATGGCGTCAGGCGCATCGCTGATCGCGGGCACCAGGTCGAGGTACTCGAAGATGCGCGCGAAGAGCGCGCCGGAGGTCTGCACGTCGAGCGCGACGCGCATGAGGCCCATGAGCGGCATCAGCAGCCGGGCCTGCACCGTGGTGAATGCGACGATCGTTCCGGCGGTGATCATGTCGGTGCCGCCGGTGATCAGGTAGCCCGAGACCAGGTAGATCACTGCGGGAACGCTCGCCATGAGCACCTGGACGACCGCGAAGAAGCCCTGGCCGCTCATGGCCCGCTTGACCTGCAGACGCACCTGGTTCACGTTCTCGGTGCTGTACCGGGCGGACTCGGTGCGCTGCCGATTGAACGACTTCGACAGGAGGATGCCCGAGACGCTCAGCGTCTCCTGAGTGATCGAGGTCAGCTCCGAGAGCGACTCCTGCGTCTCGCCTGCGATCCTGGCCCGCACCTGGCCGACCCGCCGCTGCACGATCACGAGGATCGGCATCATCACGACGGCGATCAGGGTGAGTCGCCAGTCGATGATGATCATCGCGACGAGTGACGCGATGACCGTCACCACGTTGCCCAGGATGCTGGTCACGGTGTTCGTGAGGACGCCCGAGACGCCGCCCACGTCGTTCTGCAGGCGCGACTGGATGACGCCGGTCTTGGTGCGCGTGAAGAAGCCGAGCTCCATCGCCTGCAGGTGTTCGAAGAGCTTGACCCGCAGGTCGCCGGTCACCCTGTTGCCCACGGTCGAGGTGAACCAGGTCTGCACGACGCCGAGGCCGGCCGAAAGCACGAACAGCCCGATCATGATGAGGACCAGTCGCAGCAGGAGGTCGAGATCGGGTGGGCCGCCGTCGACCGGGAAGAGCGCCTGGTCGAAGATCTGCTGCACGATGAGCGCCGGCACCACGGCGATGGCGGCGCCGGCGATCACGAGCACGCCGGTGATGAGGATCTGGAAGCGGTAGGGGCGGAACAGCGCGACCACACGCCGGCCGAGGTGCGGGATGCGCGGCGCCTCGGCATTGAGCTTCTTCTGGGCGTCGATGTCGACCGGGCGGAATCCGCCGCCGCCACCACCCCTGCCACCCATGCTCACGTCGGCAAGCCTACTTACGGGTTCGGACGGGAGGGCCGGAGAAGCTGTCCGCGTAATCGCCCATCGGCCGCGACGCCTTCGCGTCAGCCGAGGTCGATGACCAGGTTCACGACCGTGCCGATGATCACCGCGCCGAAGAGGTACGCGAGCAGCGACTGTGCGATCACCAGCCGCCGGATCTCATTCGTGCGAACGGCGCTGTCGCCGACCTGGTATCCCATGCCGATGCCGAGGGAGAAGTACGCGAAGTCGGTGTAGGACGGGTCCTCATCCTGGTTGAAGTCGATGCCCCCCACGGGATCGCCGTAGTAGATGTGCGCGACGCGCAGCATGTAGTCGGCCTGAATGAGCGCCCACGACGCCGCCACGCTGACGACGGCGATCGCGGCGAGGAGGTACGACTCCAATTCCGATGTGTTCTGGGTCTGGATGAGGACGATCGTGACGGCGCCCAGGCTCGCGACGCTGCCGATCAGAGCGACCAGACGCGCGACCGAGCGACCGGGGTCTTCGCCGGTCGCATGTGCACGCGTGTGCGCGGCGTCCATCGGCCAGATCAGGATCGCGACCCAGGCGACGCTCGTCACGGCGAAGCCCGACCAGCCCGCCAGCAGTCCGGCCGCGATCCCCAGGAAGGGGGCCACCACGACCCCCGCGGCGATTCCGATGAGGGCGGCGACGATCGTGCGCGTGAGGACGGCGAGGCGCACGGGGCTGAGGGCCATACCGCATGTTTTCACGTGAACCGGGAATGCCGTGTCAGACGGGCCCGTTATGTTGAGAGCTTGTTGTTCACCGTGTGACCCGCCTACGGGATGGCTGTCGTGCACGCCGCCCCCCGAGGAGACGCCTATGGCCACCACCGACACCACCCCCGGCACCGACAGCATCCGCGTTCCGAGCTCGTCGCCTGCGGTCCTGAGCCGCGCCGACAGCCGGATCATCTGGCTGCTGCTCGGTGCGGCTTTCGTCGCGATCCTCAACGAGACCACGATGGGCGTGGCGATCCCCCACCTCATCACCGACCTGGGCATCACCGCGGTCGCCGCGCAATGGCTGACCACGGCGTTCATGCTGACGATGGCCGTGGTGATCCCGATCTCGGGATTCCTGCTCCAGCGCTTCACCACCCGCCAGGTCTTCATCGCGGCGATGGGACTGTTCTCCCTCGGCACGCTGATCGCGTTCCTCTCCCCCGGCTTCCCGATGCTCCTCGTGGCACGGGTCGTCCAGGCCTCCGGCACGGCCATCATGATGCCGCTGCTGATGACCACTCTCATGACCCTCGTCCCGGCGCACTCCCGCGGACGGATCATGGGCCGCGTGAGCATCGTCATGTCGCTCGCACCCGCGATCGGCCCCACCATGTCGGGACTGCTGCTGGACTCCGTCGGCTGGCGCTGGATCTTCGGAATCGTGCTGCCCATCGCGCTCCTCGCGCTCGGCGTCGGCATCCGCTGGATCCACAATCTCGGCGAGCCGACCAGCGCCCCGATCGACGTGCCGTCCATCATCCTGTCGGCCCTCGGGTTCGGTGGAATCGTCTTCGGCCTCAGTCAGCTGGGCGGCGGCGCCGCCCACGGTGACAGCGCCGCGGACGCCGCAGCGGCTGACGCTCTCTCGACGGTGACGCTGGCGGTCTCGTTCGGCGTCGGCGTGATCGCGCTCGGACTGTTCATCTGGCGTCAGCTGATCCTGCAGAAGACCGACCGCGCGCTGCTCGATCTCCGCGTGTTCCGCTCGCTGAACTTCTCGCTCTCGATCGCGCAGATGGGACTGCTGTCGCTCGCGTTCTTCGGCGCGATCACGGTGGTGCCCCTCTACATGCAGAGCGTGCTGCAGGTGTCCGCTTTGACGACCGGCCTCGTCGTGCTGCCCGGCGCCCTGGCGATGGGCCTGGCAGGTCCGCTCATCGGCCGCATCTACGACCGCTGGGGCACCCGCGTGCTCCTGATCCCCGGCTCGTTCATCACGAGTGGCGTGCTGTGGTTCTACACGACCTTCGATCAGTTCACCTCGATCGGGGTGATCGCGGTCGCGCAGACGGTTCTGTCCATCGGCCTGGCGCTCTCGTTCACGCCGCTGTTCACCGCGTCGCTCGGTTCGCTGCAGCCGCGCTTCTACTCGTACGGGTCCGCCGTCCTGGGCACGGTCCAGCAGGTGGCCGGCGCCGCGGGAATCGCGCTCATGATCACGATCATGGCCTCTGTCACCGCCGATGCGGTCCAGAGCGGTGCGTCAGAGGCCGCTGCCGGCGCCCAGGGAGCGCAAGCCGCCTTCCTGATCGCCGCGATCGTCTCGCTGCCGCTCATCGTCGGGGCCTTCCTCATCCGCAAGCCCGCCGATCAGCAGGGTCCCGCGCCGATCGGCCACTGACCCGATCCCGGCGCGGTATCACCACGGCCACCACCCCCCTCGTCTCGGACGGGCCGTCGTGACATGCTGGGCGCGTCCGTCGTTGGGGCGGGGCCCGTGAGGAGTGCAGCCGTGATCGTGAGTACGCCCGCCATCGAAGACGCCACCGGGCACGCCGCCGAGATGTATCAGGGAGACCTGGACGACGACGGCTTCGTCTACAGCCACACGCAGGTGATGGCGGTCAACCCCGAGGCGCACCAGGCCTTCGAGGCGCTGATGCGCGCGATCGTGCCGTCCCTCGGAATCCGAACGTACGAGCTCGCGACCCTCGGCGCCGCACGGGGCATCCCCTCACCGCATTGCCTCCTCGCCCATGGTCGCAAGACCCTGCGCGCGGGAGCGCTTGATGAGGACCAACTCGAGAGGGTCGCTGTCGACTACGAGACGGCCGGTCTCAGCGACGCAGATGTCGCGGTGATGCGCTTCGCCGACAAGCTGTCGACGGATGCCGGTGCGATGACGGATGCCGACTCCGAGGCGCTGCGCGATCAGGGGTTCAGCGACCGCCAGATCGTGGACATCGCCCTCGCGGCGGGTGCGCGCAACTTCTTGAGCCGCACCCTGCAGGCCCTGGCCGTGCCGGTCGAGGATGTCCCGGGCCTGAGCCCTCGGCTCACCAAGGCGCTGCTGTCGCCGATCGGACGCTGAGCAGACTCCGTCTCAGTGGTGCAGGAGCGCCTTGAGGAGGATGAGGATGCCGCCGAACGCGGCGGTGAGCGTCGCGCTGGCCAGGCGCAGCCAGAAATGGCGCGTCCACTTCGCCACGGCGAGCCAGCCCAGAATTCCGAGGGCGACGGCGTCGATCGTCAGCGCGAGCCAGATCGCGAAATCGTCGTCGATGACTCTGGTCACGCCGAGGAGCAGCACCGCGACAGGGGCGAGCGAGATGACCAGCATCCCCAGTGAGTGATGAACCGCCCCGCGGATGCTCTCGGGCAGCCCCGCCTTCCCGTCGGTCGCGGCCAGACGGGCGAGCGTGCCCGCGTAGACGTGGGCGGCGAAGAACACCAGCACGGTGACCACGACGGTGATCAGCGCGTTCAGGGACGTGCCCGCGAGATCGTAGCTGACCACGATCATCCCTGACACGAGGATGAGGCCGTAGATCGCCTCCTCCGACATGAGGATGCGGGTGACCTTCGGGGTCGTGCCCAGCAGCTGCTCGTCGGTCATCGCGGGACGTCCTCCTGAGGAGTGGCGGAACGGTCAGGCTGCCTCGGTCGAGGACCGCTTCTGAACCGGTGGGTCAGTTGCCGGTGCCGCAGGCGGAACCGCCGCAGCACGAGGCGCCCGACTCCGAGGCCGTGAGCAGGTTCTGGTCGTCGCCGACGGGGAGGAGGGTCACGGGAGCGGGCAGCTGAGAAGTCGTCATGCCCTCCATCGTAGCCTCGCGATCCGGGTGGGACGGCGTCATGCGAGCAGCGCTCCGCCGGTCTGGCAGGTCGGACAGTACTGCGCCGCGGCGCCGGAGAACGTGTACTGCCGGATCTCATCGCCGCAGACGGGGCATGCTGCGCCGGTTTTGCGGTGCACCCGCAGCGCAGCGTGCTTGGTGGCGCGCAGCTCGGATGGCGGCACGCCGCGTCTGGCCGAAGTGGCCTCGGCGAGGACCGCGCGGGTCGCGTGGGCCAGCCGCTCGACGGCGTCGGTGGAAAGACTCGCGGCGTGGGTCACGGGCGAGATCTTGGCGGCGTGCAGGATCTCGTCGGAGTAGGCGTTGCCGATCCCGGCGAACGCCGTCTGGTCCTGCAGCAGCGCCTTGATCTGCTTCTTGCGATTCGCGAGGATTGCGGCGAAGGCCGCGGTGTCGAACTGGTCGTCCAACGGGTCGAGCCCGAGCTTGGCCACCGCCGGAACGTCTGTCGGGCTTGGGACGATGTGGATGGTCAGGGCTTTCCACTGTCCGGCATCCGTCAGGTCGAAACCAGAACCGTCGCTGAGCCGGACCCGCGCCATGAGGGTCGCCTCTCCTGCCCGCTTGAGCCCGTCGGGCGCGATTTCGTGCCAGAGCACCCACCCGTCGTGGCCGAAATGCACGATCACGTGCAGCACGTCGTCGCCGTCGGCGATCGTCGCGATGTCGATCATCTTGCCCAGACGCGACACCCCGGCGATGCGCCTGCCGACAAGGTCTGCGGGTGCCGGATGCTGCGTCTTCAGCGCCTTCGGCAGCAGCACATCGACGGCGCGCACCTCACGACCGATCGTGTGGGCGGTCAGGAACGAGGCGAGCTCCTGCACCTCGGGTGACTCGGGCATGGGCCCATGATTCCATGGCCCGCGGACGTGCGGGATCAGGCGTGTGCGGGTGTTCGCCGATCGCGGTCTAGATCAGTGCATCCCAGTCGGGCTCGGCGGGCCGAGCCTGATCTGTGTACACGGAGAACGGTGCGGCCGCCGCAGGCTGTGCGTGGAGGGCACGGGTCTTCTCCTGGAGCGCGAGGATCGTGTCGACCTCGAACGGCTCCTCGCCGAAGGTCTGTTCGGTGGCCTCCGCGCCCGAGATGACGACGGTCTCGCTGCGCCAGCCGATCTGAAGCTCGACCCGGCCGGCCGAGCCGTTCACCGCGACGTAGGGGATGTCCACGACATCGACGGTCCGGGCGCGCGACAGTGCGAGTCCGTACCCGATGACGGCATCGGCGATCTCGGTACCGGTGGGGAACGACCCGAGTGTAGTGACGACGGTCTTCATCCAGACCTCCTGCGTCTCGACCGATGACGTCACCGGGGTCTGGGATGACGGGTCCAGTCTAAGAGGTGGTGCGCACGTGCGCCAGGGTCAGAGCCGTAGGCTGCGATCGACGATCCGGGCGGCGACGATGCTGAGCCCCACGCTGTGCGACCGGGCGTACTGCCGCATCAGCGCGAATGCGTCATCGATCGAGACGCCTTTCGTGTGCGAGATGACGCCCTTCGCCTGCTCGATCACGATGCGGCTGTTGAGCGCCGCCTGAAGCTGCTCGCTCAGGATCGCGCTCTCACGCAGCGTGCGCTCGTGGAGGATGCCGATCGTCGCGACGTCGGCGATGGCCTGCGCCGCGAGGATGGTGTCTTCGGGCGCCTCGCCGGGCTCGGAGCGCAGAAGGTTCAGCGTGCCGATGGTCGTGTCGCGCAGACGGAGCGGGAGGGCGTCCATGGAGCGGAAGCCCTGGGCGAGCGCGCTTCCGCGGAACTGCCACCATTCATCCTTCGAGATTTCGATGTCGGGAACCGAAACGCGTCGGCCCGATAGGTAGCTCTCGATGCACGGCCCCTGCTCAGCGCTCAGCTGCATCATCTCGACGAGCCGGCTCGCTTCACTCGTCGAGGCGACGACTTCGAGTTCACCGCGCGAATCCGCGAGGAGGATACCCGCGGCCGTCGTGTCGAGGACGTCCCGGCAGGTGTCGACCAGCAGTTGCAGGAGGTCGACGACGTCGTAGTCATCGATCAGCGTGTCGGCGAGCTTCACGAAGGTCTCGAGCAGCCGCTGCTGAGTCACGTCGTTCATTGCGCCACCTCGATCCGGCTTCCCTCGCGTATGAAACGGAGCCTGCCGTCGAGGATGTCCTGTGCGACATCCATCATCGGCCTGCTCGACGCGAACGCCTGTCCCTGAATGACCAGACGGGCGTCGTCGGCCGAGACGTCGATCTGCGCGAGCACGACGCCCGACGCCTGGTGAACGAGCCTGCGCGAGAATGCGCTGACGGCTTCGCTCTCGTCTCCGCCGATCGAGCTCAGCGCGCGGCGCAGGACATGCCGGCTGACGACCTCAGCCATCGCCCCGGCCTGCTGCGTCTGCGTGTCACTGAGATCGACCGGTTCGGCGGAGTAGAGATCGACGGCGCCGAAGCGAAGGGGACCCACCGAGAGCGGGAAGGCGAAGACCGAGCTCACCCCGTCGGTGAGGACCGACTCCGTGAACGCCGGCCAGAGCCTGGGTCCGGTCGCGCGGATCGTGGGCACGAGCACGGGATTGGCCGATCGCATCGCATCCCAGCACGGCCCTTCCCCGAGATCGAACTGCAGTTCGTCGAGGCGTGCGGCGACGGGGTCCGAGGCCGCGATCGTCTCACTGCCGAGCACCTGGCCGATCGTGGAGACCGCGGCCCCGCCGACCGGGAAGACCGACAGGAACGCGTCGCAGAACCGCTCCGGACGATCGGACTCCCGCTCGAGGATGTCCATCGCGTCATCGAACGACTCGCTCATTGCTCACTGCCTCCACTCAAACGGTACTCCTTGGCGAAGGCAGTGAGCAGACGTGAACCTGCCGGTCAGATCCCGAGGAGCCGGACATCGACGAGCACCCCGTCATCGACGACTGCCGTCATCATCGTGCAGCGCGGCTGCCGGCGGCGGTCGGTCGGCGAGCCCGGATTGAGCAGGCGAAGGCCACCGGGGGTGACGGTGTCCCAGGGGATATGGCTGTGGCCGAAGACCAAGACGTCCGCATCGCGGAATTCGGCATCCGTCCGGGCGTGCCGTCGCTGCGCATCGCCCGTCTCATGAATCACCGCGAAGCGGACGCCGTCGATCTCTCGGCGGGCGACCTCGGGCAGCCGATCGCGCAGATCGGCGCCGTCGTTGTTGCCGTACACGCCGAGCACCTCCGCGTGCTGCTCGAGGTCGTCGAGAACGGATGCCGCCACCCAGTCGCCCGCGTGGATGATCAGGTCGACCTCGTCGGCTGCGGCGAGGACCGCCGCGGGCAGCGTACGCGCCCGGCCGGGGATGTGGGTATCGGAGATGAGCAGCAGGCGCGTCGACACGGACCCGACGCTACGTCATCGGCCTCGCTCAGTCCCAGTCCAGGTATTCCTCGATGATGAAGGCGGTCTCGATCGGGTGGGTCAGCGGAAACCGGTGGCCGGCGCCGGCGATGTTCTTGACGCTTGCGCGCTCGGGGGCGGCGGATTGCAGCCGCTCGCCATGGGCCGGTGGTGTGACGTCGTCGTCCGCACCCTGGATGATCAGCACCGGCATCAGAGGAGGAAGCGGGATCTCCTCCTCCTCCACCCCGAGCAGCAGCAGTCCGTTCACGCGATCAGTGTGAGCGACCGCGAACGTCCGTGCGACGGATCCGCCGGCGCCGTGTCCGCCGATCCAGGTGTGCTCGATGCCGACGTGACGGAGAACGTCGACGGCGCTTTCGACGCGCTCGTCGACGCTCGTCGGATGCAGCGGGAGAGCCGATCCGCACGACGTGGAAACCGGCTTCCTCGACCAGATAGTGCGAGATGACGCGCAGACCGTCTGCCTCCAGATCGCCTTCGGAGAACAGCACCAGCGAGACGGGGCCCTCGCCCTCCACCGCGAACGGGATGGCACGGCCGGCCGGCTCGAAGATCTTCGTGTCGGTCATCGAAGGGTCCTTTCGGAGGGGAAGGCGGGGTGCCACGAGCGCAGCGGCGGGAACCAGGTCAGACGTTGAAGCGGAACTCGACGACGTCGCCGTCGTGCATGACGTAGTCCTTGCCCTCGAGACGGGCCTTTCCGCGGTGCCGGGCCTCGAGGACGGAGCCGGCGTCGATCAGATCGTCGAACGAGATGACCTCGGCCTTGATGAAGCCCTTCTCGAAGTCGGTGTGGATGACGCCCGCGGCCTGCGGCGCCTTCCAGCCCTTGCCGATCGTCCACGCGCGCGCTTCTTTCGGGCCTGCCGTCAGGTACGTCTGCAGGCCGAGCGTGTCGAAGCCGATGCGGGCCAGCTGATCGAGGCCCGACTCGTCCTGACCGGTCGACGCGAGCAGCTCGGCCGCATCCTCCGGTTCGAGGTCGATGAGCTCGGACTCGATCTTCGCGTCGAGGAAGACCGCGTGGGCGGGGGCGACCAGCGCCTCCAAGGCGTCTTTGGCCGCGGCATCCGTCAGTATCGCCTCATCGACGTTGAAGACGTAGATGTACGGCTTCGCGGTCAGCAGCCCCAGCTCTTTGATCGGCGCGAGGTCGAGGCCGGAGTGCGAGAGCAGGATGCCGCGCTCGAGCGCGTCCTTCGCGGCGACGGCGGCCTCGAGCACCGAGGCGTCGGACTTCTTGCCCTTGACCTCCTTCTCGATCCGGGGGATCGCCTTCTCGAGCGTCTGCAGGTCGGCGAGCTGGAGTTCCGCGTTGATCGTCTCGAGGTCGTTCTTCGGATTGACCCCGCCCTCGACGTGCACGACGTCGTCGTCGGTGAAACCACGGACCACCTGCGCGATCGCGTCGGCCTCGCGGATGTTCGCGAGGAACTGGTTGCCCAGCCCTTCGCCCTCGCTCGCGCCGCGGACGATGCCGGCGATGTCGACGAACGAGACGGTCGCCGGGAGGACGCGCTCGGAGTGGAAGACCTCGGCGAGCTTGCCGAGGCGGGGGTCGGGCAGGCTCACGACGCCGACGTTCGGCTCGATCGTCGCGAACGGATAGTTCGCCGCGAGCACGTCGTTCTTGGTCAGCGCGTTGAAGAGGGTGGACTTGCCGACGTTGGGCAGGCCGACGATGCCGATAGTGAGAGCCACGGGAGTCCAGTCTACGTGGGCGGGCCCAGGCCAACCCGCGCGCCGCTAGGGCTTGACCGTGCGGTACGCACGCGTGAGGTACGGCAGCTCGACGACCTTCTCTCCGATCGCGCCGACGTCGTCGAAGAGCTCGACAAGCCCCGCCTCGATGCGCGCCCGATCCTCGGGTGCCGCGGTGATGAGATAGCTGCGCGAGCGCGCCATCGCCAGCAGGGTGGCCCGGTTCATCGGCCGCGACCACCGCCACTCGGCGCTTTCGATCGCGCCGAACGGCGCGGCAACGGTCGGGTCGCCCTGAGCGAGCATCTGCTCGGCATGGCTGCCATGCATGATCTCCGTGAGCCTCGCCACCCACGGCACGCTCTCGTCGCGGAGGTTCCAGACGAGCCCGAGCACTCCCCCGGATCGCAGCACACGTGCGACCTCAGCCGATCCCGCGGTCGGCTCGACCCAGTGCCATGCCTGTCCGAGCACGACCGCGTCGACGCTCGCATCGGGAAGCGGCAGCTTTTCGGCAGACCCGACGAAGGTCGGCACGCCATGGACGTTCTCGTGGAGCGTCTCGAGCATCTGCGGGTCCGGGTCGACGGCGACGACCTCGGCGCCCAGCTCACGCACCGCGCGGGTGAGCTTGCCCGTTCCCGCCCCGACATCGGCGACGCGGATGCTGCGCTCACCGCCCGCGACCGGCTGGAGCATCCAGTCGACGGCCTGGATCGGGTAGTCGGGGCGTCCAGACTCGTACGTCTGCGCTTCGGATCCGAAGGACATCGACATCTCTTCGTTGCTGGCCATGGTTCGAATCTAACGGGGCTGCACGCCCGATGGACGGCACCGGCTGACCAGCCCGTGGCGAGTGCGCGGCGCGCCTCCGACACGGATCGTGAGCCCGCGGCGACTCTGGAGGCGTGCCCCTGGATTTCACCGCGATCGACTTCGAAACGGCGAACTCCAGCAATGCATCGGCCTGCGCGGTCGGCTTGGCAAGGGTGCGCGACGGACGCGTCGTGGCCACGGCGGGCTGGCTCATCCAGCCCCCACCGGGCCATGACCGGTTCTTCGAGCTGAACACGCGCATCCACGGCCTCCGGGCGGAAGACGTCGAGACCGCGAAGACCTGGAGCGCGCAGCTCGAGGACCTGTTCGCTTTCGCCGGAGCCGACGTTCTGGTCGCGCACAACGCCGGCTTCGACATGATGGTGCTGCGTCGCGCGTGCGAGGCGACCGGTGACACCTACCCCCCGTACGGGTACGTCTGCAGTCTGCAGGTGTCTCGCAAGCTCTACGACCTCGAGTCGTACCGCCTGCCGTCGGTCGCTGCGGCCGCGGGATTCATCGACTTCCCCCACCACGACCCCACCGCGGACGCGCTCGCGTGCGCGCACATCATGATCCACGCCGCCGAACTCGTCGGGGCGAAGGACATCGCCGGTCTCGCAGAGTCCGCGGGTGTGCGTACATCGCGCATCTTCGTACCCGAGCCGACGCAGGCGCCGCAGCCGACGCTGCCGATGCTTCCGCTGGTCGGCGCGATCGCCTGATCGCTTCGGATCAGGCGGCCGGCGCCTGAGCGATTCGGACCATGTTGCCGGACGGGTCGCGGAACGCGCAGTCGCGTTGCCCCCAGCCCATGTCGATGGGCTCCTGCAGCACTTCGGCGCCGGAAGCGCGAACGGTCTCGAATGTGGCGTCCAGGTCGTCGGTGTTGAACACGAGCATCGGCAGGACGCCCTTGGTGAGCAGTTCCTGCATCGCGTCGCCGTCGGCCTGCGATCGGCCCGCGTGCGGTTCCGAGAGGACGATGCCCAGACCCGGCTGCGCCGGCGTGCCGAGCGTCACCCAGCGGAAATTCCCCGAGGCGACGTCGTTCTGAACTTCGAGACCGAGCGCGTCGCGGTAGAACGCGATCGACTCGTCGACATCGGCGACGGTGACGTTGGTGTACTGGAGTGCGATTGTCATGCGTGCGACGCTACGCCGCGGCGGTTTCGCGCGCTTCTTCGTTCCTGCTCGATGCCGCATCGACCGCCGGTCGCCGGCTCGGCCGAGTCTGAGTCTTCGCGACGCAGGCAGGCATCGCCTCGACGGCGTGGTGCTCTTGACGGCGATACTCCGATGCCGTCATCCCCACGATCTCGGCGAATCGCGAACTGAACGACCCGAGCGAGGTACACCCCACGGCCATGCACGCGTCGGTGACGCTCGCCCCGCCCCGCAGCAGCGCCATCGCGCGCTCGATCCGGCGCGTCATGAGGTGGTTGTAGGGCGTCTCGCCGTAGGCGGCGCGGAATTGACGCGAGAAGTGCGCAGGCGACATGAGCGCCTTCGCCGCCATGGTCGGCACGTCGAGCGGCTTGGCATACTCACGGTCGATCAGGTCACGAGCGCGACGCAGCAGCGTCAGGTTCTCGAGCTCCTGCGGGGTCATGAAAAGACGGTAGCACCGGGCGATGTCGGCCGTCTGGGCCATCCTGAGCACATGGATGCACTCACCGTCTCGCTGATCGTGATCGGATGCCTCGCCGCCGGGCTTCTGGCCGGCTGGGTCGCCGGGGGCGCCCGTGCGACCACCCGTGCGAGCGTGGCGTCCGCAGAGCTGCGCGCGAGGCTCGCCGCCAGTGACGCGACCCGGCACGGCGTTCAGGCGCAGCTCGACCACCAGCAGCTGCTCTACCGCGAGCTGGCCGCGCAGGCTCGCAGCGACCAGGCGTCGCGAGAAGAGCGTGAGCGCCGGGAGCAGGCGGTGCTGCGCGCGCTGGCTCCGGTGCACGAGACGCTCCAGTCCATGCAGTCCAAGGTCGACGATCTCGAACGCGATCGGCACGCGCAGTTCGGCACTCTCGCCGAGCAGCTGCGGCAGGCGCAGCTGTCGGGCGACGCGCTCCGCGCGACCACCGAGTCGCTCGCCAGCGCGCTGCGCTCGGGCAGCACCCGCGGAGTCTGGGGCGAGACCCAGTTGCGGCGTGTTGTCGAGGCCGCCGGACTGACCCGCTACATCGATTTCGACACGCAGACCTCGATCACCTCGGATGCCGGCGCCGGCCGCCCCGACATGGTCATCCGCCTGCCCGGCGACAAGGCGATCGCCGTCGACGCGAAGGTGCCGCTGGACGCGTATCTCGAGGCGAGCGCCATCCCGCTGACCGCGGTGGGGGCGGAGGGCGCCCGGCGCAAGGCGCTGCTCGATAAGCACGTCAAGGCCGTCCGAGCGCACATCGACGCGCTGGCTCGGAAGACCTATTGGGCCGGACTCGCCTCGAGCCCGGAGTTCGTCGTGTGCTTCGTGCCGAGCGAGTCGCTCCTTGCGGCCGCGCTCGAGGAGGACCCCTCTCTCCTGGATTACGCGTTCGGCAAGCGCGTGGCCCTCGCCTCGCCGGTCAACCTCTGGGCGGTGCTGAAGACGGTCGCCTACACCTGGACGCAGCAGGACGTCTCGCAGGAGGCGCGCACGCTGTTCGAGCTCGGAAACGAGCTGTACGAGCGGCTCGGAAAGCTCGCCGGCCACGCCGATGACCTGCGCCGCGCGATCGAGCGCACCGTCGACAGTTACAACAGGTTCGCGGGGTCTCTCGAATCACGGGTTCTCGTGACGGCGCGCCGCTTCCCCGGGATCGATCAGACCAAGCTCGACGCGCTTGCCGCCCCCACCATCGTGGAGAAGACTCCGCGGCGGCTCACCGCGCCCGAACTGCTCGACGGCACGCTCGACCTGCCGGAGGCACCGAGCGCCCTCGCGGATGCGGAGGGTGCGGCATCCGTCGATGGGCTTCTCACCGCGGACCTCGGAGACGTGCGTGAGCGCATCTCACCTCAGCCCGACAGTGGTCGGGTCACGCACCACCCGGGACGAAGCTGAGCAGAGCGATCACGGCGACCGAGACAGCGGCAAAAGCGCCGATCATCCACCACGCGGAGATCTGATGGTCTTCGTCACGGCGGACGCGGAAGAGCACATCGGGTCTGCGGGCCGGGTCGGTCGCGTCCGCGACGACGGCGATCGCGCCCGTCTGCGGCTTTGGGCCGCTTCCCTGTGCTGACATCGTCAACCCCCTCGCGTCTGAGAACACTCGAGCGTCCTCATCGACACCGGTTCGATTGTGCCACGCATCCGTCCGACGGCGTGTCACGACTCAGTCACGACCGCCACTCCAGTCACTGCTGCAACATCAGGGCTCGCGCGCGTGTCGACACCGTCGATCTGCAGGCCTAGAGCCACTTCGAGGTGAGGTGCTCCGAGACGATGCGGCGCAGCGTTCCGGAGCGCCCGCGCAGCACGACGCTCTCGCTGTAGATGAAGTCGCCTTCGCGGCGCACGCCCGCAACGAGCTGTCCGTCGGTGACACCGGTCGCGACGAAGATCGTGTTCTGACCGGTGACGAGTTCGTCGGCTTCGTAGACGTAGCCGTCGGTGCGCAGACCGTGATCGGCGCCCTTCTGCTTCTCGTCGTCGTGGCGCGGCCAGAGGATCCCCTGGATGTGACCGCCGAGCGCCTTGATCGCGCACGCGGTGACGATGCCCTCCGGGCTGCCTCCGACGCCCACGCACATGTCGGTGCGCGCGTTGTGACGAGCCGCGTTGATACCGCCCGCGACATCGCCGTCCGACATGAGCCGCGTGCCGGCGCCCGCAGCGCGGATGTCGGCGATGAGCTGCTCGTGGCGCGGACGGTTCAGCACCGAGACCACCATCTCGTCGATCGGCTTGTCCAGCGCCTTGGACAGCAGGCGGATGTTCTCGCCGATGGGCAGACGGATGTCGACCACGCCGACGCCGGCCGGACCCGTGACGAGCTTGTCC
This sequence comes from uncultured Actinomycetota bacterium, assembly GCA_963781135.1. GTDB lineage: Bacteria > Actinomycetota > Actinomycetes > Actinomycetales > Microbacteriaceae > Microbacterium. The sequence goes on along the minus strand of CAWADY010000010.1, from coordinate 259,578 downwards.
ATGTAGAACACCGTCGACGCATCGAGCATGCTGCCGCGATCGGACACCGCGATCACCGAGAGCGCGTTCTGTCGGCCGGCGGCGGTCAGCGACGTTCCGTCGATCGGGTCGACCGCCACATCGCACTGGGGTCCACGGCCGTTGCCGACCTTCTCACCGTTGAAGAGCATGGGCGCTTCGTCCTTCTCGCCCTCGCCGATCACGATCGTGCCGTCGAAGTTCACCGTCGTGAAGAAGGCGCGCATCGCATCGACAGCCGCGGCGTCGGCCGCGAGTTTGTCACCTCGTCCGATGAAGGGCACCGCGCGGATCGCAGCGGCCTCCGTGGCGCGCACCAACTCCAGCGCGAGGTTTCGGTCGGGATGCAGCGGACTCATGTCGGCGGTAAGGCTCACCATGCGCTCAGCCTAGCCACCGGGTTCGCGCGGGTTCGCGGATTCGACCTCCCGCGACCCGAAGGAATCGAGATTCTTGCGGCTGCGGCATGTCCGCCCTCCCCGCCACCGCGGTCGCGGCATCCCGAACGCGAGGCGCCCTTCGCTAGAGTGACCGTGGAACCCTGCACACGACCAAGGAGCGCTCATGCCCGTCGCCACCCCCGAGCAGTACGCCGAGATGCTGGACCGCGCGAAGGCCGGAGGTTTCGCCTACCCCGCCTTCAACGCCTCCAGCTCGCAGAGCGTGAACGCGATCCTCCAGGGCCTGACCGAAGCCGGCTCCGACGGCATCATCCAGGTCACGACGGGCGGCGCAGACTACTTCGCCGGCCACACCGTCAAGGCTCGCGCGACCGGCGCCCTCGCCTTCGCGAAGTTCGTGCACGAGGTCGCCAAGAGCTACCCGATCACGGTCGCGCTGCACACCGACCACTGCCCGAAGCCGGCGCTCGAGGACTTCGTGCTGCCGCTCATCGTCGAGTCCGAGAAGGTCGTCGCCGACGGCGGAAGCCCCATCTTCCAGTCGCACATGTGGGACGGGTCGGCCGTGCCGCTCGATGAGAACATCGAGATCGCGCAGGAGCTCCTCCCCCGCCTCAAGGCGATCAACGCGATCCTCGAGGTCGAGATCGGCGTCGTCGGCGGCGAAGAGGACGGCGTGAAGCACGAGGGATCGAACGAGGCGCTCTACACGACCGTGGCCGACGTCACGAAGGCCGTCGAGGGACTGGGGCTCGGTGACAACGGACGGTGGATCGCGGCTCTCACGTTCGGCAACGTGCACGGCGTCTACAAGCCCGGCAACGTGAAACTGCGTCCCGAGCTGCTCGGCGAGATCCAGGAGGGCATCGCCGCGAAGTTCGGCACGGGCCCGAAGCCGCTCGACCTCGTCTTCCACGGCGGCAGCGGTTCGACCGATGACGAGATCGCCCTGGCGGTCGCGAACGGCGTCATCAAGATGAACATCGACACCGACACGCAGTACGCCTTCACGCGCGCGGTCGCGGGATTCATGTTCAGCAACTACGACGGCGTCCTGAAGGTCGACGGCGAGGTGGGCAACAAGAAGGCCTACGACCCCCGCGCCTGGGGCAAGGTGGCCGAGTCCGCGATGGCCGCCCGAGTGGTGCAGGCGACCCAGCAGCTCGGCTCGGCGGGCAAGTCCACGTCCTGACGCGACACTCACGAACGGATGCCTCGGCCCTGGTGGCCGGGGCATCCGGCGTTCCGCTCCTACTCCGGCTCGATGTAGGCGTCGAGCAGTCCGGGTGCTCCCTCCGGGCTCGAGAGCACAACGATCGGATCCCCGGCCTGTATGAATCCGTTACGTAGCACGCGGAGGTAAGGGCCCAGGCGGCGTTCGCCCGAGAAGCGCTTCACCCAGCCTCGCTGGTCGTCACCGCCCACCCACCGCGCGAACGTCTGGCACGGCGTCCGCGGCATCGTCACCTCGACCGTGCAGACCTCGCCGATGCGCCAGAGCTCGCCGATGCGGGCGGCGTTCACGTCCATGCCCTCCGTGCGCAGGTTCTCGCCGAAGAATCCGGGCGGCAGGATGCGTCCGAGCTCGCCCTCCCAGAACGCGGCATCCTCGTCGGCATAGGCGTACAGCGCCTTGTCGAGACCGCCGTGGTGCTTGCGATCGGCCTGCACATCCGCGCCGACGCCGTACCGGCCGACCCGCACGCGACCGTCGAGGGCTCGCTTGTCGATCGCCGTCACGCGATCGCGCCCGCCGTCGGGGTGCAGCTGTGAGACGGCGCAGACGGCGACGAGGCGAGGCATCCGGTCATCCTACGACGACCCGCCCGCCGTCCGTCTCATTTGTCGAGCTCGTACCTCATCTCGATCGTGATCGGGGTCGTCGCCGTCATCGCGGCGGTCGGCGCGGTCGTGATGGTCGTTCTGATCGGCGAGTCCGGCGCCCGCGCGGTGTGGGGCGGACCGGCCTGAGCAATGCCTCTCGAGGCACGCGCCCGATCCCGGTATCCTGCGGTGATCATGTCCTGAGAGCGCGGAGGGTCCGTCATGACCGAAGACAGCACGTCGTCGGAGTTGATCGTCGAGGCGACGCGCGAACTCGACGCTCCACCCGCGGTCGCGTGGCGCTCGTGGACGGACGCCGCCATTCTCCAGCGCTGGTGGGGACCCACGGGGTTCACGTGCCCCACCGCCGATCTCGATGTGCGGGTGGGTGGCACCTCGCTCGTGTCGATGAGCGCGCCGGAGCTGGGGTTTCCCGAGATGTTCAGTTCCTGGGAGTACACCAAGGTCGACGAACCCGACCGGCTGGAGTTCGTCTTCCGATTCACCGATGAGCACGGCGCACCAGTGCCTGAGACGGCGAGGCCGCCGGGTGTTCCGGCCGAAGTGGCGCACACGATCACGTTCGAGGCTTTGCCCGGCGGGCGGACCCGCATGCGCGTTCACGAGGCGGGTTATTCGAGCGCCGAACCCCTGGAGATGTCACGGCAAGGCTTGGAGCAGTCGCTCGACAAGCTCACTCCGCTGTTCTCCGGCGGAGCCGCGGTTCTCTAGACCTCACCCGCCACGAGCGGTCAGCGCACGCTGTCGAGGATCGCATTCCACAGTGTGGGGTCCGACACGATCGGAACCATGAGCAGAACTCCGGTGACGAAGGTGAAGACGATGCCCGCAACCAGCGGGATCCACCACGTGACACGTCCTTTCGCGAGACTGCGCCACGAAAGGTAGGCCGTCAGCATCCAGCCGATCGCGAGGATGAGCGCGGCGGCGATCCCCCACGGTCGACCGGCGGCCGGATCTGCGAGTTCGCCCTCGACGCCCATCAGGCTCAGCACGGTGGTCACATACGCGCCGTAGTCGATCATGCTGGGGATGCCGGTCACGACGTTCACGAGCCCGTAGACCAGCAGCGCGATCGTCACCACGCGGTCGGCGAAGCGTCCGCGCGGCATCGATCCGGCTGCGGGCCGCGCCGCAGCAGGCTTGGTCGCAAGCGACGGCGAGTCGGCCGGCACCGCTCCGTGCAATGCGTCGGGATCCTGTCCGGTCTCGAGCAGCCGCGTCAGATCGGGCTGCTTGATGCGCGCACGCTGCTCCTCAGGGGTCGCATACTCGCCATATTGCGGCCTGGGTCGCTCTGCGGGCTCGCTCATGCGCCGGTCCGTCCGCCGAGAGCCCGATCGTCACGCCGGCCCGTCGCGTCCTGTCTCAGTTCCTTCGGAAGGGAGAACAGGAGATCCTCCTGCGCGGTCTTCACTTCTTCGACATCCCGGTAGCCCGCATCGGCGAGGTCGGCGAGCACTTCCTGCACCAGCACCTCGGGAACGGACGCGCCACTGGTCACCCCGACGGTCTCGACGCCGTCGAACCACTCCTGCCGGACCTCGTGGGAGTAGTCGACGCGGTATGCCGCTTTCGCGCCGTACTCCAGCGCGACCTCGACGAGCCGCACGCTGTTCGACGAGTTTGCCGACCCGACCACGATCACCAGGTCGGCATCCTTCGCGACCTTCTTGATCGCCACCTGGCGGTTCTGGGTGGCGTAGCAGATGTCGTCCGACGGCGGATCCTGCAGCTGCGGGAACCGCTCGCGCAGGCGGCGCACGGTCTCCATGGTCTCGTCCACCGACAGCGTGGTCTGCGACAGCCACACGACCTTGGAGGGGTCGCGCACCTCGACGGTGTCTGCGTGCTCGGGCGAGTTGACGACTGTGACATGCTCGGGAGCCTCGCCCGCGGTGCCCTCGACCTCTTCGTGACCCTCGTGGCCGATCAGCAGGATCTCGAAGTCGTCGCGCGCGAATCGGACCGCCTCGCGATGCACCTTCGTCACCAGCGGACACGTCGCGTCGATCGCCTGAAGACCGCGATCGGATGCGGCCGACACGACGGCCGGCGACACGCCGTGAGCGCTGAAGACGACGTGCGCGCCTTCCGGCACCTCGTCGACCTCGTCGACGAAGACGGCACCCGCCGCCTCGAGCTCGGTGACCACATGGATGTTGTGCACGATCTGCTTGCGCACGTACACCGGAGCGCCGAAGCGCTCGAGGGCCTTCTCCACCGCGATCACCGCACGATCCACACCGGCGCAATACCCGCGCGGAGCGGCCAGCAGAACCTTCTTCTGTCCCGAGACGGGGATATCCTGGAGGCGCTCGCGCCGCCGCGGAACGCGGGGGACGGGCATACGGACAGCCGAAGTGCTCACACCCCTGAGTCTACGGGGGTGGCCTGTGCACGGGCCGTGCAGGCGGCTCCCCCGGATAGCGCGGATTCACGCAGCACGCCCGAAACGAAAGGACCGGATGACGACGTTCCAGGCGGACCCCGTCCCCGGCCAGCCTCCGCCCCCCGACTCCGTTCGGCCCCGCGAATCGACCTCGGAGGCCCCGACGTCGGTCGCCCGCCTCAACGACACGATCCGCGGTTTCATCGAGACCTGGGGCTCCGTGTGGGTCGAGGGCGAGATCACGTCGTGGAACGAGCGGACGGGCAACGTCTTCGGCCGCATGAAGGACCTCGCGACCGACGCCACCATCTCGTTCCGCATCTGGTCGACCACCCGGCAGCGGCTCCCCGCCGATCTGTCGGTCGGCGACCATGTCATCGCGTGCGTGAAAGCCGACTACTTCATCAAGTCCGGCGACTTCAGCTTCTCCGTCTCGTCCATGCGGCACGTCGGACTCGGCGACCAGCTCGAGAAGCTCGAGCGCCTGCGGGCGAAGCTGCGCGCCGAGGGTCTCTTCGACGCCCGACGGAAGAAGCCGCTCCCGTTCCTCCCCCACGTCATCGGCCTGATCACCGGCGAGAAGTCCGATGCAGAGAAGGACGTCCGGCACAACGCCGAGCTGCGCTGGCCGCATGTCCGGTTCCGCATGGCCTACGCCTCCGTGCAGGGCGACCGCTGCGTCCCCGAGACGATCGGGGCGCTCAAGGCGCTGGATGCCGACCCGAATGTGGATGTGATCGTCATCGCCCGGGGCGGCGGAGACCCTCAGCACCTCCTGGGCTTCAGCGACGAACGACTGCTGCGGGCGGTGGCCGCGGCATCCACCCCCGTCGTCAGCGCGATCGGCCACGAGAACGACCATCCGCTTCTGGACGATGTCGCGGACCTCCGCGCCTCGACTCCGACCGACGCCGCAAAGCGCGTCGTGCCCGACGTGGTGGAGCAGCGTTCGGTGATCGCCCAGCTGAGATCGCGCCTGACGATGCGGCTCTCGCAGCGTGTGGGTCACGACATCGCACAGCTCGAACAGCTGCGCTCGCGTCCGGTGCTCCGCACGCCCGAGACGATGATCGACGCACGCTCGCAGCAGCAATGGCTGCTCGTCGCGCGCGGGCGCGACGTGGTCGATCGGCAACTGGAGTCGCAGAGTCGCCGGGCAGCCGAACTGCGCGCGGCCCTGCGGACCCTGTCGCCGGCATCCACCCTCGCCCGGGGGTATGCGATCGCCCACCTCGCCGACGGAGTGATCGTGCGAGATGCAGAACAGGCCAAGCCGGGCGCCGCCGTGCTCGTCACGGTGGGGCGCGGTTCGTTCGCGGCCCGCTCCGACGGCCCGATTCCGGAGCCGTAGAGCCAACCTAAGATGGAAGACATGAGCGCATCGAGCGAAGTCGTCGCCGACGTCGCGAGCCTCTCTTTCGAGCAGGCCCGCGACGAACTCGTGCGCGTGGTGGCCGAACTCGAGCAGGGAGCGCCGACCCTGGAACACTCCCTCGCATTGTGGGAGCGCGGTGAGGCCCTCGCCGCCCGCTGCGAAGAGTGGCTCCTGGGCGCCAAGCGCCGTCTCGAAGCCGCGCGGGCGACCCCCGCCTCCGAGAGCGCGGACGCCTGATGGCGCAGAATCACCGGGTCGTCGCCGAACTCGGGCGCCCCGAGACACCCGATGAGACCGCCTCTCGCAAGGCGGAGTCTTCGCGCATCTATCGGTCGAGCCAGAACACCCGCAACCTCGTCGCCGCCCTGCTGGTGACGCTTGCCGTGGTCGCGGTCATCATCTTCGCGGTCCCGCGCGGCGCCCCTCCCGCGGCGGACCCCATCGACGTCGCCGCGGTCGCTCAGTCGATCTCCAGCGCCGAGGGACGAACGGTGCTCGTCCCCGAAGTCCCCGAGGAGTGGCTCGTCAACCGCGCCTCGATCGAGGGCGATTCCACAGCCGCGTGGACGATCGTCTACGTGCCCGACGAGACCTCCGGATTCCTCCGCTTCGCGCAGGGCTTCGACGCCGATCCGGCGTGGACGACGCGTGTTCTCAGTGGCGCAGCCGTGGACGGCACGGTGACGATCGACGGAGTCGAATGGGACTCGTACGCCATTCCTGACCCGTCGCGAGCCGGCAACGTCTCGGCTGCCCTCAGCACTCAGGCCGGCGACGACATCGTCCTGGTCTACGGATCGACCGACGACGCGACGCTCGAACTGGCCGCCGCCTCGGTCTCCGACCAGATCCTCCGGCTCCGCGAAGAGGCGTCGGGCGAGGAGACCCCGTGACCGCTCCCACCCCGCTCAAGGCGTGGCAGGAGATGCAGCGCGGCAACGCGCGCTTCGTCGCGGGCGAGCCCCGGCATCCCCGCCAGGACGTCGAGCGCCGCGCCGAACTGGCGCTCGGCCAACGCCCGCGGGCGGCCCTGTTCGGCTGCTCGGATTCGCGCCTTTCCGCCGAGATCATCTTCGACAAGGGACTCGGCGACCTGTTCGTCGTGCGCAATGCGGGCCAGGTCATCTCCGACTCGGTCGTGGGCAGTCTCGAGTACGCCGTCGCGGTGCTGGGAGTGCCGCTCATCATCGTGCTGGGGCACGATGCCTGCGGCGCGGTGGATGCCGCGATCCGCAGCGTCGACGCCGACGCACCGGCCCTGCCGCCGCACATCTGGCGGCAGATCGCACCGATCGTGCCGGCGGTGCGGCGCGTGCAGCGCGAGACGACAGTCGACGCCACGCCGCCCGGTGAGATCGACGCCGACCTCGTCGGCCGCGAGCACCTGCGCGACACCGTCGCGGACCTGCTGCACTCATCCGAGCTGATCAGCGAGGCCGTCGCAGACGGCACCCTCGCGATCGTGGGTGCGAACTATCGCCTGGCCGAGGGCACGGCTGTGCCCGACGTCATCCTGGGCGTCGTGAACGACGACGCCTAGAGCAATTCCGATCTCTGGAGGAACGACGACGTGACCGACATCGAGTACCGCATCGAGCACGACACCATGGGTGAAGTGCGCGTTCCCCGGGATGCGCTGTACGCGGCGCAGACCCAGCGTGCGGTGGAGAACTTCCCGATCTCGGGCGATGCCCTCGACCCGGCTCAGATCGTCGCACTGGCGCGGATCAAGAAGGCCGCCGCGCTGGCCAACAAGGAGCTCGGCACCCTCGACGCGACGATCGCCGACGCGATCGCGCGTGCCGCCGACCGCATCATCGCGGGCGAGTACGCGGATCAGTTCCCGATCGACGTCTACCAGACCGGCAGCGGCACGTCCTCGAACATGAACATGAACGAGGTGCTGGCGACACTCGCCTCGCGCGACCTCGGCTCGCTCGTGCACCCGAACGACCACGTGAACGCGTCGCAGTCCTCCAACGACGTCTTCCCCACCTCCGTGCACATCGCCGTCACGCAGGAGCTCATCGACGACCTGATCCCCGCTCTTGACCACCTCGCAGTCGCCTTCGAGGCGAAGGCCGACGCGTGGAAGACCGTGGTCAAGTCCGGACGCACGCACCTCATGGACGCCACACCGGTCACCCTTGGCCAGGAGTTCGGGGGCTACGCGCGGCAGATGCGCTTGGGCATCGAGCGCGTCCAGGCGGTGCTCTCGCGCGTCGCCGAGGTTCCCCTCGGCGGAACGGCCGTCGGCACCGGCATCAACACTCCCCTGGGCTTCCCGCAGAAGGTCATCGAGCTCATCGTGACCGACACCGAGCTGCCGATCACCGAGGCCAAGGACCACTTCGAGGCGCAGGCCAACCGCGATGGCCTCGTCGAAGCCTCCGGAGCCCTCCGCACGATCGCGGTCTCGCTCACCAAGATCAACAACGACCTGCGGTGGATGGGCTCCGGTCCGAACACCGGTCTCGGTGAGCTGCACATCCCCGATCTCCAGCCCGGCTCGTCGATCATGCCGGGCAAGGTGAACCCGGTCGTGCCCGAAGCGACCCTGATGGTGTGCGCACGTGTGATCGGCAACGACGCCACGGTCGCGTGGGCGGGCGCCTCCGGCTCGTTCGAACTCAACGTCGCGATCCCCGTGATGGGCACGGCGGTGCTCGAGTCGATCCGTCTGCTGTCCAACACGATGCGCATCCTCGCCGACAAGACGATCGACGGACTCGAGCCGAATGTCGAGCGCGCCGCCGCGTACGCGGGGATGTCTCCGTCGATCGTCACTCCTCTGAACAAGCTCATCGGCTACGAAGCGGCCGCCAAGATCGCCAAGCACTCCGTGGCCAAGGGAATCACCGTGCGCGAAGCGGTGATCGACCTCGGCTACGTGGATCGTGGCGACATCACCCTCGCGCAGCTGGACGACAAGCTCGACCTGCTGTCGATGACCCGCCCGGGCTGACGGACCCGGCATTCCGCGAATGTCCCTCCGGCGCGATAATCGGGCGATGACCCGCCCCTCCCGCCCGCTCTCGGCGCGCGCCCGCATCCTGGGTGCGATCCTGGCCGTGGCCTGCATCGGGCTGGCCATCGTAGGCAGTGTCACCTTCCTGGTGCAGCGCGAGCGCGTGATCACGGAGGTCAACGATCGCCTGAACGCACAGGTGGACCGTCTGACCACAGTCGCCGACGGCGGTTCCTCGGCAGCCGATGCCGACGACTCCGGGACGACCACAGCTGAGGAGAGTCTGCGGATCGACGACTTCGACTCCATCGGTGAGTACCTGAAGACCGCTGTGGCTCGACTGGTGCCCGCGCGCAACGAGGCCTCCGTCGCGATCCTCGACGGCGCAGCGCGCTATCGCCCTGCCACGCTGTCGGGGTTCGACATCTCCGGGAATCAGCAGCTGATCGACCGGGTGATCAGCGAGACGGCCGACGGAGAGGTCAAGATCGGCACCGCGGTGACCGATCAGGGCTCGCTGAGGTACATCGCGATTCCCGTGTCCATGCCTGGTGAAACCCAGAAAGGCATCTATGTGCGGGCCATCGATCTCGGGGCCGAGCTCAGCCCCGTGACGGCCGCGATCGCCACGTATTCGATCGCCGCGATCCTCGTGCTGGCCGCCATCGGGTTCGTCGGCTGGTTCGTCGCCGGGCGCCTGCTGTCGCCGATCCGCGACCTGCGCGACGCTGCGGACGCCATCACCCTCGATGACATGTCTCCGCGTCTCTCGCCGCAGGGCAACGACGACATCTCCGATCTGACGCGCACGGTCAACTCGATGCTCGACCGGCTCGAAGGCTCGGTCGACGTGCAGCGGCAGCTGCTGGACGATGTCCGTCACGAGCTCAAGACGCCGATCACGATCGTGCGAGGTCACCTGGAGCTGATGGATCCATCCGACTCCGCCGACGTCGCCGCCGCGCGCGAGATAGGGATCGCCGAACTGGACCGTTTGACCCGACTCGTGGATGACATCGATCTGCTGGCAACGGTCGAAGGCGACGGCTTCAACATGGCGGAGGTCGACCTCGCGTCCCTGACTGCCCGGGTGGGCGAGCTCGTCGCCGTCATCCCCGATCACTCCTGGAGCGTCGAATCGGTCGCCGAAGGGCGCATCGAGGGCGATTCGGACCGGCTTCTGCAGGCGTGGCTCCAGCTTGCCGACAACGCGGCCAAATACACGCCCGCCGGCGGCGCGATCCAGCTCGGCAGCGGCCTCAACTCCGCGGGAGCTCAACTGTGGATCGCCGATCACGGTCCAGGAATTCCTCCCGCCTCCCGCCATCGCATCTTCCGCCGCTTCGACCGCGCCCATGGCAAGCGCTCGGTCGGGGGCTCCGGTCTGGGCCTCGCGATCGTCGATGCGATCGCGAAGGGCCACGGCGGGCAGTGCGTGGTGACCGACACCCCCGGCGGCGGCGCGACGTTCACGATCCACCTGCCCCTGCCGGCCGCGGAGCTGCCCGCGCCCGTCCGCGCGGGCGATGTCGTGCTGCAGCGAGAGGCCGCCGGATGACCACGATCCTCCTCATCGAAGACGAACCGCGGATCGCGGCGTTCGTCAGCCGCGGTCTCGAATCCGCCGGATACACCACCGTCATCGTCGAGGACGGAGCCGAAGGACTGGCTCGTGCCGTGGCGGACGACATCGACCTCGTGCTGCTCGACGTCGGCCTGCCGACGATCGACGGCTTCGAAGTGCTGCGTCGCCTCCGGGCGCAGGGCTCGTCCGTCCCCGTCATCATGCTCACGGCGCGCTCGAGCACACGGGACACGGTCGAGGGGCTGGATGCCGGCGCGAATGACTACGTATCGAAGCCCTTCACGTTCGATGAGCTGCTGGCGCGCGTGCGCTCGCGCCTGCGCGAGAGCAGCGCGCCGAGCGGCGTCTCGGTCGCGCACGGCGACGTCGTGCTCGACATCCTGGCCCGGCGCGCGACGGTCGATGGGCGCGAGGTCGAGCTGTCCGCGCGCGAGTTCGCCCTGGCCGAGCAGTTCCTGCGCAGCCCGGGCCGCGTGCTGAGCCGAGAACAGCTGCTCAGCCGTGTGTGGGGAATGGACTTCGACCCGGGCTCGAACGTCGTGGACGTCTACGTCCGCTACCTGCGGGGCAAGCTCGGCGTTCACCACATCATCACCGTCCGCGGCGCCGGATACCGGTGGGAATGAGCGCCCGCGCCGTCTGACCGCGAAGAAGCCCCCGGTGTTGGGGGAACACCGGGGGCTGGGAGAGGCCGGACTTGGGGGTTTCCGGCCAAGGCAATCGCGTCAGCCTGGGGGGACCCGCGATTGCTCTCTCTTCGAACCGGACGTCGAACCAGATTGGTCGCGTCCGGACGGGGTGCCCGCGTCAGCGGGAAGTTTGGGTTCGGTGCGCTTGCCCGCGCCGGAGTCGCTCGAGGTGAGCTGGTCGGAGCCGGTGTTCTTGCGGAGGTTCTCGGCAACCTTGGACTCGAGGCGGGCGATCCACGCGTCGATGCGGGCGGACGACCAGCCCCTCTGCTCGGCCCAGGCATATGCGGCATCCCACGAACCGGATTCCTGGACCTCGGTGACGAACTGGTCCTCTGTCGCCGCCGAGGGCTCGACCCCCTGCGTCTGCACGATCGGAGGCGATGCGACGTCCTCCGGCTCAGGCGCCGGCACCGTTTCGGGCTGGTCGGCGGGTGTCTGCGGAGTGACGGGCCCCGTCGACGCCTCGGGAGTCGGGGATGCTGCCGCAGATGCTGCGGATGCGGGAACGATCACCGATTCGGCACCGGCGGGTGATCCCGGGGAATCAGCCAAGGCGACCGACGTGGTCATCGCGACGGCGCAGACGACGGCGACACTGGCCGCGACGGTGGCGATGCCACCGAGCGCCAGACGCGTTCGACCCTCCACGCGTTGCCTCCGGTTCCGGGCACGAAGAATGCACCTCCACCATCGTGACAGACCCGGCACGTGCAGAAGCAGGGATGCGCATGAGACTCTTCTCATGCTGAAGGGCCGGGATGCGCAATCCCGGCCCTTCTGCCTGCGATCACGCGGATCGTGGGCTCAGGCGAGCTCCCCCGCCTCGAGCAGATCGGTCACGAGCGCAGCGATCGCGGAGCGCTCCGAGCGGACGAGCGTCACGTGACCGAACAGGTCGTGGCCCTTCAGCGTCTCGATCACCGACGCGACGCCGTCGTGTCGACCCACTCGCAGGTTGTCGCGCTGACCGACGTCGTGGGTGAGCACGACGCGCGAGTTCTGCCCCATGCGACTCAGCACCGTCAGCAGGACGTTCCGCTCGAGCGACTGCGCTTCGTCGACGATCACGAACGCGTCGTGCAGCGAGCGGCCACGGATGTGCGTCAGGGGCATGACCTCGAGCAGTCCCCGCGCGATCACCTCTTCGACCACGTTGCCGGTGACCACCGATCCCAGAGTGTCGAAGACCGCCTGCCCCCAGGGATTCATCTTCTCGCCCTGGTCACCGGGCAGGTAGCCGAGCTCCTGACCACCCACCGCGTACAGCGGACGGAAGACGATGACCTTCTTCTGCTGCTGGCGCTCGAGCACGGATTCGAGTCCGGCGCACAATGCCAGCGCGGACTTCCCCGTTCCTGCGCGACCACCGAGCGACACGATCCCGACGTCGGGGTCGAGCAGCAGGTCGATCGCGATCCGCTGTTCGGCGGACCGGCCGTGCAGCCCGAACACCTCCCGATCGCCGCGGACCAGGCGGTACTCGCCGTCGCCGGTCACCCGTCCCAGAGCCGAACCTCGCTCGGAGTGGATGATCAGACCGGTGTTGATCGGGAGGCCGCGCGCCTCGTCGCCGGTGGCGATCTCTGTCTCGTACAGGTCGCTGATGTCGTCGCCCGACACGTCGATCGTCGCGATGCCGGTCCAGCCGGAGTCGACGGCCTGCTCGGCGAGGTACTCCTCCGCGGTGATGCCGAGGGATGCCGCCTTGACGCGCATCGGCAGGTCTTTGGAGACGACCCTGACCTCCTGACCGTCCTGGGTGAGGTGCATCGCGATGGCCAGGATCCGGCTGTCGTTGTCGCCGAGCCTCATGCCCGAAGGCAGCACGCTCGCATCGGTGTTGTTCAGCTCGACGCGCAGGGTGCCGCCCTCGCCGACCGGAACGGGGAAATCGAGTCTGCCGTGCTCGATGCGGAGTTCGTCGAGATGACGAAGGGCCTGCCGGGCGAAGTAGCCGATCTCGGGATCGTGGCGTTTTCCCTCGAGCTCGGTGATCACCACGACGGGGATCACGACGTTGTGCTCGGCGAAGCGGAAGAATGCCCGCGGATCGCTCAGCAGCACGGATGTGTCGAGGACGTACGTGCACAGTTCCTGAGACTGCTCGCCGACCTCGTCGATGTCCTGACGGTGCTGCTGCTGTGGTGCTCGTGTGGTCACAACCCACTCCCGACCCGGGTGGAACACCCGGCAGTCACGAGTCGACCATGGGGTCACGAGTCGCGATCCAGAAGGCCGACCCGACCGGGCACTTTGCCCGATGACTTGACGCTACGACTGCCGAACGTCGGTCACGTTACCGACACGCTGGGGGATGTTACGGGTGGGTGAATTCCTGGAAGACGACGGAGTCACCACACGCGGGCCGACGAGAAGGCGGCCAGCGCGTCACCGAAGAGCCGCAGCGTGTTGGCGCCGGTTCCGACGTGCGGGGCGACCCGCACCAGGCCGGCGCGCACGGTGACGGTGATCCCGTGATTGGCGAGGGATGCCGCGAGCGGGCCGGCATCCTGCGGCGCCGGTGCGAGGGTCACGATCCCGGCGCGGTGCTCCGGCTCGCGCGGCGTGAGGACCGGGACCTCGTAGCGGTCGGCGAAGAAGATCACGTCCCGAGCCCGCTCCGACAGCGCTGCATCGATCTGCTCGATGCCCACGTCCCGCACATCGCGCAGTGCCGTGGCCAGTCGCGCGATCGCCAGAATGTCGGGTCGGCTGACCGAGAAAGCCTGCGCGGATGCCGCCGGCGAGGGAACCGCATCCACCGGAAGGTCTTCATCGGTGCCCGCCCACCCGGAGAGCACGGGCGCGATGCGCTCGAGAGCACGATCGCTGAACCGCGAGAACCCGGTCCCCCGGCCTGCCCTCAGCCACTTGTAGCCGTTTCCGCACACGACGTCGGCCGCCGCATAGTCCGCGGCCACGGCGCCGAAGCCCTGCATCGCGTCGACGATCAGCAGGCGATCGCCGATGACCTCGCGCAGTGCCGTCAGGTCGGCGCGGAAGCCGGTGCGGAAGTCGACGAGACTCACCGCCAGGGCGCGCGTGTCCTCCGTGATCGCCGCTCGCACCAGGTCGGGGGTCACGAATCCGTCGGTCGGCTCCAGCCACTGCAGGTCGATCGAGCCGAGGGCGTCCGCGGCGCGGGTCGCGGTGACGGTGAGACTCGGGAACTCGGCACGCGAGAGCATGAGCCCGCCGGCCAGTCCGTACAGCGCCTGCATGAGACCGTGCGTGGTCGACGGCTGCAGCGCGACCTGATCCACCTCGGCGTCGAGAAGCTCGGCCAGGAGTTCACGCGCTTCGAGGACGTGCTCGCCGACCAGATCGATGCCGGTGCGCCGACCCGACCCGAGAAGCTCGGCGTCTGCGTGCACCTCGTTGCGCACGGATGGCGAGAGCGGCCCGAACGCGGCCCAATCCAGGTATCCCGGTTCGCCGTCGAACGATGCCAGAAGTGAGTCCAGGTCCATCACTCCCCAATTCTGGCACGGTGGCGACCGGAGAGGGGCGGCCCGCTCAGCTGCCGTAGCGGCGGTCGCGGCGTCGTGTAGTCGCGGATCGCGCGAAGGAAGTCCACCTCGCGGAGGTCGGGTCCGAGCGCTTCGACGAAGGAGAAGCTCGCTGTGGGAGAGTGCCGGGTATCAGCTGCCGTAGCGGCGGTCGCGCGTCGTGTAGTCGCGGATCGCGCGAAGGAAGTCCACCTCGCGGAGGTCGGGTCCGAGCGCTTCGACGAAGTAGAACTCGCTGTGGGCCGACTGCCACAGCAGGAAGTCGCTCAGCCGCTGCTCCCCCGAGGTCCGGATCACCAGATCGGGATCGGGCTGGCCGCCCGTGTAGAGGTGCTCTCCGATCTGCTCCGGTGTGAGGCTCGCGGCGAGCTCCTCGAGAGACCCACCCTCCTCGTCGTGCTTGGCGATGATGCTGCGCACCGCGTCGACGATCTCGCCGCGTCCGCCGTAGCCGACGGCGAGGTTCACGTGGAGGCCGGTGTGACCCTTGGTGCGCTGCTCGGCGTCTCTCAGCACGCGGGCGAGGTCGGGCGGCAGCAGGTGCGCGCGGCCCATGTGATGGACGCGCCAGTCGCGCTCGTGCGAGAGCTCCGCGGCGAGCTCGGCGATGATCTCGATGAGGTCGGCCAGCTCCTGCGATTCCCGCTTGATGAGATTGTCGTTCGAGAGGAGGTACAGCGAGACGACCTTGACGCCGACGTCGTCGCACCACTCCAGGAATTCGCGCATCTTGGCCGCCCCGGCACGGTGCCCGTGGGCGGCGGACTCGTAGCCGAGCTGACGCGCCCATCGACGGTTGCCGTCGATCATCATCGCGACGTGATGCGGAACGGCCGAGGGCTCCAGCTGGCGGCGGAGGCGACTGATGTAGAGCCGGTAAAGGGGGCCCCTGCCTCCGCTCGACGCACTCACACGCCTACGCTACAGCCGCGCCGCCGTGCGCGTGCCACGTGCGGCATACGGCGACGCGTAGGCTCGGGGAGTGGCCCGCAGCTCCAGTTCTGACGCGAGAGCGGATGACTCTGCGGACGACGGCGCCGACCTGCCCCAGCTCCCCCTCCTCGAGGAGGCGGAATACGACGCACACGTCGAGATCAAGCCGACCTGGCGGGGCTGGCTGCACGCAGGCACGTTCCCCGTGGCCGTGGCGGCGGGCATCGTGCTCATCGCGCTCGCACAGGGCGCGCCCGCGAAATGGGCCTCGGCGGTCTTCATGGCGACCTCGATGCTCCTGTTCGGCGCATCCGCCGTCTACCACCGCTTCAACTGGGGCCCGAAGGCCAAAGCGGTGCTCAAGCGCATCGACCACGCGAACATCTTCCTGCTGATCGCCGGAACGTACACGCCGATCGCGGTGCTGGCGCTGCCGCCCGAGAAGGGCCTGCTGCTGCTGTCGCTCGTGTGGTCCGGTGCGCTGATCGGCATCCTGTTCCGCGTGTTCTGGATCGGCGCACCGCGCTGGCTGTATGTCGCGCTCTACCTCGTCCTCGGCTGGGCCGCGGTGATGTACATCGTCGACCTGTTCCAGGCGAACGCGGCGATGATGACGCTCGTGATCGTCGGCGGCGTGCTCTACACACTCGGCGCCGTCGTGTACGCGATGAAGCGCCCCAACCCCTGGCCGGGACACTTCGGCTTCCACGAGATCTTCCACGTGTGCACGGTGCTGGCATTCCTCTGCCACTGGACCGCGTGCCTGCTGATCGCGCTGCAGCCGCTCTCGCCCTCGCTCGGCGTTCCCGCCTGACGCGTCAGCGCGGAGGGTTCCCGTCGCGCTCGATGTCCTGGTCGTCGACCTCGGTCGCCTCGACGGCGGCGGCCGCCTGCTCTTCGGCTCTGAGCTCTTCGTTGATGTCGGCGCGCACCCGACCCCGGCGGATGCGGCGCATCATGTCCCAGACGAGGGCGACGACCGCGACCGCGAGCAGGGCGATCACGACGAAGCCCGCGGGCCCCGGTGTGACCAACGTGGGGTCGACCGTCTGCTCGGGCGTCGGCGTCGCCGTGGCGGCGTGCGCGAGTGCGGCGATCGCGTCGTGCATGGGTGTCCTCGTTCCGCGCGCGAGCGCATAGCCTGGATACTCCAGCCTAATCTTCCCCCGATCTGCGAGCCGCCGCGCCGCCGCCCCGACAGGCCCCGATGACCACTCAGGAAATGCTCGATGAGCGATACGGCCGCGCGAGCTCGCCCCGCAGACGCTGGACGATCGCAGTCATCTCTGTGATCGCGGTCATCGTGGTCGGCCTGTTCGCGTGGATGACGGTGGCCAGCGCTGTCGACGACGTCAACGTCGACACGACCGGGTTCACCGTCGACGACGCGCGAACCGTCACCCTCGCGTTCCAGATCACGGCACCCGAGGGGCGCACGGTGGCGTGCGTCCTCGAGGCGCAGGACGAGGAGCACGGCATCGTGGGCTGGAAGGTCGTGGAATTCCCCGCATCCGACCTGCACGCGCGCGCTTTCCGTGAGTCGATCCCGACCACCGCCGAGGCCACGACAGGTTTGGTCAACGACTGCTGGGTGACGTAGTCTGACCAGACACAGTCGACTGACGCCCTGGCCGGAGCCGGGGCGTTTTGGCATCCGAGCCTGCTCGGCCTTGTGAATGAAACGCCCTCGCCGCGACCGAAGGAGACCCTTGTGACTGGCGATGCCCCGGTGACGTTCCTGACTCAGGACGCGTACGACCGACTCGCGGCCGAACTCGAGCGGCTCTCGACGACCGGTCGTGAAGAGATCGCGAAGCGCATCGAGTCCGCGCGCGAAGAGGGCGATCTCAAGGAGAACGGCGGCTACCACGCCGCGAAGGACGAGCAGGGCAAGCAGGAGGCCCGCATCCGGACCCTGCAGCACCTCCTGAAGAACGCGACCGTGAGCGAAGCGCCGGAGAGCACCGGCGTGGTCGAGCCGGGAACCGTGGTCACGGCGATCGTCGCCGGCGGCGAGGAGGTCTTCCTGCTGGGCAATCGCGAGATCGCGGTCGACTCCGAGCTCGACGTCTACAGCGAGGCCTCTCCCCTCGGCGCGGCGATCCTCGGGCTCAAAGAGGGCGAGAAGACCACGTACACGGCGCCCAACGGGCGCGAGATCGCGGTCGAGGTCGTGAAGGTCGAGACCTACTCGGGTCAGTGATGCGATCGGTCGCCCGTGATGGGCGGCCGGATCAGTCGGGGACGACGGTCGGTGCGAATCCCGCTTCGCCGAGGATCCCGATCACATGTGCTCGGTGCTCCTCGCCGCGTGTCTCGACGCTCAGCTGGAGGATGACCTCGCTGATCTGCAGACCCTGGCCGTGCCGCGTGTGCATGACCTCGATGACGTTCGCACCGGCCTGCGCGAGCAGCTCCGACACGCGCGCGAGCTGCCCCGGGCGGTCGGGCAGCGGTATGCGCAGGGTCATGTACCTGCCGGATGCCGCGAGCCCGTGCGAGACGACGCGCTGGAGCAGCAGCGGGTCGATGTTCCCGCCGGACAGGACCGAGACGGTGGGACCGGTGCCGGTGACCTTGCCGGCGAGGATCGCAGCCACGCCCACCGCGCCGGCGGGCTCCACGACCTGTTTGGCCCGCTCCAGAAGCATGAGCAGGGCGCGGGCGATGTCGTCGTCGGTCACCGTGACCACCTCGTCGACGAGCTTGCTGATGATCTCGAAGGGGATGTCACCCGGACGTGCGACGGCGATGCCGTCGGCGATCGTGGGCCGCGTCTCGACCACGAGCGGGTGACCCGCGGCCAGCGACGACGGATACGCCGCGGAGTTCTCGGCCTGAACGCCGACGATCCGGACGGTGCGGCCGACGGCCGCCGCGCGCGCCTTGACGGCCGCGGCGACGCCGGCGATCAGACCGCCGCCGCCGATGCCCAGCAGCACGGTGTCGAGGTCGGGGACCGCGTCGAACAGCTCGAGGCCGAGCGTGCCTTGGCCGACGATGATGTCGCGGTGGTCGAACGGGTGGATGAGCACCGCGCCCGTGCGCTCGGCGAACTCGGCGGCCAGGCGCAGCGGCGTCTCGACGGTCGCCCCTTCGAGCACGACATCGGCACCGTAGCCGCGCGTCGCGAGCAGCTTGGGGACGGGCACGCCCAGCGGCATGAAGATCGTGGCGGGGATGCCGAGGGCCTGCGCGGCGAGGGCCACTCCCTGCGCGTGGTTGCCGGCCGATGCGGCCACGACGCCGCGCGCTCGCTCTTCGTCGGTCAGCCGCGACAGCCGGTAGGTCGCACCTCGGATCTTGAAGGAGCCGGTGCGCTGGAGATTCTCCAGCTTCAGGTAGACGGGCACCCCCAGCACCTCCGACAGGTGCTGCGACTGGTCGATGGGTGTCCGCGTGATGACACCATCGAGGTAGGCGGCGGCATCCTCGAATTCCGCCAGCGTGGGGATGCTCACGAACGAACCCTCCTCGGGCGGGGAACCGTCGTCCAGATCAAGTCGTTGGACGGAGGCGGCGCCCCCGCCTCCCACGCACGATCTCCGATGTAGACGACGACGACGTTGACGAACGCGGCCAGGGGCACGGCGAACAGCGCGCCGGGGATGCCGGCGATCATGGCGCCACCCGCGACCACGAGCACGACCGCGAGCGGATGCACCTTCACGGCCGAGCCCATCAGCAGGGGCTGCAGCACGTGGCCTTCGATCTGCTGGACGCCCAGGACGACCACGAGCATCCACAGCGCGATCCACGGACCGTTGTAGACGAGAGCGAGGAAGACTGCGAGAGTACCCGTGAAGACCGCTCCGACGATCGGCACGAACGCACCCAGGAAGACCAGCACGGCGACGGGGATCGCGAGCGGCACGCCCAGCAGGAACGCCCCCAGGCCGATGCCGATCGCGTCGATCGTCGCAACCATCAACTGCGTGCGCGCGTAGCTGACGACCATGACCCATCCGGCACGGGCGGACCCGTCCACGGCCGGGCGCGCCTTGATCGGGAACAGCCGCGTCGTCCAGCGCCAGATGCCCCCGCCGTCGGCGAGCAGGCACAGCAGGATGAACAGCGTGAGGAGCGCGCCGACGGCGACATGACCGAGAGTGGTGCCGAGCGCGAGGGCGCCCGAAAGAAGCAGCTGGGCCTGCTCCTGAAGCAGCGTGAGCGCCTGCGAGAGCAGGTCGTCGATCTGACCCTCGGTCAGGTGCAGCGGGCCGTCGATCAGATACTGCCGGAACTGGTCGATCGCCTCAACGGTGCGGGCCTGAACGGATGACCACTGACGGGTGACCTGCCACACCACGAGCCAGATCAGACCGCCGACGATCGCGAGCGTGCCGACGATCGAAAGAGTGATCGCCGCCCATCGCGGGACGCGGTGGCGCAGCATCCAGCTGAACACCGGCCACAGCAGTGCCGTCACCAGGATCGCGACCATCAAGGGGATCACGAGCAGCTTGAGCTGGATCACGACCCAGATCGCGACGCCGATCGCCGCGGCCACGACGAGGAACCGCCACGAGTACGCGGTCGCGACCTTGAGGCCGCGCGGAACGGATCCTGAGACGTCGGTCGACACGACACGACTGCGGTCGCGGAGCGAATCCATGAACGAGCCCCTGGGCTTGTCGTCGGATCCGGTCATCACGCCAGTTTAGAGGGGTGCGGGAGCAAGTCCGGGGTGTGCGGCGCAGCGCGGCGAGCGCTGCTCTCAGCGACCCGCTCCCCGCCGACGGTGTCGGAGCACGCGGCTAGGCTGGCCGCCGTGAAGCAGTCACTGAGCACCTCCGAGGCGCGCCGGATCGCCCTCGCCGCGCAGGGGTTCGCGCAACGACGGCCCGAAGCGGCCGGCACGCGGCAATTGAACACTGCGATGGCGCGCATGGCGACGCTGCAGATCGACTCGGTCAACGTCTTCGCCCGGTCGCACTACATGCCGCTGTTCTCCCGAGTCGGCGCGTACGACACCGCCGCACTCGACCGCCTGCTCTTCGCACGGCGCGCGCCGTATGTGGAGTTCTGGGCGCACATGGCCTCGTTCATCCCCGCCGACGACTGGGGGCTGTTCCGCTTCCGAATGGACGAGATGCGAGCGAAGTACGGTGCGCCGGGCGGCTGGTATGAGACGCATCGCGAGATCGTCGACTGGGTGAGGTCGGAGCTGGCAGACCGGGGACCGCTCCGGCCGGCGCAGATCGAGCATGACGCGCACCAGGGCGCGCGCGGTCCGTGGTGGGATTGGGACGTCGTCAAGCACGCGCTCGAGTACCTGTGGCTGTTCGGCGAGGTCGCGATCGCGGGTCGACGCGGTTTCGAGCGGCGCTACGGCTTGGCCGAGCATGTGCTCCCGCGTGAGGCGCTTGCCGCGCCGGTCGCGCGCGAAGACGCGATCCGGGAGCTCATCGCGCGGGCGGCCCGGGCGCACGGGGTGGGCACGGCGTCGGATCTGGCCGACTACTGGCGCATCAAGGACCGGCGCGCGGTGATGGCCGCGATCGGCGACCTGCAGGACGCGGGTGTTCTCCAGCCCGTCACGGTTCAGGGCTGGCAGTCGGCCGGTCGGCCCGCCAAGGCGTGGGTCCACAGCGATGCCGCGCTCCCTCGCCGCGTCGATGCGGCCGCGATCCTCACCCCGTTCGATCCGGTCGTCTGGTTCCGCGACCGCGCTGAGCGGCTCTTCGACTTCGAGTACCGCATCGAGATCTACACTCCGGCGCCGCAGCGGCGCTTCGGGTACTACTCCCTGCCGGTGCTCATCGGCGACGACATCGTGGGCCGCATCGACCTCAAGGCCGATCGGGCGGCCTCCACCCTGCTGGTGCAGTCGGCCTGGTGGGAGCGCGGGCGGCCGGCCGATGCCGCCGAGCGGCTCGCCGACGAGCTGCGTTCCGCCGCGCGCTGGCAGGGTCTCGCGTCGATCTCCGTGTCCCAGTGGGGCGATGCCACCGATGAGCTGGCGGACGTCCTGCCCGAAGCCCGCCGGCACGAGGCGGGCGCCGCCGAGCCGGTCGCACTCGCCGCCGACGAACCGGAGCCTGCCGGCATCGGGGCGTGAAGCCGCCGCCGCGGCGGCGTCAGGATCCAGGGATGCCGGTGACCTCGAGTCCGAGCCAGGCGGCCAGTTCCCGCACCTCGGCGTGGACGCCATCGGTCATGTCGGCCGTGAACGTCTCGTCTTCGTGGATGGCGGCGACGCGGAACACTCCGGCCTTGCGATCGGCTGCGGCATCCAGCTTTCCCACGAGCGAGTCGCCGTGCAGGATCGGCAGCGCGAAGTAGCCCCAGCGGCGCTTCGACGCCGGCTTGTACATCTCCACGATGTATTCGAACCCGAAGACGTCCCTCGCACGTGCTCGGTCGAACACGAGCCTGTCGAATGGCGAGAGCAGTGCGGTGCGCGGCTCGAACGAGCCGATCTCGTCCAGAAGCGCGGGATCGACACGCCACACCCCGTCGACGCCGTCGATGGTCGCCTCCTCGCCCACCTCACCCACGTCGATCGGCTCGACGGGCTGCTTGGCGGCCTTCGGTCGCGCGATACCGAGGTAGCCCAGACGCCGATCCGCGCGCAGCCGGGCAGCCTCCTCGTCGGACAGCTCCATCGACATCGGCGGGATACACGCGTTCGGCGAGGTCCCACACGCGGTCCCTGCCTTCGCGGCGCGAGACCGCGACCTGACCGCGCATCGAGAGGAACTCGAGCATCTGGGTCACGTTGCGGTCGTTCGTCCATCCCGTCGAGGTCCACGACACCTGGCTGGTGTCCGCGATCTCACCGCCGCGCAGCGGCCCCTCGGCTCGGAGACGATCCAGGACGTCACGGCGGAAGGTGTCATTCGCCTCGAGCCACTCCCGCTGGTCGCGATAGCGAGGCCATTCCCGCATGATCGGCAGGTACAGCGGGAGGTCGGCCATCGGACGGTAGAAGCCGGCCCATTCGAAGACCGCCCGGTCCTGCTCGACCGCACGGGCGAGATCGGCAGGCTGGTACGGCCAGCCGATCCTGCTCCACAGGATGTGGTCGGCGCTCGGCGCGACGGCAGCGGTCGGGTCGATGTTCACCAGGGCCAGCCCGTCGACGGTCTCGACGATGCCGCCCGGGCGATCGGCGGTCAGCAGCTGAGCGTGGACGGCGATGCGGCGCGCGTCCTCACGGGTCAACCGGTGAACCATTGGACGCCTGTCTGACGCACGGGTCTCGATACGGCGCTGGCGCGCCTACTCGACCTTGACCCGAACCGCATCAACGCGGGCTTCGCTCGCATTGATCCGGCTCGCGTCAAAACTCGCCTCCCATCGTCTTGAGCCGCTCGATCCGCTCGGGGATCGGCGGGTGTGTCGCGAACATGCGGGCCAAGGCGTTCGGCGCGAGCGGGTCGGCGATCCACAGATGCGCCATTGAGGTGTTCGCCTTCTTCAGCGGGGCACCGAACTCACCCAGCTTGGCGAGGGCCGACGCGAGCCCGTCCGGATCGCGGGTGGTCATCGCACTGGTCGCGTCAGCGAGGTACTCCCGCTGGCGTGAGATCGCGGCTTGGACAGCGCCTGCGAGCAGCGGCGCGATCAGCGCGGCGACCACGCCGAAGAGCAGGAACAGCAGCTGCGCCTGGCCGTTGCCCCCGCGACGACCGCCTCCGAAGAAGGCGAATCGCATGAAGAGATCTGCGAGGATGCCGACCGCGACGACGAGGCCGAAGACGATGAGCGAGACCCGGATGTCGTAGTTGCGGATGTGGCCGAGCTCATGGCCCAGCACACCCTCGAGTTCACGATCGGTCATGAGCTCGAACAGTCCGGTCGTGACCGTGATCGAGGCCTCCTCCGGCTTGCGGCCGGTGGCGAACGCGTTCGGCGCCGGGTCGTCGACGACGTACAGCGTGGGCATCGGAGTACCGGTCGCGATGCACAGGTTCTCGACGAGTCGGTAATACCTCGGGGCATCCTGGCGATCGACCCGCGACGCTCCCGACATGGCGATCGCCTCGCGATCGGCGAAGAAGTACTGGAAGGTCGCGTACCCCGTCGCGAAGATGAGGATGAACGCGGTGATCCACCAGTTGTTGCCGGCCAGCCAGCCCGCGAGCAGACCGATCGCGCCGAGCAGCAGGATGAAGGCGCCCAGGATGAACCAGGTATTGCGCTTGTTGCGCGCGATGGCGCTGTACACGGGCTAGTTCAGAACTGAACGCGCGGGGGCTCCGAGATCGCTGCGCCGTCGACGACCTCGAAGAACTCCCGCTCGTCGAAGCCGAGGTTGCGGGCGAACAGGTTGTTCGGGAACACCTTGATCTTCGTGTTCAGCTCGCGCACACCGCCGTTGTAGAACCGGCGGGAGGCCTGGATCTTGTCTTCGGTGTCGACGATCGACTGCTGCAGCTGGAGGAAGTTCTGGCTCGCCTGCAGCTGCGGATAGGCCTCCGCGACAGCGAACAGCGACTTCAGCGCCTGCTGCATGTGGCCCTCGGCGACGCCCGCTTCGGCAGGACCGCCCGCTGTCAGCGTCTCGGCTCGCGCGCGGGTGACGTTCTCGAAGACCGCCTTCTCATGGGCGGCATAGCCCTTCACCGCCTCGATCAGGTTCGGCAGCAGGTCGGCTCGACGCTTCAGCTGGACGGTGATGTCGCTCCACGCCTCGTCGACGCGCACGTTGAGCGCGACCAGCGAGTTGTATGTCGCCCACAGGTAGATGCCGACGATGACGACGAGCGCCACGACGATCAGTACCGGGATCAGCCATTCCCACATGCCCGTGACTCCGTTCGAGGTTTGCCCTCATCCTAACCATCGGTGCGGCCGCAGATGAGAGCCGTCTCACGACTCCCAGCCCTTACTCACCGAGCACGCGGTCGAGATAGCTGTTCCGGAACATCCGATCGGGATCGAGCCGGTCGCGCAGGGCGACGAAGTCATCGAAGCGGGGGTATCGGTCGCGGAGGATCCCGGCATCCAGCGTGTGCATCTTGCCCCAGTGGGGTCGTCCGCCGTGGTCGAGCATGATCTGCTCGACGGCCTCGAAGTACTCGGTGGGGTCTTCCCGCCAATAGCGGTGCACCGCGATGTAGCCGGAGGCACGGCCGTAGGCGGTGGAGAGCCACAGGTCGTCCTGCGCGGCGAAGCGCACCTCGATCGGGAACCCGATGCGCCATCCACGATCCTCGATGAGGGTGCGAACCGCTTCGAACGCCGGTCGGACGTTCTCCACCGGCAAGGCGTATTCCATCTCTCGGAAGCGCACGGGTCGATACGTCGCGAAGACTCGAGACGCAACATCGGTGAAGTCGCGGTTGCTCCAGAGCACGACGGAGAGCCGGTTGAGGGCGGGAGACAGTGCGGGCGCCACATGCCCGAGCCGGCAGGCGACTTCGTGGGTCACGCTGCCGAGCGCGACATCGTCCACCCATTTGCGCAACGGCGGCCGCGGGTGTCGGACCGCGCTTTCGGGCAACCGCGCGTGGGTGATGGTCATCGCCTTGCCCGTGTGGGGGAACCAGTAGAACTCGAAGTGGTCCGACGCCGCCACCCGCTCATTCAGTGACCCGAGCACCTCTCCCAGCCCTTCGCGCCGCTCGACCGCATGCAGCAGGAACGCGGGAACACACTGCAGCGTGACCTCGACGAGGATGCCCAGCGCGCCGAGTCCGAGGGCCACCGCCGGAAGCAGCTCGGCATTCTGGCTCTCGTCGACCACGAGGAGCTCACCGTCAGCGGTGACGAGGGTCGCGGCGGTGACCTGGGTGGCGATGCCGCCAAAGCCGGCGCCGGTGCCGTGCGTCCCCGTCGATATGGCTCCGGAGATCGACTGACGGTCGATGTCGCCGAGGTTGGGCATCGCGAGGCCGTACGGCGCGAGAAGCCTCGGAATCTGGTGCAGGCGCGTACCGGCGCGCACAGTGACGCGACCTCGCTCGCGGTCCGCGCTGACGAGCCCGGTGAGATCGGTCAGATCGAGCAGGACGCCAGAGGCGACCGCGATGCCGGAGAAGCTGTGGCCCGCGCCGACCGCCTTGACCTGCATGCCGCGGGCGGCGGCCGCCTTCACCGCGCGCTGGACGGCAGCGGTCGAGTCGGGGAACTCGATGCGCTGCGGGCGCACCTTCAGCGTGCGACCCCAGTTCTCCCATGTTCCTCCCGGTCGGGTCACAGGAACGCCTTTCCTTCGCCTCGGTACGTGGGCGCCTCACCCACCAGTCGATCACCATCGACGAGGTGATACTTCTCGACGCGCTCGGCGAGCTCGCCGCTCTTGGAATGGCGGAACCAGACGCGGTCTCCGACACGCAGTGCTCTGGCCGCCTCACCCTGCAGGGGCGTCTGCACTTCTCCCGCACCCTCGCGTGAGAGGGTCTTCAGCCCGTCGGGCCACACCGGCATCGGCTGGCGTGATGCGACCGGAGGGCCGGAGGCGATCCAGCCGCCGCCGAGCACCGTCGCGATGTCGGGCAGCGGCTTGCGCACGACCTCGAGCGCGAACGCCGCCGCCGGCGCGGGATCGAACGCCCGATAGCCGTCGAAGAGATGGCCGGCGAGGAGCCCGCTGCCGGCGGTCAGTTCCGTGACGGCCAGATCGGATGCCGTCAGCTCGAGCGACCCGGTTCCGCCGCCGTTGACGAACTCGAGCGGCGCGATGTCTCGCAGCGCGCCGACGATCGCCGCGCGACGGTCCAGCAGCTCCTGCCCCGACCGCCGCTGCATCCAGCGGATGACGCCGTCGCCCGAGCCCGTCGCATCGCCCTGGCCGGCGATCTGCGCTTCGTACATCATGAGACCCACGAGGCGGAATCCCGGCCTCGCGGCGATCGCGCGGGCCAGGTTGGCGACCTCGCCCGGCTCGTGCACCGGGGAACGCCGCACTCCGATGTGACCCAGGCCGGGCGCGCGCCACGACGCATCGGCGTCGATCGCGACACGCAGCGTCGTGCGCGAGGCCGGCGCCGACACGGAGTCGACCACGTCGAGCTGCGCGAGGTCGTCGACCATGAGCGTCACCCGGCTTGCCGCGCGCTCGTCTGCGGCCAGCACGGCGAGCGCAGCGCGGTCGACGCTCGGGTAGCCGAGCACGACGTCGTCGTGCGTCTCAGCGAGCCACAGCGCCTCCGGAAGAGTGAACGCGAGGATGCCGTGATACCCCGGCAGGGCCAGAGTGGCGTCGAGCACGTCGCGCACCCGGACCGACTTGCTCGCGACGCGGATCGGCACTCCGCTCGAGCGGATCACCATATCGAGGGCGTTGTACCGCAGCGCGGCGAGGTTCAGCGCCGCGACCGGACCCGACACGCCGGCCACGGCATCCGTCATCGCCGCCCAGTAGGCCGCCGGATCCGCCCAGGGAGTACCGGAATCGACACCGGCGAGCAGGTCGATCGTCATCGCATCACGCTCTTCGGCGAGTGGGCACACATGGCCTCCAGCCTACGACTCGCAGCGCACCGCCGACGTACGTCGCTGGTACCCCCGGTGGGACTCGAACCCACACTGCGGCGATTTTAAGTCGCCTGCCTCTGCCGGTTGGGCTACGGGGGCGCGCACGCGAGCGCACGCCTCCACGGTACCGGTCAGCTGGTCGCAGCGACCTTCTCTGCAGGCGCGGCGGTGACGGCCTTGGCCGGCGCAGCCTCGACAGGCTGCGGCGGACGCGGGCGTGCGGCGAACTCCTCGAACACGTACCGCGGGTCTTGCACGGCCTGCAGGTTCACCAGGTCGCGGCCGAGCCAGAGGTTGTTCCACCAGCCCCAGACCACGCGGAACTTGCGCTCCCAGGAGGGCATCGCCAGGCCGTGGTAGCCGCGGTGGGCGACCCAGGCGACGAATCCCTTGAGCGCGATATTTCCGGACTGGAACACGCCGTTGTACAGGCCGAGACCCGCGACCGCACCGAGGTTCTTGTGGAAATACTCGTGGGGCACCTCGCCGCGCAGCACGGCGACGAGGTTCTTCGCGAGGAGCTTGGCCTGGCGCACGGCGTGCTGCGCGTTGGGCACGCAGTAGCCGCCGACTCCCCCGCCGGTCAGGTCGGGAACGGCCGAGACATCGCCCGCCGCCCACGCACCCTCGACGATCTCGTCCTCGGTGCCGACCCGCAGGTCAGCGCGCGTGCGGATGCGACCGCGCTCTTCGACGGGCAGGTCACCGCCGCGGACCACGGTCGGGTTGGCCATGACTCCGGCGGTCCAGATGATGAGATCGCTCGGGATCACCTCGCCGGTGGACAGTTCGACGTTGCCGTCGACGGCTCCGGTGACCTGGGTGTCGAGGTGCACCGATGCGCCGCGCTTGGCGAGGTCCTTCAGGACCCACTCGCTCGTCTTGAGCGAGACCTCGGGCATGATCCGGCTCATCGCCTCGATGAGGTGGAAGTGCGTGTCGCTGAACGTGACCTCGGGGTAGCGCCCGACCAGGGCGGAGGCGAAGTTGCGCAGCTCGGCGAACACCTCGATACCCGCGAATCCGCCGCCGATCACGACGACCGTCAGGAGGCGATCGCGGGCGGGTCCGGGAGGCAGCACCGACGCCTTGTCGAAGTTCGACATCAGGCGGTCGCGGATGGCGACGGCCTCCTCGATCGTCTTCAGGCCGATCGCGTTGTCGGCGATGCCCGGGATCGGAAAGGTGCGCGAGACCGCGCCGGCGGTCACGACGATCTGGTCGTATTCGAGCTCGTACGGGTCGCCGACGATCGGCGTGATCGTCGCGACCTTGTCGGCGTGACTGATTCCGGTGACCTTGGCGGCCACGATCTTCGTCTTCTTGAGGTGACGCCGCAGGGCGACCACCGAGTGACGCGCCTCGATCGAACCGGCGGCGACCTCGGGGAGGAACGGCTGGTAGGTCATGTAGGGCAGCGGATCGACGATCGTGACCTCGGCCTCGCCCCTGCGCAGGTGCTTCTCGAGCTTCCAGGCGGTGTAGAAGCCTGCGTAGCCGCCACCGACGATGAGGATCTTGGGCACGCGGTTCTTCACAGGCGCAGTGTTGCTCACGGTGGGGGATACTCCTGGGGTGTCAGCGGCTCGGCGTCCGGGACGCCATTCGGATACGTCGGACAGCTGCGGTGACGCCGAGAGCCACCAGTATAGCCGCCGCCGACCCGGCCATCAGCGGAAGGGTCCCGTAGAGCAGCGTCTCCGAAGACGGCAGCAGCGGTGAGGCCGCACGGGTGGCCGAGTCAGCCGGAGGGAGCGGTTCGATCTCGACAGGCTCCGCGGTGGGCACCTGCGCCGGGACGCTGTCCGCGCGCCGGTACAGACGGATCCAATCGGTGAGGCTGCCCATCGGGTTCGACGTCACCGACGGCACGGATGCCGACACCGCCGCTGCGGCATCCACCAATCCTGCGCCGTAGAGCAGCGGGTCGACCGGCCCGGTCACGCCCGCCGGTTGACGCGCCGTCTCGATGATCCGGTTGATGACGTTGTTCGCGTCCATGTCGGGGTGCGCCGCCCGCACCAGAGCGGCGATTCCCGCCACGATCGGCGCCGCACCGCTGGTGCCGTTCCACAGCACGAGCCGCCCGTCGGCGGAGACGCCGACGAGGTTCTCGCTCGGTGCAGACACGCCCAGCGTGATGCCCTGCGTGGACGCCTCGACGCTCGCTCTGCCCTGCTTGTCGACGCCGGCGACCGTGAGCACCCCGGGGATCGTCGCCGGCGCACCCACTCGGGACGTGCCGCTGCCGCGGTTGCCCGCCGCGACGACCACGACGACGTCGTTCTCGAAGGCATACAGGAATGCGTCGTCCCAGCTCTTGTCCCAGTCGGGCGTGTTGGTGGTCAGTGAGAGGTTGATCACGTCGGCGCCGTTGTCGACCGACCAGCGGATCGCCTCGGCGATCTGGTCGGCGAACGGGACCTGGGCGGAGGAGCCGAACCCGACCGAGACGGCCAGCAGTTCGGCCTGGGGCGCCACGCCGATCATCCCGGTGCTCGCGCCGGTCCCCCGTGCGCCGGCGAGCGATGCGACCCAGCTGCCGTGGTTCGCGTCGACCGCGCCCACGGGCGTGCGACCGTCGGACGAGCCGATGCCCGAGACGTCCGTGCCGCCGACGACGGCGCCCTCGAACTCCACCGGGCCGCGGGCGACACCCGTGTCGATGATCGCGATGCGCACGCCGGCGCCGCGGGTCGTGCTCCACGCATCCCTGATGCCGTACTCGTCCAGCCAGTACTCCGCGGCGCGGACCGGGTCGGGGTTGGGCGCCACCGGAGAGACGCTCGCGCCGGTGAGCAGCGCGACCGCCAGAATCGCCGCGGATGCGGAGAGGACCCTGCGGATCATCCGCTCGTCCCGGGCTCGGCGCACACGCAGCGATCGGGCGACCAGGTCGACAGGGCGAGCGCGCGGTCGCCGATCGGGTTGACCCCCGGACCGGCAGCCAGCGAGTGCGCCGCGAGCGCGTGCAGGCACTTCACGCGGGTCGGCATCCCCCCCGCCGAGATCCCGTCGATCTCCTCGACCTCGCCGAACGTCGATCGATCGCGCAGATAGGACTCGTGCGCCCGCGCATATGCCTCGACGACGTCGGGATCATCGGCGAGCACATCGCTCAGCGTGCGCATCACCTGAGTGGCTTCCAGCCCCGACATCGCGGCCGTCGCGGCCGGATGGGTGAGGTAGTAGAACGTCGGAAAGGGGGTGCCGTCTTCGAGTCGCGGCGCGGTCGCGGCGACCGTCGGGTTGCCGCACACGCACCGTGCCGCGATGCCCACGACGCCGCGCGCGGGTCGACCGAGCTGCGCGCGCAGAACGGTGAGATCGGTCTCGCTGACGGGCGGGAACGGGGGCGTGGTCACACCGCCCAGGGTACCGGGCACCGGCTGGGAGCTGGTCGGCAGCCGGGGGGTTCCGGGGACTCGAGCGGTCGCAGAGCGGCGGCGGCGAGTGAGGTCACGGGGTGTCGGCGGGCGAGTCGCTGGGGGTCGGATCGGGCACGCCGATCATGGGCGCCTTCACGGTCTGGGCGACGCCCGCCAGGGTGACCGAGCGGACGAACTGCGACATCCAGTCGGTGCGCGTCTGCTCGACGTCGTCACTCACCGGTGCCTGCTCCTGCGGCACGAGCGCCGGCGGCAGATCGTCGTCGACGAGGTAGACGACCTCTCCCGGCTTGACGTAATAGAGCCGCTCGCGCGCCTGCGTCGTGATGTACGCCGGGTCGGTCCAGCGGTCGCGCTGCGCCTCCAGGTCGGCCACATCTTCGCGACTCACCTCGACGGCGGCCTGGAGCGCGGCGATCTGCTGGCGCTGATCGACGTAGGTGCCGATCGTGGGGACGAGCACGAACGCCGCAAGCACCACCAGGCCCATCATGATCACCATGAATCCCGAGAGGCGGATGCCGCCCAGCCACCCCCGGACGTCGACGGGTCGCCGGACGGGTCGCCTGCGCCGCGGGGCACGAGAAGGGGGAGCCGTCGTGTCTGCCACGGCTCCCCCGATCTCTTGCCGGCTGCGGTGCAGTGCGGCTCGAAAAGACTGTCCTACGCGGTGTACCTCGGGAACGCCGAACGCCCGGCGAATTCCGCCGCGTCGCCCAGCTCCTCCTCGATGCGCAGAAGCTGATTGTATTTCGCGACGCGCTCGCTGCGGGCGGGCGCGCCGCTCTTGATCTGACCCGAGTTCACGGCGACCGCGAGGTCGGCGATCGTGGTGTCCTCGGTCTCGCCCGAGCGGTGCGAGAACATCGTGGTGTAGCCGGCGCGATGGGCCATGTCGACGGCATCCAGCGTCTCCGACAGGGTGCCGATCTGGTTGACCTTCACCAGGAGCGAGTTGGCCACGCCGCGCTTGATGCCGTCCGACAGACGCGTCGGGTTCGTGACGAACAGGTCGTCGCCGACGAGCTGGATCTTCGATCCGAGCTTCTCGGTGAGGTGCTTCCACGCGTCCCAGTCGTCCTCGGCGAGGGCGTCTTCGATCGTGATGATCGGGTAGTTGTCGGCGAGGTCGACGTAGTAATCGGTGAGCTTCTCGGCCGTCCACGCCTTGCCCTCGAACTGGTACGCGCCGTCCGTGAAGAACTCGGTCGCCGCGACGTCCATCCCGAGTGCGATCTCGGTGCCGGGCGTGAAGCCCGCCTTCTCGATCGCCGTGATGAGGAAGTCCAGGCCCTCGCGGTTGCTGGGCAGGTCGGGGGCGAAGCCGCCCTCGTCGCCGAGACCGGTCGCGTAGCCGGCCTTCAGCAGCTCGCCCTTCAGGACGTGGTAGGTCTCGGTCCCCCAGCGCAGCGCCTCGGCGAACGTCGACGCGCCGATGGGTGCCAGGAAGAACTCCTGCATGTCGATGCCGTTGTCGGCGTGCGATCCGCCGTTGATGACGTTGAACAGCGGGACGGGCAGGATGTGCGCGTTCGGTCCGCCGAGGTAGCGGAACAGCGGCAGGTCGGCGCTGTCGGCGGCGGCCTTCGCCACGGCCAGGCTCACCCCGAGGATCGCGTTCGCGCCGACGCGGCCCTTGTTGTCGGTGCCGTCGACCTCGATCAGGATCTCGTCGATGATCCGCTGCTCGGCGGCATCGACACCCTCGATCGCCGGTCCGAGCTCGTCGATCACCGCGGCGACGGCCTTGAGCACGCCCTTGCCGCTGTAGCGGGTCTTGTCGCCGTCGCGCAGCTCGTACGCCTCGAAGGCGCCGGTGGACGCGCCGGAGGGGACGGCCGCGCGCTGGACGATGCCATCGTCGAGCAGGACCTCCACTTCGACGGTCGGGTTTCCGCGCGAATCCAAGATCTCGCGCGCGTTGACAGCCTCGATTAGTGCCACAGAGGACTCCTTGTGTGGTGGAGGGTGGATCGGGAGCGTCGTCGGTCCGCTCGCCAGTCTAGCCAGGCGGATGCCGCGGCACAGGGCGGTTGCACGGCCCGAGCGCCGCGACGTCAGCGCGCGGCGTGCGAGTCGGCGGCATCCGTCACCACGGCGATCGCGACGCCGTCCCAGCCTTTGAGATCGAGCGTCTGCAACGCCGTCGCGTCGAAACGGGGATCCCGGCCGAGCATCTCGAGGCCCCGCTGCGTGCCGATCACGTTCGAGGCCGTCGTCGCCGGATTGGCGACCTCTCCCCCGCGCCCGATGTTGTCGACGACCACGACGGTGCCGGGGTGGCCGAGCCGGGCGGCCCAGTCGATGTAGATCGTGTTGGACTCCTTGTCGGCGTCGATGAAGACGAAATCGAACGGCGGCTCGTCCTGGAGGGTCGGCAGGACCTCATCGCCGCGACCGACCCGGATGTCGACCTTCCCTCCGACACCGGCCCGGTCGAGGTTCGCCCGCGCGATCGCCGCGTTGGCAGGCTCGGCCTCGATCGTGACGACCCTTCCCTCGTCCGGGATGCCTCGGGCCATCCAGATCGTCGAGTACGCGCCGAGCGTTCCGATCTCGAGCACTCGGCGCGCGCCCGAGATGCGCACGAGCAGGTGCAGCAGCTTGCCCGAGACCGGCGCGACCTCGATCGCCGGCAGACCGGCGGAGTTCTGCTCGGCGACAGCGGACTCGAGGTCGGCGTCGTGTCCGACGAGCGTCTCGGTCAGGTAGGTGTCGACACGGCGCCATGCATCGGGTGTGGGTTCGGCCATGCCGCCAGCCAACCCGGCTCGCGGCCGCGCGTCAACCGTCCTCGCGCTCGACCCCGACCGCGAGACAGCATAGGCGCCGCGAGACGGAGCGCGTTCACCTCTGTCTCGACGCGAGCATGCTGTCTCGCGGTCTCGGAGATCAGGTCAGGGGCTTGAACTCGAGCGAAGACACGGTCGCGCCGGGCGTGACCGTCGCGAAGGACGTGTAGCCGTCGGATGCCGCGCGCTCCAGCAGCGCCTTGAGGTTCTTCGGGCGCTGCTCGAGCCGCACGCGCGCCCCCTCGCGGGCGAGGGCGACCTTGACCGCGAGCAGCTCGCCGAGCGGCACATCGCGGTCGTGCACGAGCACGACGGCCCGCTCCTGGCCCCCGGCCGACTCGGCGACCAGGTCGACGAGCCGCTCGAACCCGAGCGAGAACCCGACCGCGGGCACGTCCTGGCCGAGGAAGCGCCCGATCATCCCGTCGTAGCGGCCGCCGCCGCCGAGCGAGTAGTCGACGCTCGGGTGGGCGAGCTCGAAGATCGTGCCGGTGTAATACCCCATGCCGCGCACCAGGAACGGGTCGAACACGAGCGGGATCCCGCTCACCGCGTCATCGGATGTGCGCGTGGCCGCGACCGCTTCGCCGATGCCCACCAGGTGTTCGACGACATCGTCGGGCGCCCCCTCGGGCAGCGCCTTGCGGATCTGGCGCTCGCCGTAGGGGTTGTACTCGAGCGTCTGCGGGCGACGCAGGAACGCCTCGAGCGCGTCCACCGCGGGCGGGGTCGCGCCGCGCTCGCGCAGCTCGGCGACGACGCCGGCCGGACCGATCTTGTCGAGCTTGTCGATCGTGATCAGCACGCCGGGGCGCTCGTCGGCCGTGAACCCGAAGCTCTCCAGCATCCAATCCAGGGCACGACGGTCGTTGATGCGGACCGTCGCGCCCTCGAGCCCGAGCGAGTCGACCGCGTCGAGGGATGCGACGATCAGCTCCGCCTCGGCGCGCGAGGACGCATCACCCAGGATGTCGATGTCGCACTGCATGAACTGCCGGTAGCGACCCTTCTGCGGCCGCTCGGCGCGCCACACCGGCGCGATCTGCACGGCTCGGAAGACCGTGGGCAGCTCGGCCCGGTGGGTCGCATAGAACCGGGCCAGGGGGACGGTCAGGTCGTAGCGGAGCCCGAGATCGGCGAGATCGGCAGGGTTCTCGGCGGCCGCGCGGATCGCGTCGGCGTCGAGCCCGCGCTTGAGCACGTTGTACGCGAGCTTCTCGTTGTCGCCGCCGATGCCGGCGTGCAGCCGCGCGTGGTCCTCCATGACGGGCGTCTCGATCTCGTCGAAGCCGTGCGCGCGGTAGCGCTCGCGGATGACGGCGAGCACGCGCTCGCGACGGGCCTTTTCAGCGGGGAGGAAGTCGCGCATGCCGCGCGGAGGATTGACGGATGCCACGTCACCAGTCTCTCAGGCCTGCTCGGCGGTGCGGATCTCGGCTTGCAGCCCGCGAAGCCGCTCGCGGAGCGCCCGCTCGGCATCCCACCCGTTGCGTGCGAGCAGCGGCGACCAGCGCGAGCAGCGCGTCGCCGAGCTCGGCCTCGGTGCGCGGGTCGCCGTCTCGAGACAGGGCGTCGGGGCTGAGACCGGGCTCGTCGCCCCCGGTCTCGGCCGGAGTCCCCTGCGTCGGCACCGCGACACGGACCAGAGCCGCCTTGCCGAGCAGCTTCTGCGCGAGCGCGAGCGACGGCATCCGCTCCGAGACGCCGTCCAGCACACTGGTGCGCTCGTGCTTCTCGGCGGCCTTGGCGGCGTTCCACAGCACGAGCACCTGCTCGGGGGTCTCGGCGACCTCCCCGGCGAAGACGTGCGGATGCCGCCGCACCATCTTCGCGGTGAGCCCACGGGCCACGTCGTCGATGTCGAACGGATCGTCGGGGTCGCGGGAGGCGATCTCGGCGTGGAACAGCACCTGCCAGAGCAGGTCGCCCAGCTCTTCACGCAGCTCGGCGCGCGACCCGGTCTCGACGGCGTCGATCAGCTCGGCGCTCTCCTCCACCAGATACGGCACGAGGGCCCGATGATCGATCTGCTGCGTCCATACGCAGCGGTCGCGCACTTCGTGCATCGTGTCGGCCGCGGCTCGGAGCGGATCGGTCTCGGTCATGCGGGCACCTCCGGTGCGGGGGCGGCGAGTCTGCGGTGGTGGCGCGCACGCCACGACACCGTCAGGCCCGCCAGGATCAGGGCGATGAACGATCCGGCCAGCACGCCGAGGATCGCCTGGTCGCGCACGAACGCGTCACCGGCGAAAGCGAGATTGGCCAGCAGCAGCGAGACCGTGAAGCCGATGCCGCCGAGCGCGCCGGCGGCGATCAGGTCTCCGAACGCGAGCTTCTGGTCGCCGCCGCCCGCCCCGAGTCTCTGGGCGAGCCAACCCGCACCGGCGATGCCGACGATCTTGCCCACCGGGAGGGCGATCAGAATGCCCCAGAACGCCGGGGACAGATCGGATGCCGCCACCTGCGGGATCGGAACGAGCGCGGCCATGAACGCGAAGATCGGCAGAACGATCGCGTTGACCCAGGGCTCGATCGCGTGTCGCACCCGCAGGGCCGGTCCCTGCGCCATCGCAAGACCGAGCAGCACGCCGGCGATGGTCGCGTGCACGCCGGATGCGAGCACGAGCACCCAGGTCGTGATCGCGAGGATCAGGAGCAGCACGGCGATCAGAACGCGGGAGCGGCCGTCGAGCATACGGCTGAGGATCGCGAACGCGACGACGGCCAGCAGCGCGAGGGCCAGCATCCCGATGTTGACGTCGGTCGCGAACAGCACCGCGATGAAGACGATCCCGACGATGTCGTCGAGGATCGCGAGGGCCAGCAGGAACACGCGCACCGAGGCCGGCAGGCCTCGGCCGAACACGGCGAGCACGCCGAGCGCGAAGGCGATGTCGGTCGCGGTGGGCACCGGCCACCCTGACTCCACACCGCTGCCCGCCGTGATGGCGAGGTAGACGGCGATCGGCACGATGACACCGCCGGCCGCCGCGATCGCCGGCTGGATCGCCCGCCGGAAGCTGCGCAACTCGCCGCGGGTGAGCTCGTACTGCAGCTCGACCGAGACCGAGAAGAAGAAGATCGCGAGCAGGCCGTCCGACACCCAGTGCGCGAGCGACAGGTCCACGACCGTGCCGGCGATGCCGATGTGTGCGAACGAGAACTCGATCACGGCGGCGCCGATCGGCGAGTTGGCGATCACGAGCCCGGCG
Organism: uncultured Actinomycetota bacterium; assembly: GCA_963781135.1. GTDB lineage: Bacteria > Actinomycetota > Actinomycetes > Actinomycetales > Microbacteriaceae > Microbacterium. Next base: position 223,040 of record CAWADY010000010.1, on the reverse strand, counting down.
ATCGCCGCGATCAGCAGCAGGATCGCGGGGAATCGCGCCGAGCGCAGCAGGGTCATTACTCTCCGTCCGGTCTGGGACGATCGCGTCGGACCGTCACCGCCGACCAGACTTCCCGGCACACCGGTCTCCATGCTATCGAGGCCCGGGGGCGGCACGTGAAACACGTGACATCCGCGAAACACCGCCGCACTAGCGTGGATCGCATGCGCGAGTTCACCCAGACCGAAGCGATCGACCTCGTCGGACGGTTCGAGGCCGGCCAGGAGATTCCCGAGCGGATGCGGGCGGATGTGCGCATGCTCGGCTCGCTCCTGGGTCGAGTGCTGCGCGAGAGCGGCTCGGCGGGTCTCTACGAGGACGTCGAGCGCTTGCGCGTCGCGACGATCCACGCCTACACCGACGACACGCCCGAGGCATTCGCGAGCGCCGCCGAGATCGCCGACTCGTTCACGATCGATCGCGCCGACGAGGTCGCGCGGGCGTTCACCGCGTACTTCCACCTCGTGAACCTCGCGGAGGAGCACCAGCGCGTGCGCATCCTGCGGGAGCGCGACGGTCGCCCCGACCGCGAGGATGCGACCGACTCGGTCGCCGCCGCGTTCGTGCGCCTGGCTGCCGAAGTGGGCGATGACACCGCGCTCGCACGTCTGCAGGCGCTGCGCTTCCACCCGGTGTTCACCGCGCACCCCACCGAGGCCCGGCGGCGCGCGATCTCGACGAGCATCCGGCGCCTCGCGGCGTTCCTCGAAGAGCACGACGCGTCTCTGCGCAACGGCGCCGACCAGCGCCGCGCCGAGCGTCGGATGCTCGAGGAGATCGACACGCTCTGGCGCACCGCCCCGCTGCGACCCGAGAAGCCCTCGCCCACCGATGAGGTCCGCGCCGTGATGGCCGTGTTCGACGAGACTCTGTACACCGCGATCCCGCACGTCTACCGCCGCGTGGACGACGCACTGCAGGGACCCGCGGCAGGCGGGCGCGCGCCCGTGGTGCGCCCGTTCGTGCGCGTCGGGTCGTGGGTCGGCGGCGACCGCGACGGCAACCCGTTCGTGACGGCATCCGTCACCCGCAAGGCCGCCGCGATCGCGAGCGAGCACGTGCTCCTCGGCCTCGAGCGCACCGCGAACCGCATCGGCCGTGGGCTGACGCTCGATGCCTCGACCACTCCGCCGAGCGACGCGCTGCTCGGCCTGTGGCAACGGCTGAAGGCGGCCGATGAGGATGCCGCGACCGAGATCGCGAAGCGCTCGCCGAACGAGCCGCACCGCCGCATCGTGCTGCTGATCGCCCGCAAGATCTCGGCGACGCGCGCACGCGACGCCGACCTCGCCTACACCGACCCCGAAGAGCTCCTGGCCGACCTGCGCGTCGTGCAGGACTCGCTCGTGCAGGCGCGGGCGCCCAGACAGGCCTACGGGCACCTGCAGCAGCTGCTGTGGCAGGTCGAGACGTTCGGCTTCCATCTCACCGAGCTCGAGGTGCGACAGCACTCGGCCGTGCACGCGAAGGTGCTCGCGGAGCTGGACGCCGGCGGCCCGCGCTCCGAGCTCGCCGAGGAGGTGCTCGACGTCTTCCGCGCCGTCGCCTTCCTGCAGAAGCGCTACGGGCCCCGCGCCGCCGGGCGCTACATCGTCTCGTTCACGCAGTCCGCCCAGGATCTTGCGAACGTGCACCGGCTGGCTCGCTACGCGACGGGGGATGCCGCTGCCCCGGTGCTGGATGTCGTGCCGCTGTTCGAGACCTTCGCCGACCTCCAGGCCGCTCCGCGCATCCTCGCGGAGATCGTCGAGCACCCGGAGTTCGCCGCGCGGCTGGATGCGACCGGGCGCCGGCTGGAGGTCATGCTCGGCTACTCGGATTCGTCCAAGGACGTCGGTCCGGTGGCGGCGAACCTCGCGCTGTACGTCGCGCAGGCGGCGATCGCCGCGTGGGCGCAGGAGAACCGCATCGAGCTGACCCTCTTCCACGGCCGCGGAGGTGCGCTCGGTCGCGGAGGCGGCCCCGCGAACTCCGCGATCCTGGCCCAGCCGCCCCACTCGGTCGACGGGCGCTTCAAGCTCACCGAGCAGGGCGAGGTCATCTTCGCCCGGTACGGCGACCCGGCGATCGCGATGCGTCACATCGATCAGGTCGCCGCCGCGGTGCTGATGGCTTCGGCGCCGTCGATCGAAGATCGCAACCGCGACGCGGCCGCCCGCTACGCCGACGTCGCCGCGACGATGGACACCGCATCCCGCGCCCGCTTCTTCGAGCTGGTGAAGGCTCCGGGCTTCGCGCCGTGGTTCGCTCAGGTCACCCCGATGGAAGAGGTCGGACTGCTCGCGCTCGGCTCGCGGCCCGCGCGCCGCGGACTGTCGGTCGAGTCGCTCGAAGACCTGCGGGCGATCCCGTGGGTGTTCGCGTGGACGCAGGCGCGCATCAACCTCGCGGGCTGGTTCGGTCTGGGCACAGCCCTGGACGCGGTGGGCGACGAAGACATGCTCCGTCGGGCATACCAGGAGTGGCCCCTCTTCCAGACGATGGTCGACAACGTCGCGATGAGCCTCGCGAAGGCCGATCCGCGCATCGCCAGGCACTACCTCGACCTGGGCGACCGCGAAGACCTCGCCGAACTCGTGATGGAGGAGATGGAGCTCACCCGCCTGTGGGTCGTGCGTGTCACCGCCGGATCGGACGTGCTCGACAACAAGCCCGTGCTGCAGCGCGCGGTCAAGATGCGCAGCCCCTACGTGGACGCGCTGTCACTGCTCCAGCTGCGCGCGCTTCGTGCGCTGCGCGCCGATGCCGCCGAGGGAGCCGCGACCGACCCGGAGCAGCAGCGCCTGCTGCTGCTGTCGGTCAGCGGTGTGGCCGCCGGGCTTCAGAACACCGGCTGACGCGACAGACCGCGGTCAGTCCAGCCGGATGTCGCGCTCGTGCCGGGCGAGGCTGCGGCCGTAGCGCTCGGTCAGCTGCACCATGAGGTCGGGGGTGTCGCGATCGAGACCGAACACGTACCCCGGAAAGTCGAGTTCCTTCTGGGCCGCCCAGATCTCATCGTGGCGCTCGGCGGGCAGGATCTGCGCGGGATCGCCGACCGCGACCCAGCCGATCGGCACGACGGTCTCGGGCGGGAGCACCGAGCGCAGATGCACGACCGCGTTGATGCGCACTTCGCTGCGCTCGCCGATCCGTGCGCCGTTGAAGATGCGCGTGCCCGTGGCGAGGAACACCTCGTCGCCGATCGTCGCACCCGAGACGCTCGCCATCGGCCCGACCAGCGTGTGGTCGCCGATGTGCACGGCGTTGGCGGAACTGGCGCGGATCAGCGCGTTCTCCATCACGATCACGTTCGTGCCGAGCGTGATCGGGCCGCCCTCAGCGGTGATCACCGCACCGTGGAGCACCTGGCAGTCCGCGCCGATGGTCACATCTCCACTGATCACCGCGGTCGGGGCGATCACGGCATCAGGATGGATGCGGGGCCGCGCCCCGAGGTGCTCGAACTGCATCCGATTCCCCTCTCAGCGCACCTTGCGCGGCTGCTTCATGCCGAGCATGTAGGGCATTCCCTGACCCACCGCCGCGAATGTGTTGCCGATCCGAGCACCCCAGGAGGGCTTGCGCGGCGGCGGGAGCAAGCCGTCGAGATCCGCGACGTCGACGAAGTACGCGCGCACTTCTCCGATGCCCTCCAGTTCGGGCGTGATCTCGTGAACCGGCGTGGGCAGCGACTCCGCATCGACGTGGTAGAGCTCCTCGGAGACCAGGACGTACTCCGGTATCGACACCGAGTTCTTCAGCAGGCGGTGTACGAGGATCACGTCGATGCCGACGAGTTTCGTATGGCCTCGAATGCTCTGGGTGGCCACTTCGCCGACGTGCGCGACGAATTTCAGCTTCAGGTTGCCGGCCTGCTTGCACCCGCCGCACGGGCAGAGGTTCTTCGCGACGTACTCGCGTTCGAGATGGAAGGCCTGATGCATTGCGACCGCGACCTGGAGGATCTCGGTGACCGTCGGGTCGGGTTCGCGCCTGTGGGAGCGTCGGGAGAGGAAGGCGGCATCGCCCTCGATCTCGACCAGGTCGAAGCCGCGGGCGGCATCGATCATGCGATCGAGCATGCGCGCGGTATTGACCTCGGCGTGCGCGAGAGTCATACGGTGCGTGCTCATGTACTCGGTGTAGCCGCCGATGTCGGCGATCAGCAGGGCAGCCCGCTCGGATGTCATGGCTCACCATCCCATCTACGGTTCGGCATCTCAACGGTGAACTTGCTCACGACGATGAAGGCCCCTCGTCGAGCGGCTCGTTGGGTGCGTACCGACCGAGCTGGTCCTCGACTCCTGCCGCCGCTGCTCGAGCACTGGGCGTGTATCCCATCACGGCCGAGATGAATCGGTCCGAGCCCAGCGCTCGCAGCGTCAGGGAGCTTCGGGCCACGACGGTCGCAGTCCGCCGTGTACTGCGCAGCAGGGCGATCTCGCCGAAGCCCTCCCCCGGGCCAAGGGTCGCGACGATCCTCCCGTCACCCAGGACATCCGCCTCCCCGGATTCGATCACGTAGTAGCGATCACCGATCTCACCCTCGGTGACGACCGCCCGTCCCGCGGGCACCTCGAGCGACTCGAGGCCCCGCGCGAGCTGTTCGATGGCGGGCAACGGCAGGGGGTCGAACATGGGCACCCGCTGGAGAAGTCCGATGTCGACGTCAAGGACGTCGACGGACCTGTCCATCTTGCGCAGACGGCGCACCGACAGCACCGCAAGGATGGGGCAGAGCAGTCCGATCGCGATCAGAGCCGCCGGGATGCCGAACCACGCGATCATGGCCGCCGCGAGAACGGCGCCGACGCCGATCGACACGGCGACAAGACTCTCCAGCACGCCGAAGACGCGCGCCAGTACGACGTCGGGGGCCAGTCTGCCTATGAGAGTGAACCCGGCGACGTCGACCAGAGCGTTGCCGACGCCGACGAACGCGAGGAAGAACAGCGCCGCGGCCTCATGGGGATAGACGCCGATCAGGGCGAGGGGAAGCCCCCACAGTGCGACGCCGACCGCGAACCACACGCCCAGCCGGCCCGTTCCCACCAGGAATGACGCGCCGAGGGATCCGGCGACCGCGCCGACGCCGACGGCCGCCATCAGCGCGCCGGCCCCCGGGTCGCCGGTGCCGAGCAGCTCGATCGCGACCACCACCGAGAACACCGTCAGTGCCCCGCGGGTCAGCGCCTGCGCGGCGGCGAGGCCGAGGATGAGCTGCAGGTCCCGGCTCCGCGTGACCGCTCGAATGCCTTCCACCGCTTCTTTCAACAGGTCGGGTCGCTGCGGCGCCGCGGGACGCGGAGGAGCGTCGTACCGGACTCGCAGCAAAAGGATGGCGGCCCAGAACGACGCCGCGGCAGCCACAGCGAACACGACCGACACATCGGTGTACGCGAGCAGCACGGCCGCCAGCAGCGGCCCGACCAGGGTCGCGATGGAATCGAGCAGACCGCGCACCACGTTGGCGCTGGCCAGCTCGTGCCCGGTGCGGCACAGCGTCGGCAGGAGTGCGGAGTGTGCCGGCCGGAACATCGTCGCCGCGATCGTCGAGACGATCGCGAGCGCGTAGACGACGAACACGGGGCCCGACAGCGCGACCGTCAGAGCGGCGATACCCGTCGCCGCTCCACGCACGACGGACACGACGACCAGCACCCGCTCACGGCGACCTCGATCGGCGAACGGCGACAGCAGCGGGGCCAGCACTGCCGACGGAACCATGCGCATCAGCCCGACCAGGCCGAGTGCGAGGGCCCCGCCGCTGGTGTAGGCGACGATCCCGAGCGCGACGGTGAAGGCCCATTCGGCCGTCCACGCACCGAGGAAGCTGAGCTGCGCCCGACGGAGATTGGGGTTCTGCCAATTGCTCGCGAACGCGGCAGCGGCCTCACCGAGCCGTCCTCGGCTGCCCCCAACGCCCATGCCGCGACTCTATGGCCTCGGCGTGGTCATGACCAGGATCCGCGGTTCGGGGCCGCGGAGCGGGCGGGGCATCAGATGGTCGGCGTCGCCTCGACCGGCGGAGCGACGGGCGCGGGGAACAGCTGATCGAGAAGCTGTCGCACCCACGCGATGAGGTCGGCATCCGAGACGCGTTCGTCTCCGGCGCGCGGCATCGGGATGACGATCGCCTCTCCGCCCGCCATGCACCTTCGCGGCCGGATACAGGCGCTGCAGCCGCACCCGCATCGAGTCGGCCAGGTTCGCCGGGGCGATGCGCAGGTTGGGTCCCATCGCGACCACGTCGGCGAGCCCCGCCTGGGCGGCACGGCGGCGCAGGCGTGCAACGGCGAGAAGGCCCTCGGTCTCGGCCGGCAGCTCGCCGTAGCGGTCGCGCAGCTCGTCCACGACGAGGTCGATCGCGTCATCCTTCGCGATGGCGGATGCCGCGGCAGAGAGCTTCTGGTAGGCCTCGAGGCGCAGGCGCTCACTGTCGATGTAGGACTCGGGGATGCGCGCCTGCACGGGCAGCTCGAGCCGCAGCTCGGTGGGGCCCTCGGTCTCTTCGCCCCGGAAGGTCGCCACGGCCTCGCCGATCATGCGCAGGTAGAGGTCGAAGCCGACACCGGCGATGTGTCCGGCCTGCTCCGCGCCGAGCAGATTGCCCGCGCCGCGCAGTTCGAGGTCCTTGAGCGCGACCTGCATTCCGCTGCCGAGGTCGTTGTTGACGGCGATCGTCTCGAGCCGGTCGGCCGCTGTCTCGGAGAGCGGCTTGTTCTCGTCGTACAGGAAGTACGCGTACGCCCGTTCTCGGGCACGGCCGACCCGGCCGCGCAGCTGGTGCAACTGGGACAAGCCGTACTTGTCGGCCCGGTCGATGATGATCGTGTTCGCGTTCGCGATGTCCAGGCCGGTCTCGACGATCGTCGTGGAGACCAGCACATCGGCGCGGCGCTCCCAGAAATCGTCGACGACCTGCTCGAGCGCGTTCTCCCCCATCTGCCCGTGCGCCACGGCGATGCGCGCTTCGGGCACGAGCTCGGCGAGGTGCGCCGCGACGCGCTGGATGGACTGCACGCGGTTGTGCACGTAGAAGATCTGACCCTCGCGGAGCAGCTCGCGCCGGATCGCGGCCGCGATCTGCTTGTCGTTGCGCGCGCCGACGTACGTGAGGATCGGATGCCGGTCCTCAGGCGGGGTCTGCAGGGTCGACATCTCACGGATGCCGGTCACCGCCATCTCGAGCGTGCGCGGGATCGGCGTCGCGCTCATCGCGAGGATGTCGACGTTGGTCTTGAGCTTCTTCAGCTTGTCTTTGTGCTCGACACCGAAGCGCTGCTCCTCGTCGATGATCAGGAGCCCGAGGTCCTTGAAGATCACGCCCTCGGTGAGGATCCGATGCGTGCCGATCACCATGTCGACCGTGCCGTCGGTGAGCCCGGCGAGGGTGTCGCGGGCCTGCTTGTCGGTCTGGAACCGCGACAGCGCCCGCACCTGCACGGGAAAGCCCGCGAAGCGCTCGGTGAAGGTCTCGAGGTGCTGCTTGACCAGCAGGGTCGTCGGCACCAGCATCGCGACCTGCTTGCCGTCCTGGATCGCCTTGAACGAGGCGCGCACCGCGACCTCGGTCTTGCCGAAGCCGACGTCACCCGAGAGCAGCCGGTCCATCGGGATCGGCTTCTCCATGTCGGCCTTGATCTCATCGATCGTCTGCAGCTGGTCGGGCGTCTCGGCGAACGGGAACGCCTCCTCGAGCTCGCGCTGCCAAGGGGTGTCGGGTCCGAACGCGTGACCCTTGGCCGCCATGCGCGCCGAGTAGAGCTTGACGAGCTCCACCGCGATATCGCGCACCGCCCGCCGCGCGCGGCCCTTGGCCTGCGCCCAGTCGCTGCCGCCCATCTTCGAGAGGGTGGGCGCTTCGCCGCCGACGTACTTCGAGAGCAGGTCGAGCTGATCGGTGGGCACATAGAGCTTGTCGCCCGGGTATCCGCGTTTGGACGGCGCGTACTCCAGGACGAGGTACTCGCGCACGCTCTTGACCGGATTCCGACCGCCACTGGACACTTCGCGCTGGGTGAGCTCGACGAACCTGCCGATGCCGTGAGTGGCGTGCACGACGAAGTCGCCCGTCTTCAGCTGCAGCGGGTCGACGACGTTGCGGCGTCGCGATGCCAGCTTCTTCACGAGGCGCTGGTCGCCGCCGATCGTACGCCCGTAGAACTCGGTCTCGGTGAGCACCGCGAGTTTCGCGTCCGCCGCCTCGAACCCGCGCTCGAGCTCGGACAGCACGACGTGCGCCACGCCCGGCTCCGGTGGAACGAGCACCTCGTCGACCCGTCGCGCGGCGATCCCGCGTTCTGCCATCACATCGCGGGCGCGCTCGACGAGGCCGGTTCCGGATGCCGCCACCACGACGCGCCAGCCGGCGGCGAGCAGTTCGCCGACGTGCGCGGTCGCACCGTCGACGTTGCCCTGGAACGACGGCACCGAGGACCCCGGCACGCGAATCGCGGAACCGGCAGCGACCTCGAGCAGACCCTCCGCCGACGCATCTGCCTCGCCGGAGTCGAATGCGCTGAGCGTCCACCACGCGATGCCGTGCTGACCGGCCGCTTCGCGCAGCGCAGGAAGGCTCACGAAGTCGCCCGAGCCGATGTCGACGGGGCTCGCCGCACCGGCGGTCGCCGCGCTCCAAGCCGCCTCGAGGAACTCGCGGTTCGTCTCCAGCAGGGTGATGGCGCGGGTGACCGCCCGCTCGGGGTCGACGAGGGCGATCGCCGATCCCTCCGGCAGATAGTCGACGACGGTGACGATGTCGTCGACGAGCGCGGGAATGAGCGATTCCATGCCTTCGGCAGGGATGCCCTCGGCCATCTTCTCCAGCATCCCGCGGATGCCGGGGAACTCGTCCTTCAGCTGCCGTGCGCGATCACGCACGGCCTGGGTGAGCAGCAGCTCGCGGCTCGCGGGAAGGTCCACCGCCGCGACCTCGCCCGGCAGGGAGCGCTGGTCGGCGACCGAGAAGGCCCGGATCTGGTCGACCTCGTCGCCGAAGAACTCGATGCGGAAGGGATGGTCGGCGATGGGCGGGAAGACGTCGAGGATGCCGCCACGCAGCGCGAACTCGCCGCGGCGCGAGACCATGTCGACGCGGTGGTAGGCCAGTTCGACGAGCCGGGCCGAGACCCGGGACAGATCATGCCCCCGCTCACCGACGGCGAGGTGCACCTCGACGGCGTCGGCGAGCCCGGCCGCCAGCGGCTGCAGCGCACCGCGTACGGACGCGGTCACCACGAGTGGAGTCTCTCCCGTCCAGCGGGCGATACGGCTGAGCACGTCGAGGCGGTGCCCGACGGTTTCGGGGCTGGGACTCAGTCGCTCGTGGGGCAGCGTCTCCCACGCGGGGAAGTGCATGACCTCTGCGCCGGGCAGGAGCGCTTCGAGAGCAGGACCGAGCGATTCCGCGCGGCGACCGGTGGGCGCGATGACGAACAGCGCACCGGCACGCCCAGCGGCACGGCGGCGCTCGAGCAGAGAGGCCAGGAGCGGGGCGTCGAGGCCCTCGACGAGCGAGAAGTCCGCATCGACGGATGCCGAGGCTGCCGCATCGCGGAAAGACTCCGCCTGTTCGAGGGCGCGCACGATCCCGGGAACTGTCACCGCACGAGTCTACGGGCGCCCGCCGACACTCGGCTCGCGCGGGCCGGAGCGATCGGTGCGTGACTCGTAGGATGAGTGCCGTGAGCGAGAACGAGGCAGCCGGCGAGACCACCCCGACGGCGCCACCGGCGAAAGCCACGAGCGGCATCCCGCCCGTTCCCCCGCTGCCGCCCGTCACCCCGGAGTATGTCGCACCACCGGTGCCGCCGTACGCGGCCGCAGCTGTGGCGGCGGGCGGTTCGGCGCCGCAGTACGCACCTGCGGATCACGCCACAGAGCAGTACCCGACTCTGCCGTACGGATCTGCGCAGGGGTACGCCGGGCAGAACTACGGCGCAGCGCAAGGCTACGGCGGCCAGACCTACGGCGCAGCGCAGGGTCACGGCGCGCCCCAGGGCTACGGCCTGCCGCCGCAGGGCTACGCGCCACCGCAGGGCTACGCGCCACCGCCGCAGGGCTACGGACCGTACACGCCACCGCGCCCGTCGGCGCCTCCCTCCGCCGGATCGGGCCTCGGAGTCGTCGCCTTCGTGCTCGCCGTTCTCGCGGCGGTCGGCGCGAGCATCGTCGGATCGTACGCCGGCTACAGCATCGGCCTCGGCACCGCGCGTGAGGTCATGATCGACCCCACAGACTTCGATTTCGACTGGTCGATCCTCACGCCGGTGCGCGGGTGGGTCCTCGTCGGCGAACTGGCGTTCTGGGCCGGCACGATCCTCGGCATCTGGGCGATCGTGCAGGGAATCATCGCGATCGTGAAGAACCGAGGGCGCGGGTGGGGCATCGCCGCCGTCGTGGTGGCGGCCATCGGTCCGATCGTCTTCGCCACCGGTGTGCAGGCGTTCCTCGCGGCGGGCTTCGCGTCGGGCGCGTCGATCGGGGGCTGAGCCCGCTACACCCGCGGTGCGTGGTGCTTCTGCTGTGCGGCGAGGAGTCCCTCGTCCACAAGCTGCTCGACGGCATCCGCCGCGTCTTCGAGCAGGATCGGCAGGTTCTTGCGCTCTGTGGAGCCGAAGGGCTCGAGCACCCAGTCGGCGGGATCCTGCCGGCCGGTGGGACGGCCGATGCCGACGCGCACGCGGGCGAACTCGGCCGAGTCGAGCGCTTTCGCGACGTCCCGCACGCCGTTGTGGCCCCCGTGGCCGCCGCCGGTCTTGAGCTTGATCGCATCGAACGGGATGTCGAGCTCATCGTGCACGATCACCACCCGCGCGGGGTCGACCCCATAGAAGTTCGCAAGCCCCGCGACGGGGCCGCCCGACACGTTCATGAACGTGTTCGGCTTCGCGAGTACGAGCTTGGCGCCGCCGGGTCGCAGCCACGTCTCGACCACGCGCGCGTTCGCCTTGTGCGCGCGGAACGTCTCCCCGCGGCGCGCGGCGAGCTCGTCGAGCACGAGCTGCCCCACGTTGTGGCGCGTCAGCTCGTACCGCGGGCCGGGATTGCCCAGGCCCACGATCAGCCAGGTGTCTGCCATGAGTCACATCCTGCCGGAACCGCCCGTCATCGCCGGGCAGTGGAGTGGTCGGAAACAGGAGAGGGGGATGCGGCAGCCGCATCCCCCTCTCCGAAAGCGGGTCCTACTCGGACTCGGACTCGGACTCGCCCTCGGTCTCGGCCTCGGACTCGAGCGCCTGCGCAGCGGCGACCGCGGCGTCGAGCTCGGCGATCTCGTCCTCGGCGGCGAGCGTCGACGACGGCACCGAGATGGCGACGATCAGCGTCTCGGGGTCGACGACCAGCGTCGCGCCGCGGGGCAGCGTGAGCTCTCCCGCCGTGATGTGCGTGCCCTCCTCGAGGCCCTCGACGTCGAGTTCGATGCGCTCGGGAATGTGCGTGGCCTCGACCTCGAGGAGCACCGTGTTGGCGTCCTGCGCGGCGATCGTGCCGGGTGCCGACTCGCCGATGATCGAGATGGGCACGTCGACCTGGATCTTCTCGCCCTTCTTGACCACGAGCAGGTCGATGTGCTCGATGATCTGGTGCACCGGGTCCTTCTGCACGTCCTTGACGAGCGTGAGCTGCTCCTTGCCGTTGACGTCGAGCTCGAGCACGGCGTTCGCGCGACGGATCAGAAGCGCGACCTGGTGGCCGGGCAGGGCGACGTGCACCGGGGTGGTGCCGTGGCCGTAGATGACGGCGGGGATCTTGCCGGCGGCCCGCAGGCGGCGGGCGAAGCCCTTGCCGAAGTTCTCGCGAACCTCGGCGTGGACCTTGGTGTCGGTCTCGGTAACCATGGTGATTCTCCTTGCGGGCACACGGCCCGTTCTTATTGCGGGCCCACGGGGCCCAGGTATGGGGTCTGCATTCGACTCGAACGCGAGCGCGTGAGGAAAGCCGTGAGCCTGCATCACTGCGTCGATCACGGATGCCGCACCCAGGCCTCTCAGCCGGTGCGAGGCATCCCTCGCCGAAGTTCAATCGCCAAGTCTACCAGCGACGATGCGCACGAAAGCACAGCTCGCGAATGCACCGCTACGATGAAGACGTCGCTTCTGCACCCGGAGGAATCATGCTCGACACCCAGACCACCTCGGCAGTGCTCTTGGGCACGATCGGCCTCATCTCGGCACTCGGCCTCATCGGAACCGTGCTCGCGTTCTGGTCGATGGGTCGCGCGGCCTACCGCAAGGACTGACTCCCGGGCGCATCGCGCGTCAAGCCCCGTGAGGTCCGGCGGAACGGAATCGCTCCGCAGCGCGGACGCGCGCGGATCCCTGCTCACAACCGACAAGGTGCGCCCGTGAGCACTTCGCCGCAACGCCGTAACGCGCGTCCGCCAGACTCTAGGCTGGAACTGAATCCCCGTATACCGCAAGGAGCAGGCGTGTCCTCGAACGACCCGGCACAGACGAACATCTCGACCGATCGCGATCAGGACCCGGCATCCTCGACCGTCCACGAGGGCGCTCCGGCCCCTGAGGATGTCCCCCGCCCGGCTCCCGAAGCGACCGGGCCGGGCGCGGCGGCGGAGCCGGTGGCGAACATCGGTGTGGTCGGGTTGGCGGTGATGGGTTCGAACCTGGCTCGCAACCTCGCCAGTCGCGAGGGCAACACGGTCGCGATCTACAACCGCAGTCACGATAAGACCGTGCACCTGACCGGCGCGCACCCGGAGGCGGAGTTCGTTCCGGCCGCGACGTACGACGAGTTCGCGGCGTCGCTGAGCAAGCCCCGGACGGCGATCATCATGGTCAAGGCGGGTGCGGGCACGGATGCCGTGATCGACGCTCTCGTGGACGTGTTCGAGCCGGGCGACATCATCGTCGACGGCGGCAACGCCCTGTTCACCGACACGATCCGCCGCGAGAAGGCGGTGCGCGAGACCGGGATCAACTTCGTCGGCGCCGGAATCTCCGGCGGCGAAGAGGGTGCACTGCTCGGCCCGTCGATCATGCCCGGCGGCTCGGACGAGTCCTGGGTGACCCTGGGCCCGATCCTGAAGAGCATCGCCGCGATCGCCGAAGGCGAGCCGTGCGTCACGCACGTCGGCCACGACGGCGCCGGTCACTTCGTGAAGATGGTGCACAACGGCATCGAGTACGCCGACATGCAGCTGATCGCCGAGGCCTATGACCTGATCCGTCGCGGCACCGGCAAGACCCCCGCCGAGATCGCCGACGTGTTCGCCGAGTGGAACAAGGGCGAACTGGAGTCGTACCTGATCGAGATCACCGCGGAGGTGCTCCGCCAGGTGGATGCCGCCACCGGCAAGCCGCTCGTGGACGTCATCCTCGACCAGGCCGGCGCGAAGGGCACCGGCGCGTGGACCGTGCAGACCGCCCTGAACCTCGGCGTGCCCGTCTCCGGCATCGCCGAGGCCGTCTTCGCCCGCTCGCTGTCGTCCCACCCGGAGCAGCGCGACGTCTCGGGCGGACTGCCCGGCCCGGTCGAGGCGCTCACGGTCGAGGACGCCGACGCGTTCATCGAGGACGTCCGCCTGGCCCTGTATGCGTCGAAGATCGTCGCGTACTCGCAGGGGTTCGACGAGATCCGCGCCGGCGCGGCCGAGTACGACTGGAACATCGACCTCGGCGCGATCTCGAAGATCTGGCGCGGCGGCTGCATCATCCGCGCCCAGTTCCTCAACCGCATCGCCGACGCCTACGGTGAAACCCCCGACCTGCCGGTGCTGCTCACCGCCCCGTACTTCGTCGAGGCCCTCGGGCGCGCGCAGGGATCCTGGCGCCGGATCGTCCAGATCGCCGCGGGAGCCGGCATCCCCGCTCCGGCGTTCTCGTCGTCACTGTCGTACTACGACGGCCTCCGCGCCGAGCGCCTCCCCGCCGCCCTCGTGCAGGGCCAGCGCGACTTCTTCGGCGCGCACACCTACAAGCGCATCGACAAGCCCGGCACCTTCCACACCCTCTGGTCGGGCGACCGCACCGAGATCGAAGCCGAAGACACGCACTGACGGGTCGCCTCACCCACGTGCTGCCGATCTGAGAACTGCTCTCAGGCCGGCAGCACGTTGTGGTTGCGGGAGAAGACGTTCGTCGGGTCCCACTCGCTCTTGACCGCCGCGAGCCGAGCCATCGTCGCCGCGGGGAACATCTTGGCCGCGAACACCGAGTCCGTCGAGGTCGAGAAGTTGCCGTACACGCCCGACCCGAGCGCCTCGATCGCGTCCCACGCGGCCAGGATCGCCGGTCGGCTCTCGTCATCGATCAGTCCGGGGACGTCGAAGGCGCCGGCCATCGCGAACCACGACGCGTCGCGGGCCGGGAACGCCGAACCCTCCTGAGGCACGTCGGCGAATGCGCCGCCGAGCGAACGCAGGAAAAGCACCGAGGCCGCGTTCGCTTCGCGGAATGAGACGAGTCTGTCGATCGCGTCGTCGCCGAGGTCCCGCAGCAGCGTGTTGCCGCCGACGAAGCCCGGCATGGGCGCGTCGGGATCGGCGGCGGGCATTTCGAGCAGAATCTCGGGATAGCGGGTGACCTCGATCGAGGACTCCGTGACGCCGTCGCACGCGAGCAGCGGTGCAAGTGCAGTGCGCGCGGCACCCTCGTCTTCGCCGATCCACACGGCGGAGATGGTCGCTCCCGCGGGCGCACTCGGATCCATCGCCGGGACGTCCATGAACGTGACGGTCAGCTCCCGCGGGGCGTCGCGGAGCGTGTCGCGGAGAGCGCGCAGAATGGGCCGCGAGTCGCCGCTCACGCCCAAGGTCGCGAACACCACCGAGGACAGCGGGTGAGCTTGGAAGTCGAACCGCGTGACCACACCGAAGTTGCCGCCGCCGCCGCGCAGCGCCCACATGAGCTCTGGGTATGCGGCATCCGTCACTTCGACGACATCGCCGGAGGCTGTCACGAGCTGCGCGCCCACGAGCTGATCGGCCGCGAGCCCCCAGGCGCGCACCATCCAGCCGATGCCGCCGCCGAGGGTCAGCCCGCCGACTCCGACCGAGGCCGTGTCGCCCGAGCTGATGCCCAGGTCGTGGCCGCTCAGGACCTCGGCGACGTGACCCCACGTCGCCCCGCCGCCGACGCGCACGAGGGTCCCATCGACCTCCACGTCGCCCAGAGCGGCGAGGTCGAGGGTGAGCCCGCCGGGGACGCTGCCCCACGCGCTGTGCCCGCCGCCGCGCACCACGATCGGCACATGCTGATCGGCCGCCCAGCGCACGGCCGATACGACGTCGGCGACAGAGCCGACGCGGACGATCGCATCAGGCTCGCCCGTGCCCGAATGGAAGTGCCGCGCCGACTCCCATCCGTCGTCACCCGACACCAGAACGCGCTCCGGGAGCGCTGAAATCAGCTCATCGATCCGCATCGCACAGACGCTACCGGAGGGCTCGGACATGAGTCGAGACCCTTCTACAGCCAGCCCTTGCGCTTGAAGATCGCGTACAGCGTGACGCTGGTCGTCGCCATGAGCGAGAGGGCCATTGGATAGCCCCATACCCAGTGGAGCTCGGGCATGTAATCGAAGTTCATGCCGTAGATCGTGCCGACCAGGGTGGGGGCGAACAGGATCGCGGCCCAGCCCGACACCTTCTTGACCTGCTCGTTCTGCGTGAGACTGTACTCGGTCATCTCCGCCATCGCGTCGTTCTGCCGCTGCGTCACCAGCGTCGCGTGCAGCAGCAGCGCGTTCTCGAGGATCGTCCGGAAGCTCGCAGAGCGCTCCACGATGCGGATCGCGTGGTCATGCACATCGCGCAGCGACCGCTTGACCTCCAGATCGATGCCGAACGACTCCGCGTCGGCCTGAAGTCTCTCCAGGATCGGCACGAGCGGCCCGACCGCCCGCTGGAAGTCGATGACCTCGCGGGTGAGCCCGAAGATGCGCCGCGCCACGGCCGGATCGTTCGCGAAGAGCTGGTTCTCGATCTCGTCGATGTCGTTCTCCAGACCGACGACGACCGGCTCGTATTCATCGACGACCTCGTCGACGATGCCGTACAGCACCGCCATCGGTCCCCGTGCCAGCAGGTCCGGATCGCCCTCGAGGCGGTGACGGACGCGAGCGAGATCGGGCGACTCGGCGTGACGCACCGTGACGACGAAGCCCGGACCGGCGAAGACGTGCACCTCACCGAACTCCACCTCCTCGGTCGCATCCACGTAGCGCGCAGGGCGCAAGACGATGAACACGGAGTCTCCGTAGCGATCGAGCTTCGGCCGCTGATGCCCGTTCAACGCATCTTCGACGGCGAGCGGGTGCAGCCCGAACTCGTCCGCGATCTCGCGCAGCTCAGGCTCGTCGGGACGGTACAGCCCGATCCAGGCCATGCCGTGACGCTCGCTCATCTCCTCGAAGGTCTGGTCGAGCGATGAGGGATCGGAGGTGCGGTGCCCACCCACGTAGATGGCATTGTCGACGACGGTCATTTCACTCCCGCGCACACTCTACGTGCCCTCGGGCGCAGCATCCGGCACGATGGCATCATGAATGCGAAGCGAGTCCTGTACATCGGCGGCACCGGCACGATCAGCTCGGCGAGCGTGCGTCGCTCCATCGCCCTCGGCCACGACGTGACCGTTCTCAATCGAGGGTCCGCGCGCCGACCGCTGCCGGAGGGCGTGCGCGAGGTCACCGCGGATGTACGGGATGCCGGAGCGGTGCGAGCCGCGATCGGCGATGCCGAATTCGACGTCGTCGCGGAGTTCCTCGCTTTCGTTCCCGAGCACGTGCAGGCCGACCTCGCCCAGTTCGAGGGGCGCTGCGGGCAGTACGTGTACATCAGCTCCGCCTCGGCGTACCAGAAGCCCCCGCAGCGGTTGCCGATCACCGAGTCGACGCCGCTGCGCAATCCCTTCTGGCAGTACTCCCGCGACAAGATCGCGTGCGAGGACCTGCTGGTCGGCGCGTACCGCGAACGCGGCTTTCCGGTCACGATCGTGCGGCCGTCGCACACCTACGACGAGCGGCTGATCCCCACGATGGGCCACTGGACCGACATCGCGAGGATGAGGCAGGGCAAGCCCGTCGTGATCCACGGCGACGGCACGAGCCTGTGGACCATCACGCACAGCGAGGACTTCGCGGTGGCGTTCACGGGTCTGCTCGGCAATCCGGCCGCAATCGGCGAAGCATTCACGATCACCGGCACGCATGCACCGAGCTGGAACCAGATCTACGGATGGCTCGCGGATGCCGCAGGCGTGGCCGAACCGGACTTCGTCCACGTCGCCTCCGACGCGATCGCGGCGTTCGCTCCGGATCTGGGGCCGGGGTTGCTCGGCGACAAGGCGCATTCGGTGGTGTTCGATACGAGCAAGGTCACGGCTCTGGTCCCCGAGTTCCGCACCACGATCACATTCGACGAGGGCGCGCGCCGGATCATCGCGCACTATGACGCGCACCCCGCCGAGCAGAAGGTCGACGGGGCGCTCGACAGCGCGTTCGACCGCATCGCCGCGTACGCGAGGTCCGCCGGCTGACCGGGCTCGGCCCGCGACGAGGTGGCAGCCGTGGTCGCGATCCGATCCCAGATGCGACCACAACAGCCACCTCGAGCAGGGTCAGCGGGTGACGTCGCTGACATCTCACAGCCATCGCATAGCTCGCTCCATAGGAACCACATAGGAAGGCGCGCACAATGGGTGCATGACCACCACCGCATCCGCTCCCTCACTCCGTCGCCTCGACGGTTCCGCTCTCCGGGTCCTCGTCGTCGACGACGAGCAGATGCTCACCGATCTGCTGTCGATGGCACTGCGCATGGAGGGGTGGGAGGTCCGCACCGCCGGATCGGGATTCCACGCCCTGCAGGCCGCGCGGGACTTCGAGCCGGACGCGATGGTGCTCGACATCATGATGCCCGACCTCGACGGCATGGCGGTGCTGCATCGGCTGCGCCAGTCGGGCAACGACGTGCCCGTGCTGTTCCTGACGGCGAAGGACAGTGTCGGCGACCGCGTCGCCGGACTCACCGCCGGCGGTGACGACTACGTCACCAAGCCGTTCAGCCTCGAGGAGGTCGTCGCTCGGCTGCGCGGGCTCATGCGCCGGGCCGGCTCGGCGCAGTCCGCCGACTCCGAGCCGATCCTGCGCGTCGGCGACCTGACGCTCAACGAGGACAGCCACGAGGTCGAACGCTCCGGGGACCAGTTCGAGCTCACCGCCACCGAGTTCGAGCTGCTGCGCTTCCTCATGCGCAACCAGCGTCGCGTGGTCTCGAAGGCGCAGATCCTCGACCGTGTCTGGAACTACGACTTCGGCGGTCGCTCCAGCGTCGTCGAGCTGTACATCTCGTACCTGCGCAAGAAGATCGACCAGGGCCGCGAGCCCCTCATCCACACCGTGCGCGGCGTCGGCTACATGATCAAGGCCCCGCAGTGACCGCAGCGCCACCCACGGATTCGCCGCCGACCGCGGAGGCGGATGCCGAACCCGGGCGCGACGGCGCGGCATCCGATCGATCCGCACCCCGCTCGCGTCGCCAGTGGAGCCTGCAGACCCGGCTCATGGCCACGGTGATCGGCATCGTCTCGCTGATCCTCGTGATCGTCGCGATCGCGACGAGCGCGGCCCTGGGGAGCGTGCTGGAGAAGAACCTCGACAGCCGCCTCGAGAACGCCGCTCAGCAGGCCGGACGGGGGCTGCAGATCCCGCAGTTCCCCGGCGGCACCCGCGACGCGTACGACGTGCTCAACGAGGGCCGGCAGGAGCCGGGGTTCCTGTTCATCGTGCAGCCGATCGACGGCGCGGTGTCGGGAGCGTATGTGGATCAGGACGGCGAGGTCGTCCGCATGACGAGCACGCAGATCCAGGATGTCGTCGAGGCGGTGGGTCAGGGAGGGTTCAGCACGGTCCCGCTCGGCGACGGCATCGGCGACTACCGCGTCGTGCCCGTGCGCGGCGACACCTTCTTCGCGATCGCCGGACTGCCGGTGTCGGAGGTGCGCAGCACGATCGCCGCGACCCTCACGACGATCGCCCTCGTGACCGCCGGCGGTCTGCTGCTGCTCGCGGCCGCGATCGCGCTGGTGATCCGGGCGGGACTCGCTCCGCTGCGCGCCGTCGCCGACACTGCGACCCGCGTCGCCGCCCTCCCCCTCTCGCAGGGCGCCGTGTCGATCACCGAGCGCGTTCCCGATGACGAAACGGACGAGCACACCGAGATCGGCCGGGTCGGCCACGCTCTGAACACGCTGTTGGATCACGTCGGCGAGTCTCTCGACGCGCGCCAGCGCAACGAGGAGCGCATGCGGCGCTTCGTCGCCGACGCCAGCCACGAGCTGCGCACCCCGCTGGCCTCGATCCGCGGGTACTCCGAGCTGTCACTGCGCGACAGCACGTTGAGCGACACGACCGAGTCCTCGCTCGAGCGCATCCAGGCCCAGTCGATCCGCATGACCGCGCTGGTGGAGGATCTGCTGCTTCTCGCGCGCCTGGATGAGGGGCAGGAACTCGTCTACGGCACGGTCGATCTGTCGCGCGTGGCGATCGAGGCGATCGCCGACGCCACGCCCGCGGGTCCCGACCACGGCTGGGAGCTCGACCTCGACGAGGAGCCGGTCGTGATCACCGGCGACGCGGCCAGGCTGCATCAGGTGGTCGGCAACCTGCTGGCGAATGCCCGCACGCACACCCCGGCGGGAACGAACGTGACGCTCACGGTCCTCCGCGACGGGACGGATGCCGTCCTCCGCGTGCACGACGACGGCCCGGGCATCGACCCCGCGATCGCCGACGAGCTGTTCGAGCGGTTCTCGCGCGCGGACCGGTCGCGTGCGCGCAAGACCGGCGGCACGGGCCTGGGACTGTCGATCGCCCAGGCGATCGTCACCGCGCACGGCGGGTCGATCTCGGTCGAGAGCACCCCGGGATCCACGATGTTCGAGGTGCGGCTGCCGCTCGCTCCCCCGGCGCCGGCGCTGCCGGCCGAGTGATCGGCCTCGGGCTCGGGCTCAGTACCCGCTGAACGCGTCGGTCGTGATCGAGCGCGCGTGCTCGAGCGCCGGGGCCAGATCGGCGATCAGGCCCGCGGGTCCGGAGATGTACGCGTGGCGCGCGCTGATGTCGGGCACGACCTGGAGCAGGCCCGCGTCGTCCAATCGCACGCCGCGCGCCCAGTGCCAGTGCCGCGGGAGGTCCTTCGGCTCATCGCGGGTGAAGACGATCACCGGGATGCCGGACTCCTCGAGCTCGTCGCGGAATGCGAGCTCCGACGCCTCGGATGCGACGTAGACCAGGACGATGTCGCGATCTTCCGCGGAGAGCCGGACGTGGCGGAGCTGCGACACGAAGGGAGTGATGCCGATGCCCGCGGCGACCATCAGGACGGCGCTGGTCGGCTTCTTCGGGAGGATGAAGTCCCCCCACACGCCGGTGACGGCCAGGCCATCGCCCGCGGTGACGTTCGCGAGTGCCTTCTTGTACGAGCTCTGCGTCTTGGCCCCCGGAACCTCCCGGAAGGCGACGGTCACCAGCGGCAGGTCCTCGGGGGCCGACGCGATGCTGAACTCCCGCCGGGTTCCACGGGCGTCGGGGTGCCGGTGCGGCACATCCAGCTCGAGGTACTGGCCGGGAAGGAACGTCAGCTTTCGGCGGGCACGGAAAGTCAGCGCCTGCACGGTCGGGGTCAGCTCGGCACGCGACTCGAGCGTCAGCTTCACGGCGGAGCGCATCGAGAAGGCGAATGCGAAGGCCAGGAGGTTGCCGATCAGCAGGGCGCGCTCCTGACCCAGACTGATGACGCCGAGGTCGATGGGCCATCCCGCGAGGACCCCCACCAGGGCGGCGACGGTGAACTGCTGCCACCGCCGCGGCGGCATGGTGAGCGGCTCGGACAGCATGAACGCGCCGAGGAACAGGAACGGCGAGGACCACAGCACGGTCCACAGCACGTCGATCGTGTCGATCGCGAGACCGGCCTGCTGGTACTGGGTGGCCGTCCGCGCGACGCCGACCGCAACGGCGATCACGACGAACACGGTGATCACCCGCACCTTCTCGGTGCGCACGAGCACGGCGAGCCCCAGCAGGATCACGGGCACCGCCAGCACCGGCGTGCCCACCCACCACGATGAGGCACCGAGGTCGGGAAGCCAGATGCTCACGATCGTCAGGGCGGCAGCGCCGGCCGCAGCGGGGTTGAAGATGTGGCGCCCCCGCCACGCGAGCACGTACTTCGACAGCGAGGCGACCGCCGCGGCGAGCGCGATGCCGGCGAGCCCGGCCAGATCCAGGGTCGGTCGCAGGACGAACAGCAGGATGTGCGCGGTGATGAGCGAGGATTCGATCCGCCACGGCAGCTTCATGACCGACTGGGCGGCCGCATCCACTCCCACGCACACCACGGAGAGGACGATGAGGGTGACCACGAGTTCGAGCGGAGTGGGGGCGACCAGCTGGAAGAACGAGACGGCGAAGGCCACCAGGGCCAGCGCCGCGAGCGCCAGCAGCGCCAGCCGGTACATGGAGACACGGCCGAGCACCGCGAACACGCGGTTCCACAGCGAAGTGAAGGTTCCGATCACGTGAACAACTCTGCCGTACTCCCGGGCGACCACTCGACGCGCCCGTCGGTGGTCATCCGCACCCACTCCACGCCCCACTCGTGAGCGAGCTCCGGTCCGCCGTCGAAGAACAGCGCGGTCGAGATCGCGTCCGCGCGCATCGCGGTCGGCGCGATCGCCCACGTCGCGGCGATCGTGCGCACGGGCTCCCCCGTGCGCGCATCGAGCACGTGGTGCAAGCCGTCCCCCCAGGCGCGGCGGTTCGTCGCCGAGGCGCAGAGCGCGGCATCCGTCAGCTCGACCACGCCGATCGCGCGACGCGGGTCATACGGATGCTCCAGCCCGATCCGCTGTGCCGCACCTCGCACAGCGAGGTCGCCGCTCGCGTCGACGACGACATCGCCGACCGCGAAGGGTGCGAGGGCGGTCAGCACCCGGTCGACGAGCCGCCCTTTGCCCAGCGCACCGACATCGATCAGGGCGGGTTCGGTGAGTGAAAGCGCGCTCAGCGGTCCACGTCAGCCGCGCACGCCAGTCCGGCGGCGCCGGGCGAGCGCCGCGATCGACGAGTGCGTAGTCCGCGTCGTAGCCGCGCGCCTCGAGCGACGCGCCCACGAGCGGATTCACCGCACCCTGCGTCGCCCGGTCGAGTTGGACGAACGCATCCAGCATGGCGACCGCGTCGGGTGGCGCGGGCACGGTCGACGCCCCGCCCGCAAGCGCGGCGACGATCGAGTCGGAACGGAACCGCGACCATTCCCGATCGAAGGTCTCGATCACGTCTCCGACCGCGGCGCGAGCGTCGGGTCCGAGCGGGACGGTCGTGTCGATCTGCCAGGCCGTTCCGATCGCATCGAATCGCCAGCTGGGCGATGAGACCGAGCCGGAAGAAGGGGACACGCGCTCGGTCAGGCCGCTTCGGACTTGATCGTGTCGATCGCCTGGTTGAAGCCGCCGCTGGTCAGCGAAGACCCGGCGACGCGGCTGACCGAGATCTGGTCGATGTCCTGGCCCACCACCACATCGGCGATCCCGCCGATGAAGCGACCCTGATACTCCTCGGACTCCGGCTTCTGCGGGTCGCCCGTCACGTCGACGGCCGTGATGATGTCGTTCTCGAGGGTCACGGTGACCACGATGGTCTCGACCGTCTCGGGCGTCGCGTACGAGCCTTCGGCCGTGTACGTGCCGTCGGCGTACGTGCTGCTGCTCGACGCCTCCTCGGACGCGGATGCGGCGGGGGTCGGCGTCGTGCTCGACTCGGGAGTGGCAGTTGCCGTTGCGTCGGTCGTGGGCTCGGTCGCGGTGTCGGATGCCGCGCATCCGGCGAGCGCGAAGGCGCCGGCGACGCCGACGGCGGCGACGCCGATGCGGATGGGACGGGGTACAGCGGCGGTACGGATCATGGGAGTCCTCCTTCTGCGGTGCCTCGGAGATTCCACGCTAACCGCGCGATCGGGGCGGTTCGACCGGATCGGCTATGAAGCCCCTATGAATGCACGCGAATGCATCCTCCCGTCGCCCGGCCGCCCCGACGAGGGGATCGGCTAGGCGGCGCCGTCGAACATGCTCGTGACGGAGCCGTCTTCGAAGACCTCGTGGATCGCGCGGGCCAGCAGCGGCGCGATGGGCAGGATCGTCAGCGACGGGAACCGCTTCGAGTCCGGGATCGGCACCGTATCGGTCACCACGACCTCATCGATCGCCTCGGACTGCAGCCGCTGCGTGGCCGGATCGCTGAAGATCGCGTGCGTCGCGGCGACGATCACGCGCTCGGCGCCGTTCTTCTTGAGCGCCTCCGCTGCCTTGACGATCGTGCCGCCGGTGTCGATCATGTCGTCGACGAGCAGGCACACACGACCGTTCACCTGGCCGACGATCTCGTTGACCGTGACCTGGTTCGCGACGTTCGGGTCGCGACGCTTGTGGATGATCGCCAGCGGTGCGTCGAGGCTGTCCGACCATGTGTCGGCCACGCGCACGCGGCCGGTGTCGGGCGAGACGACGGTGAGCTTTGCGCGGTCATCTGCCGTCAACGTGCGCTCGAAGTACTCCAGCAGCACCGGCTTGGCGAACAGGTGGTCGACCGGACCGTCGAAGAACCCCTGGATCTGCGCGGCGTGCAGGTCCACGCTCATCACGCGGTCCGCGCCCGCGGTCTTGAGCAGGTCGGCGACGAGCCGCGCGCTGATCGGCTCGCGACCGCGACTCTTCTTGTCTTGACGCGAGTACGGGTAGTAGGGCGCGACGACCGTGATGCGCTTCGCGGATGCCCGCTTTGCGGCATCCAGCATGATCAGCGTCTCCATGAGCCACTCGTTGACGGGCGGACCGAAGCTCTGGATCAGGAAGAAGTCGCAGCCGCGGATCGACACCTCGAACCGGGTGAGGATCTCGCCGGAGGCGAACGTGCGGTACTCGGTCGGAACGAGCTCGGTGCCGATCGCCTCGGCCACATCGGCCGACAGTGCCGGGTGCGAACGCCCACCCGCGACGACGAGCCGCTTCTTGGTCTTGGCTACGAGGCCGGGGGCGATGTCGTTCTCGCGGTCGAGATCAACCGTCTTCCTCTTGCGCGCCATCGTCCGCCTTCTGTGCGGACCGGGCCCTCGCCGCAGCGTCAGCCGCGGCCGTGCCCGGTCGGTTCGTCTCGACCCACCCCTCGACGTTGCGCTGAGGGGCCACGCTGAGCGCCAGAGCACCGGCGGGCACATCCTTGCGGATCACCGCTCCGGCCCCGGTCTTCGCGCCTGCACCGATCCTAACGGGCGCCACGAAGACGTTGTGCGACCCGGAGTGCACCTCGTCGCCGATCTCGGTGCGGTGCTTCGTGACGTCGTCGTAGTTCGCCGTGATCGCGCCGGCGCCGAGGTTCACTCCGGTGCCGATCGTCGTGTCGCCGATGTACGAGAGGTGCGGAACCTTGCTGCGCTCGCCGATCGTGGAGTTCTTCGTCTCGACGAACGTGCCGATCTTGCCGCGGTCCCCGAGGTAGGTGCCCGGCCGCAGATACGCGAACGGGCCGACCGTGGCACCGGCGCCGATCACAGCGAGCGTCGCGTCGGTGCGCGTGACCGACGCGTTCGTGCCGACCTCGCAGTCGACCAGGCTCGTGTCGGGTCCGACCGTCGCGCCCTCGGCGATCGTGGTGGCGCGCAGGATGTGCGTGTTCGGGAGCACGGTGACGTCGGCGGCGAGGCTCGCAGTCACGTCGATCCATGTCGTCGCCGGGTCGAGGATCGTCGCGCCCTCGAGCTGCCAGCGCCGGACAGTGCGTGCGTTGAGCAGCCGGGCGGCCTCCGACAGCTGCACCCGATCGTTCACGCCCAGCGCGGCTGCGGCATCCGTCGCCTGCGAGACGCCCACCGAGAGCCGCGAGTCGCGCATCAGGGCGACGACATCGGTGAGATAGCGCTCGCCCTGCGCGTTGGCCGTGCCGACGAGGGAGATGTGCGCGCGCAGCGGTGCTGCCTGGAAGACGTACACCCCGGCGTTGATCTCGGAGACGGACGCCTCGTCGTCGGTGGCATCCTTCTGCTCGACGATCCGCTGCACGCCACCGGCCGAGTCGCGGATGACGCGGCCGTAGCCGGTCGCGTCGCCGACCACTGCGCTCAGCACGGTCGCGGCCGCGCCGCTCTCACGGTGGGTGCGGATCAGGTGAGCGAGCGTCTCGTCGTCGAGCAGCGGCACGTCGCCGCTGAGCACCAGCACGTCGCCGGCGAAGTCGGGCACGTGCGCGAGGGCCATCTCGACCGCGCGACCGGTGCCCGGGATCTCGTCCTGATCGACCACCACGATCTCGGGGGCGATGTCGACGACGACGTCCGCGACCAGATCGCGCTCGTGGCGCACCACGACGAGGATGCTCTGCGGGCCGAGCGTGCGGGCCGTGTCGAGCACGTGCCCCAGCAGCGGGCGGCCCCCGATCCGGTGCAGGACCTTGGGGAGCGTGGATTTCATCCGCGTTCCCTGGCCGGCGGCGAGGATGATCACGGCGAGCTGCGGTTCTGACCTGCGCTGGTTCTCAGACATGCTCCGCCGCCAGGATTCGAACCTAGACCTAACAGCTCCAAAGGCTGTCGTGCTGCCATTACACCACGGCGGACCGCGGCCCCCGCCTGGTGAGGGAGCGGCCGCCCGTCAAGTCTGCCAGACGGCCGCGCGGCCCCTGCCGCGATAATGGGCACATGGCGCACGAGACGGACGAAGTCGATCGGATCGTCGAAGCATGGGTCGCACAGCGGCCCGATCTCGACTTCTCTCCGCTCGAGGTGCTCTCGCGCGTCGACCGCCTCTCGCGCCACCTCGACCGCGCGCGCCGCGACGCGTTCCGCCGCAGCGACCTGGAGCCCTGGGAGTGGGATGTCCTGTCGGCCCTGCGCCGCGCGGGCGAGCCGTTCCAGCTGAGCCCGAAGGCCCTGCTGCAGCAGACGCTCGTCTCGAGCGGCACGATGACCAACCGCATCGACCGGCTCGTCGGGCGGCGGCTCGTGCATCGCGAATCCGACCCGGACGATGGGCGCAGCATCCTGGTCACCCTCACCGGAGACGGACGCACACGGGTGGATGCCGCGATCACCCGACTCGTGGATGCCGAAGCCCTCCTGCTGGACACCCTCTCGCGCTCCGATCGCGAGCGACTGGCCGGCCTGCTGCGCAAGCTCAGCCTCGGCTTCGACGCCTGACTGTTGCACGATCGGGTGATGCGCGGGCCCCTTCCGATGTCGTAGGTACGTTCTAATCTGGAGTCATGTTCTTCGATCCGTCGCTTCCCCCGGACCCGCAGGGTCTAGAGGAGGCGTGGGATGCTCTCGACCTCCGTGGGGCCGTCTGCGAGGAGCCGCCTGAGGTGGATGAGGCACGTGGGCGAGTCGCGTTCGATGCGCCTGACACGCTCGATCATCTGATCGAGATCGCGGACATGGCCACGATGGAGGCGGCGCAAAAGCTGGTCGGGGTTAACGTGCTCCGTCGGGAGGCGCTGGCGGATGCCGCCCGCCACGGTCGCGTGCTGACCGATGTGGTCGAGCGGTCGGTGCGGCTGGAGATCGCCGCCGCTCTGCGGGTCACCGAGCACGAAGCCGGGGCGATGATGGCGCTGGGCGAGGCACTCGTGGAAAGGTTTCCGACCGTTCTGGACTCGTTCGCGAGTGCGCGCATGACGGAGCCGCACGCCCGGTTCCTGGTGGAGTCGGTGGCCGTGGTCGAACCCCAGTTCCATCCGCGGATCCTGCCGGCGGCGATCGAGTTGGCGGAGGCGGAGCCGGTCGGCACCTTCCGCCGTCGGCTGCGCGCGCTGATCGAGACGGTTCGTTCGACGACGCTGTCCGAGCGGTACGAAGACGCAGCCCGGGGGCGCCGGGTGGTGCTGCAACCCGATCACGACGCGATGACCTGGGTGATGACACTGATGCCCGCGGTGGAGGCGCAGGCGATCTGGGGCAGGGCGACGAGGATCGCGAAGGTGATCCTCGCCGAGGAGGGTGAGACCCGGACACTCGACCAGATCCGTGCCGACGTGGTCGCGGACCTGCTCATCGAGGGCCACACCGACCTGCACCCGGCCGACGCGCGCGGCATCCGCGCGACCGTCACCGTCACCGTTCCCGTGCTCGCCCTCCTCGAGGGGGCGCCGGAGGGCACCGAACCGGCCGTGGTGGAGGGTGTCGGCCCGATCCCGATCGAACGGGCACGTGAACTCGCCGGCGGATCGGAGGGGTGGATGCGGGTCCTCACCCACCCCGAGACCGGGATGGTCCTCTCGGTCGGTCGCGACCGATACTCCCCGCCGCCCAGCCTGCGGCGCCTCGTGAAATGGCGTGCCGACCGGTGCATGGGACCGGGATGCGCAATACCGGCATCCCGCTGCGAAGTCGACCATCGCCTCGCGTGGGAACACGGCGGACAAACCAGGCTCGACAACCTGAATCCGTTCTGCAAGGGCCACCACATCCTCAAGCACCACGGCGGGTGGACCGTGCGAGACGTCACGGGAAGCTTCGGCGCGGTCGAATGGACCTCACCCACCGGCAGACGCTACATCGTCCAACCCGAACGACGAGTACCCGTGTTCCGCACGCAGCCCGACGAAGACCCGCCACCCTTCTGATCCCGGCGATGACGGGCCAGGTAGAATTCGATGTGCCCTCCGCCGATTCCCTCCCCGACCCGACCCCGAGCGGCATCGACCCGACCGAGCTCGAGATCACCCTTCGAGTGCTCGCTCAACTGCACGAGGTCGACCCGGAGCATCCCGACTACAGCACCGTCCGGCGCGCGACCGCGAACATGTTCAAGTCGGCCAAGAAGGAGCGGCGCCTGCAGAAGCGGGCGCTGATCGCGGATGCCGACCGTTCGGTGATCGCGGCCACCGCGACCGGAGCGCCCGACCGGATCGATGACGAGACGCGCGGCATCCCGCTCGAGACTCGGGCCGGCTCGCCGACAGCAGGCACGCTGCTGGTCGCGCGGCCGTGCTACATCTGCAAGCAGCCGTACACGCAGGTCGACGCGTTCTACCACCAGCTCTGCCCGACATGTGCGGCCATGAGCCACGCCAAGCGGGAAGCCCGCACCGATCTCACGGGAAAGCGCGCACTGCTGACCGGCGGCCGCGCCAAGATCGGCATGTACATCGCCCTGCGGCTGCTGCGCGACGGCGCGCACACGACGATCACGACCCGCTTCCCGCGCGACGCGGTGCGGCGCTTCACGAGCCTGCCCGATTCGCACGAGTGGATCGACCGCCTGCGCGTGGTGGGCATCGACCTGCGCGACCCCGCCCAGGTGATCGGGCTCGCCGACTCGGTCGCGGCGCAGGGACCGCTCGACATCCTGATCAACAACGCGACCCAGACGGTGCGCCGCTCCCCCGGCGCCTACCAGCCGCTCGTGGATGCCGAACTCGCGCCGCTGCCGGACGGACCCCTGCCCGAGCTGGTCACGTTCGGGCACACGAACGACGCGCACCCGCTGGCGCTGGCGCAGTCGGTGAGCGCGCACCCGATCCTCGCGGCCGCCGCGGCACGTGCCGATGAGCTGACGGAGCAGGCGATGGCCGCCGGATCGAGCTCGCTCGACCGACTCGCCGCGGGCACGGCGATCGACGCCGGGGGCCTTGTGCCCGACCTGCACGACTCGAACTCCTGGACCCAGCACGTCCAGGAGGTCGAACCGCTCGAGATGCTCGAGGTGCAGCTCGCGAACACGACAGCGCCGTTCCTGCTCGTCTCACGGCTGCGCCCGTCGATGGCGGCGAGTCCCGCGCGACGCACGTACGTCGTGAACGTCAGCGCGATGGAGGGCGTCTTCGGTCGCGGATACAAGGGTCCCGGCCACCCGCACACGAACATGGCCAAGGCCGCGGTCAACATGCTCACCCGCACCAGCGCCCGCGAGATGTTCGAGTCCGACGGCATCCTCATGACCAGCGTCGACACCGGGTGGATCACCGATGAGCGCCCCCACCCCACCAAGGTGCGGCTGGCCGAGGAGGGCTTCCACGCGCCCCTCGACCTGGTCGACGGCGCCGCGCGGGTGTACGACCCGATCGTCCGGGGCGAGGCCGGCGAAGACGTGTTCGGCGTCTTCCTGAAGGACTATTCGGTCGGCAGCTGGTGACTCACGCCGAGCTTCTGCGCGGCATCCCGATCGGCACGCGCGTCGTCATCCGGTATCTGCTCGCCGACGGGCGGGCGACGGACGCACTGGGGTATCTCCGGTCGCGGGATGCCGACCATGTCGTCGTCGAGACGAAGCGGGGCCTTGACACCGTGGTGCTGGCGACGGTGATCGCGGCCAAGGAAGTGCCGCCGCCCCCCGCGCCGCGGCCGCGCTGATCGGTGGAGCCGGCGGTCAGGCCTGCCGGGTCACACGAGATCCGACAGCTCGAGCCACCGCTCCTCGAGCTGCGACACCTCGCCCTCCAGCTCCTGGAGGGTGGTCGTCTGCGCCGCGACGCCGGTGTAGTCGTTCTGATCGTGCTCGGCGATCCGGACGTGGGCGGCGTCGATCAGCGCGGCGAGTTTGGCCAGCCGTCGCTCGATCGCGGCGACCTCCTTCTGCGCCGTGCGCAGCTCGGCGCCGCTGAGACCGGTGCGCGCCGGAGCGGCAGCGGCAGCGGATGCCGAGGCCGCGGCATCCTGCTGCTCCTCCTGCCGACGACGCAGACGCAGGTACTCGTCCACACCGCCGGGAAGGTGACGGAGCCTGCCGCCGAGGATCGCATACTGCTGATCGGTGACCCGCTCGATGAAGTACCGATCGTGCGAGACCACCAGGAGTGTGCCGGGCCAGGAGTCCAGCAGGTCCTCGATCGCGGCGAGCATGTCGGTGTCGAGGTCGTTCGTCGGCTCGTCGAGGATCAGGACGTTCGGCTGATCGAGAAGCACGAGCAGCAGCTGCAGGCGGCGCTTCTGACCGCCGGAGAGGTCCTTGACCGGTGTGGAGAGCTGCGCACTGGAGAAGCCCATGCGCTCCAAGAGCTGTCCGGGCGTCAGTTCTTGGGCCTTCGATCCGGCGCCGAACGTGTACGTCGTGCGCAGTCGCTCGAGCACGATCCGCACGGGATCGTTCAGGTGCGTCTCGAGCTCATCGAGGCGCTGCGTGAGCGTCGCGACCTTGACGGTCTTGCCGCGCTTCACGCGTCCCGATGTCGGCTCCACGGTGCCGGCGACCAGACCCAGCAGGGTCGACTTGCCCGCCCCGTTGACGCCGAGGATGCCGGTGCGCTCGCCGGGCGCGATCCGCCACTCCACATCCGTGAGGACCGGGCGGTCGTAGGAGACCGACGCGTCCAGCAGGTCCACGACGTCCTTGCCCAAGCGCGCAACGGCCAGCGAGCGGAGCGCGACGGGATCGCGGATCTCGGGCACGTCCGCGATGAGGGCGTTGGCCGCATCGATGCGGAACTGCGGCTTCGACGTGCGCGCGGGTGGGCCGCGGCGCAGCCACGCGAGCTCTTTGCGCGCGAGGTTCTGGCGCTTCGCCTCCGACGACGCCGCCATGCGGTCGCGCTCGACCCGCTGCAGGATGTACGCGGCGTACCCGCCGTCGAACGGCTCGACGATGCGGTCGTGCACCTCCCAGGTGCGCGTGCAGACCTCGTCGAGGAACCACCGGTCGTGGGTCACCACCAGGAGGGCTCCGGAGGTCGCCGCCCAGCGGCGTTTCAGGTGCTCTGCGAGCCAGGCGATCGCCTCGACGTCGAGGTGGTTGGTCGGCTCGTCGAGCATCAGCACGTCGTGGTCGCCGATGAGGAGCTTCGCCAGCGACACGCGGCGCCGCTGGCCGCCGGAGAGGTCTGCGATCGGCGCGTGCCAGTCGAAACCCGCGAGCAGCCCCGCGGTGACATCGCGCACGCGCGGATCACCTGCCCATTCGTGCTCGGGAAGGTCGCCGACGACGGCCGATGCCACGGTGTCATCGTCGTCCAGGGTGTCGCCCTGATCGAGCACGCCGACCGTGACTCCTCGGCGCACCGTCACGCGCCCGCCGTTCGGCTCGAACCTTCCGGCGAGCATCGCGAGCAGGCTCGACTTGCCGTCGCCGTTTCGGCCCACCACGCCGATGCGGTCACCCTCATCCACGCCGAGCGAGACAGAGTCGAAGATGATGCGCGTGGGGAACTCGAGCTGGAGGGCCTCGGCCCCGAGAAGATGTGCCATGTTCCTCCCAGGGTAGGCGAGAAGCACATAACGCGAGACTGCAACGGGTGCTCGAGACTGCGGGCAATACCCGCAGTCTCGAGGCTCCGTTGCAGTCTCGCGATCAGACGCTTTCAGGTGAGGGCTAGAGCAGGCCGTTCTCGGTCAGCCACGCCTTCGCGATGTCGGGCGTGGACTCCTGGTCGACCGTGCTCTGCACGTTGAGCGCCACGAGGCCCTCGGGAGTCAGTGCCGCGCTGATCGCGTTGATGATCTCGGCCGCACCGTCGGGCAGCTCGCCGCTGACGACGGGGACGACGTTCGAGGCGAGGAACAGTCCCTCGGGGTCCTCGAGCACGACGAGGTCCTTCGTCTGGATGCTCGGGTCGGCGGTGTAGATGTTCGCGACCTGGATGGTGCCCGCCAGCAGTGCGTCGAGCGTGGTGTCGGCGGTCGGCGAGAACGCCACGGTCACGCCGTACGTGTCGAGCAGTCCGGTCGGGCCGTACGGGCGCTCGGCGAGCTCGGGGGCGCCACCGAGGGTCAGCGCGGTGCTGACGTCGGCGAGGTCGCCGATCGTCACGAGCGAGTTCTCGTCGGCGAAGGCCTTCGTCACGGTGTACGAGTCCTGGTCGGTCGCGCTGGACTGGTCGAGGACGCTGAGACCCTCGGGCAGGGCGTCGGGCAGGGCCGCGTAGACGTCCTCCGAGGTGCGCGCCTCGGTCTCGGGGTCGAAGAACTGCAGCAGGTTGCCGGAGTACTCCGGGAACAGCGTGATCTCGCCCGCTTCGAGCGCGGGGATGTAGGCGTCGCGCTGGCCGGCGTTGAAGGCATCGCGAGAGACCTCGAAGCCGCCGTCCTCGAGCGCCTGGGCGTAGATCTCGGCGATGATCTCGTTCGAGTAGTACGCCTGCGAGCCGATCACGATCGTCTCTCCACCGGCCGCCGGGGCATCGGTCTCGGGCGCGAGCGGGTCGCCCGAGGAGCAGCCGGCGGCCACGAGCGTGACACCGGTGAGGATGGCCGCGGCGAACGCGACCTTGGACTTGTTGATGGTGAACATGGTTTTTCCTCTGTGTGATTGGTGCGGGATTCAGGAGGCGCCGACAGCCGCGGTGCGAGCGGATGCCGATCTCTGGGGAACGGAGTGATGGGACTGCGCCGCGCGGATGCCGGCCGGGACCGATGCCCGCTGCAGCAGGGCGAAGACGCCGTCGAGCACGAGGGCGAGTGCGGCGACGAGCAGCGCTCCGCCCAGGACGATCTCGAAACGACGCAGGGGGATGCCGGCCAGGATGTACTGCCCGAGTCCGCCGAGGTTGATGAACGCCGCGATCGTCACCGTCGCGACGACCTGCAGGGTGGCTGAGCGCAGACCGGCCACCAGGAGCGACAGTCCGAGGGGCACCTCGACGCGCCAGAGGATCTGCCACTGGGTCATGCCCATCGCCTGGGCGGCGTCGATGACCTTTCGGTCGATCGCCTCGAAGCCCGTGTAGGCGCCCGCCAGGATGGAGGGGATCGCCAGGAGCACGAACGTGATGATCGCGGCTTCGGTCGTGCGCAGCACGCCCAAGAGCAGGAACAGCAGGATCAGCAGACCGAACGACGGAATCGCCCGCGCAGCACCCGAGATCGCGACGGCGATGTCGCGCCCCTTGCCGGTATGCCCGATGAGCCAGCCGAGCGGCACCGCGATCAGTGCCGCGACCAGGACCGATACGAATGTGAACCACAGATGCTGCCCGAGCGCGACGGGGATCGGCGCGAGTCCCGCACCCGGGTTGCCCGAGAAGATCCAGGCGATCGCTTCCGCGAAGAGGTTCATGCGACGGCCACCTCCAACGGCAGCGCGCCCCGCCGTGCCCGACGTCGCTGCGCCCGCGACCACGGCATGAGCGCACGACCCGCGAGGATCAGGAGACCGTCGATGACGAGCGCGATGATCACGACCGCGACGATGCCCGCGAGCACCTCGGGGATGATGCGTCGCTGCGAGCCGTTCGTGAAGAGGTATCCGAGATTGGTCACGCCGATCAGCGCACCCACCGTGGCGAGCGCGATCGTGCTCACGGCCGTCACGCGAAGCCCCGCGAGGATCACCGGACCGGCGAGCGGGAAGTCGACGGCCCAGAAGCGTCGCCCTGCGCCGTACCCCATTGCGGTGGCCGACATCCGAACAGAAGGATCCACCGAGCCGAGTCCGTCCGACACGGAGCGCACCATGAGCGCGATCGCGTAGATCGTCAGCGCGAGGATCAGGTTGATCTCGCTGAAGATCGGCGTCCCGAGCAGAACAGGGAGGATCGGCAGCAGCGCGAGCGACGGGATCGTGTACAGCAGCCCGGTGACCGTCAGGATGCTGCCGCGCGCGGCCCGGTACCTCCAGGCCAGCCATCCGAGCGGCAGCGAGAGGACGAAGCCCAGGATGATCGCGATGATCGACTGGCGCAGGTGAACCAGCGTCAGTTCCCAGATCAGGTCGAGATTGTTGACGACCCAGTTCACTGCTGCATTCCCCGCGCCGGCTCCGGGGCCGAGCGCTCCACGATCGCCCCCTGGGTGCGTCCGTCGCTGTCGACGACCACGGTGCCGCGGTCGGTCTGCTTGAGCGAGAGCGCGCGCTTGCCACGATCTGAGCCGATGAAGCTCGCCACGAAGTCGTCGGCGGGGTTCTCGATGATCTCGCTCGGCGAGCCGACCTGGGCGATCTGCGCGCCCTTCTGCAGGATCACGACCTGGTCACCGAGGAGGAACGCCTCGTCGATGTCGTGCGTGACGAACACCACCGTCTTGCCCAACTCTCGCTGCAGGCGGATGAGCTCCTGCTGCAGGTCGGCGCGCACGATCGGGTCGACCGCGCCGAACGGTTCGTCCATGAGGAGGATGTTGGGGTCGGCGGCGAGTCCGCGCGCCACCCCGACCCGCTGCTGCTGCCCGCCCGAGAGCTGGCTCGGGTAGCGCTTGGCGAGCGATCGGTCGAGTCCGACGGTGTCGAGCAGAGCGAGTGCCTGCTCGCGGGCCTTCTTCTTGGGCACACCGCTCAGCACAGGCACCGTGGCGACGTTGTCGATCACGGTGAAGTGCGGCATGAGTCCGGAGTTCTGCATCACGTAGCCGATGCTGCGACGCAGCTTGACGGCATCCTTCTTCAGAATGCTGTCTTCGTCGATCTCGATGTCACCGCCGGTCGGCTCGACCATGCGATTGATCATGCGCAGGAGTGTGGTCTTGCCGCACCCGGACGAGCCGACGAAGACCGTCGTCTTGCGCGACGGGATGACGAGGCTGAAGTCCTCGACCGCACGCGTGCCGTCGGGGAACTCCTTGGTGACGCTCTTGAACTCGATCATTGGGTTTCGAGCGTAGCGAACCCCACAGACGCGGGACTCGAATGCCCGAATCGTTGCAATGGAGTGAAATGAAGGCTAAGTTGCCTCGCCGCGACCCCTACAGCACGCGCGCGCCGCGCACCGGTCCGTGCACGTGCAGCGCTTCGTAGCCGGCTGCCGAGAGCACGACCTGCAGCTCCAGAGCGGACTCCGGGTCGCCCGCCAGGAACGCGAGAGTGGGCCCCGACCCGGACACCATGCCCGCGATCGCGCCGGCCTGCTCACCGAGCTCGAGCGCGTCTCTCAACTCGGGTCGCAGCGAGAGCGCGGCGGCCTGAAGATCGTTGCGGACGTGCTCGGCCAGCACGATCGCGTCACCGGCTCGCAGAGCCTGCAGCACGCCGGGGTCGACGGCGGGCGCCCGCGTGGCGGAGATGATGTCGGGCCGGGTGCGAAGCGCGTCGAGGTGGGCGTAGACCTCCGGGGTCGACAGGCCCGCGTCGGACGGCACGACGACCCAGTCGAAGCGGCCCTTGGCCAGCGCCGGGCTCAGTTCGTCTCCCCGGCCGGTGCCGATCGCCGTGCCCCCCATCAGCGCGAACGGGACGTCGGCGCCCAGGCGTGCGGCGAGCTGGTGCAGCTGCGTCGTGCCGAGGTCGGAGCCCCAGAGCGCGTCGCACGCGACCAGCGCGGCCGCGGCATCTGCCGACCCGCCTCCCATGCCGCCCGCGACCGGGACGTGCTTGACGATGTCCAGATGCACGCCGCCGGTGTGGCCGATCTTCTGCGCGACCAGCCGTGCGGCGCGCAGTGCGAGGTTGCGGTCGTCGGCCGGTACGCCCGACACGTCGACGCTGCCCGAGACCGACACCGTGAACTCGTCGGCCGGCTCGGCCCACAGATCTTCGTACAGCGAGACGGCCTGATACGCCGACGCGACCTCGTGATAGCCGTCGTCCTGAGCGTCGCCCACCTCGAAGAAGAGGTTCAGCTTGCCCGGCGCCCGGACGTGGACGCGGCCCTCGACGAAGGCGTGCGTCACAGCTGCGCCGACTCCGCCCAGAGATCGACGTCCAGGCGGCCCGACAGCGCGTCGATCTGCTCGAGCTCCTCCGTGTCGAACGCCGGTCCGGACAGCGCCGCGACGTTCTCGTCGAGCTGCTCAGGACGCGAGGCGCCGATGAGAGCCGAGGTGACGACCGAGTCGCGCAGCACCCACTGGATCGCCATCTGCGCGAGTGTCTGCCCGCGCTGCTTCGCAATGAGATCCAGGCTGCGCAGGGCCGAAAGTCCACCCTGGGAGAGCTGTCGGTCGGGCAGGGAAGAGCGATTCTGGGCGCGGTCGGCGGGACCGTCGCCCAGGTACTTGTCGGTCAGCAGCCCCTGCGCGAGCGGGGTGAAGGCGATCGCACCCATGCCCTCCTGCTTGAGCACACCGGTCAGACCGTCCTCGACCCAGCGGTTGAGGATCGAGTACGCCGGCTGGTGGATCACCAGCGGCGTGCCGAGGCTGCGTGCCACGGCTGCGGCGGTCGCCGTGCGCTCGGCGCTGTACGACGAGATGCCGACATACAGCGCCTTGCCCTCGCGGACGAGGGTGTCGAGGGCTCCGATGGTCTCCTCGATCGGCGTCACCGGGTCGACGCGATGCGAGTAGAAGATGTCGACGTAATCGACGCTCATGCGCTTGAGCGACTGCTCGGCGCTCGCCAGGATGTACTTGCGCGATCCGAGGTCGCCGTACGGGCCGGGCCACATGTCGTAGCCCGCCTTCGACGAGAGGATGAGCTCGTCGCGATACGGCGCGAAGTCCTCTCGCATCATGCGCCCGAAGTTCGTCTCGGCCGTGCCGTAGGGCGGGCCGTAGTTGTTCGCGAGGTCGAAGTGCGTGATCCCGATGTCGAAAGCGTGTCGCAGCACCGCGCGCTGGTTGTCGAACGGGATGTTGTCGCCGAAGTTCCACCAGAGGCCGAGCGAGATCGGCGGCAGGTACAGTCCGGACGCGCCGACCTGGCGGTACCGGGTCGAGGCGTAGCGGTCGGCGTCGGCCGCGTACGGCCGGTGGAGCTCGTTGACATCGGGGCGGAATCGGGGTGCATCGGTCACGCCCCGAGCCTAGTGCGGGCCGTCGGAGGGCGGCACGGTTCCAGCGCCGAGGACCGCTGCATGTCCGAGTGCTGACGTCGACGGCTCGCGCGCGAAATCTGGCGGAAACGAGCGGCGCATAGTCTTGCCATCTGTCCCGAGGAGGTTCTATGGCGACGCTTTCCGCACTGCCCGTCCACCCCCGCAGCTGGGCCGCACTTCTCGAGCGGGACGACATCGTCCTCGACCAGGGTGTTCTGCGGCTCCGGCACGACCGCACGACGCCAGACGACGCGCGCACCGAAGACCTGCTGCTCACGGCGACCGCCCTCGAAGCGGCCGGAGTGAGCGTGCTCCTGGTGCGTCACGACGTGCGCATTCCCGCCCTCGTCGTGGATGTCGCGGATGCCGCGGCGGCGGTCGCCGCGCTGCGCGAGCTGCCCGAGCCGCTGTACGTCAAGCGCAAGGCGCACGGAGCGATCCTGGCGGCCGAGCTCGACGACCCGGCTTCTTCCCCCGCCGCCATCCGCGTGTATCGTCCGCGGATCTCGGAGAGCGGCGAGCTGCGCTACAACCACGAGATCGGCACCCGCGTGGAGTTCTGGCGTTTCGGAGACGAGCTCGTCGAGGCCCCGCACGACAACGCCGTCACGCGCCGCCTCACGCCGGCATCCGACATCGACTTCACCGACGTCGACCGGTACGGCCGTCGCTGGCGGACGATCGACGGCATGTTCGACGTGCACCCGGCCGAGTTCACCGAAGACGTCGACATGGTCTTCTCGTGGGTCGATGGCTCCTCGACCGACTTCCAGCGCCAGCGGGCCGCGCAGATGGCCGAGTACGTCGTCGGCGAGGGCGATGACGGCCCCGCGCGCTACCGGCACGTCGACGAGTTGCGCTACGCCCTCCGCAGCGTGCACATGTACGCGCCGTGGGTGCGCCGCATCTTCATCGCCACCGACTCGCCCGCGCCCGCGTGGCTTCTCGATCATCCGAAGGTGACGATCGTGCGCAGCGAGGAGTTCTTCGGCGACACCTCCGTGCTGCCGATCCACAACTCGCACGCGGTCGAGGCGCAGCTGCACCGCATCGACGGGCTGGCCGAGCATTTCCTCTACTCGAACGACGACATGTTCTTCGGTCGTCCGGTCGAGCCGGAGCTGTTCTTCTCCCCCGCCGGGCTGTCGCGCTTCGTGGAGTGCGGCATCCGGATCGGCGCGGGCGGCAATGCGGTGCACCGCAGCGGGCATGACAACGCCCTGCGCGTGAATCGCGGCCTGCTGCGGGAGCGCTTCGGCCGCACGATCACGCGCGATCTCGAGCACTGCGCGACGCCCCTGAGGCGCAGCGTCATGGACGAGCTGGAGCGGGCTTTCCCCGAGGACTTCGCCCGCACTGCGGCATCTCGGTTCCGCTCGGCCACCGACATCTCCGTGACCAACAGCCTCTACCACTACTACGCGCAGTTCACCGGCCGCGCCATCGCGACCGCCCGGCCACGGGTCCGCTACGTGCAGACCACTCTCGCGGCATCCCTGGCCGGCATGGAGCGGCTTGCACGTCGCCGCGACGTCGACATGTTCTGCCTCAACGACGGCGGCGCGGGCGAGATGCCCGAAGAGCTGCGCGTGCGCACGGTCACCGACATCCTGGAGCGCATGTTCCCGGTGCGCGCCCCGTGGGAGCGCGAAGAGGTCAGCGCAGAACGGGAATCGGCTCCGTCGGCGGAGCGATCCGTCGCGTCGCGCTGAGCTGCTGCACACCGGCGTCGGCAAGGCGCCGCTGCGCTTCGGCCGCATCGATGTACTCGAGGGTCTTGGGCGCCTCGACCGGCACCACCGAGTGGACCACGGTGTCGTCGTAGACGTGCACCATGTTGAACGCCTGCGCGCCGTCCTGGGGGCGGGTTCCGCCGACCGGCACGGTCAGATCCTGCGCGTAGCAGGTCGATGACGCGACCGAGACGGGGATGCCGGCGAACGTGGCGAACGTGGAGTAGTGCAGGTGCCCCGCGATGATCGCGCGGACGTCGGTGCCGCGCAGCACCTGCGCGAGGCGGGACTGGTCGCGCAGTTCGACGCTCCCGGCCAGGGGCAGCACGCTCGGAACGGGCGGGTGGTGCATCGCGAGGATCGTGCCGAGCGGCGCGGGCGTCGCGAGAACGCCCGCGAGCCAGGAGAGCTGGGAGTCGCGGAGTTCGCCGTGGTGGTGCCCCGGCACGCTCGTGTCGAGCGTCACGAGCCGCAGGCCGTCCAGCTCGTCGACGCGATCGACGGGAGCCGGCGTGGAGCCCGGTGTCTCGTCGAACAGCCGAGCGCGGAACTGGCCACGGTCGTCGTGGTTTCCCATCACCCAGAAGACCCGCGTTCCCAGCCGCGTCGCGAACGGCTCGACCAGAGCACGCAGCTCGGTGTACGCGTCCCCCTCGCCGAGATCGACGAGGTCACCGGTGAACACGACGCCGTCGGGACTGATGCCGGAGGACTCGATCACTGCGAGAGCGCGGGAGAGGTGGTGGCGTGCATCGACGAGGTCGAACAGGCGTGATCCCGCCGCGCGCAGATGCGTGTCACTCAAGTGCAGCAGCACCCGTTCGGGCGCCGGATACTCGGCCGTACGCATGGGACCCTCCCCGTCGGCGCCGCGCAATCATCGACTCGGTCGCCATCGCCGCCACCGTGACGGGTCTAGGGAAATGTTACAGGCATGTTTCGTGAACACCGTGGCACCGGCGCGCGAACAATCGCTGAAGTCGCCCTATGACGCCCGGGCGATCCGGAGGAAGTCATCGACGCCGAGCTCTTCGCCACGTGCGGTCGGAGCGACCCCGGCGCGCTCGAGAATCTCGGATGCCGCCGCCGCGGTGCCGCCGAGCACCCCCGAAACGGCCTGCCGCAGCATCTTGCGACGCTGCTGGAATGCGGCATCCACGATCTGGAAGGTGCGGAGCCGCTCGGCCTCCGTCCCGCGCAGCTGGGCGTCGCGGGTGAACGCGACCAGCACGCTGTCGACGTTGGGCACCGGCCAGAACACCTGCCTCGAGACGGTGCCCGCGAGGCGCCACGGTCCGTACCAGGCCGCCTTCACACTCGGCGCGCCGTAGATCTTCGAGCCCGGCGGGGCTGCGAGTCGTTCGCCGACCTCGGCCTGCACCATGACGACGCCGCGCTGCAGGTACGGGAAGGTCTCGAGGAAGTGCAGCAGCACCGGGACCGAGACGTTGTAGGGAAGGTTCGCAACGAGCACCGTGGGTTCGCCGGGCAGCTCCGTCACACGCAGCGCATCGGCATCGACGACCTCGAGCGCACCGGCTGCGACGCCGTGCGCGGCCGCGGTCTCGGCAAGGCGGGCAGCCAGACGATGGTCGATCTCCACGGCCGTCACCGACGCGCCGGTCTCGAGGACGGCGAGGGTCAGCGACCCCAATCCGGGGCCGATCTCGACGACGCGCTCACCGGGCTGCACGCGCGCGACCTGCACGATCCTGCGCACCGAATTCGCGTCGACGACGAAATTCTGCCCCAGCTTCTTGGTGGGCGTGAGGTCCAATTCGGCGGCCAGCGCGCGGATCTCGGACGCGCCGAGGAGGGTCACGGGCATGAGTTCACTGTAGCCGTGCGGGTGTGGTCGCCTTCCTTGACAGGGTCGCGCCGCGCACGACAGGGTAAGCCCAGGCGGGCAACGCTGCTCGTTGAAGGCTCGAACGAGGAGGATCGTCCATGAGTTCGGACCAGCCATCCAGCGCAGAAGTCTCCGTTCCGATCACCCGCGTCGTCCTGGTCGCCGCGACGGCGGCGCTCGGCGGGTTCCTCTTCGGCTTCGACACCGCCGTGATCAACGGAGCGGTGAGCGCGATCGGCGAGCAGTTCAGCACCGGCCCGTTCCTCCTCGGTTTCGCAGTGGCCTCGGCGCTCATCGGCTGCGCGGTCGGCGCGTGGTACGCGGGGCGCATCGCCGACCGGTACGGCCGCATCCGGGTCATGCTCATCGCGGCGGCGCTGTTCATCGTGAGTGCGATCGGCTGCGCGTTGGCGTTCAGCGTCTGGGATCTGTCGTTCTGGCGCGTCATCGGCGGCCTCGGCGTGGGCGCGGCATCCGTGATCGCTCCCGCGTACATCGCGGAGGTCT
This sequence comes from uncultured Actinomycetota bacterium, assembly GCA_963781135.1. GTDB lineage: Bacteria > Actinomycetota > Actinomycetes > Actinomycetales > Microbacteriaceae > Microbacterium. The sequence continues at coordinate 182,300 of CAWADY010000010.1, read as the reverse complement.
CGCCGCCGGCGTACCGCGGCCGACTCGGCTCACTGCAGCAGCTCGCGATCGTCACAGGCATCTTCGTCGCGCTCCTCAGCGACGCGGCGATCGTCGCGGCAGCCGGCACGGCTACGGCGCCGTGGCTGCTGGGCCTGGAGGCCTGGCGATGGATGTTCCTTGTCGCGGTCGTACCCGCCCTGGTCTACGGGGCCATGGCGCTGACCATCCCCGAGTCGCCGCGGTACCTCATCGCGCGCGGCGAGATGTCCAAGGCCAAGGAGGTGCTCAGCCGGTACGTCGGCGGTAACGTCGAGAAGGTCTCGACCGACATCCTCAAGACGGTCGAGGGAAAGTCCGATCGCCCGCGTTTCGCGATCCTGCGCCGGGGCAAGTTCGGTCTGCTGCCGATCGTGTGGATCGGCATCGGTCTTTCGGTGCTGCAGCAGTTCACCGGCATCAACGTGATCTTCTACTACTCCACGACGCTGTGGCAGGCGGTCGGCTTCACCGAGCAGGACTCGCTCACCATCACCGTGATCACCTCGGTGACCAACATCCTCACCACCATCGTCGCGATCATGCTGATCGACAAAGTCGGACGCCGGCCGCTGCTCCTGGTGGGCGCGATCGGCCAGTTCCTCTGTCTGGCCGTGCTCACGCTCATGTTCGCGACCGCGACCGTCGTGGACGGCGAGCCGGTGCTCGAAGGCTCGGCCGGCACGATCGCGCTCGTCGCGGCGAATCTGTACGTCGTGTTCTTCGGGGCGACCTGGGGCCCGGTGGTGTGGGTGCTGCTCGGCGAGATGTTCAGCAACAAGATCCGCGCGGTCGCCCTGTCGGTCGCCGCATCAGCCCAGTGGGCGGCGAACTTCGTCATCTCGACCACGTTCCCCGCGCTGGCCGCGGTGGGACTCGGCCTCGCCTACGGCGTGTACACGTTCTTCGCGTTCGTGGCGATCTTCTTCGTCCTCAAATTCGTCAAAGAGACCAAGGGCCGCACCCTGGAGTCGATGAGCGAGGAAGCGACGCCGGTGGCGTAGCGCCGCTCCGAGTCAGTCCTCGAAGTCGCCGTAGACCGCGAGCGTGTTCGCGGCGAGCTGGGCACACAGCTCGTCGAGATCCATGTCGAGCTCGGCCGCCATGAAGCGCACGGTCAGCGGCACGAGATAGGGCGCGTTGGGCCGGCCCCGATGCGGGATCGGCGTGAGGAACGGCGCATCGGTCTCGACCAGAATCCGCTCGCGCGGCGTCACAGCGAGGGCGTCGCGGAGGTTCTGCGCGTTCTTGAATGTCAGGTTGCCCGCGAACGACAGGTAGTAGCCCTCATCGGCGGCGATCCGCGCCATCGCGTCGTCGCCCGAGAAGCAGTGGAACACGGTGCGGTCGGGCGCGCCGACGCGCTGCAGCGTCTCGAGCACGGCGTCATGCGCATCGCGGTCGTGGATCTGCATCGCGATCCCGTGCTTCTTCGCGAGCGCGATGTGCGCCTCGAACGCGCGGAACTGGGCGGGGAATCCGACCTCTTCGGTGCGGAAGAAGTCCAGCCCCGTCTCGCCGATCGCGCGCACGCGTGGCTGCGCCGCGAGCTCGTCGATCACCTCGATCGCGGCATCCAGCTCACCCGCCTGCTCATACGCGGGGGCCTCGTTCGGGTGGATGGCGACCGCGGCCAGAATACGCGGGTGGGATGCCGCCGCCCAGGCCGACCAGCGGCTCGAGTCGACGTCTCCCCCGGCCTGCACGACGCCGATCACGCCGACCTCGGACGCCCGATCGAGCTGCTCCTCGAGGCTCAGCGGCTCATCGCCGTCGGCGATCTCGAGGTGCGCGTGATTGTCGTAGACCGGCACAGTCAGCGGCTCGGGCGCGTCCGGCCAGCGCACGTCGCGTTTGCCGTCGTTGTGGCGCTCGCGGACGTACTGGCTCGGGTCGGTCATACGCTCTGCTCGACGCGCGGGAACAGCGGCGCGAGTGCGCTCACCGACGCCCCCGCGGGCAGGATGCCCCAGCGCCCGGCCTCGCGGATCGGCTGCTCGACGAGCGGTCCGAGTGTGTCGCCCGCGCCGAGAGCGATCCACAGCTTCTCGGTCGCGATCGGGGTCACCGGCGAGAGCAGCACCGCGAGTGCCCGCAGACCCTCCGCGGCCGTGTACAGCACCGTGCCGAGGCGGCCTCGCTGGGCGTCGTCCTTCGCGAGGGCCCACGGCTCGTTCTCGGTGATGTAGAGGTTGAGCGCGTCGACGATCGTCCAGATCGATGTGATCGCCTCGTCGATGCGGAACCGCTCGATCGCCTCGTCGGCCGCGATCACGGCATCGGCCACCGTCTTGTGGATCGCGAGATCCTGCGCGGTGTACTCGCCCGCAGGCGGGACGATGCCCTCGAAGTAGCGGTCGATCATGGCCGTCGTCCGGGAGGCGAGGTTGCCGAAGCCGTTCGCGAGCTCGGCCTGGTAGCGCGCCGACAGGTCCTCCCACGAGAACGAGCCGTCCTGCCCGAACGCGATCGCCGAGAGGAAGTAGAAGCGGTACGCGTCCGAGCCGAACACGTCGGTGATCTCAGTCGGGGCGATGCCGGTGAGCTTCGACTTCGACATCTTCTCGCCGCCCACGAGCAGCCAGCCGTGCGCGAACACGCCGCGCGGCACCTCGACGCCTGCGGCCATCAGCATCGCGGGCCAGATCACGGCGTGGAAGCGCAGGATGTCCTTGCCGACGACGTGATACGCGGGCCAGCGGCGGGCGAACTCCTCCGGCTCCGCGCCGTAGCCGACCGCAGTCGCGTAGTTCAGCAGCGCGTCGACCCAGACGTAGATGATGTGCGACTGGTCCCACGGCACCGGGATGCCCCAGTCGAACGTCGACCGCGAGATCGACAGGTCCTTCAGACCCTGCTTGACGAACGAGACGACCTCGTTGCGGGCCGACTCGGGCCGCACGAATTCGGTCTTGTAGAGCTCGAGCAGCTTGTCCTGGAACTCGCTGAGCTTGAAGAAGTAGTTCTTCTCCTGCAGCAGCTCGAGCGGCTTGGAGTGGATCGCGCACACCTTCAGACCCTCGAACGGACCCGTGCCGTCGACGATCTCGGAATCGGTCTTGAACTCCTCGCACCCCACGCAGTACAGCGCCTCGAATTCGCCGGCATAGATGTAGCCGCGGTCGTAGATCGCCTGCACGAACTTCTGCACGCGCTCCTCGTGGCGCTGCTGCGTCGTGCGGATGAAGTCGTCGTTCGCGACATCGAGGGTCTTCAGCAGCGGGAACCACGCCTCGCTGACCAGCCGGTCGACCCACTCGTGCGGAGTCGCGCCGTTGGCCGCCGCGGCGCGCAGCATCTTCTGGCCGTGCTCGTCGGTGCCCGTCAGCATCCAGGTGTCATCGCCCGCCTGGCGATGCCAGCGTGCAAGGGCGTCGACCGCCACCGTCGTGTAGCCGTGGCCGATGTGCGGCACGTCACTCGGATAGTAGATCGGCGTCGTGATGTAGAAGGATTCGCCGGTAGGCATACCTTCGATTCTAAGGCGGGCGGATGCCGCACCTCTCACGTGTGTCGCGGTCAGCCCTTGACGGCGAGCGCCGCCTGGTACAGCTCCCGCGAGGAATGCCCGGTGTGCGCCGAGACCTCGCCGGCGGCATCCTTCAGTCGCGTGCCCGAGCGGACGAGTTCGAGCACCTGCGTGACGGCGTCGGGGAAGGTGATCTGCGCGGCCGGTGCGCCCTCGACGACGACCACCAGCTCACCGCGCACACCGGCGGCGGCCCATTCGGCCAGTTCGGCGGCCGTGCCGCGCACGACCTCCTCGTACAGCTTGGTGAGTTCGCGGCACACGGCGACGCGACGCCCGGCGCCGAAAGCGGCGGCCATGTCGGCGAGGGATGCCGCCACTCGGGCAGGTGATTCGAAGAAGACCATGGTCCTCCGCTCGGCGGCGAGGCTCCGCAGCACTCCGCGTCTCTCCCCGGGCTTGCGCGGCAGGAAGCCCTCGAACGTGAACCGGTCGGTGGGCAGTCCCGAGACCGCGAGCGCGGCGAGCACCGCGCTGGGACCGGGGATCACCGTGACGGTCACGCCGGCAGCCGCGGCCGCCGCGACCAGACCGTACCCCGGATCGCTCACGGTCGGCATGCCCGCATCGCTCAGCACGAGCACATCCTGGTCGCGCGCGAGGATGACCAGCTCGCCGGCGCGCTCCTTCTCGTTGTGATCGTGCAGGGCGATCAGTCGCGGCCGGTTGGCGACCCCGAGCCCGGCGAGAAGGCGCTGCGTCGTGCGGGTGTCTTCGGCCGCGATGACCGTAGCCGCCTCGAGTGCCTCGATCAGCCGCCGCGACGCGTCACCGAGGTTGCCGATCGGGGTCGCGGCCAGGATGATCACGCTCCCACCTTAGGCTGGAGCCTGTGACGGCGACGGCTCCTCTCCTCCCCGAGACACGGCCGTCCTTCTACGACCGGTGGGCCGTGCGTGTGAGCGCCGATCCACGGCTCGCCCGCCGGTGGGCCTGGCTCTCTCCCACCCTGGTCACGCTGCTGGCCGGCATCCTTCGCGTCTGGAATCTGGGGCACCCGCACGCGTTCATCTTCGACGAGACGTATTACGTCAAGGATGCGTGGACGCAGTGGCTTCTCGGGTACGCCGCGACCTGGCCCGAGGGGGCGAACGAGAGCTTCCTCGCGGGAGACACCGACGTGTTCACCTCGACCGGCAGCTTCGTCGTGCATCCACCGCTCGGAAAGTTCCTGATCGGCGCGGGCATGGCACTGTTCGGAGCGGACTCGTCGTTCGGCTGGCGCATCGCGACCGCCCTCGTCGGCACCGCGACGGTGCTCGTGCTGTATTTCGTGGCCAAGGCGATGACCGGGTCGGTCGCGTTCGCGACGGTCGCGTCGCTGCTGATGGCGATCGACGGACTCGCCATCGTCCTGAGTCGAGTCGCCCTTCTCGACAACTTCCTGACCTTCTTCATCCTGCTCGCGTTCTGGTTCGTCCTGCTCGATCGCCGCACGCACCTGGACCGATTGGCCGCTCTCGTCTCCGCGCGCTGGGGCGAGGGCCAGGTGCCCTCGTGGGGTCCGGTGCTGTGGAACCGCCCGTGGGTCATGGCGGCCGGCGCGGCCGCAGGCGCCGCGACCGCGGTCAAGTGGTCGGGCCTGTACGTCATCGCCGCTCTCGGGATCTATCTCGTGGTCACCGATGCCCTGGCCCGGCGGCGCGCCGGCGTGCGGATCTGGCCCGCGGATGCCGCCTTCCGCCAGGGCGCCGCCACGTTCGTGCTCTTCGTGCCCATCGCTCTCGTCGTCTACCTGGGGTCCTGGATCAGCTGGCTCACCAGCGACGGCGGCTACGGACGGCAGTCCGCCATCGACGCGCCCGTGACCGGCTTCTGGTCGTGGGTGCCGCCCGCACTGCAGAGCCTCTGGCTGTACCACCGCGCCATCTACGACTTCCATGTCGGACTCAGCTCCGAGCACGGCTACGCCAGCCCCGCCTGGCAATGGCCGCTGCTGGTGCGGCCCACCTCGATGTACTACCAGTCGACGCCACAGGGTCAGGCGGGGTGCGAGGCCGCCAACGGCTGCGTCGAGAACATCTACAGCATGCCCAACCCGCTGATCTGGTACGCCGCCGTCGCCGCGGTGCTCTACCTGGTGTACCGGTTCGTCCGCACCCGTGACTGGCGCTACGCGCTCATCCTCACGGGTGTCGCCGCGCACCTACCTGCCGTGGCTGCTCTACCCCGAGCGCACGATGTTCCAGTTCTACACGATCGCGATCCTCCCGTTCATGCTGCTCGCGCTCACCTTCGCGCTCCGCGACATCGCGGGGGCCTCACACACCGACCGATACCGCCGTACGAGCGGGCAGCGGATCGTGCTGGTGTTCCTCGTCGTCGCTGTCGCCCTCTCGGCGTTCTGGTACCCGATCCTCACCGGGACGCCGGTGCCGTACTACTTCTGGCAGGCGCACAGCTGGATGGGGGGCTGGATCTGACCGTCAGACGGTCAGCTCGGCAGGGTCGGTGACCGGCAGGCGGCAGGCGAAGTCCCGGCAGTCGTAGGCCGTCGCGCGGCCGCCCTGCGCACTCTTGTCCACGAACAGCTCGAAGCCCGCGCGCGACCACTCCTCGGCCTGCGCGGGAGTGACGACAACGAACACGTCGCACGGCAGGCGGCGCGCGGCCGCCACCAACGGGCCCGACCGCTCCTCGGCGACCACCACGAGCTGGTGGGGCGGCTGAGCGAGTTCCGCCGCGACGCGCAGCATCGCACCGTACGCGAGAGGCTGCTCGAGCGCGCCGGCCACGTGCGCGGCGACGATCCGCTCCGCGACGGCGCGCAGTTCGCCCCGTCCGCCGAGCCGCCACAGCGACACCGCGGCGTCGGCGAGCGCGGAGGGTCCCGACGGCTCGTCGCCGTCGGACGCGGCATCCGGCGCCGCGATGCCCTGCGCGGCGAGCACCGGATCACCACCGCCCGGAACCCGTGGCGCACCCTCGGCATCGATGCAGGCGAGCACGAGATCGCGCGCTCGTTCCGCGTAGGCGACCTCGCCCGTCGCGACGGCGAGCGCCACGAGACCGGAGGAGAGCTGACCGTAGTCGGCGAGACTCGCCGACGCGGTCGAGGCGATCTCGTCGAGCGATGCGCGCACGAGCCTGCCGTCCGGTCGGACGTTCGCGCCGAGCACCGCTTCCGCCGCCCACCGCGCCGCCTCGATCCACGCAGGCTCGTCGAGACGTGCGCCGGCGCGCGCGAGCGCGCCGATCGCGAGGCCGTTCCACCCGGTGACGACCTTGCCGTCGACGGCTGGAGGGTCAAGGTCGGCCCGGCTCGCGGCATCCCTCGCGTAATACCCGCCCTCACTTCGTGCGCCGTCGATCCAGGACTCCGAGTCCTGTGCGGCGCCGAACCCGCCGGACGGCTGCTGCAGCACGTCGATGAGGAAGCGGGCGATGCCGCGTGCGGTCGCCTCGTCGCCGGCATCGATCGCGACCTCGAGCAGCTGCGCGTTGTCGGTCAGCATCCGCTCGTAGTGCGGCACGGTCCAATCGCGGCGCGTGGCGTAGCGGAAGAAGCCGCCTTCGACCGGGTCGCGGAGCGCCGAGCCGGTCATCGCGGCGAGCGCGCGATCGGCGACCGCCGAGGCCGCGGGGTTCGCGGTGCGGACCGCGCCGGTCTGCAGAAAGCGCAGTGCGGTCGCGATCGGGAACTTCGGCGCGGCCGGGTCGCCGCCGCCGAAGCCGCCGAACTCCCGGTCTTCGCGAGCTTCGATCGCGGCGGCGGCACGGGCGATGTCCTCGACCGACGGCAGGGCTTTCTCGACGGATGCCGCCGCCTGCGTCTCGGCGAGCGCCGAAGCGACCGCACCCGCCGTGCCGTCGACCTGCTCGCGGCGGTCCGTCCACGCCTCGGTGACGGCGCCGAGCACCTGCGTGAACGACGGCAGGCCGGATCGGGGCTCGGGCGGAAAGTACGTCCCGGCGTAGAACGGCCGGCCTTCGGGCGTGGTGAAGACCGTCAGGGGCCAGCCCAGGTGCCGGCTGAAAGCGGCCGCGGCGGCCATGTAGGCGGCATCCACCTCAGGATGCTCCTCGCGGTCGACCTTGATCGCGACGAAGTCGCGGTTCATCAGGGCAGCGGTCTCAGGTTCGGCGAACGACTCCCGCGCCATCACGTGGCACCAGTGGCACGTCGAGTAGCCGATCGAGACGAGCACCGGCACGTCGCGCCGACGTGCTTCGGCGAAGGCGTCGTCACCCCACGGGTACCAGGCGACAGGATTGCCCGCGTGGGCGCGCAAGTACGGACTCGCGGATGCTTCGAGTCGCGGATTCACGGCTCCACGTTACGTCGAGGGTTCCCGCCTCACCAGGCCGAGATGCCCGGGCTACCAGGTTGCGACGTACTCCGAGACGCGCTGGCCGGCGGCCTGCGACACGAGCGGCAGCGACCGTGTGACGGCCTGGTCGATGCGACGCTTCACCGCCTCGGAGGTGAGCTCGTATCCATCGAAATCGGTGTCGGACGCATAGACGCCGACCGGCAGCGTCAGCGCCTGGAAGAACCCGAACAGGGGCCGCATCTGATGCTCGAGGATGAGCGCGTGACGCTCGCCGCCCCCGGTCGCGGCGAGCAGTACCGGTGTGCCCACGAGCGCGTACTGGCCGACGAAGTCGAAGAGGTGCTTGAAGAGCCCGGTGAACGAGGCCCGGTAGACGGGGCTGGCGACGATGAGCAGGTCGGCCGTCTCGATCGCGCGGAGCGCGTCCTCGACTTCGGGCTGCAGGTCCTCGCGCCGCAGCGCGCCTGCGAACAGCGGTCCGAGGGTCGCGACCTCGATGAGTCGCGTCTCGGCGGGCTCGCGCGCGGCGACCTCGTCGATGAGCTCGCGCACGAGCGCAGTCGTCTTGCTCGGTTCGCGCAGCGACCCCGAGACACCCACGATGCGCAGCGGTTCGGTCATGATCCGAGGCTATGCGCGGGTCTCACCGAGAGTCCCGGCGGCCGACACGGGGCGTCACATGCCCGGTCCGGGTCAGTGCACCTCGTCGGGGTGCGCGCTGACCCGGCCGCTGCCGTCGCCCGGATCGAGCGCATCGATCGCACTCATCTCGGCATCCGACAGGGCGAAGTCGAAGACGTCGAGGTTCTCCTCGAGGCGCTCGCGACGCACCGACTTGGGGAACACGATGAAGCCCTTCTGGAGGTGCCAGCGCAGCACGACCTGGGCGGGGGACTTCTCATGGGCGGACGCCGCATCCTTCACCGCGGGGATGCCGAACAGGTCGTACTTGCCCTGACCCAGCGGCCCCCACGCCTCGATCCGGACGCCCTGGGCGGCCGCCCAGTCGGTGATGTCGCGCTGCTGGTGGGCGGGGTGCAGCTCGATCTGGTCGACCGCGGGAACGACGCCGGTCGAGGCGACGATTCGCTCGAGGTGTGCCACCAGGAAGTTCGAGACGCCGATGCTGCGCGTGAGACCCTCCGCACGCAGCTCGATGAGCTTCTCCCACGCGTGCAGATAGTTGTCCTTCGCGGGGGTCGGCCAGTGCACGAGGTACAGGTCCACCTGGTCGAGACCGAGCTTGTCGAGGCTCTCGCGGATCGCCGCATGCGGCTCATCGCCGTCGTGGCGGTCGTTCCACAGCTTCGTGGTGATGAACAGCTCGCGACGCGGAATGCCGCTGCGGGCGATGGCCGCGCCGACGCCTTCTTCGTTGCCGTAGATCGCCGCGGTGTCGATATGGCGGTAGCCGACCTCGAGTGCTTCGCTGACCGCGCGCTCCGTGTCGGCCGGCGGAACCTTGAACACGCCGTAGCCGAGCTGGGGGATGTCGTAGCCGTCGTTGAGCTGAACCGTGGGAATCGTCATGGTTCCAGCCTAGAAGCTCGTCATCCAGCCCTGGTCGGGTTCGCTCGCGGTCGGCGGCGTGGACTGGTGTCCGCGCAGGCCGCGTCGCGGTTCCCTCCCCGGTCCCTTCCGTCGAACCGGATGCGCAGAGTTCGCCAGCGGATCAGCCTCGCAGCCGAGCTCGGCATCCCATCCGATCCTGCTCTCCCACTTCCGACGGATATCGGCGATGACACCTTCGAGACGATCGATGCCCGTCGACGTCAAGTAATACCAACGCCACTGGAAGTCGCCGCGAACCTCGACGAAGCCTGCGTCCCTCAGAATGCGCAGGTGCTTGGAGACGGCGGTGCGGCTGATGCGGAACTCCTGCCCGACGACCGCCGCGAGCTCTCCGGCCGTGTGCTCGCCGCTGGCCAGGATGTCGATGATCCGTCGCCGTGCGGGCTCGGCCATCGCCTCGAACGGGTGCATGGGAGTGGAGGGGATGAATGGCCTCTTCGTATCGCATGCGGTGACTGTAAGCGGAGCCGCTGACAGCGATCGTCGTCGCGTGGGAGGTCTTGGCGACCGAGGAGTTCTCGGTGACGATGCACCGTCTCGGGCTGCCGGCCAGGCACGGTCTGCAGCAACGGTGACGACGGTACGCCGTTGAACTTCCTGCTCATCCCCGACGAGGAGTACGGCTGGACCCTGACGGTCGGACGGCACCGTTGCAGCACGCTCAGCGAACTGGAATCGGAAGCCCTCGCAGTGGACTTCGGCGAGCTTCCTCCCGGTGACTACATGTTCGACGTGTGGTGGCCGTCAGCTCAGGACCGTCGTCTCGGCAGGCGGCATCACGTCACCGCGTGAACCTCGCACACCCCGACCACGCTATGTGAACCGGAAGTTCAATGCGCTCCCGGCAGGGCGAGAAGTGCGCGGATCCGACCAGCGAGGGCCCGTTCTCCCGACCCGCTCGGCCCAGCGGCACTGTCCCGCGTCGGGCGCTCGGGCGAACATCCTCTCCCGCGGCTCGGTACGATCGAAGGCTATGCCCGCGCCCGAACCCGTCATCTCGTACCCGCCGGAGCTGCCCGTCAGCGCCGCGCGGGACGAGATCGCGCGCGCGATCCGCGACCACCAGGTCGTCATCGTCGCGGGAGCGACCGGTTCGGGAAAGACCACGCAGCTGCCGAAGATCTGCCTCGAGCTCGGTCGCACCCGCATCGCGCACACCCAGCCACGCCGGATCGCGGCGCGCACGATCGCCGAGCGCATCGCCGAAGAGCTCGAGGTGCCGCTGGGCACGACGGTCGGCTACAAGGTGCGCTTCACCGACAAGGTGCAGGAAGACACCCGCGTCGCGCTCATGACCGACGGCATCCTGCTCAACGAGATCCACCGCGACCGGCTGCTGCGCCGCTACGACACGATCATCGTCGACGAGGCGCACGAGCGCTCGCTCAACGTCGACTTCCTGATCGGCTATCTCACGCAGGTGCTGCCCAAGCGCCCCGACCTGCGCGTGATCGTCACGAGCGCGACGATCGACCCGCAGAGCTTCGCGAAGCACTTCTCGGATGCCGCCGGCAATCCCGCGCCCATCATCGAGGTCTCCGGGCGTACCTACCCCGTCGAGATCCGCTACCGCGGCCCCGAAGAAGCTTCTGACGCCGCGGAGGGCTCCTCGGCATCCCCGGTCGTCCAGCGCCCGAAGCGAGACGAGGCGCCCGACGAGGTCGACGGCATCACCGCCGCCCTGCGAGAACTCGACCGCGAGGCCCCCGGCGATGTGCTGGTCTTCCTGCCGGGCGAAGCGGAGATCCGCGATGCGACGGATGCCGTCCGCGGCATGTACGCGAAGGATGCCGCGCCGACGGAGGTGCTGCCCCTCTACGGGCGCCTGAGTGCCGCCGAGCAGCACCGGGTGTTCGAGCGGTCGAGCGTCGCGGGTGTGCGCCGCCGCGTGATCCTCGCGACGAACGTCGCCGAGACCAGCCTCACCGTTCCCGGCATCCGCTACGTGATCGACACAGGCACCGCGCGCATTTCGCGCTACAGCGCGCGCACGAAGATCCAGCAGCTGCCGATCGAGGCGATCTCGCAGGCGTCGGCGCAGCAGCGATCGGGCCGGGCGGGGCGCACCGCCCCGGGAATCGCGATCCGCCTCTACTCCGAGGAGGACTTCGACAAGCGCCCCGAGTTCACCGAACCCGAGATCCTGCGCACGAGCCTCGCCTCGGTGATCCTGCAGATGCTCGCGCTCGGTTTCGGCGACATCACGTCGTTCCCGTTCCTCACCCCGCCCGACTCGCGCGGTGTCAAAGCAGCGTTCGATCTGCTGCTCGAACTCGGCGCGGTGCGCACCCCGACGCGCAGCGAGGGCGGCGGCACGGCGCGTCTGACCGACCTCGGCCGTGAGATCTCGCGCCTGCCGATCGACCCGCGCTTCGCTCGCATGCTGATCGAGTCGAAGCGACTCGGGGTGCAGCGCGACCTTCTCGCGATCGTCGCGGGCATGTCGATCCAGGACGTTCGCGAGCGTCCGGAGGAGCGCCGTGAGGAAGCAGACCGGCTCCACGCACGATTCGTCGACCCGACCAGCGACTTCGTGACCCTGCTCAACCTCTGGAACCACCTGCAGGAGCAGCAGGCAGCACTCGGGTCGAGCGCCTTCCGGCGACTGTGCCGGTCGGAGCACCTGAACTACGTGCGCGTCCGGGAATGGGTCGACGTGCACCGCCAGCTGCGGACCCTCGTCGGAGCGCCGCGCACCGACACACGTGCCGACGACACGACCGCCGACCCGGACGAACTGCACAAGGCGATCCTCTCGGGGCTCCTGTCGCACATCGGCATCCTCGACGAGCGCACCTCCCCCAAGGCGACCGTCCAGGGCGGGCGCGGCTCGTCGAAGCGCGAGCCTGCGGGCGAGTACATCGGCGCGCGCGGCGCGAAGTTCGCGATCTTCCCCGGATCGGGTCTGCGCAAGAAGCGCCCGTCCGCGGTGATGGCCGCCGAGCTGGTCGAGACGTCGCGCCTGTTCGCCCGGACGGTCGCGGCCGTCGATCCCGCATGGGCCGAGGCGCTGGCGGGCGATCTCGCCAAGCGCCAGCTCAGCGAGCCGCACTGGTCGAAAGCGGCCGGAGCGGCATCCGTCTACGAGAAGGTGACCCTCTTCGGGGTCGAGATCATCCCGCGCCGTCGGGCGCAGCTGGCTCGCTTCGACCGCCCGCTCGCCCGCGAGCTGTTCGTGCGACACGCCCTCGTCGAGGGCGAGTGGGACCCCTCGGGGCTCGACAAGCGCCTGACGGCGTTCGAGCGGCGCAACCTCGAGCTGCGCCGCCGCCTCGAGAAGATCGAGGAGCGCGAGCGGCGCCGCGACATCCTCGTGGGTGATGAGGCCGTGTACGCGTTCTATGACGCCCGCATCCCCCGTGACGTGTACGACGTGCGCTCGTTCGAGGCGTGGTGGCGTGATGCGGCGAACCGCACACCCCGCCTGCTCGACATGACCGAGGCCGACCTGCTCGATGACGCCGCCCGAACCGACGAACGCGCGTTTCCGGCCCGATGGCGCCAGGCCGACCAGGTGCTCACCCTCACGTACCGATTCGAGCCGGGCGCCGAGGACGACGGCGTGACCGCGATCGTCCCGCTCGCCCTGCTCGCCCAGGTGCGGCCCGGCGGGTTCGACTGGCAGGTGCCCGGCATGCGGGACGAGATGATCACGGCGCTGCTGCGCGCCCTTCCCAAGGCGATCCGCCGACACGTCGTTCCCGCGGCCGACTGGGCAGCCCGGTTCGCAGAGGACCTCCAGGGCATGGGGCCGGAGGCACACGAGGGGATGCCGCCGACCACGCTTCGCGACGCGCTCGCCACCCGCATCCAGCGCGTCGCGAATCAGCCCGTCACCTCGGCGGACTTCGAACTCGATCGGGTGCCGGGCCACCTGCAGGTCTCATTCCGCGTGGTGGACGAACGCGGACGCCCCGTCGGGTCGGGTCGCGACCTCGCCGAGCTGCAGCGGCGGTTCTCGGATCGCGCCCGCACCTCCGTCGAGAAGTCGCTGAGCCGAACACCGGGCGAGCGGGGTCTCACGCAGAAGCCCGATTCCTCCGGCGCGCGCTCCCCCGCTCCGCCGCCCGGAGTCGGCATCACACCACGCGCGGGCCTGACCGACTGGGACTTCGGCGACCTTCCGGAGGTCGTCGACAGCAAGGTCGCCGGCGGGGTGGTCCGCGGATATCCGGCGCTCGTGGACGAGGGCGCCACGGTGGCGCTGCGCGTGGAGGCGACGCCCGAGGCTGCCGAGCGCGCCACCCGCGCGGGCGTGCGCCGGCTCCTGCTGCTGGCGGTCGCGTCGCCGGCCTCGTACGTGCTCGAGCACCTCACGTCTGCCGAGAAGCTGGCGCTCGCGGCATCGCCGTACCCGTCGGCCAAGGCGCTCGTCGAAGACGCGCGCCTGGCGGTGGCGGATGCCGTGCTCTCGCGCACCGCGCCAGGAGCGGTCGTGCGCACGCGCGCCGAGTTCGAACGTGTGCGCGATGCTCTGTCGGCCGCCGTCGTCGACGAGACCTTCCAGACCGTGTCGCTCGCCGCCCGCATCCTCACGGGGGCCCGTGAGGCCGACCGCGCACTGCGCTCGCAGAACTCGCTGACCCTGCTCGGCGCGCTGAACGACGTGAAGGGCCAGATCGCCGGACTGGTCTTCCCCGGCTTCGTCTCCCGGATCGGGGTCGCCCGTCTCGCACACGTGCCCCGGTACCTGCGGGGCGCGAAAGAACGGGTCGACGGACTGGTCGACAACCCCGGGCGCGACCGACAGCGCATGACCGAATTCGAACGCGCGGCGGCGGCCTTCGCCGAGGCGGGCGGAGTGATCCCGCCCGTCGACGACGCGCCGGTCGCACTCGTGCGCACCCGATGGCTGCTCGAGGAATACCGCATCAGCCTGTTCGCGCAGCACCTCGGCACGGCCGAGGCGGTCTCGCTGCAGCGCATCCAGAAGTCCCTGCGCGACTGAGCAGGGAATAGTCCCCACAAATCGAGAGGTTGGCCCCGTCATGGCTGAAGCGATCACGTACACCGAGTTCGGCGGACCCGAGGTCCTGACCCTCATCGACATCCCGACCCCGACGCCCGGGCCGGGCGAGATCGCGGTCCGCGTCGAAGCGGCCGGTGTGAACCCCATCGACGGCAAGCTGCGCAGCGGCCAGCGCGCGTCCGGGCCGATCACCGAGCCGCGCCGGGTCGGCGGCGACGCCGCCGGCATCGTGACGGCCGTCGGCGACGAAGTCGACGGCTTCCGCATCGGCGACGCCGTGGTCGTCTTCAGCACGTCGGGCACGTACGCGTCCGAGATCGTGGTCCGCGCCGAGAACGCGCAGCCGCGACCGCCGCAGGTCAGCGCCGCCGAAGGCGCCGCGCTCGGCATCCCGGTCGGCACCGCCTACCAGTCGCTGCGCTCGCTCGCCGTCGGCCCGTCCGACACGCTTCTCGTGCACGCGGGCTCGGGCGCCGTCGGCCAGGCGGCGATCCAGTTCGCCGTGCTGTGGGGTGCGGTGGTGATCGCCACGGCATCCGAGCGCCGGTTCGAGCGCATCCGCGAACTCGGCGCGACCCCGGTCGCCTACGGCCCGGGTCTGGTCGATCGCGTCCGGGCCGCGGCGCCGCAGGGCGTCACGGTCGCCCTCGACGCCGCGGGAACCGACGAGGCCATCAATGCGTCGCTCGAACTCGTCGCCGACCGCGAGCGCATCGCCACGATCGTGCGGGGGCGGGATGCCGCGTCCTTCGGCATCCGCGCGTTCCAGGGCGGCGCGCCGACGGCCCTGAGCGAGCGCGCACTCGGATGGCGCCGGGAAGCCCTCCCGGTCACGCTCGCCCTGATGGCCGCCGGGCGCTTCTCGGTGGAGCTCGGCCCGTCGTTCCCCCTGGCCGATGCCGCCGATGCGCACCGCGCCGTGGAGTCCGGCACGGACGGCAAGATCACCCTGATCCCCTAGCGCGGCGCAACAGTACGACACACGATCGGGCGCGAACGGCCCGCCTGCTCGACAATGGTGGTATGTCCGAGGCATCCCGATCCTTCGCGACGGCGCAGGTGCAGGCGGGCTACGTCCCCGGCGCCGCCGAAAACACCGCCGTCCCGCCGATCCATCAGTCGAACGCGTTCGAGTTCACCTCGCTGAGCGAAGCCCGCGACCTGTTCGCGCTCCGACGCGAGGGAAACATCTACAGTCGGGCGGCCAACCCGACCGTGCTCGTGTTCGAGCAGCGCGTCGCCGAGCTCGAGAACGGGATCGCCGCTGCGGCGGTCGCTTCCGGCCAGGCCGCGGTCGCGCTCGCGCTGCTGGCGCTCGCGAAGCAGGGCGAGCACATCGTCGCGGCCAAGCAGCTGTATGGCGGAACCGTCGATCTGCTGCAGGACACGTTCGCCGACTGGGGCATCGAGGTCACGTTCGTCGACCAGGATGACGCGGATGCCTGGGCCACGGCGGTCCGGCCGACCACTCGCGCGCTGTTCGCCGAGTCGATCACCAATCCGAACGCGCAGGTGCTCGACATCCGTTCGGTCGCCGCGGTCGCCCGTGCGGCTCGCGTGCCCCTGGTGATCGACCACACGGTGGCCACGCCGTATCTGCAGCGCGTGAAGGACTTCGGGGCCGACATCGTCGTGCACTCGGCGACCAAGTACCTGGGCGGGCACGGCACATCGCTCGGCGGCGTGATCGTCGACCTCGGCACGTTCGACTTCGCCGCGGAGCCGGCGCGGTGGCCGCAGCTCACCGAAACCTATCGGCGCGTCCCCGGTGGCAGCCTGGTCGAGCGCTTCGGTGCGACGGGCTCGCCCTTCATCGCACTGGTGAAGACCAAATACGTCCACGACCTCGGCCCCTCGCTGTCGGCGTTCAACGCGTTCCAGCTGCTTCAGGGTCTCGAGACCCTCGACCTGCGAATGGCGCGTCACAGCACCAGCGGACAGCTGGTGGCGCAGTTCCTGCACGAGCACCCCGCTGTCTCGCGCGTCAACCATCCCGGCCTGGAGTCGAGCCCCTGGCACGCACTGGCCCGCGACTACCTGCCGCGCGGGGCGGCTTCCGTCTTCTCGTTCGACGTGCATTCCACCGGCGATGCCGACGCCGATTTCGCCCGCATCGAAGAGCTCATCGCGCGTCTGCAGGTCATCCGGCTGGTGGCCAACATCGGCGACGCACGCAGCCTCATCGCGCATCCGGCATCGATGACGCACAGCCACCTGACGCCGGACCAGCTGGCCGAAGCGGGCATCACGCCGACCACGATCCGTCTGTCGATCGGGCTGGAAGACCCCGCGGACCTCATCGCCGATCTCGAGCGCGCGCTCGCGCCGCTGGTCGCCTCGACGACCGACGCCGATCAGAGTCTGTCGTCGGCCGCCTGGCCGTAGACGTTCTGATAGCGGTCGAACAGGCTGTCGATCGCCTCCTGCGGGATCGGGATCAGCGGTCCGGCCTGCGCGGCGATGTGCACCGTGCGGGCGACATCCTCGACCATGACGGCCGCCTTGACGGCATCCTTCGCGGAGGCGCCGATCGTGAACGGCCCGTGGTTCTGCATGAGGACCGCGCGCGAGCGGTGGCCGCTCAGGGTCTGGACGATCCCACGGCCGATCGAGTCGTCGCCGATGATCGCGAACGGCCCGATCGGGATCGGACCGCCGAACTCGTCGGCCATCGCCGTGATGACGCACGGGATCTCCTCGCCGCGCGCGGCCCAGGCCACGGCATACGTGGAGTGGGTGTGCACGACGCCGCCGACGTGCGGCATGTGCCGATAGACGTACGCGTGCGCGGCGGTGTCGCTCGACGGGGCGCGCTCGCTGCCCGGAGTCCCGGGGACCACGTTGCCGTCGAGGTCGCAGAGGATCATGTTCTCGGGAGTGAGGTCGTCGTACGACACCCCGGACGGCTTGATCACGAAGAGGTCCTCGCCGGGCACCCGACCCGAGACGTTCCCGCCGGTCCAGACGATGAGTCCGTAGCGGACGAGTTCGGAATGCAGGGCTGCCACGTCAGCGCGGACGGCGTCAATTGCGTCGATGTTACCGGTCACATCGGGCAGTCTACCGACTGCTGTGGGCCCGCACGAGGTAGACCGATCACCGGTCGCCCAAGGGCGTTCGGGGTCGATACGCTCGAGGGATGACTGGACTGCGCTGGGGAATCCTTGCCACGGGCGGAATCGCCCACGCTTTCGCGAGCGACCTGCGGACGGCGGGACTCGATCTGACCGCGGTCGGCTCGCGTTCGGCCGGGTCGGGTGAGCGGTTCGCGGCGGAGTTCGGCATCCCCCGCGTACACGGCTCCTACGAAGCCCTCGTGTCCGACCCCGAGGTCGACATCATCTACGTGTCGACGCCGCATCCGATGCACGCCGAGAACGCGATCCTCGCGCTCGAGCACGGCAAGCACGTGCTCGTCGAAAAGCCGTTCACGCTCACCGCCGCCGAAGCCGCCGCCGTGCGCGATGTCGCCGCCCGGTCGGGTCTGCTCGCGATGGAGGCGATGTGGACCCGCTACCTGCCGCACATGATCCGGGTGCGCGAACTCGTCGCCGCGGGTGCGCTCGGCGACATCCGCGCGGTGCTCGCCGACCACACGCAGAAGATCTCGACCGATCCCGCTCACCGCCTCAACAACTTGGATCTCGGCGGCGGAGCACTGCTCGACCTCGGGATCTATCCGATCTCGTTCGCCTGGGACATCCTCGGCGCCCCGAGCACGGTCACCGCGACCGCCACGATCGGTGCGACGGGGGTCGACGACGAGGTCGCGACGATCTTCACGCACCCGAACGGCGCGCTGTCGACGTCGCTGTCGGCATCCCACGCCGCCGGCCCCAACACCGCCCACATCATCGGAACCGAGGCCCGGATCGACATCGACCCGGTCTGGTACACCCCGACCACGCTTCCGGCTGGTCTCGCCCGACGGGACGGTGCTCGAGTCCTACGAGTCGCACATCGACGGCCGCGGCATGCAGTTCCAGGCGCTCGCCGCCGAACGATACGTCGCATCCGGCGCGAACGACAGCGAGATCCAGCCGATCGATGAGACGGTCGCCATCATGGGAACGCTCGATGAGGTGCGGCGGCAGATCGGACTCCGGTACCCCAGCGAGGGCTGAGCGACGGGCGCGCCTGTCACACTTGAGGAATGCCCGACTCGCAGAACTCCCGCGTCGCCGTCTACCTCGACTTCGACAACATCGTCATCTCCTGGTACGACCGCGTGCACGGGCGCAACTCGTACGGCCGTGACCGGCAGCGCATCATCGAGTCGCCCGAAGACCCTGAGATCGCGGAACGCCTCACGGCGGCGACGATCGATGTGGGCGCGATCATCGACTACGCAGCATCCTTCGGCACGCTCGTCCTCACGCGGGCCTACGCCGACTGGTCCTCGCCGGTCAATGCGGTGTACCGCAACCAGCTCGTCGCGCGCGCCGTCGACCTGGTGCAGCTGTTTCCGGCCGCTGCCTACGCGAAGAACGGCGCCGACATCCGCCTGGCTGTCGACACCGTCGAGGACATGTTCCGCCTGCCCGATCTCACCCACGTGGTGATCGTGGCCGGCGACTCGGACTACGTCCCGCTCGCTCAGCGCTGCCGTCGACTCGGCCGCTACGTGGTCGGGGTCGGCGTCGCCGGCTCCACCGCGAAGTCCCTCGCCGCCGCGTGCGACGAGTTCGAGGCCTACGACTCACTGCCCGGCGTTCCGCGGCCCGCGCGGGTCGCGACGAAGGATGCCGGCTCCCGCGCGCCGGCGCGCGGCTCACGCAGCAAGAGCAGCGCGGCCGCGGCCGGCGACCCGGCCGTGACGGATGCACCCGACAGCGCCGACGATGCGCCGGCCGCCTCGAGCACGCGCACGCGCGGCGGACGAGGCAGGAAGACCCCGGCGAAGGATGCCGCTGCTCCCGAGGCCGCGGAGACCGAGGCCCCGGAGGTTGATGGTGCGGCTCCCGAACCCGGCGAATCATCCGCCGTCGCCCCCGCTCCCTCGGAGGTCGAGGCCTCCCTCATCGAAGCTCTCGGCCCGGCCGCGCCGCCCAAGCGCACGAATCGTCGCGCGTCCTCGACGACGGTCGCCGCGATCGCCGCGGCGCCCGAGGCCGTTCCGGTCGTCGAGGAGCCGCCGGAGGATCCGCAGGAGACCGCGACCCGGCTGCTCGAGCGCGCCCTGCGACTCGGTCATGACAAAGACGACGACGCGGAGTGGCTGCACAGCTCGGCGGTCAAGACGCACATGCGCCGCATGGATCCGTCCTTCAGCGAGAAGGCGCTCGGCTATCGGTCCTTCTCGGACTTCGTGAAGGCGCGCGAGTCGATCGCGGAACTCGAAGAGACCGGACACGAGCGGCTCGTGCGCCTGCGGGAGTAGCGGCGCGGGCACGCGCATAAGCCACAACCTCCTTCAGCGCAACCCACTTGCAACCTGAATCACTTCTCAGGTATGGTCACGGAGCGGCATCCCCCTGCCGTTTCCGCGCTCTACAAGGAGGTATCAAGCGCATGGCCACAGCTCCGTCCCCCCGCAGCTCCGAGTCCCCGCCCCAGCAGTCGAGTCTTCGTCGCGTCGTCACCGCGTCGATGGCGGGCACCGTCGTCGAGTGGTACGAGTTCTTCCTCTACGCCACCGCGGCGACCCTGGTCTTCAACAAGATCATGTTCCCGCCGTCGGAGGACCCGCTCACGCCCATCATCGCCGCGTTCGTCACGTACGCCGTGGGATTCGTCGCCCGCCCGCTCGGCGGCATCGTGTTCGGCCACTTCGGTGACAAGTACGGCCGCAAGAGGCTTCTGCAGGTCGCGATCGTCCTTGTCGGCGTCGCCACGTTCCTGATGGGATGCCTGCCCACATACGAGCAAGTCGGTTACCTGGCCCCCGCACTGCTGGTGGCGCTTCGCTTCGCGCAGGGCTTCGCCGTCGGCGGCGAGTGGGGCGGCGCCGTCCTGCTGGTCGCCGAGCACTCCCCCGACAAGTCGCGTGGCTTCTGGGCATCGTTCCCCCAGGCCGCCGTGCCGATCGGAAACCTCCTGGCGACCGTCGTGCTGCTGACGCTCAGCCGCCTGCTCACCGAGGAGCAGTTCCTCTCATGGGGCTGGCGCATCGGCTTCTGGCTCTCGGTCGTCATCGTGGCGATCGGGTACTACATCCGCACCCGCGTGACCGACGCGCCGATCTTCCTCGAGGTGCAGAAGAAGGTCGAGCAGGAAGAGCACGTGCGCTACGGCGTGCTCGAGGTGCTGCGGCGCTACCCCCGCGGCGTCTTCACCGCGATGGGCCTGCGCTTCGCCGAGAACATCATGTACTACCTCGTCGTGACGTTCTCGATCACCTACCTCGTGGTCAACGAGGTCGACACCGCGGAGATCCTCGGCTACATGGTGATCGCGCACATCGTCCACTTGATCGTGATCCCGCTCATCGGCGGGCTCGCCGATCGCATCGGCCGCAAGCCGGTGTACTTCATCGGCGCGGTGCTCGCGGGCACGTGGGGCTTCTTCGCCTTCCCGATGTTCGATACGAAGACTCCGGCCATCATCCTGCTGGCCATCTGCATCGGCCTGGTCATCCACGCCTTCATGTACGCATCGCAGCCGGCCATCATGAGCGAGATGTTCCCGACGCGCATGCGCTACTCGGGCGTTTCGCTCGGTTACCAGGTCACCTCGATCGTCGCGGGCTCGCTCGCGCCGATCATCGCGGCGGCCCTGCTGCAGCGGTTCGACTCGTGGGTGCCCGTCGCGATCTACCTCGCGATCGCCGCGGCGATCACGCTGGTCGCCGTCATCTCGCTGCGTGAGACGAAGGGCTCGTCGCTGCACGAGCTCGACCGTCTCGACGACGAGCGCCTCGCCGAGGATGCCGACGCCGCACCGGTTCGCGGATAGCCGGTCTACACGGCCCTGGAGTCCCCGCTGCGCATCCTGCGTCAGCGGGGACTCCTCGTGGTCCGGGAACCGCGTCAGGTACAGTGTCGATCGTGGTAGGACGCATCGCCCCACCCGGCTCGCAGTCTTCACTCCGTGAAGCCAACCGAGCCCGGCTCGTCGAGTCGCTCAAACGGCATGGGCGACTGACGCAGGTTGAGCTGGCCGGAAGCACCGGCCTGTCACCCGCAACGGTGTCGAACATCGTCAAGGAGCTCACCGCCTCAGGATTGCTCCACACTTCCATCACCTCGCGCAGCGGCCGGCGCGCGACACTCGTCTCGCTGGCGCGTCAGCTCGGCCTGGTCGCGGGTGTGCACTTCAGCTCGCGGCAGCTGCACATCGCGATCGCCGACGCGACCCGCACCGTGGTGACGCAGACCACGCTCCCCCTCGCGCTCGATCACCGTCACGACGCCGAACTGGACCGTCTCAGCATCCTGCTGGGCGACATGATGGAGACGCTCGGCGGCTCGGTCAGCGATCTGCTCGCGGTCGGACTCGCCCTGCCCGCCCCCATCGATCCGCGCACGGGCATGGTCTCGACCCCCGGGCTCCTGCGCGGATGGGAGGGCGTCGACGTCGCCGAGAGCCTGACTGCGCGCATCGGCGTTCCGGTCTTCGTCGACAGCGAAGCGAACCTGGCCGGGCTCGCCGAGGCGCGTGAGGGCAGCGGCCGCAATGCCTCCTCGTCGGTGTTCATCCGCGTGGGTCACACCATCAGCGCCGGACTCATCGTCGGCGGCGATCTCTTCCGCGGCGTCAACGGCAAGGCCGGCCAGATCGGCCACGTCACGATCGACGAGAACGGTCCGATGTGCCGCTGCAGCAACCGCGGCTGCCTCGAGACCTATGCCGGCGGTCCCGCGCTGCTGTCGCTCTTCCCGCCCAGCGAGGGCATGCAGCGGCTGCGCGATCTCATTCAGGCCTCGGATGCCGGCGACGGAAGCTCCCGCCGCGTGATCGCCGACGCCGGCCGGCACATCGGCATCGCCGTGGCGAGCCTGTGCAACCTGTTCGACCCCGAGCTGATCATCGTCGGTGGCGAGCTCGGCGAGGCCGGCGAGATCCTGATGGCTCCGATGCGCCATTCACTGGAGCGGACGGCACTCGCATCCGCGACCGGACTGCCCGAGATCGTCGGCGCATCCTTCGGAGGGTGGGCCGAGACCCGGGGCGCGATCACGATCGCCCTCGACCACGTCACGGTTGACGCCGAAGCGATTCCGTACTCGGCGTAGGCTCGACTCCCTATGTCCAAGCCCGAACGTGGGGTCCTGCCGAAGCCCCCTGTGCGCGCGACCGCGCTCATCGCCGGCGCGGCGCTCGTCGGCGGCATCCTCGCGGGCTGCGCGGGCGGGGCCGGCGGCAGCGTATCGGACGACGGGGGAAAGATCGCGCTGCTTCTGCCCGACGCGAAGACAGCGCGCTATGAGACCTTCGATCGCCCGCTCTTCGAGGCGCGCGTGGCCGAACTCGGACCCCATCAGGTGCTGTACTCGAACGCCGACGGCGACGCGACCAAACAGCAGCAGCAGGCAGAATCGGCACTCGCCGCCGGGGCGGACGTGCTCGTGCTCGACGCCTTCGACACGCAGGCGGCGGTGAGCATCGTGCTGGCGGCCAACGCCCAGGGCGTGCCGGTGATCTCGTACGACCGGCTCATCGCCGGCGGAGAGCTGGCGTACTACATCTCCTTCGACAACGAGCTGGTCGGCGATCTGCAGGCGACCGAGTTCGTTCGCGCCCTCGAGGCGGAGGGCGCCGGCTCGTCGGGGGTGCTCCTGGTCAACGGATCGCCGACCGACAGCAACGCGGCGCAGTTCAAAGAGGGAGCGCGACGGGTCATCGAGGCGAGCGACCTGCGGGTGCTCGCCGAATACGACACGCCGGGCTGGAGCCCCGAGAAGGCACAGGAGTGGGTCGCGGGCCAGATCGCGCAGTACGGCGACCAGATCGCGGGCGTCTACGCCGCGAACGACGGCGTGGCGGGAGGCGCGATCTCGGCGCTGAAGGCGGGCAACGTGTCGCCGTTCCCCGTCGTGACCGGCCAGGATGCCGAGCTGGCGGCGATCCAGCGCATCCTCACGGGCGACCAGCAGATGACCGTCTACAAAGCGATCCGGCCGCAGGCCGAACGCGCCGCGGAGGTCGCCGTCGCCCTCCTCGAGGGCGACGAGTTCGAGGCGCCCCTGGAGGTCCAGGGCACTCCGTCGACCCTGCTCAAGCCTGTCGCGGTGACGATCGACAACATCATGGAGACCGTCGTGGCGGACGGATTCTGGACCGTCGACGACATCTGCACACCCGCTCTCGCCGCCGCGTGCGACGCGGCCGGCATCCGATGACCGCTGTGAGGCAGCAACGGTGAGAGCATGACCTCTATGTCGATGACACAGCCGCGATCGGGGCGCTCTCGCGACCGGGTGCTCACCGTGCACGCGATCGGCAAGCACTTCGGCGCGGTCAAGGCGCTCACCGACGTCGACTTCTGGGTCAACGAGGGCGAGGTGGTCGCCCTCATCGGCGACAACGGCGCGGGCAAGTCGACGCTGGTGAAGCTGCTGTCGGGTGTGTACTCCCCCGATTCCGGCGCGATCGAGTACGACGGGGAGCCTGTCGAGATCAACAGCCCTGCCGACGCTCAGGAGCTCGGCATCGCGACGGTCTTCCAGGATCTTGCGCTGTGCGACAACCTCGACGTCGTCGCAAACC
The DNA here is from genome assembly GCA_963781135.1 of uncultured Actinomycetota bacterium. Classification (GTDB taxonomy): domain Bacteria; phylum Actinomycetota; class Actinomycetes; order Actinomycetales; family Microbacteriaceae; genus Microbacterium. The sequence goes on along the minus strand of CAWADY010000010.1, from coordinate 158,290 downwards.
TGTGGCTCGGACGCGAGCTGCGCACGGGCCGCACGCTCGACGAGGTCGACATGGAGCAGCAGACCTGGACGCTGCTGCGCGAACTGTCGGCGAAGATCCCGTCCGTGCGGATCCCGGTCGCCTCGCTCTCGGGCGGGCAGCGGCAGACCGTGGCGATCGCGCGGTCGCTCATCGGCGATCCCCGCATCGTGATCCTCGACGAGCCCACCGCCGCGCTCGGCGTCGCGCAGACCGCCGAAGTGCTCAACCTCATCGAGCGGCTCCGCGAGCGCGGTCATGGCGTGGTGCTGGTGAGCCACAGCATGGCCGACGTCATGGCCGTCGCCGACCGCGTGGTCGTCCTCAGGCTCGGACGCAACAACGGCGTCTACAACATCGCGGACGTGACCAGCGAGACGCTGATCGCCGCGATCACCGGCGCCGTCGACAACGCCGTCACCCGGCGCGCGTCGGATCGCGCGACACCCGAGCCGTCCGACGCGAAGATCATCAAGATGCGCGATCTCAACCGCCGCCGCGACGGTCGGAGCGGCGGCGAGACGACATGACCGCCGGCAAAGACCTCGCCCCGCCTCCGCTGATGCAGGAGCCGGAAGACCGCCTGTTCAGCGCCGACGGCATGCGCTCCGCCCTCGCCGCACTGCTCGCGCGGATCCGCGGCGGCGACCTGGGCTCGCTGCCGGTCATCGTCGGCCTGGTAGTGATCTGGGCCGTGTTCCAGGCGCTGAACCCGGTGTTCCTCTCGAGCACCAACCTGGTGAACCTCACGATGCAGTGCGCCGCGATCGGCACGATCGCGCTCGGCATCGTGCTCGTGCTGCTCGTCGGCGAGATCGACCTCTCCGTCGGCTCGGTGTCGGGCCTGGCCGCCGCGATCCTCGCGGTGAGCTTCGTGCAGCTGCAGTGGAACCTCGTGCTCGCCCTGATCGCCGCGATCGCCGCCGGGGCGCTGGTCGGGCTCCTGTACGGGTTCCTCTACACGCGCTTCGGTCTGCCCAGCTTCGTGATCACACTGGCCGGACTGCTGGGATTCCTGGGCCTTCAGCTCTGGATCCTGGGCGACACCGGATCGATCGGGCTCCCGTTCGATTCGTGGATCGTCGAGTTCGCCCAGCAGTGGTATCTGCCGGCCTGGGCGTCGTATGTCGTGGCCGCGCTGACCGCGGCCGCGTACGCGTGGATCCTCCTCCGACGCGCGCGTCAGCGCGCCGCCGCCAACCTGGTGAGTCAGAGCTACCTCGAGATCGGCATCCGAAGCGGAGCGCTGGTCGCGTTCCTGCTGGTCGCCGCCTGGTATCTCAACCTCTCGCGCGGCGTCGGCGTGATGTTCCTGTTCTTCCTCGTGCTCGTCGTCATCGTGAACTTCGCACTGACCCGCACGCGCTGGGGCCGTGCGGTGTATGCCGTCGGCGGGTCGGTCGACGCGTCCCGACGAGCCGGGATCCGCGTGGACCGCATCTACATCTCGGTTTTCATGCTGTGCTCGACGCTGGCCGCTGTGGGCGGCGTGCTGGCGGCGGCACGGCTCGCCTCGGCGAATCAGAGCTCCGGCACCGGCGACGTCAATCTGAACGCCATCGCGGCCGCCGTCATCGGAGGGGCCAGCCTGTTCGGCGGCCGGGGCACGGCATTCGCGGCGCTGCTCGGAATCTTCGTGATCCAGTCGATCTCGTCGGGCCTGACCCTCCTGAACCTCGACTCGTCGGTGATCTTCATGATCACGGGTGTCGTGCTCGTTCTGGCGGTCACGGTCGACTCCCTCTCGCGCAGGAAACGGGCCGCCGCGGGCAGAGCCTGAGCGCAGTTTGCGTTCACGGCGCGAATACGAACCCGCCGTTGCCAAAGCGTTACGTTCAAGTCTTGACGCCAAGGGATGAGCCCGTCAGGATCACTTGAAGCGACAACGCGCCCGGTCTCCAGGCGCGCGCACATTCAAAGACGAAAGGCGAAAGATGAAGAAGTCTTCAATCCTCTCCGTGGCCGCCCTCACGGGTGCTGCCGCGCTGCTTCTGGCCGGTTGTTCCGGCTCGGGCGGCGGCACACCGCAGCGAGGGCGACGGTGGAGGCGACGCAGCGGGCCGCGCGTGCGTCATCCTCCCCGACGCGGCTTCGTCGCCGCGCTGGGAGAACTTCGACCGCAAGTACCTCCAGGAGGGTCTGGAGGGCGCCGGCTTCGAGGTCGACATCCAGAACGCTCAGGGTGACGTCAACAAGTACTCGACGATCGCCGACCAGCAGCTCACCCAGGGCTGCGGCGTCATGCTGCTCGTGGACTACCAGGGCGCCGCTGAGGCGGTCGCCACCAAGGCCAAGGCCGAGGGCATCCCGGTCATCGCGTACGACCGCCCGTTCTCGGGTGCGGACTACTACGTGTCCTTCGACAACGTCGAGGTCGGCCGTATGGAGGGCCAGACGGTCCTGGACGGCCTCGAGACCGCCGGCAAGGACCCCGCGACGGCTGTCGTCGTCTACATGGGCGGCGACCCGACCGACGGCAACGCCGCGATGTTCCACGATGGCGCAGTCGAGGTCATGGAAGCCGCGGGCATCAAGCCGGCGGCAGAGCCCCCGGGAGCCTGGGACCAGGCCAAGTCGCAGACCAACTTCGAGCAGGCGCTGACCTCGCTCGGTGGCAAGGTCGACGGCGTGTGGGTGGCCAACGACACCAACGCAGCCGGTGTCATCAAGGTCCTGCAGGACAACAACCTCACGGGTGTTGCCGTGTCGGGTCAGGACGCGAACGTCGCGGGCCTGCAGAACATCCTGCTCGGCTGGCAGACGGCGACCGTCTACAAGCCGGTCAAGGACGAGGCCACGGCCGCTGTCGACACCGCGGTCGCTCTGCTGAGCGGCGAGGACGTCACCACCGACGCCGAGCTGGATGACGGCACGCCGTATATCCAGGTCACGCCGCAGCTCGTCGGCCCGAACGAGGTCAACGTCGTAGTCGCCGCAGGCGACGCCGCGTACGATGACGTCTGCACGCCGGACGTCATGGCCAAGTGCGAGGAGTTCGGAGTAGTCGCTCCGTAGCAGTCACCTCGTCGAGGGCGCCGCGTCTGAGAATGGCGCGGCGTCCTCGACGTGCACCCCCACCGAATCGCAAGGAAGCGAGCATGTCAGACACGAGCACTGCGAAAGAGCCGATCATCCAACTGGTCGGCGTGAAGAAGTCGTTCGGCCCGGTGAGCGTCCTGAAGGGTGTCGACCTGAAGGTCTACCCCGGCAAGGTCACCGCTCTGGTCGGCGACAACGGCGCCGGAAAGTCGACCCTGATCAAGGGTCTCGCCGGCGTCCAGCCCTACGACGAGGGTGAAGTCCTCATCGACGGCCAGCACCGCGACCTGCACGCGCCGAGGGATGCCGCCCATCTCGGCATCGAGGTCGTCTACCAGGACCTCGCGCTGTGCGACAACCTCGACATCGTGCAGAACATGTTCCTCGGTCGCGAGGAGCTGACCTTCGGCACCTTCGACGAGGGCCGCATGGAGAAAGACGCTTCCGACACGCTGCGCGGGCTGTCCGTGCGCACCGTCAAGTCGGTTCGCCAGAAGGTCTCCTCGCTCTCCGGCGGCCAGCGCCAGACCGTCGCGATCGCCCGCGCCGTGCTCAAGAAGGCACGCGTGGTCATCCTCGACGAGCCGACCGCCGCCCTCGGCGTCGCGCAGACCGAACAGGTGCTCAACCTGGTCAAGAGACTGTCCGAGCAGGGCGTCGCCGTGGTCATCATCAGCCACAACCTCGCAGACGTCTTCGAGGTGGCCGACGACATCGCCGTGCTCTACCTCGGCCAGATGGTCGCTCAGATCAACGTCGCCGACACCACCCGCGACGACGTGGTCGGCTACATCACCGGCACGAAGACGATGGGCGTCGAGCTCATCGGCACCACCAATATCGCCACGGGAGGCGCAGAGTGAGCGGCACGACGACCGAAGCAGCGCCGAGCCCGGTCGCGAGCGACCTCATCGGAAGCGGCGTCGAGGGCGGCCTCGGCGATCAGATCCGGGCATGGTGGCAGCGAGTCCGGGGCGGCGACATGGGCGCCCTGCCCGCTGTCGGCGGCCTGATCGTGCTGAGCCTGCTGTTCACGGTCCTCAGCCCGTTCTTCCTCACCGAGCGCAACTTCGCGAACCTGCTGAACCAGGCAGCCCCGCTCGTCGTGCTCGGCATGGCGTTGGTTTTCGTCCTGCTGCTCGGCGAGATCGACCTCTCCGCCGGTGTCACGGGCGGCGTCGGCATGGCACTGTTCGTCGTGCTCAACGCGCAGTTCGGCATCCCCTGGCCACTCGCCCTGCTCCTCGGCTTCGGCTTCGGGTTCCTCACCGGTGCGCTCATAGGTTTCTTCGTGGCGAGGGTCGGCATCCCGTCGTTCGTCGTCACGCTGGGTCTGTTCCTGGGCTACCAGGGGCTCGCGCTCGTCGTCATCGGCCCGGGCGGTCTGTTCCGCATCGAGGTTCCTGAGCTGATCGCGCTGCAGAACGGCAACCTGCCGGTATGGGGCGGATGGGTGATGCTCCTGATCATCCTCGCCGTCTCGGCCGGCACGTCCTTCTACGACCGCGCACGCCGGACGAAAGCGGGCGTGCCCAACCGCGCGATCTCGCTGGTCTGGATCAAGCTCGCGGTCATCGCGGTGCTCGGAGGCGCGTTCGTCTTCGTGCTCAACCAGAACCGCGGCCAGTCGGTCAACGAGGTGGCCGGTGTGCCGATCATCGTGCCGATCGTTCTGCTGATCCTGTGGATCGGCACGTTCGTGCTGGACCGCACGAAGTTCGGGCGCTACGTCTACGCGATCGGCGGCAACGCCGAAGCAGCCCGCCGTTCGGGCGTGAAGGTGCGCTGGATCAAGTGGTGGGCGTTCGTGATCTGCTCCTCCCTCGCGGTCGCCGCCATGCTGTTCAGCGTCTCCCGCGTCGGCTCGGTCGATGCCACGGTCGGTCGCGACATCGTGCTGAGCGGCGTGGCCGCCGCTGTCGTCGGCGGTGTCAGCCTCTTCGGCGGCCGCGGACGGCTCATGAACGCGGCGATCGGCGCCCTCGTGATCGCAGTGATCACGAACGGCCTCGGCCTGCTCAACCTGCCCGCGGGCTTCAACCTGATGGTCACCGGCGCGGTGCTCATCCTCGCCGCCACCGTCGACGCGCTCTCGCGACTCAGGTCGGGCGGGGCACGCGTCTAGCGCACGGCAACGCACAGAACGCCGGGGCCGGTCGGCCCCGGCGTTCTTCGCGTCCCGTGGAGCGCATTGAACTTCCGGTTCACATGGCTGATCGAGCCGTGGCGAGGCGGGCAGCACGGCTCCACGAAAGCCGTGTGAGCCGCAAGTTCAATGCGCCTCCCGATGCGCATTTCTCGCGCGCCCTGCGCGAGACTGTCCGGGTGCCGCCCTACTCCCCCGACGCGCTCCGGCGCCGGCCCGACGTCGAAGGTCCCGACCTGCTCGCCTCCGACGCTGCCGACCGGCTGATCCTGGACGAGTCCGCCGCGGCACGCTCGACGGCGCCCGCCGGCGCGATCGTGGTCATCGGCGACGAGTACGGCGCGCTCACGCTCGGGGCGGCGGATGCCGGGGCATCCGGCATCCGCGTGCACCAGGATTCGCTCGCGTCGGAGCGCGCCCTCGCGGCCAACGCTGAGGCCGCCGGTCTCGACGCGAGCTTCCGGCCGATGGGGCTGGAGGCGGCTCTCGTCGCCGACGCCCGCGTCGTGCTGCTCCGACTCCCCCGCGCATTGGATGCGCTCGATGACATCGCGGCACTCATCGCCGCCCACGCCCACCCCGATGTGGTGGTGTTCGCCGGCGGGCGGATCAAGCACATGACCCTCGCCATGAACGACGTGCTGCGCCGATCGTTCACCATGGTCGATGTGTCGCACGCACGGCAGAAGTCGCGTGTGCTCGCCGCGCGCGGCCCGTACGACGGCCACGAGCCGCAGCCTCGCAGCGCCCGCCACGACGCGCCCGGGCTTTCCGCGCCGATCACGGTCTGCGCGTACGGCGGGGCGTTCGCGGGGACCGGCATCGACATCGGCACTCGTTTCCTGCTCGAACAGCTCGCGGTGGCGGATGCCTACGAACTCGACGGCGCACGCGGCGACGTGATCGACCTCGCCTGCGGCACCGGCGTGATCGCGACCTGGCTGACGCTGCGATATCCCTCGCTCTCGGTCGTCGCGAGCGACCGTTCCGCCGCAGCCGTCGCCTCAGCCCGTGCCACGGTCGCCGCCAACGGTGTCGCAGAGCGGGTCGAGGTGGTGCGCGACCTCGGCCTCGAGTCGAGACCGGAGGCGAGCGCGCGACTGATCGCGCTCAATCCGCCGTTCCACGCCGGCACCGCAGTGCCGATGAGCGGCGTCGCCGATCCGCTCTTCGCCGAAGCGGGCCGGGTCCTCGCCACCGGCGGTGAGCTGTGGGCAGTCTGGAACTCATCGCTGCAGTACCGGCCCGCGCTGGAACGCCTCGTCGGACCGACCCGGCAGGTCGCCCGCAACGCCAAGTTCACCGTGACGGTCTCGACCCGCCGCTGACGATCTCGTCCACCCATACCGGAACGATCTCGGTCGCGCGTCCGATGCGCGCCTCGTCGAACGGCACGGCCGCATCGGTCGGCTCGAGGTTCAGCTCGATGGTGCGCGCGCCGAAGGCCGCGGCCAGCGCGACGTAGCCGGCCGCCGGGTAGACCGCACCCGACGTGCCGATCGAGGCGAACACGTCGCATGCGACGACCGCGTTCTCGATGCGGTCGAGCTCGTAGGGCAGCTCTCCGAACCAGACGACGTCGGGCCGCAGCATCCGCTCGCCGCACTCCGGGCACGGGGGTCGGCCGTCCAGGTCGCCGTCCCACTGCGGCCGCGCCCCGCACGCCGCGCACAGCGCGCGTCGCAGTTCGCCGTGCATGTGAACCAGGTTGCGGCTGCCGGCTCGTTCGTGCAGGTCGTCGACGTTCTGCGTCACCACGAGCAGGCTGTCGCCGAGCGCACCCTCGAGTCGCGAGAGAGCACGGTGTGCGGCATTCGGAAGAGCGGATGCCGCGGCACGGCGCCGCGCATCGTAGAACCGCAGCACGGTGGCCGGATCGCGCTCGAAACCCTTCGGGGGTGGCGACGTCTTCGACGCTGTGTCCCTCCCACAGCCCGCCTGAGTCACGGAATGTGGGTACGCCGCTCTCTGCCGAGATGCCCGCTCCCGTCAGCACCACGATCCGTGGACGAGGGGTCGCGCCGGTCACCGCAGCAGCTCGCGCAGGCTCTGGATCGTGTCGGCCTCGTCGGGTCGCTTGTCGGGCCGGTAGCCCTTGACGCGCGCGAAGCGCAGTGCGACACCGCCCGGGTACCGCGTGGAGCGCTGCACGCCGTCGATCGCGATCTCGACGACCGTGACCGGGCGCACATGCACGGCATAGTCGCTGCGGTGCGTCTCGATCGTCGGGAAGTGCTCGGTCTGCCAGCGCAGCAGCTCATCGGTCAGACCCTTGAAGGTCTTGCCGACCATCACGTATCCGCCCGGCGCACCGAACTCGCCCGCCGGATCGAGGGCACCCAGATGCAGGTTGGACAGCTGACCGGTGCGCCTGCCTGAGCCCCACTCGACGGCGAGCACGACGAGATCGTAGGTGAGCACGGGCTTGACCTTGATCCAGCTCTTGCCGCGACGGCCGGCTGCGTAGACAGAGTCGACGGCCTTGACGACCACGCCCTCGTGACCGGCGGCGAGGGCATCGCGCGAAAGCTGCTCGGCGGCGGCGGGATCGGTCGTGATGATGCCCGGGATGCGCCACTCCGGCGCGATGCGCTGCAGCTCGGCCAGCCGCACGTGGAGCGGCTCGTCGATCAGGTCTCTGCCGTCGATGTGCAGCACGTCGAAGAACCACGGCCGCAGCGCCGTCGCACTGATCGTCTCCGATCCGAAGCGCGCCATGGTGTCTTGGAACGGCCGCGGCCCGCCGTCGGCGTCCAGCGACAGGGTCTCGCCGTCCAGGATGACGTCGTCGACCGGCAGCGCGCGAACCGTCTCGACGATCTCGGGCACCCGATGGGTGATGTCGGCGAGGTTGCGCGTGAAGACCCGCACGCTCTCGCCGTTCCGATGCACTTGGATGCGGGCGCCGTCGAGCTTGAATTCGACCGACGCCTCCCCCGCCACGGTCGCGACCGCATCGGCGACAGACCCCGCCGTCGAGGCCAGCATGGGCAGCACCGGCCGGCCGACCTGCAGCCCGACCTCGGAGAGCTCTCCTTCCGCGCCGGTCAAGGCGATCCGGGCCGTCTCGCCGAGATCGCCCGACAGCATCGCGGCGCGACGTATGATCGGCGCGGCCTGGCCCGACGCGCGCGCCACCGCGTCGAGCAGCACGCCCTCGAGAGCACCGGTGCGCAGCTCACCGAGGATCACGCGGGTGAGGAAATCCCACTCCTCCGCCGTTGCGGCGCCGGCGAGATCGTCCAGTTCCGCGCGTCTGGTGCCCACCGACCCCGCTCCGGATGCCGCCGCCAGTCGTTCCAGCGCGGAATCCACCTCGAGCACCGTCAGCGTCGGGTCGACGGCACGAGTGCCGGCGAGCGAGGCGAGACCGCGCCATCCGACTCCGATCCGCCCCTGGCGTGGCTTCGCGATCAGGAAGCCGATCGCCGGCGCGATCTCGTCACCCTCGAGCCGGCCCAGCAGCGTCGCGAGCGCCTCGATCTTGGCCAGACGAGAAGAAGTGCTCGACACCGCGTCGGTCGTGGCGACGAGCTCGTGCAGCAGCATCCCCGAATCCTCTCATCCGGCGCCGACAGCCGACCCTTCGTCAGCCCTTCGGCTCGCGGGTGCTCCACAGCGCCACCGCGATCAAGGCGGGCTGGAAGAAGAGACGGATCAGCCGGGTGCGGTCATCGGTCATGCCGAAGCCCTTCTTGCCCTTCGTGTACTGCTCGATGTTGCCCGGGAAGATCGCCAGGTAGAACGCCGCGAGGATCGCCCCGACGCGGCTGCGCTCCCGCGGCAGCGCGACGAGCGCTCCACCGAGCATGATCTCGACGACGCCCGACGCGACCACGACGCCGTCCTTGTCCATCACCTTGCCGGTCCAGTCGGGAACCTGCGCCTGGAACTCGCGGCGCGCCCAGAACAGATGGGAAAGGCCGGCGAACACCATCGCCCCTCCCAGCATCCAGCGGGCGATCGTGCGCAGCGGTGTGGATCGGGGCGTGCCGGATGCGGTCATCAGCCCAGTCTGCCCGCTGCGCGCATGTCGGGGGTCGCCTCTAACCTGACCTCGTGCACACCACGGATTACTTCGACACATTCATCGCTGTCGCCGAAGACTGCCCGGTCGATACCGCTGAGGTCCCCATGGCCAAATCGGCGCCGACGATCGCGTCGCTGCACCACGACCTCATCGCGGCGGCCCCGTACGCACTGACCTCCGACGAGGTGATCTTCGAGACCTTCGCGATCCGCAGCGCCATCCCCGACGAAGAGAGGGATGCCGAACGCCGGCGCTTCTTCTCGAAGGGTCAGCCGTGTCTGCGCTCCTCGCCCCTGGGCAAACGCTACGGGTGGGGCACGCACCATGACAGCGAGGGTCGCGTCGCACTCGTCGCGGTGGGAACGCCGGAGTACGAAAGGCTGGCCCACGACGCATCGCTCACGCAGACGCGAGCGATGCGATCACGCCGCGCGTGACCCGGGCTCAGCGCTGGGTTCGGGGCGCCACGTGCGAGAGCGCGCGACCCCACACGGCCGAGAGCGAGAGCGCAGCGTCGCCGGGGACCATCTCCACGCGAGCAGACGTGAGGTGGGATCTGTACCAGTCCGCCGCGGCGGCGGCCGCGTTCTCGTCACGCTGACCGTTGAGAATGAGCGTCTCGGCCGTCAGACCGGCGATCAGAGCCCCGAGGTCGTCCTTGTCGAGCGGCTGGTCGGGCGCCGCGACGGCGACGAGCGCGAGCCGGTCGACCGTGTCGCCGAGTTCGACGACCGCCCGCAGACCGACATCCGCGGCTCGGCCGTAGACGATGATGCCCGCGCTCAGCGGCTGCTCCGAGCGCTCGTCGGAGCGGATCGCGTCGAGGGTCTGGCGGACGAGCGCGACGAGCCACCCGGCGGTCTGCTCGGCCGGTGTCTCGCTGCCGTAGCCGCCCGGATCCTCCATCGTCGCGTCGCCGAGCGTCACGGCCAACACGCAGATGTCGCGGGCGGCGGTCTCGGCCGGCAGCGGGTCGAGCGCGACCCCGATACCCGTGCCGACGAGCACGACGAGCCGCTCCGACCCGGGTGTGCCGAAGACGCGATGACTGAGGCGCGAGTCAGCGGCCACGGGTGCTCCACAGCGCCCAGGCGACCAGCGCGGGCTGGAGCAGCAGGCGGATGAACCGCGCACGGTCCGTGCGCATCATCGGCGCCGACCGGCCGGTCTGCCACTGGTAGACGTTCCCGGGGAAGACCGCGACGAAGAACGCGGCGACGAGCCACCCGACGCTCTTGCGCTCTTTCGGCAGTGCGACGAGAGCACCGGCGAGCACCAGTTCGACCGCGCCCGAGGCCACGACGATCGCATCTTTGTCGAGCGTGGTCACACGCGTCGCCCAGTCCGGAACGACGATGCGGTAGCCGCGGCGTCCCCACGTCAGGTGCGAGGCTCCCGCCACCGCGAGCAGACCGGCGAGCGCCCAGCGCGCGATTCCGCGTGCAACGAGGCTGCGGTCGGAGGACGAACTCATGAATCCGACGCTACCCGACGCCCGCCGTCGCCCTGGCGGGTTGACATCGGGCCCGCCACCCGCGATCGATGGGAGAATCGCGGCATGGTCTCCACGCCCGATCCGCGCGCTGCCCGCTACGCCCGACAGCGGATCCTGCCCGGCTTCGGTGAGGTCGCACAACAGAGGCTGTCGGCCGCGCACGCCGTCGTGATCGGGGCGGGTGGCCTCGGCAGCGCGGTGCTCCCGATCCTCGCCGCCGCGGGCGTCGGCACCATCACGATCGTCGACGACGATCTGGTGGACGAGACCAACCTGCACCGCCAGATCCTGCACGGCGCACGCGATGTCGGGCGCGCGAAGGTCGACTCCGCCGCCGACGCCGTCCATGGGCAATCTCCGCAGACGACCGTCATCGCCCATCGCGGTCTCTTCACGACGCAGACCGCCGCCGGCATCCTCGCGGGAGCCGACATCCTGATCGACGGGTCGGACACGAACGAGACCCGCTTCGCCGCGAACGACGCGGCGGCCGTGGCGGGCATCCCGCTCGTGTGGGGCTCCGCACTGCGCTGGTCGGGTCAGGTCGGCATCGCGTGGGGCGGAACCGACTATCGCGACCTCTTCCCCGAAGGCCCCGACACCGAAGCCGACACGTGCGAAGTGGCCGGCATCCTGCCGACCGTGTGCACCGTGATCGGGGGGCTGATGGCGACAGAGGCGCTGAAGCTCCTCACCGGAATCGGCGATCCGCTCATCGGTCGCGTCGTCCTCTTCGACGCGCTGAGCGGGTCGACGCGCGAACTGCGGTACGCACGTGATCCGGCGAGGGATGCCGCACCACGGCGCTCCGCCGCGACGCCGGCCGCGGCATCCGATCGATCGATCACGCCCCGAGATCTCGCCTCCCGGCTCAGCGAGGCGACGCCTCCGGTGCTGCTGGATGTGCGCGAGCCGCACGAGTTCGCGATCACCGCCCTGCCCGGTGCTGTGCTGATCCCGCTCGGCGACCTTCCCGCGCGGATCGGCGAGCTCGATCCGACGGCCTCGACCGTCGTGTACTGCCACCTCGGCGTGCGATCGCGGACCGCGCTGTCGATTCTGCAGTCCGCGGGGTTCAGCGATGCCCGCCACCTCGCCGGCGGCGTCGACGCGTGGTCGCGGACCGTCGACCCGAGCCTGCCCCGTTACTGACGGGGCTGCACTCGCTTGAACACCGCGGCGCCTGAACACCACGGATACTGAACCCATGCATCGGATTCCCGTCGAGGACTACGCCGCCACGATCCGTGAACTGCTCGCACCGCTGCGCGACCGACCCGACGAGTTCGTTCCCATCGCGCTCGCGGCAGACCGGGTGACCGCGGTCGAGGTGCGCAGCGCGATCGATCTGCCGACCTTCCGCAACTCGCAGATGGACGGGTTCGCGGTGCACGCGGCCGACCTGGCCGTCATCCCCGCCGTGCTGCCCGTGCTCGGCGAGGTCGCCGCGGGTGCGACCGACCCCGCTCCCCTGGCGGCGGGGTCGGCGATCGCGATCATGACCGGCGCGCCGGTTCCGCCTGGCGCCGACACGGTCGTGCCGATCGAGGACACCCGACGCGTCGACGGCGGAGTCGAGATCCTGCGCGCGCGGCAGGTCGGGGACTACGTGCGCGAAGCCGGGTCGGACCTCACCGCCGGGTCGGTCCTGCTGCCCGCCGGGCTGCGGCTCGCATCTCGGCACCTCGCGGCGCTGGCCGCGGCGAACCTGCAGGAGGTGACCGTGCGCTCGCGGGTGCGGGTCGCGGTCGTCAGCACCGGCAACGAACTCGTCCCGCCGGGAACACCGCTCGGCCACGGCCGCCTGCCCGACGCGAACGGCATCGCCCTCGCCACCGCGGCCTCCGCCGTCGGTGCCGAAGTGGTCGATCTTCAGCTCAGCGGCGACGATCCCGCGCGCCTGGCCGCCACCTTCGATCGGGCGATATCGAGCGGCGCCGAACTCATCATCACGAGCGGCGGCATCTCGATGGGCGCGCATGAGCCCGTGCGGCAGCTGCTCGAGCCCCTCGGCGCGACGGTCGGCACCGTCGACATGCAGCCGGGCGGACCCCAGGCGCACGCCCGCTACCGCGACGTTCCGGTGGTCTGCTTTCCGGGCAACCCCGTGAGCAGCCAGCTGAGTTTCGCCCTGTTCCTGGCCCCGCTGCTGCGCGAGATCGCCGGGCTGCCGCCCGCCACTCAGGCGGCGCTCCCCCTCGCCGCGCCGCTGACATCGACCCCGGGGCGGCGGCAGTTCCTGCGCGGTCGGCGCACCGGCGACGGCGGAGTCGAGACCGTGGCCGGACCCGGCTCGCACCTGGTCGCCGCGCTGGCCGCCGCCGACGTGCTGATCGACGTGCCCGCCGAGGTCACGGCGCTCCCGGTCGGCGCCGCGGTCGCTACCGTTGACCTATGAGCTCGCTCACCCACCTGGACGACGACGGCCGCGCACGGATGATCGACGTCGGCGCCAAGCCCGTCACCCGCCGGGTCGCCCGTGCAGCGGGCCGCCTGACGACGACCGACGCGGTCATCGCGCTCGTCCGGGCCGACGGGCTGCCGAAGGCCGATGTGCTGGCGACGGCCCGCATCGCCGGGATCGCCGGCGCCAAGCGCACGAGTGAACTGATCCCGCTCGCGCACATCCTGCCGCTGGACTCGGTCACGATCGACTTCGGCTTCGACACCGATGCGGCAGCCGGCACCGGCGTGATCCTCATCGACGCCACGGTCTCGGTGACCGCCCGCACCGGGGTCGAGATGGAAGCCCTCACCGCGGTCGCGATCGCCGGTCTCACGCTCCACGACATGATCAAGGCCGTTGATCCCCGCGCCGTGCTCGGCGAGATCCGCCTGCTCGAGAAGTCCGGCGGCAAGCACGGCGAGTGGACGCGGGACTCGCCGACGCGGGATGCCGCGGCGCAGCATCCCGAGTCGGACGACCATGCACCGCACGCTGAACCCGCCCTGATCGGCACGGGCCGCACAGCGGCGGTGCTGGTCTCGTCGACCGGTGCGGCCGCGGGCACCCGCACCGACACGACAGGCCCGCTGATCGGCGAATGGCTGCGGGCGCGGGGCTTCACCGTGCGCGACGTGGTCGTCACCGCGGACGCAGAGGTCGCCGCTGCGCTGGCGAGCATCGTGGATGCCGCGCCCGAGGTCGTGCTGACCACCGGCGGCACCGGCATCCATCCGCAGGACCGCACGCCCGAGGCGACCCGCGCGCTGCTGGACTTCGAGCTGCCGGGCATCGCGGAGGCGATCCGCGCGGCGGGCCGCGACGCGGTGCCGACCGCTTCGCTGAGCCGCGCGATCGCGGGGATGGCGCGCGGCACGCTCATCGTGAACCTGCCCGGCTCGTCGGGCGGTGTGCGCGACGGGCTCGCCGTGCTCGAGCCGCTGCTCGCGCACGTGCTCGACCAGGTCGCCGGGGGCGGCCATGACTGACCGCTTCCTGGCCCTGGTCACCGATCAGCCCATCGATCGGGCGGCCGCCGAAGCCTTCGTGTCGACGCGGGCGGACGGCGCGCTGGTCGTCTTCGAGGGCGTTGTCCGCGACCACGACCACGGCGCGTCCGTTCACGCTCTCGACTACGAGGCGCACCCCGACGCGCAGAGTTTCCTCGCGGACGTGTGCGCCGAGGTCGCGGATGCCTCGGGCCTGCGGGTCGCCGCGATCCACCGCGTCGGAGCGCTGGCGATCGGCGATGTCGCGCTGGTCGCCGCGGTCGCCGCACCGCATCGCGCCGAGGCGTTCGCGGTGTGCGGCCAGCTCGTCGACCTGGTCAAGGAGCGCACCCCGATCTGGAAGCGCCAGCACCTGGCCGAGGGCACGACCGAGTGGGTCGGGCTCTAGGGCTTCTCGGACCGCGAGACAGCATAGGCGCCGCGAGACAGAGTGCGTTCAACCCTGTCTCGCGGCGCCTATCCGGTCTCGCGGGAAGGGAAGGAAAGGGGCTCAGCCGCCCGAGAACCGGGGCAGCACGTCGGCGGCGGCGCCGAGCGGTCGCTCCCGGTCGCGGCTCACGACGCCGTCGACCAGGATCGATCCGGTGCGCAGCACGCGCTGCATCGCTTCGCCGTACCGCGACTCGAGCTCGTCGCGCAGGGCGCCGACCGTGACTCCGGGCACCTCGAGGGTCTCTTCGGCCCGGCCCGCGGCATCCGCGGCGGCCGCGAAGTACCGCACCCGCACGTCAGCCACCGATCGCGCCCATCGACCGCTCGGGCGGCACGAAGCCGGGGTCCGCGATGCCGTGGCCGGCCTGCTTGCCCCACATCGCGGCGCGCCACCGGTCCGCGATCTCGCGGTCGGTCGCCCCGCCGCGCAGCAGCGCGCGCAGGTCGGTCTCGTCGTCTCCGAACAGGCATGAGCGCACGGTGCCCTCGGCGGTGATCCGGGTGCGATCGCACGCCGAGCAGAACGAGCGGGTGACCGAGGCGATGATCCCGACGGTCGCCGGTCCGCCGTCGACGAGCCACTCCTCGGCCGGCGCCGAAGGGTCATCGCGCCCCGCCTCGACGAGCGTGAACCGCCGCGAGAGCACCTCGACCAGCTCGGCCGCAGGCACCATGTTCGCGCGGCGCCAGGCGGCGTCGGCATCCAGCGGCATCTGCTCGATGAACCGGAGCCGCAGACCGCGCTCGATCGCCCACGCGAGCAGCGCGGGCGCGTCTTCGAGGGTCTCGCGCATGAGCACGGCGTTGAGCTTGATCGGGCCCATGCCGGCGCGCACGGCACCGTCGATGCCGGCGAGCACGGCGGGCAGCCGGTCGCGGCGGGTCAACCGGGCGAAGTGCTCCCGGTCGATCGTGTCGACCGAGACGTTCACGCGGCCGAGCCCTGCCTCGACGAGTCGCGTCGCGACCTTGTCGAGCCCGATGCCGTTCGTCGTCATCGACATCGGCATTCCGGGCGCGGCGGCCGACGACAGCGCGATGATCTCGACGAGGTCGCCGCGGGTGAGCGGCTCGCCGCCGGTGAAGCGCACCTCGTGGATGCCGAGATCACGGCCCGCGATTCCGACGAGTCGCGCGATCTCGGCGGCCGACAGCAGATCGCCCTTGGGGATGCTCGGCAGACCTTCGGCGGGCATGCAGTACGTGCAGCGCAGTGAGCACTTCTCGGTGACCGAGATGCGCAGGTCGCGGGCGACCCGGCCGAACGTGTCGATCAGCCCGGCGGTGTCGGGGCGTCCGCTCGTGTCGGGCGCGCTCGTCGGATCGCGGTGGATCCGCGGCATCCCCAACGAGAGCGTCGACATGAGTTCAGCCTAAGCGCCCCTGATCTCGCCCGGCCGCGTGCGACGCCCGACGAGTGACAGGTGCACGGGGTGGTGACTAGGGTGAAGCCCAACGGGGGCGCGCGACAGCAGGCCGGGGGTCTGGGGCGCAGCCTCAGAAGGAGACGCGCCATGTCGTTCATCACCCGAGGCTTCTCCGGCAGACGCGGCGACCGCGATCCGCGGCTCCCGCCGGGCCAGACGCTCGTCTCGGACTGGCCGGTGCTGTCGGCAGGCCCGACGCCCGAGGTCGACACCGCCGATTGGGCCTTCGTCGTCCGCACCGAGAACGGGTCGCACACGTGGAGCTGGGACGAGCTGCGCGCCCTCGGCATCGAAGACATCACGACCGACATCCACTGCGTCACGCATTGGACCAAGCTCGAGATGCCCTGGCGCGGAGTGCCGCTCGACCGGATCTGGGAGACCGTCGAGACCGAGCACGAGTTCGTGATGGCGCACTCCTACGGCGGCTACACGACCAACGTGCCGCTCGAGGACCTGCTCGACGGAAAGAGCTGGATCGCATTCGAGGCCGACGGCGAACCGCTCGATCCCGAGCACGGCGGACCGGCGCGACTGCTCGTGCCGCATCTGTACTTCTGGAAGAGTGCGAAGTGGATCCGGGGGCTCACGACGATGCCCACCGATGACCCCGGGTTCTGGGAGCAGAACGGCTATCACCTGCACGGCGACCCGTGGCAGGAGGAGCGGTACTGGTGAGTGAGGCCGCCATCACCGCCAAGGCCGTCAAGAAGCATCCTCCAGCCAGCTGGCACATCGCGACCGTCGCCGACTCACGACCCGAGACCCCCACCGCCCGCCGGATCGAACTCGACGTGCCGACGTGGCCGGGCAACGACGCGGGCTCGCACCTGGATGTGCGCCTGACCGCGCCCGACGGCTATCAGGCGACGCGGTCGTACTCGATCGCGTCGGCGGGTGCGAGCACGCGCGTGGTTCTCGCCGTGGACGAGCTGCCCGACGGCGAGGTCTCGCCGTTCCTCGTGCACGATCTGCAGCCCGGTGACAAGCTCGAGCTGCACGGTCCGCTCGGCGCATTCTTCGTATGGACCCCGCCGGATGTCGGCGAGGCACCCCGGCCCGTGCAGCTGATCGCGGGGGGCTCCGGCGTCGTCCCGCTGTACGCCATGGCGGCCGCGCATGCCGCCGCGGGCGACGCGACCGAGTTCCGGCTGCTGTACTCGGTGCGCACGCCGGAGGACGTGTTCTTCCGCGAGGAGCTGGCCGATCTCGCCGCCGCGCAGCCGCCCCTGCAGCTCGACTTCGTCTACACGCGACGGGTTCCGGACGGGTGGTCGACCCCACCTGGACGCGTCACGAAGGACGTGCTGGATGCCGCCACCGTGGCCGCGGCATCCCGTCCCCTCGTCTACGTCTGCGGCCCCACGCCGTTCGTCGAAGCGGTGGCGGGATGGCTGATCGATGCCGGGCATCGGCCCTCAGATGTGCGCACCGAACGATTCGGAGGTTCGTGATGACCAAGCTGGACGGAAATGTGCTCGCCGGGAGGCTGACCGACGTGCTCGGGTGGGACGCGACGGCCGCCGATGCCCGCTGCGCCTCCTGCGGCGCGCACGGCGCGATCGCGGTCGCGGTCGTCTATGTGACGGCCATGGGGGCTGTCGCGCGGTGCCCGCACTGCGACAGCGTGCTCGCGACCTTCGTCGAGAGCGACAGCGGGCGCGTATGGTTCGGAATGCCGGGAATCAGCGCACTGGAGGTCACCCACTGATGTCAGACCTGCCTGTCTTCACGATCGCGGATCTCGAGGCCGTGCCGCGGTTCGACCAGGAGACTTTCGACAACGCGGATGCCGTCGCTCTGGGTCTCGCCGCCGTCGAGGTGATCCGCCACCACGGCGCGAACCTCGCGGTGCGCATCGTTCTCGGTGGCGACGCCGTGTTCGTCGCGAAGCTCGGCACCACCGGCCCGGGAAATGATCCGTGGCTCGCCGGCAAGGCCGCGGTCGCGGAGCGGTTCGGCGAGCCGTCGCTGCTCGTGCGCCGACGGCATGAAGCGGCCGGTACGCCGTTCGCAGACCGGACCGACCTCGATCACGACGTGTTCCGCGCCCACGGCGGCTCCGTCCCGATCTTCGTCGGCGGCGAGGTCGTCGGAACGATCACGATGTCGGGCGAGCCGGACGTGATCGACCACGCGCTCGTCGCCGAGGCGATCCGGCGCTACCGCGACGCGTGAGCGCATTGCGGACCCGATATGTCCGCAACCCCTCATAGCCTGAGGGCAGGCGCTGAAGAGCGACCTCCGACGAAAGGCAGTACTCATGGACTGGAAGATCGAGCTCATCTACGTACCGGTGACCGATGTCGACCGCGCCAAGGAGTTCTACGAGCGCATCGGGTTCCATGCCGATCACGACCAGGTGCCCTTCGAAGGGCTGCGGTTCGTGCAGATGACTCCCCCGGGCTCCGCATGCTCGATCGCCTTCGGCTACGGCCTGGGCAATGATCTCGAGCCCGGTCGGCAGAATACGATCCAGGTCGTCGTCCCGAACGCCGATGAGGCGCTGGCACACCTGCGCTCTGTGGGCGCGGAGGCGAGCGGGGTCGACGATCAGGCGTGGGGACGCTTCGTCTCGTTCGACGATCCCGACGGCAACACCTGGACGCTCCAGGAGCTGCCTGCGCGCGACTGACCGGCTCGCTACTCGCGCCCGCCAGGAGGGCCGACGACGAGCAGCACCACGAAGATCACGACGACCGCTGCGGCGATCAGCACGGCAAGAACCCACGGTCGGCGCAGCAGCGCACGCATCAGACGGTCATGCCAGGAGCGATCGCGGGGATCGTCCGTCTGCTCCAGGCGCCAGGCGCCTTCCAGGCGACCCGACCGGTGCAGCCAGAGCTCGGTCGGGATGGTCGCGTAGGGGATGATCGCGCTCGCGATCGCGACGACGGTCGGCCACGCGCCCCACCGCTGGTTCTTCGCGACGAGCACGGCCGTCGCACCGTAGGACAGGAACACGAAACCGTGGATGCCGCCGCCCACGGTGACCGCGATCGCCAGGTCGGTCGTCGCGCGGACGATGAGTCCCGCGATCAGCAGGGTCCACGAGATCGCCTCGGCGACGGCGAGCACGCGGAAAAGATTCAGGGGGGTGCGGAACACTGCTCTCCTCGTTCGGGTCGGAGGCTTCCAGCCTAGGTGCGCGCTTAGGCTGAACCGGTGCGGGAATTCGTCAGGGGCGTGGCGCTGCTCGGTCGCGGCTTCGCGTACTGGCGCCGTCGGCCCGGCCTCATGGCTCTCGGGCTGATCCCCGCAGCCATCGTCGGCCTGCTGCTGCTCTCCGGGATCGTCGCCCTGGCCGTCGCACTGCCCGGGATCACGGTGGCGGTGACGCCGTTCGCCGACGGCTGGCCGAGCCTGTGGGCGACCGTCCTGCGCGCGACGATCGGCACCGCCCTGGTGGGCGCCGCGATCGTGCTGGTCGCGATCTCGTTCACCGCGCTGACGCTGATCGTCGGCGAGCCGTTCTACGAGC
The DNA here is from genome assembly GCA_963781135.1 of uncultured Actinomycetota bacterium. Taxonomy (GTDB): domain Bacteria; phylum Actinomycetota; class Actinomycetes; order Actinomycetales; family Microbacteriaceae; genus Microbacterium. The sequence continues at coordinate 138,769 of CAWADY010000010.1, read as the reverse complement.
GCATCTGGCGCTCTGTCGAGCGAGATCTCGGAGAGGCGGCGATCGACGCCGACTACGGGTTCTGGCGCTCGGTGGGCGACGGACTCGTGCTGTTCGTGCGGGGCGTCGCGATCGCGATCCTGGCCGCCCTCATCGGGCTGATCCCCGCCGTCGGCGGTGTGCTGGCGACCGTGTTCGCGGTGCTGCTGACCGGATGGCTGATCGCCGACGAGCTCTCCTCCCGCGCACTCAGCGCACGGGGTCTGGATCACTCGGCTCGGCGAGCGCTGATGCGGCGCCACCGCGCGCGTGTGCTCGGTTTCGGGGTGGCCACGCAGCTGTGCTTCATGATCCCGCTCGGCGCGGTCGCGACGATGCCCGCCGCCGTCGCCGGTGCGACGAACCTCGCCCGCTCGCTCCTGGAGCCTGAGCCGTCGAAGTCGCCTGAGCCCACGGTCGAACCTGCCGAAAGCCCGGTCGGTCACGGCGACACGCCGGTGACCGGCATCCGTCATCGGCGTGTCACATCACCGACCGGGCTTTCGGCAGGGGGATCAGCCGACGCGCGACAGGGCGCACCCGGATGACGGGTGCGCCCTGTCGGCGGTGAGAGCCGGTGGTGTCAGGCTGCGGCTGCCAGCGCGTTCGCACTCGCGACGACGATGACATCCGCGGCCGCATCCACGGTCACCGCGCCGCCGTCTGCCAGAGCGCCGCTCACGAAGAGCTCGGCGACGCGGTCGTCGACCTCGCGCTGGATGAGCCGGCGCAGCGGCCGCGCGCCGTACTCGGGCTCGTAGCCGTGGTCGACCAGCCAGTCGATCGCGGCATCCGTGACCTCGATCGTGACCTCGCGCCCGTGCAGACGACGCTCGGTCGCACCGAGCATCAGGCGCACGATCTCGCGCAGCTGCGGCTTGTCGAGCTTGCGGAACAGCACGATCTCGTCGATGCGGTTGAGGAACTCCGGCCGCATGGCCTCGCGCAGCCGACCCATCACGCGAACGCGCAGGTCGTCTTCACTGCCGAAGCCGGTCGCCCCGCCGCCGTCGGCGATGAACCCGATCGCGCCGGAGCGCGACGCGAGGAACTCGCTGCCGATGTTGGAGGTCATGACGATCACGGTGTTGCGGAAGTCGACCGTGCGACCCTGCCCGTCGGTCAGCCGGCCGTCGTCGAGCACCTGCAGCAGCAGGTTGAACACGTCGGGGTGGGCCTTCTCGATCTCGTCGAACAGCACGATCGAGTAGGGGTTGCGCCGTACCCGCTCGGTGAGCTGGCCGGCCTCGTCGTATCCGACGTATCCCGGAGGGGCGCCGACCAGGCGTGACACGGTGTGCCGCTCGCCGAACTCGCTCATGTCGAAGCGGATGACCGAACCCTCGTCGTCGAACAGACTGACCGCGAGCGCCTTGGCGAGCTCGGTCTTGCCGACACCGGTGGGCCCCAGGAACAGGAACGATCCGACCGGGCGGCGGGCATCGCCCATGCCGGTGCGGTTGCGCCGCACGGCCTTGGCGACGGCGGTCACCGCGTCGTCCTGCCCGATGACGCGTGCGTGCAGCTCGTCCTCGAGGACGGCCAGGCGCTCGCGCTCCGACTCGGTCAGACGCTTGACCGGAATGCCGGTGGCGCGGCTGATGACGGCCGCGATCTCGGGCTCATCCACGACGGCGTCGGGCGCGGGCCGCGAGGTCGCCTCTTCGAGGCGGGACTGCACGTCGGCGATCAGGTCGCGGATGCGCGAGGCGTCCTCGTACTTCTCGGCGCCCACTGCCGCGTTCTTGTCGGCTTCGAGGTCAGCCAGGCGCTCGATGAGGCCCGACACGTCGACGGGCACGCCGAGGCGCAGGCGCAGGCGTGCGCCGGCTTGATCGATCAGGTCGATCGCCTTGTCGGGCAGCACGCGCTCGGAGAGGTAACGGTCGCTCAGCTCGACCGCGGCGCGCAGCGCGTCGTCGGTGAAGCTCACGCCGTGGTGCGCTTCGTACGCAGGCCGCAGGCCGCGAAGGATCAGCACGGCATCCTCCAGGCTCGGCTCGCCGATGCGCACCGGCTGGAACCGGCGCTCGAGAGCGGGGTCCTTCTCGACCACCCGGTACTCCTTGAGCGTGGTCGCGCCGACCAGGTGCAAGTCGCCGCGGGCGAGGCGCGGCTTCAGGATGTTGCCGGCATCCATCGATCCGTCACCGCCACCGCCACCTGCCCCGACGACGGTGTGCACCTCGTCGATGAACAGGATCAGCTCGCCGGACAGGCCCGAGACCTCGTCCATCGTCTTGGTGAGGCGCTCCTCGAAGTCTCCGCGGTAGCGGGTGCCGGCCAGCATCGCCGGCAGGTCGAGCGAGACGACGCGCTTGTCGCGCAGCTGCTCGGGCACCGCGCCCGCGACGATCGCCTGCGCGAGGCCCTCGACGATCGCGGTCTTGCCGACGCCGGCCTCGCCGACGAGCACCGGGTTGTTCTTCGTCCGGCGACTCAGGATCTCGATCGTCTGCTCGATCTCATCCTCGCGTCCGATCACGGGGTCGAGGGAGCCTGCACGGGCGAGCGCGGTCAGGTCGGTGCCGAAACGGTCGAGCATCGGGGTATCGGATGCCGCCGCCTCGGGTTCCTGTTCGCTCGAGGTCGCACCGGTGGGTGTGACCGTCTCACGCGCGCCCTGCAGCAATGCGTCGGCGGTGACGCCGGCCTGCGCAAGGATCTGCCCGGCGGGGGCGTCCTGACCCAGCACGAGCGCGAAGAAGAGGTGTTCGGGGTCGACATAGGTCGAACCCGATGAACGCGCGACCTGGAAGGCGTGGAACAGCGCCCGCTGCACCGAGGGGGTGATCACGGCGCCGTCGACGTCGGCGGGGTCCGAAGCCTGCGGCAGACGCTGCTCGACGGCTCGGGCGATCGCACCCGGATCGGCGCCGACGCGCTCGACGGCGTCTTTGGCCGGCGACTCGCCGACCAGAACGCGCAGCACGTGCAGGGCGTCGAGTTCGCGCTGGCCGCGCTCGAGCGCGTACGCCCCCGCCTGCTGCAGGAACTCCTGGGTGCGCAGACTCAGGAACCGAGTCAGGTCGATCGACCGCGACGCGCGGGCGCGCTCACCGTCGAGGTAGCGCGCGAGGAACTCGTCGAACGCACTCGAGCCGTTCTCGCCGTCCTGGGGTGTGAAGTCTTCGGGCATTTCTCTCCTGTAGAACTTGAGTCGAAGCATGTCAAGTTTAGGAACTTGAGCAGACTCGTATCAAGTTAAACCGAGAGGCTCGAAGGCTATTCCCGGGTTCGCGCAATCGGCCGCGAGATCCGATTCACGGGATCCGCACGACGACGCTGCCGCGCTTGCGCCCGGTGTCGACGTAGCGGTGCGCCTCGACGATGTCCTCCAGCCCGTACGTGCGGTCGATCACGGGCGCGATCTCCCCGGCCTCGGCGCGGGCGACCAGGTCGCGCAGCACCGAAGCGCCGAACGCGGATCCGGTGTGCGTCACAAGCATTCCACTGCGTCTGGTCTGCCGGCGCTCAGCGAGCATGGAGCGGAGGTCGGTGATCACCATGAGCAGTGCACCACCGGGCTTCAGGATGCCGCGGACCCGACCGAACGGCGCGTTGCCCACGCATTCCACGACGACGTCGTATCGGTCAGCGCCTGCCGCGAAGTCCTCCTGCGCGTAGTCGATGACGCGCGCCGCGCCGAGGGAGCGGACCAGTTCTGCGTTGCCGGCGCTGCACACGGCGGTCACCCGGGCGCCGGCGTGCGAAGCCAGCTGCACCACGGCGGTGCCGACCGCCCCGGAAGCGCCGTTCACGAGCACATCGACGCCTGGGCGCAGGTCGACCCGGTCGAGGAAGGAGAGCGCCGTATAGCCGCCGAAGACGAGAGCTGCGGCATCCTCGAAGGACATGCCCACCGGCATCCGCGCGATCATGCGATCGGCGCGGACCGTCACGTATTCGGCGTGGCAGCCCATCGCGCTGCCACGGTGAACGATCACCCGGTCGCCGCGCTCGAATGCCGTGACATCTGAGCCCACCGCCTCGATGACGCCCGCGCCCTCCATGCCCAGGATCGGCGTGCGCGGGCGGAAGACGCCGAGCGCGACGACCGCCAGGAAGCCCAGCCCTGCGGGCAGGTCTTTGGAGCGGATCCGGTGGTCGGCGATGCTCACGGTCGACGCGTGAAGTCGAACGAGCACCTCATCCGGTCCGGGGACCGGCTTCGGCACGCGCTCCACCGTGACGACCTCCGGCCCGCCGAACCGATGGGCGACCCCCGCACGCATCGTCGTACCGGCGGCGAGCGGCGCAGCATCCGTCGTCTGCTGAGTCATCAGAATCTCCCTTACGTTGTAAGTATTACACTGTAAGGTAGCGCCTTGACGGCGCCTTGTCGAGAGCCGATTCGCACGCTGTACGGTGGGCGGAGGAGGTGGTCATGGCCGCGACCCGGAAGAGCGCTGTTCGCGCGCCGCTGACGCGCGAGCGCGTGCTGCGGGCAGCGCAGGCGATCGCCGACGACGACGGACTGGACGCCCTCACGATGCGCCGGCTGGCCGACGACCTCGGCGTCGAAGCGATGTCGATCTACCACCACCTGCCGAACAAGGACGCGATCCTCGACGGCCTCGTCGAGCTCGCCTTCACCGAGATCGAAGACGAGGTCGGCGGCTTCCACACCGAAGCGGCAGGCGCGGAGTGGACCGGGGCTTTGCGGGCCAGAATCCTCGGCGCCCGGCGAGTGCTGCTCATCCATCGCTGGGTTCCCGTCGTACTCGAAACGCGAGGCGTCATGGTGCCCACGATGGCCCGCTACGTCGACGGCATCGTCGCGATCATGCGGGTCGGCGGGCTCTCGTTCGATCTCATCCACCACTCCCTCCACGCGCTGGGCAGCCGCATGTACGGCTTCGCGCAGGAGCTCACGATCGACGATGGGGACGGTGCGCCCGGTGGCGAAGACCTCGTGCGCATGCGCGAGTTCGTGCCGAATCTCGCCGCGATGCTCGAGGACGTCGTCCACGACGACCCCGACTCCACCCTCGGGTGGTGCGACGACCAGACCGAGTTCGAATTCGGACTCGACATCCTGATCGATGGAATCGAACGGCGTCGCGCCGCAGAAGTCCGGGCACCCGGCTGGTGACCCTGGTGCGCGCGGGAGTTCTCAGTAGCATCACGAGCAGCTGCACGCACGTCCACGACGAAGGAGTGACCCCGTGACCGATCTGTCCGCGTTCATCGATCCGACCGTGCCGCCGAGCGGCGACGGCTGCGTCGAGTGCGACGCGACCGGTGCCTGGTGGGTGCATCTGCGCCGGTGCGCGCTGTGCGGGCACATCGGATGCTGCGACGACTCCCTCAATACGCACGCCGCCAAGCACTACGCAGCCACCGGGCATCGGGTCATCCGCAGCTTCGAGCCCGGCGAAGAGTGGTTCTGGGACTTCGAGGCCGACGACTGGGCGCAGGGCCCCTACCTCGCTCCGCCCGAGAGCCACCCGCCGACCCAGTCGGTCCCCGGTCCGGCGGACCGGGTTCCCGCGAACTGGCGAGAGCTGCTCGCGGCCAAACGCGGCGAAGGCTGACGCGCGATCAGCCGTTGGTGCTCTCCGTCGGCGCCGGCGTGGCACCCTCCGCAGTGGGCACCGGCCAGACCAGCGTCCACTCCGCATCGGTGCACTCGTAGAACTCCGCCGCGCCGGTTTCCGCATTGAGGTAGATGTAGATGTCACCGTCCGCCTCGCACTCGTCAGGCGGCTCAACTTCGTCCAGTGAGATCTGCGTGCCGGGAGCCCCCGGCGCGCCCGTCTCGCCCGCGGCACCGGCCTCGCCCGCCGCACCGGTCTCCCCGGTGAGGTTCTCGGCGGCGGAAGCGCGGATATTTCCCACTGCGGACCCACTCGCCGTCCCTGAACAAGTAGACGTCCGAGGTCGAGATGTCGATGTAGACCTCGCCCTCGTAGCCCTTACCGGACTCGGGAACGCCGGCGCCCGCGCGTACCGCCGCGCCGGCGGGGAGGATCTCCTCCAGTGCGGCCTCATACTCTTCCGTGCTCGGCTGCGTCTCCGATGCCGTGGGCGCCGGCACGGCCTCGTTCGCGTCATTCGAGCGGGCCAGCGTCGCACCGAGGAAGGAGGCGACGAACGACAGCACGACGACCGCGACGCCGATCCAGATCAGCGCGGTGCGGCTGACTCCGGCGGGAGCGGGCGTCGGGGCGGGCGCCGGGGCTGTCGCTTTGGACGTCGGAGCGCCTGCGGGAGGTTTCGTGATCGGCGGCGTGCTGGGCGTGTTCTGGTCATCGCTCATCGTTGAGCCCCTTCCCGTCTCGGCGCTCTCGGATCACAGTGAAGGCACGGTGAGGCGACGATGCGCTCAGTGTAGGGCGGCCCGCATCGCAGCGCCCTCACCCCGACCGGATGATCTGGCGACAGCATCCATACGCCTCGACAGCGTCAGGCGGCGGGCCGGTAGATCGTGCCCTGCGCTCGGTCCTCGGCCTCGACCGAGCAAAAGGCGAGTCGGATGTCGGTGGTCAGCCGGTAGCCTGATCGCGTCGGCCGGGGAAAGGGGCACCGGTGGGTTCCACGCTCGTGACCGACGCGAAGCTGCAGTTCGTGCTCGAGAACATGGCGCCGTGCACGCTTCCGGCCGAGGCGTACGGGCCGGAGCCGATCGCGTGGACGTCGAACCGAGCCGCCGTCTGGGCGTGGATCTCGTGGCCGCACCGAGCGGCCGAGCGGCTTCCGGCGTGGGTGATGGGCGCAAACGATCGCGTCGTCGTCGTCGCCTGGGACACCGACCGTGGCGAGCGCAACACCGTCGTGTGGCGCAGCGCGGTCACCCGCCGGTCGCGGTAGGAGCCACCACCGCCTGGGGGCTCAGCCGGCGTCCTGATCCTGACGCGGGAGGACCGTCAGTACCCGCTGAACGTGTTCGCGGAACTCCGCCATGAACTCGCGCAGGAACTCCTCGGTCTGCGAGTTGGTGATCGTGCCATCGTCGCCGAAGTCGTCCGCCGTGAACCGGATGTACGCTTCCGGGGCGGTCATCTGGCGGGCGTTGCAAAAGCTCAGAACCCCGCGCAAGCTCTGCTGGGCGAGGGCGGTGCCGATCTGACCGACAGAGGCGCCGATCACCCCGGCAGGGATGTGATCGAACGAGTTCTCACCCCAGGGTCGCGACGCCCAGTCGATGGCATTCTTGAGTCCGCCCGGAATGGAGCGGTTGTACTCCGGCGTGACGAAGAGCACAGCATCCGCCGCTGCAATCGCCTGCTTCAACGCAGTCGCCGCAGGCGGAAAGTCGGCGTCGTAGTCCTGGCTGTAGAGGGGCAGGTCGCGGATCGGGATCTCGGTGAACTCGAGGTCGTCTGGCGCAACAGTGATCAGCGCCTTCGCGAGGACCCGGTTGATCGACGTGGAAGACAGGCTTCCGACGAAGTATCCGACCTTGTATGACATGGCTTCTCCTGACTGCTGCTCCCTTGACGCCATTGTTCTCGCAACGGGCATTCCGGACCACCCCTCAAGAACGTTGCAAATCGACGGGAGAGGCCCGGAATCTCGCGAATTCTGCGGCACGTCGCGTCGCTCGTGCCATCTTCGTGCCACTCACCTGAGAACCCGCTTCAGCCTCATTGCCCACGACACGGCTCAGTGAGCCCCTGCGCGACAATGACAAGTCATCATGACCCGCGCCGCGAGATCGTGCGCGGACAGGGCTATCGGCCATATTGGGCAATCGGTACATTTCGTACAGGGCACTGGAGACTGATTTGACAGAGCAACCGCCTGCCGCTGCCGAACCGATAGGCGCGCGCAAGCGAAGGCTCCGGGCAACGACCGCAACGGATGTCAGGTGACTGGGGGTCGGGATGGTTGATCCGGTTGTTGGCTTCGGGTTTGCGCGTTTGCTGCGCGCCCTGACGAGCGTTGTTGCCGCGCTCGGCCTGGCGGTCAGCGCGGAGTCGGCTGGGTCACAACCGGTCGCCGGGCCGCTCACAGTGACCGGCGCGGACATCAGTTTCGCGGAACCGGGCCTGACCCTGCACTACCCCGGCCCCCGGCAGGTCGCTTCGGCTCCACGCTACATCGACCAGATCGAAGACGACATCACTCGGTTCCTGCGGCCGTCGCCGTCGTATCCGGTGTATCCCGGTGCAGTGGCGCTGGCCGTCCACGACGGCGTCATCGTTGCGCACGACGCGGTCGGCTATGCGTTGCGCTACCTTGACGACACCCCCACGGACATCCCGCCGGACCAGTGGATTCCGATGCGACGGAACACCATCTTCGATCTGGCGTCCATGACGAAGCTGTTCACGTCGATCGCCGCGGTGCAACTCATCGAAGACGGCCGGATCGCACTCGATGCGCCAGTCGCACGCTACATCCCGGCCTTCGCAGCCAACGGCAAGTCCGACATCACCATGCTCAACCTGCTTACCCACACATCCGGGCTTCCCCCCGACCCGCAGCCGAGGCTGTGCGCCTACCCGACCCGCGAGCAGCAGTGGGCGGCCGTCTACGCGGTGGCGCCGGCGACCCCGCCGAATGAGGCGTTCCTGTATTCCGACATGAACATGATGACGCTCGGCAAAGTCATCGAGACCGTCACCGGGCAGACTCTCGATCGCGTGATCGCGCAGAGCATCACTGAACCGCTGCGCATGTCCGAGACGATGTTCAACCCGCCCGCCTCACTCAAGCCCCGCATCGCGGCCGAGGAATACCAGCCCTGGACGGGTCGTGGCATCGTGTGGGGCAGTGTGCACGACGAGGACGCCTACTGCGTCGGCGGGGTTTCCGGGCACGCCGGGGTCTTCTCCACGGCAAACGACCTCGCCGTGCTGGCGCAGACCCTGCTCAACGGCGGGCAGTACAAGGGCACCCGGATCCTCGAGGAGCAATCGGTGCGTACGCTGTTCACCGATTACAACCAGGCCTTTCCCACCCACGCGCACGGTCTGGGCTTCGAGCTCGATCAGCGCCGGTACATGGGCGCGCTCAGCTCGCCGGTGACCGCTGGGCACACAGGGTTCGCCGGAACGTCGATCGTCATCGATCCGCTCGCGCACTCGTTCATGATCTTGCTCACCAACCGCGTCCACCCGAGCCGCAGCTGGGGCGCTGACAATCCGCCGCGTGCGGCGGTTGCCACCGACCTGGCCATGGCCGCCCCGGTACGCCCCACGCGCGGTCGCACCGCGTGGTTCGCCGGGCCAGAGGACGACACGACCGCGACGCTTACCGTTCCGGTCGCAGTTCCCGCCGGCGGCGCGGAGCTCGCTTTCGACCTGTGGTACGACACGTCCGAAACTGACGGCGGAGCCGTCCAGGCATCGTCCGACGGCGGTGCGACCTGGGAGTTGGTTCCGCTGTCGCTGCGGGTGGGCGGCGATCGCTGGCAGACCGACGGCACATTCACCGGATTCGAAGGCAGGCAGTGGTTGCGGGTCTCGGCGCAGCTCACCCCGATGACGACCCACGTCCGCTGGATTTACACCACTGGCTCGGCTGCGCACGGCCGCGGTGTGTACGTCGACGCGGTGATGGTCAACGGCGACCAGGGCCCGCTCTTCGACGACACTCTCCGCGCCGACGCCCGTCTGTTCCAGCCTGACAAGTGGGTTGAAAGCGGGAGCTGAGTGGGGATCCATCTCACCCTCGTCGAGGACTTGCTCTGAACGGCCGGCGTGCGGGCGGGCCTTCGGCCGGCGGCGACTCAGATCACCGGCCCACGGAGATGCGGTCGAGCTCTGCACGCTTCTGCGCGACGGCGCGAATTTCGACTTCGAACGCCTCGACTTGTTCGTCCAGACCGTCGTCGGGCGCTCGATGCCTGGATAAAAGGTCGAGATTCGCACGCGCCGTATGGCTCGCGCCATCGATCGCCGCTCGCAGCGTCTCAACCGCGACCAGCAGGTCCGCCTCGACATGACGATTGCCGATGTTCCCGAGCAGCCGGGCCTCGTCGACGAGGGAGGCGCCCAGTCGCCCGATGGTGAGCGTGGACGAGATCGCTTCCACGCTCGCCTGTCGGACTGCTCTTTCCCGTTCGGTGCCTTCGTCCATCGCGAGCGCGGCGCCGAAAGCTGCTGAGCGAATGCCATCCTCTTCGGCGGCCGTCGTCGCTGCGCGACGCCTGACACCGAGTCGTTGCGCGGCCAGTCGAGCTTCGGAGTTTTCAGCGGTGTACGAGGCCACCATGCCGAGCAACGCCGCCGAGATCCCCGCCATCACGGCGCACGCGGCGCCTCCTCCGGGCGCTCCATGGGCCTCAGCGAGGCGGTCTAGCCACTCCGTGAGCGGCGTCGCTGCGGGGTCGATGACGTCGGGCATGGAATCGACGCTAGCGCTGGACCAAACCGCGAGTCCACGACCACCACTGCGGGACGCCGTGCGCAACCATCCGATCGACGTGCAACGCCGAGGGCTGGATGCGCATCACTCTGCGAGTCGATCATCAACGATTACGCAATCCCGCTGGGCGTCAGCCACTGCCAGCAGGAAGCAGCGGAACGAAAGACCGGAAGTCACCCCGTTGACGACCGTCCAGGTTGAGGACCATATTTCGCACATGGGCTACAACTTTCGTGGTGCCGCTCGCAGCGGCAGTTTCTGGGAACGGCACAGTCTTTCCCTTGTCCTCGCAGCGATTCTCGTTGCGCAGACATGCCTGGCCCTCTGGGCGGGGCATTCCGTATGGATCGATGAACAGGAGGTGCACGGGCAGCCGCTCGAGTACGGGACATTCTGGGTGTGGTTCATCTGGGAGTACAACATCAGCCTGGTCGCCGACACCTTCGGTGTCATCCTCATCGTGCTTCTCTCCAAGAGGCTCGAAGAGGAAGGCAGCGCAGAATCGACACACGACAAATCGCCACAGCATGAACCCGGCTGAGACAGTCCGGGTGGCATCCCGACGGCCCGGGCGCAAGCCCTTGGCCGCACGTGAGCGGATACGCAGAATCGTTGAATGGCACGGGTGGGCACGTCGGGTTGGAGCTACGACCATTGGAACGGCGTGCTTTACCGCCCTGATCTGCCCGCACGAGATCGCCTCGGCCGATATGTCGAGGTGTTCGACACGGTCGAGCTCAACGCCAGCTTCTACCGGTGGCCGCCGCCTGCGAGCTTCGCCTCCTGGCGGCGTCGGCTTCCTGACGGGTTCGAGCTGACGGTGAAAGCGCCTCGCGGGTTGACCCACGCGCGTCGCCTCTACGGGCCCGAGCAGTGGATCGAGCGCATGACGGCGGGGCTGCACGAACTCGCCGGGCGCCGCGGCCCACTCCTCGTGCAGCTGCCGCCGAGCATGCAGCGCGACGACGAGCGACTGGACTACTTCCTCAGGCGCGTTCCGGCGTGGATGCGGCCGGTGCTGGAGTTCCGGCATCCGTCCTGGTCCGACGATTCCGTGTTCGCGCTGCTCGAACGCCACGGCGCCGCATACTGCGTGATGAGCGGCGCCGCGCTGCCCTGCATCCTTCGTGCCACCTCCGACGTCGTCTATATCCGGCTGCACGGACCCGACCCGGGATCCCTGTACGCGGGGTCCTACTCGTCAGAGGACCTGGGGTGGTGGGCGGAGCGGATCCGCGAATGGGAACGGGCGGGCCACCAGGTGTACGCCTACTTCAACAACGACGGCGGCGGCAATGCGGTTCGGGATGCCGTGGCATTGCGTGCGGCGTTGTCGCAGTGACCTCGCGCGCAACGGCTCTAATCGGATTCGACGGAGGTCGTGTGGTGCGGCGTTCCCACCGGCTTCGACTCGCTGGAGCCGCGTTGGCGGAGGTAGATCGCGAAGGCGACCATTGCGCCGACGGCGAGGAACTCAGACTGCCAGTTCTGGAGGGTCCGGTTCCAGAAATCGGGCGAGACGACATAGTCGAGCCAGGTCTGCGTCGGCATGCCGTGCTGCTCGTTCTCCTCGTTCGCGACCGTCACGCCGCCGACCGACTGAGCGAACCAGGACAGCACGAAGATGGTGCCCATCACCAGCAGCAGTGAGTTGGAGTACACGGCCTGCCTCCATCCTCCCGCGCGTGCCCACCGCGGCGAGTCCGGCAGCGCCTCCGACCCGACATGCTGATCCGCATCGGAACCTGGACCCTCGTCGCCCGGATCCTTCGACTCGGGGGATCCCTTCTGGACCAGCCAGATGGTGGCGAAGATGAACAGGAAGAACTGAAGGAACTCGGACTGCCAGTTCTCCGCGACATCGACCAGGAACGCGGACGACGTCACGAACTGCCCGTACGAGATCGCCGCGTCGCCATGTCGCGCGAGTTCCTCATTGTTGTTCGCGAGTCCGACGAACGACTGACCGATCAGCGCCGCGAGGAACAGCACGAGGAAGAAGAGACTGAGCCCGTTGTCCCGCACGAAACGAGGCATCTCAGCGCCCCAATAACGGCAGCGCGATCATCACGGTCAGGCCTCCGAAGATCAGGACCATCCACGTCCAGAACACGACCCGCATGCCGGTCGCCTCTTGCTTGCTGTCGCCCATGACGCTGAGGCTAGACCCGGCGATTCCCCCCGGTAACGGGCTTGACGTGGAATCGCAACGGTGCGCGCTGGGGCGGCGAGCCGCCCGGCTCAGCCGGCGGGGAGGCCGCCGCCCCAGGCAACACCTCCCGATGACGTCTGCGGGAGGGGTCTGTCGCCGTGATCCCGATGCGGAGCGGTCAGGCCAAAGAGAGCACGAATGACAGGACGAACCCCGCGGCGGTGCTGAGGGCGACTGCGGGACCGCCGTGCTCGAACGCCTCCGGCATGATCGTGTCGGCAAGCGCAGCGATGACAGCGCCGGCGGCGAAAGCGAGAGGCAGCGAGACCACTGCCGGGTCGCTGTTGGTCAGGAATGCTGCGCCGGCGACCACCGCGATCGTGACCACTACAGCACAAGCGGTCCAGAGTCCGATGACCTGTCGGGGCGAGCGGCCCTGTTCCCGCATCGACGCGGCGCCCACCAGCGCTTCGGGAAGATTCGAGACGAAGATCGCCGCCAGCAACGCGATTCCGCCAGTGCCTTCGGTCAACGAGATGCCCAATGCGAGGCTCTCGGGAACACCGTCCAGGGTCGCCGCTCCCAGAAGCGCAAGCCCCGCGGCCCCGCGAGTGGACGCGGCCGTCGCGGGACGGTCCGCAGCCGCGGCATCCGTGTCGAGCTTGACGCTCCCCCGGTACTCATCCGCCGGCTTCGGCTCGCCGGGTTGCGCCCACCGGTCAAGCAGCGCGCTGAGGACCGTGAAGACGATCGCCCCCACGAACAGGCCGATCGCCGCGAGCCAGATCCCGCCGCGCTCGTAGGCATCCTCGAACAGTTCGAAGCTCAGAGCGGTGATCAGGGCGCCCGCCGCGAAGGCCAGAAGCATCGCCAGCAGCCGCTTCGGCAGTTTGAATCTGACCCCGATCGCCGCCCCGATGACGAGCGCGCTGGAGGCGATCGCGCCGAACAGCAGAGTCGACCACATCAGGTCCTCCAATCCACACTGATCGCGCGCCGCCTACGCACCACCCTGCCCCGCGGTGACTGATCACCTCTACCGGGGTGCGGCGCACGAGGGCCGCGTACGGGGGTGCCTACAGAACTCTCGCCCGGAGAACCTCCCCGTCATGCTGGAACTCGGTCAAGCGGACGATCCTTGTCGCTAGGGCGATCGCCATCGGCAGGTCTTGGGCAAACGGGCCGAAGCTCACCCGCGCTCCGTCATGGGCGATTCCGGTCACCACGTACCCGCCGTCTTGTGGTCGCAGCTCTACGATCGACAACGCGGCTGAGGCAACGTCCTGGGTGCTCGGCAGGTCAGTCATCGCCACGGGTCACCCGCCGTGGGGCACGGGTGGAGCGCCGGGCTCGGTCTCATCATCGGCATCACCAGGCGACAAACCGAGAAAGTCGTGGTCGGGCATGCCGACCGAGTCGACATCCTCGTCAGATGGGAACACATCGGATACCTCGGACACCTCCGCGTCCGGGTTCTCGTCTGGATCTCTGACCTGCGACATCGGGAACTCCTCCGGTTAGGACTCCACCGTAGGCAGCGGTCGACTCACGTCGATCGGGATTGACCGCGCCCGGTCATAGGCGTATCTTCCGCCGGACGACCTCGGCAACCAGGCGCGGACCGTCGAGGGCGGCAATTTCTCGCTGCCGAAGCAGGCCACAACAGTGCGCGCCACGGGCCCAGGAACCGGCGGAGCCTGGCGTGGTCGTGGCGCCGCCCTCAGGCGCGCCCGGGCTGGAGGACGACTTTGATGCAGCCGTCCGTCTTTTTCTGGAACGTCTCGTACAGCTCAGGGGCATCCGAGAGGGGCGCGTGGTGCGTGACCAGGTCCATCACTCCGAGGGGATCCTGCGGATCTTCCACCAGCGGCAGCAGCTCGTCTGTCCAGCGTTTGACGTTGCACTGCCCCATTCGCAGCGTCACCTGCTTGTCGAACAGCGTCTTCATCGGCAGGATGTCGGCCTCACCGGCGTACACGCCGCTGAGCGAGACCGTGCCGCCGCGGCGCACCACGTCGATGGACGCGTACACGGCGGCGAGTCGGTCCATTCCCGCCTTGTCCATCAGCGGCCGTGCCAGTGCGTCCGGCATGAGCCCGACTGCTTTCTGGATGATCTTCACACCGGCATTGCCGTGCGCCTCCAGTCCGACCGCGTCGATCGCGGCATCGGTGCCACGCCCCTCGGTGAGATCCCGAAGCTCGTCGACGAGCGTGTCGGTCAGGTCGAAGGTCTCGGCTCCGTGACGCTGTGCCATCTCCCGGCGCACCGGCTCCGGATCCACCGCGAGCACCCGATAGCCGCGGTGGACCGCGACGCGCGAGACGAACTGGCCGACCGGGCCCAGACCCATGACCGCGACCGTTCCGCCATCGGGAACCTGCGCGTACTCCACTCCCTGCCAGGCGGTCGGCAGGATGTCGCTGAGGAAGAGATACCGGTCGTCGGGCAGATCCTTGCCGACGCGGATGTGGTTGTAATCGGCGAGCGGGACCCGCAGATACTCCGCCTGACCCCCGGGAACCTGGCCGTACAGCTTTGTGTACCCGAACAGCGCCGCACCGCTGTCGTACTCCCTGACCTGAGTCGTCTCGCACTGCGATTGCAGGCCGCGCCGACACATGAAGCACTCGCCGCATGAGATGTTGAACGGAATCACGACACGGTCGCCGACCGACAGGTTTCTCACCTCGGCGCCGATTTCGACCACGATGCCCATCGGCTCATGACCGAGGACGTCACCGCGATCCAGGAAGGGACCGAATACCTCGTAGAGATGCAGGTCCGATCCGCAGATCGCCGTCGACGTGATCTGGACGATCGCGTCGGTGGGATGCTGCAGCTGCGGGTCCGGCACCTCTTCCACGGTGACGGTCCGGGTCCCCTGCCAGGTCAGAGCTTTCATCGGGTTGCCTCTCTCGGTGGCGACGTCAGGCGTCGTAGTCGGCCATGTCGGCCGGTTCAGCTGTTGCTCGGATGGTTGCGGTCGGCGACGGAGACCCGTTCCGGCGCAGCCGCCTGGCTTCCTCGATCATGTGAGCGACGAGTTCCTCGTCGACGACATCGTCGTATCCGGAGTCTTCGGCGCTGGCGATGAGCTGACTCGCTGGCCCGATCAGGATCTCCGATCTGCCGGACGATCCATCGTCGTTCAGCGTGGGCACGTCAACCGTCGCGGATGCACCGACCTGGGCCAAGGCCTGCGCGTAGTCGAGCAGTGCGTGAGCGATCGTCGATCCCGTGAGAATCGAGTCGCCGGCGTAGTGGATCCTGTCCATGCGTCATTCCTCCCCTTCGTGGTGTTGCCGGATTCGACGACCCTCTGCGATGTCCTTCTGCTCTTTCTCGGCGGCTTTGTCGCTCTTGCGGGTGTCGCGGGGCGGCAGCTGGATGTCCTTCTCCGCGGCGATACCCGCCTGCAGCTGGCGTCCACGTTCCAGCTCCGCATCGAACTCCGCGCCGAACAGCAGGGCGAGGTTCGCGATCCACAGCCACAGCAGGAAGATGACGATGCCCGCAAGCGACCCGTACGTTCTGTCGTAGTTGGAGAAGTTTCCGATGTAGAACCCGAACGCCAGGGTGGCCAGCGCCAGAACGACGATCGCGATGAGCGCGCCGATGCTGATCCAGCGAAACTTCGGCTGCTTCGCGTTCGGCGTGGCGTAGTAGAGGATCGCGACCATCAGGATGACGATGCCGGCCAGCACCGGCCACTTGAGGATTGCCCACAGCGTCAGCGCCAGCGCGCCGATTCCCAGGACATTCCCCACGGCCTCAGCGACCGGGCCGGACACGACCAGGATGGTCGCGGCAACGAACAGCAGCACCACGCCGATCACCGTGACGAGCAGCTGCACCGGCTTGAGCTTCCAGAACGGTCGGCCCTCCTCGATCTCGTAGATGCGGTTCATCGCCCGGCTGAACGCGCCGACGTAGCCGGACGCCGACCAGATGGCGAGCAGGATGCCGGTGACGAGCGCGAAGCCGGCTGCGGGGGACGCCGCCATCTGTTCGATGGGGCCCCGAATGGTCTCCACGGTATCTCCGGGAGCGGCCTGCTCGATGATCTCGAGGATCGCGTCGCTGGCGGCTTTGCCCTGACCGAACACTCCCAGGAGAGAGAAGATCGCGATCAGCGCGGGGAAGATCGACAGCACCGAGAAGAACGTGAGCGCAGCGGCGATGTCCGTGCACTCGTCGGACATGAACTCGCGGAAGGTCTTGCGCAGGATGTACTTCCACGACCTCTTTTCGAGGTCGTCCGGGGAGTCCGGCTTCGCCGGGTGGTCCGGGTCCGGGGCGCGAGTATTGCCGCGGTTGCGGGCGGTCGTGTCGGTGCTCATGCCCCAGTAATACGTGAGCCCGTGAATACCCTGCCCGCCCTTGTCAAAACGGCTGAGCTGTGCAAGCGACCTGCACGGATGTCAGACCGGTGGCCGCAGACCACCCCGCGCACTCATGAAGAGGTCCACCCGCGGTCGAACGAGCCCAGGTACGCCTCCACGTCCACCTCACGGGTGACCGCGCGTAGACCGGGGCAGACCGACCTGTCGGCGGGGAAAAGGTCGCCTCGCCCCCACCGCTCGCTCCGTGCGAGAGCGCGCATAGATACGATCCGAATGAGCTCGGCCCCGGTTTCGTCGAGGAGCACCAGCTCGCCGAGCTGCTCGTCCCCGACGCGTGCCACCTCCGCCGCTAGCCGGCTCCCGGTGACCAGCACCGGCCGCAGGAGCTCGATCGCGAGGCGCACGCGGTCCAGGTGCTCGAGGTTCTTGCGATCGCGAAAGTCGCGCGACCCAACGGCGTCGGCTTCGGGCAGGGCACCCAGCACGCTGTCCACGCTCACGAACCGCTGACCGGCGGTCGCTTCCGGAGGGCCGACTACCGCGATGTCGACCTTCGCGCTCCGCAGGCCCCTGCCCCGCGAGCCGGGAAGCGGTATCAACTCCGACAGCCGGATGGCCTCGGCGTTCTTCGTCGACGCGGCCGTCGTCACCCGCCCCGCGATGTCGGGTCCGTCATGCCACGCGACCGCCGCGGGCACATACGCCAGTATCGCGCCCCTGACCCACGCGCGGTACGCCCACTCCCAGTCCTCGCCGCCATAGGCGGTGAAGGACTCGTCGAATCCGCCGGTCTGCTCGAACATCCGCCGCGAGCAGGCGAGGACCGCGCCGATGACGTATCGATAGCTGCGGTCATCGGCATCCAGCAGGTTGCGGGAAGCGCGGTACCCGTCGGTGAGCCATGTGGGTTCCGGGAGGGCTCGGGGTGGGGCCGCCCGCTCAATGTCCTTCGCCGGAGCGGAGCCTGCGAGGTCGGCGTGGCGGCGCCGGCCCACCGTGACGCAGTCGGGCGCGAGGGCCGGCAGTCGCGTCAGTTCGCGTACATACGCCGGCTCGGGTGTCGTGTCGGCGTCGAGGAAGACCAACACGTCGCCGACGGCGGCGGCGGCTCCGAGATTGCGGACGGCCGCCAGCCGGAATCCCGCATCGTCCTGGCGCACGAGACGCACGCCGTCAGGAACGGTCGGAACCTCGGGTGAACCATCGTCGGCGACGATGACCTCCATCCGGTCGCGCGGATGATCCTGTCTCCGCAGCGCGTGGAGGGTGCGTGCCAGCTGCTCTGGCTGTCGATAGTGCGCGACGATCACCGAGACCATCGGCGGTTCGGGCGGCACGACGCCGTCCAGCAGGTCCCAACGGTTGCCCGGCACCGCCTGCCCCTCCGACCAGTTCATCGGGTGGCCATCGCAGCCCACCACGCCCGGTATTGTTCCGCGACGTCCGCGAGACTCGGCGCAAGCAACGTGCCCGGGACCAGGCGCGTCGTCGCGGGAACCCGCCACGCTTCGACGAGTTGTTTCGGCAGCTCGCCGTCGTAGAGGGTGATGGTTCCCGGCCGCAGCGCGTCCATCTCCTCGGCGTACCGCGATGCGACAACCAGCGGACGACGGCCCGCCTCCACCCAATCGAGCATCGAGCGCGACGCGGACACGTGCTCATGCGCGGCGAGGGGAATGCCGTCGTCGACGATGCGGCGGGCGAACTCCTCGTCGTCGAGGAAGCCCGTCGCCTCGAATCGGATGCCGCGCAGCTCAGCCTCCGCCTGCAGCGCCGTCACGTCCGCCTCGTGGCCCGCCGAGGGGCCGCCGATCGCGCGGACGATCACCGCGCCAACCGGGTCGCCCGCCGCACGCAGGGTCTCGGCCGCCTCGGCCGCCGCGCGGATCGCCTGAGCGTGGCCCTTTCCGGGGTAGATGTAGCCCGCGAGCAGGACGACGAGATCGCGCGCGCCGCCCGCGTTCGGTTCCGCGCACCGTGTCTCCGGCGCGGCGGCGACTCGCGACCCGAGCGGGATCGCCAGCGGTGGAGCGACGCCGAACAGGAATTGCGCGGCCAGATGCTGCTCGTGTCGACTGTTCACCGCGGCGGCGTGCGCGGCGGTGAAGAACCGGGTGTACGCCGCAGCGCGACGGGAGAGTGTCGTGCCGTCGGAAGTCTGCGGCAGGTCGTGAACTGTGATCGTCAGGCGGGTGACCGCCGCAAGACGCTCGAGGTTCAGCGCCGCCTCTTCGGGCGACCGACCGAGAAGACGGTCCGTCACGTGAACGTGCGTCGACGCTGCGATGCTCGCGCGGCGGATCGCATGCGCGACATCGCCGACCAGCGCGACCTGCGTGCGGCTGTCCGCTGCCTCGAGGGCCGAGGCCAGGTCGATCGCGTACTCCACGACGCCGTGACCGCGAGATCCGACGATGAGCTGCAGGGGTGGCGGGTCGGTCACCGGGCTCATGGTTATACGTCTGCGGCGCTCACGTCAAGTACCAATGATTTCGCGCGCGCACGCCTATCGTCGCAACAGTCCGGGGACAGTCGGGATCTGACGAGCGAGAGGGGCGGACCCACCATGGCACCCTTCGCGACGCCCACGATCTTCGGAGAGGTTCCGGACACGGCACCGGGGATCGTCACGATCGCCGCGGCACCTGCCGGTCATCCCTACGTCCAGCGAGTCACCGCCGCGCCAGGGATCGTGCTGCTGCCGGATCCCGCTGTGCCCGGCGCGCCGGCGGGTGTGTGGTGGCCTCCGCCGGTGCTCGACCCGGCGTGGATCGGCGCGAACCGCGCGGCAGCTCAGGTGCTGCACATCCACTTCGGCACCGAGTCCTTCGCACCGGGCCACCTCACGGACGTGATCGACACCGCGCACGCGGTGGGCTGGCCCGTCGTGTATACCGCTCACGACCTCGAGCACCCGCAGCTCGGCGACCAGGCGGCCTACGCGCGTCAGCTCGACGAGCTGGTGCTCGGTGCCGACGCGGTGGTGACGCTCACCGACGGTGCGGCTGCCACGATCGGCGAGCGGTGGGGACGTCGTGCGATCGTCATACCCCATCCCTCGGTTGTTGCGGCGGATGCGGCAACCCCCGCTGCGCGCTCGTTGGACGGCATCCGAATCGGGGTGCACCTGAAAGACCTTCGGCCGAATGTGGACGGGCCGGGCACGGTTCGTACGCTGCTCGGCGCGGTGGCACGCCTGCGCGCCGACGGGCTGCCTGCGATCGCGGAAGTGCGCTTGCATCATCGGGTGCGCGACGAGTCGGCTCGCGAAGAAGTGCGCGGCCTGTGTGCGGCGGACGACAATGTGGTGCTCGTCGAACACGGGCGACTCTCGGATGCCGAACTGGCGATCGCGGTGAGCCGGCTCGATGCGTACGTGCTGCCGTATCGCCACGGGACGCACTCCGGGTGGCTCGAGATGTGCTGGGATCTCGGTGTCCCGGTCGCTGCACCGCTGGTCGGCCACTACGCCGAGCAGCATCCCGATGGATCTGTGGCGAGCTTCGCGACCGGTGACGACTCGGCACTCGCGAGCGCCCTTCGTGGTCTCTTTTCCCGCCCCGACGTCACCGGTGCCGGAACAGCCGAGCGTGCCGACCTCATCACGTCTCGACGAGATCTGCGCCGCGCGAACGACGCGGCAGCGGCCGCAGCCCACGCCACCCTGTACCGCCGCCTGACTGAGGGGGGCCGTCGTGAGCGCGCGTGACGGTCTGCGCATCGTCGTCATCGCCCCGTTGAGGTTCCCTATCCGGCCGCCGCACCCCGGTGGGCTGGAATCCGCGGTCTGGTCGGAGGTGACGGCTCTTCGGCGCCGCGGACACGAGGTGGCCCTGGTCGCCGTGGCCGGGTCGGATTTCGTAAAGCCGGGGAGCCCATTCGAACTTCCGGTCCTGGACTGGCCGGCGGGGATGCTGCGCAGCGACGTGAGCTACCCGCACAGCTATGAGGCGACGACGGTACCCGCGCTGGAGCATGCGCTGGCGGCGATCGCCGCCGAGCCCGACCGATTCGACGTGATCTCGAACCACTGTCTGCATCCGCTTCCGATTCAACGCGCGTCGATGCTGGGCGTGCCGATGCTCACGACGCTGCACACTCCACCGGACGACGAGGTCATCGCGGCCCATACTGCAGCCGGCCCGACCGGCAGCAGATTCGTCGCGGTCAGCGACTTCACCCGCCGCGAATGGGCCCGAGCCGGGCTGCGCTCCGAGCTTTTGGCGAACGGCGTGGATCCCTCCGCGTGGCCGGAGGGCACGGGCGGGGAGCACCTTGTGTGGTTCGGGAGGATAGTGCCGGAGAAGGCGCCGCACCTCGCTGTCGAGGTCGCTCGGCGACTCGGCAGACCCCTGACGATCGCCGGGCGCATCGGCGACCGCGATTACGCCGCCGAGACACTGTTCCCCCTGCTCGACGCTGACGTCTCCTACGTCGGACCTCTGGCGCCGTCACCTCTCGCTGAACTGGTGGGCCGGAGCGCGGCGGCCCTGTCCACACCGGCCTGGGCCGAGCCGTTCGGTCTTGTCGCCCCCGAGGCGCTGATGTGCGGCACGCCGGTGGTGAGCTTCGCCGTTGGCGGCGTCCCTGAGGTCGCGGTGCGCACCGTCGGAATGGAGCTGGTTCCGCCGGGTGACCTGTCCGCGATGGCCGAGCGTGCGGACCACCTGATCACACGGAGCGTCGAGGATGCATCGTTCCGACGGCGCATCCGCGCGAGCGCCGTGCGTCGTTTCTCTTTGGATGCCCGCATACAGACGCTCGAGAGCCGATTCGTCCAGATCGTGGCCAGCGATCGCTTCGCGGATGAGCTGACCGCGTGACCCCCCGGATCGGCTGGTACATCCATCATCACGGCCGAGGACACCTCAGCCGCATGCTCGCGATCGTGCCGCATCTTGATGCTGAGATCCGCTGTTTCAGCTCGCTGCCGCAGCCCGACGGATTGCCGGAGCACTGCTCATGGACTGTGCTGGAGCGGGACGACGATTTCCGCGCGGACGCGGCCGACCCGCAGGTCGCCGATCCGGAGGCGGGAGGGCTGCTGCACTGGGCGCCCCTCGGACACGCCGGGCATCTCGGGCGCCTTGCCACGATGGTCGCAGCCGTCGCACACGAGCCGGTCGATGCGATCGTCGTCGACGTCTCGGTCGAGGTCGCCCTGCTCGCTCGACTGCTCGGCATACGGACGGTCGTCATCGCACAGCCCGGACGTAGAAACGATGCCGCACACGAACTGGGCTACCGCGCAGCGACGACGATCGTCGCGCCATGGCCGGTTGCTCTCCTCAACCCGCCTCACCTTGCAACGGTGAAGGAGAAGACCGTCTTCACCGGCGGCATCAGCCGTTTCGACGGTCGAGACCGGCCTCCGCGGGCTCAGCAGCGGGCAGCGGACCGCAACGTCGTGCTGTTGGGCAGCCGCGGCGGAAGCACGGTATCGGCGTCAGCCATCGCTGACGCGATGACCTCGTCGGGGAATGTGTGGCGCCTCCTCGGCGCCACCTCCGAAGACTCGTGGTCGGCCGATCCGTGGGACGATCTCACGACCGCCGACGTCGTCGTCGGGTGGGCGGGACAGAACTCCATTGCAGACATCGCTGCCGCGGACGCGTCGGCGGTGATCGTCCCGCAGGAGCGGCCTTTCGCCGAGCAGCTCGAGACCGCGCTTGCCGTCGACCGAGCCGGACTCGCCGTCGTCGCGACGACATGGCCGACGTCCGACGCCTGGCCGGAGCTGATCGAGCGAGCGGCTCTCTTGCAGCCGGACTGGTCTCGCTGGGAGGTGCGGGGCGCGGCCGCACGAGCAGCCGCCGCGATCGATGCGACCGCCAGGAGCCGTCCATGAACGTCTCTGGGCCCAGCGATGCCGTACCGATGCCGGTCGCCGTTGTCAGCCTGTGCTCCACGCCTCGGGCGCCGCACCTTCTCAACCAGCTGGCAGCGCTGGCCGGGCACGCGGATGTCGAACGGATCGTGGTGTGGATCGACGACGACGACCCCCCGTCCATGGACGCCGACCGCATTCTGCGGGTCGACCGCGGACCGGCGGGGCTGCGTCTCGCCACAGCTCGCAACACGGGTGCGACGGCGGCGATCGCGAGCGGCGCCGCGCTGATCGTCTTCCTCGACGCCGACTGCGTGCCGGGGGCGGACCTGCTGGATCGCTACCGTGCGGCGGCGCTCGCGCACCCCGATGCCGTGCTGGCCGGCCCGGTCACCTACCTGCCACCCGGATCGGACGCGTCAGATCGATCCGCTTTGCAGCGCGCGACCGCGCCGCATGCGGCGCGACCGAACCCGCCGGATCGCACCACGCAGATGGCTGCTGCCGACGAGTATCCGCTGTTCTGGTCACTGTCGTTCGCGATGACCGTGGCGACTTGGCAGCGCATCGGAGGATTCCATGAAGCGTACGAAGGCTACGGCGGCGAAGACACCGACTTCGCCTTCACCTTCCGCAACCGGGGGGTTCCCCTGATCTGGGTCGGCGGCGCACACGCGTACCACCAGTACCACCCCACTTCGTCGCCTCCGTGGCAGCATCTCGACGACATTCTCCGCAACGGCGCTCGGTTCGCGCAGCGGTGGGGCGAATGGCCGATGACCGGATGGCTCCGAGCGTTCGCCGACGAGGGCGCCGTGAAATGGGATGGCTCGTCATGGGTGCGATCCGACGGTGTCGACCGCGCGGTCAGCGCACGATCCACCTCAGCGAGCTGAGCCTGCGGGGGGTGGGAGCAGTTGGTCCGCCGCGGAGATCAAGGCCGCCGCGACCGGATCCGGAGCGAATTCGCCGATCCCCGCAAGCGCACCCTCTGCGAGTGACCGGCCCAGATCCGGCGTCTCGATGAGACGCTGGAGGGCCGCGGCAAGGCGACCGACGTCGGCCGCCGGTGCCATCAGGCAGTCGACGCCGTCGGTGCAGAAGTCATCGAACCCGCTCCCCGACGTGACGATCAAGGGCGTGCCGATCGCCTTCACCTCGAGCGCGACGTTGCCGAAACCCTCCCATCGTGACGGGCAGAGTGCGACATCCGCGGCGCGGATAGCACGGTACACCTCATCGCCGGCCACATGCCCGAGCCAGGTCACGCGGCCCTGCGCCGACGCTGGCAGTGCCGCGCGCAGGCTGGCTCGTGTCGGCTCGAACCGTCGGTCTCCCCCGGCGCCGGCAAGGACCAGGCGGGCCTGCGGCGCCCGCTTGTGCAGCTCACCGAAGGCTGCCACCGCCTCGATCACCCCCTTCCGCCGTTCTGACCGTCCGAGGAACAGCACGACGGGGTCGTCTCCTTCCGGCCAGCCGCTCGGAAGGGATGCCGTCATCGAGGCCGACCGAACCTGGTCGACGTCGATGCAGTTGCGGACCACGACGGCGGGCGGAATGGTGCCGAGCATCGCATGCGTCCGGTGCAGCATTGCCGTCGAGATGGACACCAGCCCGGCCGACCGCCGGATCTGCCGAGTCTCCAGACGGCTCTGCAGAGCGACGGGGAGTCGGCTCGCCCGGGGAAGATCTCGCAGCCGCAGTCCGGAGATCTCGTTGGCGAGACGCATGCTGGTCGCGAGGTTGGTCAACAGCGGTGCCCTTCGCGGCAGCGCCGCACCGAGGGCAGCCCATTCCGGGAGGAACACTCGGTCGTACGCGCCCCGGCGAAACGCAGCGCGCACGACCGCGGCGCGCCAGATCTGTGACCGAATACGCGACATGCGATCGGTCCGTTCGAACGCGATGAGCCGAACGCCATGCAGCTCTGCGGCAGCCTGCGGCGCAGCATCCGAGAACACAACCAGGTCGACGTCCACTCCGTGACGGACCAGAGCCGGAAGAAGGGCCGCGTAGTGGCGGCCGATGCCGCCGGTGTACGCCGTCAGACCGGCGTACTCCGTGGTGGCGACCAGCCAGCGCTGCCGTACGCGGCGATCTGCTGCAGCCGTCACCGGTACCGCCGCGGCACCGTCCACGGACGGCCGAACTCGTCGTTGAAGCTCTCCGGATCGAAGGGGCTGTCACCGCCCGCGGGGTAGCTGGTCAGCTCGCCGAACACGATCCGACCGTCCACGTCGTACAGGTCGACCCTCACGAAGTCGGTGTCGCTGCCGAGTCTCTCGGCCACCTCGATCATCTCGGCGAGCCCGGACGGCTTCGGCGGCTCTGGAACTGCCCACGGCGGTCCGCCACTCAGTGGCACGTGCCGCCAGTCCGGCTGGAAGAAATCCTGCGTGCGCCGACCGAACCGCCCGGTGTCCACCTGCACGAATGCACACTTTCCGTGGAAGACGAAGAACTTGTAGTCGTCGGGAATGCCGCCGCCGGCACCGGCGAGCAGCTCCTCCACGATGACACGCCGCGGGACATACCCGTAGGCCCATTCCCGATTGGGCCCCTGCCCGTACAGCTGCGCCACCCACCCGCGTGAAATCCGCACGATGTCGTCGCGCGCCGCGAACTCCGGCCGCACATTCCGGTACACCCAACTGTCCGGCTCCGCCGGCAGTCGCGCATCTTCCGGAGCGGAATCGGATACGACGATCGCGGCCCCACTGCCGTGCGTGGGCTTGACGACGAATTCCCGAGGCAGCGCGGACTCTTGCAGCGCGCCCGGATCATCGACGATCGCGTAGGCGACCGGCAGGTAGTGCTCACCCACCACGGCGGCGACGTGCGCGCGCACCGCTGCCTTGTCGGCGAATGTCACCAGCAGCGGCCGATGATCCCGGAGCATCTTGTAGCGCACCTTGTCGCGGAATGTGCGCGGATTCTGAGTGCGCAACAATCGCATCACACGGACGGCGCGACTGCGCTCGCGCCATGCGACGCCTTTCCGCTGTATGGGCTGAGCGATCGCGACCGGTGGGCTATCCAACGAGGAGAACGCCACCTCGCTATCGCCCGGATCCATGCTTCAGGTTATGCCGAAGCCTCAGCGACCCAGAGGCGAACTTCTCCTTCGCCTCCGGGTGACCTGACCGGTCAGCGCGCTTCATTTGAGCAGCCTCTCATTGCTCACGGAGTGGTTACGCATTGCAGGTCGGGCGGGGGCGCCGGATTCAGCGTCCCCGCCCGTCTGGTTCGGTTCGTCAGTAGTTTTCGGTGACGTTGCCCTTGGCGGTGTGGGCTTGGTCCTTGACCTCGCCGGCCGCGTACTGCGCGTCGGCCTTGACGGTGTCGACCGCGTCGGTTGCGGTCGCTTTGACGGCGGCGGCGGCCTCCTGCGCGGGCTCCTTGAGGTGCTCGCCGACTTCTTTGGCGGCATCCGTCACGGTCTCCACCAGCGGCTGCGCCTGCTCCTTCACGTCGGCGGCGATCTCCTTCTCCTTCGTGGAGGCGGGGATCAGCGATGCCAGCAGCAGCCCGGCGCCGAACGCGATCAGCCCGACCGCGATCGGGTTGCCCTCCGCTTTGGCCACGACGCGGTCCTTGACATCGACCACCGCACCGCCGGCGTCGCTGACGGCGGATCCGGCGTCGTCGGCGGCGCCCATCACACGCTCGCGCACCGAGCCGAAGGCCTGCTTCACCTTGTCGGTCTGACGGTCCACGATCTTGGACGGGGACACTTTGTCGGCCAGCGCATCGACGTCGCTGCCCAGCTCCCGCCGGGTCTGCTCGATGTCGGCGCGGATCGCTTCAGGTGAATCGCTCATCGGTTCTCCTCATTTCTTCTCAGTGTTTCGGGGATCTCTTTGAGGGTCTCCACGGTCTGCGGGGCCCCTTCGACCTTGTTCAGTTCGCCGCGGCCGAGCGCGTACAGGATCAGTGCGATCACTACCCACAGGACTGCGACCACGACGGCTGACCACCCGAGACCGATGAGGTCGCCGAGCGCCCACCACAGCGCGATCGACAGGAACAGCACCGCCATCCCCGCGCCGTACGCGGCGCCGCCGAGCATGCCGGCACCCTTGGCCGCCTTGCCCGCCGACTCCTTCAGCTCGGCCTTGGCCAGCGCCATCTCCTGCCGGATCAGGGTCGACAGGTCCCTGGTCACCTCGCCGAGCAGGTCGCCCAACGAGGTGTTGGCCGCCTTGAGCTCAGAAGGAGTCTGATCGGACATCGCTCACGTCCCTCGCAGGCTGAACGCCCCGCACAGCGGTCGACTGCGCGAACACAGGGGTCTCCTCCACCGCCGGCGGGGTCGCGGACAGCTGCGCCGACGAGGTCGGCAGAGCCGGGCGCCCGTTGGATGCCGCAACACCAGCGACCCGCCGCCTTCGCGTCGGCATGCTCGTCCGACGCGTTGGCGGCCAGCGCCCGCGTCAACCGGCCCGCGACGATACCGAGGACCGCCGCACCGATGATGAACGTGCCCGGCTTGCGCCGCGCGAACGACTTCACCTCGGACAGCACCGCGCCCGGGTCACGATCTCCCAGCCACGACGCGGCACCCGAAAGCCGCGTCGAGACCTGGTTCAGCAGATCCACCGCCAACCCCGGGTTCTGCGCGTTCGCCGTCAACGAATCCAGTTCGTCGCTCACCGAGCGCAGCCCTGCCGCGGCACGGTGCTGCTGCACCTGCGCCTGATCCTTCAGCTCCCGCTGGGTCTGCGCGTACAGATCCTTCGCCTGGTACTTCACTTCCTGCGCGACAGCCTTCGCCTCACCCTTCGCGGTCTCAGCGACATGACCGGCTTCGCTGACCGCGGTGTCCTTGAGCACGCCGGCTTCCGCCTTCGCCGTCCCCACCGAGCCGCCCTGACCGGTCACCGCAGTATCGCGCGGCGCTGGCACTCCATATCCCTCTGACATGCTGACCCCTCTCGATCACCGGCAGCAGCGCCGGGCTGAACACAGTTGTACGCGCGCCAGGACCGATCCGAAGGGGACTTGAAAAATCTCGTCGAGCATGCAAGGCAAAGGCCAGACTTGCCGTCACGGGAGGTCAACCGTCTCTGTCCGCGGTCAAGCTTGTTTCCGGAGGTCGCGCCCGAAAGCTTGAAACGCCGAGCGCAGAGCGTCCGCCCAAAAAACCCATCGGGCGGCTAAATGCGGTTGACAAGACCGGGTCCGTTGATTCGATCGCGAAGCTCATCCCGTACGCGTCAATGTGCTAGCGGAGGTACCGGTCGGCGTCAATCCCCGCGACCAGGTGGAGAGGCCACGGCATCCTGATCGTGACGACCCGACCGGGAGACGATGAGATGACGACGGATCAGTACACCTTCACGAATCCGGCCGAACTGTATGCCGATTTTGAGCCCAAGAAGCAGCATCAGCCCGAGCCCGGCCTCGACGCGGAACTGGTACCCAAAGCCGACCTCGGCGAGAAGACATACCGGGGCACGGGACGGCTGAAGGGGCGCAGGGCCCTCATCACCGGCGCCGACTCCGGGATCGGCGCTGCCACCGCCATCGCGTTCGCTCGCGAGGGCGCGGACGTGGCCATGTCTTACCTGCCCGAGGAGGATGTGGACGCCCAGCGGATCGCGCAGATCATGCAGGACGCGGGAGTGAAGGTCATGACCCTGCCGGGAGATCTTCGCGATGCCGCCTACTGCCGGGATCTTGTCGACAAGGCCGTCAAGGGGTTGGGCGGGCTCGACATTCTGGTGAACAACGGCGGCAAACAGGTCTACAACGAGGATCTTGCGACCCTCGATGACGAGCAGTTCGACGACACCTTCAAGACGAATGTGTATGCGATGTTCTGGATCACCAAGGCCGCTCTCCCCCATCTCGTCGCGGGCTCGACGATCATCAACACCACCTCGGTTCAGGCGTACAAGCCTTCTGAGATCCTGGTGGACTACGCCTCGACCAAGGCGACCATCAACGCGTTCACGAAAGCGCTCGCGCAACAGCTCGCGCCGAAAGGGATCCGCGTGAATGCTGTCGCGCCGGGGCCGATCTGGACACCGCTGCAGGTAACCGACGGACAGCCGCAGGAGAAGATCGCCGAGTTCGGCGAGCAGACGCCACTCGGTCGGGCCGGTCAGCCTGCTGAACTCGCGCCGGCATATGTGTTCCTGGCATCAGCGGAGTCAAGCTACGTGATCGGTGAGACGCTGAACGTGAACGGCGGCACACCGACGCCCTGATCATGGTCGCGGCGGTCTCGGGCAGCACCGCGTTCAGCCGGCACACATTCTGAGAGCCCCGACCCTGGCGGGCGGATCGGAGCTCCTCGTAGAGGTCGGTGGCATACGGCGGAGAGCCGTTCAAGAAGGTCGGTGCCCGGCCGGGGAACCGGGCACCGAGGCTGTCACCTGTAGAACTCGCCGTAATACGTTCCTAGCCGGTCCCGGTAGGCAGCATCGTCGGCGGTGGACTCGCCCAACTCGGGAGAGTCCTTGATCTGGTCCTTCGTCAGCGAGACGTAGACCTTCCGGTCGGCGTCATCCACCCGGTCGATCGTCCCGGCGGGAAGGACCACCTTCCGACCGAAGATCCACGGCCCGGTGTCGACGACGACACTGCTCGATCCGGCCTGATCGCTCGCCTCGTCGATCTTCCCGATGTCACCGTCGGTGGCGTGCACGTGATAGCCGACCAGACTGCCCGAACCCGGCGCGCGATTTGCCGAATCCCGGTAATTCCAAGCGTCCCATGATGTAGACATCTCTCTGCTCCTTCTCTCAATCAATGGAGGGGCCACTCGCGACCGCCCTGGTCGCTCCAAGGAGCACGCTAAGCAAGTGCTCACTGCCTGACGACCCCCTAGCGAAATCCGGCACAGAGGCGTATTGGAGGCGAAGGCCCGCCGCGAACAAGACCTCGACGTCACAGGCTGGAAAGTGCTGCTGGCACTCGGGAGATGACGGCGGTCACCGAAGGATGCTTGCTATCCGAGCGGGCCGAGTCCGCGCGCTGCACGCGAGAGGGTGCGCGCCCAAAGGGAGCGCGCACCCTCTCGTTCGCGAGCCGAGGAGACGTGGAGCCCGCGCGTCCTAGCTGGTCAGGGTCTTCTGAGCATCAGCAGGGGCGGCCTTCACTTCGATCCTGCGGGGCTTGGCTTTCTCGCTGACCGGGATGATCACGCTGAGCACGCCGTTGTCATACGTGGCGGAAATGGCGGAGCTGTCAACGCCCTCACCGATGCTGAACTGGCGCAGGTAGCTGCCAGCGGGCCGCTCCTGGGCGAGCCACTTGACTCCCTGAGCAGAGCCCGCAGTGCGCTGTGCGCGGATCGTGAGCAACTGTCCGTCGACGTCGATATCGACCGACCCCGGATCGACTCCGGGAAGGTCCGCGTTGAGGACGTACTGATCCGCGTCGCGGTAGAGATCCACCGGCATCACACGCGGCCCTGACCGGGCTCCGAGCAGGCCGGCGGTGAGTCGATCGAACTCAGCGAAAGGGTCAAAAGTCGTTGCCATGATGATGATTCCTTCCTCTGTGTGGAGTTGAGTCCCTGCGACTCAACCTGCCAATAATTTAGCACTCGGCCGCGGCGAGTGCTAAGTCCCAAAAGCTGAAACTTCGCTGAAAGTGATGGCTGATGGGCGCCCACGGCGCTCACAAAAGTCAAGGGATCGACGCACCTGGGCTGTCCATGACCTCACCCTCCTGGCACCGGCCTCTCATCCCGTGCTGACCTGATCACGGAAGACGACAAGGTCGAGGTGGCGTGGGTGACACCGAGACCCGCATCGGACTTGACAAGCGCGGATGCGGCTCCGGCTTGATGCGGGAGAACCCAGCCCGACTCCTTCGCCGACATCGCCGGCGGATCGCACAGCGCAGGGCAGAAGCACAGGCCGGTCGAGGCATCGAATCGGGAATGTAGCTAAACGCTCGTGCGCGACCGGCTCGGGCGTAGTGCGTGTGCCTCCGGTGGCGGAGCGGCCCGCAGCTCTTTGCCGGCGACAGTCAGCTTGTCGATAGCGAGTTCTTCGATTTGCACCGCGCCGACTGATACGGCGGGTTGGAGGTCGGCGTCTCGAACGGGCTTCGGATCGAAATACTCCGGGACGAGCATGATGCCGCCTGATGAGTTGGCCGAGTGGGCGAGGTCTTCGATCCATTGCCGGCTCAGCTCCGCGGGTTCGTCATTGTCGAA
The DNA here is from genome assembly GCA_963781135.1 of uncultured Actinomycetota bacterium. Taxonomy (GTDB): domain Bacteria; phylum Actinomycetota; class Actinomycetes; order Actinomycetales; family Microbacteriaceae; genus Microbacterium. The sequence continues at coordinate 107,936 of CAWADY010000010.1, read as the reverse complement.
GACAAACCGCAATGGGATCGACGGGTGCAACCAGATCGTGCTGCGACCCGCCGGCTCGTCGGGATGCCGCCATGACAGCGTGAAGCTCTCGCTGCGCCGCAGCTTGGTCGCGATGACGACCTTCAAGTGCGCGAGCGCGCGGTCCTCGATGTGAATCGGGGTTGCTGTACCGCCGTAGAAGATCGTGCCCACGCTCTTCAGAATATTCCTGGGTGAACCCGCACACCGGGACCTTGGTCCCGGCTGGAACGCCACCTGCTCCCAGCGTCTCAGACCGCTGCTACCAGCTCAGATGACCTCGTCCCAGTTGGCGCCACGTGGCAGGTTCGTCCAGCGAGGTGCGGGTCGAGGCTTAGTGATGTGTTGCGGGAACGGGGACTTCTCGAACACCGGTGAGGTGGTGGCGCACTTCGCCCGTGGTGAGGACGTCATCGATCGCGTCAAGGGCGCCGTCAAGATCGTGGAATCGTCCGGGCGCGGCGGTCGCGCCGCGCAGCCACACGACTTCGACATCATCGTCGTGCGCCTCGACGAAAGCGACAACGTGCAGCGAATCCTCCTCGGGAACGCTCGCGTCGCTCACCCGCCAAGATGCCTCCCCTACGGGGGTCGTCTCCAGGTGACCGTGATCGGTTCGCCCAGTCAACTCAACTCATCTCCTCATATCTCTGCAATGTGGTCATGTCGTCCGCTCCGTGTCGCCATTCGGCTTCGGGTCGAGTTCGCCACTCATGTGGAACTGGTGACGTAGGCGAACACGGGGACGACCAACGCAGTGAGAGCGGTGACGATCAGCAACCAGCAGGGCGCGCCGCCGATCTCGCGTACGAGCCAGGGCCGGATCTCTTGGGTTGGACGGTCTGAACGCGCGTTCGTCGCGTCAATCCCGGATCGGATCGGAGACGCCGAGGCCGCCAACGCGTTCTCAGCGGGGAGACCGTCGGACAACGGAGACGTGTCGAGGATGCCGGATTCGGGTTCCGGATTGTTGTTCTGCATGGGTCGGGGCGCTTCTGTGCGATGGGCTCTGTACGGGAGCGGCCCCAACCGGTCCCCGGGAATTTGGCTTCCAAAAGCTTGATTGAGTCGCGTGCATTTCGCGCGGGGATTGACACGCCGCCTGTTCAGCAGTAGGCGGGTGTTACGCGACGACCCGAGCGTCGTGACCGGCACCTGTTCGGTGCGCATTCGGACGAATCACGTAATGGATGCGCTAAGCACACGTCCTAGTTGGTGCGAGGTCACGCGAGAGCAGGGTCCGCACCCGACGGGTGCGTCTTGCGTTCGTGGGAGTCGTGATGCTGCCCCAACAGCATCGGGTCGGCGGCCGCTGGTTTCATCCCCGGGCGGGCGTCGGCCCGCCTGAGGATCGTCGTCATGAACAAACTCCGCCGCTCGGAGCCGCCTGCGGGACCGGGCCTCTCAGCTGCCCGTCAGGCCGTGCGAGGTTGAGTACTCCTAGAAATCCCAGTCCTCGTCTTCGGTTGCCTCGGCCTTGCCGATGACGTACGACGAGCCCGACCCCGAGAAGAAGTCGTGGTTCTCATCGGCGTTCGGGGAGAGCGCCGACAGGATCGCCGGGTTCACGTTGGTGGTGCTGGACGGGAACATGGCCTCGTAGCCGAGGTTCATCAGCGCCTTGTTGGCGTTGTAGTGCAGGAACTTCTTGACGTCTTCGGTCAGACCGACTCCGTCGTAGAGGTCCTGCGTGTACTGCACCTCGTTGTCGTAGAGCTCGTAGAGCAGCGAGAACGTGTAGTCCTTGAGGTCGTCGCGCTCGGCCTGGCTGACCTTCTCCAGACCCTTCTGGAACTTGTAGCCGATGTAGTACCCGTGCACAGCCTCGTCGCGGATGATGAGGCGGATGAGGTCTGCGGTGTTCGTGAGCTTCGCCCGCGACGACCAGTGCATCGGCAGGTAGAAGCCCGAGTAGAACAGGAAGCTCTCGAGCAGAGTGGAAGCCACCTTGCGCTTGAGCGGGTTGTCTCCCCGGTAGTAGTCCATGACGATCTGAGCCTTCTTCTGAAGGTTCGGGTTCTCCACAGACCAGCGGAACGCCTCGTCGATCTCCTTCGTCGAGCAGAGCGTCGAGAAGATCGACGAGTAGCTCTTCGCGTGCACCGACTCCATGAACGCGATGTTCGTGTAGACGGCCTCCTCGTGCGGGGTGATCGCGTCGGGGATGAGCGAGACCGCGCCGACGGTGCCCTGGATCGTGTCGAGCAGCGTGAGTCCCGTGAACACGCGCATGGTGAGCAGCTGCTCGTCGGGCGTCAGCGTGTTCCACGACTGGATGTCGTTGGACAGCGGCACCTTCTCGGGCAGCCAGAAGTTGTTCACGAGGCGGTTCCACACCTCGAGGTCCTTCTCGTCCTCGATGCGGTTCCAGTTGATGGCCTGCACGTGGCTGAGCAGCTTGAGCGGTTCGGGGGTCATTGTTCTGTCCTAGTGAGCGAGATGACTAAAGAGTGCAGGAGACGCAGGTGTCGAGCTCGGTGCCCTCGAGGGCCATCTGCCGCAGGCGGATGTAGTAGATCGTCTTGATGCCCTTGCGCCACGCGTAGATCTGCGCCTTGTTGATGTCGCGGGTCGACGCGGTGTCCTTGAAGAACAGCGTCAGCGACAGGCCCTGGTCGACGTGCTGGGTCGCCGCAGCGTACGTGTCGATGACCTTCTCGTAGCCGATCTCGTACGCGTCCTGGTAGTACTCCAGGTTGTCGTTGCTCATGAACGCGGCCGGGTAGTAGACGCGACCGAGCTTGCCTTCCTTGCGGATCTCGATCTTCGACGCGATCGGGTGGATCGAGCTCGTGGAGTTGTTGATGTACGAGATCGACCCGGTCGGCGGCACCGCCTGCAGGTTCTGGTTGTAGATGCCGTGCTGCTGGATGCTGGCCTTCAGCGCGGTCCAGTCCTCCTGCGTGGGGATGTGCTTGCCCGCGAACAGCTCGGTGACCTTCTCGGTCTCGGGCACCCACGCGCGGTCGATGTACTTGTCGAAGAACGCGCCGCTCGCGTAGGTAGAGTCCTCGAACCCGTCGAACGGGCGACCCTTCTCGATCGCCAGGTTGTTCGACGCGCGCAGCGCGTGGAACAGCACCGTGTAGAAGTAGATGTTCGTGAAGTCCAGGCCCTCTTCCGACCCGTAGTACACGTGCTCGCGGGCGAGGTAGCCGTGCAGGTTCATCTGGCCGAGGCCGATCGCGTGCGACCGGTCGTTGCCGTCCTCGATCGAGCGGACCGAGGCGATGTGGCTCTGCTCGCTGACCGCGCTGAGGGCGCGGATCGCGGTCTCGACCGTCTGACCGAGGTCATCGGCATCCATCGACAGCGCGATGTTCATCGAGCCGAGGTTGCACGAGATGTCCTTGCCGATCTGCTTGTAGGAGAGGTCCTCGTTGTAGGTGGTCGGCGTGTTCACCTGCAGGATCTCGCTGCAGAGGTTCGACATGTTGATGCGGCCCTTGATCGGGTTCGCCCGGTTCACCGTGTCTTCGAACATGATGTACGGGTAGCCCGACTCGAACTGGATCTCGGCAAGTGTCTGGAAGAACTCGCGCGCGTTGATCTTGGTCTTCTTGATGCGCGCATCGTCGACCATCTCGCGGTACTTCTCGGTGACCGAGATGTCGCCGAACGGAACTCCGTAGACCTTCTCGACGTCGTACGGCGAGAAGAGGTACATGTCCTCGCCGTTCTTGGCGAGCTCGAACGTGATGTCGGGCACGACGACACCGAGCGAGAGCGTCTTGATGCGGATCTTCTCGTCGGCGTTCTCACGCTTGGTGTCGAGGAACCGCATGATGTCGGGGTGGTGGGCGTTGAGGTACACCGCGCCGGCGCCCTGACGGGCACCGAGCTGGTTCGCATAGCTGAAGCTGTCTTCGAGCAGCTTCATGACGGGGATGATGCCCGAGGACTGGTTCTCGATCTGCTTGATCGGCGCACCCGACTCGCGGATGTTCGACAGCAGCAGGGCGACACCGCCACCACGCTTGCTCAGCTGCAGCGACGAGTTGATGCCGCGCGAGATCGACTCCATGTTGTCTTCGATGCGCAGCAGGAAGCATGAGACGAGCTCGCCGCGCTGCGCCTTGCCCGAGTTGAGGAACGTGGGGGTCGCCGGCTGGAAGCGGCCCGAGATGATCTCCTCGACGAGATTGGTCGCGAGCTTCTGGTCGCCGTCGGCCAGACCGAGGGCCGTCATCACGACGCGGTCCTCGAATCGCTCGAGGTAGCGCTTGCCGTCGAAGGTCTTCAGCGTGTAGCTCGTGTAGTACTTGAACGCGCCGAGGAAGGTCTCGAAGCGGAACTTCTTGGAGTAGGCCAGGTCGTTGAGCTCCTGGATGAACTCGAACGGGTACTTCTCCAGCACGGTGGGCTCGTAGTACTCCTTCTCGACGAGGTAGTCGAGGCGCTCCTTGAGGGAGTGGAAGAACACCGTGTTCTGGTTCACGTGCTGCAGGAAGTACTCCCGCGCCGCACGCTTGTCGGCGTCGAACTGGATCTTCCCGTTCTCGTCGTACAGATTCAGCATCGCGTTGAGGGCGTGATAGTCCATCCCCTCGAAACGCGCGTCCGCCTTGAACGTCGCCTGTTCCTTCACTGCAGCTTCCACCATCGTTCCAATCCTTCGCTCACGCGTTCCACGTCTTCGGGTGTGCCGAACAGTTCGAGCCGGTACAAGTGCGGCACGGAGCACTTGCGGCTGATGATCTCTCCGGCGATGCAGAAGTGCTCGCCGAAATTGGTATTGCCTGCGGAGATGACCCCGCGGATGAGACTGCGGTTCTGCTCGTCGTTGAGGAACCGGATGACCTGCCTCGGTACCGCACCCTTCTCCTCGCCCCTGCCCTGACCGCCGCCGTATGTGGGGGTCACGAGCACGAAGGGCTGATCTACGACGAGATCGGCATCCGTCGAGTGCAACGGGATGCGTACGGCGCGCATGCCCAGTTTCTCGACGAAGCGTGCCGTGTTGCCGGAGATGCTCGAGAAGTAGACGAGCAGCGGCGCTGCGGTCGCGTGCCCGGCAACCGCATCTCGCTGCGCGATCGCGGTTGCCATGGCGCTACGCGAGACGGCTGGCGAGCTCGTCGATCTTGTCGGGACGGAAGCCCGACCAGTGGTCCTCATCGGTGATGACGACCGGCGCCTGGAGGTAGCCCAGCGCCTTGACCTGCTCGAGGGCCGCGGGGTCCTGCGAGAGGTCCAGAACCTCGTACTCGATGCCCTTCGAATCAAGTGCGCGATACGTCGCCGTGCACTGAACGCAGGAGGGCTTGGTGTAGACGGTGATCGACATGTGTGACCCGTTCTCCCTCAAAATCTCGTTTGCATCCGGTAGGCCCCCCACCGGGAGTCCAATACTACATATGGGTACCGACATTGGATAGCACCACAAGGGCTAGTAGTTACATCCGTGTAGTTTTGCACCGCTCTCCACAGATACAACACAAGTTGTCCACCGTTTCATCCACAGGAGACCGGTGATTCACGAACCTGGAAAAACCCTGAATCGCGCCGGTTTCGCAATGCTCGGCCGCATCTGTCCACAGGTGCCAACGTAGACACGTCCCCCGACATCGGATTGCCCTGTGGAATGCGCGCTTGGGCGTGTCGCGGCGTGTCGCGACGTGTCGTGCTTGCGGCTACCGTGGAGCAGTGGCGGGCTACCGGGATCTTCTGCGCACGCCGGGTGTGGCGCGCATCATGGCCGCGCAGCTGACGGCGCGATTCCCGAACGGCATGACGAGTCTCGCGATCCTCCTGCACATCCAATACGTCACCGGGTCGTACGGTGCGGCCGGCCTCGTGCTCGGTGCCACCTCGGTCGGCCAGGCCATCGCCGGGCCGGTCACGAGCCGCTGGATGGGCGTGTGGGGCATGCGCCGCGTCTTGACCACGACGCTGGTCATCTGTGCGTTCGCCATCACGGCGATCGCGCTGTTCGAGACGATCGTGCCGGTCTACATGGTGTTCGGACTCATCGCCGGCCTGTCCACCCCTCCCGTGCAGTCGGCCGTGCGCACGATCTATCCGAAGATGGTCAACTCGCGCCAGCTCACCCCGCTGTTCTCGTTCGACGCCTCGCTGCAGGAGGTGATCTGGATCGTCGCGCCGGTCGTGATCACCCTCGTGGCGACGCAGATCGGCACGGTGCAGGCACTGCTGCTGATCGTCGCGATCCTGATCAGCGGCGGGGCGTGGTTCATCCTCTCCCCCGAGGTCGGGCGCGTTCGGATCCCGCGCAGCCGCCGCAGCATCGGCAAGGTGCTCGCCAAGCCGCAGGTGCTGCTGGCCACGGTGATCGGCTTCCTGCTGATCGGCGCGTGCGCCGCGGTCGAAGCGGGCGTGGTCGCGACGTTCGCGCACGGCGGCCTCGAGGCCGGGCTCGTGCTCGCGATCTTCTCGATCGGCAGCCTCGCGGGCGGCCTGTCGTTCGGCCACATTCCGATCGGCCGCTGGGCGATGGCGCGACGCCTGGCGATCATGGCGTTCGGGCTCTGCCTCACGGTCTTCTCGCTCAACATCTTCTGGCTCGGCGCCACCCTCTTCGTCGCGGGCATCGGCATCGCGCCGGCCCTGGCGGTGCTGTTCGCCATGACCAGCGCGAGCGTCAAGTTCAGCGAGACCGCCGAAGCCTACGGATGGATCGGCACGGGCCAGCTGATCGGCGCCGCGGCCGGATCCGCGATCGCCGGCTTCCTCATCGACGGCGTCGGACCTCAGGGCGCGTACTGGGCGGCCGCCGCCTTCGCCATCGTGGGCACGATCGTCGCCGTCGCCTGCGTGCGTTGGTTCCCCGACCTGCGCCACCGCGATCCCAGCCCGATCCCCGACACCGAGCCGGTCGGCACGATCACCTGAGAACGGCATAATCGGCGCATAGCGGTCGCATAGGCTCGTGCTCTTTCATGGGGGCATGAGCGACGACAAGCGATGGATCGACCAGAACGGCGACGTGATCGACGAGGACCACCGCGGCCTCGTCTACGACGTGCAGACCCTCATCAACCGGCGTCGGGCGCTGGGCATCTTCGGCGGGCTCACGCTGACGTCGCTGCTCGCGGCGTGCGGCGTGCAGGAGACGGATGCCGCGGCATCCCCCTCCGCCACGGCTGCGGCGACGGCCACCCCGACCCCGTCCGCGAGTGCGACGGCCGCAGCATCCGAGCCCGTCGCGGAGGTTCCCGATGAGACCGGCGGACCCTACCCGGGCGACGGGTCGAACGGCGTGAACGTGCTCGATGACTCCGGGATCGTCCGCAGCGACATCCGCTCGAGCTTCGGCTCATCGACGACGGTCGCGGAGGGCGTGCCGCTGACGATCGCGCTCACGGTGCGGGATGCCGCGACCGGCGCCGCGCTGGTCGGCAAGGGCGTGTACCTCTGGCACTGCGACCGCGAGGGAAGGTACTCGCTGTACAGCGGAGGGGTCGAGAACGAGAACTACCTGCGCGGCGTGCAGGAGACCGACTCGGCCGGCACGGTGAGCTTCACCTCGATCTACCCGGCGTGCTACTCGGGACGCTGGCCGCACATCCACTTCGAGGTGTACGACGACGTCGCGACCGCGGTGGCGTCGGGTCCGATCGTCAAGACGAGCCAGATCGCCCTGCCCGACGAGGCCAACGCGCTGGTCTACGCCACGAGCGGCTACGAGCAGAGCGTGCGCAACGCATCGCAGGTCTCTTTGCAGAGCGACAACGTCTTCGGCGACGACGGCGGTATCCACCAGATCGCCACCATGGCCGGATCGGTCGCCGCGGGCTACACCGCGTCGCTCACGATCGGCGTCTGACCCCTTCCCTGCGCAGCAGAATCGGACCGGCGCAACGGAATCGGATCGTATAAGCCGCGGCATCCGATTCTGGTGCGGGCGTCCGATTCTGCGACCGGCGGCCGGTCAGGCGATCCGGCGCAGCAGCTCGAGCACCGCGAGCGCGTAGGCGTCGGCGGGCTCGGGGTGCTCGAACACGAAGCTCTCGTCGCCCACGACGATCTCGACCTCGTGCGTGTCGGCCAGGCGTCGCAGCGACCGGAACGCGCCGCGCAGCAGCTCGCGCAGCTGGCTCTCGTGCGGCAGCCACAGCGCGTCTTCGAGGGCGACCGAGTCCAGCGCCCACTCGGTCGTGCCGTTGAAGGCGAGGATGCGGCCGGTCGGGTAATCGCGCGGCTCGATCGTCATCTCGCTGACGGTGAAGATGTCGGCGTCGAATTCGGGTTCGTTGAGCTGGAACCGGTCGCCCGAGCGCGGATGCCACACCAGGCCCGCGTCGCGCAGGGCGACTGCCGATTCCGTCGAGATCATGCCAACAATCATGGCCCGGCGCGAGGGGCCCTCGGGCCGCTCATAAGCTGTTGCCATGCCTGCACCCCCCCCACGCTCACGCTCCCCGCCTGTCCTGGGGCGATCCGTCGACCGGGCGCCGCGCGCTGCTGGTGCACGGACTCGGCTCCAACGCGGCGCTGATGTGGCGTTTCGGGGTCGCTCTGGCCGATGCGGGCTGGCACGCCGACGCCGTCGATCTGCGCGGGCACGGACTCGCGCCGCGCGCCCTGGACTACTCGATCGAGGCGTACGCGGCCGATCTGCGCGGCGTGCGGCCCGGCCACGGCCGAGGCTGGGACCTGGTGCTCGCCCATTCGCTCGGCGGCGCAGCCGCGACCGTGGTGGCGGCATCCGATCCCGCGTGGACCGATCGTCTCGTGCTCGTGGATCCGGCGATCCATCTCGCGCCCCGCGACCGCGACATCGTGCGCGCCAGCCAGGAGCGCTCGTTCGCCGACCCGACCATCGCAGCGGTGCGCGCCGAGCACCCGCACTGGCACCCGCACGACGTCGAGCTCAAGGCTCTGTCGGCCCAGCAGGCCAGTCAGTGGGCCGTGGAGCAGACGAGCCTGCAGAACGCCGCGTGGGATGTTCGGGATGCCGCCTCCCGGCTGACCGTGCCGACCCATGTCATCGGCTCGGACCCGAAGGTGTACTCGATCTTCACGGGTCAGCTGGCCGAGGAGGTGCTGACCAACCCGGTCATCGCGATGTCGGTCGTCGCCGATGCCGGGCACTCGCCGCATCGCGACAAGCCGGAAGCCACGATCGCCGAGTTCCTGAAGGTCATCGGCGGCTGAGGCGCGGCATCCCTCACTGCACGACGTGCTCGACGCCCTGCCCGACGTCGACCACGACCCCGACATAGCTCGGCACTGCGGTGGCGAGAGCTTCGCGGTAGTCCTCGATCGGCGGCACGGATCCGTCGTCGGTCGTCACATCCAGCGTCGCGGTCAGCCCGCTCCACTCCACGTCGTAGACGCGCGCGCCGTCCTGACCGTCGAGCCAGGTGACCGCGGTCTCCTGGATCGCGACACTCCACCTCGCGAGCGCGATCGACAGGATCGAATTCGCCGCGAGCGGAAGCGCCACGACGATCGCGAGCACAGTGACGATGATGTAGGCGCGGCGCCGGTTCGCGATCGGAGACGATCCGGGGTCGCGCGCGTAGCCGCCCATCGTGAAGACGATGCTTCCCGCGATGACCAGGGCGAGCACGTTCGAGAGGAACAGCACGAGAGCCCCGAGCGCCTCGCCCCACTGGCCCTGCCCGGCGGTCACCCCCACGACTCCGAGCGGGGGCACCAGCGAGATCGCGATCGCCACGCCGGGCAGGACCGCGCTGAGATCCCGGCGGCACATCGCGAAGCCGCCGGCGAAGCCCGTGGCCAGCGCGGCGATCAGGTCCATCAGACTCGGCGACGTGCGCCCCACCACCTGAGAGTTCGTGGCGAGGCTCTCGGGGGTGGCCACGAACACCGAGAAGAGCAGGCCGAGTACGACGACGATCACCACTCCCGTCAACACCCACAGGATCGAGCGCACGACGAGGCTCAGGTGACCCGTGACGATGCCGAGCGCGATCCCCAGGATCGGAGTGCCGAGCGGCGCGATGATCATGGCTCCGATCACGGTCGCCGTCGAGTCGGCGAGCACGCCGGCGATCGCGATCATGCCGGACAGCGTCAGCATGATCAGGAAGCCGGTGCGCTTGCTGAGCGCATCGCCGTGGCTCAGATCGAGGGCGTCGTTGAGCCCATCGATCGTCTGTCGCTGGGACGGCGGGATCAGAGTCTGGGTGAAGCGTGACATGTCTGCTCCTCGCGGCAGGGCCGCCCGCCGCGTGCGCGGCGAGACACGATCATCGTGGCACCGGCGTGCACTCGCGGCCAGCCGACTCGGCGCGCCTCCCGCGGTGCTGACCCGACGCGGCCGTGCCGAGGTGAGAATGGCATGGTGAGCGACTTCGACCCGACCGGCATCCTTTCCGACGATCTGCTCGCGCGCATCCGCGAACGAGCGGCCGCCCACGACCGTGACAACACGTTCCCCGAGCAGGACCTCGCCGAGCTCGCGGACGCCGGCTACCTGTCGATCCTCGTGCCACGGGAACTCGGTGGTGCCGGGCTGTCGCTCGCCGACGCGTCCGTCCTGCAGCAGCGGCTCGCCGGCGCCGCCCCGGCCACCGCCCTCGCGATCAACATGCATCTCGTGTGGACCGGAGTCGCGAAGGTGCTCGCCGATCGCGGCATCGACGACCTGCGCTTCGTGCAGGAGGGCGCCGCGGCGGGCGAGGTCTTCGCATTCGGGATCAGCGAGGCCGGCAACGATCTGGTGCTCTTCGGCAGCGACACGGATGCCGCACCCCGGGCCGACGGGTCCTATGCGTTCACGGGCACCAAGATCTTCACCTCCCTCTCCCCCGTGTGGACTCAGCTCGGCCTGCACGGGCTCGACACCACCTCGTCCGACGGACCACAGATGGTCTACGCATTCCTGCCCCGCACAGAGGAGGCCGAGGGCCGCGTCGCGGTCAGGGACGACTGGGACACGCTCGGCATGCGCGCCACGCAGTCCCGCACCACCGGGCTCAGGGGTGCGATCGCACCCGCCGACCGGGTCGTGCGGCGCATCGCCCCCGGGCCGAACCCCGATCCGATCGTGTTCGGCATCTTCAGCGTCTTCGAGATCCTGCTCGCCTCGGTGTACACCGGCATCGCCCGGCGCGCCCTCGACCTGGCCGTCGAGACCGCCGGAACCCGGCGATCGAAGAAGACGGGGCTGACCTACAGCCAGGACCCCGACATCCGCTGGCGGATCGCCGACATGGCACTCGCCTATGACGCGCTGCCACCCGAGCTGGCATCGATCAGCCGCGACGTCGACGAGAGCGCCGATCACGGCGGACGGTGGTTCTCCCTGCTCTCCGGGGTCAAACACCGGGCGGTGACGATGGCCAAAGCGGTGGTCGATGACGCGATCCTGGTGTCGGGCGGCTCGGCGTACTTCTCCTCGAACGAGCTCAGCCGCCTGTACCGAGACGTGCTCGCCGGCATGTTCCACCCCTCCGACCCCGAGTCGGCGCACGCGACCGTCGCGAGCGCATGGCTCGGACCGGTCCGATCATGACGACGCGCACCCCCACCGCGCTGCTGAGCCCGGCCGACCAGGAGCGCCGCCGGAGCCTCCGGGTCATGAAGGGTGTCGCGCTCGGCGCGCTCATCTTCATGGCGCTGCTGTTCCTGTTCGCGTTCGCCTTCCAGGAGCAGTACCCGCCGCTGGCCTACGTCCGCGCGTTCGCCGAAGGCGGCATGGTCGGCGCACTGGCGGACTGGTTCGCGGTGACGGCGCTGTTCCGGCATCCGCTCGGCATCCCCATCCCGCACACCGCGATCATCCCCAACCGCAAGGACGAGATCGGCCAGAACCTCGGCGAGTTCGTCGAGACCGAGTTCCTGCGCGGCGATGTGGTGCGCACCAAGCTCGAAGAGACCGCGATCGCCGCACGGCTCGGTGAATGGCTGAGTGTTCCGGCGCACGCCGAGCGGATCGGCGCCGAGGGCTCCCTGATGGCGGCCGGGGTGCTCCGCGCGCTCAGCGACGATGACGTCAGTGACGTCATCGAAGACCTGGCCCGGGAACACCTCATCGCCCCCGACTGGGGTCCGCCGCTCGGCGGCTGGCTCGGACGCATCGTGGACTCGGGTGCGCACCACGGAGCGATCGACCTGGGAATCGACACCATCGCGGCCTGGCTCGCTGCCAACCAGGCGTCCTTCTCGGGACTCGTCTCGCGACGCCTGCCCGCCTGGGTGCCCTCGATCGCCTCTCGCCTGGTCGATGACACCGTCTACAACGAGGCCGTCAAGTTCGTCGCGGCGGTGAAGGCCGACCCGCGGCATCCGGCCCGCATCGCGATCGACGGGTACTTGAACCGCCTCGCGGAGAACCTGCAGCACGACCCCGAGACGAGGGCACGACTCGAAGAGACCAAGGCGACGCTGTTCGACAGCCCGCGCGTGCGCGAGCTCGCCGCGGAGGCGTGGAACACCGCCAAAGCCGGCCTGCTCGCCTCACTCGCCGACCCGCAGAGCGGTCTGCGCCGCCGGGCCGCGACGGCGCTCGCCGAGATCGGCACGCGACTGACGACGGATGCCGCGCTGCAGCACCGCGTCGACGTCTGGGTCACCGACGCCGCGGTCTTCCTCGTCGACCGCTACCGGCACGACATCGCCTCGATCATCACCGACACGGTGGAGCGCTGGGACCCGGCCGAGACCACCGAGAAGATCGAGCTGATGGTGGGCCGCGACCTGCAGTACATCCGACTGAACGGCACCGTGGTCGGCGCCCTCGCAGGCCTGGTGATCTTCACGATCGCGCACGCGCTGCTCGGGTGAGCCGCCCGTGGTCAACCGCCGGATTTCGGGCCGGTAAACACTCGGTCACCGTGCGTCATCCGCCCTCTGCTGGGCCGACCCCGAGCGGTACCCTGATGCCGTGGCCGCCCCCGATCAGCTCCTCTTCAGCTATGGCACGCTCCAGTATCCCGACGTTCAGCTCGATACGTTCGGGCGGCTCCTCGCGGTCGAAGACGACGCGCTCCCCGGCTACACGGTCGACTATGCCGAGATCGAAGACCCGCGCGTGGTCGATCTGTCGGGGCTCTCGGTGCACCCGATCGTGCGCCCCACGGGCAACTCCCTCGACAAGGTCACCGGCAAAGTGCTCTGGGTCACCGAAGACGAGCTCGAAGCCGCCGACGAATACGAGGTCGAGCTGTATCGGCGCATCGAGGTGCAGCTGCAGAGCCGACGCGCCGCCTGGGTGTACGTCTCGATCTGACTCCGCGGCGCGGTGCGGCCGCGGTAGCGTCGAGCCGTGGCTCTGAATCACGATGACCTCTGGCCCCGCGCCGGCGACTGGCCGGCGCTGGACTCGTTCGACGGCGATGTCGACCTCGCTCTGATCGGCGTTCCGGCCTGGCGCACGTCGCTCTCGCCGACCGGCGCCCACCAGACCCCCGCGGCCGTCCGCGACGCCCTCCGCCGCTACAGCCCCGCACTCATGGACGGCCCGATCGACCTCGGCGCGCTGCGCATCGCCGATGCGGGAGACGTCGCCGAGCCCGATGGCCCCGAGGGCGAAGCCGCCGTGCGGACCCTCGCCGCGGCCGCCACCGCCCGCGCACGACTCGTGGTCGCGCTCGGCGGTGACAACAGCGCGACCTACGGCGTCGCGCAGGGGGTCGGAGCGAAGGGCCTGATCACCCTCGACGCGCACTTCGACCTGCGCGACGGCGTCTCGAACGGCTCACCGGTGCGGCGGCTGATCGAGGACGGTCTCGACCCGCGGCGCGTCGTGCAGATCGGCATCGCCGACTTCGCCAACTCGGTCGCCTACGCCCGGCGAGCCGCCGACTACGGCATCACCGTGATCGGTCTCGACGACGTGCGGCGCAGAGGCGCCGCCGAGGTCATGGCGCACGCGCTCGAGGTTGCGGGAGCGGGCGGCGGCGGCATCCATCTCGACATCGACGTGGACGTCTGTGACCGCTCCGTCGCGCCGGGGTGCCCGGCGAGCGTCCCGGGCGGCCTCGCGGCGTGGGAGCTGCGCTCGCTCGTCCGCGCTGCGGCACCCGATGCCCGGCTCGCGTCGGCCGATATCGTCGAGGTGGATGCCACCGCCGACGCACCCGACCAGCGCACGGTGCGCCTCGCCGCACTGTGCGTGCTCGAACTGCTCGCAGGATTGGGGACACGCACATGATCCGACTCGCTCTGGTGCGCCACGCGAAATCCGACTGGGGAAACCCGTCTCTCGACGACCACGACCGGCCGCTGAACGATCGCGGACTGCGCGACGCGCCGCGCATGGCCCGCGCGCTCGCCGAGACCGGCTTCCGCCCCGAGGTGATCCTCTCGAGCACGGCGCTGCGGGCGCGCACGACCGCCGAGGCGTTCGCCGCGGAGTTCGACGTGGCGGTCGACCTCGAGCCCGAGCTCTACGGCGCGCCGGCGCAGACCCTGCTGGCGAAGGCGGCCGAAAGCTCGGCACGCAGCGTGATCGTGGTGGCGCACGACCCGGGCATGAGCGCGCTGGCCGAGCGGCTGTCGGAGGGCGAGATCGGGCACATGCCGACCTGCGCGATCGCGACGTTCACCTGGGACCAGGACGACTGGGCGGTCCTGGATGCCGTCGAGCGGCCGGAGTGGACCTTCGACAGCCCGCGCTGAGCCGTTTGGCCCGAGTTGCGTCATTCGGTCGCTTCATCGTGGAGTTTGACGGCCAATTGGCGCAAGTCGTGACGCGACGACGGTCTCTCAGGCTTCGGCGCCGTCCTTCCACACCGTCCGGATGAGCGGAACGCCCGGCCGGTAGGCGAGGTGCGTGCGCGTCGGCGCGTCCAGCAGCACGAGGTCGGCGCGCATTCCGGGGGCGATCGCTCCGACATCGTCCCGGCGCAGCGCGCGTGCTCCCCCGGCGGTCGCGGCCCATAGCGCCTCGGCGGTCGTCATGCCCATCTCGCGCACCGCGAGCGCGATCATGAGGGGCATCGAGCTCGTGAAGCTCGACCCGGGATTGCAGTCGCTCGCGAGGGCGACGGTCACACCGGCGTCGAGCAGGCGGCGCGCGTCGGGGTACGGCTGGCGCGTCGAGAACTCCACGCCGGGCAACAGCGTGGCGACGGTTTCGCTGCCGGCCAGCGCGGCGACGTCGTCGTCATCGAGATAGGTGCAGTGATCGACGGATGCCGCGCCCATCGCGACCGCGAGCTGCACGCCTTCGCCGAGGCCGAGCTGGTTGCCGTGCACCCGCGGCAGCAGGCCGTGCATGACGCCGGCCGCGAGGATGCGACGGCTCTCATCGGCGGTGAACGCTCCCCGCTCGCAGAACACGTCGACCCAGCGGCTGTGCGGGGCGCAGGCCTGCAGCATGTCGCCGCAGACGAGCTCGACGTACTCGTCGCGCCGGTCGGCGTACTCGGCAGGCACGACGTGCGCCCCGAGGAACGTGACCTCGGGGGTCACCTCGGCTGCGAGCCGCGCGAGCCGCGCCTCATCGTCGACGGTGAGCCCGTATCCGGTCTTGACCTCGAACGTCGTGGTTCCCTGAGCCGTCAGCTCGGCGACGAAGCCGGCGAGCCGGTGGCGCAGCTCGTCATCACTCGCGGCCCGAGTGGCGGCGACCGTGCGACGTATGCCGCCGGCGGCATAGGGTGTGCCCGCCATGCGCGCCTCGAACTCATCGGCGCGGTCGCCGCCGAAGACGAGGTGGGTGTGCGAGTCGACGAACCCCGGAATGACGGCCCGGCCCCCGGCATCCACCGCCGTAATCGACCTGGGCGCGTCGGCGGCGGAGCCGACCCAGGCGATTCGGCTGCCCTCGATCAGCACCGCGGCGTCATGGAGTGTGCCGCACGGATCACCGTCGGCCGCGACGTTGGTCGTCAGCTCGCCGATGTTCGTGATCAGCGTGGCGCTCACCGGCCGCTCCTTTCCGCGTCCCGAAAGTTGTTGCTTCCGAGGGCCGTAACCAACGATATTCGGGACATCGAGGCCGCAACGGCGGGCGTGCTCACAGCATCGGCACCTTCAGGCCGCGCTCGCGCGCGACCTCCTTGGCGCGGTCGTAGCCCGCGTCGACGTGTCGCATGACCCCCGTGCCGGGGTCGTTCGTGAGCACGCGCGCGAGCTTCTCGGCCGCGAGATCGGTCCCGTCGGCCACCGTCACCTGGCCGGCATGGATGCTGCGCCCGATGCCCACGCCGCCGCCGTGGTGGATCGACACCCAGGACGCGCCCGACGCCGTGTTCAGCAGGGCGTTCAGCAGGGGCCAGTCGGCGATCGCGTCGGAGCCGTCGGCCATCGCCTCGGTCTCGCGGTACGGCGAGGCGACCGAACCGGCGTCGAGGTGGTCGCGCCCGATCACGATGGGCCCGGCGAGTTCGCCGGAGGCGACCATCTCGTTGAACTTCAGGCCGGCGAGATGGCGCTCCTGGTAGCCGAGCCAGCAGATGCGGGCGGGCAATCCCTCGAAGTGCACGGTGTCGCCCGCCTTGTCGAGCCAGCGCACCAGGCCCGCGTTGTCGGGGAAGAGCGCCTTGACGGCCTCGTCGGTCTTGCGGATGTCTTCCGGATCGCCCGACAGGGCCACCCAGCGGAAGGGCCCGCGACCCTCGGCGAACTGCGGCCGGATGTACGCCGGCACGAAGCCGGGGAACTCGAAGGCGCGCTCGAACCCGCCGAGCTGCGCTTCCGCGCGGATCGAGTTGCCGTAGTCGAAGACCTCGGCACCGGCATCCTGGAATCCGACCATCGCCGCGACCTGCTTGGCCATGCTGCCGCGGGCGCGGTCGGTGAAGCCCGACGGGTCGCGCTCGGCCTCGGCTTTCCAGTCGGCGACATCGACGCCGACCGGCAGGTAGGCGAGGGGGTCGTGCGCGCTCGTCTGGTCGGTCACGATGTCGATCGGCGTGCCCCGCAGCAGCAGCTCGGGGAACACGAGCGCGGCGTTGCCCACGACGCCGACCGACAGCGCGCGTCCCTCGTTCTTCGCCGCCACGACCCGCGAAACGGCGTCGTCGAGGTCGGTCGTGTACTCGTCGAGATAGCCGTGCTCGACGCGGCGCGCGAGGCGCGACTCGTCGACGTCGACGATGAGCACCGCTCCGCCGTTGAGGGTCACGGCCAGCGGCTGCGCGCCGCCCATGCCGCCGCATCCGCCGGTCAGCGTCAGCGTGCCCGTGAGATCCTCGCGACCGAGCGAACGTGCCACGGCCGCGAAGGTCTCGTACGTCCCCTGCAGAATGCCCTGGGTGCCGATGTAGATCCACGATCCGGCGGTCATCTGCCCGTACATCGTGAGGCCGAGCTGCTCGAGCCGGCGGAACTCGGGCCAGGTCGCCCAGTCGCCCACGAGGTTCGAGTTCGCGATCAGCACCCGAGGCGCCCACTCGTGCGTGCGGAACACCCCGACCGGCTTGCCGGACTGCACCAGCAGCGTCTCGTCCGGCTCGAGCTCGTCGAGGGTGCGCACGATCGCGTCGTACGCCTCCCAGCTGCGGGCCGCCTTGCCGGTGCCGCCGTAGACGACGAGGTCTTCGGGGTGCTCGGCGACCTCGGGGTCGAGGTTGTTCATCAGCATGCGCTTGGCGGCCTCGGCGCCCCAGCTCTTCGCGGTGCGGACGTTGCCGCGCGCGGCGCGCACGGTTCGAGTTGCGGTCGTCATGAGACTGCTCCTTCTGCGGCGCGTGCGACCTGGCCGGAGATGACGAGATCGGTCACCGCCTCGATGTCGGGTGAGAGGAAGTGATCGTGGCCAGGACCGCGGGCCACCGTGCGGACGAGGTCGCGCACGGCACCGGTCGCCGCGCCCGGCTGCAGCGGCGCGCGCAGGTCGATCGCGCGGGCGCCGGTGAGCACCTCGATCGCGAGCACCCGCGAGAGTCCGTCGACTCCGCGGCGCAGCTTGCGGGCAGCCGCCCACCCCATCGACACGTGGTCCTCCTGCATCGCCGAGGACGGGATCGAATCGACGGATGCCGGAACCGCGAGCCTCTTGAGCTCGGAGACGATTCCGGCCGCGGCGTACTGCGCGATCATGAGCCCGGAATCCACGCCCACCTCGTGCGCGAGGAACGGCGGCAGGCCGTGACTGCGCGTCTGGTCGAGCGCGCGGTCGGTGCGCCGCTCGGAGATCGAGGCGACATCCGCGACGGCGATCGCCAGGAAGTCGAGCACGTACGCGACCGGAGCGCCGTGGAAGTTGCCGTTGGACTCGACGCGGCCGTCGTCGGTGATCACCGGGTTGTCGACCGCCGACGAAAGCTCGCGGAATGCGATCGTGCGGGCGTAGTCGACGGTGTCGCGGGCGGCGCCGTGCACCTGCGGCGCGCAGCGCAGCGAATACGCGTCCTGCACGCGCGTGCACACGGCCGGGTCGCGGTGCGACGCGACGATCGGCGAGCCGGCGAGGAACGCGCGGAGCTTTGCGGCGGATGCCGCCTGCCCGACCTGCGGACGCAGCGCCATCAGATCGGCGGCGAAGACGGCATCGGTGCCGAGCTGACTCTCGATCGACATGGCAGCTGCGACGTCGGCCGTGTCCAGGAGCACCGAGAGGTCGTGGATCGCGAGCAGCAGCATCCCGAGCATGCCGTCGGTGCCGTTGATGAGCGCGAGACCCTCCTTCTCGCGCAGCACGAGCGGCTCGATGCCGGCCGCGGCGAGCGCCTCAGCCGCCGGAACCAGGTCGCCCGAAGCGTCACGCACGTCGGACTCGCCCATCGCGGCGAGCGCGACGTGCGAGAGCGGGGCGAGGTCGCCCGAGCAGCCCAGCGACCCGTACTCGCGGACGATCGGGGTGATGCCGGCGTTGAGCATCGCGGCGTACGTCTCCACCACGACCGGGCGCACTCCGGTGTGGCCCGTGGCGAGTGTCTGCAGGCGCAGCAGCTGCAGCGCGCGCACGACTTCGCGTTCGACCTCGGCGCCGGTGCCGGCGGCGTGCGAGCGGATCAGGCTCGCCTGCAGCTGGGCGCGGCGCTCGGTGGCGATGAACGTGGTGGCCAGCGCGCCGAAGCCGGTCGAGATTCCGTAGTGCGGCTCGGGGTCGTCGGCGAGGCCTTCGACGAGCGTGCGGGATGCCGCGACCCGCGCGACCGCGGCGGGGTCGAGTTCGACGCGGGCGCCGTGGCGGGCGACCGCGACGACGTCTTCGGGGCGCAGGGGTGCGGCGCCGACGATGACGGTGAGATCGGTGAGGGAGTCCATGACTGTGGTCATGGACTCGATTCCACACCCCCGCCCTCGCGCGGAACAGTGGTTCGTGCCATCCTGTGTCTGTCATGCCAGACAACTCCCCGGCCGCGCCGAAGCCCCAGGTGCCCGCCGCAGACCAGACGCTGCGCATCCTGTCGTTCCTGGCCCGGCAGCGAGGCCCGGTCGCGGCGAACACGATCGCGACGCAGCTCGCCGTGCCGCGCTCGAGCGTGTATCACCTGCTCGCGACTCTGGAAGAGCACGGATACGTCGTGCACCTGCCGGCGGAACGACGCTGGGGACTCGGCACCGCCGCGTTCGAGCTGGCCGGCGGCTACGCGCGTCAGCAGCCGCTCGCCCGCCTGGGTCGGCCCCTGATCGCCGCGCTGGCCGACCGCGCGGGCGAGAGTGCGCACCTCGCCGTCATGACGGGCCGCGACGTGCTCTACATCGTCGAGGAGCGCGCCCCGCGTCGACCCGCCCTCGTGAGCGACGTCGGCGTCCGGCTCCCGGCGCACCTCACCGCGACCGGCCGGGCGATGCTCGCCGCGCTGCCGCGCGAGCAGGTGCGGGCGCTGTATCCGGATGCCGCATCGTTCGCCGACCGCACCGGCCGCGGCCCCGCACGCCCGACAGAGCTGCGCGAACTGCTGCGGCTGGTGCGCGCGGAGGGGTTCGCCACGGAGGATGGCGAGGTGACTCTCGGCCTGCGATCAGTCGGCGTCGCGGTGGCCGACCACACCGGTTGGCCGATCGCGGCGATCGCCCTGACCTATCCCGACGATGTGCCGAAGAATGTCGCCGAGCTCGCCGCGATGATCGCACCCGCCGCGGCCGAGCTCGGTCGCCGCATCGGCGGCGCGGGCGCGCGCTGATCGGTCGCTGTGATCGAGACGACGCGAACTGCGCTGCAAACGCCGAACCGACGACACTTGGCGTCGTTTCAGGCGGCGCCGGGCGGGCGCCGCTAGCGGACGATGAGGCGCGGCTCGACGAGCACGTGCTCGGGCGCAGCACCGCGCTCGCGCGGGGCGACGACGTGACCGGTCGTGCCCATGAGCAGGTCGAGCACGGCCGCGGCCACCAGTTCAGGTGACTGCTCGATGCTCGAGATGCCCAGTGCCTCGGCCACCGGCGTGTTGTCGAAGCCGATGACCGGCAGAGCGCGACGCCCCGCATCCGCCGCCGCCAGGTGGGCACCGACGGCGTGCGAGTCGCTGACGCAGACCAGCGCGTCCAGACCCTGCAGCACGGCGGCGTCGGCGAACACGGCCGACATCACCTCGCGGGCGAGCGCGAGTCCGTCGACGGCTTCGAAGCGGGGGCCGGTCGCACCGGCATCCGTCATCGCCTCGCGCCAGCCGCGCTCTCGGTCATCGCCCGTTCCGCTGCCGGTCGGCCAGCCGAAGAAGCCCACCCGCGTCCCGGCGCTCGACAGCGCGTGGCGCGTGGCAGCCCGCGTTCCGGCCGCGCCGTCGACATCGACCCAGGTGTGCGCGGAGCGATAGACATCCTGGCCGCCCCACGGCCGTCCGAAGGAGACGAACGGCACATTACGCTCGAGCAGCCAGCCCGTACGCGGGTCGCCGAAGAACGTGCCGGTCACCACAACGGCATCGATCTCCGCGCCGTCCACGAGGTCGCCGAGTCGCTCGATCTCCTCATCGGCGGTGCGTGCGCTGTAGATGAGCACGCGCATTCCGCGCTCGCTCGCCCGCTCCGTCAGCGCGTGCACGAATCGGTCCAGGATCACTCCTGAGATGCCGCCGGAGTACGGATCGAGATGGATGCCGATCGTCGAGCTGCGGCGCGTGCGAAGCCGCCGGGCGGCGGCGTGCGGGCGATAGGCGAGCTCGGCGATGGCCTGCTTCACCCGCTCGCGCGTCTCGTCGCGGACGATCTCGGGCGAGTTGAGCACATTCGACACGGTCTGCCGCGAGACGCCGGCCGCACGGGCGACGTCCTCGACGGTAGGCGGCTTGGCCATCGGCATCCCTCCACGCCCCATAAGGCATCGGAACGTTCAAATCGTTATCGACACCGTAGCGCGCAAGGGGTTGACATTCCCATTGATGGGCTCGTAACTTGCCCGTAGCGACCAAGTTTGATCGTTCAAAGAATGATCGATCACACGCGGGTCCCGCGGCTCTCGACCCCCCGGAAGCCGCCCGTGGTGTTTATCGAAGGAGACAGACATGACAAGGAAGACGCGCGCGATCGCGGGTGCAGGAGCGCTCGCCGTCGCAGGTGCACTGATCCTGAGCGGCTGCGGCGGCTCGAGCTTCGACGAGCCGGCCGACGGTGGCGGCGATGGCGAGTTGACCTCGTCGGACGAAGCGATCACCCTTCTGATCGGCACGAGCGGCGATGCCGAGACGGATGCCGTCACAGAGGCCGTCGCCGCGTGGTCGGAGGAGTCGGGTGTGGAGGCTGAGGTGAAAGTGGCGACAGACCTGCCTCAGGAGCTTTCGCAGGGCTTCGCTGCGGGCGACCCGCCGGATCTCTTCTACCTCGCACCGGAGGCGCTCGCGGGGTACGCGGGCAACGGTTCGCTCAAGGCCTACGGAGACCTCCTCGAGAACAAGGATGACTTCTACCCCTCGCTCGTGGAGAACTTCACCTTCGAGGACGAGTTCTACTGCGCCCCGAAGGACTTCTCGAGCCTCGGTCTCGTCATCAACAAGGGACTGTGGGATGCCGCGGGTCTCACGGACGACGACATTCCGACGACGTGGGATGAGCTGACCTCCGTCGCCCAGACCCTCACGAAGGACGGGGTCGTCGGCCTCGGCTTCGGGTGGGAGTGGCAGCGCATCGGCACGTTCATGGCGCAGGCCGGCGGCGGTCTGGTGGCCGACGGCGAAGCGATCGCCAACAGCCAGGAGAACGTCGACGCGCTCACCTACATCCAGGACCGGATGGCCGACGGCACGTTCGCCTACGCGCAGGATGTCGGCGCGGGCTGGGGCGGTGAGGCGTTCGGCAAGCAGCTGACCGCCATGACGATCGAAGGCAACTGGATCACGGGCGCGATGACCAACGACTACCCGGACGTGGAGTACGTCGTCACCGAGCTGCCGGAGGGCCCGGCGGGCAAGGGCACCCTGCAGTTCACCAACTGCCTGGGCATGGCCGCCGACAGCGGCAACCAGGAAGCCGCCCTCGACCTCGCCGAATACCTCACGAGCACCGAGCAGCAGCTCGCGTTCTCGCAGGCGTTCGGTGTGATGCCTTCGATCCAGTCCGCCGCCGAGCAGTGGACGAGCGACAACCCGGACCTCGCCGCGTTCCTCGCGGGAGCCGACTACGCCCAGGGCATCCCCACCTACGACGGCACCGCAGATGTCATCACCGACTTCAACTCCGCTCTGCAGGGCCTGAAGACCGGCGATCCGCAGGAGATCCTCGACTCCGTCCAGTCGAATCTCGAGGCGATCGTCAACTGAGGCGATCGAGCCATGACTGCGACCGCAACGGCGCCTCGCCGCGCACGGAACACCCGTTCGGGGATCCGGCGCGGCGAGGCGCTCGCGGGGTGGACCTTCGTCCTCCCCGTGATCCTCATCCTCGGCGTCTTCCTGCTGATCCCGGTGGCCATGGCGCTGTGGGTCAGCGTCTCGGACTGGTCGGGGCGGGGCAGTCCGTTCTCGTCCAACGTCGGCTTCGTGGGGCTGCAGAACTACGCCGCCGTGACCACGGGAGACGGCCTGGCTACGCGCGACTTCGGCACCGCGATGCGCAACAACACGTGGTACGTACTGCTGGTGGTGCCGCTGCAGACCGCCCTGTCGCTGTTCCTCGCAGTGCTCGTCAACGGCGCGGTCCTGCGCGGCCGCGGCTTCTTCCGCACGGCGTTCTACTTCCCTTCCGTGACCGCTTCGGTGGCGATCACGGTGCTGTTCATCTTCCTGTTCAGCACCACGGGCGTCGTCAACGAGATCCTCGGTGCCATCGGCATCAACGGACCCAACTGGCTGGCCGATCCGCGGGGTCTCCTGCACATCCTCGTCGGCAGCGTGGGCATCACCGACGGCCGGCAGCGCTCACCGGAGGCGACTTCCTCGGGTTGTCGTGGTGGAACTGGCTCGCCGGGCCCTCGGTCGCCATGACGGTGTTCATCATCATGGCGATCTTCACCACGAGCGGCACCTTCATGCTGCTGTTCCTCGCTGCTCTGCAGAACATCAGCCCTGAGGTTCAGGAAGCAGCAATGGTCGACGGCGCCAACGCCTGGCAGCGGTTCTGGAGAGTCACCCTCCCCCAGTTGAAGCCCGCGCTGTTCACGGTGCTCACCCTGGGGCTCATCGGATGCTGGCAGGTCTTCGATCAGATCTACACCGGGACGAAGGGCCAGCCTGCCAAGACGACTCTGACGCCCGCGTATCTCTCCTACGACGCATCCTTCCTCGACCAGGACTGGGGGCAGGGCGCGGCCATCGCCTTCATCCTGTTCGCGATCATCGTGTTGCTCACGCTCTTCCAGCGGTGGGCGCTGCGCGACCGACCCGTCTCTGCGCGGCGTGCTCGGCAGTACGCGCTGCCCACGCGGCCCGCGACGGCCAGCCCCGCGACCGTGGCGGCGACACAGGTGCCGAGTCCTCCGGACCCGGCTCAGAAACCGGCCGCGGACCGCGGTGAAGGCAAGGAGACCAGGCCATGACCGGGACGAGCATCGACCAGGCACGGATGGCGGCTCCGCAGGGACCTCCCCCGCCACGAGAAGACATCAAGGCTCGTCGCAGCACGGCGAAGATCGGCTGGCAGATCGCGCTCTACGCGGTGCTCATCGTCATCTCGCTGATCTACATCTATCCCTTCCTCGTCCAGGTGTCGACTTCATTCAAGACGGATGCCGAGGCGGCCGTCAGCCCGGTCTCGCTGATTCCGCAGGTCTGGTCGACGGCGGCCTATGAGCGGCTGTTCCTGCGCAGTGACTTCCCGGTGTGGTTCCGCAACTCTGCGATCGTCACGATCTGCGTCACGCTCCTGCGCGTCTTCTTCGTGTCGCTCGCGGGCTACGCCCTGGCGCGGCTGCAGTTCCGCGGGCGCGGCTTCGTGTTCGCGGCAGTGATCGCGGTCATGGCCGTGCCGAGCGTGGTGCTGCTGATCCCGAGGTTCCTGGTCATCAACCAGCTCGGCATCTACGACTCGTATGCCGGGATGATCCTGCCGCTGCTCGTCGACGCGGCCGGGGTGTTCATCATGAAGAACTTCTTCGAGTCGATACCGGTGTCGGTCGAAGAACAGGCGCGCATCGACGGCGCGGGAACATTCCGGATCTTCTGGTCGGTCGTGCTCCCCATGGCGCGGCCAGCCCTGATCACCATCGTCATCCTGTCGTTCCAGGGCTCGTGGAACGAGCTGTCGCACTTCATCGTGTCCACCCAGTCGCCGGAGCTCACGACGTTGACCAAGGGGGTGGCATCCCTCGCCGGCGGTCAGCTCAGCCAGGGCACCCAATACCCGTTGAAGCTCGCCGCGGCACTCATCATGACGATCCCCGTGGCGGTGATGTTCTTCATCTTCCAGAAGCGCATCATGAACAGCGCGCAGGGTGCGGTCAAGGAATGAGCGCGTCAGCACTCGCCGAGCATCCGCGCCAGCCGTTGCTCAACGACGCCGTGGTTGCGCTGCGGGCGCCGACGCAGGTGTGGTCCGCCGACAGCGGCGACCTCGGTTCGCGCGCGATACACGGGGTGTACCACGGCGACACGCGTCAGATCCGGGAGGTCGCGCTCACGTACGGCGGGGTCGCCCCGGAGTGGACCTCCGTCGCGCCGCACACCGCCTCGCACGTCGTCTTCGGCGGCATCCTTCGTGCGGTCGACGACGGGCTGCCCGATCCGAAGGTGCGCATCCTCCGCGCTCGAGTGGTCGGCGACGGTACGGTCCAGGACACGCTGACGATCACCTCGCACGTCGCCGACCCCGTCAGCACGGAGGTGCGGCTACGACTCGTCCCCGAGTTCGCACCCCTGCAGGAGGTCAAAGCGGGGCTCGCCACGGCCCGCGAGTGGAAGCTCAGCCGCGACGACGCCACCGGCGACGTGAGAGTGGAATCGGGCGCCCGTGCGTTCATCCTCTCCGCACCCGGGGCCGTGATCTCGACGGTCGACCGTGGGATGGAGCTGACGTGGCCGCTCCGTCTCAACTCGCGTGAGCCCGTCGAGCTGTCGTACGCGATCGGTTTGCACGATTCCACGCTGGTCGTGCGCGGCGCGCACCGACCAGCGGGGTGGGAGGTTCCGCTGATCGGCGGCGACCCGCGCCTGCAGCGCTGGCTCGACGCGGCTCTCGGCGACCTCGACGCCCTGCGGCTCACTCTGCCCGGCCGGCCCGACGATGAGTTCTTCGCCGCCGGCGCACCCTGGTTCCTGACGCTGTTCGGCCGCGACTCGCTGTGGGCGGCACGGCTCGCCCTTACCGTCGACCCGGACGTCGCAGCATCCACTCTGCGCGTCCTCGCGCGGTTCCAGGGCGATCGCGCGCACCCCGAGTCCGCCGAGCAGCCCGGCAAGATCCTGCATGAGCTGCGCGGCGAGCCTCTCGCGATGCCCGGCGAGGGTGTCGTGCTGCCCCCGGTGTACTACGGCACCGTCGACGCGACCGCGCTGTGGGTGTGCCTGCTCTCTGATGCGCAGCACGCAGGAATGCCCGACGCGGAGGTGCGCGCACTGCTGCCGGCGCTGCGGGCCGCGCTGGACTGGCTGTTGCACCACGGCGACACCGACGGTGACGGGTTCATCGACTACATCGACGAGACCGGCCACGGTCTGGCCAATCAGGGCTGGAAGGACTCCGGCGACTCGATCCAGTGGCGTTCGGGTGAGCTCGCCGTGGGACCGATCGCACTGTGCGAAGTGCAGGGCTACGCGTACGAAGCCGCCCTCGCCGGCGCCCGACTGCTCGAGGGGTTCGGCGAATCAGGAGGCGCCGAACTGCGGGAATGGGCGGGCAACCTGAAGCGTCGGTTCGCGGAGTCGTACTGGGTCGAGACGCCGGAGGGCCGCTACCCCGCCGTCGCGCTCGACGCGCACAAGCGCCCGGTCGACACGCTCACCAGCAACATCGGCCACCTGCTCGGCACCGGCATCCTCGAACCGGAGGACGAAGCGGCGGTTGCTGCCCTGCTGGTCGGGCCGACGATGCTCTCGGGCTTCGGCGTGCGCACGATGTCGACCGAGGCCGCCGGCTACTGGCCGTTGAGCTATCACGGCGGCAGCGTGTGGACGCACGACTCCGCGATCATCGCGCGCGGCATGGCGCTCGCCGGACTGGATGCCGAAGCAGACCTCGTCATCCAGGGGCTGCTCGCGGCCGCAGAAGGTTTCGGGTACCGCGTTCCCGAGCTCCACTCCGGCGACTCGATCGGCGAGACCCCGGTGCCGACGCCCTACCCGGCGGCGTGCCGGCCACAGGCGTGGTCGGCAGCGGCGGCGGTGACGGCCGCGCAGATCGCTGGGGGGTTTCGTGCCCGCGCCGTGATCAGTCGACCTTGACGACGGTCCCGCCGGTCAGTGCGACGAGCTCGTCGAACGTCATCGGGAAGACCGTGTGCGGGGTTCCGCCGGCGGCCCAGATCTCGGGGTAGCCGGCGAGGTCCTCGTCGACGATCGTCACCAGCGACGCGGGGTGGCCGGTGGGCGCGACGCCGCCGATCGCCTGACCCGTCGCCTCCCGCACCTGCTCCGCACTGGCCCGGCGGATGCTCTCGCGACCCAGGCGCACGGCGAGCGCGGCGGTGTCGACGCGATGCGCACCACTGGTCATCACCAGCAGCGGTCCGCCGTCCGACCAGAACACGAGACTGTTGGCGATCGCGCCCACCTCGACCCCCAGCGCAGCCGCGGCGAGCGGCGCGGTGGAGGCGGCATCCGGAAGCACGACGATGTCACCGGTGATGCCGGCAGATCGCAGGGACTCGTGGACGATGCGGCTGCGCGCGGGAAGCTGATCGGTCATCCGTTCAGGATAGGACCGATCCAAACGTCAGTTCCGCTGGCCGAGCGCCAGGATGTTCCCCTCGCTGTCTTCGAACCAGGCCGACTTCTCGCCGGCCAGCTCCGCGACGCCGTCGACCGTCTTCAACCCCGGGAAGTCGTAGTCCATGAAGACCACTCCCTTGTCCCTGAGCACCGCCATATCGCGGGCGAGGTCGTCCGTGTCGATCGCGAAGACGGTGTTCTTGGCCGTTCCCGCATATGAAGTCACGTAGACCATCAGCGGCACGCCGCCCAGCCGGTAGAAGACGACGTCGTCTTCGGATGGCGTTGCTTCCGGAGTCAGCCCCAGGACCCCCTCGTAAAAGGACTTGGCCCGAGCCAGATCCTTCGCCGCGACCACCGCGGCGCCCTGCGCATTCTCGAACATGTTGATTCCCCCTCGTGCTGAATCTTCATCCCCAGCGCAGACGGTACTCCGGTGCGACCCCGGCCGATAGACGGGTGAGCGCTTCGCGCGATCCGATGCGCCAACAACCAGTGGAGCTGTGCACATTGCTCAGATCTCGCGTGGCACGTTGAACGATCGGCTCAGTGGTGGTGCAATGGAGTCGGATGCCGCGATGTTGCCCATCCGCACGCGCCCGCCGCACGTCCCACGAAGACCGTCGGCGGCTGATCGACGAGGACCTCGATGTCTGCGACCCTGCCCCTTCCTGATTTCCACCACGAGCGCGTCGAGACCCTCACGGGTCGACGCAGCGGACTGTTCATCGCCGTGGCGCTGCACTCCTCTGTGCTCGGCTCGGCACTCGGCGGGGCACGACTGTGGAGCTACCCGCACTGGAGCGACGCGCTGGGCGATGCGCTGCGGCTGTCGGCGGCCATGACGCTGAAGAACGCCGCGGCGGGCCTCGACGCGGGCGGCGGCAAGTCGGTCATCGCGCTTCCCCCGGGCACCCAGCTCGACGCGGAGCGTCGGCGTGCGGCGTTCCTCGACCTCGGCGACGCCGTCGAGTCGATGCACGGGCTCTACCGCACCGCGGAGGACGTCGGCTCGACGACCGAGGACATGCTCACGGTCAGCGAGCGCACCAACCACGTCGTCGGTCTTCCCGAGGCGGGCGGCGGCTCGGGCGAGCCCGCGGGCCCGACCAGTCTCGGCGTGTACGAGTCGCTGCGCGCGACACTCGAGCGGGTGACCGGCTCCCCCGATGTCGCCGATCGCCGCATCACGATCTCGGGAATGGGCCAGGTCGGCAGCCGCCTCGCCGTGCGCCTGAGCACCGAAGGTGCCCGACTCACGGTCACCGACGTCAACCCCGGCAAGCGCGACCTCGCGCTCCAGCTCGGCGCCGCGTGGATCGCCCCGGGCGAGGAGCACCTGGTGCCGGCCGATGTGTTCGTCCCTGCCGGCATCGGCGGTCTCCTGACCGACGAGGTCATCGACGCGCTCGATGCCCGCGCTGTCTGCGGCCCGGCGAACAACCCGCTCGCCGATCACTCCGGTGCCGAGCGGCTCGCTCGGCGCGGCATCCTGTACGCACCCGACTTCGTCGTGAACGCCGGCGGCGTGATCTACCTCGACCTCGAAGCCAAGCAGCTCGGCAGCCGCGAGCAGATCATGGACCGGGTCGCCGCGATCGGCGACACCGTGCGCCGCGTCTTCGACGAGGCGGAGTCGCGGGGAGTGACCCCGCTCGAGGCCGCCGAGGGTCTGGCTGCGGAGCGTCTCGCCGGGGCGCCCGCCAGCACGCCTTCGCCGGCTGACACGAATCTCCCGCGCTCGCCGACCGCAACGAGCGGAGGAGATGTGACGTGTGGAGGGCCATTCGCGCGGTATCCCTCCTCCCTTCGTCACATCTCCTCCGCTCGTCACAGGTAGGGGCGGTGCAGGTCAGGGGTACTCGCGAGACGCGGTTCCGCCAACCGTGACACTTGGTCTCAGGAATGGCAGGATGAAGCTGTCATGCTTCGCGAGTCAAGGGAGACCGCATGTTCACCAGTCCGATCGCTGACGTCGACATTCCCGAGGTCGGGGTCTACGAGTTCCTCTTCTCTTCGCTGACCGACGACGAACTGGGCGCCGTGGCCCTGATCGACCCGGCCACCGGCGCCGAGACGACCTACGGCGCACTGCGCGGACAGGTGAACGCGTTCGCCGGCGCACTGGCCGCACGCGGCGTCGACACCGAGACCGTCATCGGGCTGCTCTGCCCGAACGTCCCGGCATTCGCGACCGTCTTCCACGGCATCCTTCGCCTCGGCGGGATCATCACGACCATCAACTCCCTCTACACCGCAGGCGAGATCGAGAAGCAGCTGAGGGATGCCGGTGCGACGTGGCTGATCACGGTCAGCCCGCTGCTCCCCCAGGCCAAGGCCGCAGCATCCGCGGTCGGCATCTCCGATGACCACCTCATCGTCCTCGATGGCGTGGACGGGCATCCGAACCTGCGCGAGCTGCTCATGGAGCAGGCGGCCCCGCCCGAGGTGAGCTTCGACCCCGCGACCCACATCGCCGTGCTCCCGTACTCGTCGGGGACGACGGGCATTCCCAAGGGCGTGATGCTCACGCACCGCAACCTGGTCGCCAACGTGCAGCAGTCCCGCGCGAACATCGACCTGCAGGGCACCGATCGCGTGCTCGCGGTGCTGCCGTTCTTCCACATCTATGGAATGACCGTGCTGCTCAACCTCGCGCTGCGCCAGCGGGCGAGCCTTGTGACGATGCCGAAGTTCGATCTGGTCGAGTTCCTCACGAACATCCAGACCTACGGCTGCACCTATCTGTACATCGCCCCGCCGATCGCCGTCGCTCTCGCGAAGCATCCGATCGTCGACCAGTTCGACATCTCGACGGTGCACACCGTGTTCTCGGGCGCCGCGCCGCTGGACGGCGAGACCGCCGAGGCCGCGGGCCGCCGCATCCACGCCCGCATGATGCAGGGCTACGGCATGAGCGAGCTCAGCCCGGTCTCGCACGCGATGCCCTACGACCGCGACGATATCCCGGTCAGCTCGGTCGGAACGCTGCTGCCCAACCAGGAGTGCAAGCTCATCGACACTGCGACCGGTGAGGAGATCACCGAGATCGGCGAGAACGGCGAGACTCTCCCCGGCGAGATCTGGGTCAAGGGACCGAACGTCATGCTCGGCTACCTCAACAAGCCCGACGCGACCGCCGAGACGCTCGACGCCGACGGATTCCTTCACACCGGCGATGTCGGCGTCTACCACGAGGGCGGGTACTTCTCGATCGTCGACCGGGTCAAGGAGCTCATCAAGTACAAGGGCTACCAGATCGCTCCCGCCGAGCTCGAGGCGCTGCTGCTGTCGCACCCGAAGATCATGGATGCCGCCGTCATCGGCGTCCTCGACGAAGACAAGCAGGAGATCCCCAAGGCGTTCATCGTCGCCGCGCCCGACTCGGGACTCACCGAGGACGACGTGAAGGCGTTCGTCGCCGAGCAGGTCGCCCCGCACAAGAAGGTGCGCCGCGTGGAGTTCATCGACGCGATCCCCAAGTCGACCTCGGGCAAGATCCTGCGCAAGGACCTCCGCGCCCGCGAGACCGCCCCGGTCGCCTGACCTCGGCGCCCCGCGCGCTCTGTGCGCGACGGTGGCAGCTCGTGCCGCATCCGCGCCCGCGAGGCGACCACGACTGCCACCCCGGCGCGCTTCAGTGGGCTGAATCCGTCACAACAGCGGCTCGACGCGACGGATTGTGCCAACCGAGCACCCCGACGCCGGCGTCACCTGGCGCAGTCCGTCGCATACGAATCGCGACCCGACAGAATGCGCCCAGCGAACCTGTCGAGGCATGAGAAATGCCCCCGCCGGAGCGGGGGCATTCCGATTCGTGGACCTGAGGGGACTCGAACCCCTGACCCCCTCGATGCGAACGAGGTGCGCTACCAGCTGCGCCACAGGCCCATAAACCTCCGATAGGTTATCACGCCGTTCGAAGCCTCCCGGGTCAGCGCGGACGGGCCAGATGGAAGACCTCATCGACCACCGAATACTCGTCGAGATAGCCTCCGCGGGCGATCGGACGCATGCCCGCGGTGTCGACGCGACCGTCCGCGAGGATGAAGCGATCGTCCAGGTGCACGCCCACGACCTGACCGAACACCAGGTGTCGATCGGTGCGCCCGCCGGCGGCATCCGTCAGTTCGAGCGTCTGCGTGACGACGCACTCCAGCGCGACCGGCGTCGCGGCGACCCGCGGTGGAGCCACCAGCCGCGACGGTGCGGATTCGAGGCCCGCGAACGCGAACTCTGACTCGCCGCGCGGGATCACGGCGGAGGACTGGTTCATGGCCTCGCGCAGGTCGTAGGTCGCGAGGTTCCACACGAACTCGCCGCGATCGAGCGCGTGCGATGCCGAGTCCTTCATGCCGGCGCTCGAGAACATGACGATGGGCGGACTGTCGGCCACGGCGTTGAAGAAGCTGTACGGGGCGAGGTTGGGTGTGCCGTCGGCGTCGAGCGTCGAGATCCAGCCGATCGGCCGAGGCGCGATGACCGCCTTGAAGGGATCGTGCGGCAGGCGGGCGCGGTCTCGCCGGCCCGGCTCGTAGAACACCGCTCAGCCGGCGCGGCTGGCCAGAAGCCGGCGCACGTGGGCTTCGATCTCGGCATCGTCGACCGGCCCGGTGCGGACGAATTCGGATGCCGCAGCAGCGCGTCGCGCCGTGCGTGCGGTCTCGATCGACGGCGGCTGCCGTTCGGCCGCGCGCTGACGCGCGGCGTCTTCCAGAGCCGCGTGGCGCAGCGCCTCGCGGGCCGCGGCGGCGTCGAGCACAGCGGCGGCGCGCGAGCCCGTCGAGACGGTGAGAGGTCGGGGCAGTTCACGCGGCGCCCAGCCGCGACGGTCACTCGCAAGGGCGACATCCTGCATTTCCGGGGCTTCGTGGGTGGCGGCATCCGTCACCGCGACGCGGGTCACCGCGCGCGCACCGACGCGTGTCATGCGCTGCAGGAGAAGCCCGCAGACGGCGGCGACGCCCACCGCAGACCACAGCAGCACCTGCGAGCCGGTCGCGACGACCTGCCAGCCGCCCCACACGGCGGCGGCGACGGCGAGCAGGGCGATGGTCGTGAGCGTCAGGCGCATCCGGCGCCGGGCGCGGGACTGACGCGCGATCGGTGTCGAGCGCGCAGCGGCACGTTCGTCACGTGCCCTCTGAAGATCCGTGCGGGCCTGCTCGAGCGCGGAGTGCTCACGCTCGGCGATCGCCCGCTTGGCCAGTCTCTGCTGAGCCATCGCGGTGCGGGCGTTGAGCTCGAGCCGCACTTCCTGAGGCGTCTCACTCGTCTCGGCGAGAACGCGCAGCGCCTGATTCAGGCGGACGGCGTTGCGCTCGGCCGCGTCGAACTGACGACGGCTGTGCCATGTCGGCAGCAGGTAGACGAGCCAGAGGAGCACGGCGACGAGCACGATCACTCCCCCGCCCAGCACCTGCCCACCCATGGGGACAACGGTAGGCGACCATACCGCCGCGCCCCGACATCCCGCCGCGTGTCGTCGACTACCGCACGCCGGGCATCAGGCGCGCAGGCGGTCGCTCGGCGGCACGGTCGCGGCATCCTGCGGCGCGCGCCCCTCGACCCACCGGCGCAGCACCCCTTCGGGGACGTCCTCGCGGGTCAGGGCGAACGCGTAGTGGTCGCGCCAGTCGCCGTTGATGTGGATGAACCGCCGGCGCAGGCCCTCGTAGCGAAAGCCGAGCTTCTCGACCACGCGCAGGCTCGCCTGATTCTCGGGGCGGATGCAGATCTCCATGCGGTGCAGACGCATCTCGTCGAAGCACACGTCGGTCGCCAGCGCCACCGAGGTCGTGGTGATGCCCCGCCCCGCGAACCGCTCGCTCACCCAGTAGCCGATCGTGGCGGACGCGAGCGAGCCGCGCGCGATGCCCCAGACATTCAGCTGTCCGGCCAGCTCGCCGTCATCCTCCATCACGAACGGCACGCCGGCGCCGTCGCGATACTGCTGCAGCAGGCGACGCACGCCGGTGCGCATGTCGAACGAGACCGGGCCGTCGGGGCTCGTGGCTTCCCACGGCCGCAGCCACGCGCGATTCGAGAGCAGCTCCTGCTGGAGGGTACGGGCGTCGCGCGGCCGCACCAGGCGGATGGACACGTTCGCATGCCGACGGGGAGTCGTCAGGTCCACGACACCCCCCTCGAACGGACGGCGCTACAGAGTCGCCGCAAACTCCTTGAACCAGGGTCGCAGCTCGGGGCCGAGATCATCGCGATCCGCGGCGAGCTGCACGATGGCCTTGATGTAGTCCACTCTATCGCCGGTGTCATATCGCCGACCGCGGAACACGACCCCGTACACGCCGGGTCCGTCGGGATCCGCGGCGAGTTCCTGCAGCGCGTCGGTGAGCTGGATCTCGCCGCCCTTGCCGGGCTCGGTGCGCTCGAGGACGTCGAAGATCGCCGGGCTCAGCACGTAGCGACCGATCACGGCGAGGTTCGAGGGCGCGTCCTCCGGCTTGGGCTTTTCGACCAGACCGGTCACGCGCACGACGTCCGGGTCGTCGGTCGCCTCCACCGCGGCCGCGCCGTACATGCCGATGTGGGCGGGGTCGACCTCCATGAGCGCGATGATCGCCGCACCGGTGCGGTCGTGCTCGGCGAGCATCGTCGTCAGCAGCTGGTCGCGCTCGTCGATCAGGTCGTCGCCGAGCATCACGGCGAACGGCGAATCGCCGACGTGTGCGCGAGCGCGCAGCACCGCGTGGCCGAGACCTTTCGGGTCGCCCTGACGGACGAAGTGGATGTCGGCCATGTCG
Source organism: uncultured Actinomycetota bacterium (assembly GCA_963781135.1). Taxonomy (GTDB): domain Bacteria; phylum Actinomycetota; class Actinomycetes; order Actinomycetales; family Microbacteriaceae; genus Microbacterium. Next base: position 74,089 of record CAWADY010000010.1, on the reverse strand, counting down.
CTCGAGGCCATGACCCGCTGCAGCCGATCGGCGTCGCCCTTGTCTTTGAGCTTGACCTCGAGTTCGGGCACGGAGTCGAAGTGGTTCGAGATGGCGTTCTTGTTGCGCCCGATGATGACGAGGATGTCCGTGATGCCGGCCGCGGCCGCCTCTTCGACGACGTACTGGATCGCCGGCTTGTCGACGACGGGCAGCATCTCCTTGGGCATCGCCTTCGTGGCGGGCAAGAAGCGGGTGCCGAGGCCTGCGGCGGGAATGACGGCTTTGAAGGGCTTGTGGGGCATCGGGCAACTCTAGCGAGCGGACCTGGGCGTCCTCCGGTCGGGCAGCGGCCTTGCCCTCAGCCGGGACCCGTGGTAATCGCGCCTAGAATCGACACATGCCCGATGCGATCGCCACCGCAAAGCGCGCCCTGCGCGCCGAGCTGCGTGAGCGCCGTCAGCTGCTGTCGCAGCCTGCTCGGGATGCCGCCGCCCAAGGCGTCACGCGACAGCTGGACGCCCTCGTCGACTCGCTCGGCGTGCGGTCGATGTCGTGCTTCCTCTCCACCGTCACCGAGCCGGGCACCCGCGAATTCGTCGATGCGGCCGTGAGGCGCGGCATCCGGGTTCTGCTTCCGGTGACCCGCACCGACGGCCTGCTGGACTGGTCGGTCGCGACACCCGACCTCGACATCACCGAGGGCCTCTTCGGTCTGCCCGAACCGGTCGGTGAGCTGCTCGGCCCGATCGCGGTGAACGATGTCGACCTGCTCGTGATCCCGGCGGCCGCGGTGGACCGCAGCGGCATGCGGCTCGGGTGGGGCCGCGGATTCTTCGACAAGACGATCGGATCGATGGAGGGCTGCCCGCCCGTCTACGCGGTCATCTACGACTCCGAGCTCGTCGACGAGGTGCCCAGCGACCTCCACGACCAGCCCGTCACCGGCGTCGTCACGCCGACCCAGACCGTCCTCCTCGCGCCCGTCCGGCGCTGACCGCCCGAAAGAACACATGCCTACCTACGCCTACGCCTGCAAAACGTGCGGCCACCGCTTCGACGCGGTGCAGTCCTTCGCCGACCCGACGCTCACCGAATGCCCCGAGTGCGGTGGAGAGCTGCGCAAGGAGTACGGGTCGATCGGCGTGACCTTCAACGGGTCGGGCTTCTACCGGACCGACTCCCGCGCCGCGGAGAAGAAGGGGTCCGGCGCGTCGTCGTCAGGATCGGGCTCGGGCTCTTCGGGTTCGACCTCGAGCGGCTCGTCGAGTGGCGGGTCGTCCACCGGTTCGGCATCATCGAAGTCTGAGGTGAAGGCCTCGCCCGCATCGTCGGGTTCATGACCGGCGGAAGCCGGCGACAGGTGAGGAGCATCACGTGATCAAGGGCTTCAAAGAGTTCATCCTCCGCGGAAACGTCATCGACCTCGCCGTTGCGGTGGTCATCGGAGCCGCATTCACCGTGATCGTCAACGCGATCGTCGCAGGGCTCATCAATCCGCTCATCGCGCTGATCTTCCAGGCCGACAGCCTCGACAGCGTCGTGTGGACGGTCACCGGTCTCACCGGCAACGAGGTGGTCTTCGCGTTCGGCGCGATCCTCGGCGCGATCATCAACTTCCTCGCGGTCGCCGTCGTGGTCTACTTCGTGTTCGTGTATCCGATGAACCGGGTCAAGGAGCGGGCGGCCGCCAAGGCCGGCATCGTCGAAGAAGAGGCGTCGGAGCTGCCGACCGAGCAGGAGCTGCTGCTGCAGATCCGCGATCTGATCGCGACGCAGGGCACCTCCCCCACTTCCCGCGAGACAGCATAGGCACCGCGAGACAGAGCGCGTTGACCTCAGTCTCGTCGCGCCTATCCGGTCTCGCGGTCAGGCAGATCAGATCTCGATACGCTCGCTGGCGCTCGCTACTCGATCTTGACCCGCACCGCATCAACGCGGGCTTCGCTCGCATTGATCCGTCGCGCGTCAATAGTGCGGGGGAACGTCCTGACGCATGCGGTCGTCGTTCGGACCGCCGGACTTCGGCGAATCGGATGCCGCGGCTTCGGCATCCGCCTCGGTGGGTTCTTGCGACGTGCCCGGGGCGGGCGTCAGCTTCACGCGGCGTGAGCCGGGAACCCGTTCGATCCGCTGGCGCTTACTCGATGACATCGATCGGCTGCGTCTCGGTGTCGGCCGTGGGCGACTCCGGTGCGACACCGAGCATCGCGGCGATCCGGGCGGCGACGCCGGCCGGGTCGCTGTACAGGTCGAACGAGTGCACGCGCACGTAGTGCCAGCCGAGGCGCCGCAGAATCTGGGGCCGCAGCCGCAACGACTCGCGCAGCGATTCGCCGATCGTCTCGGGATCGCTCTCGGCGACGACCGCGCGGCCGTCGTACTGAGCGACCAGCGGCAGCAGCCCGCGGTAGTGCACGTCGACCGAGACGCCGAGGCGCCGCAGTTCGCGGGCCAGCCCCAGCGTGAGCGGGTCGGCGAGATCCTCCAGGCGCTGGTCACGCGCGCGTGACGGCGATTCCGCCCAGGATGCTCATGAGCGTGGCGGCGCCGTGCTCGAGGCGTCCGTCGTCGAACGCGGACGGCCGGATCGACGAGACGATGACCATCGAGCGACGTGCCCGGGTCATGCCGACCGTCAGCAGGCGCTCTCCGTCGGGCGTCGACAGATCGCCGAAGTCGCTCAGGACGCGTCCGTGCTTGGTCAGGCCGAAGCCGAGCGAGAAGATCACGCGGTCGCGGCTCTCGGCGACCGACTCCTCGAGGGTCAGCACGGCGAGCGGCTCGGCGGTGTCGCGCGAGACGAAGTCCGCGACGTCCGACCGCCCGGCGAAGGCCGCCTCGACGGCGGCCCGCACGCGTTCGGCGTGCTTCGCGCTGGCGGTGACCACCATGAGCGATTCCGACCCGCGGTTGACCGCGTGCTCGACGACCAGGGTCACGACGCGCTGCACCTCGGCGTCGGGGCTCTCCACCGCGCCGGTCACCGGGTCGGGAGCGCCCGTGCCGCCCTCGACGTAGTCGACGCTCAGGCTTCCGCGGCCGAGGTAGGACCCCGCCCACGGGAGCGAGACGAGCTCGCCGCCGTAGAACGCGTCGTTGACGAGCTCTGCAAGGTCTTCTCCGCCGGCGCGGTAACTGCGCGTCAGCGTCTCCACGGGGAACAGCTCGGCGAGGCGCTCGAACACGCTCGTGTCGTCGAACGGCTCCGCGAAGGACTCCTCGCCGTCCGAGAGCAGCGCCTCGGGCGGGAACCCCGCGGCGATGCGGAACGGCGTGGGCTTCTGGGTGACCGGGTCGCCGAAGACCACGACCTGCCGCGCGCGGCGCAGCGCCGGCACGGCCTCCGCGAGACACAGCGCCGCGGCATCCGCGATGATCACGACGTCGAACGCGAGCTCATCGGGAATCTGCGGGCACGTCGTAGGGCGATGCGAGCCAGACCGGCGCGAGAGCGCGCAGCAGCGTGGGCGCTGCCGCGACCAGATCGGACGCCGTCGCGCCGCCGTTCTTGAGCGCGCGTTTGAGGGCGGCGGCCTCGGCCGCGTCGTCGACGATTCCGATGCGCCACTGGGTCGCGAGCTGGGCGGCCAGCAGAGGACCGGATGCCGCGGCATGCGCCTCGTCGACGAGTCGGAAGTCGCGCTCGAGCCTGTCGACCACGGTCGTGTTCGCCCCGAGCAGCGCGCGGTCGGTGCGCAGCAGGTGCTCGAGCGCCGACTGCCACCACGCGAATTCGAGCTCGTCTCCGACGAGGTCCTCGGGCACGTGTCGCACCGACAGTTCGGCCAGCAGCGGCTCGAGGCCGAGTGCGGCGAGCTCGGTGCGCAGAGTCGCACGTTCGACGAGGTTGTCGAACACCTCGGAGTCGGCGGCGAGCCCCGCCAGGGTGCGCACGAGCTGGGCGACGGGGAGCGAAGCGAGGCGGTCGGCGCCGGTGCGGCCGACGATCGCGTCGAGTTCGCCGAGCTCGGCATCCACGCGCTGCCATGCCACGTGCACGTCGGCGAGTCCGAGCGGCACGGCAGGGATCACGCCGGCATCGACGAAGCGCTGCCATTCGGTGCGCTGCTGCTGCACGCGCAGGAGCGCCTCGTGCATGTCGGCGATGTGCACGCCGGGCCGCACGTACTCGCGCGAGAGGCGGCGCAGGCGCCGGCGCTGCGCGCCCGTCAGCGCGGGGGCGTCGCGGCGCGGGCCGTGCGCCTGGATGAGCTCGCCGAGCGGTCGCTCGAACACCGTGGGGCTGAACCGGTCGAGCGAGTCGCGGATGCCCTGCAAGACCTTGAGGTACGCACCCAGTTCGCTCACGGTGTGGAAGGGACGCATGCGCGTCTGCGCGATGAGCTCGTAGCCGCGCTCGAGCAGATTCGGCACATCCTGGCGGTGGAGCTTGCCGGCGAGCGCGTGCGCCGAGCGGGCAGCGGTCGTCGTCGCGAAGGTCACGCCGTACCAGGGCGAGTCGTCGGGCCCGAAGCGGAACTCGCCGAGTCGCGCCGCCGCCGCGAGTGCGGCAGCCGCCTTGGTGCGCGCCGGGGCGAGTCGCGAGAGCACGTCGATGTCGAAGCGCGCTGCGGCACTCGGCGCCGGCGTGCGGTTCGCGAGTTCGGCGAGGCGCCGGAGCACGTCGAGCACCGAGACGCCGAGCGCGGGATGCTGCACCGTCACCGCGGAACGGTAGTCGCGCAGCACTCCGCGAAGCCGCACCAGCGCATCGTCGATGTCGCCGACCTTCGGCTGCACGGCCTTCTCATTGCGGCCGATCGCGCGGATCAGGTCGCGCTGCAGGTCGCGCGGCGAGACGGCGAGCCCTTGCAGGCCGATGCCGGTCAGGCGATGGCGAACGCCTTCGAGGGTCGAGCGTCGCGCGCTCACCACGAGCACCCGCTTGCCGTCGCGCACGAGCGCACCCACCGCGTTGATGACGGTCTGGGTGCCGCCGGTGCCGGGCAGCGTGTGGACGGCGAGCGAATGCCCCGCGGTGATGCGTGCGAGCACGCCCTCCTGCTCGGCATCCGCGTCGAGAAGCAGTGTGTCGGACGCCGGCGCGCGCTCATCGGGGCTCGCGACGATCGGCGCCTCGCGCCGGATCGTCAGGCTCTCGCGGTCGTCATGGTGACCGGCGAGCGCGTTGAGCACGGGCTGATCGAGGTCCACGGCATCCCGCGCCATCGCGGCGCCGACATCGGCGAAGGTCGAGACGACCAGGCGCGGATGCACGGTGAACGAGTCGATCGACGCGGCCAGTGCGCGGATGTGGTCGATCACCGGCTGGGGCTTGAACACGCCGCCCTCGTAGGCCAGTGCCGCGAGCGCCTGACCGTCCAGTTCGATGCCGAAGTGCGTGCGCAGGGCTCGGACGAACTCGGGGTTCACGGTGAACGAGCCGTGCAGCTTCAGCTCGAAGTCGGAATGGTGACGACGGATGCCGAGCGGGCGCAGCAGCACCGGTGCGGTGCACGCCAGCCCGCCGATGCGCCACGATGCGAGGCCGACGGCGAGGTTCACCGGCTCGATGCCGCGCGCAGTGCGCAGCTCGACGTTCTTCGCGGTGATCCGCTCGGCGGCCAGGCGCGCGTTGCGCGCGGCGACCTCGTCGCGGAACAGATTCGACAGGAGAGTGGAGCGCCCGGTGATGAACTGCGGAAGGCTTCCGGGGTGGGCCTGGGTGATCTCGATGCCGCCGTCGTTCGCATCGTCGAAGTGCAGCAGCGTCGAGGGGCCGCCCAGTTCTGCCGCGACGTGCGCGCAACCGGTCCCTTTCGGGCTCGGCGATGTGCATCACGGTCACTCCCGGTTCCGAAAGTCCGAGATCGCCCGGGGTCACGGACGGCGCGTCGTCCTCTGCGCCGATCACGGCGCTGCCTTCTCCTCGCCACACACGGCCACCCTAAGCGGCGTCGGTCCTTGACTCGGTGAGCCCGACCGAGTTTCGCGCGATTGGGCGACACGCCCGCTGATCAGGCCAGTTCCTGATCGGGCTCGGGCGCGCCGCCGCGCTTCGGCTGCCGGCATGAGGAGATCTGCCGAAATGAGGAGCCGTTTGCGCCGGACCCTCCTCATCTCGGCGGATCCCCTCAGCTCGGCCACAATCGCCGACCAGGCACGGATGCCGGTGGCGCGGGGAGACCTGCGAGGGCCGCGGGCCCTCTCCTCCCCAGGTCCCTTGTCTCGAGCTCCATCCCCAAACCGGCGGCTCATCCCGGGTGCGCGTGGCGCGGCGCGCGAGGATGGTCGCATGACCGCACCGCCGAACAGTCGCTTCCTGCTGCACCCCTCCCCCGTCGGCGAGGTCCTCATCGTCACCACCGACGAGGGCATCGTCACCCTGCATCCGCTGCGCGACCGGCTCGAGAACGAACTCGAGCGGCTGTCGCGCGTCCTGCGCAGCATCCCCGATCGCGCGGATGACGACGCCGTCGCCGCGGACGCCGCCCAGCAGCTCGACGAGTACTTCGCGGGCGAGCGGCAGGACTTCGACCTGCCGCTGGACTGGCGGCTCGTCCGGGGGTTCACGCGCGACGCCCTCGAGGCCGTCCGCGGCATCCCTTACGGCGAGACGGCGGGCTATGGCGAGGTCGCCGCCAACGCAGGCAGTCCGCGCGCAGCGCGCGCGGTCGGAACGGCGTGCGCGACGACACCCTTCTCCATCGTCGTGCCGGTGCATCGGGTGGTGCGGGCAGACGGTTCCATCGGCGAGTACGGCGGGCACCCCGAAGACAAGGCGTTTCTGCTGGATCTCGAACGGACCGCGAGCGAGTAGGCCGCTCGCGCGATGCGGGCCCGGGGCGCTCGTGCCCCGGGCCCGCACTTCATATGGCGCTAGTGGTGCGTCGCCTTCTCCGCCCCGTAGCCGGAGAGCGATCGCACGTCCATCTCGGCCGCAAGGACCTTGTTCTCGTGCTTGCCGCCCACGACCGAGCCGAGCCACCCGAGGAAGAACCCGATGGGGATCGACAGGATGCCGGGGTTGTTCAGCGGCCAGATCGCCACGCCGACGTTCTTGAACACGCTGGTCTCCGTGCCCCAGAACACCGGTGACAGGAAGATCAGGATGACCGCCGCGGCGAGTCCGCCGTACATGCTCCACACCGCGCCGCGGGTGCGGAACTTGCGCCAGTACAGCGAGTAGAGAATCGTCGGCAGGTTCGCCGACGCGGCCACCGCGAACGCGAGCGCGACCAGGAAGGCGATGTTCTGCCCCTGCACGCCGATGCCGCCGATGATCGCGAGCACGCCGATCACGATGACCGTGCGCCGCGCGACCTTGACCTCGCCGTCGGGCGGCACGTTGCCCTTCTTGAGGACGTTCGCATAGATGTCGTGCGCGAACGACGCCGCCGCCGTGATCGTGAGTCCGGCCACGACCGCGAGGATCGTCGCGAACGCGACCGCCGAGATGAACCCGAGCAGCAACGGTCCGCCGAGCGCGAGGGCGAGCAGCGGAGCCGCCGAGTTCACGCCACCGGGCGAGGCGAGGATCTTCTCCGGGCCGACCAGCGACGCGGCGCCGTAGCCGAGCACGAGGGTGAGCAGGTAGAAGATGCCGATGAGCCAGATCGCCCACACCACCGAGCGACGGGCTTCCTTCGCGGTCGGAACCGTGTAGAAGCGCATCAGCACGTGCGGCAGACCCGCCGTACCCAGAACCAGCGCGATCGAGAGGGAGATGAAGTCCCACGGGTTCTTGCCGTACTGCAGGCCCGGAGCGAGGATCGCGTCCTTCGGATCGGTGGCGGATGCCGCGACGGCGCTCTCGAGCAGGGTGTTCAGGCTGAAGCCGTTGATCGCGAGCACCCAGATGGTCATCACGATGGCCCCGCCGATGAGCAGGAACGCCTTGACGATCTGCACCCAGGTGGTGCCCTTCATCCCGCCGACGAGCACGTAGATGATCATGAGGATGCCGACCACGCCGACCACGATCGACTGACCGATCCGGTCATCGATGCCCAGCAGCAGCGAGACGAGTCCGCCGGCGCCGGCCATCTGCGCCAGCAGGTAGAAGAGGCACACCGCGAGCGTCGTGATCGCCGCCGCCATGCGCACCGGACCCTGCTTGAGACGGAACGACAGAACGTCGGCCATCGTGAACTTGCCGGTGTTCCTCATCAGCTCGGCGACCAGCAGCAGGGCGACGAGCCATGCGACCAGGAAGCCGATCGAGTACAGGAATCCGTCGTAGCCGTTGATCGCGATCGCGCCGGTGATGCCGAGGAACGATGCGGCGGACAGGTAGTCGCCCGAGATCGCGAACCCGTTCTGCGGGCCGGTGAAGGAGCGCCCGGCCGCGTAGTAGTCGGCCGCGGTCTTGTTGTTGCGGCTCGCGCGGATCACGATGAACAGGGTCACCGCGACGAAGGCCGCGAAGATCGAGATGTTCAGGATGGGGTTGTTCTCGACCGTCGTGACGGCCGAGTGGACTGCGGCGAAGAAGTCGTTCACGCGCCCGCCTCCTGACGCTCGAGGTCGTCACGGATGTCTGCCGAGATGGGATCGAGCGTGTGGTTGGCGTACCAGACGTACCACATCGTGATCCCGAACGTGGTGACGAACTGGCCGAGGCCGAGCAGCAGGCCGAGCGTGATGTCGCCCCATACCCGCTGCGCCATGAAATCCGGCGCGAACGACGACAGCAGGACGTAGGCGAAGTACCAGACCAGGAACGCGATCGACAGCGGGAAGACGAAGCTCCGGTGCTTGCGCTTGAGTTCCTGGAATCGCGGCGTCGCCTCCTCCGCGAGATAGTCGACTCTGCCTGGCGGGGCGGTTTCGGTGAACGGTTCTGACATGGTGCAGGCCTCCTTGCCTTGGGCGGTTCCGCTGAGCGACGCTCAGCGGACTATCGGGTGGGCGCCGGCGGTGCCACGGACGGCATCGACCAGCCCGTCGAGAACCGCGGGGTCCTCGATGGTCGCGGGGATCTTGTACGGCTCTCCGTCGACGATCTGGCGCATCGTCTTGCGCAGGATCTTGCCGGAGCGCGTCTTGGGCAGCCGGTCGAGGATCGTGACGTCGCGGAAGGCGGCGACCGGTCCGACGTGCTCCCGCACGAGCGCGACGAGTTCGGCTTCGAGCACGTCGTGCTCGATGGTCGCGTGCGCCTTGAGGGTGACGAAGCCCGCGGCGCGCTGGCCCTTGAGATCGTCGTGGACTCCGATCACGGCGCACTCGGCGACGGCATGGTGCATCGTGAGCACCTCTTCGAGCGAGCCCGTCGACAGGCGGTGACCGGCGACGTTGATGACGTCGTCGGTGCGACCCATCACGAACACGTACCCGTCCTCGTCGATGTGGCCGGCATCCCCCGTCGCGTAGAAGCCCGGGAACGCCGAGAGGTACGCCTCGTGGAAGCGGCCGGGACTCCCCCATACGCCGCGGAGCGTCCCCGGCGGCAGCGGCACCCGCAGCGCGATGTTGCCTTCGGGCGTCGACCCGCCCTCGCCCGTGCCGGTGAGGTCGCGGCCCTTGCCGTCGAGGATTCGCACGTCGTAACCGGGCATCGGCACGGCCGTCGAGCCGGCCTTGGCCGGCAAGGACTCGCACCCCACCGGGATCGCGCAGATCGGCCAGCCCGTCTCGGTCTGCCACCAGTGGTCGACGATGGGCACGCCGAGTCCATCGTTGGCCCAGTGCCAGGTCTCGGGGTCGAGCCGCTCCCCGGCGAGGAAGAGCGTCTGCAGCGTCCGAAGGGCGCCGGGCGGCAGCCCTTCGAGGTCGGGGTCGACGCGCCGGATCGCGCGGAGCGCAGTGGGCGCCGTGAACATCGTCTTGACGCCGTAATCCTCCACGATGCGCCAGAACTCGCTCGCGTCAGGCGTACCGACCGGCTTGCCTTCGTAGAGGACAGTCGTCGCGCCCGCGATGAGCGGCCCGTAGACGATGAAGGAGTGCCCGACCACCCACCCGACGTCGGAGGCCGTGAACATCGTGTCGCCCGCGCCGATGTCATAGATGTTGCGCATGGCCCATGCCAGCGCGACCGCGTACCCGCCCGTGTCGCGGATGATGCCCTTCGGGCTGCCGGTCGTGCCCGACGTGTAGAGCACATAGAGCGGGTCGGACGAGACGACCGGCACGGGAGCCGCGGGCCCGGCCGCCGCCGCGATCGCGTCCCAATCGCACCAGCGCACGCCATCGACCGAACCGTCCATCTCAGCGGCCGACCCGGCGACCGCTGCCCGATCGCGCACAACGACGGTGCGGACGATCCCGGGTGCCGCCTCGAGTGCCTTTCGCACGATCGGCAGGTACTCGACGACCCGGCCGGGCTCGAGCCCGCCGGATGCCGTGATGAGCACCGAGGGCCGTGCGTCGGCAATGCGCACCGCCAGCTCGGTCGCCGCAAAGCCGCCGAACACGACCGAGTGGATCGCGCCGAGCCGGGCGCAGGCGAGCATCGCGATGACCGCTTCGGGTGTCATCGGCAGGTACAGCAGCACACGATCGCCTCGCGTCACGCCGAGATCCTGCAGCGCGCCGGCGAACTGCGCGACCCGGTCGCGCAGCTGGCGGTAGGTGTAGTCCTTGCGGGTTCCGGTCATTGCGGAGTGATAACGCAGTGCAAGAACCTCTCCGCGACCCGCGTCCACGTGACGGTCGAGGCAGTTGACGCTCATGTTCAGCGCAGCATCCGGAAACCACGTCCATGTGTCGCGGTAGTGGTCGATGATGCGCTGGGGCTGGACGCTCCAGTCGACGGCGGATGCCGCATCCCCCCAGAATCCGGCGGGGTCGTCGATGCTGCGTCGCCACTCCTCGGCGTATCCGACCATGGGCGTTTCTCCTTCGAAACCGGTCCCGGCGCCCGACGACTTCGCCGACCGCGGTGGTATGGTCGACGCTACGAACGCGGCGAGGACGCCGTCACCCCCGGAAGTAGGTAGTGCGTGGTCGCACCGTCCGGCACCAAGACCGACGAGCAGCTGCTTGCGCACGCGGTCGGAGAGCTCGCACGGCGCACCCGTTTTCCCGTCGCGTTCGGCGGATTCGAGCACGACGGCGCGGTGCACGTCACATCGGTGGTGGGTACCCGCACCCGCAGTCTCGACGGTCTCGTGGTCGAGCCCACCCGCGGTCTCGGCGGTCAGGCGCTGGTCGAGAAGCGCCCACGGCTCGCTGTCGACTACGGCTCGTCGCGCAACATCACGCATGACTACGACCGCGCCGTGCTCGGCGAGGGGATCTCCACGCTGTTCGCGGTTCCGGTCATGGTCCGCGGCGCCGCGCGCGGCATCCTCTACTGCGGCTCGTGGTCGCAATCCCCGATCGGCGACCTCGTCACCCGCCCTGCGTTCACCGTGGCCGGCGAGCTCGGCACCGAGCTGCACGTGCGCGAAGAGGTGCAGCGCCGCCTCGCGGCGATGCCGCCCCCCGCGACCACATCCGCGCTCGCGCCGGCTGCGCGTGAGCAGCTGCGCGAGAGCTATGCGGAGCTGCGCAGCATCGCTGCGACGGTTGACGATCCGAGCGTCCGTGCGCGCCTGACCATGATCGAGAAGCGCCTCGCCTCCCTGTCGCATGACGCCGGCGAAGGCCCGATCAAGACGGGCGTGCGCCTCTCGCCGCGCGAGATCGATGTACTGGCCTGCGCGGCGCTCGGTGACACGAACGCCGAGATCGCCGCAACCCTCGCGCTCAAGGAAGTCACCGTGAAGTCGTACCTGCAAGCGGCCATGGCGAAGCTGGATGCCTCCACCCGCCACGCCGCGGTCGCCAAGGCGCGGCGCGCGGGGCTCCTGCCGTAACGCGAATTCGAGTCGCATTCGCGGAATTCACCGTTTCAACGGCCGTATCGAGCGCCGATTTGTCGCGCGCAGCATGCCAATAGTGCAATTGCACAACTGCGCGTACCCTGCGTGTCATGGCCCGAAGAATTGTGCATCAACTCGTCGACGACCTCGACGGCTCCATCCTCGACGTGGGCGAGGGAGAGACCGTTCTGTTCTCGCTCGACGGCACCGCGTACGAGATCGATCTGACCGATGGCAATGCCGCAGCGCTGCGGGATGCCTTCGCTCCCTATGTCGCCGCGGCGCGCTCCATCTCGTCGTCGCGCGGTGCATCCTCCGAGGCGTCGCGCAGGCGGCGGCGACCCGGTCAACAGGACTACAGTGCGATCCGCTCGTGGGCGAAGGACAACGGCTACCAGGTGTCCGAGCGAGGACGGGTGCCGGCATCCGTCATCGAAGCGTACGAAGCCGCTCACTGACGAATCCGGCCATTCGGTCGGCGCGACTTGTCGCATTGTCGCCGTGAGGCGACGCGTTTCGGCAATCGCGAATTCATCGCGCCCTCCGCGACCCGCCTTTGCGAACTCGAGCGCCCAACGCCCGATGCGAGGATGGACGCATGGCTGCTTTCGTCGTCTCTGAAGAGGTCTCCGCCGCGCTCGAACGCGGGGCTCCGGTGGTGGCGCTCGAGTCCACGATCATCTCGCACGGGCTTCCCCGCCCCCGCAACCTCGAAGCGGCCCGCGAGTTCGAGACGATCCTGCGCGAAAAGGGCGTGACGCCAGCCACGATCGCCGTGCTCGACGGCATCCCGCGGATCGGCCTCGACGACGAGGGCGTGCGGCGCATCGCCGACGAAGACCTCGCCAAAGCAAGCGTGCGCGACCTGCCGATCATCCAGGCGCGCGGCGGGAGCGCCGCGACCACCGTGGCTGCGACGTCGCACCTCGCCGCGCTCGCCGGAATCCGCGTGTTCGCCACGGGCGGGCTGGGCGGCGTGCACCGCGGCGCGACCGACACGTTCGACGAGTCGGCCGACCTCACGACCCTCGCGAACACGCCGATCACCGTGGTGAGCGCCGGGGTGAAGTCGGTGCTCGACATCGCCGCGACCCTCGAGCGGCTCGAGACCCTGAGCGTCCCGGTCGTCGGGTACCGCACGAGCGTCTTCCCGAGTTTCTGGCTGCGCGAGAGTGCCGTTCGAGCTCGATTGGTCGGTGGATGCCGCCGCCGAGGTCGCCGCGATCATGCGGGCGCAGGATTCCCTCGGCAACCGGCAGGGCATCGTGGTCGCGAACCCCGTTCCGGCCGATCAGGCCTGGGACGCGGAGGAGCACGACCGTGTTCTCGCGCAGGCGCTCGCCGAGGCCGACGCCGCGCACATCAGCGGCAAGGCGGTCACGCCGTTCCTGCTGCTGCGCATCGTCGAGCTGTCCGAGGGCCGCAGCCTCGAGGTCAACCTCGATCTCGCGCGCAACAACGTGCGGGTCGCGGGCGAGATCGCCACGGCGTGGGCCGCGCCGGAATGAGCGCACCCGGCGGGCCCGGCGTCCTTGTCGTCGGCGACGTCATCGACGACACCGTCGTGATCCCCTCCGGTCCGATTCGTCCCGACACCGACACGACGAGCGCGATCCGCCGCGTCGCAGGCGGTTCGGCCGCGAACACGGCCGCGTGGCTGGCCGCACTCGGCGCCGACGTCACGTTCGTCGGTGCGGTGAACGTCGCGGACGTGGAGCGCCACACCGCGCTCCTGCCCGGCGTGGACGTGCACCTGCAGACCGTGGATGCCGCGACCGGCGCGATCGTCGTGCTCGTCCAGGGCGCGGACCGGTCGATGCTGACCGACCGCGGCGCGAACGCCGAGCTGGACTTCGATGCGATCCCCGACGCCCTCATCCGCGCGCACGTGCACCTGACGGGGCATTCGATGGCGGCATCCGACGGCACCGCGTTCTCGCGGTTCCTTCGACGGGCGAAGGCCGCCGGTGCGACGGTGTCGGTGAGCCCCGGCTCAGTCGCCTACATCGACGCCCTCGGTGCCGGGCGCTTCGGCGAGGTCATCGCCGGCGCCGACGTGCTGTTCGCGAGCCTGGTCGAAGGGGCCGCGCTCGCGGGCGCATCGGACCCGGCCGAGATCGCCGCGCGTGTCGATGCGCCGACGCTCGTGCTCACGCTCGGCGCGGACGGCGTCATCGTCGACGGCGTGCACATCCCGGCCGTCACCGCGCCGAGCGTCGTCGATCCGACCGGCGCGGGCGATGCGTTCTGCGCCGGATTCCTCGCCCGCTGGACGCACGACCGTGACGCGGTCGCCGCCGCCCGGGCGGGCACCGAGGTGGCCGCGCGCGCGGTCGGCGTCGTGGGCGGTCGGCCCGTCTGAGCTAAGCGGTCGACTTGACCGACGAGAGCACCTTGGTGAGGGTGTGCTTCGCGTCACCGAGCACGATCGAGACCTTCGGGTCGTAGAAGAGCTCGTTCTCGATGCCGGCGAACCCGGGGTTGAGCGAGCGCTTGAGGAACACGACCTGCTGCGCATCGGCGACCGTGAGGATCGGCATCCCGTAGATCGGCGAACCGGGCGAGGTCTTCGCGGCAGGGTTCACGACGTCGTTCGCCCCGATCACCAGCACCAGGTCGGTGGTCTTGAACCGCGGGTTCACCTCGTCCATCTCGATGAGCGCGTCGTAGGGCACGTTCGCCTCGGCCAGCAGCACGTTCATGTGCCCCGGCATCCGGCCGGCGACGGGGTGGATGCCGAACACGACGTCCACGCCCTGATCCCGCAGGATCTCGGCGAGCTCGGCCGCCGCGTGGTGCGCGCCGGCGACCGCGAGCCCGTAGCCGGGCACGATGACGACGCGCTGCGCGTAGTCGAGCAGGATCGCGACGTCGTCGGCCTCCATCGTCCGCACCGGCCGATCCGAACCGGCGGCCGACGTGCTCGATGCGACGTGCGCGCGGAACGCACCGAACACGATGCCGGCGACCGTGCGGCCCATGGCCTTGGCCATCGCCATGGTGAGGATCGTGCCGCTCGCGCCGACGAGCGTTCCGGCGATCAGCAGCAGGACGTTCGAGAGGACCAGACCGGATGCCGCCACCGCGAGTCCCGTGAACGCGTTGAGCAGCGAGATCACGATCGGCACGTCGGCACCCCCGATCGGGAGCACGAGGAGTACGCCGAGTACGAGGCCGACGACCAGCAGAAGGTAGGCCCAGAGCGCATCGCCGGTGAGCACCAGCGCGACGCCGGCGGCGACCGCCGCGACGACGAGGAGCACCATCAGCACCCGCAGGCCCGGAAAGGTCACCGCCTTCGTGGTGACGATGCCCTGCAGCTTGCCGAACGTGACGAAGGATCCGGTCAGCGAGACACCGCCGATCAGCACCGTGAACGCGACGACGCCCAGGGTCCAGGGGCTCTCGCTGTGGGCGATCTCGACGAGTGCGACCAGCGCCGCGGCGCCGCCGCCGACGCCGTTGAAGGCAGCGACGAGCTGCGGCATCTGCGTCATCTGCACGCGGCGGGCGGCGATGACCGCGATGACCGATCCGACCGCGATCGCCCCGATGATCCAGGCCAGATTCCGCAGCTCGACGCTCAGCATGTAGGCGAGGATCGCGAGTGCCGCACCGGCCGCCCCGAGCAGATTCGCACGCCGCGCGGTGCGGGGATTGCTGAGGCCCTTCAGCGCCAGGATGAACAGCACGGCCGCGATGATGTAGCAGACCGTGACGACCTCGGGGGGCAGCAGTTTCACGCGCCGGCCTCCGACTTCGCGGCATCCGACCTCTGAGTGCGAGGTTTCGCACGGAACATCAGCAGCATGCGGTCGGTGACGACGAACCCGCCGACCACGTTGATCGTCGCGAGCAGCACCGCGAGGATCGACAGCGCGAGCGCAAGCGGATCTTCCGCCTGGCCGGCGACGAGGATCGCGCCGAGCAGGATGATGCCGTGGATCGCGTTCGCCTCCGACATGAGCGGCGTGTGCAGGGTGCTCGAGACCTTCGAGACGACCTCGAAGCCGAGGAAGACCGCGAGGATCGTGATCGTGATGAGGGCGAAGCCGTCCATCAGGCGGGCACCCCCTCGATGACCGCCGCGACGCGGTCGTTGACCACCGCGCCGTCGTGGGTCACGACGCTTCCCGAGACGAGCTCGTCGTCGAAATCGAGCACGATGTTCCCTTCCTTCATGATCAGGCCCGCGAAGTTGGTGCAGTTCATGGCGTACAGCTTCGATGCATCGGGCGCGAGGTCGGACTGGATGTCGCGGGCCCCGATGAGCGTCACCACTCCCCCGGTCACCTCGACCGGGCGGCGCTCGCCCGGCACCGAGCCCTCGATGTTGCCTCCCGACTCGGCGGCGAGGTCCACGAGCACCGACCCGGGCTTCATCGCGGCGACCATGGCCGCGGTCACGAGCCGCGGTGCCGCGCGTCCGGGGACGGCGGCGGTCGTGATGACGATGTCGGATGCCGCGATGTGCGGCGCGAGCAGCTCCTGCTGTCGGCGCGCGCGGTCTTCGGCGAGCTCCTTCGCGTAGCCGCCGCCCGCTTCGGCCGTGCCGAGGTCGAGGTCGATGAACGTCCCGCCCACCGAGCGGACCTCGTCGGCGGATGCCGCGCGGACGTCGTTGGCCGAGACCACGCCGCCGAGGCGCTTGGCCGTCGCGATCGCCTGCAGGCCGGCGACACCCGCGCCGAGGACGAGCACCCGGGCGGGAGCGAGGGTTCCGGCCGCGGTCATGGTCATGCCGAACATGCGCCCGAACGCGTCGGCGGCGATCGTGACGAGCCGATAGCCGGCCAGCAGCGCCTGCGACGAGAGCACGTCCATCGACTGCGCGCGCGAGATGCGCGGCAGGAGGTCGAGCGCGAAGGAGGTCACGCGGGCGTCGCGGGCCGCAGTGACAGCAGCGGCGTTCTGGAACGGATCGACCGTGCCGACGGTGACGGTCCCGGCGGGCAGCGCTGCGATCTCGGCCGCCGTCAGCGGGCGGACGTGGAACAGCACGCCCGGGGCGAACGGAAGATCTCGGGCGACGATGTTCGCTCCGGCCGCTTCGTAGGCGGCATCCGTGATCAACGAGCCCGAACCGGCTCCCGACTCGACGTCGACGGTGGCGCCGGCGGCCAGCAGCTTCTTGATGCTGTCGGGCGTCGCGGCGACCCGCTTCTCACCCGGGGAACGCTCGGCGCGCACGCGCACGTGGATCGTCACTGCATCCTCACTCCCGCTGCCACAGCTCTGTCGCAGCCCTCCCGGCATCGTATCCGGGCTCCTGATCAGTCGTCACCGGATGCCGCCCGATCGGCGTCGGCCAGCAGGATCGAGACCCCGCGCTCGGGCGTCCATCGGAACACGAGGCTGTTGCGGTCGGTCATCCGCGCCGGGCGATAGTCCGGCGCGACGTCCGCAAACGGCACCGCTTCCTCGAGCAGCCCGACGAGGAAGCCCTCCTCCGCAGCACACCGGGTGAAGGTGCGGTCACTCCGGTCCAGGAGGATGCACCGTTGTCCGCTCGCCGACCGCGCGAGCCACACGGTCCAGCCGTAGTACGCCCCGAGCGACTCCGCCCATCGCAGACCGCCCTCGACCGGGAACTCCGGCGCAGCCGGCTGCTCGACATACCGGGCGAGCGACCTGTCGAGCGGAATGTCGACGAGCGCCGTCTCCGATCCGGTCGCCGCGCGATCCGGTGACGGCACCGCAGAAGATGCCGAAGGCGATGCCTGGGCGATCGGGTCCACGCTCTGGATGCCGCTGACCTGCACCACCACGAGAACGGCGACGACGGCGACGCCCGCCAGCGCGGCGGCACGCCAGCCGAGCCGCCTGGCCGGCGGACCCGCGTCCATCGGCATCGGTGGCTCTGGCGCCTCACCGGCCACGGCCGGCAGTGCGTCGGCGCTCGGCACCTCTGCGGCCGCGAACCCGAGGCGCGCCCGGTTCTCCAGGTGTTGAAGTCGAAGGAGGGCCTGCGGATCCCCGTCGATGTCGGCGTCCGGTCCGTAGGCGCGACGGCGCAGCGCTGCGAGCTCCGCGACCTCGTCGTCCACGATTCCACGCTATGCCCGCGGCAGCCGCCGTGGGGCGTCGGTGCCCGTTTCGGTGCTCGCAGCACCCGCGTAGGCTTCGCGCATGGATGCCGAACGCACAGCCGAACCGGTCATCGACAAGGCCGCCGTCGACGTGGCGGCTCTGAAGGAATCGTTCACCGGGGTGGTCACCGTGGACGTCGGCGACGAGCGCAGGTACGAACGCATCGGCGGCTACGCGCATCGTGCCCTCCGCGTGCCGAACAGCTCGCGCACACGCATCGCGATCGCGAGCGGCAGCAAGACCTTCACCGCTCTCGCGGTGCTGCGACTCGTCGAGCAGGGCGTCCTCACGCTCGACACGCCTGTGCGCAGCATCCTGGGCACGGATCTGCCGCTCATCGACGATGCGGTCACGGTCGAGCAGCTGCTGACGCACACGTCCGGAATCGGTGACTACATCGACGAAGAGGCCGACTGGGATGCCGCCGACTATGTGCTGCCCGTGCCGGTGCACCTGCTCGCCGACACCGAAGCGTTCGTGCCCGTGGTCGACGGCTACCCTCAGGCGTTCCCGCCGGGAGACCACTTCACGTACTGCAACGGCGGCTACATCGTCCTCGCGATCATCGCCGAGCGGGCGAGCGGACGCGAGTATCACGACCTCGTCGAAGCGGAGGTCTGCGCCCGGGCCGGGCTCGAGAAGACCTCGTTCCTGCGGTCGGACGAACTGCCGGCGGATGCCGCGCTGGGCTACCTGTTCGCGGAGGGCGACCGCACCAACGTGCTGCACCTGCCCGTTCGCGGGAACGGCGACGGGGGCATCTATACGACCGCCGATGACCTGCACGCATTCTGGGGCGCGCTGACCGGCGGCCGGATCGTCAGCGAAGACACGCTGAGCCAGATGACGCGGCCGCGCTTCGACGTGCCCGAAGAGGGGCTGCGCTACGGCATGGGCCTCTACCTCGGCGCGACGGGTCCGCAGCTGATCATGGAGGGATACGACGCCGGGGTCTCATTCCGCTCGACGCACAATCCGGTGACGCGGACGACGGTCAGCATCCTCGGCAACAGCTCCGAAGGCGGGTGGCCCCTCGTCTACACGCTGGCCGACATCGCCTGACTCAGACCCCGGTCGGCGGGTCGGCCGCCGCTCGGAGGTCCGCATCGATCCCGCGCGCCCACTCCACTGCCCGGCCGAGCTCGCCGTCGACGAGCGGACCCTCGTAGCCGTGCACGCGGAACGTCTTCGCCTTGATGGCGACGTCGAACCCCAGAGCCCGCAGCTCGTGCCGCGCCGCTTTGGCCGCCGATCCGGGCAGCCGCGGCTTGTCGACGCGGGTGTCGAACGCGACCGCCCTCACGGGGGATGCGACGTGAGGCAGCTGCGCCAGCCACTCGCGGATGCCGCGCACCGGTGCCCGCGCCGCACCGTTCTGCGTCACCGCCGCCTCTCGGGTGGAGGGGCGACTCATCGAGAAGCCGTGCGTCGGCCCTCCCACGACGACCAGGTCGTAGCCCTCGACGGATGCCGGTGCGGACTCGGCGTCGAACATGCGCACCGACATCGTGCGTCCGAGTTCGTCGGCCACCGCTCTGGCCACCTTCTCCGTGTTCCCCCACAGCGATTCGTACACCACGACTGCCCGCATGGCGCGCCCCCTTGGTCACTGCTCTCATCCCATCGCGCACGAGCCGTGCGGGACAGTGCCGAAGGTCCCGTGGAGAGTCGCGGTCGCCTCGACCGCACTGGTGAGGCGCCGATGCTCCGCAGTACACTCGCGGCGTGCGGTCCCGCCTCGCCGACCGCCATGGAGCACGAATGAACGCTGACGCCTCGGCGCCTCGGCCGCCCGCCATTCTGGTCGTCTCCGCAGACGACCATCAGCGGCGAGCCCTCGTCGACCCTCTGAATCGCCGATACGCGCAGGATTACCGCATCATCGACGCCGACACACCCGATCACGCGGCAGCGGCGATCGAGGAGCTTCACGCGGCCGGGGGCGACCTCGCGCTGATCCTCTCCGACGACGCATCGCCCACCCACGACCACGAGAGCGTGTTCGCCGCGGCACGCCGCCGGTATCCCGACGTGCGACGGGGCCTGGTGATCGAGTGGGGATCGTGGGCCGACCGCGACACGACCGAGGCCGTGCTCGAGCTCATGTCGCGCGTGCAGATCGACTACTACGTCGTGCGGCCCGTGCACACCGCCGACGAATCCTTCCACCGCGCCATCACCGACTTCCTGCACGAATGGGAGTTCTCCAGCGGGCGGCGCCAGCGGGGGTTCACGGTCATCGGTGACCACTCCCAGCCGCGCACCCACCAGTTGCAGAGCCTGCTGGCCCGCGGCGGAGTGCACACCGAACGCCTCGACCCGAGCACGCCCGAAGCGATGGCGATGCTCGCCGAGGCGGGCGTCGACTACGACGGGGTGCCTTTGGTGCGCACGGCCGACGGTTTCGTGCTGGTCGACCCCGACGACGCGGCGCTCGCCCGCTCGTATGGCCTGGACACATCGCTTCCCGAGGGCATCGTCGATGTCGCGATCGTGGGTGCCGGCCCCGGCGGGCTCGCCGCGGCCGTCTATGCGGCATCCGAGGGTCTGGACACGCTCGTGCTGGAGGGCGAGGGGATCGGCGGGCAGGCGGGGTCGAGTTCGCTCATCCGCAACTACCTCGGGTTCTCGCGGGGGGTCTCGGGCGCCGAACTCGCCCAGCGCGCCTACCAGCAGGCCTGGATCTTCGGTGCCCGCTTCGCCCACACGCGACGCGTCATCGGCATGAACCTGTCGGGTGAGGGCTTCGAACTGCAGGTCGAGGGAGGTGAGATCGTGCGTGCCCGCACCGTCGTCCTCGCGAACGGCGTGAGCTATCGCCGACTCGCGGCACCGGGCCTGCGCCCGTTCGTCGGCTCGTCGGTCTTCTACGGCGCCTCATCGGTCGAGGCCCGCGCGCAGTCGGGGCGTACCGTACTGGTCGTCGGGGGCGGCAATTCCGCCGGCCAGGCCGCGCTGCACCTGGCCCGCTATGCCAAGTCCGTCTCGCTGGTCCTGCGCGGAGCCTCTCTGGCCGAGAGCATGTCGCGCTACCTGATCGACCAATTGCATGCCGCCGGCGTAGGACTGATCACCGGCACGCGCGTCGTCGACGCCGGCGCGCACGAGTCCGATCGGCTCGACTACGTCGTGCTCGAACACACCGACTCCGGCGAACAGACGGAGTTTCCCGCCGATGCGATCTTCATCACGATCGGCGCGCGGCCGCGCACCGAATGGCTGCCGCCCGAGGTGCTGCGCGACAAGTGGGGATCCATCATGACGGGCGCCGACGTGCTCGCCGAAGGCGGACGCCGCGCCTGGCGCGGGGATGACGCCGGACCCACCCAGTTCGAGACGTCGGTTCCCGGCATCTACGCAGTCGGGGATGTGCGCCGCGGCTCGATCAAGCGCGTGGCATCGGCCGTCGGCGAAGGGTCCGTCGTGATCTCCGCGGTGCATGCCCACATCGGCATGCACGTCGGCGGCTGACCGCTCAGCGGACACCTCGCGCGACCCACGCGGTCGCCGGTGTGTCGATCGGACCATTTCCCAGCAGTTCACGGCAGCGGGTGCGCATCTCGCGCTGACGCTCCGCGTCCAGCGCCGCCAGCTGCGACCCCGCCGGACCGACTCCGAGCGTGTAGGGCTCCCACCAGTCCTCGAACGTGGGCGAGGTGACGACGACCGAGAGCTCGGACTCCTCGACGTGGCGGCATCCCGCGTCCCGCAGCAGTGCACCGAGCTGTCCACGGCGGGCGCCGGTGCGGTCGGTCTCGTCGTCGGCGCCGGGTTGGAGCCCTTTCAGCACGCTGAGGAAGGCCGAGAGCGGCGAGCGCGCTCCCTCGAAATCCCATACGTTCAGGGCGACCACCCCGCCTGTGCGGGTCACGCGGCGCAGCTCGGTGACGCCGGCGAGCGGGTCGGTCATGAAGTGCACCACGAGCTGCGCGGCGACGATGTCGAAGGACTCATCGTCGAAAGGCAGGTGCTCGGCAGACGCCTGGATCGCCGTCACGCCCGGCAGTCGGTCGCGGATCGCGCCCACGAACGGCTCGGACGGGTCGACGGCGACGACGGATGCTGCTCCCAGCCGATCGGCCAGCACTTCGGTGAGTGCGCCGGGACCGCTGCCCACATCCAGCGCACGCTGGCCCGGACCCACTCCGAGCCAGTCGGCGAACTCGACCGCCAGCGGACGGGAGTAGCGCCCCATGAACCGGTCGTACGCCGTCGGCGCCACGTGGAACGACATGGCGGGAGTATAGCCACGCGCCCGAGCGTGCGGCAGCGGCCCGGGTGCCCCTGCACCGATAGCCTCGACCCATGGAGGACTGGGAAGAAGGGGCAGCCGAGACGCTCGAGCGCTTGACCGGCTCGCCGATGGCCGACGCTCTGCAGGGCACCATCCGCATCGTGTCGCTCTCGGAGCCGAAGGGTCGACTGCGGTACCAGGCGTGCGAGATGGACCTGATCCTGGAGGGTCCGGGCCTGGACTCCGAACCCCTCACGACCGAGGTGATCCTCGACCGCCGCTATTGGCCGAAGGCCGGCATGGTGCTGCGAGCCCGCATCTCGCGAAAGACGCCACGCATGATCGACGTCAACTGGGACGCGCTCGCCCGCGAGATGAAGTAGCGACGCGCGATCACCCCATCAGCGGGCGCAGCATGCGCGCGAGCTCGTCGATGTCGTCACGGCTCAGCACACTGAGCGCCCGTGCTTCGCGGCGGATCAGTTCGCTCATCGCGGCATCCACCCTCACCCGCCCCTCGTCGGTGAGACGCACGAGCACGCCGCGGCCGTCGCGCGGGTTGGCCTGACGCTCCACGTACCCGCGCTCGACGAGATGGGTGATCCGGTTGGTCATCGCGGCGCTGCCGATCATGGTCCGCTGGATCAGCTGCGCCGGGCTGAGCTCGTGCGGTTCATCGGCGCGGCGCAGCGCGGCGAGCACGTCGAACTCCCACGAGGCCAGGCCCGCGGTCGCGAACGCGCCGGCCCGGATGCGTCCGAGCCGGATCGACACCCGCCGCAACCTCGACATGACTTCGAGGGGGGTCACGTCGACGTCGGGCAGACGCTCGGACCACGCGCCGATGAGCGCGTCCACCTCGTCGGCCTCGCCCCTCGCCCCACCACGACTTTCCACACCACGACCGTACCGATCCCTCGGCCGCACCGGCGACCGTCGTCATGGCGCGCCGTCGCCTGTGCGCCGTCAGAGAGCGGTGACCGTGGCGGATGCCGAGTCCCACCGGCGCAGCGATACGCCCGTCCCCGCCGATGCGGGTCCGATCAGGTCGAGGGCCTCGGGCAGTGACTCCAGCCGGAGGCGTCGCGCGAGGGTGATGTGAGGCGTCCACGATCCGGGAGCCGTGTGCGAAGCGTCATCGCCCGCCGGAGCCGCCGCGTGCACGGCCGCGTGCAGGTCACGCAGTTCCTCGCTGAGCGCCACCCGCCAGACGAGCACGCCGCGCTCGCCGTGTGCGAAGACGACCGGTTCGGCGAGCGTGATCGGAATGGGCAGGCGTGCGGTGGCCGCGGTGAAGGCGACCGCGGCCAGCGTGGGCCGCGCGAGCAGCGTGATGTGCGGCCGGTTGCTCGGTGCGGTGTGCGCGGCGAGGCTCGACAGGCCGGCATCGGCCAGGCGTCGCCAGTCCGCACGTACCCGCGCCTCGGTCGCCTCGTCGAGCAGCAGCTCGATGCTGACGACATCCGCTCACGCGCGGGCGCCCGCGCGTGAGTCGATCGGCGGCGCTGAGGTCATCGGTCACCGATGAGGCGCGCGACTTCGCCGACGCCCGCCATGTACCCCGCCAGATCGGTCTCCTCCTCCCGCGGCTGCAGGATGACCGACGTGGCACCCGCCGCGTAGAACGGCTCGATCGCCGCAGCGACCTCTGCGGAGTCCCCGACGACCATGAGCGCCGGATCGACCGAGCCCGACCAGCGCACGAGGTCGTCGGCCAGCTGCGCACGCGCGGCGTCGCCGCCGAACGCCGCGGAGACGAACACGATGAGTTCGTGGCCGTCGCCTCTTCCGGCATCCGCTCGTCCCTCGAGGGCGAGCGCGAGCGTCCGCGCCACCCGCTCGGGATTGCTGCCCCCGGGAAGCACCGTGCCGTCGCCGACGGCGCCGGTGAGCCGGACGGTCTTCGGGCCTTCTCCGGCCACGACGATCGCGGGTGCCTGCGCAGGCGGCCAGTCCAGCCGCACGTGGTCGAGGGTGACGTAGCGGCCCGCGGTGCTGACCTCATCGCCGGCGAGCAGCGATCGCAGCGCCGGAACGTATTCGCGCATGAGCGTGAGCGGCGATGCGACCCGGGCACCGACCTGCGCCATCCACGGCAGGACGCCGTGGCCGACCCCGGGGATGAGCCTCCCGGGGAAGAGGCGCTCGACGGTCGCGATCTCCATCGCGGTCAGCGCCACATTGCGCAGGGGCATCGGCGCGACGCCGATTCCGACTTTCAGCGTGGTCGTCCAGGCCAGCGCAGCGGATGCCGCGGCGAAGGCGGACTCGCGGAAGCAGTCCTCCCACAGCCAGAGTTCGGGAACACCCGAATCTTCCGCAGCCTGCGCGGCATCGCGCAGAGCCTCGGGCGGAGAGTAGGGCGTGAAGATCGCACCGATGCGTCGCATGCCAACACTCTGGCACGGCCCACCCCCACACCCCCCTCGCCCGCCCCTGCGATGTCGGCGGCATCCGAGTAACGTGAGTGTCCTCGGCCGGAGAAAGGGGAACCGGCCGAAATGGGCGACTGGCACCCGATCCTCGCCGCGGTCGAAGGGCCGACCGGGGTGTGGCGCATGGTCGACCCGCAAGGTCGCGAGTACGGCCGCGTCGAGATCCGCCGCATCATGAACGGCACCGAGACCCGTTACAAGGCGATCTGGCGTGGCGAGGTGCTCGGATGGGCGACGACGCTGCGCGAAGCATGCGAACACGTGCACGGCGCCTACGTGCGGTCGCACGGGCCCGTGCCCTTCGCCGGCTACCCGAACCTGAGCGGCCGGCGCTGACCGGATGTCACACGCGGATGCCGGCCGGTGTCTTCATGTCAGGACGCAATTTCCTCGAAGACATCGGAGACGACATGACCAGCGACACCCGCATTCCCCCCGCCGAGGTCACCGGCGCGTACGGCGCGATCGTCAAGTTCGCGGCGCGCAAGATGACGGGCAAGGTGCCCGACTCCCTCGGCGTGCTGTGGCACCACCAAGCGGTCATGAAGGACGCGATGGGCATCGGCCGCAAGATCGAGAAGTGGCACGAACTCGACCGCACACTCGCCACCTACGCCGCGATGGCCGCGGCCGCGACGGTCGGCTGCAGCTTCTGCCTCGACCTGAACTACTTCATGGCGCACACTCACGGGCTCGACGAGGCGAAGGTGCGCGAGGTGCCGCGCTGGCGGGAGTCCACTGCCTTCACTCCTCTCGAGCGCAGAGTGATGGAGTACGCCGAGGCGGCGAGCCAGACTCCGCCCGCCGTGACCGACGAACTCTCCGACGCGCTCTTGGCCGAGATCGGACCGGCCGCGCTCGTGGAGCTCGCGGCACGCGTCGCGTTCATGAACATGTCGGCGCGCATGAACATCGCGCTCGGCATCCACTCGGAGGAGTTCGCGGCAGCGTGCGGTCTGCCGCCGCTGGCCAAGCGGGTGGCCGTTGCAGACCGCGCGTAGGCTCCCAGGGATGAGCAGCGATGCGCGTGCCGACGACGACCCGTTCGTCGTGCATCGCGGCCTGCTGTTCACCGTCGCGTATGAGCTTCTCGGTTCCGCCGCCGACGCGGAGGACGTGCTGCAGGAGTCATGGCTGCGCTGGGCGACCGTGGATCACGCCGAGGTCCGAGACGCCCGCGCCTATCTGGTTCGCATCGTGACGCGGCAGGCACTCAACCACCTGCGCTCGGTGGCGCGGCGGCGAGAGGACTACGTCGGCGAGTGGCTGCCCGAACCGCTGCTGACCAGCCCCGATGTCGCCGAAGACGTCGAGCTGGCAGACAGCCTCTCGATCGCGATGCTCACCGTGCTCGAGACGCTGGGACCGACCGAGCGAGCTGTCTTCGTGCTGCGCGAAGTCTTCGATGTGCCGTACGACGAGATCGCGGATGCCGTCGGCAAGACACCGGCGGCGGTTCGGCAGATCGCGCACCGGGCCAAGTCGCACGTGTCCGCGCGACGCCCCCGCGTGCGTGTGGTGCGCTCGGAGCACGAGGAGGTGGTGGAGCGACTCGTCACGGCGCTCAACACCGGCGACCTGCAGGCACTCATGGACATCCTCGCGCCCGATGTCGTCTCTGTCGCCGACAGCGGAGGCAAGGTGCGCGGTGCGGCGCGGCGCCCGATCGTGGGCGGCGAACGGCTTGCGCGATACCTCGTCGGCGGACTGACCAAAGTCGAGGGCGCGCTCATCGCATCGGCGACCTGGGTCAACGGCGAGCCCGGCATCCGCATGGAGCTCGACGGGAAGCTGGTCGGGGTGGTGAGCGTCGCCGTCGAGCACGGCCGCGTGACCCGCGTGTACTCGATCGCGAACCCCGACAAGCTGAGCCGGCTCGACGACCGCACGGCGCTCAGCCGCTGATACCGCCGCTTCTGCCCTACTCCTGGTCTTCGCGCACGGGCCCCGGCTCCATGTACCACTCGACGAACGAGCGCGCGCGTGCATCGTCGTCGAACGTGATCACCCAGAGGTTGGCGTACACGCGATCATCGTCGGGGTAGTCCGTTCGACCCTGGACGATGCCGATGCCGTCCGAGTACGCCAGCGGACTCCCCTCGAAGGTCCACGTCCCGGGCTCGTCGCGGTGGGCGAGCCACCCCTGGACGATCCCCTCTCTGCCGATCCACGGTTCGGGGTCGAAAGGCCCGCCGGCATAGGTCGCGTCTTCGGTGAAGAGCGCGCGAATATCGTCGGGGTCGTTCGTCCGCCATGCGCGCAGGTATCCATCGAGCCAGTTCTGCACAATCGGATTCATGCTTCCTGCTTACCTCGGGCCGCCGACATCGTGTGGCCGCCATGGCCGACGGGACGCACGACTGGCACACTGAAAGCATGGCCGAAGCCAAGACAGTGCCGACTGACGCGGATGTCGACGAGTTCCTCCACGCCGCCACGCCCGCTCGCCGCCAGGCCGACGGGCTGAAGCTCGCCGAGATCTTCCATGACGTGACCGGGGCCGATCCCGTGCTGTGGGGTCCGTCGATGGTCGGCTACGGCAGCTACCGCTTCGTGTCGCCGAACAATCCACGCACCCGTGGCGACTGGCCCAAGACCGGATTCTCCCCGCGCAAGGCGCAGCTGTCGCTGTACGGGTTGAAGGACCGGGCCGAAGGCGCCGCGCTGCTGCCCTCGCTCGGCACCTACACCGAGGGTGCGGGCTGCGTGTACGTCAAGAAGCTCGACGACATCGACCTCGCGGTGCTGCGCCGGCTCATCGCGATCGCGTGGGCGCGGGGAGACGATCCCGATCCGAGGCCGTCGGCCTGACAACGGGTGAACACCGCGGTGCTCACCCTGCCCGTGCGCCCTCGGCGAACTCCGCCCCGACGCACGCCGCCGGTGCTGGAATTGGTCGCATGAACGACGAAGACGCACTCGACGCGTACTCATCGGCGGTGGTGCGGATCGCCGAGACGCTCCTGCCATCGGTGGCCGCCGTGTCGGTGCGCTCGGCGCGTGGAGCGGGTGCCGGCAGCGCATCGGTGATCTCCGCCGACAGGCACCTGCTCACCAGCGCACACGTGGTGGCCGGCGCCGTCCGCGCGGAAGTGGCCTTCTCGGACGGGTCCGAACTGGAGGCGCGCGTCGTCGGAAGCGACCCGCTCTCGGACCTGGCCGTCCTCCAGGTGGAGGGCAGCACTCCCCCGCCCGTGCCGTGGGGCGATGCGTCCAAGCTCCGCGTCGGGCAGCTGGTGGTGGCGCTCGGCAATCCCCTCGGCATGGCCGGCAGCGTCACCGCCGGCATCGTCTCCGCGCTCGGCAGATCGCTGCCGACGCAGTCCGGTCGCGTGGTCGACGAGGTCATTCAGACGGATGCCGCACTCAACCCCGGCAACAGCGGCGGCGTCCTGGCCGACAGCTCGGGACGGATGGTCGGTGTGAATACCGCCGTCGCGGGAATCGGCCTCGGACTGGCGGTGCCCATCAACACCACGACGCGCGACATCATCGATGCGCTGATCACCCGCGGCCGAGTCCGCCGCGCGTGGCTCGGCGTCGCCGGAACGCAGGTGCCGCTCACCCCCGAGCTGTCCGCCCGGGTCGGATCCCGCACCGGAATGCAGGTCGCTTCGGTCATCGAGCCGAGCCCCGCCGCGAGCGCGGGAGCGCGCCGCGGCGACATCGTCATCACGATCGATCACACACCCGTCACCAGCGCGACCGAACTGCAGAGACTCATGGTCGAGCACGCGATCGGGCGACGGATGGAGTTGACCGTGTGGCGCAACGGCGCACTCGTCGACATCGTCGTCGAGCCGGAGGAGCTCCGCGTTCCCTGACCCCGACAAGCCCGTCCTTGCCACAGCCGCGGTGTGTGCCTACCCTGGATCGCAAGTCGCCCCGGACCCCGGCGGACTGCACTGTCAGAGCCGAGGAGGAAACATGGCCACGTACTGGATCGAACCGCCGGTCTCCTCCGTGGCGGAGGACTCGCCCGAAGCCATCGGGCCCCCGTTCGAAGGCAGCGACGTGTCGGTCGACGACGTTCTCGAATCGGCGATGAGCGCTTCGGCGGATGCGGCGGGCCACGCGCGGCAGCGCGCGTAGTCCCCCCAGCACGACGACATCGAGCGTCAGCGCGAGCGCGTCGTCTCGTTCAGCCAGTCGATCGTCGCCGTCAGCGCTTCCTGCGCTTCGGGCATGTCGAGGTGGAACTGGTATTCGTGCGGCAGCTGCGGCTCGTGCGGAGCCGGCCAGAACAGCTCGGTGACCGGCACCCCCAGTTCGTCGAGGCGCTGCGCCATCGGAATCGACTGCAGCCACGTCAGTCCGTCTCCGTTGCCGCCGCTGATGTACGTCGGCGGAAAGTCCGCGGTGACGAATTCGATCGTCGACATCGTGGCGCCGACCGGCAGCTCGGACCAGTCCTTCGTCCCGGTGTAAGCCCACAGCGCGACCTTGAACCCCCACGCGGGAAGGCCGGTCAGCTCGGCCATCGCCCGCAGGTCGTACACGCCGCAGTTGAGGATCACGCCCGCCAGCTGCGCGGCATCCAGCGACGGTTCGATCCCGACGAGATGCGCGTATCGCGGGCTGGTGACGAGCGTCGCGAGCTGGCTGGCCAGCTGCGCGCCGGCCGAGTCGCCGGCCAGGACGATCTGCGTCGTGTCGACGCTGAACTCCTGAGCATGCGCCTGGATGAACGCCAGGGCCTCGTTGAGCTGCGTCACCGCCGTCGGGTAGGTCTGCTCCGGGCCGACGCTGTAGTTCACGCCGATCGTGGTGTAGCCCTCCGCGGCGAGGATCCGCAGGTAGGGATCGATGTTCGCCGTCGACCCCGAGAGCCATGCCCCGCCGTGCACCCACACGATCGTGGGGCGCAGATCTCCCTCGTCCGCCGGCGTGAAGACATCGAGCGTGGTGTCCTTGCTCCCCTCCGCGTACGGCACGGCCTCCCGTTCGCGCAGCTGCGCTGCCGGCACGTACGGCCGCATCTCGTCCGCGGCCGCGGTGCCCCCCTGCTGGAACACCGAGCGGATGATCATCGCCGAGGGCCAGGGCGTGAGTGAGGTGATGACGGCACCGACCAGCACGATCGCGGCGATCACACCCAGCGCGATCCCGACTCGGCCCCAGCGCCGTCGAGTCTTCGATCGGGCGGGCGACCCGCCGGCGTCGTCAACCGTGCCGCTCTTCTCGCCCATGCCTCAGTGTGTCAGTGGCGCGGGCCGCTGCCTTCCGACACGACGGTCGAGCAGCGACCGGTGGCGTCTGCGAAGACTCCGGGCCACAATGCACTCATGTGGCTGTACGAGGTGCCGATCGTGATCGCGCTGCCGCTGTTCGTCGCGCTGTTCGTGGGGATCTCGCTTCTGGTCGTGCTCGCGCTGCGCAAGTGGGTGCCTCGCGAAGGCGATTCAGCGCCCGAATGGGATCGGGTGCTCGGCTACGCGATGGCTTCGTACGGGGTGCTGTACGGCGTGACGCTCGCGCTCATCGCCGCAGCGTCGTATGAGAATTACCGTGGCGTCGAGCAGATCGTCCTGGAGGAGACCTCCGCGATCTCGGTGCTGTATCGCGACGCGTCGGGTTTTCCTGAACCGACCAGCACCGAGTTGCAGTCACTGCTCATCGAGTACACCGACCACGTGATCAACGTCGACTGGGTGCGTCAGGCGGGCGGTGTGATCCCGTCGCACACATCCACGCAGGTGACCGAGATCGAGCAGGTGCTGTTCTCGTTCCAACCCTCGAACACGTCCGAGGCGAACCTGCACGGCGCCACCATCGCCGCGTTCAACGAGTTCCTCGGCGATCGCGGAGCGCGCATCGGTGCCACGGCGCAGGAGATCCCTCCCATCCTCTGGCTCGTGCTGTACGTCGGTGCGCTCATCAATGCCGTGCTCATCGGCCTCGTCGAGGTGGGCCGCCTTCGCATCCACCTGATCATGGCGGGCCTGGTCGCGGCCTTCGTCGGCATTGTGATCTTCTCGATCACGAGCTTCGACCACATCTACGCGGGTGAGGTGGCCGTGGACACGACGCAGTTCGAAGAGCTCAAGAACGCGTTGCTCGCTGAGAATTGATCGACCGCTGCGCGCCGTCCCACCAGTCGAGCACGCGCGTTCCGATCAGAGTGAGCCACCGCGACGGCTCGCCCTCCGGCACGTCGACGTCGAACCACGTGCGCCCCGGCAGCGGAGTCGTCTGCAGCCACGTGCCGTCCGGCTGTCGCGCCGCGCGCACGGCCGCCACGGCATCCGCGAGCCGGGGGTCGGGCGGCGTGCCCTCGAGCATCGCGACGTCTCGGAAGTGATCGAGGGCAGCCAGTGCGCTGTAGCGGTGGCGGTTGGGGTACACGAATCTCGTGACGAAGTCACCGACGAGTTCGCCCGTGCTCGCCCGGTACATCAGGCGCCGCTCGAGCAGGTACTCCTCCCCACCGTGGCGCGCCGCGCGCAGACTGGTGTCTCCGGTGATCCGCTCGTAGGCGAGCATGCCGCGGACCGCGTTGAGCGTCGAGTGGAACGAGGAGCGGACCGAGTCGCCCTCCTCCGCCTCGCAATTCCAGCCACCGTCGGCGAGCCGGTGGGCGGGAAACCACTCCGCGAGGGCGGAGACGTCGGCGCCGAGCCAGGCGCCGCTGGCAAGCGTGTACGAGTTGATGCAGACATCGACCTCGCCGCCCCAGTAGGGCAGGTCCTCGTAATCCCACCGGCTGTTCGCGGCCAGCCTCTCGGCGGTGTCGGAGAGCACCGCCGCATCGACACCCCATTCGCGCAGGTCCTTCAGCACCCACGTCGTGGCCACCCACGGCTGCCCCGGCTGCTCGGACTCGGGGCTGCCGAAGAACCCGGCCGGAAAGAACGACCCGCCCGCCCACTGCCCGTCGGCATCCTGCTTCGCCAACAGCGCCGCGCCGAACCCCTCGCTTGCGACGCGGGAACGGGTCGCCTCCCACACCGCGGGCGCGGCATCCGTCAGGTCACGTTCGACCTGCCAGCGCACGGCGGGATCGGAGTCGAGCAGCCAGTCGAGCAGTCGGGCGTCGGTGGTCATGCCAGCACGCTAGCGATGACCACCGACGCCCGGAAGGCTGGCCGACTCAGCTGATCTTGCGACGGTAGATCGCCATCGCGCCGAAGTACGCCACGACCAGGATGCCGACGCACCACGCGAGGGCGATCCAGATGTCGTCGCCGACCGGCTGCTGCGCGAACAGATCGCGGATCGTGTTGACGATCGGAGTGACCGGCTGGTTCTCGGCGAACCATGCGACCGGAGCCGGCATCGTGTCGGTGGGCACGAAGGCCGAGCTGATGAACGGCAGGAAGATCAGCGGATACGAGAACGCGCTCGCACCGTCGACGGTCTTGGCCGACAGACCCGCGATCACGGCGAGCCACGTCAGGGCGACAGTGAACAGGATCAGGATGCCGGCCACCGCGAGCCACGCCAGTACACCGGCACCGGTGCGGAAGCCCATGATGAAGGCGACGCCGATCACGATCACGAGCGAGATCGTGTTGGCGACCAGTGAGGTCAGCACGTGCGCCCACAGCGCGCTGGAGCGGGCGATCGGCATGGACTGGAACCGCTCGAAGATGCCGCCCTGCATGTCCATGAACAGTCGGTAGGCGGTGTATGCGATGCCCGAGGCGATCGTGATGAGCAGGATGCCGGGCAGCATGTAGTCGATATAGGAGTAGCTCCCGGTGTCGATCGCCCCGCCGAACACGAACACGAACAGGATCATGATCGCGACCGGGGTGACCGCGGTCGTGATGATCGTGTCGGGACTGCGCAGGATGTGGCGCAGCGAACGGCCCGTGAGGACGGCGGTGTCGCCGGAGAAATGCGTGGTCATCGTCGTTCCTTACTTGTCTGTCGCGGTGGTGCGCTCGATGTCGCTGCCGCCGCTCTCGGTGTCGTCGCCGACGATCGCGAGGAAGACCTCCTCGAGGGTCGGCTGCTTCTCCACGTACTCGACCTTCGCCGCGGGAAGAAGCTGCTTGAGTTCAGCCAGCGTGCCGTTCACGATGATGCGTCCCTGGTGCAGGATCGCGATCCGGTCGGCGAGCTGCTCGGCCTCGTCGAGATACTGCGTGGTCAGCAGCACGGTCGTGCCGCCTGCGGCCAGTTCCTTGACGGTCTGCCAGACCTCGAGCCTCGCCTGCGGGTCGAGCCCGGTGGTCGGTTCGTCGAGGAAGATCACCGGAGGGTTGCCGATCAGGCTCATCGCGATGTCGAGCCGGCGGCGCATTCCGCCCGAGTACGTACCGGCCCTGCGGCCGCCCGCCTCGGTGAGCGAGAAGCGCGCGAGC
This sequence comes from uncultured Actinomycetota bacterium, assembly GCA_963781135.1. Classification (GTDB taxonomy): domain Bacteria; phylum Actinomycetota; class Actinomycetes; order Actinomycetales; family Microbacteriaceae; genus Microbacterium. The sequence continues at coordinate 41,289 of CAWADY010000010.1, read as the reverse complement.
AGATCGTCCGCGATCTTGCCGGGGTTCTTGAGGTGTCGCAGCTGCGCGATCAGCACGAGGTTCTCGCGACCGCTGAGGATCTCGTCGACGGCGGCGAACTGCCCGGTCAGGCTGATCGACTCACGCACGCTCTGCGGCTGGGCGACGACGTCGAACCCGGCCACTTCGGCCGAGCCGGCGTCTTTGGCGAGGAGGGTCGACAAGATCTTGATGACGGTGGTCTTGCCTGCTCCGTTGGATCCGAGCAGCGCGAAGATGCTGCCCCCGGCGACGTCGAAGTCGACCCCGCGCAGCACATGCACGTCCTTGAAGGACTTCTCCAGGCCCTGCACCCGGATGGCGGTTGCGGTGGTCATTTCTCGTCCTCTCCACTCAGTCCCTGGATGGTGTCGGTCAGGCGGGCGCGCTCCTTGTCGATCCAGCGCTTGCCCGCGTAGGCGGCGGCGAACGCCTCAGCGAACTCGACGGGGTCATCGCCGACGATCTCGTCGACGGGCGTCCCATCGGTCGCGGCCCGCTCCCACAGGTCGGCGAAGTCGTTCAGCATCGTCATCATCATCGCCGGGTCGCCGTCGGTGATCCCGCCGTTGTACATGAAGTAGCGCTCGAAGGCTTTCGCCGCCGTCGCATACGGCTCGGGCAGCGCCGCGATGCGGGCCTTGTACTGCCGATACGCCTTCTTGTCGTCGAGCGAGCCCGTGAGGAACTCGATCCACTTTGCGGCCATGATCACTTCTCCTTCTCGTTGTTTTCGACGTGGAGCTGTTCGATCCGCTCTGCGAGGAAGCTCCACGTCCTCCAGAACTCTGCGAGCTGTTCCCGCCCGAGGGCGTTCAGCGAATAGACCTTGCGCGGTGGGCCCTTCTCTGACGGGACCTTCTCGACATCGACGAAGCCGCGCTGCTCGATGCGGACCAGCAGCGCGTACACGGTGCCCTCCACGAGATCCGAGAACCCCTCGTCGCGCAGTCGTGCCGTGATCTCGTAGCCGTACGCAGGACGCCCGGCCAGCACCGCCAGCACGATGCCCTCGAGAGTGCCCTTGAGCATCTCGGTCATCTGATTGCCCATCGCTCCCCTCCCTCTACTCTGTGTTGCTGACTACCAGTAGACGGTAACACTAAGTACCAGTAGATAGCAACACTGAATAGCAAAGAGCGGAATCATACCCCTGCGTGCACCCCGTCTCATCGCGCACGTATTCGGCGTAAAGTGGGGCTCTTGAAGAATCGAGCCTGACGGGCCCGTTCAACGGAGGTCCCGTGGCCGGAAATGCGACCACCCGCTTCGACAATGTCTCACTGTTGTCGGTTGCCAGTACCCTGCCCAGCCGGGTGACGACGTCAGAGGACATCGAGGATCGTCTCTCGTCCGCGCTCCGACGTCTCAAGCTCCCCGGCAGCCTTCTGGAACGCGTCGCGGGCGTGATGGAGCGACGCAACTGGGCTTCCGACGAGTCGTCCGACGACGCGACCGTCTCGGCGGGACGGCGTGCGCTGGCCGAAGCCGGAGTCGAGCCTTCCGAGGTCGGCCTCCTCATCAACACCTCGGTGACGCGCAAGCACCTCGAGCCGTCCGTTGCGGTGCGCCTCCACCACGGCCTCGGACTTCCGAGCTCGGCCATCAACTTCGATGTCGCCAACGCCTGCCTCGGGTTCGTGAGCGGCATGAGCCTGGCCGCGAACATGATCGAATCGGGTCAGATCCGCTACGCGATCGTCGTCAACGGCGAGGACGCCGACGAGATCCAGACCAACACCATCCGGCGGCTCCTCGGCAAGGACGTCGGCCGCGACGCCTTCATGAGCGAGTTCGCCTCGCTCACCCTGGGCTCCGGCGCTGCGGCTGCGGTCCTCGGCCGCACCGACGAGCACCCCGGCGCCCACCGGATCCTCGGGGGCGTGACCCGTGCGGCGACCCAGTTCCACGAATTGTGCGTGGGCAGCGTCGACGGCATGTTCACCGACGCGAAAGCACTCCTGAAGGGCGGCCTCGACCTCGTCGTCTCCGCATGGAAGGAAGCATCCGTGGAGTGGAACTGGTCGTCGATGGACCGGTACATCACCCACCAGGTCTCGTCCGTGCACACCAATGCCATCGTGAAGGCGGCGAAGCTGGATCGCTCTCGGGTGCCGATCACCTTCCCGCGGTATGGCAACGTCGGCCCGGCCTCCATCCCGATCACGCTGGTCGAGGAGCAGGCGACGCTCAAGAAGGGCGATCGCGTGCTGCTGATGGGTGTCGGCTCGGGCCTGAACACCGCCATGATGGAGCTCGCCTGGTGACTGCGGGCGCCACGCTCCCCCCGCCAGGCCTCCCCGGACTCGATCCACGGTTCAGCCGCATCGTCACGGCGCCGGGTCGGGGGGTCGACGCGGGCGTGACGCGCAACTGGCACTGTCTCGACACCGGCGACGAGCTCGCGCGGCTGGGCGTGCCCGTCGTCGGCACGATCCTCGCGGTGCACGGCAACCCGACGTGGTCCTACCTCTGGCGTGCCTTCGTGGCAGAGTCCGTCCGTGCCGCGGAGGCGGGCGATCCCGCGTGGCGCGTGGTCGCGGTCGACCAGCTCGACATGGGCTACTCCGATCGCACCGGGGCGCGCAGGCCCCTCGCGCAGCGCGTGTCCGACCTGGGAGCCTTCACCGAAGCGCTCGCCCTCGACGCACCCGTGGTCACGCTCGGTCACGACTGGGGCGGAGTGATCTCCCTCGGCTGGGCGATCGACCATCCGGCATCGGTCACGGGCGTCATGCTCCTCAACACGGCCGTCCACCATCCGAGCGACGTGCCCATTCCCGCTCCTTTGCGCCTCGCCGGCGCGCGGGCCATGCTGGGCGCCTCGACGGTCGCCACGAGCGCGTTCCTCGACACGACGCTCGCGCTGGCGACGCCGCCGCTGGATGCTGCCACCCGAGCGGCCTATCGAGCTCCGTATCGGTCGTCCGCGCGACGACGGGCGATCGGCGGCTTCGTGGCCGACATCCCCGTCGATGCGCGTCACGAGAGCCACGCAGAGCTCGAGCGGATCGCCGCAGGTGTGGCCGAGCTCGATGTGCCCGCGCTGCTGCTGTGGGGTCCGCGCGACCCGATCTTCAGCGACCGCTACCTCGACGACCTCATCGAGCGCCTTCCGCACGCCGCTGTGCACCGCTTCGAGGGCGCGAGCCATCTCGTCGGCGAAGACCGCCCGTACGCAGAGGCGCTGACCGCGTGGCTGAGCGACAACGCGGATCGGCTGACCGGTCGCGACACGACATCGCCGCGAGCGGCGGCCGGCACCGCGTCGCCGCCGTCGGACGCCTCTGCGTTCGTGCCGATCTGGCACGGCTTGGATCAACGCCGAGGCGACGACGCGGTCGCGATCGTCGACATGTCATCCGGCGGAGCGCGCGGCGCTCGCCGAGTCAGCTGGCGCCTGCTCGATGACCGCGTCCGACGCATCGCGGCAGGTCTGCACCGGATCGGCGTCCGCAAGGGCGATCGCGTATCGCTCCTCGTCCCGCCTGGGCCGACGCTGTCAGCGGTCGTCTACGCGTGCCTGCGGATCGGCGCCGTGGTCGTCGTCGCCGACGCGGGCCTCGGCATCCGTGGTCTGACCCGCGCGGTCCGCGGCGCCTGGCCGGACTTCATCATCGGCGAGGCGCCGGGGCTCGCCGCTGCGCGCACGCTCGGCTGGCCGGGTGTGCGCATCTCGACCGCGAGGCTTCCGAAACCCGCGGCCGCCGCTCTCGGCGTCTCTCACAGCCTCGGCGACATCCTCGCGATGGGTTCCGATGCCGCGCTCCCGACGCCGCCCGGGCCCGACGATGCGGCTGCGATCCTCTTCACCTCCGGCTCGACCGGACCCGCGAAGGGCGTCGCATACACGCATCGGCAGCTCTCCGCGCTGCGCGACGTGCTCGCCGCCCACTTCGACGTGACGAACGACACCGGGCTCGTGACGGGCTTCGCGCCGTTCGCGCTGCTGGGTCCGGCGCTCGGCACCCGCTCGGTGACGCCCGACATGGACGTCTCCTCCCCCCGCACCCTCACCGCGGCCGCGGTCGCCGCGGCCGTGCGCGAGTCCGACGCGCAGATCGTCTTCCTCTCCCCCGCCGCCGTCCTGAACGTCGTCGACACCGCCGACCGGCTGACCCCCGAAGACCGTGCTGCGCTGGCCCGCGTGCAGACCTTCCTCTCCACCGGGGCGCCGATCGGCGCGCAGCTGCTCGAGTCGGCCGCGCAGCTCATGCCGAACGCCACCCCGCACACGCCGTACGGCATGACGGAGTGCCTGCTCGTCACGGACGTCACGCTCGACGGCGTTCATGATGCCGCCGGTGCCCCCGACGCAGGCGTGTGCGTGGGGACGCCGATCGGCTCGAATCGCGTGCTCGTCAGCGCGCTCGACGCCGATGGCCGAGCGACCGGCGCTCCGACCGCCGCCGCCGGGGTTCTGGGCGAGATCGTCGTCTCGGCGCCTCATCTCAAGGACCACTACGACCGGCTGTGGCTCACCGACCGCGCTGCCGTCCGAGACACGGTCGGTCTCGAGGGCACTCCCGCCGACGCCCGGTGGCATCGCACCGGTGATGTCGGGCACCTCGATGACCGCGGGCGACTGTGGGTGGAAGGGCGGATGCCGCACATCATCGTCGCCGCCGACGGGCCGATCGCGCCGGTGGGGCCCGAGCAGCAGGTGGAGCGCGTCGCCGCCGTGCGCCGCGCGGCCGTCGTCGGCGTGGGCCCGCACGGACTTCGGCAGGCCGTCGCGGTTCTGGAGACCCTGCCGCCGGTCTCGCGTCCGGGCCTCGCGGACCCGGAGGTCACCCGCGCGGTACGCGCGAGCACCGGCATCCCTCTCGTCGCCGTGCTCGCCGTTCCGCACCTGCCCACCGACATCCGGCACAACTCGAAGATCGACAGGTCGCGGCTCTCGGTGTGGGCGGACCGGATCCTCGCGGGCGCGCGGCCCGTCGCCCCATGATCGTCCTCGTCACCGGCGCCTCGGGGTTCCTCGGTCGCGCGGTCGCGGCTGAGCTCGTCTCTGCCGGCCACGAGGTGCGGACGCTGCAGCGACGAGCATCCGGGGTCGACGGGGCGACCGACATCCTCGGCACGATCACCGATCCGCGCATCGTCGCGCAGGCGACCGACGGCGCCGACGGGTTGGTTCACCTGGCGGCCAAAGTCTCGCTGGCGGGTCGGCCCGAACAGTTCCGCGCGGTCAATGTCGAGGGAACGAGGACCGTGCTCGACGCGGCCGAGCGTGCGGGCGTGTCCCGCTTCGTGCAGGTCTCCTCCCCGTCGGTCGCGCACTCCGGCTCCGCACTCGCGGGTGTCGGCGCCGAACCCGCCGACCCTCGGCGCGCGCGCGGCGAGTACGCACGGACCAAAGCGGAGGCGGAGCTGCTCGCCCTCGCCCGGGACTCGCCCTCGATGCACGTCGTGGCGGTCCGTCCGCACATCGTCTGGGGTCCGGGAGACACGCAGCTCGTCGCGCGCGTCGTCGAGCGTGCCCGCGCCGGGCGGCTGCCGCTGCTCGACGGCGGAACGGCCCTCATCGACTCGACCTACGTCGACAACGCCGCGACCGGCATCCGCGCCGCCCTCGACCGCGCCCCGGAGGCGCACGGCCGGGCCTTCGTCCTCACGAACGGTGAACCCCGGCCCGTGGGCGATCTGCTGGCCGGCATCTGCCTGGCCGCCGGCGTGCGGCCGCCGCGATGGAGCGTGCCCGCGTGGCTCGGCCGCGCCGCCGGCTCCGTCATCGAGCGTGTCTGGGCGATCCTGCCCGGCACGGATGAGCCCCCGATGACCCGGTTCCTGGCCGAGCAGCTCTCGACGGCGCACTGGTTCGACCAGCGCGACACCCGCCGCTCGCTCGCATGGACCCCGGAGGTCTCGCTCGACGAAGGGCTCCGCCGGCTCGCTGCCGACTACGCCCGCTGAGAAAGCGCCCGGCCTGCGCGCGAGCGCGGGGTAATCATGATCCGCCGACCGATGCAAGCCCTGTCGCGGAGCGGGTGAGGTCTGCAGAATCGCAGGATGGTTCTCATCGGCTATCACGCGTCCCACGAACAGGTCCCACCCAGTCGACTGCTCGCCGCGGTCGTGCGAGCGGAGTCGGCAGGGTTCGACGCGGCGATGTGCTCGGATCACCTCGCGCCGTGGGGTGTGCGGCAGGGCGAGTCCGGCTACGCGTGGAGCTGGCTCGGCGCAGCCCTGGCAGCGACGTCGTTCTCGCTCGGCGTCGTCACCGCGCCCGGCCAGCGCTACCACCCGGTGATCGCCGCGCAGGCGATCGCCACCCTCGAGGAGATGTTCCCGGGTCGGTTCTGGGCGGCCCTCGGCAGCGGCGAAGCGGTCAACGAGCACGTCACCGGCGATCCCTGGCCGCCGAAAGACCGCCGCAATGCTCGGCTGCAAGAGTCCGTTCAGGTCATCCGGCGGCTGCTCGCGGGCGACGAGGTCTCGCACGACGGCGAGATCACGGTGCACCGCGCCCGGGTGTGGAGCAGACCGTCCGCTCCCCCGCCGCTGCTGGGAGCCGCCGTCACCGCCGAGACCGCCGGCTGGGTGGCGGGGTGGGCGGATGGACTTGCCACCGTCGCGCAGCCGCGTGACGTGCTCGCGAAGGTCGTGAAGGCGTACACGGATGCCGGGGGCCGCGGCCCGCGCGTCCTCCAGGTGCACGTCGCCCTCGAAGACACCCCCGAGGCCGCGCTGGCAGTGCTGCGGGAACAGTGGCGGCATGCGGTCATTCCCGGGTCGCTCTGGGACGTCGAGCAGCCCGAAGACTTCGACGCGATGGCCGGCGATCCCCGACGATGATCAACTCCTGAACAGCGCACTCGCCTCCGACGACGCGAGCGACCTGGCCGATCGCATCGCCGAGCTGGCCGGTCTCGGCTTCGATCGCGTGTACCTGCACGGAGTCGGCACCGATCAGTCCGCGTTCCTCGACCGCGCGGAACGCGACCTGCTCCCCGCCCTTCGGAGGGTGCTGTGAAGATCACCGACACCAGCGACCTGTGGTGGAAGAGCGCCGTCATCTACTGCCTCGACGTCGAGACCTACATGGACGGCAACGACGACGGCATCGGAGATTTCGCGGGTCTTGCCCGACGCATCGACTATCTCGCCGATCTCGGCGTCACCTGCCTCTGGCTCATGCCCTTCTACCCGATCGCCTGATCGCGACGACGGGTACGACATCAGCGACTTCTACGGCATCGATCCGCGGCTGGGCAACCACGGCGACTTCGTCGAGGTGATCCGCACCGCGCAGGATCGCGGAATGCGTGTGATCGTCGACCTGGTCGTCAATCACACCTCCGACAAGCATCCGTGGTTCGTCTCCGCTCGACGCAGCCGCACGTCGCCCGTTCCGCGATTTCTATGTGTGGCGCGACGAACCGCCGAAGAAGCAGGAGCCCACGGTCTTCCCGGGCGAAGAAGCGAGCGTGTGGGAGTACGACGAACGCACCGAGCAGTACTTCCAGCACGTCTTCTACCGCCATCAGCCCGACCTGAACATCGCCAACCCGCGCGTGCGGGATGAGATCGCCAAGACGATCGGCTTCTGGCTCGCGCTCGGCGTCTCGGGCTTCCGCATCGACGCGGTTCCGTTCCTGATCGAGCCTCCCGAGGGCGTCGACATCGGCGACCCGCACGAGTTCCTCCGTGACCTCAAACGCTTCCTGCAGCGCCGGGTCGGCGATGCGGCGCTGCTCGGCGAGGTCAACCTGCCGTACCGGCAGCAGCTGCAGTTCTTCGGCGGCGAGCGCGGCGGCGAGCTCGACCTGCAGTTCGATTTCCTCGGGATGCAGGCTCTGTACCTGTCGCTGGCCCGCAACGATCCGGCGCCCCTCGTGAAGGCGTTGACCTCGCGCCCGGCCGTGCCGCCCGAGGCGGCGTGGGCGAATTTCGTCCGCAACCACGACGAGCTCACGCTCGACAAGCTGACCGACGCGGAACGCGAGGAGGTCTTCGACACGTTCGCGCCCGACGAGTCCCAACGCGTCTACGACCGGGGCATCACCCGCCGACTGCCTCCTATGCTCGGGGGCGATCCGCGCCGCATCCGCATGGTCTACAGCCTGCTGTTCTCCCTGCCCGGCACGCCGGTGCTGTTCTACGGCGAAGAGATCGGAATGGGCGAGAACCCCGAGATCGTCGGCCGCCAGTCGGTGCGCACGCCGATGCAGTGGACCGACGGCAAGAACGGCGGGTTCTCGCACGCCGCGCCGAGCCGCCTGGTCGCGCCGATCCCGGGTGACGGGTACGCGCCGCAGCACGTGAACGTGCAGCAGCAGCGCAACGACCCGGAGTCTCTGCTGCAATTCGTCCGACACCTCGTGAGCCGGTACCGCGTCTCGCCCGAGATCGGCTGGGGCGCCCTGCGGATCCTCGAGCATGACGGCACCGGCGTGCTGGCCCACGAAGTCAGCTCGGACGTCGGACGCATGATCGCGCTGCATAACTTCACCGAGGTTCCGCAGCGGGTGAGAGTGGAGATCGGCGCGGTCGACGAGGGCACGGCCCTTCTCGATCTGGGTGGGCCGGATCGGATCATGCTCGACCCTCGCGGCCGCGTCGACCTCGAACTGGCGCCGTACGGCTACCAGTGGCTGCGGGTATCGCCTCCCGGCGACACCCGGATCGGCTGATCGCCGAGCTTCGTGGGCCTCCCGCTGCGGAGCCCATGTCGCCGGTGCGTGGGACGATCCGCAGGACGGGCGATCGGGGGGGGCGGGATGCGGGGCGAGGCGACCGTGCTGCACGCCGACCTCGACGCCTTCTACGCCTCGGTCGAACAGCGTGACGCGCCCGAGCTGCGCGGCCGACCCGTCATCGTCGGCGGCGGTGTGGTGCTGGCGGCGAGCTACGAGGCGAAGGCACGTGGGGTGCGCACCGCGATGGGCGGCCGACAGGCGCGCGATCTGTGCCCCGATGCCGTGGTCGTCCCGGCGCGGATGGACGCATACTCCGCGGCCAGCAAAGACGTGTTCGCGATCTTCCGCGATACGACCCCGCTCGTGGAGGGCCTCTCGATCGACGAGGCGTTCCTCGAGGTCGGCGGTCTCTGGCGCATCGGAGGCACACCCGAGCAGATCGCCGCGCGACTGCGTGAGCGGGTTCGTATCGAGGTCGGCCTGCCCATCTCGGTCGGGGTCGCGCGGACGAAGTTCCTCGCCAAGGTCGCCAGCGCTGTGAGCAAACCCGATGGTCTGCTCGTGGTCGAACCCGAGCGCGAGGAGGCCTTCCTGCTCCCCCTGCCGGTCGAGCGCCTGTGGGGCGTCGGTGCCGTGACCGCCGAGAAGCTGCACCGGCTCGGCATCCACACCGTCGGCGAGCTCGCCGAGCTCGAAGCGGCGACCGCCGAGAGGCTGTTGGGCAAGGCGACCGGCGCGCACCTGCATGCGCTGGCCCGGCTGCGCGATCCGCGGCCGGTCGACACCACGCGCCGCCGCGGGTCGATCGGGTCTCAGCGCGCGCTCGGAACCCGCCCGCGCTCCCCCGAGGAACTCGATCTGTTTCTGACCCAGATCGTCGACCGGCTCGGCCGTCGCCTGCGCGACCGAGACCGCGTCTGCCGCACGGTCGTGCTGCGCCTCCGCTACGGCGACTTCACGAAGGCCACCCGGTCGCGCACCTTCCGCTTCGCCACCGACCGCACCGCGCTGCTGCTCGATGTCGCGCGCGGGCTGCTCGCCGCCGCGCTGCCCGAGATCGCCGAGCGCGGCATCACCCTCATCGGCGTCTCGCTGTCACAGCTCGGGCGCGCCGACAGCGTCCCGCCCGAGCTGCCGATCGACTGGGACGACGGGTCGACGCCTCGACACCGTGTTGGATGCCGTGCGCGATCGGTATGGGGCGACGTCGGTCGCCCGGGCCACGCAGCTCGGGAGAGATCCGGGCTGGTCGACGCCGGTGCTGCCGGAACACGAGTGAGCTGAGCGACGACTGCTCGGGCTCAGCTCGGTGAGACGCGGAGCCCCTGCATGCCGCCGTCGACGCCGAGCAGCGTGCCGGTGGTCGATGATGCGTACGGCGAGGCGAGATACGCGATCGCGTTCGCGACCTCCTCGGCGGTGACGAGTCGCCCCATCGGCTGGCGGGCGCGCAGAGCCGCAGCCGCCGCGTCGCGGTCTTCGGCGGCATCCAGCAGCCGCCCCACCCACGGGGTGTCTGCGGTGCCCGGCGTCACCGCGTTCACGCGAATGCCCTCGCGAACATGGTCGGCGGCCATCGCGAGGGTCAGGGCGGCGACCGCCCCCTTGCTCGCGGAGTAGAGCACTCTGTTCGGAAGGCCGGCGATGCCGGCGATCGAGCAGGTGTTCACCACCGCAGCGCGAGAGGACCGCCTCAGATGGGGCAGCGCGGCGCGCGTCACCCGCGCGATGCCCACCACGTTCACGTCGAGCACCCGGTGCCACTCGTCGTCGCTGTTGGCGGCGATGTCGCCGGCCGCGCCGATGCCGGCGTTGTTGATGACGATGTCGATGGCCGCCGAAATGGTCGGCGACAGCGGCAACCGCCGCCTCGACGCCCGCGGCATCCGTCACATCGCAGACCACGCTGAAGAGCTCGCTCGGCACGCCCGCGGTGTCACGGTCGAGCACGGCCACCCGCGCACCCCGCTCGGCGAGCAGCGCAGCAGTGGCAGCGCCCAATCCACTCGCCCCGCCGGTCACGATCGCGACGGCTCCGTCGAATTCAGTCATGTTCGTTCTCCCGTAGGTGTCGGTCGAAGTGTGGTCGGAATGCGCCGTCAGTGCGACTCACGGCTCACCGTGGCGCCGCTCGACCCGACGAGGAAGTCGAGATCGGCGCCGGTGTCGGCCTGCATGACGTGGTCGACGTAGAGCTTGGCCCAGCCGCGCACCGGGGCGGCATACGCGGCCTCGCTCGCCGGGGTCTGCCGTCGGGACTGCAGCTCTTCGTCGGTCACGTCGAAGCTCAGGATGCGGTTCTCCACGTCGACCGTGACGATGTCGCCGGTGCGGATGAAGGCGAGCGGCCCGCCCGCGGCCGCTTCGGGCGCGACGTGCAGGATGACCGTGCCGTATGCCGTTCCGCTCATACGCGCGTCGCTGATGCGCACCATGTCGCGCACACCCTGCTCGAGCAGCTTCTGCGGCAGCGGCATGTTGCCGACCTCCGGCATCCCGGGATACCCGCGAGGGCCGCACCCGCGCAGCACCAGCACGGTGTTCGGGCGTGACGTCGAGGTCGGGGTCGTCGATGCGCGCGCGCATGTCTTCGATCGAGTCGAAGACCAGGGCCGGTCCGACGTGCTGCAGCAGCGCGGGCGTGGCGGCGGCGGGCTTGATGATCGCGCCGCGCGGGGCCAGATTGCCGCGCAGCACGGCGATGCCGGCATCCGCCATCAAGCGGCGTCTCGCGCGGGAAGATCACCGTCTCGTCGTACACCGGCCGGTCGACGAGGTACTCGACGAGCGGAGTGCCCGTCACCGTGATGGGCTCGGGGTGCAGCAGGTCCTTCACCTGGGTGAGCAGCGCGAGCACTCCCCCAGCACGATAGAGGTCGTCCATCAGGAACAGCCCGCTGGGCTGCAGGTTCGCCATCACCGGCACTCCCGGCGCCGGCGGCGTCGAAGTCGTCGAGGGTCAGATCGAGGCCGAGCCGGCCCGCGATCGCGAGGAGGTGCACGACCGAGTTCGTCGAGCCGCCGACCGCGGCGACGGCGACGATCGCGTTGAGGAAGGCGTCCTTGGTCATGATGTCGCTCGGCTTGCGGTCCGCAGCGACCATCTCGACGATGAGCCGGCCGGTGTCGTGCGAGAGCGACAGCAGTCGCGCATCGGCGGCGGGCGTCCCCGCGAACCCGGGGATCGTCATGCCGAGTGCCTCGGCGACCACGGCCATCGTCGAGGCGGTGCCCATCGTGTTGCAGTGGCCCTTGCCGCGGATCATCGACTGCTCCGACGCGAGAAACTGCGCGCCCGAGATCTTGCCGGCACGAGCCTCTTCACTGAGCCGCCACACATCGGTGCCGCAGCCGAGGGCCTCGCCGCGGAAGTGACCGGTCAGCATCGGACCGCCCGGCACGACGACCGCGGGGATGTCGACGGATGCCGCCGCCATCAGCAGCGCGGGAATCGTCTTGTCGCAGCCGCCCAGCAGCACGAGTCCGTCGATCGGGTTGGCGCGGAACATCTCCTCCATCGCCATCGCCGCCATGTTGCGCCACAGCATCGCAGTCGGCTTCACCTGCGTCTCACCGAGCGAGACGACCGGCAGGTTGTAGGGCACGCCACCCGCGGCCCACACGCCCTGCTTGACGCTGTCGGCCACCTCGTTGAGGTGCATGTTGCACGGCGTCAGGTCGGAGGCGGTGTTCGCGATCGCGATCTGCGGCTTCGTGCCGTCGAGGGAGTCCTCGGGAGTCCGCGCCGCATCCACGCCCGATGGATGTAGGCGTTGCGATCGTTTCCCTCGTACCAATCGGCACTGCGGAGGTGATTCACCATCGAACCTAGCTTTCCATCATGCTGAATAGTGCGCTAACATTCTGAATTATGCCACATGGGCATGCCGCACTGAAGCATGGGAGCCATGAGCACTTTTCACGCTGAGCCGGCCACGGACGCCGAGTACGAGCTGTCAGAGGGCATCCTCTGGGACGACCGCGCGGCCCGGGTTCGGTGGGTCGACATCTGGAAGGGCCGGGTCCTCTCGGGCGCGCTCCACGACGGACGCATCGTCGACATCGCCTCCACCGATCTCGGTCAGACCGCCGGCGCGGTCGCCCTCGCAGAGGACGGCGGCCTGCTCGTCGCCGCTGCGCGCAGCCTTGCGACGATCTCCGTCGACGGCGTGGTCTCGTTCGGTCCCGACCTTCTCGGCGATCACGTGAATACTCGCTTCAACGACGGCTCGGTCGACCCGCAGGGCCGGTTCGTCGTCGGCACGCTTGCACTGGGCGCCGAGTCGGGCGCGGAGATTCTCCTGCGCGTCTCGGCCGATGGCACCGTCGAGACGCTGCGGAGCGGCATCCGTCTGTCCAACGGCATCGCCTTCTCCCCCGACGGCGGCACGATCTACCACGTCGACACCGTCGCGAACACGGTCGCGCGCCATTCCTATGGGCCCGGGCCATTCGATCTCGACGAGCCGTGGGTGACGGTGCTCGAAGACCTCCCCCACTTCCCCGACGGACTCACCGTCGACAGCGACGGGATGCTGTGGGTCGCGCAGTGGGGCGGCTCGAGCGTGCGCCGCCACGCGCCCACCGGCGAGCTGCTCGACATCGTCGAGGTCGACGCGACGCAGGCCTCGTGCCCGGCGTTCGTCGGACCAGACCTGAACACGCTCGCGATCACCACCGCGCAAGAGGGTCTGAAGGACTGGACGGATCAGTCCGGCGCGATCTTCCTCGCCGACGTCGGCGCCACCGGACTCCCCGTGCCGCGCTGGCGCGGCAGCACGACCACGCCGTACTGGAACCACGACAAGGAAGCACACGCATGAGACTCGTTCGACTCGGACCCGCCGGCTCCGAAACCCCCGGAGTGCTCGTCGACGACGACACCTTCGTCGACCTCTCCGACGTGGTCGGTGACTTCGACGAGAAGTTCTTCGGCTCGGGCGCCCTCGCGACCCTCGGCGACGTCGTCGCGGAGCGCGTCGCGGCAGGCCGCACCGAGCCGGTCGGCGAGCGCCGGTTCGGCGCACCGTTCGCGCGCCCGCACCAGATCCTGTGCATCGGGCTCAACTACAGCGACCACGCGGCCGAGACCGGGCAGGCCGTCCCCGCCGAGCCGATCCTGTTCACCAAATCGCCCAACACGCTCGTCGGCCCGAACGATGACGTCCTGATTCCCCGCGGCTCGCAGAAGACCGACTGGGAGGTCGAGCTCGGCATCGTGATCGGCCGCCGCTCGTCGTACCTGGCCGACGAGGCCGAGGCGGCGGCATCCATCGCCGGCTACGTGCTCGTCAACGACGTGAGCGAGCGTGAGTGGCAGATCGAGCGCGGCGGCCAGTGGTCCAAGGGCAAGTCGGCGCCGACCTTCAACCCGGCCGGCCCGTACCTGGTCACCCCCGACGAGGTCGGCGACGTGCTCGCCCTCGACATGCGGCTCGAGATCGACGGCACGGTGCGCCAGAACGGGTCGACCTCGACCATGATCTTCAGCCCGGCGTTCATCGTGCACTACCTGAGCCAGTTCCTCGCGCTCGAACCCGGCGATCTGATCAACACCGGCACGCCTCCGGGCGTCGGCCTGGGCATGACTCCCCCGCTGTATCTCCACGGCGGCGAGACCATGACGCTCAGCATCACGCGGCTCGGCACGCAGACCCAGCGCGTCATTCCCGATCCGACCGCGTCGCGCTGATGCGCGCGCTCGTCGTCACCGCACCGCGCCAGGCGGCGGTGCTCGACGTGCCCGACCCGGTCCCTGCCGCCGGTGAACTGCTCGTCGAGGTCGAGCGGGTCGGCATCTGCGGCACCGATGTCGAGCTCTACACCGGCGAGATGGCCTACATCGATCAGGGGCACACGCACTTCCCGATCCGCCTCGGCCACGAATGGACCGGCCGGGTCGTCGGGGTCGGTGACTCCGCGGATGACGGATGGCTCGGCAAGCGCGTCACCGGCGACACGATGCTCGGATGCGGCCACTGCGAGTACTGCCTCGCCGGGGTCCACCACGTCTGCCCCGAGCGCTTCGAGGTCGGCATCCGCGACGGGTGGGCGGGGGCGCTGGCCGAGCGACTGCTGATACCCACGCGGTTCGCGTACGAGATCCCCGAGCACGTGAGCCTCGCGGCGGCGGCGCTGGTCGAACCCGGCGGCAATTCGCTGCGCGCCGTCCGCGCCGCCGCAGTCACCCCTGGCGACCGGGTACTCGTGCTCGGCTCCGGCACCATCGGCCTCCTCTCGGCCCAGTTCGCGCTCGCCGCCGGCGCCGAGGTGCACGTCGGAGGCGTGCGCGAAGGCTCCCTCGCGCTCGCCCGGTCACTCGGCGTGCCGCACACCTGGCAGCTCACTGAGCTCGCCGACTCGCCGTCCGATCAGTTCGACGCCGTGATCGAAGCCACGAGCAACGAGCGGATGCCGGCCCTGTCGGTCCGGCTGGCGAAGCCCGCGGGGCGTGTGGTCTACATCGGGCTCTCGTCGACGCCGAGCCTGGTCGACTCGCGCGACATCGCGCTCAAAGACATCACCGCGGTCGGCATCCTCTCGGCCTCCCCCGGCCTGGCCGGTGCGATCGAGCACTTCGCCGACGGATCGGTCGTGCCCGACGCGATCGTCAGCGAGGTCGTCGCTCTGGAGGACGTGCCCGCCCGACTCGAAGGGCGGCGCGGCGCGGATGCCGGACCCGGCCCGAAGGTGCACGTCGACCCGCGAATGAGCGCGTCATGACGGAGCTGAGCGTCGTCCGGCGACGCGGGCGGCCGCGGAGGAGAAGCTCGTCGGTGCCGACCGTGTCATCGCCGTGCTGACCGAACTCGCCGATCATCCTCTCGGAGTCACTCTCGACGAGCTCGCCGGCAAGCTCCACAGCCCGAAGCCGACCGTCCACCGCGCGCTGGCGACGCTGCGTCGAGCCGGGCTGGCCGAGATGACCGGGCGTGGGGTCTACATCCTCGGCGACGAGTACCTCAGACTCGCCTTCCGCAACCTGGACGGCAGGCCCGAGACGGCCCGCATCCAGCCGCTGCTCGAGCAGCTGGCCGCACAGTTCGGCGAGACGGCGCACTACGCCGTGCTCTCCGGCCGCGACATCGTCTACCGCGCGAAGATGGACCCGCCGGTGGGCGCCGTGCGGCTGACGTCGGTGATCGGCGGCCGCAACCCCGCCTACCGCACCGCCGTCGGCAAGGCGCTGCTGAGCAGCCGCCTGCTCGACCTCGCCCAGGTGACGGACTGGTTCGGCGACTTTCCGCTCGAGCAGAAGACCCCGCACACCCTGACGACGCCCGAAGCGCTCCTCGCGGAGCTGCAGGCCACGCGGCTGCGCGGCTACGGGATCGATGATGAGGAGAACGAGCTGGGCATCAACTGCGTGGCGGTGCCGGTGTACCTCGACGGGTCGGCCGACGCCCTCAGGTGCGGTGAGCGTCAGTGCGGTGAGGTTCCGGTGCCCGGTTGAGACGCTCGTGGAGGGCGTGCCGGCAATTCGCGAGACGATTCTGGAGCGCCTCGGGCCCGGCGCTCTGGGGTAGCCGAGACACCGACGTCATGACGTGCGGTCGCGGCTCATCGGAGCATCGACGGCTGCATGGCCTCCCTCAGATGTCCCTTCGGAGAGTTGTGCACCGACTGCTGCGGTGAACCCACCCAGCATGAACGCGAGAATGAGTCGCCGCGAGCGCGGCTGAACTCACCTGTGGGATCCTGCGCCGCCACCCTTTCACCTCTCCTGCCTCGGCACCGTGGTGATAGCGCTGCACGATCGCGTGACCCTTGCCTCGTTTGAGCAGAAGCCTGTTGACGGGGTACGCCACGAGGTACGCGACACCGAGGGCGAAGGTCATCGACGCCCAGAACAGCGGGTTGTCCAGTCCCGCCTCCATCGCTCCGGGGATGACCAGCATGACCAGGTTGTCGACGATCTCCATCGTGGCGATCGACAGGGTGTCGGCGGCGAGCACGAGGCTGAGCGCGGCTGCCACCGCCAGTCCGGCCCGCAGCAGCGGCAGGATGCTGAGCGTGTAGCCGAACAGGAACGCCAGCGCGATCGCGAGCACGATCGTCCACCCCGCGCTCAGCCCCACGGCGGCGCCGATGATGAAACCCAGGACCTCGCCGATGGCGCATCCGGTGAGGCAATGCAACGTCGCGCTGGCAGCGGCCCGGTTCACGCCCGGCGTCATGCGAATGGTCCATCCGATGAACCTCCAGTCGCTGTCGTTTTATCGCCCTTTGAACCGGCTCTGCAGGGATGGAGCGACCGTGAATCTCGGTCACGTGCCGGGGCGATCCGGGGCTGTATCGAAGCTACCGGACGCGACGCTCTGGAGTTCCGATCGGCGGCTGGCGGTCACCAGTGGGCCAGGACGGTGTCCGCAAGCGCTCGGTCGGGCTTCGGCAGCGCGAGCGCGACGGCCTCCGCCAGCGACAGCTCGACACCGCGGCGTTCGCCTGCGGCGACCGCGTCGGGCTCGGTCTTGCGCAGCCGCTCAACGAATGCGGTGTGCACAGTGAAAGCGTCGACGTCGAACATTCCGATACGGTGACGGATGGTCCTCGCCACGGCCGCAAGTGTTCCGGCGCGCCGAGCATCTCCCCGCTGAGCTGCGACGCCGGCGAAGCCCTCCAAGCTGTAGGCAACACCCCCGTCGTGGTGTACTCGAATCGAGTCCAGCATCGTGCCGCGGAACACCTGCTCGGCGGCGTCCGAATCCTCGCGCAGCAGGAGAAGCCGCCCCGCCTGATTGCTGGCGACCGACTTGGTGAACAGGTCGCCGCCGGCCTCAGCGATCTCGGTCGCGCGATCGAAGTGCGCCATCGCCTCGTCGAGCGCACCCCGAAGCCACGACATGCGGCCCAGCGACACCTCCGAGATCGCCTCGGCCCAACCGTTGCCGAGATGCTTCAAGCGCGTGCGCGCCTCCCGCATCTCCTCCTCGGCGGTGTCGAGATCGGGATCGGGCAACTGCGCGCGGGCCGTTGCACGAGCTGCGACCGCCATCGCGGCGGCATCCTCGTCACCACTGTTGGTGAATAGGCGCACACACTCGCCGAGCCCGGCTACGACCTCGGGCGTCGGGTTTTGCCACATCTGCCCCCACAGCGTCAAGAACCACGCGACCGCACGTGTGTGCGGGGTGATCGGCCCTTCGTTGGCGAGTAGCTCCAGCATCCACACCCTCACCTCGGCGAGAAAACCCATGATCCACCAGTAGATGAGCAGGTTCCACGCGAAGTCGCCGGCGTCATCGAGCCGGTCGGTGTACATGAGGTGACGGATAGCCGCCCGCAGGTTCGAGAGCTGGGAGCCCAGCTGCGCGATCGCCTCGACCTGTGCGCCACCCCGAAGGCCCGGGGCGATGCGCCGCACCAACCCGGAGTAGTAGTCGGCGTGGGCGGCCTGCATCGTCTCGGCGTCGCCGCGCTCCTCTAGCTGGCCGAGCGCGTACTCGCGGACTACGGTCAGGAGCGAGAACACCGGGTGGCCGTCGACATCCGTCTGCTTCACGAGCGATCCGTCCACGAGGGCTGCAATCCCCTCCATCGTGGCGTTCCCCCACGAGCGGCCGACGCCGATCTCCTCCACTGCGTCGAGTGTGAACCGCGTTGCGAATACGCCGAGGTCCGCGAGCAGGTCACGGGGCGTCGGTGACAGCAGACTCACGCTCCAATCGATCGTCGCGCGCATCGTGTGCTGACGCTCGGGGAGGTCGCGCCCTCCCGTCGTCAGCATCTGCAGACTGTGCCCGAGCCGCTCGGCGATGCCGTGGGGGGTCAGCATGCGCACCTTCGCCGCAGCAAGCTCGATCGCGAGCGGTAAGCCCTCGAGACGGCTGCAGATGTCCGCGACATCCCGGGCGTTCTCTTCGGTCAGCGTGAAATCGGGTCTGACGGCCTGCGCGCGGTCGGCAAAAAGCACGCACGCAGCCGATTGGAGGACGCGCTCGAGGGTCTCGCCCGCCCCAGATACCTCAAGCGGAGGCACCTCGTACACCTGCTCGCCGCGGATACGCAGCACCATCCGGCTCGTGACGAGGAACCGCGCGCTCGCCGCCGCCGTGTACAGCCGCACGAGGGTGGGCGCGGCATCGACGATCTGCTCGAAGTTGTCGAGGACCACGAGCACGCGGCGGTTGGCGAGCGCGCTCAAAATGCGCTCCTCGAGGGCCGCCTCGCCGTTGTCGCGAACGCCTAGCGTGAAAGCGATCGTCGGAAGCAGCAAATCGGGCTCGAGCACTCCCTCCAACGGCACGAAGTAGGTGCCGTCGGGAAACTGATCTTCGTTCGCGCGCGCGACCTCGATGGCCAGCCGAGTCTTGCCGATACCGCCCGGGCCGATCAGGCTCACCATCCGGCTGCCGCCTGGTTCGAGCAGCGCGCGCACCTCTGCGATCTCGCGGTCGCGACCGATGGTAGTCGTAGACGTGAGCGGTAGGCGGGAGACGACGGAGGCGGGGACCACCGGGCGCTCGGAAGTTCTATCCCTCGACTGCGCGAATCTCTCCGCGAGCAGCGTTGCCAGATCGCTCGCGATCTGGTCCTCCAACTCGGCAGCAGAGGTGAAGGTCATGTATTCGGCCGCGTCATCGTCGCGAATGCGAGTGGTCAGGTGCGTAAGGCGCCCGTCGCGCGTGTCGCTCGCCTTGATGTAGATCAGCTTGGGTATGCCCGGTGGTGCGAGATCATATTCCTCCTCGAGCCCCCGTATGGTTTCGACCGGCGCATCCCCGTCGTCGCTAGAGGCGTAGATCCCGAGGAACACGTCACTCTGCTCGATATATGAGCGGTCCAGCGATCGAGGCGGATGCGGATGCGCGCCGAGCTCGGGCATTACCGGGGCCAGTTGCATCCGTGCGATCGCAGCTCGCGCCGCGCGACGCTCCGCGTCGAGCCCATGCTTCGCGGAACTCACGAAAACGCGGAGACGCTGATCAGGCGTACGGATGAATGTCACCACAGCGACAACGCCTCCCGCTCGAGCCGACCGGTGTCCGGGAGCGCCAACGCGACGGCCTCGTCCAGGGTCATCTCGGCTCCCGAGCGCTCGCCCGCGGCAATGCCATCAGGGTCGCTCTCGCGGAGAGCTGCCAGGGGAGCGATTTGCACGGCAAGGCCTTCGACGTCGAGGATGCCGGTTCGCCTTCGAGCCGATGCCGCTACCTTCGCAAAGGCACCGGCACGCCACGCTTCACCCCGAGATGCAGCGATGGCCGAGAGTCCGTCGAGCGCAAACGTGATCCCCTCCTCGTAGTGCAGGCGAACCGAAAGTCTGAGAGTCAGTAACCACTCTCGCTCGGCCGCTTCCAGATCGCCTTTGAGGAATAGCACACGCGTGCGGTTGTTGCCCGCGACGGCGCGAGTGTAGAGATCCCGCCCCTCGTCGGCGATCTCCGCCGAGCGGTCGAAGTGCGCGAGCGCGTCAGCGAGCTGGCCGCCGGCCACCGCCACCCAGCCGAGGCCCACTTCGGCCAGAGACTCGGACCATCCGTCGCCGAACTTTCGGAATTTCGCGATCGCTTCGGTCAGCTCCGTCTCGGCCTTGGCGGCGTCCAGGTCCGGAAACTGCAGCCTCGCAGTGGCGCGCCCGGCGAGTGCGATGGCTGCCGCATGCTCATCGCCACTCTCGGTAAACAGGCGCACACACTCGCCGAGGCCGGCGACGATCTGATCGGAGGGGCGCTGCCACATTTCGGCCCACAGGGAGAAGAATCGCGCCACAGCGCGCGTGTGCTGGGAGATCGACTTCTGCTTCTCGAGCAATTCCAGCATCCATAGCCGCACCTCGGAGAGGAAACCCGAGATCCACCAGTAGACGAAAAGCGTCCAGGCGAACGCGCCGGCGTCCTCGAGCCGGTTCGTGTCTATCAGGTGGCGCACGGCGGCTCGCAAGTTCGACAGCTCCAACCCGAGTTGTTCGACCGCTGCGGCCTGCCCAGCACCGCGCAGACCCGGTGCCACTCGTTCGACGAGGTCGAGGTAGTAGTCGGCGTGCGCTACGCACATAACCTGGACCTCACCGCGTTCCTCTAGGCGTCCGAACGCATACTCCCGCACAATCGCCAACAGGGAGAACATCGACTGTCCGCCGATCTCGATGGGCTTGACGAGCGAGGCGTCCACGAGTTCGGACAGCGCTTCGATCGCGTGCCCGTCCCACGATCGTCCGCTGCCGACCGCCTCGACAGCCTCCATCGTGAAACGGGTCGCGAAGACGCCGAGGTCTTCCAGCAGACGACGCTGTTCGTCCGTGAGCAGGCTTACGCTCCAGTCGATCGTGGCGCGCATCGTGCGATGCCGACTGGGCATGTCGCGCGCGGCCATCGTCAAAAAGGGCAGACTGTGATCCAGGTGTTCCGCCATGTACGCCGGCGTCAGAAGACGCACCTGGGAGGCGGCTAGTTCAATCGCCAGGGGCAGCCCCTCGAGGCGTCGGCAGATTTCCGCGATCGCGGCCGCGTTCTCAGCGGTGAGTGCGAACTCGGGCTTGACCGCTCGCGCTCGGTCGATGAACAGTGCAACCGCCGGCGACCGCTGGGCGCTGTCGAGGCTGGCGGGTCCGGTGCCATCAGGCGGTTGAAGCGATTCGACGTCGTAGACCTGCTCGCCGCGGATCCGCAGCACGATCCGGCTTGTCACGAGGAAGCTCGCCAGCGGCGCGAGTTCGTGCAGCCGGATCAGGACCGGCGCAGCGTCCACGATCTGCTCGAAGTCGTCGAGCACGATCAGCACGCGCCTTCCCTCAAGCGCATGCGAGATGCGCTCCTCGAGCCCGGCTTCGCCGTTGTCGACGATGCCGAGGAAATTTGCGATCGTCGGCAACAGCAGACCCGCCTCCGGTACGCCCTCCAAGAGCACGAAATAGGTGCCGTCGGGAAACAGGTCCCCGTTGGCTTGGGCGACCTCGAGCGCGAGCCGGCTCTTGCCGATCCCGCCCGGACCGACCAGCGTCAGGACGCGTCCCTCGCCACGCTTCAACAGCTCCCGCACCTCAGCAAGATCCTTCTCACGGCCGACCGTCGTGGTGGTGGCGGCCGGAACGTGAGGGACCGATACTGCGGCATAGCCGTACTCGCCGTCAGTCGTTCCGTCGAACCGGGATTCGTCGAAGCGCTCGGCCAACAAGGTCGCGAGATCCGACACCACCCGGACAACGAGCTCTTCAGCGTCGACGAACGGGAGATAGGTGACGGTGTCATCCGACTGGATACGCGCGAGGAGCTTCTTGAGTTGCGGGTCGCGATTCTCGCTCTTCTTTATGTAGATCAGCTTCGGCATCGAATCGGGAGCGAGATTGTACTCATCCTCGATCCCTGAGATCTCTTCGCCAGGTGCCACCCAGCCGTAGCTGTCGGCGTACATGCCGACGAAGATGTCGCTCTGCGCAAGGTAGGAACGATAGACGCTTCGGGGCGGATGCGGGCGTGCCCCGAGCTCGAACATCACCGGCGCCAGCCCCATACGCTCGATAGCCAGCTTGACGGCGCGCCTTTCGTCCGCGAGTTCAGGCTGCAATGTTGAACTCACGAACACCCGAATATGCTGATCGGGCGTGCGAATGACAGACGGCTCCCCGGCCATGACCTAATGATGGTCCTCGGGCGGACAAGCCGCTAGGGGCTCAGGCGCGCGCGGCGCCCCCCAGGTTCGCCGCGGAATGGCTCGATCGAGGATCAGGTCTTCGCCGCGATCCGCCGACAAAGGGAACGTGGACAGTGTCGAAGCACGCAGGGCCGGTCGAGTGGGCAATCGTGCCCGCGCAACTGTCAGCCTTCACTTCTTTGAAGAGGGTTGCGAATACCGAATCCAGATGTACCGGCCAAAATCTCCCGTCGCGCTGACGTAGTCGGAAGCCATCGCTTTCTGACGCATAGCGGAGACGACCCGATCGAGCCACCATGTGGAATCGAAAATGCGACCCAGGTGTGTCGGACTATTCACGGCTCAAGCGCGGCTGAACATCGCCATCACGCCCACTTCAAGCGGCTCGATACAACGATGGGATCGGATAACACTTTGGAGCGATAGAATGCGCAGTGCTTAGCTGTACAATGCACGCCAAACGCGTTGCGTAGGTTGTGTTAGGCCAGGGAGGCGTAACCAAGATGTCGCATAAGCCCCAGGAGAACGTACTTGAACTCCGTGTCCACGGAGTGAATAACACCCCGCCGCATGAGCTGCTCGACGTTCCGTTCGGAGGACATCACGCGCTCGTTCGGCGACGAGCTCGGCAGCTTCTGGCATCCCAAACCCGAAGCGGTCGAGCGCGGGCGTACGAACCCGCCGCCACCGCAGGGCGGGTCGTCCCGCGGGGTCGTCGACCCTGCGCAGCCGCCGCGCGGCCAGGTCCCCGGCGGGATCTACCGCGAGGCGTACTCGTGGGGTGGCATGGTTCGCACCACCACGCCGGAGTCGGGTCCGGGCGGTGTGATCGTCGCGGCGCTCGCGCGCGTCGCGTGGGCGCTGCTGCTGCCGTTCAGCATCGCGAACGCCGCAATTTACAGCTGGCAGCTGCCGCCCACGGACGCGACACGGCGCGTCCACTACGCGGCCGCTCTCGTTCGTGTCGCGTGTCTGGGCCTCACCCTCGTGGTAGTGCTCGCCTTGGCATCCGTGGCCATTGATCTCCTGGCGCTGCAGTGCTACCGCACCGGGGAGGTGATCTGCCCACCGCTCAGCCCCGTGTTCGACGGATTGAGCAGCTGGCAGGACGAGCAGCGGGTCGTGCTTTTCTCGCTCGTGCCGATCATCGGGGTGGTGATCGTCTGGCTGGTGTCGTCGCTCTCGACCCTGCGATACAACATCGCCGGCGGTGTCCGGCCGACGGGGACGAATCCGACCAGGCACGCGTGGCTCGCCGACCCGGGGTTCTGGCACACCCGCAAGGAGACGCAACGGCTCGCTCTGCTTCATCTCGGCGCGGCGCTCGCCGCCGTTGCGCTCCTACTGAGCTTCGCCTACGACCGCGCCCCGGGTTTGGTCGCCGAGGCACTCGGAGTCGCCTCGATCGGGATGATCCTGTCATCGTGGTGCTCGTCATCCTCACCGATTCCACCCCGTTCGAGACGATCGACCCGAGCCGTCGCCGCCCTCGCAGCCGGAACGAGGCTGCCGAGGGTGATGCTCGGCCTCGCGGTCACGCTTTACGCCGGCATCGCCGTATCGCTCGCGTTCGTAGACCGGCTGGTACTGAGGCCGCGGAACATGGGCGCGGCATCCGACGCGGTGTTCGCCAGCCTGGTCGGGATCGTCGTTCTTCTCATTCTGCTGGTCGCTGCGCTGCCCGCCGCTCGACGGACCGAGCGCGCATGGTGGGGGCTTCGGCGCCGCCGTATTCCTCTCACTCGGGCTCGCCGTCGCACTCATCCTCGCTTCGCTGCTGAACGTCCTCGTCGGCGACTGGATGAACGGCGCCGCTGACGCCAGCCGTCTCGACGACCCGTACAAACCCTGCAGAGGCACCCAATGCGAGCCGCAGAACATCACGATGGGCGGCTTCCACGCGCCCTTCCTCGGCGTCACCCTTGCCGCAGTGATCGCCACCTTGCTTTTCGTCGCGATCCTCGCGGTGCTCCCGCGGAACCTCAAGGGCCGCGAGCCCGCTGCGGACGCGTCAACGGCGCCGGACGATGACTTGACGTTGCTGCGGCAGCGCATGACGTTCTCGATCAAGCGGAAGCAGTCGGTCGCCGCCTTCCTCCACCTCGCGGAACCCATCGTCGGGTTCCTGGCTGCGACGTTCTTCCTCGCGATCGTCGTCACGCTCTTCCTGCCTCTGCTGCCTCGGGTCGTACCGATCCCGTTCACCGCGACCTGGGTCGACTGGTCACTCGTCCTGTGGGTGATCATCGGCACGGCTGTGCTGGCCGGCCTCGTCCTCGGCGGGTCAAAGGCTGGGCGCCCGCTCGGCCTCATCTGGGACCTCGCGTGCTTTCTGCCCCGGTCCGGGCATCCGTTCGGGGCTCCCTGCTACACGGAGCGCGCCGTTCCCGAGATCGCCCGCCGGATCGAGTGGTGGCTCGACCTGCCGCCTCATGCGCAACAGCGCGTCGTGTCGTATTGTCCGCGCACAGTATGGGCGCGGTCGTCGCAATCTCCGCGCTCTTCGCACTCTGCTCCGACCCCAAATGGAAGAGCCGCTGGGATCGGGTCGCGCTCCTGACGTTCGGCGTTCAACTGCGGACCGTACTTCGGAAGGTTTTTCCCGGAGATCCTCGGGCCCGACGTCCTCGACTCTGTGCCCTGCGGCCGTCCCCGGCCGTTTGCAGCGACCCCTGGAGGATCGGCGACCTCCGTCGGAAGCCTCCGGCGCAACGACGGGCGTCACGGAGCCGCTCCGGACGGCGAGTCGCGGTCGCGGGGCAATCCCGGCGACAACGGTGTGGGCGTACCCTGCCGGACTTGGGTCAGCCTCTGGCGACTCACGGACTACCTCGGATTTCCCGCCCGGTCGTTCGCCGCGGCCGAGAACACCCGCGACCGCTACGCCGAGGAACTCGACCTCAGCGGATACGTCGCCGCAGTCGATACGCACGGCTGGTACTACCGTTCCCCGACCTACCACCGAGCCTTGGCCGAGCTCGCCGCGCCCGCCCTGCCCGTCCGAGTCCACCCCCGCAAGCGTGAGGAGGAGAATCCGCACGACGGCGCTTCCTGACCTGACCTCGTGGCCTTGGAAGAGGCGATTGCGGCTGGTGTACCCGCGGGCTTCAGCGGGTTCGGCCGCGACCAACTTGTCGAGGCCGCCCGAGCACGGCACCGCGGCGTCGCTGTGATGCTGCACCGAGCTCAGGGTGCCGCCTCTATTGCCAATGCCGTGCGTCGGACGCTGAACCAGCCCCATTAGCGAACCGCAACGGAGCGCTCGGCGCAGATCCGCGGCGAGATCGCATCGGGTGCTTTCTGGTCACGGAGCTGGAGAGTCCACCGACGCCGACAACGTCGGCGCACTGGGGAACGCCAATGGCGGCATGTAGAGATTGTCGCCCGACGACCCGGACGAAGGCGCGAAGGATTCCCTGTAGCCGGTGCGATCCCCACTCGGGCACTCGCACTGAGATCGATGACACGTGTCTCGATGAGCAGACGTCGATCGCGCCGAGTTCGCAACTGTTCTATCGGCCCTAGAGCCCAGGCGTCCGCTCTTTGCGATGTATGCGCGCGCGGACGGCGAGCGCTTGTTTGCCATTCGTCCCGAACCGGCGATCAAACGTCGTTCGGACAGCGGGATCGACAGCACCCGGATGGGACTTTCAAGGCGTCACCACGACGAAGGCTAAGTCACCAGGGCTCGCAGGCGTAGCCGTCGCCGTCGCGGTCGAGGTCGTAGATGTCGGAGCCGACGATCCGTGCGACGCCATCCAAGTAGGCGGGTCCGTTTCCGCTTCCGCCGGCGCAGTCGACGTCGCTGGAGATGGGGACGCACGCGTCGGCGTAGTTCGAGTCGCAGCCGGAGGATTGCTCGACGGGCGGCGGTGGCGGTGCGACGTAGGTGCCGACGGCGGTCACCTGGCGATCGGTGGCGTGGTGATCACGTCGGAGGCGAGTTCGCGGCTGACCTCTTCTCCGTCGACCATCTTGACGAGGTAGGTCAGTGTTCTTCGCCGTTCTGCCCCGCGGTGGTGACCTGAGTCTGTCCGACGGGCAGCGCCGGGTCGTCGACTGTGGTCTGTTCGAAGGCGACGGGCTCTGTGACGAGTTCTTCGCGGGTGGTGGCCTTGGCCGCGTAGGCGGAGGTCAGCGCGGGTTCGTCGGGGCAGCCGTCGAGGATGCCGGCGATGGCGTCGTGCTCGGCCTGGGTCACCCACAGTCCATAGGTGGCCTTCACTGAGACTTGCCGGGCGACGTACTCGCAGCGGAATGCCTTGTTCTTGGGCAGCCAGGTCGCGGCGTCACCGTCGCCCTTCTGAGCGTTGGCGTCTCCGGCGACGGCGAGGAGGTTCAGTGGGTCGTTCGCGAATGTTGCACGCTGGTCGGCGGTGAGCTGCTGGCCGTCTGCCCCCCGAAGAACCGACATTCGCCGACCTACAGATATAATGTATGCTAATGGCACGGTGCGGCGCGCACGTCGCTGGTGTATCCGAACCTTGCTCAAGTGCATCACTCTGAC
This sequence comes from uncultured Actinomycetota bacterium, assembly GCA_963781135.1. GTDB lineage: Bacteria > Actinomycetota > Actinomycetes > Actinomycetales > Microbacteriaceae > Microbacterium. Next base: position 14,529 of record CAWADY010000010.1, on the reverse strand, counting down.
TCTGTCCACATGGACAACCAAGGTCGGCTGGTGCCGCGGCCCTCCGCTTTCCCGTCCTCGGAGATCCTGAGGTCGTGATAGGCAGAGACTCGCTAACGACAACTGACGCCCGCAAACCGGTCCCTGAGCGGGCGAGTTGCGGACTCCGATGACCGAAGGGGGCGTTTGGTGCACAGCGTTCGCCCGGCTTCGGCCTCCGCCAGGATTGCGACCAGCCAGCCCCGAGTCACAACCGCTCTGCAGTCAAAGCACCCTCGCGAACACGACCGCGACGTTGCCGTGCCCGAGTATCGCGCTCAGTGCACGGTCACAACGGTGAGGGCCCTGCCCTTGGTTCGCGCCATTACCTGTTCGCTCGGCTCGGCGATGTCGATAGAGCATCCGGCCACTTTCGCGATGCGCCGCAGGTCGGGAGTCAGCGGGTCGACGCCAAGGTATGCGTGCACGATGTCCCGCGTATTGAGATACCCCTGGAGCAAGAGCGCTAGTACCGTCCGGGGTGAAGTCGAAACAGCGTTGTGGGGACGCGGCCATTTACACGAGACAGGTCTTGGAGACTGGCGCTCCAACCCCGGCGCCCATCTGTGGTCCCTGGCGCGGCGGCTCACCCGGTCGCGGCTTCCGTTGCTTACCTCCTTGAAGTACGTATGGGAGCCCGTACCCGACTCCGTACTGCTGTTTCACAGCCAGCGCGCGGGCGCCGATAGTGCCGCGTCGTGCGGGATCCACACCCGCGCGTGCGGTTGTGGCATTGTCCATTGCAGCCAAGTGAACCAACTCGCGCCAGCTGCCCTCCTCCATGCGGATCGGCGCGACGAGTGGATATTCGGCCCCGGGTAGCGGTGGCCAGCGAGGCCTATGGCTGTCCGGAGCCGCAGTTGCTCTACTCGGGGCGAAAGGGTGCTGCCGTATTGCACGCGTGCCACGGTGAAAGCCGCCGCTATTTCGGCTAGTCCGGGGACGCTCAGGTACCAAAGCCGTCGCCGGCGAGTCGGAGCACCAGCGTCGACCACCAACAGGAGTTCTGCTGAGCCCAACTCACTCGTGTGGATTGGCGAGGTGTACTTGACTGAGAATAGATCACTGTCCGTGAGTCGTCCGTCCCGAAATTGTCCGATATTCCCCCATCGCCTAAGTAGAGAGTTGGCGGTAAGCCACGCCACTCAAAGACCTGGTTGGATTCTTTCCAGCCCGCAAAGGGATGGGTCATCTCTGGCAGCGAGAGACGCTTCGGTGGTATGCCGCCGGGAAAGGCCGCCGAGGCTCTGACGGCGTCGGCGAGATACATTCGGTTTGCGCGTCCCCACCCCCATACGCCCGAGAAGATGGTTCCGTTGCCCGCGGTTGAGATAGCGAATGGTGCACCTGCATTCAGGTCGGTCGCGCAGAAGACGTGCTCGACGGATCGTCCAGTGTGTTCGAGCCTTGCGGGGGCAAGTGCTGGCCGACGAAAGAGGCTGTGGCGAAACCAGAGCGCGATGATCGCTCCCCGGAGCAGGAGGAGCGCAGCAGCCAAGACAATTGCAATTGGGGTGAGGAACCATGTGCGCGCATCGCGAGGCAACACGACAACGACGATGACCAACAACGGCAGAACCACGATCACGAGAAAGAGGCGGGGGAGGACTAGCCCGCGGCGCACCTTTGTACAGAACGCGGTGACGATCTCTTCGAAGCGCTCGGGCGAGACATGCGCGTACTCGCACGCCTGACCGATCCAAGCGTTCGTGAAGGACCCGCCTGAGACGGACGCGATCGTCTTGACATTTCGATTGAGCCCCGCATCCGTGATGTAAAGAAGTGCACCAAAGCGTAAATCGAGGCTCTCAAACCGCCGCCCGACAGTGAGATGCCCAGTGACGTATTTTGCAAGGCAACCTCCTTTCCACCAAGAGCAGACCCTTATCTCGCCCCACCCGAGGGATTCAAGCCGCTGCGTAGGGCGTCGCCATTGAGCGGTAACTCCTTCCTGGTGCGAACTCACCCCGCGGGTCCAGTCTGGGTGGGTCCACCCGCTGTGGCAATGGCGCTCGTCTGCGCGACTTCGACCACGGATCCAGGCGGAGGACCGGACACAGGAAATGGCGTCCACAGGAGGACGTACGTTCTTCGCGTGTTGGACCGGCAGTTGCGGACGTATGGCCGTGCGCTGCCCAGGCGAGACGCCGTTCTGGCCGAGCAGTGACTGAGCTTGATCCGACGTCGTTCTGAGGCGCCCGCACGTGGGTCCTCCTTCGCGCGACGGCGAGAGGTGAGGAGCGGGAATTGACCCTGGACTGTGACCGCACGGGATCCCCTTACGTACGGCGTTTGGCGAGGGGATCCCGATTTGCGCCAATAGCCCCGGTATCAACGGGTGGTTGCCGGATACACAAATCTTCAGTTCGCCAGTCGCAGATCCCGTATTGGTCTGGACCGACGAGATCGTCCGCAGTGGAGTCCCCTTTGGCTTGGCTCATCACGCCCTCATAGAGGAAGAGGAGACGGACATCAGTCAGCACCGCGTTCACTACGATCGCTCACGACGGTGATGCCCGTGATTCAATTCCAGTCTATGGTCAGACCACATCCGGTTCCGCGGAGGATGACAAGATCTGCTTGATTGGTTGTCTAGCCAACGCAACACCAGGGCGCGCCTACTGTCGCCCATCCGCTGTGACGTCCGGATTATTCCGCCCGACGTTCACGCCTCCCGGATAGTGCGGCTCCGCATGCCGGACAAGAATCAGTGTCTTCATCACAAGGTCACCAGTCCGCTCTGCCCATCCAATGGTCGCGCGCGTGTGCCACGGCGGCCGCGGGGTCGCGCAGGCTGAGCTTGGCGAGGATGGTGGCGACGTGGTTGCGCACGGATTTCTCTGAAGGTACAGCGTCGCCGCGATCTCGTGATTGCCGCGACCCTGGGCGACGTGCTCGAGCACTTCGTGCTCGCGATCGGTGAGTTCGGCGAACACCTTGCCGCGCGCAACCGCGGGGCGGGTGGCATACGCGGCGATGCGCCTGCCTGTTTCGGCGTCGAACACGATGCAACCCGGCGCCACGGTGAGGACCGCCCGGACGATCTCGTGGCGCTCCGCGCCCTTGAGCAGGGCTGGAGTTCTGCAGGGCTCGCGGCCATGACGTTCACGACGTGAAGTGATCCATGATGGGGTCGGTGCGGTCCGCATGCTCGCGGATCCAGCCCGCCCACGCGTGCGCCGATTCTTCCGTTCTGTATCCGAGGCTGCGCAAGGCCGCCGCCGGCCTTCGGCCCGACGTGCTGCTCGCGCACGTAGGTGCGGTGCGGTTCCCGCAGACCGCTCGCATCACGTACACGATGGATGCCGCGGCCGTCGTCGACCTCGCCGAGCTCACCGGCGCGGGGATCATCGCCCCGGTGCACATCGACGTGTGGAGCCACTTCGCGCAAAAGGAGCGGGCCGCAGCCCGGGCATTCGAGGCCTCGCGGGTCCCCGACCACGTCCGGTGGCTGCCGCTCGGCGAAGCTGTCGAGATGAACTGACAGAGCGCACGGCCACTCGCTCGGCACGACCATGCCGCGACCGGCATAGACAGCCGCAGTCGGGATCGCTAGATTCTGGCCAGCGGCGTCGGTGGGGCGCGCTGAGGATGTGTCACCGAGTCAGGGGACCGCGATGACCGAGCCGATCGATGCGACGACGGATGCCGCCACCCGAGGTGCGCCGCAGCAGGACGAACCGAAGAAGCCCGAACCGGGTCCGATCGTGCTTGAAATGCGCATCCACGGCGTCCTGAACTCGCCGCCGGAAGGCATGCTCGGCCTGCCGAGGGACAAGATCACCAGCGCGGGAAGCGACGAGCTCGGCGGCTTCTGGCGGGCTCTCAAGCCGCCGAAAACAGAAGCGCCTGCGCCTCCTCCGCCGGCCGACGAGCCGACCATCGTCACAGAGGCCTACTCGTGGGGTGAGATGGCACGCTCCGGCGGGGGGCCGCTTGCCGCGATCGGTGCGTTCTTCATCCAGCTGGGATGGCTGTTCGTCGTGCCATTCGGACTCACCAACGCGGCGTACTGGACGCGTCGGGTCGGGCAGGACGTGCCTGCTCGACCCACTGCCGACGCGAGCGCCCGGCAGCAGAAGCGGACGGCGAAGCAGCAGAAGAGGGATGCCGAGAAGGCCTGGTTCGGAGGGCCGGGGGCCGCCGTGACACGCATGTTCGCACTGGCGCTGACCCTGCTCTTCGTCGCGGCGTCTCAACGGTCGCACTCGATCTCATCGGCACGCAGTGCTTCCGGGGAGAGATCACGTGCGCGAACATGCCGGCGGGGTTCGAGTCGCTGCCCGCGAACGCCCGCTCGGTCCGGCTGCTGATGCTCAGCATCCTTCCGATCGGCGCGATCCTGCTCATCTACGTGATCACCCGCCGTGCCCGGGTCCGCTACGAGGCGGGCGTGCGGGTCTGGGCGAAGGGACTGAGCAGCGAGACCACGACGGTTGTGAAGCCACAGACCGACGGCCAGGCGCCGACGACGGTGCTTCCCCACCTGGCGACGCAGGCCTTCTGGTCGCGCGCGCGAATCGGGCCCACGACGGAACGGCTGCACATCGGCGCGGCGATCGCCCTCGTCGTCCTGCTCCTGGCGTGGGATGCCCGGTTCCACCCGTATGAGGAGTGCTACACGCCCGGCGGTGTGTTCTCCGGGTCGTGTCTCGCGAAAAGCAGCCCCTACGAATGGTGGCTCACTGGGGTCATCGCCGCGAGCCTCGTGCTCCTCGGCTGGATCGTGTGGCTGACCGTCCGGACAAGCGAAGTCCCCAAGGGCGAACGAGCGACGCTGAGGGTCCGCACCCTGGCGGGGTTTGCCCTGGTCGCCGCGTGCATCCTCTTCGCGGCTCACGCCGTGATCGTGGCGATCGGGTTCTTCCAGAAGCTCGAGGCTCCGGTATCCGCTGACCTGCATCACCCAGAGCCGTTCCTCGGAGTCTCGGTCGCGACGAATGTCCTCGTGGGATTCCTCCTCGTGGGCTGCCTCTCGTCGCTTGCCTGGCGCCGTCGCGTTCCCGTGATGCTGGTCACGATCCTGCCACTCGGCGCGCTCGTGCTGCTGGCGGCCGGTGGCCTCGTGGGTGAGCGCGCTGCGGCGGTGGGAGATCCGTTCCCGACCGCGTCCTGGGTGCTGTTCGCCCTTGCGACGCTCGCCGTCGCGGCGACGGCGTGGCTCGCGGTGCTCCCCCCGAAAAAGTGGCAGAACGGCGAGGACTACAAGTTCGCCGCGTGGCACGGTCACGGCCCTGCCGTCGCGCTGACACTCGCGGTTTTCGCGGCCCTCTTCATCACGACATCCCTCGTGCTCGGCGTGCGTGCCGCGCTCCTGCCGGCCCTCGCGACGACCGAGCTGGACGGCGCGTGGCGAGTTCCGGCCGAACCGAAGACCGAGTCCTCGACCACGGGCTTCACGATCGAGGTCCCGCCGGTGTACGAGCTGTTCGGCATGGCAGTGCTCGCAGCAGTCGCGTTCGCGCTCCTCTATGCTCTCGCCGTCCTCATCGCATGGGTGCGCGGCGGAATCACGCTCTTCACCACGCCGAAGCTCGCGCAGGCGAAGTCGGCTCAGCCCGCTGAGGATGCGGGTGGTGGTGAAGACGCGTGGGACGACCCGCCCTACCCCTCCAACGCCTACCCCCCAGGCGAGCGTCCCGCGAAGATCACGTTCGACCTCGAGAGCGACCAGAGATCGCGCCAGGTCGCGACCGCGCGGCGCTTCGCCGCACTCGCCCATCGGGGCGAGCCGATCATCGGGGTGCTCGCCCTCGTGGCTCTGATCCTCGTGACCGCCGTCGTCGTGCTCAACATCGCACTCGGGGAGGCGGGCGTATCGCGCTGGTTCACGCCCCCGGTCGTCACCTGGATCTCGCGGATCACGCTCACCGTGATGGGCGGCATCGCGATCGCGATCGTCGGGCTCGTCGCGGTCAACGCGATGTCGAAGAAGGAGCGTCCGATCGGACTGCTCTGGGACCTCATGTGCTTCCTCCCTCGGGCGGGACACCCATTCGCGCCCCCCTGCTACGGGGAGCGCGTCGTGCCCGAGCTCACCTCACGCGCGGCCGACTGGCTTGTCGGCAATCAGCACGACATCGATGAGGCGGCACCGCTCCCCGGCGAAGCCGCACGCCGCAAGGTCGTCTTCTCGGCCCATTCCCTCGGCGCCGTCCTCGCGACCGCTGCGGTGTTCGCGCTGCACAACCACAAGCAGGTCAAGGGCGACGTGGACGCCCGCGTGGGCCTCGTGACCTACGGGGTGCAGCTTCGCGCGTACTTCTCGCGCTTCTTCCGGATGTGCTCGGCGCCGATGTGCTCGGTGTCGTCCCGACCCGTGGCCCACGTCCCTTCCGGGGGGATCCGTGGGAGAAGCAGGTGAGGGCGGATCAGACGGACGCCGCGATCTCCTCCCACCCGCGTTTCGCTCCCAGCCTCGTCACCCTGCTGTCGAAGGGCGAGGGGCCTCCTGCGTGGGTCAACCTGTGGCGCCGCACCGATTACCTCGGGTTCCCGGTGAACAGCTACAGCGACTTGAGTCCGCTCGCCGATCCTGCCCGCGGAGACATCGATCCCGCCTCGGGGCCGGCGAACCTCATCGACATCGGAGCGAGCGAGAGCGATCCCCGCAGCTATCTCTGGGGCGTCGCGAGCCATCCCGACTACCAGTTCTCACGCGAGTACGAGGTCGCCCTCGCGGAGGTCATAGACCGTCTGACGTGAGTCTCGACGCTCCCGGCCGGCGGTCGCAAAGGCGCCCGCCGGTAGGATTGACGGGACGTCCGAGGAGCCCCCGCGAATGACCGATACGACCGCGCCCGCCGACACCGCCATTGAGCCGACTGAAGAGGACGTCTTCGAGCAGAAGGCCGTTCGGCTGGCGAAGCGCGCGCGACTCATCCCTAATCGCGCGATGCGCGGATTGGGACCGATGCGTGCGTCTGCAGGCTCGGCGAATGCGGCTACAGGCATGATGTGGTCACCGGGCGGGCTGGCTGAGCCCGCGGGCGCAAGGACCAACATTGGCCTTTCGCTGGAACAGGCCCCAGCCGCTACCCGGGGCGGTAACCACAATCGGTCTAGCTCGTGGGAGAGGGGTCGTACGTGTCCAGGTTGATCGAGTGTGCCGCCGCCCACTGAACCAAGTTGTGCGGCCGGTAAGTCGAGTCGTCACGGCAGCGGCGAAAGACCGGATTCGTCGATGGTCGCATCGATGCCGAACTTGGGGTCGCGCGTCGAAATAGGTAGCGCGCCGATCTCGCGCCAATATCGGTTGCGCCCCCGCAACAATCGATATCCGCCGGAGAGGAAGCTGCTGAAGCTGTCCACGACCGCGCCAAGGTGCTCGTCGCCTCGCAGTGGCACGTCGTGCTTGAAATAAAGACCCGCGTCGGCGGCGCAGGGACTGCATCCAGGGCAAGGGAGGAGTGCGAGGGTGTCTTCTTTGTACCCTCCCCCTACATTCGAGTGAGCACCAACGAACCACCGCTGATCAACCTGTGGCGCGCGAGAGTCGGATCGGTCGCCGGCAAACAGGATCTGGTCGGGCCGATACTCGCGGCGGTTCTCGTCAATCGCGAGTGCATGGCATATGTGTTGCACATTTGATCCGGGGTTCACCACGTGAAACGCGTTCTGGCTTCGGCTGAATCCTCTGAGGTTGCCGACAGGCACGTCGTTGTACCTGACCGTGTCCCAAAGCCCGAGGAAGTGAACCGAGATGGCCCTTGAGTGCCGGCGCAAGTCTTCGTCGCGGTGGATGGGCCAGTCGTCGGGTGGACTAGATGGCGAAGCGACACCGCCATGCTCATCCGTGCCGCGATAACGTTCAAATGCCGCCTCAACTGAAATCGGACAGCCCGGCAGGAGGAGGCCGGCAACGTTCCAGGAACCCGACCAACGAACGTGCAATGAACGCCCCACGGCTGAAGCCGAAGAGATAGATTCGGTCACCGTCTTCGAAGTTCTCGACCAGCCACGAATAGCATGCGCGAATGTTTCGATTGATGCCTTTCCCGAAGGCGCCGATCAGCTGGTCAGTTCGTCCCGTACCGATGCCCAAGTGGTAGAACACGGCTTGGTCTGCTTCGGCGGGTCGGGTGGACGTGAGGATTTTGAGGCGCCACACGTTCGTATTGTTCTCAGGCATGTTCCACGTACCGTCGATGAAGAGAGCAAGGTTCCTCAATGAATCCCCCTCAAGTTGGGAGCAGCCTGGAACGATCATCCAGCATTCGCGGGGCTATAGGAACCAACACGCCTCGGCTGACTCTGTCTCGATTCCTTCGTGTCATCGAGAACCCGTAAGCGGGCGGTGCGCGTAAGGGGGGACGACCGCGTGCATTGGTCGGCTCTCTGGGACTCATGTCGTCAGCTGAACCCGATGGCCTCGTTCCCGGGCGCCAGTTGAATCGCCCCGGGTTCGTGGAGGGCGAGTTCTCCAGCGTGGGCGCTCAGCGGGCAGATGTTGCGATCGCCCTCTGTCGCAACCGGGTGACGCTGCGGAGGCGTGGGTGCCGGTGACAACGGCTACCGTCGACTTCCCTTTGGGTTCCTCGATGTCGATGCGGCAGCCGGACAGTTTCGCGATCCGCTCGAGATCAGGGGTCAGCGGATCGACGCCGAAGTACGCGTAGACGACGTCGCGGGTGTCGAGATAGCCCTGCAGGAGGAGTATGAATATGGTGCGCGGCGCAAGCCGAAACAGGGTTGTGGGGACTCGGCCATTGACGAGGTGGAGCTGGCTGAGTGAGATGTTCCATGGTTTGCGGCCTAGTCGCTTCCGTGCACGGACTGAATCGCCGACGACTCCAGCTACGGGCGTCCCACCCTGAAGCATGTAGTAGGCCGGGTAGCCCGTGGCGAAGTCGTCCTTGGCCTCTAGGGCGCGGGCGCCTACGTCGCCCACGCGGGCGGGGTCGACAACTGCCTCCAGGCTCGTCGGGTTGTCGACTACGGGGCAGGATTACCAGCTCCCCTCCAGCTGCCCTCTTCCATACGAATCGGCGCGACGGTCGGAGTGGTAGTCGCGGAATATCTGTGACCGGCCAGTCGGATGGATGTCGCAAGGCGCAGCCCTTCGACTGGGGCGCAAGGGTGCTGCCGTATTGGACTCGCGCCACGGTGAAGGCGGCGGCCACCTCTGCGATTCCCGGGATGCCGAGGTACCACAGTCGGCGTCTCCAGACCGTGCGCCCGGCATCGATGACGAGTAGCGCCGCGTGCGAGCCTAGGAAGTTGTAACCGGCGATCCGGATTTCACCAGGAACAGGGACGGGTCTGTGAAGTAATCAGGTCAAGAGTGTTCCAGTTCCTCCGTCGCCCAAGAACAGAGTCGGCGGTTTGCCTCGCCACTCGAAGACCGCGTTCGCTTCTTTTCACCCGGACGCGGGGTGCGTCATGCTCGGGAGGCTGAAGCGTTTGGCGGGATTCCGCCGGGGAAGGCGGCCGAAGCTCTTACCGCGTCGGCAAGGTACATTCGGTTCGCGGCCCCCCAGCCCCAGACACCAGAGAACACCGTTCCGTTTCCTGCGGTCAGAGGCAAAGTGGTGCCCCAGCGTTGAGGTCTGTCGCGCAGAAGGCATGCTCGACCGAACCCCGAATGTGCTCGAGTCGTGCTGGGCCAAGTCCAGCTCGCCGAAAGAGGCTGTGACGAAACCATAGGGCGATGAACGTGCCCCTGAGAAGGATGGCGGCGGCGGCGAGCAGGATCGCGACGGGCAACAGGTACCAACTACGCACGCCTCCCCAAAGCACCACAACGGCGACCGCAAGGAGAGGCACAACGACCGTCGCTACAGCAAGTAGCGGAAGTACCAGCCCGCGGTGAACCTTTGTGCAGAACTCCCCGACGATTTCGTCGAATTTTTTCCGGCGAAACCTGCGCGTAGGAGCATGCCTGAGCTACCCAAGCGTTGGTCAAAGATCCCCCGGACACTGACGAGATCGTCTTGACGTTCCGATTCACTCGACGTCGGTGAGATAAAGGAGTGCGCCGAACGCGTACAGAGATGCTCGTAGGCCACCGCCCGAAAGCGCGATGCCGAGTGGTGTCTTGTCGTGCACCATGACCTCCCTTGCACGTTCGATGCAGAGCCGGAGCCCCCAGCGAGAATCCGCGTCGAGCGCGTGTGACTACTCATAGGCCAGTCTTGTACTGCTGGCGTGTGTGCGCCACGCGACAGCCTGTCGCGGTGACGTCAGCACCGGGCGCCGGAGTCGGCGGGGCCTGTTGAGAACGTGCGATTGCGATCCCCCAGTGCGACGCGGGTGGCGACGGACATAGCGGCGGCGGATCGTCGGGTTGTGGGTGGTGCGCGACTGAGCGATGCGGGATCATTGGCGCATCCGGCTCGCATAGGCGTTTGACGATCGCGAGGAGCAGGGCATGTACGACGCCATCGTCGTCGGCGCACGGTGCGCTGGATCACCAACGGCGATGTTGCTCGCCCGGCAGGGCTATCGCGTTCTGTTGCTGGAGCGGGTCGCGTTCCCCAACGACTCGATCCGCAATCATTACATTCAGCACTCCGGGGTCGTGCAATTGCATCGCTGGGGTCTGCTGCCAGACCGTGATCTCATCGAACTGCCCCCCGATCCGCACCTTCACCACCGACCTCGGGGATTTCCCGCTGTGCGAGCCCGTCGAGCAAGGCGAGGGTGTTGACGCGACGTTCGCGCCGCGTCGGATCGTGTTGGACAAGATCCTTGCTGATGCTGCCGTTGCTGCCGGCGCGACGCTGAGAGAGCGGTTCACCGTCCATGATCTGCTCTGGGATGAAGATCGTGTCGTCGGCATCCGCGGGCGAACGAGCGGGGGGCCGATGGTCGACGAGTTCGCTCGCATCGTCATCGGCGCGGATGGCGCCCACTCGATCGTGGCCAAGCTGGTGGAGGCGGCTCGATACAACGAGCATCCGGCGCTCACGTATAGCTACTACTCCTACTTCTCGGGGTGCCGATGCCCGGCGCCGAGGTCTGGCTACGGCCCGAGCGCGCATACATCAGCTTCCCCACTAACGACGGCCTTACCTGCGTCGCGATTCAGGGACCGGTCGCCGGGTTCCCCGCCTTCCGCTCCGACATCGAGGGGAGCTTCTATCACGCGCTGGATGACGTGCCCGAGCTGGCGCGGCGTGTTCGCGGGGGCAGCCGAGCGGAGCGGTGGTCCGGCACCGCGGACCTGGACAACTTCTTCCGCACACCCTGCGGACCGGGCTGGGCGCTCGTCGGCGACGCCGGATTCCACAAAGACCCCATCCTTGCGCAGGGAATCAGCGACGCCTTCCGCGACGCCCAACCCTCGCTGATGCCATCGATGCTGGCTTCGCGGGTCGAACCTCGCTGGACGCCGCCCTGCGTGACTACGAGCAGCGGCGTAACGACGCCGCGCTCCCCGGATACGAGAAGAACTGCGCTGCAGCCTCGTTCCGTCCGCCCCCACCCGAGATCATGGCGCATCGCGCCGCAATACGCACCGCACAGCAGTCGATGCCCTGACCGTCCCAACTCGCCGCCTCGGCAGCTCATGTAGTCAGATGTCGAGAGTGATGACGGAACGACCCGAGGCCACGAAGCCGCCGCCTTCGCGTACCCACCGTTGAATACTCCCGCCGTGATGCGCTGTCAGGATCCCTTTGCGGGCATGTTCACCGAATCGGAGTCGCCGGCGCGCATTTCGACCCGTCGTCGGCGTGGCCGAGTGACCCGTTGGTCGCGCACAGCATCGAGGTTGCGGACCGAGCGCGTGAGCCGCACCGCTCCCGTGTGAATCACCGCTTCGTGCCGATCCGGATGCGCGCGCCGATGGACCGACAACTACTGCTTGGCGCCTAACAGCAGCAGCTCGGTGATGAATCGAGGACGCGATCGAGTTGACTTGATACGCGATCGGTCAACCGGCGCGATTTTTGCGGACCTTGTCGTACATGGCGCCCGCGGCAAGTCCGATCGAAACTCCCGATACCGCCAGTACCACCGAAGCCTGTGGCGTCGACAGGGCCGGCATCAAAGCGGGATAACACAGCTCGGCCGGCTGCCCGACGTTAAAGATCGGTTGCGAGCCCAGCATCGGGCATATCCAGAACAGTTGTCCAATAGTCAGCGCGAGAGCGAGTCCCCCAGCTGCGCCGCCAATCGTCCAGCCATGATCCTGCCATTTGCTAGCCGTATCGCTCATGCGGGTGCCCCCTTACTTGTGCGGTAACTGTGCCACTGAGCTCAACCTGCCGCAAGCGTTCCGAGCGGTGCGGGTGGTCGTGCCCGCTCGCTGCGCGGTCCTCGACCGTACGCGCTCCGACTGGGAGTAGTCCTCCCGACTCACAGCGATGCTTATCCTGACGGCAGCTTCGCGGGAACAAACTAGAAAGCAGAGTGTGGGTGGTAGTCGAGCACACGAAACCCAGCATCGCTGCGTACACCGCGAGCAGAGCACCCAAGGTTGCCTGCACCAGCGCCAAGTTCTGTGCTCCTGCAGCTGGTGCGGGGCGGACGGTAATGGTAGCGGTATGCTCCGGTCATGACAACGGAGTCATCTGGCGTTGATGTTGTGAACTCGGAGAACCGCCCCGCGATAGGCCTCTCTCTCTCCGGCGGCGGCGTGCGTGCCGCGCTCTTCGCGCTCGGCGTGGTGCTGTATCTGGTCCGTTCCGGCTTGAACCGGCAAGTCCGGGCGATCACGTCAGTCTCGGGTGGCTCGATCGTGAATGGCGTGCTTGCCGCATACGGATCGTTCGGCACGGCTTCCCCGGAGATTAACCCGCTTGCCGGACGGCTCGCCCACACACGCTCTCGAAGTCCGGGGCATTTTTCTTGCCTGGGCTCCGTCGCTTCGTCCTAGCAGTGCTCTGCCTCTTCATGTTCCCGGTCCTCATGAATATCTACAACGGCGTGGTCTATTGGGTCATGATCGGATCGTTGAATGTCGAGGCGTTCTGGGTCGGGACGTGTTCTGGCGACTCACGCTCCTCTACGTCCTGCCGATGGCACTGTTCTTCGTCGGCTTCATCTGGTTCGGACGGCAGGGTGCCCAGAAGTTTGCTTACGCCAGGCTGCTCGCGCGTGCCGCGGCGGAGGGTTCCTCCGATCCAACGAATAGGGCGGTCACCAGACACCAGCGCCGGCGCTTACGCGAACTGCCCGATTCGCGGGCGTTCAGCATGTGCTCTGCGCGACAGAACTCCTTTCCGGCCTGCCGTTCTACATGTCCCGCAACGCGCTCTTCTCGGAGGCGTTCGGCGCGACCCGGGACCCCTCGCTCGCGCTCACCGATGCGATTTACGCGTCAGCCGCGTTCCCGTTCGTCTTCCCACCCATGCCACTAAGGTTGAGCGAGATAGGCCTGAGCGGTGGGACCGAGCAAGCGATCGACCGGCCGGCCAGGCTGCTGCTCTCGGACGGTGGTATTTACAACAACCTTGGCACTGACTGGTTTCAGGACACGGCGGACCTACCGACGATGCTGTTCGACGCTCAATCCCCGCCGGACGTCGAGATTTCCTCTTCATCGTGAACGCGTCTGCGCCCCGGCGGTCCGTCGGTTCGCCGCTTGGGCGCCCGCCCGCATCGTCCCAGCGCTCAAGCGCATGTTGACCGTACTGTATGAGAACACCGTGGTGCCGCGCATCGAGACGATCCGGTCGTCGTCAGAGGGACGTGCTGTGGTCATAGATATCGCGGAGGAGCCCGTTCAACTTATCGAGCACCTGCGCGGAACCAATGCCGAAATCGATCGACAGATCGACGAGATGCGGCCGCTCCTCGTCGAACCGAGCACCCTCAAATACTGGTCTGACACCGTCCGAATCGCGTCCCGCGTTCGAACTACCCTTTCGCCGGTCGGCACCGAAGTGGCCGCTAGTCTCATCAGGCTCGGGTACCTTGGCGCGACGGTGGCATGCCACGCACGGTTCGGCACAACCGGGCCTGATGAAATGCCGGATGATCGGTGGTTCCGGCTGTTGGTAGAGCGAAAGACCGACGGCGAGATGGCCAAGGTTCACGACGGCACGGCCGTCGGTGCGTCCGCCTAGTAACCTGCTCGTCACGGACAACGCCCGCTGACCTGCGGCGAGGGTAGCGCGCTATGCTCGCGAGGAAGTGAAGCAGCAGCGCGATCGCAGTCCGTTCACCTTCGCTGAGGTGGTGGCCGGCAGGCCTGATCGCTCAACGGATCGTGATGGCTGAGCCGTTGGCGGAGAGTTGGGCAGTCAACAAGCCGCTTCTCATAGACAATGGCCGTTCTAGGCACGGCCGCCCAACTCAACCCGTCAGAAGCGTCTGTCTAGGTGTCCGGGCCAGATGATCGAGGCAGGCAAGTGCGGCGGGCATCGTGGCCACCGCATGACGAAAGACGCTGCCCCAGCTGCTGATCGTCTTCGCGACCGCTGGGACCGTGCGCAGTCGCACCCCAGGGCCGGCGGATCCAAGCTGCAGCTCCGGAAAGGATGACCCAATGTCGGATAACTATGGCACCGAGGCCGCTCGACCCGCAGAGAAGCGGTTGGGGGAGGCAGTGAGAGCGGGCGGGTT